>NZ_CANNDO010000001.1 GCF_947503385.1 uncultured Tateyamaria sp.
GAGCCAAACAGCTCCGGATCGCGGTCGGCCAGCGACCCAGTGAAAAATCCGTCAGTGCGGTGCGGCGCGTTCATGGAGGTCTCCTCGTTTTGGCTCAGGCCACGCGGTCGCGCGGGGCCGCGCCCGTGAAAAAGTCGTTGAGGTTGTCGAGCACGCGGAACCCCATGGCCTCGCGGGCCTCGCGGGTTGCGCTGCCCATATGAGGCAACATCACGAGGTTGTCGCATTGGGCGAGCATCGGGTGAACGTGCGGCTCTGCCTCGAACACGTCCAGCGCCGCACCCCCAATCGTGTCGAACATCAACGCCTGCGCAAGCGCCGTCTCGTTCACGACCTCACCACGCGCGGTGTTGATCAGAAAGGCATCCGGTTTCATCAGATCCAGCCGCGCGGAGTTGATCATATTGCGGTTCTCAGTCCCACCGGGGCAGTGGAGCGACACGAAATCGCAGCGCGGCAGCAGCGCCTCCAACGTGTCAACCTGACGGGCATTGAACTGCGCAAGAATGCCGGGATCGACGGGCGAGCGATTGTAGACCAGAACCTCCATCCCAAAGCCGTGATGCGCGCGGCGGGCCATTTGCTGGCCGATGCGGCCAAAGCCGACAATCCCAAGGGTTTTACCCGACACTTTGGTGCCGATCAGGTGGGTCGGACGCCAGCCCGACCAATCACCCGCCCGCAACTCGCGTTCCCCGTCGCCCGCGCGCCGTGCCACCATCAGCATCAGGGTCATGGCAAGGTCAGCGGTGCATTCAGACAGCACGTCGGGCGTGTTGGTGATGGCAATGCCCCGGCGGGTCGCGGCCGTCACGTCGATATGCGAAAAGCCCACGCCATAATTGGCCAATATCTTTGTCCGCGCCTTGGGCACGTCGAGGGCGTCGGCATTGATCTTGTCAGTCACGGTCGGCAGCACGGCATCATATTTGCCGATGGCTTCTCGGAATTCGGAAGGTGACAGGGGCCGGTCACTGCGGTTCGTTGCCACGTCGTAGGATTCGGCCAGCTTCTGTTCGACCACGGCGGGCCAGCGGCGGGTCAGAAGAACAGTTGGTTTCGCCATCACGCGGCCTCCATCGCAGTTGCAATTGTCTGTCCGATCACCGCCGGGTTTTCGGCAACGGTCACACCTGCGGCGGACAGAATTTCCACTTTTTCCGAGGCGCTTTCGCCAAAGGCCGAGATGATCGCGCCCGCGTGACCCATCGTGCGACCCTTGGGCGCGGTCAGGCCCGCCACATAGGCCACAACAGGCTTGGTCACATGGTCGCGAATATAATCGGCGGCTTCGGCCTCTTGCGGTCCGCCGATCTCACCGATCATGGCGATGACATGCGTGTCTTCGTCCTGTTCGAACCGTTCAAGAATGTCGCGGAACGATGACCCGTTGATCGGGTCACCGCCAATGCCGACGGACGTAGACACGCCGATCCCACGCTCCTTGAGCTGTGCCGCAGCTTCGTAGCCAAGCGTGCCGGACCGCCCGACAATGCCCACATGGCCCTGCAAATAAATATGGCCCGGCATGATGCCCAGCATCGCCTTGCCCGGGCTGATCGTTCCGGCGCAGTTGGGCCCGGTCAGGATCATCCGCCGGTCCTTGGGGTAGCGGTACATATAGCGTTTGACCCGGATCATGTCCTGCGCGGGAATGCCATCGGTGATGCAAACGCAATACTGGATGCCCGCATCCGCAGCCTCCATGATGCCGTCCGCGGCAAAGGGCGGCGGGACAAAGACCAGCGACGCCTCGGCGCCCGTCTTGTCGACAGCCTCTTCGACCGTGTCGAACACTGGCACCCCTTCGACGGTTTCGCCGCCCTTGCCGGGGACGACGCCGCCCACGACCTTGGTGCCGTATTGCAGCATGTCTTTGGTGTGAAACCGGGCCATTTTGCCGGTGATGCCCTGCACGATCACCTTGGTGTCGCGGTCCAAAAGGATGCTCATGATGCCACTCCCAATACGGTGCCCTGCAAGCGGTCGTTCTTCCATGCGCCCACGGCGCGTTCCGCCGCCTCGTTGAGTGTACCGGCCCGGATGATGGGCAGCCCGGACTGGGCGAGGATCTTTTGACCCGCTTCGACATTTGTGCCCGCCAGACGGACGATCACCGGAATTTCGATGCCAACCTCTTTCATCGCCTGTACCACGCCTTCGGCGACCCAATCGCACCTGTTGATCCCGGCAAAGATGTTCACGAGGATCGCCTGCACATTCTTGTCCGACAGCACGAGGCGAAACGCCTTGGCCACGCGTTCGGGTGTCGCCCCACCCCCGATATCAAGGAAATTGGCTGGCTCGCCGCCCGCCAGTTTGATCGTGTCCATCGTGGCCATGGCAAGACCCGCACCGTTCACGATACAGCCGATGTTTCCATCCAGACCCACATAGCTGAGGCCGCGGTCCGCCGCCCGGCTTTCACGTGGGTCTTCCTGCGATTTGTCCCGCAGTTCGGCCACGTGGGGATGCCGGAACAGGGCATTGTCGTCAAAGGTCATCTTGGCGTCCAACGCGATGACGCGGCTGTCGGTGGTGATGACCAGCGGGTTGATCTCAACCATGGTCGCGTCAAGTTCCGTGAAGGCCCGGTAACAGCCTTGCAGCGTGCGCACCATCTGCTGGATCAGACCAGCCTCGATGCCCAGTTTGAACGCGATCTGGCGACATTGAAATTCGCGGAGGCCCACCGCTGGCTCAACAATGGCGCGCACGATGCTGTCGGGTTTGTTGGCCGAGATATCCTCGATCTCCATTCCGCCTTCGGCACTGGCCACGATCATCACACGTTGGGAGGACCGGTCGAGCACGAAACCGAGATAAATCTCGCGGTCAATCGGCACGGCAGCCTCGACATAGACGCGGTAGATGCCTTTGCCCTCTGGCCCGGTCTGGTGCGTGACCATCTTCTGGCCGAACATGCCTTCGGTCGCGTCCTGAATTTCGACATCGCTGTCACAGACTTTGACCCCACCGGCCTTGCCACGACCCCCGGCGTGTATCTGCGCTTTGACCACCCAGCGTTCGCCACCCAGCTCGCGGGCGCGATAAGTGGCCTGTTCCGGGCTGTAGGCCAGTGCGCCGTCGGGAACGGTGACGCCGAAATTCGCCAAGACTTCCTTGGCCTGGTATTCGTGGATGTCCATTTGCGCTCCTCCCAAAGCGTGCGTGATCACTCGGCGGCGATTGCCTGTCCGTAGTGGCGGCCAAGCGCGGCATCGACCGCTGTCTGGTCGACGGTCGCACCCAGATCGCGCATCGCCTGCGCAAAGCGGGTGACGATATCGCTGATCGCTGTCTGGTTCAGCAGGTTGAGGATGCCGATGCGGACCTGAACGGGCTCAGAAAGGGTCGGCCAGATGCCAAAATTCTGCGCCCGGCAATGCTGCACCAGTTCCATCTCGCGGCCCGCCATGGACTTGGGCAGATCAAGGACAATCAGCGAAGTCATATTGGAGGTGACGTCACACCCCATTGCCGTCAGCGCGTCACGCAACGCGCCCTCGTGAAAGGCGTAATCCTTGGCCCGCTGGGCAACGGTTTGCTGCAACGTGATGCGCAGCGCCTCGTGAAAGGCGGCAACGGCATAGGCGGAATGGGTGCGGTGATACGTGCCCTTTTCGACGTCTTCGCCGCCCACGATGCCCCAGTGCCGCGCCTCAAGGATGGGGTGGTGTACAAAGGTGCGCGTGCCCGTGGACTTGAGCGTTTCGATGTAGTGGTCGGTAAAGGATACGGGCGCGTATGTGAGCGGCAGACAGCAGATGCCTTTTTGCGGGCAGGACGCCCAGCCATGGACACCGGGGAAATCGTCGATGCGAAAGTCTTCGACGCCAAGGCTGGACACGGCATCGACAAGTCCCATCGCGCCATGTTTCTCGCACGCGTCCGAAAAGCCGCGGATGTCGTTGATCCGGCCAGAGCCGGTTTCCCAATGCGCCATCGCTGCCCATTTTGGTTTGTGCTGGGCTAAGGCCGCGTCGACAATGTCGCCGGTCACAGACTGGCCGTGCGGGACGTTGACGATAGTGACGCTGGCGGCTTGCGGGTCGAGCGCATTGGCGGCGAGTTCTTCTGCCGTCGCCGCCTTCATCCGCACGGTCAAACCGTCGATGCCTGAAAATGTGCCATTCACGAACATCACGACGGTGTCGCCGGGCATGACCGCGCTGAACATCATATCCAGACCAGACCAGCCGGTGCCCGCCACGCCAAAGGTGTGAACGTTGCGGGTGCCCATCACGTCACGCAGCATTTGCTTGCATTCAACCATGCCGCGCAAGACGTCAGGGTGCATGTGATCCGCCATCCCCGCGCTGGCAAAGCGCGCCATGACCCGCGCATCGGTATTGCCCGGACCGGGCCCGGCTGCGATGGTTTCCGGGATGGTCAGCTGTGGGTGGATGGTCATTTTGTGGTCTCCCCTGATCGGTGCGGCGCCGTTTTTGCGGCGGTTGGCTCAAATTACGGGCGGCCTGAAAACGCACAACGCCACTTACTCCTGCTTTTGGGTATCTATTTGGGTGGGAAAATACCTACCCATATTGCTAAAAATGCCATAGTATACCGAAAATACCCCCACCCAAATGGGTGGTTAATTCGGATTAACCATTATGAATCAAAGCATTAACCCAACCGAAGGTCCGATTGGCATCATGCTCGCGGACAGCAATCCGCTGGTTCTCTCCGCCCTGTCAGAGTTGATAGACCGCGACCCGCGATTCTCTCTTGTCGCGACATCAGCCACCGCCGAAGGGTTTTTGGGCACGGTCATGCGGGTGCCGGTGCAAATCGGCGTCATCAACTGGAACCTGCCCGCTTTGGGCGGTGCAAAGCTGATCGAGGTGCTGCGCGATCAGGCGACCGCACCGCGTATCGTCGTCTATGCCGAAGATACCGGCGATCTGCCCCGGCTGGCGATGACAGCCGGTGCCGCCGCCTTTGCGCCCCGTTCCACCGCTGCGGAAACGCTGCTGGAGACTTGCGTGGACGTCGCTGCGGGCAAGATGGTGTTCCCCTTTCTGGACGTGCGCGAATTGCAGTCCGACCCGATCCACCAACTGTCTCGCAAGGAACGTGTCATCCTCGAAGCCTTGTCCAAAGGCCTGACCAACCGCGAACTGGCCAAAGAGTTGGAGATTTCGGCCAATACGGTGAAGTTTCACCTGTCCAATCTCTACGAAAAATTGTCGGTCAAGAACCGGGCACAGGCCATCGCATTCTACTATTCGTCGCGCCTCGCGCTCGAAGACAGGTAGCCGTCGGTATACCCAGATAGACTCAAAGAGTTCTTGACATAATCGTTCGACGCAAACCCTTTTGGCGCAACATTGTTACCGTCAAGAAAGGCCCGAACAGATGTCATTCCACCCGATCGAACAAGCCCCCGGGCGCCTCAACCGCTCTGAATTGGCCGTGCCGGGCAGCCAACCGCAAATGTTTGAAAAGGCAGCGCAATCTGACGTCGATGTCATCTTTCTGGATCTCGAAGACGCTGTCGCGCCAGACGAAAAGGAACAGGCCCGCAAGAACATCATCAAGGGCCTGAACGAGATCGATTGGGGCACAAAATCCATGTCGATCAGAATCAACGGGTTGGACACGCATTACATGTATCGCGACGTGGTGGACATCGTGGAACAGGCCGGTGAACGGCTCGACCTGATCATGATCCCCAAGGTCGGCACCGCGGCAGATGTCTATGCTGTCGACATGATGGTGACCCAGATTGAGGACGCCAAAGGCCTGAAGAAACGGATCGGGTTCGAGCATATCATTGAGACGGCGCTGGGGATGCAGAACATCACCGAAATCGCCGCCGCGTCCAAGCGCAATGAAAGCCTGCATTTCGGGGTCGCGGACTATGCCGCATCGACCCGCGCACGCACCACTGTCATCGGCGGCGTAAACGAAAACTATGCGGTGCTGACCGATCCCGACGACACCGGCCAGCGCGCGACGCATTGGGGCGATATGTGGCACTACGCCCTAGCGCGGATGGTCGTCGCGGCCCGTGCCAACGGTCTGCGCCCGATCGACGGTCCGTTTGGCGATTTTCAGGACGCGGATGGCTACCGGGCGGCGGCCTACCGGGCGGCGGTTCTTGGGTGCGAGGGCAAGTGGGCCATCCACCCCAGCCAGATCGCACTGGCCAACGAGGTGATGAGCCCGTCCGAGGCCGAAATCACCAAGGCGCAACGCATCCTCGAAGCGATGGCGCAGGCCGAAGCGGAGGGTAAGGGCGCAGTGTCGCTGGACGGTCGATTGATCGACTATGCCTCCATCCGTCAGGCCGAGGTGCTGGTGGAAAAGGCAAAGCAAATCGCCGGGGGCTGATGCCCTTTTTTGAGCAAGCCCTGACCGCCACGCCGTCGGCGCACCGCTAAACGAAAAAGGCCGCGCCCATCCCGGCGCGGCCTTTCCGTGTTCCAGAGTGGTCGTTGGCCTTAGCGCCGCAGACCCAGACGTTTGATGAGGTCGGTGTAACGCGCCTCGTCTTTTGCCTTGAGATAGTCCAGCAATTTGCGGCGTTGTGCCACCATCTTGAGCAGACCGCGACGACCGTGGTTGTCTTTCTTATGGGTCTTGAAATGCTCTGTCAGCGTTGCGATGCGCGAGCTGAGGATTGCGACCTGAACCTCGGGCGAACCGGTGTCGCCTTCTTTGGTCCCATAGTCTTTCATCACTTGTGCTTTGGCTTCTGCAGTGATCGACATCGGAATCTCCTTATCCGTTAGAGTTCAAAGACGCCGCCGGCCGGGATGTCGTCCAGCACGGGGCCATGGGTCCCGATCACATCGGGATGCGCGCGTATAGAAGGGAATCGGCGGGAACGCAAAGGGTAATTCGCGCGACGATGATCACCGGTCAGGCGGGTGCGATGCCCGACGCCTGCGCGAGGCTGAGCGGCATCAGAACCACGTCGCTGGGCGCGAGGTCTGCGGCGTTGAACACGTTGGCCACGGCCACGCCGTCCATCATCACTTGGGCCGTCGTCGGATTGTCCGGATCGGCCTGCACCGTAATCTCGGGGGCGTCGTCCGCGTCGTCATAGACCAACAGGATGTTGTCGTCTGCGGCGCTGAAATCCATGATGCTGGCGGCGGCACCCGCGTCGATCCAGTCGCCCAGAACAATGCTATCCGCCCCGTCGCCGGCCGTCACAATATCGTCATTGCCCGCAATGATCACATCGTCGCCGCTGCCCCCATTGAGGAAGTCGGCACCGTCCAAATCGTCCAGCGTTGCGGTGTCAGCATCGTCCACGACACCATTGATCAGGTCATTGCCCCACCCGCCAAACAGGCTGTCCATGCCTAGGCCGCCAGCCACTGTGTCGTTGTCGAGCCCGCCATGCACCGCATCGTTACCATCGCCGCCATCCAGCACGTCCTGACCAGCAGAGCCCTGCAACGAGTCATCGCCCGCTCCGCCGTTCAGCGTATCTTCGGAGTTGTTGCCAAACAGGACGTCATCGCCATCGCCGCCGTTCACGACATCGTTGCCGTCACCGCCATGCAGAGTGTCGTCGCCATCAAGCCCATCAAGCGTGTCATAGCCATCATCGCCAAAAATCACATCCGCTGTTGCAGCCCCAGCCAGCACGTCATCGCCAGTCGTGCCAAAAGGCACGTTCGGCGGATCGGATACGTCCGGTGTGTCAGGCGTATCCGGCAGATCGGCAACGTCGACATCATCCACAATGTCGGTCACGAACGGACCGTCAGGCAGGATGGCATCCGGACCACCGCCGGTTTCAGGTACAAAAACCAACTTTTCGTCGGCTTCGGCGTCTTTTTCCGACGGCACGTCGCCTTCGGCAGTGTCCTGCGCAACTACGTCATCGTCCGCCACCTCAGTGGGCTGGCCAAAGTCCGGTAAGGACAGGTTCAGGGCGTCGGCGATGTCCGCAATCGGCTCCGCCTCTGTGTCCTGATCCTCGACATTGTCATTTTCGGCCTCAGCGTTTTGCGACGCCGTCCCGATTTCGAGAACGCCGACCGTGCCCGCCGCCATTAACCCCATCAAACCTGCAAGCCACAACATCGCTGCCAAACCTCATCACAAGACGCACCACCACACCGTGCATCTACTGCAATGAGGAGAACAAACACAAAACAAATCCAAGGGCTTGGTTAACCGACCATGTCCCTGCGCGGGTCCCAACGCACTGGTGTTTGGGTGTAGGCGATATAGAGCGGATGCTTGGGGTGGCCCGCCTTGCCGAGACCCAAATGAAACAGCGGCTTGCCGCAGTCCATCAGCAGTGCGCGCACCGCATCACCCCGGTTCAGATGCGCGCCGTGGGTGCCCCAAGCGGCCACCACATCATCCGCCCAGACCGCGCACGCGCGGATCGCCGCATCATTTCCCGGTCCAACAGGATCGACCGCGGCGCGCATCGCCTTTGGATCGGTGTCGCGCCACGCAAAGATATTGGTCACTGCAAAACTGCCATATCCAAGCGCGCGCGCACGGCGTTCGCAGCGTTCGACCGTCGGGTCGTTCTGCACCTCGGTCGCGGTGGAGGGGTTGAGCATGACGAAATTCACCTTGCGCCCCTCGGGTGCCCACACGCGTGTCAGGCTGTAACGGTAGCGTTCGCAGGGCGAATAGATCGCGGTCGAGGGCGCATCGCCTTTGGTGTGATTGCGAGTGATCATGGTCCGGTGTCATGCCAGCGGCGCGGCAGAACGGCAAGAGCCGCCCACGCGTGGCAAGGGCGGCGCTGATCATGTGGTGCGGTGTTATTCGGCAGGAACGCCGGCCGGGGTGCGGCGCAGGGTCAGGACGGCGCCCTTGGCCTCCATGATGGCTGCGGCAATCAGGGCGTAGACGATGTGCCCCCACAGCGCGACCCAAGTGATCCCGGTAAAGCCGAGGAACGGTTTGTTGCCGGTCACAAGATGCGCCATGACATAAAGGGCAAAGACCCAGAGCGCGACACCGTAGGCAACAGCAGTGGCCGACCAGTGCAAGCGCGGCATCACCGCTTGCTGAAGAGGACGGGCAATCGCGAACCAGCCGACCGCATAAAAGACGAGGCCGGTCAGGGCGTGCAGGAGGTAGGCGGCACCCGACGGATTGGCGCCGAAGATTGCCTTGATCGACGCCCCGGCAAGGCCAACAGGGGCCAGCTTTGCAAAGCCGAAGAGCGGGCTAAGCGCTTGGCCAAAGACGTCAAAGGCGATGGTGGCAAAGGCACCGGCTGTCAGGACAATACCGGCGGTCTGAAGATGTGTGCGTGTCATGGTCTGTCTCTCCCTGTGGGGCGTGTCGTTTCGTGATGAGACATATGTGGACTGATCGGTTCCAAATAGAAACCCCGCTCACGCAGCGCTGATCAGGCGGCGCGGTTTTGTAACATTTGGGGCAGGTGGTGACGGTCAACAGCGCCGCAGCGGGCGGCAATTGTTACAGGTTAAAGACCCGCGCAGGGTGCAGTTCACCGGCCTTGTAACGACCCACGGCCACCGGAACACCGTCCAGTGAGGCCCACGCCTCGTCCCCGTATTCCACGTCGCTGGCCAACACCATACCGGGATTGCCGTTGCGCATCCGCACGGCCCCTTCGGGTGTGGCGCGCAGTTCGGGCAGATCGGCAAGGCCTTCGGCAACGGGACGCAGATGGGTGTCCAGCGCGGGACTGTGTGCCATGTCTTCGATCTGGTCGTAGGTGAGGCCGTCGGACGCCTCGAACGGACCGGACCAGATGCGGCGAAGGCGCAACACATGCCCATAGCATCCCAGCGCAGCCCCCAGATCACGCGCAATCGACCGGACATAGCCGCCTTTGCCGCAGACCATCTCAAGTTCGACATGATCGGGGTCGGGGCGGTCGGTCATCACCAGTTCCTCGACCCAAAGCGGACGGGCCGCGATCTCGACCTCTTCGCCATCGCGGGCCAACTTGTAGGCGCGTTGACCGCCGATCTTGACGGCGGAGAACTTTGGCGGGACCTGCTGGATGTCGCCCACAAACGCGCCAAGCGCGGCCTTGATTTGCGCATCCGTCGGGCGGATTTCAGAGGCGGCGATGATTTCGCCTTCGGCATCGTCGGTATTGGTGGCTTGCCCCAAGCGCACGGTGAACCGATACGCCTTGAGCGCATCCGTGACATACGGAACCGTCTTGGTGGCCTCACCCAGCGCCACAGCCAATACACCGGTGGCCTCGGGGTCCAGCGTCCCTGCGTGCCCTGCCTTTTTGGCCTGTAGTGCCCAACGCACCTTGTTCACCACCGCCGTGGAGGTCAGGCCAGCGGGTTTGTCCACCACCAGCCAACCAGAGATATCGCGTCCTTTGCGGGAGCGGCCCATGCCATGCCACCTGTCGTTGCTTGCAAGGCCCGCCGCCTATCGCGGGCCATGCGCCCTTGTCAATCGGCGGGCGTCACGGTGCCAATGATCGGCCCAAGCGAAAAGCCAAAATCGCTGCGGTCGAGATCCGGCGCATAAAGCCGGGAGATATTGCCGTCGAGGAACAGCGCATTGGGCAGATCAAGGTGATCGCGAAAAAGCGAGCCGAACTCGTGGAACGTCACTGCATTATTTGAAATCGCAAATACCGCGCGTTGGCCGTCTGGCGTGGTGCCAACCCCGTTGCGCACATAGCGCGAGGTGCTGTCGACCAGAAACCGGGGATGCAATGCGCCATCGATCACCAGCATTGGACCGGACTGTGTCGCGTAGGCACAATCTGGCGCCGTTTCGACAAAACGCAGGGTCTCAAAGACGTCCGCCCGCCCATCGCGAAGGCACAGCACCCCATTCGGCAGCAGACCAAAATTGCCGGGCCCCGCGTTCGGGATCACGCGCATGACCTCTTTGCCATCCTCGACATAGTGCCCCACGGGCGCGCGGTCGTCGTGATACATGCCCGCGTTCATCGCAAATCCAAGACGCGCACCATCCGCGCGCAAGTTGCGGTCGATCGCGCTGAACTGCCCATAAGGCGCGCCGTCGTCGTCATAGAGGAACAGCCGAAGCTCTTCTTGTGCAGGCAGCACGGTGCACAGCGTATAGCTGTTGCCCTCATAGCGGACGTCCTCGCAGGTCGCCGCCAGCGCGGGCGTCGCCCAGAGCAACAGCGCCGCAAGCAACCGCATCAGTCCTGCGTATCCCGGGACACGTCTTCGTCGCGCGCCACATCCTCTCGCACGACATCCTGTTCAAACAAGCGCCGCGTGTCGTCCATGCGGTCGAATGTCTGATCCAGTTGAAAGCGCAGATCGGGCGCGAATTTCAGCGTCAGCTTTTTGGACACCGCACGGCGCAGCTCGCCCTTGTTGCGCGCCAGCAGCTTGAGCACATCGTCCTGCCCTTCGCCGCCTAGGGGTAGCACATAGGCCGTCGCGATCTTGAGATCGGGGGACGTACGCACCTCACCCACTGTGATCGACATGCGATTGAGGTCGGGGTCGTGCACGTCGCCACGCGCCAGCACATCGGCCAGCGTGCGCCGGATCAGTTCGCCCACGCGCAACTGCCGCTGAGAGGGGCCGGGCCCGTCATGAAACTTGTTCTTTGCCATCGCCCCCATCTAAGCAGTCCCCTGCCCTTTGCCAAGCAAAGCGTGGCACGCTAGGACAGCGAAACATCGCCAAGAGGAAGACGCACATGTCAGACGGGATCGGGATCGTGGTGGCCGGAGCATCGGGCCGCATGGGACAAATGTTGATCGAGACGATCACCGCCAGCGACGCGGCTCATCTGGTGGGCGTGCTGGAACGGCCCGGCCACGACTGGATCGGCCGCGATCTGGGTGAGGTGCTGGGTGGCAAGCCATCGGGCGTGATGGTCTATGACGACGCGCTAGAGCCAATGGCGCGGGCGCAGGCGGTGATCGACTTTACCGCACCAGAGGCCACCATCGCGCTGAGCCATGTGGCCGCGCAGGCCCGCGCCGTGCATGTGATCGGCACCACCGGCATGACTGACGATGAGATTGCAGCGCTTGAACCCGCGTCGCGCCACTGTGCCATTGTGCGCGCTGGCAACATGAGTTTGGGCGTGAACCTGTTGGTGCAGCTGACAAAACGCGTCGCCGCCGCTCTGGACGAGGATTTCGACATCGAAGTGATCGAGGCGCACCACCACCACAAGGTCGATGCCCCGTCGGGCACGGCGTTGATGCTGGGAGAGGCCGCAGCAGAGGCGCGCGGGGTCAAGTTGTCGGATGTCCGCGATTCGGGGCGCGACGGGATCACCGGCGCGCGCAATCGCGGCCACATTGGCTTTACCGCGATCCGCGGTGGCGACATCGTGGGCGAGCATGACGTCTTGTTCGCGGCCCCCGGCGAGCGCATCGTGCTGCGCCATCTGGCAACGGATCGCGGGATCTTTGCCAGGGGCGCGCTCAAGGCGGCGCTCTGGGCGCAGGGCAAGGCGCCGGGTCAATATGATATGGTCGATGTGCTGGGCTTGCGCGATTAACGCGGCGTTCACCTGCCGCAGAATGTCCTTTTTTTGACCCAACGGGTGAACCGATCTGCTGCTATCCACGTAGCTGTATTGAGTATCTGGTTCAAAGGGGTTGAACACATGCGTCTGTTCGTTGCCGCAATCGCTGCTGCCATGGCAGTGTCCACACCTGCGCTGGCCGATCTGAAAAAGGTCGAAAGCCAGCAGGAATTCGTCACATTGGTGAAGAACAAGACACTGACGCGCCCCCTCATCAAGTTGCAGGTGTCACCTGATGGTCGCATCGCGGGCCGCGGCGCGCGTTGGGATGTCGAAGGGTCATGGTCGTGGCAGGACGGCTATTTCTGCCGTGACCTGTTCTGGGGCGGAGATGCGCTGGGGTATAATTGTCAGGAAGTGCAGGCAACGCCCGATGGCCGGATCAAGTTCACATCTGACAGGGGTGCGGGCGATAGTGCAATGTTCCGCCTGCGCTGAACGCCCCTGCGGTCAAAAGTCGATCGCGAGTCCCTTTTTCTCCCAATCGCCATAACGCACAGGCTCGGGCCCATCGCGGCCACCAAGCTCTGTGGGCAACGACAGCTCTTCTTTGGCCTTGCGGCGTGCTGCGGCCTCGGCCAGCGCGCGCTTCGCAGCGGGCGGCAGATCGGGGGTTTCGGCGTTGTCGGTCTTTTCCGTTGTCATACCCCCTGATATACGGCGCGCCTTGGCTCCGGCAAGCGGGCCCGACTGGAAAGAATGACGCATGAGCAAACCCGCCCCATCCGGCCCGCGTGACATCGGCGTGCCTGCGCGCCGCAGCGCGATCTACCTGCTTGATCAGATCATGGGTGAGGGCAAGCTGATGGCAGAACTGTTGGCCTCTGGCACACTGGACCGGCTGGAACCTGACGACCGCGCCCGCGCGCAACGGTTGGCGACGGAAACGCTGCGCGGCCTCGAACGGGCCGACCGCATTCTGCAAAGACACCTGCAAAAGCCGCCGCCCCTGCACGTGCGCAATGCGCTGCGCGTCGGCACCGTGGAACTGTGTCAGGGCGAGGCCGCGCACGGCGTGGTCAACGCCATGGTCAGCATCGTGGGCAAGCACAAGCGCTACGGTACGCTCAAAGGGCTGACAAATGCGGTGCTGCGCAAGGTAACCGACAGTGGGCCGGAGCAATGGGCGACGCTGCGCGTGCCGCGTTTGCCGAAATGGCTGCGGGGTCCCTTGGTGACCGCGTGGGGGCCAGAGGTCATGGCGGGCATTGAGGCTGCACATTTCGCCGGGGCACCGCTCGACTTGACCGCGCAAAGCGATGCGGACGCCGTCGCGGCACAGGTGGGCGGCACGGTCCTGCCCACAGGATCGGTCCGTTTGAATGCCCCGTCACAAGTGTCGGCCCTGCCCGGCTTCAACAGTGGCGATTGGTGGGTGCAGGACGCCGCCGCCGCGATACCCGCCCGCATCCTCGCGCCGCAACGCGGGGAGAAGGTGCTGGACCTGTGCGCGGCTCCGGGCGGCAAAACGCTGCAACTGGCTGCCGCGGGGGCGGATGTAACTGCGCTCGACATCTCCGAAGGACGGATGGAGCGAGTGCGTCAGAACCTGATCCGCACCAAATTGACCGCCGAAGTGGTGGTGCAGGACGCGCTGGAGGCGACAGGTCAGTATGACGCCATCTTGCTTGACGCGCCCTGTTCGGCCACAGGCACGATGCGCCGCCACCCCGACCTGCCCTATGCCAAGGACGGGTCGGAATTCGCCCAGCTTATCGCGTTGCAGGCGCAGATGATCGACCATGCGGTCACCCTGCTGAAACCCGGCGGGCGCATGGTCTTTTGCACCTGCTCGCTTTTGCCGGACGAGGGCGAGGTACAGGCCGAAGAGGCGTTGGAGCGCCATAAAACCCTGAGCATCGAACGCACCGCACTGGACCGTCCCGGCATCGATCCCGCATGGATCACCGAAGAAGGCGGGCTGCGCCTGCGCCCCGACCACTGGTCCGATTTGGGGGGGATGGACGGGTTCTATATCGCGATGCTGCGCAAGGCGGGCTGAGAAGGCGTGACTTGATCCGGGGCGCACGCTAGAGTGCCGCGAAAAGCGCCACCAAGACGCATTGAGGCAGTGTCGATGTCCACCCGCTCCGGGTTTGCCGCCCGCAAAGCCAGGTTTCTGAACCGTTGGCACGCCCGCCGCGCGACCAAAGCGCCGGCGGCCACGGCATTTATTTCAGCACCCGAACCGCGCACCATCGGCAGTTTCGCCAAGGGGCGGCAATTGGTGGCCGGAAACTACCTGTTTGCAGGCGCTTTGATCGAAGCAAAGGGCAGTGTGATCTGGGATGTGTCTGCCCCGGACCGCGCCTATACCAATGCGATTCATGGGTTCTCGTGGATGGATGACCTTGCCGCCGTGGGGGACCCATCGACGCGCGCGCTGGCGCAAGAGTGGCTCTGGGCGTGGATTGATCGGTTTGGGCGTGGCAATGGACCGGGCTGGACGCCGGACCTGACGGGGCGACGCCTGATCCGTTGGATCAACCACGCGTTGTTCGTGCTGCGTGGGCAGGAATCCGCGCAGACCGACGCGTTCTTTCAATCGCTGGCGCAACAGACCCGGTTCCTGTCGCGCCGGTGGCACGCCGCAGCGCCCGGCCTGCCACGGTTCGAGGCGCTGACCGGGCTGGTCTATGCGGGCCTGTCGCTGGAGGGGCTTGAGGATTTGGCACAACCCGCCATCGCGGCCCTTGCGCAGGAATGTGCCCGACAGATCGACGCCCAAGGCGGCCTGCCCACCCGCAACCCCGAAGAGTTGCTGGAGGTGTTCACCCTGCTGACATGGGCGTCCGCAGCGTTGAACGACGTGGGCAAAGCGACACCCGCCGCGCATCTGGCCGCCATTGAACGGATCGCCCCGACATTGCGGACGCTGCGCCATGCGGATGGCAGCCTCGCCCGGTTCCACGGGGGTGGGCGCGGGCAGGAAGGGTGGCTGGATCACGCGTTGGCCGCATCCGGCATCAAGAGCAGCGCGCCGGATGGGCTGTCCATGGGCTTTGCCCGGCTAAGCGCGGGACGGACATCCGTGATCATCGACGCCGAAAAACCACCCAAACCCGAGGCAAGTTTCAATGCGCACGCCTCGACACTTGCGTTCGAGCTGACATCCGGGCGGCGGCCCTTGATCGTCAACTGCGGATCGGGGGCCAGTTTCGGCGCCGATTGGCGGCGCGCAGGCCGTGCCACGCCGTCGCATTCGACCCTGTGCCTTGACGGCTATTCCAGTGCCCGGCTAGGCCCCGCTGAACGACGCACCGCGCGCGAAGCCTTGGTGGATACGCCGACCCACGTGCCGATTGAGGTGAGCCATGCCCCGGACGGATTGCGGTTTCAGGGTGGCCATGACGGCTATATCAAGACGCACGGGCTGACCCATGCACGCCAGTTGGAAATGACGTTCGACGGGCGCGGGATGGCGGGCGAGGATATCCTGCTGGCCATGGAGGACGCCGAAAAACGGCTTTTTGACCGGGCGATGGACGCCCACAAGCTGGCCGGTATTCCGTTCGACATCCGGTTCCACCTGCACCCCGAAGTGGACGCGGAGGTCGACCTTGGCGGCGCGGCTGTGTCCATGGCGCTCAAGAGCGGTGAGATCTGGGTGTTCCGCCATGATGGCACGCAATCGCTGGAGTTGTTGCCAAGCGTTTTTCTGGAGAAAGGCCGCCTGAAACCCCGCGGCGCATTGCAGATCGTGCTGTCCGGGCGCGCGCTCAGCTATGCGACGCGGGTGCGCTGGTCCTTGTCCAAGGCGCAGGAAACTGCCATTGGCATCCGCGACCTAGCCCGCGAAGAGCCGGGCCATGTATTCGAAGACTAGGACCTGCTGCCCATGACCAACCTTGCCCCGCTGCGCCGCGCGCTGATTTCCGTTTCTGACAAGACCGGCCTTGTGGAATTTGCCACGGCGCTGGCCGGGCACGGGGTGGCATTGCTCAGCACCGGTGGGACCGCGCGGAGCCTGCGGGACGCCGGGCTTGAGGTGCAGGACGTGAGCGATGCGACCGGGTTCCCCGAGATGATGGATGGCCGGGTCAAGACGCTGCACCCCGTGGTGCATGGCGGTCTGCTGGCGCTGCGCGACAATGCCGAACATGTGGCCGCGATGGAGACCCATGACATTGCTCCAATCGATCTGGTTGTGGTGAACCTCTATCCATTCGAAGAGACCGTGGCCAAGGGCGCAGCCTATGACGAGGTGATCGAGAATATCGACATCGGCGGGCCTGCGATGATCCGCTCGGCCGCAAAGAACCATGGTGATGTGACCGTCGTGGTGGACGTGGAGGATTATGGCGTTGTGCTGGATGCGCTCGACGCGCATGGCGGGCAGACGCCCTATGCGCTGCGCCAGCGGTTGGCGCAAACGGCCTATGCCCGGACGGCGGCTTATGACACCGCCGTGAGCACGTGGATGGCCGCGCAGGTCGACGGCACGCCGCGCCGCCGGACCTTTGGCGGTGCGCTTGCGCAAGAGTTGCGCTATGGCGAGAACCCGCATCAGGCGGCGGCGTTTTACACCGACGGCTCGGCCCGGCCCGGGGTCGCGACAGCGACCCAGCATCAGGGCAAGGCGCTGAGCTACAACAACATCAACGACACGGATGCCGCGTTTGAGTTGATCAGCGAGTTCGCTGGGAGCGGCCCGGCATGTGCGATCATCAAACACGCCAACCCCTGCGGCGTGGCCACAGGCGCCACGCTAAAAGAGGCCTATGGCCGCGCGTTCGACTGCGACCGGACCAGTGCCTTTGGTGGGATCATCGCACTGAACCAGCCGCTGGACGAAGAAACCGCGCGCGAGATCACAGGGATTTTCACCGAAGTTGTGATCGCACCCGGGGCCAGCGACGCAGCCGTGAGTATTTTTAAAGAGAAGAAGAACCTGCGATTGCTCACCACGGAGGGTCTGGCGGATGCGGCCGTGGCCGCTCTGGCGATCAAGCAGGTCGCCGGTGGGTTTCTTGTGCAGGACAAGGATGTGGGGCGCCTGTCCCGCGACGATTTGAAAGTGGTGACGCAGCGCGCGCCATCAGACGCAGAGATGACCGATCTTCTGTTTGCGTGGACTGTGGCCAAACATGTCAAATCCAACGCGATCATCTACGTCAAAGACGGCGCAACCGTCGGTGTGGGTGCGGGACAGATGAGCCGTCTCGACAGTTCGACAATCGCCGCAACCAAAGCGACGCGCATGGCTGCTGATCTGGGCCTGCCCGAGACCCCTGCCAAGGGGTCGGTGGTGGCGTCAGATGCGTTTTTTCCATTTCCGGACGGTTTGCTGGCCGCAGCGGAGGCCGGGGCAACCGCCGTTATCCAGCCGGGCGGATCAATGCGGGACGACGCGGTGATCGCAGCCGCAGACGAGGCGGGACTGGCCATGGTCTTTACCAACATGCGCCATTTCCGGCATTAGGGGCGCCATGCAGCTTTTGTGGATCAGCACTGTTCTGGCCTTTGGCGTCGACCAGATCTCCAAATATCTGGTGATCCATGTGTTGGGCGTGTCGCCCTTCAAATCCATTGATGTGCTGCCGCCGCTGGTGCGGTTCATCTATGGCGAAAACCGTGGCATCAACTTTGGCCTTGGCTATGGCATTCCGGTCTGGTCGCTGATCGCTGTGGCCATGCTGATCTGTGCGCTGGTGCTGTGGTGGATCACGCGCCATCGGCAGTCGCGGCTGGCCTATCTGAGCGCCGGTCTGCTGGTGGGCGGGGCGCTGGCCAACGTGTTGGACCGGCTGATCTATGGCTATGTGCTCGATTTTCTCAACATGTCGTGTTGCGGGATCGACAATCCATTTGTGTTCAACGTTGCGGATATCTTTATTTTTGTTGGTGCGTTTGGCCTCGTTTTCTTTGCCAAGGATGGCAAGGGGCAGAAAAAGGGTGCGTGACATGATACGCCAAGCTGCGATAATGCGGGCCAAAGACGAAGAGGAATGGACATGCGGCTGATCGCCTGCGCCCTTGCGGCGGTGACCCTGCTGAGCGCCTGTGGCGAACCGAACCTGCGCAATCTGCGCAGTCAGGGTGACGGTCCGGACGATTTTACCATCGTTCCTGCCAAGCCGCTTGCCGAACCCGAAAGCTACACTGCCCTGCCTGCGCCCACGCCCGGCGGGTTCAACCGCACCGATCAGCGCCCGTTGGAGGATGCCGTGGCCGCCTTGGGCGGGCAGGCCACCTCGCCCAATGCCGCAGTGCCCGGCAATGATGCAGCTCTTGTCAATCACGCCAGCCGCTTTGGCCGGGAAGCAGGCATTCGCGCGACCCTCGCCGAAGCGGATCAAAAGTTCCGCGACCGTCAGCGCCGGCTGACCAATATCCGCATCTTCCGCGAAGACATCTATGCGCAGGTCTATCGCCGCCAATCCCTTGATCCGGCGCGCGTGGCCGAACAGTACCGCCGAGCAGGTATCCCGACACCATCGGCCCCACCGTCACGTCGGCGGCGGCGCTGACGCGGCCCATTCTCACGAAACTGCCAGCACCGCTTGAACCCGGGGCGGGCCGCCGTATTTCGTACTGCAACCGACACGAATGTCAGGACATGCCATGAACCGTTTGCGAGGCGCGCTGAGCGCGCTTGTCATTTCGTTTGTCTCCATTGCCTCTGCCGCGACAGCGCAGGAGGATGCGGTGACGACCTTTACCCTCGACAACGGGATGGAAGTGGTCGTCGTCGAGGACAACCGCGCCCCCGTGGTCCAACATATGCTGTGGTACCGCGCAGGCTCCGCCGATGAGCCGGTGGGCTCTTCCGGGGTGGCGCATTTCCTTGAGCATTTGCTGTTCAAGGCGACCGACACGCTGGAGGACGGAGAATTTTCTGCAATCGTGGCGGCCAATGGCGGGCGTGACAATGCGTTCACCAGCTACGACTACACCGCCTATTTTCAGCGCGTCGCGGCAGACCGTCTGGGTTTGATGATGCAGATGGAAGCCGACCGGATGCGCAACATCAACTTTACCGACGAAAACGTTGCGACCGAACGGGATGTGATCCTCGAAGAGCGGAACCAGCGCACCGACAGCAATCCGCGCGCCCTGTTCGGCGAACAGATGAACGCCGCGCAATACCTCAACCATCGGTACGGCGTGCCCATCATCGGCTGGCGTCACGAGATGGAGACACTGGACCGCGACGACGCGCTGGGGTTCTACGACACCTACTATTACCCCAACAACGCGATCCTCGTGGTGTCGGGCGATGTGGATGCAGACGAGGT
The DNA here is from genome assembly GCF_947503385.1 of uncultured Tateyamaria sp. Lineage (GTDB taxonomy): Bacteria > Pseudomonadota > Alphaproteobacteria > Rhodobacterales > Rhodobacteraceae > Tateyamaria. The sequence continues at coordinate 19,704 of NZ_CANNDO010000001.1, forward strand.
TCGCGCACTGGCCCAAAAACATTACGGCGTGATCCCCGCCAATCCGGACCTGCCCGAGCGTGTGCGCAGTGCCGAACCCCCGCAAACCGCCGAACGTCGCCTGATCTACCGCGATGCGCGGGTGGCTCAGGAATATGTCAGCCGATCCTACCTCGCGCCCGAGCGTGATCCGGGCGACCAGCGTGCCGCAGCCGCATTGACGCTGCTGGCCGAGGTGCTGGGGGGCGGGCAGACCAGCTACATGACCGAGAAGCTGCAATTCGAAAGCCAGAAGGCCGTGTTTTCCGGCGCGTTCTACCGGGGTGTGTCGCTGGACGACACGACCTTTGATGTGGTGATTGTGCCCGCCCCCGGCGTGAGCCTCGAAGAGGCGGAAACCGCCATGGACGAGACGTTGGCGCAGTTCCTCGTGGATGGCGTTGACGCTGAACAGCTGGACCGGATCAAGTATCAGCTACGTGCCAGCCAAATTTATGCGCGCGACGACGTGGACCGGATTGCGCGCCGCTATGGCGCCGCGCTTTCCGTGGGCCTCACGGTCGAAGACGTACAGTCCTGGCCCGACATTCTGCAATCCATCACCCCGGACGACATCATGGCCGCCGCACGCGACGTGCTGGACCGCAACGCGTCTGTGACCGGTTGGCTGACCCGCCCTGACACCTCGGAGGTGACACAATGACCCGCTTGGCCCTTGCCCTCATCCTGTCTTTCTTTGCGAGCCTGCCAGCGCGGGCCGAGGTCGAAATTCAGGAAGTCGTCAGTCCCGGCGGCATCACGGCGTGGCTGGTGCAGGAACCTTCGATCCCGTTCGTGGCGCTAGAGTTACGGTTTCGCGGCGGTGCATCGCTGGACAATCCGGACAAGCGCGGTGCGATCAACTTGATGACCGGTTTGCTGGAAGAAGGCGCGGCTGATCTGGATGCCCGCGCATTTGCCCGCACCCTCGAAGGGTTGGCCGCATCGCTCGACTATGATGTGGGGCCGGATGCGGTGTCTGTGTCCGCACGCTTTCTCACCGAAAATCGCGACGATGCGGTGGCCCTGTTACGCGCATCGCTGATCGAACCGCGCTTTGATCAGGATGCAATTGACCGCGTGCGCGAACAGGTGCTGACAGGTCTGCGGTCGGACGCCAAAGACCCTGACAAGATTGCGCGCGCCGCGTTCAACGCAATGGCCTATGGCGATCATCCCTATGGATCGAACTACCGCGGCACCTTGGACAGTGTCAGCGCACTGACCCGCGATGACATCGTCGCTGCGCACAGCGCCGTGCTGGCCCGCGACCGGCTCTATGTGGGTGCGGTGGGTGACATCACGCCCGAAGAACTGGGCGACCTGCTGGACACGTTGCTGGGTGCCTTGCCGGAAACCGGAGCACCACAGCCGGGGCCTGCGGAGATCACCATTGCAGGCGGGTACACCGTGATCGACTTTGACACTCCGCAATCCGTGGCTGTGTTTGGCCAGCTTGGGGTGGAACAGGACGACCCGGATTTCTTTGCCGCGCGCGTGCTCAACCAGATCCTTGGCGCAGGCGGGTTTGAAAGCCGGTTGATGACCGAAGTCCGGGAAAAACGTGGGCTGACCTACGGCGTCTACTCCTTCCTTGTTCCGCGCGATCATGCGGCGACATTGCAGGGACAGGTGGCGTCGTCGAATGACCGGATCGCCGAAGCCACAACTGTCATCCGTGAGGAATGGGCGCGCGCCGCAGCCGAAGGTGTGACACCCGAGGAACTGGACGCAGCCAAGACCTTTGTCACCGGTGCCTACCCGCTGCAATTCGATGGCAATGGGCCGATTGCGCGGATCATGGTGGGGATGCAGATGCTGGGCTTGCCCATCGACTACATCGCGACCCGCAACGACAAAGTCGAAGCGGTGACGCTGGAAGACGTGAACCGCGTGGCGGCAGAACTGCTCACACCTGACGCGCTGCATTTCGTCGTGGTCGGCAAACCCGAAGGTATCGAGACCAGCTTGCCAAACGAAGGCTGACGGAAAGCTGCACCGGTGCGTATCCCGGGCCGGTGCAGATGCTCAGACCCTTTCGATGGCGATTGCGGTACCCTCACCGCCGCCGATGCAAATGGCGGCGACGCCACGCTTGAGGTTCCGTTTCTCGAGCGCATTCAAAAGCGTCACCATAATGCGCGCGCCGGACGCGCCGATTGGATGACCCAGCGCACAGGCCCCACCGTTGACGTTCACCACATCGTGGTCAATGCCCATTTCGCGCATAAAGGCGAGCGGGACGACGGCAAAGGCCTCATTCACTTCCCACAGGTCCACATCATCCCGCGTCCAACCAATACGCTCCAACAGCTTTTGCGCGGCGGGCACTGGTGCCGTCGTGAAAAGGCCCGGCGCTTGCGCGTGGCTTGCATGGCCGACAATACGTGCCCGTACAGACAGACCGCGCGCATCGGCCTCTGCTTCAGAGGCCAGAACCAGCGCCGCCGCCCCGTCGGAAATGGATGAGGCATTGGCCGCCGTGACGGTTCCACCCTCGCGAAAGGCGGGCTTGAGCAGCGGGATTTTGTCGGGCCGCGCGGTGCCGGGTTGTTCGTCCTCTGCGACAATGACCTCGCCCTTGCGGGTCTTCAGCGCCACCGGCGCGACCTCACGCGCAAAGGATCCATTGGCTATGGCGTCCTGCGCCCGCGACAAAGATGTCAGCGCATAACTGTCCTGCACGTCACGGGTGAACTGGAATGCCTCGGCGCAATCTTCGGCAAAGGTGCCCATCAGGCGGCCCTTGTCATAAGCATCCTCGAGTCCGTCGAGGAACATGTGGTCCACCACCTGCCCATGACCCAGCCGCGCGCCGCCGCGCATTTTGGGCAGCAAGTACGGCGCGTTGGTCATGCTCTCCATCCCGCCCGCAATCATCGTCGTGGCGTGCCCCAGCGCGATCTGGTCAAAAGCCATCATCGCCGCCTTCATACCCGATCCACACATTTTGTTCAGGGTGGTCGCGGGCACCTCTTCGCCCAAACCGGCGGCAAAGCCCGCCTGACGCGCGGGGGCCTGCCCCTGCCCCGCGGGCAACACGCACCCCATCAACACCTCGTCCACCGTCTGCGCGCCCGCGTCTGCAAGGGCCGCCGTAATGGCGACGCCGCCCAGATCGGCGGCGGACATGTCGCCCAACGCGCCTTGAAATCCACCCATTGGCGTGCGGGCCGCCCCAGCGATCACTACATTTTCCATGTCTCGTTCTCCGATCTCGACGGTCGCAACAGATTGGTAAGGTTTCGGTTCTAAGCAATGGGTAACGCAGGCAAGCACGAGGCGCAAAGATGGAGTTGGACAGTCAGCAGAACGGACCCCTGCAGATCGTGCGCGTAAACAGCGCGCGCATCGACGCAGCCGTCGCAATTGAGTTCAAGGATGCAATGCGGCAGGTGACCGACACCGGCAGCCCCACGGTCATATTGGATCTCAGTACAGTTGAGTTCATTGATTCGAGCGGTCTGGGCGCGATTGTCGCCTCCATGAAGCATATGGGGCAGGAACGCAGCCTTGTCCTTGCTGGTCTGACCCCGACCGTGGACAAGGTGTTTCGGCTGACCCGGATGGATAGCGTGTTTGGCGTGTTTCCGACCCTTGAAACCGCGCTTGATGTCCATGCCGCCTAACGGAACGCTGACCATGCAATCCCCGCTCAAAGTGTCCGACGTTCAAATCTCGATCACCAGCGGAGAATTCGCAGTTCGTGAGGCGCTCGCCGCCTTGCTTGAGGCGCTCACACCGCTTGAGCTGGATGTCGAGGAAACAGGCACAATCGAATTGGTTCTGGCGGAGGCGATGAACAACATTGTCGAACACGCCTACCCGCCTGAGGATGTGCCAGGGCCGATCAATGTGAAATGCAGCCGTCAGGCAGACGGTTTGCGGTTTCAGATCAAGGATTGCGGACGCCCCATGCCCGATGGTGTGACCCCCATTGGGCTACCCGTCGATCTGGACGTCGAATTCTCCGACCTGCCCGAAGGCGGCTTTGGCTGGTTCCTGATCAAGGATCTTGCCAAGGATGTCGTCTACCGCCGGGTGGATGACGCCAACCAACTGACATTCCGCCTCGCCCTTGCAGGCTAACCAAACCTCCGACCTTAGCGCCCCACCCGGCAAAGCCGGGGTTCCGGCACATCTTTGCCCACGCACACGCGGAAATCCGCACGTTCCCAAAAGCGTCTTGGTGTTTCCACAATCCTGCCCAGATCAAATGCCAAACATGCTCCTGTAGCTGCATATGGCTTCCCTCGGCGCCGCGTGAAATTGCCCCCACCCAGTACGTGGCGCCGAGGCCTTCCCCTTATGGACAACCGTGGCCAGCCCACTAGGTTGCGGAGGAAGACAAAAGACGGGGTTCCACATCATGCGCGATTTCCACTTGCCAGGCCGCTCTGCCGTTTTGGCCAGCTCCGGGATGTGTGCCACATCCCACCCGCTGGCCGCGCAAACTGCGATCGAAACACTGAAGGCAGGCGGCAACGCCATGGACGCGGCCATCGCGGGCGCAGTTCTGTTGGGCATCTGCGAGCCACAAATGACCGGAATCGGCGGCGACTGCTTTGTTCTGTGGTCTGACCCGGACGGCACCCTTCGCGCCCTGAACGGATCAGGCCGCGCGCCGGCAGATCAATCCGCTGCCGCTTTGCGCGCGGCGGGTCACACCACCGTCCCGATCCACAGCCCTGATGCGGTCACCGTTCCGGGCGCGATCGATGCGTTCTGCACCTTGTCCGAACGTGTGGGAAAACTGGGCATCGACCGCCTGCTGGCCCCCGCCATCCACTACGCCGAAACCGGCGTGCCCGTGGCGCCACGGGTGGCGTTTGACTGGGCAAATGACGCAGGCACCCTGCAAGCCCGCGCGCGCGACGTCTATTCCGCCGATGGATCAGTCCCCAAGGTGGGGGACATCTTTGCCTGCCCAGGGCAGGCCGAGGTGCTGCGCCGGGTCGCGCGGGACGGGCGCGACGGTTTCTACACCGGAGAAGTGGCCGAAGACATGGTGAAGACGCTGCGCGGTCTGGGTGGCGCGCACACGCTGGATGATTTTGCAGACACAGCCGCCACGGACACGACCCCAACGCAAAGCGACTACAACGACCTGACGCTGTTCGAACATCCGCCGAACGGCCATGGTGCCACAGCGCAACTGATGCTCAACATCCTCAAACACTTTGACATCGCATCCATGGCCCCGTGGGGCGCGGATCGCGCACATGTCGAGGCAGAGGCCGCCAAGCTTGCCTATGACGCACGCAATCGGTTTTTGGCGGACGCCGATTACACCACGCGCCTCGATCACATGCTGGCGCCCGAGACCGCCGCCAGCCTTGCCGCGCTGATCGACCCGAAACAGGCGATGGATGATCCAACCGCGCTAAGCGAGGCGGTTCACAAGGACACGATTTACATCACCGTCGTGGACAAGGACCGGATGGCCGTTTCGCTGATCTATTCGATCTATCACGGCTTTGGGTCCGGCATTGCATCGGACAAGTTTGGCATCCTGTTCCAGAACCGCGGCGCGGGCTTTACCCTCGAACAAGGCCACCCCAATGAACTGGCCGGCGGCAAACGACCCATGCACACGATCATTCCGGCGATGCTGGCACGCAACGGCAAGCCGTTCATGCCCTTTGGCGTGATGGGCGGGGCGTATCAACCCAACGGACACGCGCGCTTTGTCTCGAACCTGACGGATTTCGGGCTGAATCCGCAAAGCGCAATCGACGGCCCCCGCGCCTTTTCGGACGCGGGCACCATGAAGGTCGAGCGTGGCTATAGTGACGCAGTGCGTGCCGACCTGACCGAGCGGGGCCACGATGTCACCGTGCCGGACACGGCCATTGGCGGAGCGCAAGCGATCATGATTCACGACAATGGCGTGCTCGAAGGCGCAAGCGACCCGCGCAAGGACGGCTGTGCGCTGGGATATTGAACATCCGGCGGGTGCCGCAAGTGTAGGGTGGGCCATCTGCCCACCAGATGTCAGTTCAACTGGAAGTGCAGGGGATAGGATCCGTCCTCGAACGGACCAAACAGGTCCGGGATATCGGGGTGGTCCACAGGCTCGCCGGAATAGTCCGCCACGAGGTTCTGCTCGGACACATAGGCCACGTAGTAGCTTTGGTCATTCTCGGCGAGCAGATGGTAGAACGGCTGCGTCTTTTTCGGGCGGCTGTCCTCGGGGATTGCTTCGTACCATTCTTCGGTGTTCGAAAACTCAGGGTCCACGTCAAAAACGACACCCCGGAACGGGTGCTTCTTGTGGCGGACAACCTGCCCGAGATGATATTTTGCGCGCTTGCTTAGCATAACGTTGCGCCCCCTACCGTCCGTGACTACACGGTGCAAGGGACAATTGTCCAACATTTGAGCGCGATTTCGCTGGAAACAGTCTGTGAACCTAGCCTTAACAGTATTGGAAATCGTGGCCCCCGTGTTCCTGTTGGCGGCGATTGGTTTTGTCTGGGTCAAGATCGGGTTTGAATACCGGATCCAATTTGTCACACGGCTTGCCATGACGATGAGCGTGCCATGCCTGATCTTTGTCGCGCTTATGCAGACCGATATCGACCCGGCGGCGCTGACCGCGTTGTCTGCGGCCGCCGTCATGGCCTATGGCGCGGTCACACTCGCCTGTCTGGCGCTGGTCCATCTGCTGCGGCTGAACCGGCGGACCTACGCCGCGCCGCTGATCTTTGGCAACACCGGCAACCTAGGGCTTCCCCTGGCGCTGTTTGCGTTTGGTGAGGCCGGTTTCAGCTATGCGATCATCGTCTTTGCCATCATGGCGATCTGGTCGTTCACCTATGGCATCACGCTGGTTGCTGGCAGTGGCGCGCTGACCAAAGCGCTGCGTGAGCCGGTGGTCTGGGCCACGCTACTCGGGGCGCTGTTCATGGTTCAGGGTTGGGAAACGCCGACCTTTCTGACCAACACGCTGGACCTCATCGGACAAATGGCTATTCCGCTGATGCTGATCACGCTGGGTGTCGCCGTTGCACGTCTGTCCCCCAAAGGGCTCGCGCGGGCGGCCCTTTTGTCAGCGCTCAAGCTGGTGATTTGCGTGGCGATCGCATGGGTGGTTGGGCACTATTTTGCACTGGAGCCGATCGCCTTTGGCGTGCTGGTGTTGCAGGTGGCAACCCCGGTCGCCGTCACGTCCTACATGTTGGCGGAAAAATATGGGGCCGAGGCAGAGGACGTCGCGGGCCTTGTCGTCGCCTCGACACTGATGTCCGTGGCTGCCCTGCCCGTGTTGCTGGCCATGTTGCTCTGACAAAACGTGATTTCCATGGGGTGGTTTTTCGGTTAAACTGGGAAAAAATATAACAAGGCGAGTGAGGCAGATGAGCAGACTCTTTCGCGCTTTGGCACTGGTACTTTTGGCTGCGAGCTGTGGTGGCGGTTCGGGGGATTCCCCGCGCAACCTCGACAACGCCTGTTCCATTGTCAGTGAGCGCCCCGAATACCTGAGGGCCTTTAAGGCCACGGAACGCAAATGGGGTGTGCCGGTGCATGTGCAAATGGCCACCATCTATCAGGAATCAAAGTTTCGCGCCGACGCGCGTACACCGTTCCGATATGCGGCCGGTGTGATTCCCATCGGGCGGCAATCCAGCGCCTATGGCTACAGCCAAGCCTTGGACGGCACGTGGGAGGAATATGTGCGGGATCAGGGCAAGCGTACCGCGCGCCGGGACCGCATCCGCGATGCAACGGATTTCATGGGCTGGTACATGGCGGAATCGCAAAATCGCCTTGGCATTTCCAAGGGAGATGCCCGCAATCAGTATCTTGCCTATCACGAGGGCCGGTCCGGCTATGCCCGCGGCAGCTATCGGTCGAAATCGTGGCTGATGCGGGTTGCGGGTGAGGTGGACCAACGATCCATCATGTACGCTCAGCAATTACGCAGTTGCTAAACGGGGCCGGGGCGACACCCGGCCTCCCCTCAATTTCCGCGGCTTGGCGGCTGAAACAGCCGGTTCGACAGCGTGCCGCCCTTGGACAGTTCGCCCAGCACAACCGTGGTGGAGCCACCGCCGCTGTCATTGACCACCCATTGGCGCAATTCGACCGGGTTGCCCGTGAACTTCATCTGGATGTTTCCATATTCAGGGTGTTCGGGGTCCTGCGCCGTGACGACCGTCGCCGTCCCGTCAAAGGAATGGCCCGTCACCATGTTCGCCTGCGACAGATTCACGTTCCGGGCAAGGATCAGCGACAGAGGCGTGCGGCGCAGCGGATATGTCTCGGGCGGCTGGTTCGACTTGGGGTCCACGATATAGACCGCATTGGCACTGGCCAGAATCAGGGCCGCATTCGGATCATCATATTCAAACCGCATCCGCCCGGGGCGTTTCAGCAACAATTTGCCCGTATTGACCGACCCGTCATCGTTGATCTGGGTGATTGTTGCCTGCGCCGTTTTCAGGTCGTTGAGGTAGGATGAAATCGCCGAAAGCGGCAGCTTTTCCGCCATGGCCGCAGGGGCCAAGGACAGGGCCAACACCGCACCGATCACACGTTTCATAAACACCATACCGCTCGCATCCTTTGCATCGTTGGTCTTGGTCCCACGATATAGGGCGGTGCGGCGTGATATACGATAACAAGCAGGCGATGATGGGCGAATATCGCCCATCCTACTGTTCGGGGACGAGAATCTCGCGCTTGCCCACGTGGTTGGCGGAACTGACCACGCCTTCGTCCTCCATCTGCTCCACAAGCCGCGCGGCCTTGTTGTAGCCGATGGCCAGCTTGCGCTGGATGTAAGAGGTCGAACATTTACGGTCCTTGATCACAATGGCCACAGCCTGATCATAAAGCGCATCCTCACCATCCGTGTTGCCGCCAAGGCCAAGAACTGCGTCAATATTGCTTTCCTTGTCCTCGTCCGGCCCCTCGACCACACCCGACACGTAGTCGGGCGCGCCAAAGGCCTTGAGGTGGTTCACGATCTCTTCGACCTCTTCATCGCTCACGAACGGGCCATGGCAACGGGTGATCTTGGCCCCGCCCGCCATGTACAACATGTCGCCCATGCCCAGCAGTTGTTCGGCCCCCATTTCACCCAGAATGGTGCGGCTGTCGATTTTCGACGTCACCTGAAAGGATATCCGGGTGGGGAAGTTCGCCTTGATCGTGCCGGTGATCACGTCAACCGACGGGCGTTGTGTCGCCATAATGAGGTGGATGCCAGAGGCCCGCGCCATCTGCGCCAGACGCTGGATGCACGCTTCGATCTCCTTGCCAGCAACCATCATCAGGTCGGCCATTTCGTCCACGATCACGACGATATAAGGCATCGCCTCGGGCGCGAATTCTTCGGTTTCAAAGATCGGATCGCCAGTGTCATCATCAAATCCGGTCTGGACCGTGCGGCTGAACATCTCGCCCTTGGCCAGCGCATCCTTCACCCGGCCATTGAAGCCGTCGATGTTACGCACGCCCATCTTGGACATCTTGCGATAGCGTTCCTCCATCTCGCCCACGACCCATTTCAGGGCCACAACCGCCTTTTTCGGGTCGGTCACAACAGGCGACAGAAGGTGCGGGATTCCGTCATAAACGCTCAGTTCCAGCATCTTGGGGTCGATCATGATCAACCGGCATTCTTCCGGCGACAATTTGTAAAGCAGCGACAGGATCATGGTGTTGATCGCCACCGACTTACCCGAACCCGTGGTGCCCGCAATCAGCAGGTGAGGCATCTTAGCAAGGTTAGCCACAACGCTGTCGCCACCGATATCCTTGCCCAGCGCCAGCGGCAGTTTCATCGTGCTGTCGCCAAAATCACGTGCCGCAAGAATTTCGCGCAAAAGCACCTTTTCGCGGTTCTCATTGGGCAATTCGATACCGATGACGCTGCGGCCCGGAACGGTCGACACACGTGCGGACAGGGCCGCCATGGACCGCGCAATATCGTCCGACAGACCAATGACGCGCGACGCCTTCAGGCCCGGCGCAGGCTCCAGCTCGTACATGGTGACAACGGGACCGGGGCGAACGCTGACAATCTCGCCCTTGACGCCGTAATCATCCAACACGTTTTCCAGCATCCGTGCATTTTCCTCCAACGCCTCATCGCTGAGGTGATGGCGTTCGATGGCGACGGGGTTTTCCAGCAGATTCAGCGGTGGCAGTTCAAAACCGGGGTGGGTGTCTTCGAACCGCAGCTTGGGCTGCGCCTCTGCCTTGGCCTGCGTGCTGGGCTGAACAGGTTTGCGCACGGGCTGTTGCACCACTTTGCGCGGCTCAGGCGTGGGGATACGCGGCGCGGGTTCAGGCATGACCGGCTCTGACGCCTCGAACAGCGCCATATCGTCCTCCTCCACCAGCGGTTCTGGCGCGGCGGGCATGGTGGTCAACGGCGGCTCGGGCGGCAGACCGACACGCGGAGCAGGATCCGCGATCAGCGGCACAGGCCCGCGTCCGCGACCCTTGGTCAGCGGTGCCACCCCTTCGATACGAACTGCCGGATTGGACCGCACCCGCGACTTGATCACATCCGTGATCTTGGCGCTGATACGCGCGTCGCTGGGGGCCTGCATATCAGGCGCATGGGGTGCCTCGACCAATTCGGGTTCGGGCATCGTGTCCGGAACAGGCTCTGCACGTTTGATCAGGGTGGGCATACGGGCCAGCAAGCCGGTTTTTTCAACAGGTGCATCATCCTCGTCCAACATCTCGGGCATAACGGGGATCGACTGTGCGTAGGCTTCGGCCTCTGCCGCAGCAGCCGCACGTTCTGCCCGGCGCATGGCCTGACGTTCCTGCAAACCGCGGGCCGCCGATACAGTGCCAGAGGCACCGCGCGTCAGCACCGTCATTACAGCAGCATAGGATACCACAAGGCCAACCAGCAGGAACCGGCCCAACCGCACCACCTCGGCACGGGTAAAGCCCAGCACAAACGCACCAAAGACCAGCACACCCATCGCCATCAGCAGCGACATCAGCTTTACGGCAAAGCTCGACCCCAACGGCAACACCGCCAGCACCATCGCCAAAACGGTATCCCCGCCGCGGCCACCTAGGCCAAAGGCATGGGTTGCCACCCATTCGGTCCCCGGTTGCAGGGTCGAGGCATAGACAGCCGCAAATGCGACAAAGATCGGCGCAAAGATCAAACGCTCCAATGCGCGCTCCTGCCCCCGGTGCAATGCAAAGCGCGCCCCCCAGACCATCAGCACCAGCGCAAAGCCGAACATGCCCCAACCACCAATTAGGAACAGCGGCGCCGCAACCGAGGCACCGGGCCGACCCAGCCAGTTCTGCACCGGCGCATCCGTGGCCGCCATCCAGCTGGGGTCAGCGGGCGTATAGCTCAGCATCAGGGCAGCCGCCAAAAGGCCGGCCACAAACACCCCAATCCCGAACAGCTCGCGCCCCCGACGTTCCAGCGCCATGCTGGTGTTCGGATCAAAAAGCGGATCGCGTCGCGTTTGAAATGCCATGCCTCGTCCTCGTAGTTTATGCGGCATAGATCACGTCACGCACGGCTTCGAGCCCGCGTTTGGTGTCTGCCATTGGGGCGACCAAGGCCACCCGGATGTATGTGTCACCGGGGTTCAACCCGTCGATTTCGCGTGCAAGATATGCGCCGGGCAAAACCCGCACGCCCGTCTTTTGCCACAACTCAAGCGCCGCCGCCTCACCATCAGGCACAGGCAACCACAGGAAAAAACCGGCCTCTGGGGCGGCATATCCCGGTACGCCGCCCAAAATCTGATCCGCAACGTCGTATTTCGCATGATACTGCGCCCGGTTGTCGACCACATGCGCCTCGTCCGCCCAAACCGCAGCCGCAGCGTGCTGCAGCGGTGTCGGCAGCGGCGTGCCTGCATAGGTGCGAAGCTGCTTGACCTCGCGCATGGTCGCCGGACCGCCCACGATGAAACCGGACCGCAAACCGGGCAGGTTGGACCGCTTGGACAGCGAATGAAAGGCCACAACGCGCTCCGGGTCCGCCGCTTCCGTGCATTGCAGAATGCCCACAGGCGGCACATCCCGGTATATCTCGGAATAGCATTCGTCGGCAAAAATCTGGAAATCATAGCGCTCGGCCAGCGCAATGAGGTCGCGCCAGTACCCATCGCTCGCCACTGCCCCCTGTGGGTTCGCGGGCGAGCACATATAACAGGCCACCGCGCGGTTCAGTAGGCGCTCATCCACAGCGGCGAAATCCGGCAAATGCCCTGTCTCTGCCGTGGCAGGCACCAGCACAGGCTCCGCCCCTGCCGAAATCGCGGCCAGCATATAGACTTGATAAAACGGGTTTGGCATCAGAACGACAGGCCGCAGCCCATTCTTCTCTTCAGGGCACAGCGCCATCGCAGCGTTGTAAAGCCCCTCGCGCGTGCCATTGAGCGGCATCACGTTGGCGTCCATATCCATTGTCACGCCATAGCGCCGCCCCAGCCAATCACAAAACGCAGACCGCAATTCCGGAATGCCCTCATTGGGCGGATAGTTATTAAAACCCGCAGCATGTTCAGCGATCACATCCGTTACCCAAGCCGGAAAGGCATGTTTCGGCTCACCAATGGTCATATGCACCACTTCCCCGCCGGGCGCATGATGGTCCAGCAGCGCGCGCAGACGCGGGAATGCATAAGCCGGAAGGTTCGAAAACCGCTCGGGAAACTTCATGAAACTGCCTCGGTCTCGGGATCATACACGCCCCGTTTGTGCCAGAATAACCCAAGGCGGACTCCGCCGTCCAGAAAAACCACAGCAAAACGCCGGGCCGTGACAAATCCGCCAAACCCCATCTTCTTCTTTTTGAAAATACTCGGGGGTTTGGGGGTAAAACCCCCAATCAACACATAAATCGCGTCGCGAAGCGTCCTTTAGGTCACGCCAGCGCAGCCTCTGCCGCCGCCCCCAACCGCAACAGCGTAGCCTCACAATGCGGCTTACCCAGCAGAGACACGCCGCAGCTTGGCACGCCCGTGGGCAGGGTCAGCGCGCACAGTCCCATCAGGTTGCCCACCCGCGTGTTGCGCAGCGCCATCAGGTTTTCCGTCTTGTAATAGGCATCATCCGTGTTCAACCGCTCCAGATTGGGCGGCAGGATCGGTGCGGTGGGTGTGATCACGGCATCAAATGACGCCACAGCCACATCCCAAGCCGCCCGTGCGCCATCCAGCTTGGCCCAGGCCGCCGTGTAGTCCGGTGCGCTCACTTCTGCCCCTGCGCGGAACCGTTCGAGGATTTGGGCAAACATCGCTCCCGGATTGGCCTCGATCACATCGCGCCACAGCCCGTAGGCTTCTCCGGTGAACAATGGCCCCGACAGCGCAAAGGCGTCGGCCAGTTCCGGCACCTCCAGCGGGACAATCGTCGCGCCTGCGGACCGCAGTCGTTCCACTGCACTGTGATAGGCCGCAAGCGGGGCATCGCGCATGTCGTCCAGCACGACCGTCTGCAATGCCGCGATCCGCACCCCTTTCAGTGACGCGCCGCGCAGGTCAGGTGCCCTGCCCGCCTCCATCGCCGCCATCAGCAGAGCGGCGTCCTCAACCGTGCGCGTCAACGGGCCGACCGTGTCGAATTTCAGGCACAACGGCACACAGCCTTCCAGCGACAGACGGCCAGATGTGGTTTTGAGCCCCACAAGATCGTTCCACGCCGACGGGATACGCACCGACCCGCCCGTGTCCGACCCAATGGCCGCAGGGGCAAGATCAAACGCGACCGATGCCGCCGCACCCGAGGATGAACCACCCGGCACAGCCTCCGGGTCGTTGACGCAAGGCGGCGTCGCGGTCGACGGGTTGTAACCCAGCCCCGAAAACGCAAGCTCGCTCAGATGCGTCTTGCCCAGACAGATCAGCCCCTGCCCCGTCGCGTTGGCCAGCACCACAGCGTCCCGGTCCGGCACCCGCCCCTCCAGCAGTTTCGACCCCGCTTCGGTCGCATCCCCCGCTGTGTCAAACAGGTCTTTCCAACTGATCGGCACACCGTCCAGAACCGACAAGCGTTGACCTGCCTTGGCCCGTATCGACGCCGCTTCGGCCTCTGCCATGGCGCGGTCTCGCGTCAGGCGGGCATAGACCCGATCACACAAATCATGCCCTTCGATCCGCTCAAGATATTGTGCCGTGATCTCCACCGGGTCCAGATCACCCGCGCCGATGGCACGGCCCAGTTCTGCCGCTGTTTTGTCAAACATCTCGCCCTCCATCAGCCCTTGCCGTGACGGTAGCGACGTCGCAACGCATGGACAATCCCAAGGCCGCCTCCATATTGCCGGACATGACGCATCGCAGCGATATCCTGATCACCGGCGGCGGCCTCGCCGGACCGACTCTCGCATTGGCGCTGGCGCAGTCCGGGCACTCCGTTACCGTCATCGACGCACTCACGGAAAAAGTCCGGCGCAACGCCACCTTTGACGGGCGCAGCTATGCCGTCGCACTGACCTCCTGCCGCCTGCTGGCGGCATTGGGACTGTGGCAGGATCTCCAAGACAACGCTCAACCCATCCTCGAGATCAAAGTGTCAGACGGACGCGCAGGCCAAGGTCCTGCACCGTTTTTCATGCATTTCGACCATGCCGAGATCGAAGAAGGGCCAATGGGACATATGGTGCAGGACCGCTTTCTGCGCCGCGCTTTGCTCGACGCCATAAAAGCGACGGACGGCATCACGCATCTGTCGGGCCGGTCGGTTGTGCATCAGGAACCGGGTCAGGGGCATGTCACGGTCACGCTCGATAAAGGCGAAACGGTACAGGGTGCCCTGCTGATCGGTGCGGATGGCCGCGCCAGCGGCACCGCGGACCGCGCCGGGATCAAACGAACGGGATGGGGTTACGGCCAGACGGCCCTTGTCTGTGCCATTGAACATGACCTGCCGCATCACGGGATTGCGCACCAGTTCTTTATGCCGCCCGGCCCGCTGGCCATCCTGCCCCTGCCCGGCCACGTCAGTTCCATTGTATGGAGCGAGACGGCAGAGAACGCCGCCGCATTCCACGCACTGCCCGATGCCGACTACATCACCATGCTGCGCCCCCGTTTCGGTGATTTCCTTGGCGATATCCGACTGCGCGGCCAACGCTACACCTATCCGCTGTCACTGTCGCTGGCCGATAACCTGACAGCTGATCGTGTCGCCCTGATCGCGGACGCGGCCCATGGCGTCCATCCGATTGCCGGTCAGGGCCTGAACGCAGGGATGCGCGACATCGCAGCCCTCGCCGAAGTGCTGACGGACGCCACCCGCCGTGGCGAAGATATCGGCAGCCCGCAGGTGCTGGCGCGGTACGCGGAATGGCGGCGGTTTGACAATACCGCCCTCGCCGTCGCGACTGACAGTTTCAACCGATTGTTCTCGAATGATAACGCGGCCGTTCGTGCGGTGCGCGACATTGGCATGGGGCTTGTGAACGCCCTGCCCGGTCTGCGCCGCGGGTTCATCCGCGAGGCCGCAGGGCTTACTGGCGATCTGCCTCGTCTGATGAAGGGGCGGGCGCTGTAGGCGTCTCGTCCAGCGATCGCGCCTCATCCACCAGCATCACCGGAATGCCGTTGCGGATTGGATAAGCCACCCCGGCCCCCTCAGAGATCAACTCGTTCCGCTCCGCGTCGAACCGCAACGTGCCATGCGTTTCGGGACAAATGAGCGCTTCGAGCACACGTCGATCCACCGGGTTTCCGATCATTGCATGATCTCTCCTTCGCCGCCGCGGAGATCGAATTCGATCAGCGTGATCAGCGTTTCGCGGCGTGTGCTCAGAGACGGTGCCTCAAGCAGCGCCTGTTTGTCCTCGGCATCGAAATCCAACATCATCGACAGCGAATTT
The DNA here is from genome assembly GCF_947503385.1 of uncultured Tateyamaria sp. Taxonomy (GTDB): domain Bacteria; phylum Pseudomonadota; class Alphaproteobacteria; order Rhodobacterales; family Rhodobacteraceae; genus Tateyamaria. The sequence continues at coordinate 35,548 of NZ_CANNDO010000001.1, forward strand.
ATAAGCAGTTCGTCATCCGCCTCTTTCAGCGTTTCCCAATCCGCCGACAACGACCGCGCATCGAAATAGCGCCCCAAAGTGTCAAGGAACGCCTCGCGGTCAAAGCTGGGGTCTGCCTCGGTCCGACCCCGGTCCCGATCAAACCCATCCCAATTCACGTCGCACCGCCTGTAGGGCGTAAAACCTTCGATTTCGGTGACGACGCGGAACCGGGAAATGCCCGACAACGTGATGAGATATCGGTTGTCCTCGGTCTCGGAAAACTGGGTGATGCGCCCGGCACAGCCGATCGTGTGCAATCCGTTGCCCTTGCGCCCTTCGACCTCATTCGGTTGCACCATCCCGATCAGGCGGTGATCGGTTTTCAGCGCATCGTCCAGCATTTGAAGGTACCGCGGCTCAAAGATATGCAACGGCAGGCGCGCACGGGGCAGCAAAAGCGCACCCGGCAATGGAAACACGGGGATTGTCCCCGGAAGGTCCGCCACTTTGATCATAAAATGTCAGCTAGCCCGCGCAGCCCGTCAGGCAAATATGATCGAGCTAAGCCGCCGCCGTCCGTTCAAAACAATCGGGTCGTTGGGCTTGAGCGCGTCAAAGATGGTAAAGAGCTGCGTCTTGGCCGCGCCGTCGTTCCAGTCTGCGTCCCGCTTGAAAAGATCAAGCAAAGCGTCCACCGCCGCTTCGGTCTCGCCGTTGGCGTGCAGCGCTTGGGCCAGATCAAACCGGGCCTGATGATCCTCCGGGTTCGCGTCGACCGCCGCGCGCAATTCCGCAACAGGGCCCGCATCGGCGGCTTGTTTGGCCAGTTGCAACTGGGCGTGAGCGGCCTCCAGTTCGGCGCTTTCGGAGATTTCGGCAGGCGCGCCGTTCAAAATCGCCTCGGCCTGATCAAGGTCATCCATCGCGATATGGGACCGCACGAGGCCGCCATAGGCGCCCGCGTGGTTCGGCTCTTCTCCGAGGATCGCGGCAAATGTCTGGGCCGCATCCACGGCGGCACCTTCGGCCAGCATTTCTTCGGCGGCGGCCACTGCATCCTCAAGGCCTGCGCCGGGGGCTTCGCCGCCTGCGGCCTCGATCACCCGGTCCACAAAGGCGGTGATTTCGGATTGCGGCACCGCGCCCTGAAACCCGTCCACGGGCTGGCCCTGCCAAAAGGCGTAGACGGTCGGGATCGACTGGATGCGCAGTTGAGAGGCGATCATCTGCGCCTCGTCCACGTTGATTTTGACCATCTTGACCGCCCCTTTGGCGGCGGTGACGGCGGCTTCGAGCTGCGGGCCGAGGGTCTTGCAGGGACCACACCAAGGGGCCCAGAAATCGACGATCACGGGGGTGGTCTGGGACATCTCGACCACGTCCTGCATAAAGCTCGCCTCGGAGCCGTCCTTGATCAGATCAGCCGCGTCCGGCCCGGCAGACAATCCCAAATCCATGATCCTGATCCTTCCTTCACACGTTGGGGGATATATGGATGGGAATGGCGGCACTGCCAAGGGGGGTCAGAGATGTCCCACGCTGGGACAGGACGTGGGACACGAAAAATCAAGGGGTTACAGAGGCGGATTAGGGGTTTGTTAAGGGTTGACGGTGCGCGGACGCGCAATGGGCTGGCCGCGGCGTGTCGATGCAACTGCCGTTCCGGGGCGTTTTATGGTTGCCGCGTCATCGTCGTTTTGAACGATGCTGTGACGGCGACGTATCGACAGGCCGGGGGGCGGCCAGTCGATTGCGCGGCGGCCTGCGGCCTTGATTCCGCGCTTGTCGACCGCTCATTTGGCGTCTTGCCCAGTCTCACCTGCTGAATAACGACGGGCACGATCCATGACCTTGTTCACAACCCAATCCAACGCCTGTCTGACGGGATAGTCCTGTGCGTGGCTTGCCGCCAGCACAGCGGCCATATGTGGCGCCAGTACGGTCACCAAATGGGGGAGGGTCGCGGCGATGTATGGCCCCGCCTCGGTCACGGCGGCCCCGACGGATGCTGCACGCGCGTCGTTCAACGTAACCTTTAACGCACCGGGTTTACGTTCTTCCTTAAATGCCTCGCGCACGGCGAGGATAATGAAGTTATTGAGGCTATCCCGCTCGACCGCCAAGGCCCGCGCGGAGGCGGAATCGTCCCCACCGCTCATCGCGTGCAACGTGTTATATTCTGTGATCACCTCTTCCATGATGACACGCATTTGCGGCGCGATCGCGTCGATCAGATCAGCCATTTCGGCGCGGGCAGCTTCGGCGTCTGGCCGATCAATCGGATCGGGCCGATTTTCGTCCAGTGTGGAAAGTCTGGGATGCGCCGCACAAAAGACATTGTGCAGCGCGACAAGCGCATCCAAGCCGGTCTGCAAATCCTCGCTGAGCTTGGGCGCGCCATCCAGCACCAGATCACTGCGGGTTTCGTCGGCCTTGAGTTCCAAGCGCAATTTGTTGCCCGCATTCCAGAGACTTGGAGCACGTAAATTTGCAAGATCGATACCCAGAGCCTTGCCGTAGGCTTCCAGTTTTTGCCGAAAGGCCTTGAAGGGCGCATTGTCGCCGGTTGGGCAGGCGTCGAGCAATGCGTCGAGATCGTCGCGCAAGAGGTCAAACAAGTCTTTGGCGTCGGTGTCACTGTCTGCGCCGCCAGAGGCCAAACCAATACGGCCATCCACGACACTGTGTTCGAAGCCGTTGAGTGATTGTTGCGGCAAAGCGCTACTGTCAACCGGCGGTTCCCAGTCTTCGAGATAGTCAAAGAGAGCGCGGGCGCGGTCTGACCTATCTTCGATGTCGGCGATTTCGGCGATGCGCGGGTCTGCCAAAGCGGCAGCGCAGTTTTCGAAAGTGAGGCCGTCGAAATCGTACCGGTCGTCGATCAATCCTGTCAGGCCGCGCAGCGGGGTGAGGTCAGCCACGGGCGTGCCGTTCAACCACAGCTCCGTCAGACCCGTCAGGCTGCCAAGCGGGGTGAGGTCGGACACGGAGGTCCTGTTCAACCCTAGCGCCCTTAGAGCCGTCAAACCGCGCAGCGGGGTGAGGTCGGACACGGGCGTGCCGTTCAACCACAGCCACGTCAGACCCGTCAGGCTGCGCAGCGGGGTGAGGTCGGAAATTTGGGTGTTGTCGCAATCCAGATTACGGAGTGCGGTGAGGTGTTCGATGCTGTCCGGCAGGCGCGTGAGCGCGCGGGTGTCGGGTGTGTCGAAATCAAGTTTGCCCGCGCGGCTTGTCCGGGCCGCTGCGATCAAACGCTCTGCCGTCGCGTAGGCTTGTTCCGCTTCTGTCATACCGCACCTCTTCCCCGGACACTCAAGCGCAGAAGGTGGCGCAGCTCAATCGGAATTACGGACATGACGCGTCAGGCCGGGTCGGCACCGATCTGCGGGGGCAAAGGGGTGTCCGTGGTGGACAATCGCTGCTTGGGTCGCGCAGTGCCTGATTGCAGCCGCACCGGAGCGGTTGCGGCCCTGCACCTTTTGCCGGTGCAATGCGCAGCGGTGTGGTCGGCAAAATGCCCACCCTACGCACGATGGCGGGGGGAGGCGCGGCAGGATGCGCCGGTCAGAGGTCGAAGGTCGCAAAGACCGGCGCGTGGTCGCTGGGTTTTTCCCAGCCGCGCGCGTCGCGCAGGATGCGGCTGGAATGTGCGGCGTTCGAGATGTCGGGAGTGGCCCAGATGTGGTCCAGCCGACGGCCCTTGTCCGCGGCGTCCCAATCTTTGGCGCGGTAGCTCCACCAACTGTAGAGCAGCCCGTCGGGGATGTCCTGACGGGTGATGTCCACCCATTTGCCCGCATCCTGAGTTTCGGCGAGCGCTTCGACCTCGATGGGTGTGTGGCTGACGACCTTGAGCAATTGCTTGTGGCTCCAGACGTCATCCTCGCGGGGGGCGATGTTGAGATCGCCCACGAGGATGGATTTTTGCGGCGCTTCGGCGTGGAAATGGTCACGCATGTCGGTGAGGTAGTCGAGTTTCTGGCCGAATTTCTCGTTCTTGTCGCGGTCCGGCACATCGCCGCCTGCGGGGACGTAGAAATTGTGGATGGTGACGCCGTTTTCCAGCCGTCCGGCGATGTGGCGGGCATGGCCGAGACCGGCGAAATCGAAATCGCCCGCCTCTTTGATCGGGGTTTTGGACAGGATCGCGACGCCGTTATAGCCCTTGTCGCCGCGCGCCACCATGTGCGGATAGCCTATCGCCGCAAAGCCGTCGCGGGGGATTTTGTCCACCGGGCTTTTGCATTCTTGCAGGCAGAGCACGTCCGGCCCCTGTTCGGCCAGCAGCTTGAGCACGATGGGTTCGCGCAGGCGGACGGAGTTGATGTTCCATGTGGCGAGAGAAAAGGGCATCGGGCGCTCCGGATCAGGGTTCGGTGCGCCCTTGTTAGGCGGTTTGGCCCCGGGGGGCCAGATGCTCAGGCGGTGTAGACGACGAGGCCCGCGTAGCCCTGATAGAATGTGAGGCTGCTGGTGGCTTGGGCGAATGGTTTGGACGCGGTCACGTTGCGGACGATGGCAAAGGGGTTTTGCGAGGCAAGGCCAAGGAACGCGTCATGTCTGCCGGGGGGCATGTGGGTGTTCTGGCCGGAGTCATCAAAACCCACCCAGAGCATGTCCCCGCCCCAATCCGTGGGTTTGGACGGGTTCTTGAAGATGGGGTATTGCATGATCAGCGGTTTGACGGACGCGACGCGTCCGGGGGAATTGCCGTGCACGAGCACTGCGATGGACAGCTTGAGCGCTTTGAGCCGTTTGGCGTCGGGTTTGGGGGGATTTTGCAGCGTGTAGCTGGGCGCGGCCTTGCGTGTGGATTTGGGCGCGAAATAGAGCACCACGTTGAGCTTGTCGCCCGCGACGTCTTTGGTTCGGAACAGCGCCTTGGTCCGTTTTTGGGGGCCGGAGTAGTGGAAGCCGTGATTGTCCCATCCGCTCAGCGGCGGGTAGCAGAGCACGGTCCAGGACAGCCATGGCCAGTGGCCCGACAGCATGGTCAGGGCGTTTTGCGCGCTGCGTTGCAGATTGCCGGCGTCGACGACCGTGGTGGAGATGCGTTCGTTGAAAAAGTCTTCGATGACGTCAGCGGACATTCTCGGGTCAAAGCACACGCGGGCCCAGCGGTCACAGGCGTCGGCGATGGCCTTGAGGCGGGCGGCGTAGGTGTCGGGGTACCTTTCGTCGCCAATGGTGTTTTGCGCGATTGTGATCGCTTGGGTTTGGGTGAGGGGTTTGCCTGCTTTGGTGGCCGCGATTTGAGCCTTGGCCACTTCGACGCCCACATGGGCGGTGACGGCGCGTTGGGCCATGTGGAGGTAGAAGCCGCCGATATCCATCAGCGCGACCGGATCGGCGTAGGTTTTCCGGTAGGTGAGCGCCAGCAGGTCGGTGCCCGTCTGGCCGGTCATGTAGGTCTGGATGGCGGTGACGGCGTCAGACAGATCATCGGTGCCGCGATTGGCGAGCGTCTGCAACTGCGCGCTGGTGTCCTTTTGGTCGCGACGCATTCTGGCGATGGTCTGCATGTCGCCAGAGACGGTGCGCACATGTGTGATGAACGCGGTTTCGAGCCCGATCTGCACCATGGCTTTTGACAGGTCGATGCTGAGCGCATTGAGCCGGTTGGAGATGCGCTTTTCCATTGCGCCCATCTGTTTGCCCAACGCCTGTACCGCTTCGAGGATCTGGTCTTCGGTCGATTTGACGGGCACCAGCACCTGCAACACGGTCAGCGCAACGGACGCCGCCCCAAGGGCCGCCGACAGATTGGAGGCAAAGGACATCTTGGAGAGCAGCTGTTCCATGTCGGACATGCTTTTGCCCGCCTTTTCCAGCTTTTGCGCGGCGTCGACCCATGACTTGAGTTGCTTGGCCCCCTTGTCGGCATAGCCCACATAGGTTTTCGCGCTTTTGACAGCCTGACCCGCGGCTTGGTTCTGAACCGGCATGAGATGCCCCCCCTTTTTGTATTTGACACCGGACGGTAGACACATTGCGCCCGGTTTCCAAAACAAAAACCCTACGCATCCGTCTGCGCCCGCGTCAGGACCCAAAAAAAACCCGGGCATAAAGCCCGGGCAAGTCCAACAGGGAGGTACATGGCTTGGCTCCGAAAGAACCGCTGGCCATGTGCAGCAATAGGTAAGTCCTAAACGACGCAGTTCAAGGCCGCTTTGACTCAGATCAAGAGACCAGACGGTAGCCGCCGGATTCCGTCACAAGCAGGCGGGCATTGGACGGATCCGGCTCGATTTTCTGGCGCAGACGATAGATATGCGTTTCCAGCGTGTGGGTGGTCACGCCTGCATTGTAGCCCCAGACCTCGTGCAGCAGTACATCGCGCGCCACCACGCCATCGGTTGAACGGTAGAGGAACTTGAGGATGTTCGTCTCTTTCTCGGTCAGGCGGATTTTGCGGTCGTCTTCGGTCACCAGCATCTTGACGCTGGGTTTGAACGTATAGGGCCCGAGGGTGAACACGGCGTCTTCGGATTGTTCGTGCTGGCGCAACTGGGCGCGGATGCGGGCCAGAAGGACGGGGAATTTGAACGGCTTGGTGACGTAGTCATTGGCACCGGCATCAAGCCCCAGAATGGTGTCGGCATCCGTGTCATGGCCCGTGAGCATCAGGATCGGCGATTTGACACCCTGTTTGCGCATCACGCGGCAGAGTTCACGCCCATCGGTATCCGGCAGGCCCACATCGAGGATCACGAGGTCGTAGATCGCCTCTTTGGCGCGGACCAGCGCGTCCTGGCCGTTGCCGGCCTCGAAGACGTCAAAGTCTTCGGTCATGATCAGCTGTTCGCTGAGCGCTTCGCGCAGGTCTTCGTCATCGTCTACCAGCAGGATTTTCTTCAATTGGGCCATGGGTCTGAACCTCCCTTTCGTCTTGCTAGGATACATGTGCGGGGCAGGCCCTTTCAGCAAGATTTAGCGGTTGTCTCTCACGCCCATGTGTCGCTTGGGCGTCAAATGTTTCAATTCGCGCGTGATTTGCTTATGTGGAGCCTCAAGACGCGGCTGCGTTGTAACATGGGACACCGGGATGCCGTTGGGGCCAGACATCATTGAAACCTTGGCCCGGGCGCGCAGTGACCTGCGCATGGGCGTGCCGGTGGTCATTGCCGGCGCTGTGCCTGTGCTGGCCGTGGCCGCCGAAACGCTGTCCGCGGCACGGCTGGAGGCGATGCGCGCCATGGGGCGCGATCCGGTTCTGGCGATCACCGCGTGGCGGGCCGAAACGCTCAAGGCGCGGGCCTATGACGGCGATCTGGCGCGGATCGTCGTGGCACCCGACACCGGGCTGGCTGTGCTGCAAGCGCTGGCGGACCCCAAGGATGACCTTGCCACCCCGATGAAAGGCCCGCTGCGCAGCGCCCGCGATGGCGACGCCAGCGGCCATTTGGCGGCGATCCGGCTGTGCAAGGCGGCGCGGCTGCTGCCTGCGGCGTTCTGTGTGACGGTCGATGCGCATGTCGCGGCGGATCACGGGCTGACCGTTGTCGATCTGGACGCAGCGCAGCCCCATTTGAACGCCCGCAGCCCGCTGCACCCGGTGGTGCAGGCCCGCCTGCCACTGGAAGTGTCCGAAGCCGGGCGTCTGCATGTCTTTCGCCCCGAGGACGGCGGTGAGGAACATTACGCGGTCGAGATCGGGCGGCCTGATCGTTCGAAACCCGTGCTGTCACGCCTGCATTCTGCCTGTTTTACCGGTGATCTGATGGGCTCGCTGAAATGCGATTGCGGCCCGCAACTGCGCGGCGCGCTGGCACAGATGGGGGCCGAAGGGGCCGGTGTGCTGCTGTATCTCAACCAAGAGGGGCGCGGCATCGGTCTTGCCAACAAGATGCGGGCCTATGCGTTGCAGGATCAGGGATTTGACACTGTGGAGGCCAACCACCGGTTGGGGTTCGAAGACGATGAGCGTGATTTCCGGCTGGGGTCGGATATCCTGTCGTCTCTTGGATTTCGGTCAGTGCGTCTGATGACCAACAATCCGGCCAAGGTGGCGATGATGGAGGCAAGCGGCATCGCCGTTGCGGAGCGTGTGCCATTGAAAGTCGGCGAGACGGCGCATAACCGCCTCTATCTGGCCACCAAGGCGGCGAAGTCCGGGCATCTGCTGTGACCCCGCATGATCTGGTCCTGACCCCGCGCGGGTTGCGGTTTGGCGGACGTGTCTTTCCCTACACCATCGGGCGGGGCGGGATCACCGGGCACAAGGCGGAGGGCGATGGCGCGACGCCGCGCGGTGTGCACCGGCTGGTGGGGATGCTGTACCGTCCCGACCGTATGGCGCGGCCTGCGAACTGGGCGGTGCCGATCCGGCCCGGCGATGTGTGGTCGGATGATCCGGGCGATGAGGATTACAACCACATGATGCGCGCGCCCTATGCGCCCTCGCACGAGGTGCTGCGCCGGGCCGACCCGCTTTATGATCTGGTGATCCTGACGGACTGGAATTGGCCCTATGCGGTGCGCGGACGCGGGTCTGCGATTTTCATCCACCGGTGGCGGCGGCCCGGATATCCGACCGAAGGGTGCGTCGGCTTGCGCCCGGAGCACCTGCGCTGGATTGCGCCGCGCATCGGGTTCGAGACGCGGCTGGTCGTGCGCTAACCTGTCTGGCCCGCGCACATGACGGCAACCCGGCCCTTCGGGGAGGATTTTTGGGGGACAGAGACGGGGACGCCTATGCGGGTTTGACGCGCTCACCGAAGATGGCAGAGCCCACGCGGACATGGGTGGCCCCCAGCGCGATGGCCGTTTCGAAATCCGCGCTCATCCCCATGGACAATTGGTCGAGGCCATTGCGTTTGGCAAGTTTGGCCAACAGCGCAAAGTGCAGGCTGGCTTCCTCGTCGACGGGGGGGATGCACATAAGGCCGCGTAGGGGCAGGTCGAGGTCGCGGCAGGTTTGCACAAATGCGTCGGTGTCGGCGGGCATGACCCCGGCCTTTTGATCCTCTTCGCCGGTGTTCACCTGCACAAATAGGTCGGGGCAGGTGCCGATATCCTGCGCGAGGCGGGCCAGCGTGTTTGCCAGTTTGGGCCGGTCGACGGAGTGAATGGCCTGAAACAGCTCCATCGCCTGCCGCGCTTTGTTGGTTTGCAGGGGGCCAATGAGGTGCAGGTCGATATTGTCGAAGGTGTCGCGGAACTGGGGCCATTTGCCCGCAGCCTCCTGCACCCGGTTTTCGCCAAAGCAGCGGTGGCCCGCGTCCAGCACAGCCTCGACACGTTCGTTTGGCTGCACCTTGCTGACGGCGATGAGATGCACGGCACCGGGCGCACGGCCTGCGGCGGCTTCGGCGTGGCGGATGCGTTGGGTGATGTCGGTCAGGGACATGGGCGTCGGGTCCTTGTGGCGGTGCGGTGCCCTTTAACTATGACTGTGGGACAAAAGAAAAGGGGCGCGCCACTGGCACGCCCCGAATTCATCAGATGTCGGTCGGAGATCAGAAGTTGAAGATCACACCGAGGTCGGCAACGGTGTTGCCGGAAGTGTTCTGGCCGATACCACCGCGCAGCGACACGCCGCCGCCCAGACCGTGACGGAAGCCGATTGCGACAACTTCGTCTTCGGCGTCGAGGCCGGAGTCGGAGAAGGCAAAGCGGATTTCAGTCGCGTCGGACACGTCATACTTGACCGAGAAACCGTACATGGTTTCGTCGTTGCTGTCGCTGTCGCCAACCAGGATCGAGAACGCGAACGCACCGATTTCACCGTCGAAGGAGATTGCCCAGAAGTCGTTGTCGAGCGTTACCGCGCCGCCAACCAAGTCTGTTTCTTCTTCGTTACCGAAGGCGGCACCCACGGAGTAGTTGCCAAAGTTGTAGCCCACACCGATCTGATATTCTTCACGGCTGGTTGCTGTACCGGCTGTTGTATCCTGAGCGGATGTGCCGTTGGTCACCGACGCTGCAACGGTGAAATCACCGACGGTGTAGCGCAGTTTCACTGTCGGCAGCGTTTCGCTGTCATCACTTGCAACGCCAAAGCCCGAAGCGGGGATGCCGTTGAATGCGGACGACTGTTCAGCGAACGATGTCAGACCAACGCCGTACCCGTAGTAGTTCACCACGTCGCCGGAATCGATCACGTCGGACACGTTACCAACGTCCAGACGGAAGCCGTTCGTGGACATTGCAAAGCCAGCCGACGAACGGCTTGCGATGTTGGAGTTGCCGTTGGCCTGATCGTCTGTCTGCCAGCGAATACGACCTTCGAATTCCAGGCCGTTGTCCGCGGTTGCAGTACCGGTCGCGGTCAGACGGAAACGCTGCTCGATGCGCATGTCATCGTTGCCAACTGTTGCGTCATTGCCTTCTTGGTAGAACAGGCCGAAACGGCCAAAGCCACCAAACGTCACTTCCGCAGCTGCCATGCCGGATGTGGCGATCAGCGCGGTTGTAGCGAAGAGAACTTTTTTCATGAGTTTTCCCTCGGTTTTCTAGTCACGCACCCTGCGCGAAACATGCAATTATCATTTGACGGTACTTTTATTCAAAGGCACGCGTATCTCAATCGCCAATGCAGAAAGCCGATTGGATTTGGATGCGCGTGATGCAGGGTGGGCACAGATTGCATCAGCGCAGGCGGAAATTCGCTCGAAAACGCCCTTGGCCGCCTCACTGACTTGCCATGTGCGAAACCGGGAAACGGCCAGCAAAAGAAAAGGGGCGCACCACTGGCACGCCCCAAATCGTCGGATGATGATCAACTATTAGAAGTTGAAGATCACACCCAGGTCAGCAACGGTGTTGCCGGAAGTGTTCTGGCCGATACCACCGCGCAGCGACACGCCGCCGCCCAGACCGTGACGGAAGCCGATTGCGACAACTTCGTCTTCGGCGTCGAGGCCGGAGTCGGAGAAGGCAAAGCGGATTTCAGTCGCGTCGGACACGTCATACTTGACCGAGAAACCGTACATGGTTTCGTCGTTGCTGTCGCTGTCGCCAACCAGGATCGAGAACGCGAACGCACCGATTTCACCGTCGAAGGAGATTGCCCAGAAGTCGTTGTCCAGGGTCACAGCGGACGTAGCAACGCCACCGGCGCCGCCAGCCTCGGTGATTGTTGTGGTTTCTTCGTTACCGAAGGCCAAACCAACCGAGTAGTTGCCAAAGTTGTAGCCGAAGCCGATCTGGTATTCTTCACGCTCGGTGGTCACTGCGTCTGTGGAAGGCGCGGTAACGACCTGCTGCGAGGATGTGCCATCGGTGACAGATGCCGACACAGTGAAGTCGCCCATGGTGTAGCGCAGTTTCACTGTCGGTGTTGTTTCGCTGTCATCGCTTGCAACGCCAAAGCCCGAAGCGGGGATGCCGTTGAATGCGGACGATTGTTCAGCGAACGATGTCAGACCAACGCCGTAACCGTAGTAGTTCACCACGTCGCCGGAATCGATCACGTCGGACACGTTACCAACGTCCAGACGGAAGCCGCCTGTGGACACAGCAAAGCCAGCCGACGAACGGCTTGCGATGTTGGAGTTGCCGTTGGCCTGATCGTCTGTCTGCCAGCGAATACGACCTTCGAATTCCAGGCCGTTGTCCGCAGTTGCAGTACCGGTCGCGGTCAGACGGAAACGCTGCTCGATGCGCATGTCATCGTTGCCAACTGTTGCGTCATTGCCTTCTTGGTAGAACAGGCCGAAACGGCCAAAGCCACCAAACGTCACTTCCGCAGCTGCCATGCCGGATGTGGCGATCAGCGCGGTTGTAGCGAAGAGAACTTTTTTCATGAGTTTTCCCTCGGTTTTCTAGTCACACGCCCTAACCGGGGAATCCGGCGAGGGGATGGAGGCTGTGTCACCCATTTGATGAACCATCTCAAGCAAGGCCTTTTGCGCCGTGGCAATTCCGGCAGGGGATGGTGCAGCAATGCCACAGTGCGCAATCACGGTGTGCAACAGCTTGTAATGCACCCGCCTTGCGAGGGCGCATCAACTTGTCTATCACGAGGCTCAGGCAAGAATGGTGGGACACCGGATGAGCATGGATCGCAATTTCGCGCGCCGCGTGGTGCAGGTTTTGGGCTTTTCCCTGATGTTGGGCATCGCAGGGTGTGGCCTGCGGTTTGGGTCGAATAACTCTGGCCCTGCCGAGTTGGACCCCGATATCGCGCGCGAACAGACCGGCGGTGCAGGCACCACCATTCAGGAAGCATTGGCCAACCGCCGCAACGAAGAACGGATTGTACAGGTCAACCGCTATATCTGGACCGCCTCGCTGCAAGTGCTGAATTTCCTGCCTATTCAAGAGGTCGACCCCTATACAGGCGTCATCATCACCGGCTTTGGCACCCCGCCCGGCGGCGGCAATGCCTACCGCGCCACGGTTCTGATCCAGGACCCCGCGCTTGATGCGCGCTCGCTCAATGTGGCCTTGCAGACACGCCGTGGTCCGGCCAGTGCCGCCACTGTGCGCGCTGTCGAGGACGCGATCCTAACCCGCGCGCGCCAGTTGCGCATCGCTGACGGCGGTCGCTAGCCCCTTTCCGACCCTGCGTTTCCCCACTAAGAACACCGCCGGGCCCACGCCCGGCGTTTTTCGTTTCACAAACCGCGCAAGAGATTCAGTTTCATGGCCACCTACACCCCGTCCGAGATCGAAGCCCGCTGGCAGCAAGCCTGGGACAAGGCTGACGTGTTCAAAGCGCGCCGCAGTGCGGACAAGCCGAAATACTATGTGCTTGAGATGTTCCCCTATCCGTCGGGGCGCATCCATATGGGGCACGTGCGCAACTACACGATGGGCGACGTGATCGCGCGCTACAAGATGTCGACAGGCCATAACGTGCTTCACCCCATGGGCTGGGACGCATTCGGGATGCCTGCGGAAAACGCAGCCATGGCCATTGGCGGCCATCCCAAGACGTGGACATATGACAATATCGCGGACATGCGCAGCCAGATGAAGCCGTTGGGCCTGTCCATCGACTGGTCCCGCGAGTTTGCCACCTGTGACCCGGAATATTACGGCCAGCAGCAGGCGCTGTTCCTCGACTTTCTGGAAAAGAGGCTGGTCTATCGCAAGAACGCGCAGGTGAACTGGGACCCGGTGGATATGACCGTGCTGGCCAACGAGCAGGTGATTGACGGCAAGGGCTGGCGGTCGGGCGCGGAGGTCGAGCGGCGCGAGTTGACGCAGTGGTTTTTCAAGATCTCCGACATGGCGGGCGAATTGAAGGACGCGCTGGCCGGGCTCGACAATTGGCCCGCCAAGGTGCGGCTGATGCAGGAGAACTGGATCGGCGAAAGCCGCGGGATCGAGATCACGTTCCACCGGACGGATGGGAATGGCACGATCCAGTGTTATTCGACCCGTCCCGACACGATGCGCGGCGCGTCCTTTATCGCGATTGCGCCGGACCATCCGGTGGCGAAGGCGCTGGAGGCCGACAAACCTGAACTGGCCGCCTTTATCGACGAATGCCGCAAGATGGACACGACCGAGGCGGCGATGGAAAAGGCCGAGAAAAAGGGCATCGATACGGGCCTGACTGTGCGCCACCCCGTTTATGACGATGTGGAGCTGCCGGTGTGGATCGGCAACTTTGTCCTGATGGATTACGGCACGGGCGCGGTCTTTGGCTGCCCGGCGCATGATCAGCGCGATCTGGATTTTGCCCGGAAATACGACCTGCCGGTGCGCAACGCGTTTTTTATGCCCGGTGACACGACCGAGGTCGGGGACGAGGCACTTGTACCTGCGAAGACGGAAAAAGTGTCCTTCATCGACCATTTCGCGGGCATCGCTGACGTCACAAGTCAGGAGGCGATTGACGCGACGATTGACTGGTTCGAGGCCAAGGGGCTGGGCGTTGGCCAGACGCAGTACCGGCTGCGCGACTGGGGTCTCAGCCGTCAACGCTATTGGGGTTGCCCGATTCCGGTGGTGCATTGCGACACCTGCGGAGTGGTGCCGGAAAAGAAAGAAAACCTACCCGTTGTGCTGCCGGATGATGTGACATTTGACGTCCCCGGCAACCCGCTCGACCGGCACCCGACATGGCGCGATGTGTCCTGCCCGTCCTGTGGCAAACCCGCGCGGCGCGAGACGGACACGATGGACACGTTCGTGGATTCCTCGTGGTACTTTGCCCGCTTCACCGCCCCGCGGGCCGACACGCCCACCGATCTGGACGACGCGGCCTACTGGATGAATGTGGACCAGTATATCGGCGGCATCGAACACGCGATCCTGCACTTGCTCTACTCCCGCTTCTTTGCGCGGGCCATGCGGATCACCGGCCACCTGCCCCAAGGGTGTGAGGAACCTTTTGACGCGCTCTTTACCCAAGGGATGGTCACGCACGAGATCTACCAGACGCGCGACGACAAGGGCCGCCCGGTGTACCACCTGCCCGAAGACGTGACAGACGGAAAACTGGCCGATGGCACGGCGGTGGAGATCATCCCCTCGGCCAAGATGTCGAAATCCAAGAAAAACGTGGTCGACCCGCTGGGCATCATCGCAAGCTACGGCGCGGACACCGCGCGCTGGTTTGTGCTGAGCGACTCGCCCCCGGAACGGGACGTGGAGTGGACTGCCTCGGGCGCAGAGGCCGCCTACAAACATCTCAGCCGCGTCTGGACCCTGTGCGACCGGATCGCGGCGATGGACGCAGGTGCCAAGGGTGAGGGCGACGACGATCTGCTGCGCGCGATGCACGCCTGCATCCACGATGTCACGATGGGCGTCGAATCCTTTGGCTTTAACGCCGCCATTGCCAAGCTCTATGGCTTTACCGCTGTGCTGTCGAAATCCAAGGCGCGCCACGCAGCCCAGCGTGAGGCGATCATGACGCTGGCGCAGCTGATGGCACCGATGACACCGCATCTGGCCGAAGATATCTGGGCGCATCAGGGCGGTGAGGGCCTGATCATCCACGCGCCGTGGCCTGTCGCGGACGAGGCGATGCTGAAATCCGACACCGTTACACTGCCCATTCAGGTCAACGGCAAACGTCGGGGCGAATTGACCGTGCCTGCCGATATGGACAAGGCAGAGGTTGAAAAAGCCGCGCTGGCGACCGAAGCTGTGACACGGGCGCTCGACGGCGGGCAGCCCAAGAAGGTCATCGTGGTCCCGGGTCGCATCGTCAATGTCGTGGTATAAATCAGCGTTTCTTTGTCTGGCTCTGGCCGCCTGCGGGTTCACCCCCGTTTACGGCCCCGAAGGCGCGGGCAGCGCGTTGCAGAACCGCGTGCTGGTGGACCCACCCATTGACCGCCAGGGGTTTTTGCTGGTGCGACGGCTGGAGGACCGGCTGGGCCGGACGGGCGATGCCGCCTACCGCCTGTCCGTTGATCTGTCGATCACACAGGAAGACAGGGCGATTGATCCTGATGGCGATATCCGCCGTCTGCACCTTATCGGCATGGCCACCTATAAATTGACCGACGCGGCGACCGGCGCGGTTATAAGTGCGGATTCAGTCGATGATTTTGTCGGCTATTCGGCCACGGGCACGACGGTGGCGACACTGGCCGCGCGCCGCGATGCTCAGGAACGTCTGATGACGATCCTTGCCGACCAGATTGTGCTGCAATTGCAGGCCAGCGCGCTGTGAAACTGTCGACTGGACAGGCCAATGCCTATTTCGCCAAGCCGGACGCAGGGGCCACCGGCCTGTTGATCTACGGATCGGATGCGATGCGCGTGGCGCTGAAGCGGCAAGAGGTCGTGGCGGCCCTGATCGGACCGCAGGGCGAGGAAGAAATGCGCCTGACCCGCATCGCCGCCGCCGATCTGCGCAAGGACCCTGCGCAATTGATGGACGCGATCAAGGCCATCGGATTTTTCCCCGGACCGCGCGTGGCGCTGGTCGAGGATGCAAATGATACGGTTGGACCCATCATCACCGATGCGTTGGTGGAGTGGGCGACAGGCGACGCGCAGATTGTTGTGACGGCAGGCAACCTCAAGCCCACATCGAAACTGCGCAAGGCGTTCGAGGCGCATCCGACCGCACTTGCCGCCGCGATCTATGACAACCCGCCAACCCGCGACGAGATCGAGCGTGATCTGGCTGCCGCAGGGATCGTGAACCCGCCGCAAGAGGCGATGCACCAGTTGATGGACCTTGCCCGCGCGCTGGAACCGGGGGATTTCCGGCAAACGCTGGAAAAGATTGGCCTTTACAAGCGCGGCGATGACACGCCCCTGACCGGTGCCGATATCGAAGCCTGCGCGCCCGCCTCTATCGAGGCGGCGGTGGATGACGTGTTGCTGGTGGTGGCGGACGGCAATGCAACGGCGATAGGCCCGGTGATGCAGCGCTTGCAGGCGCAGGGCGTGAACGCGGTAACGCTGTGCATCGGTGCGATGCGCCATTTTCGCAGCCTGCACCGTGCGGCGACCGACACGTCGGGCCGCCCGCAAATCTGGGGCCCGCACCGCGACCGGATGCTGGCGCAGGCGCGCAAATGGGGACCGGTCAAACTTGAAACCGCGTTGACCGTGTTGACCGACACCGATCTGCAATTGCGCAGCGCGGGCCAGAACGCACCTGCATTGGCACTGGTGGAGCGGGCGTTTATCCGGCTGGCCATGCTGGGCGCCCGGTAGGGCCAGACAAGCGGCGCTGGTGGCCACCCGGCCCTCCGGGGGGGATCTTTTGGGGACAGAGACGGGGCGGACGGCGCACCTGGTCCAGCCTGTGCCCGCGAAATGTCAGCCGCTGTCGCCGCCGAACATCTCAAGCACTTGCGCTTCGGTCATCTGGTTTCGGTCGTCACCGGCAAAGCTGTAGACATCCGGTTTGAGGTCGATGAACAATTCCCCCGTAAACGGGATGCCGTTCGCATCATCCAGCGTCCCCAGCCCCACATGCATGTCGCCCTGCATCGGGCCGGGGGCCGTGACACGGTAGAACAGGTTACCGCCACAGGTTTTGCAAAACGCCCGCTCCGCCCATGGGGAGGATGTGAAGGTGGTCAGGTTCTCTTGGCCCTCAAGGGTCAGGCCACCGGCGGGGACGGCCACGCTCATGAACACGCCACCCGACCATTTGCGGCACATGCCGCAGTGGCAGGCACCGGTTTCGGTGACGGGAGATGTGATTGTGTAGCGCACCGCGCCGCAAACGCATGATCCAGTGTGAGACATGTGAACTCCTTTGCTATGGCTCGTGTCAGCCTAGGCCCGCCCCGTGACAGAATTTGTCAGCAAGGCGGCGTTGCCCTGCCCCGCCTTGCCTGACATTGTATCCCAAATCCGACGAAAGGGAGCCGCCCATGTATCGCGTCATCGGCACAGCCAAAAGCCGCGCATTCCGCGTCATGTGGATGCTGGAGGAACTGGGCCAACCCTATGAGGTGGAACCGGCCTTGCCGCAGACGGACGACATCCGGCGCTACAACCCGCTGGGCAAGATCCCGGCACTGGTGGATGGCGATGCGGTGCTGACCGATTCCGTGGCGATCATGACCTATCTTGCGGACAAGCATAGCGGCATGACCGCCCCCGCTGGCACGCCAGAGCGGGCGCGGCAGGATGCGATGACCCTGTGGCTGGTGGATGAGATGGATGCCTTGCTCTGGACGGCGGCCAAGCACAGCTTTGTGCTGCCGGAAAAGCTGCGCGTGCCAGAGGTGAAACCCACGGTGAAAGCGGAGTTCGCACGCAATGCGGACCGGCTGGCGGGGATGCTGCGGGGTGATTTCCTGATGGGGGATGTGCCGAGCCTGCCCGACATCCTGGCCAGCCATTGTCTGGGTTGGTCGCTTGTGGCGAAATTCGACCCCCTGCCCGACAGCATCAAGCCCTACACCAAACGCCTGCGCGAACGGGACGCCTACAAGGCCGCCGCAGCGAGGTAGTCAACCGCGCCCTGCCCTGCCCTGCGGCCCGTCGCGAGACAGGCCGTGAGCAGATAGCCCCCGGTGGGTGCTTCCCAGTCCAGCATTTCGCCGGCGCAGAAGACGCCCGGTCTGTCCTGCACCATCAGGTGATCGTCAAGCGCGGTCATCGGCACCCCGCCCGCGGTCGAGATCGCCTCGTCCATCGGGCGCAGGCCGTCATGGGCCACGGTCAGTTTCTTGAGCCGCCGCGCCAGTTGCAGCGGCCCGTCGGGCAGCGGACGGCCCCATTCCTGCAACAGCGCGATTTTAACAGGATCGAGGCGGAGCGTCTTGCGCAGGTGGTTCGACAGGCTCGCCTTGCCGCGCGGTCTGGACAGGCGGGCGGCAACGTCGTCGACGCTCAGGTCCGGCAAGAGGTCCAGCGTCAGCCGCCCCCCCTTACGCACGCCCCGTGACACGGTATAGATGCCGCCGCCTTCGAGACCCTTGGCCGACAGAACCGCCTCGCCGCGCGACCGGTGCGGCCCGGCGCGCCAAGCCACGCCCTTGAGCGGGGTGCCAAGGTGGCGGGCCATGTGATCGGACCATTCAACGCGCAGCGCCGCGTTGGCCGGGGCAAACGGTGTGATCTCGGAACCGATCCAACCGGCCCACGCACCATCGGAGCCAAGGCGCGCCCAGCTGGCCCCGCCACACGCCAGAATGGTGGCATCCGCAGTAACGCCAAGCGGCCCGGACGGCGTATCAAAGCACAGCCCTTTGCCAGCCCAACCGGTCCAGCGGTGGCGCGTGTGGGTCTGCACTCCAAGCGTCTGCAATCGGCCCAGCCACGCGCGCAAGAGCGGTGACGCTTTCATCACAACAGGAAAGACGCGGCCCGTCGTGCCGGTGAACACCTGCTGGCCCAACCCTTCGGCCCACGCAACGATTGCGGCATTGTCAAAGGCGTGCAGGGCCGGGGCCAGCGCCGCCTGCGCCTCTGCATATCGCGGCAAAAGGTCGGGCATAGGTTCGGCATGGGTCAGGTTGAGGCCGGATTTGCCTGCCATCAGGAATTTGCGCCCGAGGCTTGGCTTGGCCTCGTACAGGTCCACCGCATGACCTGCGCCCGCCACCACCTCTGCGGCGGCAAGGCCCGCAGGCCCGCCGCCAATCACCGCGACGCGGCTCATTCCGGCATCGGCGGCAGCGGGCCTTTGAATTCGACCGTGCGGTGGGGATAGGGGATCGCGATGTCGTTGTCCTTGAGCGCGTTCCAGATGAGGAACAGCACGTCGGAGGTATATTTCTTGGACCCGTCGTCGATCCCGTTCACCCAGAACTCAACGGCAAAGTCGATGCCACTGTCACCAAAGCCGCGCAATTCGCAATCGGGCGGAAACGGCTGGTCCAGCACTTCGGGGTGCGTGGACACCGCTGCTTCGATGATGGCGGGTACGGCGTTGATGTCGGTGTCGTAACTGACCGAGAACGGGGCCTCGTAGCGGTTGGCAGAGCCTGAATCGGAATAGTTGACCACCCGCGTGGTAATGAAATCCTCATTCGGGACCACGATCCAGCGGCCATCGAACGTCTCGAGGATTGCAGCGCGGGCCGTCATCTTGACGATGGTGCCCGCCTCGCCACCATCGAGTTCCACATAGTCACCCACGGTCGCCTGCCCCTCGACCAGCAGGATCACGCCCGAGATGAAATTCGACGCAATTTTCTGGAGGCCAAAGCCCAAGCCCACGCCAATGGCGCCCCCCAGCACGGCAAGCGCCGACAGGTTGATGCCCATGATGTTCATCAACACAAGGAAGGCGACGGCAAAGATCAGGAATTCTACCGCTTTGGCCAGCAGTTGCCGCAGGGACGGGCGCATTTCGTCCTGTTTGCTGATGAATTCGGTCGATTGGCTGTTGGACCATTGGCCCAGCCAAAAGATGATGCCGCCGACCACAACGAATTGCAGCAGCCACAGCAGGTTGAAGGACAGGTTGCCCAAAGGCACCACAGTTGCCTCAAGCCGACCGGCGGCCGGTCCCAGCAGGCCAACCGCATAAAGCGCCGCCAGCGGGATCAGCACGTAGCGACCCAACAGTTTCAGGAATGGTTCTGCGAGGATGTCACGCACCAGCGCGCGCACGGCGAGGAACAGGAACACCCGTTTGCCAAAGGCGATCACCGCGCCGCTGTCAAAGATCGACCGCACCACGGTTTCGCCAATGCCGGTAAAGACATAGGCCAGCAGCGGCAAAAGCAGCGGCAGGAACTGCGCGACAAAGCGGCGGGCACGGGCGATGGGCGTTTCCGCCTCTCCCGGATCAAGGATGCGCGACAGGAACGGTTGCAGGCGGCGGTTGACCAGCACGGCAAGCACATAGGCCGCAAGCAGCAGGCCAAATTGCGACCATGCCGCCGGGCTCAGGAGCCAGCTGAGCGCAAGTTCCCAGCCTTGCAGCGCGTAGCCCGCGATCGTCTGAACGATCTCGGGCTGGCTCTCCAGATCAAACTCCACACCGCACCTCTTGTCGTATGCACGTCCCGCAACACTTGTCACGGTGACCCACGCAAGTGCAAGAGACCGGTGCAATGCCCGACCCGATATGCCCCTTGTGCGACCGCCCGATCCCGGCGGACGCCCCGCAAAGCCTGCACCACCTAATCCCCAAGCTCAAAGGGGGCAAGGGCGGGCCAACCGTTCTGCTGCATCACATCTGCGGTATTAGGTAGCAAGCGCAACACGTCGGATTCACATCTCAGTCACACATCAGAACAAAGCCGGATTTTCGCCGATGCGGGCTACGGCTGTGAATGTGAAAATTAACACTTGCAGCATTCACATCCTGAGTATATCTAGGCCTCAGGATAGAAGGGCTGTGAATCCCATGAGCGAGCAAAGCATCATCACACGTCGCATCGAAGAGGTGAAGGCTGAGAGCGTTCGCCTTCGCGCTAAGTTGGCTGAGAACGACAAGGAACTTGTTGAGCTGGAAACCGCTGCAAGTGTTATTGCGCGCCTTACAGGGGCAGAACGGCCTGAGACTGTCACGTCAGACGCAACGTCTACGTCGAAAGATGCAGTACGGGCAAAAAATGCAAAGCCGGAAGGCCTGCCTACGATGCCAGAATTGATCCTCATGGCGCTTAAGCAGGAAAAGCGGGCCATGGAGCCACGTGAAATCACTGAGGTTATTCGCCGCAATTGGTGGCCCGAAGTAGACGGTCAGAAGATTGGCAGCATCGTCTGGCGACTGAATAATCGCAAAGATATTGAAAAGGTTGAGGGTACTTCGACATATCGTCTTCCCCAAATAAAAGAGGCCTCTGACACTGAACCTGGCCGGTCGCCGTCAGAGGCCTCGCTTTTCCCTGTTCCCGAAGCGAAGGGGCTTGAAAGCCAGCCTCGGGATGGTGGGACATGAGGAGGTAGTTAACCCTCTCTCATGGGGGCCGGGAAGTGGTTTCCGTTGCCGGGTTTGCACCGAGTGACGCGGGGTCCGACTCCCCGTCGGTCCACCATTGAGTTAGCAATACCTGGCATATATGTCAATAGAATCAGGGTTTAGTCACCCTGAT
Organism: uncultured Tateyamaria sp.; assembly: GCF_947503385.1. Taxonomy (GTDB): domain Bacteria; phylum Pseudomonadota; class Alphaproteobacteria; order Rhodobacterales; family Rhodobacteraceae; genus Tateyamaria. The sequence goes on from NZ_CANNDO010000001.1 coordinate 56,907, forward strand.
TCCGCTTGTTGTGAACTCAATCCCATGATCCGTAAGCGCCTTCTCCATTGCTGCCATGTTATTGCCAATGGGAATGCGCCTTCCTTTCTCAAAGTCGCGAACGGTAGAAAGCGAAACGCCTGAGCGTTCCGCTAGTGTTCTTTGCGGCCAATCCAGCCAGCCGCGCGCCGCACGTGATTGTTCTGGTGTCATACAGTCTATGTAAGTGTGAAAATAAAATGTGTCAACGTCAACGAAAAGTGTTGAACTCACTCATTTCAATACATATGTGTAATGTCAACGAAAAGCATTGGCATGACACAACACTTTCTCATATCCTCGCAAGCGCGCACGCTTTCACTGGCCAAAGTGGCCAGAATGAGCGACGACGAGGCGTATGATGCGTTTTGCCGCCTTCGTTGGGTTGAAACAGATGGCGAGCCAGCATGCCCCCGTTGTGGCTGCGTCGGAGCCTACAACATGCGGACGCGCAAGAAGTTCAAGTGCAAGACACGTGAATGCCAGCATCAGTTTTCGGTCACTTCTGGCACGATCTTTGCCAGCCGTAAACTTCCGGTTCGCGACTACCTTCTTGCTATCGCGATTTTTGTGAACGGAGCGAAGGGATACGCCGCCCTCCAACTGAGCCGTGATTTAGACGTGCAGTACAAAACCGCTTTCGTACTTGCCCATAAAATTCGAGAAGCCATTGGCGCGGCTCAATCAGACAACTCGCCGCTGGATGGTGAAGTTGAAGTAGATGGTGCGTACTTCGGGGGCCACATCCGCCCCAAAAACGAAGCGAAGGATCGGATCGACCGACGACGCAACAAGTATCAGACGGGGAAGCGGCGAGTTGTCGTGGTTGCTCGCGAGCGTCGGGGGCGCACTCTGACTTTCGTTCACAAAGCCGAAGGCGAGGGGGTTGCCAGCATCAACAGATGTGTTGCCACGTCAGCCACTATTCATGCTGATGAGGCGAGCCATTGGGACGCGCTCCACATGCGTTATCTGACAAAACGCATCAATCACAAGCGCGCATATTCGACCGATGATAGCAACACCAATCAAGCGGAAAGCTTCTTTTCCCGCCTGCGGCGCGCAGAGGTCGGTACCCATCACCATATCTCGGGGCAATATCTGGATGCCTACGCACTTGAAATGGCGTGGCGTGAAGATAATCGCCGGATCAGCAATGGTGAGCAGTTTTTGGCCGCTACCAATGCCGCTCTGGAGCACCCAGTCAGCCGTCGTTGGAAGGGATATTGGCAGCGAGCCACTTAGGCCGCTTCGCTGAAATCCACTTTCAAGTGGCGGTCTTGCGCGGTTGCCTTCGTGTAGGAAAACGCAAGTTGGATCGCAGCGGCCATTGTGGACGCCGGGTCAATCTTAACAAGCCGATTCACAATATCAGACAGCTCAACGACGCCCTCTTGCGGCAAGCCCGCCCGTTCAAGCAAGAACTTGATCCCTTTGATTGTAAAACCAACGTACAGAGGCTCTCCGTCATGGCCAAAATCATTGTTCTGATGGAGCGTAACGGCTCCATTAAAACGCACCTCAGTTACGCTACAGTCGCGCGTGAAGACACGGATGGAATCCATATGCTTGTCAAAATATGCGATGGGCTGGAACGACTCAAATTCCAGCCCGACAAGGTCATCGGCGTAATATCTATCAGTCACTTTTCTCTCCCGGCTGCTCGTCTTTTATTGATTTTTTGTCCACACACAAGGCGTGTCGTATCTCTCCATGTAGTCTAGCGGCATTTCGGGATCGTCGGGGCTGGCTGCTATCCAGGTCCAGTGCTCAATCCACATATCTACCTCTGGAAACTCGCCTTCCATCTTGTTTGGCGACAAGTATATAGCAAAAACCCTACCAGATGGTGCAGAAATGCGTTCGACCTCGCCTTTTTCTATGCTTCCGCCGAAGCGGGCATCATGCTTTGGATTCAGGATCAACGCAAACTTATCGAGATGCGCTTCGTTGTTGCCATTGACCAGCATCGGGCGTTTCAGTCCACGATGGGCGGAGGTTGCAAAAATGGCGCCGGTTGAGATCACCCCAAACAACTGACCAAACTGAACCCGGAAGCCACGCGAAATGCGCCTCTGCATTTTTTCGGAAGTTATTGCAATCTTGAGAACTTCTTTTGCGTGAAGTTTGGAAAAGTCTTCACAGTTTTTCAGGAAGTTAGGGGCATCCGTAACGCGATAACCGCCCATCTGATTGTAATGATAATCCACATGACCTCCGCACAAAATTACCGGCTTTTGTGAAATTTTCATTTGAGTGTCAAGCCGAATTAGTCGGAATGCTCGCCTCCCAGTGCTGTCGTATATTTGCAACCAAGCCTTGTCGCTTAAGCCCCCAAAGGCAGATATAAACCCTTTTGTAGACCCGCTTGTATTCTATGTTGGTCTTTTGTGCGTTTACGGCGCGCGCAATCTCAGCGCCCGTTTTTGGCCCACCCCTGAGCGCTTCCAGCACCATCCGCCGCAACTCGCCTTTGGCAAAGTCTTTTGGTGTCTTGCGGGGCATATTGAGCGCCATGGGTTCCGCACCATACATCCGCAACAAAGCGTCTACGTGTTCTAGGCCCTCCTGATCCTCGCGCACCATCTCCTGTCGAACGTAGTGCAGGGTATCAATTACGGTCTTAGGTTTGAGCGGGCGGAAATATCTGCGGGTCATGGGGATTCAATACAGGAATCCAACATGTTATGCGTGTTGCGCTTGCTACCTAATACCGCACATCTGCCATCGCGAGGTTCACGCGACGCTGACCGAGGCGGAACTGGCGCGCGACTACGCCACGCCAGAGGCGTTGCGGGCCCATCCGCGGCTGTCCAAATTCTTTGCTTGGGTGGCGAAACGCCCGCCGGGCTTTTTGTCAAAGGTCCCGGGTGGGCGGCGCAAGCGGTAGGGTCCGGGCGTCAGGGTTCGTGCGGGCGCGGGCGGGACGGGCGCGCATGGATGCGGCGGGCGACATCCTGAAGCACATGCCGGGCGATCAGCTGAATTTTTTCCTGATGAGTCAGGGGTGTTGGCGCGGGACGCGCCGGTTTTTTCGGGCGTATGATGTAAGTATCGCGCGCCATATACAACTCCCCAGAGAAGCATAGCACGGATCAACCACGCGCACTACCGGCTCGTTGTGCCATGGGCGGAACACAGCGCCTTGATGGCCCGGGCATGTGCGGGTGTCGCCGCAACAGTGTCGGCCACGAGACTGCGCGCACGGGCCATAACGTCGCCATCGGCCACGACCTCGTCCAAAAGGCCAAATGCCAGCGCCTGCGAAGCGGTGATCTTTTGGCCTGCCATCAGGATCAGTTTGGCCCGTGCGGGTCCCACGAGGGCCGCGAGGCGACCCGGATCGCTGGGCTGCGGCAAAAACCCCAGCTTCATCACGGGATAAAAAACCTTGGCCTCCGGCACGGCAATACGCAGGTCACAGGCCAAAACCATACCCATCGCCCCGCCCGCAACCGTCCCGTTGAGCGCGGCCACACTCAGCCCGCGAAAATCGGCAATCGCCCCCGACAGACGTTCCCACACCGGCGCGGTGGCCAGACCGCTTTGTGCGGCCTCAAGGTCCATGCCCGCGCTGAACACCTTGCCTGCGCCGGTCAGGATCAGCGCCTGCGCCTCTGTCGCCGCCGCAACCGCGTCGGCCAGATCGGACAGCATGTCGGCGGTCAGGGCATTGGCCTTGTCCGCGCGGGTCAGGGTGAGGGTGGTGACGGGACCGTCCTGAGAAATTTCGATCATCGTCTGCCTGCCTTTCTTCAAATCATGTCACTGACCGCTTACGTCCTGATCCGTGCGAGGTCCAGCGATGCGACTTGACGCGCCCAGTAGCCTGCCGGACCATACGGCCAGCCATTTGACCAAAGGATTCCCTGCCCATGACCCGTTTTCCCCAAGTGTTGACTGCGTCCACCGCCATTGCGCTGGTCCTGCCCGCCGCAGCTTTTGCCGACCTGACTGCCGTCGAGGTCTGGGAAGACTGGAAAAGCTACATGACCAGCACCGGCTATGCAGTGACCGCATCAGAGACCAGCGCGTCCGGTGTTCTGACCGCCTCGGATGTCTCCATGTCGGTCGCATTGGGCGAAGATGCCGCTGACGGAAAGGTGGACGTGCGCATGGGCGAGATCGTGTTCACGGAAAACAGCGACGGGTCTGTGTCGATCGCGCTGTCCGAAGTGACTGCGTTCGATATCACCATCGCCCCCGAGGAGGATGCCGACGAGATCGAGCTGACGATGACCTCCACCCAGACCGCACCGGTGATGACCGCCACGGGAGCCGTGGGCGACGTGACCTATGACTACACCGCCGCGCAGGTGGACGTGGCGCTTGATGGGGTGGAAGTGTCTGGCGTGATCCTCACGGACGAGATCGCGCGGATGTCGATGGTGGCAAGCGACGTGGCCTATACCATGTCCAACCAAGTCGGAGACGTACGCACCCTGTCCCAGACAATGTCGGCCAGCGCGCTGACCTATGATGTCTTCTTTGAAGACCCCAAGGGCGACGGCACATTCAAGATGACCGGCGCGATGGAGGGGCTGAGCTTTGAAGGGTCCGGTGATCTGCCGATGGATGTGGATATGCAGGACCTGAACGCAATGCTCGACGGTGGATTTGCCTTTGACGGCACATTTACGTCCACCAAGGGCGGGTACGATCTGACCTTTAACGGTCCGGACGGGGGCGGCACGATCAACACCGCATCCGACGGAGGCACGCTGCGCGTGGCGATGGCACCGGGCGGTCTGACCTATGACGTGGCGCAGCGCGGTGTGAACCTGAACATGCTGATGACCGAACTGCCGCTTCCGATCTCGCTGACGGCGGCAGAGGTGTCCACAAACCTGCTGGTGCCCTTGCAAAAATCCGACGAAGAGCAGGAATTTGGCCTTGCCATCGGGTTTGACGAATTCACCATGTCGGACGCGCTTTGGGGTCTGTTTGATGCTGCGGGCCAATTGCCGCGCGACCCGGCCACGTTGATCGTGGACCTGTCAGGCAAGGCCAAGGTGCTGTTCGATTTCCTCGACCCGGAACAGGCCGCCGTGCTGGAGCAGTCCGACACCGCACCGGGCGAGTTGAACGCGCTGACCCTGAACGCGCTGGAACTGGACGCGCTGGGGGCCAAGTTGACCGGCGCGGGCGACTTTGTCTTTGACAACAGCGATCTGGTGACATTTGACGGCCTGCCGCGACCCAAGGGTGCGGTGAACCTGTCGCTGGTGGGCGGCAATGGCCTGCTGGACAAGCTGGTCGCCATGGGTCTGGTGCCCGAGGATCAGGCGATGGGCACACGCATGATGATGGGTCTGTTTGCGGTGCCCGGCGAGGGTGAAGATACACTCAAGTCCAAGATCGAGGTGAACGACGAAGGCCACGTGCTGGCCAACGGGCAGCGCCTGCGCTGAGGCGCCACTTGAAGCGGGGGGCCCACACGGCTAGGTCATGCGCAACCAAACGGAGCAGCGCATGACCGTCCTTCCCGACCTCACCGAACAGATGTTGACCGCAGCACGCGCGGCGGGGGCCGATGCCGCCGACGCGATGGTCGTGCAGGGCGTGTCGACATCCGTCGACGTCCGCGAGGGGGCCTTGGAACAGGCCGAACGCGCCGAAGCGATTGATCTGGGCCTGCGGGTGTTCGTGGGCCAGCGGCAAGCGAATGTGTCGACCTCTGACGCCTCCGCCCGCACCATCGAAGAGATGGCGGCCCGCGCCGTGGCGATGGCCCGCGAGGCCCCCGAAGACCCGTATGCGGGTCTTGCCGACCCCGGCGCGCTGACCGACCGACGCGACGCGCAGGGGCTGGAACTGCACGACCCCGCGCCCGAGCCGTCGCCGGAGGCGTTGCAGGCGGACGCACTGGCCGCCGAGGCGGCCGCGCGCACAGTCGATGGCGTTACACAGGTTCAGCAAAGCACGGCAGCCTACAGCAGCCGGGACGTCTGGCTTGCCGCGACAAACGGCTTTTCCGGCGGCTACCGGCGCACGGATCGGGGCACCAGTTGCGTGGCCATTGCGGGCACCGGCACCGGCATGGAACGCGATTACAGCGGCGACAGCCGTATCTTTCAGAGCGACCTGCGCACCCCCGAAGAAATCGGGCTGGAGGCCGCAGAACGCGCCGTCGCCCGCCACGGCGCGCGCAAACCGCCCACCGGCGCCTATCCCGTCCTCTTTGACGAACGGATCGCCGCCAGCCTGATTGGACATTTGCTGGTTGCAGCAAATGGCAGCAGCGTGTCGCGCGGCGCATCTTGGCTGCGCGACCGTTTGGGGGAACAGGTGCTGCCTGACGGCATGACTTTGATCGAAGACCCGCACCGTCCACGGGCCTCTGGCAGCCGCCCCTTTGATGCCGAAGGGCTGCCGACGCAGCGCCGCGCGATTGTCGAAGACGGTCGATTGACGGGCTGGACGCTGGATCTGGCCACAGCGCGCAAGCTGGGCATGGCCTCGACCGGGAATGCCGCGCGCGGCACATCCGCGCCGCCCAGCCCCAGCACATGGAACGTCGCGCTGGACCAAGGCACAGCCACCCGCGCCGACCTGATCCAGGACATGGGCACCGGATTGCTCGTGACCTCGATGATTGGTTCGACCATCAACCCCAACACCGGCGACTATTCCCGCGGCGCGGCGGGCCATTGGGTCGAGAACGGCGCAATCGCCTATCCTGTGAACGAATGCACCATCGCGGGCAGCCTGCCCGAGATGCTGCGCCGGATCGTTCCCGCCAATGACGCGCGCACGCATCTGAGCCGCGTTGTCCCATCGCTTTTGGTGTCAGGCATGACCCTTGCCGGCCAGTGACCTGCCCCTGTTGACCCACGCCGCGCGTGTGGCGGGGCGCATCGCCACCAGCTTTGCCGGACCCTCTGCACGGCGCTGGGACAAGGCGGATGGCGCAGGCCCCGTGACCGAGGCCGATCTGGCCGTGGACACCTATCTGCGCAACACCCTGTTGGCGGCGCGCCCAGACTACGGCTGGTTGTCCGAAGAAACGGAAGACGATGACCGCCGCCTGAGCCGGGACACGGTGTTTATTGTCGATCCCATCGACGGCACGCGCAGCTTTGTCGAAGGGTCGCGGACATGGGCCATCTCGATTGCCGTGGCGCATCGGGGCGAAGTCACAGCGGCCGCGATCCACCTGCCTCTGCGCGACAAGCTATATGCTGCGGGCCATGGGCGCGGGGCCACCCTGAACGATGCGCCTGTGCGCGTGACCCGGACACATGCCCCGCCGCACGTGCTGGCGGCCAAACCCAATTTCGACGACGGCAACTGGCCCGGTGGACGCCCGGCCAGCGACCGCCACTATCGCCCGTCGCTGGCGTATCGGCTTGCACTGGTCGGACAGGGCCGGTTCGAGGGGATGCTGACGCTGCGCCCGTCGTGGGAATGGGATATCGCCGCAGGGGCCCTGATCGTGACCGAGGCAGGCGGGTCGGTCACGGACCGTGCGGGTGCGCCGTTGCGGTTCAACACCGAAGGTGCGTTGCTGAACGGTGTTGTTGCCGCGGAACCCGACCTGCACGCCGCGATGCTGTCGGGCCTTGTGCCCGGCGTTTCTTGACCCTGCCCGGCAGATGCGCAAACTGCGACGGGACACACACCGCCCCCAGCGAAAAGGATCCCTTTTATGACCCAGCGCCTGCATCTGGTCTTTGGCGGCGAACTCGTCGATCCGTCGAAAAACGTGTTCAAAGACGTGGACGATCTGCATGTGGTCGGCATTTTTCCCGACTACGAGACGGCGTATAACGCGTGGAAAGCCGAGGCGCAGCGCACCGTCGACAATGCCCACATGCGCTACTACATCGCCCATCTCCACCGGCTGCGCGACGAAGAAAACGCCGCCACCGCAACGGAGGAACTGGGCTGAAATCTGCGACCCGAGGATCACTTGGGCTGACCGCGTACCGGACCCTGTCGGGCCGCAAAACGGCACCGCCCTTTACCCCGCCCACCCCACGTCCCAAGGGCGAGCTGGTCTGGATTCACGCGGGCGAAGAGGGCAACGGACGGGCGATAACGGATGTCGCCCTGCGGCTGGTGGCGCTGCGCCCGGAATGCGCGGTGCTGCTGACCGGCACGCCGGTTGCACCGCCGGGTGGCCCGGACGACGGCATCCTGCGCCAACATATCGACAGCGATCATCCAGAGGTGGCCGACGCATTCATTGCCCATTGGAAGCCCGATATCGTTGTGTGGACATGGGGCGGGATGCGTCCGAACATCGTACTGGCCGCCAAGGCAAGCGGCGCGCATATGATTTTGGTCGATGCCGCCCAAGATGGGTTTGACCGCCGCCGCAACAGGTGGTTGCCCGAGGTGCCCCGACGCCTGCTGGCGCAATTCGACGTGGTCATGGCGCGGTCGCAACCCGCCTTTGCCCGTTTGGTGCAACTGGGACGCCCGATCACCGAGATCGAACTGGCAAGCCCTCTGCGCCCCTTTGGTCACACGCTGCCCGCCCATGACAGCGACGTGGCCGAAGTGACCGAAGCCCTGCGTGGCAGGCCCACTTGGCTCGCCGCCCACGTCCATGCCGACGAGGTTGCAACCGTGCTGGCCGCGCATCGGCAGGCTCTGAAAGTCGCACACCGGTTGTTGCTCATCCTGCTGGTTTCCGACCCGGAGACCGTGCCCCGCGTGACGAATGTGGCCGCCAGCCGGGGGTTGAATGCCACGCTGTGGTCCGACGGCACCTTTCCCGACGATCACGCGCAGGTGCTGGTCGCGGATGCCGTGGATGAACTGGGTCTGTGGCTGCGCGTTTCGCCCGTTGCCTTTCTGGGCGGATCGCTGGGGCCCGAAACCGAGGACACCGATCCCTACACCGCGGCAGCGCATGGCACCGCGATTGTCTACGGGCCATACGTGCCCACCCACAGTGACGCCTACAAGCGGTTGCTGACCGCCGGAGGCGCGCGGATCATCAATGACGCCAGCAGCCTCGGCCTTGCCGTATCGCAGATGGTGGCACCGGACCGGGCCGCGCAGATGGCGATGGCGGGCTGGGACGTGTTGACCGAAGGGGCGCACAGCCTCGACCGTATTGTATCCCGCATCCAGAACCAGCTTGACCGCATTGCCAAGGAACACGCGTGATGCGCGCGCCCGGCTTTTGGTACACGTCGTCGCCTGACCTGCGCGCACGCGCGTTGTCGCCGCTTGGCGCGCTCTATGCCCGTGCGACGGCGCGGCGGCTGGCACACGGGCCATATGCGCGTGTCGGTGTGCCCGTTATGTGCGTCGGCAACCTGTCGGCAGGCGGCACGGGCAAGACGCCAACGGTCATTGCGCTGGCCGAACGGTTGCGCGACCGGTTTCACCAGCCCCATATCGTCAGCCGTGGCTATGGCGGGTCCGAGGCGGGACCGCTGGAGGTGGACCCGACGCGCCACCGCGCCGCGCAGGTCGGGGACGAGCCGCTGCTGCTTTCGGCCTTTGCCCGCACGTGGGTTGCGCGGGATCGCCACGCCGGTGCCAAGGCTGCGGTGGATGCAGGTGCCACGGTGATCATCCTTGACGACGGGTTCCAAAACCCCGCGCTGGCACAGGACCTGTCCGTCGTGGTGGTTGATGCGGAGGTCGGGTTTGGCAACGGTCTGTGCCTGCCCGCAGGTCCACTGCGCGAACCGGTGCAGGTGGGCCTTGGCCGGGCCGACCTGTTGCTGAGCATCGGGGATGCCGCCGCGCAGGCCGCGTTTGACAGCCAGATACCGGCACAGGCACCGCCAAGGATCAGGGCAGAAATCACACCGTTGCAAACCGGGATGGACTGGGGCGATGGGCGCTACCTTGCCTTTGCCGGGATCGGGCGACCGGACAAGTTTTTTGCCACCCTGCGCAATCTGGGCGCAGATGTTGTCCGCACCGAAGCACTGGGTGATCACGAACCGCTGTCATCCGCCCTGCTTGGACGGCTGGAAACCGAGGCCCGCACACTGGGTGCGCAACTGGTCACAACCGAAAAAGACGCCGCGCGCCTTGCACCAAGGGATCGCGGCAAGGTGATCACTCTGCCTGTCCGATTGTCCATCTTGGATGCGGATGTGCTGGACCGGGCGCTGGATACGCTGCCTGCGCCATAAAAAAACGCCCGCGCAGGGGGCGGGCGTTTCTCGGTAATGTGACGCGCGATCAGCTGCCTGCGGCGTCGTCGATCAGGCGCTTCATCTCATCATAGGCCATGTTGTTATACGTGGTCCCGTTGATGACAAAGCTGGGCGTGGAACTGATGCCATCGGTCTCGGCGTTCTGCTGATACCACGCAACAAGCGTGCGCAGGTTGTCACCGTCTTGCAGGCACCCTTCGAGTGCGTCATTGCCAAGACCGGCCAGACGCCCGACCTTGCGCAACTCTTCGACAATGGCCGACGGGTCGCCGCCACCTGCACGGCTCCATTCGGCCTGCGTGGCGTAAAGCATATTGGTGATACCAAAGAAGCTTTCGGGTGTGCCCGCGCAGCGCGCAATGGCCGACGCCCAGAGGCCAAAGCGGTCAAAATAAACCTCGCGGTAGATAAAGTTGATCTTGTCCGTGTCGATATAGTCCGCCTTGAGCTGCTTGTACGCGCCTTCGTGGAAACGCGCGCAGTGCGGGCAGGTGTAGCTTGCGTATTCGATGACGGTAACGGGCGCGTCCGGGTTGCCCAACTGCATTTCAATCACCGAAGACGTGTCGATATCCTCGCCTGTGGTTTGCGCATTGGCCGCACCCAGCAGTTGTTCCGCTTGCGCCTGTTGCTGCGGGGACGGGCCTGCGCCCATGCTGCTCCACAGGTAATACCCGCCGATGCCGACGGCGATGGCCACGAGGGGCACCAGAAAACGTGTCATGAGCGTTGTCCTTCATGCGATTTGTTCAGAATGTTCGTGCCCAGCCGTTCCAGCGCGGCCCTCAGGTCGCCATCCTCGACCGGCGCGGCCAGATCAGTGGCGGCGGGCGTGGGTTTTGGCGGTGCCTTGGGCGCTTCGGGCGCGGGGCGGTCAAAGGCCACCTGCCCTTCGGCAAATCCGGTGGCGGCGGTTTGGGTGATGCGGATGCGCGCAATGGCGTTGTAGCCATAGACGGCGTTGACCTTGTCGCGCAGCTGTTCCTTTTGCATTTCGAGCATCGGCGCCTGCGCGCCCGTGGTCAGCAGGGTCAGTGTCGCCCCCATGCCCCCACGGCCATAACTGACCTCGACCGGGCGCGAGATCGCGGCGACGTCGGGTCCCGCCACTTCGGCCCATTGGGTGAGCAAACGGCTTTGGGCAAACCCCTTGGCCGCGCTGGCCGACCGGATTTGTCCGGTCAGCAGGTTTGCTGTCCGTTTGAACCCGAATGTTGTGGCGCGGCGCGTGGCCATGGCTATGTTCCCTGTCACTCAGTTGTGAACATAGCGGATGTGGGGGCAGGCACCAGCCATGACGACCGGAAGGAACATAACACGTGCGTGACTTGTCCGCCGAATTGCTGGGCTGGTACGATGTGCACGCGCGCAAAATGCCGTGGCGCGTGCCACCTGCCGACAAGGCCGCCGGTGTGCGGCCCGATCCATATGCCGTCTGGATGAGCGAAATCATGCTGCAACAGACCACCGTGGCGGCGGTGACAGCGTATTTTCGCGCCTTCATCACCCGGTGGCCCACAGTAAGCGATCTGGCCGCTGCCGAAGATGCCGATGTCATGGCCGCGTGGGCGGGGCTTGGGTATTACGCCCGCGCCCGCAACCTGCTGAAATGCGCGCGCGTTGTGGTCAAAGAGCATGGCGGCGCGTTTCCGGCGGATCACGCGGCGCTTCTGAGGCTACCGGGGATCGGGCCCTATACCGCCGGGGCCATCGCCTCCATCGCATTTGACCTGCCTCATGTGGTGGTGGACGGCAATGTTGAGCGGGTGATGGCGCGCTTGCACGACGAACACACACCCCTGCCCGCCGCCAAACCGATCCTGACCGCCCACGCCGAAGCGCTGACACCGGCAGAGCGGCCCGGAGACTATGCGCAGGCGGTCATGGACCTGGGCGCTACAATCTGTTCGCCCAAATCACCCGCCTGCGGCATTTGCCCGTGGCACGCCCCCTGTGCGGCGCGGGTGGCAGGCACCGCGCAAGATTTGCCGAAAAAGACGCCCAAACAGGCCAAGCCGGTGCGCCACGGCACCGTCTATATCGGCCAGCGCGTGGACGGTGCGTGGTTGCTGGAAACGCGGCCTGACAAGGGATTGCTGGGCGGCATGTTGGGCTGGCCCGGATCGGACTGGGTGGCGGCCACCGGCGCGCGGCCCACTGCACCGCCCGTGGATGCCGATTGGCGCATGGTGCCCGGCGAAGTCAGGCACACATTCACGCATTTTCACCTGATGCTGGACGTGATGATTGCAGCGCTGCCGATGACGGCAGACCCGGATCGCGGCCATTTTGTCCCGCATGAACGGTTCAGCCCCTCGGACCTGCCCACGGTGATGCGCAAGGCCTTTGATCTCACCCGAAAATGAAGCGATGCGCGCAGCGTCACACTTGGCAGGTCGCACGGCACCCCGTTACACAGGCACCGTGCGCAAAACCCAAAAGGACCACACCATGATCCTGCCCCCACAACAGGTCGCCCGTTTTCAGAACGCGCTGCCCTTCTGGATGTCCCTCCTGCTGCTGCCGCTGGCCTTTATCAGCGCGGCCTATGGCGGCTGGACGGTGCTGTTGCTGCCGGTGGTGACATGGTACCTGTTTTCGCTTCTTGATCTGGCAATTGGCTTAAACACCGACAACGCCGATCTTGAGACGTCCGAAGACGACATGTTCTGGTATCGGGCCATCACCGTGGCGTGGGCACCGCTGCAATTCCTGATGTTGTTCGGCCTGATCTGGTACGTGGCTCCGGCAGAGCACCTGAACACCGTGGAAAAAATCGCCGTTTTCTTTGGCGTTGGCGTGATCACCGGGACGGTCGGCATCAACTATTCGCACGAACTGATGCACCAGAAGAACAGGCTGGAGCGCTGGATGGCGGACGTGCTGCTGGCGATGGTGCTGTATTCCCATTTCCGGTCTGAACATCTGCTGGTGCATCACCGCTATGTCGCGACCCCGCGCGATCCGGTCACGGCGCGCATGGGCGAAAGCTTTTACCGCTTTTACCCGCGCGTCCTGAAACAGTGTTTCCTGAGCGCACTGGGCGCGGAAAAGGCGATGCTGGCGCGCAAGAACCTGCCCGCGACAGACAAATCGAACCCCTTCTGGAAATATGCCGCGCTGCAAGCCGCGTGCCTTGTGCTGGCCTTTGTCTTGGGTGGATGGGCCGGGATTGGCCTGTTCCTCCTTCAGGCGGGTGTTGCCATCTGGCAGCTGGAACTGGTGAACTACGTCGAACATTACGGGCTGACCCGCAAACATCTGGGCGAAGGCAAATACGAACACGTCCAGCCGCGCCATTCGTGGAATGCCGCGCAACGGGCGTCAAACTGGCTGCTGATCAACCTGCAACGCCATTCCGACCACCACTACAAACCCGACCGCCGCTTTCCCATCTTGCAGACCTATTCCGCCGATGAGGCGCCGCAATTGCCCTATGGCTATCCGGTGATGACCATTGCGGCGATGATCCCGTCCCTGTGGCGGCGCGTGATGAACCCGCGCGTGCGCAAATGGCGCGAGATGTACTATCCCGAGATCACCGACTGGTCTGCCTACAACAAGGCCGCCAACCCTCTGCCACGATAGCCTGCCATGTGTTCCACCGCAGGCACCGCAACCCCCACCATCCGGATCGACAATGACCGGGTGCGCGTCACCGAGTGGCGCTTTGCCAAGCGCGGGGACAACACGGGCTGGCACCGCCACGCCTATGACTACGTGGTGATCCCCCTGTTTGACGGCACACTCGAGATTGATCTGGGCAACGGCGAACGCACCACGGCGCAGATGCAGAACGGCGTGCCCTACTACCGCACGCTGGGGGTGGAGCACGACGTGATCAACGGCAACGACTTTGAATGCGCCTTTGTCGAGGTTGAGTTGCTCGAAGACCCAAAGGCGGACGCGCCCTAGTCGTCTGCCTGCAACGTCTTGAGATAGGCCACCAGATCAACCACCGGGGACGAGGTCATAATGGGCTGCCCGGTTTCGGTCTTGGTCGGCGTGTCATCCACCGCAAAGAATGGCCCGTAGACCGGCATCTCGGACCCGTGGCTGACCAGCGGGTCGGTGCCGTCGATACGACGGATCACACGTTCGGTCGGAAAGACAAAGTCGTTTTCTGCAGCCAGAACGGTCAGGTTCCGCGGCTGCACCAGCATGGCCGGTGCCATAGGTCCGTCGCCGCGCCCTTCGGTCCCGTGGCACGCCGCACAATGCATCCAGAACAGCTGTTCCCCCCGTTCGAGATCCTGCGCGTCCACAGCCGCCGGCAAGAGCAAAGCCGCAAGTGTGATCAAGTGTTTCATGTCGCCTCTCCCATGTGTTGACGTAGACAGGATGGCAGGTCTGACGGGGGCGCGCCCTGATCCGTATCAATTGGTGGCTAATCCAGTACCCAGACAGACACCGGATCGGCGACGCCGCGCACCGGTTGATCGGCGGCCCGGCGCAGTCCCGTGTTGTCACCCGCCGCATTGATCACGGCATCGCTGACCACCGCACGCACATCCAGCGCGCGCGTCATCGCCTCAAGCCGGCTGGCCACGTTCACCGTGTCGCCCAGAACCGCGAATTCCAGCCGGTTGGCCCCGATATCGCCCAGCACGACCGTACCGAAATGCAGCCCGAACCGCGCGTCAATCTCGGGCAGGCCATCGGCGCGGCGCTCGGTGTTCAACGCCTCCATCCGGTCGGCCATCGCCCGCACACAGGCCAAGGCGCGTTTGGCGTCACCCGGCAATGGCAAGGGCGTGCCAAATGTCGCCATGAGCCCGTCACCCAGATATTTGTCCAATGTCCCACCATGGGCGAATACCTCGCTCTCCATCCGGGCATGAAAGGCGCGTAGCGTCGCGATCACCTCCTGCGCGGATCGACCGTCGGAATAGGTGGTGAACCCGACAATATCCACAAAGAGCACCGCCGCGTCGTGACTGCGAATTTGGCCCAGCGGTTCGTCCTTGGTCGACAGTTCATCGACCATCGACGGCGAAAAATAGCGGGCCAGATTGGTCCGCTCGCGCGCCATTTCGGCACTGTCGAGGACCAGCATCTGATAGCGGCGCACGGCCACGGCAAGGATCGCCGCCACGATAAAGAACACGATGACCTCTTGAATCCGCAAATCCCAGTTGACCGAATTGGGGTCGAAGAGATGCGCAAGATCGGGATTGCCCGGGAACACCGATTGCATCGCCACGCCCAATTCCGGATATGTCCGTCCGAACAGCCAGACGCAGGCCGCACCCAGCAGCCAAAGCGCCGCAGTCCAGTTGCCGATCGCGATTATGGTACGCCATGAATAGGTCAGAACCCCCGCCGCAAGGATGATCGTGAAGTACTGAAAAACCTCGAATCGAAAGATCATCGCCGTAGGAATCGCCTCGGTCGAAAATGGATTGGGTATCAGCAGCGCCGCAGTCATCAGCACCAGATCGGCAAAGAGCAGCGCCAGTTCGGCGCGCGATTGACCGACACGCCCCACCCGCCGCTGCGCCAGCCCGACAAACACCAGCGCCAACAGCAAGGCATGATACCACAGCACATCCCAGTTCGGGTTCAGAAACACCAACAGCACTGCCGTGGCCGACAGCGCCCCAATGCGCGCCTTGACGGCAAGGTCCATCCCTTCGCGTTTGTTGCGCGCCAGCGCCTCTTGCGCGTGGCGGTGGGTGGGCACTTCCGCCTCTTCTGTGGACCGTCTAACCGGAAAGCGAGTGGTGCTGAGATCAACCATCCTGTGCGCCTTTTTGCGACTGCCAGTCCCAATGTAGTGTCGATGAACAAAAAAAGCCCCGCCAAATCTGGCGGGGCCTGAGTTGCAGTGCCCATGGCATAGCCTTGGGTAAGGCCGCAGGCACCTGGCGGTGTTTCGTAAATGTCTAGTCGTGCATTTCGGCCCGGATTTGCTGGCGCAGCACGTCGATGGGCACAGTCTTGCCATCGCGTTTGAAGCACCAGTAGGTCCAGCCATTGCAGCTGGGCGCGTTTTCCAGATGGGCACCAACCTGATGGATCGACCCCTTGATGTCGTCCCCGATCAGCGTGCCGTCGGCGCGCACCTTGGCCTTGTGACGCTTGTTCATGGAATAAAGCTCTTCGCCCGGGCGCAACATGCCGCGTTCGACCAATTGGCCAAAGGGCACGCGCGGCTCGGCGCGCTTGGAGGCGGACACGGTCAGTGCCTCCTTGTCGAACTTGCGGATCTTGGCAAGGCGCGCTTCGGCCACCTTGCGATAGGTTTCTTCGCGCTCAATCCCGATGAATTCGCGGCCCAGCATCTTGGCCACGGCTCCGGTTGTGCCGGTGCCAAAGAACGGGTCCAGCACCACGTCGCCGGGATTGGTCGATCCGACCAGCACCCGGTGCAGCAGGCTCTCGGGCTTTTGTGTCGGGTGCGCCTTGTCACCCGCCGCGTCCTTGAGCCGTTCGTGACCAGTGCAGATCGGCAGAACCCAGTCGCTGCGCATCTGAATGCCCTCGTTCAGCGCCTTGAGCGCTTCGTAGTTGAACGTGTACTTTGATGTCTCGGACTTGCCCGCCCAAATCATCGTCTCATGCGCGTTGGTGAACCGCTTGCCGCGGAAATTGGGCATCGGGTTTGATTTGCGCCACACCACGTCGTTCAGGATCCAGAACCCTTCGTTTTGCAACGCAGAGCCGACGCGGAAGATATTGTGATAGCTGCCGATAACCCAGATCGCCCCATCAGGCTTGAGCAAGCGCCGCGCCGCCTTGAGCCACGCCGTGGTGAACTCGTCATAGGCCCGGAACGAATTGAACTGGTCCCAATGGTCGTCGACCGCATCCACTTTGGAATTGTCCGGGCGGTGCAAATCGCCCTTGAGCTGCAGGTTATAGGGTGGATCCGCAAAGATCAGGTCGATCGAATTCGCAGGCAAAGACTGCATCAGTTCAATGCAATCGCCAGCAAGAATTTGGTTCAAGGGAAGCGCCTCGGCGCCCTTTACATGTTTCGTCATCGTCTGCCTCTGTCCCCGGCGCTTGTGCGCTCGTTGGTTGACCCCAAGATGAGTCAGAGGCGATTCGTGGTCAATTTCTTTTTTGAATCAATCAGTTGAGAATTTTTCTTGATACAAGATGTTGTGGACCGGCTTGAACGAAACTCTATGCCATGGGGTTACGCCAAGTTTCTCAAGCGCCAATCTGTGGCTTTTTGACGGATATCCCATGTTTGTCTCCCAGCCATAACCGGGATGCTGTTGCGCCAAATCCACCATGATCCGGTCGCGACATATTTTGGCCACAATTGAGGCCGCCGAAATACTGACCGAACGGGTGTCTCCCTTGATCAACGGCGTCGCCGGACAGCGCAGGCCGCTGGGCACGTGGCGTCCGTCCACCAACACGTGATCGGGCGGCACCGACAGCCCCGCCACCGCCCGCACCATTGCCAGATGCGAGGCGCGCAGAATGTTGAACCGGTCAATCTCGCCCACCGACGCGTGCGCCACCGACACATCCGCAAAAGCCAGAATCTCGTCCCACAATGCATTGCGCCGCTTGGCGCTCAGCTTCTTGGAATCATCGAGACCCTCGGGCACATGTGCCAGATCCAGCACAACCGCTGCGGCGGTCACCGGCCCGGCCAGCGGCCCGCGCCCAACCTCATCGACCCCAGCGACACGCCCGCCGATCTCCAATTCAAATGCAAGATCCGGCATCGCCCGTCTTTGTCCCCAAAAAATCCCCGCCGGAGGCATAAAACTCTGATCCCACCCACAACCACAAGCACCGTCCACAGAAAAAAGAGCGGTGCCCGAACACCGCTCTTTCTCAGTTGGACCGCAAGTTTGGGGACAAGGCGGCCCGCCTGCCCGCTCTTACCGGCGGGCCAACTGGTATCCGTGACGATTCAGGCAGCGCGCGCTGTACCCTTGGCGCCATCCGCGATCCGTGTAGAACTCACGATGACATTGACGCGGCAAACTGTTCACAAACCCATAATTGTGGCGCAGACACCGCTGCCCAAAGATCCGGCGCTTGCCGTGATCGGTGTGAAAGCTGCGCAGGCATTCCTGCGGCAACAGTTTGCGGCTGACGCGGGGCGGCAGGGGCCGGGGATCACGGGGCCGCGACACTTCGCGCCGTTCTTTCTTGTCCTTGCGTTTGTCGGCAATCACCGCACCGATGACGGCCAAACCAAGCAACGCGGCAATCGCGGCGGCGGCTTCATCATCACCCGCCCGCGCCGGGGCGGCTGAAAATCCGGTAACCGCAATCGCAACAGCGGCGATGGTGGCAATGACATGTTTCTGTATACGCAAGATCATGAGAGAGGTCCTTGTCTTTTGGGTGTGCGAGCCGTGACGTATTCGCTGGTGATCCCAAGCTGGGGCCATCCCCCTCAGACAGGCAATAACAGGCCTCTGTTATCGGATATCAGACCGGTCAAGGCCCTTATGTTATTGAATATCCCGGCAACCCGCCGCAATTTGGTGCCATGACACGCTTTGCCCTCTCCCTCCTCATCGCGCTGGCCTGCGCCGGCACCGCACAGGCCCAATGCTACGCCGAATACAAGGCCAAGAAGGACGCCCCCCTGCGCCTGCACTACGGGGTCGCGCAAATCGGCGGAGCCTGCGATACGGGGTCCGCCACCCGCGAACTGGCACCACGCCTGACAGCCCAAGGCTGGACCCTGTTGCAGGTCCAGTCCGTGTTTGGTCCCGAAGGTCTCGATCAAAGGAAAGACAGTGCAGGACAATACTACCTCCGCTTCTGACATTCGCCGCACCGGAGGCCGTCTGGTAGCCATCGGCATCGGCAGCATCCTTGCATTGCTGATCGCGGCGGCACTGTTGCTGTTCCTGACCCTGCCCGACAGCGGCGCATTCGACGCACGTGTCGAGGCGATGTTCATCGAAAACGCAGATCTCACCGGACAGGCCGAAATCAAGCTGCTGGAAATCCTCGCCCAATCCGGCACCGCATTTGCAGACACATTGGCCAGTTACCGGCTGGTGATCTTTGTGTTGCTGGTGTTTGCCACCGGCATGATGATCGCGGCGCTAGTCTTCCTGATCCTGCTGGTGGGCTTCAACCGGCGCATGGCCCAGATTGAACGGGTGGGAATTCAGGTCAATTCGCTGCTGATCAGTCGCGAGGAAAACACTGTCTTCCTCAACAACCTCGGTTTCAAACTCACCGACGCGGCGATGGAAACCATGTCGATCCTCGCCGAGGCCCGCATGGATGACGACGTCCTGTCCGGCTCCGAAATCGAAGGGATGATCTCGGGCCGGTGCGCCGCCGACTGCGAAGAGGCTGCCGGTGCCACGCGCATCAAACGTCTGCGCGACACGCTCGGCAACCAGATCGTCAGCGAACTTCTGGTCAAGAACATCGCCCGCCGCGGTTACATGCTGGCAGTGGAAAAGGACGTGATCAAAGTCCTCTGATCTTCTTCTGACCAAAAATACCACCGCCGGAGGCAATCCCATCCGCTGAAAGCGGATGTCTAAAACTGTGTGGCGCGTATGCGCCTCAATTCGACAGTAGCCACGGAACCAAAGCGGCGTATGGTGCGCCAAGACCCAAAGGAGATCGCCATGCCAGCCCCCATAAACCCGTTCAAGGCCGCTATTACGTCAGGCCGCACCGTCATCGGCTGCTGGCTCTCTCTCGGTGATCCGTTGGCCACGGAAATTGCGGGCACCGCAGGGTTTGACTGGCTGCTGATCGACGGTGAACACACACCCTACGATATCTCCAAGATGCGGATGCAGTTAATGGCTCTGGAATCCTCAGACAGCCACGCCGCCGTCCGGGTCCCTGTGGGCGAAACCTGGATCATCAAGCAAGTGCTTGACGCCGGTGCGCAAACCGTCCTCGTGCCCATGGTTGAAACCGCTCAGCAGGCGCAGCAACTGGTGGATGCCGTCCGCTATCCACCCACGGGCGCGCGCGGGGTCGGCTATTCCGGCGCGCGGTGCAGCCGGTTCGGATCCATCACCGACTATGGCCCCACCGCCGATGACCAGATTTGTCTGCTCATTCAGGTCGAAAACCGTGCCGGCATTGCCAATCTTGACGCGATCCTCGCCGTGGACGGCATCGACGGCGTGTTCATCGGCCCGGCGGACCTGTCCGCCGATATGGGGCATATGGGTCAACTCACCCACCCCGACGTGCAGGCCACGATCAAGGATGCTTTCCAGCGCATTGAGGCGGCGGGCAAAGCCCCCGGTGTGTTGGCCACCACGCCGGAATTCACGCAGGATGTCCTCGACTGGGGGGCGCGGTTTGTCGCCACCGGGCTGGACCTGTTGATGCTTGCAAACGCCCTGCGCACCCTGTCGGCCCGATGGAAGGATGCCGCGACCTGATCCGGCAATTCGGCGCGCATCACACAGTCGTCGGATGAAAACCCGCAGCCGCGTCGCTATCTTCTGTAACAGGACCACAGGCAAAGGACAGATCCGTGCGCGCTTTCGATCCAGAACTGGCCGAAATCCGGTTTGGCTATGGCCTGTCGCCACATGTCGCTGCGCCGCGCGATGCCACAGCGATGCTGGCGCGCCTGCAAGGGCCCGACACGATGGCCGACACCTACCCGATCGAACCTTTTGACACATTCCGCCTGCGCATGATCGAAGTGGCCAAGGCCGCGCAGATCCGCCGCAAGAACCGTGGCACGCCCGCCGCCGAGGCGGCCAAGAAACGGCGCAACGAATTGAACGCCGCCGCGCGCAAGGATGGGCTGACATGGGCCGGGCATGTCCTGTTGCGCCGGATCTGGACCGAGGATGCCTTTCGCGAGCGGCTAGTGGCTTTCTGGTCCGATCATTTCACCGCCCATGGCAAACGCGGCGTGATCCGCCGCGCGACCTCCCCCTATGTCCAAGAGGCGATCCGCCCGCATATCACCGGCCGGTTCGAGGACATGCTGCAAGCCGCCGTAACCCACCCCCTGATGCTCGACTATCTCGATCAGAGCCAATCCATGGGGCCGGGCAGCCAACGTGCCCAGTCCAAGAAAAAGAACGCAGGCCTGAACGAAAACCTCGCCCGCGAGGTGCTTGAATTGCACACGCTTGGCGTGGGCGGCCCGTACACCCAGACGGACGTGCGCGAACTGGCGGAATTGTTCACCGGCCTGTCATTTGCTCCGGAACATGGCTTTGTGTTCCGCCCGAAATTCGCGGAACCCGGACCGGAAACCGTGCTGGGGCAAACCTATGCTGACGATGCAACGGTCGGACCGGTCCGCGCGGTGCTGTCCGATCTGGCCGCGCATCCGGCCACGGCGGCACATCTGGCGCGCAAGCTTGCCGTGCATTTCGTGTCCGACACGCCCGATCCGGCGCTGGTGACCGCGCTTGAGGCTGCGTATCGCGACAGCGGGGGCACCCTGATCGCGCTTTACGAAGTACTGCTGAACCATCCGTCCGCATGGTCGACCGAGCTCAGCAATATCAAACCGCCGCAGGACTTCATGTGTTCTGCCCTGCGCAGCCTCGCCGTGCCCCAAGACCTGTTGATGCGTTTTGGTGAAAAGAATATGCGGCTGGTGTTTTCCGCGCCCCTGACACGGATGGGCCAAGAATGGCAGCGTCCCATCGGCCCGGACGGGTGGCCCGAACAGGACAGCCACTGGATCACGCCGCAAGGCCTTGCCGGACGGGTCGAATGGGCCATGGCCGCGCCCGAATACATCCTGCGCGTCCTACCGGACCCGCGCCGGTTCGTGGACGACGTGCTTGGAGCACGGGCGGATGATGCCGTGCGTTTTGCCGCCGCAGCCGCCGAAAGCAAATCCGAGGCCATCGGCCTTGTTCTGATGTCCCCCGCGTTTCAGCGCCGTTAAGGAGGCCGCCCGATGACCAGCCCCATGTCCCGCCGCGCCTTTTTGCAACGCACCGGCTTTGTCGGGTGTTCGCTGGCCGCGAGCCCGCTGATCACACCCGTCACCTTTGCCGCGACCCCGTGGGAGGCGCGGCTGGTGGTGATCATCCTGCGCGGCGGCATGGACGGTCTCGACGTGGTGCGGCCCTATGGCGATCCTGCTTTGCGGGATTTGCGCCCCGGGCTCGGCGGCGGCCCGGACAGGGGTGCGCATGATCTCGATGGTTTTTATGCGCTGCATCCGACACTGGAGCCGCTGATGCGGATGTGGGGCAAGGGACAGTTGGGTTTCGTGCAGGCCGTCTCGACCCCTTATCGCGACAAACGCAGCCACTTTGACGGGCAGGACCTGCTCGAAGCGGGGACCGACACGCTGGCTGGCGTGCGCGACGGGTGGCTGAACCGGATGCTGCAGGCCGTGCCGGGCCTCACTGCGCAAACGGCCTATGCCATCGGGCGCAGCGACATGCGCCTTTTGCAAGGGCGTGCCGATGTCGCCAACTGGTCGCCCGAAGCCGAGCTGGGTCTGAGCCCGCAAGCGCAGCGCTTGATGGATTTGGTGACCGAACGCGACCCGGCGATCCACGCCGCGTGGCAAGAGGCGCAACTGCTGGCCTCGCTCGAAGAGGAGGCCGCCGTCGCCTCTGGCAAACAGCGCAAGGGCGCACATGAACGCATAGCCGATTTCGCCGCAGAGCGGCTGAACGATGAGGCCCGGATTGCTGCATTTTCCCTGAACGGTTGGGATACGCACAAAGCGCAGCGCAATGCCCTGCCCCGCGCGTTGACCCAACTGTCAGAGACATTGATCACCCTGCGCAAACGCATGGCACGGGATGTATGGGACAAGACCGCCATCGTCGCCATGACCGAGTTCGGGCGCACCGCACGCGAGAACGGATCGGGCGGCACGGATCACGGCACGGGCGGCATGATGGTGCTGGCCGGTGGCGCTGTGCGAGGCGGTCGTGTGCATGGTGACTGGCCCGGATTGCAGTCCGGCGATCTCTACCAGAACCGCGACCTGATGCCGACGCGCGATGTGCGCGCCCACGTGGCATGGATCATGCGCAGTCTCATGGGTCTGGACCGGGCGACGCTCGAAGGGTCAGTCTTTCCCGGCCTCGACATGGGCAACAATCCCGGCCTCCTGCTCTGAGCGCTGCAAAAGCGGCTTGGCCTTGGGCGGTTCTCCGCCTAACGTCCGCCCATGAAGGCCCGCTATCAGCCCCACCACGGCCCTGTGCCCAACTGGACGCCGCCGTCGCGCCCGGACCCGCAGGCGCAGCTGACCGGGCGTTATGTCCGGCTGGAACCGCTTGAGGCAGAGCGCCATGCCGCGCTGCTGTTTCGGTCTTATGTGGGGCACGATCATGTGTGGGATTTCCTGCCCTACGGCCCTTTTTCATCGGCGGCACAGTACCATCGCTGGGTGCGCGAAATGGAAAATGCGCCGGACCTTCAATTCTATGCAATCTTCAATCTGTCCTCGGGCGCGTTCGAAGGTGTGGCGAGCTATCTGCGGATCAACCCCAATGCTGGCAGTATTGAGGTTGGCCACATCAACTTTAGCCCGTTCTTGCAACGCAGCCCCGCCGCGACTGAGGCGATCTACCTGATGATGGCGTGGTCCTTCGAAGCGGGGTACCGCCGGTTCGAATGGAAGTGCGATGCGCTGAACGCAGGGTCCCGGCGTGCGGCCCAACGGTTCGGGTTCAGCTACGAAGGCATCTTTCGGCAGGCCGCTGTGGTCAAAGGACGAAACCGGGACACCGCGTGGTTTGCCGCCATCGACACGGAATGGCCCGCGCTCAAAGAAGCGTTTGGCGCATGGCTCAACCCGTCGAATTTTGACGGCGATGGACAGCAGCGCGAGCGTCTGTCCGATCTGACCCAGTTGGTCCGCGAGGCCGATGATCCCAGCCTCGCACCGGGGTGAACTGTCCGGCGGTTCAGATCGCGACCTTCTCCGACAGACGATCCTGAACCAGCCCCGCAATACGCGCCATTTCCGACGCGGCGCCGTCACCGCGGGCACGCTTTGCCGCCAACGCCTCTGCGGCCATGGCCAGATCGCTGTCATCGGCACTGCGCGCCACGCCGGACACGAATTGCGCCACATAATCCACCGTGCGTGCGTCATTCGCCTCTTCCAGCATGTCGGCCACATGCGCCATGTCGTCACGGTAGGCTATCGGATCAGGCTGCACCTCTTCTTGGGACAGGGCGCGGGGACCCACGGGCCGCCGATCCGCAGGCAGATGGGCCAGGATCGCCTCTTGGAAAACTGCGAGGGATGTCACCGGCTTGGGCAAGAACCCATCGGCCCCTGCATCACGCGCCTGCTCTTCTGCGTCCACATCGCCTGAGGTGCCAAGAACGACCTCCGGGCGGTGTTGACCCTGGACCAGTTCCTGTATCAGTTCCGCGCCGTTTCCATCGGGCAGACCCACGTCGATAATTGCCACACTGGGGCGGTAGACCTGCAGGTGCCGCCGTGCCGCGCGCATCGTGTCAGCGCGTCGAATGCGCGCACCGCTGCGCAAACAAAGCAATCGCAAGGCCTCGCACGCATAGCGGCTGTCTTCGATCACCAAAACGGTCAGGCCCAACAGCGGACGCATAGACGTTGGGGCGGGATAGGTCGGCTTGAACGGGTCGTCAGAGTCCATGTCATCCTCCATCACAGGGTACGACTCAATCGTTAAGCCCCCGTGACTAACAGGCGGTTAACGCCTGCTCTTGCAGCCGCCTTGTCCCGTCGCCATAAGGCCCTAGCCTTATTCCCATAGGAGAATTGAGATGATCGGACGTCTGAATCACGTGGCCATCGCCGTGCCTGACCTCGAAGCCGCAGCAGAGCAATATCGCAACGCCCTTGGCGCCAATGTCGGCGCGCCGCAGGATGAACCCGACCACGGCGTCACCGTCATTTTCATCGAACTGCCCAACACCAAGATCGAACTGTTGTACCCGCTGGGCGATGACAGCCCGATCAACGGATTTCTGGAAAAGAACCCCTCGGGCGGCATTCACCACGTCTGCTACGAGGTGGACGACATCATCGCTGCGCGCGACCACCTCAAGGCCAGCGGCCTGCGGGTGCTGGGCAATGGCGAGCCCAAGATCGGCGCGCATGGGAAACCCGTCCTGTTCCTGCATCCCAAGGATATGAACGGCACCCTGACCGAACTTGAGCAAGTCTGATGGGCATCACCTCTGCCCTCGTTCTCTATGCGGTGATCTGGTGGATGTGCTTTCTGATCGCGTT
Organism: uncultured Tateyamaria sp.; assembly: GCF_947503385.1. Taxonomy (GTDB): domain Bacteria; phylum Pseudomonadota; class Alphaproteobacteria; order Rhodobacterales; family Rhodobacteraceae; genus Tateyamaria. Next base: position 82,197 of record NZ_CANNDO010000001.1, read on the forward strand.
GCCGATCAAGGTGCAGACCCAGGGCGACCTTGGAAAGGTCGAACCCGGCACGCACGCAGGCGCGCCAGAGCATCATCACACCAAGCGCAAGGCGTGGATCGTCACGTGGGTGGCGCTGGTCATCTGGGCAATCACGGCGGGCATTATCCTGTCGGGCTGGATCTCGCTTAGCAATCTCAGCTTTCTGGATTTGACACCGGACGACCCGCTGTAAGCTGGTGGTAGATATGGGTGAACGTGGCGGCACCCAAGATCGGGATCACGAGGTTCAGGAACGGAATGGTCAGCGGGATCGCCATCAGCGTGCCCGCGATCCAGATCGTGCCCACATGTTCGCGGCGCAGTACCTTGGCCTCGGCCCGGCCCACGCGGCGCATGGCCACCAGAGTGAAGTATTCACGCCCCAGCAAAAAACCGTTTAGTCCCCAAAAGATGAAGACCGTGCCAAACGGCAGGAACACATAAAGGATGATCGCCACGATATTGGCGGCCACCAAAACGCCCAGAAAATTCACTGTATCGACCAGCCCGTCGCCAAAACCTGTCCCCTTAGCGGCAGGCAGATGCGCATAATGCCGGTCCTCGACCGCACCCGCCACGTCATCCAGAAACATGGACGTAATGACCGAAGCGACCGGTATCATAAGAAACATCGACAGGACCAGAAACACAAAGAAAGACGCCCACGTCAGCACATCGTCCAGCCACGTAATGGTGCCGATCCATGGCACGTCGACGCTGTCTGCTGTCAGCCACCCTACCAGCCAGACAAATCCCGACGTTGCCGCAACCAAGAGCGCGATGGTCAAGGCAAATCCAATCAGGAGAACGCGGCGGAACCGTGGGTCGCCAAGCTGACCCAATGCGCTGAGAAAGGCGTTAACGATCATGCGCTGACCCATTCCGTCACTGTGGTCAAATCCGGGCGCGGGCGATCCGGCGGCGCGTTGGTTTCGGTTGCGATATGGATAAACCCGGCGACACGTTCGTGATCCGCTAGCCCCAGCGCCTCTTGGCAGAAGCCGCGATCGTGGCTGGGCCACCCGCTGAGCCAATTGGCCCCCCACCCGGCCGCAAGTGCCGCATTCAGAAGTGCCAGACAAACAGCCCCAGCGGAGTAAGTCATTTCGATCGCAGGAATTTTCTCGGACGGTTTCTGCACCTCGATCACTGCAACGGCAAGGTGCCCTTGATCAAACTGCGCCCGCGCCTTGGCAATGTCCTCGGCGCTCTTGCCCAATGCGGTGCCGCACGCCTCGACCGCGCTTGCCAGCCGTGGCATGGCCCCAGCCTCCAGCACAATGAACCGCCACGGCTCCAGTTTACCATGGTCCGGTGTCCGCGCCGCAGCCCTGAGCAACGGCATCAACGCATCCCGGTCCGGCGCAGGGACTTGCAACGTCTTGGCAGGCCGCGACCGGCGGGTCAGCAGGAAATCTAGCGTCTCGGGGGATGGGGTGGGCATATGTTACGCCTTTTTACATACATCCTGTTCCATGTCGGTCCAAACAGGGAAAAGGTCAAGGGGTGTCAAGGCCAAGAACGCCTGCCATGCGGTCTATCTCACTGATAAGAAAGGCATCAAGCCGCGCGCCGGGTTGACGCGACTGCAAGGCGCGCGCCATCGGATCGGGCGCAGCAATCTTGCTCCCCGACAGCGCCCCAAGCGTGGCGTGACCGCAAAACGGGACGTACACCTCGGAATATCCGCCCTCGTGAACAAGCACGAGCCGTCCGGCGCATATCTGTTCAGCGCATATCTGAATTTTATGCGTCATCTCGCGGAACGTGTCGGCCGTGGCGAGCATTCGCGCAAGCGGGTCAATGGCGGCCGCGTCGTAGCCGCAGGCGACGATGATCAGGTCTGGCGCAAACGCCTCGATCGCCGGAATGGCGATGCGGTCCATGGCGTGCAGATACGCGGTGTGGCCCGCGCCCGCAGGCAGCGGCACGTTGAAGTTGTAGCCAACACCCTCACCCGCACCACGGTCGTCAATGCCGCCGGTGGTCAGCGGGTAATTCCCCTCTTGATGAAAGGAGATTGTGAGGACGTCGGAGCGGTCGTAAAAAATCGCCTCGGTCCCATTGCCGTGATGCACATCCCAATCCAGCACAGCCACACGCAGATCAGGTTGCGTGGCTTTGGCCGCCTCAATGGCGATGGCGATATTTGCCAACAGGCAAAAGCCCATAGGCCCCTCGGACCGGCAGTGGTGTCCCGGTGGACGGCTCAGCGCGTAGGCGTTTGCGTGCGCCCCGTTCAGCACCGCGTCAACGGCTCCAATCGCCAACCCAGCGGACAGCGCCGCAATCTCGTACCCGCCTTTGGCAAAGGGGGCGTGGTGGCCCATCTCACCCCCATCCGCATCCGACAGGGCCTTGAACGCATCAAGGTACAGCGCCGGGTGGACGCGACGCAGCTGTTCATAGCTGGCCTCTGGCGCACTGGTCACGGCAAGATCTGAGGTCAGGCCCGTGACATCCATCAGGTTCTTGAGCCGTCGTTTGGTCTCGGGGCTTTCGGGCAGTCCGCCTGCGGCCAGTGGTTGCACCAATCCGCCCAACGGCACGGTAAAGGCATAGTTGCCACCGCCATGCCACATGGTCCGTTCATCCCAAAAAAATCCGGTGCTCATCGGCCCCTCCATTCACCCACTGTACCGTGGCGGAATTCGGACAAGGGCGCAATGTAAGGCGGGTCCGTGACTGTGCAGTGACAAGGTCACACGCCGGTGGCAGGCCAAGGGGCCAACGGGCCAAGGTTCTCAACGCGCCTCGGCCAACAGTGCGTCTACATCCAGGGGCGCGTTGACCATACTCAGCTGGCCATCCGGCGCGCGCGGCCAGTCTTTGGGGGCACGATCGCGATAAAGCTCAATGCCATTGCCATCGGGATCGTTGAAATAGACCGCTTCTGACACCCCGTGATCCGCTGCGCCATCCAATGCGGTGCCGTGATCCAGCACCCGCTGCAAAGCCGCGCCCAGCGACGCACGGTCTGGAAACAGGAACGCAACGTGGTAAAGACCCGCCGCCCGCACAGGTGCCGGTTCCGCCCCGCGCGAATGCCATGTGTTCAGGCCGATATGGTGGTGATAATCGCCCGCTGACAGAAACGCCGCCTGATCGCCGTAGCGCTGCGTGACCGCAAAGCCCAGCACGTCGGAATAGAAGTGAATGGCCCGGTCAAGGTCCGTGACTTTGAGGTGGATGTGCCCGACGCGGGTGTCGGCAGGAACCTTGGCAGACATGTGCGATCTCCTTTGGTTTCAAAGATAAGGACGCCAAAGGTGCCGCGCATAGATGCGCGGACGCACAGGCATGGTGCGGGACTGCCGGACAGGTCAACGCCGCGCGGCGCGGGCATTCACCGATTGCAATCGCAACGCGCATGGCAGCCCTGCTGGTTTTGCGGACAAGCGCTTGTGCCGTCAGGCAACCAGTGTTGATACCGGGTATCTGCAATGCCTTCATGTCCGGCCCGTGGGCGGCAAGCGCACCCGGCACCCCGCCGCGTATGGCGCAGTACCATTTCCCCACGACGCGAATGCTTTAGCCGGGCTGTGGACCCGTCAATGTCACCCCGCATCGTTGAACGGGCAATCACCCGACCGGTCATGTGCCAGTGTCTGGCAGGTGATCATGTTCGGCATAATCGTGGACATATCCGGCACATTGGTAAACGCCGTTTGCGCGCCCCGCCTGCGACAGCGCCGTCATCACGACAAATCCGTAGGTCGCATCGCTGCGGGGCAAATATGCCCAACGGGTACAACACGCCTGTCCTTTGGACATGCACAAGGAATGCCGACCCGTCGATGCGGCAATCGCATCCAACGTCGGATCGCTACGTTTACCGGTTGACCTCCCGGTTGAGACGTCGTGCTCTCCTGCCATGACAACTCTTGGAAAAAACGCGAACTACGTCCGACTGATTGGCGCATCAGGTGCAACCAATCTGGCCGACGGGATCGCCAGCGTTGCTTTCCCTTGGTTGGCAACGCTGCTGACCCGGGATCCGTTTCTTATTGGCTTGGTGGCCTTCGCCGGGCGGTTTCCTTGGCTTCTGCTTTCGGTTCCTGCGGGCGTCATCACAGACCGCTCGGATCGGCGCAGCCTGATTGTGCGGGCGGACGTTTTTCGTGTTCTGCTGACGTTGGGGGTCGTGGGATTGATCCTGACGTTGCCCGGCAACATCGAAGCACTGCCAGAGTTCGACATGGCGCTGCCCTATGTCCTTGCCCTTTCAGGGCTTTCCTTCCTTCTGGGCTGTGCAGAGGTCGTCCGGGACAACGCGGCGCAGACCATTATGCCATCGGTGGTTCCGCTGGATGACTTGGAGCGTGCCAACGGACGCCTTTGGACAGTTGAAACGGTCATTGGCCGCTTTGTCGGCCCACCGCTGGCTGGATTTCTCATCGCCTACGCGTTGCCCGCGCCGTTTCTGTTGGATGCAGTGGCGTTTGGTTTCGCCGCGTTTCTGGTGTGGTGCATTGCTCTCCCTCCGCGCATCGCACCCCCAAAAAGATCATGGCGGGTCGAAACAGTGGAGGGGCTGCGCTGGCTTTGGGAACGACCTGTATTGAAGCGTCTCGCGCTCTCGCTCGGCGCGATAAACGGGCTGGCCTCACTTGCGGCAACAATTCTGGTTCTGGTGGCGCAGGAGCGTCTGGGGCTCTCGGCGACCGGGTTTGGCCTCTTGCTGACCGCCGGGGCGGCCGGAGGTGTGGCGGGCGGGCTTTTGTGTCCTGCAATCGTCGCGCGGATCGGCGCGCAACGCAGCCTCACTTTGTCGCTTGGTATTATTCCGCTGCCCTTCATCGGGATGATGGCAACCGAAGCCTTTGTCGTCGGAATCGCGCTTTTTGTGGAAACATTCGTGGGTACGCTTTGGAACGTGGTCACTGTTTCCTACCGGCAACGCACCATTCCCGACAACCTCTTGGGCCGGGTCAACAGCGTATATCGGTTCTTTGGCTGGGGGACGATTTCACTTGGCGCATTGCTCGGCGGCATCGTTGTCGGCGTGGGTCAGCAGTTCTTCGACCGGGATGCGGCATTGCAGGTGCCGTTTGTCCTTGCATTCGTTGGCACGGGCGCGCTGTTTCTGTGGGGGATGCGGCGGCTAAGGATCGAATAGCACGTCATCCGATCCATCTTTCGCGCGGCTTTCATGCGCGCGGACGCAGCGGCGTGACGCTTTGCCCGTCGACCGTCTTGCCACGCGTATCGCGGATTAACCGCTGACCATCCCCACGATGTCGTAGGTTTGTTTCAGGATCGGCGCTGTGATGTTGCGGGCCTGTTCGGCACCGCGGGCAAGGACACGGTCAATCTCTGCGGTGTCGGCCATCAGGCGGCTCATCTCTGTCGAGATGGGGGACAGTTTGGACACCGCCAGATCGACCAGCGCGGGTTTGAATGCACCGAACTGGGCACCGCCGTGGTCGGCCAGCACCTGTTCAACAGTCATGTCCGCCAGCGCGGCATAGATGTTCACGAGGTTGCGCGCCTCGGGGCGGTCCTCCAGCCCTTTGACTTCGGAGGGCAGCGCGTCGGGGTCGGTCTTGGCCTTGCGGATCTTCTTGGCAATCGTGTCGGCATCGTCGGTCATGTTGATGCGGCTGGCATCGGACGGATCGGACTTGGACATCTTCTTGGACCCGTCGCGCAGGGACATCACGCGGGTTGCCGCCCCTTCAATCACCGGTTCGGTCAGCGGGAAAAAGTCGACGCCATAATCGTGATTGAACTTGGTGGCGATGTCGCGGGTCAGTTCAAGGTGCTGTTTCTGGTCGTCACCCACGGGCACATGTGTGGCGTGATAGATGAGAATGTCAGCCGCCATCAGCGCGGGATAGGCAAAGAGCCCAAGCGAGGCGTTCTGCGTATTTTTGCCCGCCTTGTCCTTGAACTGGGTCATGCGCTGCATCCAGCCCATGCGCGCCACGGTGTTGAAAATCCACGCCAGCTGCGCGTGCTCGGGCACTTGGGACTGGTTGATCAGGATAGATTTCTCCGGGTCGATCCCGGAAGCGATGAAACCGGCGGCCAGTTCGCGGGTGTTGTGCGCCAGATCGCCGGGGTCCTGCCAGACGGTGATCGCGTGCAGATCAACCATGCAATAGACGGTCTCGTAGGCCCCTTCGTTTTGCATGTCGACAAAACGTTTGATCGCCCCGAGGTAGTTGCCCAGTGTCAACCCACCCGACGGCTGGATGCCGGAAAATACGCGCGGCGTGAAAGTCGTGTCAGACATGGGGCATCCCTCTGGGCAAATGTGCTCGGCTGGAGTACCCATGCACGCCAAAACCGTCAAGCAGGCCATCAGATGCGCAACACTACCGATCCCAGCCCGTTCAACGCGTTGCCGCCTGCGGTGTGGTTCCTGTTCGCCGCCATTGCTTTGCCGGAACTGGCATTTTCGATGGGCGAGGCCGGTCTGGTCGGCGGGCCACAGGCGATTGGCTGGCGGCTTGAGGCGCTGAACACCTATGCATTTTCCGGGCAGGCCTTTGACTTTATGATCGGCAACGGCGTGATCCTGTGGGAACACATGCTGCGGTTGGTGACCTATCCCTTTGTGAGCGGCACATTCACGTCGACCCTGATCGGCGGGGTCATCGTGCTGGCCATGGGCAAGCTCGTGGGCGAGGCGCTGGGGGGCTGGGCGGTCTGGCTTCTGTTCATGCTGTGCAGCATCATCGGCGCGTTGGTCATGGGGCTGCTGACATCGCAAAGCTGGCTGGCCGGGGCCTATCCCGGCGCATATGGGCTGATCGGGACATTCACGTTTCTGTACTGGCAAAAGCAGGTGGCCACCGGCGGGGCGCCCGGTCAGGCCTTTATGCTGATCGGAGTGCTGATGGGGCTGCAACTGGTCTTTGCCGCGTTGTCGGGGGTGGCGGGGCAAACGCCCAGCTACCGCTGGGTGGCCGAACTGACCGGCGCACTGACCGGGTTCGGTCTTGCGGCATTTGTTGTGCCGGGTGGCATGGCGCGGCTGCTGGCCGCACTGCGTCAGCGTTAGCGGCGCATCGACCGCCTGAGGTCCGAGAACGGCAACCCGCCCAGCAGATGGGCCGCGCCGAAATAGCTGACGGCGCTCAGCACGATCAGTACAAACAGCGCGACGTAGCGGACGTAGTCCGTGCCCAGTGCGGGTTGCATCAGAACCGACGCCCACCACAGCACAACGCCCATCAGTACAGCCGCCAGCGCGATACGCGGCAGGCGACGGCGGTAGCGGCTATCGACACGCACGACGTCACCCATGCCGCGCAACCCGAGATACAGCAGGCCCAGCATCGACCATCCCGCGACAGTGGTCGCGATGGCCGGTGCCATCCATCCGATCACAGGGGCAAGCCCCACCGCCAAGGCGGCGTTCACCACCATCGCGACCAGCGCATACTGGAACGGGCGGCGCGTATCGCCGCGGGCAAAGTACTGGGGCTGGACGACCTTTTGCAGGACAAAGGCGGGCAGGCCCAGACCATAGATTGCCACGGCCACGGCAATGGCGGCGGCATCATCCGCGCCCGTTGCTCCGCGTTCAAACAGCACCGACACCAGCGGGAGGGGGATCACCATCAGCGCCACCGCCGACGGCAGCGTCAGCGCCATGGAAAATTCGGACGCGCGGGAATAGGCCTCCTGTGCGCCGACAGTATCCCCGGCGGTCAATCGGCGGGTCAGGTCGGGCAGCAGCACGATCCCCACTGCGATACCAACAACGCCCAAGGGAAGCTGATAAAGGCGGTCGGCGGCAAACAGCCAGCTGACCGCGTTGTCATATTGGCTGGCCACAAGTTGGCCAACGACAAGGTTGATCTGCATCACCCCCGTGGCCAGCGCCGCCGGGATCGCGGTCCGCAGCAGTTGCGCCATCTCGGGCGTCCACCGTGGCAGCCCGAGGCGCAGGCCAAAGCCTGCGCGCGCCGCTGCGCCCCAGGTCAACGCAAGCTGCGCCATCCCGGCCAAAGGCACGGTCCAGACCAGCCACTGGATAACCGCGCCGCCCGTCGCCCATGCCGCCGTCATCGCGGCGATGACAAAGATGTTCAGCAGCACCGGCGCCGCGGCGGCGGCGGCAAAGCGGCCCGTGGCGTTCAGCACGCCGGAAAACAGCGCCGACAGCGACATAAAGAAGATGTAGGGAAAGACGATCCGGCCGAACCCGACCGTCAGGTCGAACCGTTCGTCTTCAAAACCACCGGCGGTGGCCCAGACCAGCGCGGGCATAAAGACCATCGCAAGGCCGGTCAGGGCCAGCGTCACCAGCGCCAGCGCGGCCAAGGCATCGCGGCCAAAACCGGCGGCGTCCCCTTCGCCTTCGAGACGGGCCGAGAACATCGGGACAAAGGCTGCATTAAACGCACCCTCGGCAAAAAACCGGCGAAACATATTGGGCAGCCGAAAGGCCGCCACAAAGGCGTCCATGAGGGGGCCGGGACCGATCAGGGACAGGATCATAATCTCACGGACAAACCCGAGCACCCGGCTCGCGAGGGTCCAGAATCCGACGGTCAAAAAGCCGGAGAGAAGGCGGATCGGTCTCATGGAACCGGGGTAGCGGCATCGGGGGGGCGGCGCAACGGGGCCGCGGCGCTGTGCAGGCAGGCGTGATTTTCATGTCCCACGCTGGGACAGGTCCGGGCGCACGCCAAATCAATGAGTTACAGAGGCGCTTTTACCAACCCTTAAGGATTGCGCGCCTCAACCGCTCCACCTGCCGCAAGGGGGTGCCAACCGCCAAAGCCGTCGCAAACCCGCACCAAGCGGGCGGATGGCGATGCCCTGCGCGGATCATCGGGGGCGCCGCACCGCCCTCACCCCGCACGCGCCACGGCCCCTTACCCAGCGACACACGCGCAATGCTTACCGACGTCAAAACTGACGAACGCAAGCCGTTGCACACGGCGGCGATCCCCTTCGGGGCGATGCAGAGTGACGCATTCCTTTATGCGCCGCCCTTGCGACGCGGTGAGCCTGCCCCTGTCTGACACGGAACGGCCCAACAGACCGCATGTCGTGCCGCATCTTGGGGTTGATGACCGGCGAGGGCCACGCACCCAAAGGCCGTTGGCCCGGACATCTGGACCCGTCCGACGCCACACGGCAAGGCAGCGATCCGCAGATGATCGGGGACGGCGCGGTCTTTGCGTTGGCGCGGCAAGCCTGCCCTGAACGCACCAGAACAGCCCGACAGACCGCATGTCGTCCCGCATCGTGGGGTTGATGACCGGCGAGGGCTCCGCACCCAAAGACCGTTGGCCCGGACGTGTCGACCCGTCCGACGCCGCACGGCGGGGCGGCGATCGACAGGTGGTTGGGGACGGTGCGGTCTTTGCGTTAGGCGCATAGCGGGTGCGGGTCAATACCGTCGTCGGCGTCCGTTCAACCTCGCATCTGCCCGGCCCGCTGGACCTTGTGCCGGTCAAAACCCGAGGCAGCGCGCGGATCAGCGTCGTGGGCCTGCTCATGCGCCAAGGCACTGGCGCAGGGCCTGATTTGACGCGGTGGCGGGGTTGATAATCCTCGACCCGCTGTCGCTGGGCGGTTTTGGTTCCGTGATAGGGTCCTGTGGATGGTTTGGATGTCCGGCGCGCGCGGCCCCCCCCTTGGACTGCGATGCGCTACAGGGTTTGGAGAGCGTGGCCAAGATGTGCGGGCCGCGCGGCCGCCAAGCCCCGGCCAAGTCCCATGCAGACAGGCCAGCCCCCAGGCAAAAGCGGCTGATGGACAGCGTTTCGGCACAAAAGGGATCGGGCAGCGGGACCCTGTTCATATCTTGGTGCAACAGAGCAGGATCAGACCGTAGCGACCAATACGGCAGTAAACGTGCGGCCACACGCCCGGTCCGCCCCGTGCAGAGAGGCTGTGATATCGGGAGGCGCGTTCCGGGCCATGCCGGGAGGCGCTGCGCAAAGAGCGGACATGGCGGATTGTGCGCAACCGATCAACGCGGGGATAGCGAAGCAAAGGGTATGGGTTCGCCACCCGCAAACGCCCGGGGCAGGCGCTGCACAGGTCCGTTGCGGGATGGGCTTGGCGCGCGATGACGGCTGCGGGCCTGAGCGTTTGAGTGGCCCCGGACTGGCCGCTGGTGTTCAGGATCAAACCGCTATCCTTGTGTCATCAGCGGCATGGGCGCACCGGATTTCGGCATCCCGTGACAGGGCACCGATCAGGCCCGCGTGGCCCACGCGTGCCGCCTCCGTGATCTTGGGGATGCGACGGTGCAATGTTCTGTGACAGCCCCGGCGCAGCCCGTCTGCACGTCATGAGGCGCGTCTGACAGAGATGGTGGAACACCCCGACGCGCCTGCGCAGACGGCGGAACTTCCGCAGGTTGATGTCACGCTGTCACGATTTCCGGCGCGTTGATCCGCAAGGCCGAATGTCCGCTAGCCTGCGGCCAACGGCCCACGGGTGATCTTGTGAACGGTATCCGGTGAGGCCGCTTGCAGGTGGCGTTCGGCCCGTCCATCAAGGATCGCCTGCACGTCATGCAGGATCATGTCGCCAATCGGGTGCCGCCCGCCGTCGACCGCAGCGGCCCGGTGTGGCGACCAGATGACGTTTTCGGCCTGTCGCATGGTGGCCCGTTTTGGCACAGGTTCCTGCGGGAACACATCGCTTGCCAGCCGGATGCGCCCGTCCTCTGCGGCGGCGACAAGCGCGTCGAAATCCACCAGATGCGCCCGGCTGATCACCACCACCAGCGTCCCGCGCGGGATCAGGTCGATCAGGTCGCGCGACACCAGTTGGTAATTGTCCTCGGTCGGGGTGGCGGCGACCACGATGCAGCGGCAGGTGGTCAGCACCTCTTGCAGCCCGCAGAGCGTGACGCCGTCAAAGGATGCGCCTGCGGACTGGAGCCATGGATCAAAGGCGCGGATGCGCGGCGCAAAGGGGCGGAGCAGCCGCAGGCATTCCTGCCCAATGGAGCCGAAACCCACAAAGCCGATGGTCTGGCCATAAAGCGAAAAATCCGTTTCGGTGTTGTCATTCAACCAGCGTTCGGACCCGGCGCGGAACCGTTCATGTTCCTCCACGATCCCGCGCCCGCCGGCGATCATCAGCCCCAGCGCCATTTCCGCCACCGACCGGCGAAAGCCGGGTGCGCAGGACAGCACCTCGATCCCGCGCTCGAAGCACAGATCGTAGTCGATGCCGGTGTGAAACCTGCCCGACACCTCAATGATGGCCCTGAGGTCGGGTGCCTGATCCAGATCGCTCTGTTCCAGCGCAGGCTCGGCGGCGATGACGAACTGCGCCTCGGGCAAACGCGCCACGACGTCCGCGCGCGGCATGGGCCAGTTCACCCCGCCGTGGATGTCACACAGCGCGTCCAGCGCCGCATAGGCGGACGGGCTGAACAGTTCTTCGAGTTGGCGAAAGTGCTGATCGAGGATGAGACGCGGTTTTGACATGGGCAACCTCTGGTTCGCTGCGCGTGCGGTCATGCGGCGCATGAGGTGACGTTGAAAGAACGCGGGCGGGATGGCAACCGGCTTTGCCGCGCGGGCGGTGGCGCTTGCGTTCGGTAGACGGGTGTTCAGAGGCGGCAGCCGTCCGGTTGGTCGTCCGGGGGGATCAGGCCAGCGGCACCATCCGGGCGCTGTCCATCACGTATCGCGCGTAGCGGAAATCGCGGATGCGGGCGATGCGCCCGCCGCGCCAGCCGAGGATCACAACATAGTCGCCGTCGCCGTCCGTGATATGCATCGCGGGGTGGCCTTCGACGGTGACAGGGCGGGCGGACATCAGGGCAATGTCGCTGTAGTTGGAGAAGTAGCGGCCCACCGGCCCTGCCCCCTGCTGGCGCACGCGCCCCACAAGGTCGAGGCTGACATCGGCCAGCAATTGCGCGCGTATCCCGTCAAAATCCCGCCCGATGAACCGGTCCACATAGTCGTGCAACCGGTCTGCGTCGGCAACGGGCAGCGCTGCGGTGTCCGCCGTGTCCCGGTCGGGCGCGATGCGCCGAAGATTGTCGCGCCCGCGCGACAGGGCCGATTTTACGCCGCCGACCGACACGTCGAGCATTTCGGACACTTCCGCCAGCGAATGGCCCATCACGTCCTTGAGGATCAGCGCACTGCGTTGCAGCGGCGTCAGTTGCAGGAACACGGTGAGGGCAAAGGTTGCCAGTTCGCGCGCCTCGAGCGGGGGCGGGGTGTCGTCCGCGATGGGCTGTTCCGGCAGCGGTTCCATCCGGACCCGTTCGGTGCGGCGCATGTGGTCGATGGTGCGATTGTGGACGATGCGGAACAGCCAGCTTTCCACATTGCGCACCCCGCCTGCGGGCCAGTTGACCAGCGCGCTGGCCAGACTGTCCTGCACCACGTCCTCTGCATCAAGGGCCGACCCCAACATGCGCGCGCTGTAGCGGTGCAACCGTGGCCGTATCGCTGCGATCTGCGTGTCCGCGAGGCCATTGGGGCCGGTCTGTGTCATGTCGCTTTGTCCAGACGTTCGATGCCGGCACCGTTGATGCCAAAACTTTGGCAGTCACTGTATTGCGGGTCGGTGATTACGGCCATGGCGTGTGCGGCAAAGCCCGCTGGCGTCAGCGGATTGGTGTAGCGGTCAAGAAAAGCGTCCTGCGATATGCCCAGCCGGTCGGCGTAGCCGCTGGAGGCCGCTTGCCCGATCTCGGTTTCCCGGAACTGCTGCAATGGCAAAATGGTCAGGAATCGCAGGCCGAGGTCCAGTTCATCCGCCTCGCGTTGCAGGTAGTTCGACAAAAACCACTGCATCCGTTTCGCCCCGGCGTAACCGCCCGACGCAAAGGAGCCCGCCAGCGCCGCACCGCTGGAAATCGTCACCACGAGGCCACCGGGTGCCATGGGCCGTGTCAGTGCCGCTGTGCCAAAGGTAAAGGACGATTTCGTGTCGGTCTGCCAGTTGCCGGAGAACGCGTCCCATGTCTGCATATGTACCGGTGCCATGTGCGGCACTGCCCCGGCGTTCAGGATCAGAATGTCGGGCAGCACCGTGTCAAAGGCGCGGACCGCAGCATCATCCGCGGTGACGTCCTGTTGCATGGGATGAATATGGGCGGACTGCCGCGCCATGGCGGCCAGATCGTCGGGATCGCGGCCCAGCGCCCAGACCTCTGCCCCCATCTGTGCGGCAGCGACTGCCATTGCGCCTCCCAGCCCGCGGGTGCCGCCGGTGATCATAACCTTTTTCGAAGCGAGGGTCATTCTGTGGTCTCCTGAAGATGGGGTTCAGAAGAGAGACGAGTGCGCCCGGTCAAAAGATACCGCAGAGGCACAAAAAAGACGTGCGCCCCGTTCCGCAAACCGGCATGGCCTATTCCGCCGGTGCCCCCAGAATGTCCTGATCCACGCGGTCAATGTCTGCCTCGTACCACGCGATGGTCGCCGCCGGATCGGCAACAAAGCTGGCGGCAAAGCTGTCCGGTGCCTCGGTGTCGGCATCGTATTTGACCGACCACACCATCATGGCCAGCAATGCGGGCAACAGATCGCGCAGCTTGCGCGTCGGGAAATAGCACACGCGGCTGCCTTTGCGCGGGTCGGTGCGGCGGTCCAGCAGACCGTTGCGTTCCAGCCGTGACAGACGGTCGGCGAGGATGTTGGTCGAAATGCCTTCGGGTCCCGACAGAAATTCGCTGTAGGTGCGTTTGCCGTGCAGCAACACGTCCCGCATCAGCAAAAAGCACCATTTGTCGCCAACGATCCCCGCCGCATAGCGCGTGGGGCATCCGTTCCAGTGAGCGCGGTCGGTCTTGGTCATGGGCGCAATATAGGGCGCGAAAATATACTTGCAAAATGAAAGCACTCCGCGCTATCCAAATTACACTTGCAAAAAACAAGAGGAATCACGATGACCAATCCCTTTGTCTGGTTCGACAACCTTGGGCCCGCCTCCGCAGCAACGACCGAATTCATGTCCACCCTGTTCGGCTGGACGCCCGGTGACATGGGCGGCATGTCGATTGTCACGGCCCGCGGGGCCGACAGACCCTTTGCCGCGATGGGCGACACGATGGGGCAAGTCTCCGGCTGGGTGCCCTATGTCGAAGTCACCGATCTGGCCGCCGAGACGCAGCGCGCCCGCGACGCGGGCGGCACCGTTCTGGCCGAGGATATGGCGGGCCCCGCGGGCCGCGCGACCTTTGTGCAGGATCCGGGCGGCGCGGTGCTGGCCCTGTGGACGCGGGCGGACACGGCATGATCCTGCGCCATATCCTGTCGGTACTGGCCTTTGCCGTTGTCAGTTTTGCGGCGCAGGGGCTGTCGCATTTTGCGGTGAACGCGGATCATTTCGCCGCCATCACCCATTTGCGCGCTGATCCGGTTATCCCGATGGGCCTGGCCGCGATGGTCGTGCAGGGCGGGATCATGTCTGTTGCCCTGCACCGCTGGCATCCCCGCCGGGCGCGGGTGACAGACGGTCTGGCGATCGCCCTTGCCTTTGGCGTGTTCCTTGTAAGCTATATCGCGCTGGTGGAGCCTGCCAAATACACCGTCCCGGACATCCGCGCATGGATCGCGGTCGAGGCGGTGGTGGGCGCGGTTCAGTTCACCCTGTTCGGCGTGGTGCTGGGGGCAATCCATGCGTGGCCCGGCCAACCCACGCGCGTGGACGCCTGACGATGGCCCGGTTTGTGCTGTCGGTCGGTGCCTATGTCGGGATCGTCTTTCCGCTGGCGATCCTGTGGCACCTTGTCCTGTTCAAAGAGCGGTATCACGCCTTTGGCTATTTCGATGGCGATCCCGACTTGGCACTGGGTCTGGCCACCATCACCGCGCAGGCGATCCTGCTTGCGCTGCTGTACAAGCGCATCGCGCTGCCGGGCGGTGAGATGCGGCGCGCGCTGACCTTTGGCCTGACTTTGGGCGCGTTTTACTGGACCTGTCACGTGCTGGCCTTTCTGGCCAAGCAGTCGACGGCGCAGCCATGGGCCTATCTGGTGATGGAGACCGGCTATCTGAGCCTGCAATTTGGTTTCTATTCCATCGCCTTATGGGTGATCCACCGCCCCCGGAGGGGCTGAAGGCGGCGCGTCAGTTAGCGGCGCGCTCCACCCCTTCGACAATCGCGGCGCGGAGCCGTTTTTCCAGCGACCGCTGTTTGCTTTCGGAGTGGTATTTCAGCCCGAACATATCCTTGACGTAGAACGTGTCGACGACCTGTTCGCCATAGGTGGCGATGACCGCGTTGGCGATATAGACATTGGCCGCCGCCAGTGTCCGGGTGAGGTCGTGCAACAGGCCGGGGCGGTCGCGGGTGTCCACTTCGATGATCGTGTAGATGTCGGAGCCTTCGTTGTCGAAGGTGATGTGCGTGGGCACGCGGAACGCCTTTTCGCGTTTCTTGACCTTGTCGCGGTCCTTGATCGCCTCGCGGGTGACCACCTCACCGGCCAGCGTGCGTTCGATCATCTTGCGCAGGCGCGGCAGGCGGGCGGGGTCATAGGGGTTGCCGTCGGCGTCCTGAATCCAGAACGCGTCCGTCACGAACCCGTCCTTGGTCGTATAGCTGCGGGCGTCGACCACGTTGGCCCCGACCAGCGCCAGCGCGCCGGTGAGGCGGGCAAAGATGCCCGGATGGTCGGGCATAACGAAACAGGCGCGGGTGGCGTCCCGGTCTTCGTCCGGGTGCAGGTCCACGACAATTTCGTTGTCGCCGATGTTGCGCAGCAGTTCCGCGAACACCACATGCGCGGTAACGTGCAGGCCCTGCCAATAGGGGTCGTAATGGCGCGCCACCTCGGCCTGCACATCTTTGCGCGGCCAGTCGGCGAGCGCCTCGCGCAGGGTCTTTTTCGCCTCTGTGCCGCGGCCCTCGCGGGTCAGCGCCTCCATCCCGTCCTCAAGCGCGCGGCGGGTCTGTCGGTAGAGCGCCCGGATCAGCACGGCCTTCCAGTTGTTCCACGTGGTCGGCCCGACGCCGCGGATGTCGCATACGGTGAGCACGCACAGCAGGTCGAGCCGTTTGACCGTCTGCACCGCCTTGGCAAAGTCGCGCACGGTGCGCGGGTCGGCGATGTCACGTTTCTGGGCCATGTCGGACATCAGAAGGTGGTAGCGAACGAGCCATTCGGCGGTGTCCACCTCGTCCTGTTTCAGACCCAGACGCGGCGCGATCTTGCGCACCATCTGCGCGCCGAGGATCGAATGATCCTCGTCCCGGCCCTTGCCGATGTCGTGCAGCAGCAGCGCCACATAGAGCACCCGGCGGTTGACCCCTTCCTTGAGGATCGAAGAGGCGACGGGCAGGTCCTCGACCAGTTCCTCTTTCTCGATCATGGCAAGCTGTGCGATGCACTGAATGATGTGTTCGTCCACGGTGTACGAGTGGTACATGTTGAACTGCATCATCGCGACGATGTGTTCGAATTCGGGGATAAAGGCGCTGAGCACGCCAAGTTCGTTCATCCGCCGCAGCGCGCGTTCCGGATTGCCGTGTTTGAGCAGCAGGTCAAGAAAGATGCGCTGCGCCTCGGCGGTGGTGCGCATGTCTTCGTCGATCAGGTCGAGGTTCGATTTGATCAGGCGCATGGCGTCCGGGTGGATCAGCATCCCCGTGCGCAGTGCCTCTTCGAAGATGCGCAGGAGGTTCAGCTTGTCACTGAGGAAATCCGACGGGTCCGAGATGGCGAGGCGGTTGCCAATCACCTCGTACCCGGCGCGCACGCGCGGCTTGCGCTTGAACAACCGCTCCAGCAGCGGTTCGGCCTTGAGGTGGTCCGCCTCCAGCTTGGTCAGAAAGATGCGGGTCAGGTCGCCCACCTGCGTGGCGTGGCGAAAATAGTCCTGCATAAACCGTTCAACAGCGCGCCGGCCCTGCCCGTCTTCGTAGCCCATGGCCTCGGCCACGGCGACCTGCATGTCAAAGGTCAGCTGTTCTGTAGGGCGGCCCGCCAGCAGGTGCAGGTGGCAGCGCGTGGCCCAGAGGAAATCCTCGGCGGCGACGAAATCCTCGAACTCGTCCTCGGCCAGCAGGCCCAGCGGCACCAGTTCGGCGGCGTCCTGCACCTGATGGATATACTTGCCGATCCAGAACAGCGATTGCAGATCGCGCAGCCCGCCTTTGCCCTCCTTCACATTTGGCTCGACCACATAGCGCTGGCCTTGCCGCACATGGCGCGCGTCGCGTTCGGCCAGCTTGGCCTCGATAA
Source organism: uncultured Tateyamaria sp. (assembly GCF_947503385.1). Classification (GTDB taxonomy): domain Bacteria; phylum Pseudomonadota; class Alphaproteobacteria; order Rhodobacterales; family Rhodobacteraceae; genus Tateyamaria. The sequence continues at coordinate 99,361 of NZ_CANNDO010000001.1, forward strand.
AGGCGCGCTCTGTGCCGCTAAAGAGATCGGTGCGCAGGCGCGTGTCCAACGCCTCTGCCAGCGCGACGTCGCCGAACAGGAACCGCTGTTCGAGCATCGCGGTGCGGATTGTAAAATCCTCACCGCCGAGACGCAGGCAGTCGCGGATCGTGCGGCTGGAATGGCCGACCTTCAGCTTGAGGTCCCAGAGCATATACAGCGTCGCCTCGATCACCGTCTCGGCCCATGGCGTGATCTTGTACGGCGTCAGAAACAGCAGATCGACATCCGAGAAAGGCGCCATTTCACCCCGGCCGTAGCCGCCCACCGCGATCACGGCGAGCCGTTCGCCTTCTGTCGGGGTGGGGTTGGGATGCAGCACCTCCATCGCGGCACGCAAGGTGGACGTAACAAGGCTGTCGGTGAGAAACGTATAGCCCATCGTGGTCGGGCGTGACCGAAACGGATCGGCACGGAAGGCGTCGGCAATTGCTGTGCGCCCCGCCTTCTGCGCGGCGCGCAGATGGGCGACGATGGCGGCGCGCGCCTCGGCTGCGGGGGCCGCGTGCTGCGCGCCCAGCAAGGCGTCAAACGCCGCCTGATCAAAGATCACGGACCGGTCGCAGATCAGGTCGGGCGCCGGGGCGGGCGCTGCGGTCTCTGCCGCGGCACTCACCACACCCGGTCCTGTTGCACGCTGGTCCGCCCCTTTAGAATCCGGCACCGCCAAATCCGTTTGGCGCGGGGCTGACCACAACGACCTTGTTGTCGCGGATCGTGGCCACGGCCAGACCGCGCTGGTTCGTCCCATCGGGCCGCAGGCGGAACACGCCGTTCGCCCCTTGGAACCCGGCACCTTGCGTCAGGGCGGCCCCGGTCAGCGCGTTGGACCGGCCTTGGCTGGCCAGCGCGCCGATGGCTGCGATGCCGTCAAAGGCAAGACCGGCCAGCGGGTGCGGCGCACTGCCATAGGCGCCTTCGTATTGGCGGCGGAACGCGGCAGACCGTGCGGGATCCGGCAGCGCGAACCAACCGCCCTGCACGCCGGGCAGGTCCAGCGTTTGCGGCGGGATATCCCAACGGGCAAGGCCGATGAACTGGGTGCTGGACGGCGACACGCCCGCCTCGGGCAAAAGCTGCGACAAGAGCGGCAGGGCCGACGAGCTGGTGGTGGTCAGGAACACGGAATCCGCGGCACCGCTGTCCACGGCGGCCTTGACCCGTGGCACGGAATCGACGACGCCCTGTTGCGACAGCGGGTAATCAACGGTGCCGACAAGGGTGGCGCTGCTGCGCGAAATGGCCTGCTGGATCGCGTTGCGGCCCAATTGGCCCGACACGTCCTGTGCGTGGACGATGACGATCCGGTTCCGGCCCTGCGACGCGGCATAATTCACCAGACGGCCCGCCGTGTTGTCAAAAGTGGCGCCAAGGACAAAGACATTGCCGCCCGCGATTGTGGTGTTGTTGGAAAAGGCCAGAACGTTCACGCCCTGCGGCGCGACAGCGACGCCTGCCGCGTTGGCGGCCTCGGCGTATAGCGGGCCAAGGATGATGCGCGCGCCGTCGTTGACGGCCAGCGCGGCCTGACTGGCTGCGGTTTGCGCATTGCCTGCGGTGCCGTAGACGCGCAGGTCAATCTCGACCCCGTTGAGGTCACGCATGGCCAGCCGGGCCGCGTTTTCGAGGTTGCGGGCCAGCAGATCGTCACTGGCCTGACCGGAGCCGCGGGGCACCAGAAGGGCCACCGGTATCGGCTGCGAGGTGTCGATGCGGGGGCCGCCCGCGCCGCTGCCGATGGTGGTCAGGGCCGACGGATCACAGGCGGCCAGCGCGAGGGCGGCCAGCGGCATCAGAACGGCGCGGCGGGTCGCCTTGCGCAAGGTGTCGAAAAACGCAAACATGAATACAATCACTCCCGGGTGCATGGGCGTTGTCCTGTGCAGGCGGCCCGTGTCATTTCTGGCGCGGATAATAGACGTCAAAAAGGGCGGGTCCAGCGTTGAATTTTATCAAGAGCGGTCTGAAGCCGGGGCTCTGGTTTGTCGGGGTGCCCATTGGGACGGCGCGTGATATCACGCTGCGCGCGCTGGATGTGCTGGCATCGGCGGACGTGCTGGCCGCCGAGGACAGCCGCAGTTTGCGCAAACTGATGGACATTCACGGCGTCCCGCTGGAGGGGCGGCGGATCGAGGTGCTGCATGACCACTCCAGTGCCGACGCGGTGCAGCGCCTTGTGGACAAGGCGCAGAGCCAGAGCGTGGCCTATGCGTCCGAAGCGGGAATGCCGGGGATCGCGGACCCCGGGTTTGAACTGGCCCGCGCGGCGCGCGCGGCCGGAGTGCCGGTGACCTGTGCGCCCGGCCCGTCCGCCGTGGTGACGGCGCTGGCTGTGGCGGGGCTGCCGACGGACGCGTTTCATTTTGCCGGTTTCTTGCCGAACACCCAAGCCGCGCGCAAAAAAGCGCTGACCGCCCTGCGCGATGTGCAAGCGACGCTGGTGTTCTACGAATCACCCAAACGGCTGCGCGCCATGTTGCTGGATGCCGCAGAGGTGTTTGGGGCCGACCGGCACGGTGCAATGTGCCGGGAACTGACCAAACGGTTCGAGGAAATCCGCACCAACACCCTCGAAACACTGGCAAATGACCTCGACTCGCATCCGGTCAAAGGCGAGATTGTGGTGCTGATTGCGCGGGGCGAACGGGGAAGCGTTAGGGAAATCGACATTGATAGTGCGTTAAAAGCGGCACTGGGTACGATGTCGACGAAGGATGCCGCCAGTTTCGTGGCGGACAGTCTGGATGTGCCCCGGCGCCGCGTCTACCAGCGCGCGCTGGAACTGGTGCGGGACCGTCCGGCACCGTAGTGCAAGGGGATGACGATGGCCTTTCATGCGCGGGACTTTGGCGATGCCGCGCGGGTGGCGCGCGGGCAGTGCGCCTATCACGCGGGCCTCTCGGCGGAGGAACAGGTGGCTGCACGCTACCGTGCGCAAGGCTGTGTCGTGCTGGCCGAACGCTGGCGCGCGGGCCGGGGGGAACTGGATCTGGTATTGCGCGACGCGGAAGGTGTCATTGTCTTTGTCGAAGTCAAGAAAAGCAGGACTTTCGATCAGGCGTTGTCACATTTGTCGACGGCGCAGGCGCGTCGTTTATTCGCCACGGCGGAACAGTATCTTTGCACTTTGCCGGACGGTGTTTTCACACCATCCCGGCTGGATGTGGCGCTGGTCAATGCCGTGGGTGAGATTTGCGTTCACGAGAACTTTTTCGCAGGTGGTCTGTGATCTGCGAGCGCCCCCTGCGCGGGCGCACAGGCCAAATTCATTGCACCTCCGCCGCGGCTGCGCCATCTAAAGCGCAGTTTGCCGGAGAGTAGCCCCATGAAGATCGCCTTTCAGATGGACCCGATAACGGGTGTGGACATCAACGCCGACAGCAGTTTCCGGCTTGCCGAAGAAGCGCAGGCACGCGGGCATGACCTGTTTTTCTACGGACCCGACCAGCTTGCCTACGAAGAAGGCAGGATAACCGCGCGCGGGCATGACATGACGGTGCAGCGCGTTGCGGGTGATCCGGCCGTTTTGGGGCCACGGCGCGTCGTCGATCTGGCGGATTTCGACGTGGTCTGGCTGCGTCAGGATCCGCCCTTTGACATGCATTACATCACCTCCACGCATCTGCTGGACCGGCTGAAGAACGATGTTCTGGTCGTCAACGACCCGTTCTGGGTGCGCAACTATCCCGAAAAGCTGCTGGTGCTGGATTTTCCCGACCTCACCCCGCCCACCACAATTGCGCGCGATCTGGAGACCATCAAGGCGTTCAAGGCGCGCCATGGTGACGTGATCCTGAAACCGCTTTACGGCAATGGCGGCGCGGGTGTCTTTCGCCTTGATGCCAATGACCGCAACCTGACATCGCTGCACGAGTTGTTCACCGGCTTTTCGCGTGAACCGCTGATCGTGCAGAAGTTCCTGCCCGACGTGTCCAATGGCGACAAGCGTGTTATTCTTGTCGATGGCGCCCCCATCGGGGCGATCAACCGTGTTCCGGCGGCCGGTGAGACGCGGTCGAACATGCACGTGGGCGGACGGCCCGAGAAGATCGGCCTGAGCGACCGGGACCACGAGATTTGCGCGGCCATTGGTCCGCTGCTGAAGGAAAAGGGTCAGGTGTTTGTCGGCATTGACGTCATTGGCGACTATCTGACTGAAATCAATGTGACCTCGCCCACCGGCATTCAGGAAATGGAGCGGTTCGACGGGCTGAACGTGGCCGGTGCGATTTGGGATGCCATCGACGCGCGGCTTGCATGAGTTGGATCAGGCCTGTTCTCAATCGCTATCTGCGACTGACCGAAAAGCCGCATCTGCGCAAGGCCACCAGCCCGGAGGCGTTGCGGCGCAGCTTTCGCATCAAGGCGCGGCTGTTTTTCCACCCCCCTGTTGGCACCCGGTTCGAGACGCGCCCGCTGGGACCCGGCGAGGCACTATATGTCACCCCGCGTATGGTCCGGTCGGACAGTGTCCTGCTCTACTTTCACGGCGGCGGTTACGTGTTTGGCGCGCCGGAAACCCATTCCGCGATGCTGGCGACCCTCGCGCGGCGCGTCGGAGCACCGGCTGTCCTGCCCCGCTACCCACTGGCGCCCGAACACCCCTATCCGGCCGCGCCCGACTTTGCCGAAGCGGTCTATGATGCCGTTCTGGCCAAACATCCGGGCGCGCGCATCCTGATCGGCGGAGACAGCGCGGGCGGAGGGCTGGCCCTGACCCTTCTGGCGCGCCTGTTGCGCAAAGGCACCGCCTTGCCCGCAGGCGTTTTTGCCTTTTCACCGCTGACCGATTTGAGTTTCTCCGGCGACAGCATCCGCACAAACGCGGACGCAGACGTGGAGTTGCCCGCCGAGCGCATCCCCGAGATGACAAGACTTTACTTGAACGGTGTCGACCCGGCGCAGTCTGATGTCAGCCCGCTGCACGCCGATTTTACCGGCGCACCGCCCGTCTGGATCACCGCCGGGACCACAGAGATTCTGCTGGATGACAGCCGCCGCATTGTCGACCGGATGACAACGCAAGGCGTCGCGGTCACTTATGTCGAAGAGCATGATCTGCCGCATGTCTGGCCGATCTTTCACAACCTGCTGCCCGAGGCACGGGCCACATTGGCCAATCTGGCCGTTTGGATCAGGGCTCAGGCCAGTTCGAAAGAGCCGACGCGGTAACTGATCGCCTCGCCGATATGTGGACGCTGCACCCTTTCGGAGCCGTCCAGATCGGCGATGGTGCGCGCCACCCGCATGACCCGGTGATAGCCGCGCGCCGACAGTCCAAAGCGGTCTGCCGCCTTGGTCAGCAGCGCGCGCCCGTCCGCATCGGGTTGCGCGAACCTGTCCAACATCCCGCCGGACAGGTCTGCATTGTGCCGCAGTCCATGATCCGCAAAGCGTGCTGCCTGCACCGCACGCGCCGCCGCCACACGCGTCGCAATGGCTGCGGAGGTTTCGCCGTCGGCGGGCAAGTCGAGGTCGGAATAGGTGACGGGCGGCACATCGACCCGCAGGTCGAACCGGTCCATGAGCGGCCCCGATATCCGGCCCAGATAGTCATCGCCGCATCCCGGCGCACGCGCGCAGGCCCGCGCCGCGTCGCTGAGATAGCCACATTTGCAGGGGTTCGCCGCGGCCACCAGCATAAAGCGGCAGGGGTATTTCACGTGGTTGTTGGCGCGTGCGACCATGACTTCGCCCGTTTCGATGGGCTGGCGCAGGGTTTCGAGGACGGTGCGGGGAAATTCCGGAAACTCATCCATGAACAGCACCCCGTTATGGGCAAGCGACGCCTCCCCCGGCTTGGCCCCGCGCCCGCCGCCGATAATGGCTGCCATGGACGCGGTGTGGTGCGGTTCGCGAAACGGGCGGTCCATGGAAATGCCGCCCGCGTCCAAAAGCCCGGCGAGCGAGTGGATCATCGAAGTTTCCAGCGCCTCCATCGCCGTGAGTGGCGGCAGGATACCGGGCAGGCGCGCCGCCATCATGGATTTGCCCGACCCCGGTGTGCCGACCATCAGCACGTGGTGCCGCCCGGCTGCGGCAATTTCCAGCGCGCGTTTGGCCCGCTCCTGCCCTTTGACGTCCCGCATGTCCGGCCCGTGATCCGCCGCCGCCAACTGACCCGCCGTTGCGGGTTCCAACGGGGCCTGTCCTGTGTAGTGGCGCACAACATCGCCCAGATCGGTGGCCGCGATGACCTGTGCCGCGTCGACCCACGCGGCTTCGGCCCCTGATCCTTCGGGGCAGAGCAGCGTGCGATCCTGTTCCGCCGCCGCCATGGCAGCCGGCAGGGCACCGATCACCGGCACCAGCGTGCCGTCCAGCGACAATTCCCCCAATGCGACGGTCATTTCCACCGCGTCTTTGGGCAGGATATCCATCGCGGCCAGCAATGCCAGCGCGATAGGCAGATCGAAATGCGAGCCTTCCTTGGGCAAATCCGCAGGTGACAGGTTGATTGTCACCTTCTTGGACGGCAGGGCGATGGACAGCGCACTGAGTGCGGCGCGCACACGGTCGCGCGCCTCTGACACGGCTTTGTCCGGCAGTCCCACGATGGCAAAGCCCGGCAGGCCCGGCACCATGGCGCATTGCACCTCGACTTCTCGCGCTTCGACCCCCTGAAATGCCACCGTGTACGCCCGCGCCGCCATATGCACCTCTGCTGCTTATGGTTAACGGTTAGCGGCGCCCGGTTTACGATTGGTTAACAGCGCAGGTCAGACTGGCCAGGGACGGGTGGGAAGATCCATTTCGTAGGGAACGGTGTCATAAGTGACCTTTATCCCTTCGGCGCGCCATGCCTGAAAGGCCGCATCCGAGATGGTTGTCTGGCAATAGGCCCGCGCCCCGTCACTGACCGGCAGGTCATAGCCCACAATCCGCGCACAGACCGGGGCGTAAAACGCATCGGCCAGCGAATACGCCCCAAAAAGCCATGGCCCCGCGCCCGCGAAAGCCCGCGCATGGGCCCATAGCGTTTCGATCCGCGCCAGATCCGCAGCCACGTCGTCGGGCAGGGCAAAACCTTCTTTTACGTGGGACAGTTGCATCGGGCAGGCGACCCGCAGCGCACCAAAGCCCGAGGCCATTTCCGCCGACAGCCACCGCGCCGTGGCGCGGGCGGCAGGATCGGCAGGCCACATCGCCACATCAGGATGCCGTTCGTGCAGGGTTTCCGCGATGGCCATGGTTTCGCCAACCACCGTGCCGTCCGGCAGACGCAGCGCAGGGACAAGCCGCGCGGGCGCAAGGTCCGCCATGTCATCTGCCATCGTCCCGTCAAACAGGCCGACCAAGTGGGTGCGGAATGGCAGGCCGAATTTCTCAAGCATGAGCCAACCGCGCAAGGACCAGCTTGAAAACGTCCGGTCACCGATAAAGAGATCATAAGTCATGGGGCAGACGTTACGCAGACCAGTCGCAGCCCGCCAAATGCCCATTTGTGAGATCGGGAATCACGGACTGTGATTGATCCGCTCCACCACACCGTCTGCGGGGCGCAGGGTTGTGACGCTCAGCGGGTCGATCTTGTGGGCCAGAACCTGTTCCGCCGTGACGCCAAGCGTGGCCTGCACCTGCGTCAGGATCACTCCGAAATGCGCGACCACGATAATGTCCTTGGGCTGGTACGTGGCCGCGATCCGCTGCACGGCAACGGCCACACGCTGCGCCGACGCGTTCCAACTTTCGCCGCCGGGGGGCGCGTGATCACCGGGCGTTTCCCAGTATTGACGGCTTAGCGCTTCGTCCTGTGCGGCCACGGTGTTGAAATGGACGCCGTCCCACGCGCCAAAGTGAAACTCGCGCAGGCCCGGATCGTGGGGCAGGCGTGTACGGCCAAGCGCCAGCGCATCCGCCGTACGCACGCAGCGGTCCAGATCGGACGACACGACCAGCGCATCGCCCGGCAAAAACGCCGCCAAGCGCGACACCGCACGCGCGTCCGACAGGTCCGCCGGGACGTCGCGCCATCCGGTGAAGGTCTTTTGATGGGTCGGGCCGTGCCGTACCCAGTGCCAGGTCGTCATGGCATCTCTCCTTTGCGGACCTGCACCAGTCCGGCCAACACATGCAGCACGCAATCCGCCTGTGCCGCCAGCGCGATGTTCAGCCGCCCCTGCGCCTCGCGAAAGGCGCGGGCCAGCGTATTGTCGGGCACGATCCCCTGCCCCACCTCGTTCGACACGACAACCACAGGGGCCTTGCACGTCGCCAGCGCGTCCAAAAACCGCGCCTGAGCCTGCGGCAGATCATGTTCCCCCAGCATGACATTGCTCAGCCACATGGTGGCGCAATCCAGCAAGACCGCCTCGCCCGCGGCGCGCGCCGACAGGGGCGTCCAGACCGCCACAGGTTCTTCGATTGTGCGCCACCCGTCGCCCCGATCAGAAATGTGCTGGTCAACTTTAAGCTGTATTTCCGCATCCCAAATTTGCGACGTCGCCAGATAGATCCGCGATAACCCGCTGTTAACGATCAACTTTTCGGACGCTGCCGACTTGCCCGAAGCAGCGCCGCCTAGCACGAGTGTCAAAGGTGGCAACATTTTTTCATCTTCCAAGTGAACCAATCGGCGTTTCGGTGCGTAGACAAGACAAGTGCGCAAAACAAGACTTACATCCACAGGGGGATGCTCGCATGGCTCTAGACAACGTACGCGACATGTCACTGTCGCGCACCGCAATGAAAGCGGAACTGCTCGACGCTGAAACCGAATTGCGCCTCGCTTATGCGTGGCGCGACGATCGGGACGAGGCCGCGCTGCATCGCCTGATCACCGCTTATATGCGGCTGGCCATCTCCATGGCGTCCAAGTTCAAGCGCTACGGCGCTCCGATGAACGACCTGATCCAAGAGGCGGGCCTTGGCCTGATGAAAGCGGCCGATAAATTCGACCCTGACCGCGGCGTGCGGTTTTCCACCTACGCCGTGTGGTGGATCAAAGCGTCCATTCAGGATTACGTGATGCGCAATTGGTCGATGGTGCGCACCGGCTCAACCTCGTCGCAGAAATCCCTGTTTTTCAATATGCGCCGGGTGCAGGCGCGGCTGGAGCGCGAAAGCGCCGCCGCCGGAGAGACGCTGGACAAGCACCAGCTGCGCCAGATGATTTCGACCGAGATCGGTGTGCCCCTGCACGATGTCGAGATGATGGAAGGACGCCTGTCCGGCTCCGACTATTCGCTGAACGCGACGCAATCGGTCGACGACGAGGGGCGCGAATGGATTGACGCGCTCGAAGATGACGGGGCGCAGGCGGCTGAGCTGGTCGAAAACAAGCACGACACCGAACAGCTGCGTGCATGGTTGTTGTCCGCGTTAAATGCGCTGAACGAACGCGAACGGTTCATCGTGCGCGAACGCAAGCTGCGCGATGATCCCCGCACGCTGGAAAGCCTTGGTCAGGAGTTGAGCCTGTCCAAAGAGCGCGTGCGCCAGCTTGAGGCTGCGGCCTTTGGCAAGATGCGCAAGTCGCTGGAAAACCAGAGCCGGGAAGTGCATCACTTCCTCGTATGATCCAGAGATACATCATGGCTGCGGCCAGCGCGGGGGCGATCCTGATCTATGCGCTGGCCGTTTTCGCGTCCACCGTCTGGAGCGACTGGGCAGGCGATGTCCTGATCATCGGTGAACTGCACGACAACCCGCACCACCACGCACAACAGCGCAATGCCCTGATCGAAATGCGGCCCAAGGCGGTTGTGTTCGAAATGCTGACCCCGGATGAGGCCGCGCAACTGGCAGATGTGGACCGCACAGCCGACGCGATGACCGCAGCAACCCAAGGGTTTCACTGGTCCAACATCGCAGACTATGCCGACGTTCTGGCTCAAAGCCCTGTCATTGTTGGCGCGGCCCTGTCACGTGCCGATATGCGCGCCGCATTCTCCGACGGAGCGGCCCGGAGCTTTGGGCCGGAGGCGGGCCGTTTCGGCCTGACCACCCCACTGCCCGCGGCACAACAAAGCGCGCGCGAATCCCTGCAATTCGATGCCCATTGTACGGCGATGCCACCCGAGATGATGGGCGGCATGGTGGAGGCGCAGCGCCTGCGCGATGCCGCCTTTGCGCGCGCGGTGATCGACGCGCTGGACACCTACGGCGCGCCCGTGGTCCTGATCACCGGCAACGGGCACGCCCGCACCGACTGGGGTGTGCCGGTCTATCTTGAAGCCGCGCGGACCGGTCTGCGGGTCGACAGCATTGGCCAGGGCGAAGCGGGCAGACCGCCCCAAGGCACGTTCGACCGAACGCTGACAGATGCGCCCACGCCTGCCCGCGACGATCCCTGCGCCGCATTCTCCCCCAAGGGCTGATCCGGTCCCTGTCTCTGTCTCCTGAAATCCCGGGGGTGAGCGCGTCAGCGCGAGGGGGCTGGCCCCCTTCCCACCCTCTGCCCCCCGTTCCCCCCTCTGGTCCTTGTCCCGCACTGCGCCTATGGTCGCGTCAACTGACTTGCCGGAGCGCGGACATGCTGCAGGACAAACGCATCCTCCTGATCCTCACGGGTGGCATTGCCGCCTATAAAGGGCTCGACCTGATCCGCCGCCTGCGCGAACGGGGCGCGGCTGTGACCCCGGTGCTGACGCGCGCCGCCGAACAGTTCGTGACACCATTGGCCGTGTCGGCGCTGGCCGGAGAAAAGGTTTATCGCGACCTATTTGATCTGACGGACGAGGCGGAGATGGGGCATATTCAGCTGTCGCGGTCCGCCGATCTGATCCTTGTGGCACCCGCAACGGCGGACATCATGGCCAAGATGGCGCAGGGCCGTGCGGATGATCTTGCCTCGACCCTGTTGCTGGCCACCGACACGCCGGTGATGATCGCGCCCGCGATGAATGTCCGCATGTGGGACCACCCCGCGACCCAGCGCAATCTGGCGCAGTTGCGCCGCGATGGTGTGACGGTCATCGGCCCCAATGACGGCGACATGGCCTGCGGTGAGTTTGGCCCCGGTCGCATGTCCGAACCGCTGGAGATCGTGGCGGCTGTGGAGGCGCATTTCGGTCCCAGACCCATGAGCGGCAAACATGTCCTCATCACCTCCGGCCCGACCCATGAACCGATTGATCCGGTGCGCTATATCGCCAACCGGTCTTCTGGTGCGCAGGGGGCCGCGATTGCGACAGCGTTGCTGGACCTTGGTGCCGATGTGACCTTTGTCACAGGCCCTGCCACCGTTGCGGCCCCGCAGGGCGCGCGCATCGTGGCGGTCGAGACCGCGCAAGAGATGCAGGACGCCGTCACCGCAGCCTTGCCCGCGGACGCGGCCATTTTTGCGGCCGCCGTCGCGGATTGGCGGGTGGACCGCGCCTCGGACAGCAAGATGAAAAAGCAAAAGGGCACCCTGCCCACCCTGCGCTTTGCGGAAAATCCGGACATTCTGGCCCATGTGGCGCAGATGGTCGACGGTCGTCCGGGCCTAGTCGTCGGCTTTGCCGCCGAAACGGATGATGTCGTGGCCAATGCGACGGCCAAGCGGACGCGCAAAGGGTGCGACTGGATCGTGGCCAATGACGTGTCGCCCGAAACAGGGATCATGGGCGGGACCGAGAATGCGATCACCCTGATCACGCAAGACGGCGCAGAACCGTGGCCGCGCATGGCCAAAGGCCGGGTGGCGCAACAGCTCGCGCAGCGGATTGCGGATGCGCTGACCTGATCGCCGCACCCTCTGGCCAGCGTTGGAAATGAGTTTATTTGGCAAGATGAGAATGCAAAACGTTCCTCTGAAACTGATGCGCACCGCGCAGGCCGATCCGGACATCCCCCTGCCCGGCTATGAGACTGACGGCGCTGCGGGTGCCGACATCCGCGCGAACCTGCCCGATGGCCGGACCGTCACGGTCGCTCCCGGCGCGCGGGCGCTGATCCCGACAGGCATTGCAATGGCCATTCCGCGCGGCTACGAGGTGCAGGTGCGGCCCCGGTCCGGGCTGGCGCTGAAACACGGGATTTCTCTGGTCAACAGCCCCGGCACCATCGACAGCGACTATCGCGGTGAGGTTGGGATCATCGTGCTGAACACAAGCGCTGACCCGTTCGAGGTCAGCCATGGGATGCGCATCGCGCAACTGGTGCTGGCCCCCGTTGTGCAAGCGGCCTTTGACGCGGTTGAGACCCTCGACGATACGGCCCGCGGCGCGGGCGGATTTGGCAGCACGGGGCGCGGATGATCCTTGTTCTTGTTATCGCTGCGGCCCTCTGGGGGGTTGGGCACCTGATGGGCACGCCGCACAAGGCACGCTGGCTGATGATCGGGCTGTTGTATGTGGCGGTTCTGGCTGTGCAGATTGCGCTGCCCACAGGTCACCCGTTGCGCGTGGCCACGGGTGAAAGCCCGGCGTTCTGGTTGATCCTTGGCGGCTTTGCCGCGCTGATCTGGGCGTACCGTCAGGGTCTTGGCCGTTTGCGCGCACGGGTTGCGCAAACAGAGGCCGAGGCCGCACCGGCCCATCAGACCGGGCCGTTTTCCGATGCCGAATTGAACCGCTATGCCCGCCATATCGTCCTGCGGGAGGTGGGTGGCATCGGACAGAAGGCGCTCAAGGAGGCGCGGGTGCTGGTTGTGGGCGCGGGTGGTCTGGGCGCGCCGGTGCTGCAATATCTGGCCGCTGCCGGTGTTGGCACCATCGGGGTGATCGACGATGACATCGTCGAAAACGCCAACCTGCAACGGCAGGTGATCCACCGCGATGCGGATATTGACGTGCCCAAAGTCTTCTCTGCCCAAGCCGCGATGGAGGCACAGAACCCGTTTGTCACCGTGCGCCCCTATCACCGGCGTCTGACGGCGGAGATCGCGGGCGACCTGATGGCGGATTACGATCTGGTGATCGACGGCACCGACAATTTCGACACGCGCTATCTGGTGAACGAGACCGCTGTGGCGCGCGGCATCCCGCTGATCTCTGGTGCGCTGACCCAATGGGAAGGACAGTTGAGCGTGTTTGACCCCGCCCATGGCGCGCCCTGTTATCGCTGCGTCTTTCCCGAAGCGCCCGCCGCGCATCTGGCCCCGAATTGCGCCGAGGCGGGTGTGATCGGTCCGCTGCCCGGGGTGGTCGGCACGATGATGGCGGTTGAGGCGATCAAGCTGATCACCGGCGCAGGCACGCCCCTGCGCGGTGAGATGGTGATTTACGACGCGCTTTATGGCGAAAGCCGCAAGATCACACTGAAACGGCGCGATGCGTGTGCGACATGTGGCCATGTGCCGGGCTGAAGCCCGGCCTACGGTCTGACCAAAGGAGAGAGCAAGATGACCAACGTGCTGCTGCAAGACTGGGACACGCCCTTTGCCATTGCCCCGTTCGACCGGATCACCGACGATGACTTTGCCCCTGCTCTGGACACGGCGCTGGCACTGCACAGCGCGGACATCGACGCCATCGCGGGCAATGACGCGGCGCCCGATTTTGCCAACACGATCGAGGCGCTGGAAGCCGCTGGCGCGGGGTTGGACAAGGTTCTGGGTGCCTTTTTCACCGTTGCGGGTGCCGACAGCACCCCCGCACGCGAAGCGTTGCAGCGGGATTTTTCCCCCAGACTGGCGGCGCATTTTGCCGAGATTGCCGGGAACAAGGCGCTCTTTGCCCGCGTGGCCGCTGTGTGGGCAGCGCGTGACGCGCTTGATCTGACCGATGAGCAGGCGCGCGTGCTGATGCTGACCCACCGCAACTATGTTCGCGCGGGGGCTGCGCTGGAGGGTGCGGCGGACGCACGGATGAAAGTGATGAAGGGTCGGCTGGCTGAGTTGGGCACCGCCTTTACGCAGAACCTGCTGGCGGATGAGCGCGACTGGTTCATGCCGCTGTCCGAGGCGGACCTTGAGGGGTTGCCTGGCTTTGTCGTGGACACGGCCCGCGCCGCCGGTGATGAGAAAGAGGCCGGTGGGCCGGTGGTCACGCTGTCGCGGTCGCTGATCACGCCATTTCTGCAATTCTCGCCGCGCCGGGACTTGCGCGAAAAGGCGTATCGCGCATGGGCTGCCCGTGGAGCCAACGGGGGGGCCACCGACAACCGCGCCATCGCCGCTGAAATCCTGAAATTGCGGGAAGAGCGGGCGCAGTTGCTGGGCTACGCGAGTTTTGCCGAATACAAGCTGGAAACCGAGATGGCCAAGACACCGGCCGCCGTGCGGGACCTGCTGATGTCTGTCTGGGACCCGGCCCGCGCCCGCGCCGAGGACGACGGCGCGGTGCTGGAACAGATGCTGCGCGCGGACGGCATAGACGGGCCGCTGGAGCCATGGGACTGGCGGTATTACGCAGAACAGCGGCGCAAGGCGCTGCATGATCTCGATGAGGCCGAGGTGAAGCCGTATTTTCAGCTCGACCGCATGATTGAGGCGTCCTTTGCCTGCGCGACCCGTCTGTTTGGGCTGGCGTTCAAACCATTGGACGTGCCGCTTTATCACCCGGATTGCCGGGCGTGGGAGGTGACGCGGGACGGGCGGCATGTGGCAGTGTTTATCGGGGACTATTTCGCGCGCGGCTCGAAACGGTCCGGGGCGTGGTGTTCGGCCATGCGGGCGCAGGCCAAGTTTCCGCAGGCGCAGACGCCGGTTGTTATCAACGTGTGCAACTTTGCCAAGGGCGATCCTGCGCTTCTGAGCTATGATGACGCGCGGACGCTGTTTCACGAGTTTGGCCATGCGTTGCACCAGATGCTGTCGGATGTGACCTATGAAAGCATCTCGGGCACGTCTGTGGCGCGTGATTTTGTCGAGTTGCCCAGCCAGCTTTATGAGCACTGGCTGGAGGTACCGGAGGTCCTGCGCGAATTTGCCACCCATGCCGAGACGGGTGAGGCGATGCCGCAGGATCTGCTGGACAAGGTTCTGGCGGCGGCGACCTATGACATGGGGTTCCAGACGGTGGAATATGTGGCGTCAGCGCTGGTTGATCTGGCCTTTCACGATGGACCGGCACCGGCGGATCCGATGCAGAAACAGGCGCAGGTGCTGGAAGAGATCGGGATGCCCCGCGCCATTGGGATGCGCCACGCCACGCCGCATTTTGCGCATGTCTTTGCCGGGGACGGCTATTCGTCGGGCTATTACAGCTACATGTGGTCCGAGGTGATGGATGCCGATGCTTTTGCCGCCTTTGAGGAGGCGGGCGGACCGTTTGACGCGGATCGTGCGGCGGCACTAGAAGAGCATATTCTGAGCACCGGGGGCAGTGTGGATGCGGCGGAATTGTATATCGCGTTTCGCGGACGGCTTCCGGGTGTGGACGCACTTTTGAAAGGGCGCGGGCTGGCGGCGTGATCCCTAAGGCGCGCTGACGCGCACGCGATTCATGTGTTGAATGGGGGCTCTGCCCCCAAACCCCCGTGGTATTTTCGGTCAGAAGAAGCCTAGTAGCCTGCGCGGCGGTCCACCTGGTGCAGGAAGGGTTCACCGGCTTCGCCGCGGCGGATGTTTTCGGCCACGGTTTTCGAGGAATAGGCGGCGCGGGTTTCGGACGCCACGTGGGGGGTGACGGTCACAGATTTGTGGTGCCAATAGCCGTGGCCCGGTGGCAGTGGTTCGGTCCGGAACACGTCCAGCGTGGCGTGGGCGATATGTCCGGTGTCGAGCGCATTGAGCAGCGCCTTGTCGTCGATCAGTGGACCGCGGCCGGGGTTGAGGATGCGCGCCCCGGCGGGCATCAGCGCCAATGTGCGCGCGTTCAGGGTGTTTTCGGTGTCTGATGTCGCAGGCAGCAGCAGCACCGCGTAGTCAGCCCGCGCGAGCGCCTCATCGAGGCCGTGAAAACCGGTAATCCCCGGAATGTCCTTCGGCGTCCGGCTCCAACCTGCGACGTCAAAGCCAAGCCCCTTGAGCGCTTCGGCGCAGGCGAGGCCCAGCTCGCCCAAGCCAAGAACCGTTACGCGCGTGTCAAAGGCCAGTGGCGGCGCTACGGGTCTCCACGTGCCGGGGCTGGCGGTGATGTGGGCGTCCATGCCCAGATGCAGGCGCAGGATGTGCCCGGTCACCCATTCCACCATGCCTTGGGTCAGGGCCGGGTCCACCATCCGGCAAAGCGGGATTTTGAGGGTTGGGTTATGTACCACCGCCTCGACCCCGGCCCAAAGGTTCAGCACCGCCTTGGCCCGGGTGTATGGGGTAAAATCCTGCACCTCGGAATTCGGGGCATAGACGATGTAGTCGACTTGGCGAGGGGCCATATCGATGTCGATTTTCGCCGTTACGCCCACTTCGGACAGCGCGGCGTGCAGGGGGTCGCGGTATTCTTCCCAGCGGGCTTTGGTTGCGGCGAAGAGGACGTTGACGCTCATGTGTCGAAAGCCCGTGCAAGATCGGTCATGCCCTTGATCTCGATCGGGTTGCCGGACGGATCGGTCAAGAACATGGTGGCCTGTTCACCGGGCTGTCCTTCGAACCGGACGTGCGGGGCAAGCACGAAATCAACACCTGCCGCGTCCAACCGGTCGGCGAGTGCGCGCCAATCGGCCATCGGCAAAACAGCGCCGAAATGGGGCATCGGCACATCGTGATCGCCCACCTTGCCAGTGGGCGCGCTGGCAAAGGGCGCGCCCAGATGGCAGCTGATCTGGTGGCCGAAAAAGTTGAAATCGACCCATGTGTCCGTGCTACGCCCTTCGGCACAGCCCAGCAGGTCGCCATAAAAGGCCCGGGTGGCATCCAGATCGGCGACGTTAAAGGCAAGGTGAAACAAGGTCATGGCGTGACACCTAGCGCAGGGGCGGCATCAAATCTACCCGCCCTTCAGCCCCAGCGCGGCCTGCGTATACCCGCCCGCCGCACCGTCGATGAAATGCACATGGGTGTCCTCCATGATCGAGGGCACGATGCAGGTCATCATCGCCTCGTCCTGTTCATGCAGGCCAAACTGCACGACGCCCTCTGCCGCCTCAAGCACGGCGCGCAGGCGCGCCACTGTCGCCGCGTCACAGTCGATGGTCATCTTGAGCCCATCGTCAAACTTGCGAAAATCGGCGTTCAGCCCCACGACCTTTCGGTAATGGCCGGGATCAAAGCCGCCCAGCTTGAGGTTGGTCTTGAGAAACAGGAATGCCATGAGCAGTTCGAATGTGACTTTGCCCTTGCTGGGCGCTGCGCCGTCTGCCTGAGGCACGCGCGCCTCCATGTCAGCAGCGTTTTTGGGCCATGTGAGCGCCGGGCCTTCGGGCGGGATCGGGTGACCGCCACGGTCGAGGTGGCGCAGAACCTCCAGCACCTCTTCGATCACGCCTGCCACCGCTTTTGGTGGCGCGCCGGGGGCGGGCTGGATCAGAACGGAGAGGATCGTGCCCTGCCGCGCTTTCATGTGGCTCCAGCGGCAGCTTAGCCCTTCGAGGTTGGGTTTGGTGCCCGGAGGGGCAGCAGGCACGGTGTCCTGCCCCGCTTTCATCTGCGCCTCGGCCCATGCGACGCCGCCGCCGGCGAACATCGCGTAATCCACGCCGTCCGTCACCTGATAGCGCGCCACGGCGACCTCGCGCCCGCCCGCTCGGATGTCCGATACGGGATAGAGCCCGACGCGGAGGCCCATATCGAACTCTTCGCGCGCCCAGACCTGCACCGCTGCCAGCGCCGCGCGCGCTGCATCTGCATGTTCCGGCGGGTGGGCGAATGCGGCACCGTCCCCGCCAAACACATAGGGAAATGCCCGGCCTTCGGCCCCGTTGATCTGGGCCGAGATGACAGCCGCGCCAATCATGTTCACGGTTTTGTAGCGCCCTTCGGATATCGCCTTGGTCGAGCCGACGATGTCGGAGGTGCCCACAACCCAATCCGCGGGCAGCGGCGTGTAATTTGCCGGATCTGCCAGCGGCGCAAAGGCCTGATGCCGGGGCAAAGTGTCGTAGAACATGGGGGCACTCCGTCAATTCGGATCAGCCTAGCACGGCAATCCACCTTGCGTCAGCCCGGGTCCCATGCCACGTCACGGCAAGGGATCGGAGACATCATGAACACCGGATTGCTTTTGCTGGCGCTGGCCTATGTGCTCAGCCAGTTTTTTCGCGCCTTTCTGGCCGTGCTGACGGCCCCGTTGCAGGATACGTTGGGCGTTGGGCCGGATGTGCTGGCCACGGCATCTGGCATTTGGTTTCTGTCCTTTGCCGCGATGCAGATCCCCGTGGGCTGGGCACTGGACACGATTGGCCCGCGCCGGACAGCGGGCTGGCTGTTCCTGATCGGAGGCGGCGGTGGGGCGGCGCTGTTTGCTGTGGCGCAAGGCCCGATCTACATACACGCGGCGATGTTGTTGATCGGTATCGGCTGTTCGCCCGTGCTCATGGCAAGCTTTTACATTTTTGCGCGTGAATTTGACCCGGCGAAATTCGCCACCCTTGCGGCGCTGATGATCGGAGTCGGCACCATCGGCAACCTGATTTCAAGCTACCCGATGGCCTTTGCCGCCGAAACCATCGGTTGGCGTAACGCCATGTGGGCGCTTGCGGCGGTCAGCGCTGTGATCGCACTTGGGTGCCTTGTGACGATCCGGGACCCGGCGCGGGCCGAAACCGCTGGCGCGGGGTCTTTGTTTGACCTGTTGCGAATGCCGATCCTGTGGCTGATCTTTCCGTTGATGTTCGTCAATTATGCGCCTGTCGCCGCGGTGCGCGGCCTGTGGATCGGGCCCTACCTGCGCGACGTATTCGACATGAGCGTGGCACAGATTGGCGTCGGCACGTTGGTGATGAGCCTTGCCATGATCGTGGGCACCATCGCGTATGGGCCACTGGATCGCATCCTTGGCACCCGCAAATGGGTGGTTTTTGGCGGCAACGTTATCACGGTGGCCCTGCTCGCCGCCCTCATCACGTGGATTGGTGTGGACCCGTGGCTGTCCATCGCGCTGATGTCCGCCATTGGGTTTTTCGGCGCGACATTTCCAGTGATCATCGCCCATGCGCGCAGCTTTTTCCCAGTTCACCTGACCGGGCGGGGTGTCACGTTGATGAACCTGTTTGGCATTGGCGGCGTGGGCGTGATGCAGACCATCTCGGGGCGCATCCACACGGCAACGGCGGGCGGTGATCCAACGGCGCCCTACACAGCCATCCTTGGCTTTTTTGCGGCGGCGTTGCTGGTTGGTGTGATGCTCTATGCCCTCACCCGCGACAGCCGCGACTAACGGCCCCTTCCCCCCAGCATCCTTTGGGTATAAGGCGCACGCACCTACCCGAAAAGGAGTCAATTATGGGGTATCGTGTCGTCGTCGCGGGCGCCACCGGCAATGTGGGCCGCGAAATGCTGAACATTCTGGCCGAGCGCCAGTTTCCTGTGGACGAGATTGCCGTTCTGGCAAGCCGTCGTTCGCTGGGCACGGAAGTGTCCTTTGGGGATGAGACGCTGAAGACGAAGGACCTCGACACGTTTGACTTCACGGGGTGGGACATGGCGCTGTTTGCCATCGGCTCCGACGCGACCAAGACATATGCGCCCAAGGCCGCCAAGGCCGGTTGCGTGGTCATCGATAACTCGTCGCTTTACCGCTATGATCCGGACGTGCCGCTGATTGTGCCCGAGGTGAACGCCGACGCCATCGAGGGTTATGCAAAGAAGAACATCATCGCCAACCCGAACTGCTCCACCGCGCAGATGGTTGTGGCGCTGAAACCACTGCACGACCGCGCGACGATCAAGCGTGTGGTGGTGTCGACCTACCAATCCGTGTCCGGCGCGGGCAAGGAAGGGATGGATGAGCTGTGGGACCAGACCAAGGCGGTCTACAATCCGACATCTGACATTCAGGTAAAGAAGTTCCAGAAGCAGATCGCGTTCAACGTGATCCCGCATATTGACGTGTTCATGGATGACGGCTCCACCAAAGAAGAGTGGAAGATGGTCGCCGAAACGAAAAAGATCGTTGATCCCAAGATCAAGGTCACGGCCACTTGCGTGCGCGTCCCTGTGTTTGTGGGCCATTCCGAGGCGGTGAATATCGAGACCGAGGATTTCCTCGATGAGGACGAAGCGCGCGATATCCTGCGCGAAGCGCCGGGCATCATGGTGATCGATAAGCGCGAGGACGGCGGTTACGTCACGCCGATCGAATGTGTCGGCGATTTTGCCACGTTCATCAGCCGCATCCGTCAGGATTCCACAATAGACAACGGTTTGAACTTCTGGTGCGTCAGCGACAACCTGCGCAAAGGTGCTGCGCTGAACGCCGTGCAGATCGCAGAACTTCTGGGCAACCGGGTGCTCAAGAAGGGTTAGAACGGCTCGAACACGTCGAAATCATCGGAGTCCGCGACGTCGCGGGCTCCGGCAAGCAAATGGGCCATACGGTGCGGATGGCCTGGCATCGGTGCACCGAAGCGTTTGACCAGACGGCCATAGCCAAACCCGAGTTCGGACGTTTTGCACAAACGGCGGCCCTGCGCATCATGCAAGTTCAACCCACCACCCGCCGGTTCGACCTTGTAGCCACGCGACCGCAATAAACGCTCCAGATGTGCCCAGGATGTGGCACTGGCGATGTCCGCAGCGAGGAGCCGCTGCAAGCGCGCGACGAGCGCCTCATCCGCGCATGTGCGCGTCTTCGGTTTGGCAGATCGTCGCACTTCCTGATCCAACGCATCGCGAACCAGTTGACCAAGGGACACATCCCGCGCCCCAGCGAGGGTCTGTGCCGCAAACAGAAGCTGCGACGGCAGCCGGATTTCAACGCGTTCCATGTTCATGCCGCCACGTTGGCACAGCATGGTTAAGCATTCCTTGCACGCGTATTGTACAAATTCCCCTTTCCCTTTGTGCTGTGTTCGCGGCACGCTCTGCTTATCGCACTTCCAGAAAATAGGTTGCTCATGCGCGCTCTTGCCTTCTGCCTCGCTCTTCTGCCTCATCCGCTACTGTCGGACACAATCACGCTGGATGCGCCACCTAAGGCGGTGACGGCCTACGCGTCAGGCGCGGTGATTACCCGCAGCCTCAGCTTTGACATCCCTGCCGGGGATCACTCTCTGGTGATCGCTGATATGCCCCGTTTTACCGACCCCAGCGCCATTGACATCTCCCTGAGCGGTGCGACCGTGCAGTCGCGCAGTTGGTCCGAACAGGACGAAACACCCTATCGCACACCGCGCACACCCGAGTGGCTGGCGGCTAAAGCGGCACTGGATGTTGCCATAGATGCGCTCGCCGCGCGCGATGATGCCATCGCACTGGCTGAGGCGCGTGCGCAGGCGGCCCAAGACCAGATCACCTTTCTCAACGGAATCACCCTGCCGGACGAAGCCGCGCTGGATGTGGACGCGCTGCGTGCCATTGGCCAGTTGATCGCCTCCGACGGCACCGCCGCAAGGACTGCCATCACCGAAGCAACCGCCGAGGCGCGCAGCCTGCGCGCGGGCCGCGATGACCTCGCCTTTGCCGTGGCAGAAGCACAGGCAGCGTTGGAGGCGGCGAGTTCACCCAACAAAAACCCAGCCGCGCTGACACTCAACGTGTCTGCTCAGACGGATGGACCTGCGACCCTGACCGTGCGCTATATCTCGCAATCCGTCTCGTGGATGCCTGTCTATCGCGCCTACCTCGACAACGACGATACGCTGCGCATCGACCGGGGGGCGTCAATTCAGCAAAACAGCGATGAAGACTGGTCAAATGTCAGCCTCACCCTATCCACCCTGTCGCCGTTTCAGGGCACCGATCCGGGCACGCTCTGGCCCTTACTGCGCCGGATTCAGGACCCTGCTGAACTGCGCAAACTGCAAGTCACCTCGCGCGGGGCAAGCCTGTCTGCGGACATGGCCGAGGTTGAGATGCCCGAACCCGTGATCGAAGAGGCGGTCGCACTGGCCGACTTTTCCGGCGTTGGTGTAAGCTACGCCTTGCCCGGCACAGTCACCGTCCCGACCGGTCGCGACGCCCTGCAAATCGCGCTCGACACGCTCGACTTTGACGCCGGTCTCAGCGCGCGCGCTGTGCCGCGCCTCAACGAAACCGCGTTCCGGCAGGTGGCCTTTACCAACACCTCGCCCGAGATCCTGTTACCGGGTCAGGCGACGCTTTATGTTGACGGCCAACTGGTCGGGATCACACAGATGGGTACCCTGCCGCCCAATGCCGACACCGATATGTTCTTTGGCCCCATCGAAGGCCTACGCATTACCCGGACTGTGCTGGACCGGAACGAAGGCGACAGGGGCATCATCACCCGGTCGAACGAGGAACGCGAGGAAATCCGGCTGGAGGTTGAAAACCTGACCGCGCGCGCATGGGACGTCGAATTGCGGGAAAGCGTGCCCTACTCAGAACAGGAGGATCTCGTGATCGACTGGAACGCCTCACCCGCCCCGGATGTGGACGGCGTCGATGACCGGCGCGGCATTCTTGCGTGGGATTTGACGCTGGAGCCCGGCCAAACCCGGCGCATCGCAATTGAGACTCGAATCACATGGCCCGAGGGACAGGTGCTGCGATAGAGCGTCAAACCTTACCAACAGATGAACACATCAGAATGTCCGCTCAAACAGCTTAGATTTTTGGGCGGACATTTTGCATTTTAGGCATCTACGAAACCCATTCAAGCCCCTGAAATAACGTCATAAAATACAAAACGTCAAACTTAGCTGCAAGTGAAATCAGTTCGGTAAGCCGTTAGTAATTTCCCACTGGCATAAACACCTCAACGATGGGTCCGGGGGGGCCGCGTCGTGTCCGGCCGGGGGGCCGGGCGTGAGTTAAAAGAGGTGATGGGATGACGATGTGGTTCACAGCGCTGATGGGCGCAATGTGGAAACAAAACGATGGGTATCCAGCCAAGGCAGAACGCCGGGCTAAGGTGACGCGAGAAGAGATGTCAAATCTCTTCGCCAAAGAACTGTCCCGCAAACCAATCCGGTATTGAGCCTGCGTGGCGCATTCATGCGACGACGGTTGGCCTTGGATCAGTTGGGTAACGAGTGTCTGTTGGGTAAGTACGAGTGATGGGCGCGCGATGTCTTCGGACATGGCGCGCCCTTTTTCGCGTGTTCAGAACCGTTCGGCCCGAAGCACCTCGCAATCACTGACCGTGACCACGCCGATATGGCGCTCAACCACGGCAAACGCCGCCTCAAGCATCGCGTCCAGCCGTTCGGGCCGGATGATGCAAACAACCTGCACCATACCGGTGCCACGGCTGACCTGCCCTTCGCGGCTCCATGCGCCGGAGCGGCCTGACCCGCCCAACACAGGCAGGATGGTGAATCCGGTCACGCCAGCATCTTCGAGCGCGCCGGTGAGGCGCGATTCCATGACCTGTTCGATGATGATGGCCACGCGTTTGGCCTGATGGGTCTGCATGGCTTAGCCTCCGGTCAGCGCACTGGCCACCGCCACATAGACGGGCAAACCAATGGTGAGGTTAAATGGGAATGTGACGCCAAGGCTCAGCGTCAGATAGATCGACGGGTTCGCCTCGGGCAGAGCAACGCGCATGGCTGCGGGCACGGCGATATAGCTGGCCGACGCAGACAGCACCATGAACAGCGCAACACCTCCCGTGGACAGGCCGAGGAGCAAACCAGCGACGAGGCCCGCAGACGCACCCACCAGCGGCATAACCAGGCCAAAGGCCAGCACACCCGGACGCAACACACCCGACCCGCCGCGCAGGCCCCGCCCCGCGACAAGGCCCATATCGAGCAGGAACAGGCACAGCACCCCCTGAAAGGGCGAGACTATGAACGCCTCGATCTTGACCAGCCCGTCAACACCCGTGATCCAGCCGATCAGGAAACTGCCCACCAGCAACACGATCGACCCGTTCAACATGATTTCGCGCATCAGTTCCGAATCCATCCGCCGGCTGTCGCCGCCCCGCGACACCAGCCACAGCGCGGACAGGATCGCGGGCGCCTCCATCGCGGCGGCAACAGCCACCATATAGCCTTCGGACGTGATCCCGCTGGCCTCCAGCACCGAGGTCCCCGCCACAAAGGTCACAATAGAAATCGATCCGTAATGCGCCGCGACCGCCGCCGCGTCCAAGCGGCTGAGGTTGCCCAGCACCTGCAACAGCGCAAAGGCGATGAGCGGCAGCACCGCCGACAGGACAATCCCGGCAACAAGCGACAGCGCCAGCGTGCCGTCGATCCCGTGATCCGCAACACTCACCCCGCCTTTGAACCCGATGGCGAACAGCAGGTAGATCGACATGCCCTTGGCCACCGCCTCGGGAATGTTCAGGTCCGACCGCGCCAGTGCTGCGGCCACGCCCAAAGCAAAGCTCAGAATGATCGGCGACAGCAGATTGGTCGCCGCGAGGCTCAGGATGTCTTGCATATTTGCCTCACGTCAGAGTTTCACGAACCCCAATTCGGCACCGCTGAACTGCGCAAGGCTCGCATCGCCGATATCGGTCCACAGACCATGCAGGCTCAGCGACCCCTTGTTCACCCGCTCTTCAACAAAGGGGAAGCTCATCAGGTTTTCCAGCGATGTGACAATTGCCTGCTCTTCCATCTTTCGTGCCTGCTCGGCCTCATCGGCCACTTTTTCGACCACGCTGTATTTTGGCCGCAGGATATCCAGCCACCGGCCCACGAAACTGGTCTTGTCTTCCAGTTCGGGCGCGCGGCCCGCGCACATCTCGATACAGCCTTTGACCCCGCCGCATTTGGAATGGCCCAGCACGATGATATGCGCCACCTTGAGCACATTCACCGCATATTCCACGGCCGCCGACGTGCCATGGTGCAGCCCGTCAGGTTCGTGCGGTGGCACCAGATTGGCGATGTTGCGATGGATAAAGTATTCGCCCTGATCCGCACCAAAGATCGACGTCACGTTCACCCGGCTGTCGCAGCAGGCGATGATCATCGCACGCGGGCGCTGCCCCTCTTCGGCCAGCCGCTGATACCACGCCTGATTCTGCGTATAGGTGGTGGCTTTCCACCCTTGGTAGCGCTGAAGGAAGTAATTGGGCAACGGTTTGACGCGGTGCATGGGCGCAGACCCTCTTCGTGTGACTTTGACCGCGTGCATTAACGGGTATTTGTCGCGAATTCGAGGGAAAAGACACACCCGCCCTAACGATTTAGGAACCCCCGCCATGGCATTGCAAAGCGTGCCGTGGGGGCGCGCAAGTGATGTGTGAACGAGGTGAAGAACGTGACAACCGTAACGCAAATCAGGCCAGCGGAAGACGTCCGCGTGGATCACGACCGTCTGGGGGCGCTCTATTCCGAACTGGGCCATGCCGGGGCCGAGGATGTCGTGTGCCGCGCGATGGAAGAACTTGCGCTGCGCATGGCGCATTGTGACCGCCTGTACCGCGCCGGTGATATGGTTGAACTGCGCAAGTCCAGCCGGTCGCTGGTTTCCATCGCCGATCAGATTGGCATGAATGTGGTGGCCAAGGTCGCCGCTGACGTGACCCAATGCATCGACTCCGGCGATCATGTGGCACTGGGCGCCACGCTCGCGCGCCTGATGCGCACGGGCGAGGGGTCGTTGACCGCCATCTGGGACTTGCAGGACATCACGATCTGACGCGGCGGTGATCCGCCTTGCGGTGAACAGCAAACAGACTAGGGTTTGCATCACCTGACAGCCAAGCGGACCCGTGATGACCCTGACCTTTGCCCCAGACAGCCCCGACGCGACGCCGCTCCATCTCATCTCCGAAGAGGAGTGCGCCAATTGGGCGGCGTCCATAGGACCTGTGTCAGAGGCATGGGTGAACGCCACCGGCTTTACCGGTGGTCTTGGTCAGGCCGTCGCCGTGCCGGGTGCGGATGGTACAGTGAACTGTGCCGCTATCGGCTTTGGCACATCGTCGGCGCGTGCGCGCGCCCGGTTTCACCTCGCGGCAGGGGCCACCAAGCTGCCCAAGGGCACTTACCGGCTGGACAGCGCACCCACCGACGCCGCGCGCGACGTCGAGGCGTTGGGCTGGCTCCTCTCATCCTACCGCTTTGACCGCTACAAGGACCAACGCCCGATGCAGGCGGCATTGATCGCCCCCGCAGGCGTCGACGCCACCCGGATCGAAGCGCAGGCCGCGGGCGAGGCGCTCACACGCACGCTCATCAACACACCTGCCAGCGACATGGGCCCGCCCGAGCTTGAAGCCGCAACCCAATCGCTGGCCAACACGTTCGATGCGCAGATGACTGTTACCCGTGGTGATGATCTGCTGACCAGCAATCTGCCTTTGATCCATACGGTGGGGCGCGCAGCCGACCGCGCACCGCGCCTGATTGACATGCGTTGGGGCACCAGCGGCCCGACCCTCACCTTGGTGGGCAAAGGGGTCTGTTTCGACACCGGCGGACTCAACCTCAAACCGGGCAGTTCCATGGGCCTGATGAAAAAGGACATGGGTGGTGCGGCCAATGTTCTGGGTCTGGCGCACATGATCATGGCCACCGGCCTGCCCATCCGCCTGCGGGTTCTGATCCCGGCGGTGGAAAACAGCGTCGCAGGCAACGCCTTCCGCCCCGGCGATATCCTGACAAGCCGCAAAGGCCTTACGGTTGAAATCAACAACACCGACGCCGAAGGGCGTCTGGTGCTGGCTGACGCGCTGACTTTGGGGGACGAAGACCAACCCGATCTGATGATCTCCATGGCCACGCTCACCGGCGCGGCCCGCGTCGCCGTCGGCCCTGACCTCGCACCTTATTACACGGACGATACGGACCTCGCCCACGCGCTCGACTCCGCCGCGACAACCCAAGCCGATCCGGTCTGGCGAATGCCTTTCCACACCCCCTATGAGACGATGATCGAACCCGGCATTGCCGATCTGGACAACGCGCCCAAGGGAGGCTTTGCCGGTTCCATCACCGCCGCCCTGTTCCTGCGACGCTTTGCGGGTGACACGCCTTACATGCATTTCGACGTTTACGGATGGCAACCCAGCGACGCTCCCGCCCGCCCCAAAGGCGGCATAGGCCAAGCCACCCGCGCCCTGCTCAGCGCCCTGCCCGAAGCATTGAACCTATGACCGACCGACGGACGCACCCCGATCCGACATTGGTGGACGGCACGACACCTGCGCAAATCATCAGCCCCTGCGCCGACCTGCTGGCCCGACCGGACGGACCGCGTGACCGCCAGCTTCTGCATGGTGATCCGGTCACCATTCTGGGCGACCGTGACAATCACAGCTACGTCCGCTCGGTCAAAGACGGCTACATCGGTTTCATCGCCGCAGGTCATCTCGGCCAACCCACAAAACCCACGCATATGCTGACGGCAGCCGCGGGTCACGCCTACGCCAAGGCCAGCTTCAAAAGCGCCGATACCGCAACGCTCAGCTTCGGCAGCCGCCTCACGGCCCTTTCGGAAACGTCCGGCTACATCGAAACCACGCTTGGCTTCGTGCCAAAATCACAGACGACGCCCCTGCCCCACACCGCAAAACCAACGGACAGCGCCCGGCACTTCCTTGGCACACCCTATCTCTGGGGCGGTAACACACGGGCGGGCATCGACTGCTCCGGGTTGATCCAGATCGCACTTCTGACCGCAGGCATCCCGTGCCCCGGCGACAGCGACCTGCAACAGGACGCCTTTCCGCCAATTGAACCGAACCGTGTCCAGTCCGGCGACCTCGTCTTTTGGAAAGGGCACGTGGCGCTGCTGCTTGACGCGCTCACCATCATCCACGCCAATGCCCATCACATGGCAGTCGTCACCGAACCCCTTGCGGGCGCAATCGAACGCATCTCAAAACAGGACCACGGCGCCGTCACCGGCTACGCCCGTCCCGCTTCTTCTGACTGAAAATACCATCGGGGGCGTTTGAGGGGGCAGACAGCCCCCTCATCAGAAAAATGAATCGCGTGCGCGTCAGCGCTCAATCAGGTCACTCGACCGCCCGGATCAACTTGCGTTCAAGCACCCGCAGCACGGTCTTCAGGTCGTGCCCGCGCCGCAGGATTTGCCCGTCCATGCCGATCACCGCGTACATCCCCTGCCGCCCACGCAGCTTGGGCCGCTTCTCGATCCGGTAAAGGGGATTTTCCGCCGTCCGCCGGAACACCGAAAACACTGCCACTTCGCGCAAGGACGAAATTCCATAATCCCGCCATTCACCCGCCGCAACCATGCGCCCATAAAGCGACAGAATCACCGACAGCTCCGTGCGGTGAAAAGCGACCTGGGCGGGCGGCGTCTCGCGCATGTTCGACGGCGGCGGATTGTGAAATGTCATAGCCACACAGTTGCGCGCCCGCTCTTTGATTTCAAGAGGCGTGTGATCAACCTTGAATACGTTACAAATCGCGTGCAGTCTCGAAAAATCTGAAACGCTTTGGGAGGGGCGCAGGTGACACCGCAGACCCGGGCCGAACGCAGCGCCGATGCGATGTGGGCCAATGACCGCGCCAGTCGGGCGCTTGGAATGACGCTCATCCATATTGCCCCGGGTGCGGCCACGCTCACCATGACCGTGCGCGATGACATGCTGAACGGCCACGGTCTCTGCCATGGCGGGTACATCTTCACGCTGGCCGACAGTGCCTTTGCCTTTGCCTGTAACAGCTACAACCAGTCCGCAGTCGCCCAAAACAACCAGATCACCTATGTCGCGCCCGGCAAAGCCGGTGAGATGCTCACTGCGACGGCTATGGAAATCCACGCCGCTGGCCGCTCCGGCACCTATGACGTGACCGTCACAGGCGATATGAACCGGACAATCGCCCTCTTTCGGGGGCACAGCCGCACCATCCCCGGCACGCATTTCGAGGAAGACGCATGAAAGACCTCACACCCGATCCCAAATCCCTCGACCCGATCGAGATCGCCAGCCGGGACGAGATCACAGCGCTCCAACGCGACCGCCTGAAATGGTCCCTGCGCCACGCCTATGACAACGTGCCCCACTACCGCGCCAGCTTTGACGCCGCAGCCGTGCACCCCGATGATCTGACCGACCTGTCTGACCTCGCCCGCTTTCCCCTGACGACGAAACAGGACCTGCGCGCCAACTACCCGTTTGGCATGTTTTCCGTACCCCGCGATCAGGTGGCCCGCATCCACGCCTCCTCCGGCACCACAGGTCAGCCCACGGTCGTGGGCTATACGCAGCGGGATCTCGACACGTGGGGCAATGTCGTTGCCCGATCCTTGCGCGCGGCGGGCCTGCGGCCCGGTGACCTTCTGCACAATGCCTACGGCTATGGGCTGTTCACCGGCGGGTTGGGCATTCACCTCGGGGCGGACGCGCTTGGCCTGACCACGGTGCCCGTCTCGGGTGGCATGACCCCGCGCCAGGTCCGCCTGATCACCGACTTCCAGCCCAAGGGCATCACCGTCACGCCATCCTATGCGCTCAGCGTCCTCGACGCCTTCCGCGCCGACGGTCTCGACCCGCGCGACAGCTCGCTCCAGGTTGGCATCTTCGGTGCCGAACCCTGGACCAACGCGATGCGTGCAGAAATCGAAGAGGCGTTCGACATGCACGCCGTCGACATCTACGGCCTCAGCGAAGTGATGGGCCCCGGCGTGTCAATGGAATGCGTTGAGACCAAGGACGGCCTCCACATCTGGGAGGACCACTTTTTCCCCGAGATCATCAACCCCGAAACCGGCGAACCCGTTGCGGATGGCGAAATGGGCGAACTGGTCTTTACCTCGCTCACCAAGGAAGCCTTTCCCATCATCCGCTACCGCACGCGCGACCTCACCCGCCTGCTGCCCGGCACGGCCCGGTCGATGCGCCGGATGGAAAAGGTGACGGGCCGGTCTGACGACATGATCATCCTGCGTGGCGTCAACGTCTTTCCCACCCAGATCGAGGAATGTCTGCTCGCCACCCCCGGCTTCGCCCCCCATTTTCAGATCGAACTGACGCGCGCGGGCCGGATGGACGCAATGACCATCCATTGCGAAGGCACCGGCGACAGCACCGCGCTCGCCAACCGCATCAAACAATCCCTCGGCGTGACGGTGTCCGTCACCACCGGGCCCACCGGAACGGTCGAGAGATCACAAGGCAAAGCCGTCCGTATTCTTGATCGGCGCTGATCTCGCCAGAGGCAATCCCACGCAGTCAGTGGACATTGCAATCTCAGAGCTGGATAACTGCTCCGAGGCCTGCGGCGGGGCTCTCAAACACGCTGCGGGCGCTGGCGGCAGAAAGACCGCCGCACATTCCCGCCACCCGCTTTCCATGATTGTCGAAAATCCGGTCGTTCAATGGAGAGACAACATGTCGGGAGGTTGCATTCAAAAGGCGGCGGAATCTGCTTTGTCGCATGTTTGAACTTTGGGATGCGTTTGATCAGTTTCCCGGTGGCCATGGCGTCAATGTTCAAGCCCCAGCGGAATTCAGGCTGCAATAGCTCACTGGATCGGCCACTGACGGGAACGCCCTTTTCCAGAACGCATGTCAATTCTGCGGTATCCCCGCCAAGTTCAACCAGCAGCTTGGGCGAGATCGTTAGCCTGTTGACCTCCTCCCCTGAAATGTCCTCGATTTGAGGCTAGCCTGTTCTCCGTATGGCGGCATGGAGGTGTCTGACGCGCGGCGTTTAAAGACGCTGGAAAGCGAGAACGCCAAGCTCAAAAGGATGCTGGCCGAGCAGATGATGGACGTGGCGACGCTTGAGGAAATGCTCGGATTGGGAGCGCATGAACGCCACTGGTCCGGGCGAATGCGCGGACGGTTCTGACGCCCGGCCCACGGAGAAATGCTGTGAACTGGGCGATGAAGACCAAGCGCTACAATCAACGACGCGCCTGCGCGCTGGCCGGGATCGATCCGCGTGTCTATCAGCACAGGTCGAAGCGCCCCGCCGATACTGAACTACGGACTGGGATGAAGGAACTGGCGGCCAAGCGGCGTCGGTTTGGCTTTCGTCGGCTCCACATCCTGCTCAAACGGGAAGGCTGGGATGTGAACTGGAAGAAGCTGTACCGGCTCTACCGCGAAGAAGGGTTGACCGTTCGTAAACGGGGCGGACGCAAGCGGGCAGTCGGCACCAGAACACCTGTGGCGATCCCGCAGGGGCCGATCCAGAGATGGTCGCTCGACTTTATGTCTGACGCGCTGGAGGACGGTCGCCGCTGTCGCGGGGTGAACGTGATGGACGACTTCAGCCGGGAATGACTGGCCGCCGCGGTCGATACATCCACCGGTGGCGCACGTGTCGCCCGCGAACGGGACCGGATCGCCAAATTGCGCGGCTACCCGTGCATGGTGATCTCGGACAACGGCACGGAGCTGACTTCGAACGCGATGCTGAAATGGCAGGAAGACCGCCAAGTCGGCTGGCACCACATCGTGTCCCGCTGCCTGACAGCGCATACGCGAGAGGAGGCAAGCCAATGCAGAACGGTCTCGTCGAAAGCTGCAACGGACGGATCCGGGAAGAGTGCTTGGACGAACACCTGTTCCTGTCTCTGCGCCATGCCGTCGTCCATTGTCTCTCAGACCAATGGCGTCCCAATGGACAACCATGATTGCGGCATGGCGCGCCGACTACAATCACCACCGGCCTCATTTCAGCCTCGCTGGTCTGGCGCCACACGAATATGCTAACCGGTCAAAGGAAGACCAAAACCTGAACAGAGCTAACTTGTAAGCACGGACTCTCAGGGGAACAGGTCAGTTTCGAAGCGGTCCAGACTCGCTCCCATTGAGGTGCCGCTGGATTTGTTGACCTTTTGCTTGATGGTTTTGCTCCGTAATGCCGGAAAATGAAACAAGAGAGACCGGGAAATCAGGGACACTTCAGTTCGCCCCGATCGTGTTCGTCAGCGCAGCCGTCTATTCGATTGCTGCTGCCGGCGTCGGAATGTCCTACGCTGCAACTCGCCGGTTCTGAATTGGCAAAGGCAAGATTATCGGTGGCACCTTTTGCGCGCTGGCGTCCGACCCGCTCTTCAAATCCGCTGAGCTGACCGTCGGTCAGTGGCGGAAAAATCGCCGACCGACCAATACAGCCCAAAGATCGAATGTCGCCTCCGGGTTGCCAACAAGCATCAACTCCCCGCCAACAAATACCCACCGTACCCTCGGTTGTGGGGCCATAGTCGTACCATCTGGTGTACGGTCTCTGCACAGGATGTGACACCGTCAAAACGCTTGTTTTTAAGGGGTCAGCACCGCGCTGCGATGATCCGGCACCCCTCGCGCACTGTTGCGCGCAACATTTGTTCAGGCAAACGACCCCTGACAGAACCACCCCGGCGACATTGCCCCTCCGTGGGCATAGAACAGCCACAGCCGCTGGCCATCCTCGGTGTCCGTCACCCAGTAATCCCGCGTGCCCGACCGCCAGTTGGGATCGTCCAGCCACCATTCCGGCGCGATGCGCTCAGGCCCGATGGCCCGCAACCGGCGCAGGTCGCGGCCGCGCCAGCGGAACGTCTCGGGCAGGCGCGGGGTGGCTGGGGCGTGCACCGGCTCGGGGTGCCACATCAGCATGGGCCGCGGGTTCGACGGCTTGGGCCACGGGCCCTCATGCGGCTCAGACCACGCCGCGGCCAGCATCCTGTGCGACTTTTCCGGGATATGGCTGTCGGACGGGTGATAGCGCCGGATCGCATCCAGCCCGATCCGCGCGCCCAGCCGCCCCATCAGATCGTCCATCGCGTTGGCATCCGCCAACCGCTTGCGCACGGCCGCGCCCGCCTGCATGTGTCCCACGGCCTGCACGTCATGTACCGGCTCGACCTGCACCGCCACCAGCCGCACCATGTCGATGCCGAACCCTGCGTCGATCCCCTCGATCTTCATCTCCAGCAGGGGGCGAATGCGGTGCGGGTCAAAGCTGGGCCGGGCCAGCCCAACCTCCACCGCCTCGACCGCATGATCGCTGCGGTAGGCCTCAAGCCGGACGCGCCGGGCACCTTTTCCCCGGTCTTCCAACGTCTTGCACAAGCGTGGCAGCACCCTGTCGATGGCCGCCATCACATCCTCGGCCAGCCCGATAGGATCGGGCAGCGTCATGCGCACGGCAAAATGATCGGGGGTGCGCGCCGGCGACACCGGCTCGGGCGCGCTGCCCATCGCCTGATCCATGCGCAGAACCAGACCCCGACCAAAGCGGCGCGCCAGCGATGCCCGCGGCTGACCCAACAAGTCCCCCACCCGGCGCAGACCCAACCGGCCCAGCTGCGCTGTCATTTCCGGCTCCAGCCGCAGGGCGGCAATGGGCAGCTGGCTGAGCGTGCCATAGGTTTGGCCGGGCGGCGATATCCTCGTAGCATCAAAGGCTTGCGCCCGTACGGCCGGGGCTGCCCCCCCTTTGGTCCAGTGCCGCCGCTTGCCTGCCCGCGCGCGGGTCGCACGCGCCTCTTGGTCGATGGCGTCACCGCTCCGGTCCGACCCCGCGGCACGGCCCGCAAACCGCGCCAACGCCCAAGCCGCCCCCCGCGTGTCCGCCAGACCCATCAGCACGCTCAGCCCCAGATCGGTGCAATCGTCCTCGACCACCTGCATCAACGCGGCCTCACCACCAAACAGATGCGCGCAGCCCGTGAGGTCCACCACCAGCGCATCCGCTTCTTCCGGCGCGACCCACGGGGAAAACTTGCCCGCCCAGCGCTGCAACGCCTCCAGAAACCGCGCCTCCGCGGGTCCGCTGCGCGGATAGGTCATCAGGCCCGGACACATCGCATGGGCGTCCCGCACCGGCTGACCAACCTGCAGACCGTTGCCCTGCGCAACACCATTCAAAGACGTGATAAGCTGCATGTTCTGACGCTCCTCGACCACGGCCACAGGCTGATCGGCCAGCATAGGCTGGCGACGGATCAGGCGCTCGGCCCCCAGCCGGGGAAACCAGATGGACAGGATACGACGATCGGACATAAATGTTCGCTTTTTGTTCTTGTCGCGAAATTAGGGCGAGTCGCGCCCCAAGTCGAGTCAGCCCAAACGGAAATCAGGCGCCGTAACGCGCCATGAACGTCTCGACCGCGCCGTCCACCACGCGGTCGATATCGGCATCCGTCACCTCGGTGATCACACCGAACATCAGACGCGGCCAGATGTCGGCCTTGCACAACTCGCCAAACTGGTCAGTCGCAAGCGTCAGATCGTCGATGACCAATTCGCCCCGCTCAACGGCACCTTGGAAATAGGCCCCCATCTCGGTCCGCATCCGCTGCGGCCCCGACTTATAGAACGCCCGTCCGATCTCGGGAAAGCGGTCTGATTCCGCCACACAGATGCGAAAGATCTGCTGCCCGAATTTCGACGTCAGAAAGCGCACGAAATGCCGTCCCGCCTGTGCCAGCACCTCGCGCGGGGCGGCGCACATGTCGATGATGTCCAGCGCCGCCTGACTCTGCCGCTCGCATTCCTGATTGGCCACCTCCACGAACAGAAGGCGCTTGTCGGGAAAGTAGCTGTACAGCGTGGCTTTGCTCACTTCGGCTGCGCGGGCGATGTCGTCCACGCTCGCCCCTTCGAACCCGTCGGCCATGAAAACGGTCCGGGCGCCTTCCAGCACCTGATCGAATTTGCGGCCCTTGCGGACAATGGGGGTGGCGTCGTTCATGCGTGCTCCGGTCAAGAGACCCACAATATAAACCGAACCGTTCACTTGTGACAGGAAAATCGCCCGGGCACACCCGCATGGACGCGCGCCACCACACGGGCTAAGTCTGGGCCATGCTGCCGATCCTCTTCAAAACCTTGCCCTTTTTCGTGTTGATTGGTCTGGGATACACGGCAGGGCGCACCCGGTTTTTTACCCAAGAGGCGACCGCCGCCCTTACCAAATTCGTCTTCTACTTCGCGCTGCCCGCGATGCTGTTCCGCTTTGCCGCAACGCTCGACATCGCGCAGATCTGGGACGGCCCGCTGGCCGCCGCTTACCTCAGCGGCACAATCGCCGTCTACCTGATGGCCACAGCCGTGGGCTGGCTGCGCCGCCTCGACATCCCCACAAACGCGGTCGAAGCACAATGCAGCGTGATCGGCAATGTGGGTTTTCTCGGCCTGCCCATGCTGGCGGTCCTGCTGGGCGAGGCGGCGGTGGCGCCAATGATCCTGATCCTGTCCATCGACCTGATCGTGTTTTCCAGCCTCATTGTCATCCTCATCACCGGCAGCCGCGATGGCCGGGTGTCCCTGTCGATTCTGCGCACCATCGGTCTGGGCCTTGTCCGGAACCCCATGATCATGGCAATCACAAGCGGCCTGCTCTGGTCCGCCGCAGGCTGGCCGATCCCTGCACCGGCCAATGATTTCCTGCTGATCCTCGGCGCCGCCGCGACCCCCGGCGCGCTGTTTGCCATTGGCGCATCGCTCGCCTCCAAAAACGCCGAGCGCATCGAAATCGCGGGCTGGCTCAGCTTTGCCAAACTGATCCTGCACCCCGCTGCCGTCGCCTTTACCGCTTATGCCCTGTTCCCGGTCACACCGTTCGCCTTTGCCGTTGTTGTCGCCTGCGCCGCCATGCCGGTGGCGGGCAATGTCTATATTCTGGCGCAGCACTACGGCGTCGCTCCGCAACGCGTCTCCGCGTCCATCCTGCTGTCGACCGCGCTCAGCGTGATCACACTCACAGCGGTCATCGGCTGGGTAAGCCCCTGATCTTCTTCTCTTGAAAAATACTCCCGCCGGAGGCGTCCGCCGCTTGCCCCAAAGGCCGACGCCCGCTAGCGATGAACCAACCTCAGGAGGATGCCCATGCAAACCGAATCCGAAAACGCCTGCTTCGGCGGCACCCAAGGTGTCTACACCCACGCCTCCACCGCCTGCGGCTGCGATATGACCTTTGGCCTGTTCCTGCCCGAAGAGGCGCAAGACGGACCCGTGCCCCTGCTCTGGTATCTGTCGGGCCTCACCTGCACCCACGAAAACGCCATGACCAAGGCAGGCGCACAGACCTGGGCGGCGGACCACGGCATAGCGCTCTGTTTCCCAGACACATCGCCCCGTGGCGACGCAGCCGCAGATGATGAGGCTTATGATCTGGGCAAAGGCGCGGGCTTTTACGTCAATGCCACCGAAACACCATGGGCACCGCATTACCGCATGTGGGATTACGTGATGGACGAACTGCCCGTCCTGCTCGAACGGAACTTCTCCATCGACCCGGAACGGCAGGCAATCACCGGTCACTCAATGGGGGGACACGGTGCGCTGACCATGGCCATGGCAGCGCCGGACCGGTTCCGCTCTGTCTCGGCCTTTGCGCCCATCGCCAACCCCACGTCCAGCGATTGGGGCCGCAAGCAACTGACCGCGTATCTCGGCACCAACGAAGATCTCTGGTCGCCCCACGATGCCACTTTGTGTATGCGCAACAAGGGCTTCGACGGTCCCATCCTGATCGACCAAGGGGCCAGCGACCAATTCCTTGACCTGCTGAAACCCGAAAGCCTCGTCGAAGCCGCCGCTGCGCGCCGCCAGCAGATCACCTTCCGGATGCAGCCGGGCTATGACCACAGCTATTTCTTTGTGAGCACGTTCATGGAGGATCACGTGGCCTTCCATGCCGAGGCGCTCTACCGGTGACGACTCTCTATATCGACGCCGATGCCTGCCCGGTCAAAGCGGAAGCGGAAAAGGTCGCCACGCGCCACAAGGTGCCCATGAAAGTCGTCTCCAACGGCGGCCTGCGGCCCTCGCAGAACCCGCTGGTGGAAACCGTGATCGTGGCAGAAGGTCCCGACATTGCCGACATGTGGATCGCCGACCGCGCGAGGATGGGCGACGTCGTGGTCACAGGTGACATCCCGCTGGCCGCCAGATGCGTGGAGGCGGGCGCGCGTGTGCTCAAACACAATGGCGAAGCGTTGACGCAGGCCAATATCGGCAACGTGCTCGCCACCCGCGACCTGATGAGCGACCTGCGCGCCGCCGACCCGTTTCGGCAGGGCGGCGGCAAGGGCTTTACCAAGGCCGACAGATCGCGTTTTCTGGACGCACTGGAACGGGAACTGAGGGCCGCCAAGCGATGACGATCAAAGCAGTGGTGTTCGACATCGGCAATGTGCTGATCGAATGGCAACCCGAACGGTTCTACGACAGCGTGATTGGCAAGGACCGCCGCCGTGCGATGTTCGACGCCGTCGACCTGCACGGCATGAACGAGCTTGTGGACCTCGGCCATCCATTCACCGAAACAATCTATGCCACAGCCGAGAAGTATCCCGACTGGCGCGACGAAATCCGCATGTGGCACGACCGCTGGATCGAAATGGCATCACCCGCAATCGACCATTCCGTCCGCCTGATGAACGCATTGCAGGCCAAAGGCACGCCAGTGTTCTCGCTGACGAATTTCGGCGTCGGCAGCTATGATTTTGCGGCCACGCACTATGACTTTTTGCGTCAGTTCGACCGGGACTTTATCTCGGGTCATATGCAAGTGACCAAACCCAGCACCCGCATCTACGAAATGCTGGAACAGGCCAGCGGCCTCTCCGGCGAGGCCCTGATCTTTGCCGATGACCGCGCGGACAATATCGCCGCAGCGCAGGCGCGCGGCTGGCGCACGCATCTGTTCGACGGGCCGCAGGGCTGGGCCGACCGTCTTGTGGCCGAAGAGCTGCTCAGCAGCGATGAGGCCCGGTAGAGCGCACGATGACCCCGCCCTTCATCCCCTTCAAAGCAGGCGAGGCGGTCCTCGACTGGATCGGCCTGTCGGACGCGCTGGCCGCAGGACACAAAGGCGCCCGCGCGCAGATTGAAGATACATTTCTCTATCGCGGCGACGACACGATCCTGTCCCGCGCGGCGTGGATCGACGGCCTTGGTGCGCTGGTCAAAACGGCAACCATCTTTCCCGACAATGTCGACGTGCCGACCATCAATGGCGGCGTGTCGCTCTTTGACGACGCGGACGGCACCCTTGCCGCCAATATCGACTTCCATCTGGTGACCAAGTGGAAAACCGCCGCCGACAGCCTGCTTGCAGCACGGCGGCTCGCCCCAGCGGGCGCGCAGCGCATTCTGATCGTCGGCGCGGGCACGGTCGCCCGGTCGATCCGCGAAGCGTTTGGGGCAGGCTTTCCCGACGCGCAGTTCCATATCTGGAACCGCAGCAATCATCGTGCAACACAACTGGCCACCACATGGCCCGACCTGCGGGTCGAAGACGACCTCGAAACCGCGGTCCGTGCGGCAGACATCATTGTGGGCTGCACCCGCACAACCGATCCGTGGTTACAGGGTGACTGGCTCCGCCCCGGACAGCACGTGAACCTGATTGGCGCCTACCGCCCCGACATGCGCGAGGCGGACGACGAAGCAGTCCGGCGCGCGCACCTCTATGTCGACAGCATCGACACAACTGTGGGGCATATCGGTGAGCTCAAAATCCCGCTGGAGGCCGGCACCATCACCCACGACCAGATCAGGGCTGATTTCTACGACTTGGACGCCTTCGCCCCCGATCCAGAGGGCATAACGCTGTTCAAGAACGGCGGCGGCGCGCATCTGGACCTGATGACCTGCCGCTACATCCTTGATCGGTGGCAGGCGCAATGATCTGGGCTGTCGTCATCCTGCTGGGCCTGATCGCCACGCCCCTGACGATCGAGGCCATGCGGACCTCCATGTCCGAAGACCGGCAACAAGAGGCGCCGGGCCAGATCGCCCTGCTGTCGCAGGGGCGCACGCATTACGAATGGCTGGGTCCGGATCGCGGGCCGGTTGCCGTCTGCATCCACGGGCTGACCACACCGTCCTTTGTCTGGCGCGGCATGGCCAAGGGGTTGGCCCTGATGGGGTTCCGCGTGCTGGTGTACGACCACTACGGACGCGGCTATTCGGAAACGGTGCTGGGGCGGCAGGATGCAGCGTTTTTCCTGACGCAGTACAATGATCTGCTGGCCTATGAGAACGTGACCGAACCGGTCACGCTGCTGGGGTATTCCATGGGCGGTGCGATTGCCGCCCACGTGGCCGCCAGTCAACCTGCGCGCGTCAAACAGCTTATCCTGCTGGCACCCGCAGGTATGACAGAACTGATCAACGGGCGGCTCAAGGCCACCCGCGACCTGCCAGTGATCGGTGACTGGCTGTTCCTTGCCACATATCCATTCATCCTGCGCAAAGGCATCAGCGCCGAAGCGGGCGTGCCCGGATCGGTCGAAAACATCACCGCCTTGCAGCGGCGCGAAACGGACCGGCGCGGGTACTTCCCGGCGGTCCTGTCCAGCCTGCGCGGAGTCCTGCGCCACCCGGTAGAGGCGGAACATGCCGCAATTGCCGCGGCCCAAGTCCCCACGCTCGCCGTGTGGGGCGCCGATGACGACGTGATCCCGCTCAACAGCAAAGACGTGCTGGCACAGTGGAACCCCAACGCGCGGCAAACCGTGATTGACGGTGCGGGCCACGGGCTGACCTATACCCATACCGATCAGGTGCTTGAGGCGATCCGCGCGTCGCGCGGTTAGGCCGCCACCGTCCGGCCAAGGGGTTTTTCGCGGATGGGCAGATGCACCAAGGCGCTGAACGCACCCACGGCAACCCCGATCCACCACACCTGCTCGTAAGAACCATAAAGGTCATACATCCGTCCTCCCAGCCAAACGCCAAGGAACGACCCCATCTGATGACTGAAAAACACGATACCATAGAGCGTGCCCATATAGCGCAGCCCGTAAATATGCGCGACCAAACCACTGGTCAGCGGCACCGTGGCCAGCCATAGCGACCCCATCGCGACGGAAAACAGGATCACCGTCTCGGGCGTCATGGGAAAGAGAATGAACAGCGCCGCAACCAGTGTCCGCGCCGTGTAAATGCCCGCCAGCAGGTACTTTTTGGCATAGCGCTTGCCAGCCCACCCAGCGGCCAGCGTGCCTGCGATATTGGCAAGTCCGATCAATGAGATCGCCCAAGCCCCAAGTGCTGACGTCGTTGTAATTCCCATATTGTGCAGCATACTGCCCGGCACGATGGGTCCGCACACCTCTGTCACGAAAGCCGGGAAATGGGCCGTGACAAAGGCCAGTTGATAGCCGCACGAGAAAAAGCCCAGAAAGATCAGCGTATAGGACGGATCCTTGAACGCCTTGACCAGAATCTGGCCCATGCTCTCTTCCAACTCGGCCTTGGACGCCATTGCAGGTGCGCGCATCAGGGGCAGCGTCAGGATCAGGGCGAGGATCACAGCGGCAAAGATCAGAAACACGGTCTGCCAACTCATCAGCGTCAGCATCCATTCCGCCATCGGTGCGCCAAAGACCTGACCGGCAGACCCGGCGGCGGTTGCAATCGCAAGGCTCATGGAACGGTTGTCATCCGATGACGCACGGCCCACTACGGCAAGGATCACGCCAAAGCCGGTGCCCGCAATGCCGAACCCCACCAGCCACGCATATAGCTGGTGTTCCAGGGGCGTGACGGAATAGGCCGACAGCACCATGCCAGCAGCATAGACAATAGCACCAATGATGATCGCCTTGCGATCACCGATCTTTTCGGCAATCGCACCGAAAATGGGCTGCCCGATCCCCCACGCAAGGTTCTGGATCGCGATGGCCAGTGAAAACTCTGTGCGGAGCCAGTCAAACTCTTCCGCAATGGGAATCTGGAACACCCCAAAGGATGCGCGCACGGCAAAGCTGATCATGATGATGAAGGACCCCACGATCAAAACCGGGGTCATCAGGGATGCGCGAGCCTGCATGGGACATCTCCGTTGTGCCTTGTTGACACTACGGGTCGCAGACGGCGGGTCAAATCAGGATTTCTGTAGCGTGCACAACAAAAACTGATCCGCCGCTTAACAAGTCCGACCATGCGCGCTAGGACGGAAACGCCCATGACCGATTTGATCACTGAATATCAAACGCTTGCCGCCGCTGGCACGCTTCAGGCAGACCCGGCACAAGAGGCCGTGCTGCCCGAGTTTGAACGCATCCGTTCGGCCCTCGCGGCGCCGGTCAAACGCGGGCTGTTCCGAAAGGCCCCCGAAGCGCCCAAGGGCCTTTATCTGTGGGGCGGTGTCGGGCGTGGGAAATCCATGTTGATGGATTTCTTTGTCTCCCATGTCGAGGTGCCCGTGCGCCGGGTGCATTTCCACGCCTTCATGCAGGAAATCCACGCGGCCATGCACGCCGCGCGCCAGACCGGCGTCGAAGACGCCATTGCACCGGTCGCCGCGGATGTTGCCGCCTCTGTGCGCTTGCTGGCCTTTGACGAAATGCAAATCAGCGATATCACCGATGCGATGATCGTGGGCAGATTGTTCGAGGCGCTGTTTGCCGCTGGCGTCGTGGTGGTCACCACATCAAACCGGGTGCCCGATGACCTTTACAAGGACGGTCTGAACCGGCAGCTGTTTCTGCCGTTCATCGACCTTTTGAAAGAACGTATGGTGGTGTGGGAACTGGCCTCGCCCACCGACTACCGGCAGGACAGGCTGGCCGGTGCGCCCACCTATTTCACACCACACAATGCCGACGCGCGGACACAGATGGACGCCATCTGGGCCGACCTCGCAGGCGGCGCAGACAGCCAGCTTGACCTCACGGTGAACAGCCGCACTGTCACCCTGCCCCGGTTCCGCAATGGGGTCGGCCGAGCGAGCTTTTTCGACCTGTGCGCCAAGCCGCTGGGCCCTGCCGACTATCTTGCCATCGCGGAGGCCTGCAAGGTTCTGATGATCGACGACATCCCTTGCCTGAGCCGCAGCAATTTCAACGAGGCCAAGCGCTTTGTCACCCTGATCGACGCGCTGTACGAGGCGCGCGTGCGGCTGATATGCTCTGCTGCTGCGGTGCCAGAGATGCTGTACCTCGAAGGCGAAGGGACGTTCGAATTTGAACGCACCGCCTCGCGCCTGCGCGAAATGCAAAGTGAGGGTTGGGGCGCCTAGCTGCGTGCGGCGCGCACCATGGCCTGCAACAGGCTGTTCGTGTCCATCCGGCCCGTGGGCAACACCAGCGCATAAGGCGGCGTGAATTCCCCCCGTGCCGCTGCGGTATTCAGCAGCGCGTCGATATAGGCGTCGGATTTCTGGTTGGACAGCGATGCCACCAGCAGCGCATGAAGCCGGTCACCCCGCCGCACCGGATAGCCGAAACCGCCCAGCACGTTGCGCGCCAAAAGCGGCAGATCGTCAGGCCCCGCGCCCGTGCTGCCCGCCAATTGCCGCAGAACATCGCTGGCTTCGCTCGACCTGACGGCCTGACGCAATTCCAGCAGCGACGCATCCGCCCGCGTCACCTCTTGTTCCACGACCAGAACGGGTTGCGGTTCCGGCGCTGGCGCAATTGCGATTTGCTCTGTCGGCACCACCGGCTCTGGCGGTGTGGCGGCTGCCAAAACCTGTTCCACAGGTGGTGCGGGTTCAGGCGTCGCCTCGGTCAACCAAGGCGGTGCCGGTTGCGGTCGCGGCTGCATCGCAACAAGCGCAACCGTGACCACGAGAAAGGTCATTATGACCAATAAAATTGTGATTTTCGCCGATGACACGGCCGTCCTCGCACCCTTTGCAGGGCGGATAACGGAACCATGCCCGGGCGCTTCGCCATCGCGCCATACCATACTGTTTCCCCCAAAAAACCCAGGCTAAATGTCTTGCCTATTGGCATAATGCGCTAAATGTAGCCCAGACTGCGCCGTTTGGTCAATATGATGCGGGGCACCATGTCAGCTGTGGTTTCTCAGGATCTGTCCCGCTAGATAAAGTGATCCACAAATCAGTACCCTAGCGTGCGGCGCCT
Organism: uncultured Tateyamaria sp.; assembly: GCF_947503385.1. Classification (GTDB taxonomy): domain Bacteria; phylum Pseudomonadota; class Alphaproteobacteria; order Rhodobacterales; family Rhodobacteraceae; genus Tateyamaria. Next base: position 141,974 of record NZ_CANNDO010000001.1, read on the forward strand.
CTGCCAAAACCGCGCGCAGCGCTGCGTCCACATCCTCTGCCGCGTGCGCGGAAACCCGCGCATCGCGGGCGGCGGCAGCAGTATCAGCCGCGCTGAGTGTGTTCGGCTCACCGGGAATCGGAACCGCGTAGATCGCCTGCGTCACCGACCCCAGAGGGGCAAAGTAGCCCCGCACGTCCTTGGTGTTGAGCATCCCGCAGATCATGTAGGTGGGCCTGTCCGGCAGGCGGCGCAACACCGCAGCCAACGCCTGCCCCGCAGCCGGATTGTGCCCGCCGTCCAGCCACAATTCCGCACCGCTGGCGGTCGCAATGTCGACAAGCGGCCCGGCCTTGAGCCGCTGCATCCGGGCGGGCCAATGGACCTGTGTCACAGCAGCCGTGCAGGCCGCCTCGTCACAGCCCAGATGGCGCAGCGCCGCCAGCGCCGCTCCGGCATTCTGGATCTGGTGATCGCCGGGCAGCACCGGGCGCGGCAGGTCGAGCAGACCGTGATCGTCCTGGTACACCATCCCGTCCCGTTCCGGCCCTGCGTGCCAGTGCTGACCATAGGCCAGCAGCGGCGCGCCAAGCGCCGTGGCCCGCGCTTCGATCACATCCATGCCCGCGTCGTCCTGCGGTCCGACGACACAAGGCACCAACCGTTTGATGATCCCCGCCTTTTCGCCCGCAATCGCGGCCAGCGTGTCACCCAGAAACGCCTCGTGATCCATGGACACCGGGGTGATGATGGTAAGCGCAGGACGGTCGATCACATTGGTCGCATCAAGCCGCCCGCCCAGCCCAACTTCAAGCAGCGTGTAATCCGCCGGGGTCCGCGCAAACGCCAACAGCGCGGCACAGGTCGTGATCTCGAAATAGGTGATGTCCGCGCCGTCATTCGCGGCATAGCATTCGTCCAGAAGTGCCGTCAGCGCGTCCTCGGAAATCAGGTCTCCGGCTAGCCTGATACGCTCGTGAAACCGTGCCAGATGGGGCGAGGTATAGGCGTGAACGCGGTGCCCCGCCGCCTCAAGGCCCGCGCGTATCATCGCCTGCGTCGACCCTTTGCCATTGGTGCCTGCGATATGGATCACGGGCGGCAGGTCATTCTGCGGGTTGCCCAGACGGTCCAGCAAGCGCCAGACACGGTCCAGCGTCAGGTCTATCACTTTGGGGTGCAGGGCCATCATCCGGGCAAGGATGACGTCCGAACCGGCTTCGCTCATGCGGGTGGTGTGCCTTGATCGTCGGGTGCCGGGGCCGGTTCAGCTTCGGCTTCGGGCGCGGGCAGATCGCCTTTGACGGCAGGTGGCAGGCCCATCAGCATCCGGGTGATGGTGATCAACTCGTCCCGCATTTCCGTACGCGATGTCACCCGGTCCAGCATTCCGTGATCCAGAAGGTATTCGGCCCGCTGGAACCCTTCGGGCAACTTTTCGCGGATCGTCTGTTCGATCACCCGCGGCCCTGCAAAGCAGATCAGCGCATTGGGTTCCGCGATATGCACATCGCCCAGCATGGCATAGCTGGCCGTGACACCGCCCGTGGTCGGATGGGTCAGCACAACGATATAGGGCAGCCCCGCCTCCTTGAGCATCTGCACCGCGACGGTCGTGCGCGGCATCTGCATCAGGCTCAGAATGCCTTCCTGCATCCGCGCGCCACCGGCGGCTGAAAACAGGATCAGCGGGCGGCGCAGTTTCACCGCCTCTTCGGCGGCGGCAATGATTGCGTTGCCCACATACATCCCCATGGACCCGGCCATGAACGAAAAATCCTGCGCCGCCGCAACAATGGGCGTGCGCCCGATTTCGCCTGCGGCGACCAGCATCGCCTCATCTTCTCCGGTCGCCTTTTGGGCGGCTTTCATCCGGTCGGGATAGCGTTTCTGATCGCGGAACTGCAACGGGTCGGCCACGGGTGCGGGCACGTCAACCTCGGTGAATATGCCGCCATCGAACAGGGCCTGAAACCGGTCGCGTGGGGTGATCCCCATGTGGTGATTGCAATTGGTGCAGACGTTCAGATTGTCGGAAAGCTCGCGGTGAAACAGCATGGTGCCGCACTCATCGCATTTGGTCCACAGATTGTCCGGGGTCTCTCGCCGCGAAAAGATCGAATTGATCCGGGGCCGGACATAGTTGGTGATCCAGTTCATATGCTCATCCGCTTAACGTCGCTTGGCCCAGATAATCGGGGTGGCGCACAATTGCAATCAGCGCCGGATGGCCAGCCGTGCCGCCAGCCACGCCACCAGCATCCAACCAAGGTCCACTGGCAGCCATGCCGCCATCTGCGCCTCGTCCCCCATACCAAACGGCAAAAGGTAAAGCGCAAGGCCCGACATGTCGTCCGGCGGACTGGTCAGCAGGATGGCCTGCACGTTGTTAGAGAAATGGACCGCAATCGCCGGGCCCAAGGTGCCTGCGCGCGCCGTCAGGTCAGCCGTGACAAGGCCAAAGACCCCGGCGAACAGGGCGATGGTGAACGCGTTGGAACCGGCGCTTTCCGGGACGTAGTGCAGCGCGCCAAAGATGGCTGACGGGATGAACATCCACACAAATGGCGACGAAAACCGTGCTGCAAACTGTTGCTGGAGATAGCCGCGAAACAGGACTTCCTCGGCACTGACCTGAATCAGAACGGCGACCAACCCAAAGGGCAGCAACACCAGCCACCGGCCCAGCGCCATATTGCGTTCAAGCGGACCACCAATGTCATAGGGCGGCAGCACCCATAGTGCCGCGACCACCAGAGCCAGCACCACGGACACCGCCACGAACTGCCGCAGCGCAGGCCCCGGCGCGCCAATCAACGTCATCGGTCTGCGGCGGTGCAGCACCACGCAGACCATCGCGGCAGCCACACCCAGCAACCCCAGTTGCAACAGGAAAAACAGCACCGCCCCGGCGGTCAGGCCAAGCGGTCCGTCTGACTGGATTTCACGGGCAAGCTCCGGCCCCATCAGGTTTATCGCGGTGCCGAACACCATCTGGCTGAGCATCAGGAAAAACGCCGCCACCAACACGATGCCAAAGGGGATGCGCCACGCCTGTGCCTTGGCCCGCGCCGGGGCGACAAAGGTCGCGTGCGCCGTGTAATCCAGCCGCCAGATGCTCATCGGTCGATCGGCTCAGGCACGTGGTCCTGCTCGTCCTGCGGGATTTCGACATTGGCCTGCCGCAGCAACTCGGCAACACCGGTCAGGTGGCTCGATACGGTCTGCAACATGCTCAGCAAGACGCTGGTGTCGTTCTCAAGGACGGCCTTGAACTCAACCGCGCCGATGCGCAGAAACGTCACTTCGGTCTGCGCGGTCAGGTGCAGGTTACGCGGATCGTCAAGGATGATGGCCAGATCGCCAATCAGGCGTCCGGGTTCGACCGTCGTCACCACACGTTCTTTGCAATCGGGCGTGTCAAAGGACAGCTCCGCCGTGCCCGACACACACAGATAAGCCGCGTCGGGCTTGTCCCCCATGGAAAAGACGCGCTGCCCCGGATCAGCCCGATACCACTGCGCGGCAAAGGCCAGCAGCCGCTGGTTGCGCATGTTCAAACCGCCAAACAGGTCGGTGCGCGCGATGGCACGCAGCTTGCGGTTCAGATCGTCCGATTCCGCGTCGTCGTCGTGGACCTGCACACCGTCGATCCGCCCATCCACGATCTCGACAAACAGGTCATATGCATCCGGGTCGTTAAAGCTTTCTTCGAGGAAAATCAGCGTACTGTCGGGCAGCAGGTCGTGCAGCGCACCGCGCGTCCGCTCGCGCAGTTCGGCGCCGTGGCTGGCCAGCGCACGGTCCAGCACCATAATGTCGGGCCGCTTGATCCCCGCGCGCGAGAACGCCGCGCGTTCATGGAAAATCGTTGGCAGGTTGGTGCCGCCGATCCCCGTTGGCAGGTCAAAGATCGTCTCGGCCACAAGGCGGCGCAGGTCCTTGCGCTTGAGCAGGTCGGCCACAAGGTCTTCAATCACTTCGGATTTGGCCCCCGCCACCATGGAAATCCGGCCATACAGCGCGTTTTCGAGGATCGTCAGCCGCGGCAAGTAATTGTCAGGCGTGATCGGCACGAACATCTCTTCGACCGCGGCCCGCATGATGACGCCATTGGTCTGCCGGATTTTGACGATCTCGGCCTTGAAACTGTCGGGGAAGGCCGGGCCAATCTGTTCGGCGGTAAAGGCAAAGGGCACCGTCAGCAGCAGCGCAAATTCTTCGTCCGATAGGGCCACGTCGCCCTTTTCCCGCCGCCTTGCCGCGATGTCGACCAACTGTTCATACAGCTCTTCGTCGATGTTGAGCGCGGTAAACAGCGGGTGGCTGGTGCCGTCTGTGCCAAAGGTCTGGTGCAGCGTCTCGATCAACGTCTGAGAGATCGCGATGCCCTGTTCAGCGATGCCGTGCTCAAAGAGCAGGCTGAGAAAACCCGCCTGCGTGGCCAGCCCCTGCTGGCTGATGTCGATGCGCGGCGCGGCAAACAGGAGGTTGCCGCCCAGCGGAACGGCCGGGTTGAATTCATCGGGGTCGAACCGATGCACGAGGTCGGCAACACCGTTCTCGTCCAGCAGCGTCGCAACCTCCGGGCGCAGTTCCACGATGGCCTGCGCGAGGTTTGGGTATCTGGTGACGTCAATGCGGCTGTTAAGCATCCGGCGGAACATGAATTCGTCAATGCCCATGGCCTGTACCAGTTCAAACCACCATTTGCGCACCTCGTCCTCGGACCCAAGGCCCGCCAGCGTGGGGTCGATCCAATCGGCGTCCACGCGGTCCGGGCTGTTGCCCGACCGGGCCGCCTCGGTGCCAAAGCGGTCGCGTCCCGCCTTGTCCCACGGCACCGTTTTCGGGTTTGTCATCAACGGCATCATCAGGTTGCTGCCCAGCGTTCCGTCAAACAGATACGGGCGCGACTGCGCGTACCCGATGCGCGCCGACACCACGGCCTGATGCAGTTTGGTCAGGTCATGGCCCGCAACGGTGATGTGGCCGCGGGTGGGCAACACCTCGCGCGTCAAAAGCTCGGCCAAGGCGGTGCGCTCGGTCTGGTTCTTGACCTGTATCGCGACCCGGCTGCCTGCCGGTATCTCAAGCGAGATGCCTTCGAGCACCGGCGTGTTGTCCGCGTTGCGCACTGTCACATTGTCCAGCACGATATCGCCCAGCAGATGCGGCACGACGTCGGGCTGCCCTTCGAACAGCGCCTCGTCGATCATGTCGCGGGGGGCGAACCGTTCGGTCACGATCTCCCAGCGCAACGCCATGTCCTGCGTCTGGTTGTAGTAGGTCAGCAGCTCTTTCCACGGGCTGGACAGGTCTTTGTACGCCGCCAGCGCAGCCACCAGCGCGCCCACGGTGATATCGCCGCGAATGGCCAGCACCCCGCCCACTGAATAAAAGAAAAACGGCGTCAGCTGCGTGATGAAGTTGTTGAGGAACTTCATAAAGAATTTTTGCTGATAGATTTTGAACCGCAGTTCAAAGATATGGCTCAGCCGGTCGGTGAACTGTGCCAGCCGGTAGCGCAGGCCGCCATTTGTACGCAGGTCGGAAATGCCCGCCGCGCTTTCGCCGATCTCGGCAGAAAAGGCGCGCACCTGTTTGATCCGGTCCTTGTTCAGCAGGTTGATGCGCCGTTGCAGGATCGGGATGATCCACGCCTGAAGCGGGATCAGCGCAATGCCCGCCAGCCCAAACCACACCGATTGCAGAAACAGGAACACAACGATGATCAGCATCTGGCCCGCCTGAAACACCGGCTGCGCCACCATATCGCCCATCAAGCCGCCCATCGGCTCGGCCTCGGAGGTGACCATGCTCACCAACTCGCCCTGGCTGGTCGAGCGGAAATAGTTGCGCGGAAAGCGCAACATGCGGCTGATCAACTGGAACCGAAACCGGCGCAGCAGGCGCTCTGCGGTGACGCCTTTCATGGTGTTCAGCCGCATTTTCAGCAGCCCGTGCGCCAGCACCGCACCCAGATAGCCAAAGCACAGCGCCAGCAGGAATTGCACCTGGCTCAGCTGAAAACCCCAGACATTTATGATGTCATTTGACGCGCCAATGGCGTCGTTGATGATCCGCTTGGGCAGTTCGAGCGTCGCGTAAAGGAAGGGGAACGTGACGATGGTCAGGGCAAGCAGCATCAGCTGATCGCGTTTCGAATGCTTCCAGATGAAAGCGAATAGGCTGGAATCCATGGTGCGTCCCGCTTGGGGCAGCGTTACAAAAATGGGCTGGGGCGATGCCCCTGTGCTGCGCCGTTTGGCAAACCTAGGACCGCGCTGAGTGCATTACAACCGGCAGCGCGCTTGCAGGGGGCCGGACCAAAAGCTATTGCGGTGCCAACACGATCCAGGGAGTGACCCAGATGCTCAAAGGCAAGTTCGACAAATCCAAACTGCCCAGCCGCCATGTAACCGAAGGCCCCGAGCGCGCGCCGCACCGGTCCTACTACTACGCGATGGGCATGACCGAAGAGGAAATCCACCAGCCTCTGATCGGTGTCGCCACCTGCTGGAACGAGGCCGCACCCTGCAACATCGCGCTGAACCGGCAGGCCCAAGCGGTAAAGATGGGCGTAAAGGCTGCCTATGGCACGCCGCGCGAATTCACCACGATCACAGTGACCGACGGCATCGCCATGGGTCACGAGGGGATGCGGTCATCGCTCGCCTCCCGCGAGGCGATTGCCGACACGGTCGAATTGACCATGCGCGGTCATTGCTATGACGCGCTTGTGGGCCTTGCGGGGTGCGATAAATCCCTGCCGGGCATGATGATGGCGATGATCCGTCTGAACGTGCCGTCCGTGTTTCTTTATGGCGGGTCGATCCTGCCGGGCAAGGCACCCAACAATCCGGTTGTGCCCGCAGATTTCGCCAATCGCGATCTGACCGTACAGGATATGTTCGAGGCCGTGGGACGTCATCAGGGCGGCACCATCTCGACCGAAGCGCTTGAGGTGCTGGAACGTGTCGCCTGCCCGTCGGCAGGGGCCTGTGGCGGTCAGTTCACCGCCAATACCATGGCTTGTGTGTCCGAGGCGATCGGCCTTGCGCTGCCCAATTCGTCCGGTGCGCCCGCACCCTACGAAAGCCGCGATCAATATGCCGAAGCGTCCGGGTCCGCCGTGATGAACCTGATCGAGAAAAACATCCGTGCCCGTGACGTCTGCACCCGGCAGGCGTTCGAGAACGCCGCGCGCGTTGTGGCCTGCACCGGCGGTTCGACCAACGCGGGCCTGCACCTGCCCGCCATGGCGCACGAGGCGGGCATCGACTTTTTCCTTGAGGATGTGTGCGAAATTTTCCGCGACACGCCCTATTTTGTCGATCTGAAACCGGGCGGCCAATATGTGGCCAAGGACCTCTACGAGGTGGGCGGCATCTATGTGGTGATGAAGGAACTGCGCAAGGCAGGCCTCATCCACGAGGACTGCCTGACCGCGACCGGCTATTCCATCGGCGAAGAACTGGACAAGATCGACCTCGAAGCGGACGGCAAGGTGATCTACCCCGTCTCCGACCCGATCACCAAGACGGGCGGCGTTGTCGGCCTCAAGGGCAACCTCGCCCCCGAAGGCGCCATCGTAAAGGTGGCGGGCATGGAAGCGCAGCACCAGCGCTTTGTCGGGCCTGCGCGCGTGTTCGAATGTGAACAGGACGCGTTCGAGGCGGTGCAGAACCGCGCCTATGAAGAAGGCGAAGTGATCGTGATCCGCAACGAAGGCCCCGCAGGTGGCCCCGGTATGCGCGAGATGCTGGCCACCACGGCAGCCCTGTCGGGCCAAGGCATGGGCAAGAAGGTGGCGCTGATCACCGATGGCCGCTTTTCCGGGGCGACGCGCGGGTTCTGTGTCGGTCACGTCGGCCCCGAGGCCTACAAGGGCGGCCCGATTGCCCTGCTCAAGGACGGCGACATCATCACGCTCGATGCGATCAAGGGCGAACTGAGCGTGGATCTGAGTGACGAGGAACTGACCGCGCGCAAAGACGCGTGGGCCGGACCGCGCCAAACCATCTACGAAAGCGGCGCGCTGTGGAAATACGCGCAGCTTGTCGGCGACACCTACAAGGGTGCCGTAACCCATCCGGGCGCCAAGGCCGAGCGGCATGAATACATGGACCTCTAGGGTCTGTGCCGCGGTTCTGACCTGCCTCACCCTCGCGGGCTGCGAGGGCGGGTTCGGGCTGCCCGGTACAGGTGACGATGACGGGCTGCGCAGCGCGACGCTTGGCCTTGGGGCGGTGACATTGGTCGCGCCAAACGGCTTCTGCATCGACAAACGCAGCCTGCGCGCCCGCTTTGCGCTGATGGCGCGCTGCGACACGCTGGGAGTGCGGGCGGACGGTGACGTACCGCTGGCACTGATCACCGCGACCACGGTGCCCGGCGACACCGCCCGCCCCATCACGCCCGAGGATCTGGGCACACGCGCGGAAACCGTCCTGGACCGGGCAGATCGTGACGGGCTGACGATGGTACAGGTGCGCGGCACCCCACCCAGTCCCGAATTGCGCGAAATCTACTGGCGCGCGGCAGGGCGCGTTGGCAACCAGATTGTCGGGCTGGCCATCTATGAGGCGCAGGACAGCGCGCCCTTGGGGGCCCGCGCCCCGCGGCTTTTGGAACAGACCATGCAGCTTTCGCAGGCGCAGACTGTTGCCTCTGTTGTCGCGGCTGCGGACAATTCTGCAACGCCGCCCAACAATTAGCCGCAGTGCAGGCTTTTGCACGGTTTATTCACGGGAAACCTTTGGCATAGATAAAGGGCCGAAGGACAACCCACGGGCCGCAAAGAGCACATGGCAGGCAAGAGCGTCAGCTTTATCGAACAAATCGCCCACAAACGGGCGATGCGCCGCTGGGCGCGCGCTGCGCGTAACGCCGGCACTATCGCGCTGAGCGAACTGCGCAACCGTCGCAGTGCCGCGCGCCTGCTGCGCACCCATCTTGACCGGTTGATCCACCGCGCCGACGAACGGCTGGCTTTGCCCGCCATCGGCTCCACCAGCTTTCCCAAGCCGCACAATGCCGATTGGGCGTGGCGGCCCGAATTGTGGCGCGGTCCCATCGCGCGCCCCGGCATGTCTTCGGTCGAGACAAAGTCGATGCTGGGTGACGAGGTCACGCTGTTCCACGATTGCGATTTTTCCGAATTGACCCTGCGCCAGTTGCGCAACCAGCGCGAAGAGGACCTGGCCCCCTACGGCCTGCGCCTTGACGTGTTCAAATTCGACGGCTCCTTCCTGTCACTGGTGATCGACTTGCCGCAGGAGGCGATTCAGGGCCTCAAGAAAACCCATCTGATCGGGGTGAACACAATCGTCGAGATGGAAAAGCCGCTGGAGATTTTCGTGCGACTGAACGTCCGCCACGGTCCAAACACCGAACAGATCGTGCGCGAACTGCCCCTCAATGAAGAGGACGTGATGGTCGAATTTGACCTCGCCTATTCCAAGCTGAACGAACGGCGCGTTGAACGGGCGTGGCTGGACCTGATCTTTGAAGGGCCGGAAATGAACCAAGTCACCTTGCGAGACCTCACATTCTCGCGCAGGCCGCGGGCGGCACTATGACAAGGGGCGGATCATGAGCACGCTGACATTGACACCCACCCGAATGCGCCACGGCATCTGGGAGGGCGTGATTGCCCAATCCGGCAGCGGCGTGCCGCAGATTTCCGTGACCCATCTGGGCAATGCCGTCCCGGATGTACAGGTCACGGAACAGGGCGAGGCCGGGTTGTGGCTGGTACAGGTGCCCATCCCCGCCGAGGCGATTGCCGACGGGGTGCAGGTGTTTGTCCTGTCTGACGCCACGGACGGCGAAAAGCTGGGTCATTTCACACTGATCGCGGGTGAGGCCCTTGGCGACGACATCCGGGCAGAGATGGAGTTGCTGCGCGCCGAATTGGACATGCTCAAACGCGCGTTCCGCCGCCACTGCGTCGAAACCGGCTGAGGTCAGAGCAGAATTGCCCACGGGCAATTCAAGTGACTGCAAATAAACAATAATTTTTAGTTACTGCGCCGCACGTACGGCAACAGCGCGTCAGCGCTGGGCGGGCTTGAACCCCTGCAACACGCTGCGCGTTGCGGCCACCAGCGGGTCGTGGGTGTCTTTCATGATCTGCACCCGGTCGAACCGATCCGGGTCGCTGGTCACCGCTGCGCGCAAGGCGGTGCCAAAGGCCATGCGCAATTCGGTCCCGATGTTGAACTTGCACACCCTGGACTGGCGCGACAGCATCTGCCGCTGCGCCAGCGGCACGCCGGACCCGCCATGGATCACCAGCGGCACATCGGTGACCGCCTCAATCGCGCGGATTCGCGCCACGTCCAGCCCATCGCCCACGTCCTGTTGCAGGTGTACGTTGCCCACGGAAATTGCCATTGCGTCCACGCCAGTGTCCCGCGCGAATTGCGCGGCCTCGTCCGGGTCCGTGCCCGCCGATTGCTCGCCCCCCGAATAGCCGACAAAGCCGATCTCGCCCTCGCAGGATACGCCCGCAGCATGGGCCATTTCGACTATGGCCGCCGTTTCGTCGATGTTCTGGGTCAGCGGCTTGCGCGATCCGTCATACATGACCGACGTGAACCCGCTGTCGATGGCCAACCGCGCCTCATCGGCCTCATATCCGTGGTCGAGATGAGCAACCACGGGGACAGAGGCCTCTTCGGCCAGATGGGTGAACATCTTGCCCAATATCGGCAGCGGCGTGTGCGCGCGGCAGGATGGCCCCGCCTGCAAGATCACCGGCACGCCTTCGGCTTCGGCGGCGGCCACGTAGGCGCGCATATCCTCCCACCCCAGCGTGACCAATCCGGCAACAGCGTAACCGTCGCGCAGCGCGGGCTGAAAAGCCTGTTCGAGCGTTACAAGGGTCATTTGAACTTGGCCACCATGTCCATGATGCCCGGAATAGTGTGCAACTGATCCGCGTGAGAAGGCTGAAAATACTGTTTCAGCGACCGCTGCGACAGCCCGCCCAGAATGGTAAAGTAATACATTTCGTAGCCCGGCAGCACCGCGCAAGGGTGATACCCCTTGTCAATCAGCATCGTGGAGCCGTCGACGATGTGGTACGCATCGCCCGCCTTGCCATCCTCGCGTTGCAGCATTTGCAGACCCGACCCGTGGTTGGGCTTGAAGCGGAAATTATACGTCTCGTCGTGGCGCGTCTCTTCCGGGAGCCGGTCCGTGTCATGCTTGTGGCTGGGAAAGCCCGACCAGCCACCCGCACCCACAGTGAACAGTTCTGACACCAGCAGGCGCCCCACCTTGTCGTGCTGGTTGGCGCCGAGGATATGCTTGATCTTACGGTGTGTCTTGGTGTCGTCCGACCCGTATTGCACCCGGTCAATGCCGTCCTCGCGCACGTCGAACGGTTCCAGGACCTGATCGTACTTGGCCCCGGCCACGAACACCTCTGCCGTGTCCGACACGCAGGTCATCCGCGTCTTCGCCCCCACGGGCACGTAGACCCCTTCGGGCTCGCCCCCCCACACGTCGCCCACGCGGTGTCCAAGGCTGGCAAAGGCCGCGCCGTCCACGTCCACATCCACCGTCCCGGTGGCAGGCACGATACAGGTCTCGTACCCGGGCACGGCATAGTCAAACACCTCGCCCTTGGTCAGCTTGACGATGTTGAAATAGTTGAGCGGCACCAGATCGTGATCCACGTCCACAATGGGCTGATTGCCGTTGTCAAAAGGTGCGATATGCATGTCTGTCCTCCCTCAGGTGTCCGTGGGGCCGGGGTGCGACGCCAGAAAGGCGTCAAGCTGTGCGGTGTCGGGCATGGCAGGCGCGCAGCCCGGTTTCGACACCACGATGGAGGCCGAGGCCGATCCGCGCAGCACCGCGTCGTGCAGGGAATGTCCCGCCGCAACCGATGCCAGCAGGCCCGAGATAAAGCTATCGCCCGCCCCGTTGGGTTTCACTGCCTCGACCGGGTAGATGCCGGTGCGGATTTCCTGCCCGTCGGCAAAGGTCACCGCGCCCTTTTCGCCCATCTTGTAGATCACGATGCGCCCCGGACGCTGTGCCAGTTCGCGCGCCTTGTCGAGGCCTTTGTCAATGCCGCCAGCCATAAAGCCGAACTCTTCGTCATTGCCGACGATCATGTCGCTCGCCTCGCCCGCGCGCGACAGGACGTCCGCAGCCACCTCTGCCGAGGGCCACGAATAGGGGCGGTAGTCGATGTCGAAGATGATCGGCAGCCCCGCCGCCTTGGCCGTGTCAAACGCACGAAAGGTCGAGCCGCGCGACGGTTCTGCCGCGAACACGGTGCCTGCGGTGACCAGCGCGGTGAAACGGCCATAGTCGACCTGATCCACATCCGCATCCGTCACCTGAAAATCCGCCACCCCGTTGCGGTAGATCACGTTCTGGAAATCCTCGATACAGCTTTCGTAGACCGCGAGCGAGTTGCGGTACTCGCCCCCGACGGCACGCACATAAGTCGTCTCGACCCCGTAATGCGCCAGCTTGTTCACACAGAACCGACCCACCGCATCATCCGAAACGGAGGTGACCAATGCAGCCTGCGATCCCAGCTTGACCAGCCCGGCGCAGGTGTTCGCGGACGAGCCGCCCAGATCGGCGTGGAACGTGTCCGCATGTTCGGATTTCGTGCCCACGGGGGCCGCGAACATGTCCATGCCCGCGCGGCCAAAGACGACAAAGCGGTTGCCCCGGATCCCGTCCATCAATGCGCTCATGATCCCCTCCCGCGACTTCGCTCTTGTGAGAGGTGTAGCGGTGCGCTAGTCATTTTGCAACCGGTTGCAAAATCGTTTCAGGGAGGACATCGCCATGACCCAGATCGGTATCGGCGTCGTGGGCGGCGGCTATATGGGCAAGGCGCACAGCGTGGCCATGGCCAGCGTCGGCGCGGTCTTCAGCACCGCCCTGCGCCCCCGGCTCGAGATGGTGTGCGCCACGTCCCAAGCCAGCGCCGAACGCTACCGCGCGGCGTACGGGTTCAACCGCGCAACCGGGGACTGGCAGGTGCTGGTGAACGACCCCGCGGTCGATGCAGTGGTCATCGCCTCACCTCAGGAGACGCACCGCGCCATCGCCGAAGCGGCGCTTGCCCTGGGCAAGCCGGTCCTGTGTGAAAAACCTCTGGGCGCTTCGCTCGACGATGGCGCGGCCATGGTCGCCGCAGCCGAGGCCGCAGGTGTCGCCAACATGGTCGGGTTCAACTATATCCGCACCCCCGCCAGCCAGTTCGCCCGCCAGTTGATCAACGACGGCACCATCGGCACGCCCACGTGGTTTCGCGCCGAACATACCGAGGATTTTCTGGCCGACCCGCAGGCCCCCGCCACATGGCGCACAACCGGCATGGCCAACGGCACGATGGGGGATCTCGCACCGCATATCGTGAACGCGGCCCTTGCCCTGATGGGCCCGATCGACCGCGTCATGGCCGAGGTGGAAACCGCGCATGACACGCGCCCCGGCGGGACCGTTACCAATGACGATCACGCCCAGATCATGTGCCGGTTCCAGAGCGGCGTGATGGGCCATATCTATGCCAGCCGCATCGCGATGGGCCGCAAGATGGGCTATGCCTACGAAATCCACGGCACGCGCGGCGCAATCCGCTTTGATCAGGAGGATCAGAATGCACTCTGGCTCTACGTCAATGACGGGCCGGAGGCGACCAAGGGATTCACCAAGATCCTCACAGGTCCCGCGCATCCAGACTACGAACCCTTTTGTCAGGGGCCGGGGCATGGCACCGGATACCAAGATCAGATCATCATCGAGGCGCGCGATTTCCTGCACGCCATTCACTCCGGCCAACCCGTCTGGCCCACCTTTGCCGACGGGCACGAGGTGAACCGGGTGATTGCGGCAGCGCTCGCCGCATCGGACAGCCAAAGCTGGCAGAGCGTCAGCGACTTCTAAAAGGACAGGCACATGCAAAAGCTCAACTGGGGCATGATCGGTGGCGGTGAAGGCAGCCAGATCGGCCCGGCCCACCGCCTTGGCGCACTGGCCGACGGCCACTTCTCGCTGGCGGCGGGCGCACTGGATGTGGACGCTGAAAAGGGCCGCGCCTACGGCCAGACCCTTGGGATGGCACCAGACCGGGCCTATGGCAACTGGCAGGACATGCTGGAGGGTGAGCGCGCCCGCGACGATCGCATCGACCTCGTGACCGTTGCCACACCCAATTCGACCCATTTCGAAATCACCAAGGCATTCCTTGCGGCGGGCTTCAACGTGCTGTGCGAAAAGCCGATGACCATGACCGTCGAAGAGGCCGAAGAGATCGTGCGCGTGGCGCAATCCACAGGCAAAATCTGCGCGGTGAACTACTGCTACTCCGCCTACCCCATGGTGCGCGAGATGCGGCACATGGTGGCCAGCGGCGAGATCGGCAAAGTGCGCCTCGTCGTGGCGAACTTCAGCCATGGCCACCACGGTGACGCGACCGATGCCGACAACCCGCGGGTGCGCTGGCGCTACGATCCGGCGATGGCGGGCGTGTCCGGCCAATTTGCCGATTGCGGCATCCATGCGCTGCACATGGCGAGCTTTGTCGCAGGCGACGAGGTCGAAACCCTGTCTGCCGACTTTGCCTCGACCATCCCGTCCCGTACGCTCGAAGACGATGCGATGATCAACTTCCGCATGTCGGGCGGCACGGTCGGGCGGCTGTGGACATCATCCGTCGCCATCGGACGCCAGCACGGCTTTGACATTCAGGTGTTCGGTGAAACCGGTGGGCTCCGCTGGGCGTCAGAGCAGCCCAATCAGGTGCTCTACACCCCCGTAGGTGGCCGCACCCAGATCATGGAAAAGGGCGAGGCGGGCCTGTCGGGCGCCGCCAGCAGCCTCAGCCGCGTGGCCATCGCCCACCCCGAAGGCTTCCCGCTGGCCGTTGCCAACATCTACGTCGACCTCGCCGCCGCGATCCGGGGCGAGACGCGCGACGCCCTGCCCACGGCACCGGACGGCCTGCGCTCCATCGCAGCCATCTATGCCGCCGTGGCTTCGGCCAAGGACAATGGCGCATGGACGGACGCGCGCCCACCCATGTACCGGACCTAGTCCCTTCTTTTCTTCAAAAATACTCCGGGGTCTGGGGCAGCGCCCCAGTCCGCCCTATGCCCCGTTTTCCGGCAATGAACGCAGCGTACCGCGCTCGACAATTTCGCAGTCGAACACGCGCACCTCTGGCACGGCATCGGACCCGGCCAGCATCGCCTCCATCACCGCGACCGAGGCGTCGACAATCTGCGCGATCGGTTGGCGGATCGTGGTCAGGTCGATGTTCTGCCAGCCTGCCATTTCCATGTCGTTCAATCCAATGATGCCCACATCCTCGGGGGCGGACAGCCCGCGGCTTTGAATGGCCGACAGCGCCCCAATGGACAGCACATCGTCGCCGCAGAAATACGCCTCCGCCGGACCCTGATCCAGCAGCCGCAGCATCTCGTCCCGCCCCGCATCAAAGGAATAGGCCCGCGCAAAGGAATGGGTGACGTGTACCGCCACGTGCCGCTCCAACTGGGCGCGAAACCCGGCCAGACGGTCCTGCGTCGATGTTGCAGTGTCCGGCCCGCCCAGAAATCCGATCCGGGTATAGCCGCGTGCCAGCAGCGTCCGGGCCGCCATACGACCACAGGCGACATTGTTGATGCCAACCACATGGACCGGGGGCGCGGGCACAGCCCGGCCAAAGGCGTGGACCACAGGGACACCCGCGTCCCGAAAAACCTCCGCAAAGGCGGGCGGCAGGGTCGACGAGGCGACCACAACCCCGTCCACGGAATATTGCTGGAGCATCCGCACCGACGCCTCCGGATCGGTTTCGTCCGACAGGTTCACCAGCAGGGGGCGCAGGCCGCAATCCTGCAACGCGCGGGTAAAGAGGTCAAAGACCTCCAGAAAGATCGGGTTGCGAAAGTTGTTGGACACCAGACCAATCAGCTTGGTCCGCCCGGTTGTCAGCGACGAGGCCAGCGCGTTGGGGCGATACCCCAGTTCGCGCGCAGCATGTTCGACCTTGCGCCGCATCTTGTCCGACACAGACGCCCCATCGGTAAAGGTCCGCGACACCGCGGACCGGGACACGCCCGCGCGGGCGGCGACCTCTTTCAGAGTGGCGGCCATAGGGTCACAT
This sequence comes from uncultured Tateyamaria sp., assembly GCF_947503385.1. Classification (GTDB taxonomy): domain Bacteria; phylum Pseudomonadota; class Alphaproteobacteria; order Rhodobacterales; family Rhodobacteraceae; genus Tateyamaria. The sequence goes on from NZ_CANNDO010000001.1 coordinate 158,106, forward strand.
CGGAACAGTTCATACGCGCAGAGTGCCCGAGCGGTGCGGCCCGTGCAACCGGTTGCAAGACCCGCGCCCTAGCCCACCAGCAACTCTTCGAGCCGCTGCCCCGCTTCGCGGAGTTTGGGCAGGCCAGCTTCGAGGCTGGCGATGTCATGGCGGATCTTTGGCGCGTGGATCGACAGTGTCGTCAGCAGCCGCCCCTGATCGTCGCAGACCGGAATGGCAAGCGCGGCCATGCCGTCCATGAATTCCTCGTCATCGGTGGCGTAGCCGCGGCGTGCCGTTTCGCTCAGCATCTGCTTGAGCCGGCCGATATCGGTTTCGCTGTTGGCGGTGCGCTGTTCCAGCGGCACCGATGACAGCAGCCGGTCCTGCGTTTTCGCGGGCAACGCGCTGAGATACATCTTGCCGCTTGCGGTACAGTGAAACGGCACCTGCGTGCCAATGGGCAACTGGATACGCAGCGGCCAGTGCGTCTCGACCCGGTCGAGATAGACCATGCCGTCACGGCCCGGCGCGGCAAGGTTGCAGGTCTCGCCCAGTGCGTCCGCCAGATCACGCATCACCCGCAACCGTTCGGTGCGCACCCGTTGCGAGGACAGCGTGTTGGTCGCCAGCTTGCGCATCCGCCAGCCGGGGCCATAGCTGCGCCCATCGAGGCTGCGTTGCAGATACCCTTCGGCCTCGGCGGTTTGCAGCAGGCGGTGCACGGTGGGCTTGGGCAAGCCCAGCAGCTTGCCCAGTTCGCTTGGCAGCACCGGCACCCCGGCGCGCGCCACCTCTTCCATCAGGACGAGCAGGCGCAGGTTGGTGGGGATCTTCCCGTCTGCGTCTGACTGTAGGTCGTCCGGCATGGTTGGCCTTTACCTGTTTGGCAGCAACAGCAGCGCCAGTTCCGGTGTCAGGGACACAACGATCCACACCGATATCAGCGCGATAAGATAAGGCACGGTGTAGCGCAACAGTCGGAAGTAAGGAACACCGGTGACACCAGACGCCACGTAAAGGTTCAGACCATAGGGCGGTGTCACAAATCCGATAGACGCCCCCACAAGGAAGATCACCGCAAAGTGGATCGGGTCCACCCCGACCGACGCCGCGATGGGCGCAAGGATCGGCGCAAGGATGATCGTAACGGGCAGCGATTCCAGCACCATGCCGCAGACAAACACGATGGCCATGGCAGTGAACAGGACAGGGTAATAGCCCCCCATCGACGTCACAAAATCCCCAATGACCGCCTGCGCCCCCAAGAGCGACAGGATCTGCTGCATCACCACCGAAATGGCGATAAGCGGCGCAAGGATGCCCGTAATCTCGGCTGAACGCGTCACGATGCCGGGAATTTGCGGGATGGTGAAACCTTCGACGACCAGCATCTGGGCATAGGATTTTTCAGTCCAGTCCTTGGTCTGGTCCAGCCGCAGTACCTTGGTTGCAACCCAGCTGAGCAAACCCGCAATGATGCAAAAGCCCACGGTCACGCCCGCCGCTTCCGTGGGGGAGAATTTGCCGGTGTAGATGCCCCAGAGCACCAGACCAATGGCAAAGAACCCCAGCCACGCACCAAACGCGGTTTTCAGAACCCGGTTCAGTTGCAGCGGGATCAGGTAACCCCAGCCGTTCAGGCGGCAGATGATCCAGCAGGCGAACTGCATCCCGACCACCATCAGCGTGCCGGGCAGGATGCCCGCGATGAACAGCTCGGAAATGGGCAGGTTCATCAGGAACCCGTAAACAATAAAGATGATCGACGGCGGGATGATAATGCCCACGGTGCCGCCCGCCGCCGCGGTGGCCGCCGAAAACCGTTCGTCATAGCCGCCCTTGACCATTTCCGGGTGCAGCATCGAGCCGATGGTCGCCGTCGTGGCCGAGTTCGACCCCGAGATCGCCGCAAAAAGCCCGCAGGCCCCAAGCGACGCCATGGCGAGACCGCCCCGTAACCAGCCCAGACAGGCATAGGCAAAATCCGACAGCCGTCGCGCGATGCCGGATTTGTTAATCAGGTCCCCGGTCAGGATGAACAGCGGCATCGCCAGCAAGGCGAAGCCTTTGTTGAACACGTTGAGCAATTCGGCGCCCATATTGTCCAGCGTCAGCCCCAGCACAAAGGAACAGCCGATGACCCAATAGGCGATGATCAAAAAGACCGGTACGCCCAGCATGAAAAGGAATGTGACCCCAAGAGAGATCAGTGTGACCCAGCTTCCGTCCGTCATCACGCGTCTCCCCCGATTACAGCCTGTTTGATCAGCGGCGCGCCGGTGCGCCAGTTGTGCATGTCGTCACGGATGTTCTCGATCGCCCGCGCAGCCATCAGGATGGCGGCCACGGGTGCCGTCAGCAGGAACCACCAGAGCATGACATTGTCGGTGCCCAGCACGATCGCAAAGTTCGACGCCGACAGCGCCGTTTGGCGACAGGTCGTCACGAACAGGATCAGCGCAAAACCGAACCACAGCCCACAGTCGAGCCACAGGCACGCCATTTGCGCGGGCCGCGGCATCTTGGTCCGAAATTCGGAAAAGCTCAGATGCGTGCGCAGTCGGATGTTATAGGCCGCACCGAACCACGCCATGATCATGAACAGGATCGGAGGGATCGTCGTCGACCACGGTTGCTGGTTCGAAAACACAAACCGGTCAATCACACCCCAAAAGATGATGAAGGCGATGGCGAGATAGCTGGCGACCATGATCGTCCGCTCAAGATGGCGTTCGATCCATTTCACGTTGGAATAGACCAACGACACCAGATAGCCGCCCACCAGACATACAACCACGCCGATCCACCAAAAGGCGTCGCTGCGCAGCGCATTGCGAATTTCAAAACTGTCCTGAGACCAAACTGCACTGAATATCGTGCCGATATCTGACCACATGATGGTCGTCCTCCCTCGCCTTTAGATGTCTGCCTGCCGCTTGCGGGTCTGTTGCAGACGAAATAGCCGGCCCCACCTTAGGGACCGGCCAATCGTTTCGGCAATGGTGATTAGCCTTTCCACCAGCGGCGGGGTTCGACGTTCTCTGCCAGGGTGATGTCGTGCTCGCGCACGGTGTCGTAGATTTCCTGATAGGTGTCGATGCCACCGGCCCAGCCGTTGATCCGCTCGCGCCACTGTTCCCACAGGGCGGGCTGATACTCGGGCGAACACTGTTCTTCGGCCTTTTTGATTTCGGCGTCGGACAGTGCGGCCACGCGCACGTTGTTCTGGGCAAAGATGGTGTCCGGACCCTGATGCGGGTGCGAGAAACCAACCGTGTTGACCAGCGCCGCTTCGTTTGCGGCCTGCACGTGCACCTGTGTCAGGTACGACGCTTCCATGACGGCATCCTGCAACTCACCCCCAAGCTTGTCAAAGCTGGCGGCGTTCATCGCGGTGTGTTCCGTACCGCAGAAGAAACGCAGGTCCACACATTGGCTGACGACGGGTGACATGTTGGCATATGCCACGGCCGAGGCCCATGTTTCCGCACCGTCGATCAGGCCCTGCTTGAGACCGTCGAGGGTTTCTTCCCATGCCACGGGCACGGGGTTCAGACCCAGCGCGTTCATCGCGATCCGGCCCAGCTGTGTACCCGTCACGCGGTTCTTGGTGCCGCGCAGCTGGTCGATGCTGGTCACGGTGTCCTTGTCCTGCCAGGCCAGACCCAGCTGGATGCCGCGCAGTTCTGCGTGGGTGAACAGGAACTTCAGACCATGCCGTTTCTCGAAGGGGTCACGGAGGACTTCCTGCGATTTGGGGTGGTACATAAAGTAGTATTGGTCGGCCCGGCTGCGGAACATGTACGCATAGTCGAGCACGTTCAGATAGGGCGCGCCACCGGCAGAGTTCTGCGTAGACGCCGCATAGATGTCGACGATGCCTTGCTGCGCTTTCTCAACGCAGGACAGCTGGCCACAAATCTGGTTGTTGCCGATGAATTCGACCCGGATTTCGCCATCTGTCCGCTCTTCGAGGTCGCGGGCAAATTCAAGACAACCGGCGCGTTCGATCAGCAGGTTTTGCTGATTGAAACCAGCCGCGCCGAACTTGAGCACGTGCTTGGCTTCTTTCTTGAAGCGCTTGTTGTAGGTCGATTCCGCTGCCGAGGCGAGATTCGCAAGGCTCATGGCCCCACCGAATGAGCCCGCGGCAAGCAAGGTCGAGCTGAGCCCGTAAGTCCCTGCCACACGGAACAAATCCCGGCGCGAAATCCCGCTCAGGTTTTTCGTCAGCTTCATTGCATTCCTCCCTTTTTGCAATTATTGAGACGTTTTGTATCAAAAAACGCTAGAGTATTTTATTCAATCTGCATAGACTTTTTTGCAGCATACACGTGGGAGGGTGAAATGGAGGCAGATTTTGTCGTGATCGGCGCGGGCTCGGCGGGCTGCGTTATCGCCAATCGCCTCAGCGCCGACCCAAAGCACAAGGTGATCCTGCTGGAAGCAGGCGGGCGCGACCTGAACCCGTGGATCCACATCCCCGTTGGATACTTCAAGACAATCCACAATCCGAATGTCGACTGGTGTTACAAGACCGAACCCGATCCGGGCCTGAACGGGCGGTCGATCGAATGGCCGCGGGGCAAGGTGCTGGGCGGGTCGTCGTCGCTGAACGGGCTTTTATATGTCCGGGGCCAACCACAGGATTACGACCGCTGGGCGCAGATGGGCAATCGCGGCTGGGCGTGGGACGATGTTCTGCCGCTGTTCAAACGGTCCGAGCGAAACGAACGCGGCGCGGATGAATTTCACGGCGATCAGGGCAACCTGTCGGTGTCGAACATGCGAATCCAGCGCCCGATCACGGACGCTTGGGTCGCCGCAGCACAGGCGGCGGGTTACAAGTTCAACCCCGATTACAACGGTGCGGATCAAGAGGGCGTAGGCTTTTTCCAACTGACTGCGCGCAATGGCAGGCGCTGTTCATCTGCGGTTGCCTTCCTCAACCCGGTCAAGAGCCGGGACAACCTGAACATCATCACCCACGCCCAAGTCGACAAGATCGAACTGGACGGGCGCCGGGTCACCGGCGTGACCTACCGCGACCGTGGCGGCGCACTGCACACGGTCAAGGCGCGCCGCGAAGTCATTTTGTCCGGCGGGTCGATCAACTCGCCGCAATTGTTGATGCTGTCGGGGATCGGCGAGGCGGCGCACTTGCAGGAACACGGGATTGAGGTGGTCAACGACCTGCACGGTGTGGGCAAGAACCTCCAAGATCACTTGCAGGCGCGGCTGGTCTACAAATGCAACGAACCGACCCTCAATGACGAGGTATCGAGCCTGATGGGACAAGCGCGGATCGGGTTGAAATACCTGATGTTCCGGGCGGGTCCGATGACCATGGCCGCAAGCCTTGCAACCGGTTTCATGAAAACCCGCGATGATCTTGAGACGCCGGACATCCAGTTCCACGTGCAGCCCCTGTCTGCCGAAAACCCCGGCAAGGGCGCCGATCCGTTTTCCGCCTTTACCATGTCGGTGTGCCAGTTGCGCCCCGAATCCAAGGGCGAGATCAGGCTGCAAAGCAAAGATGGCAAGCAGTACCCCAAGATCATCCCCAACTACCTGAGCACCGAGACCGACTGCCGCACGGTTGTCGAGGGCGTCAACATCGCCCGCCGGATTGCGCGGCACGCGCCGCTTACTTCGAAAATCTCCGAAGAATATCGCCCCCACGCCGATCTGCCGATGGACGACTATGACGCGACGCTCGATTGGGCGCGCAACAACACCGCGTCGATCTATCATCCCACGGGCACCTGCAAGATGGGCAGCGACAAGGGGGCCGTCGTGGACGAGAGACTGCGCGTCCACGGGATCGAAGGGCTGCGCATCGCGGATTGTTCGATCATGCCGGAAATCGTGTCGGGCAACACCAATGCGCCCGCGATTATGATCGGTGAAAAGGCGTCTGATCTGATCCTCGAAGACGTTGCATGATGCGATTGCGCGCCACAGCTGGCGCGCAAGCCGTTCATTCGTGACATAATTTTCTGCGGAACTGCCGTTCGGCGGTGTTTGGTGAGTTGACGCACGGCCTCGTGATGCGCAGAGTTATCGTGCATTTGAGGAAGGCTGTTATGACTGTCACCAGCGACGACACTGAACAGGATCGGACGATCCCGCCGCTGCGCGCCCTGAGATTTGACCGACCTGCGGATTTGTATCACGAAATCCCGGAGGTCGGAGGTTTTACCAAACACAGGCCCAACGACGACGAAGACCCGCTTGGGTTCTTTGAGCGCCTGCGCGGGTCAACCACACCAGAAGACGCGATCACCTACACGGCCTTTGCCACGGAGCCGCAGGTGGCTATCGGTTGGGGGGTCGAGGCGATCCGCGTATCGCTGCCCGACCTGCCACCCGACGAATTGCAATTGATGAGCTGGATCAGCCAGTGGCTGGACCACCCCAGCAGCGAAAATCGCTGGCGCACGATGCAGGTGGCCCTGTTTGCCCCGCGCCGCTCTGCGACTGTGTATCTGGGCCTTGCGGTGGGCTGGTCCGGCGGCGCGCTGGCCCCGAATGATCCGGTGGCCGTACCCGACTGGCGTTCACCCAAAGCGGTCAATGCCGCGATTTTGCGGGCATTGGGGCAACTAGGGCTTGAACAACGGTCTGTTTCTCTTGCGCGAGTGCTGGACCTCGCCGCTGGGTTGTTTAGGGTGTATTGAGCCCTAAACCTTGCACCACACGGGATTCTTTTGAGCGATGACCACGCTGACGCTGCGCATTGAAAACCATGCGACGCTGGACAATGGCGGTCCTGTGGCCCTGACCCTGACCGGCAAGGGCGCGCAGATTGGCCGCAAAGCAGGCAATGACTGGGTCCTGCCCGATGCCTCGCGCCACATTTCGGGGCACCATTTCGACATCACATTCGAGGGCGGGAATTTTTTCCTGACAGATGTGTCGAGCAATGGCACCTTTTTGCACGGCGAGCGCTATCGCATCGACGGCACGCATCAGATCGCTGACGGAGACCGGTTCACGGTGGGTCACTACATTCTGTGCGCGCAGATCACGGCAGATGCCGCGCCTGCGGTCACTGACCCGCCCGCGGCACCTGCGCCCACACCCGCGCCTGCGCCCGTGCCGCCCGCCTTTGCACAAACCCCGGAACCTGCGGCGCCGCCGCCAGTGGCCCCACCACCGGTGGCCCCGCCAAGCCCTGCTGATGAATTCGATGACGTATGGGGCGATCTGGGCGGCGGCTCTGGCGGGTCCGGTCTACAGGCGCCACCTGCCGGGCAGACATTGGCGCCCTCACCGACCACCGGCGTGCAGGCCCCCACACCCTATGCACAAGACGGCGGTGGCACAGCCACGCAGCAACCGGATTTCAACAGGGTGACAGCCGCACCGGGACTCGCACCGACCACACCGCCACAATTCGGCATTCCGGGCGCCGGTGCCATTTCAACACCGCCCGCTTTTGGAGGCGGCGCACCGGAACCACAGGCCGCACCGCCGCAACCGGCACCGGCGGCCCCTGCCCCACCGCCCGTTGCACCGCCACCGGAACCCATCGGCTCCGAAGGGTTCGGCATCGGGCAACACGTGGCACCGGCGGCGCAACCCGCCTACCCCCAGGCGATGGCACCGCAACCCGGTGGCGGAGGCGGCGATGCATTCCTGCGCGCCTTTATGGAAGGGGCGGGGATCACCGACACCAGCCAGTTGCAGATGCCCCCGGAAATGCTGGGCCGCATCCTTGGCCAAGTGGCGCGCACCGGCACAAACGAATTGATGCGGATGTTGCAGGACCGCGCCGCAGTCAAACTGTTCGTCAGCAACGAAGACCGCACCATGCGTGTGGCCACGGGCAACAACCCGATGAAATTCATGATCGACACGGATCAGGCGTTCGAGGCGCTGTTTCTGAAACCTCGTGACGGATACCTGACAGGTGCGGACGGGTTCGAAAACGCGCTCAGTGACATCCGCCGTCATCAGGCTGCTGTGATTGCGGCCCTTCAGCCTGCGCTGGCCGAAATGCTGGGCGGCTTGTCCCCCGACGATATCGAAGGCGACATCGGTGGCGGCATCATGGGCGGCGGGGCGCGCAAGGCGTGGGACGAATTCACCAAACGGTGGGAAGCACGGGCCGCCCAAGGGGAAAACGGGATGCTCGACGCGTTTATCAAGGCGTTCTCGCGCCATTACGCGGACGCGCTGCGCAAGATGTAGGGTTGGGAAGACCGGGGGAGTGGTGAGATGAGTTTGGACTGGATCAAGACGCCGGTCACGCAGGACGCACCGGGCGGGCCGGACCTGTGGATGGACGACGACCCCGAATTCTCCGAATATTATTTCGACGCGCAGGGGCGACTGCCCGAGGCGGATGACTACGTCAAACTTGGTCTGGAAATGGGCAGCGGCGGCAAAGCCGAGGACCAGATATTTGACCCCAAGTCGGTCGATCTGAAAGGTGAACTGGCCACAATCGACGCGCTGCTGAAACGCACGCGGGATGCGCGCCTGCTGACCCTGCGGGCGCAATGGTCCGCGCTGGCGGGGAATATGGAAACGCTGGCCGAAAGCCTCGTGGCGATGGCGGACCTGCTCGAAGAGATGCCCGAGGATGCGCATCCGGGGCTGGAAGACGGCCCCGCCGACCGGCTGGAGGCGATCAACGATCTGACGCAGGTCGGCGCGATGATCTTGCCGCTGCGCTATTACGACATTGCCAACAGCGGCGCGTCGCGCCGTCGGGTGATGGTCTGTCAGGGCGATGTGACGCCGCATGATGGCGAAGACGATCTGAGCATCGACGACATGGTCGCGAACATGATCGACCGGGGCGAAGAAACAGAGATTGTCCACGGGCACCTGACCACGGTTCTTGAGGCGGTGTCGCGTATTCAGACCGCCTGCCTGACCGCAAGCAAGCCACACACACCACAGTTGCAGAACCTCACCAATGAGGTGAACGCCGTGCTTGGCGTGATTGCGTCGGCCAACCCTGAACTGGCCAGCGACAGCGACGAGGAGTCCGATGATGCCGCGCCCACCGCGGTGGGTGGCAGCAGCGGCGGACCGGCACCTGTGGCCACCGACGTCAAGGACCATGACGAAGCGCGCCGTCGCCTTGTCGCGGTCGAGACGTATTTTGGCCTCAAGGAACCGTCTTCGGCCTGTGTATTGCTGGTAACGCAGGCGCGGCTGTTGATCGGCAAGTCTCTGATCGACGCCTTTGACATCCTTGCCCCCAACTCTGCGGATCGGGCCAAGGTCGAGTTTATCTCTGACAATGGGTTTGCGCTGGCGCACCACCAGTTGCGCAACCTCGCCGACGAAGTGCTGATCGAAGAGATCGAAGAGCCGGAGCCGTATTGGGAACCTGAGCCGGAACCAGAACCTGAGCCGGAACCAGAACCCGAGCCGGAACCAGAACCCGAGCCGGAACCCGAACCTGAGCCCGAACCTGAACCGGAGCCGGACATGACCGATGAGGACGGGGAACCGATGGCTGAAGAGGCTGCCGACGAAGATGCGGTAGAGGCCGATGACGCGCCAGAGCCGGAACCTGAGCCGGAACCCGAACCTGAGCCGGAACCTGAGCCAGAGCCGGAACCCGCCCCGCCGCCGCCTCCGGCTGAGCCCGAAGTGTTCATCGTCCGCGACGCCGCAGAGGCCGGCGCCCAGATCAAAGCCGTTGAAACATATTTCAGAACGGTCGAACGGTCTTCACCGATTCCAATGCTGCTGACGCGCGCGCGCAGCTACATTGGCAAGGATTTCGAGGCATTGTTGCGGGAATTCGTACCGAAGTCCGATTACTGATGTCCGGGCACCGCCCAGATCGCAGATTCGCACGCACGGGATGAATTTTTTTCGCAAAAACCGCAAATTATCTTTGGAAACAGGTGAATAATCCGGCACGATCCGTGTTGTTCAGGGTAAGACCTGTCAATTCGGGGGTGCACGAGAATGAAAATTGCAAACCTAATGATTCGCAAAATGTCAATGGCGCGATTCAACCATTGAATGATCGTGAGCACCGCTGCACCTTAACATCAAGTTTTTTCGGGAGTTTCCAACATGGCATCTGATACCGGCACGGGGCACATCCGCCGCAATCGCCCGCCGCGCGTTCACATTGCTTATACCGACCCCATCGACTCGGAAAAGAACGTCGAACTGCCCTTCGTCATGGGCATCATGAGTGACCTGTCGGGCAACAACCCCGGCAAGGAAAAAGCGCCGGTAGAGCAGCGCGAGTTCGAAAAGGTCACCATGCACACGCTCGACAGCTATATGTCGCAAAAAATCCAGCCCGGTGTATCGGTGATGGTCGACAACAAGCTGAAGGATGGCGACGGCCAGAAGATGGGCGTGAACCTGCGCTTTAACTCTATGGACGATTTCGAGCCGGCCAACATCGCGCGCCAAGTGCCCGCGTTGAACGAATTGCTCACCGCCCGCCAACAGCTTGCTGACCTGCTGTTGTATATGACGTCGAAACCGAAAGCTCAGGAGCAGATCAAAGAGCTGCTGAACGATCCGGACAAGCTGAAGGTGCTGGCCGAACAAGCCAAGGCCGAAGCCGACGCCAAGAAAGCCGCAGATGAAGCGGGTCAACCAACAGAAGGCGACGCGTAAACGTGTCCCGCATCACTATGGGGAGTGAATACATTGGCTGAAGAAGCACAGGTACAAGACGGAGGCCAGGGCGCGCTGAGCGAACTGGATGATTTCTCCGCAATTCTCAAACAGACGATCAACCCGACCACCGAAAACGCCGAGCGCGCGATTGACAACGCACTGGCCACCGTCGTGCAGACCGCGATGGCCGATCAGAGCCTGATCGACGAGGACGTGATCGACACGATCAACGCGATGATCGCCGGGCTTGACCAAGAGCTGAGTTCGCAGATCAACGAAATCCTGCACAACGAGGAATTCCAGTCCGTGGAATCGTCGTGGCGCGGTCTGGCGTATACGCTGAACAACTCGGAAACCGGTGCGTCCCTTCAGTGTGAGGTGCTCAACACCTCCAAGAAGGAACTGGCGGGCATGATGAAGCGCTATCCCGGTGCCAAATGGGATCGCTCGCCGCTGTACCGTCAGATCTATGAACGCAAGATTGGCACCTTGGGTGGTGACCCGATGGGCGCAGTCATGGGTGATTTCTACTTTGACCATTCGCCTGCGGATGTGGCCCTGCTGACATCCATGTCGAAGATTTCCGAAGCGGCTCTGGCCCCCTTCCTGTCGTCCGCCGCCCCGCGCCTGCTGGGTTTGGACAGCTGGAACGAACTGTCCAACCCGCCGGACATCGAAGAGCTGTTCACCGCATCGGACTATGCTGGCTGGAACAGCCTGCGCGAAAGCGAAAACGCGCGGTTCCTTGGCCTGACCCTGCCGCGTGTGCTGGCCCGCGAGCCGTATGGCCCGGAAAGCACAATGACCGTGGACGAATTCAATTTCACCGAGGATACCGACGGCCACAAAGGCGAGAAGTATTCGTGGATGAACGCGGCCCACGCGATGGCCGTGAACATCAACCGCGCGTTCAAGGAACACGGCTGGACCGTGCGCATCCGCGGCGTGCAGTCGGGCGGTGAAGTCGCACAATTGCCGACCCACCACTTTGACACCGGAGCAGGCGAAAAAGACCTCAAGTGCCCCACCGAAGTCAGCATTGATGACCGCCGCGAAGGCGAGCTGTCCAAGGTTGGCCTGTTGGGTCTGGTCCACCGCCAGAACACGGACAAGGCCGTGTTCCTGGGTGGGCAATCGCTCTACAAACCGAAAAGTTATGTCGATCCCGAGGCGACCGCGTCCGACAACATGTCGTCGCGCCTGCCCTATATGTTCGCCGTCTCCCGCTTCAGCCACTATCTGAAAGCGATGATCCGCGACCAGATCGGGTCCAGCAAGGACAAGGATCAGATCCGCATGGATCTGCAAACCTGGATCGACCAGTATGTCACTCTCAACCCGCAAAACGCGTCTGAAAAGGAAAAGGCCGAAAAGCCCCTTGCCGATGCGAAGGTTGAGGTTGTCGAGGATGAACTGAACCCCGGCTACTACATGGGTAAGTTCTTTCTCAAACCGCACTTCCAGATGGAAGGCATGGATATCGGGATGAGCCTGGTGTCCAAAATCCCCCCGCCCAAATAATGGGTCCCCTCTCAAGTAACCCTACCGTTTGATCAAGGAGATAGATCATGGCAGTCGATATTTTCCTCCACCTGGACAAAATCAAAGGCGAGTCGGTTGACGACAAATACGCCGGTGAGATTGACGTTCTTCAGTGGTCCTGGGGCATGTCCCAGTCGGGCACAACACACCTCGGCCCAGGCGGCGGCGCCGGCAAGGTCAACGTGCGTGACATGACCCTGACCAAGTATGTGGACATGGCCACACACGAGCTGCTGAAAGCCTGTGCCAAAGGCACACACATCGCAGACGGCTTTATCGTGGTGCGCAAAGCGGGCAATGTGCCGCTGGACTACTTCCGCGTCGACATGACCGACATCATGGTTTCGTCCTACGAAACCGGTGGGTCGGGTGACGGCATGGACCGCATCATGGAAACCGTGACGCTGAACTTTGCCAAGTACAACGTGACCTACGCGTCGCAAAAAGCCGACGGCTCCAAAGGCCCCGAAGGCAAAGCTGGCTTCGATATCGCCAAGAACAAAGAAGCTTAATCCAGGCTTCACCCCATGCGGCCCGGTATCCACCGGGCCGCATTTTTTCATTTTTTGAAGGCCCCGATACGCGACAATGGCGTCCCGTTCATCCACCACCAAAGCGCCCCGGCAACGGGCGAACCGCAAGGTCCATGAACGCTCGCGTATCTCTCTGCTAGACGTCTTTCGCCAGTCTTTCCGCGAACATGATTCCGGTGCCACCAGCACCTCCGAGGTGGAGGCCGGCGGCCTGAACACCGTGTCCAACGTATCCGGTCGGTCCAATGCCCGCCGTCTGGGTGTGGACGAGGATACGCTGCGCGACCATGTGCGCGAACATCTGGCCACATTGATGAACACCATACGTCTGGATGCCGCCATTGACCTTGATGACACGCCTTTGGTGGCGCAATCGGTCGTGAACTACGGCTTTCAGGACCTCAGCAATCTGACCCGGACCGAGCTGACAGGTCACGCCATCGCCAAATCCATCAAACAGTCGCTGTCGGACCACGAACCGCGTCTGGTCAAAAGCAGTATCGACGTTAAGGTGCAGGTGCTTGAGGGCGACGACTATCAGCGCGTCGCCGTACATGTGACCGCCGACCTGATCGCCGACCCTGCGGACATCCCCGTCGAATTCAGCGCGGATGTGGACACGGGCGCCGGCAAGGTTGTGCTGAACGCGAAACGGATTTGAGCCGATGAAACAGGCATTCAAGGAAGCGTATGAGCGCGAGCTCCTGTTGCTCAAGGAGCGGGCGGCCCTGTTTGCCAAGGACTATCCGGGTCTGGCCGACCGGCTGGGCGGCCTGCTGGAAGAAAACCTTGATCCCTCGATCGCGGGCCTGCTCGAAGGATCGGCCTTTCTGGCGGCCCGCGTTCAACTGAACATCGACCAGCAGTTCCGCACCTTTTCGACGGAATTGCTGGAACAGGTCAGCCCCGAAATGACAGCCCCCGTACCGGCGGCGATGCTGGTACAGGGCCACACCCCCGAAAAACCGGTCGAAATCGCGAATGGACGCACGATCAAGGCAGGATCGTATATCGAGGCGACCTTTACCGAAGCGACCCGACGCATCGCCTGCCGGTTTCGTCTGGCCGAACCGATCACATTCTGGCCGCTGAAAATTGCCGCAGCCGAATATCACGGCACCGCCACCCCTATGAACGCGCTGGGATGCGATGGGCCGGGGCTTGAGAATGCAGGCGGGCGCACCGCCGCGGGCCTTGTCGTCACGCTGGAACGGACGGACGGTCAGCCGCTGGATGGGTTGAAAACCGATGTTCTGCCGATCCATTTCACCGGCCCGCAGCAAGAGGCAATGGCGCTATATGCCCAAGTGTTCGGCCGCCTCACCCGCGCGTCACTGCGCTGGGAGGACAAGGGCGGCACACCGGTCTTCCACAACATCCCGCTGGACGAGATCGAGCAGGTCGGCTTTGACGGTGATCTGCCGCTCTATGGGCGGGACGAACGGCTGTTTCCGGGCATCAGCACGCTGCTCGAATACTTTTCGTTTCCGCGCAAGTTCATGGGGTTCCGCATTCGCAACCTCGCCCACCATGCCAAACGGATCGAGACGAAGTCGGCCCAGTTGGTGCTGGAATTCGACGCGCCCGACAAACATCTGACCACCCATTTCGAAGACAAAAACCTCGCCCTGTTCTGCGCCCCTGCGGTCAACCTGTTCGAAGATGATGCCAAGCCGATCACGCTGGACAACCGCGCGCACCAGATGCCCGTCGCGCCCAACCGCACGCCTGCCACCCATTTCGAGGTCCAGCGTATTCTGGACGTCCGCGCACAGTACGATGCCGCACGGGACAAGGTGCAGGTGCAGCCGCTCTATGGCATCCCGCCCTCGGGCAGCGCCCCGCGCGAGACGCTTTACTACACATACACCCGCCAGCGCCGTGGCCTCAGCCAATCGGAGCGGCGCGTGGGCGGCACGCGGTTCCGCTATGAGGGGACCGAAACCTGGATCACCTTTTATGAACCGCCAGAGGCAGAGCCTGCGAACCTGCTGTTTGTAAAAACGCTGTGTTCGAACCGGCACCTTCCTGAAGTGCTGCCCATGAGCGAGGCGACATTCCACCTGCTGGATGATCGTATCATCACGATGAAGCCCAAAGTGGGCCCAACCACCCCCCGCGAAGCCGTGGCGGAACTTGAGGCCGAAGGCCCGCACCGTATGACGGCGGGGGACAATTACTGGCGGCTGGTGTCGCTCATTTCGCTCAGCTATCGCGGTTTTGTCGGGCCGGATGGCACCGGCAATGTCGAGGCGCTGCGCGAGGTGATGCGGCTGTTTTCCGACGTGTCCGACCAATTGACCGAGGCACAGGTGGGTGCCCTGACCCACGTCAGCGCGCGGCCCCGCACACGCACCATCCAGCGCGCCGACGGATTCCACCCGGCGCGCGGGATGGAGGTGACGCTGAAATTTGACGAGGACCTGATGGACCCGGCGATGATCGTGACGCTAAGCGCGGCGCTGGACCGGTTTCTGGGGGACTACGCCGCTGTCAACACGTTCACGCAATGCGTCGTCACCAACTCCAAGAACAACGTGCTCAAGGTCTGGCCCCCGCGCGGCGGATCGGGACCGCTTCTGTGAACGCAAGGACCGAAGAAGAGCGCAAGACACGGCGCGCAAAATGGGGCTTTTTACAGTCCCTGCGCTACCTCGAACGCCGCGCGGGCAGCAAACCCCGCATCGGCCAAAGCCGCCGGTTGAGCCAAGAGGTCGTGGACTTGGGTCAGGACCCCTATACCGGGTTCGCCTATGACGAATTGAGCGAGGTGGATGTCGACGCCAAAACACCGCGCATCCGCCCCCGGTTCCTTGGCTTTTTCGGGCCGTTTGGTCCCCTGCCCCATTCCATCACGCGCGAAGTGGATCGCTGGAAACGCAATGGCGACAACGCCTTTGTCCGATTTGCCGACATCTTTGTCGCGCGGTTTCAGCAGCTGTTTTACCGGTCGTGGTCCGACGCGCGGCCCATCACACAATACGACCATCCCACAGGCGGCGAATTTCCCCGTTTGCTACGATCACTGACCGGCGATGCGCCCAAATGCTTTGATGGCACGTCGCCCGTCGATGATGTGGTGCGCCTGCGCTACACCGCGCTCAGCATGGACCGGGTGCGCAGCCCGGTGCGCCTGCGCCAGATGCTGCGCGCGCATTTTGGGGTGGCGGTGCGCGTCGAGGAATTCGTGACCGGCTGGCTGGAGTTCTCGCCCGAGGACCGTTCCGTCATGGGGCGGCAGGGGATGCGTCTGGGTCAGGATTTGCGCGTGGGCCAGCGCGCGCCGTCCATCAGCGAAAAGATCGTCCTGCATCTGGAATGCAATTCGGTCGACGAATACCGCAGCTTTCTACCGGGGCGCGACCGGCAGGCAGAGCTCAAGGATCTGGTTCTGGGCTATCTGGGTGCCTTTTTCGAGATCGACGTCGCGCTGTGGCTGCCGCGCGCGCAAATCGCGCCCGCGCAATTGGGCACAACGACAGAGTTGGGCTGGACCAGTGCCATGCCCATGAGCCAAGGTGGCGACGTACAAAATGCGCTCGTAAGGGCGACACAATATAAAATTTCGATGGAAGTTTCTTGACGGGGGATTGGGAATGGTTGCTGAGATTCAGGTTGAAAAATATGCGGGCAAACTGAACCGTACTGGATACGACGCCTTTATTCAGGCGATGAGCCTGTCGCGGGGCGAAGGCCACCGCCACGTGGACGTGTTGCACTGGATGTATCACATCGTGTCGAACAAGCAGTCGGACATTTCCGTCATGCTGGGCGTGCTGAACCTTGACCGCGCAGACGTGCTGCGCGACCTCACGGACGCGTTGGGCAAGCTCGAAAAGAATGTTACCGAAATCCCTGCCATCTCCGACAGTATGGCGCAGATGCTGAAAAACGGCTGGGTCTACGCGACCCTGTTGTTCGGCGAGGTACAGGTGCGGTCCGGCCACGCACTGGTCGCCTTGCTGTCGTCGTCCGAGCAAAAGCGCGTGCTGGAACGGTTGTCGCCCACGCTTGGCAGCCTGTCCGCCGATCAGTTGGCCAAAGAGGCCGGAACCCTCTTTGCCGACAGCGAAGAAGAGGACATGCGGCCCATGGACGGCTCGGGCCTGTCCGCTGGGCCGTCGGGCGATGGCGCCGAAGGACCGGGGGCGTCGACCGCGCTTGGCCGTTTCGCCAAGGATATGACTGCGGCAGCCGCCACTATGGACCAGATCGTGGGACGCGATGACGAGATCCGCCAGATTGTCGACGTGCTGCTGCGCCGCCGCCAGAACAACCCGATCCTGACCGGTGAGGCGGGCGTGGGCAAAACCGCCGTGGTCGAAGGGTTCGCCCAGCGGCTGGCGGCGGGAGACGTGCCACCGCTGTTGCAGGGCACGAAACTCTACGAATTGGACATCCAGTCGATGCAGGCGGGTGCGTCGATGAAGGGTGAGTTTGAACAGCGCCTGAAATCCGTGATCGACGAGGTGCAGTCGTCGCCCACACCCATCATCCTGTTCATCGACGAGGCGCACACACTGATCGGTGCCGGTGGTGCCGCAGGCACCGGCGATGCCGCCAACCTGCTGAAGCCCGCGCTTGCGCGTGGCACTCTGCGCACGATTGCGGCCACGACGTTCTCGGAATACCGCAACTACTTTGAGAAAGACCCGGCCCTGACCCGCCGCTTCCAGCCTGTGGACGTGGACGAGCCGGATATTGAACGCTGCTGCTTCATGCTGCGCGGTATCCTTGACCCGATGGAGGCGCATCACGGCGTACGCATCTCGGACGAGGCGATTGTGGCGGCTGTCAGCCTGTCGGCCCGCTACATCCCTGCCCGCCAATTGCCGGACAAGGCTGTGTCGCTGCTGGATACCGCGTGCGCCCGTGTGGCTGTTTCCCAAGCGTCTACCCCGGCGCGCATCGGTGATCTGCGACAGGCCATCAAGGCGCTTGAGACGGAAATCGCGTCCAAGGAATCCGAGCGCGAACTGGGTTCCACCAACGAAGAACGTCTGGCAGAGGCCGCCGAGGAAAAAACCAAACTTGAGGCCGAACTGGCCGAATTCGAAGGCAAGTACGAGGCGGAAAAGGCGCTGGTCGACAGCATCCTGACCCTGCGCAAATCCATCGCCGAGGCCAAGGGCGAAGACGCCGACGCCGTCATGGACGCCCGCCCCGAAGAAGAAGCTGACGCAGAGGTCGAACCCGCCGACGACGCAGACGCCGCCCATGCCGAAATGGCCGCCAAGATGGCCGAACTGGAAGGCGGAAACCCGGACGACCGCATGGTCTATGCCCATGTGGACGCGCAATCCGTGGCCACCGTAATCTCGGACTGGACGGGCATCCCTGCGGGCCGGATGGTGCAGGATGAACTGGCCGCCGTGCTGACCCTTGCCGACCGCTTGCAAGAGCGTGTCATTGGTCAGGATCATGGCCTGCGCACCATCGCCAAGCGCATTGAGACGTCCCGCGCGGGCCTCGCCAACCCGGAAAAACCCATCGGTGTTTTCATGCTGTGCGGCCCGTCCGGTGTGGGTAAGACAGAAACAGCGCTGGCGCTGGCCGAAACGCTATACGGTGGCGAACAGAACATCATCACCATCAACATGTCCGAGTTCCAAGAGGCGCATTCCGTCTCCCTGCTCAAGGGCGCGCCTCCGGGCTATGTCGGCTACGGCGAGGGTGGTCGCCTGACCGAGGCGGTGCGGCGCAAGCCCTATTCGGTCGTATTGCTGGACGAGATCGAAAAGGCCCACCCCGACATCCACGAGCTGTTCTTTCAGGTGTTCGACAAGGGCATCATGGAGGACGGCAACGGGCGTCCTATCAACTTCAAGAACTGCCTGATCCTGCTCACGTCCAACGTGGGCACCGAAGTGATCATGGAAATGGCCGAAGGTGGCGAGACGGAGCCCGATGTCGAAGAGTTGTCGACCGCACTGAAACCGTTCCAGTTGGATGTCTTCCCGCCCGCGCTGTTGGGCCGGATCGTGTCGATCCCGTATTTCCCGCTGGGCAAGGCGGCACTGGCGGACATCACCAAGCTGAAACTGCGGTCGGTGGCCAAACGGCTCAAGGCATCGCACAACGCCGAGATGGTCTATGGCGACGACGTGCTCGACCATATCACCGAGCAGTGCAAAGACCCCGACAGCGGTGGCCGCATGATCGACAACATCATCACCAATTCGATCCTGCCCGAGATGTCGCGCGAGGTCCTCAACCGCATGGTTGCCGGTGATGAGTTCAACAAAGTTGTGGTGACGCATACCGCCGACGGGTTCGGCTACGCGTTCGAATAGGGGGGTGGCGCGCCACGGTGGCGCGCCTTACCAACCGTACATCGAGGTCGAATTGGCCGCTGTGCTCTGAATTTGCAGGTCGGGGAACAGCGCATCAAGGCCATTGGCCTGTTGCGTGTCATTGATGCAGCCCTGAAGCTCACGCTTGAGTGACATCAGCTGCTGTTTCAACGTCTTGATCTTGGACCGGAAATTCGCCTCATCCCGCTGGATTTTCTGCTGGATGTACATCG
Source organism: uncultured Tateyamaria sp. (assembly GCF_947503385.1). Classification (GTDB taxonomy): domain Bacteria; phylum Pseudomonadota; class Alphaproteobacteria; order Rhodobacterales; family Rhodobacteraceae; genus Tateyamaria. The sequence goes on from NZ_CANNDO010000001.1 coordinate 177,303, forward strand.
ACTCGTCGATATGGCTGTCAAAACTCTTTTCGAGGCTGGAACTGTATTTCTGCGCAGCCATCAACCCTTTGACGCCGTTCATTACCTTGCCCAGACCCGCGCCCCAGCTCTGGTTGCTGCTTTCTCCGGCTTTGGCGATCAGGTCAGCCGTGCTCACCACCTGATCTGCCACATATTTCATCCCCAGCTCACCCTGATCGGACGGTTTTCCGTTGACCGCATTCGACATCACATCCGCCGCGCTGGTGTGCTTCTTGACCACGTATTGCGTGCCCGCCTGCATCATCGTGTCGGATTTCATGAAATTCGTGGACGCGTTTGCGATGCCCGTCATGGCCTGCGCGGTGGACGTCTGGCCGTGCAGCCATTTGCTGCCGTTGTCGGCAATATCGATGGCTGCCACTCCGGCGGAAGCGGTCTTGGCGGCCTGCTTCATGCCCATTGTGTCAAGGATGGACGCGCCGATATCCAGAAACGCAACGCAGCTGTCCTTGATCACGCTGGTCACCAGAATAGCGTTGTTGAGATAGCCCATGCGCTTGGCCAGTGCGACGGCCTCTTCGAAATCCTGTTCGACAGATGCGATAGTGCGTTCGAGGTTGGCAACCTTGTCGGAATAGCCGCTGCACGATTGGGGCCGAAACACTTGGTTGGCGTGGTTGCGACCACTTGTGCCGGGCCACACACCGGGTTTGACGATAGGTCCACTCATACGCAAATTCTCCTGAGCAATGCGGGGCTAACTCTCTGCAATCCTTGCGAAGTGTCAAGGCTTGGCTACAGGGTTTCCAGCAGCTTGCCGATCCCGTCCTTGTAGCGTTTGACCTCTGCCGGGGTGACGGCGGGCGGTGGAGGTGCCGAGGCAACGGCGGTGCCGCCCCGGCCCACGCGGTTCATCTTGCGGTCCGACCAATCGGTCATCCATTTGATATCCTTGCCCCGCAGGAACGGGTTGGCGTTCACGACGCTGGCTCCCATCACCTCAAGCACTGTCGCCTGCGGGTTTGCATTCAGCGCGACATTCGCGCCCGCAGGCCCGAGGAAGTGCGCCAGATACAGACGACCCGGCGTGATCGCGTGCCCTCGGGCACGCAGAAACGCCTCGTTCTCGCGGGCGAGGTTCGTGACCATGGCGCGGCTGAGCGCGGGGTCGAACCGCAGTTCCAGCAACTCGGCCCGGTTCAGGGTTGCCACGAGGTCGGGACGGTAGGTGCGCATCATCCGCAGCCACGTGCTTTCGATGAACTGGCCCAGACCGGTTGCGGTGGACCGCGTGTTCTTGGCCCGCGCGTTGCCGGCGCTTTCCACCCGGATGATCTGCGCCACCAGCGCCTCGACCGCGCCCGAGGCGCGCGCGACACCAAGCGCCAGCGGATCGACGGGCCGCCCGTTGAGATGCAGTTCGAAATGCAGGTGCGGGCCGGTGGACCGGCCGGTGGTGCCGACATAGCCAATGACCTGACCAGCCTGTACCGCACTGCCCAGCTTGATCCCCTCACCAAAGGCGTTGAGGTGGGCATAGCGGCTGTGCGCACCACCCGGATGATCAATATAGACGATGTTGCCATAACTGGACGAGAAATTGGCGCGGCTGATCTTGCCCCCTGCCACCGCCTTGACCGGGGTGCCGGTGGGCGCGGCCCAATCGACGCCGTTGTGGTTGACGGTCTTGTTCAGGATCGGGTGGTGTCGCGGCCCAAAGCTGGACGTCTTGGTGCCCGACACCGGGATCAAAAAGTTGCTGCCGCCCAGCCCGGAACCGCCGCCGCCGCTCCCGCCGCTTTGTGGGTCGAAACAACCAAAGGGCGCGTCACGCTGATTGGGCCGCACGACATAGCATTCAAAATTTGCCGTCGGCCCCTTGAGCGCGACATAGAGGATTTGCCCGGCAGGCGCGACACCCGCGCTTTCGTCCCGTTTGATCAGACGCATTGTGTCGCCTTCGGTCGCGATGCGGTCGAGGTCCTGCACCCGGCTTAGCATCACCATCAGCTCGCCCACCAGCTCTGACGACACGCCATTGCGCAGCGCCGTGGAATAGATCGCGTCCTTGAGCTTGACCTCCCCCTGACTGCCGCGGTTGCGCACGGCAATGTCCGCACGGCGCAACAGGTTGCGCGAAAACCACGGGTCGGCGCTGACCTCGAACCGGCCCGGACCGGGCTGCGCAAGGCTCGCCAGATAGCGGTCGGGCGCATAGATCGACATCTGCATCAGTTGCGCCCCAAGCCGGTCTGGTTCAAGCCGCAGGGCAACCAGCCCCCCCGACGCCAGCTTTGTCAGAGCGTCCAGTTCGATCCCCATATCCTTTGCCATGCGGGACACGAAACTGAGGATGCGGTCGATCTCGTCTTCGGTCAGTTTCTGATCCGTGAGGATCGCCTTAAGCTCTCGATCCGTCTCAAGCCGCACAACCTCGTCCCGGAACAGGGTACTGCGTTCGGATGTGGACAGGCTCAGCGCTTCGGTCGTGGTGTTTTCAATCACCGTCTCGACATAGCTGACTTGGGTTGCGCCGCCGTCGCCGCCGACGACCTCGCCCCAACTGCCTTCGTCGTCGTCAAAGACCACCTGCGCGCCCGCTTCGACGGCATCGGGCACCGTCGGTGTGGTGTCGACGATGGCGGTTTCGCGGCGCGCCTGAAACGCGGCGAGGTCAGCGGATGATGACGGCAGGGTCAGTTGCACACGCTGGGTGGCGTCAAAAAGCGAATCTTCGATCACTTCCAACTGGTCACCGATGCGCGCGCGTTGCGGGTGGATCTGGTGTTCCAGCGAGATGCGGCGTGCCCCCAATGCGGGTCCGTCCGGCAGCGTGATGATCATGGGCGCACCGCGAATATCCAGAAAAGCCTCCGCCGCGGCGGCGGCCAGAACGATCCCGCCTTCGGCAGCCCCCTCGGACTGGACCAGGGTCAGCTCTTCGCCATCGGCACCGATATCCCCGTCGGCGTAATCGGCACCACTGGGCCACAGCACCATGACCAGCACCACCAACCCCGCGACCGCGCAAAAGGCGGCGGCCCCGATGCCCACACGCTTGAGCATACGTGCACGCCGCCGACGCTTCCACGCGCGGCCCGATCCGGCAAAATTGGGATCAATTTCGATTTGCGACATATGCGTTGTGACCGGCGCGCCGGATCAGCGGAACACGCCGATGCCGCCGCCGCCCGTGATCTTGGGTTTGTTCGCCGGAGCCTTGGGCTTGGGCGCAGGGGCTGCGGGCTTCGGCGTTGCGACGCGGCGCGTGGTTGTTGTGCGTGTGGTGGTGGACCGGGTTGTGGTCGCACGTGGGGCCGGAGCAGCAGCGGCCACAGGCGCCTCGCACCGGACGTCAGGGTACATGATGATGGTGCGGAACAGTTCCATGCTTGGATTTTGGTCCGGCCAGTCAACGCCGTCTTCGCGCTCACCAAAATATTCGCCCACCGAGCGGGCCGACCCACGGCCCCATAGGCCATCAATGCCCGAGCGGTAACAATTCATCCGTTGCAGTTCGGACTGAAGCGCCACGTTCAGACGGTCCGCAGGCGGGTCGATATGGCCCTGTTCGACAAGCATACGGAACATCGTCGGATCATCGCTGCGCATGGCGATCCGAGTTTCCATATCGTCAAAGGCAAAGGACATCTGCGCTACGGTTTCCGGCAGCAATGAGGTGATCCCGAAATCCGCCTCGCGGCCCGGTTCGATCCGGCCAAGGATGATGGACGGTGTGGGCAGACCAGCGGCCACCGCCACTGCACCCCGACCAACGCCAGGTCCTGCAAAGCTGGGTGCGGTTTCGGCAGGTGGCTGATAGGCCGCAATCAGAACTTGGCCACCCGTCGCATCCGCACCGTCGCCCAAATCAAACGCAATCGGGTCCGACCCATAGGATTGCGCCATTGCAGCACCAGCCAGCGCGCCAAAGCCCACCAGTCCGAACATCAAATGTCGCAAAATCCCAGCCATCGCCGACCAACCGTTGAAAACACACCAATGCAGAGTTCCATGCCGATAATACGGTGCCCGCCCGTGCAGTGGCAAGTTATTCCGCAGGTGCGCGCAGAAAGAAGGTCCACCGTTCGGACCGGCGCGTGTCCACCTCGTGAAAGCGGGCGGCGATGTGACCCCGGATCAGACAATCCTCGCGGCCCCGAATGCGAAACTCGCCGGGATCAACACACAGCGTTGTGGTGCCCGGCAACATTGACGCGTTGAACACGTCGCGGGCATACACATAGATGTAGCGCGAGGTCAGTGTATCTTCGATGACGTTGGCGCATTGGTTCGGGCCTACTGTCCACCAACCCGCCGTTTCCCATGCATCAGCGTCATAGGCCCCGACGGCGACGTTCACGACATCAAGTGTTTGATTACAAAACTGGAAATTTGCTTTGACTGTCGATGGAACAGCAACTGCGCATAGGCAAAAAACCGCCGTGGCAAAAATCCGCCGTAATTCCCCCTCACAAAATATAGATGCAAGTTGTTGGTAAACCACAAGATTTGCCTTTTGCAATAGGGTCATGTTGCACATTTCATGCGTTCGCTTCGATTTCTTTGGCACGGCTGGATGCAATTGGCCATGGCCCATGCTATATGATCGGCACGATGATACGTTCGCTTTTGATATGTTCGGCCCTTGTGGCGTCTTCGGGTGCTGGCGCAGTTGCGCTTTCTGCCCTGCATGATGCCACTGGTGACCGCCACGTCCGCACATTGGCGCCTGCGCCTGTGGCGACGATTGAACCGCGATTTGTAATCCCGAGCTTTGCGCCGGCCCCGAAAGCCCCCGAGGTGATCGAGGTTGCGTTGCGTGACGCACCGACACTGCCGGCCATCGTCGACACCGACATCGTGCCAGTAGCTGCCGTGACACCCGCCCTGACCGAAGCCCTTGCACCCCCGGTGGCCAAGCCCATTGCGACACCGAAACCGCGCAAGGCAGCAGTCAAACCCAAAGCACGCGCGTCGGCCAAAACCGTGCAAACGGCACGCGCCGTGCGCAACGAAACGGTCCGCACGTTCAAGCAGCGCAGCACGCGCCCGGTGATTGTAGCCCAAGCGCCTGCATTCACGTCTGAGCAACGCGCCGCCTTGCAGCCTGATTGGGTCATCGGCGTATACCGCTGACATACTTGAAATTCTCCGGTTGACTTGACCCGGCCCTGTGCCGCTAATTGTGGCGTTGATTTAGGGCTTGGCGTCGGAGATTGAAATGTCACGCAGAAAATTGGCCGCAGCAGCGGCCGCTCTGGTATTGTGTGCTTCGCACGTGTCTGCACAGGACACGACAGGTGCAATTTCCCTCGAACTGAACCGGGCCTCCGCCTCACCCGAAGGCGGGTGCAGCGTGGTGTTTTTCGGGAAAAACGGGCTGGATCAGGCGTTGCAGGACGTGTCGTGGCGGCTTGCCCTGTTTGATGCTGACGGGGTGTTCATCAACCTCCTGTCACTGCCGCTGGGTGATCTGAGCGCAGGCAAACGGCGCATCGTGCGCTATAACCTGCCCGCCGCCTGCACGGAAATGTCCGAAATCATCGTCAACGATGTGGCGACCTGCAAGATTGATGGCGTGTCCGACGACGACGCTGCTGACCTTTGCCTGTCGTCGCTGGACGTTACATCGCGCACTGACATTGCCTTTGGCCTCTAGGCCTCACGCGCCCCAGTCCCGGGCCCCGAGAACAGTTTGAACACACATGACCCTGACGATTTTCCAACTTGCTGCGTATGTTATCTATGGCCTCTTGGGCGTGCTGTCGCTGTTTGCGCTGAGTGTCGGGCTGTTCAAGCTGGGCCAGTTTGCCAAGCTTGGCGTAGGGCGCCGAAAGGAAGCTGAAAAGATCCTCGACGATTGGCTGAATGGCCGCGTCGAAGAGGCGATCCGCACGGCGGGCCGTCGCAAATCCGTGCTCAGCCGCGTGCTACAGGCGGTGTTTTCCGGCATTCAGGCGCGGCCCGGCGATACCGGCTATGCCGAGGAACTGAGCCGCCAGACCGCCATTGTCGAACTCGCCACGCTCAGTGAACGGATGCGGTCGCTGGATATGGTCGTTCAGGCCGCCCCGATGCTGGGTCTTTTGGGCACGGTGATCGGCATGATCGACGCGTTTTCGGTTTTGGCCGTGACGGATGGTGCGGTTGACCCCACCGCGCTTGCCTCCGGTATCTATGTGGCGCTGATCACCACGGCGGCAGGCCTCGCCATTGCGCTGATCGCCTTTTTCATCGCCACATGGCTCGAAGGACGTATCGACCGCGAACGCAACATGATGGAAGCGGTGATGTCCGCCGCCATCCACGGTCGGGTCGATCCGAATTCTGGCGCAAGCTAAGGGGCGGATGGGCACATGGGCGCCTCGTATCAACCGCTGCCAGAACGGCCACGGCGCTACAGGTTCGCGCTGACGCCGCTTGCGGATGCGATGTTTCAGCTGCTGATCTTTTTCATGCTGTCCACCAGCCTGACCCCCTATTCGCTGGTCACGTTGCGCACCACCCCCGATGAAGCGGAAGAGACCGAGGCACAGGCGGACCCCGCAGCCCCCGAGGACGAAAACGCCGAAGCCCCCGCGCCCGAGGCTGTGGCGAATGACGGTGTGACCATCTGGGACATCGGCAACGGCACGGTCACAACCAAGGGCCAGGTCTTTGACATCGAACAATTGCCATCGCTGGCCGAAGCCATCGGCAGTCAGGACGACCCCGGTCAGGTGCTGATCATCATTGGCGGACAGGCCCGCGTGCAGGACGTTGCATCGGCGCTGGAGGCGCTGGACAGCGCAGAGGTGGAGGCGGTGCAAATTGCCCGCACGCGCAACTGATGCTGCGCCGCGCCCGCCTTGCCCCCGCCCGTCAGGGCAACAAGATGGACAGCGGGCTGGCCATCGTGAACATCGTGCTGCTGTTGATCTTTTTCTTTCTCACCACGGGGTCTTTGTCGAATTCGACCACTGTGACCGTCAGCCTGCCTGAAACGACTGAACTGCCGCTTGATCTGCTGCCCAAACCGCTGCTGACTGTATCGCTGGAAGGTGATCTGACGCTGGACGGCGTGCCCATCGAACGGGGTGCATTGGCCGATGCGCTGATTGATGACCCGATGTTGCACGTGCTTGCCGATCGTGAGGCAAATGCAGGCGAGTTGCTGGATCTGATCGCCGCCGAAGAGCTGATCGCTGTTCAGGTGCGGCTTGTCACCGTCCACCGCAAGGATGCGGAGGACGCGGAATGAGCTTTCTGCCCTATGCGCCGCAACGCTCCACCACATGGGCCGCGTCCATCGGGGGATCGACCGCCATCCACGGGGCGGTGGTGTTTGGTCTGCTCACCTCGTCTGTGGCGTTGTTGCCGGAACCATCGTCGCCCGCAGTGCGCGAGCCAGAATACGAAATCACGCTTGAGATCATTGACGCAGATATCATCGACCTCGATGACGCGCCCGACATCCCCGAAGATGCGGTGGCCATCGAACCCGAAGACGCGACCGCCGATGTGTTGGAAGAGGCCGATGATGCGCTGGCCCTGGAAGAGGACGCAGCCCTTTTGGAGCCGGAAGACGCCGAAACGCTGCAACCCGATGCCGAGGACGACACGTTGGCTCCGGTCGAAGAGGTGGCAGAGCCGGAACCTGAACCGCTTCAGGAAGAAGAGCTTGCGCTGTTGGAACCCGAAGTGCTGGAGCCTGAGCCAGAACTGGTCGCGCCAGAACCCGAGGTGATCGCACCCGAACCGGACGTCCTTGCAGAACCCGAAGCCCCGATTGTCCCCGAACCCCAAGTGGACCCGGACGATCTGGCCATTGACGATCTGAGCCTTGTGGGCGACGACGTGTTCAACCCACTGGCCGAAGCGGTGGCCCCGGCAGCAGATACACCGCTTGCACCCGATGTGGTCGTCCCGGACGTGGTGGAACCCGAAGCCATCATCGAAGAAGACATTGCAGCGGTCGTCCTGCCCGAACCGGATGTCATCGCGCCGGAACCTGAGATCATCCAACCAGAGCCCGAGGTCGAGCCAGAAACACCGGCAGCCCTGCCCGAGGTGATCGAGGAAGACCCCGAACCGGAAATTGTGGAAGACCCGGAACCGGCGGAGGTCACAGAGCCTGCCGATATCACCGAAGATCCCGCCGTCGCTGACCCGGCGGAGGAGGACACCGGCACCGCAACGGCTGGCGCAATCCCCAACCCGTCGCCCGCTGCACTTCAGATCGGCGCATTGCTTCAGCGCATCCGCGAAACCCCGGCGCCGCAATGCACGCTGGTATTGCCCCGTCGCGCCGGTGACGATGGTGTTGGCCTGTCCTTTATCGGAGCCGAGCCGGACACGCTGGAAACATTGGCCGCGCGCATCGTGGATGGGCTGGATACCGTCCCGGCGCAGACGCGCGAAATCCTCGACCCCCGGCAATGCGCGGCGCTGGACGCCATCCGGCAAAGCGCGGCCTACCCAGCCAGCCGCATTGGTCTGGCGCTGGACGATACAACCCTGAACAGTGGTGAGGCCTTGCGCGCCCGCGTGCTGGGCGCAGGTGGTCTGTTCCTGACGCTGATCCTTGTGGACGACAATGGCGTGATTCAGGACCTTGCGCGCTTTACCACGCTGGATGGAAATGACCCGGTGATCGAAGCGCCGGTGGCCCGGACCGGGCCCGCAAGAGACACGCGGCAAATGCTGATCGTTCTGGGATCGACAGACGCGCCGATTGACCTGTCCGGTGGCATCGGCCAATTGGCGCAGGACGCCTTTGCCGCATTGCCACGCGAAGTGTTGGAAACGTCCCTGTTCGGCCTTGCGACCTTCGACGTGCGCTAAGCGCTAGCGGTTGATCTGAACCACGCCCAGATCAACAGCACCCAGACCATCGTCAGCCAGTTCCCGCGTCATCAGTGGCAGGATGTCTGTCGCGGCGGTCCCGTCCTGCATCGCGGCGGCCCGTACCAAAGCGGCTTCGGATGCTGTTGCGATCAACAGGTAGGTGCCCGGCTGCGCCGAAGGCAGGCGGAACGAAAACTGCCGCTGGTCGCCAATCGGGTCTTCCAGTTGGCTCATCAGCGAAAACACCCGACCGTTAGGGGCCACCAGCGCCAGCCAGTTTTCCCGTCCGGCGCTGCCGTGGATCGTACCCACGACGCCTTCGGCGCGGGTCACCGTGTTCTGGTCCAGCGCCATTTCGATGGCGTCACCGCGCGTGCCCTGAAATGTGCGCGCAAACTCAAGTGCCGCGCATTGTTCGGGTGCCACGCCGCGTTCGAGCACTTCGGGCTGTGTGCCAAACTGTTCGGACCACCCCGCGGCGATGCCCTGCAATGTGGACGCGTCCTGCGCAAACCCTTCGATCAGTCCGGTGTTTGGACCCTGGCCACGCCGCGCGGCATAGGTGCATCCTTCGGGCACCGCTTCGGCAAGATAGGTTTCCCGACTGCCCGGCACCCGCGCCAGCCCTTCGGCAACCTCGTCCGACAACCCGTCTTCGGCATTTGGAACAGTGTTGAAGTAATACCACGCCCCCCCGCCTGCGACGCCTGCAATCAGGACCAGCGCCGCGACAAGGCCAAAGCCACCGCCGCTTTTCTCGACCACCGGTTCGCTTTGGGTGGTGCCTTCGCTGCCTGCGGCGGGCACCGACGTGACAAAGGTTTCGGTGCGCCCGCTGGGGGCCGCCTGAAGACCGGGCACGGTGCGGGTCGTCGCACCCATGGTCAGTTGATAGAGGCCATCGGTATTCTGCGTGGGTTCATCGCCGCTGATCGCCTTCAGCCCGTCGATCACCTGACCCATGTTTTCAAGACGCTGCTTGGGGTCAGGTTGCAGCATGTTGTACAGCAGCGCCTGAAACGCGACCGGCAAACCGTTGAGGTCTGGCACGCCCTGACGTTTCTGCACCGCCTCGACGATGCTGTCGCCCATCGGAACCGCCTTGCCGGTGAGACAGGCAATCATCAACAGGCCGAGCGAATAGATGTCCGATGCGCCTTCGGCTTCGCCGCCATAGGCCCCCAGCTGTTCGGGCGAGACGTATTTCAGTTTGCCCGCAAATTCGTTGCCAATGGTCACATCCTTGACCTTGGACGAGCGCGAGATGCCAAAGTCGATGATCACCGCTTTGTTGATGTCATTGTCGGGCAACATCACGTTGTCGGGCGACAGGTCGCGGTGAACCACACCAATCTTGTGCGCACGCTCCAGACCGTCCGCCAGACGGGTGAACAGCGCACAGACGTCTTCCTCGCCCAGAGGACCGTCATTCTTGAGCTTGTCGCTGAGCTTGTTGCCTTCAATGAAACCCATGACAAGCGCGTGCAGGTTCAGGTTTGCATCCGGCGGCACATAGGCAAAGTAGCGGACAATCGCGTCGTGGTGCAATTGGCGCAGGGTGCGCGCCTCGCGGCGGAACATCTGCGCGACGCGGATATCCTCGGCCATTTCGGGCAGGATCACCTTGATCGCGACGCTTTCGCCGGTGCCGATCTCGACGCCCCGAAAGACGCGGCCCATACCGCCCTGATCCAGCCGTTCCTCGACGCGGTACATGTTGTTGATGACCGCCCCGGGTTCGAGGTTACGCAGGGGTTCGGGCGTGTTCGTGGTCGCCGTGCCGCCTCCGGTCAGTTGCGTTGGATCAAGGTCATCGCCTTCCAGATCGGGTGGCGGTGCTTGCGGGATCGGAGCGGCGGCAACCGTAGCGGCGGCAGCGGCAGCGGCAGGATCAACAACAGGCGCAGGCGTTTCATCGGTAAAGGGCCGGTACGTTGAACCACCTGCGTCCGGCGCAGGTTCTGCCGTCTGGGTCACCGGCATTTCGCCGATGATGGTGCGGTCCGGGTCTTCGGCTTCTGGTGCGGGCGGGGTGTCGGACACATCACCGCCCGGCATGGGCGAAATGATTGTCCGATCCGCCTCTTCTTCGGCAGCCGGTTCCTCGGTCGCAACGGGTTCGGCGGCGGGCATTGGCGCGATCAATGTCCGGTCGTCGTCCTCCTCCGGGACTTCGGGCCGCTTTGGCGGTTGGGTGTTGTCCGTGTTGCTCACAGATAACCCCCGAATTCAGGGTATACGCCTGATGCTTCGAACTCCGGCAGTGGCACCTGATGGCAGGTCACGACAACAACCGACACGTTGTCCTTGCCGCCGCGTTCCAGCGCGGTTGCAACCAACTTGTCGCACAATCCTTCGAGGTCGCCGCCGAACTGGCGCATCACGCGCTCAAGTTCATCATCGTGGAAATATTCCGTCAGCCCGTCCGAACACAGCAAAAAGGTATCCTTGTCCGCCAGCACGCCCTCAATCATTTCGCATTCGGGTTGCTGGGTGACACCGATGGCGCGGGTGATGACGTTTTTGCGGGGCCACGCCTCGGCCTCGGCGGGGGTGATGGAGCCTGCATCAAGCAGGGCCTGCACCTCGGTGTGATCGCGTGTCACCTGGCTCAGTACACCGCCGCGCAGGCGGTACACGCGGCTGTCGCCGGACCAGATACTGGCATAGTGCCCTTGGCTCACCAGCAGGGCCGCCACCGTGGACCCGATGGTGCCATTCCCCAGTTCTGCGGCGTGTTGAAGAATGCGGGCATTGGCCCGCGTCAGCCGTTCCATGAACCGCGCGCGCAGGTCGACGGCACCGCCGGGCATTCCCACGGTCTGCATCTCGCCCACGATGGACTGGCTGGCAAAATCACCAGCGGCATGGCCGCCCATACCGTCAGCCACCAGCCACAGCCCGCTGTCGGGAAGCGCCAGAAGACTGTCCTCGTTGACCTTGCGGACACAGCCCACATCGCTGAGGGTTGCCGTCTCAAAGACGAAGCTGGGTTCGTTTGTCTCACTCATTGACGGAGTCTCTCGCCTCACGGGTTCGTTCTGTCAACAGCCATCGCATGGCCGTCAGGTCCGGCAGTCCATTTGCACCCAACCATCCCGCCGACCGTGTCGGCAGCGCCGCATGCCACCAATGACTGCGGCCAAGCTGGGCTTTTTGTGCGTCTGCGCCGCTTGCATCTGCGAACAGTCGCGGCAGATCGCCATCATCGCGGTGGCCCCAGATCGTGCCGTCCTGACCGTCTTCGAATAGGACGCCCTGCACGGGCGGCACCTGAAATCCGTTCAGCAGGGTCGCGACACCACGTGTCCCATCCTTGGGCACTTCGAACCCTGCGATATGCGCGGCCATAGCGCGGTATGGGCTTTCGTCATGGGCGGGATGAACCGGCGGCGGCGATACGATGCCCGTCAGCCCAAAGATCAACGGAAACCGCCGCCCCACCTTGTCCTGACTGGGCAGAAAAATCCCCGCCAGCGGCGCGCCAATCACGTCCGGACCCAGCCAGAAATTCAGCGGCGGCGCAGCGGCCCAAGATGCCTCCCAGTCGTCAGCCAACCCTTCCTTGAGGGCGGGCAGCACCCCTTCCAGCCATGTATCAAAGTGGCTCAGCAGCGCGTGGTCCAATCCATGGGCAAGGAAATCCCCGTAGGCGGGATGTTTGCCGTAGATGACCACCGTTGCTTCGTCGCTCATGGGCCTTACTCGATCGTGGTGGGACAGGAGAAATCGGACAGTTCCCGCATCAGGAACGGAATGGCGATGCTGTCGAATTCGAGCCGCAGGGTCACCGACCGACCGCCCACCTGATAGGTCACATCCGCGCGCGTGCCGGACGTCTTGTTGCGCCCGCGCGAGATGAATTCGGATAGCGCCCAGCGGCCCCCGCCAAAGCGCAGCGCGTTTTCCGTGGTCTCTGACCGGGGCAACAACGTCACCAGAATGTCCGCCGTGTCGTCCGGCCAGGTAAAGCTGGCCCCGGACGAGTTCAGAAACAACTGCACCTCACGCCCGCTCATGTTGATCGACGTGCTTTCAACGGTGGGAGAGGACGCAACCTGCGACACCGAGAATGACACCGACGGTGCCGCGCTGTCCGGCGGAAAGAAGGCCTGCCGGATACGTTCGGCGCGGGCAAACTGGCTCAGCGTGGCGCTGCTCAGCCGTGCGCCCAGCGGGCTGCCTTCGCGGGCAACGATCCGGCCATCGGCTTCGCGCTGGGTATGTTCACGCAGATACGTCTCGTAGAATGTCTGCATCCGGCCGCCGTAGCCAAAGAACTCACCAAAGACAGAGGTCGAGATGTGCCGCGCACCGCGTCCCGCAAACGGAAACGCGGACGAGACATTTTGCGTGCAATAGGCGGCCACTTCTTCGGCCAGTGCCCGCTGCAACTCGCCCATGGAGGCATTGGCCGACACCGTCAGGAATTCGGATTCGATGGAGTTGACGAAGCCCACAACCGGTTCGGGATAGAACGGCACCCCTTGGCTCAGGGTGTTCAGGGCGTCCTGCATCCCGCGCTGATCCAGCAACGTATTGCCACCGCGACCAGCCAGTTGGCGGTTGGTCAGCAGTTCCTGCATCCCCGCCAGCAACACATCGACCGGGCGCGCGTTCTGCTCACCGCGGACAAAGGCGTGCCATTTTTCGAACCGCTGTTCGATGGTTTCCAATTGCCGCCGCTGCGACGGTGCCGATGCATTTGTTACCGCGCGTTCCTGGAACTTGGCCTTGTCGCGCAGCAGGTTGAGGAAGATGCGCTGGATCGCGCCCGACCGCCGCTGCACCTCGGTAAAGCCGACATCCGCCATTTGCGAGCCGACGTCGCCACCGCTGGCGATAATCGCTGCGGGGTTGTCGATCCCTTCGACCGCGTCGAGGAACCGCGTCAGCCGCGTTTCCTTGTCCACCGCTTCGGCCAGCTTGAGGATGGGCGAGGCAAAGGGCGCAGATGCCACGGCGAGGCCGGGATATTGCGGCGCGCCCGCAGACATCGGCACCAGTTCGATCCGGCCCAGCATGTCGTTCCACTTTTCCGCAAAATCGGATCGGTAAAAGGCGTGCAGATCGCGGTTCAGCCCCAAAAGCTGGCCTTGATAATCCACACCCTCGCCGGGGGCACCCAGCACCCAACGTTCTTCTTCCAGCCGTTCGGCAGCATTGGCGACCGCATCCTGAAAGAACGACCAGTACCCGGTGAAGGTGAACAGTCCCGGCACTTCGAGGCTTTCGAGCGGTTTGCCATCAGTGGTCCGAAACACAACATCTGCCTGCACGTCGGCCAGTTCGTCCGTCAGGCGGAATGGGGTCAGCGTTGCGCCTTGGCTCAGGATCGAACTGTAGGCCTGCTGGGCAAGGCTTAGCGTCGCGATTTCCTTTTGCGTCCGTTCGACCAGATCCTTGTCCGGTTTGAGCGACGGTTCGATCCGGTCATCCAGTTCCAGCATTGCCGCCAGATGTTCGTTGATCTCGCGATATTCGCCATCCAGACCGGGCTCGGAATATTCCGGCCCCCATGCTTCGGCGAAATAGGCTTGAATGGCCACGTCGTCTGATTTGCCGTCCTGCTCTTTGGCCAGCAGGATATAGACCTTGAGCGCACGGTAGGCTTCTTCGGTGTTGTTCTCGGCCAGCAGTCGCGGCAGCCGGTTTTCAAGATACAGCATCATGCGCGGACGCAAGAGCCGTTCGAGCGAGTCCGAATAGGATTGCAGCGCCGCCGACCGGATAGAGGCACGGCGCGACAGGCCGACCTTTTCCGCGAATTGCTGTTCGCGCGGATCAGCGTAGCCTGCGGGAATGTCCCGCGCCAGCGCCAGCGCTTGCAGGATGGGCCGCGTGCTGGGATCGTCGATGATGCTTTGGGTCAGAAGGCCCTGCGCCTCGACCTGATAGCTGTCGGTGGCCGCCGCCGCCTCGCGGATCAGCGACGCGTTCTGCCAAAAACTGTAGCCAAAGAGGCCAAAGGCCCCGATCACCGCCGCCGCGATCAGACCGGTCACACCGGTGCGAAAGATCGCCTTGCGCCGCATCGCCTTGAAGTCGTAGCCAACCCAGTCCCGTTCCGCAAAAATGACCTGTTTCAGCAAGTCATGCAGGAAATAGCTACGCCCCTTGCCGGACATGAAACTGGGCTGGAACCCACCTTGGTTCTCGGACATCGCGCCCAGAACCTGATCGATGGGCGTGCCTTCCTGTGTGCCGGAGGTGAAATAGAACCCGCGCAGGATCGCGTGCAGGTCGGTCGATTTCTGGAACACCCGGCGGAGGAAATCCGACACGTTGCGCTGCAACAGCACCAATTGCCCCGGAAAGCCAAACATGGCGATGCGCGCCACGGTGTCGGGTTCGTCATTCATCCGGTCCGTGACCTCGTCACTGAGGCGGCTGATCAGTTGATCGAACTCGGATGATACGTGCCGATAGGTCTCTTCCTTGCGGTCCTTGGTCTGGAACGTGATGCCCCAGACCGAGCGGCGGCGATCCTCGCCATAGTGACCAAAGAATTCGCGGAAACCCGAAATCAGATCGGCCTTGGTGAACAGCACATAGACCGGCACGTCGATGCGCAGCGTCTCATGCAATTCTTCGAGCCGTTTGCGAACGGCCAGCGCGTGGGTGTCCAGCGTGTCATCGGTCGCGGTCATCATGTCTTCGCAAGAGAATGCGAGGATCACACCGTTGATCGGCTGGTTTGGCCGCGCCTTCTTCAGCTGGTCCAGAAAGGCCTGCCAGCTCATCTTATCGGCGCGTGCGTCACTGTCCTGCGTGGTGTAGCGGCCCGCCGTGTCGATCAGCACCGCCTCTTCGGAAAACCAGAAATCACAGTTCTTGGTGCCGCCGAAACCGGCCACGGCACTTGCGTCAGTGCCCGGAAACTCAAGACCCGAATGGACGAGCGCCGTGGTCTTGCCCGCACCCGGAGGTCCGATGATCACGTACCACGGCATGTCATAGAGATAGGTGGATTTGCCGCCCTTGCGCAGCTTGCCAAGCGCCTCTTGCATCCGGTCGTGCAGGATCGCGCCGTCGCCGACGGGTTGTTCCATCAACGACTCTTCGAGCTCCTGCGCGGCCTTGCGGCGCTTGCGATAGCGCAGACCGCTGACAATCGCGATGGGCGACAGGATCAGGGCGATCAACAGCACCCGGAACCACACGGACGCCAGCCACTCGATCCCAAAGATCGGCAGACCAAACCAGACGGCGGCGCAGATGCACAGAATACCCAGCGCAATCACCACCCAGCGGAACCATTTGAACCGCCAGTAGGTCACCGGGTTCAGCCATTTGAGAACACCCCTCACAGGCGCTGCTCCTTCTGCAACAGGATTTCAACGCGCCGGTTCTTGGCCCGCGCTTCGCGCGTGTTGGCCGTGTCCAGCGGTTTGGCGGGGCCGACGCCCTCGACCGTCATGCGGCCCGGGTTAGACAGGTGCGGCTCTAGCAGTGCGCGCACGGTTTCGGCGCGCGCCTCAGACAGCGCCTCGTTCGTCTTGTAGCGGCCACGCCCGCTGGGCGGGATATTGTCCGAATGGCCTTCCACGATGATATCGCCCGGCTCGCCTTCCAGCACTTCGGCAATGCGCTTGCCCAGACCGGACACGTCCGTCGTCAACTCGGCAGAGCCAGAGCCAAAGCGCAGCGCATCCCGCAGCCGGACCGAGATATAGTCACCCGCTTCTTCAACCTCGACATCGCCTGCCTCGATCTCGGCGGCAAGTCGACCCTGTATGCGCTCAAGCTGACCAGTGGGCGGCGCTTCGTATTCGATCACATTCTCGCTGCGTTCGATCACCACCTCGCCAAGGTTGGTGTGGAGCCCGATAATGTCGTCCTGCGCGGCCTGCGCATCCCCGGACAAGAGCCATGACAACGTAATGAACAGGGCCACGACCATGGCCGACGCAACACCACCCACAACCCAAAGCGGCATACCGCCGGACTGGCGGCGACCACCCAGAAGGACGGGAATCCACTTGTGGCTCAACTCTTCGGGTGGGCGTGCATTTGCGGAACGGAAGCGCTGGTAAACCTCGGTGCGCAACCGGCTGAGCATCACTTGTCCATTCGGCTCTGTCCGATACTTGCCCTCAAACCCCAGCGCGAGACAGGTCAGCATCAACTCCAGCACATGTGCGCGCTGACCGGGCAGGCCGATGACCTGCTCAAGCCGCGCGAAAAAGCCGATACCGGCAGAGCGGTCGGCCAGCAATTCAGCCGCCATGGAGAACTGCTGCCAATATTGCGGGTCGTTGCCGGGGATCGTCTGTACGATGTCGTCGGATGTCGCGGCCAGCGCATAGCGGGCCACGTCGATATCCTCGGGCGGCACGCCCGCCTCCTGACATTTCTGCACAAAGCTGGCGATTTCGCGCATCACGTGATCGCGCAGCGGAATGGCCTGCATCTCGACCATGCCGGTGCGCAAACGGCCCAGAAGAACCAGCAAGTCAGAGGCTGCGGCAATGATCGGGTTCGACGACGACCCCACATCCAGCCCCGATCCGCGCAACGCGTCGGTAAAGGCAATCTTGGGCCCGGTGCGTTGTGGCTGTGGTTGCGGCTGCGCGCCGGCAACGGGGAACTGCCCGTCCGCAGGCGGCGATGCAGGTGTCCAACCTGGGTGTGGCTGCCCGGCATAGGGGTCCGGGTAGTGCGGTGGATACTGCCCGGCGGGCTGTTGCGCCGGATAGGGCTGCTGTGCCGGGGGGTAGGGTTGTTGCGGTGCCGCGGGTGGCGGCGGCGGGTAATACGGTTGCTGCGGCGGAGCCGCCTGCGGAGGTGGCAGCGGCGCGCCGGGAGTGGGCGTCAGCGCGCCGCCCAGCCACGTATCCTCGCCGCCGCGCGGCGGCGCGGCAGGCGGATGCGCCGGCGGCTGGCCATATTGCGGTGGCTGCTGCGGTGCAGGTTGTTGGGGCGGATACGGGGCCGCAGGCTGCTGCGGCGGCAGCCGCTGGCCAAACACGGTGTTTTCCCCTTGGGCGGGTGGTGCCGCCTGCGGCGTGGGTGGGGGTTGCTGCCCCTGCGCCGGGGGCGGCAGCGCAGGCTGCGCCGCCGGTTTGGCCGGTTGTGGTGGCAGCTTTTGCCCAAAGACTGTGCGGTCTTCGTCGTCAGACGCCATCTCGCTTACCGCTCCTCCGGTATCGCCCAGAGCTCAAGTTCCAGCCCCGGCCACGCCCCGGCAAAGTGCATCCCCATCGCAGGCGCGTTGGAAAAATCGCGCCACAGCGGGCTTTGCTTGTCCACGATGAAATAGACGTGGTTGGCCACGACGCGGATTTGCGGTGGCGGGTTCGGGACATGGACCAGCTGGATGCCGGGCATATTGTTGACGATGATTTCCTTCATCCGGGTGGATGGTGCCACTTTGCACAGCTGCGGGAACTGCTGTTGTATCTGCGTCAGCGGCAGCGCTGCGGCGACCTCGATGATAAAGGTTGCGTTGGCAAAAAGGTTGGGGTCCTCGACCATCGCAAGGAAGCTGTTTTCGCGCCGCTGTTCCAACGTCAGACGCAGGGCACGGCCCACATCACGGCTTAGTAGGCGACGGATGTCGTCCACCAGCGGCTTGAACGTCTCTTTCGGCTGGTCATGCCGGTAGCGGCCATAATCGCGCACGCGACGGTCGCGCTCTTCGAACGTGGTCAACTCGCCCGCGAGCGAAATCAGCACTTCGTAAAGGCGCTCGGGATGCACCGATGGCAGGCGGCGCAGATGGCGCAGCACGGGCAGGACCCGGTTCAGCACCATTAACATCAGGTAATCCTTGTCCTGCATCCCACCGCCCGACGTGGGATCCGCGGCATAGCGTTCCAGCACCTCAAGCCGTGCCTCAACTGATCCGGTGACCGCCTTCAGGTAGCCTTCGTAGGCACGGTGGACGCTGAGGACGAGACCCGTGGGCGGTGCCGCCTGATCCAGCGTCACAACCGTGCCATCGCTCACATCAGCCACACGGCCCAGACAAATGCACTGGTATCCTTCGCGCGGACGGTCGCGCAGCGTCAGTTCCAGCCGGGGCACCGCAATCTCGACGGACTCTTCGATCCGGGAGGCGGCTGTGGTATCCGCCACGCCACGCTCTTCGGACAGGACAAAGCGCAAACTGGCGTCGTCACCCACGCCGACATCGCGGTCATTCTGCGCCTGATTTGGCAGGGTCAGCCAGATCATTTTGCCCACGGCATCCTCAGGCACGTCGATCTCGCGCGGAAGCGGGCTGGTGTGCGGCGCATCAAAGGGCGTGCCATCGGGCATGATGCCCGACACCTGCTCAAGCTCCAGACGACCCTGCCGCAACTGCCCCTGATCAAAGGACAATTCGGCGATACCCCATGGAAACGGCGTCATATGCGCAGTGCGCGCAATCACCGTGCGCTCCATATACCGGTCTGCCTGCTGCAGATGCTGGGGCTTGATGAACAGCCCTTCTTTCCAGGCAACCTTGCTGAAACGCGACATGTCTTAAATGGCTCCAATATTCCGTGTCGCAGACCCGCCCGGCTGCGACGCCATGACTTTGCGATTATGTGACAGAAGGGTCAAGCGATACGCGCCTTTCCAAGGGTTTATCCCGCATTACACAGAACAAACACCCGAGCAGGCGATTGCATTCGCACGATCACTGCGGGGCAGGTCCGCAGCAGACACCAAATTGGGCCATGTGTTTCTGCCACAGTTCTTAAACTATTGTGCATCCACACTTCACGCGCATTTGAACAGGCGGCGAAAAAATGCTCATGTCTCGGTAACGGGATTCTAACTTTTGGGTATTGTCATGGCAGTTCAATCTTCTGCAGTCCGGGGACGCCGCGCAACGGGGTATCGCGCGGTCGCTCTGAGCACCACTATTTTGATTACGATGATGGCCGTTCCAGGCGCCGCGCAAGACACGCTTGTCTGGGATCCGGGCAATGGTGGCAATGCGACCGGCACAGCAGACAATGGCATCTGGGATCAGGATCCCGGCGGCACAGCGAACTGGTTCAACGACAGCTTCGGCACACCGGATGATGTGTTTGAGGCAGGCGACAATGCGGAATTCAACGCAACCGTCGGCGTGGGTGAGGGCAATGTGAACGTGTCCGAAAACATCACCACGGGCACAATCACATTCAACGAGGACGGCTACAACGTCATCGGTTCGGGCGATATCAACGCCACCGGCGACATCAACGTCACCAATGATGGCGACACAGCGACCATTTCGAACGAGTTCAGTGCGGCAGGCGTGACCGCGAACGGCGCAGGCGATCTGAACCTGACCGGGGCCAACGCAGGCGGCCTGACCGTCAACGGCGTGGCGACAACCACCGTCACCGTGAGCAACACGGTTGCAAACGATCTCGACAGCAACAACGGAACCACCATTGTCACCGGTGGCGGCAACATTCAGGGCACAACCTCGATCACCAACAGCACGGTTAACGTGATCAACACTGGTATCCTGACTGGTGCCACGACAGTTGGCAGCGGCGGTACGCTGGATGTTGACAACGGCATGGTCGGCGCGGTGGAGAATACAGGCGGCGGCACCGTGGATATTTCCGGCGGTACGGTCGCCACCCTCGACAACACGGCTGGCAACACCACGATGACCAACGGGGCCATCAGTGGCCTGACAAATGTGGATTCCGGGCTCGTCACTGTGCAGGGCGGCAACCTGAACGGCAACGTGACCGTCCAAGGCGGAGAGTTGAATACGACCGGCGCATCGACAGTTATTGCTGGCAGCACAACGGTCAGCGCAGGCGGTACACTTGACGTCGACAATGGCGACATTGCCGCAGTCGAGAACACCGGCGGCATCGTCGAGATGTCCAACGGCAGCATTGACAGCCTCGACAACACGGCCGGGACAACGACCATCACAAACGGCACGGTCGAGACGACGACGAATATCGACGCCGGAACCATCAACCAATCGGGTGGCACCCTGACCGGCGCTGTAACGATCAACGGCGGCGAGATCAATACATCGGGTGCCGCGATCATCACCGGGCCCACAACAGTGTCCGCGGGCGGTACGCTTGACGTGGACAATGGCGACATCGGCGACGTCGAAAACACCGGAGGTATCGTCGAAATCGGCGGCGGCAACGTAAACAGCCTCGACAACACCACCGGCAATACAACCATGACCGGCGGCACCATCGACACCACCACGAATATCGACGCGGGCCTGATCACTCAGTCTGGCGGCACCATGACCGGCGCTGTGACAATCAATGGCGGCGAGATCAACGTGACCGGCGCTACGGCGGTCATCACCGGCGCCACGACAGTGTCCGCAGGCGGTACCCTTGATGTGGACAATGGCGACATTGGCGACGTCGAAAACACCGGCGGTATCGTCGAGATTGCCAATGGCAACGTCAACAGCCTCGACAACACGTCGGGCACTACGACCATCGCAAGCGGCACCATCGACACCACGACCAATGTGGACGGAGGCAGCGTCACCCAATCCGGCGGGACACTCACCGGCAATGTGACCATCACCGGCGGGACATTGAATACGACAACCGGTGCTGCAATCATTGCAGGGTCCACAACCGTGACCGGCGGGACCTTCGACGTGGATGCGGGCGACATCGCCGATGTGGAAAACAACGGTGGAACGGTCGACATCGCGGGCGGGAACGTCAACAGCATCGACAATACATCGGGCAACACGTTCATCTCGGGCGGCTTTGTCGACACGACAACCAATCTGGATGCCGGTTCGATCACCCAATCCGGGGGCACGCTGACTGGCGACGTCACCGTGGGTGGCGGCACGCTGACCACGACGGCTGGCACGATCCAAGGGTCGCTGACCTCCAGCGGGGGCATCACGAACCTCGGCAACACCGTGCTGGGCGATGCGACCAACAATGGCGGCACGTTCAACTTGGGCGGCACAGGTTCGGTCTTGGGCACGTTCAACAACAACAACGCATTCACCTTTGCAGGCGGCAGCCTGAACGACGTGACCAACACATCGACCTTTGATGTGACGGGCGCGCAGACAATGACGGGTGATTTCACCAACTCGGGCGGGACACTCATCATTGATCCTGCCGATCAACTGACTGCCACGTCTTTTGCCAACACCGGCGCGGGCAGCACCATCAACCTTGGCGGGACGCTGGTGGGATCGGTGACCAACGGCACCGGCGGCACGCTCAACGCCCTTGGGACAACGGGCGCCATCACTGGTGACCTGAACGTGGGCACCGGCGGCACCGTTTCGCTGCAAGACACGCCCAACGTCTACACTCCGTCCACATTGACAGTGAGCGGCGGCGGTGACCTGAATGGCGGGACACTGGCCTTTGACGTCGGCACCAACGGCGGCGGTGGCGTTGACAGCGACACGATCAGCTATGGCGGTGCCATTACCGGTCAGGTCAACTTCGATTTCAACATCGACAGCGGCCTCGACACCGAAACCGGGACAACCACCCTGATCACGGCAGGCAGTTCTGCCCTGACATTCGGAACAATCACGGCAAACCAAGACGCAAGCAGCGTGTCTGTCTCCGGCACGAGCACATTTACGTTGGGCGCGTTGCAATACAACCTGACAGACACCGGCACTGGTGTGGATATGACTGTCGGGCTTGACGGTGGCATCGGTAACCTTGCTGCGGGTATCGGCCTGACCCAATCGGTCGTCGGCTCGATTGTGAACCGCCCAACCAGCCCCTACGTGACCGACTACGTCGGCTATACCGGCGACAGCCGCAAACGTCTCAAGCGTCAGGCGGCGTCTGACGATCCTTGTGGCATTGGCGGCTGGGCGCGTGTCAGCGGCGGTGACGCGGATGTGGACGGCTCGTTCTCGTTCAACGGCGGCGAGGCCACAGCCTCTACGCAGAGCCTGAACTACTACAGCATCCAGACCGGTGGCGACATCGCCTGTTTCGACGATCGCTTCAACGGGTTCGACATGGCGTTTGGTGTGATTGCGGGTTACAGCACCGGCGACACCAACAGCACGGCGTTCCTGCTGGGCAGCACAACGGCGGATACGGTCCTCGACACCGATTTCTCGCAGACCTATGCGGGTGTCTATGCCACCGCATCGCGGGGATCGTTCTTTGCCGACCTGCAACTGCGCTTCGAAAATCTGGATTACGAGGTCGGCATCACCAACGTGACGCTTGAGAACGGGACACTGGAAAACGTGACCGACTTCTCCAGCTCGACGACGACCTTGTCCGGGGCGGTTGGCTACTCGTGGCAAATTCCATCGGTTGACGGGCTGAACTTTGTCGGGACGGCGGGCTTCTCTTATACCGAGTTCGACACAGACAGCGTGACCATCACATCCGACTCGACCTCACGCGATTCCACCACTGGAGCGGTTCTGACACCCGGCACCGTGACAGATAGCGTCCTTCAACTGGACGACTCGAGCATCGAGCTTGGCTTTGTGTCGGGGACATTGTCCCGGTCGCGTGTCCTGCCGGACGAGATCAGCGCGATCAACTATTTCGGGACGGTCACCTACTACAACGACTTTGCAGACGCACCGACGGCGACGCTGTCGGACGGCGGAAGTGTCGGTAACCTCGCGCTGTCCAACCTTGGCTCTTACGGCGAGGTCAGCCTTGGCGTGAACTATATCCGCCTGCTGAACACCGGCAGTGACGGCAAGGCGCGCCAGCTTTCGGCAGCCGCCCGTGTCGACTACCGGTCGGGCAGCAATGTGGACAGCTACGGCATCACCGGACAGCTGCGCATTCAGTTCTGATCCGAGACCACCTCACGCAAAGGAAAAGGGGCCCCGGAACGGGGCCCCTTTTTCGTTCCCGTCTTGAGGTGGAGTCAGACCAGCATCTTGGGCGATCCGGTGACGATGGTGCCGCCATGACTGGTGGGCGAGCCAATATGCGCAACGGGTTTGTTGTCCACGATACACACGGGGCTGCCCACAAGGATCGTCGCGCCGCAGGCGGTCATGTCACCAACCCGCGCAATGGGCAGACCCTCGCAGGTGGACGCGGTGGAGACGCCCACAATGGCGTTTGGTCCGTGTATGGGACATGCGTGTTTGTCAGTCAGACGTGCTGCGGGTTTCATGTCAATCTCCTTGCGTTGGCTGCGGTCAGTGGATCACGCGCCACTGCCCGTTTCCGTCTTTCCAGTAGTAAAGGTACATGGTCGTGAGCCATCCTTCGTTCTCCTGATCGGCAAAACGGTGTGGCAATGGGACGAACGTGGCCAGACGGCCATTTCCGAACAAGCGCAGTTCGGCGTCCGTCACATCAAACGGGAGGATTTTGCTGTCCGGGTCGTCAATAATGGTGGCCACGGAATGCTCATAATACACATCCGCAGGTGCGCCCAATGCCGTTGCGTTGCGCGACGTGAACCCCTCCAGATACGGCCTTGCAGCCCCGGCTCCTACCGCCATTGCAGAGTGGACTTCGCGCATTGCCTGCACAAGTGACCGGCGCATTTCTGGGGTGTCCTGAAGGATCTCGCCGTTCATCCACGCCATCTCTGGTAGATCAACCTCTACGTTGACATCAAATCGATACAGCACCCAACCATCTGCATCCTCGCTCACTCGGGCCGGTTCGTTCGCGCCCATAAGCGGCTGGGTTTCGACATTCGAGGACATGACCTGCACGGCCGTACCACCGGCTTCCGGTGTCACAAGTTTGACCTGCATACGCACGGACATCGGGCGGCCATCAAAGCTTGATGGAAAGGACAGGAACTCCCAATAGCCCAGATCAATCCTGAAAAACGGCTCCATGCCATATTCGCCATCAGGCAACATGCGCACCATTACGGACAAGGTGTTGCGGCCCTTGCGGAACGCACCATTCAACCGGATCCCGGTATCGATTTCGGCACTGCCCCCGAATGGCTCTGACGGGTCAAAGACAGGCACATCGTTCACCAAAAGATGCATCTCTGCCGCCCGAATATTTATATCAATCCCGACTGCTGAAAACTCGGGATTTTTCAGATCCGCCACTGCAATTCCTCCGGCAAATACCAAAATCAGCGAATAAACAAGGACACTACATCGTGCCCTTATAAAGCTCGACAGCCTCGAAAATCGGGATTTTCTGGGATGCGGACGATCCAACCTTGTGATTGCTCGTCCCCATTTCATATGCCGCCTTGACTTCAATCGCCACACCCGACCAATCGACAAGTACATTCAGCTTTGCCTCCGGATTTGCTTGTTTTTCCTCGCGCGACAGACCGCTCAGAGTGCCCTTGACGGATGACGACGCCTCACCGCTGGCCGAGAATGTGGCTTCGACGATCCAGGCTTTGCCCTTGACGTTCAAGTTCAAAGTGAGCTTGACGCCAATCTCGGTGGAGGCCGATCCGGTCACATCCCAAGTATCGCTGCTGATCGCGCGTTTCAGCGTCACGTCTTCTGTCTTGGCCCACGTGTCGGCATCTGAACTGATATCCCGACCAACGGATGTTTTGGCAAAGAACTCCAGATCACACACCGCACTTGCCATCAGGTAGACTGCGGCGGATTCATCCGGCTTGCGTGCCATCCAGTCCCGCGCGTCTTTGACGGCCTCGACAAATTTCCGGGGCACGCTCGGGTGCGCCTGAGCTGCCGTGAGCAACATGTCGATAACTTCGAACTTGGCCGTGATGCCGATCAGGGGCTGAAAACCCATGGTGATGTCTGCCGCAACACCAACCTTGGAATGATCATCGCCCCGCTCCGCCAATTTCAGGGTCGCTTTGGACATGATCATCTTGTGTTCGGTTTTGATCTCTGACCGGATCGAGCGATCCGGTGTGGCACCGCTGTTGCCTGCGCGCGATTTCAGGCGCTGCATGGCGGCATCGAGAAACGGCACCGCCGATTTGGACTGCTGTGTGGGGTCCGTTTCCGAACCTGCGGAAATTTCAAACTCTGAAGCGCCGTAGGTGCCCTTCAGCGATCCCGCAAAGGTAAACTTGGATTCAAAGTTGAAACTGCTGTCATAGGTGCCTTCGAGACCAAACTCGAATGCCGACGCTTCCCACTCAAGTTTCGGAAAGGTGCGCACGATTGCGCCCCATTGCGCGCCACCGCCACAGGCGCAGACCTCGAAACTGTTGTCGCGCCCCAGACTGTTGACCCCTGACCAGATCGACTTGCCCGTGCATTTCATGAACAGCTCGAGATCGGTGCCAGACATGCTTTCACCGGCAAAGTCATATTGCAATTTGGTTTCGAGTTTTATGCCGTTTTCCGCCACCGGCGGTGTGCTGTTCAGCTTCAGGGTCGGCACTTGACCTGTCATGCAGCAATTGGCGTTGGGCTCGTGGGTGACTTCGATTGTCACTGTGTCGACGGTCGGGTTCGTTTCTTTGTCGCATACGACGGCAAGAACACGGTCCTTAGAGTCATCCTTTAATGGAAGCGTCATGCGGTTTTGCGCATGTGCACAATGGAATGTGATGCCCTTGATGCAGCACCCGCCAGCAGCGGCACAAACCGCACACGCCCCGCCAAATTCCTGATCGCTGGCCGCAGGCGCAGTGGACGGCATCTCACCATTGGGACCAATGGGCGTGCCGCCTTTGCTGATGTAGTCGCCATATTGCGCCTGCGCCGTGATGTCTTCGACCACAGGCCCCTGCCGCCGCGCATTTGCAATCGACCGGCGGGTTTGCAACGCGCTCGAGAACTTGTCGGGCTGGTTCGTGACCAACGTCTCGATATCGTCCAGCGTGGGGCGATAGTCGTTCATGCCAATGCTCCCGGAGCTACTGTTTTGCCACGCGCACGCTTGGCCGCGCGCGCCTGTTCGAACCAATCGCGCAGCGCCGTCGCCTTGGTCAGGCTGACCGGTTCAGCGCGGTTCAGGATCGCGGCGGCTTCGGCCTCGCGCGTGTCGAATTCCGGCCCGAACACCATCATCGCATCCGCGAAATAGCCGATATGCTTGAGCGATTGAAGACCGTAAGCAGGCGCTTTCTCGGGTGCAAGCTGCGCGCAGGTCATCACCACCTGTTCCGGCGCGTTGGGAAACCGCGTGTGCAAATCGCGCGCAAGCTTGCGGCGGCTGCGCACGCCATGCAGGCGTGTCATCTCGGCATAGGCCGCCTCCAGAACGCTGAAGGCCTTGGGATGCGCGGGCGCAGGCCCCTCGGGCATCGCCAGTTCAAGAAAATGGCCACGGAATACGTCCGGGGCCGCCAGCGGTGTCAGGCCGGTCCATCCCCCCAGCAACGGCGACACAGGCACCCACAACCGCAGCACCGGCGCCAGCAGATGCGCAAGGTGATCGGCGTCCAACGCCTGCATTGCGTCGCCCAGAACGCGGGGATCATAAAACCGGAAATAGACCGGCGCATGTTCGTCCGCTGGCGTCCACAGCATCGTGAATTTGCGAAAATGATTGCGCAATTCCCGTTCGCTCGCGTCAGAGGCAAAGACGATACCCCAATGTTCGATATTGCCCAGCACGTCCAAATCGTCCGCGATCGGCGTGTCCGGCAACACCGGGATCAGCCAAGGCGCGTGGGGCGCGTCTTCCGGCGTGTCAGCGCGGTAAAGGCACACGCCGCCATTGTCGTGAACCAGTTGCGGCATTTCCGGACAGGACGCACCGTCAATGATCGTCCATAGCGGCGCTCCGGCATCCTTGAGGATGTCTGCGCTGGATACAGGACCTGCCCCGGCGGCAAGAACCATCAGCCGTCATCCTGCATCGGGCAGTGCGAGACAAAGGGCGCGCCCTCACCCGCTGCCGCTTGCAACACGGCGGGCACCGCAGGGATCGCCGACGCACCGGGGGACGCGCTGCCAACGCGCAGCATCGGTGCGATGTCGACCTTGCCGCCCTGCACCACGACCGCTGCGGCACCGGACACCAGCGTCACCTTATTGGCGTCCAACACGATGTTGCTGGCCTTGATGGTCAGATCGCCGCCCGCCTTGATCTTGTAGTCTCCCGAAACGTCCGTGTTCCAGTCCGCATCGGTCTTTTCCTTGACCTCACCGGTCACGGTCAGGTCGCGCTTGCCCTCAATGCTTTCCGTCCGGTTGGCCGCCACGTCGAGGTTGGAGTCATTGCCCACGGACACGTTGTCATCAAATTCCACCCGCCGCTTGGCCGAGTTCTTGACATGCATGTCGAGGTTCTTCTGGGCGTGCATGTAGATGAATTCTTCGCCCGCCTGATCCTCAAAGGTCAGCTCATTGAACCCTTCGCCCTCGTGGCTTTTGGTTTTGAACACCGACCGGCTCTTGTTGTCGGGCAGTTCATGCGGCGGCATGTTCACCGCGTTGTATACACAGCCGGTGACGATGGGCTTGTCCGGGTCGCCTTCGAGATGTTCGACGATCACCTCCATCCCGATGCGCGGCACAACCATGCCGCCCCACCCACGCGCGGCCCAGTTCTGGCTCACTCGGCACCGCATGGAAAACGCGTTCTCAAGATCCCAGTGGTAGCAGACGAGGATGCGGCCAAATTCGTCGCAGTCAATCTCGCCATCACCCACAACAAAGGCTGTTTGCGGCCCCTGAATGCGGGGGATGCGCGTGCGCTGTTCCGGGCGCAGAGGCGTGTCGTCCGGCATCAGCACATAGTCCGCCGAAAACGGCATCTCGTCGCCGCCCGTGTCGCCAGAGCGGTAGGCCTGCGCGCGGAACCGATGCCGCGTCTCGATGCAGATATAGCGTTTGCCGGTCGCACCTGCGACCTCGTCCCCTTTGAGCGTCACGCACCAGCCAGCCCCCAGAACGGGGATGTCGCCAGTTGCCTTGTGGCGCGGCCCCTGCCCCGCCTCCAGCTCTTGGCGGCGCTTGACCATCAGGTCGCCCTCACCGCTTTCGAGATAGTCGCCGGGATAGTCATAGCTTTCGATGTCACCTTGGGCGTAGGCAGCATCGCCCGCCTGATCCACCTCTTGGGTGGCGTTGGGCATCTTGAAGTTAAACTCGTTGAGGCGCACCGACCCGGTGGTGACACGGGCACCGCCTTCCCAGTGCCAGAAATGCTCCTCGTCGTGCATGTTGTGGCCCTGCACACCCCAGAACGACCGCGATCCGCCCGGCACCTCGGGCAGCGAGGCGGGGTAATCGACCAGCACCAGCGTGTGGTTGCCATTGGTATGCTCATAGCACCACGTGATCCCAAACCGTTCCATCAGGCGGGCAACGAAATCCGCATCGCTTTCGCCATATTGGACGGTGTATTCCAGCTCTGGGTAGCTGTCGGACAGGTTGATCTTGTAATGCGGGCTGCCAAGATCGGCATAGGCACCCAGCACCTCTTCGATGATATCGACGACCGTCATCTCGTGGAAAATCTTGTGGTTTCGGCGCAGACCGGCCACGTGCATCCACGGACGCAGCACCAGATGATAATGCGCACCCCCATCGGCGATGCCGCCATTGGTCGCCTCGCACACGATCCCGTCATAGTACCGCTTGCCCTCGGACATCTCGATCTCGACCGTGGCGTGGGTGCCCAGCAGTTGGTTGAGGTCAATCGCAGCATCATCCGCCAACGCCTCGACCCGCCATTCAAACGGACGTGACAGGGTTTCGACACCGTCCATGCGCAACATGACCAGCGCGTTGCCACCCAAGGCGGTTGTCAGGCTCGCCCGGCGTTCACTCTGACTGAAG
Organism: uncultured Tateyamaria sp.; assembly: GCF_947503385.1. GTDB lineage: Bacteria > Pseudomonadota > Alphaproteobacteria > Rhodobacterales > Rhodobacteraceae > Tateyamaria. Next base: position 206,725 of record NZ_CANNDO010000001.1, read on the forward strand.
GACGCGTTCATTCAAAAAGCTCCGCAAATAGATGTCGCATCCCATGTACGCCAGCCTGAAAGCGGACATGGAATGTATTGGCATTTGCAGCAGCCTGCCACGTCGCCGCGGAACAGGAAAGGCAGGAATTCCATACGTTTAAACTCTGGCCCACACCGGGAGACGGGACGGGGGACAAACCCGACGCGATGGGCAGCGCTACTGATATACGCATGGCATTTCGGTCCGATGCGGCACCGCGACATTGTCGGCAATCATCCGCCACAGGGGGTCAGAACGTCAGTTGCTGCGTGTGGCACACGAAAACGCCGGCTGGCAGAGCGCAAAAATAGACGCGGACCGTGCGGGGGCGTTGTGCGTCTGGCACCATGAACCGGATCGGTGCTTGCCGAAATGTGACCAGCCGGTCGTCCGGTCCGCTGCGCAAGGGTACGCTGGCCGCCTCTTGCGGGGACAGAAGCGGCATCAGTTGCGCCCCGTCAGGCCCCGACAGCGGACTGCGGTCAAGAACGGCGCTGACCAGTTCGGGTATTGTATCGTACCCACGGGCACGGCGCAGTCGCTCAAGATGCGGGCCGAGGATCGTGCTCCACGCCTCAACATCGCCCTCCGCATAGGCGCTGTGCAGTGCCGCGCTCGCCTCGTAAAGAACCGTGCGGTTCTCCGGCGTGTCGGCGAGCGGTATGGCATCTGCCCACGGCACTTGCGTGAGGGCCGGATCGTTCAGGTCAAACGAAACCGTGATCCGCCGTGCCGCCGCGTCCGACACCCGGTTGCCGTAAACGATCTGCGTTTCCTCGATACGAATGGCAGAGGTGGGTGCAAAACTTTGGGCGTTGGCACCGTCATCCACCTGAACAAAGCGGCCTTCTCCCACGTCATAACGCAAGGTCAGCAAGACCGACTGGCCCACGGGCGCTCCGCGCAGCTGTGTCAGGCCGATCTGGATGTAGACGCCCGCATGTGGCGTGAATGCCTGCGCATCAAGATCGAAAGGTTCAACATCAAGGACAAGACTGTTTGGCCCGTGCTGCAATGCCATCTCGACGGGCACCGTCAGCACCTGGTTTTCCAGCCGCAAGTGCTGTGCCATGGGCGCACCGTTCACCGACAACTGAAAGAAGGCGTTATCGGTGATGACGTTTGCACTATAGGTGTGCTGAAAATGGGACGTGGTCACGGCGGTCTCCTCAGACGATGCGGTCACTGGCAGGGCCAAAAGCGCGACACAGGCGAACAGTGCGCGGAGCAGTGCAAGCGGTTCAAATCTCGATCCATTCATCTTCGCTTCCTTCCGGGACCATCAATACACGTCGCCATCGACCCTCGCCCATATTTGACTGGGCCGATGCCCCGCTTGTTGTTTCGCTTGTACCAAACGTTTCGGCGTTGCCCGTGTCAAAGGTCTGTGTGTCGTCATCCTCGACAGATGCGCCCATTTCGGCTGTGGCGTAAGCCTCCAGTTCGATGCCTTGGAAAATTCGCTGCTTTTCGAATTTGACGGTGCCGTCGGACATGTCCGTCGCCCGCCCCCGGAACCGCCAGCCGGTGCTGACCGAACCACCCACAGCGGCTGAGGCCGAGATGAACCACGTTTCAAGGTCGATCCGCGCGGACGCGACGAGCGATCCGGTGAATTCCACGCCAGCCTCAAATTGCTGTTGCAGGTTGCTGAACGCCTGTTCCCAACCGGGCGTGTTCGAAATCGTCACCTGAACCGCTTGCTGAATCCGGTAGGCGACATCGCCTGATCCGCGCAAGGTCAGCGTACATTGCGCACTGGCCCGCAGCACATTGCCCGGCTGCGCAATGTAGGCGGCTATTTCCCGCCCGCGCGGAATGCGCGACAGCATCAACTGAAGTAGGTCGACCGACCCCGTCACCGACGGGTTCATCGACAGCGAAAACGGATCGACATTCACCTCCAGATCAGGGCTGCCCGATTTGCCCTTCACCTCGATGGACGGAATGCTGACCGTGACGGCAAAGGCCAGCGTCAGCGACACAGGCTGCGGCAGGGTGGGCAGGGTGTAGTCAAATGACGGCGGCGTGGATTCGTTCGACAAACCGCTCATCGCAGACTGAACAGCGTCCACGACCGCGAACAGCGGGTGGCGCTGAATAGGGCCTTGCGGCTGGTCGACGCGCGGCGCTGTTGTGACTGTCTGTCCGGCGGTCAACTGAAGGGTCTGGTTGCCCACCTCGCCCGTGACCTCGCCCGACAGGCCCGCGCTGAGCGTGGGCAGCCGCGTGATGGTAAAGGTCGCGGACACCTGACCGGTCAGCGATGCGCTGGCCTTGATGTGCGGGATCGCGAATATTTCGAGGCCCTGCGCCCGTGGCACCATGCACTGATACGGGTTGACCGTCGCCGGTTGCGCGTTTCGGTACGACGATGCGCTGACCACCACACCGGACAGATACATCACCGCCAAAGCCTCGGGCGGCAGAATGTTCGATGAAAAGGCGGGCATCTGGAACGGCGAGGTTACTGTCACCTCTCCTGAATCCATAATTGCCTCGGGACCGGCGGCATGGCGCCGCGGATTGACCGACGGGCGGGCGAAATTCATTTTGCACGCCTCCTTGTCAGTCAATGTCACCTTGGCCTTGGCCGACGGTTGACCGCCCACCGGGTCTTTGGCGATCACATACAGACGGTTTGGCCCATCCTGCGGGACCGGCCACGCAACCTTGCGCGATCCATCCGACGAATCCTCGACCTCGAACGCCCGCAGACAACACGGCTCGCCTGCCACGCAATCACAGGCCGCAGCGGCAAATTCCGGGTCATTCATGGCCCGGGACGTGGTGGCATCCGCAATTTCCGCATCCGCCTGTTGCATATAGCTCTGCGCCGCCGCTTCCGAACTGGCATAGCTGGGCATTCCGGGCAGGTTTGACGCCACACCACTGCGCGTCTGCTGGAGCGAGGTAAAGACATCGCCACCTTGCAAGCCGTTCTCGATCATCCGCCCAAGCGTGCCGTCAATTTCGCTCAGAAGGTCCGCTTGTTGCGTGTAGGGGTCGGTGCTCATGTTGCAGGCTCCTGCGTGCGTGCGCTGGCGACAAGCCAGTCAACGAGGGCGTTCTTCTTTTGCCACGGTTCGACGCGGGACTGGTTCAGGATTGCCCCCGCTTCGGGGTAGGTGTCCCAGAAATCCTGCCCGCGCATCATGATGGCGCGCGCCATAATCGACACCTGCTTGACCGATTTCAGGTGAAAACGGTGGGCGGCGACCGGTGCGGCCTGTGCCGCCTTGCGATACTCGGACCAGTCGCGATTGGGAAACTCATCACTCAGTTTACGGGCGAGGCTGCGCTCTGCCTTTTTGCGTTGCAGGCGCTGGAACCGGTCGTATTCCACAGTATCAATCCGAAACGCGCCACGGGTCTGCGCACCTTCATCAGACAACAGCCGGACCCGCGCCAGACGTCCCACGCAACTTGCCGCGGAATCAAAGGGCGTAATGGGCAGCGCCATATAGGCGTGATCCGGCAAAACCGTGCGCGGGCTGAGCGGGGCATAGACTTCGTCCATCGGTTCCATGAACCGTCCCAGCGTGGCGGGCGATAGCGCGCTGGCCATATCGAGCATCACCCGCGGATCATAAAAGCGGAAATAGACCGGCGCCTGCGCCTCGCCCGGAATGTAGGCCATGGTAAAGCGCCGCAGATGCCGCTTGAGGACATCCATAGTGGCCGCGCTGCGCAGGAAAATCCCCACATGCGCTTCCGGGCTCTGGTCGAGAATGGCGTCCAGCATTGTGCTGCCCGGACGCAGGTGTACCAACCACGGGCCAGTGGCCAGCGTCCCTGCATCGGTGGAGGCATAAAGACATGCGTGCGCATCGCCCGACGTGGCGAGCGTTTGCGGCAATCCCGGCCACGCAACCCCGTCCAAAAGCGCCCAGAGGGACCTGTGCGGCTGCAAGGTATATGCTCCCACCTCGTCCACCTCGGACGGATAGGTCGTGTCGGCATCGCAAAGCCGCCCGAACAACAGCGGTGTTTCGCCGTCGGCATCCTTGGAAATGCTGACCAGTTCGGGGCTGCACGTGTCGGTGATGGGTGCCAGCGCTTCGACCGCCTCCAGCGCAATCCCACGCGGATCCAGTGCGGCCTTCAGCGCCGCGCGGTACCCATCCGCGGTGTCAGCGCACAGAACCAACCGGCCCATGACCTTGTCGGTCTTTGCTCCCCAGAACCGCGCCGCAGGCGTTAACGCGTGCAACCGGACATATCCGATCCACGGGGTCACGGACGTGCCAAACCCGTTTGGTCAAAGGCAATCACGGTCACTGGAGCCACAAAGGTAAGTCCATCAAATTGCGGTATCTTCGTCGCAACCTAGACACGCCACCAGCGAACGCAATGGGGGAGAACCTGACCTTTACGCGACCGAATCCAACACGCAACAACTCAACACGGCATTCGGACCTATAGGGCCGCCCGCACATGCGCAGGTCCCCCGCCCTTCGGAGCGGCGTTGGCCGCCTGCATGGGCGCTTGCGTCCGATGCCCCATCACCCCGCAGCCCGTCGATAGACACGGTTTCTTAGTCCGAATCGCGCACGCAAAAGGTCAGCACCAGAAAGGCGCGCGGATCGGACCGACGAGCGAGGCGATTGAGCAATGACAATCACGCAACAAACGATGATCTACATCGGCAACCTTGCCGAAATTGACACAAACGAAAGTGATGGGGACGGCGAGTTCGATAGCATCCCCCTCGGCACGTATGATCAGAACACGTTGCAAAATACGCTGGTCACGGGCAACGACGCTGACAGTAGCGGTCATATAAGCGATGATGAGCAAGCCTTTGAAACGGTCGAATACGACTTTGGCGGCGGGCTCATCTCTACCAACACCGACCACACGGCGGTCTACAACATCACGGTCCTGCTTGGGGACGGCAGCACCAAGACGTTCGATGCGCTGCTGATCCAGATGACGAATGGAGACACGTTTTTAACCGATCTCCTCGACAACAGCGAATTTGACAATCTCAACATTCAGACGATCACCGTTAACTCCGTGGGCGTCGACAACTATTCCGGATGGCTCACGGGCCAGTCTGTGGACAATAGCCAGATCGTCTGTTTCACCTCCGGCACCCTGCTGTCGGGTCCCGACGGCGCGCTGCCGGTCGACGCGGTCCGGCCTGGCACTTACCTGAACACCGCCGAGAACGGGCCGCAGCCGGTCCGCTGGATTGGCCGCGCCAAGATCGACGCAGCCAGACTGGCCGCCAATCCCAAACTGCGCCCCGTGCGGATCATGGCCGGGGCACTGGCACCGGGCCTGCCGTGCAACGATCTTGCGGTATCGCGGCAGCACCGGATGCTGGTGCGTTCTCGGATTGCCGAACGAATGTTTGGTGAGGCAGAGGTTTTGGTGCCCGCCATCGCCTTGGTTGACCTGCCCGGTATCTTCGTCGACGACACCGTGGGCGATGTGACCTATTTTCATGTGCTCTTTGACCGACACGAGGTGATCTACGCCGAAGACGCCCCGACAGAGAGCCTTTATGCAGGACCGGGCGCGCTGCGCACGCTGAGCCCAGCAGAGATTGAAGAGGTTCAGTCCATATTCCCTGATCTGATCGAAAAAAAGCATCTTCCCGACCCCGCGCGGTTGATGCCGTCCGGCGTAAAACGGCGGAATATGATGGCGCGCCTGACCAAAAACGGTCAGCCTGTTCTGTGCGCAAGTTTAGAATTCGGGCGCGCGCATGATGCCGACCAAACCGGTGGTATGCACAACAACAGTTGAGAATGTCAGGTGAACCAGCGTGCCCACCGCCGGTGCGTTCGAAGGCAGGTCACGGGTCCAAAACGGTCCCCCAGGGGTATTGGTCCACGGCGCCAACGCCACCAACAAAAAAACTGTGTTTGTCGGGTTTTCAGGCCGGAGAACCTCCGTTCGGCGTCGGACAGGATCACAACACCTTCATCTCTGTGAGACATGGCCAAAGCAGGTCGAACCAGATGCCGTGATAACTCGGCGATGGCATTGCATCGGAACAGTGTCCACGACCGCCTCGTCCGAACAGATGGCGATCGCTCAACATCTGCGAGGCCGCTTTCTTTGGATAATTGCGCCAATGTTGACGGAAATGGATGTCCGCACCAATCCCGCGATTGGCTCGGCGCCCGGAAGGATGGACGGCGAAAGTGACCCTTTAGCACCGCACATCATTGGCCGCTTTGAATATCAGAGATTGAAGGCCATTGAGACCCCCCGCAGTATCGACTTTTGGCGCGCAAGCGTCGGTATTCACAACGCCACCCGCGTGAGGGTCGCGCAACCCCAATCCGCAAGTCTGGTCGAAATGATCCGGCGGATTTGGCACCCCATCACACAGCGACAACCGGTCAAAGCGTCCATCCCGCACATCGCAGAAATACAAGCCCGCGACCGCCACGCAGCCGGGCAACGCTCCAATCTCCGGCATCTTTGCAACACGCGCAGGCACTATGCGGTCAACAAGATCTAGGTGTGGCGCGCAAACACCTTTGTCGTGCCATCGCGCAGCACAAGCAGCGTGTCATATGCGTCGCGTTGGCTGCCCATTTCCATACCGGGCGAACCGATGGGCATTCCGGGCACGGTCAGGCCAAGGCCATTCGGGCGCTCAGCGAGCATTCGCTGGATATCCCCTGCTGGCACGTGACCTTCCACGACGTACCCGCTGATAAAGGCGGTGTGACACGAACTCAGCTCCGGCGGGACGCCCGCGCGTTCCTTCATCTCCCACAGCGTGTCCTGATCGACATCGCGCACGACAGGATCAAAGCCTGCGCCGATTAGGTGATCGACCCACGCCGCGCAACAGCCACAGGTCGGCGATTTGAATACCTCGATTTGCGCGGACGTGGCGCGGGCCGGATGGGCGAGCAATGCCGGACCAAGGCCAGAGACGAGAGCGGTCAAGATGAAGTGTCTGCGGTTCATATGCTGTATCTCCCAGCTTGGGTGTGTGTCGTGTGGCGCGTCATATGACACGCAACCAAGTCATCATTCCGCCAGCCGAATGCTCCAGCATATGGCAGTGCAGCAGCCAGTCACCGGGATTGTCCGCGACAAACGCAATCTCGACAGTCTCGCCCCGGTTCATCAGAACGGTGTCGCGCAGTGGACCCAATGAACCGTCCGCTGCGATCTGCCGGAAATGGTGACCGTGCAGGTGCATTCCGTGCGGCCAAGCGGTGTCATTGATCATGGCGATCCGCACTGTTTCTCCGATTGTTGCCTTGAGCAGCGGCGTATCAGCCATGTCGGCCATGCCGTTGAACGCCCAGACTTTGCCCTGCGCGGCCATGTCCCGAATGCCCGTCATCTGGCCGTTCATCATCGCCCCGCGCAATTCGCCCATGGCACCGCCTTCCATGCGCAACTCGGCCCGGGCCGCTGTCTCCAGCGGTCCAAGGACGGGAACCGGATTGGGCGGCAGAGCGGCAGGCGGCGTTAGTCGGGCGGCGCGGTCTGTGGGTGTGACACGGAATGCCGCGATGACATATCCGCTGTCGCGTTCGTTGCTGACAATGAAGGCTTCGTCGCCAGCATCGGCAATCACATCGACGATCAGGTCGGCACGCTGGCCGGGTACGAGGGTGAGCGTGGCGAGGGGCTGCGGTGCCTCAAGTGGCATTCCGTCAAGCGCCACAACCCAGCCTTCGAATCCGCGCGTCTCGAGCGCAAAGATCCGGGCATTGGCTGTGTTCACAAGGCGCAGACGCAATCTGGACAGGCGCGGTACGTCGCGCGTCCACGCCCCATCGCCATTGACTGTGATCCAGTTGCCCAAACGCCCGCCATGGGACCAGTCATGCATGTTCCCAAAGCCATCCGCGACCTGCGCGTCGTCGGTCAAGCGCCAGTCGTCTAGCAACAGAACTTCGTCCAGATCAACGACCGGTGCATCCTTGGCCTCATCGACGACAAGCGCACCGTACAGCCCTCTGGCCATTTGTTCGTAGGTGCGGTTGTGCGGATGGTACCAGTAGGTGCCTGCGTCCGGCAGCGCAAAGTCGTACAGGAACGCGCCGCCCGGTTCGACGGCCTCCTGTGTCATGCCCGTGACTCCGTCCATTCCGTTGTCGATCCGGATACCGTGCCAATGCACGGTCGACGCCTGCGGGAGATCGTTGCGGAACTCCTGTGTCATCCGTTCCCCTTGGCGCGCACGCAGAAGCGGGCCGGGAACGGTGCCGTCATAACCCCAGATGCTGGTCTTGGGATATGTGTCAGGGGCAAGCTGAACCGTGCCCGGCCCCGCGCGCAGGATAGGTGAGTTCTGCGATTGCGCATGTCGCGGCAATCCCGCAACCAACGCTGCGCTTGCGCAGGTCTGGCCGAACCGGCGACGTGACATCAACGGCATGAGAAGGCTCCTCTACTTTGGTGACGAGATTGTCGTCAGCGTTGCGGTGACACACAAAATAGCGGTGATCAGCACCGCTTCGAGCGTGATGGAGCGTCGCAGGCGCACCCCGGCCTGTGGCATGTCGGCCAAAAGCGCGGGCGTCAGCGACAATTTGTTGATGGCAGCGAGGGACAAAACGCCGACAAAGAGGGCGATCTTGGCCGCAAACATCTGGCCGTAGGGCGTGGACAATGCGGCTGGGCTGGCCGCGCCGAAAAGCGCCAATGTGATCCCACCTGCAAGGACAAGCAGACCGACACTCCAGAGTGCGCGGCCTCCGAATTCATGGGCCAAGGCGCCAGCACGGATCGGCGGCTCTGACCGCGCGGCCTGTGCAAGCGGTGCAAGGCCTCCGATCCAAAAGGCGAGGCACAGGATATGCAGCGTTACGAGTGCGCCAAGTATCACCTGTGGTTCACCAAGCGCATGACCGCGAAGGGCAAAGGATGCTGACGCGAGGACTGCCCCCACAATCGCGATGACTTGACCAGAACGCGCACGCCAGAACACAAACAGAATGAGCGCAAGCCCAACCAGCCGCAGCGCGGCGCTGGGTCCAAGCGGGCTTTGCGCCACCATTCCTAGGATCGTGGGGTCCATTGCGCCATCCCAAGTCCCACCCATGAGAAAGCTGGCGCGCACAGGCAACCTCAGCACAGTAAAGACGGCTCCGACACAGGCCGCGAGGACCGTAATCCGACGAAGTGAGGTGCGCCCGCGCGCGTCCACTTCGCGCAAGGCGACCAGCACCAGAACGCTGCCGACAGCAATCAGCGTCCCGGCATAGGCGATCACCTTTACGATGATCGACACCCACGTGACAGTATCGGCAGAGGCAAGAGAGGCGAGCATTCGACCTCAGTCGGTCAGTTCGAAAGAAAAGCTGCCCTGCATCGCGTGCCCATCGGCGGCCAACCCGCGCCACTCCACGGTATAGAGCCCCGGCTCCAACGGCTCGGGCTCTGCACGGAACTCAAGGGATGGTTCCAACCCGGTGCCACGCTCCACGGGCATCTCGGCACCAGCTGCATTCAGCAGCCGCACCATGGTGATGCGCATGGGGTCGTTAAACACCATGTGGATCATCTCGGGCGTTTCCGCCAACCGCGCGCCGTCTGCTGGCGTTGTGCCTTCCTTTTCGGAGTGCGCCAGCGCCGCAGAGCACATGGATACAAAAGTGGCGATCGTTGCGATCACGTTTTTCATTGTTCACCTTTTTTCTTCATCGGCGCAGGACACACGTGCGGTGTTCATGTGCAAATCGACTCTCTCATTCGGCTGATACAACTTCCAGCAACTGGAAGGTAAACACCAGAAAGACGCTTGACCTTCCAGTCGCTGGAGACCGCATTTTTGGAAAGGTCTGATTTCTGAATGCTAACCGGGAGAGCGCGACGTGACGTCCGAAACCACAATCCATCGCGTGGGGTGCGGGCCATCGTGCCAAGCTGCCGGTGGAATTGTCCAACCAGATCGTATTGGGGACACCGCTGGATGAGAATGTGGCTTGTTCTTGCTGGCGCTGCGGCGTCGCTCGTCTTGCTCGCGGGGCTGCTCTGGAATGTCGGGGCTGACGTGCAAGCCGCGCCCGATCAACGTGATTTGTCCCGCGGCAAGGTGGTCTATGCCGAGGCCTGCGCCGCCTGTCACGGCGCCAATCTGGAGGGTCAGCCAAACTGGCGCATTCCCGGTCCGGACGGTATGCTGCCCGCACCCCCGCACGATGCCTCCGGGCATACGTGGCACCACCCCGACCGGATCTTGATGGACATCACCGTCCGTGGCACGGCGGCCGTTGTGGGCGGCGGCTATGACAGCAACATGCCGGGTTTCGGCGACAGCTATTCCGAGGATGAACTGCGCGACGTGCTGGAATGGATTAAGAGCCAGTGGCCGGAACGCGAACGCGCGCACCAAGCGCAAATCACTGCTCAGGACGTCGCAGCGCAATAGCCCGGTCAGCGTTGCGGGCCATCTGCGCGGCGGCGGGCAATCTCACGGTAAAGTGCTTCGCGCGTGACCGCCAACTCATGTGCCACGTTCTGCCAGTGCCCCTTTTCTGGCAGCGCTCCGTTATGATCCATCCAGGCATTCAAACGCTGCTCAACCGTTTTGAGCCCTCTGATTTCAGCAAGGAGGCGAGTGGCTTGAACTGTGCGCGCCAAACGAGCCGCCCACGCCCTTGATAGTCCGGGATCAGAAACCAGCCGCGCAAGCAGATGCCCGATCTGAACCGTTCGGATATGCGCCGGTTCCATGACCCTTGCATCGCAATGATAAGCCTCTGCGTAGATCGACGCCTCTGCCAGAATGTCACCCTGCACGGCACGTTGAAAGCACATCACCTGGCCATCAAGCTGCGTCCGTTCGAGGTGGACAGACCCAAATTCGATGCGATGCACGTATCGCACCGGGTCACCGGCATGAAACAGATACGTGCCCGCCTCTTTATGCCGGGCATCCCCATCCACGAACAGCGCGTCCAGAACATCATCCATGACATGATCATAATCATGTGCGGAATGCCCTGACTATGGGAGGCACTTTGATGAAAGGAACTTTTTATGCGCAGGCACTGTATTTTTGTATTTCCACTGATCTTTGCAGGTCATGCTGGCTTGGCCGAACAAGCGCACACACCGTACGCCGGATTGGAGGCCCGCGAGATTGCGACGCTTTCTGACAGTGACATGGCCGATCTCAGCGCAGGGCGCGGCTGGGGCCTTGCCCTTGCCGCTGAACTGAACGGGCATCCGGGTCCGGCCCATGTGCTGGAACATGCCGTCGAACTTGAACTGTCCGCAGATCAGGTCGCGCGGGTGCAACGGATTTTCCAAGACATGCAGCGCGCTGCCATCGCCGGGGGAGAGGCATTCATCGCCGCAGAACGCGCGCTCAATTCAGCCTTTGCAGCAGGTGACCTTGACACAATCGCGTTGCAGGACCTTGTGCAGGGCGCCGGTGAGGCGCGCAGCGCTTTGCGCTTTGTGCATCTGTCGCGTCATCTTGAGACATTGGACGTCCTGAATGCTGGCCAAGTCGCACGGTACAACGCGCTGCGTGGCTACACCGATGATCCCTGCAACAGCGTTCCAGAAGGTCACAACGCCCAGATGTGGCGCAGCCACAACGGATGTGATGGTTAGGCTGGGACCAACCGGATGCAAGACGCGCAACGGGAACGGTGGCTGCGGCGTGGGTCAAAGACCGGAGATGCGTTGAAAGAGGTCGTCGCCCGGGCCAACGGGGTCATCCACCCCAAACCCGACATGACGAACCGTGCCTTGCGCGCGCACCCGTCATTGGCCGATCAATAGCTGCGCAACCTGTTTTGCATCGCGCGCAGGCTTTGCCGAGTGGGACATCGCCGCAATGACAATGGCCCCTTCCTTCAACAGCAAAAACTGGCGGGCCAACACATCGGGTTCTGCTACTCCGGCAGCTTTGGCCAATGCGTGAAAATGGTCCAGCAGCAGACGTTTGTGCGCATAGGATTGCACGTTGATCGCGTCATCTGGATCTTGGAATTCAGCGCTGGCTTTGATGAACATGCAGCCCTTGTAACCATCTTCAAGAAACCACTCCCCAAGCGCGTCGAACATGGCCAGCAACTGACCTTGTGGTGTGGCTGACAACTCTTCCATGCGTCGGAACAGCCAATTCCGAAAATTCTCATCCCGCAGGCGCAACACAGCGAGGATCAATTCATCCTTGGTGCGAAAATGTTTGTAGATCGAGGTTTTCGAAACCCCGGTCTCGCGCGCAACAAGGTCCATGCCCGTCGCGTGAAACCCGTTTCGATAGAACAGCAAGAGCGCCTTTCGAATCAGCTCTGCGCGTTTGTTCTGGCTCATGTCAGCATCCAACCTTTACTGATCTGTCAGTATCTCTGAGTGAGATGCCAGTCAAGAAAGATAGCGTAATTATATTGCCTTACAGGTCATCAACTGAGCGTGAGCAGAGATTGTGATGAAGGTCATCACGAATTTTTCCTTGATTAAATTTACCGATCTGTTCACCTAAACAGAACATTTACCGATCTGTTCATGTTGAGATCGGGAAACACGCAGAAAGGACTGAACCCATGAAAAAGATCCTAACCCATTCGACCATGGCCGCCCTTCTGGCTGGCACCACGCTGTTGACCGGAATGGTTGCAACTGTGTCAGAGGCGGCGGAAAGCCCCTTTGCTGTGTCCATGAAAAAGATGGAGATCGGCGGATTGAACATCGCCTACCGCGAAGCGGGCGATCCGGAAAATCCAACCGTTCTGCTTCTGCACGGCTTTCCGACCTCGTCGCATATGTTCCGCAACCTGATCCCGGAACTGGCAACGCACTATCACGTCATTGCTCCAGATTACCCCGGCTTTGGCGCGTCTGACATGCCGGATGCAGCGCAGTACGATTACAGTTTTGCAAATGCGGCTGAGATCGTGACGCAACTGATCGACGCCAAAGGCGTGGGCGATTACGCGGTCTATCTGATGGATTACGGCGCGCCCGTTGGCTACCGCATGTTCTCCGAACACCCCGAGCGTGTGACCGGTTTCATCATCCAGAACGGCAATGCCTACGAAGAGGGGCTGCGCGAATTCTGGGACCCGATCAAAGCCTACTGGACCGATCCATCCCGTGAAAATGGCGACGCCCTGCGCGGGTTCCTGACGATGGAGGCGACCGTCTGGCAGTTTACCCATGGCGTCCGCAACGTCTCGGCGGTCAGCCCGGACAACTTCTGGCATGTTCAGTATCTGCTGGACCGCCCGGGCAATCAGGAAGTGCAGCTTGAGATGTTCCTCGACTATGGCACGAACGTGGACGAATACAGCAAGTGGCAGGCACAATTCCGCGCGCATCAGCCGCCCGCATTGATCGTCTGGGGCAAGAATGACCAGATTTTTCCGGCCGATGGCGCACACCCCTATTTGGACGATCTGGAGGATGTGGAATTCCACCTGTTGGATACCGGTCACTTTGCGCTTGAGGAATATGGCGACGTCATTGCCGCCGAAATCCTCGACTTTCTGCCGCGCACGCAAAAGTAAAACCGTCCTGCCCGGGTCACTTCGGGCAGGACAGAACCACATACGGGACCGCAAGATGACCACGATGGATTTGACGCATGTGCACCGCATCGCCGCTTTTTCGGAAGGCGATACCGGCGGCAACCCCGCGGGTGTTTGGGTGGCTGACAGCCTCCCCGGCGCGGCACAGATGCAAAGCATCGCAGATGCGGTCGGATATTCCGAAACCGCCTTTGCCGCCCCGGAAGGGGATCGCTGGCGGGTCCGATACTTTGCCCCGGAGTGTGAGGTGGATTTTTGTGGTCACGCCACCATCGCCCTTGGGGCGGTTTTGACGGAACGCACCGGGCCGGGCACCCATCACTTGCGGAGCAACGCGGGCGAAATCAGCGTTACGGGGCGGTTGGATGATACGGGCCGGGTGCAGATCGAACTGTCATCGCCACCAACCCGCAGCGGCCCTGCTGATGCAGGCCTGCTTGAACATGCGCTGGTGCTCTTTGGGTTTGGCAAAAGTGATCTCGACCCTGCGTTACCCGCCGCGATCACACATGCGGGCAACGATCACCTTGTTCTGGCGCTGCGTGAGCGCGCGCGGCTGTCGGACATGGACTATGATCTGGACGCGGGTCGGCGTCTGATGGAACGGCACGGGCTGACCACGATCAACCTGATCTGGGCCGCAACTGCACAACGGTTCCATTCCCGGAACGCCTTTGCGGTTGGCGGTGTGGCCGAAGACCCGGCCACCGGCGCCGCAGCGGCAGCACTTGGCGGATATTTGCGCGACACAGGCTGGCCGCACGCGGGCAGCATCATCATCTCGCAAGGGGTCGACATGGGAATACCGTCCAAGCTGAACGTCGTCATCCCGGACCAGCCCGGAACGCCGGTTCGGGTGTCCGGGTCCACGCGCACGATCGCTCAGGACGAATAGGGAAAATCACGCCATTGAAATGGCGCAGAAGGGGGAAACATCAGCATGGCATCTGTTGCATCCATCTTTGCGACCACGTTGACGCGGGCGGCCGGGCTCAAACTGACGGCTGGCGGCGAGGTCTGCGGACATGGCGAAACGCTGTTTCGTTTGAACGGTCCCACTGCGGACAAGATCCCGGACAGTGCGTATTTCGAATTGATCGAATGGCTCAGGTGTCACACACATGACGATCCTGCGTTGGTCTTCAGCTACGCGCATGAAATCCAGAGCAATGATCTTGGCGCGTTGGGATTGGCCGTAAAATCCGCACCAACCCTGAGAGACAGCCTTCAGCGCCTCGAACGCTACTTCCGGCTCATCACCGACACCGCTGTTTACAGTCTGACAGAAGACACCGATCCCGCGCTCTTTGCCCTTGAGACACGCACACCGGAACACCCTGCGCTTCAGCTTCGGGATGAATGTGCGCTCGCCGCCGTCGCGGAAAACGTCCGGGCCTTTGGCAGCAGCAAGGTCACATTGGACCACGTGGCGTTCCGCCATGGCTGTCGGTCAGATCCGCAACGGTTCGAAGCCTTCTTTGGATGTAAGGTCGTGTTTGGGGCACCCCACAATGCGATTGCCATCACGCCGGACAGCCTTGATCAGCCGAACAAGTTGGGCGACCGGGGCATCTCCGACTTTCTGACGCAACATCTCGATAGGGAAATTCAGCAACTGCCTGAACCACGCTCGCTCAGAGATACGGTGCTGGATCATCTTGCATCGCGGCTGAGCGACGGGGTGCCAAGCGCCTCAGACGTGGCGACGCGAATGGGCATGAGTGAGCGGACATTCTATCGGCGCCTTTCGGACGAAAACCTGTCCTACCGCGATGTGCTGCGCGACGCGCAATTGTCGCTGGCGCAGGACCTGTTGGCCGACAGCGACTGCTCCATTGCCGAGGTGGCCTTTCTGACCGGCTTTTCCGAACAAAGCACGTTCAGCAGGGCATTCAAGCGTTGGGTTGGCGCAGCGCCCGCTCAATTTCGGCAGCTTTCACCCTGACGCCCCGAGCGGCGCCGAGATTGGCAGAGACGGCCAAACTCTTGGCAGAACCGGCCAATACCCAACGCGCCCTGCTTCCTAGATTGGTGTCACCCCCCCCCGAGGGATGCCAAGTCAGAACAGTCCCTGACCACATCACGGCAACCCTCAAACCGGAGACGCAGGAATGAGACATTCAGGACAGATTGTTCGCATCCGCTGGCACCGCCTGCCAGATGTGGTTTGTCCCCCCCGCCACAGCGGACACGACATCCTGAGGTCCATCCCTGCCTCTCCGCCCCTTTGGACCAAACGCGCCGTGATTACGGGCGACGCGCCTTACTCCGAACGGACAATCGCGGTCTTGATAGCCGGCGGTGTCTGGGTGGCCCTTGGCTGCATCGCCGAGATCATCAGGCTTGCCCAGACATCGCCGCCGCCCCTGTGACCTTGGATACGTCCGTACATCTACGCTGAGGCAATGCACACCGAAAGGACCACGAAATGACCCGGCCACCCTTGCCGCCCTTTACCCATACCACCGCCACGGAAAAGGTCCGCCTTGCCGAAGACGCATGGAATTCCAAGGACCCGGGCAGGGTCGCACTGGCCTATTCAATCGACAGTGTCTGGCGAAACCGGACCACGTTCATCACCGGCCGTCCCGCCATTGTTGCGTTTTTGTCCGACAAATGGGCGCGCGAACGGGACTACCTGCTGATCAAGGAATTGTGGGCATTTGCCGACAATCGCATCGCTGTCCGGTTTGCCTATGAATGGCGCGATGCGCACGACCAGTGGTTTCGATCGTTTGGAAACGAGAATTGGGAATTCGCCCCGGACGGGCTGATGCAACGGCGCATCGCCTCGATCAACGACCTGCCGATTGATGAACGACAGCGTCTGTTCCGCTGGACGGATGCGACACGGCCCCCGGATCATCGCGGCCTTACAGTATTGGGTCTTTAGACAACCTAAAGACCCGACACCCCGACGCGCAGTCCCGCGTCGGTCCAGCGTGAAAGCGGACATGGAACGCCAGTCACGCAGCCACTCCGGCTGCGATCAGGAAAGGTTTGTCCGCAAGACCGCACGCTCACCGCAGAGCAATCATGCCCTGCCCCATCTGAACCAAGGAGACACAGATGAAACCCGATCCCGACCACCATCACAACTGCGGCTGCGGCCACACACCTGAATCTGTCGACCTCGCCCGTCGCCGGGTGCTGGCAGGCGTGGCCGCCGCCGGTGCTGCCGGTGCTGCGTCCATCGTAGGCACCAAAACGGAAGCAGCCACTGATGCCGCCAAAGCGGCATATGCCGATCCCGAAAACCCCGGTCTGCCGCAGATCGATATGACCATTGACCCCGCGCGCACAGCGCTGGTGGTCACCGACCCGCAGATCGACTTTCTGTCAGAGGACGGCGTGACCTGGGGTGTTGTTGGCGAAAGCGTCACCGAACAGGGAACCGTGGACAATATCGAGCGTCTGTTCATTGCCGCGAAGGCGGCGGGTATGCCGGTCTTTATCTCCCCGCACTATTACTATCCGCACGACCACAAGTGGGATTTCGAAGGCACGCTTGAAGCGACGATGCACGCCATCGGCATGTTCGACCGGCTGGGACCACTGAACCTCGACAACTTCGAAGGCTCCGGTGCCGATTGGATGCCCCAGTACAAGAAGTACATCGAAGACGGCGAAACCATCGTCTGTTCGCCCCACAAGGTCTACAGCCCGGCACAGAACGACCTGAACCTGCAATTGCGCAAACGCGGGATCGACAAGGTGATCCTTGCGGGTATGTCGGCCAACCTGTGCACGCAGGCGCATCTCTATGAGTTGCTGGAACTGGGCTACGAAGTTGCGGTTGTGCGTGACGCAACCGCAGGCGCGAAAGTGCCCGAAGGCGACGGATACCTCGCCGCGATCATCAACTTCCGCATGGTGGCAAACGGCGTCTGGTGGACAGACGACGCCGTCACCCGCATCGCAAACGGCGCGTGACGCCCGACACGCCTCAACCAACCCATTGGAGAAAAACAATGACTTTGACCACCATGAAATCCGTCCGCCTTTGGACAAGCGCACTTGTCCTGTCTTCAGTCGCCACAATGTCCCTTGTGAACCCGGCTGTGGCTGCGGACGAATACAACGTCACCAACAGCCTGACATTGACCGGCCAACCGCTGGGTCTGCATGGCTTTGATCCGGTGTCGATGTTTCACGACGGGACAGCCGCGCAGGGCAACGCCGCATTCACCTCCGAACATGACGGTGTGGATTACTACTTTGCATCTGCCGCCGCCCAAGGCGAATTCGATGCCGATCCAGCCGCGCACTTGCCGCAATTCGGCGGGTTCTGCGCCTTTGGCGTCTTTGTCGGCAAAAAGCTCGACGGCGACGTGCGCTATGCCGACATCGTTGACGGGAAGCTCTACCTTTTTGTGAATGCCGCGATCTTCGCCAAATACCTCGAAGACCAAGCCGCCGTCATCGAAGGTGCCCACGCCAAGTGGCCCGACATCAAGTCCACCCAGATCAGCGACCTGTGATCCACCACCACCCTCAGGCGGCGGCCCTCAGGTCGCCGCTACCACACATGCAATCGGAAACCTCCCATGACCCCATTTGAGAAACACACCATCGACACCGCGCCCGAAGCGGCCAAACCAATCCTCCAGAGCGCCCTGAAAGGGTACGGGTTTGTCCCAAATCTCTACGCCGCAATGGCCACTGCACCCACCCTGCTTGAAGGTTACATGAGCCTGTCCGCCATATTTGGGAAAACGGATTTGTCGGAAACAGAACGGCAGATCATCCTGATGACCAACAACCGCCTGAATGGCTGCAAGTACTGCATGGCCGCACATACCACCTTGTCGCAGATGGCCGGTGTGGATGGCGACGTTATTGCCGCGTTGCGCAACGACACGCCCATTGCCGATGCCAAGCTTGAAGCGCTCCGCCAGTTTGCCATTGCCGTCAACGAAAGCCGGGGCTGGCCAAGCCCTGCCCAGTTGGATGCCCTCTTGGCGGCGGGTTACACGCATCAGACGGTACTCGAAGTGATCGTGGGCACCGCGCTCAAGGTGCTGTCGAACTACACCAACCACGTCGCGGACACGGATCTCGACGATGCGTTCAAAGCAAATGCGTGGACCGCTGAGGACCGCGTGGCGGCAGCGTAATGCGGTTGGCTGGCGGTGATCGTTTTTGGTCACCGCCCGTCACCCAGGCGCAACAAAGACCGATAATGGCACTGCAAACGCAGCGGTCAGGCTGCGTGTTCTCGGGGTTCCCGGAGCACGTCAGTCTGAATTTTCGTGCCTGAAAAACGTCCTCTTACAAAAGGGGCACCCAGAGCAGAACAAAACCGGCTACGGCAGCCGCGAGGCGATGTGATCGCACCACAGGTCGGTACGGCCCGAGATGACGTAAACGGACGCATCCGCAACCAACGCCTCCAAGCTGCGTTCTTCCGCATCGGTATCCTCTCCGGCGTCGGTGCGCCGTTGCAGATCAATTGCGTAATCTTCCAGCGGAATGCAGCGAAACAGGTGAAACGTTTCGGATGTCGCCCCGTGCGCCATGAGGTTTTCGGTCAGATCATCGAACCCGCCGGATGACGACGTCGCGGCGACCGAAGGACAATCACCGAGGCTCTGCGCAACATCCGCGCAAAAACTGGCGTACGTCTCTGGCGTGTAGCCGAGGCGCGTCATGTCATCTTCCACCACGCGGATGTCGCCTTCGGCAAAGCACTGCACAAGTTCGCTGCACAGCAGATCGCTTGCGATGGTACGGGATCGGTCCTGATCCTGGTCAAGCTGCGCATGAGCAGTTAACGAAGGCGCTATTGCGGCATACCTATGCACGCCAACCACGGCCCTAAGAGGGGGGGCCGCAGCCATGTACCCATCTGGTTGAAGGACAACCTGGAAACCGGGCGCGGCGGCGCGAAACCTGTGGGTTTCGGTGGTGGCCCGCAATGTCGGGGCGCTGGCGCGGTAGCCATCCGATCGAATGACGGCGCGCAATACGGGGGCCTGCGCGCGGTATCCATCCGACAGCGTGACCGCGCGAACACGTGGTGCAGCGGCTTGGTAAACACTTGGCGCCGTCGATGCACTGAGGGTCGGGGCTGACGCGCGATAGTTATTGCTGCTCGACATGAGCGTGATGGATGGGGCCGCACGGAAATCATCGGCGAGGACCGCTTGCCCCGCACAGACGGCAAGCCATGCCATCGCCCCGGCCCGCAAACCCGTCATTCACCTTGCAGTATGGTCTGCAACGACTGTAGCCCCGGCGACACTGTCGGAACGCTGGCTGTTGCGGTCTGGCCTGTCGTTGACGCACGCGCGGTGTTGTCTTCTGCGCCGAATGTTGCGGAAAATCTGGTCACCGTCACAGCCGGATCAAGGTAGTACCTGCCCTGTTCCTTCGCAGACGCACCGGCTGTCCATCCCGCAGCGATTGCCGGGCTGCTTGAATCGCCAAAGACGAACATCTGACCGGCAGTCTCGTGCTGAAACTCCTTCACATTGCATCGCAAATTCAACGCAAAGCCCCGCTGGCTGGTAATCCGTCTCAGTATGTCCGTTTGTTCTGCGGTCAGCAGAACAAAGTCATCGGTGGGCCCCAGATTGCTGTAGCCAAGCTGGAGCGTGCCGCGCGCTTGTCCGTTTTCAAGCAGAAACGCGCGTTCAAAGTTGAAGTCATCGTTCGGATTTTGGCCAGACACGGTGCAATGAATGGCAACGCTCGTAAACGCCGACGGCACGGAAAACGCGTATGGCAAGTCGATGACAAAGGCGTTGTAACCCTGTGCGAAGGTTGCGGTGGCAAGACCCGAGGCCGCGATGCCAAGCGCCATGTTGTGAAAAATCCTTCGCATGTCTCTCTCCTTGGTTTGGGCCGCTGGGTGCTCAGGGGTATGCGTATTCGGCGGCGACAACCGATGCCGTTATCGCGTGGGCCGCCTGCGCAATACGGCGATTGTGTCCATGTTGAATTCGATGAACTCGACCTTGTCTCCGCCGCCGATGACCTTGACGTCAAAGCGTGCATCGTCGTGCAAGTATTCCTCCAGCGGCAGGACCGAACCCGCAATCGCGTGGGTGTAGGTCCCTCCATCCGCCAACTGCGCCGTGACAGCGGCGCAGCCCTTGCCGCATTGCCGGATTTCGGTGATCTGTGCTTTGAACCGCTCGGGTTTGACCTCGGCTCCTGATGCCTCGACCACATCCGCAAAGAATGTAGCAAGCGCCTGACACGGCGAAGCCTGTGACATTTGGCTGCTGGCAAGCAGTACCCCGGTGGCAAACAGGAATGTGCGTGTGTTGATCTTCATCGCGGACCTGCTTTGTGTGTGTTTCAGTTGATCGGAGTGACGGCACCGTCCGTCAGTTCAAAGGGCATGACCGCGCCAGATGCGAAATCGCCGGTGACGGGGATATTTTGGTTTGGCAACTCAAGCTCCAGCTTGCGCAGGTCGCGCGACACCAGCGCCCGGACGTAGCCGTCTTGTGACACGCGCAATCCTGTGCTGCCCATCGACACATCCGATTCAAACCGGAGTGAGACCGGCCCGTCGCGTGCATCTTCATCAAGTTTGATTTCCACCAGCGCGGCGTCCAGTTGGGCCAGAACCTCACCGCCTTGCCCTTCGCCCAGCGTGGCCTCTGCCGTGAACGGAGCGCCGCCCAGAATGTCGAACTCCGCCGTATAGATGCCGGGAACAGCAACCGATACGGTGTCGACATCCGGACCCAGCCACGCATCGTCGCGCTCAAGAAACCACTCCACCTTGTTGGTGACGTCCACGCCGCCCTCCACCAGCATCGCGCGCAGGCGAAGCGCGGGCGGTTCTTCCTGCGGAAGCGCCCAAATCGCCGCGATGCCCGCCGCGCCCAGAACCCCAACGGCCAGAACGGTCAGTACAATTTTCCTCATCGTCATCGTCCCTTTCTAGCGCTTAAGCGCGGCCTTGATCTCGGCGCAGTGTTTCGGGTTGGCGGGGTCAATCGAGGTGATCCCGAGCGACACCATGGTCGCCAGAACCGCGCGTTTCTGTTCACTTTGTGGGCCGCGCAGGATGGGTCGAAGTTTGTCCGCCAGCGTCTCACAGGTGGTTGCCGGTGCCTCAGCCGGGCCACCAAGACCCATCGCAGGCAAGCCACCCATTTCAAGCGCGGTCAAAAGGTCGAGGCATTGCGCCTCGGTCCTCGCATCCCAGTCGGTTATGCCTGCCGCTGTCACAGCCGCGTAAAAGGCGTCGATCTGTGCCTGCTGTCCGTACTGACCGACCAAGTGCGCGATATCGTGGCTTCTGTCGCAGGCGGTCTCTGCGTCCGGCTGAGGCGCGGCGTCAACGCGGGGCACATCGGGCCCGCTGCCCAGCCGGGCCAGTGTCAGGCGCATATCCATCGTGAGCATCTGATGTTCGGCAATCAATTCGAGCGTGGCGACGTCCGCGCTGAGCCGGTCGAGATAGACCGTGACAGGTACAGGCACACCAACCCAATCGGGCATAACCGCCTCCCACCCGGAAGACCCGGTGCTGGTCAGGCGGATGTTTTTGGGCAGCGGGTCAGGCAGGCTCAGGACCACATGATCGGCGGCAGGTGTAATGCGGATGGTATCGTTCCCGGACACCTCAAACCGCTGACTTTGCCCCATAAAGCGCAGGCTGCCACCAACCGCGTCGACGCGGTATTCAAACGTGACAGGGGGTGGCCCGATCGTACCGCTCGCAAGGCCTGATACCCCAATGTAACCGCTCAACCCATCAAGAAAGGCAAGGCAGCGCCCATTGGCGCAGAAATCCGTCACTTCGATCCCGCACTGATTGGCGCTGATGCCGCCAATCACCGCCGACGACATCGCATCGGCGTAGACGTTCAGCACCCCACGACCGGGCAGATCGTTGGTGCAGGCGGCTTGGGCAATGCCCGGCAACGCCAGCGCGGCAAGCGCGCTGAGCAGGCGCGGCACCCGGTTGATCCGGCGTTTCGCCCTCATGGCGTCACCTCTTGCAAGGCGGCGGCTGGGTCGGCGGGCATGACAACCCGCAGCACGTTCTGCTCGCCGGGTTTGACCGTGTGTGGGCGGGTGATCTTGCGTTTGCCCCCCTTGGCTATTCCCCAGTCTTCGATGACCAGGACATAGTCGCCCGGCAGTGCCAGCAACGCATCCCGTGTGCCGTTTGCGTTGAACACCATGCGGTCCGGCGTTCCGTCATCCATTGCCGACCACAGGCTGAACCGCAGAAAACTGTCGGGCAGCGTGTTGCCCGCTGCATCAATGGCAGTGATGCGCACAGCGCCATGCGGCAGCAGGATCTCACCCTCGCGGACATCACCTGCTGCAATCGTGACCTTTACCGGGGCGGGCGCCGTCTGTTGTTTGCGCCCCAACACGGCTCTGACCTCGTAGCGGCCCGCTGCAAAAACCGACCGCAGCTTTGGCTCAAAACGCCCCATTTTGCGACCGGACTCGAGATGTGTGACCTCCCAAGAGATCACCCGCGGGTCGATCAGGTCGGGCGCTAGGGGGATGGCCTGAAAGTCCACCACGCCAGCGTCGAGCACCATGGTGGCGTGGGCGGTATCGAACCGCTCGACCGTGACCGGCACATCGACGCTGCCGCCTTCGTAACCCGCACGCACGATATAGTCGCCTTCCTCCAGCTTCAGAGCCACAAAGGGTTCATAAGAGATGCGGCGCGACACCCCGTCGCTTTGGCGGATCAGGTCCAGCGACAGTTTGTCGATCTGACCATCCTCTAGCGGAGAACTGTCGGCGGAAAGCTGAACATTGATTTGCAGGTTATGCTTGGGCTCCACCTGCGGCGGACGGTCAATCACGGCATCCTGCGGGACGTTTTGCGTGACCACCATGGACAATGCCGACGCCAGCTCTCCCTTGTTGCCCGCGTCAAAGTAGCGGCCACCGGTTTCCTCGGCGATGCAGGACACGGCTGCGCCCTGCGCCCTGGACAGACCAAACCCCACAACATGCGCGGTGAAATCCACACCTGTCCGCTCAAGTTCACGCGCAAGGGCGCAGGGGTCGGCCCCGCAGGTTTCAAGACCGTCGGTCACCAGCACAACGGTTGCGCGGGTTTCACTGTACCGCAGGGCGATTGCAGCCTGCCGCACGGCTTCGGTGAGCGGCGTTTTGCCCTTTGGGTCGATGGTGTCTACCGCCGCCGCAACCGCCACGGCGCTGTCTGGGGCCGGTGGGACAAGCAATTCGATGTCGCTACATGCGCCTTTGCGATTGTGCCCGTAGGCCATCAGCCCAAGGGACCGTCCCGGCAGTGGCGTAGCGAGGCTTTGGCGCACAACCTCGCGGGCCAAGACAATCTTGTTGACCCCATCGATTTGTCCCCACATCGACCCTGACGCATCAAGAACAATCATCGTGGTGTCTTGGGCGTGTGCAATCGTTGCGGCACTGAGGGCGGAGGCAAGCAGGAAGGAACGCATGTGACGGTTACTGGGTCTTTGGGAACAGCGCGAGCATGGCGCCGCACTCTTCGTTGGTTGGATTTTCGGACATGACCTCTGCACGCGCCTGACCGGCGGTGATCACCTGACCGGACCGCTCGGCAAGCTCGATATACAGCTGGATAAGCTCCTCGCAGGCCGGTGGCGGAGATTGCGCGCCGGATGGTGTTGCCACCATCAGCACAGCACAAAGCGAGCAGATCACTGGAAATCCGCGCACGTGCAGGCGGGTCCAAGGGGGGCATGGCATCATCGCAGGAAACCTTTGGAAGACAGGTGAAAATGGCGCGCGTCGTCCAGGGCAGATCGCCACGCGCGCGCGGGTGCCGCCGGGTACAAAAGCCAGCCAGGTCGCGGCGAAAAAGAAGAATTTTTGGCAACTGGAATAGATTGAATAAATGTCATGCGCTCTGTGCTGACACAGTGGCAAACTCTGATCTATCATCAACATTGATGAAAATTTGCGGTGCTTTCAGGTCAGACGCACCAGAAGTGAAAGAATTTCGTGCCAGTCGCCGGTGGTGACATATTGAAAGACGATGAATGACGTCGAACGCCAAAGACAGGATGCTCAATTTCGTTTCCTCAGCTTACGGGGTTGCGATCCGGCCTGATCGCTTTGACGACTATCTTGAGGCTTGGGACGAATGGTTTGATGCAATCATAGACGACGCAGAGGCCGCCTTGACCGAGGTCTCGCCGGTCATTGCCGACGCGTTGGAGCACTCTGATCATCTGCAAACGACGATGCCGGGCACGGCGCTCGAACGTATCCTTGTCCCTGTGGTGCTGCTCGACGCGGCTGGCACGGTGCTGGCGCTGAATTCTGCGGCGACGAACCTATTTTCCAAAGAGGGGTTAGACGGGCATCGCATTCTGTCCGCGCGCACGCCGATCCTCGACGCTCAAAGCAACAGCAGACACGATGTGTTCAGGATCGGCGGCGGATCGCAGCAAAGAAGTTTCTTGGCCATTGAGACATCGGTAAAGGCCGCCGTCGCCGCCGCGTATCCAGCCGCGCAAAAGGCGCTGTACCTGTCCCTGATGGATTGGAGCCCGACCTTTGCAGGCGAGCTTGCGGATCGCTTCAACCTCACCGAGGCGGAATTGCGAGTCGCACGCGGACTGTTCGAGGGCCGCACGGCGCAAGAAATCTCGGGGGACGTGGACAGAAGCCTGCCAACGATCCGCAGTCACATCAAATCGCTGCTGCAAAAGACAGGCACCAAGCGGCAGGTGGAACTGGTCCAGTTCCTGTCGCTTCTGCGGCAAGTCCTGGATGTGGTGCCGACAGCTGAAGATACGCAAGGCGGCGCGGGATTTGAGCAGATAGAGCTGAACGGACCAACCGGCACCTTGCAGGTTGTGCGATACGGTCGTGGCCGCCCCTTGCTCTATTTCACGACCTCCTCTTGCCCCGAAGAAACCGAGGGGTTTCGCGCAGCATTGGTCACGCAGGGATTTGCCGTCACAGCCCCGGTCCGCCCGGGGTTCAGAAAAAGCAGTCTTGCAGGCGACGACGCATCGGACGAAATGCTGGACGCATGGCTGGATATGCTGTTGGCGGTGAGCGGTCCGAACCCTCTTGTGGTCGGACACCGCGAGGGGGGCATCATTGCGGCCCGCGCCGTCGAACGCCTCGCAGCACGGGGCGAAACGGTGGCTGGGCTAGCCCTGTTGTCGACCGGGGCACCGGTCACCGCATTGACGCAGTTTGACAACACTCCTGCCAGCATCCGCCGTTCATTCGTCGGCGCACATGTCGCAACGCCAGCGCTGCGCTTGGGCTATCAGGCCGCGCGCCGGCTGTTTCACGCTGGCGCCGTCGGGCAAGATCACATTATCCGGTTCTTTCACAAGGACAGCCCCGCAGATCGGGCCCGACTGTCCGATCTCGCGTTTTATGAAACCACGCGGGATCTGCTAACCTTTTGCTTTGAGAATACTGATCAGATTGTCCGGGACGTGGCCCTGTGGGGCAGCGATTGGTCGACGACCCTAAAGGCCGCTCGTGATGCAGCGCCGGTCTTGTTTGTACACGGAACAGCGCATGTGTTTCATCCGATCAAAGACATCAGCGCACTGGCCGACACGCAGGGCAATCTACGACTTCTGGCCTTGCCGGATGCTGGGCAAATGGCGATTTACGAGCAGCCACAAGCCGTCGCCGAAGCCTTGGGCGCAATGACCTAGGGGACCTTTGCGCGCACCAAGAACATACCGCAGCTGCGCGGATCGACACCTCGGAAAAATTTTAACCCGTAGGCCGGAGCTCATTACACGAAACGATTGACCAAGTTTTCAAGACGTTCCTGCCTGCCGGATTTTGGACGCGGATTGATCGCCCTTTGTCTGGTCAGAGTTTCAATCTCTGACAAATCCGATTGCATCAGGGTTCTGCCAAACTCGGTATCCCACACTCCGTACCGGTCGGTACGTGCGTCCTCCAATGCACCATCTTCCAGCAATGCAGCGGCAGCCTTGAAGCCCGCGGCGCAGGTGTCCATCCCCCCGATATGCGCAAGGATCAGGTCTTCGGGGTCCAGCGACTGGCGTCGCAGTTTTGCATCAAAATTCGTACCGCCGGTGGCAAACCCGCCAGCTTTGAGTACCTCGTAATAAGCCAGCGCCACTTCGGGAACGTTGTTGGGGAACTGATCAGTGTCCCAGCCGGATTGGTAGTCATTGCGGTTCATGTCGATGGACCCAAAGATGCCCAATTCCCGCGCCATGGCCAACTCGTGCTCGAAACTGTGCCCGGCAAGGATCGCATGGCCTTGTTCGATGTTTACCTGCACTTCGCCTTCCAGCCCAAATTCCTTGAGAAAGCCGTAAACCGTCGCGACGTCATAGTCATATTGGTGCTTGGTGGGTTCCTGCGGCTTGGGTTCGATCAGGATTGCGCCCTCAAAGCCGGTCTTGTGCTTGTAATCCACAACCATCTGGAGCATCCGGCCTGCCTGCTGGCGTTCGCGTCCCAAATCCGTATTCAACAGGGTCTCATACCCTTCGCGCCCACCCCAGAGGACGTAATTTTCTCCGCCCAGTTTGATCGTCGCATCCATACAGGTTTTGATCGTGGCGGCGGAGAAGGCGAACACCTCCGGGTCTGGATTTGTCGCGGCACCCGCCATGAACCGACGATGCGAAAAAAGGTTCGCCGTGCCCCAAAGCAGTCTGACCCCGGTCGCCTCCATCTTTTCGGCGAAGTGGTCGACCATCTCTTCCAGATTGCGGGTGTTTTCGGCGAAATCCGTGCCTTCGGGACGAACATCGGCGTCGTGGAAACAAAAGAACGGGATGCCCAGCCTCTGAAACATATCAAACGCCACGTCCGCCTTTATCCGGGCCAGATCCATCGTGTCGCCAAACCAAGGACGGTCAAAGGTCTGTCCGCCAAACGGGTCGCCGCCGGGCCACGCAAACGAATGCCAGTAGGCCGCAGAAAAGCGCAGATGCTCTTTCAGGGTCTTTCCCAACACCACCTCATCCGGGTTGTAGTGGCGAAACGCAAATTCGTTTTTTGTGTGCGGCCCCTCAAAGGCAATTGGCGAGATGTCCTTGAAAAAATCTGTCATGTGCGGCTCCTGTGATGTGTCTGGCGGCGGCTCAGCGGCGTTTCAGAATGGCTTTCAGGGGTGTGTCAGGGTCGGACAGCAGCGTCGGATCGGCCACAACGCCGCCGTCCATGAGTCTTTGGATGATCTTGATGTCGCGACCAACGGCATTGCCCGGCGCAAAGCCCGCAGCATATGCAATTTGCCCGTCTGCCCGCGTTTCGATTGCGATCATTCCGCCTTGGGGAAGTCGGCGCAGCACGGTTTGCGTACCCATTGACGGCTGACCGACAACTTGCAGTGAATGGCCGAACTGATCCGACCAGAACCAGGGCGGCGACAGCGGGTCAGGCCTTGCCCCTGCCATGACCTGCCCGGCAAAACGCCCCTGATCCCCGGCCACTTGCCAGGATTCAAACCGCGCCCGCCCCGCACCTGCGATCGGTACATTGCAGCAATCACCAGCGGCAAAGATATCGGGATCTTGGGTAACAAAACGCTCGTTAACCGAAATCCCGTTGTCCGCCCTCAGACCCGCATCCACAGCGAGGTCGGTGTTGGGTACGGATCCGATGCCGACAATCACATGTTCGGCCCGAACGCTTTGCCCGGACGACAGGAACGCGACGCCGTTATTGATGGCGTCAACGGCGGTGCCCGTGTGGACTGTCACACCCCGGTCCAAATGCAAATCCAGCACCATTTTGGAAATGTCAGACGGAACGGCGCGGGCCAGTATCCGGTCCTGTGCTTCGACCACATGAACAAAAGCCTTGCGCGCGGCAAGGGTGGCCGCCAGTTCCAACCCGATGAAGCCGCCCCCGATGATCAAGACATCTGCACCGGCTGAAATACCCTGCGCCAACATCTGCGCGTCGGAGTAACTGCGCAGGTAGCTGGGGCGCGCACCCGGCACGGCATTGGCGTGCAAGCGACGTGGGGATGCACCCGTGGCAAGCAGGAGGTGCGCGTATTGCAGAACCTCGCCCGTGCCCAGCGCGACGGTTCGTGCCGCGCGGTCGATGCCGGTGACGCGTATGCCGCGTCTGAGATCAACGTTGTTCCCGGCATACCAATCCTCCGCAAAGATTGGCTGGAGGCGCGGCGCCACACCGTCCCATTTCGACAAGGGCGGGCGCTCATAGGGCCATTCTGGGTCATCCCCGATCACTGTGATCTGGCCATCATAGCCGGCCTCGCGCGCAGCACGGGCCGCGCAGACGCCACAGTAACCCGCCCCGGCAATGACAATCCCCGGTGTCATCCCCGGCCCGGAATGGCTCTGAAATCGCCGGAGGGCACCGGAAACGGATCGGCCGGTTGCGGCTGGGTTGCCGTGATTGCGGCTTCGCTGCGCTGGATTTCATCCGCGTTTGTCAGGACTTTGAACCCGACGCGGTAGTGGCGGCTGTCGCCATGATCCAGCCAGATCATCTCGCCCCTCTCGCGGGCAAAGCCATTGCCCAGAACGTGATGGGTTGATGGTTCGATACCAAAGGCATAGCCGCCCGATTGCAGGTGCTGCCATTCATAGGCGCAAGGCAATTCGGCCTTGTATGTCGTGACCTCCAACCCCAGCGGCAAGGCATCGTTGATCAGGGCGACAGCGACATTGCCTGCCGCGTCGGCCTTCATCTCGTGCTGCCAGACCTGTTCGCGAAACGTATCAGCGGGACCGGATGGGCGGGCATATCCGACGCCCTGATCCTTGTAACTGTCCGCATGGGCGGCCCAAACCACGTCTTCGATGGGGGCCACATACCGCGCGCCATCAGCAAGAACCGGGTGGCCTATGTTGATATGATAGCACAGCATATGCGGCGTGCGGTTAAAGCCGCGGTTGCGCACCTCGTCGCTGAGCGCGATGTCATTGGTGCCAACCTCAACCTCGACGCGGCGGATCAGCTCAAGGTCTTCGGCAAAGACCGCCGCCTGCCGAACACACCCCTCGGCCCAAAGAAAGCATCGATCACCCTCCCAGCGTTCGCCATAGCCCGTCAGCCGGGCTGGCAACATGCCGATGCGCCCGTGTATGCCGTATGATGCGGTGGGGCGACCGGGATAATTGTACTCCGGCACCTCTGCCTCATACCCGCCAAGGATGTGATCCAGACCGCAGGTCATCACAAGGCCCGAGAATGAACGCATGAACCCCAAACCACCTTCGCCTTCGGCCTCGTGCAGGGCCGGGTTGCGGAACCCCGCGGAAGAGTTCCAGCCAATGGCCATTCCGTTGTAGTCGCAACTGCCGATATCGAGGCACCGGTCCACCATCAAAGTGAAACGCAGGCCTGTTCCGGTGCGAAACTCCAGCGCCCTTTGGCCAGCTTCCGCACCGTCAGACAGCACCATCTGCCGGACACCGGCAAACTGGGACAGATCACCGGACAAGGCCGCAACCTCGCGCCGGGTCAGGTCTTGCCCATAAAGCCTCATGTGGCTGCATCCAGTTCCGAGAGGAATGTCGCCAACTCGCTTGGGTCCATTTTGACGATGTGGCGGTCTTCTGGATAGGCGCGGCTGTCTACGTCGGCCTTGAACTCACTGAATGCCGCAATCCGCTGGTCCTGAAGGCGTGCGAATTCGGCGTTGAAATCGCGGTAGACCTTGCCATGGCGGGGCATTTTTCCCTGCGTCTGGCCCAGAATGTCATCGGCAAACAGGTATTGCGCGTCACACCCCGTTCCTGCGCCCATGGAAATTAGGAACAGCGACGTGCGTTTGCAGATCTCCTCCGCCACCTCGACCGGGACCACCTCTATCTCTGCCCCGAAAGCTCCGGCGGCTTCGTATCTGCGCACCGCTTCCATAATCTCCATCGCGGACCGGGCGGTTTTGCCAACGGCCTTGAATCCCCCGGTCCAAGTGGCGCGGGACGGGATCAGCCCCACATGGCCGATCACCGGGATCGCTTCATCCGCCATCTTTTTCACCGTGCCAAAACCTGCACTGCAATAGACCGCATCGGCACCCGCCCGGTACATCTGGAACGACCAGCGCAGAAAATCATCCGGGCCGCCGATCTCATAGAAATTATCGCCGGGCATGGAAAACAGGCTGGGCGCTGCATCGCGGTATTCGCGGTTCAGCATCAGGTCCGGCGGGATCGAAACGATGTCGATGCCCGCTTTCTCCGCCGCTTCCGCCTCTTGCAGGGTCAGCACCCGCAGCATGGTCAACTGGCGCGTGCCGCGGATTGCGCGCAGGTCTGCAATGGTGGGTCTGGTTCGGGGCATCGGGGTCACTCACTCAGTTGGATTTGAACGCGGTCACCCTCAACGCGCACCGGATAGGTGCCCAGATGATCACAGGCGGGCAGGCGCGTGGCCTTGCCGGTTGTGTAATTGAACTGGCCATTGTGCTTGGGGCATTCGATGATGTGATCCATCACCAACCCGTCGGCCAGATGCACCTGTTCGTGGGTGCAGAGACCGTCGGTGGCAAAGAATTCCCCTTCGGGCGAATGGTAAATGGCAAAGCTGCGCGCCCCATGATCAAAGCGAATGACATCCTCTTCCTCGATGTCGTCGGTGGCGCATACGTCAATCCAGTCAGACATCAGGGCCTCTCAAATCTCGTGAAGGTCTTCGCGGTATGGTTTCGCGGTCGGCGGCAAGGCGCGCCGGACATAGTAATCCTCATTGCGCAACTGCCGCAGAAACGCGGGGATCATCTCGCGGTAGCCGTCCCAGATCGACGGGTTCGGTGCGGGCAGGTCGTGTTTGATCAACGCGTGCAATTGCGGCAGCGCATGGAACGGCACCATCGGGAACATGTGATGTTCGACATGGTAGTTCATGTTCCAATAGATGAAGCGGCTGACCGGGTTCATCAGCACCGTGCGCGAGTTTAACCGGTGATCCGTGACATTGTCTGCCAGCCCGCCGTGCTGCAAGAGTCCGGTCATCAGCATATGCCAGCACCCATACATACGCGGGCCACCAATGAGCACCAGCGGCAGCCAGGACCCGATGGCAATCGCCGTCGCAATCGTTGCCGCATAGATGACGACATGCACGCGCGCTGCGGCAACGGCCTTGCCGTGCTCAGCCTCGGGGACGAAACTCCGCTCGTGTTCCTGCAACACACCCGCCGCATTCAGCAACAGCGCCTTCATCGAATACCAGACATCAAAGATGCCGACGAAGTTCAGCACAACCTTGAGCAAGTCCGGCGGGCGCATCACCGCGATCTCGGCGTCCCGCCCCACGATCACGGTATCGGTGTGGTGGCGTGCGTGGCTCCACCGCCATGTCACCGGATTGCGCATCACAAGAAAACTCGCAAAGTGATAAACTGCATCGTTCATCCACGCCGTCTTGAACGCGGTGCCGTGACCACATTCATGCCAGCGTGCGTCGCAGGCGGACCCGTAAAGCACGCCGTAAATCAGTACAAAGGGCAAAACCCACCACGACCCCCAAAGGGCGATGACGGCCAAACCTGACACCCCCAACAGGCCAAGCCAGATAAGCGTGTCCCGGATCGCGGGCCCGTCGTGACGCTTCATCAACGCCTTGATCGCCTTGCGGTCCACGTCGGTGTGATACCACTCGGCCGAGGCCAGTCCGCGCGCAAAAGCCAGCTGCGCGTTCTCGTCAGACAGTCGATAGTCGCGTGGCGGAATGTTGGTTGTCACAGTGGTCACGTTCGGCTCCTGTTCTGAGGGTTGGAGAGGCACCCGGACCCGCCAAGGTCCGGGCGCGGCGTGTCAGAGACCGTTTTCAGACAGCTTCTGATCCAGAAACGCCTTGGCGCGCGGCACATCGCTTTCGTCCAGATGCTCGATGATCATGGAGATGTTGGGATGCTTTTTCGCCAACCTCTGCAAATACAGATCGTAGTTCAGCACACCCAAGCCCGGCGCGGGCAGTTCGATGGCCCCAACACCGCGGAATGTGTGGCTTTCGGCGGCATCATCATCGCCGATATCGGCGTGTTTTTCCGCACCGTCATCTTCGGCGCGGGCGACATCCTTGGCGTGCGCCAGATAGATCTTGTCCGACAGGGCATCAAAGACATGGTTCAGCGTCGCGTCCATCTTGTCGATGTTGTGATCCTCAAAATAGTTGGTGGGATCCATGATCAGACCGAGGCCAGGATGATCGACCTCTGCAAACATGCGCAAGGTTTCTTCGACCGAGCCGACGACGTTGTTCACATAGGTTTCCAGCAGGAACACCGCCCCGTGGTCATAGGCATATTGCGCCAGTTCCGCGATGACCGTGCGGCAGTCGTCCCAGCCCTCTTCGGTCTTGTTTTTCGGGTGGTGCACCCAGTCGCTTTCGGTATCGAAGGTCCCCGTTTCAGAGCAGACATAGGGCGATCCCAGATACTGCGCGTGCCGCAGGATTTCCTTGAACCGATCCAGCAGAACCTTTCGCTTGTCGAGGTCGGGATTGATGATGTTGGTGTAGCATGAGATGGCCGAAACCGGCAGGTGATGGCGTCGAAACGTCTCGCGCACCTGAACACATTTGTCTTTGGTGATCTGGCCGTCCGTGACATCCAGGTCTTTGAAATGCATATCCAGTTGCACACAATTGAAATTGTGCGACCGGATGACCTTGGCTGTTTCTTCCAAGGTGTAGGGAAAATACCCCGAGAATATACCTGTCTGCATCATGTTGTTGTTCCTCCCGTTCCGTGTTTGATGTCGTTCATGCGCACGGTTTTTCCGTGTTCGATGGATTGATAGGCGGCCTCGACCAGCGCCATGGTCCGGACATTGTCAGCCACGTTCAGCGCAGGTTCCGTCCCGGTTTCTGCCGCGTATTGCAGCTGTTCCATCACGCCGATGAAGGCGTGCGGAAACCACATCGTGTCCCATTCGGGTGTGACCCATTTGCCGTTCGAGTGTGTTGCGCTGGCATAGCTGAGGGTGGAGGGCGCGCCTGTGGGCCAGCCGATGCTGCCCTTGGCGACACCCTTTGTGCCCTCGACACGCCACGTGATCACCTGATCGTCCTCAAACCCGTCTTGCCGTGGTCCGGCCCATACGTCCTCCAGCGACAGCGCCAACACACCCGAGGCAAAGCGCAATGTCGTGGCGACAATGCCGTCGTCATGGTCAAAGCTGGTTCGTGGGTCCTGACGTGTGACGGACGTCACTTCTGCCACCTCCCCGAACAGGAACCGCAACGCGTCCAGATGGTGGATGCTCATATTCGCCAGCGTCAGTCGGTCATACTCGGCCAGAAACCCTTGCCAATGTGGGATGGCGTTCATGTTGATCTGTGCAAAAACAGGATCACCCAGCGCACCCTGATCCAGAAGCTGCTTGAGCACCTGCATGGACTGGTCAAACCGCATGTTCTGGTTGACCGACAGGATCTTGCCCGCTGCGACGGCTTCATCGCGCAGGGCAATCGCCTCTTCCAGCGTCAATGCCAGCGGCTTTTGGGCGAGGATCGCTTTGACGTTGGGGGCGGCCAGCGCCGCGCGGATCAGTGCAGGCTGTTGGTCGGGTGGATAGGCGATGTCCACAATCTCGACATCTGGATCTGTGATCAGAGCGGCGGGCGTGTCGTGGACCACCGGGATCGACCAGCGTTTGGCCACTTCTGCCGCGCGGGATGCAGTGCGTGAGGCAATGGCGACAACGTCAAACCCGGCCTCGGCATACGCCGCCAGATGGCATTCCGCCATGATCATGCCAGCACCGATGCAGCCGATCTTGAACTTGTTTACCCGGATATCCGGGTCTGGCTTCAACTCCAGTTGTGTCATCTTCACACGCCTTTCTTCATGCCGCGGGCAGTGTATTGCCCAGCGCATCGAAACAATGCAGCCCACCGGCATCCACACTCAATTCTACCGCAGCCCCGATGTCATGCTTTGGCTGGCCGCGCAGCGCGGCCTTCCAAGTCACGCCCGCTGCCTCCACCGACAAAATCGTTGTCGCCCCCAAGGGTTCGATCGCAGTCACGCGCCCCGGTCCCGCCTTTTGCGCCACCCTGAGGTGTTCAGGGCGGATACCAACCGTTTTTGCGCCACGATCCAGATCAGGTGCATGTGTCAGCGCACCGGCAGCTTCGGCGGTGCCCGCCATGTTCATCGCAGGCGCGCCAAGCATCGAGGCGACATATGTGCTGTTGGGTGCATCATAGAGATCATGGGGCGCACCAATCTGGCGCACGCGGCCTGCGTCCAGGATCAGCATCTGGTCAGATACCGACATCGCCTCTTCCTGATCGTGGGTCACGTAGATCAGCGTTTTCGCCATGTCTTGCTGCATCCGGCGCAGCTCTACCCTTGTTTCCTCGCGCAACCGCGCATCCAGCGCCGAGATCGGATCATCCATCAGATAGGCCACCGGGTCGCGCACCAACGCACGCGCAATCGCCACGCGCTGACGCTCGCCACCCGACAGCTGGGCGGGCGGTTTGTGCAGAATGTGGGCCATATGCAGCTTTTCCGTCACCTCCGCGACACGGGCGGTGATCGTGGCCGCGTCGATCTTGCGCTCCACCAGCGGAAAGCGCACGTTTTCCAGCGCCGTCATGTGTGGAAACAGGGCAAGGTTCTGGAACACCATCGCGACGTTCCGGTCCGGCGGGCTGACGTCGTGCATGGGCTGCCCATCAAAAAAGATCTCACCGCTGTCAGGTGTTTCCAGCCCCAAGATGAGCTTCAGGATTGTGGACTTCCCCGACAAGGGCGGGCCAAAAAAACAGAAGAACGCGTTGTCCGGCACTTCAAAGCTGACCTGATCGACCGCCACGACATCGCCATAGGACTTTGAAACGTTATCAAAACGGATGGAGGCCATCAGTGCGTTCTCCCCCCAAGCGCTCGACCGGTGACGGGATCAAACAGGCGAATGGCGTCATCTGGCACGGCAAAGGTCCAGGCGTCGCCTGCCACGGGTGGCGGGACATCGGCAGGCAGAACAGCCTTGGCCAAGGATGCGCCTTGTTCCATATGCACGATGGTGCGCGCCCCGATCCGTTCGACAAAGGTCACCTGCATCGTAAGTCCTTGATCGGCTGCATTGATCTGTTCTGGCCGAAACCCGATTTGGACTTCGCGCGCTGCTTGCAGTGCAGCTGCGCCTTGCATCGCCGGTGACAGTGTCACTGATCCCAATCCGGCCACCTCGGCGGAGACAGTATCGGCATGGCGGGTCAAAGTGCCTTCAAGGATGTTCATCCCCGGCGCGCCGATGAACCGGGCCACAAAAGCGTCCGCAGGGTTGTTGTAAATCTCAAGCGGGGTGCCGACCTGCAAGAGCTTGCCGTGATCCATCACGGCGATCCGGTCGGCCATCGTCATGGCTTCCAATTGGTCATGGGTCACATAAACCATGGTCTGCCCAAACTGACCCTGAAGGCTTTTCAACTCGGACCGCATGACCGCACGAAAGGCGGCGTCGACATTGGACAGCGGTTCATCCAGCAAAAAGATGGCCGGTTCCAGAATGGCAGAACGCCCAATAGCGAGGCGTTGCAGAATGTTGACCGACAGTCCGGCGGCCGGGCGGTCCAGCATCGTCTCAAGTTGCAGGAGTTCGGCAAATGCCTGCACGCGCTTGGTGATCTCTGCCGCTGCGACACCTTGCGCCCGCGGACCATAGGCGAGGTTTTCGCGCACCGACATATGCGTGAATATCGCATAATTCTGAAAGACGAACCCGACGCCGCGCTTGGCCATGGGCACGTCGACAATGTCCCGCCCATTGAACCGGATCGCCCCGGTTGACGGGCGCAACATGCCCGCAATCATGTTCATCGTCGTCGATTTGCCGCAGCCCGACGGGCCAAGCAAAGCCATGAATTCCCCGTTTGCAATGGTCAGGTTCATGTCCGCAAGGGCCGTGAAATCGCCAAAGGTCTTGCCGAGGTTTTCCAACACAATCTCGCTCATGTGCCCTGCCCCCGCTGCATCCGCTTGATGGCAAAGACGGACACCACCGACAGCACGATCAGGATCGCCAGCGCGATGGCCGCGACATAGCTCCAGATCAGTTCCTGTTGCGTGACCTTGTAGATGTAGACAGAGATCGTTTCGGTCGCGACGCCGGGGCCGCCGCCGGTCATGATGAACAGCGTGTCGAAAATCTTGAAAATCTCAATGACCCGGATCGCCAATGCGATAATGATGATCGACTTCATCCGGGGCAGCACGATGGTAAAGAACCGCCGCCACCACGAAGCCCCCAGCAAAATCGCCGCCATCTGTTGATCTTGGGGCACGCTGATCATGCCAGCCAGCAGGATCAGAAACATCAGCGGCGTCCACTGCCAGATGTCCGCGACCATCACCGCAATCAGGGCAAGGTCGGGGTCAGACAGCCACGCAATCCGCACCGGGTCACTGGTGAACAACGACAACAGATCGTTCACCGGCCCGCCCGACTGGAACAGCATGAAGAACATGTATCCGGCCACCGCAGGCACCACCATCATCGGCACCAGCAATGTGGAATAGAGCACCCGCTTGCCATGAAAGTCGTCAACAAAGAGGACAGCCAAACCAAGGCCCAAAAGGAACTGAACAGGCACGCAAACCGCCATGACAAACATGGTCCGCCACAGCGCACCCCAGAACCGGCTATCCGCCATCAAGTCTGTATAATTCAGCAGACCAATCCAAAGCTCGTGCGCCCGCCACCATGGGATGCCATCCAGTGGCGACCAGTCCGTCAAAGAGATGTAGACCTGCATCAGGATCGGAAACAGCGCAATAAAGAGGACCAACAACTGCGCTGGCAACGTCAGCCACAGGCCCAATCCCGCGCCGGTCGATGCAGACGCGGCTGGCCGTTCGGCAACCGGTTCCATGGTCGACGCGTTTGTCATTCTTTCAGCGCTCCGAATGTCAGGCCGCGCACAAGGTGCTTTTGGATCGCGATGCCCATGATGATCGGCGGCACGGCTGCAATCACACCCAATGCGGCCTTGGCCCCATAAAGCTGGCCCGTCATGGAGGATGAAAGCGAGGCCATATAAACAGGAATTGTCGCCCAATCGCGTGTCGTCAGCAGCAACGCGATCAGATAGTCGGACCAGTTCAGGATAAAGACAAAGAGCGCAGAGGACGCCAGCGCAGGCCGCATCATCGGCAACGTGACCCGTACAAACACACGCCAGCGTGTGCAGCCCTCGACCAACGCCGCATCCTCAATCTCGCGCGGCATGTCGTCAAAAAAGGTCTTCATCAGCCAAAAGGCAAAGGGCAGCGTTACGATCCCATAAATGAGCGACAGCCCGAACCAGTTGTCGATCAGACCCAAAAACGACCACATGATCATGACCGGGATCATCACCGCCATCGGTGGAAACAGGCGCAACTGAATCAGCGCTAGGGGCAGATTGCCGCCCTGTCCGAACCGCGACAAACCGTAGGCCGCCGCTGTGCCAGCCGTCATCGCAATCAGCGTTCCGAATGTGGCCGTCAACAGCGAGGCAAGGATCGGACGCCCCGCCGTGCGCTCCAGCGCCACGATCAAATCGGTCGAGGATTGGCCAAAGATGAACCTGAAATTGTCCAGTGTCGGGTTGCGCGGCCACCATGTCAGGTCGGCACCGGCAGCAGACCATTCGGCAATCGGCTTGAACGCCATGGAAACCATCCAAAGGGTCGGCACGAGCGAAATCGCGACGATGCCAAGGATCACGGCGTATCTGAAAATCTCGAAAGGGATCGCGCGTTGCATGGATCATCCATCAGTCGGAAACAGGCGGGAAGAGGCAGGCGGGAGCCCCTGCCTCTTCTCTCGGGGTGCGGGCTCAGACCGGATCAATCAGGTCCGGCCAGGCCGCCTTGTTTGCACGCACAGCTTCGACCAGCTTGTCCTCGCCGACACGGCGGGCGATGCGTTTCCACTGGCGTTCGGTATTAGCCATGGCGTCCTCGGGCGACATGGAACCGGTCAGCGCCGCGGTCAGGTTTTCGTCCAGCGCGTTGTGGAACGCCGTTGCCCCCGGATAGTTGATGGTCGGCACCGTCCGGCGCACGGATTCGCGCACGATATCCATGTGGTAGTCGTGATAAGTCTGGCGCACCAACGGGTCAGAGAAGTTGGCCAATTGGAACGGGTCAAAGAACCCGCCCGGATTTGCCGTCATCCACGAATAGATCCGCGACGAACCCAGCCATTGCAGGAACAGATAGCACAGCTCGGGATGCTCCGACTGGGTCGAGACCGAGGCCGACAGATTGAACCACAGCACAGTCCGGCTGATACGCCCATCGGCATGGTCCCTGCCGGGCGGCAGGTGCGACCCGACTTTGCCCGTCACGGTCGAGCCGTCATTGCCGGGATTGTCGAGGAACTTTGGCAGGTTGGAAAATGCGCATGTCATCGCGGCACCCCCCGTGGCAAAGTTGCCGTATTGCTCCGGCCAGCCCCACGAAATCGCGTCCGCCGAGTGATGCGACAACGACGCGACATATTCGGTCGTTGCCTGCACCCCTTGTTCAGAGTTGATCAATGCCGTGCCATCGTCTGCAAACAGGAATTGGTTGGGCGAAGCCATGGTGACGTATCGCTGATACCAGTTGGTGTACCCCCAGCCCTGATTGCGCAGATCGGTGCAGCCGATCAGACCGTCATCGGGGCGATGAAAGAATGCGGCAATCTCATCATGCTCTTTCCACGTCTTGGGCGGCGCCAGCGCGTAACCATGCGCATCCGCAAAGGCGGCCTGCTCCGCCGGATCACCAAACAAATCGGTCCGGTGGTTCCAGGTCTGAAAGTCACCATCAAGGCACACACCGTAGGTCGACCCACGGTAGCCGTTCAGCAGGCTGACACCCTGTGCCCCTCCGACATAGCCACGCTCGGGCATGTCCCATTCGGGCTTAT
Source organism: uncultured Tateyamaria sp. (assembly GCF_947503385.1). Taxonomy (GTDB): domain Bacteria; phylum Pseudomonadota; class Alphaproteobacteria; order Rhodobacterales; family Rhodobacteraceae; genus Tateyamaria. Next base: position 246,032 of record NZ_CANNDO010000001.1, read on the forward strand.
GGGTTTCGACATACTCATCCAGATTGACGATACCGCCGGACTCCGCCAGATCACCCAAACGGTTCCATTCGACCGCATAGATATCAAACCCACCGCCCTTGGTAGAGATGTCCTGCATGACCTTGGTGAATTCCTGGCCGTTGGGCACGCCGACGATGTCCAGCGTGATACCGGTTTCCTGCTCCCACAGCTCTTTGATCGACGGCGCACCGGCCGGGAAAGGCTGTGTGATCTGACCGATGGACCCATCCGACAGGCCCAGAACAATGCGGTCTGGCGCAGAACCTGCATCTTTCATCGCACGCACCGCGTTTATCGCGCGGCCTTCGGGTGTGTCGGGGCCATACTGATAGCGTTCCGCACCGTCAAATCCCGTGGGTCCCCCCATCATACCATCGGCAAGGTCCGTGGCGGCGCGCGCACGTTCGGGTCGCAGATACAGAGGTGTCGCAACCGCCAATGCAGCGGCTCCGGTTGATGAGGTCAAAAACGACCGTCGTGACAGTGTGGATTGATTAGGCATTTTCCCTCCCAAGGGATCTGAATGTCCCTGCTGAGACCAGCCTTGATAGGAAATGATTTCTTCGCAAACATCATTGCACTTCATTTTCCACCATTTTCCGTCGATTTGGTCATTCACGTTCCATTTTCGCGGGAATTACCTTTCCTTTCTGCAAAATGATGCTTTTTGATGGGTGATGATGGATCGCAGCGAGGCACCCCATGAAAGTCACCTTGGCAGAGATTGCGCAGGAGGCCGGCGTATCGGTTACAACCGTTGATCGCGTCCTGAACGACCGGACGGGCGTACGCGACCGTACGCGGAACATCGTGCTCGAAATCGCGCGTCGGCGGGGCTGGTTTGGTCCCGTTCAGGAAGAAGCGGCCATTCGTATGGATTTCGTTCTGCCCGCAGGCAGCAATTCGTTCATGGGATTGCTGCATCAATACCTGCTGGAAGAGGCGCGCAACTATGGCGGGATCCAACCGATGGTGCATGTGGTGGATGGTCTTGACCCGGATCACATGGCCCTGCGGCTGAATTCGTTGGTGGGCAAAACGGACGCGGTTGGTCTGGTCACGCTGGATCACCCGTCAGTGCGCGCAGCCATTGAAGCCCTGTCGGAGAAAGGGGTGCCCGTCGCCTCGCTGGTGTCCGACCTGCCGTCTTTGCAAAAGACCGGCTACATCGGCATAGACAATCGTTCCGCGGGTCGGCTCGCTGGTTTGCTCATGGGGCGGTTCCTGCACCCGGACAAAAACCACAAAGTGGTCATCGTGATCGGCTCGCTCAGCTACCGGGGCCACGAGGAACGGGAGATGGGCTTCAAGTCGATTCTGTCACAGGATTTCCGGAACCTGACGATTGTGGAAATCGTCGAAGTCAGCGACGATCGGGACCGCGCTTATACCGAAATGCGCCGCATCCTCGCCGACGACCCGCCATCCGCAATCTACAGTATCGGGTCGGGCAATCAGGGGATCGGACAAGCATTGGCCGAAGCGGGCATTCACCGCGATGTCGTCTTTATCGCGCATGATCTTACCGGTGCGACCAAGCGGATGCTTTTGGACGGAACTCTGGATGCGGTGATTGATCAAAACCCGCGGGTCGAAGCGCGCGAGGTGGTCAAGTTGCTCGCATCTGCGGTTCGGGGGGCTGCCGAACCCCAATATCTGCCGCGCCTCCAAGTGGTCTTTGCCGAGAATATCCCGGCGCTGTGAATCGCTGCCAAAAGTCGCATCCAAGAGAGGGTTCCACAGGTGATCCACAGGGACGGTCGCGCACAGGCTGCAAGACGGCATGTGATGTCGGCGCGCAACCGTTTCTGACCGTCACCTGCGCCGCGGCCAACCGACCAGACCCGAGCTGAGTGCAATGGCCAAAAGGACAAGGGCCAATCCGAGAACGAGCGCGGCAGTGACCGCCTCACCCAACAGGATTGCGCCAAGCAACATGGCCGTAATCGGATTCAATGCGATGTAGATCACCGTCGTCGAGGGCGGCAACCATCGCAGTGCCCACGTGAAAAGGGCGAATTGCACGGCACCCGCAATGGTTCCGAAGAACAAAAGCGCGCCCCAGCCGTGGGGTGTGAGCACCGGCCATGTCGGACCGCCAGACGTGACAAAAGATACGACGAACAAGGCGACCGCACCGAACATCATCGCCAGAGCCGTGACAAAAAGTGGACCGTGCGCCCGCAAGCTGTGGCGGCTGAAGACTGAATAAAGTGCCGCGCAAAACACGCCCAAAAGCATGTAGACATCACCACGTATCGCACCCGTTTGTACCTCACCCAGCGCAGCGGGACCGAACACCACCGTGACACCAAGGAATGCAAGTGCCACAGCGGCGATTTTGCGCCCCGTCATCGCCTCACGCCCGAACAACGCCGCAACGATCAGCGTTTGAATGGGAACAGTGGCAAGCCCCACCGCACCGCGTGCCGCCGGGATGATATCCAGCGCTGCGTTGAAACCCCACGTGAAAAGGCAAAAGAACAACACACCAAGACCCGCAATCGTCGCAACATCACGCAATGACAGGCTGTGCTTTGGCCACAGAAACGGCAGGACAGGCAGAAAACACATCGCGCCGATCAGATAGCGCCAGAACGCCAGCGACACAGGATCGACATCAGCGACGACGAACCGGGTCGCGACGACGGCAGTTCCCGCGCTCAGCGCTGCGGTCGCGGCAGCGGCATGTGCGATGAGGGTTCGCCGTGTTTCGTCCATCTCTTTGACCCATCACTTTAATTCTGCAAGTGACCTCGTATCAAGGTAACTTCATCTTTGCAAGTGACTGTGGTAAACTGCTTTGCGGACCCACAAGGAAAGGTGAACGAATTGGACGGCACGCTCGATTTTCGCTCGCGCTGTTCCATCGCGCGCAGCCTCGAAGTGATCGGGGACAAGTGGACGCTTTTGATAGTCCGCGATCTGATGTGGCACGGCAAAGAAACGTTTCAGGCGCTTCAGCATAGCGAAGAGCACATCCCGACCAATATCCTGTCCAGCCGGCTCAAGCGGCTGCTGGAACTGGGTTTGGTGGAAAAGTCGCCGTATCAGAACCGCCCCGTCCGCTACCGCTATACCTTGACCGAAGCAGGCCGGTCGCTGGAGCCGGTGTTGCTGTCCCTCATGGATTGGGGGCACGCACGGCTTGGCGGCGGGCGCTACGATCCCACGACCGGGCAGACTGCGGAAAACCCGCTTTGACCGGAAAACCCTACGCCCAAATGCCGCCCGTCAGCAGCGTCACGCTTCCTCTGCCTGCGCAATGGGCAAAGGCTCCTTGAACGTCAGCGTCCGATACGGGAACGGAATTTCGATCTTTGCATCATCCAACGCGCGCTTGACCTTTGCCACAACCTCATCCCGCGACGCACGCACCTCGCCCGGTTTGGAACCACACCACCACGTCACTTCAAAATTGATTGAGGACGACCCGAACTCCTGTGCGAAAATCTGGATCGGCTTGTCCTGCTGGACAACGCTGTCACAATCCGCAACGGCGGCGCGGATCACGTCGCGCGCCTCGTCCACATCGACATCGTAGGCTACGCCACAGATGACCGTCACGCGGCGCGTTGGCAGGTGCGTGCGAATGACGACGGGGTTCTTGAACAGGATCGAGTTGGGCACGATCACCAACTGTCCATCAGTTTGTTGAATATGGCTTTCGCGAATGGCGATGTGTTCCACTTCGCCCTCGATCCCTTCACACTCGATATAGTCGCCAATCCGCATTTCGCGTCGGAACAGGATAATGATTCCGGCAAGGAAGTTTTCGAAAACATCCTTAAAAGCAAAGCCAATGGCGACAGAGCCGATGCCAAGACCTGCGAGGATGCTTGATGGTGTGAGCCCCGGAAAAACGATGACCGCCGCAATCATTAGCCCGAGAATCCAGACTAGGATCGATGACAGAAGGGAAAACAGCTCTTTGAGGCTGGGCCGCAGTTTCGTGCGCGCCAGCACGCGTTCAACCACAAAGCTGACGACCTTGTTCAGCCCGATGGTGAGCAGCAGAACAACTACGGCCACTGCGATCTGAGGCAGCAGTTCGATGGACCCCCGCGCGATCTCGCGCAGTTGCGTAATCAGGATGTTAATCGGTTCCAACGCCTTTTACCCCTCAATCGACAGACGCATCGCGCCGCGGGCTTACGACCTAGCGCTTTCAGTGATCAAATCATCCGGCACGGACGCGTCGCAGACGCCTGCCGCACGCAAGGCGGCATTGCCGCGTTCCGTCATATCGGTGATGAAGGCAAACTGATTGCGCGGTTCAAACGGGTAGGCTTTGAGTTTGTAGACCATGCAAAACGCCGTGTTTTCCGCAACCACAATCACGCTGCGGTCCAAGTTGAGATATGGGCTTGTCTTGCCCACGGTCCGCAGCAGCGCAGCCACCGCAGACGTATCTTGATTGTGTGCAACGTAGAACGTCGCCACACACATCAAAGTTCCAAAACCGTCATTGGCGTTGAGGACATTCTCTGTCCAGATGCGGTCATGGGCAATGGTAACGACATTGTCGTCGGGCGTGCGGATCTGCACCGCGCGCATCCCGATCGTGACGACCTCACCATAATCGTCCCCGATCTTGATCCAGTCGCCCAACCGGTACGGCTTTTCAAACAACGCAACAAAGCCCGCGATGACACTTGTCGCCAGATCCTTGACGGCAAAGCCAACCGCGACACTCAACGCGCCCGCGATAAAGACAAAGTTTTGCAGCGTGATGTTAAAGATCAGGGGGACGATCCAAACCACCAGCAACAACAGGGCAAGCACCCGCAAGACCGGCACAGAATTCAGCGTCAGATGCCGCAGCTTGGCCGGCAGAAACTCACTGATCCATGGCAGGAATTTCTGCGTGAATTTGATGAACGCCCACACCAGCACCACGCTCAGGATAATCTCGGCGATCACCCAACCGTTGATGTCGTTGAACAGGTTTGAAACTCTTTGAACGCGGTCTTCCATAGGTCCAGCTACAATCTGTCCAAGTTAAAGCCCGCAGCGCTCAATTCGCTCCGGATGTCTGGATAGTTTCGGATAGCACAGGACACCAGATCATCCTTTAGATTGACGAACCCGTTGCGGTGCAGCGACGACCACACCCCGTTGGACGGTGGGTTGGGAAGAAGCTGGTCCAAATCCGCCACCTTGCGGGGTCCATGGATCAAAAGGCTGTGCAGCGCGAACAGATGTGCGTCGCGCGCCGAAGAGGGCACCGAACACGCCGCGGGCAGCTGTACCCACAACTGGCTGTCTGATGTGTCTTTGTCTTCTTCCGTGGCCTCGGCCATGCCCTGCAAAAGCATCTCGGCCGCGACCCACGGGTGGCCAAGGCTCCCTTGGGCAAGGTCCTTGAGGAAGGGATCGTTCAAGGCGCCGTCCCCATCGCGCTCAAAGATTGACTGCCCCGTTTCGACAGACTTTACCGTCGCCTTTGCGCCGATCCCCTGTTCCAGAACAATCGCCAAAGCCTCTGCATCAAAGGCCGGAAAGGTATGCCCCTGCCCGAACAGCAATTGCACCTCGTCAAATTGCTCAAGAAACCGGAACGCCCAACTGTTGCACCCGACCAGAACACGCCCCGAATGTGCCGCCAGCGCATCAAAGACCTCAAAAAGCGGCGCAAGTTGATCAACCTGCCGCCCAAAAAACCGCTCTAGGTTTGGGACGACAAGACTGGGCGCGTTGGACAAGTTGCGCAGCTGCGCCACCTCCGACAAAACGGGTATATCGCGGCGCTTGGCCCAATCTGACAGAACGTTGGCATCCATCGGTGGATGCACAAAAAGCCGCTTTGCCTGTCCCTCAACATCCTGCCGCGCCCATCCGAGATATCCGTCATCAAGCACGTCGTGCAGAACCGCGCCCAATGCCTCGCGGATGGCAGCTTCCAAGGCGTCGTCCGACCGTCTCTCCAGCTCGGCCGTGTCGATGGCAGCGTCATCCTGCCCGCCACCAAACGCCATTTTGACCTTGTCGAACAGATGCCCAATCGTCTGCTCTGTCTCACTGCGGGGCCACTGGTACTGCCCTAGCGGACTCAACGACCTGACATGCTCAGGCAACTCCGTTCTATCCGAAGAGGTCATGGCGTCGGGCTGTCCACAATTGTCGCTTCCATTCCACGACAGTGCACGAGAACCCGGCGACATGCTAGCGTGATGGAAAGCAAAGCCGCCAGAGACCCGTGTGCCCTCCACCCCAGAGGCTCGGGGGTGCTAACTCTTTGGGCAGAGGACAAAAAGGAAATGACATATGCCTGACACAGACCTTTCGGATGACCCAAGTTCCAACGATTTGGCAGACACACGAACGGCCTGGGCCGAGGACCGCACGATGCTCGCGAATGAGCGGACGTTTGCGGGTTGGATGCGGACGGGAATGGCCTGCATCGCACTCGCCTTGGGGCTCAAGGCCGTGTTCAAAGACACCGATTATCCCCTTGTCGCCAAAGGGGTGGCCGAAGTGTTTATCTTGGTCGCTGTTCTCATATTCTGGGCGGCTGTGACGAAGTGCAGAGAGACGCAAAAACGCATGAAAGAACATGATGTCGAGGCCCAGTCGCATCAGCGCATGACCACACTGGCAAGCATTCTGACCCTCGGCGCGCTAGCGACCGGCGTGATCCTCTGGCTGCTCTAGGAACATCCAGCCCCGTTTGGCGCAGCACTTTGCACAAGGGCAGCTGTTAGTGGCCCCTGCCCAGTCTGCCTTCGCACCAGTTTTGAACAGCCGCGCAGAACTGTTCGACGCGCGCAGGCCGTTTACCGCCCGGCGCAAGGGCGAGGTTCACCGGCAGGCGTGCCGCGCGCAGGCCAGGTGCCATATCGACCAAAGTCCCGTCGTCAAGTTCAGCGCCGACAAGCCAGCGCGGCATAATCGCTATGCCGACGCCGTGCCGCGCGGCTTCATGGACGGCAAAGATGTTATCGCTTGCCAATTTCGGCGTGACAGTGAAGCGCCGCGCATCGCCATTCTGATCGAACAACGCGATCCGGTTGCCCTCGAACGGTCCTAGTGTGAGCCATGGCATGGCTTCCAATTCCTTGTCCGCATTGGTTGCGCGGCATCGACGCGTCCCCACGACAAGACGTTCCACCCGCGCCAGTTCACGCACGACGAGGGTCTCATCCGGGACCGGGCCGATCTTGAGCCAGCAGTCGCAGCCTTCCTCGGCAAAGCGAATGGCATCATCGCGCAATCGCCAGTCGATAGTGATGTCGGGATGATCCTCCATGAACTGTGCGGCGGCTTGCATGAACAGGCTTTGACCAAGCGCAACCGGAGCAACGACGCGGATCGTACCGAGCAACACGTGATCCGCGCTGTGGCGATCCTCAATGGCCTCCCACTCTCCGAGCATTCGCCTTGCATCCGCCAACAGCGCGAGACCGTCCGGCGTCAGCGTCACATCATGCGTGGTCCGCCGCACCAGCACGACACCCAGCCGACCTTCCAACGCTGCAAGCTGCCGCGACACCGATGGTTGCGACATGCCCAAGTCACGTGCGGCCCCGGACAGTGATTGCCGTTCGGCGATCCGGACAAAGGTCGCCAAAAGAGTAAGCCGGTCAAATCGAACACTCATACGCCAGACGTATTACAATCTTACCTTTCATGCCACTACCGCAGTAACCATCGCTGGATATGTTCCCTTCAGACAAACCGAAAGGAACCAAGGCATGACCAAGGCCAACAACACCAGTTTCACTTTCCTGAACGGGCGCACGGTGAACCGGATCGGGTATGGCGCGATGCGTCTGACTGGCCAGCCCCGCAACTTCGGCCCCTATGCAGACTGGCAGGGTGGCATCGACCTCCTCCGCCGTGCCCGTGACCTCGGGATCACGCATATCGACACCGCCCGCGCATACGGACCCCATGAGAACGAGAGGCTGATCGCAGACGCGCTTGTGGATCAGGATGGACGCTATGGCGAGATGTTCATCGCCTCCAAGGGCGGCGTCGAAAAAAGTGCCACCAATATCAGACGTGACACGTCGCCCGAGGCGATGATCCGGCATCTTGATCAAAGCCTCGCAAGCCTCCGCACGAACAAGGTCGACCTTTACTATGTGCACGCACCGGACGGCGTCACCCCGGTCTCAGCCAGTGTGGCCGCACTCGAAAAGATGCGGCAAGCCGGCAAGATCGGCATGATCGGGCTATCCAACGTGTCCCGCTCCGAAGTGGAGGCGGCACGGAAGGTCGCCCCGATTGCAGCAGTGCAGAACCGGTATTCGCCCGCCGATGCGCGCGATCCAGCGCAGGAGGATATGATCGACTGGCTGAACGATCTGGGAATCGCCTTCGTGCCGCATGGTCCGTTGGGTGCGAACCCAATGCAACGGGGCGCAATTGTCGATCCGGGTGCGGCGTTACGTACACTCCTTGCCCGGTCGCCAAACATCCTTGCCATTCCCGGCACGACGACGCGCGCGCATCTGGAAGACAACGCAAAAGCGTGGGCCGTCTGATGCACTCAGCATTCCGACGGCAGGGGCGCGGTCGGTCTACTTTGGATTGATCCTGTCCATACGGCCCGCGCCATCGTCGTCACAGCAGCAACCGTCGTTTCGGTCGCACCCACCGATAGCACAGTCGACAAGCTGCCCAAACGGACTGACGCGCAGGCCCAAGCCTGCCGCCAGCGCTTACGTACGTTATCTGTACGAAGAAGTCAGTGGTGAGCCGTGCAGGGTTCGAACCTGCGACCCACTGATTAAAAGTCAGTTGCTCTACCAACTGAGCTAACGGCCCACTAGGCGGCCTATCTAGAAAGGGTGAGGCAAAGGGTCAAGCCGATTCTGATTGGATTTCCTGCGACATACTGGATTCCTGTAAACCCCAGCGTTATATGCGCCAAATGCAGGACACCGCCCCCCTCCTTTGGCCCTTCATGAAGATGCATGGCCTTGGCAACGACTTTGTCGTTGTAGACACCCGCGCGCGGGCGCTCGACCTGTCGCCTGATCTGGTGCGGGCGCTGGCCGACCGGCACCGGGGCGTTGGGTTTGACCAACTGGCTGTGGTGGCCAGCGGCGACGATCTGACAATCACCTTTTACAATGCGGACGGCTCTATGTCGGCGGCCTGCGGCAACGCCACGCGCTGCATCGCGGCGCGCGAAATGACGATGACCGGGGCGCACGAACTGCGAGTCAACGTGACCGGACGGGGGCAGCTTGAGGCTGTAATGCGCCCCGATGGTGTGACGGCAGTCAACATGGGCCACCCCGTGCTCGACTGGCAGAACATTCCGCTGGCGCAGGATGTGGACATTTTGCACCTGCCCATTGACGGCGACCCCGTGGCCACCGGCATGGGCAATCCGCACTGCACGTTTTTTGTGGACGATGTGGCTGCGGTTGACCTCGCCACCCGCGGCGCAGCAGTGGAACATCATCCGCTTTTCCCAGAGCGCACCAATGTGCAGTTTGCGCAGGTCACCGCGCCTGACCATATCCGTATGCGGGTGTGGGAACGGGGTACGGGCGTCACGCTTGCCTCCGGCTCTTCGTCCTGTGCGGTCGCCGTAGCGGCCCATCGCCGTGGTCTGACCGGCCATAAGGTGACGATAGAGCTTGACGGTGGCACGCTCGAAGTAGACTGGCGCGACAACGGTGTCTGGATGGCTGGCCCGACGGCACATGTGTTTGACGGCACCCTCACCCAGAGCTTTCTGGACAGCCTGTGACCGCGCCTGTGTTTTCCAACCACGGCTGCCGCCTCAACGCCTACGAGACGAAGGCGATGGAAGAGATCGCCCAATCCTCCGGTCTGCGGAACGCCGTTGTGGTGAACACCTGCGCCGTCACCGCAGAGGCCGTGCGCAAGGCGCGGCAGGACATCCGCAAGCTGCGCCGCACCCACCCCGACGCGCAACTGATCGTGACAGGATGCGCTGCACAGATAGACCCCGACAGCTTTGCCGCCATGGACGAGGTCGACACCGTCATCGGCAATACGGAAAAAATGCAAGCGGCCACTTGGGCGGATCTTGCCGGGGATTTTGGCACCGAACCCGTGCGGGTGGACGACATCATGTCCGTGACCGAAACCGCAGGACACCTGATCGATGGGTTCGGCACCCGCAGCCGGGCCTATGTGCAGGTCCAGAACGGCTGTGACCACCGCTGCACCTTCTGCATCATTCCCTACGGTCGCGGCAATTCCCGCTCTGTGCCCGCAGGCGTGGTGGTCGACCAGATCAAGCGGCTGGTGGACCGCGGGTTCAACGAGGTGGTGCTGACCGGCGTCGATCTCACCTCATGGGGCGCTGACCTGCCCGCAGCGCCCAAACTGGGCGATCTGGTCATGCGCATCCTGCGGCTGGTGCCCGACCTGCCGCGCCTGCGCATCAGTTCCATCGATTCGATTGAGGTGGATGATGCTCTCATGCAGGCCATCGCCACAGAACACCGGCTGATGCCGCACCTGCATCTCAGCTTGCAACACGGCGACAACCTGATCCTCAAGCGGATGAAGCGCCGCCACCTGCGCGACGACGCTATTGCCTTTGCGCAAGAGGCCCGCAAGCTGCGTCCCGACATGACCTTTGGCGCGGACATCATCGCAGGCTTCCCGACGGAGACCGAGGACGCCTTTGCCAACGCGCTTCGGCTCGTTGAAGAATGCGACCTGACATGGCTGCACGTCTTTCCCTATTCACCGCGGCCCGGCACGCCCGCCGCGCGGATGCCACAGCTAGACGGCCCCACCATCAAGGCCCGCGCCGCGCAATTGCGTGCTTTAGGAAAAAAACAGGTCGCCGCGCATCTTGCCGCGCAAATTGGCAAGACGCATCACATCCTGATGGAAAATGCGCATATGGGCCGCACCGCGCAATTCGCGGAAGTTACCTTTGATGCGCCCCAGTCCGAAGGCCACATCGTGACGGCGCGGATCACCGGACAGACGGCCGCGACCCTAACCGTTTCTTCTGACTGAAAATACCACGGGGGCCCGAAGGGCGGGGCAGAGCCCCTCTAACATCCGCAAAAAAGAAAACCCCACCAATAGGCAGGGCTTCCTCGATTAACAACGCCGATGCGCTTACTTGTTCTTGTAACGTGCCTTGACCGGTGCCCACAGGCGCTTGTTGGTCAGGTACAGCAAAACCGACAGGATCGTGAGGAAAATCACGCCGACAAAACCGGCCTGTTTCCGCGCCATCATCTTCGGTTCCGCCGTCCACATCAGGAATGCCGCCACGTCTTCGGACACGTGCTCCAGATCGTTGGCGTGACCATCCGCAAATTCGACGTCTTCGCCATAGAGCGGGGGCGCCATCGAAATCCAGCCACCCGGAAACGCCTTGTTCTCGTACAGGATTACACCGGCTTCTTCTTTTTCTTCACCGGTGTACCCCATCAGCAGAGAGGCGATGTAGTCCGGACCACCCATGCCCTTGAGGAACTGGTTGATGCCCAGACCGTAAGGACCGTGGAAACCTGCGCGCGCCTTGGCCATCAGGCTCAGGTCAGGCGCGTTTTCGAGGTTGGAGCCCGGAAAATGGTCGTTGGGTGTCGCGGCGCGGAAGTCGTCCAGTTCGGGATCAAAGACCTCGTAGAATTCCGCATAGGCGCGCACTTGATCGTCGGGCAGGCCGGGCCCGCCTTCGTCACCCAGCGTACGCAGGGGAACATATTGCAGACCGTGGCACGCCGCACAGATTTCAGTGTAAACCTGAAGGCCGCGCTGCAACTGGTTCTGGTCGTACTGGCCAAACGGACCGTCAAAAGAGAAGTCGATATTCTTGACTTCGCCTGCTCCACCGGCGGCAAAGACGCCGGTGCTCAGGGCAAAGGTCGCGATGACGCTTGCTGCGAGTTTCTTGAACATGTGTCTTCGCTCCTTATTCCGCAGGTTGCGCCGAAGGGGCAGCCTTGCCCGCATCGTCACCACCGTATTTCGCGGCAAAGTCTTCTTCGATGGTCGCAGGTTGCGCATCCGGCTTTTCCAGCACGCCAAGCAGCGGCAGGATCACCAGGAAATACGCGAACCAGTAGGTCGCACCGATCAGGGCGATGTACGGATAGATACCTTCAGCCGGCATCGCGCCAACCCATGTCAGAACGACAAAGTTCACGACAAACACCCAGAACCACATCTTGAACATCGGGCGGTAGCGGCCCGAACGAACGGACGATGTATCGAGCCATGGCACCAGCGCCATCACCACAATCGCACCGAACATCGCCAGCACGCCAAAGAACTTGGCGTCGATGATGCCGCCCGTGAGGGTCGATGCAATGATCACCACCCACACGTCGCCGTCAAAGGCACGCAGGATCGCGTAGAACGGCAGGAAGTACCATTCCGGCACGATATGTGCAGGCGTCGCCAGCGCATTGGCTTCGATGTAGTTGTCCGGGTGGCCGAGGTAGTTCGGCATGAAGCCGACCACGGCAAAGAACACCACGAGGATCACCGCCAGTGCAAACAGATCTTTGATCACGAAATAGGGCCAGAAGGGCAGCGTGTCCTTGGCTGCGTCTTCCTTGGAGGTGCGGCGCACCTCAACCCCGGTCGGGTTGTTGTTGCCTGTCGTGTGGAAGGCCCAGATGTGCAGGATCACGAGGCCCGCAATGACGAAAGGCAGCAGGTAGTGCAGGCTGAAGAAACGGTTCAGCGTGGCATTGTCCACCGCAGGCCCGCCCAGCAGCCAAGTCTGCAGTGCCTCACCCACAAACGGGATCGCACCAAAGAGGCCGGTGATCACGGTCGCACCCCAGAAGGACATCTGACCCCAAGGCAGAACGTAGCCCATGAACGCGGTGCCCATCATCAGCAGATAGATCAGCATACCAATGATCCACGTGATCTCGCGTGGGGCCTTGTAGGACCCATAGTAGAGGCCGCGGAAAATGTGGGCATAAACAGCCACAAAGAACAGCGACGCGCCGTTCATGTGAATGTAACGCAGCATCGCGCCGCCATTCACGTTGCGCATGATATGTTCCACCGACGAGAACGCGAAGTCCACGTGCGGCGTGTAGTGCATCACCAGAACGATGCCGGTGATGATCTGAAGCGCCAGACAGAATGCCAGGACGATGCCCCAGATCCACATCCAGTTCAGGTTTTTAGGCGTGGGGATCATCAGCGTGTCATACATCAGACCCACGATGGGCAGACGTTTCGCCAGACCTTTTTCCCAGGCCGCTTTCGGTTCGTAATGGTCGTGAGGAATTCCAGACATCAGGTCTCTCCCTTAACCCAGTTGGATCGTGGTTTCGTCCACGAATTCAGCTACAGGAACCGGCAGGTTGGTTGGCGCAGGACCTTTGCGGATCCGGCCAGACGTGTCGTAGTGCGAGCCGTGGCAGGGGCAGAACCAGCCGCCAAAATCCCCTGCGTCGCCCAAAGGCACGCAGCCAAGGTGCGTACAGACGCCCATCATCACCAGCCATTCGCCAGCTTCGTCCAGCGAACGGTTCGCGTCATTCGCGTCCACTTCGCCAAGGTTTTCGTTGCGCGCGATATCATCCGGCAGGTCGGACAGGTCGACGTCGCGGGCCGCTGCAATCTCGTCTTCGGTCCGGCGACGGATGAACACGGGCTTGCCCAGCCATTTCACGGTCAGTTGCGTGCCCGGCTCCAGTTCGCTCACATCCACGCGGATCGAGCTAAGAGCCAGAACGTCAGCGGACGGGTTCATCTGGTGGACCAGCGGCCAAACCGCTGCACCCACGGCAATCGCGCCTGCACCGCCTGTGGCATAGTACAGGAAATCGCGCCGGGTTTCGTCGTGGTCTTGTTCTGCGTGCGACACGTGGTGACCTCTCCAGTTTCGAACGCCCCGGACGGGGCCAAATAACAAAGAACCCGCGCGCGCGGGCCGTTTCATCGGGGTATCTAGCGGGGTCCCCCCCTCACGTCCAGCGCGCAAACTGACACAGTTGGTCGCAGGGGGATGCCTTAACCCTTTGATAAGACTCACGGGCGCACCGCCCGCCAACCACCCCTCCGGCACATTGGCTGTGCCCGGGATATGCCGCCACCAGCGGCTCGCCCTATGAGGCATTGAACTGTGCTACGGACACACGGGCGCCGATGCGCCACCGAACGTTAGGCCGCGAACGCTATCCAACCGGCACGGTTGCTTGCATCGACGGTCTTGCGGCGAACCCGTCGTACCACTTGGCCAGCGCATCGCGGCCCTTGCGCCAGTCTCGATCGCCATGGCGGAAATCGAGATAACCCAACCCACACGCCACACCGATATGTCCGATGTCCATCGGCCCGGACAAATGACTCATCCAGCGCGCATTCAGCGCGTCCAGTGCGCCGGTCACCTTGGCCCATTGCGCCTCGATCCACGCCTCGGACTGGATCGCCTCATCGCGGAACCGCCTTTCATAGACCATCAGCACCGCCGCCTCCATCAGCGCATCCGCAGTGGCCTCCAGCACCAGCACCTCCCATTGGCCCTGCACCGGATACAAATCCGCGCCGCCGCGGTCGTTCAGGTATCGGCAAATCACCCGGCTGTCATACAGGGTTGGCCCCTCGTCCCGCACCAGCGCAGGGATCTTGCCCACCGGGTTCGCCGCCTTCAGTGCTGCGTCCGTACCGCCGGGTGCGGCTGTGACCGTCACCGGTTCCACATCATCCACCTGCCCCGTTTCATGCAGCAAAACCAGCACCTTACGCACAAAGGGGCTGGGCCCCGCCATCAGCAGTTTCATCGCGATTCTCTCCTTTGGGTTGGGCGTAGCCTAGGCCCCGCGCATCAGCGCAGCAAGCAGCCGCACCTCTTGCCCCATGCCGAATGCATCCACGTGATCCGCTGCCCGCAAACGCACTTCATCCGCCTTGTTCTGGTTCAGCTTCCAAGTGCCATCGACACCGGTGATGTCCATCCGGCACGGCACAATCTGGCGCATCATCCGCTCCAGCACATCAGGGGTCATCTTGCCCGTTTTCCAAGGCGGCTTGGGTGCCAGCTGATCTTCGAAATGCTTCGATTGGCGGTCGAGAAGGTCGCGCATTTCGTCATGCGGCCGCAACTCCAGCACACCGGTCAGATGTACGGCTACATAATTCCACGTGGGCACCTGATCATCGATGCCATACCAGTCGGGTGAGATATAGCCATCCGCCCCGCTCACTGCGATCCGTGCCTTGAGCGGTGTCTTGAGCGCCCGCGCAATCGGGTTCGAGCGTACAAGGTGCAGGCCCACCTGTGTGCCCGCTTCGTCAATCAGAAACGGGACATGCGCGAGCATCGGACCATCTGCGTCACTGACCGCCAGAACACCAAAGGCACGCGCGCGCGCAAAGTCGAGATTTCGTGCGTCGCTTTCAGTGTGGAAGATCGGATTCGGGTGCATCTGTCTGGTCCATGATACGTCGCGTCCCTCTTGCCTTGGCCGCGTGACAAGGGCAACCTGATGCTGTTCTCAGGGCGGGGCGAAATTCCCCACCGGTGGTATGCGGGTCCGACCCGTAAGCCCACGAGCGCAACGCGCCCCACAGATGTGGGACGCGTTGGTCAAGCAGATCAGGTGAGACGCCTGAGCCGACGGTTACAGTCCGGATGAAAGAGAACGCACAACAGGATCGCGCCCCGACGGGGCGCCTTTTGTCTGTGCGCAATCGCCTTGGGTGTGACGTGTCTGAACCTAAAGGAGATACCCATGACACACACCCGCTTCGCCTTTGTCAAAGCCCGCTGGCACGCCGATATCGTGGACCGCGCCTTTGAGGGTTTTACTGAACTGATCCCACCCGCGCAGGTGGACGCCTTTGACGTTCCCGGCGCATTCGAGATGCCGCTCATGGCGCAGAGCCTCGCGCAAACGGGGCGGTACAGCGCCATCGCCTGTGCAGCCCTCGTGGTGGATGGTGGCATTTACCGCCACGATTTCGTGGCCAGCGCCGTCGTCGATGGGCTGATGCAGGTGGGCCTGAAGACCGGTGTGCCGGTCCTGTCGGTTTCGCTCACGCCGCACCATTTTCAGGAGACGGCGCATCATATGGGCATCTATGCCGATCACTTCGTCATCAAGGGGCGGGAGGCGGCGCAGGCCGCCCTTGGTATACTGGAAACGCAGGCCAGCCTGCGCTCAGCCGCCTAGATAGGCGCGCAATGCCGCGGGCGGGTTCGCCAGAACGTCGCCCGCAGGCGCAGGCGGGGCAACCTCGCCCGCATCGACAAAGATCAGGTCATCCACCATGTCCGCCACCTCGGTCGGCGCGTGGGTGACCATCATCATGGTCGCACGACTTTCCGTCACGACCTCGGACGTTAGCGCCAGCATCTCGGTTCGCAACGCGGGACCCAAAGCGGCAAAAGGTTCATCCAAAAGCAGCACCGGCGCGCGTTGCAGCAGCACCCGCGCCAATGCCGCACGGCTTTGCTGTCCGCCCGACAGCGCGCCGGGCTTGCGATCCGCAAACGCGCCCAACCCGACACGGTCCAGCGCTGCCCGCACCCGGTCTTTTTCGGCTGCACTCAGGCGCAATGCCGGACGCACGCCCAGTCCCACATTCTGCGCCACGCTCAGATGGGGAAACAGATTGCCATCCTGAAACAGCATCGCAATTCCGCGCGCATCCGGCGCAGTGTCAGTCACATCGACACTGTCCACATGGATTGTCCCGGCGGCTGCGGGAACGTAACCACCAAGCACCCCCAACAGGGTAGACTTGCCCGCACCCGACGGTCCTGCCACGGCCACCCGCCGCCCACGCGGAACCTCGAACGTGGCGCGCAAGGCGAATTCGCCCTGTTCGACCCGCAAACCCTTAACCGATATCACGCCGCCGCCCCCATGCATCGCAGATCCAGAACATCGCCAGTGCCAGCGTCAGCAACAGCAGCGCAGCCCCCGCAGCCGCATCTGTGCGGTAACTGCCCAGCAGACGGTACATCTGCAACGGCAATGTCGCCACATCCGGGTCCGCGAACAGCGCCACTACACCCAAATCGCCGACCGACAACGCCGCCGCCAGCCCGGCGGCAAATCCCAGCGCAGGCCGCAGCCGCGGCAGCAGCACAATCCGCCAGAACGGCCAGCCACGCAGCCCCAGCCCGGCACCAAGCCGCCCGTAATCGGTCAGCACTTGCCGCATGGGCGGCAGCAGGATGCGCACGGCGAACGGCAGCGCCATCAGCGCGTTCACGCTTGCGGTCACTGGCAGGGCAAGGCTGGCGGGGTTCGCATACGGATAGATCAGTATGAACCATCCGGTCCCCAACATCAGCGGCGATGCCGCAAGGCCCAACAACGTCACGCCCTCGAACCCGCCCCGCCGTGCCTGCGCCAGCCAAGCCGTCAGCGGCAAGGCCAATGCGACCAGCAGCGCGGTGCTCAGTGTCGCCACCCAGATCGACGTCCACGCCGACCGCCACACCAACCCCGGCATCTCCGTCAAGCCGCCCAGTCCCGCGATCACGACGGATGCCAACGGCAGCAGCAGAAACGCGGCAGCAAACGTGATCCACACCGCATCAAGCATCCGTGTGCTCATGCGTCGCGCGTCCCAACGGAAGGGCAGGCGGTCCTGCCCCCGCTGCACCAACATCGGCGGCAGAAACCACAGCGCAATCAGCGCCGCACCACCAGCGACGGCCAGTTGCAACAGGCTCAGCACCGCGGCGCGGCCAAGGTCAAAGTCAAAGCGGAACGCCTGATAGATCGCCAGTTCAATTGTGGTGGCCCGCGGACCACCTCCCAGTGTCAGCGCAACAGCGAAACTTGTCAGGCAGATGACAAAGATCAGCGCAAGAGCGCCCGGCACGACCTGCCGCAGCAGCGGCCACTCGACCACGCGAAACACCACGCCGGGCGGCAGTCCAAGCTGCGCGACCATCCGAAACTGCTCTGCCGGGATCGCCTGCCAGCCTTGCAGGATCAGACGTGTCGCCAGTGGCATATTGAAAAACACATGCGCCAACACGACGCCATGCGCGCCGTAAATCGACACTTCGGGCAAGCCCATGGCGCCCAGCGCGATGTTCAGCCAACCGCTGCGCCCAAAGATAGCCAAGAGGCCAAGCACGGCGACAATGACGGGCAGGATGAACGGCGCACCCAGCAAAGTCACCAGCAGAGCATGGCCGGGCAACCGGCGTCGCGCCAGCGCCCGCGCCACCGGCACCGCCAGACCCACCGAAAGGAGAGCCGAAAAGAACGCCTGCACCAGCGTAAAGCGCACCGCCTGCCATTCGGCGTTGCGCAGTCCTGTTGTCCCCTCGACGCGGGACCCAATCGCGACGAAGGCCGCCAGCACCGCCGCAACGATCAAGACCGCCGCGACGATGCCCGGTGTTTTGCTTATTGGGTGAGCGCGGCGCGCCATGTCTCAATCGCGTCCGCTTGCAAGGCCGCAGCCTCGTCCTCGGAATAAAACAGCACTTTGTCCGGCAGGGGCAGTTCCGACCACCCTTCGGGCCAGTCCGCCCGAGGCAACGCCGAGGGCAGCGACCAGTTGGCCGTCGGTATGATCGTCTGGAAGTCGCGCGACATTACGTAAGCCAGGAACTGATCCGCCAGTTCGGGCTGATCCGTCCCCGCAATCTTGGCCACCGTTTCCACCATGAAATAGTGACCTTCCGGGAAGATCGCCGCCTTTTTGGTAAAGTCCTCTTCGGCGAACATGTGGTAAGCGGGCGATGTCGTGTAACTCAGCACCATATCGGCCTCACCATCGGTGAAGAGGCCGTAGGACGCTGACCAATCTTTGGTCACGGTCAGAATGTTGTCCGACAATGCCTCCCACACTTCAGCCGAACGGTCGCCATAAACCGCCTGTACCCACAGGACCAAAGCCAGCCCGGAGATCGAGGTGCGCGGGTCCTGAATGACCAGCTTTACGTCATCAGGCAGCGCCAGCAGGTCGTCAAAGCTGGTAGGCGGAGCGTCCATTGTGGTCTCGTTATAGATGAACGCGGTGTGCCCGTAATTGAACGGCAGAAACGTGTCGTCGGTCCAGTCGATCGGCAGGGTCAGCGCGCTGTTGTCCTGTCCGTGCGGGGCAAACAGTTCCGTCGCGCGCGCTCGTGCTGTCACGTCCGAGGTCAGGCCAATCACGACATCCGCCTTGGTCCGCTCACCTTCGAGCAGCAGGCGGGGCATCAGATCACCGGTGGACCACTCCAGATCGCAATTGCAGACCTTTTCGAACTCCGTCTCGATGATCGGGCCGGGACCCCATTCCGAGGTAAAGTAATCGCCCGCATAGACCGTCAGAACGGGCGTGTCGGACATAGCCGAGGTGGCAGCCAAGGCGGCAGCCAAAGTCAAAGTATATTTCATCGCGTCCTCTCAAAGACAGAGGCGGCGGGATAAGGGTCTTGGGGTAAGCCAAACCTTCCCTCCGCCGGTGTTAACCGGTTCAGGTTCTACGGGTTCGCCAGAACGGCATCTCAGCTGCAATGCAGCACCCCGAGGTAGGGTTGGGTATAGGGGGCAGATTGCCGGGTTGCAAGGCACGGCAATGGCCGCCCTGCGGCACGGCAGCCCTGTGGCGGGGTGCCAAAGGTCCTTGGCATCCCCCTGCACCGCGCGTATTCCGTGCCAAGGCCAAATCCGGAGCGCGCCCATGTCATTCAACACGTTCGGACATCTCTTTCGTGTCACCACCTGGGGTGAAAGCCACGGGCCTGCCTTGGGGGCCACTGTCGACGGCTGCCCTCCGGGCGTCGCCGTGGACGAGGCGATGATTCAGCACTGGCTCGACAAGCGCAAACCGGGACAGAACAAGTACACGACCCAGCGGCGTGAACCTGACGCCGTCAGGATCCTGTCGGGCGTGTTCGAGGGACGCACAACCGGCACCACCATCCAGTTGATGATCGAGAACACCGACCAGCGGTCCAAGGACTATGGCGACATCGCCGAAAAGTTCCGTCCGGGTCATGCCGACATCACCTATTGGCAGAAATACGGTATCCGTGACTATCGCGGCGGCGGGCGATCATCCGCCCGTGAAACAGCGGCGCGCGTTGCGGCCAGCGGCATCGCCCGCGCCGCCCTCGACCACCTTGTTCCGGGGATCGAGATCAAGGGCTACATGACGCGCATGGGCGCCCACGAGATCGACCGGGACCAGTTTGACTGGGAACAGATCGACCAAAATCCGTTCTGGGTGCCTGACGCGCAGGCGGCAGGAACGTGGGCGGACTACCTTGACGGTCTGCGCAAGTCCGGCTCGTCCGTCGGTGCGGTGATTGAGGTGGTCGCGCGCGGCGTACCCGCAGGTCTCGGCGCGCCGATCTATGCAAAGCTCGACACCGATCTGGCCGCCGCGATGATGAGCATCAACGCGGTCAAGGGCGTTGAAATTGGCGAAGGCATGTCAGCGGCCATGCTGACGGGTGAGCTGAACGCGGATGAGATTTTCATGGGGAATGACGGAACGCCCAGCTTTAGCTCGAACCATGCGGGCGGTATCCTTGGCGGTATCTCGACCGGGCAAGACGTCGTGGTACGCTTTGCCGTCAAACCCACGTCGTCCATTCTGCAAACCCGGCAGACAATCACGAAATCCGGCAAACCAGCCGAAATCATCACCAAAGGTCGCCACGATCCCTGCGTCGGTATCCGTGCGGTGCCTGTGGGCGAGGCGATGATGGCCTGCGTGATCCTCGACCACCTGCTGCTTGACCGTGCCCAAACCGGGGGCCAGCGCGGACCCATCGGGTAAAGTCGCCTAGGCCAGCATCACGCCGACACTGCGCACAGCGTTTCTGAGGGTGTCGTCCGACACCCGCGCCCGGGCCATCGTCCGCAGGCCAACATATTGCGCGATCAGCATGTCTGCCAAGGCACGGCGGCCACCTGTATCCAGATCACCATGCGCGGGCGACGCCTCCAGCGCGTCTTCCATCCCGTCGCGCAACGCGGTCAGGCCCTGCTCAACTGCGGCCGCAATCTCGGGATCGTAGGCACTTGGCCCGGCGGCAGCGGTACACAGCAGGCAACCCCGCTGATCTCCGTCCGTGACAGCTTGGTATGCGCCTGTGAACATCGCCCGGATGCGGTCTGCGCCGTTGGGAATGGCCGGGTCGGTCAAGAGCGCCACACCGGCCTGAACGGCTTTGCATTCGTAGTGGTCCAGCACTTTGAGAAAGAGCGTTTTTTTGTCCGTGAACGCCTTGTAGAGACTGCCGCGGGTCAGCCCCATGCCTTCGAGCAGGTCCGGCAGTGACGCCCCCTCGTATCCATGCGCCCAAAAGACGTGCATCGCCTTTTCAATCGCAGCATCGGTATCAAATGATCTCGGGCGGGCCATGTGCATTCTCCGTGTTCTGACCCCATATAGGCGTTTGGAACTGAATAGTCCAGAACTCACGATCTTGTGTATTGTACCGATTGGTTCCTTACCGTATTTCCTTTTATACGGAACCGATCAGTCTATAACAGGAGCGAGACCCATGCTCAAATTCATCCCCATCGCCCTCGCCGCCGTGCTGTCCGCCGCCATCAGCCTTGCAGGCATCGCCGCGAATGCTGGCCCCGTCGCCACCGGCACATTTACAGGCGCGTCAGATCACATCACCACAGGTTCGGTTGAGATTGTTGCAAACGCGGACGGCAGCCACACCATCGTCCTTGGCGACGACTTCAGCCTTGATGGCGCTCCCGACCCGCGCGTCGGCCTCGGCAAGAATGGCTATTATGACGGCAACACGGATTCCGGCAAACTGCTGAACCTGACCGGATCGCAATCCTTCACCGTGCCCGCAGGCGTCGACATTTCCGACTTCAACGAAGTCTACATCTGGTGTGAAAAATTCAGCGTGCCTCTGGGCTTTGCGGTCCTCGGCTGACCCTTGCCTTCGGTCGCGATAGCGGCCATGGGTCAAGGGGATGGATAGCCCCTCGACATCGAACAAACCGACCACCGCCATCGCGCTCAAGCTGATGGCGGTGTTTCTGTTCATGGTCATGGCCGCGATGATCAAGGCCGCGACCGAAAACGTACCGGCAGGCCAAGCCGTTTTCTTTCGCTCGCTCTTTGCCATGCCCATCATTCTCGGCTGGGTCTGGCACCGGGGGGAGTTGCGCGAGGCGTTGATCCCACAAAACTTCATGGGCCATGTCTGGCGCGGCCTCTTTGGCACGACGGCCATGGCACTGACCTTTGCGGGCCTCGGGCTGCTGCCCTTGCCCGAAGTGACGGCCATCGGATACGCCACACCAATTTTCACCGTGATCCTTGCCGCCGTGATGCTGGGGGAACGTATCCGGCTGGTGCGCATTAGCGCGGTCGCCTTGGGATTGGTCGGTGTGATGATTGTCCTCTGGCCCCGGCTGAGCCTTGATGCCTCTGTCCTCAGCACCTCCGCCAGCATTGGCGCGTTCATGGTGCTGGGCGCGTCGATCCTGCGCGCTCTGGTCCAGATTCACATCCGCACGCTTGTGCAGACGGAACACACGGCGGCGATAGTGTTCTACTTTTCCCTGACCGCCACGGCGCTCAGCTTGCTGAGCCTGCCTTTTGGCTGGGTTGTGCCGCGGGCGCTGGACCTGTGGCTGTTGATCGGTGCAGGTCTGATCGGCGGCATTGCCCAAATCCTCGTCACCTCCAGCTATCGCTTTGGTGCGGCGTCGATGCTGGCCCCGTTCGACTACGCGTCGCTGATCTTTGCAGCGGCCATAGGCTACGTGATCTTTAACGAAGTGCCGACATGGACGATGGTCATAGGTGCCGCATTGGTTGTCGCAGGGGGCGTATTGATCATCTGGCGCGAGCGGCAATTGGGCGGAGGCCGCAGTAGGGCGCGAGCAGTCACCGATCCAAAGGGCTGATCAGAACGTCTTGTTCAGACTAGCGTTCTTCACAACACCATTGGCTGTGTGTTTGTTTTTCAGACTGTGACGCACAATCAAGTATCTGTCTTTCTCAGCATTGTACCATTTTTGGCAACTGCCCTTTCCGCTCGGAATTTGGACATCCCGGCACCACGCAAAAGTTGACAAACATGCCAACAAAAATCTGCCAATGTCTTTAGGCGTGCCCTAAATTGGCAGAGTGCGAAACAAAGACCGCAGGGATCATGTTGCGCAGCGCCTTCCCCACCATATCGACTTTCGAATAGTGTTTGATCACAAGGGGTTCAGAGGCGAATGCGTTTGCGAGGTCGTAAAACTAAACCCAGCGTCTTTACCTCAATATGCAAGCCGCTGATGTCGCTTTCCGACAGCCAAATCTGATCTTCGTCGTCCCAGACAGCGTTGACAGAGAAACTGCGTTTCATTCGACATCTTCCAGAGGCTTGCCAAGGAAGTGAGAAGGCTTCGCATAAGCGCTCTGTGGATCCCTTCACGCGTGACTTAGGCCCGCACCAACGCCTCGTAATCCTCGGCCACGTCACGGCACATCGCGCCAACCTCAAAGTTAAAGTCACCGATCTGACCCACAGGGGTGACTTCGGCGGCAGTGCCCGTCAGCCAACACTGCTCGAACCCCTCAAGCTCTTCGGGCATGATCACCCGCTCGTGCACCTTGATCTGCTTGTCCTGCAACCGCCCAATGACCGTCTGGCGCGTCAGACCGTTCAGGAACACGTCGGCCTTGGGTGTGTGCACCTCGCCGTCCTTGACGAAAAAGATGTTGGCGCCGGTGCACTCGGCCACATAGCCGCGGTAGTCCATGAACAGCGCGTCCGAACAGCCCTTGGCCTCCGCCGCGTGTTTCGACGTCGTGCAAATCATATAGAGGCCCGCGGCCTTGGCGTGAACCGGAGCGGTCTCGGGCGACGGGCGTTTCCACTTGGCGATGTCGATCTTGGCGCCCTTGTACTTGGCGTCTCCATAATAGCTGCCCCATTCCCACGCCGCGATGGCGAGATGGACCGGATTGCGTGCCGATGCGACACCCATATCCTCACCCGCACCGCGCCAGGCAACCGCGCGGACATACGCATCCGTCAGGCCGTTGACCGTCAACACCTGCTGTTTGGCGGCCTCGATCTCGTCCACGGTATAGGGGATCTGAAAGTCCAATTCGCCTGCGGAATAGTGCAGCCGCTCCGAATGTTGGCGGCTGAGGAAGATCTTGCCGTTATACGCCCGCTCCCCTTCGAAAACAGAGCTGGCATAGTGCATGGCATGGGTCAGAATGTGTACGTTCGCCTGACGCCAATCGACCATCTGGCCGTCCATCCAGATTTTCCCGTCAAGATCATCATATCCAGCCATGCCAGCCTCCCGATTTGCAAAAATTGCGCCAATAAGTCCGAACCGGTCATAAAGTTGCGCAAAACCTGCGATTCGATATCGCTTCACTCTTGGAATGTCAACAAGGCTGACATAAACTGACGGCAAAACGACCAGTAAGGTGACAGTGACATGGCCGATGGACGCGCCGCGAGCGGGGAGAACCTGCTGTATCTGACGGACGAACAACTGCGTCAGGGGATTGAGGCGATGTTCTTTGCCTATCGCGGCTTTACCGCCGACCCGGACCGCATCCTCACTGACATGGCCTATGGCCGCGCCCACCACCGAGCGATCCACTTTATCAACCGCGCGCCGGGCACCACCGTGAACAACCTGCTCAACATCCTCGGCGTGACAAAACAGTCGCTCAACCGCGTGCTGCGCACCCTGATCGAGGACGGACTGGTGGAAAGCCATGTGGGCACCGCCGACAAACGCGAACGCCACCTGTATCTGACCGAAGCAGGCCACGCGCTGGAACAACAGCTGTCAGACGCCCAACGCGCCCGTATGCGCGCCGCCTTTCGCGACGCGGGTCCCGACGCGGTGGCAGGGTTTCGCACCGTGCTTGAGGCGATGATGGACTCAGAGATGCAACGCACCTACACAAGGCTGAAGGAAAGCGGAGCATAATGGATTTCGACACGCACCTTCTGATCGTCGACGACGACGAACGCATCCGGACGCTGTTGCAGAAGTTCCTGATGCGGAACGGATTTCTGGTCACCTCTGCCCGTGACGCCGCCCATGCGCGGCGGGTGCTGTCCGGCCTCGACTTTGACCTGATCGTGATGGACGTGATGATGCCGGGCGAGGACGGGCTGAGCCTGTGCCGCAGCCTGCGCGAAACGCTGGCGACGCCCATCCTACTGCTCACCGCCAAGGGCGAAACCGATGCCCGCATCGAAGGGTTGGAGGCCGGAGCGGACGACTATCTGCCCAAGCCGTTTGAACCCAAGGAACTGCTGCTCAGGATCAACGCCATCCTGCGCCGTGTGCCAGACACCCCCGCCGAGGAAGCACAGCCCAAGATCCTGACCCTCGGCCCCATCCGCTATGACATGGAGCGGGGCGAGATGTGGCAGGGCGAAGACCTCGTGCGCCTGACCGCAACCGAAATGCAGCTGATGAAACTGTTCTCTGCCAAACCCGGCGAAGCCATCAGCCGCGCGCAACTGGTCGAAGACCTTGGCCGCGACCGGGGGCAGGCGCAGGAGCGTGCGGTGGACGTTCAGATCACACGACTGCGCCGCAAGATCGAAGTGAACCCCAAACAGCCCCGCTACCTACAAACTGTGCGTGGGGCCGGGTATATGCTCGCGCCAGATTGATGACGAAAGGCGGGGTTCACCCCGCCAGTCTGAACGGATCACTCATGAAAACCGCCCTCCTCACCCACGCCGATGGCCTCTTGCACGTCACACCCGCCGGAATGCCGGAACAGGTGGCGCGGCTGGCCTATATCCAGCGCGCGCTGGAAGACCTCGACCTGCTCCGCGTCGATCCGCCCTTGGCCGAGGACGCCGATATCGCGCGCTGCCATCCGCAGGACTACATCGACTTTGTCCGCGCGAAGGTGCCAAGCGACGGGTTCGCGGGTCTCGACCGGGATACGGATGCCGAAACATTCCTCAGCCCCACATCCTACAACGCCGTCTGGCGTGCGGCCGGTGGTGCGGTCAAAGCTGTGGATATGGTGCTGAGCGGTGAGGCGCAAAATGCATTTGTCGCCATGCGCCCGCCCGGCCACCACGCCGAACAGTCCTTGCCCATGGGCTTCTGCATCTTTGGCAACGTCGCCATCGCGGCCAAACACGCGCTGGATCACCATGGGCTGGACCGTGTCGCTGTCGTGGACTTTGACGTCCATCACGGGAACGGAACCCAGGCGCTCCTGCAAGACGACCCCCGCGCCCTGGTGATCACCTCACAGCAAATGCCGCTCTGGCCCGGCACAGGCGCGGCGTCGGACCGTGGTCCACACGGCACGGTGCTGAACCTGCCGCTCGCGCCGGGCACGGACGGAAACCACGCCATCTCGGAATATGAGGCCAAAGTGATCCCCGCCCTGATCAAACACGCGCCCGACCTGATCCTGATCTCTGCCGGATTCGACGCGCATCAGGATGACCCGCTGGCGCAGCTGAACTGGACGGCGGACACATACACACGGCTCACCGACATGCTCACACAAACTGCACAAACCCTGTGCAAAGGCCGGGTGGTGTCGGTGTTGGAAGGCGGCTATGATCTGGACGCGCTGGCCGCCTGTGCCCGCGCCCACGTTTTATCGCTGATGAAGGCCGCACAATGACAGACCGCTCCGTAGACGAGATGAGCTTCGAAGAAGCGATGGCCGAACTGGAACAGGTGCTGGGCCAACTGGAACGCGGCGACGTGGCGCTGGACGATTCGATCAAGCTTTATGAACGCGGCGCACTGCTCAAGAAACGGTGCGAAACCAAGCTCAAGGAAGCCGAGGAAAAAGTGGCCGCCATCACGCTGGACGGCGACGGCAACCCCGCTGGGCTCAAGCCGGTCGACGGCCTGTAACCCGTGTTCCGCGACCGACTGACGGACGCGGCGACTGCCGTGCAGGCACAGTTTGACAACGTGCTGGGTGCGCTTGATCCGCTGCCCGTTGTGCACGCCATGGCCCACGCCACCAATGGAGGCAAACGCCTGCGCGGGTTCATGGTGATGGAAAGCGCGCGGCTGCATGGCATCGGGTCGACCCAGTCCATTTGGCCCGCAACCGCGATTGAGGCGCTGCACGCCTATTCGCTGGTCCACGATGATCTGCCTTGCATGGACGATGATGACCTGCGCCGGGGCGAACCGACAGTGCATGTCAAATGGGACGAGGCCACCGCCGTGCTGGCCGGTGACGCGTTGCAAACCCTCGCCTTCGAACTGGTCAGCCACCCCGAAACCGGCAACGCAGAGGTCCGCGCGGACCTTGCCCTGTCGCTGGCTCGCGCGTCGGGGGCCCAAGGCATGGTACTGGGACAGGCGCTCGACATCGCCGCCGAAACCGCTGACGCCCCGCTGACCCTCAACGAAATCACTGCCCTGCAACGCGGCAAAACCGGCGCGCTGATCGAATGGTCTGCCACCGCCGGGGCGCGCATCGCCCAAGCCGACATCACGCCCCTGCAAACCTACGCCCGCGCACTTGGCCTCGCTTTCCAGATTGCCGACGACATTCTTGATGTGACCAGCGACGCCGAAACCATGGGCAAAGCCACGGGAAAGGACGATGCGGCAGGCAAAGCCACCTTTGTTTCCCTTTTGGGGCTGGACGAGGCGAAACGCCGCGCTGATCACCTCGTGACCGAAGCGTGCGACGCCTTACATGTGTACCAAGCGGATGCCGACGTGTTGCGGGACGCCGCCCGCTTTGTCGTATCCCGCAAGAGCTAGAGACGCTGATGACAGACCGTCCCAACACCCCGCTGCTGGACAAGATCCAACGCCCTGCCGACCTCAAACACCTGAGCGATGCGCAACTGCGCCAAGTGGCCGACGAGGTGCGGGCCGAAACGATTTCCGCCGTCTCGGTCACGGGCGGACACCTTGGGGCGGGCCTTGGCGTGGTGGAACTGACCGTGGCGCTGCACGCCGTGTTCGACACGCCCCGTGACAAGCTGGTGTGGGACGTCGGCCACCAGTGTTACCCACACAAGATCCTGACCGAGCGCCGCGACCGCATCCGCACCCTGCGCCAAAAGGACGGGTTGAGTGGATTCACCAAACGCTCGGAATCCCCCTACGATCCGTTCGGCGCTGCACATAGCTCGACCTCGATCTCTGCCGCGCTTGGCTTTGCCGTGGCGCATGATCTGGGCGGCAACCCGCCCGAAGGGTCAGGCGATGCCATCGCCGTGATTGGCGACGGGTCGATGAGCGCGGGCATGGCCTATGAGGCCATGAACAACGCAGGCCACCTGAAAAAGCGGCTGTTCGTCATTCTGAACGACAATGAAATGAGCATCGCGCCGCCCGTGGGTGCCATGTCGTCTTACCTGTCCAGCCTCTATGCCCAAGCGCCGTTTCAGGATTTCAAAGAAGCGGCAAAAGGCGCGGTCAGCCTGCTGCCCGAACCCTTCCGCGAAGGGGCGAAACGGGCCAAGGAAATGCTCAAGGGCATGGCCGTTGGCGGCACGCTGTTCGAAGAGTTGGGGTTCAGCTATCTCGGACCCATCGACGGCCACGACATGAGCCAGCTTTTGCCTGTGCTGCGCACCGTCCACGACCGCGCGACCGGCCCGGTGCTGATCCACGTCCTGACAAAAAAGGGCAAAGGCTACGCCCCCGCCGAAACCGCACGCGACAAGGGCCACGGCGTGGCCAAGTTCGACGTTGTGACGGGCGAGCAGAAAAAGGCGCCGTCGAACGCGCCCAGCTATACGTCGGTCTTTGCGCGCAGCCTGACCAAACTGGCCGAAGGCGACGACAAGATTTGTGCGGTGACCGCCGCCATGCCAGACGGCACGGGCCTCAACCTCTTTGCCGAACGCTATCCCAGCCGTTGTTTTGACGTGGGCATCGCCGAACAGCATGGCGTGACCTTTTCCGCCGCCCTCGCCGCCGGAGGCATGAAGCCGTTTTGCGCCATGTACTCCACATTCCTTCAACGCGGCTACGATCAAGTTGTGCATGACGTCGCGATCCAACGCCTGCCGGTGCGCTTTGCCATCGACCGCGCGGGGCTTGTCGGTGCAGATGGTGCGACCCATGCCGGTGCGTTCGACGTGGCTTATCTGGCAAACCTGCCCGGCTTTACCGTTATGGCAGCCGCGGACGAGGCGGAGCTGGTCCACATGGTCGCCACCGCCGCCGCCCATGACGACGGCCCCATCGCTTTTCGTTTTCCGCGGGGCGAAGGGACAGGTGTCGATTTACCAGAAACCGGCACACCACTTGAGATTGGCAAGGGCCGCATGATCCACGAAGGCAAAGGCGTCGCGATCCTCAGCTTTGGCACCCGCCTGTCGGAGGTTGAAAAGGCCGCCGAAAACCTGCGCGCCAAAGGAGTCGATCCGACCATTGCCGATGCACGTTTTGCCAAGCCGCTGGACCGCGACCTGATCCTCGACCTCGCCGCCCGGCACGACACGCTGATCACTGTCGAAGAAGGTGCCATCGGCGGCTTTGGCAGCCATGTCGCACAGCTGCTGGCCGAAGAAGGCGTGTTCGACACCGGCCTCAAATATCGCTCCATGGTGCTGCCCGACATTTTCATAGACCAAGCCAGCCCGGCAGACATGTACGCGGTGGCAGGCATGAACGCCGAACATATCGAAGCCAAAGTGCTGGGCGTGCTTGGCGTAACGTCACTGGACGAAGCACGGGCCTGACGCTTGCCATTGCAACCGCCGGTGGGGCAGAATCGGTGCATGGATATCCACGCCCGCCCCGTCGTCATCTTTCGCTGGATCGTCTTCCTGCTGGCCGCCGGATACTGTTTGCAACAACTTTTCGCCGGTAATTGGGGCGGGCCGGGCGGGCCGTTCCGCTACCTGACGATCTGGGCCCTGTTCCTGTCATTCTATGCGGCAAGCCGTATGCTGGCGTTAAGCGAACACCGCATCACCCGCCCGCATCAGGTCACCGCCATGTGTGCCGCCGTGTTGAACGTGATGGTCGTGTTTCTGTATTGGCGCCTGTTCCTGACGGACCCCAGCACGGTCAGCAACGGCGCGCCGATCGACTGGTATCTGCAATACTACCTGCACGCCCTTGGCCCCGCGCTGCAATTGATGGACGCGCTGTTTGTGGGGCGTGTCTTTCGCCGGGTCTGGCGGGCGGTCTTGCCGCTTTTGGCGATTATCGCCACCTATGTCGCTTGGGCCGAATTGTTCGTTCAGCGCTTTAACACCAAGCCCGAAGGGTCGGTGACCAGCGGCCTGCCCTACCCGTTCCTCAATTCCATGGAATGGGGCGAGCGGCTGAACTTCTACCTGTTCAATGGCGGCACTGCGCTGGCGCTGCTGGTGGTGCTGGGACTGATCGGTGCGGTTCTTGCACGCGCAATGCGCCCTCAGGTCCCCGCCTGAACCAACCACGCGATGGCACCGGCCATGCAACCCACCACGCTATAGCCCCACAGCACATAAAGACCGTCGCGCGTGAACAGGCCAAAGGTCATCAACGCCAATGCACCCGCGCCAAAGGACGTCACGAACGGCAGCAATTCCAGAAACGGCCACACCAACGGCACGCACATGCACACAAGCAACGTCAGCCAGCGCAGCGGACCAACCGTCAGAACCCGCAGGCGCGGGTGCGAGTGCCGGTCGATCCAAGCCGCAGGCCTGCGCATCCAACGGATCGCCCCGGCAAAGCGGTCCCGGCTTATCTGGCGGTTGCACAGAAACCCCGGCAACCACAGGTGCTGACGCCGGAACACCGCCTGCCCCATCACCAACAGAACCACAATCGCTGACAGGGTCGGCAGGCCCGGAATGCCTGACAGCGGCGACACGAGGATCAGCGCGATGGCCAGCACAACGGGCATAATCGACCGGTCCCCGGTCGCGTCGAGGATATCCTGAACCGACACAGTGTCCCCATCACCGGCATCCTCAAGCCGATCCAGAAGCAGCGTCAGCTTGGCGTCACTCACTGCTCTGCCGCCAGCAACGCGGCAAGCCCCTCGCGATAGGACGGATAGCGCAGTGTCACGCCCAACTCATCCTTGATCCGGTCGTTGCGCACCTTCTTGCTCTCTGCGTAGAAACTGCGCGCCATGGGTGTCATCTCTGCGGTCTCGAACGGCTCTGCTGGTGGCAGCGGCAGGCCAAGCAGTTCTGCCGCGTGGCCAATCACATCCTGCGGTGGGGCCGGGTCGTCATCGCAGACATTGTACGCCGCCCCCGGATTGGGCCGCGCGATAGAGGCGGCCAACACCTGCGCGATATCTTCTACGTGGATGCGCGAAAACACCTGACCGGGCTTGATCACCCGCCGCGCCGTCCCCGCCCGCACCTTGGCAAAGGGACCACGGCCCGGACCGTAGATACCGGCGAGGCGAAAGATGTGCAGCGGCAGGCCCGGAATTGCAGCCCATGCCGCCTCTGCGTCCTTGCGCCACTGCCCGCGCCGGGTTGAGGGGGTCAGCGCCGTGTTTTCATCCACCCATTCGCCCTGATGGTCGCCGTAGACCCCCGTCGTGGACAAATAACCAACCCACGAAAACTGACCCGCACGTGCCGCGATCTGATCACCAACAGCCCGCAACACCGGATCACCCTCTGCATCCGGCCCCGCGGAAATCAGCAGATGCGTCACACCGTCCAACGAAATTGCGTCCCCCGGAAAAATGACCGGCGTTACCCCTGTCGCCGACAAGGCCGCTGCCTTGTCCGCCGACCGGGTTGTGCCGATGATCGTCCAGCCCTGCGGTCGCAGCAGGCGCGTCAGCGCTCTGGCGGAATACCCATGCCCGAAGGAAAATACTGTGCCCATCATACGGCATTGGTGACCCTTTGCGCGGCTCTGGACAAGCCCTTTGCCGCACGCCCTAATGCGGATATGTCCGACGATCCGTCTCTGAGCCGCGCCTACGCGCTGAATACGCCTGCCGATTCCGTTGCGCTTTATCGGGACTGGGCGGACAGCTACGATGCTGATTTTGCGCAAAACAGCGATTACATTCTGCACGAACAGGTCGCACGGCACTTCACGCTGATCGGCGGGTTTGGCCCCGTTCTGGATGTCGGCGCGGGCACGGGCCTGTGCGGAGAAGCACTTGCCGCACGCGGGAACACGCCGATTGACGGCACAGATATCTCACCCGAGATGCTCGAAGTGGCGGCCACCAAAGATGTCTACCGCAACCTCTTTGCCGCCAACCTGATGGACGGGCTGCCCGTGCCCGCCCGCCCCTATCAGGGGGCCGTCAGTTCCGGCACGTTCACCCACGGCCATGTGGGACCCGACGGGATCGATCCGATCCTGCCTGCGCTGCGACCCCGCGCGTGGGTCGTGATCTCGGTCAACGCACAGCATTACGCTGCGGCGGGCTTCGAGGCGAGGATGGAGGCGCTGTCCTCGCAAATCGCCGAACTAAGCCTGACAGAAGTCCCCATCTACGGTCCTGCCGCCACCGGCGCCCATGCTTTGGACCGCGCGCTTTTGGTCGCGTTCCGCGTGGGTGGATAACACGGGTCACAGCGCACCGGCGGGTTGAAGATCAGCGCAAAAGTCTGCTGTGACATCAATGCAATCGCCATCCGCACTGCTTAGTTTTTCGCGCGGCTGATGATCAGCCCAAAGGTCACCAATATGGCAGAGACAAAGCGCCAGACGCCAAACCCTTCTTTCAGTATGAATGTCGAAATGAGCGCTGCGAACAGCACGCTGGTTTCTCGCAATCCGGACACCATTGCCATGGGGGCGACGGCCAATGCATATACGATGATCCAGTAGGCCCCGATCTGCATCGCCCCACCGGCAAACCCGATTAGTGCGCTGCGTCTGATAACCGCAATGATTTCGCGACGTTTCCACATGAGCGCGATCAGAAACGTCAGAATGCCATCTCCAATGGTAAGCCAGACCGCAAACCCGAGTATGGACCCCGCTTGCCGCGCGCCCAATCCGTCGACAACCGTATAGGCAGCGATGCACACCCCGGTCGCAAGCGCGAAAAAGACCGCTTTGGGTTTGATAGAACTGGCTTTGCCGCCATCAAATGTGAGTGCCATGACCCCAACGGCAAGGCACCCAATACCAACAAGCGCGACGCCGCTGACATGTTCACCCGCAAAAACAAACGCGCCCACTGTCACGAGGATCGGCGCGGCGCCGCGAGCGATGGGATACACCTGCCCCAAATCGCCGTGGTCATAGGCGACAGGCAGAAAGAAGTGATATCCGGTGTGAATGATGATGCTCAGCGCCAATAGCGGCCAGCTTGCCGGTGCTGGGCTCTCCACAAAGGGCAGCGCAAAAAGTGACAGAATAGCGCCGGCCAAGGTGACAACGGCCATGACGGCGATACGGTCACCGCTAATCTTGATCAGCGCATTCCAGCCCGCGTGCAAAGCGGCTGCAAGCAGTATCAGCAGTGTCACCTCAAGGCTCATGGTTCGTAAGACTAACCGCTGATCAGAGAATTGCCACGGTTCAATGGGTTCGACCAAAGCCCGGTCCGATCGCACATCTATCCACCGACAGCGCTTTGCGGCGTCGCACCGTCTGGTGCGTGTGTGAGCCGCGAAAATCTCTTCTTTGCAGCCGCTGACGCAGCGGATTTGACGTCAGGTGTACATCTGCGTCTTGCGCGCCCGCGCCTCGTCAGTCGCGCGGCCCGTTCCATCGTGATAGCTGCCGAACCAGCGGTCCCACGGCATCTCCACCGTGCCGTAATTGCACTCGAAATACCGGTGATGCAGCTGGTGAAAATAGACCCCGATCCGCATCTGCGGAGTGTCGTTCACCACCAGTTCCTCGAACCCTGAATGCGAGAATACCGGGTGGGTGGATTGCACATACCCGTGGAACATCACGTGCAGTGGATGGCTGGGCACCACAAGGTGTATCGCAAAGTTGGTGTAAAACAGCAGGTGTTCGACCGGGTGCATCGAGATCCCCGACCACGGCCCGATATTGACGTTGCGATGGTGCAGCGCGTGGGCCAGCTTGTAGAGCGGGGGCCAGTGCAGCGCCCGGTGGACCCAGTAGAAATGAAAGCTCGACCAGATCGGGATCAACACGAACCACATCACGAACCACACAGGGTTTTCAGGAAAGAAGAACGTGGGCGCATAGCCGTTCGCCATCGCCCAGAACACCAGAACCTGCGCGACCGTCCAAAGTGTAATGCCGCTCGCGATGTGCCAGAACATGTTGTCGTATAACTGACTGCGGAAGGTAAAGGTGCCGTTGTCGCGGGCCTGATCACGCGGGTCGAATTTGGTCGCGTCACCCTGTCCTTTGCGGGTGATCAGCCAATAATGCAGGGTACCGGCAATCAGGCATTGCGGTACAAGATTGGCCAGCCAGACACGCATGACCCAACCCCAGTCGAGCGTCACCATCGCCTCCAGCGGCGGCAGGATCACGAAATAGGCCGCAACCGCCAGCATAAAACACAGCGTCGTTGTCGATGCCTCAAGCCAAAAGGCCGCATACCATTTGAAGATTGCGGCGGGTCGGGGCGGCCACTGAAACAGAGGGTTTTGCGCCAGCGGCGTCGGGGGCCGATGGTTCCAGCGGCCTGCTTCCCTAATGTCGCTATCAGGTTGCATAGTTCGACCCTTCCTCGTCCAGAATGGCCTTGAGTTCGGACAGGTGGCGTTCGTCCTGTTCGGGGTAATCTTCGATTTCCTGCGCGGTCTTTGCCGCAATCTCGTCCGGGATCACGCGCAGCGGTTTGCCTGTCTGCAACGCCAAAAGGTAAGTCTGACAGGCCCGTTCAAAGTAGAACATCCGGTTGAAGGTTTCGGCGACAGTTGCACCGATCACCATGATGCCGTGGTTGCCCATCACCATTACTTTTTTTCGCGGATCATCGAACAGCTTGGCGCAACGCTCGCCCTCTTCCTCAAAGGCCAGCCCGCCATAGGCCTCATCGACCACGACCCGATCAAAGAACATCGCACCGTTCTGATCTACCGGCGGCAAGGTGCTGTCCGCAAGCGCGGCCAGCGCTGTGGCATAGGGCGAATGCACATGCATCGCACAGCGCGCGTGCGGGCAATGCCGGTGCATCCCGCCATGCAGACCCCACGCGGTTGGGTCAGGCGCATCAGGGCCTTCCATGCTGTCCGGGTCATTGGCGTCGACCACAAGCAGGTCGGACGCCTTGATCCGGGAAAAATGCATCTGGTTGGGGTTCATCAGGAACTGCGTGCCATCATCATTGATGGCGAGGCTAAAATGGTTCGCCACTGCCTCGTGCATGTTCAGCCGCACGGTCCAGCGAAATGCAGCGGCAAGGTCCACACGTTCCTGCCAATGGTCGATGTTGGGGCGAATCTCGGTGACGGTCATGGCTGAACTCCCTATTTCTTGGGAGCTTGCCTTTTTGGGCTGCAATGGATCAAGCCCGTTAGGTGTTCCGTTTGCGACAGCCGATGCGCTGTTCAGTCTTTGCTCTGTAAAGCCTGTAGCTTCGCTTCACGCGCAGCTTTGTCGCGGTCTTTGTCAGCGTACAGGATTTGCGTTTGCAGTTCTTTCGCTTCGGCCACCAGACGCTGGGACAGCCAAAGATTCAGTCCCGCGCCAAGGGTCGCCAATGCGAAAGTCATCGCAACTCAGACAACATTTGGCCCTATCCCAGTTGCGACCGAAAGGGGTAGAAACGTGTCATTGGCGAAAACAAGCAGGATGACCATCACGGCTGCGAATTCAGCCTTCAGTATCATCAAACACTCCCCGACAACGTTGCCTAGGGCCCGCCGCGGGATCGCACCACTCTCTTCGACATTATGTCACAGATGATCCTTGCCCTTGGGCGGAGCCGCCTACATCAGCCCTTGGCCCGCGACGGCACCCAAGCATAACCATTTTCATCAAGGATATACGCTTCGCGCAGGCCGTGGGGTTTGTCCAAGGGTTCGGCGAGGATTGTCGCCCCCAGCGCCTCGGCCCGCGCCACCGCATCGTCCGGGTCGGTGTCGTACAGGTGAATCTCGATCCCCGCGCCGCGCGGCGGGTTTTCTGGCAGCAAGCCCAGCAGGGGGTGCGCGGCGTAGGTCCCGTCACTGTGAACCTGAAACACCTGATCGCCATAGGTCATGATCGCGAAATCCGCTGTCGGCTGAAAGGCCGTCATCTCGAACACCGCCTCAAGGAAAGCAACCTCGGTCGCCACATCCCGCACCAACAGGTTCAAACCTATGCCTCGCAGGCTCCGGCCAAAGCTGTCCGCATCTACCGTGTCATAATCCATAAGGTCAGGTTTGCTGATGCATTTGCATCCGTCAAGCTTGGCGGAATCGGTGACAGTTTCACGACATGCTCCGCCGCCCCTTGCACCTTTCGGCATTTCTTGATCCAACGGGACATGGAACATGACCTTTTCCCGTCCTGGCCCGACGTTGCCCCTGACCTTGTAAATGTTGCCGCTGGTCGCGCGCCTGCCGACACGGTGATCCGTGGCGGCACATGGGTCAACGTGCACACGCGCGAAGCGTTACCGGGCCATGACATCGCCATCAAACATGGCCGGATCGCCTGTGTGGTTCCGGATGCCAGCGCGCAGACCGGACCAGAAACCGATATCATCGAAGCGGGCGGCCGCTACATGATCCCCGGCCTGTGCGACGGGCACATGCATATCGAAAGCGGGATGCTCACCCCTGCGGAATTTGCCGCCGCCGTGATCCCGCACGGCACCACAACCATGTTCACCGACCCCCACGAGATTGCCAATGTGCTGGGCCTCGAAGGGGTCCGCCTGATGCATGACGAGGCGCTGATGCAGCCGGTGAACATCTGGACCCAGATGCCATCCTGCGCGCCCTCGGCACCGGGCATGGAAACAACCGGCTTCGAGATCAGCGCCGAAGACGTGGCCGAGGCCATGGCGTGGCCCGGAATCATCGGTCTGGGCGAGATGATGAACTTCCCCGGCATGGCCGGCGCCGATCCGCAAATGCTGGCCGAGGTCGCAGCCACCCAGCGGGCGGGCAAGACGGTCGGCGGGCACTATGCGTCCCCCGACCTCGGGTCTGATTTCGCAGCCTATGTGGCAGGCGGTCCCGCAGACGATCACGAGGGCACCTGCGAGGCGGATGCCATTGCGCGGATGCGGCAGGGGATGCGGTCGATGATCCGGCTGGGGTCCGCGTGGTATGACGTGGAAACGCAGATCACCGCGATCACCGAAAAGGGCCTTGATCCGCGGAATATGATCCTGTGCACGGATGACTGCCATTCCGGCACGCTGGTGAATGACGGGCACATGAACCGCGTTGTGCGGCACGCCATCGATTGCGGCTGTGACCCGTTGGTGGCGCTGCAAATGGCGACGATCAACACGGCGACCCATTTCGGGCTGGAGCGTGAGGTGGGTTCGCTGACGCCCGGACGGCGGGCGGATGTGATCCTGACATCGGACCTGCGCACCCTGCCGATCGAGCAAGTGATCGCACGCGGCAAGACGGTGGCAAAAGACGGCGCGCTGACCGCCACCTGCCCGCATCTCGATTGGCCCTCTCATGCCCGCCAAACCGTGCGCATGGGCACCGAAAAAACAGCAGCCGATTTCGAGATCACCGCCCCCGAAGGTGCAAACTCCGTCACCGCCAACGTCATCGGCGTTGTGGAAAATCAGGCCCCGACCAAGGCGCTGAAGCGTGATATGCCGGTCAATGACGGCAAGGTCGAAAGCCACGGCGACACCTGCCAGATCGCGCTGGTCGAACGGCACCGCGCCACCGGGGGTGTGACCAACGCCTTCGTTGCCGGTTTCGGCTACACAGGCCGCATGGCCATGGCGTCCACCGTCGCGCATGACAGCCATCATATGATCGTCGTGGGCACAGACCGGGACCAGATGGCGCTGGCTGCAAACCGGCTGGCCGAGGTGGGCGGTGGCGTCACACTGTTTAAGGACGGCGTGGAACAGGCGCTGGTGGAATTGCCCATCGCGGGCCTCATGTCCGACAGCCCCGCCGCCGAAGTCGCGGCCAAAGCACAGCAACTGGGCGCCGCCATGGAGGCCTGCGGCTGCACCCTCAACAACGCCTATATGCAGCACTCGTTGCTGGCACTGGTCGTTATCCCGGAATTGCGCATCTCGGACCTTGGTCTGGTGGACGTGCGCACATTCGAATTCATCCCCGTATTAGAGACATAACAATGAAAAAGTTCGAGCATCCGACGCATCAGGAATTCAATGATCCCGCCGCCGCTGTTGCGCAGCTGAAAAAGCTTTACGCACAGGCATCGGACTATCTGTGCGAACAATTCAGCGCGGCGATGCGGGACGGCGCGCCCGAAGGCCGCGTGCGCGCCTACTATCCGGAAATCCGATTTACCACCAAAAGCTATGCGCAGGTGGACACCCGGCTGAGCTTTGGGCACGTGTCGGCCCCCGGCACCTACGCGACCACCGTTACCCGGCCCGACCTGTTTGCGGCGTATCTGACCCAGCAGATCGGCCTGCTTATCACGAACCACGGCCAGCCCGTTGAAATCGGCTATTCCAACACGCCCATGCCGGTGCATTTTGCTGTTGCCAACGATGCTGGTATTACGGTGCCGCAACAGGGTGCCGCCAGCTTTCCGCTGCGGGACGTGTTTGACGTGCCGGACCTGTCGACCACGAATGACGATATCGTCAATGGCGTTTACGAGCCGGGCGATGGCGTCGGGCCGCTGGCCCCGTTCACTGCACAACGCATCGATTATTCGCTGGCGCGGCTCGCGCATTACACGGCGACAGACCCGGATCATTTCCAGAACCATGTGCTGTTCACGAACTACCAGTTCTACGTGTCCGAATTCGAGGCCTATGCCCGCACGCAACTGGACGACCCGAACAGCGGCTATACCGCCTTTGTGTCCACCGGCAACGCCACGATCACGGCGGGCGATGAACCGCTGGAACAGGTGGCGAAGATGCCGCAAATGCCGACCTACCACCTCAAGCGCGCCGATGGGTCCGGCATCACGCTGGTCAATATCGGCGTCGGTCCGTCAAACGCCAAGACGGCAACCGACCACATCGCCGTGCTGCGCCCCCATGCGTGGCTGATGGTGGGACATTGCGCGGGCCTGCGCAATTCTCAGGCCCTCGGCGACTTTGTTCTGGCACATGGCTATCTTCGCGAGGACAACGTCCTGGATCAGGACCTGCCGCCATGGGTGCCAATCCCGGCGCTCGCCGAAATCCAGATCGCACTGGAAGAGGCCGTGGCACAGGTAACCGAGCTCGAAGGTTACGAGCTGAAACGCATCATGCGCACGGGCACGGTGGCCAGCTATGACGACCGCAACTGGGAACTGCGCGACCAGCACGGCCCCGTGCAGCGCCTCAGCCAAAGCCGCGCCGTCGCGCTGGACATGGAAAGCGCCACAATCGCCGCCAATGGCTACCGCTTCCGGGTGCCCTATGGCACGCTTCTGTGCGTCTCGGACAAGCCACTGCACGGGGAGCTAAAGCTGCCCGGCATGGCCTCTGACTTTTACAAAACGCAGGTCGCACGGCACCTGATGATCGGAATCCGGGCCATGGAACAGCTGCGCGATATGCCGCTTGAACGTATCCACAGTCGGAAATTGCGGTCGTTTGACGAGACCGCGTTCCTCTGACACCCGGAAAACCGGCTGAAAAACGCTAAAAACAAGCGATTTTCGCTTGCGCGGGTCCACTATTCGTTGTGTTGTCACACAACATTCCGTTAAAAACGGGGACAGAGGCCCAAGACATCGGGCAGACGAAGGAGACCAGTAAAATGGCAAAACCAATGACCAAGACCCAGCTCGTCGCCGCTTTGGCCGAGAAAATGGACAGTGACAAGAAATCCGCAAGCGCCGCACTCGACGCAATCTGCGGCCTGATCACCGACGAAGTGTCGGGCGGCGGTGCCGTAACCCTGCCCGGCGTAGGCAAGATCTACTGCCGCGAGCGCCCCGAGCGTATGGTGCGCAACCCCGCCACCGGCGAGCAGTTCAAGAAAGAAGCCGACAAGGTCGTCAAGATGACCATCGCAAAAGCGCTGAAAGACAGCGTGAACGGCTAAGCCCACTCACGAACGTTTACAGAACGGGCCGCTCGATGGAGCGGCCCGTTTCTGTTTCAGCCCTCGAACACGGTCGCCGCATCACCCATGTAATTGTCCCACGCAAACCAATAGCTGATGTGTCCCGCCACACGCGGCAACCGCGCGCCGTCCGGGCCAATCAAAGCCTCTTCAGTTACAGTCCAGAGCGTGCCGGCCTGATCCTTCAATTTCCCCGCCTGCGCCGTGAATGTCCGGTTGCCCCGCTCGTAGGCGCGCACGGCGCGCTTGTCCGCATCGCCCAGCAGCACCAGCGGCGTGTCGGCAATCCCGTCATTGATCAGCCCGCGCGTCTCGAACGCACCCAGCGGCCATGCCCGCGCCGCGCCAAACTGTCGGACGGCAAAGATGTAATCCTTTTGCTGATGCGCCCGCTGATCCACCAGCACCGGAAACATCAGATCAGGCGAGGCGAAATAATCGTTGTAGACCACGCCCGACCCATAGTTGCGGCGATGCCCCGTCTCCAGCGACAGGACCTTGGTGCCCGGATTTGACCCTTTCCAGCTGTCCCATGTGGTGATCACCACCGGGCGCTGTTTTAACGCGATGCCACTGTCCACCAGCGGGCCAACAACTGGCCGGCCGGTGTACTGGTTCCATAGGCTGTGCGTGCCCCGGTCAAACATCAGCTTGTTCGACCGGTACAGGAACCCGGATGACCCAAAGACCAGTGGATCGCCCCGCCCCACATCCGTCTCGAACAGGATACCCGAGCCACAGAGCGTGCAATAGGCCAGCGCCAGCGGCACGCCACCAATCACATCATTG
This sequence comes from uncultured Tateyamaria sp., assembly GCF_947503385.1. Lineage (GTDB taxonomy): Bacteria > Pseudomonadota > Alphaproteobacteria > Rhodobacterales > Rhodobacteraceae > Tateyamaria. The sequence goes on from NZ_CANNDO010000001.1 coordinate 286,755, forward strand.
AACATCTCGTGCCAGCCCATGATCCGCAGCGGATAGGCCCGCGCATCACCGTTGATTGACACGCCAAAAACCAGATCGTCATCGCGCAAGTAGTCCGCCTGCGCCACCGTCAGAAGATCCGGGTTGTCGAGCGATGGGATACCGTCCTTGACCACACCGCCCCATGCGATCTCTTCGAACCGGATCTTCATCCGGTCACGGGCGAGGTGTTCGAGCCGCAGAAAGTCGTCGAAATTGTCGTCCACCCGCAGCAGCACCTCGCGCTTGAAGGGGATAAACGCCGGGTGCGGCACAACCTCGGGGGTGTGTTCCTGCCACAGCATCCACTGGAACCAGTCGACCCCATGTTCCTCCCCGGTGATCGCCTGCAACGTCTCGGCGATGGCGAACTGACGGTCACGGGCAAAGCGCAGCGATTGGATCAGCCCCGCCGCCATGTCAGGATTGCGCCGGTCGCGGATAAAGGCGAGCGCCTCGAAATACTCGGACGTGGGCGCGAACAGCGGCGCGCGATGCACCTCCAGCATGTCGCGGTCATCGGCCCTGGCCATCCCCGGCACTGCGGCCCCGGCCATGGCAAGCCCGGCAAACTGGCGGCGCGTCAATGTCATGGAATCCTCCCGGTCACAATTGCCGTCACTGTGACGGCCAAGCCGATCACATGCATCAAACACAACCGTGATCGCCGCCCTTGCACCCGGCCCGGAATTGCAGGACGGTCGCGCCGAACCGGTGGGCAAGGGGCTGACATGGATATTCGCGCGATCGCGATGGGGCTGACCTTTGCGTTTATCTGGTCGTCGGCCTTTACCTCTGCGCGGATCATTGTGACCCATGCGCCGCCTTTTGCGGCCTCTGCGGTGCGCTTTGCCATTGCGGGCTGTATCGGCGTCGCGATTGCGTGGGCACTGGGGCAAAGCTGGCGGCTGACGCGGGACCAGTGTCGCGCCACGCTGGTCTTTGGCCTGTGTCAGAACGCGATCTATCTGGGTCTGAATTTCTACGCCATGCAAACGGTCGAGGCGTCGTTGGCCTCTATCATCGCCTCAACTATGCCACTGATGGTGGCCGCTGCGGGCTGGGTTGTGTTTCGCGACAGGCTGCCGGCGCTTGGGGTGGCCGGGCTGATCCTCGGAATTGGCGGCGTGATGCTGATTATGGGCGCGCGGCTGGGTACGGGCGTGGACACGTTTGGCATCGCGCTGTGCGTGATTGCCGCTGTTGCACTGACCGTGGCCACACTGATGATGCGCACCATGTCGTCGGGCGGCAATCTGATGATGGTCGTGGGGTTGCAAATGTTCGTCGGCGCAATTGTCCTTGGCATTGCCTCGGCGCTGACCGAAACGATCACCGTCACCGTGACGCCCGCGTTTGTCGCAGCCTTCGTCTACACCATATTTGTGCCCGGCCTGCTGGCGACCTTTATCTGGTTCACACTGGTCCAGCGGATCGGCGCGACCAAGGCCGCCACGTTCCACTTTCTCAACCCGTTCTTCGGGGTGGCCGTGGCCGCGGCACTTTTGGGCGAACGGCTGGGGCCGCAGGATATCGTGGGCGTTGCCATCATCGCGGCGGGCATTCTTGCGGTACAAGTGTCACGGCAGGCCAAAACCTGACACGCCCCTCTTGCGCCTGCCTCTGCGGCTCATATCCTGCGCCGAATTTGACCCATTCCGGAGCACGCATATGCACCGCCGCACCCTTTTGATATCCGCCGCTGCGGCTGCCTTGCCACTGGGTGCGCACGCCTCTTACCCGGCGCAAGTGTTCACACCCGCCCTGTGGCGCGACCTGCGCGAAGACGACCGCGCCGTGATCTTTAACTACCGCGCCTCATGGTCGCTGACCTGTCAGATCAAGGCCGAACTGATCGCCGACGCGCTGGCCGAAAATCCCGACTATCAACGCCTGAGCTTTGTGGACATCGACTGGGACACGTTTGGACAGTCGCAACTGACCCAACGCCTCAAGGTCAAGCGACGGTCCACCCTGCTGGTGATGAAACGCGGCAAGGAAATCGCGCGGCTGGAAAACGAACCCTACGCACGGCGCGTGCGCGCCCTGCTCGACATGGCGCTGACAGCCTGATGAAACTGCTATTCGTCCACCAGAACATGCCCGGCCAGTACCGCGAACTGGTGCAATGGCTGGCCGCGAGTGGCCAGCACGAGATCGTGTTTCTGACCCAGCGCACCAATGCCCCGGAATTCGCAGGCGTGCGCACGGTTAAATACAAGACCCACCACAAGGCCGCCGAAGACGCCTATGGCCTGTCAAAGACTTGGGAAACCGCCACAGGCAATGGCTTTGGCGCCGCCAAGGCCCTGCAAGAGATTGTCGCCGAAGGATTTACGCCGGACATCGTCATCGGGCATGTCGGCTGGGGTGAGATGAGCTTTCTCCGCGAGGTGCTGCCGGATACGCCCAGCATCGGATTTTTCGAATACTACTACTCGGTGTATGGCGGTCCCGTGGGTTTCGATCCCGCCAGTCCGCCCAGCGAACATGCGCCCTATCTGATGCAGGGGCACAATGTCGTCCCGCTGTTCAACATCGAACAGGTCACTCTAGGCCACAGCCCGACGATGTGGCAGCGCAACCGCTTTCCCGAAAGTTTCCACGACAAAATTTACGTTTGTCACGATGGCATCCGCACAGACAAGCTGGTGCCAAACGCAAAGGCCAAGGTGAACCTTGGCCGCATCGGGCGGCCCCTGACCCGCAAGGACGAGATCGTGACCTACATGGCCCGCAACCTCGAGACGACGCGCGGCTACCACATGTTCATGCGCGCCCTGCCCCATATCCAGCGCGCCCGTCCCAACGCGCGGGTGATCGTGATCGGCGGCAACGACGCGTCCTATGGCGGCAAGTCCAAACATCCCGGCGGATTGCGCGGCGAGATGGAAAAAGAGGTGGGCCACCTGCTCGACTGGGATAGGCTGCATTTTTTGGGTCAGGTGCCCTATGAGAGCTATCAGAAGATCATCCAGATCAGTTCCTGCCACATCTATCTGACGATGCCATTTGTGCTAAGCTGGTCGCTGTTGGAATCAATGTCGATGGGCGCAACGATCGTCGCCAGCGATGTGGCACCCGTGCGTGAGGCGATGACACATGGTGAGACCGGCCTTCTGGTCGATTTCTTTGATCCGGAGGCCATCGCGGCGCAGGTTGCGGATGTGCTTGAACGGCCGCGTGACTTTGCCCATCTGGGGCCTGCCGCACGGCAGCACGTGGTTGATACGTATGACTTCCACACTGTGTGCCTGCCCGAGCATCTGCGCCAGATCAACGCGCTGGTGCGCGCGGACAAGCATATCCCACTGCCATGACCGCGCCCTTGGTCGTTCTGGGGGCCGGAGGCAAACTGGGGCGGCTGATGGCTGGTGCGTGGCCGGATGATGTTGTGCAATACGGACGCGCCGACCTTGATATTCTCGATCACGCGGCGCTGATGTCCGCCCTGCGGGGCGCACGCGCGGTGCTGTGTCTGGCCGGGTGCACGAACGGGTCAGGCAGGCCAATGTCACTGAACACAACACTGGCGCAACTGACATTGGGCGCCGCCGCAGCAACCGGATGCGGTCGCGTTTTCCTGATGTCATCGGCGGCGGTATACGGGCGCCAGACGGGCCACCTGTCCGAAGCCACAGCACCCGCACCGGTGGCGGAATACGGCCAGTCCAAGCTCCGGATGGAGCAGATGGCCGCCGACCACAGCCACCCTTGCAGCGTGCTGCGGCTGGGCAACGTCGCCGGGGCTGACGCCATTCTTGGCGGGTGGCAACCGGGCTTTGCCCTCGACGTTTTGGCGGATGGAACCACACCGCGCCGCAGCTATATCGGCCCGCGCAGCTTGGTCCGTGTGCTGTATATGCTTAGCCTGACAAGGGATATACCACCCCTGTTGAACATCGCGGCCCCCGGCACGCTGGCGATGGGCGATTTGCTGGACGCCGCAGGGCTTGCATGGACACCGCGCACACCTGACGGGGACATTATCGCCAAAGTTACCCTCGACACCAGCCTGCTTTCGACATTGTTTGACTGGCAACCCGATGACAGCACCGCCAAGACGATGGTGCGCGAATGGAAAGAACTGACACACCGCACATGACTTGGCGCAAACGGATTTTCGACCTGTTCTTTGCCAGCCTGCTGGTTGTGATTCTCGGCCCGATCATCCTTTGGCTGATCTGGCGCATCTGGCGCGAACAGGGGCGGCCGATCTTTTACGTGGCCGAACGGATGAAGGGGCCAGACACACCGTTTGGCCTTGTCAAATTCCGCACCATGACTGTAGTCGATGATGATCAGGGGGTGTCAGGCGCGCATAAGCAGGCGCGAATCACGCCCATGGGGGCAAGACTGCGGGCCAAGCGGCTGGACGAGTTTCCGCAGCTCTGGAATATCCTCAAGGGCGATCTCAGCTTTGTCGGGCCGCGCCCGCCGCTGCGCGAATATGTGAAACGGTTCCCCGATCTATACGCCGAAGTGCTGCGGTCACGACCGGGTGTGACCGGCCTTGCCACGATCCGCTTTCACAAACACGAGGACCGGCTGCTGGCCCGGTGCGAGACACCAGAACAGACCGATGACGTCTATTGCCGCATTTGCGTGCCCCGCAAGGCACGGCTGGACCTGATCTACCAGCGGCATCAGAACACCTGTTACGATTTCGATCTGGTGTTCCAGACCATTGGCAATCTGTTTCGCCGCAAAAACAACAACTAAGCCGATTTCCACCACTGCGGGAAGTGACGCATAATTGCGCATTTGCCACACGATTTTTCGCCGACTGAGGGGTGCGCGAAACAATCACCTATAAATTGAACCAAATGCTGTGTAACGGTAACTGCACTGCGCCGTACGGGACCGGCGGGGGGACTGTATGTTAGAACTGCTGAAATCGATGTCGCGGCGCCAAAAACGAAATGTGTTTGTTGCACTCGATTGTTTGCTGGTGCCAATGTCGCTCTTGTTTGCCTTCAGCTTGCAAGCGCCGCTGGGCGGATCCATGGCACTGTTGCAGGCCTATCTGCCGGAACTGCCCTTTGTCATGGCCGCTGCTGCGGGCCTTTCGCTTTGGCTGGGTATCAGCACCACAACGCTGAACGATTATGAGGCCAGTTCAGTCGGGCAAACGGCCATTTTTGCCGGGCTGTTGACGCTTGTATCAGTGGTTCTGACATCGCTGATCAAACCGACCGTCCCGCTAAGTACGCAGATTGTGTTCGGCATCACTTACTTTGTCTTTTCGGCGCTCAGCCGTGCAATCCTGCTGCAAATCGTCCTCGCGGTGTATCGCAGCGGTGCGGACCGCTGTCGCGTTTTGATCTACGGCGCGGGCACCACGGGGATGCAACTGGTTTCTGCGCTCCGCAATCACGAGTTCATCGAACCCGTCGCCTTTGTCGACGACAATCAGGCCCTTCAGGGTCAGTTTGTCCTTCGACTGCCGGTGCACAGCCCCGTGCGCATCGCCGAGATCGTCGCAGAAAAGCAGATCCACCGGGTACTGCTCGCCATGCCGTCACAGTCCCAACCCAAGCAGGTGCAGATTGCCCGTCGTCTGGAAAAGATGGGCCTTGAGGTGCAGACCCTGCCATCCTTTTCACAGCTGATCGGCGAAGAAGAACTGTTGAACAAGCTGACGCCCGTCCATGTCAGCCGCTTTCTCAACCGTGACGAAGTCAGCACCGCGCCGGGATCGGATGCGGCGGCCTATTTCGGGCGCAACGTTCTGGTGTCGGGCGCAGGCGGGTCAATCGGGTCCGAACTGTGCCGTCAGGTGCTGGAATGCGGCCCCTCCAAGATCGTGCTCTACGAGCTGAGCGAACTGGCTCTTTATCAGGTGCATCAGGAAATCAAGCAAATGGCCGAGGGCAGCGGGATCGCCATTGTCCCCTTGCTGGGCTCGGTCACCGATCCGCGGCAGGTGCGCCGCGCCTTGCAGGAACACAAGGTTCAGGTTGTGCTGCACGCCGCCGCCTACAAACACGTACCCTTGGTCGAGGAAAACCCATTGGCCGGTCTTGCCAACAATGTGCTGGGCACCCACACGCTGGTGAGCGAAGCCGCCGCAGCGGGTATCGAACGGTTTGTGCTGATCTCTTCGGACAAGGCCGTGCGGCCCACCAACATCATGGGGGCGTCCAAACGGCTGGCTGAACTGGTCGTGCAGGACATCGCAATGCGCATCGCAAAACCCAACAAGCTGGTGTTTTCCATTGTGCGCTTTGGCAATGTTCTGGGATCGTCCGGGTCGGTGGTGCCGCTGTTTCAGGATCAGCTGCGCCGCGGCGGTCCGCTGACCGTGACGCATCCCGACGTGTCGCGCTTTTTTATGACAGTGCAGGAGGCGGTCCACCTGGTGTTGCGGGCCGGTGCAATGGCAACGGGCGGCGAGGTGTTCGTTCTGGACATGGGCAAGCCCGTACGCATTGAGCAACTGGCCCGGCAGGTTATCGAAAGCGCGGGCTACACGGTGCGTGACGCACAAAACCCGGACGGTGATATCGAGATCGAATTCACCGGCCTGCGCCCCGGCGAAAAGATGACCGAGGAGTTGACGTTGAGCGGCTCCTTGATCGGCACGGGACACCGCAAAATCTTCTTTACCGTCGAGGATGGGCTGAGCGAGATCGAAATCGCGTCGGTCCTGCGCGCCCTGCGCGCTGCACTGGCCGCCAGCGACGACGACGCTGCACGGGCTGTGGTGACACGCTGGGTGGATGGATATCGACGCCCCTCCGCAGATGCCGACCCCGCGGACCGTGCAAACCCTGTATCCTGAATGCCGCGCTCCGGCATGACGTCGCCAGAAACGCACGCGCGCCGTTGTGCGGTTTTGCAGGCCGTGGTCTAACGTGAGCCAAGACAAAGGGGACACACACGTGACGGACATTGCGCGCCACTGGAAATGGACAAAAGCTGTTGCCGCCGCGGCTGCGCTCATCACCGCCCCTGCGCTTTCTTACGCCGAAGATGCTGCCGCACCACCGTCACCCACATTGAACTTTTACGGCGTGCCCGGCCTGATCGATATGCCCAGCGGCGAGGCGCTGCCAGACGGAACACTGGCCTTTAGCGTCTCCAGCTTTGGGGGTCAGACCCGGACCAATGTCACGTTTCAATTCTCGCCCCGCATTTCCGGCTCGTTCCGTTACATCAGCTTGCAGGACTGGAACTCCGACGGGTTTGAGACCTACCGCGACCGCAGCTTTGACGCCCGGTTTCTGCTGGCGCGCGAAGGGCGCATTCGTCCCGCGATCTCGGTCGGGCTACAGGACCTCGCGGGCACCGGCATCTATGCGGCGGAATACGTGGTCGCGACCAAGAATTTTGACCAACCGCTCAGCCTGCCTGGCCGGATCAAGGTCACCGCTGGTCTTGGCTGGGGACGTCTGGGCCAATTGGGCGACATCGGCGCACCGTTCAGCGGCAGCCGGCCCGCTTTTGATCCCAACGACAACGGCGGATCGCCCTCGACCGATCAATGGTTCCGTGGACCGGCGGCACCCTTTGGCGGCATCGAATGGCAGGTGAATGACAAATTCGGGGTGAAACTGGAATACTCCAGCGACGCCTACGCGCCCGAAACATCCCGCGACGTTTTCGAACGCAGTTCACGCATTAACATCGGTGCCGAATATCAGGTCAGCCGGTTCCTGCGCGTCGGCGGCTACTACCTCTATGGAGAAGAGCTTGGGGTCAGCGCCCAGCTTGTGACCAATCCTAAGGCACCACCGCGCGCCTTTACGCTCGCCGGGCCACGCCCTGTGATCACACGCCCGGACCGCGCGGCGGCCCCCGAAGCCTATTCGACCGGATGGGCCCCCGCCAAAGGCAAGGTGACCGAACAGCTTGGCCCGGTGATTGAACCGCTCCTGCGCGAGGACGGCATCCGCCTCGAAAGCCTGACGCTGCTGTCAACCGCGCGGGTCGAGGCGCGTGTGTCCTCGCAACGCTATACCAACAATGCCATCGCAATTGGCCGGACCGCGCGCCTGCTGACCGCAACGATGCCCGCCACGGTGGACACGTTCGACATCATCCTGATGCAGGGCAGTATCCCGGTCACACGAGTGTCGCTCAGCCGCAGTGATCTGGAGCAGCTGGAGTTCCAGCCGGGTGCCGCTGATCTGCTTTTGGCGCGGACGGCACTGGACAGCGCACCCAGCGACACCGCCCCTGACACCTATGTCCCCGAGGGGCTGTACCCGCGGTTCAGCTGGGCAATCGGTCCCTTTGTCCGCCCCAGCTTCTTTGATGTGGAAGAGCCGGTGCGCGTGGATGCAGGCATCGCATTGACAGGCGAATTCCGGCCCGCGCCGGGCTGGCTGATTGCGGGCGAACTGCGTCACCGTCTGGTGGGCAACGTCGAAGACACGGCAACCTCGCCGTCGAAACTGCCCGCTGTGCGCACCAGTGCGCCGCTCTTTGCACAAGAGGGCGATACGACAATCGAAACCCTCTATGTGAACCGTCAGTGGAAAGCAGGCAAAAACACCTATGCCCGCCTGACAGCCGGTTATCTCGAACAGATGTTCGGCGGTGTGTCAGGCGAATTGCTCTGGCAACCCACCGACAGCCGACTGGCTCTTGGGGTTGAGGCGAACTACGCCCGCCAGCGCGACTTTGACCAGCAGTTCGGCTTTCAGGACTACGACATCTTTACCGGGCACGTGTCGGCCTATTACGACTTTGGCGGCGGCTATGTCGGGCAGGTAGATGTCGGGCGCTACCTCGCCGGGGACTACGGCGCGACCTTCTCAGTCGATCGCACGTTCAAGAACGGGTGGAGCGTTGGCGGCTTTTTTACGCTCACCGATGCCACCTCCGAAGAGTTCGGCGAAGGCTCCTTTGACAAGGGCATCCGCATCTCCATCCCGTTGCAATGGCTGACAGGGCAACCGACGACGCAATCGGCCACCTTCCCGATCCGGCCCATCCAACGGGACGGCGGGGCGCGCCTGTCGGTGCCGAACCGGCTCTATCCGCAACTGCGCGATGCGGACGCGCGCGCCCTGCGCGAAGATTGGGGCCGGGTATGGGAGTAAGGACGATGACAGCAAAAGCACGCTTTGCAGCAGCCTTTGTGCTGGCGGGCCTCATCTCGGGCTGCGCCGGTGGCACGGACGTCGTCAGTTCGCAGACCGGGCGCTATCTGACTGTTGTCGGATCGCTTCAGAACGGCCTGTTTCAGGACCCTCCCGAACTGCCCAATGTAACGCGCGCGCTGCTTGATGGGCTGACGGTTCCATCGCTTGAGGTCACCGTGCCAAAGCGGGACGGGCTGGCCTATCTGGTTCCATTGATAACCCGTCAGGATGCCACGCTTGGACAGCTTGATATCTGGCGTACGGGCGACGGGACGCAACTGACCCTGCGGTCTGGTGTTATCATCGCCTCGCGCGGACTGGGCGACGATGTCACGTCTACGGACCGACGCGGCTCCATCGCCTTTGTCAACGGTCGCGCAGCGGACAACTGGCCCCTGCGCCTCGATATTCAAACCTCTGCCGAAGGGGTGGTGCGCCACGACTTTACCTGCACCGGTCAAAGCATGGGGCGCCAGACCCTCGAGATCGTCGAGCGCACATTTCCAGTCGAATTGCTGAGCGAAACCTGCGTCGGAGACAACGGTGTGCGCATCGAAAATCAGTACTATGTCGACACACGTGATGGACATGTTTGGCAGACAAACCAGTGGATTGGTGAAAATATTGGCTATATGGCCACACGTGTCCTGAAAAAGAAGTAACCGAATCTGCACCGTTCTTGCGAATAAAGCCACACGGTGCTAGTTGTTTCCCAACGTCAAAGAGCACTTCTACGCTCAAATCTCGAGAGAACGCAGATATGAAAAAGTTTTTTGCAGCTTCCGCACTCGCCCTGTCCGTCGCCGGCCTGGGCGTTACATCCGCATCGGCTCAGGGTGAGCTGGTTGCAGGTTCCATCATCTCCACGCAAGTGATCGCTGGCATCATCGTTGCCACTGTGGTCGTTGCGGTTGCGGACGACGGTTCCGTCACAACAACAAACGTCGTCGTCGAGTAATCGACACACCGCGACGCGGTACAAAGGCTGGGCGCAGGCAGCGCCCGGCCTTTTTGCGTTTGTACGTATTTCAGTGGCCGACCTTCCCGCCAGCACCTGCGCACCTATATGATGCTCTACAGCCGAAGAACTGCGAGGGGGCAACATGACGACATATTTCAAAAACCCGGACGTGATTGCGACCCTGTCGCCCGAAGAATTCCGCGTCACCCAGCAAAGCGGCACGGAACGTCCCGGCACAGGCAAACTGCTCGCCAACAAAGAGCCGGGCATTTACGTCGATATCGTATCTGGCGAGCCGTTGTTCGCCTCGTCCGACAAATATGAATCGGGGTGCGGCTGGCCGTCCTTTACCAAACCCATCGACAACGTGACCGAACATCACGACACCACCCACGGCATGATCCGCACCGAAGTGCGGTCTAAACACGGCGACAGCCATCTGGGCCACGTATTCCCGGACGGCCCACGCGACCGCGGGGGGCTACGCTATTGCATCAACTCGGCCTCGCTCCGCTTCGTCCACCGCGACGACATGGAAGCCGAAGGCTACGGCAAATACTTGGATCAAGTGGAGGATGTGGCATGAGCCATGAACGCGCAGTGCTTGCAGGCGGATGCTTTTGGGGAATGCAGGACCTGATCCGCAAACGCCCCGGCGTGATCAACACCCGCGTCGGCTACACGGGGGGCGACGTACCCAATGCGACCTACCGCAATCACGGCACGCACGCGGAAGGGATCGAGATCATCTATGATCCCACGCAGATCACCTATCGGGACCTGTTGGAGTTTTTCTTTCAAATCCACGACCCCACCACACTGAACCGGCAGGGCAATGATCGCGGGCTGAGCTACCGGTCAGCCATTTACTACGTGGACGACAGGCAAAAGCAGGTGGCACTGGACACCATCGCGGATGTCGAAGCATCGGGCATCTGGCCGGGCAAAGTCGTGACCGAGGTCGAACCCGTGGGTGATTTTTGGGAAGCCGAGCCTGAGCATCAGGATTACCTCGAACGCATTCCAAACGGCTACACCTGCCACTTCCCACGCCCAAACTGGGTACTGCCCAAACGCGCGGCGGAATAACCGTACCCCTTGGGTCAGCCCGCGACTCGCGGGCGGCCCGACACCTCGATCGTCAGCACCGCCTCGACAAACACCTCCCGCGCCTCTGCTTGTGCTGTTCGGATGTCACGGTGCACCCGCATTTCGACATCTTCGGCCCCGGCGGAGCGCGCGTCCGTATTGGCCTCGTCCTCCAGCACCAACTGCAACCGCTCCAATGCGGCGTCCTGATCCGAAAAATCTTCCAGACCACCCGGCAGATGCACGCGGAACTGCCCTTCGCCGGGCGACGTGATCGTCCCGCTTTTGCGCACCGTGACCCGACCGACCACAGCGCCGATCGCGTTCGCTACGCCGCCGTCCTCCGGCAGCTCCATCGACGTGCGCAACACCGCGCCCACTGCTGGATAGTAGGTCCGCGCCGATGCGCCGAGGCCGACCACCGGCACGGCCAGCCCTGTCTCGACCCGCACCGCACCACCCGGCCGCGCCAGACCCCGCTGCATCAACACATGTTCTGCCAGATCAGACGGCAACCCGTCCTCCGCCAGCCCAGCCTGCAACAGAACCACTGCCGTTTGCCGCGTCAGTTGATCCACAACCATCTGCGCCATGCGCTCCGGGTCAGGGGACAACAGGTCACCGGCCCCCGTCCGACGACGCCCGAACAGGTGACAGGCCAATTCCGCCGCGCGCGCGTCCCATGTATCCAGCGCTCCCAACACATGGGCCGCATCCGACGGCGTCAGCGCGGACAGTTGCACGACACCGCGTGACACCAACCGGCGCAGCGCGCCAATTTCCACACGAGCGCGCAACACATCGCCCAACGGGTGCACCGCATCCCCAATCCGATCCAGCAACGCGGCCTCGCGCGGCCCCAACCCTTCTCGTCGCGCACCGGGCACCGCGCGCACGAACCGGCCATCCATCTCTCCCGGCAGCGTGCTGCGCGCCTGCGCCTCCAGTGCGGGCAACACCACATCCGGGGCCTCGTGCGCCAGCAGCGACACCGGCACCACGCGGCGCGGTCCCAGTGTGACACCCCCTGTCAGCCCCTCGGCCACGAAATGCACCTCGCTGTCACCACCCAGACCTGTCGTGCGCATCGCCACCGCCTCGACCATGGTGCGGTGCTGACCCACTTGCGCGCCCATCGGGTCAATCGCAGGCCGCCCATCACGCAGCATGGCCACATCTGTTGTCGTTCCGCCGATATCACTGACCAGCGCGTGCGTCGCCCCGGTCAGCCAACGCGCCCCCACGATAGAGGCCGCAGGCCCGCTCAGGATCGTCTCGATTGGCCGCGCGCGCGCCTGTGCCGCAGACATCAGCGCCCCGTCCCCTCGCACCACCATCAGAGGCGCGGAAATGCCCAGCGTTGCCAGAACATCCTGCGCCCGCCCGATCAGCGTATCGATCATCCCGATCAGACGTGCGTTCAGCAGGGCCGTCACCGCACGCTTTGGCCCCCCCAGCTTGGACGACAACTGATGTGAGGCCGAGATCGGCGCGCCTGTGATTTCGCGCACCAACTGTGCCACCCGCTGCTCATGGGCCGGGTTCCGCGTCGCAAATTGTGCCGCCACGGCAAAGCCACTCACTGCCCCCCGCTGCGCCTCCAAAAACGACAGCAGCGCCGCCTCGTCCAACACCGCGGCGGCGCTCCCGTCATGCCGGTGCCCCCCGGCCAACACACAGACCGGATCATCACCCAGCGCCTCGGCCAGACCGGGCGTATCCGCAGGTACCGTGTCAAAACCTACATAGATCAACGCCCCACGCCCGCCTTGCCCTTCGACCAACGCGTTCGTCGCCAATGTCGTGGACAGGGATGCAAGGCCAATCTCCTCCGCCGCCACACCTGACGACGCCAGCACCGCCCGCACAGCCGCGCCCACGCCGATGGCCAGATCTCCCCGTGTGGTCAGCGCCTTGGCCCGCGCGATCACGGCCTCTTCGCCACGCATCAGAACTGCGTCCGTATAGGTTCCGCCCGTGTCCACACCCAACAAGATGCTCATGTCAGCCTCGATACTGCCCACCGCGCGGCGTCTGCCACCGCCGGGTCCTTATCATCCAGCAAGGCCTGCGCTGCCTCGACCAAATGCGACATGCCGGAGTTGCCGATGGCGTAAAGGACATTGCGCACGAACCGGTCCCGCCCGATCCGCTTGATGGGTGAGCCGGAGAACCGCGCGCGGAACGCCGCATCATCGAGTGTCGCCAACTCGGCCAAAGGCGGCGCGCCGACAGCACCGAGATACCGCATGTCGCTGGCTGCGACCGCAAACTTGTTCCACGGGCACACCGCCAGACAATCGTCGCAGCCATAAATCCGATTGCCCAGCAACGGGCGCAGTTCTTGGTCCACCGGCCCTTTGTGCTCAATCGTCAGGTAGGAAATGCACCGCCGCGCATCCAACTGATACGGGGCCGGAAACGCATCTGTTGGGCACACGTCCAGACAGGCCCGACACGATCCGCAATGATCGACTTCCGCCGCATCCGGCGCAAGCTCCAGCGTGGTGAACACAGACCCCAGAAACGCCCAATTGCCCCAATCCCGACTGACCAGATTTGTGTGTTTGCCCTGCCAGCCCAACCCGGCGGCCTGCCCCAGCGGCTTTTCCGGCACAGGGGCCGTGTCGACGAACACCTTGATCTCACCGCCTGCGGCATCAATCAACCAGCGGCCCAACCGCTTCAAACGCTTCTTGACGATGTCGTGGTAATCCCGGCCTTGCGCATAAACCGACACCGCGCCCAGTTCGGGCCGCTCCAGAACGGCCAAGGGATCGTGCTCTGGCGTATAACTCTCCGCCAGCATCAGCACAGACCGCGCCTCGGGCCACAAAGCCGCCGGGTTGCTCCGCCACGGCATCCGCTCTGCCATCCAACCCATCTGTCCGTGGTGACCCGCCGCCACGAAATCCGCCAAACGCTGCGCCACTTGCGGAACCGCATCCGGTCGACACACGCGCGCGGAGGCAAACCCCTCTTCCAGAGCGCGCGCAATGACCTGCTCTTTCAGGCCCATGTCTTCTTCTCTTTAAAAATACTCAAAATGGATCCGACCTCCCCGGTCAGAAATCCAGATCGTTATAGTGCCGCGGCGGTGGAAACCCCGGCACCTGATCAGCGAGAATGGACCGGAACGCGGGCCGCGACTTGATCTTGGCGTACCAGTCTTTGACCACCTCGCTCCGGTTCCAGTCAACATCCGAAATATAGTCCAACGCCGACAGATGCGCCGCCGCTGCAAAATCGGCCAAGGTCATCACATCTCCGGCCAGCCACCGGCGATGATCCAAAAGCCATGTCATGTAGTCGAGGTGATATTTGATCGCCTTCGCCCCATCTTTGACGTTCCGGCTGTCAGGAAACCCCTTGCCCATCACCTTTTTGTTCACCCGCTCATAAAGCAGCTTCGACGTAACCTCGTTGTGGAACTTGTCATCGAACCAGCCCACCAGCCGCCGCACCTCCAGCCGCTGACCCGCGTCCTTGGGCAACAGAGGCGGTTCGGGCCGCGTTTCTTCGATATATTCGCAGATCGCCGCACTCTCGCTCATCGTCAGCCCATCGAGCTTGAGCACTGGCACCTTGGCCGCCGGGTTGCGCCGCAGGAAGTCAGGGTCCGCCTCCCAGTACCGCTCCTCGACCAGTTCCACCTCCACCTTCTTTTCGGCAAGGCTCAGCCGCACTTTGCGGCAAAACGGGGATAGGGGGACGTGGAACAGGCGCGCCATCAGAAATCCAAGGTCAGCAATGGGTCAGGCATCCATGCACGCGCACGCACGAATTTTCAACTCTCGAAACACGCGGCCCGCCCGTCTGCGCGGATCGTGGCGGCCCCGTCGCGGATCGCTCCGGTCCGTTTGCGCACGAAATTCGACGGGCGGCTGGCCGACCGGCCCTTGGGATTGGGCAGCACAGCCGCGAGCCGTGCGGCCTGCGTCGGGCTCAACGCTTCGGGGCCAACACCAAAATAATGGCGCGACGCCGCCTCAACCCCGAACACCCCTTCATCGAACTCGGCCACGTTCAGATACACCTCGAGGATGCGCCGCTTGGACCAGATCGCCTCGACCAGCGGGGTCATACCCGCTTCCAGCGCTTTGCGCAGCCACGACCGCCCGTGCCAGAGATAGACGTTCTTGACGACCTGCTGACTGATGGTGGACGCGCCACGGCTGCCGCCGTCCTCAATCGCAGTGCGGATCGCCTCCAAATCGAGGCCCCAATGCAGGCAAAAATTGGCGTCCTCCGCCGCGACGGCAGACCGGGCCATCACTGGCGCGATCTCCTCCATTGGCACCCATTCCTGATCCACGCCGCCCAGACGACGGGATTCCTGCCACATGTACCAAGTGGTGGGCGGGTTCACGACCGACCACAGCAACACAGCCACAACCGCAACAAGGAACGCGGCACTGAACCCGCGCAGTGCCCAAAGCAGCAGCCAGCGAACCGGACGAAATCGCCGCTTCGTCTTTGCCTTGGGTTTTGTCTTTGCCTTGCGTGCCTTAGCCATGGCCTAGCTATAGGCAATGGGCTGGCTCAGGGCGAGATACGATTTGCCAGATAGAGACCGACCCGCTGCGCCCCCTCTGGCGACGGATGGATGCCATCCACCGCAAACAGCGCACGATTGTCCGGGTCCAGCGCATCTTCGGAATCGACAAATGTCAGCCCCGGCGTTGCCGCCGCCAACCGGGCAATTCGCGCGTCGTACTCCACCAGATACGGGCGGCAACCCGCAAACTGACCCGACCGCGCGCTGGCATAATAGCCCATCCACAGCACCTGCGCCCCGTCGCGCAGCACCTGAGCGATAAAGCGCGGCACCTCGCCGTCCAGCTCTGCATCAATCAAACCGTCCACGACAGGACCACATGCGCCACAACTACAGTCGTTCAGCAGGTCGTTTGCTCCGCCGTTCATCAGCACCAAATCCCATGGCCCGCGCCGATACTGCGACCGCACATCGAACCCCAGCGCACGGCCCAGACCGGAGGCGTTGGAAAACCGCGCACCCGCCACCGCGTCATTTTCGACCTCGGCGCCCAACACCTGCCCCATCACTGACGGGATGTCGCGCCCCGTCCACTTTTGCCAAGCAAGCAGGCTGTCCCCCACCGCAAGAATGCGCTGCGGCTCGGCCTGCGCCGCACCGGTCATCAACAGAAAGCCAAGCAAAATCCATCGCATGACACTCAATCTAGGGGCCTTGCCCTCGGCAACAACTCGTTCACCAGAGTCGACGAAAACTCTAATCAATATCAAAACGTTAAACGCTTACGGAAAATGCCTGATTCGCAGTAAACTCTATGTCAGCCGAAGCCATATGCCCTGATTTCGGAGAGCGGAGACATGATTGAAGGAATACCGCAAACACCACCCGGCAGCATCGCGCCCGAATACCGCGTGCTCAGCGCCGCAGATGCCAAACTGGTCTGGATCCTGAAATGGTCCGGCAATGCCGACCACGTGATCGCGCACAAGCTGGGCACCATGCCCAGCCGTGTCAGCGACATTCTGGCCGAAAACACCCACGTGGGCAGCCGCGATCAGGCGACCAAGATGGTCGCCCAGCGCGAAGAACCCTGAGGCCCGCTTATTCTGCGGGAATGGCCCCTTCCTCAAGCGTCAGAGGTGCGGGCAAATGGATCAACATTTCTGTGGGACACACCTGCAAGAAGTGACGCTGTTCAACGTCCCAATGTTGCAGGATATCGGCGGCCTTGCGACTGCCGGTTTCCGTCAAATGCCGCTCGATCAGTGTCTTGAGCTGATCCTGCCAGTGCGGCACGGTCACCGGGCACGTCACCAAGGTTTCCATGTTCATCAGCGGCTCGGCCTGCCCCTCGGGATCATACAGATACGCCATCCCGCCGGTCATCCCCGCGCCGAAATTCGCACCAATGCCCCCCAGGATCACGGCGACACCGCCGGTCATGTATTCACAGCCATTGGACCCGCAGCCCTCGACCACGACCTGCGCACCCGAGTTGCGCACCGCAAACCGTTCACCCGCGCGGCCCGCCGCAAACAAGAAGCCGTCGGTCGCCCCGTAAAGGACGGTATTGCCGATGATCACATTGTCCGACGCAACGAGCGGTGATGCCATCGGCGGACGCACGACAATGGTGCCGCCTGACAGACCCTTGCCCACATAGTCATTGGCATCGCCAGACACTTCCAGTTTGAGCCCAGGTGCCGCAAACGCGCCCAAGGACTGCCCGGCAGAGCCGGTCAGTTTGACCGTCAGGTGGTCAGGCTGGAGCGTATTGCGCATCCCGAACTTGCGTACGATATGGCTGGAGGTCCGCGTGCCCACAGTCCGGTGCGTGTTCTGCACTGCGTAACTCAACTGCATCTTTTCGCCGTCCTCAAGGAACCGCGCCGCGTCGCGCACAATTTGCGCGTCCAGCGTGTCGGGCACTGCGTTGCGGTCGCGATCGCGGTTGTAGACGATGTCTGCGGCCCCATCGACGGTGATCAGCATCGGGTTCAGGTCGAGATCATCCAGATGCGCAGACCCGCGCGACACCTGCGCCAGTAGGTCCGCCCGTCCAATTACGTCATCAAGGCTCCGCGCCCCGATAGAAGCCAACAGCTCTCGGACTTCCTGCGCGTAGAAAGTGATCAGGTTCACCACCTTGTCCGCGTTGCCGGTGAATTTGGCCCGCAGCGCTTCGTCCTGCGTACACACGCCCACGGGGCACGTGTTGGACTGGCACTGCCGCACCATGATACAGCCCATCGCGATCAGCGCCGCAGTGCCGATGCCGTATTCCTCGGCCCCCAGCATCGCCGCCATCACGATATCACGCCCGGTGCGCAGGCCCCCGTCGGTCCGCAAGGTCACACGGTCGCGCAGGTTGTTCATGCTCAGCACCTGATGCGCTTCGGTCAGGCCCATCTCCCACGGCAATCCCGCGTATTTGATCGACGTAGCAGGCGACGCGCCTGTGCCGCCGTTATGGCCCGAGATTAGGATCACATCTGCCTTCGCCTTGGCCACACCGGCGGCGATGGTGCCGACACCGCTGGACGCCACCAGCTTGACCGTCACCTTGCAGCGCGGGTTGATCTGTTTGAGGTCGTAGATCAGCTGCGCCAGGTCTTCGATCGAGTAGATGTCATGGTGCGGCGGGGGCGAGAT
Source organism: uncultured Tateyamaria sp. (assembly GCF_947503385.1). Taxonomy (GTDB): domain Bacteria; phylum Pseudomonadota; class Alphaproteobacteria; order Rhodobacterales; family Rhodobacteraceae; genus Tateyamaria. The sequence goes on from NZ_CANNDO010000001.1 coordinate 305,065, forward strand.
CAGCGTAACGCCCTTGGTCGAGTGCCGCAGCCGTGCGATCAGGTCAGTGACCTTCATACCGGGCAACTGCCCGCCTTCGCCGGGCTTGGCACCCTGCGCCACCTTGATCTCCAGCTCTTCACACTGGTTCAGATACTCCGCCGTCACGCCGAAACGCCCGGACGCCACCTGCTTGATCTTGGCCGACGGATTGTCGCCATTGGGCTCGGGGTGGAAATGCGCCGGATCTTCACCACCTTCGCCACTGTCCGACTTTGCGCCAATCCGGTTCATCGCCACGTTCAGCGTCTTGTGCGCCTCGGGGCTCAGTGCGCCCAGCGACATACCGGGCGTTACAAACCGCTTGCGGATCGAAGTGATGCTCTCCACCTCTTCAATCGGCACAGGCTTGCCCAGCGGCTTGATGTCCATGAGGTCGCGCAGATGGATCGGCGGGCCGCTCCGCATTTTGGCGGAATACTGCTTCCACAGTTCGAACGACGCCTTGTTGCAAGCCATCTGCATCATGTGCATCGAGGTCGCTTCCCATGCGTGGGTCTCACCCGATTGGCGCGCCTTGTAGAAGCCGCCGATGGGCAGGACATCAGCGCCTTGCCAACCCTGTGCGTGGACCTCTTCGGCCTTGGACTGGATGCCTGTCACGCCAATCCCAGAGATGCGAGACAACATCCCGGGGAAGTATTCGGCACACATGGCGCGGGACAGGCCCACCGCCTCAAAATTCAGGCCACCGCGATAGGACGACACAACGGAAATCCCCATCTTGGCCATGATCTTGAGAAGGCCCGCATCAATCGCTTTGCGGTAGCGCGCAACCGCCTCGGTCAATGTGCCGTCCAACAGGCCCCGGTCGATCCGGTCGGCCAGCGAGTCTTCGGCCAGATAAGCATTCACAACCGTCGCACCACAACCGATCAGCACGGCAAAGTAGTGCGGATCAATACATTCCGCCGACCGCACGTTCAGCGAACAGAAGGTGCGCAAGCCGTTGCGCGTCAGATGACTGTGCACAGCGGATGTGGCAAGGATCATGGGCATCGCAACGCGATCCGGCCCGGAATGTTGATCCGTCAGCACTATGTGCCCCGCGCCCGACCGTACGGCATCCTCGGCCTCGGCCCGGATACGCGCCAGACCATCGCTGAGCGCGCCGGTACCGGGTTCAAAGGAACAATCGATCTCGATCAGGTCCGCGTTGAAATGGGTCGCGATCTCGTCCCACTGCGCATTGCCGACAAAGGGGCTGTCGAGTGTGATGATCTCGGTCTGTGCGCTCGACTCGTCCAGCACGTTCTTGAGGTTGCCGAACCGTGTCTTGAGGCTCATCACGCGGTATTCGCGCAGACTGTCAATTGGCGGGTTCGTCACTTGGCTGAAATTCTGGCGGAAGAAATGCGACAGCGGACGATACCGCTTGGACAGCACGGCCGAGGGCGTGTCATCGCCCATGGAGGCAATCGCCTCTTTCCCGTCCTCGGCCATGGGGGCGAGGATATTCTCAAGCTCTTCGATGGTGTAGCCTGCCGCAATCTGACGCCGTTTCAGATCATCACCGGAAAACAGGACCTTTTCCGTCACGCCCGCTATCGCAGGTTCCAGATCCTTGATCTTGCCGACCCAGTCGCCAAAGGGCTGGTTGGCGGCCAGTTGATCCTTGATCTCGGTGTCGTGATACAGCTTGCCCTCCGCCATATCGATGGCCAGCAACTGACCAGGGCCCAATGCGCCCTTTTCAATGATCCCCGCTTCGTTCAGCGGCACCATGCCGGTCTCGGACCCGGCGATAACCATACCGTCCTCGGTCACGACATAGCGCATCGGACGCAGACCGTTCCGGTCCAGCCCCGCGCAGACCCAACGCCCGTCCGTCATGGCCAAGGCGGCTGGACCGTCCCACGGTTCCATCACCGAATTGCAGTAGGAATACATGTCGCGCCACGCCTGCGGCAGCTCAACCGCCTGCTTGGACCACGATTCCGGCACCAGCATCGTCTTGGCCATGGGCGCGTTACGGCCCGCCCGCACCAGCACCTCGAACACTGCGTCGAGTGCCGCCGAGTCCGAAGACCCGTTGGCAACGATGGGCTTAATGTCCTCGGCCATGTCGCCAAACGTGCCCGATGCCATGCGGATTTCGTGGGACTTCATCCAGTTCAGGTTGCCTTTGAGCGTGTTGATCTCGCCATTGTGCGCCAGCATTCGGAACGGCTGCGCCAGCCACCATTGTGGAAATGTGTTGGTGGAATAGCGCTGGTGATAGATCGCAAAAGCGCTCTCGAACCGCTCATCCAGCAGGTCGGGATAAAACTCCGCCACCTGTTCGGCCAGCATCATGCCCTTGTAGATGATCGACCGGCAGGACAGCGACGCAATATAGAGCTGCGGCACCTGCGCAGCGGCGGCAGCCTTTTCGATGCGGCGGCGGATCACGTACAGCTCCCGTTCGAACGTTTCTTCGTCCACGCCTTTGGCATTGGAAATCAGGATCTGTTCGATCTCGGGCCGGGTTGCATTGGCCTTTTCGCCCAAAACAGAGACGTCGACCGGAACGTGCCGCCAGCCGTAGATGTAGTAGCCCATACGCAGAACTTCGGTTTCCACGATGGTCCGACAAGTTTCCTGCGCGCCAAAATCATTGCGTGGCAGGAACACCTGCCCCACCGCGATCAGCCGGTCCCGATCCGGTGTGTGGCCCGTCCGTTCAATCTGATCGTAAAAGAACGGCACCGGAATCTGCACATGGATGCCCGCGCCATCGCCGGTCTTGCCATCTGCATCCACAGCGCCGCGGTGCCAAATCGCCTTTAGGGCCTTGATCCCGTTTTCCACCACCGCGCGACTGGCGGTGCCGTCGACATTCACCACCAGACCCACGCCACAATTCGCGCGCTCGTGTTCATGCGCATACAGACCCTGTTCGGCCAGACGTGTGCGTTTTGTTTCCTCGGCCTTGACCCAAGTGGCATCAAATTTGGTCATTGGTCGGCTCCTTCGTGGCTGGGGGTGAAACGTGCCAGCGACGCTTCACACTCGTATAGCGGTGTCTTGGAAAAGAACCCCGGTTCGCCGGGAAAAATGAAATCAACGGGGTCATTCGCCCATTCGGTGACAGCCCCGTCCGCGCTGGTGTGCCGGTAGCTGCCCGACAGAAACCGACCCAGCGCAGGCGACACGTATTCGTTGCCCGTGATCGTCGTCGTTCCGCTTGTCGTGCTCTCGTAGCGCGCCGAAAAGGCCGTGCGCAGCAGGGCCTCGCCGTCAATCACGACCTCTTCGCCGGTCAATTGATCAAAGCCCACAACGCGGGTCACCTCGCCACCCGGACCGCGCATATTAAAATCGAATGCGTCGGTCCCGGTTTCAAGCAACTCGGACAGGCTGGCCGGATCGGCGGCGGGCAGTTCGATCACCTCGCGCCGGGTCGGGAACAGATCAATGCTTTCCATCCATTGGGTTTCGGCATCAATGCGCCCGATGAATTTTGGCCCATCTTCGTGAAACGACACGCGCCAACTGTCGCCCGGAGTATCAGCGGTACAGACATAGATATTGTCCAACTCGCAACCGCGCGATTGCACCGTTACAACACCCTCACACCCGACAGGCGGGATGAACCGGTCACTGGCGGTGGCTGGCGCAGCCAGCAGAAATAAAACGGCTGCACGGATCATGGGGCTGCGTCCAGATCGGGGTTGAGAGCAATCACATCGTCCCGTGTCATGCGCTTTTGACCCCGGTCCACGATTTCAAATCCGTCAGGCGCATGATCCACGTAAATCTCGTGGCTCAACTCAAAACCGTTTGGATCATCGAACAGCCCCAAGGGCAGGTCGGTCGCGCCGAACCACTTGCCCGGCTTCGTCTGACGGAAATAGAGACCCGTGCCGCATTCCCGGCACCACGCGCGTTCGGCCCAATCGCTGCCTGCGCGCACTGCAATATTCTCGGAACCGTCCCAAGTTATGTTCTCGGTCTTAACGCTGACCTCGACCAGCGCGGCCCCGGTCCACCGGCGGCACATTGGACAATGGCAGATGCCAAAGGTGCCGGGCACGTCGCGCGCAACAAAGCGCACGGCACCGCACAAGCATCCTCCGGTCTTTTCCATTGTCGTTCTCCCTGCTTTGTCAGCGATGCTGACATAAGTGATGTCAAATGTGTCTCGCGCTGTGCACGTGGATGGTCGGCCCGGTGACGTGGTTATTCGGCGGCGATGGCCGTGGCACTGAACTGTTGCAGGATCGCGTCGGCGCAGTCGCGCCCGTCCCGGATCGCCCAGACGACAAGGCTTGCGCCGCGCACGATGTCACCCACCGCATAGACGCCGACCATAGCCGTCTTGCCGGTTGTGAACTCGGCCTTGACCGTGCCCCACCGTGTCACCTCCAGCTCGGGCTGGTTCCACAGCGTTGGCAACTCTTCGGGCTCAAAGCCCAGCGCCTTGATCACCAGATCCGCCTCTTCGACGTAGTCGGCACCTTCGATCAACTCGGGTGCCTGACGGCCTGTAGCGTCGGGTTGGCCCAGACGCATCTGCTGCACCATCACGCCGGCGACTTTGTCGCCGTCGGTGGTGAACCCTTTGGGTGCGCGCAACCAGTCGAATACCACGCCTTCTTCCTCGGCGTTCTGCACCTCGCGCTGCGAGCCGGGCATGTTGGCCCGGTCCCGGCGGTACAGGCATTTCACGCTGGTCGCGCCCTGCCGGATCGACGTGCGCACACAATCCATCGCCGTGTCGCCACCACCGATGACCACCACGCGTTTACCGTTCGCATTCAGCGACCCGTCCTCAAACGCGGGCACCGCGTCGCCAAAGCTCTTGCGGTTGCTTACGGTCAGGAAATCAATCGCCTTGACCACACCGTTGGCTTCGGCGTTAGGCATTGAAAGATCACGGCTTTTGTAAACACCCGTCGCAATGATAACCGCATCATGCGCCTTGCGAATATCCTCGAACGAGATGTCGTCGCCCACGTTGCAATTCAGCTTGAAGGTCACACCGCCCTGTTCCAACTGTGCGTTGCGGCGCATCACAACGTCCTTCTCCAGCTTGAAGCCGGGAATACCATAGGTCAGCAATCCGCCCGAACGGTCATAGCGGTCATAGACGGTGACCTGCACGCCCGCGCGGCGCAGCACGTCCGCTGCGGCCAGCCCACCGGGCCCCGCGCCGATGATGCCCACGCTTTCGCTGCGTTCCTGTGCCGGAGCGATCGGTTTGACCCAGCCTTCTTCCCATGCGGTGTCGGTGATGTATTTCTCGACCGATCCGATGGTGACGGTGCCGTGGCCCGACTGTTCGATCACGCAATTGCCTTCGCACAGGCGGTCCTGGGGACAGATGCGGCCACAAATCTCGGGAAAGGTGTTGGTTGCCTGAGACACCTCATAGGCCTCTTGCAAACGACCTTCGGCAGTCAGCTTCAACCAGTCGGGGATATTGTTGTGCAACGGGCAATGCGACTGGCAATAGGGCACACCGCATTGCGAACAACGTGACGCCTGCTCTTTTGCTTTGGCATCCGCGTATTCGGCGTAAATCTCATGGAAATCCTCGCGACGTGTTTCCGCATCACGCTTTTCGGGCATGACTCGGGGGATGTTCACGAATTTCAGCATCGGTTGCTCGGCCATGGATCACTCCAGCGGGTAAACGGTCAGGTCCGCGCGGCATAAAGGATTCAAGACAGGATGAAAAGGCAGTATTACTGACCTAATAATGTGTTTTGTCACAAGATCAGGTGCAAAGCTGCATAAACGGCATAAGATTTAAGGCCGGTTCGGCCTCATATCTGGCGTTTGCGTTCAGAATCAGCGGCTTGTATGCAGAGTGTAGCACATAAGGGCGCGCGGCACATGACTCTGTTTCAACTCCTGATAGTAGCGCTGATTCAGGGCGTGACCGAATTCCTGCCCATTTCTTCCTCTGGCCACCTTATCTTGTTGCCCGCGCTCACCGGCACCCCAGATCAAGGGCTCGCCATCGACGTGGCGGTGCATGTGGGCACTCTTTTGGCCGTTGTCCTGTATTTCTGGCGGGATGTGCGTATCGCCGCTGGAGGCACGCTCCGCCTCGCCCGTGGAAAGGTCGACACCCAAGGCGCGTTCCTTGCCCTTTGCCTGATCATCGCGACGATCCCGGCGGTCATCGTGGGCTTTGCCATCAAACTCACCGGCCTTGATGAGGCCATGCGCTCTGCCGCTGTCATTGGCTGGACCATGCTGATCTTTGGCATTGTGCTTTACTGGGCGGACATGACGGGCGGCACCAAGCGCACCGCCGACCACTGGACGCTGCGCGACGCGGCTACGATGGGTCTTGCGCAATGCCTCGCCTTGATCCCCGGTACGTCACGCTCAGGCATCACAATCACCGCCGCCCGCAAACTGGGCTATGCGCGCGAGGATGCCGCCAAACTTGCGATGCTGATGTCGATTCCGGTGATCCTCGCCTCTGGCACGATCCTCAGTCTCGATGTGGTGGGACAGGCAAACTGGGCACTGATGCGCGACGCCAGCATTGCCGCCGCTTTTGCATTTCTGGCCGCATTGGGCGCTCTGGTGCTGATGATGCGCCTGCTGCGCAGCATCAGTTTTACGCCATATGTGATCTACCGTGTGATCCTTGGGATCGGCCTGCTGATCTGGGCCTATACTTAGGCGCGCAGGTTCTTTGCGCTTTCCTTGATTGCGTCATACTGACCCGACGGGCGAAAGCGATACAGATACTCTGGCAACACCGCGTCCATCGCTGTCGGTTCGATCCCCAGTTCGGCAAAGCCCTTGGCACCATCGGCCACCACATTGTCCACGGCCAGATTGCGCACCTGATCCCGCGTGATTTGCGCCGGAAACAGACCCAGCGTCAGCCGGTTGGCCAGCTCGAACCCAAAGCCCATGATGTTCGCCATCCAGAACGGGATATTCACAATCAGGCGGCGGCGCCGGATCACTTGCAGCATCGTCTCCATCAGCGACCGGAACGTGCGCACGTCCGGCCCGCCCAATTCATAGACACCGCTGGATACGGTCCCGGTCAGGGCCGTCACTGCGGCTTGCGCAACGTCGTCTACATAGACGGGCTGGAACCGCGTCTCCGCACCCACCACCGGCAGGATCGGACCCAGCCGCGACATGCTCGCAAACCGGTTAAAGAATTGATCCTCAGTGCCAAAAATAATCGACGGTCGCAGGATCACGGCATTTGGCATGTGCTCCTGCACTGCCGCCTCGCCCAGCGCCTTGGTGCGCGCATATGCGCTGTCGCTGTCCGCGTCTGCCCCGATGGCCGAAATCTGCACCATCTGAGTGATGCCGTGCGCCGCTGCAATACGCGCCACGCGCGCGGCACCTTCGGCCTGCACGGCCTCGAACGTGTTTTTGCCCTGCCGTGCAAGAATGCCGACGCAGTTCACCACCGCATCTGCACCCTGCATCACCGATGCAACGGATGCATCGTCACGGATGTTACAGAGCACCGGCTCAACCTGACCGACAACGCCGTACGGTTTGACAAAGATCGCCTCGTTCGGCCGCCGCACCGCCACGCGCACGCGCCAACCCGCCTTGGCCATGCGCCGGGCGATATAACGCCCCACAAATCCGGACCCGCCGTAGATCGTGACCAGCTTGGACATGTTAGCTCCTTCGCGCGCAGTATCGCCCTTGGTCTAAAGGGCCGAACTGCACCGCACAAGACGCCATTTTGGCGCGGACCCGCTCCCGTCTCTGTCCCAAGAAAATCCCCGCCGGAGGCTCCCACAGATGTGACCCACACAGGCCAGAGGAATCGGATTGACACCCATGTCCACTGCGCTTAAACGCCCCCTACCAACCCGTGCCCAGATGGCGGAATTGGTAGACGCGCTAGCTTCAGGTGCTAGTGTCCGTATGGACGTGGAGGTTCGAGTCCTCTTCTGGGCACCATTTCTCCCTTACCGCAGCACGTATCATCCAGACCAATTGCCCCCGGCAAGTGTATCGGTCAGGGCAACCAATCCAGCTTCGATCACGCTGCGCGATGCCGGGCCGCCCAGACACACGCGCACAGATTCGGACGGGTCCCCACCAACCGTAAATGCGTCGCTGGGCATAATGCCAAGGGGTTGCCGCGCCATCCCGGACAATAGTTCGGCCCGGCTCAGGCCTTCCGGTAATGGTAGCCATATGTTGTATGCCATAGGATCGGCGGCAAATCTGTAGCCTTCAAGAATCCGCGCCGCCATGCGCTGGCGGTGCTGCGCCTCTTGCCGGACAAATGATTGAAGCGCTGCCGCAGTACCATCCTCCATCCATGTGCTGAGCAAAGCGAGGCTGACCGTGTTGGTCATCACATGTGTTGCGCGCATGGACTGTACGAAGCGCCGCACATTCACTGCGTCAGGCACCTGGACATAGGCCAGCCGCAGCCCGGCACCAAAAACCTTGGAGATGCCCGCGATATGCCACGCCAGATGCGGGATATGGGTCGCAAAGGGCTGTGGGGTCCCCTGTGCAATGAACCGATACGCGTCATCTTCGATCAATGGAACACCGTGTCGCTCCAACAGGCTGGCGATCTGCCCGCGCCGCGTTTCAGGAACGGTGTGTGTGGTGGGGTTGCGCAAGGTCGGGTTGAGGTACAGCACCGCTTGCGGGTACGTTTTCAGCGCGCGGTGCAGCGCGTCCGGCGTGATGCCGTCGCGGTCCTCCTCCAGACCGATCAGCGGCAGGCCAAGCTCGGCACATATGGCGCGGATGCCGGGATAGGTGACCTGTTCCGACAGAACAACGGTGTCCGGCTGCCGCAACACCATCAGCGCGCCTTGGATCGCCGCGTGGGCACCGGCGGTGATGGCCAATCGATCCGGCGCACAATCGACGCCGTTTGACACCATCCACTGCGCCGCAATCTCGCGATCCTTTACACTGCCGGTTGGCGTTTGGTAGCGCAGCAGATGCACGATATTCGCGGACACGTGCTCCAGCCCCGCCTGCATCCGGGCGATCAGTTTTGGGCCCGTCGGCTCTGGCGGCATGTTCATCCGCGGGTCTTCTTCAAGCGCGCGCCTCGGATCGTGAGGCGCTGTGCCGCTTTTGGGATCTTTGACGAATGTACCGCGCCCCACATGCGCGTCGACCAGATCACGTCGGGCGGCTTCGGCATAGGCCCGGGAAATAGTGGACACATCCAAGGCGACACGCTGTGCAACTTGCCGTTGCGGCGGCAGACGGTCACCGGGCTTGAGCCGCCCGGAGGCGATGTCGGCCCCAATCGCGTCGGCAATCGCTACGTAATGCGGGCGATCCGTGCCGGAAAATTCCGGGGTCCAGTCTGCGATGGTCATGGGTGTTCCCTTGGGCGTTGATGCATAGGGCATGACAATAGCAATGCAGACAAAATGACGCAAATGCAATCATTGACTCAGATTGTATGCAATCAATATATCCCAAGCTGATAGATCCACACGACCCGGATAAGGAAGCAAGCCAATGTCAGAGATTGCTACACCGGACCGCGCCCTGAGACCTGCCATCGGCAGGGGCTTGCGGTTAAAATGTCCGAACTGCGGACAGGGTCCGCTGCTGCACGCCTATCTCAAGGTGAACACACGGTGCGCATCCTGCGGCGAGGATTTTACCCCTCAGCGCGCGGACGATGGACCAGCCTACCTCACGATCCTGTTGGTCGGGCATGTCATGGGGTTCGTTCTGCATTTTGTGTATGTGAACTTCCGCCCGGAGCCATTGACGTTTGCCTTGATCCTGTCGTCTGTCGCGGTCGCGGCAACGCTATTCCTGTTGCCACGGATGAAAGGGCTGGTCGTCGCCTATCAATGGGCCAAGCGGATGCACGGGTTTTGACGCATAGGTTTCACCAGGTACGCCAAGAACACAGTTGAAACGAAAAACGCCCGCGCAACAGCGCGGGCGTTTTCGTGTTTGCCTGACGGTATGGGTCAGCAGCCAGTCTTGCTCAGCACTGCGTCAGCCGTCTTGGCCAGAATGCGCAGGTCCGTGCCGAGAGACACGCTGTTATAGTAGGTACTGTCCATGCTCACGCGTTCACCATAGGTGACCTCGTTCCGCCCGGATACTTGCCAAAGGCCCGTTACGCCGGGCCGCATGGCGAGGTAAACACCCTGCTGGGTGCCGTACCGTTCAAGCTCAGATTCTGTCACAGGGCGTGGCCCAACAAGGCTCATCTCACCCTTCAACACATTAAAAATCTGAGGCAGCTCATCGAGGCTGGATTTGCGAAGAAAGTTACCGATCCGCGTCACACGCGGGTCATTGCGCAGCTTGCGGTCCCGATCCCATTCTGCGCGCGCATTTGGGTCACTCTCAAGCAGCGCGTCGAGGCGCTCCTGCGCATCCGTCACCATGGTGCGGACCTTCCAACATTTGAACGAACGACCGTTCCGGCCAACGCGGCTGTGACCAAAAAAGCCAGGGCCACCATCGGACCGCACGACAATGTAAAGAACAGCAATAATAGGAAGAAGGATCGGCAACAAAATGACCGACAGAATGACGTCAAAGAGACGCTTGAAAACAGAGGGATATAAAGGCGCCGCAGAGTCACGCCCGATACGTAGGCCGGCAGTATCTGCCGCCGTAGATACACGGTTGTTCATTTTGACTCCCCAGTCAAAAGAGTGCTTGGCAGCGAAACCAAACGACTAAAATAGTGTTAATATTACGTGCCTTACGTCTGCTCAACGCGACACTTGTGCAGATTATGAGTAGGTTCTACAGCATCACAGCATTCCAGAGAAGGCTAACAAACCGTTTCTTTTCCCCGTAGCGAAAACAATGCGAGCGCACCGTTTCCACCACGGAAACCGGAAAAATTTTAGCCGATTTTACAGTGGTTTACGCCGCAGTGCGGCGAAAGATAAGCCGCTCAAATTTTAAGCGATTGCGTCAAAGACACATTTTCAATCGCTTTTGAAAAGCTGAAATTTTAACTCTTTGCTCGCAAAACGTGCACCATCGCTGCCGTTTTGGCCAAAGTGATTCTTTTCGTTGGCATGGTTTGAGCGGAAATCTGCCAAGTCACGCCTTGGCGGATCGTATCATTCTGCAGTGCGCTGAAGGACGACATCGCGCCCTTGGCCAATTGCGATATTCAATTGCGCCCATGTCGCTGCATAGTCACGCCGCGCACCAGCCAGCGTCAATGATGTGTCCCGCAGGTCTTCTTCTGCCCCCAGAACCTCGATCAGGGTAATGGCGTTCAGGCTGAAAGCCTCTTGCGACAGGCTCACCGCGTCGCGGTATGTTGACTGTGCACGCTGCAAGGCCGCTGACTGTTCTTGCAGGCTTTGGGTTTGCGCCAGGCTCACCTGCACTTCCTCGACCGCTTCGAGGACGGTTTGACGATAGTTCGCCTCTGCCTCCTCCGCGCGTGCGCGACCGGCAGCAATCCGGGCACGACGCGCCGGGAGGTCGAACAGAGGTGCAACAAGGGAAGGACCAAAAGAGATCGTGTTGTTCGTACTGACGCCGATCGTACCGCCCAGAGACAGGGAGGGATAAAGCTGCGCCTCAAGCACGCCGATTTCTGCCGTGGCGGCCACCAAACGCGCTTCGCTGGCGCGCACGTCCGGACGATTGCGCAACAGCGCGGCAGGGACGTCAGGATTCAAGTGGGCCGTTGGAACCGGCTGCCCGCCGCCGCGGGCAAGAATTTCCAGTACGGATTCGGCTGGCTCCACGCTGAGCGTCGCCAGCGCAAAAGCTGTCGCTTTGAAGTCGCCTTCGAGCGCCGGCAGACGTGCCTGTTCCAGCCGCAATTCGGCCTGCGCACGGCGCAACTGCACTTGCGTGGAATCCCCAACCAAACCACGCTCCCGCAAAATCGAAACCAATCGGCTCCGATTGCGCACGGCAGCCTTGCGGATGCGCATGGACGCCTGCAGAAAGCGTGCGTTCAGATAGATTTGTGTTGCTTCAGCCTGCAAGGCAAGTCGCAGCGCCGCTTCTTCCTGCACCGCTGCTTCGAGCAGGGCTTCGGCCTGTTCTTGTTGACGGCGCCGCTGACCAAACAGGTCAAAGAGATACGTCGCGGAAACCTGAGATTGCGCGCTGCTGTTTGAATCGCGTTCAACACTGCGCACCGTTGCAGACCCGGATAGGTTGCCCGACAGCTGGCTGCGCGGGTTCACGGTTCCGATGATGGCACGCGCCTCGGCAATGCGGGCGAGGGCTGCGTCAATTTGAATGTTTCGGGCCAAAGTCTTTTCGACAAAAGACGTCAATACGGGATCGTGCAGACGCTCCCACCACGGGTCTTCGGCTGCGAAACTCAATGCACCTTTTGTGGATGCTGCGAATTGCGCATCCAGCGGAATAGCGGGTCGCTGGTATTGCGGACCAACCACGCTGCAAGACGCAAGAGTCATACCGACCGCTACGTACAATCCGTGCCGAAGTAACATAATTCTGCTCAAACCTGCTCGGGCAATTTTTTGCCTTGATTAATTGTTAACACAATGTTCGGTTTTCCGAAGTATCCGTGCGTATGGCGGACGTGTTTTGTCTTTTGGCTTACTTTTTTGCAACAGGTTGCACCTAGACAACATACCCGCTTAACGTGCACAAATACTCCATACGGGACCGAAAGTTCTCATGACTGGTAATTTGACATATTCAGGAGAAGAGCAGTGGCGCTGACCGATATGACGGCAACGGCGGCTGGAAAAACGCTCCATCCTGATCAGATCCGTATGGAAGATCAGGTCAGACGACAGACCGGTCGCCACTACAATGCACTGGCGGCGGTCATGGCAGCTGTGCCAGTGGCTGCCATTCTGTCCATCGCGGGTGTCATTCGGTTCGATCTACATTGGGCATGGGGCGTTCCCCTGTACGGTCTGTGCGGCGCTGTTGTGGTCGGCATCATTGTTTCAGTGGTTGACTACAAGCACACACATTAGCGCGACGGCCCCTTACCCGAGTTATGTCAGGCGGACGTTGAAACCGCCGCCCAATCCATTACCCTGATGAGCGAAGGCACAACCCCGTGCGGGATGACCCCCGCCGAGGATGCCGCGCACAGGGTCACAACACATGTTCCGCAAGTTTTTTCGCAGTGCACAATCGGACGCGCCGTTCCCGGCCGTCGCACCCGACGCACCTGTGGTCGTTGTCGGCGACATCCACGGATGTGCAGCCTTGTTGCATCGGTTTCTTGAGCGGGTCGGCGATCTGCCCCTGGTATGTGTTGGAGACTACGTAGACCGGGGTCCCAACAGTGCTGAGGTGCTGCGCACCTTGCAGGCCCGTCCTGACATTACATGCCTGTCTGGAAACCACGAAGTGATGATGCGCGATTTTCTGGAAGCGCCGGTAAAAGAGGGGGCGCGGTGGCTAAACCACGGCGGCACTGCAACGCTGCAAAGTTTTGGATTGCCCACGATCCGGCACAACAATGACAGTGCGATGTTGAACGATGCGCGGGATGCATTGGCCGAAGCGATGGGCCCGGATCTGGTCGCGTGGTTGGTGTCTTTGCCGCCCCTGTGGCAATCAGGCAATGTGGCAGTCGTACACGCCGGAGCCGACCCGGACCGGCCCATGAACGAACAGTCGGACCATGATCTGCATTGGGGGCATCCAGCGTTCTTCAAGCGTCGGCGGCGGGATGGCATCTGGGTGGTGCACGGACACACGATCGTGGCGAACCCTCAAGCACGGGACGGACGCATTTCGATCGATACAGGCGCCTATGCCAGCGGACGCCTAACCGGCGTCCGGCTAGAAGACGGCGAAGCGTATGCCGAGACGGTGACCCTGCAAGACTGATCCGACAACACATTTTCGCGCCGCAAAGCGCACATGATTTTTGCCCTGCGCCACAGTGTTCGCCGTGCAGGACGCTCAGGTTTGGTTTTTGCTTGCGCGTCAGGCGCTCTGCGCCTTTAAGGAGGCCCGGTATAAGGACCACACATGCGACCATTACAAGCAACGTTTATTGGAATTGGCGCGCAGAAATCCGCGTCGACTTGGCTGTACGGCGTATTGCAGCAGTGCCCGGATGTACGGGTGAGCGATGACAAGGAAGTCGACTTTTTCAGCTACTATTTCGACCGCGGCTATGAGTGGTACGAACGCAGTTTTGTCGGAGCAGAGGACCGAGCACATCGGGGGGAAATTTCGCCCTCGTACCTGATCCACCCCGGCGCGCCGTTCCGCGCAGCGCAATACAATCCGGATATGCAGGTCTTTGTCACGCTGCGGGACCCGGTAGACCGGGCATATTCAAATCACCTGCACGAGGCGCGCAAGGGCCATATCAGCGGCGCCAATCTTTCGTTCGAAACTGCGTTGGAAAACAACCCGCTCTACCGCGATCAGGGTCGCTATGCACATCATCTGTCAGGATGGTTCGATCATTTCCCACGCGAGCAAATTCATGTTATGTTTCAAGAAGATATACATGTAGATCGTGCAAAAGCCGCGCGACAGGTTACGGACGCACTGGGCCTCGAACCGCTGGCTGATTTTCTGGATTTGCGTGCCAATGAAAGCGTGCGCTATCGCAACGCAGCCATGGGTGAAACCTTGTGGAAGATCGGGAATTTCGCGCGGCGGAACGGACTTGGTAAAGTCGCGGAGTTGGCAAAGTCCCTGCCCGGCATACGCCAAATGCGACAGGCCAACCGCGAGGAAATGCGTGAGGTCGTGGCGCCGATGGATCCGGGCACGGCTGAGTCGTTGACTGGTTTTTATCAGGAAGATGTTGCCGCGCTCGAAGCGTTGCTTGGACGTTCGGTGCCTTGGACCCGCTACACATAGACGGGCCAAGGGCAGGACAGCCTGTGCCGCCCTGCCCTGATGTTTAGAACAGCCAGAATTCGCCGTCGCTTTGTTGGCCTATGCTCAGGTCGTCGGCACTGATGCCTTCGATCCGGCCAAGCTGGATCGTCTGACCACCCACTTCGACCTGAAGAATGGTGTCGTCGTTGCGCGTCACCATCTCGATGTCCGCTTCGCTGGCGCTGTTGAGGCCAACGAGCACAACTTGATCGCCTTCGTCCAGGTTGAAGTCGCGGATCACGTCCAGTTCGCCGGAGTGCTGCAGGTCAAGCACGAAGGTATCGGCCCCTGCGCCACCAAAGAGCAGGTCACGTCCTTCGCCACCGGACAGCGTGTCGTTGCCCTCGTCGCCGCGCAGGATGTCACGTCCCAGACCGCCCTCGATATAATCGTCACCAGCGTCACCGATGAGGCGGTCATTGCCGACACCACCGTCCATGACATCATCGCCAGCACCGCCACGCAGTCGGTCATACCCGGCGCCGCCGTCAATCGTGTCAGCACCCGCGCCGCCTACCAGATGGTCTGCACCTGCGCCACCATCCATGACGTCGTGACCTGCGCCACCATTCAACCGGTCAATGCCTGCACCACCGTGTAGGTCGTCTGCGCCGTCACCGCCGGACAGTGTGTCGTCACCGGCATTCCCGATAAGTTCATCGCGCCCATCCGTTCCGGTCAGGCGGTCAGCGCCATCCGTACCAGTGAACGTTTCGTCAAAATCATCCGAGGGTGTCGGCTCCACGGGAGGATCCGTGGGCTCTGGTTCGGGCTCGGGTTCTGGTTCCGGTTCGGGTTCAGGCTGAGGCTCGGGTTCGGGTTCAGGCTGAGGCTCGGGCTCTGGTTCAGGCTCTGGTTGCGGTTCGGGTTCGGGCTCCGGCTCTGGTTCGGGCAATTCGCCACTTGTGATCCACGCTTCAAGCTCTGCCGCGTCGTAGGTGACATCGGTGAACTGAAAGAATTCCACGCCAAATATCATCGACAACCCGTAGTCGATGAAGCCCAACAAGAATGTGCCAGCATCAGACAGCGTGGCGTGAACGCTGGAAAACAGTGCATCGATGGCAAAAGTGTCATTGCCTGCGCCACCGTCTACGGTGTCCTCGCCAAAGCTAAAGTGAATGATGTCGTCACCACGCCCGGTGCTCAACCAGTTGTCGGACCCGTTGCCGAATACGATGTCGTTGCCGTCGCCGGTAAAGACATCCTCAATCTCTTCTGGTGTGCCGAGATCCAGAACAACCCCCGCGATCATGCTGGAAGTGTTTCCGGTCAAGTCGATACGGCTGCCCGAAGTCACGGCGGCCGCGTTGATCGCGTCATGGCCTCCATTTGTGTCAGACAGGGTGCTGCGCGCCTCAAGATCGGTGCCGTCGTAATGGTTGCCGAATTCGTTCGTGTAGAAATACGTGTCGTCGTTCAGACCGTCCGTATCACCGTGGATCGACAGCGACACATCAAGGAGGCGACCCGTCATGGGTTCACCCTGATCTGTGGCGTCGGGGTTCATGTTGTAAATGTCCAGCGTCCACGTGCCAGCACCCAATTCACCCATCGTAGCGACGGATGAGAAGGTAAAGTTGCGGATGTTGCCAATGCTACTGGCCTCTTCGTGGTCATAGACCAGTTGGACGCGCTGACCTTCGGCGCTGGTCAGATATACCTCAAGATCGCCGCTGAACCGCCAGACCAGTGCCATCGACAACTCGACATGCTCAACTTCGATCGCTTCGGTGATCTCGATATCAACCGAAATGTGATCTTGCGTGCCGGCGATCAGCTCTTGGCCAACCTCCTGCTCGACCGTGATCGTTTCGCGATTGTGCGCCGTTTGTTGCTGTGTCCAGGTTTCGGCAAGGCGCACAGCATTGTGAGCGTTTACAACGCCGTAGCCGAACACATCACTATAGTGCATCCCACCACCGTTGAAGTTGTCGGTGTTCGTAATGCGCCAGCCTTGGCCGTGCAACGCGTTGTCGGTCAGACCCTCGCGCTCGGCGGACAAGGCGAGGATTTGCTGCACGTCCCGGTAGCCCAAATCTGGGTTGGCTTCATACATGAGGGCGATAACGGCGGACACCGCCGGAGCTGAAAATGACGTGCCGGATGTCTCTGTGTAGTTGCCCTTGGGGCGGGTCGTGTAGACGTCATCGCCTGCCGCAGACACGAGCACGTTTGCGCCAATGCTGGTCGAGGCCCAAGCGTCACCATCCGCCTGAATCGCACCCACGGAAATCGCGTAGGTCGAGTTCTGGAAGTTGTGGTAATTGGATGAGCCGCTCGCACCGTCATTCCCTGCGGAGAACACCATGCTGGTGCCCAGACCATCGCGGCCTTCTTCGGCCACGGTTTGCAGCGTATCACCCAGATGCGCGAATTCCGCGCGGCTGAAGTTATCGTGGAAGTTCTGCGTGAAACTCCAGCTGTTGTTGGCCACGTCGACGTTGACGGCGGCGGCCAAGGCTTGCTGCACCTGATCAACGGCGTTAGCGCTGGAATAGTCGATCGCAAGGCCAACCAATGTCGCGCCGGGCGCTATGCCCACGCTGCCTTCGCCATTGCCACCTTCGGCCGAGATGACGCCTGCGACCATTGTTCCGTGCCAGTCACCGATGTCGCGCGGCGCGACGTTCACGTCGTCGGTTTCAAGTGCAAAGTTGTAATCCAGATCGGAATCGTACGCGTTTGCGAGGTCACCGTGGTGATAGTCGATCTGCGAGTCGATCACCCCGACCAGCACGCCATCACCAGTGTAATCTTCCCAGACGCTCGACACATCTATGTGGACATCCGACGTTTCGGACCCATCAATAAACCAGGATTCGCCGACGTCGGGATCAGAGAGCAGCGTGTTCACCGAAGTGGGATTGATAAACGAGGCAGTCATTCTTTCAATCTTCCTTGCATTCTTTCGGGGTGCCTGTCGGAGTGGACGACATGCACAGTTTCATGTTGGTCTGGTGCACCAGACCGCGTGTTGACCCAACGGATCCGTTTAGCTGCCCAGCTTGGTAGAGGGAGATCGAGACAGGATTGTGGCTGCGGACAGCCAATTGCTGGGCAGTTTCTTGACAGGTTTGCGGAGCGGAAGGCCTGCAATGCGCCGGAACTGAAACAGGAAGAAATCAACCAAAAGTTAAATAAAATGGTAATTGTTCACGTTTTGCGAGCAGGGCTGATCCTGTGCCTTGTTTTTGTTGGAAAACCCGGTCCGCACCAATTTTCAAATCTTAACGCACGGTGCTGTTGCGCCTGCTGAAAGCGTTGACAAACCCTTAACCCACCGGTCGCACAGGCGACTGTTTATTAAGGTTTTTTACGAATTTTCCTTGTTTGTGCGTCGGTTTGATCCTTCGCATTCCCTGTGCGGTGTCTTCGACGCGCTGACCCACAGGGACGAATGCATCATTGGCACCGAAAGGACTTCACATGACTGACCGATTTGCATCGTATACCCCCGGACTCGAAGCACCGGCGGAAGACGTTTTTGTTGTGGCGCCTGATGACGGCGCGGACTTGCCGCAGGCGACGCGTGCCTTGAATGTGGCGCAATCCGGCGCTGTCCGGTTGACCACCGTTTCGGGCACTACCGCGACCGTCTACGTCGCGGCAGGCATCGCCTTTCCTGTCCGTGCCTCACGGATTTTCGCGACCGGCACGACGGCAACCGGCATCGTGGGCATGGCCTAATGCTGATTGGCATTGGCTTGACCGCAGCGCAGACGCCAATGTCTGACCTGCCCGTGGCGCCGCCGCCGCCGCCTCCGCCACCGGTCGGGGGGCTTGTGCCGCCGTCGAACCTGTTTTCGTCAACACAGATGGCATTTGACACCACTGCGCACATTGATTTGCGCAGCAACTGGTCTGTTGTGGATGGGCGCCTGACATGTCTGGGTGTCAACGGCAATGACGTGCGGATGAACTTGGATGACCCGCTTGTCGCCGGGCGCCCATATTTTGTGACCCTCGATCCGCAATACGGGAGCGCAAACGTCAAAATCAACCTCAGCGGAAGCGGGTCTGCCAACGGGCGCAATGTCAGTGAGGATTGGCAGGGCTTTCAGTACTTCCCGCCTTCGGTTGTCGACGGCAATTTTACCCGTGCCTCTCTGAACCCGAGCGCGGCCTTCACCGGGTCAGTGGATGACATTTCGGTCTATGATCTGTCTTCGGTCGATCCACATATTGTGCCCTGCGACGTGATTATCATTGGCGGAGACAGCAACTCTGCCAATGCGACGTCCGACTTTGTGACCAAAGACAACCGCGAGACGGCTTATGACCCGCGCATGTGGTACATGCCCTGTCTGCGTACCTCGCCCACCTATGGCACAGTGGGTGCAGAACGGCACATGCCGTTTCCGATGATCGAACCAGTGCTGGCGGCACCCGGAGCCTCCAGAATGTCGCCGGTACACGCTGCGGCATCCCGGTTGGTGGGATGGTCAGCGGGCCGCGACAGGCCCTTGCTGGTCATGGCGCTGGGTGATCCGGGATCCGGTCTGATGAACACGCAGGATTGGCGTCACCCAAGCCGCGCGGTGATCGAAACCACGCAGCAAGGCAACACAGCCTCGCGCATGTGGAACGAGATGATGGCGATGAAATCCGCTGTCGAGGCGCTAGGTCCGGCGCACGAAGTTGTCGGGGCGATCTGGTCGCTGGGTCAAAACGACGGCTTTAACACGCCGGATGGTCCGGACGGTTACGACACCGCACACACGGCCGAATACCACGCGTTCTTTGCAGGGGTCCGGGCAGAGTTTGGGAACATCCCCATGGTTCTGACCAACATTGCGCAGCATATTGTCGACAACACCGACGGTGCGGGCAATCCGGGTTTCGGCAGCTATCGCCAGCAATGGCTCAACCGGTTTGACAAGGACAGTGGTCATCCAAACGCGATCTCCGACTTTCGGGTGATCCAGCCTGCTTCCGGCAATCAAGTTGATCCGCTCGACCCCGGCGATCCGCATTATAACGCCGCAGGTATGCAACAGAACGGGCGCGATATGGGCGATGCATTGTTGAGCCTGATCACGTCAGCCACCTGACGGACGAACGCTTAACATTGTTGCGCGCGGCTTAAGGGCTTTGCAGGCCCGTGCCGCGCGCAGCCATGTCCGCCCCTTCGATCAAAAGTGACTGATCCGCATTGAAGGTTATCAGAATTCCCTCGTCGACCTGTTGCCACACCCAATCGTCGCCCCGGGCGCGCAGAGTTGGCGCGATAAGCAAATCGTGGCTTTGATTGTAACCCCGGAGTCGATCATGGCCCGGCGCATTGTCGATCCGCACCGTAATTCGGGACGCCTTTTCCGCGATAACAAACAGATCATCACCCGCGCCACCAGACAACTGCCCTCCATGGCCTTCGGCCTCGAGTCTGTCATCCCCGGGCGTTCCCAGCAGTCTGCCAAACTCGCCGCGCAAAATGCCGCGTTCCACATGAGGTGGCAGCCCACGACGGCCCCAAAGGATCAGTGTGTCAATATCACCGGATGCCGGTTCTTCGATGCGCGTGTGGGGATGTGACACCAAATACCGTTCCGGCCCCGGCCCGCCCACCAGCCGCGTTTCTCGTGCCCGGTCGTTGAGCCATCCGCCAGCGATACCTGCTGTCAGCAGCCCATCGGCATCTTCGTCCGACACGGACCGGTTCGGAACGTCGGCACGGGTGGCCCAGACATTTCGGCCAACAGGCCAGCGCGACACAATCTGCTCTTTGCCTATGTCGGCAACCTGCTGGTCGCGCAGGATGATGCTTTGCGGCCAATACGGATCGGACCCGCTGGACAGCCAGACATCGTCGCCCACTTGGGTCAAACGGTCATGCGCGTCAGCACTGTCAAAGAACTGGAACCCTTCGAGCACGATACGGTCGTCCGGGCCAAAGCCCCGGACCACAGTGCCCTCGCGTCCACGGCTGAGCCGGATTTCATCTGCCCCACCAGACAGTGTGATGATGTCGAACCCGGCCCCCGGTGCGATGATATCATCGCCTTGCGTATCGCGGATGATACTGCGGCGGTCATCATAGGGATTGTCGCCCTGTGCCATGTCAAACGTCAGCTCTGGCGGCATCGCCCAAGCCCGGATCGCTCGGATCAGCAGATCGTTTTCGGGATCAAGGACTGCGTCCAGGTCTGCATCGGCTGGCCAGATGCCGCCACGTGCCGTGAACTGGTCATTGGCAAGGATGTACATTGGATCATGCGCATCCTCGGGCGTCGGCGTCCGATAAATCTCCCGCAGGGAATTGCGGTCTGGGCCGAAGTAAAAGACGATTTCGCCCGGCGTCCAGTGCGCGGCGAAGGTGTTCACGCGCCCATAGATGTCCGCTTCGAGTTGATCTTCGAAATGGTGGCGCGCAAGCGTGTAGATGTTGCGCCCACCCCGCACCTTGATCTTGGGTTTGCTCCGTTCGGGATCGGGGTCAAAGTCGTTGATGACATCCACGTTGTGAACGGGCCGTTTGTCTTCGTCGAGGCGGTCAAACAGAACAGCCGTGTTGAACCGCCCGTCCTTTGGCGTAGGTTCCGCGATGCCTGCGCCATAGGCCTCGAAGATATCGATCTCGGGGGGCCAACCTGGTCCGGCAAAGTTGAGCCAAAACGCGGGCCACCGGCCCTTACCTCGCGGAATTTGTGCGTCGATCTCGAACCAGCCGTAGACTTGTGACCAGGTTTCGACCGTCGTGATCCGCCCTGTGGCATAGCGTACCTGCGCCGCCCTTTTGCCCTGATTGGTCGCGCGCATGTGCGCGCGGATCGGACCAAGCTGTGCGTCGGTCAGTGGGACGGTTCGGACCGACAGCCCATCGGGTGTGACGTTGAGTGTCGGCGCAACCGACGACCACGGCACATCCGGCAACATTGGGTCCAGAAACACCGTTTCCTGCGCATTTGTCATAAGACCGCCACGTGGGCTCTGCGTCGACCACACCCCGGTGCGCCCATCATACCGGTTCAGACCGTTTGCGAATTCTTCGTTCAGAATTGGGACCATGGCGTCGCGGTCTGGAATGCCTGACGATTGGGCAGACACGACCGGCGCGCAGGTCACAAGGGCGATCAACCATGCGGCTGCTTTAGTGGTGCGATGATTCATGGCAGTCTCCGATTAGACTCCTGTCCGTTCAATTTGGACACTGGGCATTGCCGCCACAAGAGGTATATGCGGGACGGGTCGCCAGGCCGACCACGTGAAAAGACTGAGCTGATGAGTACATCTTCACCCTCTGGGACCGTCCCAAACGCGCGGCAAAGCCGTGTCAGGTCGATCCAGTATCTGCGAGCCGTCGCGGCCCTGTCCGTTGTGGCATACCACGCGAGCAAGCGTGTGGACGAAGTATTTTCAGAGACGGTTATCGGTATCTTTCACCTTGGCCATGGCGGTGTTGACCTGTTTTTCGTCATCTCGGGTTTCATCATGTGGAGCATCGGCTGCGACGCGCCCCGTGCGCCGGGGCAATTCCTGTTGCGCCGCGCCATTCGTGTAATCCCGCCCTATTGGGTGGCAACGCTGTGCTGGGTGGCGCTGATGCTGGTGCTGGGTGTCGGCTGGATCGTGATTACACCTGCGCACGTGATCCAGTCCCTGCTGTTTGTCCCACATTGGAGCCCAACATTCCCCGATACTTTCTGGCCTGTGCTGGTGCCGGGCTGGACGCTGCTGTTCGAGATGTTCTTTTATGCGCTGTTCGCCCTGACCCTGTTGGTGACGCATCAATGGCGGCTGATCGCGCTTGCCGCCGCGCTGCTGTCATTGGTCGGGTTGGGCTGGCTGATGTCGCCGGAGACCGCTGCAATGCAAGCCTATACCAGCCCTTTATTGCTGGAATTCCTTGCCGGCTGCCTGATCGCTGAGGTTTGGCGCCGCGGCGTGTCAGGTCTTTGGACAGGTGTGGCGCTGATCATCGCGGGGCTTCTGGCACTGGTGTTTCTGACGCCGCTGGCGGTGCCGGACCAGACCTCTTGGGGGCGCCCGCTGACCTTTGGGTTGGCAGGGGCGCTGATCGTCTGGGGCGGCGTGTGCCTTGAACGTTATCTGCCCGATATGCCACTGCTGGAGCGTTTGGGCGACGCCAGCTATGCGATCTATCTGTTCCATTTCTTTGTGATCCAGATCTTTGCTGCCTTCTGGAACCGTCTACCGCTGGTCGATAACATTGCGGGCGCAGGCGGTTTTGTCATTCTGTGCCTGACAGCGTCATCGGTTCTTGGGCTTTGGCTGTTCAACAGTATGGAACGTCCGCTACAGAAACGGCTGACCGCCGGGCTGACACGACGTCCCGGCAAGGTGCAGACCGGACAGTGATGGGGTGGACATGACATGCTGACAGGACTGCAAAGCGGTCGCGCCGTGGCGGCGATCATGGTGGCGATCTTCCACGCCAATCTGTTCTTGCTGCCAAAAAATTTCTACGACGGCTCGGGCGCGGGTGCCGTGTTCAACTTTGGCTATGCCGGCGTCGAGTTCTTTTTCGTACTGTCGGGCTTTATCATGATGCTGGTGCACCGGCAGGATTTCGGGCGGCCCGAACGGGTCGGACTGTTTCTCTATAAACGTGTCGTGCGGATCTACCCGATCTACTGGATGGTGCTGACATTTCTGGTCGCCATCTATCTGGCGTCGCCCGGACGCGGCCCCGATCACGCCCGCGAACCGGCATCCATTCTCGCCTCGTATCTGCTGTGGCCCACAGAAGACGGCCCAATCATGGCCGTGGCATGGACACTGCAACACGAGATGCTGTTCTACTTTGTCTTTGCGACACTGTTGTGGCGGGTCCGGATCGGCGCGAGTCTGTTTGCTATATGGATGCTGGCCTGTGTCGCGGCTCTGCCATTTTACGGGGATCTGGCGCATCCTGTTTCCTTTGTGCTCAAGCCGCATAACATTTTGTTTGCGCTGGGGATTGCCACCGCACTTCTGTACGATCGTGTGGATCCGGGAACAGCGCGAGCGCTGTTCTGGGGCGGGCTGGTGCTGTTCCTTGGCACTGGTGTCGCTGAAACTGTTGGACAGGTGCCATTCCCACGTGGACCGCTGCCGCTCATATACGGATTGGGAGCTGCGTTGATGATGGTTGGCCTGACGCGGGGCGAACTACCGGCACCGCGTTTGCTCACCTTTTTGGGCGACGCGTCATATTCCATCTATCTGGTGCACCTGCCGGCCATGAACATTCTGGCGGTGTTTCTCAAACGTGCAGGCATTCACGAGGTCATACCACCGTTGGCGATGCTGACGCTGATCGTCGGATTGGTGACCATCATCGGATGTTTTGTGCACGTTTTGGTCGAAAAGCCGCTCATGGCCTGGTTCAAGGCGCGCGCCGGAGCAGCCCGCGCCTGAGGCCCCGTCGACAGACCGGATTTCCGCCTACGGTTCGGCTCCGCGTCGCTGACAGCACTATTTACAGTTGCAATAATCGGCTATTCTGCGCAGGCACTGCGACGAATCAGCGGCTTGCTACCGCTGTTTCTAAGGTGGATTGATGCCGAGATCGGTGCTAAGATGTAAACAATAACCTGAAAATAAGGAGATTCTCGCCCGAATAGAAAAAATCTTAATAATTCAATTTTTACGAGATGTTTACTCAGATCGCCTTTCGAGACTTACCAAAATGCGGCCACAAGGTGGCCATAATCTGACCAAGAATTCAAATTTAGCTAAAACTTGCGTCTCGAATCGTTGACATTAGGCGAAATTTTGCCACAAGTTAGCTGCAATCTGGGTGGGGTGTGTAGCGCGGACGATTCCGCATGAAATTCCCTGAAATGTAAAAACGGTGCGCGGAAGCGTGCCACCATGACATAAGGTTAAAAAAATGTCTTTTGTATCTCCCAACGGAAATGACGGCGGTGTCATCGAAACTGACAACGGCGACAACACAATCAACGGTGCTGGCGGTGATGACATCGTCAACGGCGCTGGCGGCGACGACTTTATCAAAGGCGGCGGCGGCGACGACGACATGAAAGGCGGCGTGGGTGACGACCGTCTTGCAGGCGGTGCCGGCGACGACAAAATCGCAGGTGGTGGCGGTGACGACATCATCAACGGTGGTCTTGGCAACGACAAACTGGGCGGTGGCGCAGGTGACGACGTTCTGACCGGCGGCCCCGGCAACAACCGTCTGACCGGCGGTGAAGGCGCGGACACATTCGTGTTTGACGCGGAAAGCACCGGCAAAGACAAGATCCTCGACTTTGATGCGTCCGAAGGCGACACAATCCGCCTGAACGGCGGCATCGAAGCTGACGGTTTCCGCGAGTTTGCTGGCGGTACCATCGTCGATATGAGCACAGGCGGCACCATCATCTTCCAAGGCGTCGACATGGAAGAAGTGATGGAACTGTTTGGCGTGTTCGACATCGCCTAAGCGTTCAACGTCTTTCAGACTTGAAATCAGGTCCCCTTTCCGCTCCGGTGGGAAGGGGATTTTTCTTTTCCGGCCTGCAGTATTCTGACAAGGGTGCTGCCATTCTCTGAGCGGCCGCACGATCGGACTGAATGAGCAATGCCGGACCTGTCTGACCGCCGCACGCATCTGCCGACCCTAGACGGGTTGCGCGGGTTGGCCGCGATTATCGTCGTGATTTCTCACTGTGCAAATGCAGGTTTCCTGCCTGCCGAGCTTGGTCGCGGCTTTGGGCAGATGGGCGTCGGCCTGTTCTATGGCCTCAGCGGTCTGCTCATGGGGCGACTGTATCTGGGAAAACCCCTGACTCATGCCAACCTCGTAGACTACATATGGCGCCGGGCCGCGCGCGTGTTACCGCTATATTATGCGGTGCTCGCTTTGGGCGCGGTTCTGCTGTTCGGCTTTGGCACATCACCCTACATGCAGGAAGGCGCGGGTGACGTGTTCCGCGCCGCAGCGCTGATCTACGGCACGGGTGTGCTGTGGTCGATCCCCGTCGAAATCCAGTTCTACGTGGTTTTTGTCGCCATCTGGTACGCCGCCGCGCGTGGACGTCTGGGTGCCATGTTTGTCGGTTTGCTGATCATACAGGGCGTAATTGTTGCCGCCATCTATCTGACCTCCGGTCTCGGCAAAGGTTTGGCGAACACCTATACGCTGGCATTCTGGCTACATTTCTTTCTGTTCGGGACACTTCTCGGACATCTGTCGACCAAGCCTGCATTTATGAAACGCGCCAACGCGCGGACGCCCATTGTGCTGGGGCTGTCAGCGCTGATCCTGATTGCGGGCTTGTTCACGCCGCCCGGTATTCGTCACGCTTTGGGTATCCCTTCCACCTTTGTCTTTGTCGGGCCGATCAGTGGCGGCTACCCGCTCTTGCTGCTGCTCCTCGGCCTGCTCAACTTTGGGGCCTTGCGGCTGTTTGCAGGCAAGATCTGGCGCTGGCTGGGTAAGGTTTCGTTCAGCATCTACCTGCTGCACATGCCTGTGGTCGCTGCCGTCGCAGCACTTGCGGATGACGGGCCTGTGCCCGTCTGGGCAAAGGCGGCGTTGGTGTTTGGACTGACTTTCGCCCTCTCCGCATTGACCGAACGCTGGATCGAACTGGGTGCACAACGGGCCATACTGCGAATGCGCCCCGGCGGACGCACCGCACGGGGTGCGGCCTGACGGTCCTCTGTGCCCAGTGAATTGGCATGTGCACAACAGGCAGCATCAGAATGAACCAACGGTGTTTTCTCAATGGCCCTGTAACCGGCGGCACGGTAAGGTCCCGGCGACGTGATCCATCGGATATCGACCGCCTGTGACCCATGCCCCCGTGACTTATCGCCCCGAAATCGACGGGATGCGCGCAATCGCCGTGGGCGCGGTGATTGTCTACCACCTCAAGATTGATTGGGGGGGTGATAGCCCCCTGATGGCCGGTGGATTTCTTGGTGTTGACCTGTTTTTCGTACTGTCAGGTTTTCTGATCACCGGCATCCTCGTGGATGAGTTTCGGAGCACCGGGCGCATCAGTATCGCGCAATTCTACTGGCGGCGCGCACGCCGCATCCTGCCGCCGCTGCTACTGGTCATGCTGGCCAGTTTGCCTGCGGCATGGGCGCTGCTGCTGCCGAGCGAGCTTGAGCGTTTTTCGCTGTCGCTGGTCGCCGCCCTCGCCTTTGTCAGCAACATTTTCTGGTTCTTCGAGTTGAGCGAATATGGCGCGCAATCCGGCCTGTTGCAGCCTTTTCTCCACACCTGGAGCCTCGCCATTGAAGAGCAGTTTTACCTGATCTTCCCACCGCTCCTGATCCTTTTGCTGCGCCATTTTACCCTGTCGCGCGTGATGTGGATCGTTGCCGCGCTGACTGGGATTGGCCTTGTCGTGGCTGCGATCACAACCGTGCTACACCCCGCGTTTTCGTTTTATGCGCCGACAAGCCGCGCGTGGGAGATGTTGGCAGGCGCGCTGTTGGCCGTGATCTCCCGGCACCACGCGGCGCGCGGGCAAGGCGGCCTGTTTCGTTTTGTTCCTGCGGTGTCGTTGGTGGTCCTGCTCTGGGCGTTCTTCAGCCAGGATCTGGTCGAGATGCGGCATCCCGGCATCGACACGCTGCCCGTCATCCTTGCCACATGCGGTCTGATCTGGTGCGCCGATCCACGCGAGCCTGTGACCCGGCTGCTGTCCACGGGACCGATGGTATGGATCGGCAAGCTGTCCTATTCGCTATACCTTTGGCATTTCCCCGTATTTGCCTTTGGGCGGGTCATGTCGGTCGGCGCTCCCGGCCCGCTTGAGATGGCGCTGTGGCTAGCGATGACCTTGGCGCTGTCGGTTGCGGGGTATCATTTGGTGGAAAAGCCGTTCCGCTTTCGCGTGGGTCCCCGCCCCTTTGCCGCCGCGACGCTGGCAGCAGTGCTTCCGGTGGCGGGCATCACCGCGCTAAGCCTGTCGGACATGGGCGCGTCATCGGGCCGGGCGCAGGCACTGGCCGAACTCTACGGACCAAACGAGATCGATAATTCCGTGCTGGCGCAGGCCAGCTGGGGCTTGATTGATGCTCGTTTCCCGGAAGAAGATATCGGGCCGTGGAACGCACAACGCCCATCCGTTTCCGGAACCACAAAACTGTGGTTCGAAGGCGCTGATACCCGCAAGGTCCTGATCGTGGGCGACAGTCTGTCCAAGGACGTCTACAACGCGCTGACGCTGAATGCCGAACGGTTTCCAAACTACGAATTTGCCCGCTTCAACCTGCATCGCAAGTCATTGGATGAAGACCTTGTAACGCTGGTCGGCACGCCAAACTTTGCGGCTGCAGACGTGATAATGATCGCGCCGAACTATTACCGCGAATACCGGCGCGCCCTGACCGCGATGCTCGAGTCCGTCGGCGGCCAGGGCAAGGACGTTATTGTGCTGGGCAACACCGCCAAGTTCAACGCAGGTGGCGCGCAACCGCTGTTCGACTGGTTTTTGATCAAATCTGGTGACCGCGCTGCACTCGAAAACCTGAATGCCCTCGCTCCGAAATACGAGGACGACCGGTCGCGGGTTCAAAACACAGTCATCCGAGACATCGCAGAAGCCGCCGGCGCGCAATACCTGTCCCGACGCGATCTGGTGTGCCAGAGCGACATCAGCTGTACCCTGATCACCCAAGACGGGCTCAAGACGATGTATGACGGGCTGCATTGGTCACTGGCCGGAGCCGCACTGTTCGGCAGCCGCGCCGCAGACGCCGGGTGGCTTGCCGCGCCATCGCCGATTGAGACGGGCGGATGAGCGTGACGCGATGAGTGTGGCCGACAGCACATATGCAGAGCCCAAGGCACAGGCGACACCGAATTACCTGTTCTGGGCGGTCGTGGACGCGACATTGCTGTCGCTCATCATCCTGCTCAGTGCGGACATGCTGATTCAGGTCAGGTTCCTGCAATCGCCGCTATGGATGGTGTGCTATGCGTTAACGATGCTGAGGATCGGCATCGTGCTGCCGCAGTTCCTGCCCGTTGTCAGGCGCAATTGGGTCATTCTCATCTACCCGGCCATCTGCATCGCGTCGGTGTCGTGGTCGCTCACCAAACCTTATAGCCTTGTGGCCAGCCTCCAGCTGACGATGACTATGGTGATGGGCATGTATTTGGGTTGGCGGTATTCCATGACCGTGATCCTCAAGGCGCTGGCGGTAGTGCTGTCCATCGGTGTCGCCCTGTCGATCCTGCATTGGGCCACGGGTATTTTTCCGTGGCCGGTCTACACCCGGATCGGCGGGCTCGCGGGACTGTTTTCAGGCAAGAACATGTTGGGTCTGCGCGCCCTGTTCGCCGCCACCGCGATCCTCACCATTCTTATGATGTACCGTCACGAGGTTGGGCCGCTGTTCCGGCAATTGTCCATTTTTGCGCTGCTGGGCAACATGTTCGCGCTGGCGCTGTCCCTGTCGATGACATCCGTCCTGCTGATGCCGGTCATGACCGGCGTGCTGCTTGCCTTTTGTTGGTACAGAGTGCCGCCCGCTTTCTTTGCCGCCGGTCTGTTGGTGACGCTTGCCGCAATCTCATTTGGGCCAGTGGTGCTGGCCATTGCAGGTATCAACCCGATCGAAGCGATCCTCGGCGCCGTCGGCAAAAGCACAACCCTGACCGGGCGCGTCTATCTGTGGCAAATCGCGCTAGAGGTCTACCGCGAATACCCGATTGCGGGCACGGGCTATCGCGCGTTTTGGCAAGCGCCGACCTTCCTGAACGAGCGGCTGGCGACACAGGATGCGGGCGCCACGACCAGCCGGTCCTTCCACAGCTTTCCGTTGGAAATCCTCGTCTCTGCGGGATGGGCCGCGCTGTTGGCCATGCTGGCCATCATCTGGGTTGCGACGGCGCGGATGCTGGCAATCTACCGCCGCAACCGTTCCGTTGCGATGGCGGGCGGATTGGCCCTGTTGGTGGGGGTCGTCGTGTCATCGCTGACCGGAACGTCTCTTTATCGCGGGCACGAATTGATGATCATCCTGCTGGTGGCTTTTGCTGTCACCGCGGGCGAGGACCTGCACCGAATGCGGATTGCAGATTCCGATAGAAACAAGGGCAACAACACATGATGCAGCGTCTGCGCAATTCGGGCGCTGCGCGTCTGTTCGGGACGGCGGGCATCGTTCTTGCTGTGCGGGTCAGTGGCACACTTCTCACCCTGACCTACACGCTTTTGATGATCGGCGTTGCCCCACCCGAAGAGGTAGGCCACGCCTTTGCCGCGCTGTCGGCGGGGTTCCTGCTGTCGGTCGTCGTCTCCCTGAATGTCGAAGCCGGGTCGATCCGGTTCCTGCCACTTTACTTCGAAAATGAGCGCAAGGCGGATGCCTCGGGCTATGTCTTTTGGTGCCGCCGCACTGTGCTGGTGATGACGGCGGGCTTGATGATTCCGGCGGTGGCCATTCTGATCTGGCGCAACGGGCTGGCCGAATTGGGTCCGTATCTTTTGAGTTTTGCCGCAGCACCCATCATCGCCAACGGGCGCATTAACAGCCGCCATGGCATCGCCCTTGGGCTGGTGTTGCGCGCGGCGCTGCCGCGGATGCTGGTGCGGCCTGTCTTTATGACCGCCGCTCTGGGCACTGCCAACCTGATGGACCTTGACCTGAGCGCGACGCAGATCATGGTTGCGTTCTTTGTGGCGTCATCGCTGGCGACTGGTCTGCAATGGCTGCTGATCCGCCACGCTATGGCCTTTCGACATGAGACCAAGCCCGACTATTCAGAGGCGCGCGATTGGGTACCGTTCGGACTGATGCTGAGCCCGATGCTGGTGATGAATGAATACATGCGCAATCTTATCATCCTGACCTCCGGCATCGTGCTCATGCCTGCGGATGTGGCCCGGTTGGGGATTTCGCTGTCGATGATCAGTGTGCTTAACTTTGGCCTCAACGCCTTTGACATGGTGTTCAGCCCAAAGATCTCGCGTGCCACCGCACAGGACAAACCCCGGCGCCGAGCCAAGCTGTTGACCGTGTGTGGCGCGGGCAAGCTGGTCGCGTTGGTGGTCGGCGTACCCTTGGCGTGGGTGTTCATACCGTACGTTTTGGGCTTTATGGGCAAAGACTATGCCGGGATCGAAGACATGTTCCTCGCCCTCGCGATCATCCCGGCGTCCAAGGCAATTTTTGGCCCAGCAAACCTTGTACTGAACGTCACCGGCCACAAGAAAATACTGTTCTGGTGCGCGCTGATTGGGGCGGGCGGGATCGTGCTGGGCACGCTGGCCGGACACGCAATTGATGGCACGCGCGGCGTGATCATCGGGGCCGCACTAGCGGCGGCATTTTATCAGGCGCTGCTGTTTACCATGTGCCGCTGGCACACCGGCACTGACACCACCGTCCTGTCCCTGATGTGGGACAAGCGGCGGCAGGTGGCGGCGTAATCGATGATCAGGTGCGCTTGAGGCGCGCCTGCAACCGCGCGCTGACATCGCGGCCCATCCGCATCAGTCGCAGGCCGGGTTTGTTGTACATCATCACTGAGCGGACCCGTTCGATCCCCGTGCGCAGGCCCGAAGCCTCCTGCCCCTCGGTCAAGTTGTATCCAAACTCTTCGAGCACGGGACCCATGATCGTCTCGATCTGCGTCACCACTTTGGGGTCCATTTCCTTGCGCCATGCCTCGGCGCGGTTGGACATCAGGGGGCGACCCACATTTTCCTTCCACCACGTTTCGGTCGGCTTGACCGTCCGCACTTCGCGGTCGTGTTCAAACATCTCTTCGGACGGCGCAACGCCGAGAAAGCTCATCACTGGTTCCATCACCGCCCGCGCATCGCCAATCAACTCTTCATAGCGGACCATGTGTACCTGATCAGGGCGTTCGTCGCGCAGCATCTTGCCAATAGAGATGTTGCGCACCCATTGGCGCGACAGGGTCACCGGGTCACTTGTGGCCCATGGCACCTTGATCAGCGAGGCCACGCAAGCGCGCCCATCACGCATGATCCACAGGATGCGCGCATCCGGGAACCATTCGAACAGGTCGTCCATTCCACGCAGGTGCCAAGGCGTCTTTTCGAGCAGCCGCGGCTTGCCATCCGCTGCGCGGAAACATTCGAGAACCGTTTGGAAAACGGTCGCCTCGGTCAGCACATCCAGCCCCTTGAGCGCGGTCAGCAGTGTGTCGTGATCCAACACCAGAAATCGCATGGGCGAGTTTTCGATCACGTCAAGAACCGCCTCGGGGCCCTTGGACAGAACCGGCGCAACCTGAAACCGCACGATGTTGAGGTAAAGGGATTCGGGCGTGCTCACGATATCGGGGTGACGTCCCAGCATGGAGGCCAACAATGTCGTGCCCGACCGAGGATGGCCGACAACAAAGATGGGACGATCAAGCGGGGCGGGAGAGGTCTGCGTCATAAGGAAAGCGTATCCGACAAATGATTTGCCGCTTGTCTACAAGGACCCGTATTCAAAAGTCACTACCACGCGTGCCGTTCCCTGCGCACGCGTGTCCGGAATGCCAAAATTCTGCGCTTGTCGAGATAACCCGCGTCACATCAGGCCACTTGTCCGCCCTTACGATGGTCACTATCGCGGGTTTTACGCCGCAGTTGCGAAACCGACTGGCGCACGTTTGCCTTCAGCGATTCCTTGGCCAAAAAGCCCGACCGCATCAGGCGCAGACCCGCAGGGTTCTGCAAAGCGATGGACTTTGTGCGCTCGATCGCGGCCCGCACAGGTTTGGCCTGCGTGAGGGGGGCATACCCGAATTGGCGGAGGGACGGGCCAATGATCGCTTCGACGCGGTACAGATCCTGTTCCGAAAAACTGTCTTTCCATGCGTCCGCCCGGCTTGGCATCAGGGGCTGCATGACGTTCTGTTTCCAGCTTGTTTCGGTGGGCTTGACCGTATGAACCGCTTGGGTGTGATCAAAGATGGCACTGTCCGGGTCAAGATCGAGAAACCGCAATGTCGGTGCAAGGGTCTCTTGCGGATCGGTCACAAGCTCTTCGTAGCGCAAGATGTGTATCCGGTCGGCGTGCGCGCCAGCAAACATCTTACCAAATGCCATGTTACGCCGCCATTGCTGCGCCAATGTCACAAGGTCATTTGTTGCCCAGTTTACCTTTGTCAGGGATGCAATACACGCCCGCCCGTCCCGCACGATCCACACGACCTGCGCATCGGGAAACCATTCCAAAAGCTCGTCGACGTGACGCAGGTGTACTGGTGTCTTTTCCAGCAGGCGGGGTTTTCCGTCGGCAATCTGGAAACAGGACAACACCGTTTCGAACACATTGCGGAGGGTCAGCACAGGCAAAGCACCCAATGCCGTCAAAACGTCGGCCTCATCCAGCACTAGAAACCGCATCGGTGATGTGAGAATGGCATTCAAAACCGCGTCTGGTCCGAGGTGCAGAACGGCTCTTACACGGAACCTGACCATGTTCATGTACAGGGTTTCCGGAGTACTCACGATGCTGGCATGTCGACCCAGCATCGAGGCCAAAAGCGTAGTCCCCGAACGAGGGTGACCTACGACGAAAACAGGACGATCAAGCGTACCCGAAAGAGTGTATGTCATGGCGATAGGGTGTGTCCAAAAACGTTCCAATGTTTTGTTGCCGCTTTCGAATATGTGCGTGGCGCGAAACCTTTCAACTGATTCCATTTTTGTCGGTGCTTCTTTGCCGAACACCTGCTGATTCAGGCATCATTGGCTGAATTTCAGGGCAACCAAGGCACGGAATGCGACAACTGGCGCTTTGCAGCGCCGCGCTTTTGGGGCAAGACAACCGCAATGCAATTGGCGCGCGCCATGACACCGGCTTGCGAACAAAGGAATTGAGGCGTGATCTCTGTCGCCGTAATGGCTCATAACGAAGAGGCGGGGATCGCCCGGTGCCTTGAGGCGATATTGTCGCAGGATGGGTTTGGACCGGACGACCGCGTCACCGTTCTTGAAAACGGATCCACCGACCGAACAGCCGAGATTGTCGAAGCGGTCGCCGCAGACAACCCTGCGGTGTCCCTGCGCCGGATCGGTCTGGGTGACAAGGCCAACGCATGGAGCGTCTATACCTTCAATGTCAGCCCCGGAATCGAAGCCGATGCCCACGTCTTTATCGATGGCGATGTGGTGATCCGACCCGGTTCGCTCAGCGCTGTGCGCGCGGCCCTGATCGACGCGCCGGATGCGCTGGCCTTTGGGTGCTTGCCCTATGGCGGACGTACGGCGGACACGTGGCGGGCTCGCGTTTTGCGGGAACATGGATTGCCCGGGAATTTCTATGCCCTGCGCGGCACGACAGTGACGGCGATGCGCGACGACGGATGGTGCCTGCCAGTAGGCTACATGGGCGACGACACCTTCTTACAATGGATATTGAAGCGACGGCTCGACCCGATGGTCAAACCGGACAAGACGGCAATCCATCCAGTCGCTGAGGCCGGGTTCGACTACGAATCGATCTCGCGCGGGTCTGCATCCGGGCTTTGGATGTTGTATCGCCGCCAGCGTGCCTATGCGATGCGCGACATTCAGTCGAAGCTGCTGTCCGATCACGTCATGGCGGCCCCGGGCAACCGCCCGCCGCAGGACATTGCCGAACTTTATCCCAATGCCAAACCCTGGACCGCCCTGTTTGGTCCCTTCGGTGCGCTCAAACCGTTCAAGCTGCGCAAACTGATGTTCCTCTACACGTGGTGGCGGACGCGGCAAACGCCCCAGCGCAAGGGTTTGCCCTGGCATCAGGAACAGGCATGACCACGATCCCACTGCAAAGGACCTACACACATGGCGCGTAAAGCCCCGTTCCGCGAGCGTTTGAGCCGCCGGTCCGCCATTCTGCGGGGGCGGACAGGGCGCAGCCTGCCCGGCCGTGGCCCTAACCACCCAAGTCTGTTTTTCCATCTTCCAAAATGCGGTGGCACCTCCTTGTCAGAGGCGATGTACGCGACTGTCCCGTTCAATCAGCGCATTGGCGTGATCGACGCGGTGGCCACGCGCCGGGCTGCTTCGATCCTGCATTTCAACGAGGACGACCCGCAAAAATGCCATGAAGATCGCGACACAGGGCAACTGACATTTGACCTGCGCGAAGGCGCGCTGTTGCAGCACATGGCATGGGACACGATGCTGATCCACGGCCACGTGTTCTGGTCAGATCGCGCGTGGCAGCATTTCGGCCAACGCTACAAATACGTCACCATCATGCGGGATCCGGTCGCACGCATGATTTCAAATTTTCGGATGACGCAGCGCAGCGGGATCGTGACCGACGATCTTGACACATATCTGCAAGGGCCGATCGCGCGGCGCCATGCGCAGGTCTACCTGCGCTATCTTGTCGGGCGGAACGACATTGACGACGACGCCCTGCCCGCTGCGCTGGAACAGGCACGGGCGCGGCTAAAGAACTTTGCGCTGATCGGGTTTCTGGATCGGACAGAGGCGTTTTTGGCCGCCTATCGCGACCTCTTCGGCGTTCCTTTGCGAATGCCGACGCTCAACACAGCGCCGGGCGAAACGCCCGACCTGACCCCGTCACAAAAATCGGCCATCGACACGCTATGCGCGCCCGACATCACTCTGTTCGAAGACGCGCGCGCGCTGTTCCTCTAAGCGTTAGCGCGTCGCGCTCAGCGGGTCGTCTACCTCGACAACAATGATATCACCGGGCAGGAGCGGCGTGTTGATTGTCACTTCGGCGTCGCCGAACCGGTCCGAACGCGGGCCTCGGATCACGAACCGTACATCCAGCACCGGCACCTCTTCGGCCAGCGCGGCGGTATCATCACTCAGCACCGTCAATTCGTCCAACGCAAAGCCGTATTCGCGCAAACCGGATTCCAGATCGACGCGCGCTTCTTTCATTTCTTGCAGATCTTCCTCGCGGCGGTCCGACAGAAACCGGTCCCGGTTGCGTGCGGCCAGTGTTGCTGCACGGCGCGCGGCGATCTTGGCCGTTTGCAGGCTCAGCAATTCCTCGCGATCGTCCGAAAGGCGCTGCTGCTGCGTCGAAAACCGTGCCGTCGTGGTCAGCCCTTGGGTGCGCAATTTCTCAAGGTCGGCCAATTCTGCCGCCAGTTGAGCCACGATGTCCTCTTTCAAAACGATCCGTTCATCCAGCAAGAGCGTCTGTTCTTCGAAATCGGCGATGTCACTGTTCCACGACGCCACGAGGTTGTCAGCCGTGCTGCGGCGCACGGCCAGCCGTTCTTTCTCTGCCTCGATCCGGGCATCCATGCCGTCGCGCAGATCGACCGGTACGGCGGCGCGCATGGCATCGCTCAGCTCGACAGGCGTGTCGGGGCCATCCAAAGCGGCATCCAGACGCGTGATGTCTGCGACCGCTCCGGCGATCCGCTCTGCCGCCGTTGAGGCACGGCGACGGGCGTTCACGGCCAGCACATCCGCGTTCGGCCCTTCGATGTCGCCTGCACCAAAGCCACCTGCCAACGCGAGGGCCGCGCTCACGTCCATACCCGGCAGATATTCATATCGGCCGCTGCGCTCGACGTATCCGGACACGACAACCGGCGCATATTCCGAAATCTCGACCAACACGAATGAAACGCCGCTGAAACCACCCAGTGTCATTTGCTCGGAAATCGCATTTTCGATCTCGTCGAGGGTTCTGCCTGCTGCGGGGATGCTGCCCACTTCGGACAAACGAATGTTGCCGTCCAGATCGACGCTCGTCGGCTTGGGCTCGTCCAGAAAATCGTAGTTCACGATGACCCGGTCCCCGATGATCAGGCGGTACGGGTCGGCATCTGCCGGAAGGGCCATAAACATGACCAATGTCAGCAAACTCAGGTGTTTCAGCATCTACAATTCCTTTTCGGCATATTCCGCGTACCGGCCAAGGCGCTCCCTGTGGCAACACCTCGCAATAACACGCGCAGCTTTAGCGACTATTGCCGTAATTATACAGGCTTGTCCCCTACAGGATGGCAGGAATGGTGCAAAAAGCGGGCAGAGCGGAATTACAATGGTATCTGCTGTGCACTGAACTGGACAAGTGCGTTGGGCTTTGATCTAGAACACCTGCGTTTTGCACCGTCGGGCCCGCCCGCCGATTGCACTGCGCGCCATTGGTCGAATCAACCTGGATTGAATCATGAAAGTCTTTGGGATCGGATTTCACAAAACCGGCACGACATCTCTTGCCGTGGCGTTCAAGGCGCTTGGAATGTCCGTCACCGGGCCAAACAACACGGACGACCGCGACATCGCTGACACCTACGTCACATTGGCGCAGGACCTGTCCAAGGAATACGACAGCTTTCAGGACAACCCTTGGCCCCTCGTCTATCGCGAGATGGACGAGATGTGGCCGGACGCCAAGTTCATCCTAACCACGCGCGATGCGGACCGCTGGGTCAAGTCGCAGGTTTCCCACTTTGGCGCGCGGTCCACGCCGATGCGCGAACTGATCTATGGGAAAGGCCGTGGGATGCCCTTTGGCAACGAAGAACACTACAAGGCGACGATGCTGGCCCATAACGATGCAGTCCGCGCCTATTTCGCGGGGCGCGAGGGCAAGTTGCTTGAGATTGACATCACCAAAGGGCACGGGTGGGACGTGATCTGCCCGTTTCTGGGCATTGATATCCCTGAGGTCGAATTCCCCCACCGCAACGACAAGCGCAAGCGCAGTATGATCAAGCGGGTCGCGGGTGCGGTGCGCCGCCAGATGCGGGCCATCTCCGCTCGTTGAATGCGTTGCCAGACGAATATGGGCTGCCCGATCTGATGTGATCCGGCAGCCCGTTTTTGTTGGATACCAACGACGTCAGATAAAGATGATGTCGTCGTAATCCGCCAACCCAAGGTTCTGCAGCAAAATGCTCTCGGTACCGAGCGCGTTTTCCAGCAGCAGACCATCGACGCTTTCGCTGGTGATCAGGTTGTTCGGATTGATCCCGGCAAAGTCGATCATGTCTTCGGATGTATCGAAGTCGGTGATGATCGTGGTGCCAAGGCCGATCTGACCGGTGAACAGGAACGTGTCAGCGCCGCCGCCACCCGAAACGATGTCGGTGCCCGGTGCAGACACGATCGAGTCGTTGCCCAGACCGCCAAAGATCACATCATCGCCGCTTGCTGCGTTGATGAAGTCATCGCCGTCGCCTGCCGTGATCGTGTCATCGCCGTTGCCGCCAAGGATCGAGTCGTCACCGTCGCCGCCATCGATCAGGTCATCGCCACCTGTGCTGCCGCCGCCTTTGATCGTGTCGTTGCCTGCGCCGCCTTCGAGCGTGTCGTCACCAACGCCACCGTTCAGGAAATCGTCGCCGTCACCACCGAACAGCATGTCGTCGCCAGCACCGCCGCCCAACCGGTCGTCGCCGCTGCCGCCGCGCAGAACGTCATCGCCGGTATTGCCGGACATAAAGTCGTCACCGCTGCCGCCGATCAAAAGGTCGTTGCAGTCGCCGCCTTCAAGCGTGTCGTCACCCGATCCGCCCAACAGCGTGTCTTCGCCGTCGCCACCCAAAAGCGAATCGTTGCCGCTGCCACCACGGATAAAGTCGTGGCCACCGCCGCCGTCCAGCGTGTCGTCGCCCCAAAGGCCAAGGATCAGCTCGTTCTTGGAAGACCCGGTGTATGTATCGGACCAGCACGACCCAATGACAATTTTTTGCAGGCCGGATCCGCTTTCGCCGCACCCGTCCTCACATTTATTTTCAAAATATTCTTTGTGGGACCACCACAAGTAGCAAATGAATTGCCAAAAAGACCAGTACATTTCCGTATTCCCATTTTTCTTAAAACCCCACCTTTAAAAATACCCAAAAGCGCTTTGTGTCAATAAAATGGCGATATTTTGCACTTAATTGTAATTCTACCTATGACTGAAATTCATATTCCAAATTGCTACAAAAACACGAACTTCTCGCAATACGGGTATTTGCGTTTCTCATTCACGCAAAATCTATTAATGAATCACAATCTGATGACTATACGTAGACAATCATCTGATTTGTCTGATTTCCGGTCAGTGACCTGAAATTGGTGCAAAATATGACGGCGTTGCCCGCCAGTTCTACCAGTGCGGGAAATCCACGCCCAGGGCCGACACGAACGGGACACGTGATTCTTTGACGATTCGCGACTCTGTGCCAAACCCTCACCTCTCCAGCGGATTTGCACAAAATCTGCTGATCTCCTGCGCAAGCACACCATGGCTTTGTTGGATATTTACACGCCTTGTGCCAATTCGAACCCACAACGGGGACGATCCGCGCTAAGAAGTTGACAATAATGCAAGGTTTGCCCTTTTCAGTGGTTAGATTATACTCACTCAGGTTCAACACATGAATGTGGATCGGATCTCGCAGATGCGCCCCGAATTGTCCGATCGAGACGCGTTTCTCCCGTCAATCGACATGGGGGATGTTCTGCGTGGCACGTGGCTCAAGCTCCTCCGCAACTGGAGGATCCTCGCGGCCTGCCTGCTACTGTCGATATGCGGATCGATCTACTATGTCCTGACAGCCACCGCGCTTTATACGGCGAACGGTGCACTGCTGATTGACCCGCGGGTCGGGCAGGCGCTGGAAAGTGGGTCCAAGGTGAACCCAGCCATCGGCTCGCTGGATGCGCTCACTGTTGACAGTGAATTGCGCGTGCTCACCTCTCGTGAGGTGACAACACGGACGATGCAAACCCTCCGCTTTGGCGAACGCACCGAGGAAGACGAGGACGACGGTGGCATGTCGATCCGGGCATGGTTGACCCAGTTGATCGGGCTCGATGCTGCTCCGGCCGGGACGGGCGACGCGTTGCCCGGCGGGCTACAGGCCGAACGCCAACGCGAGGCCTTGCGCCGCAGCTTTGTTCGTGGGTTCAAGGCAGAGCGTGCGGGCGACAGCTATGTCATTGATATCTCATATACATCCCCTGATCTTGTATTTGCTGCCGAGGCCGTAAACACGTTGATGCGCGAATACCTCACGGCGTCTGGGCAACAGCAAGTCGAAGTGGTCGAGCGCACACGGGATTGGTTGTCCGAGCGCATCGAAGCACTGGAGATTTCCGTCCGTGAGGCCGAAACGGCTGTGGCAGAGTTTCGCGGCGACAACGAATTGGTTGCCCTGCAAGGCGAACTGTTGCCCACCGAAATCGCTCTGAATGCATCCATCGAAGAGTTGATACGCCTGCGCGGCGCATTGCTGGTGATCGAGGTGCAGGTTGAACAACTGACCGAGCAAATTGAGGCTCGCAACATAGAGGCAGTGCAGGTCCCCGCCGAAGAGCGTTCCAATGCGCTTGATGAATTCCAGAAGCGATACGCAGAGTTGCTGCGCGAGGAACAGGAGCTGTTGGTCAGCTGGGCCGAAGACGCGCCTGTCATGCAGGCCAACCGCCAGCAACAGGATCAGATCCGCGCGCTGATCCTTGATGAATACCGGCAGGTCCGTGATCGCCTATCCACCCGTGCCGATGCACTGGCGCGGCAAGTGGCCGCCACAGATATCGTAATCTCGGACTTGCGCGGACAATATAGCGATAACATCCGCCAGACTGTTGAACTGCGCAATCTTGAGCGTGAAGCGGACGCAAAACGTCAGCTCTATGAACGCCTGCTCGAAGAATTCAACAGCTCCTCCCAATTGCTGACTTTCGACGCAACCTCGGCCCGTGTGATCGCATGGGCCGTCCCGCCTGACCGCAAGTCCGCGCCGCAGTCCCGTCAAATCGTGGTGCTTGCGGTATTTGGCGCGATGGTTCTGGCGGTCAGCCTGATCCTGCTACGCGAAGCGCTGGATGGCAGCTTCCGCGCCTATGATGAAATCGGACGCGACTTGGGTCTGCAATATCTGGGCCTTGTGCCCTCTTTCCGGTCGGAACAGCAAAACGAAAGCCTGTGGAAACGTCTGACCGGCGGCAAACAAATCTTGCCGGGACCACGATGGAAGAAGCTGTCGCGCGCCGGGCAACGGCTTGGCTTTGCCAGCAACAGACCGACATCGGTCAGCGCCGAGACAATGCGCGCCATTCACGTGCAACTGATGTTGCAACGCGACACGTCCGAAGAAGAGGCGCAATGTCAGATCGTTGGCTTTACCTCCACGACACGGGGCGAGGGTAAAACAACCGCCTCGTTTAACTTTGCCAGCTTTCTTGCCCAGCAAAGCGAACGTGTCGCTATCATCGACCTTGATCTTGCCTCCAAGCAGATGTCGAAACTGTTGGAGCCGGTATTGCCGGGCACCAATGAACTGTCCGATTTCCTCGACAATCCCAAGGATGCCCTGTCGATGGTCATGCCTGTCGCCGAATTCCCGAACCTTGCCGTGGTGGGCAATTCCGGTGCAGGCGAAACGCCTGTGACCATGCTGCGCGATCAGAAACGCATCGAAAACATGCTGTCGTTTTTCCGCGAATACTTTGACTATATCATTCTGGATCTTCCGCCGGCCCAAGGGGTTGCGGACACGCGTTTGCTGACCAAACTCAGTGACCACCTTGTTTACATGGTGCGCTGGGGATCAACACCAAGAAGCCAGGTCATGTCCGTTTTCCGGCAGCGCCTCGTGTCCAAGGATCGTATTCTGGGTGTTCTGTTTTCGCGGGCCAATATCCGGAAATACCGCTGGTTCAACCGGGACGATATGATCGACTATTACAGCTAAGCCCGACCGGCGATGACGCTGCCACAAGAACCAGCAGAGATGACATGAATTACGCCGTTGCCTTTCCCTCTGCCACGCAGGGCTGCCACCCCGGCAGCGTCCACGTCACATGATGGCTGCATCTGATCCCCGGACAGACGGGCTGCGCATCGAGGTGTTTGGATTCGATGTGGCCGAAATCTCGCAGATCAGACGCATTCGCGCGCTGATTGGTCTGGGCCACAACGTCCACAGCTTCACTATGCGACGTGACAACATGAACAAGGATTTTGAGCCGGACTGGCCAAACACACACCTGTTCATGACTGAAAATGAAAACCTCCCCAAGCGTGCGGCGATTGTCGCCGCCTCTGTTGTCAAAATGGCAAAACATCGTGCACGTCTGCGTGCTGCGGACATGATCATCGCGCGCAACCTCGACATGGTGGCGATTGCATGGGCCGCGCGGGCCATGGCTGGTGCGGGACACGTGCCGTTGGTCTATGAATGCCTCGACATCAACGGCGCGCTTTGTGGCGATGGGCCCAAGTCCCATGCGATGCGCGCGGCGGAACGACGCCTGCTGGCCGGAGTACAGATGCTGGTGGTGTCGTCGCCCGGCTTTATCCGCAACTATTTTAAACCGCTCCAGGACTATGATGGCCCGTGGGCCTTGTGGGAAAACAAGCTCGCCGCTGGCACGGCTCTGCCCGACCGCCCGAAAATACGGACCGCTTCTGACGTTGAAGCGCCCTTGCGGCTTGGCTGGGTCGGCACAATCCGCTGTGCACCCAGCCTCGCGCTGCTCGCCGCTGTTGCGGATCAATTGGGTAACGCGGTCGAGGTGCATATCCACGGTATCGTACACCGCCACGCCCTGCCCGATTTCGACGCGACACTTGCCGCGCATCCAAACATGATCCTGCACGGACCCTATGAATATCCGGGGGATTTGGCACAGATTTACGGCGGGCTTGATCTGGTTTGGGCGCAGGACCTTTGGCAGACAGGCAACAATTCTGAC
Organism: uncultured Tateyamaria sp.; assembly: GCF_947503385.1. Taxonomy (GTDB): domain Bacteria; phylum Pseudomonadota; class Alphaproteobacteria; order Rhodobacterales; family Rhodobacteraceae; genus Tateyamaria. The sequence goes on from NZ_CANNDO010000001.1 coordinate 347,433, forward strand.
TGGTTGCTGCCCAACCGGATTTACGAGGCAAGTTGGGCCGGGTGCCCCAGCCTTGCCGTATCCACAACCGAAACGGGGCGCCGCGTGGCGGAGGATCACCTTGGTTGGGTGACAGACAGCGCGACACCGGACGCCCTGATAGCGCTGCTCGCATCGCTGGATCGGACCAAGATTGCAGAACGGAGTCACGCGTTGCTGAACCGGCCTGCATCCGATTTTGTCCAGTCGCCCGACGATCTGACGGATGTCATCAACCAAGTGCAGCAGGCCCGCACATGACGGATGCGACGCCCTATCCCGTCGACCCGGCCACGATCCTTGTGGCAGTGCCGACCCTGAACGAAGAACGCTACATCGCAGACACGCTGTATGACCTGTTGCGGGGCGCGGGTGCGGCCCTCAGGATCGTCGTGGCCGATGGCGGAAGCAGCGACGCCACACGGGACATCGTGGCCGATATCGCTTCGCGCCACGACAATGTGCGACTGATCGACAACCCGGATCGCTTGCAATCCGGCGCAATCAATCGCGTCGTGTCCGAAATGGCAGAACCCCAGCACCGCATTCTGGTGCGCGTTGATGCCCATTCCCACTATCCACCCGGCTACGTCTTGGACGTGGCTGCCAGCCTGATGGAGCGCGGCGCCGACGGCCTTGCCACGGTTATGGATTCCGTCGGCGAAGGTTGTTTTCAAAAGGGTGCTGCATGGGCGATGGAAACCAAGCTGGGCTCTGGCGGGTCTGGTCACCGAGGCGGCGCGACGTCCGGCTGGGTGGATCATGGGCACCACGCCGGTTTCCTGCTTGAGACATTCCGCGCGGTGGGTGGGTACGACACCGGTTTTGTCGCCAACGAAGATGCCGAACTGGACCACCGGATCATCGCCTCTGGCGGTCGCATTTGGCTCGATGCGTCGATCCGGCTGGGATATGTGATGCGCCCGACATTGCGACGGCTGGCCTTGCAATACTGGCGCTACGGCAAGGGACGCGCGCAGACGGTGCTCAAGCACAAATTGCGGCCACGCGTGCGCCAGATGATCCCGCCCGCTGTGTTTGCGGTCAATACGCTTGCCATTCTGCTGTCTCCGTTGGCACCGTGGATGCTACTGCTGCCGCTCGCGTATCTTGCGATCCTCGGTGCTGTCACGGCGCGCACCCTGATCCACAAGCGCAGCGTCTGCGCGCTTTGGGTTGGGCCAGCTCTGTTGGTCATGCATATGGTCTGGGGCGCTGGGTTCCTCTGGCAGGTCATCCGACAGAAAACAGGTTTGGGCGCGCTATGAAGATCGACATTTGCCTGTGTACGTTCCGCCGCCCCCAAGTGGCCGACACGATACGGTCTATTGCGCGCGCAGACGTCCCCACGGGTGCAAGCCTGCGTGTCATCGTTATCGACAATGACGATACGCCCTCTGCCAAAGGGGTGGTGGCGGATGTCGCAGAGGAAACCGGTCTCAACGTTTTGTATCGCCACGTGCCGGGGGCCAATATCTCCATCGCGCGAAATGGCGGGTTGGAAGCTGCGACAGCAGACTGGATTGCCTTTCTGGACGATGACGAAATCGTGGAGCCTGACTGGCTGACCGCTTTGGTGGACTGTGCGCAAGCGACCGATGCGGACGCCGTATTTGGCCATTCCCGCGCCAACTACAGCCCCGATGCGCCGGACTGGATTGTCGAGGGCGACTTTCATTCCCAATTCGCAGCACCTCGTGGGGAGGTGGTCGAAACCGGCCACACTTGCAACGCGCTTTTGCGCTGGGGCGACGCACCATGGCGTGACCAGCGGTTCGAGATCGAGCGTGGCCGTTCCGGTGGAGAGGACACCGAATTCTTCTTTCGGCTGCGCAGGATGGGCGCGCGCTATGCCATCGCAGACGGGTCCATTGTACGCGAGGACGTGCCGCCCGCACGTCTGACCCTGTCGTGGCTGATGCGCCGACGCTACCGCATCGGGCAAAGCTATGCGGCGGTTGCAACCGGCGGCGCAGCACGGATCAAACTGTTTGGCACGGCTGCGATAAAGGCGGCCTATTGTTACATCCGCGCGGTTTTGTCGTGGCCAGTGATGGCCAAGCGCGCCTTCTGGCTGATGCGCGGCACAATGCACACGGGTGTCTGTGCAGGATGCCTGCGGCTGCGGCAAAGCGTGCTTTATGGTGCTGCTGTCGACCCGACCCCAAAGGAGCCTGCCAAATGACCGCGCCGCTGCTGCCGCATTTTATCATCATTGGCGCGATGAAGTCCGGGACGACGACGCTTTACCGTGATTTGGCGCTGCACCCGGACGTCGACATGTCGCGCGACAAGGAAACCGACTTCTTCGTCGCGGAAAAGAACTGGTCGCAAGGACGCGACTGGTACGGAGCACAGTTTTCGCGACCTGATGCCGTGCGCGGTGAGGCCAGCCCGAACTACACCAAGTCACGCGATTTTCCGGGTGTGCCCGCCCGTATGGCGGACATCTGCCCCGATGCCAAGTTGATCTACATTCTGCGCGATCCCGTGGCACGCGCCCAATCGCAGTTCAGCCACAGTGTCGTCATGGGGTCTCTGTCTCCTAATCTCGACGGGTTCGAGGACAGCCACGAATACGCCCATATCCTTGATGGCAGTCTCTATGCCAAGCAGCTCGAGGGCTATCTGGAACACTTCCCGCTCGAGGCGATCCTAATCCTTGATTTCGACGACCTCGTGCGTGATCCGCAAGCGGTGATGAACCAGATCACCGACCATATTGGTGTGGCACGGCATGTATTGGATGCACATGGCGCCAAGAACGACAGCGCCGAAATCTCCAAGGTGCCCGCGCCTATCCTGCGCTTTGCCCAATCTCCCGTCGGTCGCAGGATCGCGGGACTGATCAGCCGCGACATGCGCGACCGTATCCGTGGCGCACTGGCCCTGAGTAAATCGCGCAAACCGCCTGCCTTTCCGGACGCCCTGCGCGCCCGGATCGAGGCAGACGTGCGCGCCGACGCCAACCGCCTGCGCCAGATCACGGGCAAGCCATACTCGAACTGGTCTGTCTAACCCGCAGCATTCTTTGTCTAACCGCCGGGAGACGTATAATGAAAACGATCCAACTGGGTGCAAACGGCCCGCGACTGTCGCAATTCGGGATTGGTGCGATGTCCTTCGCCGGTATTTACGGCGACGCAACCGAGGGCGAAAGCCACGCCGTTCTGGACGCCTGTTGGGACGCAGGTGTGACCCATATCGACACCGCGAATGTCTACGGCGGCGGGCGGTCCGAAACGATGATTGGCACTTGGTTCGCTGCGAATCCCGGCAAACGTGACAGTCTGATCCTAGCCACCAAGGCGGGCATCACAGGCAATGCTGACCGCCGGTTCAACAACGATCCGGACCACCTGACGGCATCTCTGGACGACAGCCTCGCGCGGTTGGGCGTGGATCACGTGGATCTCTTTTATATCCATCGTTACGACACGGCACACAGCCCCGAAGACCTTGCTGGCACACTCAAACAGTTGATTGACAGTGGCAAGACCCGTGCCGTGGGTCTGTCCGAGGTCGCGCCAAGCACGTTGCGCCGCGCCTCCTCGGAATGTCCCATTGCCGCGGTCCAGTCTGAATATTCACTGTCCACCCGCGCGCCCGAGCTTGGGCTGATTCAGGCCTGCGCCGAACTGGGCACGACACTGGTGGCGTTTTCGCCTGTGGGGCGCGCGTTTTTGACCGATGCGCCGTTCAGCTACGAACGGGGGCAATCCATGGCATTCACCAAGAACAACCCGCGCTTTGTCGAACCGAACTACAGCGCGAACATCGCCGCTACGAACGCGTTCCGCACGCTCGCGGCAGAAATGGGCGTACCAGCAGCAAGCCTCGCCATTGCATGGGTTATATCGCGCGGCGACCACGTGCTGCCCATTCCGGGGACCAAGAACGTGGATCATCTGGCCGAGCTGATACGGGGCACCGAAATCACCCTGAGCGACAGTGATTTCGCCCAAATAGACGCGGTTCTGCCTGTGGGCTGGGCCCATGGCGACAGATACTCTGCCGTGCAATGGGAAGGCCCTGAACGCTACAGCTGATCACACCACCTGACGCCCCAACACCCGCAATCGCTTTGTTCAGTCGCGGTTTTGGTATACCCTGTGGTTGAATTTTTATGACGATCAGGTTTTTGGGGGGCGTATGGACAGACGCACATTTATGCAGCGGGCCGCTGCGGCGACTGTGGGCGCGCAGGCGCTTGGTGTGTCCACAGCCATGGCACAGACCGGGGACGCTCTGCGCAGCTTGCCCGAATTGCGCGCAAACGGCACGCACCTGTCCACGGACCTGATCATCGAAATGGGCGTGTTTCAGGTGGGCAAACGCACCATAAAGGTGCCCGCCTACCGCTTTGCCGATATGGAGGCCGGATCGCTTCCCGGACCGACATTGCGGATCAAACCGGGCGACACGTTTGAATGGAACCTGATCAACCGGATGGTGCCAAACGGCATCCCCGACGGCGCAACCAAAGAAGAGATCGCCGCGTTCAACCAGCTTGAGTTCACCAATGTTCACACCCACGGGCTGCAAGTGTCGCCCAAGCCGGGTGGCGACAACGTCTATCAGCAGGTCGGTCCGGGCGACCCGCCGCAGCCCTACAGATATGCCGTGCCCGGCCCAGAGACAGGGCGGCCACAACCGGCGGGCCTGTACTGGTATCACCCGCACCGTCACGGCAGCACAACGCATCAGGCGTGGCAGGGTCTGTCCGGCGCTATCGTTGTCGAAGGCGACATCGACCAAGTGCCCGAGATCGCGCGCGCCAAGGAACGGGTGATTGTCATGAACGCCCTGTTGGTGAACCCCGCAGGCGAGGTGCCACGCGCGATGATCGCGCCCAATGCGGGGTTTTCACCCTTTACGTCGATCCCGTCTATGCCCACCGACATCATCCTGACACTGAACGGGCAATTGCAGCCCGTCATCGACATTCAGCCGGGCGAAGTGCAGCGGTGGCGGATGCTGGCGGCGGCCCCGCACCGGTTCTACTGGCTGGATCTCGAAGGGCACGACTTTTACCAGATCGCACAGGATGGCATCCCCTTTGCCACGCCCAAGCCGGTCAAGCGCATCTTGATGGCACCCGGAAACCGGGCCGAATTTCTGATCAAGGGCAGCCAGCCGGGCACATACAAACTGCGCGCGGTTGAATACGAACAGGGGCACCCGGGCGGCGCACGACCGGGTTGGGTCATTGGCACGATGGAGGTCGGCGGCGAGATTAAATCTGACCCCGTGCCCACCACATTGGTTGAGCCGCCCACCATGCCCGACCTTCCGGTCGTCCAGAAACGCACCGTGACGTTCAAGGGCGAAATCTCGGGCAACTTGGCCAAGGGCGCGTTTGTGGACGGATCGGATCACGGTGGTCAACACGGCACAGGGCTGCCGCCTGTGCAGTTCTACCTCGACGGCAAGGTCTTTGCCCTCGACCGCATTGACCAGCATGTCGTGGCAGGCACGGTCGAAGAGTGGACGCTGGTGAATGAGGACGTGTTTCAGCACCCGTTCCACATTCACGTCAATCCGTTTCAGGTGGTCAAGATCAACGGCCAGCCCATCTATGACGACACGTGGTGGGACGTGATCGCACTGCCGTCCAAGGGACAGATCACCGTGCGCATGTATTTCCGACCGGATGTGGACGGCAAGACCGTCTATCACTGCCACATCCTGCCACATGAGGATAACGGGATGATGGCCAACATGCTGATTTGCCCACCCGGTTCCGACCCCTATGAACTGCCGGAGGACAATCAGACATGCAGCGCCTGACCCGGACCCAGTTGCGGCGCGTGGGTGGTATCGTGGCGGCCATCGCGCTGGTGGTGCTGGTGGTCACCGACACGCTGTCCGCCGAAACGCAGTACCCGCACTGGAACAACGATACATTGGACAAGCGTCCCTACATCTTTACGCAGCAAAACAACGTCGAAGGGCGCGAAGGCGCGCCACCGCACACCCAGAAAGTGCGCATAGGCTATCCTCTGCAAGTGCAGTTGCCCGGCAACCCAGCGGTCTGGACCTTTGACGCGGGCGTCAGCACATTGGTGGAACCGCGCGGGTGGACCATGGTTTTTTCCCCGGACCGCATTCCGGGGACGCAGAGCATTTTTGTCTTCGACTTTGTCCTGTCACCGGACGCCGCGCACGGGGACGAAGGGGTGATCGTTCTCACCACAAGCGACTTGCCCGAGGCATTGGATATGGTCCTGCCGCAGGGCGTTTTTGCGGTCAAGTTTCAGGTGATTGATCCGAAGTGACGCCGCGCGGTCAGCGGTTCAGGTAAGCGTCCAGCGTTGCGCGCGTCCCATGGGTCCAAAGGTGATTTAACCAGTCGGCAAACGCGTCCGCAAACACCGGCTCATCTACAAGGGTCCCGTAGAATTGTGATTGCGCCAACCATGCAGCGGGGTCCGCCTTGGCGGCGTGCGCGGCGGCAACCAAATCGCCCCAATGCGGGTCATTTGGTTCAATCTGCGACCCATCCTCGCGCGTGCCCGCACACATACGCGCCCACAGCGCCTCGACCAACGCAAGGCCCAATACCGGCGCACTGGCCGCCAGCGCATCGCGCAGGATCGGCAGGACAAAGCCGGTGTGCCGGGAAGAGCCGTCAAAGGCGACGCGGCGCGTCGTGTCATGAATTCTGGGGTTGGAAAACCGGCGCGTGATCAGGTCGAGATAGGCGACAGGCGTGATGCCGGGCACGGCGTCCACATAGGGCGCAATTTCGTCGGCCTCGACCTTGGCAAAGAAGGCGGCGATGTCATCATCGCTCATGCAAGCAGCGATGGTCGGTACAGATAACAGCTCGCCCGCGTTGGCCAGCACCTGATGGCCCGCGTTCAACATACGAATTTTCATCGCCTCATAGGCGTGCACGTCATTGGTCAATGTGGCGCCGACCTGATCCCAATTGGGGCGTCCGGCGCAAAAGTCATCTTCGATCACCCATTGGCGAAAATTCTCGTGCGTGACCGGGGCGGCATCGTCGATGCCAAGGCTCAGCGCCCGCGCTATCTCCTGTTCGCCGGTTGCCGGTACGATGCAATCGACCATGGAATTCGGAAAACTTGCGTGCCGCTCGATCCACTTTGCCAGATCGGGATCGATCATCTGTGCCAGCGACACCACCGTCTGACGCAGGATCGCTCCGTTGCCCTGTAGGTTGTCACAGCTTTGCAACGTGAACGGCCCGTGACCTGCGATGCGCCGCGCCGCAAGTGCGGCAATCATCGCGCCAAAGGCCGTGCGCGGCGCATCGGGATGCATCGCATCGTGCTGAATGTCCGGGTGGGCCGCATCAAAGCCGCCTGTGGCCGGATCAATGAAATAGCCGCCTTCCGTCACCGTTAACGACACAATCCGGATGCGCGGATCGGTCATCGCAGCGATCAGAGGCCCATTTGTCTCGTCAATCGGCAAGTAGTCGATCATCGGCCCGATGACCTCGACCGCAGTGCCCGCCGGATCAAGCTCGATCAACGTGGTCAGGCAGTCCTGTGCCAGCAGCTTGTCACGCATCGTGGCATCATAGGCGCGGACACCCGCCCCGATGATGGCCCAGTCCTGGGCAACACCGGTTTGCATCAACCGGTGCAGATACCAAGCCTGATGCGCCCGGTGAAAATTGCCCAGCCCAATGTGGACAATGCCCGGACGCAACCCGGCACGGTCATAGGTCGGGCGTGTCACGGTTTTTGGCAGTCGGTGCAGATTGGCATCCGACAGCGTCACAGGTGCGGGGGTTTGGGCCAGATCGTCCATCAGCTCATCCAGTTGCCGCCGTCGACATTATAAGTTTGCGCGACGATATACTCTGCCTCGTCCGAAGCGAGGAACACCGCCATGCCGGTCAGATCTTCGGCACGGCCCATGCGGCCATAGGGCACCGCCGCCCCGACCTCACGCTTTTTCTGGCCCGGTGCCTTGCCCTCATGCTTGGCAAAGAACGCATCAACGCCATCCCAATGTTCCCCGTCCACCACGCCGGGCGCGATGGCGTTCACGTTGATGCCGTGCTTGATCAGGTTCTGTCCCGCCGACTGGGTGAGGCTGATGATCGCCGCCTTGGACGCGCAATAAACCGCGACAAGCGGCTCACCCCGACGCCCCGCCTGCGAGGCCATGTTGATGATCCGCCCTTTGATGCCACGGTCGATCATATGCCGCGCCACTGCCTGCAATGTGAACAGCGCGCCCGAAACGTTGATGTCAAACACACGGTCGTAGTCCTCGCGCGTGATCTCGACGATGGGCGCGGCGTTAAAAATGGCAGCGTTGTTGATCAGGATGTCGATCTGACCGACATGGCCAATGGCCTCGGCCACGCCAGCGTCGATGCTGGCCTGATCCGTCACGTCCATGCGCACGGCAAAAGCGCCGATATCCGCTGCCGTTTCCGTTGCCCGGTCCATGTCGATATCGGCAATAACCACCTGCGCCCCTTCGCGCAGATACGCCTCGGCAAAGGCGCGCCCGATACCGCGGGCGGCCCCTGTGATCAGCGCCGATTTGCCTGCCAGTCGCGTCATTCGATCCGCAAACCCTTGTCATCAAACTTGTGCAAAAGTGCGAGGTTCGGCGTCAGGTACACGGTGTCGCCGTGCGACACGCTGAACTCACCCGCGGCACGGACCGTCATCGGGTCACAGCCGGGGACGCCATGGATGTGAACGAACGTATCGGACCCCAGATGTTCCGCCACACCAACGGTGCCCTGCCACAGACCCTCGGTTGTCGAAATCTCCACATGTTCGGGGCGGATACCGATTGTATGCGCGCCCTGCTTTTCCGCCTCGACCCCTTCGATCAAGTTCATCTTGGGGCTACCGATGAAACCAGCCACAAACTTGTTTTGCGGACGGTGATAAAGGTCAAGCGGGCTGCCCACCTGTTCGATCACTCCGGCCTGCAACACGACGATCTTGTCTGCCATTGTCATCGCTTCGACCTGATCATGCGTCACGTAGATCATGGTGGTCTGCATACGCTTGTGCATCTCGGTGATTTCGAGCCGCATACCCACACGCAGCGCGGCGTCGAGGTTCGACAGCGGCTCGTCAAACAGGAACGCGGAGGGGTCGCGTACGATCGCGCGCCCAATGGCGACCCGCTGACGCTGGCCACCTGACAACTGGCCCGGTTTGCGGTCCAGATAGTCGGTCAGATTCAGCGATTCCGCAGCGGCCTTGATCTTGGCTTCCTGCTCTTGCTCGCTCATGCCTGCCATGCGCATCGGAAAGGCGATATTCTTGCGCACCGTCATATGCGGATAAAGCGCATAGGTCTGGAACACCATCGACAGACCACGCTTGGAGGGCGACACTTGCGTCACGTCTTCGTCGTCGATCAGCACCTTGCCGGATGTCGTGTCCTCAAGCCCCGCGATCAGGCGCAACAGGGTTGACTTGCCGCAACCCGAGGGGCCAACGAACACGGCAAATTCGCCGTCCTCAATCTTCAGGTCCAAAGGCGGGATCACTTGGGTCTCGCCAAAGCTCTTGGTCACTTTATCAAGTACGATTTGTCCCATGATGTTTCCTTACTTCACGGCGCCGAAGGTGAGACCTTGGACCAGTTGTTTCTGACAGAACCAGCCCAGCACAACGATGGGGCCAACGGCGGCGGCGGACACGGCAGACAGGCGGCCAAAGAACAGGCCCTCTGGTGCGCGGTTGCCTTCGATGAGTTTCGAAAGGGTGGCGGCCTCGGTGGTGGTCAACCGGACGGTCCAGTACGCCTCGTTCCAGCAAAAGATAAAGCAGAGCAGCGCGGTCGAGGCGATGCCACCCCACGCCAGCGGGATCAGGATTTCCTTGATCTCGCCCCACGTGTTCACACCGTCCATCTGGCCGGCTTCGATGATCTCTTTGGGGATCTCCTTGAAGTAGGTGAACAGCATCCAGATCACGATGGGCAGATTGATCAGCATCAGCACGACAATGACCATGAAATGCGTATCAAAAAGCCCGATGCTCTTGGTGATGAACGTCATCGGATAGAGCACAGCCGCCGCTGGCAGCATCTTGGTCGACAGCATCCACATCAGCACGTCCTTGGTGGCGCGCGACGGGTTGAACGCCATGGCATAGGCGCAGGGGATACCCACGGCCAGCGCAAAGACGGTGGCAAATACGGAGGTGATGACCGAATTGGTGGCAAAGCGCCAATAGTCATAGTTCTCGGTCATGTTGAGGTAGTTATCGAGCGTCGGTGTAAAGAACAGCAGGTGTTCAGGCTTCACCGCATCCGCGTCCGTCTTGAAGCTGGTGAAGACCAGCCAGAAGATCGGAAAGAAGAAGATCAGCGCCACGACCCAGGCAAGGACAGGCCGCCCGTACGTGCCGAATCTGGTTTGGTTTGCAACGATGGCCATGGGTCTACTCCATCAATGTCTTGCCGATCATCCGCAGCAGGAAGATGGCAACGATGTTGGCAAGGATGACAGCAAAGATGCCCGTGGCGCTGGCGGCACCGATATTGTTGTTGGCAAATTCACCGATCAGATACGGCAGGTTCTTGTTCCCGTTCCCGCGGCTCACGATCTCGATCTCCGCGTAGAGCGACAGATGGAAAATGGCCTGGATCATCACCACGATGGCGATGGGTCGGCCCAGATGCGGGAGCGTCAGAAACCTGAATTGCGACCACGCCCCGGCACCATCCAGAATGGCCGCCTCTTTCTGCTGCTGATCCTCGGATTGCAGCGACGTCATAAAGATCAGCACCGCAAACGGCGTCCATTGCCATGTCACCATGATGATGACCGCATAGGCCGAAGTTTGCGTGGCGCGGAAGGAAATGGGTTCAAATTCGGGCCAGAGCGAGAAGAACGCGCCCAGCACAGGCGTACTGCGCAGCCCCGCAATCATGTCGTTGATCCCGTTCACCGCAAGACCCTGCAAGCCCAGCACCGGATCAAGGATCATATTGATCCAAAGGACGGCATTCACCGCTGGCATCACAAAGAAGGGTGAAATCAGCAGCACCCGGACGATGCCCTGTCCCGGAAAGGATTTGTTGATCAGAACTGCGATCAACACGCCGAAAATCACGGTGCAGAACAGGATACTGCCAACGATGAGCAGACTGTTCTGAATGGCAAAAAGGAAATCCTTGGAGTTCAGAACAAATTCGTAATTGCCAAAACCCCGCCAGTTGCTGAAAGACGGTGTCGTCCACTCGGGCCTGCGCAGGTTGTTCAAAACATAGCGGATGAACGAAAAGTAAAGCGTGAGGCTCAGCGGGACCAGCATCCAGATCAGCAGCAAAATGACGGCTGGTGTCTGAAGCAGACGTGGGAGCGATCTGTTGGACATGACTCTCCTGCCTTGGCGCACCTATTTGCGCGCCACGTGCGGTGGTTTCAAAAAGTCTTGTGGTTTCAGTGTCGGGATTTTGGCCCGCTCGGGCAAGGCATCCGATCATCCGGTGGGGGTGAAGGCCCGGATATACCGGGCCTTCGGATCGTGACGTGCCGGCTTAGTAGTAGCCCGCTTCGCGCATGACGGAGTCTGCGACTTCCTGTGCCGCGGCCAGTGCGTCTTCGACGGACTTGGCACCGGACAGAGCGGCCGACATTTCCTGACCAAACGCACTACCGATTTCCGGGAATTCCGGGATCGCAACGAACTGGACGCCAACGTAGGGCTTCAGCTCGGTTGCGCCGGGTGCGGCGGAGTCGATCGCTGCCATCTCGGCTTCGGCGAACTTGGCCACAGCCTGGAACTCAGGGATCTCGTAGGTCGACGCACGCTGACCTGTCGGGACTTTGTCCCAGCCAAAGTCGGGGTGGTTGCCCACGGCCTTCACGTACTCTTTGGACGTGGCCCACTCGATGAACGCTTTGGCTTCCTCGGCGTTTTCTGTGCCGGACGGAATTGCCATCGCCCATGCCCACAGCCAGTTCGCGCCGACAGGGTTACCTGCGTTGGGCGACTGCGCATATGCAACGTTCGGGTTCTCAAGGAACGAAGCCGCGATTGTGGCGTCGATCCACAGGCCGCACTTGTCTTCGTTGTACAGAGCGAGGATCTCGTTGAACGAGTTGCCTTCCGAACCGGGAGGGCCGTAGTTGCTCAGCAGGTCAACATAGAAGCTGACAGCCGCGTTCCACTCGGGCGAGTCGAGCTGCGGTTTATAATCCGCGTCGAACCAGCGCGCCCCAAAGGAGTTCGCAACGGTTGTGATGAATGCCGCATTGTCGCCCCAGCCCGGCTTGCCGCGCAGGCAGGCACCGTAGACGCCGTTGTCGGGGTCGTGCATCGCAGCCGCGGCCGCTTTGACGTTTTCCCAGCTGTCATTGTCGGCAATGGTGACGCCAGCCGCATCGGCCAGGTCTTTGCGATACATCACCATCGAGCTTTCGCCATAGAACGGTGCGGCATAAAGCTGGCCATCATAGCTCAGACCTTCGCGCATGGCGGGCAGGATGTCGTCAACGTCATAATCGTCGCTGAAATTCAGCGGCTCGATCCAACCGGCCTGACCCCAGATGGGGGCTTCTTGCATACCGATGTTGATGATGTCGTACTGGCCACCGCCTGTCGCGGTGTCGGACGTGACCTGCTCGCGCAGCACGCCTTCTTCGAGCGAGACCCAGTTCAGCTGCACACCGGTTTCTTCGGTGTACGCTTCTGCGACTTTCTGCATGTTGATCATGTGGCCGTTGTTCACGATCGCAATCGTGAGCGATTCGGCATGGCCGTCGGCGAGTGCTGCGCTCGTGCTGAGCGCAAGCAGGCTGACCGCACCAAGTGCGTTCCTGAAATACATCCGATCCTCCCTAAACTTGGATGTTACACCGTGACGTTAGGTGCAATCTTGTCGCGGTGTCAAATAAAAATTTACGCGCGATAACTTTTACTACGCCGAAGCCCGCAGGATCAGCCGTGCGGGAAACAGTGTTTCCGCCCGCGTGCCGGGCCTCTTACCGTTCTCGATTAGCTCGAAAAGGCTGTCCACGCTGTGCTCTGACACACGGTCATAGTCATGTGCCGCCGTCGTCAGCGCCGGGCAGGTGAACTTGGAAAACGGGTGGTCGTCATTGGATGCGACCCGCAACACGCAGTCAGCATCGCGCCCGACTTTGACACCGCGTTCGTAGCAAGCGGACAGGAATCCGATGGCCAGCCGGTCATTGCTGCACAGGATCGCGTCGGTTGGGTGATTCTTGTCTTCGAGGACCTTATGTGCCCCGCGCCGCCCGATCTCTTCGAAGGCCCAGCCTTCTCCGTCGACCTGAATCACATGCGGCTCGAATCCCAACCGCGTCATCATCTCGATATAGGCGGCGCGTCGTTTGTTGGCGTTCGGGTTGGCGGGGGTGCGCATCTCGAAAAAGCTGGGCGGCGCACCGGTGCGGGTCATGTATTCGACCGTCTGCGACACAAAGCTAAAGTTGTCGGAACCCACGAAAGCCTCGCCAATACCGTCCAGATTGCTGTCAAACAGGACGGTGGGCACGTTCTTGCAGAATTTCTCGATCTCGGCTTTGTTGCTGGCCCGTCCCAGCGGCGCAAACAATACGCCTGCCGGTTTCAGCGACTGCAACGCATCCAGAATTTCGATCTCCAGTTCCGGATTGCCGTGGGACGAAAACAGGGTGGGCCGATAGCCGGAGTCGATACACCGCTGTTCGATATTGCGCGCAATCTCGGCAAAAAACGGATCTGCAAGGTAGGGCACCACAATACCGATATTCTTGGTCAGCTTGCGGTTCTGGTTCATCGCAAAGATGTTCGGGCGGTAGTCGTATTTCTCAAGCGCCGCTTCGATCCGGGCGCGCGTGGACGCCCGCACACTGCCGGGATCGTTGAAATATTTGGAGACGGTTGGCCGCGAGATACCACTCAGCGCGGCGAACTCCTCCATGTTCTTGACCTTAACGTCGCCCATAGCGTGCAGGACCTCCCCTTTCCCAATTCTTACCGTTTCTTACCGCGCGACAAAAATCAACGCCCCGCAGGAAAGAATTGATACGTGATATGTTACGATTTTCCGCCATATTTTCGGATTTCGTAACATTTTATTTGATCTGAGCACGCCGCGCGCGTATTTTCACGGCAGGAGGAGCGGCACATGTACGCACAAATGATCAAGTCCGAGGCAACGCAGGACGACCCCGAACAGCTTGCCGCGTTTCAGGCGCGCATCGACGCGGGCGACAAGATCGAGCCGAAGGACTGGATGCCCGAAGGCTATCGCAAGACGCTGATCCGCCAGATCGGCCAACATGCCCATTCCGAAATCGTGGGCCAACTGCCCGAAGGCAACTGGATCACCCGCGCGCCCAGCCTTGAACGCAAAGCGATCCTGCTGGCCAAAGTGCAGGACGAGGCCGGTCACGGACTCTATCTCTATTGCGCCGCCGAAACGCTGGGCGTCAGCCGGGATGAACTGACCGAGATGCTGCTTGATGGTCGGATGAAGTATTCGTCCATCTTTTCCTATCCCACGTTGACATGGGCCGACATGGGTGCCGTTGGTTGGTTGGTCGATGGTGCGGCCATAATGAATCAAGTGCCGCTGCAACGAACGTCCTTTGGCCCTTATGCCCGCGCCATGGTGCGCATCTGCAAGGAAGAGTCGTTCCACCAGCGTCAGGGCTTCGACATCATGATGAAAATGGTAAACGGCACTGCGGCGCAAAAGCGTATGGCACAGGACGCGCTGAACCGGTTTTGGTACCCGTCGCTGATGATGTTCGGCCCCTCGGACAGCGACAGCGTGCATTCCGAACAGTCCATGTCGTGGAAGATCAAGATGAATTCCAACGACGAACTGCGCCAGAAATTCGTCGATCAGACCGTTCCGCAGGCCGCGTATCTTGACCTGACCGTCCCGGACCCGGACCTCAAATGGAACGAGGACAAGGGCGGATATGATTTCACCGGCCCCGACTGGTCCGAGTTCTTCGACGTTCTCAAGGGCAACGGCCCGTGTAGCACAGAGCGGATCGAGGCCCGGCAAAAAGCATGGGATGACGGCGCATGGGTCCGCGAGGCGCGTCTGGCACATGCTGCGAAAGGGCACAGTGCAAAGGTGGCCGCGGAATGAAACTTGCCGAACTGAACGTAGGCTATGCCCGCTACGCCACCGATGATCCGCGCATGGCAGAGTTTATGGACAACCTTGATCGTGTGAATGCCCTTGCCGAACGCAGCCCGGGATTTGTGTGGCGTATGAAATCCGACAGCGGCAACGCCACTGATATCTCCGTCCCCGGCGATGCCGAGATGATTGCAAACCTGTCTGTCTGGGACGATGTGACCAGTCTTGGGCACTATGTGTTCAACACGGTCCACGCCCGGTTTTACGAGAAGGGACCGAATTGGTTCGACCCGATGAAGGTGCCGCATTTCGTTATGTGGCACGTGCCCGATAACCACATCCCGACCTTGACAGAAGCAATGGACCGCTTGCGCCATCTGCAATCGCACGGCTCATCGGACCACGCCTTTGGCTGGGAATATGTCGATATGTCCGAATGGCGCCGCTGCGCCATCGCAGCGGAGTAGATTCATGTCCAATGAATGGCCCCTTTGGGAAGTGTTCATCCGTGGGCAGCACGGGCTGTCGCACCGCCATGTTGGGTCGCTGCACGCATCCGACGCCGAACACGCACTGCAAAACGCGCGCGACGTCTATACCCGCCGCAAGGAGGGCGTGAGCATCTGGGTGGTGCCTGCGGCGGACATCACCGCCTCAGCCCCCGAAGACAAAGGGTCGCTCTATGATCCGGCGGACGACAAGGTGTACCGCCACCCGACCTTTTTTGACATCCCTGACGATGTGGGGGCGATGTGAGCATCGAGGGGCTTCTCCGGATGGGCGACAGCACGCTGGTGTTGGGCCAACGGCTAAGTGCGTGGTGCGGTCACGCCCCCGCGCTCGAAGAAGACATCGCGCTGGCCAATATCGCGCTGGACCTGATCGGGCAGACGCAGTTGTGGCTGGGCCTCGCCGGTCAGCGTGAAGGAAAGGATCGCGACGCCGATACGCTCGCCTTTCACCGCGATGCATGGGATTTTCGCAACCTGCTGCTGGTCGAACAGCCCAACCGCGATTTTGGCGTGACCATGATGCGGCAGTTCCTGTTTGACACATGGCACCTTGAGGCCCTCAGGGCGCTGACACACCACACCGATGCAGACATCAGCGCCATTGCCCAAAAGGCCGTCAAAGAGGTCACGTACCACCGCGAACGTTCCACCGACACGGTCATCGCCCTTGGCGACGGCACCGAGGAAAGTCATGCGCGGATGCAATCGGCACTGGACCGGCTCTGGCCCTATGTGGGCGAAATGTTCGAGGCGGACGCAGATGACCTGACCGACATGGCCGCTCTGCGCCCGGCCTTTGATGCGCATCTTGCCGCGACACTGTCTGCGGCGACACTGACCCAACCCTCCAGCGATTTTGCTCATCTCGGTGGCAAGACAGGCGTGCGGCATACCGAACATCTGGGCCACATGCTGGCCACCATGCAGGTGCTGCCGCGCAGCTATCCGGACGCAAAATGGTGACGACCCAAGTTCCGCTCGACGACATCTGGCGCTGGCTGTCGGACGTGCCGGACCCTGAAATTCCGGTGATCTCGGTCGTGGACCTTGGCATTGTCCGTGATGTGCAATGGGACGGTGATACGCTTCGGGTCACCGTCACGCCCACCTATTCCGGTTGTCCCGCAACAGCTGTCATCGACATGGAAATTGAGGCCGCGCTGCGCGCGAAGGGTATCGAACACGTCACCCTCAAACGCCAGATCGCGCCGCCCTGGACCACCGACTGGCTCAGCGATGCGGGCCGCGCCAAGCTCGAAGCCTATGGCATCGCTCCGCCCAGGCCCGCGGGCGGGCCCGCCCGCTGTCCCCGCTGCCATGCAACGACGGTGGAGCGGATAAGCCAGTTCGGTTCGACCCCCTGCAAGGCACAATGGCGCTGCAAGGACTGTCTGGAACCCTTTGACTACTTCAAATGCATATGAGCCAGTTTCACCCCCTCACCGTCACCGACATTCATCACACAATCCGCGATGCCGTCGTGCTGACCCTGCAACCGGACGACCCTGAGGCCTTTCGTTTTACCCAAGGCCAGTACCTGACCTTTCGGCAGGATTTTGACGGCACCCAATTGCGCCGCAACTATTCTATCTGTTCGGGCGTGGATGACGGGACCTTGCAGGTGGGGATCAAGATGGTCGAAGGCGGCGCGTTCTCGACCTATGCCAACACCGAACTGCAAGTGGGTGACGTGCTGCACGCGATGCCGCCCATGGGCACGTTTGGCGCACCCATCGAACCTGACAAGGCCAAACATTACCTTGGCTTTGCCGGTGGGTCGGGCGTCACGCCGGTCCTGTCGATCCTGCGCACCGTCCTGACCCGAGAACCGCTCAGCCAGTTTACACTGGTCTATGCCAACCGGGCCGTCCACACGGTCATGTTTCGCGAGGAACTGGAGGACCTCAAGAACCGGTTTATGGGGCGGCTGACGCTGGTTCACGTGTTGGAATCCGGTCAGGATATCGACCTCTTTTCCGGTCGTATTGATCAGGACAAATGTGCCGCCCTGTTCCGGTCGTGGATCAATATTGCGGATGTAGACGTCGCCCTGATCTGTGGGCCCGAACCAATGATGATGGCGATCAACGAAAGCCTGCTTGCCCACGGCTTGCGCAAGGATCAGATCAAGTTCGAACTGTTTGGCGCCAGCCAAGAGGGGCTGTTGGCCCGCAAGGCCGCGCGCAAGACGCAAACCGGACCGCAGGGCACCGTGGCACAGATCACCATCGACGGCACCACCCATACGGTCGAAATGACCCGCGATATGTCCATCCTTGAGGCCGCACTCGCCCAAAACCTTGACGCGCCACACGCCTGCCGCGCGGGCGTGTGTTCAACCTGCAAGGCCAAGGTGACGACGGGCGATTGCGAGATGCTGATCAACCACGCGCTGGAAGATTACGAGGTAGAAGCGGGCTTTGTCCTGACCTGCCAATGCTACCCTTTGGGCGACCGCTTGGTCGTCGACTACGATCAGCACTGAGGGAGAACCACGATGCGTCAGGTGCACAGTTTCGCTGCCGGAGAATGGGTGCGCCCCGGCCCCGGCGCACGTCCGATCGAAAGCGCGATCACTGGCCAAATCATCGCCGAGGCCGGCAACGATCAGCTGGACGTCGCCGCCATGCGCGACCACGCCCGGAGCCGGGGAGGGCCTGCCCTGCGCGCGATGAGCTTTCACGAACGGGCGCGTATGCTCAAGGCGCTGGCCTTGCACATCAAAGAACACAAACAAACGCTCTACGATCTCAGCTTTGACACCGGGGCCACGCAGTCCGATCACCTGATCGACGTGGATGGCGGCATTGGGACGATGCTGGTCTACGCGTCCAAGGGTCGCCGCGAGATGCCGGACGGGCATGTCTACCTTGATGGTCCGCCCGAACAGCTGGGCCGCGCCGGGCAATTCCATGGGCGGCACATCTACACCCCGCTGCAAGGGGTGGCGGTGCATATCAACGCTTTTAACTTTCCGGTCTGGGGAATGCTGGAAAAACTGGCGCCAACCCTGCTGGGTGGGATGCCCGCAATCATCAAACCCGCGACCGCAACCAGCTATGTCACCGAGGCGTGCGTGCGGATAATGCTGGATAGCGGGCTGTTGCCCGAAGGCGCGCTGCAATTGATCTGTGGCGGCGTGGGCGATCTGCTGGACCGGCTGGACTGTCAGGATGTCGTGACCTTTACCGGGTCCGCCGCCACCGGGCTGACCTTGCGCGGCCACCCTAATCTGCTGGCACAAGGCGTCCGGTTCACCGCAGAACAAGACAGCCTCAACGCCAGCGTGCTCGGCCCCGACGCCACACCGGACACGCCCGAATTCGACCTGTTCGCCAAGGAAGTCACGCGCGAGATGACCGCGAAGGCGGGACAAAAATGCACGGCAATCCGGCGCATCATGGTGCCAGAGGCGCATCTTCCGGCAATCACAAAGTCCATTCAGGACCGTTTGGAACGTATCGCCGTTGGTGACCCGCGCAATCCCGACAGCCGCATGGGCGCGCTTGTCTCTCAGGCGCAGAAACGCGACGTGATGGACAAGGCGGCGCTGATCGGTGGAGAGGCACAGCGGGTCTTTGGCGACCCGGACAATTTTGCCATGACAGGCCAACCCGGGGCCTATGTGCCCCCGATGCTTTTTCACTGCGCCGACCCTGATGCCGCGCAGCATATTCACCAGACGGAAGCGTTTGGTCCAGTGGCGACGGTGATGCCCTACCGCGATCTGGAACACGCGAGCGCGCTGCTGAACCGGGGCGACGGATCGTTGGTGGCGTCGATCATCACCCATGACCCGCATGTCGCCCGCAACATCACAATGGCCGCCGCCGCGTTTCATGGGCGGCTCTATTTTAACAACCACGACAGCATGGCCGAGGCCACCGGCCACGGCGCGCCCTTGCCACATATGACCCACGGCGGTCCCGGACGCGCGGGCGGCGGAGAAGAGCTTGGCGGTATCCGCGCCGTCCTCCACTACATGCAGCGCACGTCGGTCCAGGGCACGCCCGACATCCTCACCGCCATTGGCAAACACTGGGTGCCCGGCGCAGTCCAAACCACGGACAAGCCGCACCCCTTTACGCGCGCCTTTGGTGATATCGCCCTAGGCGACACATTGGTCAGCCCCGCCCGCACCGTTACGCTGGACGATATCGAAACCTTCGCCCATTTCACCGGCGACACTTTTTATGCTCACATGGATGACGACGCCGCCCGCGCGAACCCGTTTTTCCCCGGACGTGTGGCGCATGGCTATCTGCTGCTCAGCTTTGCCGCCGGTTTGTTTGTGCAGCCGGACCCCGGACCGGTTCTGGCCAATACCGGCCTCGACAATCTGCGCTTTCTCCAGCCGGTCAGTCCGGGCGACAGCATCCACGTACACCTGACGGTCAAGGCTAAGACCCCTCGCAATGAAGACTACGGAGAGGTACGGTGGCATGTCGCCATCCTCAATCAGGACGACACGCCCGTGGCCGAATACGAATTGCTGACCATGAATGCCTTCTGATCCCTACCACGAGGCCATTGCCCGCCTGACCGTTCTGGGCCCGTTGCGGGTCTGGTCCCTGCTTGTCACTGTGTTCGGCGATCTCGCGCCCGACGATGCGCTGGACGGACCGACGTTGTCGGCCATCCTGTCCGAAATCGGTATCAAGCCCGAAGCGTCCCGCGTGGCATTGCACAGGCTGCGCGCAGACGGCTGGATTACGTCGGAAAAGACCGGGCGCACCAGCCGCCACCGGCTGAGCGTCAAGGGTCGCGCCGACAGTGACGCGGCCCGACCCCGCATCTATGCAGCCGCGTCGGACATGCCCGTCCACTTTGCCTTGATGCCGGACGGCAAGGTGCCTGACCCTGAACATTATGCCCCCATCTCGCCCCGCCTGTTTGTTGCCGCCGCGTCCACCCCACCACCGGGTGACGCGCTGATCCTGAACGGGGACGCAGTGCCGCGTTGGCTGCGCACGACCGCCGAGACGGAGGACCTGCGCACAGGTTACGCCGCGCTTCATGATGCACTGTCAGACCTCAATTTGCCCGACGCGCAGTCCCTTGGGCCACTGCGCGTTGCTGTCATCCGCGTCCTGATCGTGCACGCGTGGCGACGGCTGGCGCTCAAACATCCGATGCTGCCCCGCGCGCTGTATTCGGACGCGTGGCGTGGCCACGACTGCCGGACACAGGTGATGGACCATTTGGCGCAACTGCCGCGGCCCGCGTTGAACGACATTTAATCCACGGCTTTCCCCGCATCATCCACCGCGTTATAGCGGGGCATGACGAACCACCTGCACATCTCCGACCTGCCCGATGATCTTGACCTAGGACCTATGGTTGCCATTGATTGCGAAACCATGGGCCTGCACCCGCACCGCGACCGGTTGTGTGTTGTGCAGCTTAGCGCCGGGGACGGCGATGCGCATATGGTGCAGATCAAACCGGGTCAGACTGAGGCACCAAACCTATGCAGGCTGCTGACCGATCCCAATGTGCTCAAGCTGTTCCATTTTGGCCGGTTTGACATCGCCGCGATGCAAAATGCATTTGGTGCCGTCACCGCTCCGGTTTACTGCACCAAGATCGCCAGCCGCCTCGTGCGGACCTACACCGACCGCCACGGTCTCAAGAATTTGTTGCAGGAATTGCTGGGCGTCGACATCTCCAAGCAGCAACAATCAAGCGACTGGGGCGCCGATACACTGACCGACGCTCAACTGGCATACGCCGCCTCGGACGTGCTGTACCTGCACCAATTGCGGGATGCGCTGAACGACATGCTGCTGCGTGAAGGACGGATGGACATGGCACAGGCGTGTTTCGACTTTTTGCCAATGCGGGCGCATCTGGACCTCGCCGGGTGGCCCGAAACCGATATCTTTGCCCATTCATGAGCGGCGATTTCCTTGATACCGCGCGGGCCGTTATCCACGCCGAAGCGCAAGCGCTGGAAACCCTGTCTGCGACACTCGATGACAGCTTTACCGCTGCGGTGGAGTTGCTGCTGAACGCCAAGGGTCGCGTGATCGTGTCGGGGATTGGCAAGTCCGGCCACATCGCGCGCAAAATCGCCGCGACGCTCGCCAGCACGGGAACACCCGCGCAATTTGTCCACCCCGCCGAGGCCAACCATGGCGATCTGGGAATGCTCACGCGCGACGATGTCGTGCTGGCCATTTCCAATTCGGGCGAGGCACCGGAACTGGCAGGCGTGATCAGCTTTTCCCGTCGCGTGAACATCCCGCTGATCGGCATGACCAAGGCACCGGACAGCACGCTTGGCACGCAATCGGACGTGGTCCTGCGTCTGCCTGATCTGGGCGAGGCCTGCGGCACCGGTGTGGTGCCGACAAATTCCACCACGATGACCCTCGCGATGGGCGATGCGCTGGCTGTGGCGCTGATGAAGCATCGCAGCTTTACCGCCGAACACTTTCGCGACTTCCATCCCGGCGGCAAGCTGGGCGCGCAATTGGCCCGCGTCTCGGACCTCATGCACAAGGGTGATGCGATGCCATTGGTGTCGCTCGACACGCCCATGCCCGACGCCCTGATCGAGATCAGCCGGAAAAGCCTGGGCGTCGTTGGCGTGCTGGATGACGCCGGGGCGCTGGCAGGAATTGTCACCGATGGCGACCTGCGGCGGCACATGGATGGGCTGCTGAACTTGAAAGCGGCGGATGTGATGACCACTTCCCCTACAACAATTGCGCCCGGCGCGCTGGCCCAAGAGGCCGTTGCCACCATGAACGCGCGCAAGATCACATGCGTGTTTGCCGTTGATGAGAATGGCACGGGCGCGCCGCAGGGTATCCTGCACATCCACGACTGCCTACGGGTCGGGCTGGGCTAAAGGACATGAAATGGACCGCTATTCGCGATTTGTGGCCTGGCTCAAGGTCCTGCTGCCGTTAACGGCGCTTGCGCTGCTGTCGACGCTTTTCCTGTTGTCGCGCAACACCGACCCGGTGGCCACAGTTCCCTTTGCCGATGATGAATTGCTGGACCGGGTGCGTGATGAGCAGATCACCGGCCCCTTCTTTTCCGGCACGACGACGGATGGCGACCGCGTGTCGGTCGCTGCGGGCACAATGCGCACCGGGTTGGGCAAAGCCAGCACGGTTGAGGATCTTTCGGCCCAGATCGACATGTTGTCGGGTACACGGATCATCCTGTTTTCCGACTCAGGCGCTTTCGACATGTCCAACGCGCAATCGAACCTGACGGGCAATGTCGTCATAACCACATCGACCGGGTTCAAAATGACAACCGATTCCCTGAATGCTGATTTCGACACCATGCGGGTCGAAGCCCCACAACCGGTGACTGCAAACAGCCCATTCGGGACGCTCAACGCCGGACAAATGCGTATGGAAAAGCGTGGCGCGGGCGAAAATGCCCATTTGATTTTCACAGACGGGGTGAAACTGGTATATGACCCCACGAACCTGGAAGAGTGATTTACACGTGACCTATTTGCGGCTTTTGGCCATTGCCTTCGTCCTATGCGCTGCGGCGCCCGTTTCTGCCCAAGGCACGTCCGTTGCGTTCGGCGCGATCCAGCAGGATACCTCCGCCCCGGTTGAAGTCACCGCAGACGAACTGGCCGTCGATCAGGCATCCGGCGCGGCGACTTTTACCGGTAATGTGGTCATCGGTCAGGGCGAGATGCGGCTGTCCGCGCCGCGCGTGCTTGTGATCTACAGCCAAGGTCAGGCGGGCATCGAACGGCTTGAGGCGACGGGGGGCGTTACGCTGGTTTCCGGTCCCGATGCGGCTGAAGGACAGCGCGCAGATTACAATGTCGCAGACGGCGTGATCGTGATGAGCGGAGATGTCCTTCTGGCCCAAGGGCAAAGCGCGCTCAGCGCGGACCGCATGACCGTGAACCTTGATGATGGGACCGCGCGGATGCAGGGCCGGGTCAAAACGATTCTGCAAACCGGCAACAACTGATGCCCAAAGCTGACCTCAAGATTGCTGGCGGCGGCGCGGGCTTGCAGATATCGCATCTGCGCAAATCCTACCGCAAAAAACTGGTGATCCGCGATTTTTCGATGGAACTGAGCCGTGGCGAAGTGGTGGCGCTGCTTGGCCCCAACGGATCAGGCAAAACAACGACGTTCTACGCCGTGGCGGGCCTCGTGACGCCCGAAGGCGGAAAGGTCATGCTGGACGGCACCGATGTCACCAGCCTGCCAATGTATCGCCGCGCGCAGATGGGCATTGGGTATCTGCCGCAGGAAATGAGCATTTTCCGCGGCCTGAGCGTCGAGGACAACATTCTCGCCATTCTCGACATCACCGAGCGCAATCGCCACAAGCGCCGCGAACGGCTTGAGGAATTGCTGAGCGAATTTTCCATCGAACACCTGCGCCGCGCCCCTGCGCTGGCCTTGTCCGGGGGTGAACGCCGCCGGGTCGAAATTGCCCGGTCACTGGCGGCTAATCCGAAATATCTGCTGCTGGACGAACCGTTTGCCGGGGTGGACCCAATTTCGGTCGGTGATATCCGCAACCTTGTTGCCGACCTGAAAACACGGGGCATCGGGGTGTTGATCACGGACCATAACGTCCGGGAAACGCTCGAGATTGTGGACCGCGCCTATATCTTGCATGACGGTCAGGTTCTGATGTCCGGCACACCCCAAGATGTTGTGCAAAACGAAAATGTGCGCCGTGTCTACCTTGGCGAAAACTTCCGCATTTCATGACAGATGCGCGGAAATGCGCGTCCGCTTTTCATTGACAGGTGCCTGCGTTTTGGCGTGCAATGGGGCATGGCTTTTGCGCGGATCCATCCTGTCGGCCTTCAACTTATGTCCAACCGGACAGACCACGCACACGCCCTCCCGACCAACTGAACGTGCAATCTCGCTACCACTATAGCGGGAAAAGTGTCATGTTGGCGGTCCAAAGAAGGAGACGGCATGCAATACCAAATCAGCGGCAAACAAATCGATATCGGCGAAGCGCTGCAAACCCATGTGCGCAACGATCTTGGCACGGTGGTCGAAAAATACGCAGAGCGCCCGACAAACGCGCAAGTGGTCTTTTCCAAGTCCGCGCATGAATTTGTCTGCGAGGCGACGGTCCACCTGTCGACGGGCCTGACGGCGCAGGCCAAGGCCCATGCCACTGAAATCTATGCCGCTTTTGATGCTTGTTCTGAAAAGATGGAAAAGCAGCTGCGCCGCTACAAGCGGCGTCTTAAGGACCATCACAAGGAACGCGTACAGCCGGTTGAACTCTCTGGCGCGGCCTCGTATATCCTCGCCTCCGACGCAGGTGCCGAGGAATCAGAGCCCGAAAGCCTGCAACCTATGATCGTGGCCGAGATGGAGACCAAGATACCGTCCCTGTCTGTTGGCGAGGCGGTCATGCAAATGGAGTTGGCCGGAGCGCCCGTTTTGGTGTTCCGCAATGAGGGTAAAGACGGGCTGAACGTGGTATACCGTCGGGACGACGGCAATATCGGTTGGATTGATCCGTAACAGAACCGGCGCCAAGACAGCGCGCCAGCAGAGCGAGCAGAATGAACTTTGAAACTCTTCTGAAGCCGGAGGCCGTGAAGGTCGTCACATCGGCAACGTCCAAGAAACGATTGCTGCACGAAGTCGGCGATCTGATGGAGGTTGCCTATGGCGTGACCGGCGGGCTGGTCGTCGAGGCGCTTTTGGCGCGCGAAGCGTTGGGACCGACAGGTGTGGGGCATGGGGTGGCTTTGCCCCATGCACGACTTGACGGAATCAACGACGTGATGGGTGCCTTTGTCCTGCTGGACAAGCCTATCGATTTTGACTCGGTTGATCGTCAGCCGGTCGACATCGCCTTTGCCCTCTTCGCACCAGAAGAGGCTGGCGTAGAACACCTCAAGGCGCTGGCCTTGGTGTCCCGCACCCTGCGCGATTCGAGCATTTGCGGAAAGCTGCGCGCCAACCCCGATGCCTCGACCCTGTACACGATCCTGAGCCAAGCGCAGTCTGCACAGGCTGCCTGATCCGCGCGGTTCCCGTCTAGCTGTCTTGCCAGTCGGTGAACCCGAAGGTCACATAATCCCGCGCGTAGGCGTTTCGCGCCAGTTTCTCGACTTCGGCATCATAAATATCAGCGAGCATATAGGGCGTGTCGGCAGGTTGCGGGGGCAGGTCGGGCAACCCGTCCGCACCCAGCGCTTGCAAGCCGGCCCCGATGTCCGTGTCACGGATCACGACATCCGGGACGGCAAATTCCGCAAATCCTTCAAGCGTCTTGCTTTGCGTGGCCCAGTCGGGATCCACACGGATGGCTGTTTGCCCGGCAAGGTTCGCCTTGAGGAATTGCAGGTACGCCACAAACGCGGCGCGATGCGCAGCCTTGTCATATCCTGCATCCTGCGGATCATCTGGCAGGGGCAGCTTGTACCGTCGGATCAACGTCGCCCGGATACCGCCATATCCCCCCTTGCCCGTGTTGAGGATGCGCGTGCAGAACACATGATGCGCCCGCGCCAGCGGATGCCGCAACACGGAAAACCGACGGTGCCCGGGATGCGCGCGCATCCAGTCGCGCAGATTGCCCTGGGACAGCTTTGTTTCGGTTGTGCTACCAGCCGCCATGTCGATGCCATTTAACCATGCGACAATCCGGTCCTCCGGCCCACCGCGCACCGGCAGATACACCAGACCCGCCGCACCGCTTGCATGATAGGTGGGCACGGCGGCCCCCCGGCGCGGTTCGAAATTTGGTGTGCGGGTCAGGTTGAAGCGGTCCAGCGCACCCAGCGCCGCCTGCATTTGGCTAAAATTGCTCACCTTGTCGGCGAGCGACGCGGGGTTCTGCACCTTGAGCGTCTTGTCCAACGCCTCAAGCCGTGCGTCGATACCCAACCACGCCGCGAGGCCGTTCATCACGTCCACATTTTGCAAATCTTCGTACGCCACGTAAAACGCGGTCTGTCCGGACACCTGTAGCCGGTTCAACAGCGTTGTCTGAAACGCCTGCAAAGCGTCCAGATGAGCTGTGAATTCTTCGGGCACAAACGATGCCTTGCCGTCCTTGCGCGCCTTGGCATCCGTCAGTTTCCATTGGCCAGTGGCCTGCGCGATCTTCCACGACACATAGCTGTCCACCGGGTTGCGGGTCAGAACAACCTTAGCGCATTTGCGGTCATCCATGACGGTGTCGAACACCCGCGGATCGTGATCGTGAAAATAGCGGAAGCCGCTTAGCTCGGGTGTTTGTTTCAGCGCGCGCAGCAATTGCATCGGGTCGCTATCGCGTGCCTCTTGGGTCAATCCGAGCAATTCCGCCCGGTCCGGGTATCCAGGGAAATGCGGGTTGAACGCCTCTCCGTGGCAGGCAAGCCCATCGAATGCGTTCAGATTGGTTTCCAGAAAATTGGAGCCTGTCCGCATCTCGGCAAACACGACGAAATGATCGAACTGCGCCATCTGCTATCGCACCAGATACGGTTTGCGCGGCGAAGCCTGGGTCGGTTCAGGCCCAAGCGCAACGGGGAAATCGCCCATCAAATATGGGTGCATCCCCTGATTCTTGAGGTTTTGCAGGAACTGGCCGAACCCGGTCAAATCCACCATCTTGGGCACTTCGGACAGGCGGCGCATCTGGGTGTGCCCAATCTCGTCCAGAATGCCCTGCAACGGCTCCATCGGAGCTTCGATAAATTCGGCCATGGTCCAGATGCGAATGCGCGCCTTGGCATAAGGCGACCGCAGCACATCCAAATGCTCGCTTTCGATCTTTTGCAGACGCGCGGCCTCTTTGCGGATGTCCATAAAGTTCATGTTGGACCGGAACAGCGGCACCGCCCACGCCCCCGAAATCACCGAAATCTGGGCGTTTGGGTCTTTTGACATGCGCCAGATCACGTCCTGATTGTCCGCCGGGCCAAACTGGAAACACTGACGTTCGCCGCGGGTATTCCAGATCAGATTGGTCAGAAACGCATTGGCGTTATAGTCCCGCGCTTTGGCGCTGTCGCCAATAGCGCCATTTAGCGTGGTTTGACCGTCCGCGTATTCCACGCGCTCGGGCGAAAACAGATGCCCGTGCACCCGTGAACCTGTCGCCTTGCCCAGCCACGATTCGAAGTTCTCAAAAATTTCGGAAAAGCCTTGGAACACAGAATAGGGCGCAGCCGTCACCCCGTTTTCCCAATCCTCATTCGGAAACCGGCTTTGCATATACAGGCCCGGCCTGCCGCGCGTCCGACGCTCAACCGCTTTGGCAAAGATGCGGTCGATCTTGCCCGGATTGGGCTCAGTGCGTTTCATCGCACCCGCAGGATCGGTCAGGAACGCTTCGTAAAGTCGGTTGGCATGGGGCCAAATCTTGCGCGCCACAAAGCAGTCGGACCGGCGCAGCAATTGCAGGTGATCGTCGTAGAAAATATGCGGCTTGCCCTGAAAATCGAACTTGGACAGGGTCAGCGACCGGCTTTCGATGTTGGTCGAAAACTGCCGTGCGAGCGTTTGATAATAGCTTTCGTCCGGGATCCACACATGACGAAAATAAGCGTCGTATTCGCGCCGGTCCGGGCCTTGCAAGATAGCGGTCAGCGTTTGCCGGGTTAGGCACCACCACTGGCTGCCCATGTGCGGAACCAACCCGTTGGGGATACGGCGTTTGAACCCCAATCGCCGTTGCAGGGCCACGAATTTGTCAAACAGGAACCGCTGACGTTTCCACGAGAATGGGAACCGCATGGTAAACCGTTCTTCATCCAGCCCACCAACAGTCCACGGCACATCCGCCGTCGTCGCACTTTCGATAAAGTCGGTGCGCGGTCGGTCGGCGAGGTAGTCAATCAACTCATCCACAGGACGCAACGGCAGGCACGATCCGGAGGCAAGGTAGACATGACGCACATCGTCGAACGTCCGCAGCATCAATTCGGACGCCGTCTGGCTTGCGGCAACAATGCCCCACGTGCCCCACTCGCAGCGGAACCGTTTAGAAAAGATCACCGCAGGCACATCCGACAGTGCTTCGGTGAATTTGACATAGGTCTTTCGCGGTACATTGGCATCCACGTGGATCACCACGGGGCACCCGCCTTCAGCCCAATGGCGGGCGGCTTGTTCGGCGCGGCCCAAAGCTGTGTGGACCAGCATGACAATCCCGACGGTCATGCCCAGTTCCCTTTGGACATGAGACCCAGAATTTCCAATTGCCGCCAGTTGATGTACTTTTCAGACCACTTGCACCACAGATCCGGGTCATCCCGCATCGTTTCGGCATAGGCCCGATATTCCACAGAAGCCGAATAATGCTGTTTGCGCGTCAACTCTTCGGCAGCTTTGGCGGTGAATGTGTCAAGGAATTTGGCGTGCAGCAGAACGCCCGACGCTTTTTCGCCGCCCCACTCGTCATAGACCTGATTGAGCCCACGCGGCAGCAGCATATGCGTGGACGACACATAGGCATAGCGGCGATCCCATTTGACCAGCGGTATCTTGTTCAGCGCCGGCGCCTTGGCCGGTTGATCTGCAAAGAACATGCGCGCCCGCGGGCCACCTTGAATCCATAGATTGCCGAACCGCTTGTTGCGCGCAATTGTGTAATTTCCGCTGTCAAACCAACTGGCAATCTCAATCGGATCCTGCCCGGACTGATACGGCTGTTCATCCAGCCGCCCCTTGGGATACATGTCGAGCAGCATTGCAGAAAACGACCGGATCGACGATGCATCCAGCCAGTCTGTTAACGCCCGCAGGGGGCGCGTGTCGCAGAATGGGTAGATCAGAAACTCATCCGGGTCGACCGTCAGTGACCAATGCCCATGGGCATAGCGCATCTGCAACCAATTCAGCCAATCCACTCCGAATCGCGACCGCTTGTAACTGGCCTTCGTGCTCCAGACGGACACGTCCGGTTGCGCAGCAAGGTAATCGGCGGACCCATCGGTGCTGTCATTGTCCACGATCAGGAAATGATTGATGCCCTGATCCCGGTAGTATTGCAGGAAATATGGAAGGCGCACCGCCTCATTGCGGATGGTGGAAAAGCACAGCAAATCAAGCGGACGGATTTCCGCAGTACGGTCCACCTCGCGCTTCAATTCACGTCGCTTGCGGACCGCACGAATGCGCCACCGCTTGCGCTGAAGCCTCAGTCGATATGACTGCCAAGCGCCCAAATTCGCCCGTCCTTTACCCGCCGCTACCTACGGCCCGCGTCACGCCTATCAGGTCACCCTTAACACAGTCTTGAAATGCGCGTCCCAAGTGGGTGGAACAAACTGTGCGCCGGGCGCTTGTGATGGTGTTCTTTTGGCCAAAGCCTCAATTTTCTTTTTCCACAGATAGCGGTCTGTGGCGTTTGCGTAAATGGGAATGTTCCCAAGGACTTCGTGGAAGACAGGCAGGTCATTGGCGACCACGGGCACACCGCGGGCGGCCGCTTCCATCGCGGGCAGGCCGTAACCTTCGCCGTGGGACGGAAAAAGCAGGCCGTGTGATCCTTGCATCAGGGCGGCAATTGCGCCGTCTGACAGACCATGCGCCACACGCACCGGCCCGTCTGGCGGCAATGCATCGAGCCGGGCAAACACGTCTTCGTTTTTCCAGCCGCGATTGCCTGCGATCACCAGGCCCGGTGCATCCGCACCCCAATCTTCCCACAGATCAAGCAGCAGCGCGTGGTTCTTTCGCGGCTCAATGGTGCCCACGCAGACGAAATAAGGACGCCGTGGCACGGTCCCTTGGGGGATATCACCCGACTCTGCCACAGCCACCTCTGTTCCCAAATGCGCAACAATTGTCGGCGGCGCGTCGGGCAGGTGGGCGGCCAGACGCGTCTGCGTATCGACCGAGTTGCAGAGGATGAGATCCGCATGACGCCCCACGCGGGTCAGCATATTGGCAAAGGCTTTGGCAACGCCATCCCGTTGATATTGCGGAAAATCCACCGGGATCAGGTCATGGATCATGACACACACGCGCGCATCCACTGCGGCCTTGATCGTCGTCAGCACACGCTGCGTGAGGTTTGAATGGCCCACGTTCAGATACGCCACACCGGGCGGCAGCTTGCGCCGCAGCATCCGGCCCAGCAGCGGTGGCGGAGCGCGGCCAATCGCCAGCCTTCGCGCTTTTGACCAAGCAGGCCCATCCTCACCACCAGCCAATCGCGCTTCCATCCGGGCGAGGCCGGTCTGATCCAGCAACAGATAGCCATATCGCGTCCGGATCAGGCCAAACACCGGAACCGGGTCGGCCAAGAGCGCCCGCAAATAGGCGAGCTCGACCCGGTCGACACCGGTCAGAACCCGACCCGCCCGGCGCATCAGCCGGGTGATATCCAGCACACGTGCCGGGGCCGGGTTATTTGTCGTAATGGCCAGTTTGATGCCATCTCCAAGCGTCGGTGATCATAGTTTCGAGCGTCGAACGTGTGGGCGTCCAGCCCAGCTCTGCTTCGGCACGGGTCGAGCCTGACACAAGCTTGGTACAATCCCCAGGACGCCGATCACCGTCGACATACGGCACCGCTTGGTTCGTGACGGCGCGCGAATGGTCAATCACCTCGCGCACGGAAAAGCCTGAACCCGTCCCAAGGTTAAACACGCGGCTGCCCTTGCCGTCCTGCAACCAATTCAACCCAAGTACATGCGCATCCACCAGATCGCACACATGCACATAGTCGCGGATACAGGTGCCGTCGGGGGTGGGATAATCGGTGCCATAGACAGTCAGCGCGTCCCGCTTGCCCGCTATTGCGTCCAGCATCAGCGGAATCAGATGCGTCTCTGGCTGGTGAAATTCGCCCACCTCGCCGTCGGGGTCGGCACCGGCCACGTTGAAGTAGCGGAAGATCACATGGCGCAGGCCATATGCCGCCTCAAAGTCGCGCAGGATGTCTTCGATCGCGCGTTTGGACGCGCCATAGGCGTTGATGGGGTATTGTGCACTGTTTTCGTCCAGCACCACGTTGTCCTGATCGCCATAGGTCGCGCAGGTCGAGCTAAACACGAAATCCATACAGCCTGCTGCCACCGCCGCCTCGATCAGAGTCAGCGATCCTTCGACATTGTTGCGCCAGTATTTGCCGGGGTTCGACATGCTCTCGCCCACTTGGCTGAGCGCGGCGAAATGCATGACTGCCACCGGCTGATATTCAGCAAACACGGCATCCAGACGCGCGCGGTCCAGCAGATTGCCTTGGGCAAACGGCCCAAACTTGACCGCGTCCGCCCAGCCAGTTTCCAGATTGTCGAAAGTCACGGGGGTGTGGCCCGCGTCGCGCAAGGCCTTGCAGGCGTGCGAGCCGATATAGCCCGCTCCGCCTGTCACCAGTACATTTGCCAAAGGTCGGTCCCGCCTTATTCCGCCGCGTTGTCCATCGCCACGACATCCCGGATATACCCCAACAGGTCGTCGCGCAGCTCTTCACGCGCCAGACCAAAGGAAACGGTCGCTTGCAAGAACCCCGATTTGGACCCGCAGTCGAATCGCTGACCGCGGAAACGGTAGCCATATACGCCCGTCTCGCCACCGATCTCGCGGGCAATCGCGTCGGTCAACTGAATCTCGCCGCCCGCGCCCGCCTTCATCTGGTTAAGGGATCGCAAAACAGACGGGTTCAGGATGTAGCGGCCAATCACGGCAAGGTTTGACGGCGCTTCGTCGGCGGGGGGCTTTTCGACCATCCCCTTGACCTGCACCATCTGACCCATGTCGTTCTCGATATCGAGCACACCGTAGGACGATGCCTTTTCCGGCGGCACTTCCATGGCGGCCACGACGTTTCCGCCGGTTTCCTCATAAGCCTCGACCATCTGCGCGAGGCAGGGTTTTTCCGCGGCAATCACGTCGTCCGGCAGAATCACGGCAAAGGGTTCGTTGGCGATCAGGCGCCGTGCGCACCACACCGCATGGCCAAGGCCCAGCGCCTTGTGCTGGCGGACATAGGCAATCGCGCCGCTGTCCATGTTCGTATCCTTGAGCGTTTCAAGAAGCTCGGTCTTGCCCTTCTTGCGCAGCTCTTGTTCGAGCGTCGGCGCAAGGTCGAAATAATCCTCAAGCGCACCTTTCCCGCGCGACGTGACAAAAATGAATTCCTTGATTCCGGCAGCGCGCGCCTCGTCAATGGCATATTGGATCAATGGGCGGTCCACCAAGGTCATAATCTCCTTGGGCACCGATTTTGTAGCTGGCAGAAAACGTGTTCCCAAACCTGCTACTGGAAAAATGGCTTTCGTTAACTTCTTTCGCATGGTCTTTCCCCGCGTCTGAACTGATGAGCACCAGGGTGCCGTTCGCTGTGCCCTTACTAGTTCGGGCATTGTGTCGAATAAACGTCGTACACGTCAAATTTTTGCAGGAAAGGGGAACTGTTGCGTTAACGCGCCAAAATTTATAGCGAAATCAGACGCTGTTGCGCGACACGCAGCACTTCGCGACGCACCCGACTGCGGAATGACTGGAATCGCACCAGTGCTGCGTCCCGCTCTGATCGGCCCCACAATCCGCCCCGCTGTTCCCAATATCCGGCGGGCATGAAGCTGACGCGGTGGTATAGCGCGGTTGGCGACAGCAGGATCAGCGTCACGCGCTCACCTTGCTCGGCGCGTTGTGCCGCCTCGCGCCGCAAGCGGGCGCGCTGCCAACTGCGGCCTGTCAGCACGACCCCTGCACCGGTGCGCACCGGCATGGCGCGAAAAGCCGACACGGCGCTGGCAGACACCTGCGCCCCACCCCGGTGCCGCGCCAGCCCCTGACCATAGCCCTGATCCAGCCGCCGCATCAGGCGGCGCACGTCACCGGGTTCCAACCGCCCAGCAACCACATGCGAGACAAGGCGCCGACGTTCGGCCAGCCGGAGGGGGTGCCAATGGTCCAGCCGCTCACGCTCGGGGATGTACTTGCGCTGAAACACGGCCCAACTGGCGCCGATGTCGAACAGATCGCGCGGCACACGGTCGGGCCGCCGCCGCGGGCTGGCCTGATACCCGTGATGCACCTCGGCCATGGGCACAATCGCCGTCGCGTGCCCCGCGCGCATGATCCGCAGGTTCAGATCGGTTTCATCAAGAAAGAAGGCAAAGCCGGGGTCAAAGCCTTCCAGCGTCACCAGAATATCGCGGCGCACCGCCATATTGGTGCCTTCGGTTTTGATCGCCCGCCCGCCCTTGGGTCTGAACACCGTCACCCGGCTGTGATTGACGTCCACGGGTTCCGATACGCCACGCGCATCAATGCTCCGCGCCTCCCATTGGTAGGAAATCCCGTTCCGCGCCCGCACAAAACCACCCGCACAGGCCACCTCGGGCTTGTCGAAGGGACGGATCAGATAGGTCAGCCAACTTGGCTCTGGCACTGCATCATCGTCGATAAAGGCTACGACTTCGCCCGCTGCATGACTGATGCCAAGATTGCGCGCCTGCGAAATATTGGCCCGCTCGAACAGCACAGTCTTGAGGTTGTCCGCAAACGGCATCTCCTGTGCTGCGGCGACGCCCGCCGCATCGGCGACCACAACCACCTCGAACTGAGGGTATTGCAGCTGCGCCACCCCTTCGAGGCAACGCTTCAACGCCTCCGGCCTGTCGCGGCTGACCACCACAACGCTGACCGGCAGCGGTTCGCTCATGCCAGGCCCATCTCGGCCATCATCGCCTCAATCTTGGGCACGTCTGACGGGTTGTTCAGCTCCCAGAACTGCCGCCCACGCGCGTCCACCTCGACACACAGCACCTGGCGCCCGTTTTCGAGGAACCGCAATTGCTCCAACCCTTCGAGCGTTTCCAGCGGGCCCGTAAGCCAAGACGGATAGGCCGCCAATGTATCAGGCCGGTAGGCATAGACACCAACGTGGTGGAAAACCGGCGTGTCATCCGACGCGGCATAGGTCTGACCGGTGAACGGCACCACTTCCTTGGAAAAGTACAGCGCACGCCCGCCAGTCCCAAAGACGGCGGTTGTCCCGCCCACACGCCCGGCTTTGCGATCGTCAAGAAACCCATTCAGCGTCGCGCCGTCACAGCGCAAAACCGGCGTCGCAATCTCTGCCTCGGGCGCAGCGCGCAAGCCGTCCACCAGCGCCTCAATGAACCATGGCGGCGTTAGGGGCGCGTCGCCTTGCAGGTTGACCACGATGTCGTATCCGCCGCCCAGCGCCGTATTCGCCTCGGCACAGCGTTCTGTTCCATTGGCGCAGCTTTCCGAAGTCATCACAACCTCTGCCCCGAAACCTGTGCAGGCATCGGCAATCCGGTTGTCATCCGTCGCAACCACCACGCGGTCAACCCCGGCCACGTCACGCGCGGCATCCCAGCTTCGCCGGATCAGCGTCCGCGCCACGCCTGTGGCCCCGGTCAGGTTCACCAGCGGCTTGCCCGGATAGCGCTGCGACGCATAGCGCGCCGGGATCACCACCAGAACCGACATCAGCTGTCTTTCAGATCGACGCCCGGCGCGTAGGCGATAAAGAATGGGTTGGCGTAACCGTCTTTTCCGTAGGCAAGCGGGGTGAGGTCGTCAAACCGCACCACGGCCCCCCCGGCCCCCGACAACACCGCGTGCCCCGCAGCGGTATCCCATTCCATCGTGCGGCCCAGACGCGGATACAAATCCGCCTCTCCCGTTGCCACCAGACAGAACTTGAGGGACGAACCCGCGCTTTTCATGTCCTTCACGGCGTATTTGTTGATGTAATCATCCGTGGCCTGATCCCGGTGCGATTTCGACGCCACAACCATCAACGCGTCATTGTCGCTGTCGGCCACCTTCATCGGCGTCACATCACCCATCTGCGCGGCATCAAACGGGCCGGTTTCCTCGACCGACTGGCCATCCGCCTGCGTCAGAAACATCCGTCCCTTTGCGGGCGCATAAACCACACCGCGCGTTGGCACGCCGCCCTCGACCAAGGCAATGTTCACCGTGAAATCGCCGCGGCGATGCACAAATTCCTTGGTCCCGTCGAGCGGGTCGACGATCAGGAAGGTATCGCCAGTCGTGTCGTGTGTGGCCGCCTGCTCTTCGGTGACGAGCATCACATCGGGAAACGCCGCGCGCAGTCCTGCCGAAATCAAAGCATCCGCCGCCTCGTCCGCTGCCGTCACTGGGCTGTCATCCGACTTCGACTTCACCTCGAAATCGTCGCTTTCATAGATTTCCATAATCTTGTCGCCCGCCTCGATCGCCAGACGGCGGATCACCGGGATCAACTGCTCGTAATTCATGGTTTTGCCTTCCCATGTGGATTTGTTGAAATAGACTGTCGGGTCCCTTATGCTGCGGCACTAACGGATCGGCAAGAAATCCGTGCGACTATCGCGCATCCGAGGCATCAGACCGCATGTTCACGTCTTCACGCAAGCCACAAACCAACCTTGGCTCAGCTCTTGCCATGTTCGAAGTGATCTATCACTCGATCGTGCGCAGCGTGCGGAAATCACACAACAATGCCTTTATCGCGATCCTGACGAACATGCTTCAGGTCATCATATTCGTCATGGCGTTCTACGTGATGTTTTCGGTGCTTGGCCTGCGGGGTGCCGCAATTCGCGGGGACTTTTTGCTGTACATTATGTCGGGCATTTTTCTGTTCCTGACACATACGAAATCGCTGGGTGCCGTCGTCGGATCAGAAGGACCGGCAAGCCCGATGATGCAGCACGCGCCGATGAACACCATCGTGTCGATCCTCTCCGCAGCCTTTGGCGCGCTATACGTACAGGTGCTGTCGCTGGCAGTGATCCTGTTCATCTACCACGTCGCATTCACGCCGGTTGTCGTCGACCAACCCTTTCCCGCCTTTGGAATGCTGCTGATCGCATGGTTCACCGGCTGCGCGTTGGGCGTGGTTCTTCTGGCGCTCAAACCGTGGTTTCCCACGGCGGTTGGTATCTTTTCCACGATCTACCAGCGGGCCAATATGATCGCGTCGGGCAAAATGTTCGTGGCCAATTCCCTGCCCAGCTTTATGCTGGCGATGTTCGACTGGAACCCTCTGTTTCACGCAATTGACCAGTCGCGGGGCTATGTCTTTATCAACTACAACCCGCGCTATTCCAGTTGGGAATACGCATGGTGGGTGGGCGTCATTCTGATCATGGTGGGCCTCATGGGCGAGTTTTACACCCGCCGCCATGCCTCCATCAGTTGGAGCGCGCGGCGCTAAGCGCATGTACGGTTTTTCTGACGGAGTCGACGCCAGACAAAACGATACAGACATGCGGACCAAGATGCTTGCTCTGTATCTGCCCTGACATGCGATGCCGAAGACCGCGTCACCCTGCAACACACGCAACCAGACAAAAAAAGACCCGCCAAAATGGCGGGCCTTTTCGGTGATCGGTCTTAGTCGATCAGCAGGATGCGGGCCGTCTCGTTCGGGTCAGCGGTGCCCGACAGGCTCACGTCCAGTTCAGCTTCGGTCGCTTGCAGGACCAGACGGTCGTCGGAGAACAGCACTTTGCCCTCTTCTGCGACCACAAACACGGTCTCGTTGTCAATGTTCGACGAGTTGGCTGTGTCGATGATGAACGTCGCTTCGGCACCATCCAGATCAACGTCGGTCAGCACACCAAACAGCTTGCCGTCGCTGGTGTAGACTTCGGACCCGTTGGCAGCTTGCATCGTGGTCACGTCGTCAAACGAAAATGTCGTCGCGAACGCAGCCGGGGCAGCGATGGTCAGGGCAGCAGCAGTTGCAGCAGCGATAGTAAAGCGTTTCATTGTGTTCTCCTTTCGAATTCAGTTACGGATCATCAATGCTTGGCGGCAAATTCCGTTCCCTGAAAACGTGCCAAAATATCAAAAAATATCTGCCAAAATTTGCGGAACAAAACGGACGGAAAAACGTTCGCGCGCCCGGACTTTCTTACCGACCACAACCGACCACAACAGCGTGGATTGTGTGCTGGCGATCACTCCGACACCGGCGTGACGTGGTCGCAATACCAACCCCATCGCGCATATTCGTGGTCCTCATCTGACCACGCGGCAGGTCAGATTGATGCGCCCGCCCTTGGGCAACAATGACGACGACCCAAACCGGATACGGTCGACCCCGTGATAGGTCAGCCGCGCATCGCCCCCCATCACCACCACATCCCCGGATTCCAGCCACAGCGATTCCGTCTTGCCGCCGCGCGTCGTGTTCCCGATCCGGAACAACCCCGCATCACCGAGGCTCACCGACAGCACAGGCCACGAAAAATCAGCCTCGTCGCGGTCCTGATGCATCCCCATCCGCGCGCCTTCGCCGTAAAAGTTGATCAGGCAGCAGTCGGGATCGCGGTCCAACCCCGTCAACCCGCGCCACACGTCGAGGATCGCCTGCGGAATCGCAGGCCACGACCCGCCGCCGGGATGCGTCTCGGCATACCTGTATCCCGACCTGCCCGAATACCACCCCACAGACCCTGCCGAAGTCATCCGCACGCTCATCGGCTTGCCGTAAGGCGTGTCCGGCGAAAACAACGGCGCGGCCGCCACAACGTCGCGAATATCGGCCACCAGATCACCTTGCGCAGCGGCATCCAGATACCCTTTGTGGATGTCAAATCCGCGAACAGAGAGCTTCATGCACCTTTCCAGTCAATTTTAGCGACATTTTTGCCCCACACACGCCAATCGCAACGGTTGCAGCGCCATTCCACCCTCCTTATATACGCCGCAGCGCGCGGGACAGCCCCGCGCAAACTGATCGGGACGTCGATGCCGACACGGGTCGCCGCCTCGGGACATCGCCTTGAAGCAAAGAGGGATCGAAAACATGGCCAAAGTCATTGGTATTGACCTGGGAACCACCAACAGCTGCGTCGCCATCATGGATGGCAGCCAGCCACGCGTGATCGAAAACGCAGAAGGCGCGCGGACGACACCGTCCATCGTCGCATTCACCGAAAGTGAACGGCTCGTCGGACAGCCCGCCAAACGGCAGGCAGTGACGAACCCCGATAACACCATCTTTGGTGTCAAACGCCTGATTGGCCGCCGCAATGACGACGCGGATTTGGCAAAGGACAAGAAAAACCTGCCCTTCGCCGTTATCGACGGTGGCAATGGCGACGCTTGGGTCGAGGCACGTGGCGAGAAATACTCGCCCAGCCAGATCAGCGCCTTTATCCTCGGCAAGATGAAAGAGACCGCCGA
Source organism: uncultured Tateyamaria sp. (assembly GCF_947503385.1). Lineage (GTDB taxonomy): Bacteria > Pseudomonadota > Alphaproteobacteria > Rhodobacterales > Rhodobacteraceae > Tateyamaria. The sequence continues at coordinate 386,146 of NZ_CANNDO010000001.1, forward strand.
GAGCTACCTTGGCGAAGACGTGACCCAAGCGGTCATCACCGTCCCCGCCTATTTCAACGACGCCCAGCGTCAGGCGACCAAGGACGCAGGCAAAATCGCCGGCCTCGAAGTGCTGCGGATCATCAACGAACCAACAGCCGCCGCGCTGGCCTACGGTCTCGACAAGGAAAATTCGCAAACCATCGCGGTCTATGACCTTGGCGGTGGTACGTTCGACGTAACCATCCTCGAGATTGACGATGGCCTGTTCGAAGTGAAATCCACCAACGGTGACACGTTCCTTGGTGGTGAAGACTTTGACATGCGGATCGTGAACTACCTCGCCGATGAGTTCAAAAAGGAACACGCCGTTGACCTGACGCAGGACAAAATGGCCCTGCAGCGTCTCAAGGAAGCCGCTGAAAAGGCCAAGATCGAACTGTCCAGCTCGTCCCAGACCGAGATCAACCAGCCGTTTATCTCTATGGGCGCCAACGGCCAGCCGCTGCACATGGTGATGAAGCTGACCCGCGCCAAGCTGGAAAGCCTCGTGGGCGATCTGATCAAGGCGTCGATGAAGCCCTGCGCCGCTGCGCTCAAGGATGCGGGCCTGTCGGCCTCTGATGTGGACGAAGTGGTCCTCGTCGGCGGTATGACCCGTATGCCCAAAGTGGTTGAGGAAGTGACCAAGTTCTTTGGCAAAGAGCCGCACAAGGGTGTGAACCCCGACGAAGTGGTTGCCATGGGTGCGGCCATTCAAGCCGGTGTTCTGCAAGGCGACGTCAAGGACGTTGTCCTGCTCGACGTGACGCCCCTGTCGCTGGGTATCGAAACGCTCGGTGGCGTGTTCACACGCCTCATCGACCGCAACACCACCATCCCGACGAAAAAGTCGCAGATTTTCTCGACCGCCGAGGATAACCAGAACGCCGTGACCATTCGCGTGTTCCAAGGTGAGCGTGAGATGGCGTCCGACAACAAACTGCTCGGGGCCTTTAACCTCGAAAACATCCCGCCTGCGCCGCGCGGTATGCCCCAGATCGAAGTGACCTTCGACATCGACGCCAACGGCATCGTGTCCGTGGGCGCCAAGGACAAGGGCACCGGCAAGGAACAGCAGATCACGATCCAGGCGTCGGGTGGCCTTTCGGACGAGGACATCGAACAGATGGTCAAGGACGCCGAGGACAACGCCGAAGCGGACAAGGAACGTCGCGAGCTGATCGAAGCGAAAAACCAGGCCGAAAGCCTCATTCATTCGACCGAAAAGTCGATGGAAGAGCATTCGGACAAGGTGGATCCAACCACGATCGAAGCCATCGAACTGGCCATTGCTGCGCTCAAGGATGACCTTGAGGACGAGGGCGCAGGCGCTGACAAGATCAAATCCGGCATCCAGAACGTGACCGAAGCGGCCATGAAACTGGGTGAGGCGATCTATAAAGCGGCGCAAGAAGATGGCGAGGACGAGCCGGCAGGCGCGGACGAGCCACGCGATGACGCGGACGATATCGTCGACGCCGAATTCGAAGACCTCGACGACGACAAACGCGCCTGATTTTGGGCCTCAGAGGAACCAATCGCGAGGCCGGCCACACCAAGGGCCGGCCTCAGACGTTCCAGCAAAGGACATAATCCATGGCAAAACGTGACTATTACGAGGTGCTCGGCGTCACCAAGGGCGCCTCCGCCGACGAGATCAAAAAAGGGTACAGGCGCAAGGCCAAGGAACTGCACCCTGACCGCAACGCCGACAATCCCGAAGCCGAAAACCAGTTCAAAGAGGCGAACGAAGCCTACGAGGTTCTCAAGGACGCCGACAAAAAGGCGGCTTATGACAGATTCGGACACGCCGCCTTCGAGGGCGGCATGGGCGGAGGTGGAGGTCACCCCGGCGGTGGCTTTGGCGGTGGTCAGCAGGACTTTACCGATGCATTCTCCGACATGTTCGGCGACCTGTTCGGCGATTTCGGCGGGCGCGGGGGCGGCGGTGGGCGTCGTGCCGCGCGGGGCTCTGACTTACGCTATAATTTGCGCATTGATCTCGAGGATGCATTTGCGGGTCTGCAAAAATCGATCAACGTGCCGACCTCCGTATCTTGCGGATCATGCAGCGGCACCGGTGCAGAAGGTGGTTCCGAACCGTCCACCTGCCCGACCTGCTCAGGCATGGGCAAGGTGCGCGCGCAACAGGGCTTTTTCACCGTCGAACGCACCTGTCCCACATGTTCCGGCCTCGGCCAGATCATCAAAGACCCGTGCAAGACCTGTTCCGGCGCAGGCCGCGTCGAAAAGGACCGCGCGCTTAGCGTGAACATCCCCGCTGGCGTTGAAACCGGCACCCGCATCCGCCTCGCCGGTGAAGGCGAGGCCGGGATGCGCGGCGGGCCGTCGGGCGATCTGTACATCTTCATTGAGGTGAAGGAACACAAGCTCTTTGAGCGTGACGGCACCAACCTGTTCTGCCGCGTTCCGGTATCCATGGGCACCGCCGCCTTGGGCGGCAGCATCGAAGTGCCCACCATCGACGGTGGTCGTGGCCGGGTTCAAATTCCGGCGGGATCACAATCGGGACGCCAGATGCGCCTGCGCTCCAAGGGGATGCCCGCCCTGCGCGGCGGCCCAACAGGCGACATGTTCATCGAACTGGCCGTCGAGACCCCGGTGAACCTGACCAGCCGCCAAAAAGAACTGCTGCGCGAATTCGAAGATCTCTCAGAAGAGAACAACCCCGAATCCACCAGCTTCTTTTCATCGGTCAAATCGTTCTGGGATTCGATGAAAGGCTAAGGCGCCGAACGTCAAAACTTGCGTAGGATGGGCATTCTGCCCATCTTGCCGCCATGCGCCTTACCTCTGACACCACGACGCTGCGCCGGATGCGCGCGGATGACCTCATGGCCTTTCAGGCCTACCGCCGTGATCCCGCCATCGCCCGCTTCCAGAATTGGGAGCATATGGACGACACCCGCGCAGCCCACTTTCTCCACCACAGCGCCACCGTCGAACCGCTCTTGCGGCCCGGACATTGGACGCAGATCGCCGTGGCAGACACCGAAACGGATGCGCTGATTGGCGACATCGGCCTGCGCATCGCCAAAGATGAGGCCGAAGGCGAAACCGGCATCACGCTCGCCGCCGCCCATCACGGTCGAGGGCACGCGCAGCGTGCCATGCACCTCGCCATCGGGCTGATGTTCAGAACCACCCGAATTGCGCGGATCAGGGCTTGGGCCGACATCCGAAACACCAAATCCGTGACTATGCTGCACCGCGTCGGCTTTGCCTTTTTGGGCCACGAAGTCACCGATGGCATCAAAGAAGCGGCGTTCGAACTGCGCCGCGATGACCACGAGCCATATGCAGGTTGTGCCCACAATTAGACGCGCGTTTTTGACTCTGATTAACCCTTCGTTCACCACGTGCAGGCCAAGGTTTGCGCATGACGGAATTCGCAGAACAACCGCTCCCCTTCGATCTTGACGAGGCCTTGCCTGTCACCCTTCCCAAGGGGCGTACGCCGTCCTACATGGCCGATCATCGCAAGCGTCTGCGTACCCGTTTCATGGACGGCGGCGCGGCGGCTCTGCCGGATTACGAGATGCTGGAACTTGTCCTCTTTCGGGCCATCCCCCGGCAGGACGTCAAGCCGCTGGCGCACCTCCTGATGGGTGAATTCGGCGACTTTAACCGGGTTGTATCCGCCCCGCCGGAACGCTTGCGCGCCCTCAAAGGTGTCGGAGACGCGGTGATCTGCGAGCTAAAGATCATCGAGGCGGCGGCACAACGGCTTGCGCGGGCCAAGGTCCTGAACAAACAGGTGATTTCAAGCTGGGACGCCCTGCTGGATTACTGCCACACCACCATGGCGCACCGCGAAACAGAACAGTTCCGCGTGCTTTATCTTGATCGCAAAAACGTCCTGATCGCGGATGAGGAACAGGCCAAGGGCACCGTCGATCACGTCCCCGTCTATCCACGAGAGGTGGCCAAACGCGCCCTGGAACTGAACGCGTCCGCGCTGATCCTTGTGCACAATCACCCATCAGGCGACCCCACGCCCAGCCAGTCTGATATCGACATGACCGAACAAATCGAGACAGCCTGTCAGGCGCTTGGACTTACGTTACATGATCATCTGATTGTCGGAAAAGACCGGGAAATCAGTTTCAAAACAGAGGGTTACCTGTGAACTAACGGACCCAAACCTCAACACGCCGGTTCGCCTGACGTCCCCACTCGCTGTCATCGCAGGCCATAGGCAGCGCCTCGCCAAAGGCATCGACGCTCAGGTCGATCCGGTCAAAATTTGCTGTTTCCGCCGCTGTGACCAACGCCCGTCGTACGGCCTCTGCCCGGCGCAAGGCGATGTCACGGTTGATCTCTGCCGGGCCATCTCCATCGCTGAACCCAACAAGCAGCATCGCTCGGGCGTCGTATTTGCCCTGCTCCAGCGCCCGCGCCAGTTGCTGCACGTTGGATCGGGACTGCGCGTCCAGCCGCACCGACCCCGTCTCGAACCGAAACGAGATCGACAGCCGCGCCATCGGGTACAATGTCCGCGTCATCCGTTGCAGCTCCTCCAGCGACACCTCCGGTCCTGCTGCTGTGACCGCATTGGCAAACCGGTAGCCTTGTGCGTCTATGGACACTTCCTCGGGGGCTTGATCGACAAATCCAGCACGCCGGATCATCACCTGCGCCGACGTCCCCCGCGTGAATGCCAGAAAATCCCGCGCGACCTTGGGCAGCCGCCGCGCTGGCAGATACAAAAACATAGGTGCGGTCAGCGGGTAGTCTTCGGTCTTGATTGTCCCGCGCGTTGCCGACAATGAAAATCCGCACGGCCCCGTCAGGCTGAGCGCCCGTGCGTTTCCGATATCGGCAAAGCTGGCAACACCCAGCGCAAACGGGTCTCGCCCAACCGCCGCCACCAGATCTGCGCCGCGATCATGGCGGGCGATCCCATCAGCCAACGTAAATCCAACCGGCCCCATGACATCATCCTCAACCGCTTGCCCCAAACCGGTATTTGTCCCCGGCAGATGTAGGGAAATCGGAGCATCCGCCCCGCCCAGCGTCGACCAATTGGTGATCCGTCCTGCCAACACCTCGGCCAACCCGGTGGGAGAGATGGTGTCGACCGGATTGGTTGGCGCCACAATCGGAACCATCGCATCCAATGCCAATACGCGGCTGCGATTTGCTTGCGTCAGGTCGCCCAGCCCTGCCTCCCGCGCGCGCTGACGTTCGTCCGGACGTATTTCGCGCAGCGCCATGACAATGTCCGCGTCATTGGCCAACAGATCGGCAAAGCCTTCATCCGTGTTTGACACCCAAACATAGAAACGCGCCACAGGCTTGCCGTCTGCGACGCTTCGCAACTCGTAGGTATAGGTCTGTTCGTCGGTGTCGAACCGATGCGTGGTGTAGTCATTGCGCAACGCAAAGCCTTCGATCAGGGCGGGCAACAGGACCGCGCCCATGGTGGCGGACCCGGACACGCTGACCTCTGCCACGAAGTTTTGCAGATTTGGGCAGGCGGGGCCTTCGCATTGCACGCCGGATCCGTCCACGGTCAGTTCGCCATAGATCGTCTCGACCCGGTAAAACTCTCCGTCAAACCCCAGCAGCGTGCCGCTGATTTCCACCCGCCCATCGGGCGACGTCAGCGTCACGTCCTGCGCTGCAAGCGCGGTCCCAAAAAGAAAAAGTGCGGCGCAAAACGCCGCACGGAGCCATGCCATAGGTGGTCACTGCCCTTGTTGCGATCAGTTGGACGCGACTTTCATGTCTGTGACCAGATTGTTCAACACCAGAAAGTCACCGGCCGCATCACAGCCCGGCACAGCAAGCGTTAAATCGCGCGTCGTGATGGTGCCGCGGTCCGACATCTCAAGGGTTTGCGCCTCGACCTCGAGGCCACAGTTTTGCATCGTGATCTCGGTTTCGACGGACAAATCAATCAGGCCGTCGCGACCCGACCGGCCCGCAGCAAAGGTGTAGACTTCGGCCACCAGCGGATCAGCCAATTCAGGATCACCCAGACGCATCAGCGCGCCGGTCTCACCGTTCAAGAACCCTGTCGCCGCAGCCTCTCCACCGGACCAGACATGACCCGCATCACCGTAGGACGCACCAAATTCACGCGCATGAAGCTGGAATCCGGCTTGGCCACGCCATTGCAAGGCAACCCGCGAGAATGCATCGATATCCGGGACCGAAACCTGCGCCACGGCACCGTCACCGTTGGAAAAAGCCATGATGAACACGCCGTCTTTGGCGAGCGCGGGCACCAGCACTTTGAGCGTGCCTGCGTCATCTGTGGCTTGGGTAAAGATCAGACCATTGTGATGCACCGTCAGCCGTTCATTGGGCGCACAGGGCGCATCAAGGTGGAGCATCGCCATTCCACCGGGCACAGCCTCAGCCGAAGCGGTCATTTCACATTGGGCAATCTGCGGAGCCGTATCTTCGGCGGGGGGCGGCGCCAGCACATCGGCGGGCGACGCGGCCACACGCTGAACGGCAGTCTCTGATTGCGGCGGGGTCACCGGGGCCACATCGGAGGCAGAGGTCAGTTCGATGGCCTGCACTTCGATCAGTTCATCCGTACGCATCGCGCCAAGGAACCCTGCACCTGCGACCGACGAACTGTTCACTGCAACAGAAGCACGCGCCTCTTTGCCGTAGCGTTCTTGTGCGGCCTCGCTGCGCTGCATAACAAAGCCGATGCCAACAGCAATCGCCAGCGTGCCTACGGCCGTGATGATTTCCTTCTTGTGCGACATCGTCCCACGCCCTCTCCACGGAATTTCTCCATCAAGGTTTCGCGCAGAAGTTGGGCCACTGTATGGCCGGGTGGAGGAGTCTTTGGGGCAGGAATGGGGCGCCCGGTCAGAGACGTCCGTGGCAATGCTTGAACTTTTTGCCCGATCCACACGGGCACGGATCGTTGCGGCCCGGGTCGCCCCACGTGCTTGGATCGTTCTCGTCAAACCCGCCTTCGATAGCCGCAGGTGTGGGGGCCGGCACCGTCGCTTCGGGTTCCGCAGCCTGCTGCACGGCAGCCTGTTGCGCGGCCACCTGCGCCAGCATCTCTTGCTGCTCTTCCTCGGTCAGCGGACGGATACGGGACAGTTTGTTGGTCACTTCGGTGCGCAGACTTTCGAGCATCACCTCGAACAACTGGAACGCTTCGTTCTTGTATTCGTTCAGCGGGTCACGCTGCGCATAACCGCGGAACCCCACGACGGACCGCAAATGTTCCAGCGTCAACAGGTGTTCACGCCACTTGCCGTCGATGGCCTGCAGCACCAGTTGTTTCTCGATGCTGCGCATGTTCTCGGCGCCAAAGGACTCGAGTTTTTCTGCCAGCATCTTGTCACTGGCTTCGATCAGGCGGTCGCGGATTTGTTCGTCGTCCACACCTTCCTCTTCGCACCATTCCATCACCGGAGGGTTGATGCCGAGGTTTTCGATCACAGCGGCATACAGCCCTTCGCTGTCCCATTGGTCGGCGTAGGAGCCTTCGGGCAGATACTGGTCAATGAGGTCATCAACCACCTCGTCGCGCATGTCCGATGTAACCTCGGACAGGTCTTCGGCTTCCATGATCTCGCGCCGTTGTGCAAACACCACCTTGCGCTGGTCGTTCATCACATCGTCGAATTTCAGCAACTGCTTGCGGATGTCAAAATTGCGGCCTTCGACCTTGGCCTGCGCCCGCTCTAATGACTTGTTCACCCACGGGTGCACAATCGCTTCGCCTTCTTCCAGACCCAGCGTCTTGAGCACCTTGTCCAGACGGTCTGACCCAAAGATACGCATCAGGTCGTCTTCGAGCGACAGGTAAAAGGACGTGCGGCCCGGATCACCCTGACGACCCGACCGGCCACGCAACTGGTTGTCGATCCGGCGGCTTTCGTGGCGTTCGGACGCAAGCACCAGCAGGCCGCCCGCCTCCAGCACCTTTTTCTTTTCGTCCTCGTGCTCGGCCTCGATCCGCGCACGCACCGCTTCGGGATCGGCCTCCGGGTCAGCGGTGATCGCTTCCAGCACCTTCATCTCGACGTTGCCGCCCAGCTGAATGTCTGTGCCGCGACCGGCCATGTTGGTGGCGATGGTGACCGCGCCGAACTTGCCCGCGTCCGCAATAATCTGCGCCTCTTGCTCGTGCTGGCGGGCGTTCAGGACGTTGTGTTCGATCCCTTCAGCCTTGAGCGCTTCCGAAAACATCTCGGACTTGTCGATAGAGGTGGTGCCCACAAGGATCGGTTGACCTTTGGCATTGGCCTTCTTGATCTCTTCGACGATGGCTTTGTACTTCTCGGCGGCGGTGCGATAGACCTGATCGTCCTCGTCCACCCGCGCGATAGGACGGTGCGTCGGGACCTCGACCACGCCCAGCCCGTAGATCTCTGCAAATTCCTCGGCCTCTGTCGCGGCGGTGCCGGTCATGCCCGACAACTTGCCATAAAGGCGGAAATAGTTCTGGAACGTCACCGACGCGAGCGTCTGGTTTTCAGGCTGGATCTGGACCTGCTCTTTGGCCTCCAGCGCCTGATGCAGACCGTCGGACAGACGGCGGCCCGCCATCATGCGGCCCGTGAATTCGTCGATCAGGACAACCTCGCCATTGCGGACGATGTAATCCTTGTCCTTGGTGAACAGCTTGTGCGCCCGCAGGCCCTGGTTCACGTGGTGCACGATGGTCGTGCTTTCCGGATCATAGAGCGAGGCGTCTTCTTCGATCAGGCCACGCACGCGCAGCTGTTCTTCGATGAACTCGTTGCCGTCTTCGGTGAACGTCACGCTGCGCTGTTTTTCATCAAGCTCGTAGTGTTCGTCCTGAATCAACGGGATCACACCGTCGATGGTCACGTACATCTCGGACCGGTCCTGAAGCGGGCCGGAGATCACCAGCGGCGTCCGCGCCTCGTCGATCAGGATGGAGTCCACCTCATCCACGATGGCAAAGTTGTGCCCGCGCTGCACCATCTGTTCGATCGACGGTTTCATGTTGTCGCGCAGGTAATCAAAACCCAATTCGTTGTTGGTGGCATAGGTAATGTCGCAGGCGTAAGCGGCGCGCTTGGTCTCTTCGTCCATGCCGGCATAGGCGACACCGGTGGTCAGACCCAACGCTGCAAACACCTTGCCCATCCATTCGGCATCCCGCTGGGCGAGGTATTCGTTCACCGTCACCACATGCACACCCTTGCCCGTCAGCGCATTAAGATACGCGGCAAAGGTCGCGGTGAGCGTTTTGCCCTCACCTGTCTTTTGTTCAGCAATGTTACCCTGATGCAGGAACAGACCGCCCATCAACTGAGTGTCAAAGGCCCGCAGGCCCAGCGCGCGTTTCGCCGCCTCGCGGCAGTTGGCAAAGGCTTCGGGCAACAGCGCATCCAGCGCTTCGCCACCCATGGCGCGTTTCGCCAAGGCTTCGGTCTTGTCCTTCAGACCGTCGTCACTCAGCGCCTCAAATTCCGGCTCCAACGCGTTGACCTGTTCAATGATCGGCCTCACGCTCTTGATCTTGCGATCATTGGGGGTGCCAAACACCTTTTTGGTGAGTGTTCCGAAACCGAGCATACCGTCTCCAGCCGATCAATTATGTTCATGCAGCAACTGCTTGCCGGGCGCGCGCCAAGCCCATAAGTATCGGGGGCATTAATCGGCCCAGGCCACGTCCATAGGGCGATGTAAGGGTCACGCGAAACCGTGTCAATGCGCGCCCCAGCCGCGTGCCCAGCCCAAGGACTGTTCCATGTCGAAACGCCTCTTTTCCCTGTCTGCACTGGCCCTTTCCGTGGCTATGGCCCTGCCTGCCGCCGCGCAGGACGCAGACACGGTTGTCGCAACCGTGAACGGGACGGATATCACGATCGGTCACATGATCGCCGCCCGCGCCACCTTGCCCCAGCGATTTCAGGAACTGCCCGACGAGGTTCTGTTCACCGGTATCCTCGACCAATTGATCCAGCAGACACTGCTGGCCCAATCCTTCGAAGGGGATTTGCCCAAACGCGCGCAACTGTCGCTGGACAACGAAACCCGGTCCCTGACAGCGGGCGAAGTCATCGAAGGCGTGCTGGAGCAGGCGCTGACGCCCGATGCGTTGCAAGCCGCCTATGACGCGCGTTTTTCCGATGCGACCCCGACCGAGGAATACAACGCCTCCCATATCCTCGTGGAAACCGAAGAAGCGGCGCAGGCGATCAAGGCCGAACTGGACGACGGCGCAGAGTTTGCCGCCGTCGCACGTGAGAAATCCACCGGCCCGTCGGGCCCGAACGGTGGATCATTGGGCTGGTTCGGTCCGGGCATGATGGTCCCGTCCTTTGAGGCGGCAGTGATTGCGCTGGAACCCGGCGAGGTGTCGGACCCTGTTAAAACGCAATTCGGTTGGCACGTGATCACCCTCATCGAAACACGCACCGCCGATCTGCCCGAAATCGAAGAGGTGCGCGCCGAGTTGGAAGAAGACCTGCGCACCGAAGCCATCGAAAACCGCGTCAACGCCCTGCGCAGTGCAGCGGATGTGGATGAGAGCGCCGCACAGGGCATCGACCCGGCGATCCTGCGCGACATCGAACTGCTGCAATAAGCCATGGGTGATCCGTTGCCCCGTTCGCCGCTGGCCCCGGCGGCCTTTCCTGACACGCCAGTGGTCAATGGTGTCCGGTTTGCGGGCGCTGAGGCTGGGGTAAAATACAAGGGTCGCAAGGACGTCATGCTTGCCGTCTGCGCACCTGGTACGGCGATTGCCGGGGTTTTCACGCGGTCCGCCACACGGTCGGCCCCCGTGCTCGATTGTCAGGCCAAGCTGGGGGGCGACAGCGCGGCGGGCGCTGCAATCCTCGTGAATTCGGGCAATGCCAACGCGTTCACCGGGCGCAATGGGGTCGACGCAGTGAATGCCGTTGTGACGGCGGTGAGCACGGCCACCGGTCTGCCCGCATCGCGCGTGTTCACCGCCTCTACCGGCGTCATTGGTGAGCCGTTGCCCAAAGAACGGATCGCAGACAAGCTGGACGAGCTGGCCGCGAACCTGTCCGACACGGCCATCCGCGATGCAGCGGACGCGATTATGACCACCGACACCTATGCCAAAGGGGCGTCCGCAACCTGCGGGGTTGACGGCCAGACCGTCACAATCGCTGGCATCGCCAAAGGGTCCGGTATGATCGCCCCGGACATGGCAACGATGCTGGTCTACATCTTCACGGACGCACAGATCGGTCAGCCGGATTTGCAGGCTCTGGTCAGCCGCCTAAACGACAAGACGTTCAATTGCATCACCGTTGACAGCGATACTTCCACCTCTGACTCGTTGATCTGCGCCGCGACGGGCGCGTCCGGTATTGATGTGACCGGCAATTCCGGGTTCGCCGACGCTTTGCACAGCGTGATGCTGGATCTGGCCCATCAGGTGGTGCGTGATGGTGAAGGGGCGACCAAGTTCGTCGAGATCACCGTAACCGGGGCCGCATCCGACGCGGAGGCTAAGACCCATGGGTTGTCCATTGCCAATTCCCCGCTCGTCAAAACGGCCATTGCGGGCGAAGATCCGAATTGGGGCCGGGTTGTCATGGCGGTGGGTAAATCTGGCGCGGCGGCTGATCGCGATGCTCTGTCGATCCGGTTTGGCGACGTTCTGGTGGCAGATCGCGGCTGGGTCAGCCCCGATTACCGCGAAGAAGACAGCGCCGCACATATGAAAGGTGACTACATCCGCATCAGCGTGGACATTGGCCTTGGCGATGGGGCCGCGACCGTCTGGACCTGCGATCTGACCCACGGCTACATCTCGATCAACGCGGACTACCGGTCGTGAAAGTTGTCCTTGTCTCTGCCGTGGCGCTGATCGACGTCGATGGGCGCGTGTTGCTTGCCCAACGGCCCGAAGGGAAATCCATGGCCGGACTGTGGGAATTTCCCGGTGGCAAAGTCGAATCAGGTGAGACGCCAGAGGCCGCCCTGATCCGCGAGTTGCAGGAAGAATTGGGGATCGATACATGGGCGTCCTGCCTTGCCCCTCTGACCTTTGCCAGCCACAGCTACGAAACCTTTCACCTTTTGATGCCTCTCTTTGCCTGCCGAAAATGGGACGGCACGCCGCAATCGCGCGAGGGCCAAGCGTTGAAATGGGTCAAGCCGTCGAAACTACGCGATTTTCCAATGCCGGATGCGGATATCCCGCTGATCCCGATCCTGCGCGACTGGCTCTGATACACCCGTTCGCCGTTTCCAATCCGCAAACTTTTCCATCAATACGTGCGTTTTGTTGGTGACTTATTAACCAAAGTACATAAGTTTGAGACATATCTTTTCTTTGGGGAGGAAAGCGTATGCTGCGAACCATCGCATTGGGCACATCCATTCTTGTGCAGGGCATCTATGTCCGCACGCTTCCGGACGGTCGCATGACCGTGCGCGTTGATGGATCGACCTATTCCGGCATACCTGTTTCACGCACCGCTTGACGGGCAAACAGGTTGAGAAATGAAAAAGGGACGGCGCCTGCGCCGTCCCCTTTTTTGTCTGTATGACCTGATTGATTAGTCGAGAACGCGCGTGATCTCTTCGCGCTCAAAGATTTCGATCACGTCATCCGGGCGAATGTCGTCATAGTTTTCGAACGCCATGCCGCATTCCTGACCCGACTGTACCTCGGCCACTTCGTCCTTGAAGCGTTTGAGCGTTTTCAGTGTGCCTTCATGGATCACCACGTTGTCCCGCAGCAGACGCACCCCGGCAGACCGGCGCGCGACACCTTCGGTCACGAGACAACCCGCAACCTTACCAACGCCAGAGACCTTAAAGACCTCCTTGATCTGCGCATACCCGATGAAGTTCTCGCGGATCTCTGCGCTCAGCAGACCAGAGGCCGCCGCCTTCACATCGTCCACAAGGTCGTAAATCACCGAATAGTAGCGGATCTCGACACCCTTTTGGTTGGCCGAATTCCGCGCCGACGTGTTGGCACGGACGTTAAAGCCCATGATCGGCGCTTGGCTCGCTTCGGCCAGACCCACATCGGTTTCGGTGATCGCTCCAACGCCCGAGTGCAGCACGCGCACGCGCACCTCGTCGTTGCCGATCTTTTCCATCGCCTGAACGATGGCTTCGGCAGACCCCTGCACATCGGCTTTGACCAGAATGGGCAATTCGCTGACATTCTCGTCGGCCTTGGCATTTGCCATCAGCTGTTCGAGGGTCGTGGCCGCACCGGCGGCTGCGCGTTTATCCTTGGCCGCTTTTTCGCGATATTCAGCGATTTCACGGGCCTGCGCCTCGGTCTCTGTCACGTTCAGAACGTCGCCCGCTTCGGGTGTACCGTTCAGGCCCAGAACCTCAACCGGAACCGACGGACCAGCCTCTTTGACGCGCTCGCCCTTGTCGTTGATCAGCGCACGCACCTTACCGTACTGCTCACCCACAACAAAGATATCGCCCTGACGCAGGGTGCCGTTCTGCACCAGAACGGTGGCCACAGGCCCACGGCCCACGTCCAGCTGCGCCTCGATCACGGCGCCTTGGGCGGCGCGGTCGGGGTTGGCCTTGAGTTCCAGAATTTCGGATTGCAGCGCAATCGCTTCGAGCAGTTCATCAAGACCCTGACCGGTAATGGCAGACACTTCGACATCCTGCACTTCGCCGGACATCTTTTCGACGATGACCTCGTGTTGCAGCAGGTCGGTGCGCACCTTGTCGGGCTGTGCATCGGGTTTGTCGATCTTGTTGATCGCCACGATCATCGGCACTTCGGCAGCTTTGGCGTGGTTGATCGCCTCAATGGTCTGCGGCATCACGGCATCGTCCGCCGCAACAACCAACACCACGATGTCCGTCACCTGCGCACCACGGGACCGCATCGACGTAAAGGCCGCGTGGCCCGGTGTATCAAGGAACGAAAGCGTCACGCCATCGTCGGTCTTTACCTGATAGGCACCGATATGCTGGGTGATCCCGCCCGCCTCTCCTGCGACAACCTTGGCGTCGCGGATCGCGTCCAGCAGGGACGTCTTGCCGTGGTCAACGTGGCCCATGATCGTAATGACCGGGGGACGCGCCTGCAGATCATCCTCGTTGTCGATGACCTCTTTGATGACATCCTCGACATCCGCGTCAGACACACGCTGCACGTTATGGCCAAACTCTTCGATGATCAGTTCGGCGGTGTCGGCATCAATAGTCTGGTTCTGCGTGACCATCATACCGTTGTTCATCAGCGCCTTGACCACGTCGCCCACACGCTCGGCCATACGGTTGGCCAGCTCGGACACCACGATCGCCTCGGGCAGGTTGACGGTGCGCGTGACCTTTTCACGCTCGACCGATCCACCCATCGCCTTTTGACGGGCGCGTTCCTGTTTGCGCTTCATCGCGGCCATGGACCGCTGGCGGCCACCTTCGCCACCAGACAGCGCTTGGTTCAGGGTCAGTTTGCCCGACCGGCGCCCGCCATCGTCGCGGCCACGGTTGTTCGGGCGCTGTTCGCGGTCGCGATCCGTCTTGCGCGGTGTGGCCGCAGGGGTTGCCTGCCGCTGCGCGGGCTTGGCCGCTTCGGCCGGGGCGGCTGCTGCCGCCTGTGCCGCTGCCGCGGCTTCGGCTGCCTTGCGCTTTTCTTCTTCTTCCTTGGCCTTCAGCGCCTCTTCGCGCTCACGCTCTTCGCGCTCCTTGGCCTCGGCCTCCGCACGGCGGCGTTCGCGCTCTTCTTCGCGGGCCTTCTCTTCGGCCTGACGTGTGGCGGCCTCTTCGACCTCCCGCGCCTTGGCGGCCTGCACAGCCTTCAGTCGGCGCTCCATCTCGGCATCAGAGATGCCTGCGGGGCGACGGCTCGGATCACCGGCGGACGCACCACCAGGACCGGAGGCTTTGCCAGCCCCGGGCTTGGGTACGACGACCCGCTTGCGCTTGGTTTCGACGACGACATTCTTGGTCCGCCCGTGGCTGAAGCTTTGCTTCACATTCCCCGGACGTGCGCCGCTGCGCAGACCCAATGTCTTTTTCCCGTCAGTATCGCTCATATAGCTCGTCTATCCTTCCAGGTGGCCCCTGCCACCTTCATTTTCACGCACGCCGCGCAATCGGTTGGCTTCCTCTACAACACGTTGCGTGAGTCCACCAGAGGCGAGCGCGCCATGTATCACAGTTTGGCGGCCAAAGGCCAAACCCAACTCATCCGCCGTCAGCCAGCCGATGTAAGTCCCGAAATGCGGTGTGCTCAGCTTGGACTTGCCACGTCCAGACCCATCAACCGCCTGCATCAGCACCTGCGCCTCTTCAAGCGCAAGCATGTTCTTCACCTTCTCGTAACCGGCAACCGCACGGCCCCCTTTGCGCGACAGCGCGATCAGGTCGACCACACGCCTGGCCAGTTGCCGCTCCACCTCGTCTACAAGGCCGTCGGGCACAATCACCTGCCGCTTTGCCCCGCGCGAGAACAGTTTTTTCTTCACCGCCGTTTCCAGCGCATCCCGATCCGCGGCGACATACATACCACGACCCGGCAGTTTGCCCGCGATATCCGGCACGACCTGTTCGTCCGGGCCAATGACAAAGCGGATCAAACCAAATTTTGGCTGCACCTCACCCGTGGCGAGGCACTTGCGCTCTGGCCCGTCGGACCGATCCTTGGATGCGCCACCGCGACCCATGTGCAAGACCCGAGGCCTGCGATCAGGCCTCGGCCTCCTCGGTTTCTTCGATGCCCTCTTCGGCTTCTTCAGCCTCAAGGTCCGCAGGATCAACCCAGCCCAACAGAATGCGCGCCGTCATAATCAGGTGCTGCGCCTCTTCCAGAGACACGTCAAAGGGCTCAAGTACGCCGTCATCCTTGTGGCGCTCGCCATCCACTGTGGTCCAGCCACCGGCCAGTTCCCAGTCAGCGCATGTTGCGAAATCTTCGAGGGTTTTGACGTCATCCTTGGCCAACGCCTCCACCATTTGGGGTGTCAGGCCGTCAAATTCAATAAGGCTGTCCTCGGCACCCAACGCGCGGGCGTTGTCCAACGCCGCCTTGGCCTGCGCCTCAAGCACATCGCGGGCACGGGCTTGCAATTCCTGTGCCGTACCTTCGTCCACACCGTCGATGACCAACAGTTCGTCCAGTTCGACATAGGCCACTTCTTCGAGGTTGGTGAACCCTTCGGAGACCAGCAGTTGGGCAAAGAATTCATCGAGGTCCAGCGTATCCATGAACAGCTTGGTGCGCTCTTCAAATTCTGCCTGACGACGCGCCGATTCTTCGGCCTCGGTCATAATGTCGATATCGAGGTTGGTCAGTTGCGATGCCAGACGCACGTTCTGACCGCGGCGACCGATGGCGAGGCTCAGTTGTTCTTCGGGCACGACGACTTCGATCTTGCCGGCCTCTTCATCCAGAACCACTTTGCTGACCTCGGCAGGCTGCAACGCGTTCACAAGGAAGGTCGGCTGGTCTTCGTTCCACGGGATGATGTCGATCTTTTCACCCTGAAGCTCGTTCACCACAGCCTGCACGCGGGAACCACGCATACCAACGCAGGCACCGACAGGGTCGATCGAGTTGTCATAGGAGATCACCGCAATCTTGGCGCGGCTGCCGGGGTCACGGGCCACGGCCTTGATCTCGATGATGCCATCGTAAATCTCAGGCACTTCCATCTTGAACAGCTCGGCCATGAATTCCGGCGCAGTGCGGCTCAGGAAAATCTGCGGGCCGCGCTGCTCGCGGCGCACATCCTTGATGTAGCAGCGGATGCGGTCATTCGGGCGATACGATTCGCGGCCAATCTTTTCGTTGCGGCGCAGGATCGCTTCGCCCGCGCCCACATCGACGATGACGTTGCCGTATTCCTCGCGCTTGACCAGCGCGTTGATGATGGTGCCTGCGCGGTCCTTGAACTCTTCGTACTGACGATCCCGCTCGGCTTCGCGGACCTTTTGCAGAATGACCTGCTTGGCCGACTGCGCCGCGATCCGGCCCATTTCGACCGGGGGGACCTCTTCGATCAGCTGTTGGCCGACTTCTGGGTTTTCCATGTACTGCTTGGCCTGTTCGACGGTGAATTCGGCCTGATAGTTCTCAAGCTCTTCGTCCTCGACCACGGTCCGCACGCGGGTAAAGGTTGCGCGGCCCGTCTTGCGGTCGATGCTCACGCGGATGTCCATTTCGGCGCCGTAGCGGGACTTGGCCGCGCGGGCGAGCGATTCTTCCATCGCTTCAATGACCAGCGCAGGGTCGATCATCTTTTCGCGGGCGACCGCCTCGGCGGTTTGCAACAGCTCAAGCTGGTTTGCAGATGTAATGGCCATCAGTTGTCCTCCTCTGACCCTTCGGTCGTCTCAATCTCGTCGAAATCTGTTTCGTTCAGCACGCCTGCCGCTTTGCGTTGGCGCAGCATTTCCTTGATCAGCTCATCCGTCAGCACGAGCTTGGCATCACTCAGCCATTCGAATTTGAGGCCGATCGTGCCCTCGGTCACGTTGATCAGCACTTCGTCATCCTCGATCCCGGCCAGCACACCCTTGAACCGGCGACGTCCGTCGATCAGTTCATCGGTTTCAAGCTTGGCCTCGTATCCTTCGAACGCATCAAAATCCTTGAGCCGCGTCAGCGGGCGGTCAATGCCGGGCGACGACACTTCGAGCGTATAAGCATCGAGGATCGGGTCCTCCACATCCAGCGTCGCGCTGACAGCCGTGGAGATCGCCGCGCAATCATCCACCTCGATCCCGCCATCGGGTTTGTCGGCCATGATCTGCAACGTGGTTTCCTTACCGCTCATCAGCCGCACACGCACCAGCTCATAGCCCAGATCCTCGATCACGGGCGTGATGATCTCGGCGAGCCTGCGGTCAATGGCAGCTTTGGCGATGAGGTCGTTTGACATGGTATCCAAGCACAAAAAAACGGGCGCGCGGCCCGTCGATCTTTCCCGGTGGAGCGTTGGGTGTGGACCCCAGCGCGCCGCTGTTGAGGGGGATATACGCATGTGCCCCCGAGTCTGCAAGGCCCCTCAGCCCATCCACCACCGTTCCGCCATGCGGAAGTTGTCGAGCGGCCAGGCTTTGCCCACGGTCAGGGGCACGGTGACGGCGCGGTTGGCGATGTGTGTGGGTGCGCCAGAGGTGGGCAGCAACTGAAATTCCTGCGGGTCGGCCATGTCATCCAGCGCGATCACATCCACTACATCCACCAACCGTTCGGTCAGCGCCTGACCGCGCACCGCATCCGCGCCAAACTGCACAAAATCTACCGAATCAAACCAGCCCGCGCCGGTTTTCCAATGCCCCGCGACACGCACACCAACAAAGTGGCGACCCGCGTCCAGTTTGCGCACCCGATAAAGGCCGGTGCCGGTCACCCCACGCACTTCATACCCCGGCTGGGCCAGACGGAAGGGCAGATTTGCATCCGGTGTATCAAGGATGACCTCAACCCGGTGATCCCCCACAATGCGCAGGTTCACCGGCAGATCACGCAAGGACGCAGCCGTGAACGCAGTCCCATCGTGAAACTGCACCCCCTCGCGCAAGGCAAAGGTCCAGCGGGTGGCGTCCGCGTTTGCGTGCCAGTCCGTCGCCAGTTCGCCGCGCAATGTGCCGTCCGCGGCAATCTCGGTAAGGTTGTCATAGACCGTCGCGGCCACAGCCCGCTCGAACAGGTCTGGCGACAAGGCCGCCCGCAACCGGCCGCCCCGTTGCGGGGATGCCGACACGCCCGTCGCCGCCAGCAGCGCTGCGGCGGCACCTGTCGCAAACAATGCGCGGCGGTCAAAACGGGTCATTTGCCTGCAATCCTGTCCATGGTGCGCACCAGTTCAGCCGAAATGCCCGGCTCTGACAAGGCATGGCCGGCATTGCGCACCATCTTGAGCTGCCCCGCAGGCCAGGCCTGCGACAGGGCATAAGCGCTGTCGGGTGGGCAAATCATGTCATAGCGGCCCTGCACGATAGTACCCGGAATATGCTTGATGCGGCCCGCGTGGGCGAGGATCTGACCGTCGAACTCCAGAAAACCCGCATTGGTGAAATAGTGATTCTCGAGCCGGGCAAAGGCGCGCGCGTAATCCCCGGGTGCCTCGCCGCCCTGCCCTGCCGAATGGATCGAGGCGAGCGCATTTTCCCACGCCGACCACGCCCGCGCGAACCGCGTCTCAAGCGCCACGTCCCCGGAAAAGAGCCGCCGGTGATACGCTCCGATCAGGTCGCCCCGCTCGTCCTCTGGCACGAGAGCCACAAAACGTGCCCACACCTCGGGCCAGAACTTGCCCGCACCGCCGCCGTAGAACCAATCCAGTTCACCTTGGGTCATCAGGAACACGCCGCGCAGCACCAGTTGGCGGACGTGACCGGGATGTGCTTCGGCATAGATCAGCGCGAGCGTCGCACCCCAGCTGCCGCCGAACACGATCCACGCGTCCACATCCAGCGTCTTGCGGATCAACTCGATGTCATCCACCAGATGCCACGTCGTATTGTTCACCACCGACGCATGGGGCCGCGACCGGCCACAGCCACGCTGATCAAACAGAACAATCCGGTAAACGCTGGGATCAAAATAGCGCCGCATCGCCGGGCTGCACCCGCCACCGGGGCCGCCATGCAACACGATCACCGGAATACCGTCCGGGTTGCCGCATTGCTCAACATAGACGCGGTGCCCGTCGCCCACATCCAGCATCCGCTGATCATAGGGATCAATCGGCGGATACAGATATTGAACTGCGCGCTTTTGGTTACTGTGCTTGTCCATAGACCTGACTACATAGAGCTCAAAGCGCACATGAGCATACGGAGACGGAAATGCAAACGCATCAAACCACGGTCGACCCCTCCGAAATCGCAAAATTCGAGGCGATGGCCGCCGAATGGTGGGACTCGAACGGTAAATTCAAACCCCTGCACATGCTGAACCCGTGCCGGTTGGACTATATCACCAGCCAGATCGCGGCAGAGTTTGACCGCGACCTCAAGGCCCCGGACGCCTTCAAGGGTCTGCGCATCCTCGACATTGGGTGCGGTGGCGGTCTGTTGGCCGAACCGATGGCGCGTCTGGGGGCAGACGTTGTCGGCGCGGATGCCGCAGAACGGAACATTCCCGTGGCGCAGGTACACGCCGAACAGTCGGGGCTCTCCATCGACTATCGCCACACCACCGCCGAAGACATGGCGGCCGCAGGCGAAGAATTCGACGTGGTGCTGAACATGGAGGTGGTCGAACATGTGGCCGATCCGCTTAGCTATCTCACCGCGTGCCGTCAGTTGCTGAAACCCGGCGGGCTGCACATCTGTTCGACGATCAACCGCAATCCCAAATCGTTCATGATGGCGATTGTCGGGGCCGAGCATGTGATGCGCTGGCTGCCCAAAGGCACGCATGAGTGGTCCAAGTTCATCACCCCGGACGAATTGTTTGATCTGATGCGCAATGCGGGCCTCGACCCGGTGGACCGCAAGGGGTTTGTGTTCAACCCGATCACATGGAGCTGGAAGCTGTCGGACCGGGACCTGAGCGTGAACTACGTCACCGCCAGCCTCAATCCGGCTTAGCCTTGTTGCTCAACTCAACCCGCATCTGGCGCAGGATGGGCACGGTGGCTCGCACGCTGTCCTCGCCCAGCTTGTCGATCACATCGCTGACCATGGGGGCAATCGCGCTCAGCGCCTGATCGCGGGCGCGACGGCCCGCCGGGCTGAGGGCAACCATCTTGCGGCGCGCATCGTCCCAATCGGGGCGGATATGCACATAGCCCGCCCATTCCAGCCGGTTCAACGTGTTGGTCATCGCCCCACGTGTCACGTTGAACGTCTCGGCCAGCTGTGCCGGGCTGCGTTCACCGCCATGCCATGCAAGGTGGTTCAGCACCGAGAAATGCGAGATTTCCATGCCCTTGGGCAACACCCGATGCAACCGGTTGCGGATCATCTGATCCGCCGCCAACACCTCACTGAACAGCGAGATAGCAAGACTGTGTTTGTCTTCGCTCATAAACCCCTAAGGGCCGTCGAAAGGGCGCGCATTATCCCGCGATGGGATGCGTCTGCGCGCTTCGGCCACTTTTTCCATGTCCAATTCAAAGACATAAACGCCGGGGGCCTCCCCTGCGTCAAGCGACACATCGCCCCATGGGTCCACCACCAGCGAATGGCCGTAGGTCTGGCGCACCTTGCCGGTCTGGCTGGGATGCGTCCCGGTTTGCGCGGGCGCCAGCACCCAAGCCCCCGCCTCAATCGCGCGGGCGCGCAAAAGGCTGTGCCAATGCGCGGCCCCTGTGACGGGCGAAAAGGCGGACGGATAGGTCAGGATTTGCGCACCAGCGCTCACCAGCGCATCGGCAAGGCGCGGAAAACGCATGTCATAGCACACCGCCATACCGATGGGCGCAAACGGCGGTTTGGCCAGGACAGCCTGTGTGCCGGGCCGATACCCCGCGGATTCGCGGAAGGTCTCGCGGTTGTCGATCTCTACATCGAACATGTGGATTTTGTCGTAGCGTGCGATGATCTCGCCGTCGGGACCGATCAGGAAGGACCGGTTGGCAAAGCGACCATCGCCATCGTCGGTTTTCAGCGCGAGTGAGCCAATCAACAGGTGAACGCCCCGCGCCGCCGCAACGTCCCGCAGCGCGGCAAGCGTCGGATCATCCGCCTCGTGCCGCAAAACACTGCGCTGATGCGCACGATCAAGGCTGACACAGTTTGTGACCTCAGGCGTCAGAACAAATTCTGCACCCATATCCGCAGCCTGCTGCACCATGGCGACAGTCCGGGGCAGGTTCGCCCCCGGATCATCACCGACATTCAGTTGCAGCAGCGCCGCCCTCATTCAGGCCGCCAGCAGCGGATCAAGTTTGCCCGATTGCTCCAGCGCGTAGAGGTCATCACAGCCACCCACATGGGTGTCGCCAACGAAAATCTGCGGCACAGTGCGGCCACCATTGGCGCGCTGGATCATCTCAGACTTGCGGTCAGGATGCTTGAGCACGTCAACTTCGGTGTAATCGACACCCTTTTCGTTCAGCAGCCGTTTCGCCGCGTGGCAAAAGCCGCAAAGGGGCGAGGTATAGATCTCAACACGTTTCACGATCCGGTCCCTTTCACCGTTCGTTTCAGTTGAGAGGGATGTATGGTGCCTTGACCGCGCGCGCCAGTACGGAAATGCACACCCGCGATGCACCTGCCGCACGACACATTTCCGTGCATACGCCCAGCGTCGCCCCGGTCGTCAGAACGTCGTCCACCAAAAGGACAGGCCGTCCGGCAATGCGGTGACGCCGCCGTTTGTTCACCACAATGCTGTCATTCAGGATACCCTGCCGCACGTCACGCGATTTGCCGTCAAGGCTGGGCGTGTATTGCGTCCGCACCAACAGGTCGGGGCACCAGTCGCAACCGGCAAGGTCCGCAAGCGCACGGGCCAGCAAGGCGGACTGATTGTACCGCCTCTTGGCCAGCCGCATCCAGTGCAACGGCACCGGTGCGATCAGAACAGTTTCGTCCAGCATGTCGCGGCAGGTATTGAGCATCCATTGCGCGGCAGGTGTTGCGATCTCCTGCCTGTCTCCATGTTTGAACCCCAGCACCATTTTGCGCGCGATCCCGTCATAGATCAGGGCCGCGCGCCCCTGTGCCCAAGGCTTTGGCGCGCGCATACAGTCGTCGCAATGCAGCACCTCGCCCCGCGCCTGACCGGGCAGCGGCACGCTGCACATGTCGCAGCGCGTGTGACCGACAAACGGTGTCTGTCCCCAACACGTGCCGCACAGGCCAAAGTCACTGTCGACCATGCCACCGCACGCCAGACATCGGGGCGGATAAATTGCCGCCAGCGCCGTTTGTAAAAGCTGCATCTGCCACCTATCCTTGACCCATGACCCAAGCCAGCGCCCTGACCGATCTTGCCGCCCTCGCCCGCAATCGCGCGCGTGCAGACGCAACCGCGCTGTTTCTGCAAGAGGCCGCTCGGGACGAGCTTCAGGATCGCGTCGAGATGGTTAACAAACCGTTTCAGGATGCAGCGATCGTGACAGGTTTTCCGCAGGTGTGGGGCCAGACAGGCGACCATATCGTTGCTGACGCGGACACTTTGGCGATTAAACAGGGCGCACATGATCTGGTGATGCACAGCCTTGGGCTGCACTGGGCAAATGATCCGGTGGGTCAACTGATCCAATGCCGCCGCGCGCTAAGGCCCGATGGGCTGCTGCTGGCGGCAAGCCTTGGCGGCCAAAGCCTGCACGAATTGCGCACCTGCCTCGCCGAAGCGGAAATTGCAGTGACCGGTGGCCTGTCACCACGTGTGGCGCCCATGGCAGAGCTGCGCGATTTGGGAGCATTGTTGCAGCGCACTGGCCTTGCCCTGCCGGTTGCAGACAGCGTGCCATTTACGGTGCAATACCGCGATATGTGGCACCTGATGCGCGACCTGCGGAATATGGGCGAAGGCAACGCGCTGAACACGCGCCTGCGGACACTCACGCGGCGCGCGATCTTTGACCGTGCTGCGGACGTCTACGCGGCAAACTATCCCAGCGATACTGGTGGGATCGTCGCTACATTCGAAATCATCGTTCTGACCGGATGGGCCCCGGATGCCAGCCAGCCGCAACCGCTACGGCCCGGCTCCGCCTCTGCCCGTCTGGCGGACGCGCTGGGGGCGGACGAAACGTCGCTGCCAGATTGACCTTGTGGCAATTCCCGTTATCTGAGGCCTAATGTGAATTATGGACCGGCCCAAGATGCTTGATACCAGCAAGACCGCGACGAAACCCGTGCACGCCGACGCCGACCATCCGGCGATCCCGCCCGCACGGGTCGGCATACTGCTGGCCAATCTCGGCACGCCGGACAATTACGATTACTGGTCCATGCGCCGCTATCTGAACGAATTTCTGTCGGACAAGCGTGTCATCGACTATTCGGCGTGGATCTGGCAGCCGCTGCTGCAACTCATCATCCTGACCAAGCGCCCGTTTTCGTCAGGTGCCGCATACAAATCGATCTGGAACCACGAGGCGGGCGAAAGCCCCCTGATGACCATCACCAAGGATCAGACGGCCAAGATCAAGGCAACGATGGCCGAACGCTACGGCGATCAGGTTATGGTCGATTTCTGTATGCGCTACGGCAACCCGTCAACCAAATCCAAGGTCCGCGAGATGACGCAGGCCGGATGCCAAAAAATCCTGTTTTTCCCGCTCTACCCACACTACGCCGGGGCGACGTCCGCGACCGCCAACGACCAGTTCTTTCGCGCGCTGATGGAGGAAAAGTGGCAGCCGACAACACGCACGGTCGAGCCTTACTTTGCCCATCCCAAATACATCGAGGCGCTCGCACAATCTATCGAACGGGCCTATGCCAACATGGACACCCGCCCCGACATTCTGGTGTGCAGCTACCACGGCGTGCCGATCCGCTACCTGATGGAAGGCGATCCGTACCACTGCCAGTGTCAGAAAACGACGCGCCTGCTCAAAGAGCGGTTGGGCTGGGAAGATACGGATATCAAAACGACCTTCCAATCGAAATTTGGCCCCGAAGAGTGGCTTCAGCCCTACACTGTCGAAGAAGTCGCGCGCCTCGCCGAAGCGGGCAAGAAAAACATCGCTGTCTGTGCCCCAGCCTTCTCGGCTGACTGCATCGAGACGCTCGAAGAGATCAACGAAGAGATTCACGAAAGTTTTGAGGAAGCGGGCGGCGAGACGTTCACCTACATCCCCTGCCTTAACGATGATGATGCGCATATCGACGCGCTCAGCACTGTGATCGAGGAAAATCTCAAAGGCTGGCTGGACTAACCATCAGACCCCGACCAAAGAAAAAGGCGGCGCATTTCTGCGCCGCCTTTTGTGTTTGAAAGTGTCGAAAGCTTAGTCCGAAACGGCAGCCGCAACTGCGATCAGGATCAGCAGGGGCAGGATGATGCCGCCCGAAGAGCTGTTTGCTTCTTCAACGATCACGGGTGCTTCGATGACTGGGTCGGCAGGTGCGCCGGCAAAAGCAGTCGAAGCAGCAGCTGTCAGAGCAGCAGCGAGAACGAGTTTTTTCATGTTAATAACCTCCAGTTTTGCACGCCAGTAATTGCACTGGCGCACACCCAAGACTTACCTCGTGATTTTCTGTAAACAGCAATCGGACACGAATGGAAACCATGTTTGCCGCGCTTCACAGCCAAACCACCGGAATGTCGTCAAATTAGCAACACCTGCGTGCCGACATTCGCCATTTCATACAGCTCTTCGATGTGCTCGTTGTAGAGGCCAATGCAGCCATTTGACGACTTGCGGCCAATCTTGCGCGTGTCGTGGGTGCCGTGGATTCGGTAATATGTCCAGCTAAGGTGCAGCGACCGCGTGCCCAACGGATTCTGCGGGCCGGGGCCGATATAGTCGGGCCACTCCGGGTTGCGCTTTTTCATCGACGGTGTCGGGCGCCAGTCCGGTTTGGGGTCCTTGAGGATCACCTTGGTCCGGCCACGGCGGGTCAGATCATCGGTCAGCGGCACGCTGGACGGATAGAGCTTGTAGACGGTCTGATCTTCGTTCCAGTAGTGCACCGCACGGCTGTCGATATCGACCAGAATCGCACCTTTGCGCAGGTTTTCGAAATAGGGCCGCCAATCCAGCGTCCGAAAGCTGGAGATGTTGCGACGGACGGACAATGCCGGATCGCGCTCCGCCTGTCCGGCAGGCAATTCCTGCGCAACCGCAGGGGCACCGATCAGCGCGGCACTGCCAGCCAGAAACGCACGGCGGCTTGGGGTTACAAACGACGATTTGGACATTTTATGCCTCTCCAAAGGGGTCTTTCCTGCCATTGGCGGCAAAATATGGCGCGAAAGCCGCACTCGCAAATCAAACACTTGTCATCACGCAACATCACGCCGATGTGCGTTTGAAATACAACGGCGGGCCGGATACCAACTGCGTCAAACAATCTGAGTGGTATGCTCCTATGATGCGTCGCGTTTTCATCTTTCTCGCCCTTGGTCTGGCCGTTGCGGCCTGTACCCCCACCGGTCCGTCCGGACCCAGCGTGGGCGCAGATGGGCGTCCGTTGCCCAAACTCTACCGTATTCGCGCCAATGACACCGCCAAATTGCAGTTTCGGATGCTTGATTCGGTCAACGCCCTGCGCAGCGCCCGTGGCGCGGCCCCGGTCGAACTGAACCCGCAACTGAACGCAGCCGCCGCCACGCATTCGCGCGACATGTCCCTGCAAAACCGCCCCTGGCACTTTGGTTCGGACGGATCATCGCCGATCGACCGGTTGGCGCGGGTTGGCTACGCGGGCAGCCTTGTGGGTGAAAACATCTCGGAAACCTACGAGACCGAGCTGGAAACACTCGCCGCGTGGATGGAACAGACCGACACCCGCCGCACCATCCTGTCGCCGCAGGCGCGTGACATGGGTTTTGCGTGGTTTCAGGAATCCAACGGCAAAATCTGGTGGACGATGGTCATGGGCAACCCCGACAACAGCCCGCTGATCCCGTCGGCAAATCCGTCCGCCTCGCGGCTGGTGCCCGACGCTGTTGATGCGCCCGAAGACATTGCAGCCGATAACACCCAAGAAATCGTGGTGATCACCGAAACGCCGCCGACCTAAGGGTTGATCTGGATCGGCGTCCCGTCCCGCACCATCGCATAGACATCTTCCATCTCGCGGTTTGTCACCGCGATGCAGCCCCATGTCCAATCCTCGCGCCGCCGTTTGAACGGACTGGATTCGCCATGGATAAAGATGTCGCCGCCCGGCGGTTTGCCCAAGGCCGCCGCCTCGGCCCGGTCGCGTGCGTTGGGGTATGAAATGCCAAGCGACAGGTGGAACTTGCTGTTGGGATTGCGGCGGTCGATGCGGTAATTGCCCTCGGGCGTGCGCCCGTCCCCCTCAAAGAACTTGTCCCCAATCGGCGCAAAGCCAAGGTCGATCATATAGTCCTTCAGCACCCGGTCGTGATGCAGCAGATACATCTGCCGCGCCTGTTTGTTCACGACGACATAGGTCACCTCGGGGCCGGTATATTGTTTGAACTTGGTCTGCGGCGCGCACGCTCCTAGACCCGCTGCCGCAACACCGCCCATCAACAGATGTCTGCGTTTCATCGAAATCCTGTCCCGTATGGCTTTTTCTTAATTGGGCAGAGGGGTAACACCAACACCCCGCTTCGGCCTAGCATGTTTCGCACCTGATCCGTTCACCACAGCGTGAGGTGTGGCCTAACCGTCGCGGGCGTCCAGCTTGGCCTCGATCGCATCAAGCCGTTTCATCACCTCGTCCCGGTAGCTGTCGGTGGCCGCGTTGCTTTCTTCGGCATGGGCGTCCTGCATCGAATTCACGATCAAACCGACCAGCAAGTTTACCACCGCAAAGGTCGTCACCATGATAAACGGCACAAAGAACAGCCAGGCATAGGGATAAATCTCCATCACCGGGCGCACGATCCCCATGGACCACGATTCAAGCGTCATGATCTGGAACAGGGAATAGGCTGACAGCGGCAAACTGCCGAACCAGTCGGGAAAACTGGCCGCGAACAGTTTGGTCGCCATCACCGCCGCAATGTAAAAGATCAGCGCCATCAGCATGAACACCGACCCCATCCCTGGCAGGGCCGTCACAAACCCTTCGACAACGCGGCGCAGACGCGGCGCCACGGAAATCACGCGCAGCACCCGCAGGATGCGCAACGCCCGCAACACCGACAGACCCCCGGTGCCCGGCAACAGCGCAATACCCACAATGACAAAATCAAACAGGTTCCAGCCATTTCGGAAGAATTTGCCCCGGTAGGCAATCAGCTTGGCAATGATCTCCACCACAAAGATGGTCAGACAAATCCTGTCAATCGCCACGATCAGTCCACCCGCAGCAGCCATTGCCTCGGGCGAGGTTTCAAGCCCCAGCGTGATGGCATTCACAATGATGACGCCGATGATGAAATTCGTAACCTGCGGCTTCTCAAGCCACGCGGTCAGCTGGGCGCGGGTGGGCATGGGGTGTCTCCTTCAGCGCGTGATATGGGAGAGTCGGAAGGCACCCACAAGCTCCACATGGGTAGACCAGCGGAACTGATCCACCGGTTGCACAAAATCCAAGCTATATCCTGCGCCGATCAGCGTTGCGGCATCCCGCGCAAAGGTGGCGGGGTTGCAGGACACATGGGCAATCACGGGCACCTGCGCCTGCGCCAGTTCCGCAATTTGCGCCGCAGCCCCGGCACGGGGCGGGTCAATGACGGCGGCGTCCACCTTGGCCAACTCATCCGGCAAAAGGGGGCGACGAAACAGGTCCCGCGCCTCTGATGTCACCCGCTTGAGGTTGGGCGTATCGCGCCACGCCCTGTCCAGTGCGTCGATCATGGCCTTGTCGCCTTCGACCGCATGAACCTCGGCTGTTGCGGCCAAGGGCAAGGCAAAGGTGCCGCACCCGGCAAAAAGGTCAACGACACGCGCCGCATCACCGACGATCTGTTGCACGGTCTCGGTCAGCGCCTGCTGACCATGCCGCGTCGCTTGCAGAAACGCACCGGGTGGCGGCACAACCTGCGCTGTGCCCATACGCTGCACCGGCGCGTGACGCATCGCGACGACCTCGTCATCCCATGTCAGCCGTGCCAGCGCCTGCGCCTGCGCCACCTCCGCCAAGGTCACGCGCAGCGGGCCATCCAGCGGTTTGCCACCTGTCACGAACACGTCCAGACCCGCGAGGCTGTCCGTCACCGTGACAGACAATTCACCCTTGCGGCTCGCCGCCATGGTGGCCAAGGCCTCTGCCGCGGCAAGCCCCGGCATCAGCGCCGGTTCAACAAGCGTACAGTGCGGCACTGGGATGATCGCGTCCGACCGGCGCGCGTGAAACCCGGCCATCGCACCCTTTTTTGTACGCCGCGCGGAAAACGTCGCGCGGATGCGCGACCGGGCGGGCGAGGTGAGCGTGGGTCGCACATCCGCCGCAATCCCATGCGCCGCCAGCGCGTCGGCCACCTGCGCCTGCTTCCACCGCGCCACCAGTTCGTCGCTGGCGTGCTGCATCTGGCACCCCCCGCAACTGCGGAAATGTGAACAGGGCGCAG
Organism: uncultured Tateyamaria sp.; assembly: GCF_947503385.1. GTDB lineage: Bacteria > Pseudomonadota > Alphaproteobacteria > Rhodobacterales > Rhodobacteraceae > Tateyamaria. Next base: position 415,199 of record NZ_CANNDO010000001.1, read on the forward strand.
ACACGCGGTCCGGTGACGGCACTTCGATCCGGACATCATCCAGCATGTCACCATGGCGGCTGCCGCTGACCACTTCGCCCGGCAAGGCCAGCGGCACAAACACAGGGCCAGCAGCGATGCCGTCGCCACGCTGGCCAAGCCGTTCAATCGTATAGGTGGTCATGGGGTGCCCTTATTCCGCCGCCGCCGTGCTGATAAAGCCACCGGATTGCCGCTGCCAGTACTTTGCATAAAGGCCACCCTTGGCCAGCAGCGCCTCGTGCGGACCCTGTTCCACGATGCGACCGGCATCCATGACGACGATCCGGTCCATCTCTGTCAGCGTTGACAGGCGGTGGGCAATGGCCAGTACCGTCTTGCCCTCCATCACGCGGGACAGCGCGTGCTGGATCGACGCCTCTACCTCGGAATCCAGCGCACTTGTCGCCTCGTCCAGCACCAGAATGGGCGCATCCTTGAGGATCGCACGCGCCAAGGCGATCCGCTGCCGCTGTCCGCCCGACAATTTCACGCCCCGCTCGCCCAGATGCGCGTCGTAGCCGGTGCGCCCCTTGTGATCCTGAAGGTCGAGGATGAAGTCATGCGCCTCGGCCTTTCGCGCCGCCGCAATCATCTCGTCTTCGGTGGCGTCGGGCCGACCATAGAGGATGTTGTCACGGGCCGAGCGATTGAACATCGCCGTTTCCTGCGTGACCATGCCGATGGACTGGCGCAGACTGTCCTGCGTGACACTGCGCGTTTCCTGCCCGTCTATCCGGATCTGGCCCTTTTCACTGTCATACAGCCGCAAGAGCAGCGCCACGAGCGTGGATTTCCCGGCCCCTGACGCGCCGACTATCCCAACCTTTTCGCCGGGCCGAATATCCAGCGACAGCGCGTCGATCCCGCCTGCGTCCCGGCCATAGCGGAACTCGACTCCGTCAAACGCGATGCCGCCGTCCGGCACCTGCAACGCCTGCGCCTCCGGCCCATCCTCGACCCGGTTGCGCGGGGTCAGCGTGCGAATGCCGTCCTCGATCTCACCGATGTTGGAATAGATCGCCATAAGCGTAAAGCTGACCCAGCCGGTCATCTGGCTGATCCGCACCGCCACGGCACCGGCCGCCACGATATCGCCCGGCGTCGCCTGTCCCATCTGCCATATCACGATGGTCCCGCCCAGCAGCAGCACCGGCAACAGCCCGGCAAGGCTCATCAACGCAAACCGGAACCCGGCGGACAGGTAGCCAAAGCGCACAGCGGTGTCGCGAAACCCCTGCATCGCGCCCAGCGCTGCCTGATCCTCGTGATCGTCATGGGCAAACAGCTTGACCGTCTTGATATTGGTGATCGTGTCCACGACCTGCCCGGACACCATCGCGCGCGCGCCCGCCCGTGCTGCGGACCGTTTGCGGATGCGCGGCAAATACCAGCGGATCAGCATGAAGTAGAGGCAGAGCCACACCCCAAAGCCAAGCGCCACCCGCCAATCAATCGCAAACAGCAACAGCACCGACCCCGCCAGCGACGCCAGCGCAAAGGCCACAACGTTGATGAATTCCGACACCACGTCCGTCACGGCGCGCGCCGCCTGCATCTGCTTTTGCGCGATACGCCCGGCGAAATCGTCGTCAAAGAACCCAACCGACTGGCCCAGCGTCCAGCGATGCAGGCGCGACAGAACCAGCGGGTTTACATTGGGCTGCACAATGATCGCGTTGGTCGCCGCACTCAGCCCAAACAGCGTCGGGCGGGCAATCAGGAAAAACGCCAGCGCACCCATGAGCAGCCCGATATTGGTCACCGAAAAGAATCCGTCGGGCCCCAGCTGCACCGTTGCGTCAATGACCCGTCCAAGGATCAGGGCCGTACCCGCCTCCAGCACACCGGCCAGCGCGGAACACAGCGCCGCCAGCCACAGCGCGGGCCACGCACCAGACAAACACCAGCGCATAAAGGGCCACAGCGTTTCCGGCGGCGGCCCTTCTGCCCGGTCAAAGGAACGGATCCAGTTCTCGATCTTCACTCGGCAGCCTCGGTCGCGATGAACCCGCCGGATTGGCGCGCCCAGAACTCCGAATATAGGCCGCCTTGGGTCAAAAGCGCGTCGTGGCTTCCGTCTTCGACAATTTTTCCGCCGTCGAGGACAAGGATGCGGTCCATTTCCGCGATGGTGGACAAACGGTGCGCAATGGCGATGACCGTCTTGCCCTCCATCATCTGGTAAAGCGTGTCCTGAATCGCCGCTTCCACCTCGGAATCAAGTGCTGATGTCGCCTCGTCCAACAGCAGGATCGGCGCGTTCTTGAGGATCACACGCGCCAGCGTGATCCGCTGTCGCTGCCCGCCGGACAGTTTCACGCCCCGCTCACCCACCTGGGCGTCATAGCCGGTGCGACCCTCCGGGTCCTGAAGATCAAGAATGAACTCATGCGCCTGCGCCTGACGGGCAGCGGCAAACATCTCTTCTTCGGTCGCATCGGGCCGTCCGTACAGAATGTTGTCGCGCACCGACCGATGCAGCAGTGAACTGTCCTGCTGCACCATCCCGATGTTCAGCCGCAGACTGTCCTGCGTCACCTGCGTGATGTCCTGCCCGTCGATCAGGATACGACCGCCCTCGGGGTCGTAGAACCGCAACAACAGCTTGACCAAGGTCGATTTGCCCGCGCCCGACCGGCCAATAAGTCCGACCTTTTCGCCCGGCCTGATTGTGGTCGAAATCGCGGCCAAACCGCCACTGTCACGTCCATAATGGTGGGTCAGGGCGTCCAGCTCGATCTCGCCCGTTTCGATCTGCAACCGCTTGGCGTCCGGCGCATCCACCAGCGTGATCGGTTGGGCGATTGTCTCCATGCCTTCGGAAATAATGCCGAGGTTCTGAACCAGCGAAGTCATCGCCCACATGATCCAGTAGGTCATGTTGTTGAGCCGCAAGGCGATGGTCAGGGCCGCAGCCACCATCCCCTCGGTCGTGAACCCGCCAATCCAGAGCCAGATGGCCAACGCCCCCATCGACACGATCATGCAGGCGTTCAACACGGTCAGCATCAGATCCATGCGCGTCACGATCCGCATCTCGGTCATAAAGGTCTGGCGCGCATTCTCGATTGCCTCGCGGGCGTAATCGATCTCGCGATCATGGTGGGCAAACATCTTGACCGAATGGATATTGGAGTAACTGTCGACAACACGCCCCGTGATCGCACTGCGCGCGTCCGAACTGGCCTTGGCCGCCGGGCCGGCCCGCTTGATCACCCAACGCATCAGGCCAAGATATCCCACAATCCAGAACAGCAACGGCAGCGCCAGCCACAGATCGAATGTCATCAGAAGGATGACCGCCCCGACCACCGACGTGATAAAAAACGACCCGGCATCCAAAACCTGGAACATCGCCTCGCCTGCGGCGGGCGGGGTCTGCATGATGCGATTGGCAATGCGACCAGCAAAATCATTTTCGAACCAGCCAACGGACTGGCGCAACACGTGCCGATGCGACCGCCAGCGGATCAGCGTCCCAAGGTTGGGCAGCAGCGTGTTGTGCAACAACGCCACATCAATGAATGCAACGCCTGTACGCAACACCAGCACCCAAATGGCAACAAGGACAAACTCAAACCCGTATTCCGGGATGATCAGATCGGGCGTGCCTTGGGCCAACAGGTCAACGATTCTCGCCACGTACCAGATCAGCAGGATCTCGCTAAAGGCGACGACGGTACTGATCACGAAAGTGATTAGGATCAAACCGCGAAACGGCTTTAGATAGGTGCGCAGAAACGGCCACAACCGGTTGGGGGGCACGTCATCTTCGGAGTACGGCGCGTATGGGTCGACCAGCGACTCGAAAAACTTGAACATGGGAGAAACCTGTAGGGAGGTATTGAATCATGGCTGTAACGCGCGCCATCAGGCGCGTGCGTCACAACGGACGGCGTGCGACAATATCAGGTGTCGTTCCAGATCCCGCGAACCATGAGTCCCTCCTTTGGGTTGTCACATGCTTACAACGAGTCGCCCTTGGTGTCACCCGCCCAAAAGCGCTTCTTTTGTCAGCGACAGGTCAGAGGCCAGCCAGTCCTGTTTCAACGCCTTGAGACGTTGGCCCAATGCGGGGCCTTGCAGGTCGGGGAAATCCGCCGCTGTCACTGGAAATTTGGTGTCTGCCCCTGTCGCAATCTCGTCCTGCCAACCACCCGGCAATGGCGTGTGCATCGTCGCCGCCCTGAGGATCGCGGCACCTTGCGCCGCCGCAACTCCGGCGAGGTATCCCAACGCACGAAATCCGCGCGTGCTGCCTGACAAGCTGCGCACCGCGTCCAGCTGTTTCTGCTGATTGCGAGACAGGCGCAATCGGTCCCCCACATCCTGCCCGCCCAACGCCGCAAGCCGCGTGATCGGATCGGCCGGTACGGCGTCGCCCATATGCACAACCGGGCCAATCATTGTGTCATCCGCACCCGGTATCAGACGTGCCAACACTCCGACGCGCGCCATGACCGACACCGCAGGCGCCGGGTTGGGTGCGGACAACAGTTTCAGCGTTTCTGCCCCGACCCGTTCGGCTGACAAAGTGTGCAATCCGTCCAGCGTTTCGGCAATCGCAGCCAGCGCGTCCGCATCCCAGCCCAAATCAGGGTCTGCATACCACGCGCTGAACCGGAAAAATCGCAGCGCGCGCAAGTAATCCTCGCGGATGCGCTGCACCGGATCGTCAATGAACCGCACCCGCCGCGCCTGCGCATCCCGAAGGCCACCCACCGGATCATGCACCCAGCCGTGGCGATCCGCATAAAGCGCGTTCATCGTGAAATCACGGCGCCGCGCGTCGTCGTCCATCCGGGTCGAGAATACGACCACCGCCCGCCGTCCGTCCGTGTCGACGTCGCGGCGAAATGTGGTGACCTCATAGGGTGTACCATCGATCACCAGTGTCACCGTCCCATGATCAAGCCCGGTTGGCACGGCGCGCACTCCGCCCTCTTCCGCGATATGCATCACGTCATCGGGGCTTGCATCCGTCGCGATATCCACATCCGAAGCCGCAACGCCCATCACCGCATTGCGCACGCAGCCGCCGACGAAATACGCGCAATGACCTGCGTCTTCGAGCAAGCCACACACACGTTGTCCGCCCGGATCGGTCAAAAAACCATTTTCAGGGTCTAGTCGGAAGGCAGGCTGTCGGTCCATGTGCGCAGTATACGCGCGGTTGCGCCCCAGATGTAATAGGGCCCATATGGCACCGCGTAATAGGACCGCCGCGCACCACGCCACCGCCGCGATTCCACGACAAAATGGTCAGCGGTCAGAACATGCGCCAGCGGGACAAAAAACACGTCTTCGACCTCGCCCGCTTCAGGGCGAATATCGAACGGCGCGGTCACATGGGCAATTACCGGCGTGACCGTGAATCCCGTCACCGTCTCATGCGGGGCGAAGGTGCCCAGAATTTTCACCCGATCAGGCGGTAGCCCGATCTCTTCGCGCGCTTCGCGCAGCGCTGCTGCCTCAAGCGATGCGTCACCTTCATCCTGCTTACCCCCCGGAAAGGCGATCTGGCCCGGATGGTGCTTGAGTGCCGATGACCGTTTGGTCAGGATCAACTCCAGCCCCCGCGTCGTTTCCATGATCGGGGCAAGCACTGCCGCCGGACGGAGCTTGCGCCCCTCCGGCAAGGTCACATCCGGGTTCAGGTCATAGTCGGACGACGCCGCACCCGGCTGCTCCAAGGCGCGCCGGGTGCGGTCAAGAAGGTCAGGCACTGTCTTCGGCCTCAAACCCGACAGTTGCAGGATCAAGGTCGTAATGCGCCCCGCAGAACTGGCAATCCGCTGTCACGCGCCCCGCATCCGTCGTCATCTTTTCGATGTCGCGGGCCGAGTAGATCGACAGGCTTTGCCGGACACGATCCTCCGAACATGTGCAACCGAAACGAACCGGCTGCGCATCATAGACACGCGGTTCTTCCTCGTGAAACAGACGCAACAGCAGATCATTGGGCTCAAGCTGTGGGCCCATCAGTTCCATCGCCTCCGCTGTGTCCAGCAGGATATTGGCGCGGTTCCAGTTCTCTTCCTCGTCGCCCTGCACCAGATCAGACGCTGTCAGCACATCGCCCGACCCTTCGCCTTGGGCGACAAAGGGTGACGCCTTGGGCATGTGTTGCAACATGATGCCGCCCCCGCGCCAATGCTCCGCCACACCGGGTTCGGTCGACTGACCAAAACTCAGATTGAACCGTGTCGGCAATTGCTCGGACTGGGCAAAATACGCCTCGGCACAGGCCGCAAGAGATCCGCCCGCCAGCGGGGTGATGCCTTGGTACGGCGTCATGCCCTGCCCCTGATCAATCATGATGGCAAAGTACCCCTCGCCCACCTGATCGAACGGCGCGGCATCGGTCAGCCGGTCCGCATCATAGCTGGCATAAGCGCGAATGCGCGCGATCCCGCCTTCTTCCTCCGGGCCATAATAATCGGTGGCAATCATACGCACCGGCCCCTTGGACTGGACCTGCAATTGCAGCTTCCACCGCAGCTTGACCGTTTGACCGATCAAGGCGGTGAGCAACGCCATTTCCGCCACCAGCGCTTCGACCTGTGGCGGGTAGTCGTGCTGTTTCAGGATGCCCTGCAACACCCCGTCCAACCGCGCGAGGCGGCCACGGATGTCCGATGCATCAAGTTGGAAGGGCAGGACGCTGTCGTCCCACGCAATTTGCGAGCCAGTGGTCATTGGGGTTTCCTTACACGCCGGAGGTTGGCATATCGCGACTATATAAGCGCCTTGAGCAAAACTGAAAGGGGCCCGCATTTGATCCCCCGCGTCGGACACACGCCGGAGCGCCGCCGCTATACGCTGCGGCCCGGAGCATATGCGATCCTACCGCGCGGTGGGCGGGTGCTTTTGACCTGTCAGATGGGTGCCCGGCCGGATATCCAACTGCCCGGCGGCGGCATTGACCCCGGTGAAAGCCCGCTTCAGGCGCTGCATCGCGAAGTGATGGAAGAGATCGGCTGGCGTATCGCGCGGCCCCGGCGTTTGGGTGCCTTTCGGCGCTTTGTCTTTATGCCGGAATACGATCTTTGGGCGGAAAAGCTGTGCCATGTCTATGTTGCGCATCCGGTACGGCAAATTGCCGATCCAATCGAACCCGATCACGAAACATTGTGGATGGCGCAGGCCAAGGCGATCCCGGCGCTGGGCAATGACGGGGACCGGCAGTTTCTGTGGCGCTACGTCGAGGCTGGCACGCCCTGAAATTCAAACAGGATGCCCGACACATCGTCGGGAAACGCCTGACCACCGGCGAATTCACCCAACTGCCACAACAGCGCCTCGAACAATGCGGGACCCTTAGTGTCGTGTAGCTGGCGCAGCATGTCCTCAAGCCCGGATTCGTCGAGCATCGTGTCATCCTCTGCCGGGCATTCGATCACACCATCGGACAGCAACAGCAGGCGGTCCCCGGGATGCAAGCGCGTTTCGAACTCTGTAAACGTAATGCCGGACATCAGCCCCACAGGAAACCCGCCCGGGCCGGTCTGTTCGATACGTCCATCGGCGCGTTGAATGACCGGGTGCGGATGGCCGGCCTGTGCCATGCGCACTTCGCCCGTCTTCAGGTTCAGATCGGCCAGCAACAGGGTAAAGTAATGCTCTGTCTCCATCTCGTCCAAGACGAGGTTGTTAAGCGTTTCGATCACCGCGGCGGGGGGCAGAAAATGGTAAGTGTCGTCCTCGCCCTTGCCCAGCGCCACATTCTGATCCGGCGCAGAGGCCGACAGGTAACCCGCCAAACGGGCTGTCATCAGCGCGGAACTGATACCGTGGCCCGACACGTCGATGGAATACAGTCCAAGATGATCCTCCTCCGCCGGGAAAAACCCGACAAGATCACCACCCACGTGGCCGCTGGACCGCAGCATCAGGGACACGTCGCCGGAGGCAAAGGCCTTGTGCCGCACTGGGATAAGCGACTGTTGCAGCTTCTTGGCTTCCAGCAAGTCGTTGTCGAGGGAATCGTAGAGCCGCTGCAATTCGTCCAGCGTTTCCGAAATTAGTCGGTTCTTTTCCGTCAACTCGCGCTGCATCCGCACGATGCGTTCGCCCGCAGTGATGCGGGCGCGCAATTCGTTGGCATCCACGGGCTTGGTCAGGAAATCGTCGGCCCCGGCCTCAAGACCCATGGCCACTTCGTCCTTCTCACTTTTGGACGTGAGCAGGATGAAATAACCGTACCGGTCGCCCGGCAGACTGCGGAATGCGTCGCAAAACTCAAGCCCGTTCATGCCGGGCATCATCCAGTCACTTAGCACCAAGTCGGGCTGCAACTGTGCGCAAAGGTTCAGCGCCTCCTCGCCAGAGGCGGCTTCGTACACTTCGAACCCCCAGCGTTTCACCGAACTGGACAGGATTTTCCGCTGCAACCGGCTGTCATCCACGATCAGCACGCGCTGCACCGGAGACTGTTCCGCATCAGCGGTCGGCTGTTGCCGGTTATCCGAAAGCGCTGTCGACATCGTACCGAATTCTACCCCAAAACATGTTGTGCTTTACATAGGTGCGCCCGGCTTAACGCTGGCTGAATCGGGGCAATTCTTTCGTTAAACTTTTCCGGGTTACGAACGCTTAATCCTCTGGTGTCTACGGTGTTCTTTGAAAGGATTCTGGTGATGATCGACTGGCAACGCGTGTCCGATTTGCGGGATGAAATCGGCGCTGAAGATTTCGAAGAAGTTGTGCCGCTCTTTCTCGAAGAGGTGTCCGGCGTGATCGACGCTCTGAGTGCGGGCCCGGACCTGTCCCGGCTCGAAGAGGACCTGCATTTTCTCAAAGGCAGCGCGCTCAATCTGGGGTTTGAAGCCTTCTCAAACCTGTGCAGCGCCGGGGAAAAGGCGGCTGCCGCAGGACACGCCGCTGCTGTAAATGTGCCCGAAATCCTCGACTGCTTTCACGCCTCCAAAGCGACGTTCGAAGCCGGGTTGTCCCAAGGTGCCGCAGCCTAGATCACGAACTGGGCCAACGTCTCATTCGCGGTGATGTCAGTATAGGTAAACCCGGCCTCATCCAGCGCAGACAGCAACCGGTCGAAATTCTCCGGTTTGGTTGTTTCCAACCCGATCAGAACAGACCCGAAATTGCGCGCGGATTTCTTCAGATATTCGAACCGGGCGATGTCATCCTCTGGTCCCAGAATGCCCAGAAAATCCTTGAGCGCGCCGGGCCTCTGCGGCATCCGCAGGATAAAGTACTTCTTGACCCCGGAATAGCGCTGCGCCCGTTCCTTGACCTCCGGCAACCGCTCAAAATCGAAATTGCCACCCGAGGCAATCGCGACCACACGCTTGCCCTTGATCCGGTCGGCCACTTCGCTCAGCGCTTCGATGGCCAGCGCCCCGGCGGGTTCCAGCACGACACCCTCGACGTTCAACATCTCGATGATCGTTGCACAAATCCGATCCTCATCCAGCGTCAGCACGTCGCTCTGCGCGACACCCGACAGCCGCGCGAACGTCCGTGCGCCGATCTTGGCCACCGCCGCACCATCAACGAAACTGTCGATCGGCGACACATCCCGCGGCGCCCCATGGCGCAGCGCTTCGGCCAAGGACGGCGCGCCGGTCGGTTCGACGAAACTCATAGCGACCTGTGGTCCAAAATAGCTGCGCAACCCCGACGACAGACCACCGCCGCCAACCGGCACCACGATGTGATCGGGATCGCCGCCCAGTTGCTGCGCAATCTCGACGCCCACCGATGCCTGCCCTTCGATCACGTCCTCATCATCAAAGGGCGACAGAAAATGCGCACCCTCGGACGTGCAATAGGCCTGCGCCGCCGCCAACGTATCATCGAAATAGTCGCCAACCAGCCGCACCTCCACCTGATCGCCACCAAACATCTGCGTCTTCATGATCTTTTGCTGTGGCGTCGTCACCGGCATGAACACCACGCCATGCACCCCAAAATGCCGACACATGAACGCGACACCCTGCGCGTGATTGCCCGCGCTCGCACACACATAGACCTGTGCCCGTGCCTTGCGCATCGCATTGAACGCCCCGCGCAGCTTGTAGGATCGCACCGGGCTCAGGTCTTCGCGCTTGAGCCAGATGTCCGCCCCATACCGCTCTGACAGCAGGTCATTGCGCAAAAGCGGCGTGGCGGGAAACACGGCGCGCATCGCGGCCTCGGCGGCTTGCGCGCCCTTCACAAAATCCATGTCGTCCCTCGCCGCAATGATCCGGTTGACCTAGCGCCCGGGCCAAGGCCGGTCAATCTTGCCCCTCTGCGCCAAAAGCGGTATCGGCCCACGACTCTGACACGAAGGAACCCATGATGAGCGCGCCCAAGAAAGTTGTGCTGGCCTATTCCGGTGGCCTCGACACCTCGATCATCCTGAAATGGCTGCAAACCGAATACGGTTGCGAGGTGGTGACATTCACCGCCGATCTGGGTCAGGGCGAAGAGCTGGAGCCAGCGCGCGCCAAGGCCGAGATGATGGGCGCGACCGCCATCTATATCGAAGACCTGCGCGAAGAATTTGTGCGCGATTTCGTGTTCCCGATGTTCCGCGCCAATGCGCTGTACGAAGGGTTGTACCTGTTGGGCACCTCTATCGCGCGTCCCCTGATCTCAAAACGTCTGGTCGAAATTGCCGCCGCCGAGGGTGCGGATGCCGTGGCCCATGGGGCAACAGGCAAGGGCAACGATCAGGTGCGGTTCGAACTGGCCGCCTACGCGCTGAACCCCGACATCAAGGTGATCGCGCCGTGGCGCGAATGGGATCTGTCGAGCCGCACCAAGCTCATCGACTTTGCCGAGAAAAACCAAATCCCGATTGCCAAGGACAAACGCGGCGAGGCCCCGTTCAGTGTGGACGCCAACCTGCTGCACACCTCTTCGGAGGGCAAAGTGCTCGAAGACCCCGCCGAGGACGCGCCCGATTACGTTTACCAGCGCACCGTCGCGCCCGAGGACGCGCCTGACACAGCCGAATATATCGAGGTGGGTTTTGAGAAGGGCGATGCAGTCTCTATCAACGGGGAATCGATGTCTCCGGCCACCGTCCTGACCAAGCTGAACGCATTGGGCGGCAAGCACGGCATTGGCCGCCTCGACCTTGTCGAAGGACGCTTTGTCGGTATGAAATCCCGTGGCATTTACGAGACCCCCGGCGGCACCATTCTGCTTGAGGCGCACCGGGGCATCGAACAGATTACGCTGGACCGGGGTGCCGCGCACCTCAAGGACGAGCTGATGCCACGCTATGCCGAACTGATCTATAACGGCTTCTGGTTCTCGCCCGAGCGCGAGATGCTGCAAGCCCTGATCGACCGCAGTCAGGACCACGTGACCGGCACGGTGCGCCTGAAACTCTACAAAGGTCTCGCGCGCACTGTGGGCCGCTGGTCCGATCACTCGCTTTATTCCGAGGCGCATGTGACATTCGAAGACGACGCCGGTGCCTACGATCAGAAAGACGCCGCAGGCTTCATCCAGTTGAACGCGCTGCGCCTGAAACTGCTGGCCGCGCGGGACAAGCGGCTCAAATAAGGCGGCGGGCGGCCAATGCCTCGTAATGGGGCAGGCCCGCGTCCACCAACGGGTCATCCACATCCGGCAGCGGGCCTTCTGGCCCGTCAAACCCGGTCGACCGGTGAATCGCCCCGTACCAATGGGCCGCCCAGACACCGTCCGCCGGATGCCCGCCCGCAGACCATGACAGCATGTTTTCCGTCCACGGGATCGACAGTGCAGCGCACAGTTTCTGCAACATACCCGCCGGGTCCGCGCGAATGTCCGCCGCGTCCACGATGATCGGATCATCGACCAGTCCCGCGATGCGCGTCTGCTGAACAAAGCCAAGATCATCCAGCGTCGGCGCTTCGCGTTTGCGGCGATAACTCGCCACGACCCGCGCGGGGTGACGGATCAGGATGACGTTCTGCACCTCCTGCATCCAGTCCAGCGACCAGTGATCCAGCATGTGATGCGTCATATGTTTCTGGTAGAAAACAGGCTCTGATACGGACGAAATCAGCGATTTTGCAACCGTATCCGCATCCACGTGCTGCGACGCAAGCACCGCGTCGCGCATGGGATGATCCGCCCCCGTTTCTGCCAGATAGGCGGCATAGAACGGCTCATCCACCACGCGGGCATCTCCCCGCGCGGCAAAGCTGTACATCATGGCGGTCGACAGGTTTCGCGGCCCCGACCACATGGCAATGCGTTTTGTCATCCGGGCCACGCTATCGGGCGTATTACCGGAAAGAAACGCCAATTCACGACCGCGCGACCTCGCGCGCCCGTGAATTGAGGCAAAACAAAACCCGCGCCACACTTCCTGACAGGAGGCACTGCCATGACACAGACCCGCACGTTCAAAACCGTCCTGCTTGGCCTGACCATCGCCATCGGAATGGTTGCCCAGACCAAATCATCCCACGCACAGGACCTTGAGACGCTCACCGTTGCAGGGGGCTGTTTCTGGTGCGTCGAGGCCGATTTCGAGAAAGTCGCGGGCGTGAAGGAGGCTGTTTCCGGCTTTACCGGCGGCGATGTGGAAAACCCGACCTACAAGCAGGTCGTGCGCGGCGGCACCGGCCATGTTGAGGCGGTCCAGATCACATATGATCCGTCCAAGGTGACGACAGAGACGCTTTTGTCTCTGTTTTTCCGCTCCATCGACCCGACGGATGCGGGCGGCCAATTCTGCGACCGCGGCTATACGTACACCACGGCAATTTTCGCGACCCCCGACCAAGCCGCCGCAGCGGAACGCGCCAAGGCCGCAGCACAGGCCGACCTTGGTCAGCCCATTGTGACGCCGATCAACGCAGCGGGCGAGTTTTACCCCGCCGACAGCTATCACCAGGATTACTACAAACAGGACAAGGTGATCCTGACCCGCTTTGGCCCGAAATCCAAGGCCAAGGCGTACACAGCTTACCGGCAAGCCTGCGGGCGCGATGCCCGTGTCAAAGCGCTGTGGGGATCGGCTGCGCCGTTTGCGGGCAGTTAAGCCAGCCGCGCGTCCTCGATATCCTTGAGGTCGGGGATCACGTCCGCCGTTCCATGCCGCGTGACCATGAGGGCCCCCGCTTGCGTGGCGAGACGCAGCGCTTGTTCCATCGGCATCCCACGATCCAGCCCTGCGATCAGATACCCGGTGAACGTGTCGCCCGCGCCGGTGGTATCAACGGGGGTCACGGGCACTGCGGGCACATGGGTTTCCGAACCGCCTGCCACGTCCAACCAACGGCTGCCATCGCCACCCATCGTCACCACCACATTGTCTATGCCCAGTGCGGTGAGGTCCTTGCCCAATGCCGCACGCAACTGCTGCGCTTCGACCTCGTTCAACACCAGAAAATCAGCATATTCCGCAATATCAGAGACTGTTTTTGCGTCGAACGGTGCCGCCGCATAGACCACGCGCAACCCCAGATCACGCGCCATGGCTGCCGCAGCAACTTGCCCATTTGTTTCGTTCTGGATCAGAAGCGTATCCCCCGGCCCAGCCTCGGACAATGCGCCGCCAATCATCGCATCTGTGATCTGCTGATTGGTGCCACCAAAAATCACGATCTGGTTTTCACCGTCATCGGCCACGGCGATGTTTGCATGACCCGTCTGGCCGCCCGCAAGCGTGGCGATATGCCGTGTGTCCACGCCGTATTCCGTCAACCGCTCGACACACCACGCGCCATCGGCGCCAACGGCACCAATGTGGATCGCCCGCGCCGCCGCACGGGCCACGGCCACCGACATGTTGGCCCCCTTGCCCCCCAGTCCGCGCGAAAACTCCGTCGCGGCCAGCGTCTCTCCCGGTGCGGGGATGTGCGGCACGCGATAGAAATTATCCACATTGATCGAGCCAAGGTTGAAGACGCTCATTCCCCCACCTTGCACGCCGCCAGCACCGCCATATTCAGGATGTCATTGGCCGTCGAGACCGCCGAGCAAATCTGGATCGACGATCCGACACCCGTCAGGATCGGTCCAATCACCGTGGCTCCGGCCATTTCCTGCATCAGCTTGACCGAAATACTGGCCGAGTGGCGCGCAGGCACAACAAGGATATTCGCCGGCCCGGTCAGCCGCGAAAACGGATAGGCTGCCTGCGCCTGCGCATTCAGCGCGACGTCCACGGTCATCTCGCCCTCGTATTCGAAATCAACGCCACGGGCGTCCAGCACGCGGGGGGCGGCGTGCATCTTTTCCGCCCGCTCCGACACCGGATAGCCAAAGGTGGAAAAGCTGACAAAGGCCACGCGCGGCTCAAGCCCGAGGTTCCGCGCCACATGCGCGCCCTGTTCCGCGATATCGGCAAGGTCCTCTTCGCTGGGCCATTCATGCACCAGCGTGTCGCCAATGAGCACGATCCGCCCTTTGTGCAGCACCGCCGTCACGCCCGCCGCCTTGGAATTCTCATGCGCGTCGAACACATGGTTCAGCCGCTCCAGCACATGCGCCGACTTGCGCGTCGCCCCGGTGACCAGCCCGTCGCCATGCCCATGCGCCAGCATCAGCGACGCAAAGACGTGACGGTCACGCGCCGCCAACCGGTGAATGTCCTGCCGGTCATGCCCGCGCCGTTGCAGCCGCTGGTACAGATGCTCTTTGTACGCATCCAAATGCGTGGTGTTGGCCGCATTCACCACGTCCAACTCGCGCACCGCGTCGCTCATGCCCGCCTCTTCCAGCTTGGCTTTCACGTCTTCGGCCCGGCCCACGACCAGCGATTTACCAAAACCCGACCGCTGGTACATCACCGCCGCGCGCAACACGCGCGGGTCGTCCCCTTCGGCAAAGATCATGCGCGCCTGTGCGGCACGGGCGCGGGCGTTGATGCCGGTCAGGATGCTCGCCGTCGGGTCCATCCGCGACTTCAGGCTCAGCTCATAAGCCTCCATGTCGATGATGGGCCGCCGTGCAGCACCTGTGTCCATGCCCGCCTTGGCCACAGCAGGCGGAATGCGGTGAATCAGACGCGGGTCAAATGGCGTCGGAATGATGTAATCCCGCCCAAAGGTCAGCGACTTGCCATAGGCCATGGCCACCTCGTCCGGCACGTCCTCGCGTGCCAGCGCGGCAAGCGCTTGGGCACAGGCAATCTTCATCTCGTCATTGATCGCGCGCGCATGGATGTCGAGCGCGCCGCGGAACAGGTACGGAAAGCCCAGCACATTATTGACCTGGTTTGGATAGTCACTGCGCCCCGTGGCCACGATCGCGTCCATGCGCACCTCGTGCGCCTCTTCGGGGGTGATCTCGGGGTCCGGGTTGGCCATGGCAAAGATCACCGGGTTATCTGCCATGCTTTCGACCATCGCAGGTGTCACCGCACCTTTGACGGAGACGCCGAGAAACACGTCCGCACCCTTCATCGCCTCTTCGAGGCTGCGCAGGTCGGTCTTGACCGCATGGGCCGACTTCCACTGGTTCATCCCCTCGGTGCGGCCCTGATAGATCACGCCCTTGGTGTCGCACACAATGCAATTGTCATGCCGCGCACCCATGCTTTTCAGCAATTCGATACACGCAATCCCGGCAGCCCCGGCGCCGTTCAGGACAATCTTCACATCCTCGATTTTCTTGCCCGAAATATGCAGCGCATTGATCAGCCCCGCCGCACAGATCACTGCCGTGCCGTGCTGGTCGTCATGGAAGACGGGGATATCCATCTCTTCCTTCAGGCGCTGTTCGATGATGAAACATTCCGGTGCCTTGATATCCTCAAGGTTGATGCCACCAAATGTCGGCCCCATCAGCTTGACCGCATTGCAGAACGCATCCGGGTCTTCGGTGTCCAACTCGATGTCGATGGAGTTCACGTCGGCGAACCGCTTGAACAGGACCGCTTTGCCTTCCATCACCGGTTTCGACCCCAGCGCACCAAGGTTGCCAAGGCCCAGCACCGCCGTCCCGTTGGAAATCACCGCGACAAGGTTGCCCTTGTTCGTATAGTCATACGCCGTCTCGGGGTTCTCCGCGATGGCTTCGCAGGGCACCGCGACACCGGGCGAATAGGCAAGGCTCAGATCCCGCTGCGTGGTCATCGGCACGGTGGCCTGCACCTCAAACTTGCCGGGTGTCGGCTCCATGTGGAACGCCAGCGCGTCCTCCGCGGTCACCTTGGTCTTGCTCATAATTGTCCTCCTGCGTCGCGTGTTCTTAGCCCAGCGCCGGGGACGTCTCAATCCGACTTTGGGTTTCGCTTGGCAGCAGCGCTTTGTAAGGTCGCGCGAAACGGGGGGTCGGGCATGTCTGTGACGCCGATGATGGCGCAATATCTCGAGATCAAGGCGGCGCACGAAGGGGCGCTCCTGTTCTATCGCATGGGCGATTTCTACGAGATGTTCTTTGACGACGCTGTCGCCGCGGCCGAGGCGCTGGATATCGCGCTGACCAAACGTGGCAAGCACGACGGCGCGGATATTCCCATGTGCGGCGTCCCGGTCCACGCAGCCGAAGGGTATTTTCTGACGCTGATCCGCAAAGGGTTCCGCGTGGCCGTCTGCGAACAATTGGAAAGCCCGGCAGAGGCGAAAAAGCGTGGCTACAAGGCCGTTGTCAAACGTGACGTCGTGCGGCTGGTCACGCCCGGCACACTGACCGAGGATTCGTTGCTTGAGGCGCGGCGGCACAATTTCCTCGCCGCCTATGCGCAGGTGCGTGGGACAGGCGGGCTGGCATGGGTCGATATCTCGACCGGGGCATTTCACGTCATGGCGGTCGAATTGGCCCTGTTAGGGCCTGAACTGGCCCGGCTGGCGCCTTCGGAACTCATCGTGTCCGACAGCGCCGAGGCCGAGATGCGCGAGCTCACCGACGATTTTGGCGTCGCTCTCACGCCGCTGGGGCGTGCGTCCTTTGACAGTGCTGCGGGAGAGGACCGCGTGGCCGCGCTGTTCAAAACGGCGACTCTGGACGCCTTCGGGTCATTTTCGCGGGCCGAGGTGGGCGCGATGGGCGCGCTGGTCGCTTATCTGGAGATCACGCAAAAGGGCAAACTGCCGCTGCTGCGTCCCCCGCAACAGGAAAGTGTGTCGCGCACCGTACAGATCGACGCCGCGACGCGGCGCAATCTGGAACTGACCCAAGCCCTGTCCGGGGGTCGTGCCGGATCACTGCTGGCTGTGATCGACCGGACAGTGACCGCCGCGGGCGCGCGCCTGCTGGAACGCCGGGTTTCATCTCCTTCCCGCGATTTAGAGACTGTTTCAACCCGCCTCGACGCCGTCGCGCACCATGTCAACGACGGCGCCGCGCGCGAGGTTGTCCGCAAAGCGCTGCAACCCGTGCCTGACATTGACCGCGCCCTGTCGCGCCTTGCGCTGGATCGGGGCGGGCCGCGTGACCTTGCCGCGATCCGCGCCGGGCTGACACAGGCGCAACAACTACACCAAGGCGCGCAGCCCGACCTCCCCGCGCTGCTGCACTCTGCGATCAACGATCTGGCGGGCCACGACGATCTGATTGACACGCTGGACCAACAGCTGGTGGCCGAACCCCCGCTGCTGGCGCGCGACGGTGGATTTATCGCGCAAGGGTGCGACCCGGAACTGGACGAAGCCCGCACACTGCGGGACGAAGGGCGCAGCGTCATCGCGCAACTGCAACAGACCTACGCCGAACAGACCGGCGTCAATTCGCTCAAGGTCAAGCACAACAACGTGCTGGGCTACTTTATCGAAGTCACCGCGACCCATGCGGCCAAGATGATGTCGGAACCGCTGAATGAAACATTTATCCACCGGCAGACCACGGCCAATCAGGTGCGGTTCACAACCGTTGAATTGTCCGAGTTAGAGACGAAAATTCTCAATGCCGGTGGTCAGGCGTTGGAGATTGAAAAACGCCTGTTCGAGGCGTTGCGCGCTCAGGTCCTCGCCGCCGCTCCGCAGATCAGCCAGACAACCCGCGCGCTGGCCGAACTGGACGTATGCACCGCGCTGGCCCACCTCGCCGTGACCGAGGACTGGTGCAAGCCGATCCTCGACACCAGCCGCGCGTTCGAAATCACCGGCGGGCGGCACCCCGTTGTTGAGGCCGCGCTGAAACAGACCGGCGCGCCGTTCATCGCCAATGATTGCGCACTGACGGCGGAGGACAGTGCCGCCATCTGGCTGCTGACTGGACCGAACATGGCGGGTAAATCAACCTTTCTCCGGCAAAACGCGCTGATTGCCATCCTCGCGCAAATGGGCAGCTACGTGTCTGCAACCGCCGCCCATATCGGTCTCGTCAGCCAAGTGTTCAGCCGTGTGGGCGCGTCGGATGATCTGGCGCGGGGCCGGTCGACATTCATGGTCGAGATGGTGGAAACCGCCGCGATCCTGAACCAAGCCGATGACCGGGCGCTGGTGATCCTTGATGAGATCGGGCGCGGCACAGCGACCTATGATGGGCTCAGCATCGCATGGGCCACGCTGGAACATCTGCACGACGTCAATCAATCCCGCGCCCTGTTTGCCACGCACTACCACGAGATGACGGCCCTCGCTGCCAAACTCGACGGCGTCGACAACGCCACCGTAGCGGTCAAGGAATGGGACGGCGATGTCGTCTTTCTCCACGAGGTGCACAAAGGTGCCGCTGACCGCAGCTATGGTGTGCAGGTCGCGCAATTGGCGGGCCTGCCCCCCGCCGTCATCGCCCGCGCCCGCGTCGTTCTGGACGCGCTGGAAAAGGGCGAACGCGAAGGCGGCAACCAAAAAGCGATCATCGACGACCTGCCGCTGTTCGCCGCCGCACCACCGCCGCAACAGATCGCACCGCAATCCTCCCCGGCGCTCGACCTGCTGAAAGGTATCCATCCGGATGAGATGACCCCACGCGACGCACTTGATGCGCTGTACCGGCTGAAGGACGCCGCAAAAACGGACTAGGTCAGGAATTCCTTACCGAATAAAATCGGTCTCCCATGCCTTTTCCTCGTGCAGATAGCGAGCGAGGGACAGACCAATGACACTGATTTGCTGCGGCAAAGATATGCCGGAAACAATTGACGATCTACTTGATGACAAAACAGAAATTCATACGACGTTCCGGCAATTTGCAAAACACCGCGCGGCTGGTGGAGAAATTGAGTTTCTCTTGGATGTCGCGCGGCACCGGAACATCAAGGCCATTTATGACACGTACATCGCCCGCGAGGATTTGGGTGGCGCAGCGTGTGGTGGGTTTGATTTTGGTTTTGACCCAGATCTTGATGAAGAAGCCTTCTATCAGGCGTACCCACAACTGAGACCGAAAAAGCCGATGGCGACCAAACCAAAGCCAAAAGCGAGATTCACGCTGGTAAACAGAGTTTTCAGCAAAACGAAAAAAGCCAAGAAAAAAGCTGCGATACCCACACCACCCGCACCGATTGCCCCAGCAGCGCCCCCGGCTGTGAAAAAAACGCTTAACGGACAGGCTTTTGGACGGAACGGGGAAGTTGACGAAATGCTTGATTTGGGGCGTGCCAACAACTTCAGCGAGACGGACTGGCGCCCACTGCTGGATGACGCCTCTACAAAAGTGAAGCTGTTTCTGGACAGGGATATGTTGACCGGCGGAAATGGATTTTTTGCATCCGAGCAGTTCGGCAAAGCGCTTGGTGCTGTGGTCGAACGCCTGATCCGGTTCAATGCGTCCGCGATCGTGAAGCAACTCGGAATTTCATCCAGCAACGGCGCCCCGTCATCCGATGATTTCATACTGATCGCGGCGCTCGTGGAAACAAAACTGGGGCTTTTGTTCGAAAGCTATAATTCCTACCGGTTGAAGGAAAGAAGTATGCGCTCTGGTGAGAAGTACTTCAACTCGTTGAAGTCAACCTGGGGCTTTGAGATGGAATTCTGGACGTTCCGCAATTACCTGAACCGATTTTGACCCAAGACATTTAGCTCGCCGGTGTGGACGATACCCCGACCTGCGCCGGTCGAAGCAGGCGATCATGCAGCATAAATCCCTCTGCGCTGACCTGTATGATCTCACCTGCCTTGGTCCCCGGCACCGGAGCCTCGAACATGGCTTGATGGTGCTGGGGATCAAACATTTCCCCAACCTCCGGCGAAATCCGTTCGATCCCGTGTTTCTTGAACACGTTCAGCAGCTCACGCATTGTCAGCTCCACCCCTTCGAGCAGGGCACCGGACACTTCGCGTTGTTCATCCGTCGCCGCCTCAAGCGCGCGCTTCATGTTGTCGTAAACGGGCAGCATATCGCGGGCCAGCTTTGACCCGCCGTAATTCTCGGCCTCGCGGCGGTCTTTTTCGGACCGCTTGCGCGCATTCTCAGCATCCGCCAGCGCACGCATGAATCGGTCCTTCAGCTCATCCCGTTCCGCCCGAAGCTGGTCAAGCTCAAGCGCCTCGTCGTCAATCTCGGCCATTTCTTCGGCGTAGACTTCTTCTTCGGCCATATCGATATCATCGAGAAAGTCTTCGTTCTTCGGCTCAGCCATTTGTCACCTTTCACCGCGGTCCGACAGCATCCGCCCGACCAACTGCGCTGTGTAATCCACGATCGGCACGATCCGCCCATAATTGAGCCGCGTGGGTCCGATGACCCCAACCGCACCGATGATCTTTCGATCCGCGTTCATATATGGGGAAACCACCAAAGAGGAACCCGAAAGTGAGAAAAGTTTGTTCTCAGACCCGATAAAAATGCGCACGCCATCGCCGTCCTGCGCCAGATCGAGGAACTCGGCAATGTCGCGTTTGCGTTCAAGGTCGTCAAACAGGCTCCGCACACGCTCCAGCTCTTCGGCTTCGGTCGAATCGCTCAGCAGGTTGGACCGGCCCCGGACGATCAGCCGTTCGGGCGTATCCCCTTCGCCCTCCCATGTGGCAAGGCCACTTTCCACCATGGCGCGGGACAGTGCGTCCAGTTCCTGACGCCGGGCGGCAATCTGCGCCTGGACGGTGGTTTTGACTTCCGACAGGGTGCGCCCTTCGATCATCGCGTTCAGGAAATTCGCCGCCTCGCGCATGGAGCTGGGCGTTTGTCCGGCAGGTGGCTGGAACAACCGATTTTCCACGTGCCCGTCAGCAAAGACAATCACAACCAACGCCTGTTCCGCGCCAATCTGCACAAACTCCAGATGCTTGATCGGCGCTTCCTGCTTGGGCGTCAGCACCAGCGACGCACCTTGCGTGACCCCGGACAAAGCCGATCCAACGCGGTCCAACAGGCCCGTCACATCCCCTTCATTTGTGCCCAGCGTCGCTTCGATCTTTTCCCGGTCGCCATCGTCGGGGACGCCAACCTCAAGCAACCCGTCCACAAACATTCGCAGACCTAACTGCGTCGGGATACGGCCCGCACTGATATGCGGACTGTCCAGCAATCCCATGAACTCAAGATCCTGCATCACGTTGCGGATCGTCGCGGCGCTCACCTTTTCGCTGAAATCGCGGGTCAGGGTCCGCGACCCTACCGGGTCGCCACTGTCCAGATACCCTTCGACCACGCGGCGGAACACCTCGCGCGAGCGATCGTTCATTTCATCCAGCAATGTGCGCGCATCTGTCATCTCACACTCAATAAAGGTCGTGGAAATCAAAGGTCAATCGGGGTTGCGCAACGGGGGGTGCGGGGGCTAGGTCGTGGGCGTCAGAAAAAGGAATGGAATATGCGCCCCTCGGGAAGAGAGTTGAACGAAATGCGGTCCGTCGTGATCGAGACCGGTTTTACCAAACATGCCGAGGGGTCCGTGCTGATCAAAATGGGGGACACGCATGTGCTGTGTACCGCCACCATCGAAGACCGAGTGCCCCCGTTCATCAAAGGGTCCGGCCTGGGCTGGGTGACAGCGGAATACGGCATGTTGCCCCGCGCGACCAACACCCGGATGCGGCGCGAGGCGGCGTCGGGCAAGCAGGGCGGGCGTACCGTGGAAATTCAGCGGCTCATTGGCCGTGCCCTGCGCGCCGGTGTGGACCGGGTCGCCTTGGGTGAACGTCAGATCACCGTGGACTGCGACGTGTTGCAGGCCGATGGCGGCACCCGCTGTGCGTCGATCACCGGGGGTTGGGTCGCGCTGCGTCTGGCCGTGAACAAACTGATGAAAGTGGGCGATGTCATCACCGATCCGCTGATCTCTCCGGTCGCTGCAATTAGCTGCGGCATCTATGCGGGCCAGCCCGTGCTCGACCTTGATTACCCCGAGGACAGCGAAGCGGGCGTGGACGGCAACTTTATCATGACCGGCGACAAACAATTGATCGAAGTACAGATGAGCGCCGAAGGCTCGACCTATTCCCGCGACCAGATGAACGCCCTTATGGACCTAGCTGAAAAAGGCGTGGGTGAATTGGCCGCCGCACAATTGGCCGCAAGCGCATGACGCGCCGGTTCGAAGGCGACCGCATTCTGATCGCAACCCACAACGCGGGCAAGCTCGAAGAGATGGCGCAGCTGTTCGCCCCATTCGGCGTGCAGGTCGTGGGCGCGGCAGAAATGCAGCTGCCCGAACCGGACGAAACCGAAGACACCTTTGTCGGCAATGCCCGGATCAAGGCGCACGCGGCGGTCAAGGCGACCGGGATGCCAGCGCTTGCAGACGATTCCGGCATTCAAGTCGACGGCCTCGACGGGGCGCCGGGTGTCTACACCGCCGACTGGGCCGAGACACCCAATGGCCGCGATTTCATCATGGCGATGCAACGCACCCACGATGAGCTAAAGGCGAAGAGTGCGCCCCGGCCCTGGACTGCACGGTTCTGCTCCACCCTCGTCCTCGCTTGGCCTGACGGCCATGACGAAGTGTTCGAGGGCACCGCCGAAGGCACGCTGGTCTGGCCGATGCGGGGCAAACAGGGTCACGGCTATGACCCGATGTTCCAGCCCATCGGTGAGACACGCACCTTTGCCGAGATGACCTTTGACGAGAAAAACGCGATTTCCCACCGCGCGGATTCGTTCAAAAAACTGATCGCGGGCTGCTTTGGCTGAGGATTGGGAGGCCGGGGGCTTTGGCCTCTATATCCATTGGCCCTTTTGCGCAGCCAAGTGCCCGTACTGCGACTTCAACAGTCATGTATCGCGGTCCATTGACCATGATGCGTGGTGCGCCGCGTATCTTTCGGAAATCGAACGTCTGGGCGCAGAAACCACGGGGCGCGTGCTGCGCTCTGTCTTTTTTGGCGGCGGTACACCCAGCCTGATGGAGCCGCGCGTGGTGGGTGCCATCCTTGATGCAGTTCACCGCACATGGCCCATCGCCAATGACATGGAAATCACGCTAGAAGCGAACCCAACTTCTGTCGAGGCGGCCCGCTTTGCCGATTTTCGCGCAGCGGGCGTCAACCGGGTGTCCATGGGCATCCAAGCCCTGAATGATCCTGACCTGCACGCTTTGGGTCGGCTCCATACGGCTGCGGAGGGTCTGGCCGCATTTGATATCGCGCGGGACACCTTTGACCGGGTGAGCTTTGACCTGATGTACGGGCGGCAAAACCAATCGCTCCGGGATTGGGAGGCCGAATTGTCGCGCGCGCTTTCCCTCGATCTCAACCACCTGTCTCTTTACCAACTGACGATCGAACCGGGGACCGCTTTTGGCGACCGCTATGATGCGGGCAAGCTGGCGGGATTGCCAAACGACGATTTGTCAGCCGACCTCTACGCTCTGACACAGGATTTGACGGCCGCCGCAGGGCTGCGCCGCTACGAGGTGTCGAACCACGCCCGCGACGGCGCGGACTCCCGGCACAATCTGGTATACTGGCGTTACGGCGATTACATCGGGATCGGACCCGGCGCGCATGGGCGATTGACCTTGGATGGAAACCGCTGGTCCACCGAACAGGTGCGGATGCCCAAGGCGTGGCTTGACGGTGACACTCGTGAAACACGCACCACGCTGACGCCGTCAGATGCCGCGACGGAATATATGTTGATGGGTCTGCGCCTTGCCGAAGGTGTGGACCTTGACCGCTATGCCGCGCTGTCCGGCATAGACCCGTCCAAGGATGTGTTGGATGATTTGATCGAAAACCGCTTTATCACTGTCCAAAACCGCAGATTAATCGTTCAAGATCAAGGGGTTATGATCCTGAACGAGATCCTGCGCCAGCTTTTGACCTAAGGCGCGCTCAACTTGCGACATAGCTCGTCCAATTGGTCCAAGCTATTGTAGCTCAACACCAATTGGCCGCCATCACCCTTGTGGTTCAGCGACACTTTCACACCTGTCGCCGCTGACAGATCGTCTTCCAGCGCCCGCGTGTCCGCATCCTTTGTCGGTTTACTTGGCGCGTCACCTTTGAAGATGTTGGTATCCTCACCCGACGCCGCTTTCTTGACCAAGGCTTCGGTTGCCCGCACAGACAAGCCCTTGGCCACCACCTGCTTAGCCAGCGCCTCCGGATCATCCGAAGTGATCAGCGCGCGCGCATGACCTGCGCTCAAACGGCCATCCACCACATAGGCCTGCACACCCGCGGGCAATTGCAAGAGGCGCAACAGGTTCGCGATATGGCTGCGGCTCTTGCCCAGCGCATCCGCCATTTTTTCCTGCGTGTGACCAAACCGGTCCATCAACTGCTTGTACCCTGCCGCCTCCTCGATCGCGTTCAGGTCCGCACGCTGGATGTTTTCGATGATCGCGACTTCCAGCACTTCCTCATCGGTGAAGTCGCGCACAAGGACGGGCAGTTCATGCAACTGTGCCGCTTGTGCTGCCCGCCATCGCCGCTCACCCGCGACAATCTCGTATGCGCCATCCACCCGGCGGACGATCAGCGGCTGCAAGACACCCTTTTCCTTGATAGAGGCCACAAGATCGTCAAGCTGCGCCTGATTAAACTGTTTGCGTGGCTGATCCGGGTTTGGCCGAATTTGCTCAATCGGGATCAACTGATCGGGCGTCCGGCCCACTGCCGTTTGCGCTTCGGGCTCCGCGACATCCGCCATCAAGGCCGACAGTCCGCGCCCCAGTCCCCGCTTTTTATCTTTGCTCGCCATCTCTACCCCTCACGTGCCGCATTGTTCTGGATCAGTTCCTGGGCCAGCGCGCGATACGCGGCGGCACCTTTTGAATTCGTATCATATTGCAAAACGGGCATCGCAAAAGACGGTGCCTCGCTCACCCGCACATTCCGCGGGATGCGCGTTTCAAAGACAACGTCCCCCAAATTGCTGCGCGCGTCCTGTTCCACAAGCTGCGACAGGTTGTTCCGTGCATCGAACATCGTCAATACAACCCCTTCCAGCCGTAATTCAGGATTGCCGGTCTGTCGCACCTCCCGAATGGTCAGCATTAACTGCGACAACCCTTCGAGGGCAAAAAACTCGCTTTGCAGCGGGACAAGAACGGAATGCGACGCAATCAGCGCGTTCACGGTCAGCAGGTTCAGCGATGGTGGGCAATCGATCAACACGTAGTCGAACCCAAAGCGGTCCATTGCCGTCTGCCGCAATGCATCATGCAACAGAAAACTGCGCTTTTCATTTGAAACCAACTCAATATCGGCAGAGCTCAGGTCCACTGTCGCGGGAATAATATGCAGCCCGTCCTGCTGCGTCGGCAGAATAACATCGTCCAGATCAATATCTTCGAGCAGAAGTTCGTATGTTGTGTACTCCCGATCCTCCATCTCGATCCCAAGGCCGGTTGACGCGTTGCCTTGCGGGTCCAGATCAACAACCAGCACCTTGCGCCCCGCTTCGGCCAATGCTGCGGCGAGGTTTATGGCCGTTGTCGTTTTCCCCACACCACCCTTTTGGTTGGTGACCGAGATAATCTTGGCACCCGGCGGGCGCGTTGGGTCAGACACGTTCAATGTCCCTTATTTCAAGTATTGCTGCTTCGGGGTTTGTTTTACTGGGTTTTGCAGCACAAGAGAACCGCCAAGCCTGCTCTGCCTGCGCAATTTCCTCACGCCACCGCGCACCCTTAAGCAAAACACACGCCGCGTCCGGGGCCATATGCCTGTGTGCCAGCAGAATAAGGTCCGTCAGGTTGATCAACGCCCGCGCAGAAATGACATGCGCGCCCGCCGGGTCAGCCATTTCAATCCGTTCCGCCACAACCGCGGCATTCAGATCAAAGCTGCGCACACAGGTCCGCAGGAAGGTCGCCTTGCGCTGATCACTTTCAATCAGAATGGTCTGGTCATTCGACCCTTCGCCCTTGCGCAAAATAGCAATGACAATGCCCGGCAAGCCTCCGCCGCTGCCCAGATCCGCCCAGATGCCCTGTTGGCCGCCATAAATCTGCGCACTGTCCCAGATGTGCCGATCCATGATATCCGGGATCGTGCTGGGCGAGATCAGATTGATCTTGCGCGTCCATTTCTCAATCAGCGCGGCGTATTCGGCCAGCGCTTCGGATGTTTCACGTGAAACATCCCGCGTATACCAGCGCGGCGGACCGCTCATGCCTGTTTCTTTTCAAGGTACCGCAAACGCCCAAGGATCAACGCCAGCGCCGCAGGTGTCATCCCATCAATCCGCCCAGCCTGAGCAAGGTCGTGCGGCCGCACATGTTCCAGCTTGGACCGCAGCTCGTTCGAAAGTCCGTTCACAGCGGCAAAATCAAAATCGGCAGGGATTGCGTGTTTCTCATCCTTTCGCAGCCGGTCCACATCCTGCCGTTGTCGATCAACGTAGTTCGCATACAACGCATCACGCTCCAACTGCGCCCGGATGTCACCATCTACAGCCTCAAGAGCGGCCGACAAAGGGATGAGATTGTCAAAGGATACATCCGGAAATGCGAGCAACTGAAACAGGGTCCGTTTCGTTCCATCCTGATTCACGCGGATGTTTGCGCCTTGAATTTGCCTGGGTGTAAAAAGGTCTTGCTCCAACAACGCCTTGGCCGCGGTAAGCGCATCCATCTTTGCACCAAACGCGACCGCGCGTTTTTCACCCACACACCCAATCTCCGACCCCAGTCCCGTCAGTCGCTGATCGGCGTTGTCCGCGCGCAAAGACAGTCGAAACTCCGCCCGCGACGTAAACATGCGATAGGGTTCCGTGACACCGCGCGTCGTCAGGTCGTCAATCATCACACCGATATAGCTTTGATCCCGACGGAAATGGACAGGCTCCGCGCCCTTGACGTGTAGGGCGGCATTCAGGCCTGCCACCAATCCTTGGGCCGCCGCCTCTTCATACCCGGTTGTACCGTTGATTTGCCCGGCAAAATACAGCCCCGGCACCTGCGGCACGCTCAAATCAGCATTCAGGGCGCGCGGGTCAACGTAGTCATACTCAATGGCGTAACCCGGCTGGAGAATCTCCACATTTTCAAGCCCTTTGATCGAGCGAACATAGGCCTCTTGCACGTCTTCCGGAAGTGACGTCGATATCCCGTTTGGGTAAACAGTGTGGCTGTGCAACCCTTCTGGTTCGAGAAATATCTGATGCGAATCCTTGTCTGCAAACCGAACGATCTTGTCTTCGATCGACGGGCAATAGCGCGGGCCGACGCCGTCGATGTGCCCGCCATACATCGCGGAGCGGCTCAGATTATCCCGAATGATATCATGCGTTTTGCTGTTCGTGTGGGTGATACCGCAGGATATCTGGGGCAAAGCTGCACGTTCCGACAGGAATGAAAACAACGACGGATCCTCATCCGCCTCTTGTTGATCCAGCCCGTCCCAGTGGATCGTGCGACTGTCGAGGCGCGGTGGCGTACCTGTTTTGAGCCGTCCAAGTGGCAGGCCAAAGCTGTCGATCCGCTCCGCCAATCGAGTCGCCGCATTGTCACCCATCCGACCACCGGCATAGCTATTGTCGCCAATATGGATCACGCCACGCAGGAACGTGCCGCTTGTCAGCACCACCGCTTGCGCTGCAATCTCTATGCCAGATTTCAGTTTAATGCCCGTCACACGCTCGCCGCGCATGGTGAAATCAACGACTTCGCCTTCGATCAGGGTCAGGTTTGCCTGCCCCTCAATCTCGGCTTGCATCGCTTTTTGGTAGGCATCCCGGTCGATTTGCGCCCGCGGGCCTTGTACTGCTGGCCCTTTACGACGGTTCAACAGCCGGAACTGGATCCCCGATGCATCCGCAGCGCGGCCCATCACTCCGTCAAGCGCGTCAATCTCGCGAACGAGATGCCCCTTACCCAATCCACCGATGGCGGGATTGCACGACATAACGCCCAGATCCGACGCCTTCATCGTGGCAAGCGCAGTACGCACACCCGTACGTGCCGCCGCATGAGCGGCCTCGCACCCGGCATGTCCGCCGCCAATCACAAGAACGTCGAATTGTTTCACGTGAAACACTCCATCATTTTCCCAAGCAAAAACTTGAAAACACTTCGTCCAACAGATGCTCAACATCCACACGGCCGATCAGAATCGCCAAAACGCGAGTCGCCGTGCGAATATCTTCCGCTGCTATATCGTACAGGTCAGGACCTTTTTCCACCTTCTCCATCGCCGCAGACAGGTCTTCGATAGCGGATTGCAGCGCCACGCGGTGACGTTCCTGCGTGGCGAGGCCCGCGCCCGATGCGCGATCGGACAATGTGGCTGACAGCCGTTCAACGAGATTCTGAACACCCTCACCCGTTGTTCCAGAAATGGATGGCGCCCCGTCCGTCCGCAAATCGGCCTTGGGGGCCAAGACGATGTCGTCAGGCAAAGGCGACAAAGGCAAAGGTTCGGACTGCTCTGCCAGAAACACACGGATATCCGCTGCCTGCGCACGGGACATTGCGCGGGCAACCCCCTCGGCCTCTACCTCATCATCGGTATCGCGCAATCCAGCGGTGTCCAGCAATGTTACGGCGACACCGCCAAGATCCATCTGAACCTCGATCACATCGCGTGTTGTACCGGCATGTTGAGAGGTGATGGCGGCGTCACGCCGCGCCAATGCATTCAAAAGTGTGGATTTGCCCGCGTTCGGAGGGCCGACGATGGCCACTTCGAACCCGATGCGCACACGCTCTGCCGCTGCAAAGCCAGACAGATCGGCCTGAATGCCCTGCTGGACGCCCTGCAACAACTGGCTCACTTCTGGCGATACGTCGACCGGCACGTCCTCATCTGCAAAGTCAATTGTCGCCTCGATCAAGGCCGCAGCGCGGATCAAATCCATGCGCCACCCGTCAATGCGTGCGGTGAACGCGCCATCATAACCACGCATCGCTTGTCGTCGCTGCGCTTCGGTCTCGGCAGAGATCAGGTCCCCCAGCGCCTCGACCTGAAGCAAATCCATTTTGTCGTTCTCAAGCGCGCGGCGCGTGAACTCGCCCGGTTCGGCCAGTCGGGCGTCTAACGCGCTCAGCCGGTGCAGGACGGCACGGTTGATGGCTGGGCTACCGTGCAAATGCAGTTCAACCACGTCTTCCCCGGTAAAACTCGCAGGACCGGAAAAGGCCAGCACCAGCGCTTCGTCCATGACGGTGCCGTCCGCATCGCGGACCTTGCGCAGGCTGGCCAACCGTGGCGGGGGAATGTCGCCGACAAGCTGATGGGTGACATCAAAGGCGGACGGGCCAGAAATGCGGATCACCGCAACACCGGCGCGCCCCTGAGCTGTGGCGAGGGCAAAGATCGTATCCATGCGGCAACCCCCGCCCCGTCATAACCGGTGTCAGGTGTTCATCGAGTCGAAGAATTCGCCGTTGGTCTTGGTCTGCTTGAGCTTGGAAATCAGGAACTCGATGGCGTCGGTTGTCCCCATCGGGTTCAGGATACGACGCAGCACAAAGGTCTTGGCGAGGTCATTCTTGTCGACCAGCAGGTCTTCTTTCCGGGTGCCGGATTTGAGAATGTCGATGGCCGGGAACACGCGTTTGTCCGCGATCTTGCGATCCAGCACAATCTCGGAGTTGCCCGTGCCTTTGAATTCTTCAAAGATCACCTCGTCCATCCGGCTGCCCGTGTCGATCAGCGCGGTCGCGATGATGGTGAGCGATCCACCCTCTTCGATATTCCGGGCCGCACCAAAGAACCGTTTGGGCCGTTGCAGGGCGTTTGCATCGACACCACCGGTGAGAACCTTGCCCGAAGATGGGACCACGGTATTGAAAGCCCTACCAAGTCTTGTGATAGAGTCGAGCAGAATCACAACATCTCGTTTATGTTCCACCAAACGCTTGGCTTTTTCGATGACCATTTCGGACACGGCCACGTGGCGGGTCGCGGGTTCGTCAAAGGTTGAACTGACCACCTCGCCTTTGACGGAACGCTGCATGTCCGTCACCTCTTCGGGACGTTCATCGATCAGCAGGACAATCAGATAGCATTCGGGATGGTTCTTTTCGATGCTCGACGCGATGTTCTGCAAGAGAACGGTCTTACCCGTCCGCGGTGGGGCGACGATCAGCGACCGCTGGCCTTTCCCGATGGGCGACACGAGGTCGATGATCCGGGCCGATCGATCCTTGGTTGCGGGATCATCGGTTTCCATCGTCAGACGTTCATCCGGGTAAAGCGGTGTGAGGTTATCGAACGCAATCTTATGGCGCGCCTTTTCCGGCTCTTCAAAGTTGATGCGGGTGGCCGCCGTCAGGGCAAAGTAACGCTCGGCGTCATCGGGGGCTTTGATGCGCCCTTCGATTGTGTCGCCGGTGCGCAGGGAAAACTGGCGGATCATCTCGGGCGAGACATAGATATCATCGGGACCCGGCAGATAGTTCGCCTCGGGCGAGCGCAGAAATCCAAAGCCGTCCTGCAACACTTCGAGCACACCGTCGCCAAAGACTTCCCAGCCTTCGTCGGCACGCTCGCGCAGGATCTGGAACATCATCTCGCCCTTGCGCATGGTCGAGGCGTTTTCGATCTCAAGCTCTTCGGCCATGGCCAGAAGGTCTTTGGGGCTTTGGGCCTTGAGGTCAGACAGGGCAAGCTGTTCCTGCTCTTGCGGCTGTTCTTGCTCGATCTCTTGGGTGGGGTCTTGGTCAAGTGTCATGGAATACTCACGTCCCGCGGCGAAACGCTCTGCGGGATACGGGTTTGAGGAATGTCATAGCTGTCGCTATCCCGGAACCGGGTGCACCCGCGGACATAAGGGGCGCGCGGCCACGAGTCAACGGCTTCAGAATTTGACGACCACCGACAGGACGATCAACACCATCAAAAGCGTCGGCACCTCGTTCATCATCCGGTATTGTCGGCCCGACAAGATCGCGCCACCGGCGGCGAACACTTTGCGTTGCTTGGACAGCCACCCGTGAAAGCCGGACATGGCCAGAATCCCCACCAGCTTGGTCCAGGGCCACACGGCCCCCCAATCAATCACGCCGGGGATCAGAGCAAGGCAGAGGCCAAAGACCCACGTGGCGATCATCGCCGGGTTCATGATCACCTTGAGCAGCTTCAGTTCCATGGTTTGAAACAAAGCGTGTGTTTCACCGGTCAATCCAACCTGCTCACTGTGATAGACATAAAGCCGGGGCAGATAGAACAGGGCAGCCATCCATGCGATCACGGACATGATATGAAAAGCCTTGATCCACGGATACAGGTTGGCCAGCAGGTCAGTCATCTTGGTGCTCCCTTTCCGGGGGGACCTAATAATAAAATAAAGAAAAGAAAAAGGATGATGATTTTGTAGGGGGACGGATTTCTGGGGATTATCCAGTTTCGCCCACGGTTTTCCACGGTGGGGACAGGACACCGACGCTTGCGTATACCTTTCGTTAATAAATCGATTATCGTAATGAAAACAGTTTGTTACGGGGAAGGTCCTCGCAAAAATTCTGGGACGTTCTGTGGATAAACATGTATATCGTTTGTTATGCACACGCGTGCACTTATCCTTGCCCCGGGTGGATGAAACATTGGCAAATCACCGAGATTGAGGGGATGTCCCCCACTTGAACGCGGCGGCGACTTTGCCCAGACATCTGGCCACAGACCACTCGCAGCTTGCACACAAGGTTATCCCTATGGATGTCCCCATCATTCTGGCCTCCGGCTCGTCCATCCGCGCGACATTGCTGCGCAACGCAGGTGTTCCGTTCGAGGTTGAAAAACCCCGCGTGGACGAAGACGCGATCAAGGCATCGTTGCAGGCAGAGGGCGCCAGCCCCCGCGATATCGCCGATGTGCTGGCCGAAGCCAAGGCGCGCAAAGTTCACGACAAACGTCCCGATGCGATGGTGATCGGATGTGATCAGGTGTTGGTACTGGACAAGTCGCTGATGTCAAAACCAGAGACGCCGGCGGCTGCGATGGAACAATTGCGGGCGTTGCGCGGGCAGCAGCACAGCCTGCTGTCGGCGGCGGTGATCTATCATGACGGTCGGCCCATCTGGCGGCATGTGGGGCAGGTCCGGCTGCGGATGCGCGATTTTTCCGATGCGTATCTGGCGGAATATGTGGACCGGAACTGGACCGACATTCAGCATAGCGTGGGTGCCTACCAGCTTGAATCCGAAGGTGTGCGGCTGTTTCATTCCGTGCAGGGGGATTACTTTCACGTGCTGGGTATGCCACTTTTGGAGATATTGGCGTTTCTGACGCTCCGGGGCGTGATCAAAGGGTAACACGGCAAGACTATGACGATACGGATTCCGCTGGCTGGGGTTATCGGCTCTCCGATTGGGCACAGCAAATCACCGCAAATTCACAAACACTGGCTCAAGACGATGGGCTTGCCCGGTGACTATGTTCCGATGGAGGTTGAACTGTCGGACCTGCGGCAGGTGCTGGAAACGCTGCCAAAGGCGGGGTTTGTCGGCGTGAATGTCACCATCCCTCACAAGGAAGCGGTGTTGGAAATTGCGGACCTGATCACGGATCGGGCGACGTTGATCGGCGCGGCCAATACGCTGATCTTTCGCAAGGATGGCAAGATTCATGCCGATAACACGGACGGCTATGGGTTTATCGAAAACCTGAAGGCGGGCGCGCCGCACTGGACTCCCGCCGCTGGGCCCGCTGCGGTTCTGGGCGCGGGCGGCGCGGCGCGGGCGGTGGTGGCATCGCTGGCCGATGCGGGCGTGCCCGAGATTTTTCTGACCAACCGCACCCGTGTCCGCGCCGAAAAGCTGGCCGAAGATTTCGGGATGCGGATCACCGTTGTGGATTGGGTGCAGGCGGGCAATATCCTTGAGGATTCCAATCTTGTGGTGAATACGACATCACTGGGCATGATTGGAAAACAAGAGATGCGCGTGCCGCTGGATGGGTTGCGGGCGGGGACAACTGTGACCGATCTGGTCTATGCGCCCTTGCGCACACATCTGCTGGCCGAGGCCGAGGCAGCAGGATGCGTCACCGTCGACGGTTTGGGGATGTTGCTGCATCAGGCGGTGCCCGCATTCGAACGCTGGTTCGGCAAGCGCCCGGAGGTGGACAGCGCCACCCGCGCCGCGGCTTTGAGATGACATTCAAGCTGGGCCTGACCGGGTCCATTGGCATGGGCAAATCCACAACGGCGCAGATGTTTGCCGATGCGGGTTGTGCCGTTTGGGACGCCGATGCCGCCGTACACCGGCTGTACGCCAAAGGCGGTGCCGCGGTTGAGCCGATGCGTGACCTGCTGCCGGATGCGATTGTGGACGGAGCAGTATCGCGCGCCGTGCTGAAGGACGCGATTGGCAAACGGCCCGCGCTGCTGCAAGAGATCGAGGCGATTGTGCATCCGCTCGTCGCCGCTGACCGTGCGGAGTTTATCGAAACGGTGGACGCGGATATTCTGGTGTTCGACATCCCCCTGCTGTTCGAGACCGGCGGCGACGCGGCCATGGACGCGACGGTCTGTGTGTCGATCCCCACCGAAGAACAAGAGGCGCGCGTGATGGCGCGTGGCACTATGACCCGCGCACAGTTCGAAGCAATCCGGGCCAAGCAGATGCCCAACGCCGAAAAATGCGCCCACGCCGATTACGTGATCGTCACGGACACGCTTGAACACGCCCGCGCGCAGGTCCATTCTGTGATCTCTCAGATCAGGGGTGAACTAGGCGATGCGTGAGATTGTGCTGGACACGGAAACCACCGGTTTCGACCCCGAAGGCGGTGATCGTATCGTCGAGATCGGCGCGATCGAGTTGATTGGCCATGTGCCCACCAGCAAGCAGTTTCACGTCTATATCGACCCCAAGCGCGCGATGCCCCAAGAGGCGTTCGAAGTGCACGGGCTGGGTGATGATTTCCTGCGCGGCAAACCGGAATTCAAGGAGGTCGGCCAACCCTTCCTTGATTTCATCGGTGACGCGAAACTGGTGATCCACAACGCCGCCTTTGACATGAAATTCCTGAATGCCGAGCTGAAATGGATGGGTCTGCCGCAGATCCCGTATGACCGCGCCGTCGACACGCTTGAAATTGCGCGGCGTAGGTTTCCCGGCTCGCCCGCGTCACTGGACGCGCTGTGCCGTCGGTTTGGCATCGACAATTCAGCGCGGACGCTGCACGGCGCCCTGCTCGATAGTGAAATTCTGGCTGAAGTCTATCTGGAACTGATCGGTGGGCGGCAGCCGGACTTTGCCCTTGCCACGTCGACGGGCGGTGGTGCGGGCGCGTCGGATGATACCGCGTGGACCCCGCCGTCCCGTCCTCGCCCCTTGGGGCAACGCATTTCGGATGAGGAACGCGCCGCCCACGACGCCTTTGTCGAAAAACTGGGCGCGGACAGTCTCTGGAACTGAAAAAGCCCGGCGCGATGCACCGGGCTTGAACACAATATCACGTTGGATCAGGCGTCCAGCTTTTGGCCATCCTGTTTCCGGCGTGCGATTTCGTTGCGGTAGAGCGCGACAAAGTCGATGTTTTCGAGGTTCATCGGTGGGAAGCCACCGTCACGCGTGATGTCACTGACCACACGGCGCAGGAACGGGAAGATCATGCGCGGGCATTCGATGAGAAGGAAGGGATGCAGCTGATCTTCGGGGACGCCATCAATGAAGAACACGCCGACATAATCAATCTCGAGCACAAAGAGGACTGTTTCGCTCTCTTTGTCCTTTGATGTCACGTTCAGCTTGATCGACGCTTCGAACTGGTTGTCTGCGCCGCGCTTTTTCGCGTCGAGGTTCACCTGAACCTGAACATCGGGCTGCATGTCGGGCGAGCCGCCTTTTTGGGCCACGATATTTTCGAACGACATGTCCCGGATAAACTGGCCCAGCACGCGCATCTGCGGTTGTTTCGGCTGTTCAGCGGCTTTTTCTTCTTCTTCGGCCATTGTGGCGCTCTCCTGCAAGCAATCGGATTTGCGCCGTGGTAACAGCTTGGGCGGTGGGCCTCAATGCTTGGTCCAGCCGGACGGGCCGCCGATGTCCTTCTGATTTTCGGGAACTTCGGAATATTCGCCGTCAATGATATCGGATTGGCCGTGCGGCGGACGATTGGCTGCGCCATGTACGCTGAAACTTGCAACCTTCACCTTGGTCCGGGCCCATCTGAACATTGCGAGCCGGACGGCGGGCACCAGCAGGGCAAAACCCACCGCGTCGGTGAAAAATCCGGGCGTGAGCAGCAAGGCACCAGAGAACAGGATCATCGCGCCATGGGCCAAAGCCTCACTTGGGTCTTTCAACTGATTGAACGAATTTTGCACCTGTCGCAGCGCCTGAAGCCCCTGTTGCCGCACCAGATAGGTGCCCAACACCGCTGTGATCACAACAATCAGCAAGGTCCAGCCGAGGCCAATTGCCCCACCAATTTGGATAAACAGTGCGATCTCAATGAGCGGCACAGCAAGAAAAGCAACAAACAGCCACATATGCGACATCCTTTCGGCCTGACCCAGCGCGGGCCGCGGTGGACTTGGCCCACCCCCTCACCTACATAAGGACCCTGACAGGCAATCGCCACCCGCGCGCCGCACGCGCATATCGTATTGAGGTTTGAATGAACTCTCCGCTGATCCAGCTATTGGTCCTTGCCGGCATTGCCGTTTTTCTGATCCTGCGTCTGAAAAACGTGCTTGGCACCCGTGACGGATTTGAACAGCCCCCGTTGCCGCGTCAGGACAGCGGCCCCAGCCCGCGCCCCGATCTCGAAGTGATCGAAGGCGGTCCCGACCTCGACATCACGGATCACGTGGACGAAGGAAGCGACGCCGCCGAAGCGCTGGCCGGGATGAAGCGACTTGAGCCGTCATTCCACGTGGCTGATTTCCTTCAGGGTGCGCGCGGTGCCTACGAGATGATCGTCATGGGGTACGAAAACGGCGAACTGTCGGATATTCAGCCCATTCTGGCCGAGGACATCTATGAAAGTTTCGTGGATGGCGTGGCCGCCCGCGAAGATCAGGGCCTGACCATCGAGGCAGAGTTTATCGGCGTGCGCGAGATGAAGTTGGTGAACGCCACGCTCGACGAAGACACGAACGAGGCCGAAATCACGATCCGTTTCGTGGCTGAACTGACATCTGCCGTCCGCGACAATGGCGGCGACATCATCGAAGGCAGCCTCACGGAAGTGAAACGCCAAAAGGACACGTGGTCCTTTGCGCGCATCATGGGGGCGGACGACCCGAATTGGTTGTTGGTGTCCACAGACGCGTAATCCATGTCGCTGCGGCGCTTTTGGCTTGGGCCTGTGCGATGACCGCGCAGGCCGAAGGCGATTTGCGCTACACCGTCATGGACTTTGCCAGTCTCGACGGTTGGGCAGAGGATGATCACGCCGCCGCCCTGACCACTTTTCGCGACACCTGCCGTGACATGGATGATCCCGATTGGCGCAATCTATGTGCCTTGGCCGGTGACATTCCCGATGCGCGCGCCTTCTTTGAATTGTTCTTTCGCCCGGTTCTGATCGAAGACGGTCAGCCAGC
Source organism: uncultured Tateyamaria sp. (assembly GCF_947503385.1). GTDB lineage: Bacteria > Pseudomonadota > Alphaproteobacteria > Rhodobacterales > Rhodobacteraceae > Tateyamaria. The sequence continues at coordinate 451,898 of NZ_CANNDO010000001.1, forward strand.
GCTGTTTACCGGCTATTTCGAACCTGAATTGGATGGCAGCCTGCGCCGGTCCACCCGCTACCGCTTTCCGGTCTACAAGATGCCGCCCGAGGCCAAGAAAATCCGCCCGTGGCTGACCCGGCGGGCGATCCTCGAAGGGGATGCGATGGACGGGCGCGGCCTTGAGATTGCGTGGGTCGACGATTCGGTTGAATTGTTTTTCCTACAGGTGCAGGGATCGGGCCGCATCCGTCTGTCCGGCGGTCGGACGATCCGCGTGGGCTATGGCGGGTTCAACGGGCATCCCTATCGGTCTATTGGGCAGGAACTGGTACGGCGCGGCACCTACCAGTCCCATCAGGTCAGCGCGCAGGTCATCAAGAACTGGGTAAACCGCAACCCGGATGCGGGGCGCGAACTGCTATATCATAACCCGTCTTACGTCTTTTTTCGCGAGGTGAGCGAAGTGCCTGCGGACAAGGGCCCGCTGGGCGCGATGAACCGGTCGATCACCACCATGCGGACGGTAGCGGTTGACCCTGCCTTTGTCCCGCTGGGCGCGCCGGTCTGGGTCGAAAAGGACGGCAAGGACCCGCTGCGCCGGTTGATGATCGCACAGGACACCGGCTCTGCTATCAAGGGCGCGCAACGGGCGGATGTGTTTTTTGGCACCGGCGACAAGGCGGGCCGACGGGCGGGGCGGCTGCGTGATCCGGGGCGGATGATGGTGTTGATGCCGATCCAGCGCGCCTATGCCCTGCTGCCCGAAGGTGCGTCATGACCCGTCGTCGCCGCGTGCGGCCCGACGAGGAAGCGCTGTGGCGCAAAGTGGCCGACCAGACGGAGCGGTTGCACGCACATAAACCGCTCAGCCCCGAGGATTTCGTGGAAACGCCACCCCCGGCGACGCCACGCACGCCGATGACGTTCGAAGCGATCCGGGTGCCCCAGATCACACCACGGCCCGAGCCCGCCACACGGATCGACATGGCCCCGGCGGTTGCGGATCAGGTGCACGGCAGCACGGTGCAGATGGACAAGAAATCCTTTGCCCAGATGAAGCGCGGCAAGCTGCGCCCCGAAGCCAAGCTGGACCTGCACGGTATGACGCTGGACCGCGCGCACCCCGCGCTGACGCGGTTCATCCTGTCGGCACACGCACAGGGCAAACGGCTGGTGCTGGTGGTCACGGGCAAGGGCAAGGACCGTGACGAAGGTGGGCCGATTCCCGTCCGGCTGGGTGTGTTGCGTCATCAGGTGCCGCAGTGGTTGTCGGTCCCGCCCCTGTCCACGGCTGTGTTGCAGGTAAGTGCTGCGCACAATCGCCACGGCGGCGGCGGCGCCTACTACGTCTATCTACGCAAGCGTCGGTAGCGCGCTCCGGGACCGCGAAATCCCGATCCACATCATCACGGATGTAAAGATGAAAAAGGCTGCGACGCCGATATACTGCGTCTCCAGCCCCACGCCCGCGTCGATCAGAACACCGGTCAGCCCCGGCCCGATGGCCGAGCCAAGGACCATGACCGCCGCCGCCATCGCTTTGATCGACCCGATGTGTTGCGTACCGTAAAATTCGGCCCAAAAGGCATTGGGCAAGGTGCTGTTGGCCCCTGTCGTCAGCGCGAGAAAGGCAAGGCCAAGCCCCGCCACCCAGAACCCGTCCGCCACGGCAAAAGTGACAAAGGCCGCAACCAGCGGCAACTGGAACCACGGCATCAGCCGCGCGGTGCCCAGACGGTCCAGTGCGATGCCAGACAGGAACATCGCGCCGATGGACACCACCGTGTAGATCGGGAACAGGGACACAAGGGCGATATGGCTCAACCCTTTGATCCCGGCGAAATGCACCTGCTGAAAAAAGAATGCGGTGTTGAACGCGGATGGCCCCAGCAGCGCAGGCACCATGAACCAAAAAAGCGGGTGGCGCATCGCCTGCCCCCGCGTCCAGTGTTGCCCGCCCATCCCGAGGGACTGGTTTTCCTGCGCCATGGATTGCGGCGTGCGTTCCTGCCGGAGCAGCGACATCAGGATCGGGATACCCCCCAAGGCTAGCCCCGCGGCAACCACCCACAAGACGCGCCAATCAAGGATGGTGAGCAACGCCACAAAGGTGATCGGCAGCACCGCCTCTCCGACAGAAAACCCGAGCGTTGCAATCGACAGGGCGCGGCCCCGTGTGGCGACGAACCAGCGGCTCATTGCAACAACGGCGATATGGCTGGTCATCCCCTGCCCGGTCAGCCGCAGGGCAAAGATGATCGCGGGCAGCAGAACGGCATAGGGGTTCACGGCCATGGCAAGGCAGGACAGCGCCAGCAGCGCCAGAACGATCACACCCAAACTGCGGGCACGCCAACGATCCGTCAGCCCGCCGGCCCAGATCATCACCGCTGCGGATGCCATCGTGCCGGTGGCATAGATCATGCCCCACGCGCCGTGCGACAGGTCAAACGCGCCCTGCACTTCGGCCGCAAAAAGCGAAATGAAAAAGGTCTGTCCAAAGGATGACAGCAAGGTCAGCAACGCGCCCGCCGAAAGCCAACGCGCGTTTTGCCTGAGGAACGGACCCCAAGGCTCAATGACGCGGCGCGTTGTCACTAGCGGCTGCGGCGCGACGGAGCGGTAAGCTCGATCTCGGTTGCGCGGGTCAGGATACGACGCTGGCCCGGAATGACGAGGGTCGCGCCCGTGCGCCCGCGCACAAATTCGCGGTCCAGATCGGCGCTGCGTTTCAGGATCTGGATCAACGCGGGCGACCCTGCGGCGATAAAGTGGTTGCCGGATTGTCGGTCCGAAAAGGCGGAGACATCCAGAACCGTGACCGGCAGATCACCGATATCTTCGGCGTCGTTTATATTGCCCAATTGCGAGCGTTCCCCCCGCAACCGCGCGGACAAGCGCAGCACGATATCCTTACGCGACACGACAACGACAAAGGGGTCCGGCACCGTCTGGAACCGGGCAATCTGGGTGCGGAACAGGTCGACGTTCAGGTCAGGCGACATCAGGATCACACCGCTGAGCGACCGTTCCGCCCAACCGGGTTCCGCGATTTCCAGTTGGCGCAGGGTTTCCATCACCAAATAGCTGCCCATGGAATGCGCAACGAGAAGGATATCGGGATTGCCTGCCGCCTCTACCGCGCGCAGCAAATCGGCCAGACCGTCGCGCGCAAACAGCGCGCTGTCCTGATCGTATTCGTAGCCCAACGGGTTGGCGCGGCTGGGCCAGGAATAGCTGACCAGCGCGCCGGGGACCTCAAGGTCATGGCCCAGCTGCGCCATACGAAAGGCCGAATCGGCAAAGCTGTTGTTGAAGCCGTGCACAAACACAGTGACCTCGCGCCGCCCGGTCGAGGATCGGGTGATTTCTTGGCTGAGCGCTGCGGCAAAAGACTGTGGATTGCGGTGCTGATCCAGCGACGCAAGGGCAAAATCGCGCTCCGGTTTCGGCTTGTCGAACCCGTCCGACACGGTGCCGACCTCACGTTCGGGCGGGATCGACACCTGACTTTGCAACAGGGTCAGTGACGGGCTACGGCCAATGCCAAATTCACCGGCATCGTTCATGGCGCGGGTTGTGCCGATGAACACGGTGCGGTTGATGCCGACGTTCAGCGCTTCGGGCACGACGGGGGCTGCGGTTCTGTCGCTGCACCCAATCAGCAGGATCATCGTTAACAGCGAAAGCCAGCGCATGTCGGTTGTCCCAGTACATTACTGAACTGAGGCGTACGCCAATTGTCTGCGCGAGGCTAGAGCACGTAGCGGCTCACATCCGCCGATTTGACCAATTCTCCCAGATGCATGTCCACAAAGGCGGCATCGACCGTGATCTCTTCGCCGCCGCGGTCGGGGGCGGTGAACGACAGTTCCTCGAACACACGTTCGAGCACGGTGTACAGACGGCGCGCGCCGATATTCTCGACGCTTTGGTTCACCTCGGCGGCGATGCGGGCGAGCGCCTGAATGCCATCGGGGTCAAAGGTCACGGTGACCGCCTCGGTTGCCATGAGGGCGGTGTACTGCCGGGTCAGCGCATTGTCCGTCTCGGTCAGGATACGGACAAAGTCCTCTTCGGTCAGGGCGCGCAGTTCAACCCGGATCGGCAGCCGGCCCTGCAATTCGGGCAACAGGTCCGACGGTTTTGCGATATGGAACGCACCAGACGCAATGAACAGGATGTGGTCGGTTTTGACTGCGCCGTGTTTGGTGCTGACGGTTGTCCCTTCGATCAGGGGCAGCAGATCGCGCTGCACCCCCTCGCGACTGACATCCGCGCCGCGCGCATCCGACCGGGCACAGACCTTGTCGATTTCGTCCAGAAAGACGATGCCGTTTTCCTGCACCGCCTCAAGCGCGGCCTTGGTCACAGTTTCATCGTCCAACAGTTTGTCCGCCTCTTCGCCGATCAGCACCTCATAGCTTTGGGCGACGGTCAGCTTTTTCTTAACAGTGCGCCCGCCCATGGCTTTGCCCAGCAGATCACCGATATTCATCATGCCCATGTTGCCGCCGGGCTGGCCGGGGATGTCCATCATGGGGAACGGGCTGGAGGTGTCGGTCACCTCCAGTTCGATGATTGTGTCGTCCAGCTCTCCGCTTTTGAGCTTCTTGCGGAACATCTCGCGCGTGGCGTCGCGGGCGTCGGTGCCTGCGATAGCCTCGATCACGCGGTTCTCGGCGGCGGCGTGGGCGTTCGCCTTGACGTCTTCGCGCATATGCTCGCGGGTGTCGATGATAGCCGCGTCCACCAGATCGCGGATGATCTGTTCCACATCGCGGCCAACATAGCCCACTTCGGTAAACTTGGTCGCCTCGACCTTGAGGAACGGCGCGCGGGCCAGTTTGGCAAGGCGGCGGCTGATCTCGGTCTTGCCCACGCCGGTGGGGCCAATCATCAGGATATTCTTGGGATAGACCTCGTCCCGCAAATCATCGCCCAGCTGCTTGCGCCGCCAACGGTTGCGCAGGGCCACAGCCACGGCGCGCTTGGCGTCTTTCTGTCCAATGATGAACCGGTCAAGCTCGGATACAATCTCGCGGGGGGTCAGATCAGTCACTGGCAGCTTCGCTTTTGTTACAATGTGCCGCTGATACCTAGGCAAATTCGCAGCAAACGCAACCTGAGCGCCGGATTTCGCGCGCAAACCATCACGTGCGCGAGAGGTCGGGTTCTTTTGTCGCACCTCTGGCGTACCTTGGCCCCGTCACACGCAACGGAGATTCCCCGATGACCAACCGCCGCTCATTCCTGATCGCCTCGTCCGCCTTGCTGGCGTCCACCGCCCTGCCCGCCTTTGCCGGTGGCCATGGCCGCATCGGGGAATTCACCGGGGCCAGCAACCACGTCACCAAAGGCCGCGCCGAGGTGGTGACCAAGGGCGGCATGAGCGAGGTGATCCTGCTGGATGACTTCTGGTTCGATGGTGCGCCCGATCCCAAGGTTGCGCTGGGCCGCGATGGTTATGACCCCGCAACGCTCATGGGCAAATTGTCCAAGAACGCGGGCAAGCAAAGCTATGCCGTGCCCGCAGGCATTGATGCCGCGCAATACAACGAGGTCTGGATCTGGTGCGAAAAGTTCAACGTGCCGCTGGGCGTGGCCAAGCTGAACTGAACCGTCTCTAACACGCGACATTTCAGGCCACCCTGTTGCCGGGGCGGTCTTTTCCATTGCCGTCAGGCGCTGATCGTTTCGACGGTCAGGTTTCCGTTGGTGTAAACGCAGATGTCGGCGGCGATGGCCATGGCATCGCGCGCGACCGCCTCGGCATCGCGGTTGCTGTCCATCATCCCGCGCGCGGCCGCCAGCGCGTAGTTGCCGCCCGAACCAATCGCCGCCACGTCATGTTCCGGTTCCAGCACGTCGCCCGCGCCGGTGATGACGAACATATCGGCACCGTCCGTGACAATCAGCATAGCCTCCAGCTTTTGCAGGTATTTGTCGGTACGCCAGTCCTTGGCCAGCTCCACGCTGGCGCGGGCCAGTTGGCCGGGCGTCGCTTCCAGCTTGGTCTCCAGCCGTTCCAACAAGGTGAACGCATCCGCTGTGGACCCGGCAAACCCCGCCACGACGTCATGCCCACCGGGTGACAGGCGGCGCACCTTGCGGGCCGTGCCCTTGATCACGGTCTGACCCAGCGACACCTGCCCGTCGCCCGCGATGACGACTGTGCCGCCTTTTTTGACGCCGATGATCGTGGTGCCGTGCCATCCGGGAAAGTCTGTGTTTGCCATGTCCGCCTCATATTCTGATCTTCGCCTATATGCGCCTTTGCGCGGGCGGCTTCAATCCGAGGGCGGGATGTGGTCAGGTGCCGTCATGGGCATCGGGCGAGATCCACGGGTAAAGCAGGCGCTGGCGGCATGGGCCGACATTGCGCCATCGCTTGATCTTGATCCGGTTGCGTTTCGGTCCAAGCTGATCTGGCAAAAGGATGAACCGACGCGCAGCCACGTTGTTTTGCGACTGACCGGACCGCGCCGGTTGATCCTCAAGATGGTGATCCGTGCCCCCGCAGCCGATCCGCTGGATGCCGCCGTGTCCGCGTTGCGCGACGCGCATCAGCGCCTTGGTGATCAACCCAAGGCCCATGCGCCCGAAGTGTTGTTTGCCAGTGACAGTGTGGTGTTGATGACCGAGGCCAAAGGCAAAACGTTGGAGGATCATCTGACCACAGGTCGCGCGCCTGCCCCGCTGTTGCGCCGCGCTGGCGCGTGGCTTGCCGCCTTTCACGGGACGGGGCCGGTGGAACACCGGACCTATCAGCCACGCTTTATGCTGGAACATGTGGGCAGAATGGCGCAGGCCGTCCGCGCGGGCGACCTAGACGTGGCGGAGCCTGATCTGTTCCTCGGCTGTTGTGCCGCCCTGCCCACGCGCGCGGTCGAGGGTGCGCAGACCATCTCGGCGGCCAAGCACGGCGATTTCAACATCCGCAATCTGTTGCTGGGGCCCGACGGTGAAACCGGTCTGGATTTCAAACCACTGTCGACTGCCCCAGTGGGTTTTGACATTGCAAGGCTGCTGATGGATTACGCCGAGTTGCATCAGCCGGGCGACGCTGTGCCCGCCGGTGCGGTACTGTCACCTGCCACCTGTGCTGCGTTTTTTGAGGGGTACACGCTGGTCGGTCAGGATGATCCGGCGGTGCAGTTCCTGCCGCATGTGCAATTGCTGAATGACTGGCGATTGATCCCGGCGCAGCCATCGCGCCGCAGTTGGCGGCAGGCGGCGCGGATGGACGCGATTGCCGCCTTGGCCCGAAACGTCTTGGCCCAAACGTAAAAAAGGCCCCGCGACGGGGGCCTTTTCATCACCATCGGTTAGCGGCTCAGATCGACTCTTCGATCCAGCTTTGCAAGGTGGATTTGGGTGCAGCACCAGCCCTGTTCGACACGACTTCGCCGTCTTTGAAGATGAACAGCGCGGGAATGCCGCGCACCCCCATCTGGGCAGGTGCGTTCGGGTTCGAATCTACGTCGACCTTTACGATCTTGACCTTGCCTTCCATCTCGTCGGACAGCTCTTCGAGCATTGGACCAATCTGTTTGCAGGGTCCGCACCATTCTGCCCAGAAATCGACGACGACCGGCAGATTGGACTGCCTCACTTCGCTGTCGAACGTGTCGTCTGTAACGGCCATCGTTGCCATGTCTATGTCTCCAGAAAGGGGCATCAAGCGTTGGACTGGCAAGGTAAGAACCCCACTAGCTGGCGTCAAGATATGGCGTGTCTCTCAACGTCTGTGTCACGATATCGTGCGGCAGAGGCATCAACGTGGCCGTATGGGTCCACAGGATCGCACAGGTGATCCGCCGGTCCGGGTAAATCTGAGCTATCGCATGGACATAGGCGCCCATCTGGCGCAACAGACCGTCCGGCACGTGTACCGGTCCAGACGGAACCACGCGGTTGGACTTGAAATCAATGATCTCGATACTGTCCGGGCCGACAATCAGCCGGTCGATCGTGCCGCGCAAAACGTGATCCCCCAGTTGCGCGACAAACGGCACCTCTGCCAGCGTTTCGGGATGAAATACCGGGCCAAGGTCGGGGGTGTTGAGGACGGTCAATGCCTCTGCCCGCGCGTCCGCAACCTCCGTTTCGGGCAAAACGGTGCCCGCGCAGATCCGGTCCGCGACTGCGACCTGCGCAGCTTGGGACACGCGCGGCAATTCTTCGAGCAGGGCGTGAACGAGAGTGCCATAGGCCGTTGCCGTCTCTGCGTCGCGGCCATCGCCGGGCAAAGCCTTTGCCCCGCCAAGGTCGGATGGCGACAGCGGTTCGAGTGCTTTGACCGGTGCGGGCGCTGGCCGGGCAAAGAGGTCGGGCAGCGTCACAGGTGCGGCGGATTGATCGTGCCTTTGCGGGGCTTTGACCTCTGGCCATGTGCCATGCGACAGGCGCAATCCCTGCCCCATCGGCGTCTCCAGCGTCACCGCGCCGCCTGACTGCATCCCGGTTTCGACCCGTTGCCACCAGTCGCCTCCGGCCTTGCTCAATTCACCGGATGCGGCCACGATCAACCACTTTTCCGCCCGTGTTAGAGCCACATATAGCAGCCGCAGCGCCTCTGCCTCCTGTGCGGTGCGCATCGCATCCAGCCGGTTGCGCATCGCTTCGGGCCGTTGTCCGTCCGGCATCCGCCACACAGGTGTTGCGCCGATCTGGATCAGCGGGTCGTTGATACGCACCGTGCGCTTTCCACATTCGGGCAGGATCACGATTGGCGCTTCCAGACCTTTGGCGCCATGCACCGTCATCACCCGGATTTGGTTAGAGGCACTGTCGATCTGACGCTTGATCTCAAGATCGTCCGTTTCCATCCATGTCAGGAATCCGGTCAGGCTGGGGATCGACGCGCGTTCATAGGCCAGCGCCTGTGACAAAAGCGCGTCGATGCCATCCTCTGCCTCGGTGCCCAGTCGCGCCAGAAGGTTTTGCCGACCCCGGTGCCGGGTCAGCATCCGTTCGATCAGGTCGTATGGTCGCAAAAAGTCGATCTGCGACCGCATATCCTGAAGCACGGCAACGGTGTCGGTATGGGCCGCATCCGTCCGCAACGCCTGCCAGAGAAATTCTGTGTCGCGGTGATGCGCGAGCGTAAACAGCGCTTGCTCCGTCCAGCCAAACAGCGGCGACCGCAGCGCGGTGGCCAGCGACAGACTGTCTTCTGGCGTGGCGAGAAACGACAACAGCGCCCCCAGATCGCGCACGGCTAGTTCCGCGCCAACCTTGAGCCGGTCCGCCCCGGCGATGGGCAGCTCAAGCTCTTTGCAGGCGCGGATCAGATCGCCAAAAATGCCGCCACGCCGCTGGACAAGGATCAGGAAATCGCGCGGCTCTACTGCGCGCACCATGTCTCCGTCCGGGATCGGCGTCCGGTCATCCAGCATCCGCTTGATCTCGCGGGCGATGCTGTGTGCCAGCACCTTCTTTTCGTTCTCGGGGCCGCGCCGGTCCACGGGATCATACCAATCCCGCTCCGTCTCTGATTCTGGTTTTGGCACCACTGGCCAAAGATCGACACGGCCGGGCATGTCCGTGTGAAAGGCGATGTGCCTGCCATCAGCGGGAAACCCGGCGTCCGCGTCCTGTTCGAACACCATGTCCACCAGACGCAGGATCGCAGGGGACGACCGGAACGAATAGTCCAGCGTCAGCGGATGCAGTTTTTGACCCGAATCCGCTAGTTTAGAGCCGAATTCATCCTGCATCCGGTCAAATTCCTCGGGGTCCGCACCCTGAAAGGAATAGATCGACTGCTTTTTATCGCCCACAACGAAAATCGTCCGCTCGACCCCGTCACGTGCGCCGGTGCCGCTGGAAAATTCTTCGGCCAGTTTGCGGATCACGTCCCATTGCGTCGGGCTGGTGTCCTGCGCCTCGTCCACAAGGATGTGGTCGATCCCACCGTCAAGCCGATACAGCACCCAGGCGGCCACGTTGGGATCCGACAAAAGCTGGCGCGCCTTGAGGATCAGGTCGTCAAAGTCGAGCCACGCGCGCGATTGCTTAGCGTCGGCATAAGCATCGGCAAACCGCGCGGCAAAGCGGTGCAACTCAAAAGCGTGCTGCGCTGCGACCAAGGCCAGATGCGCCTCGCGTGCGTCCGCAATGCGCTGCATCAGCGCGTCAAGATCCGGCATCAGATGTGCGGCGATAACTTGCGTTGCCTTGGTCGGAAAGCTGCCGGTTTTTGCCTGACCCGCCTTTTGGCCGGAGCCAAAGGTGAACACCGGTGCCAGCGCGGGGATCGCGCCGATGTCCAGTGCTGTGATCATGGCGAGCCGCTGTGCTGCCTTTTGGTCGGCTGCCGATCCGGCGGCAAGCAGGGGGATCAGGCCCTGTATCAATGCCGCATCCCCCGGGCCAAAGGTTTCGGCCACCAGCGTGTCGGGCGTCATGTCGGCAGGCAGGCCAAAGACCTGCATCGCCTCGCCCAAGGTTTTCAGACCAAACTGACCTGTGTTAGAGACGATTTGCCCCGTGATCTTGACGATTTCATCCCCGCTGTAAATCTGCGCAAAGGATGTGAGCAGCGCTGCATCCGGCCCCTCGGCCATTTGGTCCAGCAACTCGCCCCGCAGCAATTCAGCGGCACGATCTTCGATCTCGGTGAACTGTGGGCTTACGCCAGCCTCAAGCGGAAAACGGCGCAGCAACGCCGCGCAGAACGAGTGGATGGTCTGGATTTTCAGCCCGCCCGGCGTTTCAATCGCGCGGGCGAACAGGGTGCGGGCGCGGCGCAGGTCGTCGTCTGCCGTCGCGCCTGTGTATCCCAAAGCCTGCAAGGCCGCGCGCAGGGCATCGTCGTCCAGCATCGCCCATTCGCCAAGCCGTTTGAACAGACGGTTCTGCATCTCTGAGGCGGCGGCTTTGGTATATGTCAGACACAGGATGTGCTGCGGCTGAACCCCGCCCAGCAACAGCCGGGCCACCCTGTCGGTCAATACCCGCGTCTTGCCGGACCCGGCATTGGCAGACAGCCATGTTGAGTGTTTGGGTTCTGCCGCGTCATGCTGGCGGCGGCTCGCCTCGTCCAGCGGTGTCATGTCAGGACCTGCGGAATAGGATCGTCCGTGACGTCCCATTCGCCAAATCGTGCCAGTTGATCAAAGTCCCGCGTTTCCCGATCCTCATACAGGGCGCGACGTGATGTGTAGCCCTTATAAGGCTCTAAATACGCGGAAAGCAGGCTGACAAGATCGGCCAGCACCTTTGTTGGCGGCTCTTCGTCCAGCGGTACGTCAGCGGTTTTCTGACCGCTCAGCCCAATGAACTGTGCGGCGACAACGGGCCGCGGGCCAAGCGTGGCAAAGCCGCCCGCCTCGACCATCGCCGCCTCAATCAGCAATTGTTTGTCGAAAAAGCGCTGTTGCACAGCGCTGGGTGGCAGACTGCTTTTGTAGTCGTAAAGGATGGCGTTGCCGCCCGGATCAAGGTCGATCCGATCCGCGCGCCCTTCGATTGTTGTGGCGATGGCGGGCAGTTCCAGTCGACCTATGGCGTCTTTTTCCATCGCGACGGGGGTGCCGCGCGATTGGCGCAGCCCTTCGGTATCGGTGATCCATTGGGCCGCACGGGCAATGCGGGCGTGCCACAGGGTGCGGGCAGCGGGCCATGGTACGGCACTGGCCAGAACCTCTTGCGCGTGTCGCATCAGCACGTCGGCGCGTCGGGCATCGGGTGCGTCCACCGTTTCACGCACAAACCGCTCCATCACGTCATGCAGCAGAATGCCCCGCAGCAGCGCGTCTGCCGAAGGCACCAGCGGGCGCAGGGGCCGCAGGCGCAGACTGTGCTTTGCATAGATCGCGTAGGGGTCGCGGATCAGCGTCTGGATTTCTGTGACGGTCAGGCGGCGCGGTCGCGCGGCAACCGGCGGGCACGGGGCGGGGCGGGGTGCCTTGGGAATGCCGGGTGCCGCGTCCAGCACGCGCGCATGAGCCAGCCATGCAGCACCCCGGGTCTGCATATCCTGCCAACAGGTGGCACCGATGCCTTGCGGCAAGCCCGTCATCAGATTGCGCAGCCGGTTGATCCAGCGTGAAGGCACAGTTTCGGCATCATCCGAGCGGATAGCGCGCGTCAGCCACACGTCGGGCGCGGCGACCGCCTGCTGAAAATCGTGCGCCGACAGGCCCACCCGCCGTTCCGGCAACAAAAGGCCCGCATCCGCCCGCATCTTGCGGTTCAACCACGGGTCGGGCGGCGGCGCTTCGGGCCATGTGCCGTCGTTCAGCCCGGCAAGGATCACGAGGTCAGCGCCCTGCACCCGCGCCTCCAAAGTGCCCCAGATCATGATGCTGGGATGCGGTGCATCCGGGTTGCGCACCTCGCCACCGGCCAGCAGCCCTGACACCAATGCGCCGTAATCGCGCGCTGACAGGACCCCACCATGTTCCGCCTGCGCGGCAAGGTCCTGCATCATGGCAAGTGCCGCTTCGCCCGCGTCCTTTTGCCAAAGCTCCGACGCTCCGTCCGGGGTTGGGCCATCGGCGAGCGCCTCTGCCAGCGACAGGTGGCGGGCGACCCAGTCGGTCAGGGGGCGCGCAAGGTCGTCATGGGCTGTGTCGAGGGTCGTGGCCAACCATGTGGCCCATGCCTCCATCGCGGCGCCGTCACGGGGCGCTGCGCGGGCCGCGCACGCGATGAGCAACGGGCCAGTCGGGTAGGGCAGCCCATCCCTGCGCATCCGCAGTTCGAGCCGCTGCGCGTTGATCTGGTGATCAGGCCGCCCACCGGCCGAATGGGTGAGCGGATGTTTGAGCAGGGTGATCAGCGTTTCGGCATCCAGCGGTCGCTGCATCAGGTCGGCCACGTGGCGCAGGAACCGACCCGGCGGCGACAGGTGCAGGGGCACGCCTGCACTGTCATCCGGACGAATGCCCCAGCGGTCCAGCGCCGCCGTAACCTGCCGGGTCAGCATCCGGTCGGGGGTAACAAGGGCGGCGCGCTCGCCGTCCTCTGCTGCTTGGCGCAGACGCAGGGCGATGGCCGTTGCCTCGGCGCGGGACGTTTCCGCTTCGATCAGGGTGACGGCTTGTGTGGCGTCGGGCAATTGCGTCTCTAACGCGGGGCCTTCTGCGCGCCAGGCGTCGGTGATCGGCGCAGGCCGCAGCGCCAGCGACACGAGCCGGTTGCGTGCGGGGGCGGGGGCGGCAATGCCCGACCACGCGGCGATGTCGGCGCGACTTACGCCCATGGCGTGCATCATCTGAGCAAAGCGGAACTGCGGGTGATCCTCGTCCCGTGACAAATCGGGATCGGTGATGCTGCGCGTGAGCCGCGCCCAGACGTCATCCGGGCTGTCAAAGTCGAACCCCGGCAGGATCAGCGCGCCCTGCGGCAGCCGCGCCACCGCCTCCATCAGCAATTGCGTGGTGCCCCGCGATCCGGTCGAACCGGCGATCAGGATCGGATCGCGCGGCGCGTCATTGGCCCAATGCGCGGCAAGTCGCAGGACCGTGGCGCGTTGGCGCGCCTCGGGGTCGGGGGCATCGCTGGTCGCGTTGATGTAATCCTGTGCGATGCCAAAGAACTTCTGTGCGCGTGCCCAATGACCCGATTGGTCTGACACGTCCAGCCCCATGATCCGGTCAGCGCTCACGCCTTCGCCCTGCATTTCGTCCATCAGTTGGGCAAGGCTGCGCGCAAGGTCAAAGCTGGCACTGCTGGTGTTCAGGTCGCGCTCTTGTTCGATCAACTTGGCCACCAGCGGCTCCAGTTCCAGCAGACGGCGCAGGGCGGGGGTGGCCGGGGCCAGAGGTGCGTCCGGCAACAGCGTATCAAGCTGCGTCAGCAACCCGATGCGCGGCAGCAGGCGCGGCGGTCCCGCCTCGAACAGATCGCGCAGGCGACGGGCCATGCGCTGTGTGTTCACAAGGATCGTGACGCGTGCCATGGCATCGGGGGACGTACCCACCATCCGCGCGGTCAGCCCATCCAGCAGGGCGCGGGGGAAATCGACGCCGGGGGCACAACCGAACAGGCGGGGCTGATCGCTGGGCTCAAACATTGTGATCCGCCAGCATGGCCTCGGCGGCGGCGATGCCGTCGGGGTGGCCGACATCGCACCACAGGCCGGGATAGGAAACGCCGTGCAGACGCCCGGTGTCAGCCATCGCATTCCACACGACGTTGAGGGAAAACGCAGCCTCGGCCACGTCGTGCAACCTGTCGGTCTTGAGGATATGCGCCCCGGCATAGACCGGCCCGCTGCCGCGCACGATCTGCCCGTCGTCCTGTAGGGCAAAGTCACCAGTGCCGTTATAGCCGCGCGTTTGATCAACCGGCACACAGAGCAGCAGCGCATCCATCCGGGCGGGGTCCCATGCGTCCAGCAATAACCTCAGCGGGTTGGGTCCGGCCCACACCGCGTCGCTGTTCAGGGTCATCACCGTGTCACCGCCAAGCAGCGGCAGGGCGTGGCGCAGCCCGCCGCCGGTTTCGAGGATGTCTGGCACTTCGCGGATCGTCTGCACATTGCGCCCCGCCAGATGCGCTTCGATCATCTCCGGGCGGTAGTGGGTGTTGGCGACGATGCGGGTGACGCCCGCGTCGTCGGCCAGCGCAAGGGCGTGGTCGATCAGCGGACGGCCTGCGACCTCGATCAGTGGCTTTGGCCGGTCCTTTGTCAGAGCGCCCATACGGGTGCCGAACCCGGCGGCAAAAAGCATGAGGGGCAGGGTCACAGCGTCACGCTCCCGCATTTGTCCTTGAGGCTGGCAAGGACAGCAGGGTCCGGGGCAGGGAGGTGGTCTGTGATCAGCGGCGCGACGGTCGCCAAGGCGGGATGCGCCAGCGCGGTTATTAGGTGCCCCCAGACGCGCGGTATCAGATCCACGTAATGCGGTTTGCCATAGGCCATGGACAGCCGGGCAAAGACACCAAGGATGCGCATGTTGCGCTGCATCCCCAAGCAGGCAAAGGCGGCGCCAAAGGCATCCGCATCCGCGCCGGTCGTCGTCACATAGCGTCGGACCATCGCGACAGCGAGGGCAGGGGGCACATCCCGGCGGGCGTCCTGCAAGATCGACATGAGGTCATAGGCGCGATGCCCGCGCATGGCGTCCTGATAGTCCAGCAACCCAACCCGCGCGACGCCGGTCCGGTCCGGCAGCCACAGCAGGTTTTCCGCGTGGTAGTCCCGTTGGATCAGCACATCCAGCGCCGGATCAAGCGGGGCCAGAACCGCATGGCAGGCGCTGTCAAATGCCGCCTTGGCACCGGGGTCAGGCGTGCCGGTGGCGCCGGGCAAGTACCAGTCAAATGCCAGCGCGGCGAGCGGTGTCGCCGTGGCGGCGTCATAGGGCGGCAGGCTGGGGGGCGGCGCAGTGTGCAGATGGACCAGCAGGTCCACCGCTGCCTCGTATAACGGCTGTTCCAGCGCCGGTTTCGCCTGCACAACCTTGGCAAACAGATCGTCACCAAGGTCTTCGAGCAGGAGAAAGCCGTGGTCGTCATCCTCTGCCAGAACCTGCGGCGCGGACAGACCCAGATCGCGCAGCGCATGGGTGATCCGGACAAAGGGGCGGACGCTTTCGCCCTTGGCTGGGGGCGCATCCATCAGCACGGCAGTGCCGCCATCCGCATCACGCAGCCGATCATAGCGCCGGTTGGACGCGTCGCCTGCGATGTTCACCCGGTGCGCAGCGCCCCATCCCGTCGCGGCAAGGAAGGCCGCCGCCAGATCGGCGCGCGTATCAGACATCATTCAATCCCACCTGCACCCGGTCTGCCCAATCGCCCGCCTGCCATTCCATCGTCACCTTGCGCCCATCACCGGCATCCGCAAAGCGGAGCAACAGCGCCTGCGCGGGCGGCGTGCCCAGACGGTCGGGCCATTCCACGAGGCAGATCGCCGTTTCAAAGGCTTCGGTCAAGCCCAGCTCTTCGATCTCGCTGCTGTCGCTGAGCCGATACAGATCGGTGTGCCACAGCGTGCCGCGCGTCGTGTCGTAGACTTGCACCAGCGTGAATGTGGGCGATGGCACGTCTTCGGGTTCGCTCAGGATGGATTGGATCAGCGCGCGGGCAAAATGCGTCTTGCCCGCGCCCACGGGACCGTCCAGCAAAAGCGTGTCGCCGGGCCGCAAGATGTGTCCAAATGCGACGCCCAAAGCGGCTGTCGCATCGGCATCCGGAAGGTCGAGTTCGAAGGGAGAGGACAGCATGGGGCCACCCTATCGGCCCCTGCGCCCACCGCAAGCGAATGGTTACGCCGCGGGGGTCGAAACCGGCACAGGCTCCGTTACGGTGAAACGGATCATCGTGGCGCCTGCGACGACCGGCGACAGGTACACCCGCATCCGGCGCCCATCGATTTGCTGAACCTCGGTGTCCCATTGCGCCCGCTCGCCAATCCGCATGACAAAGTCGCGGATATCGGCCCAGGCCGGATCGGGTGTAGACCGTTCCTGCCACACGCGCTGCGAGTCGATGATGGTGATGTCGGCAAAGGTCTTGTCCGGGTCCATTTTCCACATCTCGCGATAGGCCGCGTTGCAAAACGTCAGCACACCCGTGGACGAAAACACGACCAGCGCGTCGTCAAAGGAATCCATCATGGATTGCCCCAGTTCCAGCTCTGCCCGGAAGTTGCGGGTCAGCGAAATTTCGGCGGTGATATCCTCGATCAAAAAGGCGACCGCACCGTCGGGGTGGGGCCTGCCGCTGACCCGGTAGGTGTGTCCGGTGTCGAGGCTCCATGTTTCTTGGTAGCTGCTTTGCGTGGCGGCGGCGATGACGTCCGAAATCTCGTGCCGCCACGAGGTGTAATTCTTGGGCTCCGGCATGACGCGATTGTCGCGCAGCTTGTCAAAAAAGGACAAAAGCTGTGGGCGCGCAGACAGGAACTCGACCGGCAGCGAGGTCAGGTCAACCAGCGCCGGATTGAACAGCGCCAGCTGGCCGTTGCGGTCGAAAATGGCAAGGCCAATGGACAGTTGGGCAAAGGTTTTGGCCAAGGTCTGGACGAAATTGCGCTGGGCAATTTCCGCCTGGATCACGGCGTTGATATCGACCGCGTGGCAGATGGACCGGTCGTTCCGTTTGGTGATGGTCACGTCGTACCACGTTTCGCGGTCTTCACCTGATGACCGGATGGATGCCCGCGCCGACCCGGACCCGGTGTGGTCCAGCGACGGGATGTCGAACAGCGGTTCTGCGGCATCGGTCGCGCCATGTGTGCCCAGCAACGCGCCATAGCGCGGATTGTGCCATGTGACGGCACCGTTTCCGTCCAGCATCCAGATGGGGTAGGGCGCGGCCTCTGCCGCCAGTTCCAGAACCTCGTTTCGTGATTGCAACGCGCGGATCGTATGGATGGTGGACACGTCGCCCGGTTCGCTGTCGGACACTTCAACATGCACCATTTCGTTCTCGCGGGACAGGCGGACAAGGCCGGTGTCCGAAGGCGATTTTGCCGGGATGACAACTGTGCCGATGTTGCGCAGCGCGTCTTCATCCGGCAGGTCGGGGAACCGATAGGCCAGCGACGCGCGCAGGGCGTGCCAATCGGTCTCGGCGGTGTTGGTGGACAGCAGGGCCGCACCCGCCGGTGTGGCATGTTGCAGGTCGCAGTCGCGAAACAGAAAAGACACATCGGCCTGACCCATATCCGCAACCGGCGCTGGCCTGCGTCGGCCCGCACCCACAAATGCGATCCCAGCCGTTGCAGCAAGTGCGGCGCAGGCCAGTACAATGACAAATTCGAAAACAGACACGCCGGGATTCCCTATCACTCGGGCAATCCGCACGCTCTCAGAAACCGGTTAACAGGTTGTTAATACAACCGGTCAAATTGTATCTTTTTAGACGGTAATGGGTTCGTTTTGCCCCTGCGCAACCGCATTTTCACCTTCGCGCGCATCAATTTTGACCCGCGGCCAGCTGACTTCGACAATTGCACCAACATGAGGTAGTTCGGTGTTTTCGCGCGCAAACGGGTCAGCGCCATTGGCAAATGTCAGTTCAGCGCCAGAGCGTTCCAGCAGTGTTTTCGCGATGAACAGACCCAGGCCCATGCCCTCGTATTCGGGGCGTTGCTGGCGGTCGTCACGGGTCTTGCGGCGGCGCACAAACGGATCACCGATCCGGCCAAGCAATTGCGGGGGAAATCCGCGCCCGTCATCCATGATGCGCAGCGTGATGGTGTCCGCCGTCCAATGCGCCTCGATCCAGACATTTGCAGCAGCAAAATCCACCGCGTTTTGCACAAGGTTGCGCAGGCCGTGGATGATCTCGGGTTTGCGCAGAATGGCGGGTTGATCAATTTCGTCACCGGCGTCTGGATCGTGGGTGTAATGCACGTATTTGCCACGGTGGGTGTGTGGCTCTGCCGCCTCTTGCACGACGGTCATCAGCGGGGCTTGGCGCAGGTGCAGGTCATCTTTGCCCGCGCGCCCCATGTCGCGCAGGATATCGCGGCAGCGGTCGGCCTGTTCCCGGATCAACGCGGCGTCCTCTCGCAATTCGGGGCGGTCGTCCAGTTCTTCGATCAGTTCGGCGCTGGTCAGTTTGATCGTTGCCAGTGGCGTGCCCAGTTCATGCGCGGCGGCGGCGACCACGCCGCCCAGATCGGTCAGTTTCTGTTCGCGCGACAGGGCCATTTGCGTGGCTGACAGGGCGTCGGACATGGAGTGAATTTCGGACGTCACCCGCCGCGAATAGGCTCCGAAAAAACAGATGGCGATCACCAGCGCAATCCAGTTGCCAAACACGAAAAGATCCGGGATGCGCAGGATAAAGCCCTGTTGCGTGCGCAACGGCAGGTGAAATTCGCCCAACAGCGTTACCAGCACAATTGCTGTGCCGCCCACCAGCAGGGTGGACCGCGTGGTCAGCACCGCCGCCGAGATCGACACCGGCCCAAGCAGCAAAAGCGCAAAGGGATTGTGCAGACCGCCCGTGAGGAACAGCAAGAATGCAAGCTGCAACAGGTCAAACATGACCATCAGCAGGTTCTCGGTCTCGGTCAGACGCTTGTTCTCTGGAAAGACAAAGATGGCGATCAGGTTGCCGATCACCGACACGCCGACGGCCAGATAGCACAGGCCCAGTTCCAGTTGCAGGCCATAATATCGCTGGGCCACGGTCAGCGCGACAAGCTGTCCGCAAATGGCGACCCAGCGCAGCAGGATCATCGTCCGCAGTCGGATCCAATTGGACCGTTGTTGCCCGGTCAGCAGGCTGATGTCTGGTTGCGCCATTGTGTCACTTTATCGTTGGTTGAACTGGGGCGAGGAATTGATAGCTAACACATAGTTCACCACGTCCAGAGGTTTGTCATGATGCGCTATGTCGCCCCGCTTGCCGCCATTGTCGTTGCCCTATTTGTAGGGGGCATCTGGTACGTGTCGCAAGGCGGAGGCGAAGAGACCGGCTTTGCCCAATGCGGAGCCACGCAGATTGCCGGCGATGGCAATCAGATTGGCGGACCCTTTGAACTGGTCAATGCCGACGGCGAAACGGTGACGGATCAGGATGTCATCACCGAGCCGTCGCTGATCTATTTCGGTTACACATTCTGTCCCGATGTCTGTCCGCTGGACACCGCGCGCAATGCCGAGGCGGTGGACATTCTGACGGAGCGCGGGCTGTCGGTCACGCCGATCTTTATCTCCATTGACCCGGAGCGGGACACGCCAAAAATTGTTGGTGAGTTTGCCTATAACCTGCACGAAAAGATGATTGGTCTGACAGGTTCGCCGGAACAGACGGATGCCGCCAGCAAAGCCTATCGAACCTACTACAAGGCGCATGACAAATCGGACGAATTTTACCTCGTGGACCATTCGACCTTTTCCTATCTGGTGCTGCCGGAACACGGCTTTGTCGAATTCTTCCGGCGTGATGTTTCGGCGGACGTGATGGCGGAGCGGGTCGCCTGTTTCGTTGAAAACGCCTGATTTTTTAGCAAAAGTTTGACGCGTGGGGGGTCGCGCGCCATAGTCTTCTCCAGCCAATGAAAAATGGGAACTGGAGAATTGCATGGCGGACGCCGCAGTGAACGAGATCGGCGAAGACCGGTCGCTCTTGCTGGTAGACGATGATGAGCCGTTTTTGCGGCGCCTCGCCAAGGCGATGGAAAAGCGCGGCTTTGAGATCGAGACAGCCGACAGCGTGACAGCGGGAAAGGCCATCGCCACAGCACGGCCCCCGGCCTATGCGGTGGTGGATTTGCGGTTGGAAGACGGCAATGGCCTCGACGTGGTTGAGGTGCTGCGCGACAAGCGGCCCGATGCGCGGGTTGTGGTGCTGACAGGCTACGGCGCGATTGCGACGGCGGTTGCGGCGGTCAAGATTGGCGCAACGGACTATCTGTCCAAGCCCGCGGACGCGACCGACATCACCAATGCGCTGCTGGCCACCGGTGATGATTTGCCGCCCCCGCCCGAAAACCCGATGAGCGCCGACCGCGTGCGCTGGGAGCATATTCAGCGGGTTTATGAGCTGTGCGACCGCAATGTGTCCGAGACGGCGCGGCGGTTGAACATGCACCGGCGGACATTGCAGCGCATTTTGGCGAAACGCTCGCCGCGCTGAGGTGTCGACTGGGGGCCAGCCCCCAGACCCCCGGAGTATTTTGCAAGAGAAGAAGGGCGCGGTTTTGGCCGTGCCCTTTTTGCGGCGTGAGGCGCGATGTCAGAGGTCGTAGCGTTTCAGGATCTTGTCGACGGTTTCGCCATTGTCCATCACGTAGTCTTCGATCCGGCCATAATCTTGAAAGCCGCGGGATTGGTAGTAGATCAGCCCGCCTTCATTGTCGGCGCGGATATTGGCGTTGATCCAGCGATAGCCAAAAGCCTTTGCCGCCTGCCGGGTTGCGTTAAAGAGCTTGGATCCGATGCCCAGACCCGTTTGGCCAATTTGGACAAAGGTGGCGATTTCAGCCGCGTCGTCGGGCAGATAGTCACCGCCCGGCGCGATCCATTGGAAGCCGACCACCTCTTCGGCATCATTGACGGCCACATGCCATGCCGTTTTGCTGTCATCTGCGTCCATACGCTCTTGGATATCGTCGCTGGTGACGGGTTTGGTGATGGCGGTTGTACCGCCTTCGCTGATGATGTCGTTCAGCAGGCGCGCCATGGAGGCAGCATCCAGTGCGATCGCGGGGCGGACGTTGATCATAACTGTTCCAGAAGAGCGTTGTGGCGGGCGGTATAGGCGTTGCGGGTTTCGACAGGTGGGCGCAAGACAATCTCGAGCCCATCCATCAAGGCCGGGTCCGGTTTGCCGAAAAACCGGTCTGCTTCGGCTTTGGTAAAGCCCGCGATCTGGGTCGCCTCCATCCAGGCGCTGATCTTGTCGGCTTTCTTGATCTGCCGTTTGATCTGCGCGGGCACTTTGGCGGGCAGGCCAAACCGGATATGCACCGCCGCCTCAAGCCGTTCATCCAGCGCGCCATAGCCGGGACCAACCGCGGCCTTGACCGGTGAGATCATGTCGCCGATCACATATTCCGGTGCGTCATGCAGAAGTGCTGCCAGCCGCCACTTGGCCGGAGCCTTGGGGGCCACACGGCCAAAAAGCGTCTCTACCAAAAGGGAATGTTCCGCCACTGAATAGGCGTAGTCACCCATGGTCTGCCCGTTCCAGCGCGCCACAAAGGCCAGGCCGTGGGCGATATCCTCGATCTCGACATCCATCGGGGTCGGGTCCAGCAGGTCGAGCCTGCGGCCCGACAGCATCCGTTGCCATGCGCGTGGTTGTTTCATGGCGCGACGGATACTAGGCGAGGCTGGGGCGGTAAACCGAGTTGTGGTCGAGCCGGCCCACGTGCATGTATCCCGCCGCTGGCGCGACCTCGTTCAACGTGTTGAGGTAGCCGCGCACCTGAAACGGTTTGGCGCCTTCGAGCACAACGATGGGCTTGGATTTGGCGAGGATGCGCGCGGACCCGCGCAAGGCGTCGGCCTCGAACCCTTCGACATCGAGGTGCAGCAGGCTGACATTGCGCGTCTTGGGCAGCAGGTCGTCGATGGGCATGATGGGCACCGTGATCGTGTGCAGGTCCGTGTCCGCGTCCCCGGTGATGTGCATACCCGCTGCGAGGCTGGCATTGCTTTTGCCCCGTGCGACGGCAAAAGCGGCTGAACCCGCTTCCTTGCCGACGGCGCAGCGGTGCAGGGTTACCCGTGTGAGGCCGTTCAACGCCATGGTGTAGGCGCAGGCATCAAAGCTGGTCGGGAAGGGTTCAAAGCTGTGGATACGGGCCTTGGATTGCAGCACCTCGTGCAGCGCGGGAAAGAAGTCACCGACAAAAGCGCCGCCGGTCACGATATCGCCTGTGCCCACGTGGCGGCGCAGGAAATCCAGCGTATCGGCCTCGTAGACCTGCCCGGCGCGCAGCAGCTTGGGCACTTCGCGTTTCTTGAAGTCATTGGGAATGCAATAGGTGCCGTAGCGGTTGGTGGCCAGCATATGCGGCATATCTGCGACCTTGCCGGTCTTGATGGTGATGTGTTCTGCGACGGTACTGCTTGGGTGCACGTTCATGGGCCTGATGCTCGCGTTTTTGACGGCTGCGTTTTTCTTGGGACGCAGGCTGCCACGGACGAACGCACAAAGATAGCCATGACAGCATTCGGGTTCTATCGTCGCACCCGTTGTCCCGGCGCGGTTGCGGTGCTATCTGCCCGCCTAACCCGGAACAAAGGACACCCGTTCAGATGGCAAAAGACTATATCGTCAAGGATATCGCGCTGGCCGATTTTGGCCGCAAAGAGCTGGACATCGCCGAAACCGAGATGCCGGGGCTGATGGCCCTGCGCGAAGAGTATGGTGAGACCAAACCGCTGGCGGGCGCGCGCATTGTCGGCTCGCTCCATATGACGATCCAGACTGCCGTTCTGATCGAAACGCTGGTGGTGCTGGGCGCCGATGTCCGCTGGGCCTCGTGCAACATCTTTTCAACGCAGGATCACGCCGCGGCGGCGATTGCTGCAGGCGGCACGCCTGTCTTTGCGATCAAGGGTCAGAGCCTTGAAGAGCATTGGGATTACCTCGACAAGTCGTTCATGTTCGAGGACGGACCGAACATGATCCTCGACGATGGCGGCGATGCGACACTGTACGTCCTGTTGGGCGCTCGCGCCGAAGCGGGCGAGGATGTGATCCCCGTGCCGCAATCCGAAGAAGAAGAGGTGATCAAGAAGCAAATCGCCAAGCGTTTGGCAGAAAGCCCCGGCTGGTTCACCAAGGTGCGCGACCAGATCAAGGGCGTGTCCGAGGAAACCACCACAGGTGTGAACCGCCTGTATCAGCTGGTGCGCGATGGTTTGCTGCCCTTCCCCGCGATCAACGTGAACGATTCTGTCACCAAGTCGAAATTCGACAATAAATACGGCTGCAAGGAATCGCTGGTCGACGGTATCCGCCGCGCCACCGACACCATGATGGCGGGCAAGGTGGCCGTGGTCATGGGGTACGGTGACGTTGGCAAAGGGTCGGCGGCGTCGCTGGCCGGTGCCGGTGCCCGCGTGATCGTGACCGAAGTGGATCCGATTTGCGCCCTGCAGGCCGCCATGGACGGGTTCCAAGTGACCACGCTCGAAGATGTTGTGTCGACCGCTGACATCTTTGTCACCACCACCGGCAACAAGGACGTGATCCGCATCGAGCACATGCGCGAGATGAAGGACATGGCCATCGTCGGCAACATTGGCCACTTCGACAACGAGATTCAGGTGGCGAACCTGAAGAACCACAAGTGGACCAACATCAAGGAACAGGTGGACATGATCGAGATGCCGAATGGCAATCGTCTGATCCTGTTGTCCGAAGGGCGTCTTTTGAACCTTGGCAATGCCACGGGCCACCCGTCTTTTGTGATGTCTGCCTCCTTTACCAATCAGGTGCTGGCGCAGATCGAACTGTGGACCAAGGGTGAAGACTACAAGAACGAGGTCTACATCCTGCCCAAGCACCTCGATGAAAAGGTCGCGCGCCTTCACCTTGACCGGATCGGCGTCAAGCTGACCCAGATGGACAGTGAGCAGGCGTCTTACATCGGCGTGAAACCCGAAGGCCCCTACAAGCCCGAACACTACCGCTACTGAGCCGGTTCACATTCTGACGCAAAAGGCTCCGCTGTGCGGGGCCTTTTTGTTTGGCGATTGCCCCGGTGGACTGCCGATTACGGTGCAATTCAGTACAACCGGCGCTTGCAATTCCGGTGGCGATCATATGACCTGTAGGCTCTGTCCCACTTGTCACTTGGGGTGCGATGTCACGACATTTGCCTGTTCATGCGGCCCTCGCCCACGCGGTGCGGGATCAAGGAACCGACACGTTGTACGGCCTGATGGGCGACGCGAATCTGTTCCTGGTCGATCACTATGTGCGGGCCTGTGCCGGGCGCTATGTCCCCGCTGTTCACGAGGCGGGCGCGGTTCTCATGGCGCTGGGTCACGCGTCGGTCACAGGCGGGGTGGGCGTTGCGACAATCACCCAAGGGCCAGCCGTATCCAACGCGACCACCGCGCTGATCGAAGGGGTCAAGGGCAAACTGCCCATTGTGCTGTTGGCGGGCGACACGCCGGAGGCCGATCCAGATCACCTACAGGCGGTGGCCCAGCAGCCGATCATTGAGGCGACGGGCGCCGGGTTTCAACACCTCGGATCGCCGGACACGGCTGTCCGTGATCTGACAACCGCATTTGACCGGGCGCGCGCAGAACGTCGGCCCATCGTTCTCAACATGCCATCGCCCTTTATGTGGGAACAGACAGAATATGCCGGGGTGCAAGACCCGGAGGCGGTTCACGCCACGGATCCCGTCGAGGGGACGGCGCTGGACGACGCGATTGGCATACTGGCGGCCGCCCGTGCGCCACTGATCCTCGCCGGGCGGGGCGCCATTCATGCCAAAGACAGCCTGACAACACTGGCCGACCGGATCGGTGCGCCAGTGGCCACCACGCTCAAGGCCAAAGCGCTGTTTGACGGCGCGCGTTACGATCTGGGCGTATTCGGCACCCTCAGCACGCCCGCCGCGTCCGACGTGATTGGTGCAGCCGATTGCGTGGTCGCCTTTGGTGCCAGCCTCAACCGGTTCAGCACTGCCCATGGCGGATTGCTCAGCGGCAAAAGGCTTGTGCAAGTTGATGACGATGTACGGCAACTGGGCCGGTATCAGGCGGCGGATGCCGCGCTGGCTGGTGATCCGGCAGCAGTGGCCGACACCTTTGTGCATTGGCTCGACGCAGCCGAGATTCCATCGTCACAATTTACCGATACCATTGACGCTGATGCCCTTCGCGCCCCGTTGCCCACGCTCAAGCTGGCGCATGAACCGGGGACGCTGAACTATTTCGATGCGCTCGACCGCATTGACCGCGCACTGCCTGCGGACCGCATTTTTGTCACCGATGGCGGGCGTTTTATGACCGAAGCGTGGTGCCGCATCGGCGTATCCCAACCGCTGAACTTTGTGCAGTCAGTGCATGTCGGCGCGATTGGCATGGGCATGGGATATGCCATTGGCGCATCCATCGCGCGACCTGCGCAACAGACGTTGTTCCTGTGCGGGGATGGCGGCTTTATGATGGGCGGGCTGGCCGAATTCGCGACAGCGGTGCGCGAACGTCTGAACATGGTGACGGTTATCTGCAACGACTCGGCGTATGGTGCGGAATACGTGCAGTTTGAGGATCGGCAGATTGACCCGGCCCTGTCGACATTTGCATGGCCATCCTTTGCCGCGATGGCGGACGCAATGGGGGCAACCGGTCTGCGCGCCACCAATACAGACGAATTGCAAGCCGCGTTGGAGGTTGCAACGGTGACCCAAGGCCCCGTTCTTGTGGAGCTTATCCTTGATCCCGCGGCCATGCCACGGATGCACCTCTAGGCCATTCGCGGGCAAGCCACGTTAGAACGCGCTTGGGTCTGACCCTGTGCCCGGTACTGACACTTGACCCACAGAAAACGATCGGGCGGCGCTAGTCCCCGGTGACAGCCCGGCTGACACCAACTGCCGCACCGATCAGGCCAAAGACCGTCCGGACCGAGTTGACCGGGCTTTCCGTGGCAACCACCAGATCGCGCGGGTTCACCTGAAATTTGTTTGCGGCAAACAGACCGTCGGCGGATGTCAGGTCGATGGTGAACACCACCTGCCGCTTGTCCGGGCCCGAGCCATCCGTGCGCAACTGCTTACCGCTGTATTCGCGCAGGATCAGAACCCCTTGTGGGTTGGCACGATTGTCCGAAATGCCACCCAGCAGGGCCAAGGCCTCGATTGCGGTGATGCGTTCGCGGTTGAACGGCACGATGGTTTCCGTCCCTGTGGCCCCAAGCGCCACAAAGTACCGTTCGTCCTCTTCGACGATGATCTTGTCACCGCCGCGCATGACAACATTCGTCGATGCACGTTCAAACAGGGTGTCGGCGCGAATCTCAAAGGTTTTGCCCTCGCGGATCACACGGACCAGCGGATTTTGCAGGCTCTCCGAAATCCCGCCGGCGGCGGATATCAGGCTGAGCAGGGAATAGTTGCGATTGGGCAGCGGGTAAGTGCCGGGGCTGGCAAACCCGCGCACCGCGTCAATCGAATTGTCCGGTCCGGGGGACACCGACAACTGTACCTGTGCCGCAGGCACCACCAGCTCAAGATCGGAGGCGATCCGGTCGCGTGCAGCTTCGGGCGTTTTGCCACGCACCGGCACCTCGTTCAGATAGGGCACAAAAATCGTGCCGGTGGACGACACGGTCAGACCCGTCATTTCGACGCTCTTTTGTTCCGCCGAGGTCAGCAGCGAGTTTTGCTGATTGTCCCAGATCACAAGGTCGATCCGGTCGCCGGTGCGGATCAGATTCGACTTTGGACCGCGCGGATTGCTGAACCAATGGTAGTGCCCGGCCCAACCAGTCACTGGCCATTCGCGCAGCGACGCGATGTTTTCACGGTTGATCGGCACAACGGAGAATGGCGCGTCTTCGGCGTTCTTGTTGCGGGTGATTTCGCTCTGGATTGCGGCGCCGCGCGGCAAAGTACACGCTGTCAGCGCAGCACAAGAAACGCAAAAAAGAATGATGCGGAAAAATCCGTGCACGATATGTCCCCCGAATGGCCTTGCAGCTTTGGCCTTTGATTGGTGTTTATCGGGAATTGCGGCGCAGACCTAGGGCGAATTTTACCTGTCCGGGGTCTGCGCTGGTGTTTTTTGCGTCCAAGCCCGCTCTTAGGCAGATTTTTGCGTGGGATTGCCAAGATCTTCGGCCTCGATAACGTCGCTGTCGGCCTGTGTCATGGGCACAACGGCGTCGTCGTCGGCCTGGTCAGCCTTGGTGCCGATCAGCAGCGGCAGCATTTCCGATCCGCCGGGCATCGCCACCTCGCTGTTGGGCGGGCGGGTCCATGCCATGGTGTCGAACGCATCGCAATTGCTGCAAGTGGGGGACCATTCAGCGTGGATGCTGTGGCAATTGTCGCAGACCCATTGCGGGCCGCGCGGTGCCGTGACAGCCCGCGCCAGCCAGCCTTGCACAACCGCATCACTGGCACCCTCGCCCCGTTCGATGGCGGCCATCAATGTGGCGGAACGTGTGGTCAGATCGGTCTCAACCAAATCTCCCAGCGCGCGTCGTGCCGCCGGGAAATCTTCTGCGGCGAGGTTCAATTCGGCCAGCAGCATCTTGGTCTCTGCATCGTCGGGCTTGGCCCGGGTCAGCGGTGCAAACCGTTTGATCCGTGCGGACGGCGTCTCGTCCGGTTCGATCTTGGCAAAGGCGGCGGCCACATCCGGGTGCGGCTGTGCCTCCCATGCTTTCTTGAGAACGCGGGTCGCGTATTTCTTTTGCCCCTGCTCGATATATCCCTCTGCGGCCATGATCGCTGCCGGGATCAGATCGGGCGACAGGCGGTTGGCTTCGATCGCAGATTCGCGCGCCTCGATGGTTGACCCTTCGGCAACCACCGCCTTGGCTTGGCTGAGCGCCAAAACGGCATCGCGGCGCTTGTGGACGTCGCGGGGCAGGCTGCCATGCTTCAGCTTGGCGTTGAGCGTTTCGCGGGCACCGGTCCAGTCTTCCTTGTCCGCTTGCAGCTTGAGCAGGACGTCCTGCGTTTCTTCATGTTTGGGCTTCAGCGCAAAGGCCTTTTCCGCCAGTTTCAAAGCGGTATCGGTTTCCCCATCCGCCAGCTTTTGCTTGAGAATGCCGCGCACGCCCACAAAGCGGGTCGCGTCGTTTTCCACCAGTTTGCGATAGGTTTCCTCGGCCTTTTTACGGTCGCCCGCCATCTCTGCGGCCTGCGCCGTCAACAGGTTCGTCAATTCTGGCCGATCCAGATAGCGGTTGGCCTTTTCCGCCTTGGCCAGCGCCAGACGCCCCTCGCCAGAGGCCAGCGCCATCATGCCCTGCGCCAGAGCATCGAACCCTTTGGAGGCGCGATTGCGGTCGAAATAGCGCGACATCGCTGTTTCATCGCCGTTCAGGAACTTCCACGTTGCAATCAGCAGGCCCAGCAGCTTGAGCCCGATCCAGACCGCAATCACCAACAGCGCAAGCCCGATGACGGATTGCAGTGGGCCAAACGGGTATTCCGTGCCTGCGATGACAACCGTGATGCCACCGTCGCTTTCCAGCAGCCACCCGGCCCCAAGGGCCAGCGCCGCGACAACGACGACGAAAATGACGATTTTCAGGAGTGACCAGATCATGAACAGGGCCCCTTTCAGAGTGCCGACAGGCGTTGTGCGAGTGCGTTTGTGGCCGTAATGGCCTCGTGACGCTGCCGCGCCTGATTAAGCCATGTGTCCATGGCTTGTTGTGCTGCGTCCGGTAGGGCGTCGGCTTCGCTCAGCGCGGTGCTGAGGTCACCGGTCTTTGCGGCGGCTTCGACACGCGACAGGACGGCATCGGGGTCCGACCCTTCACGCGGGACCACGGACCGGCCACCCAACTGACGTTCAAAGAATGCGCCCAAACCACCATCATCATTGGCCGCACGTGCCGCTCTGAGCGCGGATCGGGCTGCATCGGGAATTTGCCCCTGTAGTTCGGACAATTGCGCCACGCCGTCGCTTGCAACAGTGCTGATCGCATCGGGCACCTCAACCAGACCGGTGTCGGTCAGTGTGGTCAGCGCTTCGTTGAAACCGGCGCCGCTGTCGAGTGCTGCAACGATCTGCGCCACCGCAGCGCGGGCCAGCGTGGCCTTTGCGGCGGTCTCATTGGCCGCGCGGGCCGCTTCGGCCTCAGCGATGAGTGCGTCGATTTCCGACTGTTGCGCCTGCGCCGTGGCGCGCAATTCACCCAGCGCTGCGTCAAAGGCGGCTGCGGGCAGGGTCCCGTCAGCGGCGGGCTGGGTGGCCAGCGTATCGACGCGGTTCGACAAGGACGCAATGGCGTCCGCCTGTTCCGAAAGGGCAGTTTCGACAGGTGTCAGGTCCACGGGGTCGGGAATGTCCGGCATGACCGGTTCCGGCAGGTTCTCCACCGTCTCTTCGAGCGTTTCGATCCGGGCGAGAGCAGCGTCAAGCGCCTGCGCGGTGTCAGAATTCGAATCAAGGGCCCGCGCGGCGATAAAGCCCAAAGCCGCCGCAATCACCCCGCCGATGAGCATCGGGATCACAACACTGCGTTGTTCGGGCTGGACAGGAGACTGCGTGACCTGAGCCTTCTCTGGCTCTGGCTCTGGCTCTGGCTCTGGCTCTGGCTCTGGCTCTGGCTCTGGCTCTGGCTCTGGCTCTGGCTCTGGCGTTTTGACCGGGGACGCGTCGGTACCAGCCTTAGCGTCTTCCGCATCGGGCGTCACATCTGTCGCCACACCATCTTTTGTGGCGTCCGGCGCATCGCCTTTGTCGGTGTCGGCCAATTTGTCCGCATCCACAGACGGCTCGGGCACCACGACGTCTTCGGCAATCTTTGCGTCGTCGGTGCCGGTGTTGTCTTTCTGCGCGGAGGGCTTATCCGAGCGTGTCTTTTTGGCCAAGGTCATCCCCTCCGATTCTCGCTGGGCGCGACATACCGGGCAACTCTACTCTGCCCCTACTTGCCCCTCAACCCGCTGCCAGCCGATCTGCTGTATCTTCCAAGGCTTTAGCCATCGCAGACGCATTCGGTGCTGCCGAAACAATCACCGCACCGCGTATGGATGCGGGCGCGCAATCCGCCACCGCATGGCTAAGCGCCAACAGGACGGCGCGGTCCAGTCTGGGCGCTTGCGCAAAAAACTGCGTCGCGGTGCGCGGTGAGAAAAGGGGAATGAGCACATGCCGGTCCCCATCCAGCGCATCGCGCGCCGCATCGGTAAGATCACACCGCGCCTGATCATAAAGCGCCACGCGGGTTATGTCCGCACCGGCCTTGCTCAAGCGTGTCACGATATCGCCACGGGTGTGGGTGCCCGACAGGTGAAACAGTCTCTGTTCCGGGGGATTTGCGGCGAGTGTCTGAGCAAGCTCATCCGCCGTCTCACCGCATTGCGACGCAGCCCAGCCGCAGTCACGCGCGGCTTGTGTAGTAGCCGGACCCACACAAAATGCGATCCGACCGGCCCCGTCCTGCGCCCACCGCACGCCATTGGCCGATGTGAAAACAGCGGCGTCTGACGGGCCCAATTCCGCAGCCGCCCCGGTTGGCTCAACCCGCAAAAGAGGCGTTTCGATGACCTCGATCCGGGCCAGAAGGTGATCCGGCAACGCAGCGACAAAGCGTTGGCCCGCCGCCAGCGGTCGGGTCATCAGCAATGGAAAGCGGGGCGGGGATGGATTGTTTGACACGGGCCATGGTGATACCCCGCCCGGGTCCCCAACGCAACGCAAGCGCCCCATGACCCGTCCCGTTACCATCCTCGGCATCGAAAGCAGCTGCGACGACACCGCAGCCGCTGTGGTGCGCGGCGTGCCGGGCGACATGTCGATCCTGTCGTCTGACGTTCACGGGCAAACGGATTTGCACGCCGATTTCGGCGGTGTCGTGCCCGAGATTGCCGCCCGCGCCCACGCCGAACGGCTGGATGTGACGGTCAAGGCGGCGCTGGACGCGGCGGGCGTTGCGCTCACTCAACTGGACGCAATCGGCGTGACCTGTGGTCCGGGGCTGATCGGCGGTGTTGTGTCTGGCGTAATGACGGCCAAGGGGCTGTCGGCAGCAACGGGCCTGCCGCTTTATGGAATCAATCATCTTGCGGGGCACGCGCTGACCCCGCGGCTGACCGACGGCGCTGCGTTTCCCTATCTGATGCTGCTGGTGTCGGGCGGTCACTGCCAATTCCTGATTGCCCATGGTCCGACCCGATTTACGCGGTTGGGCGGTACCATAGACGACGCCCCCGGCGAGGCGTTCGACAAGGTCGCCCGCCTGATTGGCCTTGGCCAGCCCGGTGGACCAGCGTTGGAGGCTGCCGCGCGTGCGGGCGATGCGACGCGGTTCGCCTTTCCCCGACCCTTGTTGAACAAGCCCGATTGCAACCTCAGTTTTTCCGGCCTCAAAACTGCAGTGCTGCGCGCGCGTGACGCGGTTGTCGCTGAACATGGTGGATTGCCGCGTCAGGCGCAGGCGGATCTGGCGGCAGGATTTCAGCAGGCCGTGGCAGACAGTCTGAGTGGCAAGACGCGGCGCGCGCTGGATTTGTATCTGGCCGAAGAACCTTCCCTGCCGACCCTGTGCGTCGCGGGTGGGGTGGCGGCGAATATGGCAATTCGGGCTGCATTAGAGACTGTATGTGCGGATTTGGGCGTGGCTTTTCTCGCCCCGCCGCTGGCGCTGTGCACCGACAATGCGGCGATGATTGCCGCCGCGACCATCGAACAGATGCCGTATCGTGATCCCGATGGTATGAGCCTGTCCGCGCGTCCCCGGATGCCACTCGATACGTCAAGCGCGCCTATGATTGGCTCCGGGAAAAAGGGGGCCAAGGCATGAGCATAGCCGTTCTCGGGGCTGGTGCCTTTGGCACAGCACTGGCAATCGCGCTGGGCAAAGCGGGAACCGTGACATTGTGGGCGCGCGACAGCGACCACTGCGCAGAGATGTCCCGCGACAGGCAGAACACGCGCCGCCTGCCAGATTGCCCTTTTCCGCCCGATCTACGCGTTTCCGCCCATTTAGAGACTGTTTTGGACACCCAAACCCTCCTCCTCGCGCTTCCGATGCAGGCGCTTGCCGGGTTTGTCCAAAGGCATGATCTGCACGACAAGACCGTCGTTGCCTGTTGCAAGGGGATGGACCTGACGACGGGGTACGGCCCTTCGCGCATCCTTGGCGGTGCCAGCCGTGTCGCGGTTTTAACCGGCCCGAGTTTTGCCAGTGACATTGCCCGGGGCTTGCCCACGGCGTTGACACTGGCCTGTGCAGACGCGGCAACGGGCGTCGCGCTGCAAGAACAGTTATCGACTGGGACATTGCGTCTTTATCGCAGCACGGATGTGACCGGTGCGGAACTGGGCGGCGCGTTGAAAAACGTGATCGCCATCGGCGCAGGTGCGGTGATGGGCGCCGGTCTTGGCACCAGCGCGCGCGCGGCATTCATGACGCGCGGTTTTGCTGAGATGCAGCGCGTCGCCGTGTCGCGCGGCGCGGAGGCGGAGACGCTGATGGGGCTTAGCGGCTTTGGTGATCTGGTCCTCACCTGCACGTCGGACCAGTCGCGCAACTATCGGCTGGGTCACGCATTGGGTGCCGGTCAGCCCTTTGACGGTGCGATCACGGTCGAAGGCGCGGCCACGGCACAGGCCCTCGTTGAACTGGCCGCCGCGCACGCATTGGACATCCCAGTCTGCGCAGCCGTTGCGGATTTGGTGGCAGGACGCATAGATGTACAGGCGGCGATGGCCCGCCTCTTGGCCCGCCCGTTAAAGGAGGAATGAGATGTTTTATGCCCTGATGGCTTGGGACAAGTCAGGCGCGCTGGACCTGCGGATGGCACATCGGCCCGATCACCTTGCCTATCTGAAGGACAGCGGTGTGGTCCGGCAGGCGGGCCCATTCCTTGATGCGGATGAAAAACCGTGCGGGTCGCTGATCGTGCTGGATGTGCCGGACATGGCGGCCGCCCAAGCGTGGGCCGATGCGGACCCCTACGCCAAGGCAGGCCTGTTCGACACAGTGCGCATCGCGCCGTGGAACCGGGTGTTGGACGCATGAAGTACTGGCTGTTCAAATCCGAACCCTCCACCTGGAGCTGGGACGACCAAGTCGCCAAGGGCGACGCGGGCGAAGAGTGGGATGGCGTGCGCAATTATCAGGCGCGCAATTTCATGCGCGATATGGCCGTGGGCGACCGGGGTTTTTTCTATCACTCGCAATCCGAAAAGGCCGTCGTCGGCATTGTCGAGGTCATCGCGGAGGCGCATCCCGACAGCACCACGGATGACGACCGCTGGGACTGTGTGGACATCAAGGCGGTCGGCCCGGTCAACACGCCGGTGACATTGGCGATGGTCAAAGAGGACCCGCGCCTGTCCGACATGGCCCTGATCCGCAATTCACGCTTGTCGGTGCAACCCGTCACCGCAGACGAATGGCGCATCGTGTGCGAGATGGCCGGCGTCGATCCATAAACCTGTTTGAAAATGCCGGGCGGTCTGGCACCCTCTTATGCAGGATAATGCCAAACGGAGGGGCAGATGGGTTTTTTAGCGGTGGTGGCCGCCGGTGTGGCGGCGTTTGTCTTTGGCGCGATCTGGTACACGGCGCTGGCCAAACCGTGGATGGCCGTGTCAGGGGTCGAGATTGACGAGGCGACGGGTCAACCGGCCAACCGCGCCAACCCGGTGCCCTATATCACCAGCATTGTTGGCGCGATCCTCGTGGCGGGCATGATGCGCCACGTGTTTGTGCTGAGCGGGATTGATACGGTGGGTGAAGGGCTGGTGTCTGGCCTTGGCATCGGCCTGTTCATGTCGGTGCCGTGGCTGGCGACGAATTACGGGTTTGCGGGGCGTCCGTTTCGCCTGACGGCCATCGATGGTGGGTATGCCGCGATTGGCAGTGCCGTGATCGGGACAGTCCTGACCTTGTTTTGAGTTCGGATGTAAAAAAGGGTTCTGACCGATGTGATCAGAACCCTCACTCACCCAGACGTGCACTCCCCAGAGCCACCGCACGATCTATAGAATTTCGGGTCTGACCTTCTGGCCGGACATCACTTGTCTACATATTCCCGCTCAATACTTCAAATGCGAAGTAATTTGCATTGGACCCAAAATAGAAACGCCCGCTTAACGAGCGGGCGTTCAAATTCATAACGGGTTAACCCAGTTATCCGTAGACGGATTCTTTGCCGAAGTGCTTGGTCAGCATGTAGTAGACCACAGCGCGGTATTTGTTGCGCTCGGACTTGCCATAGGTTTCGATCACCTTGTTGATCGCATCCATCAGTTCGGGACCGTCCTTGAGGCCCAGCTTCTTGATCAGGAAGTTGTCCTTGACGGTCTCCAGCTCGGACTTTTGGCTGCCGGCGACGGTGGCTGCATCTGCGTTGTAAATCGCGGGGCCGCACCCGACAGTGACCTTTGTCAGCAGGTCCATATCCGGTGTCATGCCGCACTTTTTCTTCAGATCGTCGGCGTATTGCGCGATCAAATCGTCCCGTTTGCCCATTGAATTTCCCTTTTGTTGGACTTGGCCATGGCTCTGACCTTGGCGCAAAGGTTAATTCAGCAAGCCAGCCGGAACAAAGGAAAAAATATTCGGAAATTCCCCGTAGGCGGGATCCCGACGTCAGAAGCGGTTGATCTTGATCTCGGGCTTGTCTGTTGCAGCGGGTTCCGCCGCTATCGCACCGCTGAATTCAAAGCTGTAGCCGCGGAAATAGAACGACCGGGGTTCGGTCATTTCAGTTGTCCGTTCGACCCAATCTTCCGAAAATGCCGCCGCCCAAAGGTCGGGATAATCGTGGACGAGATTGTGCATACAGGTCAGCGCAATCCAGATGCCCACAGTCTTGGCGGCAAGGTGTACCTTGTCGCTCATGTAAAAGGCCATGCGCAGCACAAAGGCGATGCCAAAAGCCAACGCGCCGTCGATGATCATGGTTAGGTCAGCATCGGCACCGGGATCGGGCGCGCCGTTGATGTGGAACATGCAGTAACGCGCAAGGACCACGGCCAAAAGCCCAAGGAAACAGGCCCCGACAATGGATGCCGGATAGCCAAGGTTCGTGACCCACTCCGGGCGCGTGCCCCGCGCCGCCTGCGCTTTTTGCGTCTGCAACTCGGCGCGCTGGCCGTGTTCGGCCCCGAGCCGGGCAAGCCGTTCTGCAAATACGTCCTGTCCCATGAACGTGTGTCCTTGCTACTTTTGCGGGCAAGGTGCTGTCCGAGCAGGGCGAAATTATGGCGGTGTTTGGGAAATGACGCGGCTTAGCGGCAGAGGCCCCAGCCGGTATGTTGCAGGTGAAAGTGGTCTGCGTGCAGGCGGTTGTAGTCGGGGCCAAGGGACAGCCGGAACCACATGCAGGCGCTGTCGCGCAGATCGCGGAAAAACGCGCCACGGTTATCCGCCGCAGGCCAGCCGTCCAGCAGCGACAGCTTGCGCCCATCGGCCAGCGTCACGCCCGATATGTCGATGGCGTCCGCCGTGGCATGTGTGCTCATCCGGCCTGTGCCGCCAGCTGTCGTCCGCATTTCGCGGCAATTGTAGCTGGAGGCGTGGTGGATCGCAGACACGCCTTGGGCAAAATGGCGGCGTGCGGCGGGTGTGATCCCGTGGTGGTGCCACATGGCGGTGCGCAACGCGGTCTGGCACCGGGTTTCGACCGGGCGCAGTCGGGCCGCCCCTATTGCGGTCAGGCGCACGCGGTCCGCGATCCCGCATTGCGGTGCGGTGACAAGGTCTGCCATTGGCTGAAACGTGGCCCCGGTGGTCAACGCGGCCTTGCATGACGCGCCATCCGCCAAAGCACGCTGGAGTTTGATGCGGGTCATGGGCGTCACCGGGTCGGTCACGTCGAGCGACAGGGTTGGATTCCATGCAGGCGGCAACGGCGTGTTGGGCACAAACAGAAGCAGGACAAGCCCTGCGCCCCCCATCAGCATCAACGTCAGCAGTGCATAAAGGACCGAAATCAGGCGCATTCAGCGAATGGTCAGAATGTCTGCCAGCGGTTTCTTGATCTTGGCCATTTTGGGCACAGTCGCGTCCTGCGCCGGGTGACCTGCGGCGATGATCATTGTCGCCTTTTCATTGTCGGGCCGCCCCAGAAGGTCGCGCAGGAACCCCATGGGGTTTGGCGTGTGCGTCAACGTCACGAGACCCGACATATGCAGCGCGGTCAGCAACATGCCCGTCGCGATCCCCACGCTTTCGGGCACGTAGTAGTGCTTTTGCTTGCTGCCGTCTTCCTTGGTGCCCCAACGCTGGGCAAAGACGACGATCAGCCACGCGGCGTCCTCTAGGTGCGGCTTGTCCGCATCGGTCCCGATGGGTGCAAGCGCATCAAGCCAGTCCTGTCCCGCACCACCTTCGTAAAAGCGCCGCTCTTCTGCTTCTGCCGCCGCGCGGATTTTCTGCTTGGTCTCGGGGTCACGCACGGCCACGAAATGCCAGGGCTGCTGGTTGGCGCCGGATGGCGCCGTGCCGGCGGCGGTAATGCACGCTTCGATCACCTCTTGGGGCACCGGCGCGGGATCGTAGTCGCGCACCGTGCGCCGGGTCGAGATTGCGGCGCGGAACTCATCGGCCCGTTTCAGGGCCTCTTCGTCGCTGACCTTGGCGCTGTTGAGAATGTCGTGTCCGTCAGCCATTGCGTCAGAAGTCCAGGTTTTCGACGCTCAGCGCGTTTTGCTGGATGAACTCGCGGCGTGGTTCCACCACATCGCCCATCAGCTTGGTGAACAGATCGTCGGCCTCGGCCATGTCTGCCACCTTGACCTGCAACAGCGTGCGCGCGTCCGGGTCCAGCGTGGTTTCCCACAGCTGGTCGGGGTTCATCTCGCCCAGACCCTTGTAGCGTTGCAGGCTCAGGCCCCGCTCGCCCTCTTCGAGGATCGCGGCCAACAGGTCGAGCGGCCCAAGGATGGCTTGCACACGTTCCTTGCGGACCAGCGTGGCAGGCGTGCCGTAGACGTCTTGCAATGACTGGGTGAATGACCCTGTGCGCCGCGCCTCGCCGGATCGCAGCATAGGGCCGTCCAGCGTGCGCACCTCTTCGACACCGCGTAGGATGCGTGCCAGCCGCACGCCCTTGTCCTGCGTGATCCGGCCTGTCCAGCCGCGTTCGTATTCCAGCGCGATCAGGTTCAGCCGTTCGGCCACGCGATCCGCCACACCTTGCAGGTCGGCATCCACCGCACCGGGCACAAACGCGCCTGCAATAGCGGCCTGTTCAAGGATATGGCGCGGATAATGCGTCGGGAACGCATCAAGGATGCGCTTGAGCTGCCGCGCCTCGTCCACCACGCGGACAAGATCCTGACCGATGATCTCTTCGCCGTTGCCCTGACGCAGCATCGCCCCTTCGATGCCCTGCTGGATCAGGTAATCCTGCATCTCGGCCTCGTCCTTGAGGTACACCTCGGACTTGCCACGCGCCACTTTGTAGAGCGGGGGCTGCGCGATGTAGAGGTAGCCGCCTTCGATCAGTTCGGGCATCTGGCGATAGAAGAACGTAAGCAGCAGCGTGCGGATGTGCGCGCCGTCGACGTCGGCATCCGTCATGATGACGATCTTGTGGTAGCGCAGTTTGGAGATGTCGAATTCGTCCCGACCGATCCCGGTGCCAAGCGCCATGACCATGTTGCCGATTTCCTGAGAGCTGAGCATCCGGTCAAAACGGGCGCGCTCCACGTTCAGGATCTTGCCCTTCAGCGGCAGGATGGCTTGTGTTTTCCGGTCGCGCCCGGTCTGGGCAGAGCCGCCAGCGCTGTCACCCTCCACAAGGAAAATCTCGGTGTTTGCGGGGTTCTTGTCCGAACAATCCTTCAGCTTGGAACTGAGGAAATTCATGTCCATCGGATTCTTGCGGCGCGTCAGTTCGCGCGCCTTGCGCGCCGCCTCGCGCGCCATCGCCGCCTCGATGATCTTGCCGACGATGATCTTGGCCTCGTTCGGGTTCTCCTCGAACCACTCGGCCAGTTTCTCGTTGACCAGACCTTCGACGGCGGGGCGCACTTCGGAGGACACAAGTTTGTCCTTGGTCTGCGAACTGAACTTTGGGTCCGGCACTTTGACCGACAGCACGCAGGTCAGACCCTCACGCGCATCGTCACCGGTAAAGTTAACCTTTTCCCGTTTTGCGATGCCGGACGTCTGTGCATAGTTGTTGATCGTCCGCGTCAACGCCCCGCGAAAGCCCGCCATGTGGGTGCCGCCGTCGCGCTGCGGGATGTTGTTGGTGAACGGCAGGACATTCTCGTGGTAGCTGTCATTCCACCACATCGCGACCTCGACTCCGATGTCGTCCTTTTCGCCTTGGATGAAAATCGGCTCGGGCATGACAGAGGATTTAGAGCGGTCGAGATACTTCACAAACTCACGCACGCCACCTTCATAGAACAGTTCGGACCGCAGATGTTCGACAGGCCGTTCGTCTACCAGAATGATCCGCACACCGGAATTCAGGAACGCCAGTTCACGCAGCCGCTTTTCAAGCGTCTCGAACGAGTATTCGAGGTTGGAGAATGTGTCGGTCGAGGCCAGAAACCGCACCTCGGTCCCTGTCTTGCCGTCCGCGTCGCCGACAACCTTCAGATGCTCCACCGTGTCGCCATGCGCGAAACGGGCGACATGTTCCTTGCCGTCGCGCCAAATGCGCAGTTCCAGCCACACCGACAGGGCGTTCACAACCGACACCCCCACGCCGTGCAGACCGCCCGACACCTTGTAAGAGTTGCTGTCGAACTTACCGCCCGCGTGCAGTTGGGTCATGATAACCTCAGCCGCGGACACGCCTTCTTCTTCGTGGATGCCCACCGGAATGCCGCGCCCGTTGTCGCTGACCGACACCGAGGAATCGTCGTGGATCGTGACCGTTACGGCGTCCGCATGGCCTGCCAGCGCCTCGTCGATGCCGTTGTCCACAACCTCGTAGACCATATGGTGCAGACCGCTGCCATCGTCGGTGTCGCCGATATACATGCCCGGACGCTTGCGCACTGCCTCCAAGCCCTTGAGAACCTTGATGGAATCCGCGCCGTAGTCTTCGGGCGTTTGCTCGTTATCTGCCATAAATGGGCCCTTTGTATTCTTGGCCCAAATATACGGTTTTTTGGGGGGAATGTCACGCAACTGACACAAGATTTTGTGGCGCGGCCAAAGGGGTTACCCCAACTGCCGCGCCGGGTCGGTCATACAGCCTGCGCACCGATTTTTTGCACCTGAGCGGTCCATCGGTCGATGAGGCCCGGCTTGGGGTGGCTGGCCCCGGCAAAGTAGGTGAACCGCGTCGGCTTGATCCCGACAAAGCCAAAGACCTGGCCCGTCAATTGCCGCAGGATTGCGCTGCCATAGGCCAGCCGCATGAACCAGCGCGGGCTGTCCGAGGTCAGGATAATACGCCCGGTTTTGCCCGTCAGCATGGGTGACGGCATTCCCAGTTTGTTCAGGTTGCGCGTGTCATAGGCACGCCCGGGCAACAGGATCCGGTCGATCAATCCCTTGAGCTTGGCAGGCAGTCCGCCCCACCAGATTGGCGCGGCCATCACCACGTGATCCGCCCATT
This sequence comes from uncultured Tateyamaria sp., assembly GCF_947503385.1. GTDB lineage: Bacteria > Pseudomonadota > Alphaproteobacteria > Rhodobacterales > Rhodobacteraceae > Tateyamaria. The sequence continues at coordinate 491,505 of NZ_CANNDO010000001.1, forward strand.
CGAGGTCCTTCAGGACCGCTTCGATCTGCGGCTCCAACGGCTTCCAGTTGGTATAGCCGCCGTCGCCGAAATCCATATCGAACTCCAGATCAGACAGGCGGACAACGCGGACGTGGTGGCCCGCGTCCTGCGCCGCCTGGGCATAGGTGTCGGTGAACAGGCGCGACAGGGAATTTGCGCCGGGATGTCCGTCAAGGACGGTGATGCGTTTGGGGGTCATGTGAGGCTCCGAATCTAAAATTGACCATGGTCAGTTTAATAGACCTTAAAAATGACCATGGTCAATAAAAAATTTGACCTCGGTCAATTTTTCTGACAAACCTGACCCATGAACAAACCTGTCCAGGCCCGTACCCTCAAAACCCGCGCCAAGCTGATTGACGCAGCCAAGGCTGTTGTCGCTGAATCCGGTTACGAGGCGTTGCGCGTCGAAGAGGTCGTCCAACGTGCGGGCGTGGCCAAGGGCACATTCTTTGCCCATTTCCGCGACAAGGACGCGCTGATGGATCAGCTGTTGGGTGCGCAGCTTCGCGAAATTCTGGACGACATCGCCGCAGGTCCCCAGCCACGCACAGCCGCCGAAATGGTCACAGCGCTTGCGCCGCTGATCGCGTTTGCCACGTCTGAACGCTATGTTTTTGATGTTGTGATCCGCCACAGTGGGGCCGCCGCCATCACCGAGATTGGCCCCATCGCCCTAGCGTTTGAGCAGCAGTTCCGCCTGTCCCTGCAATGGGTGACCCATCCCGACCTGCCGGTCCGCGATGACATTCCGCCCGAATTGCTGGCCGAAGGTATCGGCGCCTTTCTGATCCAAGCGATTTCGCTCGCCTTCTGCGCCCTGCACAGTTCTGTCAGTGTAGAAGAACGGCTGGAGCCTTACTTGCGCGCGTGGCTCAGGTAAACGGGATCACAAGGCCCACAAGGATCAGCAAGACACCCGCACTCAGGTTCATCCGGCGCAGCGCTGTCGGCGACGACACCAACCGCCGCGCCCGGTCTATGAACACTGCCATACCCAGATTGCCCACCAGCGGGATCAGCGCCGACAGCCCGACAATCGCTCCCACATCCCAGGCGGTCAGCCGGGTCAGGTCAAAGAACCCCGGCAGCATCCCCATATAGAACAGGATCGCCTTTGGATTGCCGAGGATCACGGCCAGCCCCGCCACAAACCCTGCCCACATGCCGGGCCGGGTCAGACTGCTGTCGGCACCGATGGTCTTGTCCGCGTTGCGGATCACGGCCGCACCCATCAGGATGAACACACCTGCCGCGACCCATTTCAGCACCTCCAGAATGTCACCATACAGCGACAGGATCCACGTGATGCCAAAGATCGCGAGCAGCGACCACAGCACGTCCCCGATCACAACACCCAGCGCCAAAGGCCACGCCGCGTGAAATCCGCCCGACAGGCTGCGTGCAATCAGACCCACCCAAACCGGTCCGGGTGTCAGAAACAGCACCGCCAGCGCACCCGCATACAGCGCGACGTCAAAGGGCGACAGGGTCATGCCTGCACCGCCGTACTGACCCCGTCTGTTTCCGTCACATGCAGGTATTGCGCCCGGTCCCCCAGCGTATCGAACAATTCAGGTCCGGTTCCCGTCATCCATGCCTGTGCCCCCAGCGCGCAAATCTCATCATACAAAGCCGCACGCCGATCCGCATCCAGATGTGCGGCCACCTCGTCCAGCAGTAACAGCGGCGGCGCGCCAAAATCGCGCGCCAGTGCCCGCGCATTGGCAAGGATCAATGATACTAACAGCGCCTTCTGCTCACCGGTCGAACAATCTTTGGCGGGCACGCCCTTGGCCGCATAGACCGCATATAGATCCGCCCTATGCGGCCCCATCAGCGTACGCCCCGCCGCCAGATCGCGCGCGCGCCCGTCGGCCAAGGCCCGTGCCGCATCCTCCACCGTGTCTGGCATTCCCAACTCACCGGGGAGCAATGTCAGTTCCGCCGCCGGAAAGGCAGTCTGTGCCCCGGTTTGCGCCTCGGCGAGGTCACTGAGCGCCTGCAACCGGTTCCGATGGATCGCCACGCCCGTCTCTGCCATCCGCTTTTCCAGTGCAGCGTACCAATGTCCGTCCCGCACCATATCCTTGAGCAGCCGGTTCCGTTCCCGCATTGCTTTGTCATAGTCGAGCGACAATTGCGCATGATCGGGCAAAAAGCTCAGCGTCATGCGGTCCAGAAACCGCCGCCGCCCCTCGGCCCCCTCGATCCAGAGCCGGTCCATGGACGGGATCAGCCACAACACCCGCGCGATCCGCCCCAGCGCGGTCTGCGCCGCCGCCTTGCCGTCAATGCGCACCTGACGCGCAGCACCGCCTTCGGACCACGTCTCGACCTCGTGGATCTGGGCCAGTGAATGCAGCACGCCGGTCAGCTTCCAGCCCACGGCCTCGGGCCGCCGCGTCATGTCTTCGGCCGAGGCGCGCCGCAATCCCCGACCGGGGGACAGCAGCGATACGGCTTCCAGCACATTGGTCTTGCCCGCCCCGTTGGGCCCGTAAATCGCTACGGGCCGCGCATCCAGCGACAGGCGCGCCACCTTGTGCGACCGAAAATGCGAAAGCGTCAAAGAAGAAAGGGACAGTGTCACCCCTGCCCCTCACTTCTTCTGACCAGAAATACCACCGCCGGAGGCAAAAATCTTAAACGCGCATCGGCATGACCACATAGATCGCGGATTGGTCGTTGCCTTCGCGCATCAGGGTCGGATCGCCGGACGAGTTGAACATGAACACCGCGTTCTCGCGGTCCACCTGGCTTGCGATTTCCAGCAGGTACTTGGCGTTGAACCCGATCTCCAGCCGCTCATCGCCATAGGCAACGGCCAGCTCTTCTTCGGCGGCACCGCTGTCGGGCGCGTTCACGCTCAGCACCAGCCGGTCCTCGTCCAGTTGCAGCTTGACCGCACGGGACCGTTCCGAACTGACGGTGGCCACACGGTCCACAGCCTTGGCAAAATCGCCCGCGTCCACTTCAAGTTTGCGGGTGTTGCCCACCGGGATAACCCGCGTGTAATCCGGGAACGTGCCGTCGATCACCTTGGACGTCAGCGTGATGTCAGGCGTGGCGAACCGCACCTTGGTCTCCGATACGCTCACGGCAATCTGCATCTCGTCGTCGTCCAGCAGCTTGCGCAGCTCGCCCACAGTCTTGCGCGGAACAATCACGCCGGGCATATCCGCCGCGCCTTCGGGCAGGGGGCTGTCGATACGCGCCAGACGGTGACCATCGGTTGCCACACAGCGCAGCGACTTTCCATCGTCGCCGTCGGACACGTGCATATAGACACCGTTGAGGTAATAGCGCGTTTCCTCGGTCGAAATCGCAAATTTCGACTTGTCGAACAGGCGGCGCAACTGTGGTGCGGGCACAGAGAAGTTAGAGGCGTATTCCGACGACGCCATGACCGGGAAGTCTTCTTTTGGCAGGGTCGCCAGCGAAAAGTTTGACCGCCCCGCCTCGACCGTTACGCGACCGGCGGCAACATCGGCGTTCAGGGTGACCAGCGCGCCATCGGGCAGCTTGCGGACAATTTCGTGCAAGGTGGTGGCGGCGACCGTTGTGGCCCCCGCGCGTTCGACCTGCGCGGGCGCCTTGTCGACCACTTCGATATCAAGGTCGGTGGCGCGGAAAGTAACGTCAGACCCTTCGGCTTCGATCAGGACATTGGCGAGGATCGGGATCGTGTTGCGCCGCTCGACCACCGATTGCGCTTGGGAGACGGCCTTGAGCAGCACGCCGCGTTCCACACTGATCTTCATTAGTCCCTCTCCCACCAGACGTCCGGGATGGGCACACTAGCCCAAAGCCCGCCGTTCACAAGCATTTTATTGCTTGTCGAGGGCGCGCGCTCAGCCGTCAAGATCATCGCGCGCCGTTGCCTCGAAAAAGCAATCCCGTCTATCGTTGCCGCCACATAAATCAACGACGCACCGGTTCTCCCGGATGTCGGCAACAGGGCAATGACACATGGCCAGACGCAAGACCGACACAAAGCTGCCCGCGCCTTTCTTGCAGCGCTTGACCGTTTTGCCGTCCGGGCTTGCCGACAAGGCCGGATACCCCTTCGATACACCGTGGTTGCAGAACCCCGATTTCGAACTGGAATTCACAACGCCCGTGACGATCATCGTGGGCGAGAATGGCACAGGGAAATCAACCCTTATCGAGGCGATCGCCGCGCTCAGCGGTTACGACGAGGCTGGCGGCGGCAAAGGATACCGCCCGGTGGATCACACCACCGCAATCGACAAGAGCGGCGCACTGCTTGCAGATGTATTGCGGGCCGGGTGGCTGCCCAAGATCACCGATGGCTGGTTCTTCAAGGCGGAATCCTTCTTTTCGGTTGCCCGATACCTCGACGATGCTGCGCGCGAAGGCGGCGGCAGGGCGCCGGATTTTCTGTCGTGGAGCCACGGCGAAGGCTTTGTCCGCTTTTTTCAGGAACGCATGTCGCGTCAGGGTATCTACTTCATGGACGAACCAGAAAGCGCGCTGTCACCGCGGCGACAGTTGGAACTGTTGCGGATTCTGGATGGGGTCCAGCGTGCGGCAACATCTCAGGTGATTATGGCGACGCATTCGCCGATTCTCATGGCCACCCCCGGCGCGCGCGTTCTGGAGGTGACGCGCCACGGCCTTGCGGAAACGGATTATCGCACCACGTCGCATTTCAAACTTTACCAGTCCTTTACCGTGGACCCGGATGAATTCGTGTCCGATGCCCTGCGTGGCGAAGAAGACCGGCACCTGTAGCAAAAAGGGCGCCCATCAGGACGCCCCCGATACCTATCGCGGATCAGGACGGCTTCACCCCTCAAGCGACCGACGCAGCAATTCGAGGTCTTCGGCAATCTGGCCATCGGATTGGCGCAGTTCCTCGATCCGGCGGACACCGTGCATCACAGTGGTGTGGTCGCGCCCGCCAAAACGGCGGCCAATCTCGGGCAAAGACCGCGATGTCAGTTGCTTGCACAGATACATCGCCACCTGACGGGGCCGGGCATAGCTGCGCAGCCGTTTGGGGCCGATCATATCGGACAGACGGATGTTGTAATGCTCGGACACTTTGCGCTGGATTTCCTCGACGGTGATCTTGCGCTCGGACGCGCGCAGCACATCCGCAAGGCAGTCATTGGTCAGGTCCATGTCGATCTTGCGACCAACCAAAGAGGCAAAGGCAAACAGACGGGTCAGCGCACCCTCAAGCACACGCACGTTGGTCGAAATGCGCATGGCGAGGAATTCCAGCACGCCATCCTCGACCCGCAGATCGGGATAGGTCGCCATCTGCTGTTCGACCTTGGATTGCAGGATTCCAAGACGCAGTTCGTAATCGGTAGGGTGCAGGTCGACGACAAGGCCACATTGCAGACGGGATTTCACCCGGTCCTCAAGGTCCTTGATCTCGCCGGGGGCGCGGTCGGCGCTGATGATGATCTGCTTGTTCTGATCCACAAGCGCATTGAACGTGTGAAAGAACTCTTCCTGCGTGCTGTCCTTACCGGCGATGAACTGGACGTCATCGACCATCAGCACATCGACGGAGCGGAAGATCGATTTGAAATCCATCATCTTACGATCGCGCAGCGCTTGGACAAAGCGATACATGAACTGTTCGGCAGACAGATACAGCACGTTGAGATCGGGGCGGCGGGTTTGCAGTTCCCACGCAATGGCGTGCATTAGGTGTGTTTTGCCCAAACCGACGCCGCCGTACAGAAACAGCGGGTTGAATGTGACCGGACCACCTTCGGCCACGCGTTTGGCGGCGGCATGGGCCAGTTCGTTGGGCTTGCCCACGACAAAGCTGTCGAATTTGAACCGTCGGTCCAGCGGCGCGGCAGACAGCAACGAATGAGCGGGAGCAGGTGTTTGCGATATGATCGGTGTTGGGTTTGTCACGGCGGCGGTCGGTTTCGCTTGAGTGTTGGCGGGAACGGCAAAGCTGAGACGACGGATGGAATCGTCCTCGGATTTCAGCTCGTGCAGGATCAGGTCTGAGAAATTTTCACTGACATATTTGCCCATGAAATTCGTCGGCACATCAAACGTGGCCACACCATCCTGAAGTTTTCGGAACTTCAGCGGTTCGATCCATGTTGTGTAGTTGTTCTGCCCTACCGTCTTCAGCAACCGTTGCCGCAGTTGCCCCCACTTTTCTTGCGTCATGCGAACATTCCGTCCCTTCTGCCAACCATTTTCCCATCAGCCCGCGTATCGGGCCACACGATAAACTCAGGTCGATCAAGCTCACCCCGCTGCCTGTGGCGCGAGCCGATCCATTCGGATAGAAACAGACAGCGCACTCCGTCATGCCAGAGAATGCCCCTGGTTCGACGTTACGTGCTTTCCGCACACCAAATTTTACGACAGGTCAGTGGACGAAATTGCATCGTCTCTACCAATTACAGGCCCATTGCCAATGTGCCCGCACCAACCGGAATGAAGAGTGTTGAAACCCTATCGGTTGGCCTGTCCCCCCAAGGCGACACGAGTCGCAAGAAGGGTGGTAGCAAGTTCGTGAGCGGGCCGTCCACAGAACTTAATAATTGACTCGGGCTTTTTCGACAAAGAATCGCTGCACCCCTTGTTTTCATGGCAAAAACGAAAAAAGCGCCGCGAAGCCGCAGCGCTTTTCCGCGTCCCGTTATGAGGGAATCAGCCCAGAGCCTTCACCCGTGCCGAGAGCCGCGACATTTTGCGCGACGCTGTGTTTTTATGATACACACCCTTGGTCACACCGCGCATCAGTTCGGGCTGAGCCACTTTGAGTGCGGTGTTTGCAGCGTCTTTGTCACCGGAGGCAATCGCCTCTTCGACTTTGCGCAGGTAGGTGCGAATCCGCGAACGGCGCGCTTTGTTAACGGCGAAGCGTTTTTCGTTTTGACGGGCCCGCTTCTTGGCCTGAGGCGAATTTGCCATGATTATCTCGTCCCAATGATTGGTGCGGTAGTTACAGAAGCCGTGCGCATAGGCGGATTCCCGACCCAAGTCAACGATGTGTTCAGCGCCTGACCGCGCATGTGCCGAAACCCGGCCCGAAACGTGCTATACTGCCCGGTACTCACGCACCACATGGAGGATGTCACGATGCAACCGATGGCCGTTTCCCAACACGCCCGCGCGCTCTATCGCACCCATGGCGACAAGGCGGAGGCCGAAGCCGCGCAACGTGCGCGCAGCGCCGAGGACGAAGGCAAGCAGGCAATTGCCGCCGACTGGCGCAAAATCCGCGCCTCGATTCGCCAGATGCGCGGCGCCAACCAAACCTGACGCGTGCCCACAGGGCCTATCTGTCGCGGAACTGCGCCTCGCGCTTTTCGAGGAAGGCGGCCATGCCTTCCTTCTGGTCTTCGGTTGCGAAGAGCGAATGGAACACGCGGCGTTCGAACAGCAGCCCCTCTCGGAGGGGTGTTTCGAACGACCGGTTCACCGCTTCTTTCACCGCCATGACCGACACCATGGATTTCTCGGCGATCTTTTCGGCGGCGCTCAACGCTTCGTCCATCAACTTTTTCGTCGGGACAACGCGGCTTACCAGCCCGGCGCGCTCTGCCTCTTCGGCGTCCATGAAACGGCCCGTCAGGTTCATGTCCATCGCCTTGGCTTTGCCCACGGCGCGGGTCAGCCGCTGTGTGCCGCCGATGCCCGCCATAACGCCCAGATTGATCTCGGGCTGGCCAAATTTCGCGGTCTCAGACGCGATGATGAAATCGCACATCATCGCCAACTCGCACCCGCCGCCAAGGGCGTAACCGCTCACTGCGGCAATCACGGGTTTGCGGACGCGCACGATTGCATCCGTTTCGGGGCCAAAGAGGTCTTCGGTGAACACCTCGACATAGGATTTGTCTTTCATCATCGCGATGTCGGCCCCGGCGGCAAACGCCTTTTCGGATCCGGTCAGCACGATGCAACGCACCTTGTCGTTGGACTGACATCCGGCCATGGCATCGGCCAGCTCGCTCATCAGCTGGTCGTTGAGCGCGTTGAGCGCATCCGGTCTGTTCAGGGTGATTTTCGCAATGTGGTCTTCGACGTCGAGGATGATCGTCTCGTAGGCCATGGGTGCGCTTTCTGTCGTTGCAACTGGCCTATCTGCTTATCACGCACAGGGCGTGTTTCAACCTATGTTTGGCATGTCTTGCAGTAGAAGGACGACCGGCCCGATTGCACGATTCGGGCAATGGACGCGCCGCATCCCGTTGCGCGGCAGGTTTCGCCCTCGCGGCCATATACGTCAAAGCGGTGTTGAAAATATCCAAGTTCACCATCGGCTTGCCGGAAATCACGCAAGGATGACCCGCCCGCCTCAATCGCTTCGGCGAGGACTTGCCGGATGACGGGGACAAGGGCGGCGACACGTTGTGTTGCGATCCTTCCGGCCTTGCGCGTCGGCGAGATGCCGCAACGGAAGAGCGCCTCGCACACATAGATATTGCCCAGACCGGCAACGATTCTCTGATCCAGCAGGGCGGATTTCACCGGCGTGTTCTTGCCCTGAAAGGCGTCAATCAGGTGCGCCTCGTGGAAATCATTGCCCAGTGGCTCGGGCCCCAGAACCGCCAGCAGCTTGTGCTGATCGGCTGTTGCCGTGTCCATCAGGTCCATCGCACCAAACCGGCGCGGATCGTTAAAGGTAACGCGCGCGCCGTTTTCCATGTGCAGCACCACATGGTCATGTTTTTCGGCTGCCGGGTGGTCGTGCACGAACTGCCCCAGCGGATCACCGGACACGGTCATCCGGCCCGACATGCCCAGATGCACCAGCAACGTCTCGCCCGAATCCAGATCGGCGAGGATGTATTTCGACCGTCGCCGCAGCCGTTCCACACGCGCGCCAGTTAGACGGTCCGCCATCCCGGGCGGAAACGGCCAGCGCAGATCGGGCCGGTTCACATCGGCCCGTGCAATCACCGCACCTTCCATCGCGGGGGTCAGCCCCCGGCGGACGGTTTCAACTTCGGGCAATTCGGGCACGGGCGGCACTCCTTTCGATCGCCCACACATAGGGCGCAGGCTGCGCCCCTGCAATCAGTGCCCGTTGTCCTCCAACTGGCCGATCAGGAAATCCCTGAGCAGGTCATGTCCTTCGAGGAACCTGGGTATCGAAATTTTGCGCCCGTCCTCAAAGGTCAGCTGGTAGCCGTCGCGGGTGGTCTGGGCGCGGATCAGCTCTGTCAGGTCAAAATGCTTGGTCATCAGCGTGCCCGTGGTGCAGGACATGTCGATTCCATCAATGACCAGCCGGAACCGCCACATGTAGACCCCGCACCAGATCAGCAGCCCGCCAATCAGCAGATACATTCCCACCGGTGTCTGACCGGCGACGTTGCTGCCAAGCTCAAGGTGGATTGCAAAGGCGATCAGGAACGGCATCAGGATCAGATAGCCATAGCGCCAGCCCGCCGCCGCGCGAAACACGGTTGCGGTGCCTTCGGTCCGCGCGTCCTTACGTCCAAGCGCAAAGATGGTGCCCAGATTCTCCTCTGGATTGCCGACGGGGGACAGCACGCCAAACACGGCTATAAAGATGCGCTGGAACAGACCTTTCTCTTCGCGGATGTCGCGCGGGCCATGGATCAAGGCGCCCAGCTTTTTTTGCACGAACATCATGCCGACCGAGATTATGCCAAAGAGGATGAGATAGAGGATCATGGCCTGCGTCCTTTGCGCCGATTGACGATTTCGTTCTTGTCCCTCACGTCATTAGGGACAAATGAGACATGACAAAGACGCAATTGGACCGTTTGCATGACTGAAAGCCCTGAAAACAAGACGCATTTCGGCTTTGCCGATATCCCCGAAAGCGAAAAGGCCGGGCGCGTGCAGGGCGTGTTCAACTCGGTTGCGTCCAAATACGACGTGATGAACGACGTAATGAGCGTGGGCATCCACCGCGTCTGGAAAGAGGCGATGATGGACTGGCTCGCGCCGCGTCCGGGGCAAAAGCTGCTGGATGTGGCGGGCGGAACTGGCGACATCTCGTTCAAATTCCTCAAACGCGCAGGCCACGGGCACGCCACCGTGCTCGACCTTACCGAACCGATGCTGATCGAAGGCCGCAAGCGGGCCGAGGCGGAGGCGATGCAGGACAGCCTCGATTGGGTGGTGGGTGACGCTATGGCGTTGCCCTTTGATGACAACACGTTTGACGTCTACACCATCAGCTTTGGCATCCGGAACGTGACCCGCCCGCAGGACGCGCTGAACGAAGCCTACCGCGTGCTGAAACCCGGTGGCCGCCTGATGGTGCTGGAATTCAGCCAGTTGCCCAACGAAGGGATGCAAAAGCTGTACGACCTGTACAGTTTCAACGTGATCCCGGCGATGGGCCAACTGATCGCAAATGACCGCGACAGCTATCAGTACCTCGTGGAAAGCATCCGCAAGTTTCCCGATCAGGACACGTTCCTGTCGATGGTTCGCGCGGCGGGGTTCGAGAATGCCAAGTACCGCAACCTCAGTATGGGCATTGCCTGCCTGCATTCGGGGTGGAAGATCTAGGTGCGCGGCCCTCACAACATCATTCGACTGATCCGCACCGGCGCCACCTTTGAACGCACCGGCGCGATGAATGTCGTTCTCGACGCGTTCGACGCGCCCAAACCCCTGCGGTTCGTGGCCAAGCTCTTGGCCAAGCCCTTTGCGTGGCTGGGCGAAAAGGGTGACCCGAACATGCCGCCCGCGACGCGGGCGCTTACCGCGCTTGGTCCGGCCTACATCAAGTTTGGGCAGGTGTTGTCGACGCGGCCGGACGTGGTGGGTCCTGACGTGGCGCAACAACTGCGTGTCCTTCAGGACAAACTGCCACCCTTTTCAATCGAAGAGGCCAAGGCCGAGGTGGAGCGCGAGCTTGGCGCACCCATCGACACGCTGTTCTCCGAGTTCAGCGAACCGGTTGCTGCGGCCTCCATCGCGCAGGTCCACAAGGCGCGTCTGGCCGACAGTGGCGAAGAGGTCGCGGTCAAGGTGCTGCGCCCCGGCGTCGAACGCGCCTTTTCGCGCGATGTCGACGCCTTTTATTTCGCGGCCAAGTTTGTCGAAGTGTTTGCCCCCGGTGCCCGCCGCCTGCGCCCTACGGATGTGATCGAACATTTCGACAGCGTCGTTCAGGGCGAATTGGACCTGCGTCTGGAATCCTCCGCTGCCGGGGAATTTGCCGCCAACACACAAAACGACAAAGGCTTCACCCTGCCGCAAATCCGCTGGGATTATTCGGCACGCCGGGTGATGACATTGGGCTGGGCCGACGGCGTGCCCATGGGTGACAATGACGCCATTGACGCCGCAGGGCACGACCGCCGTGATCTGGGCGAGCGGGTGCTGCGCCTGTTCCTGCTGCACGCCTTGCGCGACGGGTACTTTCACGCCGACATGCATCAGGGCAACCTCAAGGTTGCGCCCAACGGGGACATCATCGCCTACGATTTCGGTATCATGGGGCATATCGACGAATACACACGCCGGGTCTATGCCGAGATTCTCTTTGGCTTTATCCGCAAGGATTTCAAACGCGTGGCCGAGGTGCATTTCGAGGCCGGGTATGTCCCCGCCGACCGCGACGTGGACGAATTTGCCCGCGCCTTGCGCGCCGTGGGTGAGCCGATCTTTGGCATGGACGCCTCCAAGATTTCCATGGGCCGGTTGCTGGCCTATCTGTTCGAGGTGACCGAGCGGTTCGGGATGGAAACGCGAACCGAACTGATCCTGTTGCAACGCACCATGGTGGTGGTCGAAGGGGTGGCGCGGTCGCTCAACCCCAATATCAACATCTGGCAGGTCGCCTCGCCTGTGGTCAGCGACTACATCCAGCAATCCATCGGCCCGCGCGCCATTGTCAGTGACCTTTACAAGACCGCCCGCGTGCTCACCCGTTTCGGCCCGCGCCTGCCACGGCTGGTGGAACAGGCCCTGATCGCCCAAGCCAACCCCGCCCCCCCAAAACGCCGCGGCTTCTGGCGGTGGATCGTATTGACCGGGGTGCTGGGCGTGGCGGCAGGGGCCGGGCTGCTTGCCGGTATCGACGCGCTGCTCTGACCGTACAGGCGAATCGTGCTATAACACTTACCATTGTTTGCGCGATTTCGAGACTGCTATGCAGCACCCACACCACGAACCCAAACCGACCTATCCGGTGCTCATCTGGATTGCGCTCTCCTTTATCGTTGGTCTGGCGCTTTGGGCCGGTGTTTACTGGCACACGGATGGTGGTGTGACCGGTCCGCCTTTGCTTGTGTCCGTGGGCAACGCGGGCCTGACGCTGGCCTTTGGCGGCGTGCTGGGCGGGCTGATCAAAAAGCTCTTTGACGACTGGGATGCGCGCAGGACCGCCGCCGAAGCGCAGACCGCCTATTTCGCTCAACTGCTGGAGGATTTCAAAACCGTCTACAACACGGTGGAACGCGCGCGCTTTCTGATCATGGCGCATAAATCGGCCAAAACCTATGGCGAACAAATGCGCGATTTGCCGGACGCGATCATCCTTTTGCACAACGTCAAACGTGCGACCGAACAAGGGTTTCCAAGGCTCTATGATGATCTTGAAGGGCCGATATTCTACTGCACGATCTTCCTCAAAGGCTTGGTCGACGAATATCGCGACGCATACCTGACTGCGTCCCGGCTGCAATCGCAGGACGAATTGGAGAACAAGTATCTGCGCGAAAAGATCGCGGACGGGTACAAGGAAATCGAGTCAGGTTACGCCCATCGTGGATGGGACAAGATCATGTCGCTGCCGCACATGCGCACCTTGCTCGATGCCACGCAGGACAGCGTGTCAGACGCCCAAACCTCGGCTTTCAAGACCTATGAGGACGCGTTCGGCACTTATGTTGATCTGGCCAGTTACGCGCTCATGCTGCGGATGCCCGGAAACGAGGATGGTGTGCGCGACCCGGAACTCGACAAAAGGCTTGTCGAATGCCGGGATGCGGCGCGCGCGGCCAAAGCCAAGATGACGCCCAGACGCGCGGCTTAGCTCATCCGCTCAATCGCCAGCGCAATGCCTTGACCGCCGCCGATACACATGGTGATCAGCGCTTTGGAGCCCTGAATGCGCTCCAGTTCATACAGCGCCTTGACCGTGATGATGGCCCCCGTCGCCCCCACCGGATGGCCCAGCGCGATCGCGCCGCCGTTCGGGTTCACGCGTGCCGGGTCAAAGCCGAGGTCCTTGGACACCGCCAGTGCCTGCGCGGCAAAGGCTTCGTTCGACTCGATGACGTCAAAATCTTCGGGGCGCAGGCCGGTGCGGTCCAGCAGGTTGCGCACCGCTGGAATAGGGCCGATGCCCATCACCTCTGGTCGCACACCTGCATGGGCATAGCCCAGAACGCGCGCCCGTGGTTTCAGCCCTGCCTTTTCCGCCGCTTGCGCCGATGCCAGCACCACGGCGCCCGCGCCGTCGTTGATGCCGGAGGCGTTGCCGGCGGTCACGCTGCCGTCCTTCTGGAACACCGGGCGCAATCCGCCCAGTGCCTCCATCGACGTGGCTTTGGGGTGTTCGTCCACCTCGAACGGCACCATGTCCCGTTTGACCCGCACCTCGACCGGCGTGATCTGGCTGGCAAAGCGGCCCTCGGCGATGGCCTGTGCCGCGCGCTCTTGGCTTTGCATGGCGAATGCGTCCTGTTGCTCGCGGGTGATCTGGTGTTCAGCGGCCACGTTTTCCGCTGTGACCCCCATATGCCCGGTGCCAAAGGGGCAGTTCAGCGCGCCCAGCATCATGTCGAGCGTTTTGACGTCACCCATCTTTTGCCCCCAGCGCTGGTTGGGGATGATGAACGGGCTGCGTGACATATTCTCGGCCCCACCGGCGAGGCCAAAGTCCGCGTCACCCAGCATCAGCGATTGGATCACAGACACAATCGCCTGAACTCCCGATCCGCACAGCCGGTTCACGTTCATTGCAGGGGTCGTGTCGGGCACGCCCGCCCCTATCGCCGCCACGCGGCTCAAGTACATGTCGCGGGGTTCGGTGTTGATCACGTGGCCAAAGGCGACATGTCCCACCTGTCCGCCCTCAACTCCGGACCGTTCCAGCGCCGCCTTGGCCGCCACTGTCCCAAGGTCGATGGGTGTCGTTGCCGCCAGCGATCCGCCAAAGGTGCCAATGGCGGTACGCGCGCCGTCGAGGATAACGATGTCTTGAGTCATGAGTGTCTCCTTTGCGCCCACCATGCCCTTTGCGCAGGCCGGAGTCAGCCCTTGGCCCTTGACGGGGACGCAACGGCACGTACACCTGTCCGTTATGACGGATGATACGGACGCTATACTCGCACGCCTGCCCGCGCGGCTGAAAGAGGCCCGGCAGGCGCAGGGCCTGAACCTTGACGCGGTGGCCAAACTGTCCGGTGTGAGCCGGTCGATGGTCAGCCAGATCGAACGCGGCGAAAGCTCGCCCACGATTGCGACGCTGTGGAACCTGACGCGCGCGTTGCAGGTGGATTTCGCGGGCCTCCTGGAAGAGTCGGGTTCGGATGCCATCGAGGTGCTGCGCGCCAAGGATGTGCCCAGCATCGACAACCGTGGCTCCGGCTGCACGATCCGCATCCTGTCCGCGCCCGAGGACGCCGGGCGTCACGAGGTCTACGAGTTACGGCTGGCGGAGGGCGGCGTGCTCGATAGCCAGCCGCACCGGCGCGGCGCGCGCGAACAGCTGACCGTGATTGAGGGCAAGGTCGACGTCACCAGCGGCGGCGCACAGGACACGGCGCGGCAGGGCGATACCCTGCGCTACGCCGCGGACGTGCCGCATAGGATTTCTGCCGACCGACCAAGCCGGGTATTCCTGATTGTGCATGACGCCTGATAATCCGCTGTAACGGATTTTTGTCCGATATTGTGTAATCCTCTATTTCGGAATCACATCCGACATGTTAGATGCTCTGGCAAAGGAGCATCCCGATGACGCACGCATTCCTCGCCCACGTGACCGACACCTTGGCCCAGATCGAGGCCGACGGCATGACCAAGCGCGAGCGCGAAATCACAGGACCGCAGGGCGCGCGGACGCGGGTGGGCGACCGCGAGGTGCTGAACCTCTGCGCCAACAACTACCTTGGGCTTGCGAACAACCCTGACCTGACCCGTGCCGCGCAGACGGCGATGGACAGCAACGGGTTTGGCATGGCCTCGGTCCGGTTCATCTGCGGCACACAGGACCTGCACCGTGAGTTGGAACAAAAGCTGGCGGCGTTTCTGAACAAGGACGATGCCATCCTTTTTGCCGCGTGTTTCGACGCCAATGGCGGGCTGTTCGAGCCGCTGCTGGGACCCGAGGACGCAATCATCTCGGACGCGCTGAACCACGCGTCGATCATCGACGGCATTCGGCTCTGCAAGGCGCAGCGCTACCGCTATGCCAATTCGGACATGGACGATCTGGAGGCGCAACTAAACGCGGCGCGGCAGGCGGGCGCGCGCCACATCATGATCGCGACGGACGGCGTGTTTTCCATGGACGGCTACTTGGCCAAGCTGCCCGAGATCACGGCGCTGGCGCAGCGCTACGACGCCGTGGTGATGGTCGACGATTGCCACGCGACCGGCTTTATGGGTCCCAAGGGCGCTGGCACGCCTGCACATTTCGGCGTGGATGTGGACATCCTGACCGGAACGCTGGGCAAGGCGCTGGGCGGCGCCATTGGCGGGTACATCGCGGGGCCGCAGCCAGTCATTGACCTGCTGCGCCAGCGGGCGCGGCCATACCTGTTTTCCAACTCCCTGCCGCCCGCGATTGTCGCTGCGGGGATCGAGGCGATCCGGCTGGTCGAAGCGGGCGACGCCCTGCGCGCGCAACTTTTCGACAATGCCAGCTATTGGCGCATGGGGCTGACCGAACTGGGTTTCAATCTTTTGCCCGGCGAACATCCCATCATCCCCGTGATGCTGGGCGAGGCGCAACTGGCGCAGGACATGGCTGCGCGGCTCTTTGATGAGGGCGTCTATGTCTCGGGCTTTTTCTTCCCGGTGGTGCCCAAAGGACAGGCGCGCATCCGCACCCAGATGAATGCCGCCCTGACGCGCGACGATCTGGATCGCGGACTGGACGCGTTTGGCACCGTGGGCCGCGCACTGGGGGTGATTTGATGCGCGTCGCACAGCAAGCCGTTGCAGGCTATGTCACCCACGCCCCGGCGCTGATTGCGCAGTACAATGCCGTGCCGTCGGACACGATTTACGCGGGCGTGCGGGACCTGTTGCCGGACACACCGGTCAAGGTTCTGGACGTGGGCACAGGCAGCGGGCGCGATGCCGAATGGTGCGCCAGCCTCGGCCATACGGTGACGGCGGTCGACCCGGTTGCGGCCTTTGTGGCCGAGACCATGCGCCGCGTCCCGGCGGCCACGATCCTGCGCGACCGGCTGCCCACGCTTGCATCCGTGCGCGGTCACTACGGCCTGATCCTTGTGAATGGCGTGTGGCAACATGTCGACCCGCAGGATCGCGCAGCGGCGTTGCGGCGCTTGTCTGGCCTGCTCGACCTTGGTGGGCGGCTGATCCTTTCGCTGCGGCACGGACCGGGGCACCCGGACCGGCCTATTGTGCCCATCGACACGGGCGCAACGCTGGCACAGGGCGAAGCCCTTGGCCTGAAGATGTTGCGCCGGGTTGAGACCGGGTCGCTGCAAGCGGGCAATACCGCCAACGGCGTCACGTGGACGTGGTTGGTCTTCGAACGGGACGGCGAGGCATGAACCAGATGATCGCATTGGAAAAGACCCACCCGCGCGAAGGCTTGTGGCGGGTCGAGGCACCGGTGCCCGAGATCGGCCCGGATGACGTGCTGATCCGCATCACCAAGACCGGCATCTGCGGCACGGATATCCACATCTGGAATTGGGATGATTGGGCGGCGGCCACAGTTCCCACGCCGATGATCACCGGGCACGAATTCGCGGGCGAGATCGTTGACATTGGCGCAAACGTGCGCGATCTGGCAGTTGGCCAGCGCTGTTCCGGCGAGGGCCACCTGATTGGAAAAACCTCGCGGCAGAGCCGGGCGGGCAAGTTCCACCTCGACCCCGCCACGCGGGGGATCGGCGTGAATGAACAGGGCGCTTTTGCCCAATACCTGCGGCTTCCCGCGTTCAATGTGGTGCCACTGCCGGATGAGATTGACGACGACATCGGGGCGATCCTTGATCCGCTGGGCAACGCGGTACACACCGCGCTGTCCTTTGATCTGGTGGGCGAGGATGTGCTGATCACCGGGGCAGGTCCCATCGGGATCATGGCGGCGGCGGTGGCCCGGCACGTGGGCGCGCGGCACGTGGTGATCACGGACGTGAACCCGGATCGGCTGCGGCTTGCCACGCATGTGGCGGATGTGGTGCCGGTGAACGTGGCACAACAGGATCTGGCCGAAGGTGTCGCGGGCCTTGGCATGACCCAAGGCTTTGACGTCGGCCTTGAGATGTCCGGGAATGCCCGCGCCTTCGACCAGATGGTCGAGGCGATGACGATGGGCGGGCGGATTGCGATGCTGGGCATCCCGCCGGGGCGTTCACCTGTGGACTGGTCCCGGATCGTGTTCAAGGCGATCACAATCAAGGGCGTCTATGGCCGCGAGATTTTCGAGACGTGGTACAAGATGATTGCCATGTTGCAGAACGGATTGGACGTGTCCGGCGTGATCACCCACCGCTTTGCCGCCAGCGCGTTCGAGGCCGGCTTTGCCGCGATGAAGTCGGGATCGTCGGGAAAGGTCGTGCTGGACTGGACTCAGGCGTAGACGGGTTCCAGCGGGACGCGGCCCTGTGCCGTCAGCCGCCAGACGCGGTCCCCTTCGAACACGGCGGCGGTCAGCGGCTCGCCATAGCCCGCAGCGGTATCAAGGTTCACACGGTTGCCGTAATGCGTCGCCGCGCGCACGGGCGTGTGGCCATGCACGATCAGTTTGGGGTGCGGGTCGGTGTGGTTGTGGAATTCCTGCCGGATCCACAGCAGGTCCTCTTCGTCCTGTTTGTGCAGAGGGATGCCGGGCCGGATGCCCGCATGGGCAAAGAACACCTTGTCCGTCTCATGGGTCAGTTGCAGCGACCGCAGGAAATCCACATGGGATTGCGGCACACGGGCAAGGGCGTCGGCGTGTACGTCCTTTTCGCGGCGCTCGGGATGTGCATTCACGCCGTAAGAGGCCAGCGTGGTGTCACCGCCCAACCGTTCGTGCAACCAGTAGAGCGACACCATCATGTAGGGATCGGCGCGCGGCGGCACCTCCATGAACCATTCGAACATGCGGTCGTGGTTGCCCTTGAGAAAGGTCCAGTTGCGCGCTTGCGCCTTGCCCTCGACCAGCGTGTCGAGAACGGCGCGGCTGTCAGGGCCACGGTCGGTGTAATCACCAAGAAAGACGATATGGGCGTCCTTGCCCCCGTCGGTTTCAATCAGATGCAGGATGCGGTCCAGCTGACCCATTTGGCCGTGGACATCGCCAATCGCATAGATGGGGTTGGGCATTCAAATCACTCAAAACAAAAACACAGCAGCAGTCTCTAGCCTTAGGGGGATTCGCTCCGCTTGGCGAGGACGTCGGCAAGATACCGCGCGGTCCAGTCGTCGCTGATGGCATCAGCGAGTTTGCGGGTCGGGACGGGAATGTGCCCGGCCTGCGCCTGTGCCTGTTCCGGGGTATACCCGATGTGCGTAAGCAGGTTGGCGAGCGTCTTTTGCGGGGCCTCTGCAAACGTTTCGTATGTCGTGGCGTGCGGCGTGATCCGGTGTTCTGCAAACCAGTTCAGCCATGCGCGGTCGGCGGCCTCGAACTTGGCGATCTGCGCGGTGATTGCGTCTGCGTCATATCCGTTGTTCCGGCTGGGATCGATCCGCTCAAGGTCAGTGCCGTCCGCGTTTCGGTGCCACAGGCCGGTCTGTTCGGCGCGCAGCAGCGACACCGCCTGCGCCACCTTGTCCTGTCGGCGCAGCCAGATATAGCGCAATGGTCCAAAGACGTTTTCGAGACGCTCGGGGTCGGTTGCCCCTTTGTCTGACAGCCGATCCATGAGGTAGGCAACGCTGTGCTGTTGCAGGCGAATGCCGGTGACACCCTCGGTGGCCGTGGTCCGAACGGTGGCGATGATCTGATCCAGCGGAGCGTCTCCAGACAGGCCGAGATCACAGGCCCAACGCGTCTGGTCGGGTCTGTGAAAATAGCTTTGAGGTGCACCGGCGATGCCTGTCGCGCTGAGCATCCCGCACAGCATCGTGCTGCCGCTGCGGGGTGCCGTGCACAGGATATAGCTGCGAGGTGCCATAGGTGCAGGATGGGCATTGCGGCCCATCCCCGGTCAACCCACGTCGAAGGCGAGCGGTTTGACTTGGGTGAACTGACCCGTGCCGCGCAGGGTTTTCAGCACGTCCTCGGGGATCGGATTGTCCACATAGAGAAGTGCGATTGCCTCACCGCCCACATCCGCGCGCCCAAGGGTAAAGTTCGCGATGTTCACGCCATTGGTGCCCATCGTGTTGCCCAGCAGGCCGATGATGCCCGGCACGTCCTCGTTGGTGGTGTAGAGCATATGTTCCCCGATCTCGGCGTCGATGTTGATGCCCTTGATCTGGATAAAGCGCGGCTTGCCGTCGCTGAACACCGTGCCAGCGACAGACCGCTCGCGCTTGTCCGTTACGACGGTGACTTTGATGTAGCCTTCGAACGCGCCGGACTTGTCCTGATTGGTGGTGCTGATCTGAATGCCACGTTCCTTGGCGACAACAGGGGCAGAGACCATGTTTACGTCCGGGTTGGCCTTTTTCATGATGCCCGCAATCACGCCGCAGTTCAGTGCATCAAGGTTCATATCGGCCACGACGCCGTCATACAGGATATTGATGGCCTTGATCGGCTCGTCCGTCATCTGGCCGGTAAAGCTGCCAAGGTGCCCAGCAAGTTTCAGCCATGGGCCCATCACCTTGGCCTCTTCGGCGGTGACGGAGGGCATGTTGAGCGCGTTTTCCACGGCGCCGGTCAGCAGGTAATTTGCCATTTGCTCGGCCACTTGCAGGGCGACGTTTTCCTGCGCTTCGGTGGTGGCCGCACCGAGATGGGGTGTGACCACGACGTTGGGCAGATTGAAAAGCGCGTTTTCCTTTGCCGGTTCTTCGGCGAACACGTCAAAGGCGGCACCCGCGACATGGCCGGATTTCAGGGCTTCGGCCAGTGCGGCCTCATCCACCAGACCGCCACGGGCGCAGTTGATGATGCGCACACCGGGCTTCATCATCGCGATGCGTTCGGCGGTGATCATGTTGGCCGTCTGTTCGGTTTTTGGCACGTGCAGCGTGATGAAATCGGCGCGCTTGATCAGGTCTTCGAGTTCGACCTTTTCGACACCCATTTTGGCGGCTTTTTCTTCGCCGAGGAAGGGATCGTAGGCGAGCACCTTCATCTTGAGACCACGGGCGCGGTCGCAGACGATGCCGCCGATATTGCCTGCGCCGATCACGCCCAGCGTCTTGCCGGTCAGTTCGGTGCCCATGAATTTGGACTTTTCCCATTTGCCCGCATGTGTGGATTCCGAGGCTTCGGGGATTTGGCGGGCGACGGCGAACATCATGGCGATGGCGTGTTCGGCGGTGGTGATCATGTTGCCAAAGGGCGTGTTCATGACAATCACCCCCTTTTTGCTGGCAGCATCCTTGTCGATATTGTCGGTGCCGATCCCGGCGCGGCCAATGACCTTGAGGTTGGTTGCGTTCTTGAGGATCGTGGGCGTGACACGTGTGGCCGACCGGATGGCGAGACCGTCATATTGGCCGATGACTTCGGCCAGTTTGTCCTTGTCCTTGCCAAGATCGGGTTCGAAATCGACCTCGATGCCACGGTCCTTGAAGATCTGGACGGCGGCGTCGGAGAGTTTGTCGGAGATGAGTACTTTGGGCATTGTCTTGTCCTTGCGGGTGCCGGGCTGAAGCCCGGCCTACGAATGGGGGGAACGCGGGTTTTAGCCTGCCGCGATTTCAGCGTCGAACGCGTGGGCGAGCCAGGGCAGCATCGCTTGGATATCCGAGGTTTCGACGGTGCCGCCGCACCAGATGCGCAGGCCCGGAGGCGCGTCGCGGTAGGCCCCGATGTCGAGCGCCACACCTTCGTCGGCGAGCCGTTTGGCCACGGCTTTGGCAAAGGCCGCGCCGTCGGTGATCCGATCATCGGTGAACCTGAGGCAGACGGACGTGGTCGAGGCGGTCGCGGGGTCAGTGGCGAGGTTCGCGATCCAGTCATGGGCGTCGACAAAATCGGCGACAGCCTGCGCATTGGCTTCGGCGCGGGCGATCAGGCCTTGCAGGCCGCCGACGCTGCGCGCCCAAGCAAGCGATTGCAGATAATCTTCGACGCAGAGCATCGACGGGGTGTTGATCGTTTCACCTTTGAAGATGCCGTCGATCAGCTTGCCGCCCTTGGTCAGGCGGAAAATCTTGGGCAGGGGCCAGGGGGGTGTGTAGCTTTGCAGCCGTTCGACGGCGCGGGGGCTGAGGATCAGCATCCCGTGCGCGGCCTCACCGCCCAGAACCTTTTGCCAGCTGAACGTCGTCACATCGAGCTTGTCCCAGGGCAAATCCATCGCAAAGGCGGCGGAGGTCGCGTCGCACAGGGTTAGGCCCGCACGGTCGCCGGGAATTGCATCGCCATTTGGCATCCGCACGCCGGAGGTGGTGCCGTTCCATGTAAAGCAGACGTCATTGTCGTAGTTCAGCGCTGCCATATCCACGATGTCGCCATAGTCGGCGGTGTGGACCGTGTGGTCGATCTTGAGCTGTTTGGCCACGTCCGTGACCCAGCCTGCGCCAAAGCTTTCCCATGCGACCATATCCGCGTGGCGTGCGCCCAGCAGCGACCACATCGCCATTTCGTATGCGCCTGTGTCGGAGGCGGGCACAATGCCGATCTTGTAATCCGCGGGCACACCGAGGATGTCGCGGGTTTCGTCAATGGCCGCTTTCAGCTTGGCCTTGCCTTCGGCGGCACGGTGCGAGCGACCCAATGGGGCATCGCCGAGCGCGTCGAGAGAAAATGTGGGGGGTTTGGCACAGGGGCCGGACGAAAAACGCGGATTTGCCGGCCGCGTGACCGGAGCAGTGTTAGCCATCTGATGTTATCCTTACAGATATGCGCCCTTCGTTGGGGAAGGGTGTCCCACGGATGCGTCTACGGGGCGGTGCGGGCTGGTGCAACCGGGAAAGCGGGGCTATAGCGCCGTCTGAGCCGCTTTTTGCGACATCGCTGACGCCTTTCGGAAACCTTGCCCATGTATGTCTGTACCCTTCTGACCGATCCTGCCCGGCCGTCTCTTGATGGTGCGTTGGTCGAGAGCCTGCGCAATGCGTGGGGTGGCGGGGACGTGCAGTGGCTGGCGGTGGACGAGGCGGCGGAGTTCACGCTGGCACAGGTCCCCGACACCCTTTGGGACGTGTGGGCGGATGTGCAGGGCTTGGGCGTGGACCTTGCGGTGCTGCCTGTCGAGGGGCGGCGCAAGCGGATGTTGCTGGCCGATATGGACAGCACCATGATCCAGCAGGAATGTATCGACGAGTTGGCCGACGTGGCGGGTGTGGGCGACCGGGTCAAGGACATCACCGCGCGGGCCATGAACGGAGAACTGGATTTTGAGGCGGCGATCCGCGAGCGGGTCGGATTGCTCAAAGGTCTGCCCGAGACAGTGATTGACCAAGTGCTGGCCGAGCGGATCACCTATATGCCGGGCGGTGCGGCGCTGCTGGGGACGATGAAGGCGCAAGGGGCGTATGCCGCGCTGGTATCGGGTGGCTTCACGGCGTTTACTGCGGCGGTCGCGGGGCATTTGGGGTTCGACGAGAACCGGGCCAACACGCTGTTGGTGGCGGGTGGTGCGCTGACCGGTGAGGTGGGGATGCCGATCCTTGGGCAACAGGCCAAGGTGGACGCGCTGGACCAGATTACGCGACGGCTTGGGCTGGTGGGCGCGGATGTTCTTGCCGTTGGCGACGGGGCGAACGATCTGGGCATGTTGGGGCGCGCCGGGATGGGTGTCGCGCTGCACGCCAAGCCAGCGGTTGCGGCGCAATGTGACATTCGCGTGAACTTTGGCGACCTGACGGCGCTGCTGTACTTGCAGGGTTATGCGCGGGACGAATTTGTGACCGTTTGACTGGGGCGCTGCCCCAGACCCCGTGATATTTCCGGTCAGAAGAAACGAAAGACGCGCGAATCGTGATACGCTGCGCCCAGCCAACAGGGAGGGAGGGCGCGATGCCTGATTTCATTTTTGCCTATCATGGAGGGACGGTCCCGGAATCGCCGGAAGAGGGCGAAAAGGCCATGGCGGCTTGGGGGGCGTGGTTTGAGGCCATGGGTGAGAACGTCGTGAACGGGGGAAACCCGGTCGGTCAGTCGATGACTGTGACGGCGGATGGTGTGGCGGGTGACGGCGGTGCCAACCCCATCTCGGGCTATACCATCGTGCGGGCGGACACGCCGGAAGCCGCGTGCGAGATGGCCAAGGGGTGCCCGATGGTTGCCGATGGATCAGGGTCGGTCGAGGTGGCTCCGATCGTCGTAATGTAGCGGATCAGAGCAGGCCGGGCGCGACGCGCATGTGGCCTGTGACCTTGCCGTCCCAGTTCTGGATGTCACCGTTGGTGTAGGCAATGGCCTCCGGGTGGAAGCGGTCGAGCGCACCGTGGCGGACCAGCAGCTGTGCAATAGCGCATTCGGCTGCGCGGGTGGCGCCATCCGCCACCTTGAGCGCGATGCCGAGGCGCTGTTCCGGCAGGATCGCGATAAAGAACCCTTCGGCACCCGTCTTGATCGCGACCTTGTGGTCCATGGCACGCATCAGTCGGGTGCAGGCGCGGCCTTCTCCGGCGACCAGTTCGGGGTGCGCGGCCATGGCGCGGGTCAGGTTATACGCCGCGCTGCCTTCTCCGGCGGAGGCGAACCGGGCCATGGCGCGGGCCATGCCGTGCAGGGTGCTGGCGAAATTCGGGGCGGAACAGCCGTCAATGCCAAAGCCGGGCGATGTCTCGTCCGTCATGCGTTCGAACGCCTCGCGGCAGGCGCGTTGCACGGGATGGTCGGGGTCGACGTAATCGGGGCCAGCGCCAAGGTGTTTGGTCAGGGTCAGGAACCCTGTGTGCTTGCCCGAGCAATTGTTGTGAATGCGGCAGACGGTGCCGTCCGCGCGGATCAGCGCGTCATGCACGTCCTTGTCCCGTGGCATTTGCGGGCCGCAGCAGAAGTCATCATCGGCGCACCCGATGGCCGACAGCCAGTCCCCCACCGCATCAATATGGATGCGCGCTGCGTTATGTGAGGCACAGGCCAGTGCCAGATGTGTCGATTGCAAACCATGAGCATTGGCCGCGCCGCTTTCGATCAGGGGCAGGGCCTGAATCATTTTGGCAGAGGAGCGTGGCAGGATGACGGCGCCGGGGTCGCCCCATGCCTCGACGATGTTGCCGCCTGCGTCACACACCACGGCATGACCCAAGTGAACACTTTCGAGGAACGGTCCGCGCCAGATTTCGGCAAGCGGAGCGGCGGGGCCTGCGGCATGGGGCATGTTTTTTCCTCACGTCTTGGCGAAAAGCTGCCAAATCTTCTTTCCAGCGTCGCGCGTTTCACGTTAATGTGCCACTTGTCGAGAAGAAATACCGATGCAGCAACAGATTGCGCACCAATGACGCAATCATCGCACCGGATCGAAATTGAGGTTTGGACAGCTTGGAGGCTGTGACGATGGGATTTTATGGAAATCTGGCCAAAGCGTTCGGCGCCTTGTCGCTGATCGCAGCGCCCGCACTGGCGCAGGAAGACACAAGCACAAACCGGGTGGCGGCCAAGACCGACTGGAGCGTCTTTGTCGAGGACAACCCGACCGAGTGCTGGGGCGTGGCAACACCCAAGGAAACGGTGAACACGCGCGACGGACGCGTTGTTGCGGTGACCCGGGGCCAGACCCTTCTGATGGTGTTCTACCGCCCGAGTGCGGAGGCCAAGGGGCAGGTTGCATTCACCGGTGGCTATCCGTTCCAGTCGGGATCGACTGTGAACATGAACATCAGCGGCAACGAATTTGAGCTGTTCACCGATGGTGAGTGGGCGTGGCCCGCGACGGTTGCCGACGATGCCAAGATTGTCACGGCGATGAAGCGGGGCGCGGATGCAGTTGTGACCGGCGTATCGAGTCGCGGGACGCAGACCAAGGACACATTTTCGCTCTTGGGCTTTACGGCTGCGGTCGAGGATGCCGAGGGCCGCTGCGGCGGCTAGTGCGCCGCGCACACCGTATCAGATTGATGCGGAGGGCCGTGCAGGGATGCGCGGCCCTTTTTGCGTTTGGCGCGTTTGGGGCTGTGTGGTCCAGTGTCAGATGTCAGGGGCCGTCTCGAAAGACTGACATGGTCACCACCACCGTGCGCATCCGCGACACGGCTCGTGCCGTGTTCAGGTTGATTTTGCGTGCAAGCCGAAAGGGATCGCGACGGAATAGGTGTCGGACTGGGGGCCAGCCCCCAGACCCCCGGAGTATTTGTCAAAGAGAAGAAGCACAGGGGGGATTTTGTTTCTCTGTGCTTTTCCTATATAGGGGCGCATCACCCGTTCATGACTGGATATTGGTATGGCTGACGCGCCGATCACGCAGGATGTATTGACGATCCCCCGCAAGCTGCCGGAGGGGCCGGTCAACCTTGTCGGATTGACGCGCCCGCAATTGCGCGAGGCGTTGATTGCGCATGGCACGCCGGAGAAACAGGCGAAGATGCGGGTGGGGCAGATCTGGCAGTGGATCTACCAGTGGGGTGTGCGCGACTTTGATGCGATGACGAACCTGTCCAAACTGTATCGCGCGCAGTTGGCCGAGACCTTTGTGATCGAGATCCCTGAAGTTGTGTCCAAGCAGGTGAGCGTCGATGGCACCCGCAAGTGGCTGGTGCGGATCGCGGGCGGGCATGAGGTCGAGGTTGTCTATATCCCCGAAGAGGATCGGGGGACGTTGTGTGTCAGCTCTCAGGTGGGCTGCACGCTGACTTGTTCCTTTTGTCACACTGGCACGCAAAAGCTGGTACGCAACCTGACCTCGGCCGAGATCGTGGGACAGGTGATGATGGCACGTGACGATCTGGGAGAATGGCCGGTGCCCGGTGCCCCCAAGGACGAGACGCGGCTGTTGTCAAACATCGTGCTGATGGGCATGGGCGAGCCGCTGTACAATTTCGAGAACGTGCGCGATGCGATGAAAATCTGCATGGACGAAGAGGGCATTCAGCTGTCGCGGCGGCGGATCACCTTGAGCACCTCTGGTGTGGTGCCGGAGATTGCGCGGACCGCGGATGAGATCGGTTGCCAGTTGGCGGTGTCGTTCCACGCGACCACGGATGCGGTGCGCGACACGCTGGTGCCAATCAACAAGCGCTGGAATATCGAGACCTTGCTGGCTGCACTCAAGGCTTACCCGAGGGGGCGCAATTCTGAGCGGATCACCTTTGAATATGTGATGCTGGATGGGGTGAACGACACGGATGCGGACGCGCACCGACTGGTCGCATTGCTGGACGGGATACCGGCCAAGGTGAACCTGATCCCCTTTAACGAGTGGCCCGGTGCACCGTATAAACGGTCCTCCAACAACCGCATCCGTGCCTTTGCCAACATCATCTATCAGGCAGGCTATGCGAGCCCGATCCGCACGCCACGCGGCGAAGATATCTTGGCCGCTTGTGGTCAGTTGAAATCCGCGACTGAACGTGCCCGCAAATCCCGCAAGCAGATCGCGGCGGAGGCTGGTCTGACGTCCTGAGATGGTCAGATGGTCGGGTCTGCACAGAAGGTGACAGACCGGGCCAGCATCTGGGTGCCGGACGCAGAGCGTTCCGGGACCGCATAGCCTAAGGCTTTGACGTGTGGGTGCGCCGTGCCATGCTGGCGGCGGGGAAGGTGCGCGTATGACACAATTCGAGATCGGAAAGCTCAGGGTTCAGGCGGAGGTCTTTGACCAGATGCGCGAGGGGTCGCGCGTGACCTCCGGCATATCGAAACTGCCCCGCCATGTGCATCCGTTGGTCCGGCACTTTTCCGGATTGTACTACCAAAAACTGCTGTCCTACGACTGCACCACGAACACGTGGACACGTCATGCCGTTGATGCGCAATACCGGTACATCGTCAAAAACGACTTCAAGGTTGCGGGACCCACTGCAAACGCGACGCGTGCCTTGTTGGACAGCTATGTGCGGGCGTCCGGCTTGGGTGGGATGAACGGTTTTGGGCAGCGTCTGGCGGACATGTTCGGGCTGCACGCCGTGCCTGTTCCGTTGCACCGGTTCCGTCACTGGAAACCGCAATATACATTCGAGATTTCCGCAACCGTGCACTACCACGTTGTCCGTCTGACGGTGCCCGGTCAGGACCCATGGGACTATGCGCTGCTTGCGATACCGTTTGACGTGCAATTCGCGGGCGAGCGCACATATGATTGCGAACGGAAACGCGGGATCGACATCGATTTCGACAGCATTCTTTTGCCCGCCGAGGATTTGCAGGTGCCTGACAAGGCGGCGCGTCAAAACCTCAAACCCCGGCTGAAATGGGAACTGAAGCTGAGTAAGAAGCTGCTGAAATACTACAAACGCGAGTTGGCGCGGAACGAGACGGACCTGGCCTCGGACCCCAAGAAAAAGGGTCAGGACGTCGTCGTACGTCTGAACCGCGAATCCGTGGCGCGCAGTGCGGCGAACGTAAAACGGCTTGCGGCGCGGCTTGCGGCTTATGACTGACGCGCTCTGATTGTTCCCGAAATGGTCACAATCTTTTCCCGTTTGTGCACCAATCCCGCCTTGGTGGCTCTGCAGGGTCGGCACAGGGTAAACGGAAAAACGGAGCGACAGCAAAATGTCGATCATCATCAATCAAGACCGCTTTGTCGCGGCACATGTGCTGGAATTGGTCAGCCGTGAACGCAAGCTGGCGCTGTCGCGTCGCGAGTGGAAGCACCGTCTGGCCGGTATGGGATATGGCATCTGCGAAACGGATCACGGCGACGTTCTTGAAACGCTGCCGCACCGTGTACCGGTCTGTTCCTTGCCTGCGGAGCTGTGCGCCTAAAACCGGCGTCTGAACACAAATCGTGCCACGGCAAGGCCCGCGCCTGCTGCAACTGCGGCGGCGAGGGCCGGATTGCGGCGTACGGACGCCTCGGCCTCGTCATAGGCGTGCCCGGCGCTGGCGCGAAAGGTGGCCGTTTTATCTTTTGCATCTGTGGCGATGTGGGCGGCGGCGCTTTGTGCCGTTTCCTTGGCGGCCTGCGCCTTGTCCGCGGCGATGTCGCCGATCATGGATGCCAAACGGCCAAAATCATCCCTGAGAATGCCAAGCTGTTCGGCCACATCGTTGGCCTGCGGTCTGTCTTTTGTCTGTGTCATCGCTGACACCTCCTTGGGCTTACGCCCGCACCCAACGGCCAATATGGGGATATTTCGCGCAATATCAACGCCCTGGAACAGATCCGCGTTTGGATGTGTCGCCCCAGCCATCAATTTCCGCAATCGCTTCTTCGGCAGTTTCGACAAAGCGGAACAGGTCCAGATCATCGGCAGAGATGGTGCCCGCGTCCGACAACGCCTCCCAGTTGATGATCTTTTCCCAAAAGCTGCGCCCGAACAGCAGGAACGGCACGCGGGCCATGCGGCCCGTCTGGATCAGGGTCAGCGATTCAAACAATTCGTCCATCGTACCAAACCCGCCCGGAAACACACAAATCGCGCGCGCCCGCATCAGAAAATGCATTTTGCGGATCGCGAAATAGTGGAAGTTAAAGCAAAGGTCCGGCGTAACGTAATGGTTCGGCGCCTGTTCAAAGGGCAGCACGATGTTCAACCCGATGGAATGCCCGCCCGCATCGACGGCACCGCGGTTGCCTGCCTCCATCACGCCGGGTCCGCCGCCGGTGACAATCACATTTTCCCGACCTCCGGACGCCATCGACTTTTCCGTCATCAGTTGGGCGAAACTGCGGGCCTCATCGTAGAACCGGCTGAGGTCCGCCAGCGTTTTGGTGCGGGCGTCGCCCTTGTCCACAGGGTCCGGGATGCGGGCGCCGCCAAACAGCACGATGGTCGATTCAATCCCGGCCTCGTTCATAAGCATCTCGGGTTTGAGCAGTTCCAGTTGCAGGCGTACGGGGCGCAGTTCATCCCGGCACAGAAACTCTTCGTCCGCAAAGGCCAGACCATAGGCGGGCGAGCGCGTCTGCGGCGTGTCGGGGACACCCTCGGCGGCCTTGCGGTCGGTGTGGGCGTCACGGAACGGGCTGTGGCGGTCGTCTTTCATCGGGGCGTCCTTTGTCTTGTCCATCGAGTGATGGCAGGACGCCCCGGAATTGTCCAACCGTGTCAGTCTTTGAAGCCCGCAAATGTCGTCAGGGTCGACGCGCCCAGATCGCACGCGCCGGACACCGGTTGGAGAACGATATTGGTCAGCGACAGGCTGTGAACTGATGCACCCAGCGAGGCCAGCACGCCAAGCGCGCCACCCGCGTCCCCGTTGAGATTGACGGTGATCGGCACGGCGGCCTTGATCCAGTTCACAACGGTCGTGATCGCTTTGACCACCAGCGCGCCGATTTTTATGTCTTTGGCCGCGCTGTCCGGCACGCGGATCACATCTGCATCCGGTGCCATCTGTGCCGACATATGCGCGGCGGCGGTGTTGATCTTGGTGATGAGTTCGCCGGTTGGGCTGAGATCAAGGTACTTTTCCATGACCGACAGCGGCGCCAACACCACATCGCCAACCTTGCCGATCAGCATAACCACGTCATCCAACAACGTCTCTATTTTACCGCTTAGCCCAACGGCGGTCAGGATCGTGCAGAGCGCGGATTCGAGCGCGTTCACAAACGCCGTGAGCGTCGTCGCAAACCCGTTGCTGGACCCGGTCAGCGAAATGACATCGGCTTCCACGATGCCGGACACGGACGATGCCAGATGGCTGGGGTTTGGCAGCTTTCTCAACAGGGTTTTGAGGTCTGCGATCTGGCTTATGGCCGCGTCGTCTGCTGCGTGAAAGAGGCCACCGATTTCGCCCGGCACCTATGTCACGTCGCGTGCCACACCACTGACTGCGCCGCGGACAGATGCGCCGACACCGTTCACGTCATTCGTCACGGCATCGAACGAGCCCGCCAATACACTGGCCACAGCTTTGGCAATGTCGTCAGCGGATGGAATGTGCAAATGAACGGGATCTGGAATGTGAAAATGCGCGTCGCCGTCGTTCTGATTTTCGTCTGACATCAAGATGTCTCCAAACTGATTTTTTAAATTGCAAAAGTGAATGAAGCCTATGTCCGACGTCGATTCACGCCAAGGTTGGGTCCATGCTTTTGCAGGTGATTGCATGAGGTCCCGGTTTGTTGTCTAAGCGCCGCGACCAATCAGGGGAGTTGCACATGTCCAACGCACAGCTTGAAACCGCCATCGAAGCCGCGTGGGACGCCCGCGACACGATCACGCCCGCCACAGGCGGAGAGACGCGGGAGGCGATCGAAGACACCCTGAACGCGCTGGACAGCGGCAGCCTGCGCGTGGCGGAAAAGCAGGCCAGCGGCGACTGGCATGTGAACCAGTGGGCGAAAAAGGCCGTGCTGCTGGGGTTCCGCATCAAGGACATGGAACAGCATGATGGCGGCCCGCAAGCCGGAGGCTGGTGGGACAAGGTCGACAGCAAGTTCAAGGGCTGGGGCGACAACCAGTGGAAGGCCGCCGGGTTCCGCGCCGTTCCCAACTGTGTGGTGCGCAAATCAGCGTTCATCGCACCCGGCGTGGTGCTGATGCCGTCCTTTGTGAACCTCGGCGCTTATGTCGACGAGGGCACAATGGTCGACACGTGGGCGACCGTGGGCAGCTGTGCCCAGATTGGCAAGAACGTGCACCTGTCGGGCGGCGTCGGCATTGGCGGCGTGCTGGAGCCGATGCAGGCAGGCCCGACCATCATCGAAGACAACTGCTTTATCGGAGCGCGCTCCGAAGTGGTCGAAGGCTGCATCGTGCGTGAAGGGTCTGTTCTGGGCATGGGTGTGTTCATCGGCCAGTCGACCAAGATCGTCGACCGCGAAAGCGGCGAGGTCATGTATGGCGAAGTGCCGCCCTATTCGGTGGTTGTCGCCGGGTCCATGCCGTCCAAGAATGGCATCAACCTCTATTGCGCTGTGATCGTGAAACGGGTGGATGAACGCACCCGGTCCAAGACGGGCATCAACGAACTGCTGCGCGACTGATCAGGATTTGGCCGGTTTGTCCCCGACGGGACCACCGGCCTTTTTCCATCCAGAAAACCCGTCTTCGATATGGCTGACATTGGGCAGGCCCATAGCCTGTGCCGTCTGCGCGGACAAAGCCGAACGCCAGCCCGACGCGCAGTAGAACACGATGCGGTTGCCGGTCTGAAACTGCGGCTTGGCATAGGGGCTGTCAGGGTCGATCCAGAATTCCAGCATCCCGCGCGGACAGTGGAATGCGCCGGGGATCATCCCCTCGCGCTCCAATTCGCGCGGATCGCGCAGATCCACAAAGGTCACGCCATCCTGCCCGTGCAGGTCCAGCATCGCACTGGCCGGTGCGTGATCGACGGCTGCATTGGCCTCTGCCACCATATCCTTGACGCGTTTCATCCCGCACTCCCTGTCACCCGGTTCGTCGCGCAGGATAGCCCGATGCTTGCCAAGGCGCACGGGGCAAGTTACGGCGGCCCCATGAGCAAGGACAAGAAACCGTCGCGCCAGCAGGTCTATACTTTGCTGGTCGAAATTGGCCGCAAGGACGGTGACGGCCTGCCAGATGCGGCGACCGGGGCCGCGCTGGTCATCTATGCGAGCGGCGTGGACGAGGCCGAAGCGGTGCGCGAGACTGTGGTGATCCTGAAACAGGCTGATACCGCGCCGCTGGATGTGACAGGCTACGGCACGCTGGACGAACGACTGGCCGAAGGGCACGAGATCGACGAAGAAGAGAGCGCCCTGATGCAACGCGCGCTGGATGAGAATGCAGTTATCGTCGCGCAGGTCACACCGTTCTTTGACGAGGGCGAAGCCTAGGCGGCGCGGTTTTCGATCAGCGTGATCGCCTCGAAAGAGCGCAGCACCTGATGCACCGGCGCACCATGTTCCGGCAGTTCCCGATCTGGCACACCGGCCAGCACGCTTGCGGCCAGCAATTCCGGTTTGCGCCGAATTCGCCCGATATAGAGACTTTCGACGGCGGTTCCGGCGGCCAGCAATGCCTCGTGACGGGGCAGGATCACCTGAACATATTCCGCCACGGATTGCGTGGGACGCCACGACGCGGCATAGCCGTTTACAAGGTGCCGGGCAGGCACCAGCACGGCCTCCTGACCAAAGATGTATTCAACCTCGGACCCACGCAGCACCAGCCGCTGTTCCGGTGCGACGACGATATCGCGCTGCAACCCGAAATAGGGGGCGTGCAGACGCACCGGGGCAAAGCTGCCGCGCGCAGGGACGGAATAGCGCACGGTGTGCAGCACGGTCGAGGTTTCGCCCCGGTCGGTAATGACCACGTCCCCCCGTCGCAAGGTGCCTGCATCGCGGTAGCCTGTTGGGGTGGCAATGGGTGTCGACGGGTGCAGGGACGGCAGTGGTCCAACCGGAACGATGCCGCTGGTGGCAGCAGAAAACAGCACCTCCTTGGACAGCTTGCGGTCTGCATGTCCCAGCATCAGGTCGCGAATATCTTCGGTCAGGATCGGGCTGGGGTTGGGCACCGTGCTGGACCGGACCAGCGTGCGTTCGGGCTGTTCCAGTGTCAGGCGGCCCCATTGCAGCCGCGTGTCCCACGAATAGCTCAGCCGCAGCGTATGCGGGCGGCCATCACCCGACCACGACACCGCAGCGTGGGTCAGGTTTCCCGCCTGATGATGCACAAGGGCAAAGCCGCCACCGGGCACGGCCCGGAACGCAAATTCGCGCTGGGCCGGGTAGTGCTGCGCGACGGACAGCAGGTCATGCGGGCGCAGCTCTCCGGCGATAAAGGTCTCGACCATCACCGTGCCACGTTCGAGCAGCTTGCCCGGACGCAACAACTTGCCCCGACCGAGGCCGGTGGGCGAAAACCGTCCGCCAAGGTGGTCGGTCAGCCCGATCCATGTCATGCGGCGGCCTGTGCCTTTCTCAGCAGATCGGCCTCGAAATGGCGCAATGTTCTGCGGGCGGCACCGCTGTATCCGGCACCAGTATCAGGGTCTAATTCAGGGAAAATGGCGCATATTTCGTCCACAACCTCTTGTTCGAGGCTTTTCGTCGTTTGCGGACCGGGCAGGAAACTTTCTGTGGCCAACCCTTCGGTGAACACCACCTGATGCCGGTCAAACATAAGATGGACATAGGTCACATCGCCACCCTCGCGGCGGCGCACGGAATGGTCGTTGACCAGATCCTTGGCGGCGATCAACACCTCGGTCTCGCCAAACAGCAGCTCTGCCAGACTGTCGCGAACAAGAACCCGGTGCAGCGGGGACACCATCACGTCGCCATGCGCGCCAAAGGTGCCGCTGCGAATGTGGATGGGGGCAAATTTGCCCGTGGCCGGAACGGACCGGGTGCCGATCCAGCGCAGGGGTTGCGGCCCGTCATCCTGCGTCAGGACCAAGTCGCCGGGTTCCAGCGCCTCGACTGGCACCCGGCCTGCCGCCGTCTCGATCAGTGTCCCGGCGACAAAGCAGGGGACCGACGTCGCGTTGACAAAACCGGTGTCGGTGTTGCTGCCGTCGGTCACCGTGTAGGTGAAGTTAAAGTCTTCTTCGTCGCCGTCCCCGGCAACGGTCAGCTCTCCGTTCGGGCCCACTGTGACGGCTTGGCCCGTGGGCAGGATCACCGTCGTGCCAACGCCCGTTACGGTGTCGTAGCTGACCGGTTGACCGTTGATATGCGTGATGGTCAGCGTGCTGCCGGACGGTGCGACGTCATTGTCCAGTACGTTGAACGACGTCACTCCGTCCGGATAGACGTTCACGTCGTCGCCAATCGCAACAAGCGATGTCTGGATCGAGTTGCCCGCGATCAGCAGGTTGGAATCATAGCTGCTGTCGGCCACGTCTGCGATGCCGATGCGGATCGAGTTCACGTCGCCCGCCTGAACCTGCATGGTCAGGGTCAAGGTGATGGTGAACCCGTCCATCTCGGTGTTGTAGTCGCTGCCGGTGTTGTCGACATACATGTTGATGTTGTTGGTCGTGTTGATGTTGCCGGGATCGGTGTCGCCGTCGCCCACCTCCATCTCGACCAGGGCTCCGTTGACCCAGACACCAACGAAGTCCTGATAGACCGAGTTCTGGAATTCCGGGTACTCCTCGGACGAGAACACGAACTGCATCGTCATCACGTCGCCGTTGGGGATAAAGTCGACGTCCAGATAGGCGGCATCGCGGGTGCCTGCACCGGCGGCGGCGTTGAACTGGCTGTTGTTGTTCTGGCCGCTCGTGTTGGTGCTGGTGTTGTCGTCCTGATTGGCGTCACCAGACCCCGTGGCGTTGGTGAAATCCTCGGCGTTGCCGGTGGACATGATCACGCCCGTGTCGCCCGGCGTCACGCCCGGTGCAACGCTGTCGCCGTTTGAATAGATGCCCGCGCTGTCGATATCGCCCGTGTAGGATGCGCTGATGACCTGCACCCCATCACCAAAGATGGCGTTTGCCATATCTTCGGCATCCGTGCCTTCGCGCACTGTTTGAATCGGAAGTTCCGACGCTGCTACCATCGTTTGCCCACCCACCTCGGGAGGCCAGAACACGCGCAGCGCACGGGGTTTCACCCCATGTCATCGGTTTTGTGCTTTTGCACGTTGGGTGGTCGCACGTTGGCGACCGGACTGCTGATGCCCTGCCTCGGGTCATATTATTTGCGCTAACCTAGCACAGCCATTAACCCCCTGTTAACTCTGTAAATCAGCGAGGGACATACGAACGCGTCCTTTTCGCCACAACTTTACCTTGAGGATTTGCCGATGCGCCCTGTGGACCCCGCCAAACTGACTGCCGATCTGGTGCGATGTCCGTCCGTGACTCCTGCGGACGCTGGCGCGCTGGATGTGCTGCACGACCTGCTGGCGGACGCCGGGTTTGATTGTGCGTGGGCGGATCGCGGGGGTATCCGCAACCTCTATGCCCGCTGGGGTGCCAAGGGGCACGCGCGCAGCTTTGGCTTCAACGGGCACACGGATGTGGTGCCCATCGGGAGAGAGGGCGATTGGTCCCACGCACCGTTCGGCGCGCACGTGCAGGACGGTGTTATGTACGGGCGCGGCACCACGGATATGAAATCGGGCGTGGCCGCCTTTGCCGCTGCGGCGGTGGATTTCGTGGCTGACACGCCACCCGACGGTGCCGTCATCCTTGCCATCACGGGTGACGAGGAAGGCGACGCCACAGACGGCACAACCGCCTTGTTAGACTATATGTCCGGCGCCGATGAGGCGATGAGCGTCTGTCTGGTCGGCGAGCCGACCTGCCCCGACACCATGGGCGAGATGATGAAAATCGGACGGCGCGGGTCAATGACCGCGTGGTTCACCGTGACGGGCGTGCAGGGCCATTCCGCCTATCCGCACCGGGCGCGAAACCCGCTGCCAGCGCTGGCCCGCCTGATGGACAGGCTGGCCAGTCACGAACTGGACACCGGCACAGACCATTTCGACGCGTCCACACTGGCGATCGTGACGATGGACACCGGCAACCCGGCCACCAACGTGATCCCGGCCGAGACGCGGGCGGCAGTCAACATCCGCTTTAACGATCTGCATTCCGGCGCCAGTCTGACCGACTGGCTGCAAACCGAAGTGGACGCCGTGGCCGAGACCTATGGCGTCGCGGTGGAGATGAGTGTGAAAGTGTCGGGCGAAAGCTTTTTGACCCCGCCGGGCCCCTTGTCTGACCTCGTCGCGGCGGCGGTTGAGGCAGAAACAGGCGTCACGCCCGTGCTCAGCACAACAGGCGGCACCTCAGATGCGCGCTTCATCAAGGACCACTGCCCGGTTGTGGAATTCGGCCTTGTCGGCCAATCAATGCATCAGGTCGACGAACATGTGCAGGTCGCGCATATCCATCAACTCAAGAGTATCTACAGCCGCATTTTGCGAGACTATTTCGCATGAAATGGACGATTTCGCAGACGGATGATCTGGCCACCTGCCACGACCTGCGCCGCATCGTCTTTATCGAAGAGCAGGGCGTGAGCGCGGCGGATGAACGCGACGGACGCGATGGTGACGCGCTGCATCTGCTTGCAACATCGAACGGTCAGCCGCTGGGCTGTGCGCGTATCCTGCTGGACGGTGCCGTGGCCAAGATCGGGCGCGTCTGCGTGCTGCAAGAGGCGCGGGGCACCGGCCTTGGCGCTGCGATCATCCTTGCGTGCCTTGACGTGGCGCGGGCGCAGCCCGGTGTGACCAAGGCCAAGCTGGGCGCGCAGACCCACGCCCTGAGCTTCTATGAAAAGCTGGGGTTCACCGCCTTTGGCCCCGTCTACGATGACGCGGGCATTCCGCACCGCGACATGGAACGCGCCCTGTGAAAGCCCGCCTGACGTCAGTGCGCAATCAGCCGTGTGTGATCGTGATGGTCAAGGAGCCGCGACCGGGGCAGGTGAAAACCCGGCTTGGCCGCGACATCGGGATGCTGGATGCGGCCCATTGGTATCGGCGGCATGTGGCCAAGCTGGTGCACCGGCTTGTCGACGAACGCTGGACGCTCGTGGCCGGGTTTGCGCCCAAGACAGCGCGTATCGTGCCGCGCAATACACAGCTTGACGCGTGGCAGGGTACGGGCGATCTGGGACGCCGGATGATCCGCCTGCTGCGGCAGGCACCGCCCAAAAGTGTCCTGATAGGCTCTGATATTGCGGGTCTCGAACGGTGTCACATTGCGCGGGCCATAGCTGCCTTGGGCACACATGACACGGTGCTGGGGCCGTCGCCGGATGGCGGGTTCTGGCTGATTGGGGCGCGGCACCCGCGTCGTCTGCGACGGGACGTGCTGGACGGTGCGCGCTGGTCGACCGAACATGCGTTGGCCGACACGCAGGCGCGCCTGCCCGGGCGCGTCGCACTGGTCGATACGCTCAACGATGTGGATACGATCGACGATTTGCCATGACGCCTTTGGGCACCCGTGCTACCTGATCCGTATGAACCGTATCCCG
This sequence comes from uncultured Tateyamaria sp., assembly GCF_947503385.1. GTDB lineage: Bacteria > Pseudomonadota > Alphaproteobacteria > Rhodobacterales > Rhodobacteraceae > Tateyamaria. Next base: position 528,719 of record NZ_CANNDO010000001.1, read on the forward strand.
ACCAAGGCCGAGGTCCTCGACTGGATTTCCGCCAATCCCACCCTCACCGCGAAACGTGACATCGCCAAAGCCTTTGGCATCAAAGGCGCCGCGCGGATCGACCTGAAACGCATCCTGCGCGAACTGGAGGATGAGGGGCATCTGGAAAAGCGCAAGAAGACGTACCAAGACCCCGACCGCTTGCCACCGGTGAGCGTGTTGCAGATGCTGCCGCCGGATGCCGACGGTGATCTCTTTGCCTCGCCCATGGAATGGCAGGGCACCGGGGTCGAGCCCAAGATCCTCGTGATACCGCGTGCCTCGGACCCCGCTTTGGGGGGCGGCGACCGCATTCTGGCGCGGCTGACGCTGGTGAAGGATCAGGATTACCACTACGAGGCGCGGCTGATCCGGCGGATCGGGACAAACCCGCGCCGGATGCTGGGCATTTTCCGCAAAGGCGACGAGGGCGGGCGGATCGTTCCCATCGAAAAGGGCAGCGACAAGCAGTGGCAGGTGGCCGGTGACGCCACCCACGGCGCCAAGGACGGAGAGTTGGTCGAGGCCGAACAGGCGGGCCCAAAGTCGCGCATTGGCTTGCCGCGTGCGCGCATCGTGGCGCGGCTTGGCGATCCGTCAGCGCCACGGGCTGTGTCGTTGATTGCCATCCACGAACATGGCATCCCCGACCATTTCCCCGACGAGGTGATTGCCGAGGTAGACGCCCAGAAACCGGCGGGCCTGAAGGGGCGCGAAGACCTGCGGGACATGCCGTTGATCACCATCGACCCGTGGGATGCGCGCGACCATGACGACGCCTGTTACGCCCATGCGGATGAGGACCCAAAGAACGAGGGCGGCCACATCATATGGGTCGCGATTGCGGATGTCGCGTCGGCGGTCAAGCCCGGCACGGCGCTGGACCGTGAGGCGCGCAAACGGGGCAACTCGACGTATTTTCCCGACCGTGTGGTGCCAATGCTGCCGGACCGTCTGTCAGGCGATCTGTGTTCGCTGCACGAGGGCGTGCCGCGTGCCTGTATCGCCGTGCGGATGCAGATTGACGCCAAGGGGCGCAAACTGTCGCACAGTTTTCACCGTGGACTGATGCGGTCGCCCGCGTCGCTGAACTATGAAGAGGTGCAAGCGGCCATAGACGGGCACCCAAATGACCGCACTTCGCCTTTGTTAGAGCCTGTTTTGCAGCCGCTCTATGCAGCATGGACCGCACTGGTCGCTGCGCGCAACGAACGGCAGCCCTTGGAATTGGACTTGCCCGAACGGCAGATCATCCTCGAAGAAGACGGCACGGTGTCGTCGGTCGCATTCAAGGACCGGTTGGATGCGCACCGTCTGATCGAAGAATTCATGGTGTTGGCCAATGTCGCAGCCGCCGAAACGCTGCTGGCCAAGAAATCCCCGCTTTTGTTCCGCGTCCACGAAGAACCAAGCCCAGATAAACTGGATGCGCTGCGCGAAACCGCCTCCGCCGCTGGTCTGACACTGGCCAAGGGACAAGTGCTCAAGACTGCGCATCTCAACCGGCTATTGGCACAGGCGGCAGGGACGGAGGACGCCGAGCTGATCCATATTTCGACCCTGCGGTCGATGACGCAGGCGTACTATTCTCCGCAGAATTTCGGGCATTTTGGCCTCGCGTTGAAGAACTACGCCCATTTCACCTCGCCCATCCGGCGCTATTCGGACCTGATCGTGCACCGCGCGCTGGTGTCGGCCCATGGCTGGGGCAAGGACGGCCTGTCGCCGGACGAGGTGGAGCGGCTTGAGCAGACGGCCAAACACATCTCGGACACAGAACGCCGGTCCATGACCGCCGAACGGGACACGACGGATCGCTACCTTGCTGCGTATCTAAGCGAACGTGTGGGTGACGAAATGGAGGGCCGGGTGGCGGGCATCGCCAAATTCGGCATCTTCGTCAAACTCGACGATAGCGGTGCGGACGGTCTTGTGCCGATGCGGGCCATTGGTTCCGAATATTTTCACTTTGACCGCGATGACAACACGCTGATGGGGTCGGATACGGGCCTTGTGATCCGATTGGGTCAGCGCGCCACTGTGCGGCTGGCCGAGGCGGTGCCGGTCACGGGAGGCATCGCGCTGGAATTGCTGGCGCTGGACGGCAAGTCGCTGCCCAAAGGGCGCAGCAGCCCGGCAGGGCGCAGCCCCCGCCGCAAGGCCGCCAAGGCCAAACGGCACGGGGACAAGGTGAAGCGCAAGGTCAAACGGTCCCGCCGTTAACCCAGCGCATCGGCCACGCGCGCCATGTAGCGGGTTAGGATCAGGTCCTCTTTCACACGGCGTGACAGGGCGGTGCCACCGGGTGTCGCGGCCATGGCGCTGAGCATCGCCGCCACGCTCGCATCCGCGGCAGAGGGGTGTTCGCCAAACAGAAATGGCCCTTGCCACAGATGCGCGGTGATCGCCTGCAAATCCGGTTCGATCCGTTCCAGCCGCTCGCCCGCGGTCAACCGTCCCAGTCCCTGCGCGTCCATACCGCGCAGCAGGAAACGGCGCAGCCCACGTGTCACCAGCTTGCGGACAAAGGGTGGGATTGCAGCGAAATATGTGTCTCTAACAATGGGCCAAACGGCGTTATCGCCCCAACGGTCCATGACGATATGGAAATACATGTGCTCTTCGGCCATGCGGATGAAGGCGCGCGAGGTGGCGCGCTGCATCTCTGTCAGGCCTTCGTCAAACCGGGCGCCGTGCTCTTCGAGCCAGAGGCGGATATTGTCGCTGTCGCCGATCACCTCATCTTCGACCCAGAGCGCGGGCAATTTGCCCTTGGGCCAGTTGCGCGGGTCGGCTGTGTCCTGCCGTTCCCATGGCAGGCCGGACAGGTTCAGAAGGTACAGCGCCTTGACGCAGAACGGGCTACCGCTGGGTTCGCCAAAGGCGGGGGGATAAGTCACGAGTGTCAGCATCACATCCTCCAGTAGAATCTCTGGAGACAGGGGATACGTTACCATACTGTCAGTTTCTGGCAGGACATATGATAAGGTCGGGTCATGTCACGTACCCACAGATTGTTCCAATTGATGCAGGCGCTGCGCCGGATGGCCCCGCCTGTGACCGCGCAGGCCCTCGCCCATGAAATGGACGTGTCGCTGCGCACGATATACCGCGACATTGACGCGCTGCGCGGGCTTGGCGCGGTGATAGATGGGGAAGCGGGCTTTGGCTTTACCCTGATTGAGGATGCGACTCTGCCGCCGTTGGGGTTCGAAAACGACGAGTTGGAGGCGCTGGTGCTGGGACTGCGCGAGGTGTCGGTGATCGGCGATCCGGCACTGGCCAAAGCGGCCACCTCGGCGCTGACCAAAATTCAGGCGCGTGTGCCGCCTGCGCAGGGCCATCGGCTGAAACACGCCGTGCTGGACGCGCGCCGATATTGGCGGCCCGATCCGCCGCGCATTGACGTGGGCCGTTTGCGGCAGGCCGCATGGGATGAGGTGAGCGTGCGGTTTCAGTATCGCGACGCCAAGGGCGCGCAGACGACGCGCACGGTGAAACCCCTTGGGATTGTGTATTTTCAGGACACAAACGTGCTGTTGTCATGGTGTCACCTGCGTGAGGATTTCCGGATTTTCCGTCTGGACCGCATGGACGCGCTGGAGATCACGGATGTCAGTTTTCGACCCCACCGGGTGTCGCTGTTGCGCGACCATCTGGACCGCATCCGCGCGGAAACGCAGGAGTATGCGTCGCACGATTGAACCCTTTATCGAAGGGCCGATTGTCGCTAAATTGGCAACAACGCGAATAAGCGAGCATGAGGCAAAAAAGATGCGGTGTTTGGTCCTGATCGGCGCGCTTGCGCTGAGCATAGGCAGTGCGGTTTCGGCAGGCGTCGTCACCCAATCTCTGCGCCCCGAGGCGCGTCCCGTCAGCGAAGAGGTCACGCGTACGGCCCCGGTCCAGTTGCTGTCGGTGTCGGCGGGGTCGGTCCTGCGCCCGCAGATGCGGCCTGTGACCCAAGCGCCGATCATCGACGCGGCGGCAAATGCGCGGTTCCAGAACTGGATCAAAGCGTTTCGCGGTCGCGCGCTGTCGCAGGGGATTTCGGCCAGCACTTTCGACCGTGCGTTTCGCGGCGTGCAATATGACCCGGACGTGATCAAGCGCGACCGCAACCAGTCCGAATTTACCAAGACGATCTGGGACTATCTGGCCAGTGCCGCGTCGGACAGCCGGGTGCGCGATGGCAAACAGGCCCTGCGCAAACATCGCCGCAAGCTGGACGCGATCGAGGCGCGCTATGGCGTTGAAAAGGAGGTTGTCGTGGCAGTCTGGGGGCTGGAAAGCCGCTATGGCGAGTTCCGCGGCGACAACGACGTGATCCAGAGCCTTGCGACGCTGGCCTTTGACGGGCGGCGGGGCAAGTTTTTTGAAAGCCAGTTGGTGGCGGCGCTGAAAATCCTTCAGAACGGCGATACATCGCCGCGCAATATGACCGGCTCGTGGGCTGGTGCGATGGGGCACACGCAGTTCATTCCGACATCTTACCTGGCCTACGCGGTGGATTTCACCGGCGATGGCAGGCGGGACATCTGGTCGGACGACCCATCTGACGCGCTGGCGTCGACCGCCGCCTATCTAAAGCGTTTTGGCTGGATCAAGGGCCAGCCATGGGGTGTCGAGGTGAAGCTGCCACAGGGGTTCAACTATGATCTTGCCAGCCGCAAGATCCAGAAATCGCCTGCCGAATGGGCACGATTGGGCGTCCGGGGCGTGGATGGCAAGGCGGTGCCGAATTATGGTGCCGGGTCGATCCTGTTGCCAGCGGGCGGGCGTGGAGTGGCGTTCATGGTGTTCAAGAACTTTGCCGTGATTGAGCGGTACAATGCGGCGGACGCTTATGTGATTGGCGTGGGTCATCTGAGTGATCGGATCAAGGGCGGCGCGTCATTGGTCGGCAACTGGCCCGAGGGCGAACGCCCACTTACCCTGCGCGAGCGCAAGGAATTGCAACGCCGCCTGACGCGGGCAGGTTACGACACCCAAGGGGTGGACGGCAAGGTTGGCCCGAACACGCTGGCCGCGGTGCGGGCCTATCAAAAGAGCATTGGTGTGCCTGCGGACGGCTTTGCGACCTTGAGCCTGCTCAAACGGTTGCGGTGATCCAAAGGCCGCTTCGCGACGCGATTCATTTTTTGGAATGAAGGACATAGCCATTGTCTTTCGGACCAATGGCGTTCCTTCAAACTCCCCCGTGGTATGTCGGGTCAGAAGACGGGCTCTTAGCCCGGTGACATGCCACGCAGCCGTTCGCTCCGGCGCCGCAGCAGTTCGACAGTTGTCAGTAGCGCGATGGAGATCACTACGAGGATCGTGGCCACGGCGAGAATCGTGGGGCTGATCTGTTCGCGCAGGCCGATGAACATCTGCCAGGGCAGCGTTTTCTGGCTGGCGGAGCCGACGAACAGGACCACGACCACTTCGTCGAAGCTCGTGATGAAGGCAAAGAGACCACCGGAGATCACACCGGGCAGGATCAGGGGCATTTGCACGCGGAAAAACGTGGTGACCGGACCGGCGCCCATATTTGCAGCCGCGCGGGTCAGTGAGCGGTCGAAGCCCACCAGTGTCGCGGTGACGGTGATGATCACGAAGGGGATGCCAAGGACGGCGTGGGCAAGGATGACTTTGACATAGCCCACGAAGTTTTTGTCGAGGCCAAGGCTGTTTTCCATCCAGTTGCCCAAGGACGAGTAGAAGAAGAACATACCCGTGGCCGAGATGATCAGGGGCACGATCATCGGCGAGATTAGGATGGCCATGATGGCGCGTTTGAAAGGTACGTGCGATTGGCTGAGGCCAATGGCGGCCAGCGTGCCAAGGGAGACCGAGATGATCGTTGCCAGCGGCGCGATGATCAGCGAGTTCTTCAGGGCCAGTTGCCATTGGGGATTGGTAAAGAAATCCTCGTAATGCTTGAGCGAATAGCCTTCAGGGTCCAGCCGCAACATTTCGGGCGTGAAGGTAAAGAAATCCTGTGCGTTGAAGCTGAGCGGCATGACCACCACGATGGGCGCCACAAGGAAAAAGAAGATCAGGCCGCAGATCACGCGGAACCCGTAATACCAGATGCGTTGACCCGGCGTGGCGTATGGAGGCAGGCCCATGGTGATCTATCCCAGCTTAACGTTGTCGATGCCCACGATCTTGTCATAGGCCCAGTAGAGCACCAGCACGGCCACCAGCAGGATGGTGCCGAGGGCTGCGGCGAGGCCCCAATTGAGCGATGACGAGATGTGGTAGGCGATCCGGTTGGAGATAAAGACGCCCTTGGTCCCGCCCACAATTTCCGGCGTGATGTAGTAGCCGATGGCGAGGATAAAGACGAGGATGCTGCCCGCGCCGATGCCCGGCACCGATTGCGGGAAATAGACCCGCCAGAAGGCTGTCCAGTTGGTGGCGCCAAGCGATTTTGCGGCACGCAGGTAGCTGGGCGGGATCGTCTGCATCACTGAATACATCGGCAGGATCATGAACGGCAGCAGGATATGCGTCATGGCCACGATGGTGCCGAACTGATTGTTGATCATGATGAGGCGGTTGGCATTATCCACAAGGCCCACCCAGACCAGCACGTCGTTGATCACACCCTGTTGTTGCAGCATGACCTTCCATGCGGAGGTGCGGACCAGCAACGAAGTCCAGAAGGGCAGCAAGACAAGGATCAGCAGCACGTTGGCCTTGCGCATGGGCAGGTTCGCCAGCAGCCACGCAATGGGGTAGCCAAGCGCTATGCAGGAGAATGTGATCAGCAGCGACATCCAGATCGTGCGGCCAAAGAGCGTGATGTAAATCTGTTCGTTCTCAGGGCGTTTTTCGATACCGTCGGGCGTTTTCTGGTAGTCCAGCGAATTGAGGAAATAGCCCGGCGTGTATTTTGGCGCGTACAGGGTCAGCGTTTCCCATATCTGCGGCGCGCCCCACTTGTCGTCGGCGTCGATAAACGCGTCCTTGATCGACACGGGATCGGTTGCGCGGGCGGCGTCATATGCTGCATCCAGCCCGGCGGGTGCGGCGTCCGCGTCGCGCAGATCAAGGTAGAGGGCGGTGAACAGAAAATCTTCGAGGTTGCGTTTGCCGATTTCATCGCCTTCGGCGGCAAACACCGCTTGCCAGCGGGACCACGCGTTGGCGGTGCGGGGCAGATCGGCGGCGTTCGCTTCAACGGTTGCGGCCCAGTGTGCGGGGTCTTCCCATGCGGGGTTCGCGTCGGTGATGGCGTCAGTATAGGTGCCGGTGTCAAACCGGCCCACGGCGCGGCCTGTGCGGCGGAACATGGAACTGGCACCGGTCTGTTCATAGTTCAGGCGGCTGCCAAGGCGGGTGTGCAGCTTTTGCTCTTCGGCGATGAACAGGTCGATATAGAGCGCTGTGAACACGTCTTCGCCCGGTACGCCGGTTTCTTCGCGAGCGGTCAGGACCGCGATGGTGCCCGGCAAAGTATTCTGAACGATGTCATTCTCGACCGAACGGAACAGCATATTGCCGATCGGGATGATAAAGGTGATGAGGACAAAAAACAGCAGCGGCGCAATCAGCCCCAATGCGCGCAGTTTCTGCCGACGCAGGGCGCGTGCAAGGCTGCGTTTCAGGGGCGTGCCGTCAGCGGCTTGCATCACCTCGGCCATGGCTCAGACGCCCTCCACAACGATGATCGTGCTGGAGGCGGTGCGATGGCGGATCTTCATCACTTCTTGGTATTCCGGATTGTTATAGGCGTCGAGCGCGGCCTGATAGCTGGGGAATTCGAACACCACGTGCCGGTTCTGCGGCTCGCCTTCCATCACCGTGGCCTGTCCACCGCGCACGATAGGCACAGCGCCAAGGCCAAGAAGGATCGGCGTATCCTTTTCGATGTATTCCTTGTAGCCTTCGGGGTCGTTCACCGTGATGTGGCCGATGATGTAGCCTTTGGGCATGGGGGTATTCCTCGTGAAGCAGGGGGTAGGGTGGGCACGGCTGCCCACCCCTTTGTCGTCTTATTGTGCGAGCCACGCCTGGAATTTGGCGTCGATGTCGTCACGGTAGTCTGCCCAGAACTCGTAGTTGTAGAGGAACGTGTTCTTGGCGTTGTTCGGGTCTGTCGGCATGTGCGGTGCCATGTCGATGCCCAGTGTCTCGTGCTTGCCGACCAGCGGTGCGGACGATGCACGTGCGGGACCGTACGAGATGTACTTGGCCTGATCCGCCAGACGCTGCGTGTCTGTGGCGAACTTGACGAAGTCGCGGGCACGCGCTTCGCGCTCGGGGCTCAGGCCCGCGGGAATGATCCAACCGTCAAGGTCGAACACCTGCGCGTCCCAAAGCATACCGATGGGCTGGTCCTGCTCTTCGATCGCGGCAAACAGGCGACCGTTATAGGTCGAACCCATCACCACTTCGCCGTCAGCCAGCAGCTGGGGCGTGTCGGCACCGGCAGACCACCAGATCACGTCGTCCTTGATCGTGGCGAGCTTGTCGAGGGCCTGTTGCTGGCCTTCGGCAGTTGCCAGAACGTCGTACACGTCGTCCTTGGCTACGCCGTCACACAGCAGCGCCCATTCCATGTTGTTGATGGGGCGCTTTTCCAGCGAACGTTTGCCGGGGTAGGCTTCTGTGTCGAACACGGCGCAGACGGATGTCGGCGGTGTGTCACCGACCAGATCGGTGCGGTAGCCAAAGGTGGTCGAATACACGATCTGCGGGATGAAGCAGTCGGAGACCAGCAGGTCGCCAAAGTCATCTGCCGCAGAGGTGCCATCGGGCGCGGCTGCCAGATCTTCGTCCGGATCGATTTCCAGTGCGAGGCCTTCGTCGCACAGGCGGATCGCATCCGCAGCCACAACGTCAACGACGTCCCATGTGACGTTGCCCGCCTCGTTCATCGCGCGCAGTTTCGCCACGGCCTCGGCCGAGCTTTCGTCCCAGACGGCGGTGACGCCGGGGTTCATTTCCAGATACGGCGCGACATAGGCGTTCTGTTGGCTGGCCTGATAGGCGCCGCCCCAGCTGACCAGTGTCATGTCGGAGGCCATGTGGCCGTCGGCAAAGGCTGTGCCGGAGGCAACTGTCAGTGCTGTCGTGACCATCAGGGTCTTGGTGAGTTTCATGAGTGTTTCTCCCACTTGTTACGCCCGTTTTGGGTTTCGTGAAGGCCGCGCCACGGGCGCAGCTTGCGGCCTTCTTCTTGCATGCTCAGGCGTCGAGAGCCCGGCAATCCTGTGGCAGCCACCCGATCTCGATCTGTTCGCCGGGTTTAAGCCGGACCTGATCGGGGGCATTGCGTGTCTTGATGACAAAATCGTCGTTTCCAGCCACGCGCAGCCGCGTGCGGAAAATATCGCCCATATAGACGAATTCGAGCACTTCGGCCTTGAGCGTGTGGACGTCCGGCATCAGGCGCGACTTGTCCATTTCGACCCGTTCGGGCCGGATAGAGACGCGCGTGCGCTGGCCCACTTCGGTGACGTTGACGGGCATCGCGTCGATCACCTCACCGTCATCCAGCGTCACCTCGCAACGGTCGCCGCTGATCTTAGTGATCTTGCCCATCAGCGTGTTGTTCTCGCCGATGAACTGCGCGACGAAACTGTTTTGCGGTGCTTCGTACAGCGTGTCTGGCGGATCAAGCTGTTGGATGCGACCGTCGTCGAACACGGCAACCCGGTCCGACATGGTCAACGCTTCGGTCTGGTCGTGCGTGACATAGACCGTGGTGATGCCCAGATCATGGGCCAGCCGGGTGATCTCGAACTGCAATGTTTCGCGCAATTGTTTGTCGAGCGCGCCCAGCGGTTCGTCCATCAGCACCAGTTCCGGCTCGAACACAAGCGCGCGGGCCAGCGCGATCCGTTGTTGTTGGCCACCGGACAGTTGCGCGGGGCGGCGCCCGGCAAAGTCCTGCATCTGCACCATGCCCAACGCGCGCATGATCTTTTCCTCGCGCTCGGCCTTGCCCATTTTGCGCACTTCCAGCGGAAAGCTCAGATTTTCGGCCACGGTCATGTGCGGGAACAGCGCATAGTTCTGGAACACCATCCCGATGCCGCGCTTGTGCGGCGGGATATTGTTGATCGACGTCCCGCCAAGGCGGATATCGCCATGGGTCGCCGTCTCGAACCCGGCCAGCATCATCAGGCATGTCGTCTTGCCCGAGCCCGATGGCCCCAGCATCGTCAAGAATTCGCCCCGTGGCATGGAAAGGTTGAGGTCTTTGACGACGAGCGTTTCGCCGTCATAACTTTTCTGCACGCGCTCGAATTCAACGAACGCCTGATCATTTGCAGTATCGGCCAAACGTGGCTCCCCGTCTGTGTGTCGTGGCTGTTCCGCCATCTTGGGGCGAACTAAAGCGGGACGTGACGCGCATTGCAACCAACTTGGTTGGAAAATGCCGCGTTGGCACACGGAACGGTCGTTTTGACTGCAAGACTATGCGTTTTAAGGCATTGTTCCCGCAGCTTTGCCGGAACGATCGGAACAGAATCATGTCCTTGCCCTTTGCATTGGAGGAGTATCGCGCCCGCCTCGCCCGTGTCCGGGCGGCCATGGACCGCAATGATCTGGACATACTGGTCCTCACCGATCCGTCCAATATGGGATGGCTCACAGGTTATGATGGCTGGTCGTTTTACGTGCATCAGGCGGTGATCGTGACCCATGATGCCGATCCGCTCTGGTGGGGGCGCGCGCAGGACGTGGCCGGTGCGCGCCGCACGGTCTGGATGTCGGACGAGGCCTGCGTCGGCTATGCCGAACATTATATTCAGAGCCCCGCGCACCACCCGATGGAAGATCTCGAAAGCTACCTCGAAGGGCGCGTTGGGGTGGAGATGGACAACTACTATTACTCGGCCAAGGCCCATGCGGTGCTGACCCGTGCGGGCGTGACGATGTACGACGCGACGGGCTTGGCCAACTGGTGCCGGGCTGTCAAATCCGAGGCCGAGATTGCCTTTATGCGCAAGGCCGCCCGCATTTCCGAGGCGGTCATTGCAGGCATGTCCGACCGTGTCGCGCCGGGGGTGCCAAAGAACGAAGTGATCGCTGACGCCTACCGAGACGCAATCCGCGGTGTCGGGGATGACTGGGGCGATTACCCGGCCATTGTGCCACTGGTGCCGTCAGGCGCGGATGCAGCCGCGCCGCATCTCACATGGAACGGTGATACGTTTCGCACCGGCGAGGCGACCACCATCGAGATCGCGGGCTGCTATCGCCGCTACCACGCCCCCCTCTGCCGCTCGATCTTTCTCGGGGAACCACCCGACGACATGAAGCGCGCCGAAGCTGCCGTTCTCGAAGGGTTGGAGGCTGGGCTGGACGTCGCGCGCGCCGGCAATCAGGCGCGCGATGTCGCGGCGGCGCTCAATTGGGCACTGACCAAGGTCGGCATCAATCGCACCGCGCGCTGCGGTTACCCCATCGGCCTCAGCTATCCGCCAGACTGGGGCGAACGCACCATATCGTTCCGCGAAACCGACGACACGGTGCTGGAGCCCAACATGACCTTCCATTTCATGCCCGGCCTTTGGATGGACGGCTGGGGCCTGTCCATCACCGAAAGCATCCGCATCACGGATGACGGTCCTGCCGAATGTCTCTGCACTGTGCCACGGCCACTGATCGTCAAAGGCTGATCTCTCCCTTCTTCTCTTTCGAAATACTCCGGGGAGTGTGAGGGGCTGGCCCCTCACCAGCACCGCGCGTGTATCACGCCGCCGGTTTCAGAAGGTCGTGCGCCTTGAGTTCCGCATAGGCTTCGTCCAGCGCCAGCCGCGCCCGATAGCCAAGCATTTCAATCTCGTCCGGTGTAATGACAAGCGGTGGCGAAATGATCATCCGGTCGTAGACGTGCCGCATCACAAGGTTGTTGGCAAAGCACCGCTCGCGGGTCATGAACCCGGCTGTGCCTGCCTCTGCCGCGAATTTGGCGCGGCTTTCCTTGTGCGGTGTCAGCGCCAAGGACCCCATCATGCCCACAATCTTCGTCTCACCCACCAGCGGATGATCTCCCAGCCCGTGCCACATCTCGTGCAGTGCCGGGATGGCTACATCGCGCACATGACCCAACACGTTTTCCTCTTCGAGAATACGCAGGTTCTCCAGTGCGACAGCAGCGGCCACCGGATGGCCGGAATAGGTGTAGCCGTGGTTGAACTCGCCGCCGCCAATCACCTCGGCCACCTCGTCACAGACGATAGAGCCGCCGATAGGCTGGTAACCTGAACTCAGGCCCTTGGCGATGGTCATGATATGCGGCTGAATGCCAACGGTCTGGGACCCGAACCAGTTTCCGGTCCGGCCAAATCCGCAAATCACCTCATCCGCGATCAGCAGGATGTCATGCGCCTCGCAGATGCGCTTTATCTCTGGCCAATAGGTGTCGGGCGGAACGATCACGCCACCTGCGCCCTGGATCGGTTCGGCGATAAACGCGGCCACCCGATCAGCGCCGTGTTCGGCAATCGCCGCCTCCAACTCGCGCGCGCGGGCAATGCCAAAATCTTCGGGCGTCATGTCACCGCCTTCGGCCCACCAGTTTGGCTGGTTTATGTGAACGATGCCGGGGATCGGCATCCCACCCTGTTCGTGCATTCCCGTCATGCCACCCAAGCTGCCCGACCCCACGGACGACCCGTGATAGGCATTCTTGCGGCTGATGATGATCGACTTGTCCGGCTGGCCCTTCATCGCCCAATAGGTCCGCACCATCCGCAGGTTCGTGTCGTTCGCCTCGGACCCCGATCCGGCAAAGAACACGTGGTTCAGATCACCGGGCGCCAGTTCCGCCAACTTTTGCGCCAGCGCAATTGCAGGCACGTGCGTCGTTTGGAAAAAGGTGTTGTAATACGGCAGTTCCCGCATCTGGCGGGCGGCCACGTCGGCCAGCTCTGCCCGACCATAGCCGATGTTCACACACCACAGCCCGGCCATCGCATCGAGGATCTCGTTCCCGTCGCTGTCGTGCAGGAAAACACCTTTGGCCCGGGTGATCACCCGCGCGCCTTTTTGCGCCAATTCGGCACCGGCTGTGAACGGGTGCATGTGGTGCGCGGCGTCCAGCGCCTGCAACTCGGCTGTGGGCAGATGATTGGTGATGGCTGGCATGGAACCCCCAAGGTGTTTGACGTGCCGACAATATGAGCAAGCCGCGCGCCGTCAATCCGGCATGAACGATCCTGCTGGACGCAAGGGGCAAAACTTGTATTCATTTTGCCTGACCCGGGCCAACCGGGCGCGAAACGGGAGTATATGATGAAAACAACGATGCTGAGCACCGTCGCCGCCTTTGCCCTCACGGGTGCGGCACTGGCCGACGAAGTGCGGGTCTACAACTGGTCCGACTACATTGACGAAGAGTTGCTGGAAAAATTCGAAGCCGAAACCGGCCTTGAACTGATCTATGACGTGTTCGACAGCAACGAAGTGCTTGAGACCAAGATGCTGGCCGGATCGTCCGGCTATGACGTGGTTGTGCCTTCCGGCACCTTCCTGCAACGCCAGATCAGCGCAGGCGCCTTCCAAAAGCTGGACACGTCCAAGCTGCCCAATGCCGGGAACCTCTGGGAAGTGGTGGAGGCGCGCACCGCGCAATACGACCCCGACAACGCCTATTCCATCAACTATATGTGGGGCACCACGGGCATCGGCGTGAACGTCGGCAAGGTGCAGGAAGTGCTGGGCGCGGACGCGCCGATGGGTTCGCTCGACCTGATCTTTGATCCCGCCAACATGGAAAAACTGGCCTCATGCGGGGTGCATTTCCTTGATGCCCCGACCGAGATGATCCCGGCGGCGCTCAAGTATATCGGCGAAGACCCCGACAGCCATGACCCGGACGTCATTGCCAAGGCCGAACCGATCCTGATGGGTGTGCGCCCGTATGTGACCAAGTTCCACAGTTCGGAATATATCAACGCGCTGGCCAATGGTGACATTTGCGTCGCGTTCGGCTGGTCCGGTGACATCCTGCAAGCGCGCGACCGTGCAGCAGAGGCCGATAACGGAGTGGAGATTGCCTATAACGCGCCCAGCGAGGGTGCGCTGATGTGGTTCGACCAGATGGCGATCCCCGCGGACGCGCCCAACCCCGAAGGCGCGCACATGTTCCTGAACTTCATTCTGGATGCGCAGAACATGGCGCAGGCGTCGAACTACGTCTATTACGCCAACGGCAACCTCGCGAGCCAGGAATTTCTGGTCGAAGACGTGATTGGCGATCCGGCGATCTACCCGGACGAAGCGACGCTGGAAAACCTCTATACCACGACGCCCTACCCAGCGAAGGTGCAGCGGACTGTCACGCGCATGTGGACCAAGATCAAATCGGGCACGTGATAGCCTGATTGCGGGGCGCGGCATGTGTCGCGCCCCTTTTTCATTTTGATAGACGGATGTCCCCTTGGCAGAGACTGTTTTCGCACCCTGGGATGACGCGAACGAGAAACCGCTGATCCGGTTTCGCAATGTCACCAAACGCTTTGGCGATTTCGTTGCAATTGATGACCTGACCCTCGACATTTACGAACGGGAATTCTTTGCCCTGCTGGGCCCGTCGGGCTGTGGCAAGACAACGATGATGCGGATGCTGGCGGGGTTCGAGGACCCGACCGAAGGCGCCATCGAACTGGCGGGCCAGAACATCGCCGGCGTACCCGCGAACAAGCGGGCCGTGAATATGATGTTCCAGTCTTATGCGTTGTTTCCGCACCTGACCATCTGGGACAACATCGCCTTTGGCCTGCGCCGCGAAAGCAGCGACAAGGTGGCGATTGCCGAACGTGTTGACGAAATGCTCAAGCTGACCCGGCTGGAAAAGTTTGCCCGCCGCAAGCCGCACCAGATATCGGGCGGGCAACGTCAGCGGGTGGCACTGGCGCGGTCGCTGGCCAAAGCGCCCAAGCTGCTGCTTTTGGACGAACCGCTCGGCGCGCTGGATGCCAAGCTGCGCGAGGCGACGCAGTTCGAGTTGATGGACATTCAGGAAAAAACCGGCACGACATTCGTCATCGTCACCCACGATCAGGAAGAAGCGATGACCGTCGCGTCCCGCGTGGCCGTGATGGACGAAGGCCGCGTGATGCAGGTGGCCACGCCGACAGTGATCTACGAGGCTCCAAATTCCGCCTATGTGGCGGATTTTATCGGTGACGTGACCCTGATCGAAGGGGTGGCACGTGCCCGCAGCACACCCGCCACCGGCCCTGCGACATCCGCCGAAGAACCGGCACCGGCGGCCCAAACCGTCCGCACCCCGCAGCCCAACGCGTTGGGCCTGTGGCTGCATGACAAGGTGTTGGCCCCTGTGATTGGCGCGCGCAAGGACATCGTGCGGCAGCTTCCACCGCCATCTGCAACGGAAGCGGAACCGGCCCCCAACGCGCCGGTGGAGGTGCCTTCGGGCGGGGTCGAAATTGACTGGGCCGATGGTCAGCCCCCCCTGATTTCGGTTGACGGTGACCCGGCGCTTGACGGGAAACGGGTCAAGCTGGCGCTGCGCCCTGAAAAGGTCGCCATTTCCAAATCCAAGCCGCAGGCTGTGAACGTGTTGCAAGGCAAGGTGATCGACATCGCCTATCTGGGCAACCTGTCCACATACCACGTGGAACTGGCCAACGGCACGATGATCAAGGCGCAGACGGCGAACACCCGCCGCGTCGCCCGCCGCGACATCACGTGGGAAGACAACGTCTGGGTCAGTTGGTCCGGCACCGCCGGGGTGGTGCTGGACACATGAGGCGCGCGGCCCTCATAGCGATCCCCTATGCGTGGCTGTTGGCCCTGTTCCTGATCCCGTTCGCGGTGGTCTTCAAAATATCGCTGTCAGACATCGCACTGGCCATTCCGCCCTACACCCCCACGGCCAAGGACGGCATCTGGACCATGTTGTCCCAGTTGGATTTTGAGAATTATGTCTTTTTGTCCGAAGACGACCTGTATTGGAAAGCCTATCTCAGCTCTCTCCAGATTGCGTTCATCTCGACCGTATTGACGCTGATGGTTGGCTACCCGATGGCGTATGCCATGGCCCGCGCGCCCGAGGCGTGGCGGCCCACGCTGCTGATGCTTGTGATCCTGCCGTTCTGGACGTCCTTTCTGATCCGCGTTTACGCGTGGGTCGGCATCCTGTCGAACGAGGGGTTCCTGAACCAATTCCTGCTCTGGATTGGAGTGATCCATGAACCGCTCACGATCCTGAACACCCCCACGGCGGTCTATATCGGCATTGTCTACACGTACCTGCCGTTCATGATCCTGCCGATCTACTCAGCCTTGGACCGGCTGGACGGATCGCTGATTGAAGCGGCCGAAGACTTGGGCTGTTCGCGGCTCAAGGCATTCTGGCTGATCACCGTGCCGTTGTCCAAGAACGGGATCATCGCGGGCAGTTTCCTTGTTTTCATCCCCGCGCTGGGTGAGTTTGTCATCCCCTCGCTACTGGGAGGTTCCGGCACGTTGATGATCGGTAAGGTGCTGTTCGAAGAGTTCTTCTCCAACCGGGACTGGCCGGTCGCCTCTGCGGTGGCGGTGATCCTGCTCTTGATCCTCGTGGTTCCGCTGGTGCTGTTCCAACAGAACCAGCAACGCCAGACCGAGGCGGGCGCATGAACCGGCTCTCGCCCTTCAACGTGGTGTCGCTGACGCTGGGGTTTGTGTTCCTCTACATCCCCATGCTGATCCTTGTGGTCTACAGCTTTAACGCATCCAAACTCGTGACTGTCTGGGCTGGATTCTCCACCCAATGGTATGGCGAGTTGCTTCGGAACGAAGCGTTTTTGGACGCCGCCTGGGTGACGCTGCGCGTTGCCGTGATCTCATCGACCATCGCAACGGTGCTGGGCACGATGGCGGCTTATGTGCTGGTGCGCGGTGGGCGCTTCTTTGGTCGGACGCTGTTTTCCGGAATGATCTATGCGCCGCTGGTCATGCCCGAGGTGATCACGGGCCTGTCGCTGCTATTGCTGTTCATCGGCATCGGGCTTGATCGCGGGGTGCTGACCATTGTTCTGGCGCACACCACGTTTTCGATGTGCTTTGTGTCGGTTGTGGTGTCGTCCCGCCTTGTCACCTTTGACCGTTCGCTGGAAGAGGCCGCACTGGACCTTGGCGCATCTGCATTTGACGCATTTCGCCTTGTTACGCTGCCGATCATTGCGCCTGCGGTGATTTCCGGCTGGCTTTTGGCCTTTACACTCAGCCTCGATGATCTGGTCATCGCGTCCTTTACTGCGGGTCCGTCGGCCACCACCCTGCCGATGAAAATCTGGTCTTCCGTCCGATTGGGTGTCAGTCCCGAGATCAATGCGCTCAGCACAATCCTGATCGGCCTTGTGACGATCGGTGTCGTCGCCGCGTCGCTTGCGACCAAACGGGCGGCGGTGCAGGCCGCGCGCGACGAACAGGCCGCCGCGCGCGCGGCATGAGGCGTATCTTTTCGGATTACACCTATGGCCCCGGCCCGCGCGACGGATGCTGGTGGGATGAAACCTGTGACATCGCACCTGCCGACGCCGTTCGGGGGCAATTGCGCTGCGATGTGGTGGTGGTCGGGGCGGGGATCACCGGTGTGTCCGCAGCGCTGCATTTGGCGCGCGCCGGTGTGTCCGTCATGGTGCTGGAGGCGACGCGGATCGGCTGGGGCGCGTCGGGCCGCAACGGCGGGTTCTGCTGTCTGGGTGGCGGTATCGCGTCGGATGCCACATTGGACCGCCGTTTTGGCAAGGACGGGCGTCTGGCATGGCGGCGCTGTGAACGGGACGCGGTCGCGCTGGTCGCCGATCTGATCGAGACATTGGGCCTGAACGTGGACCGCCATTCCGAGGGCGAAACGCTCCTTGCTCATCGCGCGCGGGACGGTGCAGGATTCGACGCCGCCGCCCGGAACATCGAAGAGAACTATGGCGTTACGCCCCGCATCGACAATCCGGCTGACATCGGCATGGGTGGCCCATTCCATCGGGCGCTGACCGTCCCCATCGGTTTCGCACTGAACCCGCGCAAGTATCTGGCAGGTCTTGTGAGGGCAGCCCGCGCCGCTGGTGTCCAGTTCTTTGAATACAGTGCGGTGACGCAAATCGGCCCTGACGGAGTGCGCACCGCCAAGGGCTCAGTGACGGCGGACCGTGTGATCCTCGCCACGAACGGTTACAGCAGCGAGGATGTGCCGGATTGGATGCGCGGTCGCTACTTGCCTGCGCAGTCCAACGTGCTGGTCACGCGACCGCTCAGCCGGGCAGAGCAGGAGGCGCAGGGTTGGACATCTTCTCAGATGTCCTATGACACGCGACACCTTTTGCATTACTTTCGGCTTCTGCCGGATGGGCGGTTCCTGTTCGGTATGCGCGGCGGGTTGTTGTCCAACCCCGGTGCCGAGGTGCGTGCGCGCGCCGCGATCTTGCGCGATTTTCGCAGGATGTTTCCAGCTTGGGAGACGGTTGAGGTAACGCATGGCTGGTCCGGCCTTGTGTGCCTGAGCCGGGCGCAACTGCCGTTTGTGGGCGCGCTGCCCGACGCGCCGAACGTCTTGGCCGGATTTGCGTTCCACGGCAATGGGGTGGCCATGGGCACCTATACAGGGGCCTGTCTTGCCGCGCTGGTCCAAGGTCAGTCGCCCGATGACTTGCCCGCAGCGATACGCAGCCTGCCTGCGCGTTTTCCGCTGGGCCGTCTGCGGCGGTTGGTGATGCCGCCGATTTATGCTGCGCTCGCCATTGCGGATCGGCTGCCTTAAGCCGGTTCGCGCAGGCCAATCACATTGGCCGCTTCGATCATGTACCCATTTTGCAGCACGAGCAGAGTTGTACCATTGTCTATCCGCGCCTCTGTGACGCGCGTGTAGCTTAGCGCTGGATCCTCGGTCAGCACTTCGCCATTGGCGCTGCTTTCGACTTTGAGGGTGTATTCGCCATAGGCCAGCGGGCTGCCTGCCGCATTGAGGCCATCCCACACATAAGGTTCCGCCCCCACGGGCAAGGTGCGTCGCTGCACTTCGGTGCCTTGGGCGTTATAGACCACAAGCTCCACCGCGTCCGCGGCAACCGGTGGGTTGGGCGAGATGGTGATGGGTGCGCCTTCGAATTGAACGGGGCCTGTCACCAGCGCCTCCAGTCCGATCCAGTTCGCCGCGCCGCTCATGTCATTGGCGCCAAAGGCGACCAGCATCTGTTCCAACAGGTCGTTGGTCGACACCTGCTGCTCCACCATGGAGAACTGCGCAAGTTGCGCCGCATATTCCGAAGAATCGATAGGTTCGAGCGGATCCTGATACTCTGCCTGCGCGGTCAGCATCTGGAGAAAAACCTCAAAATCCGAACTGAGCACGCTGTTGGTGTTGCTTGTCGTGTTTGAGGCCGCAGTGGCGGCGGAAACCTGTGTAACATCCATAGTGTCAGAGCCTTATGTCTATGCTGTCCGGCGCGATGGCCAGTGCCGGTGTGTGTGCAGTGCGCGCGCCCGCGGGCGCAGGCACGTCGTCCATGTCTAGCGTGAGCATGTCCGGAGAGGTGTCATCTGCGTCGGCCTGCGCGTCGCCCGTGTCGCCCTGACCAAAGCTGAACGAGATGTCTTCGTATCCCAAATCCGACAGGGCGCGGCCAAGTTCATCTATGTTGCGCCGCATCAGGTCCAACGTGTCCGAGCGTTCGGTCAGAACCTGCACAACAACCCCGGTATCCGATGCGTTCATGACCATACGCACCCGCCCCAATTCGGGTGGATTCAACGCGATTTCAACGGGCTTGTCCGGCGCTTTCTGCAATGCGACGGCCAGTTGCTGTGCCACATGCGGCGGGAGGTCCGCCCGTTGTGTTAGCATCACAGGCCCTGTTGTGACCGCGCTGGTCTGTGCGGCGCGCAGGTCCCACGGAACAACCTCCAGCGCGTCGGCGTGCAATCGAATAGCGGTGTCAGTGCCCAAAGGCCGAGCACCGTCGAATGATGCAAGAAACATCGTTTGGGTGACCGTGTGTTTGGCAGGTGTGGTGGCGGTCGTTCGCGGCATCATTTCGGCCGCCGCAGTTGTCCCGTCGCGCGGCGTTGCCGATACCCGTTCCGGCGTCATGGCTGCGGCTTCGGGCGCGTCACGGGATGGTATATCCGCCATATTCGGTATCGCGACAGGCGATTGCGCCGCTGCAGGTGGCCGAATGCCCGCTTCGGTGTGAACGACGGGCGCGACACGTCGCGTCGGCGGCATGGCGGCCTCTGGCATCGCGTGTGGTACGATCACCTTCTGCGACGTCATGCGCGGCACGTCCGGGGTTTGGGCGGGCACAGCCATCACTGATTCGAGGATATGCCGATGCACCGCCGGTGAAGGCGTGGCGCGCCTAACCTCTTTTTGTGTCTCTGCTGCTGGCGGTATCGCCTTGTCGTGCTTGACCTGTTGCGGGGGGACATGTTCCACGGCTTGCACCGGCTCAGGCGAGGGGTTCTGGACGGGCCCATCAGATGCCGTGGTCGCGGGCTTTGCCATTGCAGGCGCTGTTTCAACGTCAGAGGTCTGCACAGCGCCGGTGTTTTGCTCAGCGCCTGTGTGGTGCGGTTGCCGGGCAGCTTTGGGTTGATCAACGACCGACTGCGTCGTTTTTTCTATCGTAACGCCCGGCTCCGATGACTGTGGTGTGGTGCCAGCCTTTGGCACATCCTGTTCGACCATAATCTCAGACGGTTTGCCCGCAGGCTTGGTATCAACCGGCGCATCAGACGCTTCGGCTGCCGGAGCATTTGTGTCCACCGGAATTTTGATCTGCGGAGCAGCGTGAGGGGTTTTTGCATCCTCCCCCGCCAGAAAGACCGCACCGAACTCAGGGGTATCGTCCTGTTCGGGCGGGCGTGTCATGCCCCCGCCGATATCGACGCGCTTGGCATCGGTAGCGCGCGCGATCTGGGGCGTGGCCGCATCGACCTTTGGTATCAGAACTTGATTCATGCCTACTCCGGGAATTCTTCCGCGATGTGACAACCATGACCGCACAGAGTTACCGGTTCTTTACTGCTTGTCCGTCATGCTCGGAAAAATCGTTCGAATTGAAGGAAACCTGCCCATGGATTCGCTCCCCCTGTCCGGCCCGCTGACTCCGCCGACGCAACCACATGACGCCAAGCTGATGAAAGCCGCCCAAAAGCTCGAAGCGAGTTTTTTGGCGGAGATGTTGAAATCTGCTGGATACGGCGAGGCGCGCGAGGCTCTGGGCGGCGGCGCGGGAGAAGAGCAGTTTGCGTCGTTTCTTGTGGACGCGCAGGCGGAAAAGATGGTGCAGGCCGGCGGCATTGGTCTGGCCGAACATCTGTATCAATCGTTGAAGGATCGCCAAAATGAAGGATGACACACCTTATACAATACTCGCATCCATGGACGCCCTTCTGGAAGAAGAGCGCGCCGCACTGCTGAGCGGTGATCTGGACAGCTTGGGCGACATGCACAGCCGCAAAGAAGCATTGCTGGATCAGCTGGGCCGCCTCGATGTGGCGGAGGCCGATACAGGTCTGCAAGGCGTTCAGGCGAAACTACAGCGCAATCAGGCGCTGCTGGACAGCGCGCTGGCGGGCATCCGGTCGGTGGCCCGCCGACTGGCGATGGTGCGGCGCGTGCGTCAGTCGCTGGAGTATTACGATGAGGACGGTGCCAAGGCATCCGTCGATATCGGTGTCGAGCGGTCGGTCGAGAAGCGCGCATAGACCGGGTTGATTCAAATCCGACGTACTCGGAACACGGCGCTTAGCAAAGCGTTAGGCAATCCGGCGCAAAGGTGCCCCCGCACTCGGAATGAGTGGCGCATGGCCAAACTTGGGCTTTGCAACTGTCAGAACGGCATTGGGCCGTCCCATCGGGGGGCGGGACGTAAACCTTGGCGCAAAGCGCCGCGACAAAAGGAAATGCAAATGTCGAGCATTCTCACGAACAACAGCGCAATGGTTGCGCTTCAGACCCTTAAATCCATCAACAAGAATCTGGCGATGACGCAGACAGAGATTTCGACAGGTAAGTCGATTTCGAGCGCCAAAGACAACTCTGCCGTCTGGGCAATTTCCAAAGTCATGGAATCCGATGTTGCAGGTTTCAAAGCCGTGTCGGAAAGCCTGTCGCTGGGTGAAAGCACCGTGGCGGTTGCCCGGAACGCGTCGGAAACAGTGACTGACCTGCTGACCGAGATGAAGGGTCGTATCGTCGCCGCGCAGGAAGAAAACGTGGATCGCGACGCCATTCAGGCAGACATTGACGCCCTGTCCGAGCAAATCGGTTCGGTTGTCAGCGCGGCGCAGTTCAATGGCCTGAACCTGTTGGATGGCACCAGCACCGATGCGATGAACGTGCTGTCCTCGCTCGACCGCGCATCCGACGGTTCGGTGACAGATCGTCAAATCTCTGTCGAGCGTCAGAACCTGGCCGTGACCGGGTCCGTGACAGCGCAGGCGCTGGGCGCGGTGGCCGCTGGTACAGCAACTGCTGGTGCCGGTGATCAGGACGTCGCCAACGAGTACATCCAGGCTGGTGCTGACGACACTAACTTTGCCCTGGCGACCGACTATGATCGCGACAATGCGGCGACTGCAACATCGACAATCGCAGATGGCGGCACTCTGGACTTTACCTTCAGCCAGGTGGCCGAGGGCGTCAGCTACTCCATCACGTTGGACGATCTGAACATCAACACTGCGGACGGCAGCAGCACGCTGGGTCTCCGGACCTTCGAATATGTTGCGACAGCGGACGACAGTGTGAATGATGTGGCACGCCAACTGGGCAACCAGATCCAGTCGTTCTTTGACGCCGCTACGGCGTCCGGCGAAGGTTACTCGGTGACGTTTGATCCGGCTGGCGCTGGCGATGACAATGTGTTCCGGATCGAAAACACCGCCGGTGGTGGTGCAGATCCGATCCTCGTCTTCACCGAAGTGTCCGAGGGCGGCACGCCTGGTGCTAACGGTTCTAACGGCCTGGCCGCAGTGCAAACAATTGACGTGACCACCGACAACGGCGCAACCAATGCGCTGGGTACAATTGACGCGCTGATCCAGACGTCGATTGACGCCGCTGCATCCTTTGGTTCGGCCCAGAACCGGATTGAAACTCAGT
The DNA here is from genome assembly GCF_947503385.1 of uncultured Tateyamaria sp. Taxonomy (GTDB): domain Bacteria; phylum Pseudomonadota; class Alphaproteobacteria; order Rhodobacterales; family Rhodobacteraceae; genus Tateyamaria. The sequence continues at coordinate 551,802 of NZ_CANNDO010000001.1, forward strand.
CCGAGTTCATCAGCCAGCTTTCGGACTCGCTGAAGTCCGGCATTGGTTCGCTGGTGGATGCCGACATGGAAGAGGTGTCAGCACGTTTGCAGGCGCTCCAGACACAGCAGCAGCTGGGTGTGCAATCCCTGTCGATTGCAAACCAGGCACCGCAGACCATCCTGTCGCTGTTCCGGTAAACTGACCTTGGAAGGCGCTCGTAGCGGGCGCCTTCCAACCTCATAAAAACAAACAAAGAGGCCCGAGCTGTGAACGCAACAACACTTGCCATGCGCGGATACGCAGAAAATGCAGTGACCACACGCAATGAGCGTCGGTCAGAATACGACGTGTTTGCTCGAGTGACCCAAGGTCTGCGTGATACGGCCACAAAGGCCAAAGCTAATTTTCCTGCCTATGCCGAGGCCTTGCATCTAAACCGGCGTCTCTGGACTGCCTTGGTTGTCGATCTGGCGGATCCCGAAAATCCAATCCCCAGCGATTTGAAGGCACGCGTGCTGTATCTTTCGGAATTCACCCAGCACCACACCCGCAAAATTTTGCGGGATGGAGCGTCGGTGATGCCCCTGCTCGAAATCAACATGGCAGTGATGCGCGGCCTCAAGTCAGAAGGACCATCGAAATGAGTGGCCTCGTCTTGAAACTCAGCCCCAAAGAACGGGTGCTGATCAACGGTGCCGTCATCGAAAACGGTGACCGGCGGTCTCGCCTGACCATCATGACGCCACACGCGAATATCTTGCGTTTGCGCGACGCCATCCACCCTGAGGATGCCAAGACACCAGTGCGTCGCGTGTGTTACGCCGTTCAATTGGTCCTGTCTGGTGATATGTCCGCCCAAGAGGCAAATCGCAGTCTGTTGCGCAGTATCGAAGAGTTGAGTCAGGTGTTTGTCGACAGCGACAGTCGCAAACATCTGGATGCGGCATCCTACGCGTTGGTGCAGCAAGATCACTATCGCTGCCTCAAGGCGCTGCGCACGTTACTGCCGCGTGAAGAACGCCTTCTCGCCGCCGGAGCTTGACCGCAATGTTTCAACCGGTTCTCGTTTCAAATGGGTTGGCGGGCTGGCAATTCCTGCAATCGACCTATGATCGCCAAACGGCTGCGTTCAACGACTCTGCCGCAATCAAGCGGGACACGGAGTATTTCGCTGAAAAAATTGGTTCGGTCGAGACGGCTGAAGAGCTTGTGTCGGATCGGCGATTGTTGACGGTCGCGCTTGGTGCATTCGGGTTACAGGATGACATCAACAACACGTTTTTCATCCAAAAAATGCTGGAGGAAGGGACGACAGCAAGCGATGCACTTGCAAATCGGTTCACCGATACGCGGTACCGCGATCTGTCCGAAGCGTTTGGGCTGGGTCCAGGCGAGTTCCGGGGCGCGCGGCTCTCGGACTTTGCCGATGGAATCGTGCAAAAATACCAAGCGGCGAGCTTTGAAATTGCAACAGGCGCGCAAGACGAAAGTATGCGTCTGGCGCTGTATGCCGAACGGATCGTGCCGGACATAACTTCGACCGACGGCTCCGTGAATCAAAAGTGGTTTTCGATCATGGGACAACCGCCCTTGCGGGAGGTTTTTGAAACCGCACTGGGTCTGCCCTCACAGTTTGGCCAGGTCGACATCGATCAACAGCTTGATGTTTTCAAAGAGCGGGCGGAACGGACATTCGGCGTGTCGGACCCTGCCGAGTTCGCGGACCCTGAAAAACTGGATCAGCTCATCACAACGTATCTTGCGCGCTCTCAACTGGAAACCTTTGGGGCGGGTGCGTCTGGCGCCTCAATCGCGTTGACGTTGCTGTCGAGCTAAACGCGTTTTTGCGGCGCGCTGGTCAAAAAAGCAGGCCTTGGGCGCGGTTTCTGTAGTTTCAGGTCTTTCTCACGCCATATGCGGTCGCTTTGATCCGACGTTCACCCCGCGACCGCCACGCCGTAAGATCAGCTTGAGATGGTCAAAACTGTGAGAGATGCCTTTGTCATGTTGCATCCCGAGCGCCGCGTCCAATTCTGACCAAACATCAATCGCGGCATCTATGTTGGCATCCGCGCCGGAGGTGTACAACCCGGCAGAGATCATCACCCGGTTCTTGGCATAGACGCTCAAATGCTTGCGCACCGTCGCCAAAACCTCATTTTCCGAATCTGTCGCCGCCGCAGGCAGGCTGCGCGAGACCGAGCGCAGGACGTCCACAGCAGGAAACCGTCCGCGTTCTGCGATGTCGCGGTCCAGCACCACGTGTCCGTCCAGAACGCCGCGCAAGATATCCGCAATCGGTTCGTCCATATCGGAACCTGGCACCAATACGCTGAACACCGCTGTGATATCTCCTTGTCGGCCCATGCCGGGTCCGGCGCGCTCACAGAGTGACATGATTAAATGGGCGGTCGATGGCGGGTAACCGCGCAAAACGGGCGCTTCACCAGCGGCAATTGCCACCTCTCGGTGCGCTTCGGCGAAACGGGTGATTGAATCCGCAACCAGCAGGACCGATTTGCCCGCATCGCGGAAATGCTCTGCTATTGTCATGGCGGTCCACGCACACCGGCGCCGCACCAACGGTGATTGATCCGAAGTTGCCGCGACCACGACACTGCGCGCCAGCCCTTCCGGCCCCAGCGTCTCGTCGACAAAATGGCGAACTTCCCGGCCACGCTCACCGATCAAGGCAATCACAACAACATCTGCCTCCATCCGTTGCGAGAGGCGCCCCATCAAGCTGCTTTTCCCGACGCCCGACCCGGCAAAGAGACCGATCCGCTGCCCACGCACAATTGGCAAAACGGTGTCAAAGGTCAGATGACCTGTGGCCAGACGCGGACCCAAGGCCCGCCGTTGCGCCGGGGCGGGTGGCGACGCGCGCAAGGACCGTGTGGTCGCACCAGCCGCAAGTGGTCTTCCATCCAGCGGATTTCCATCCGGATCAATCAACCGGCCAATCCAACTGTCACTTGGCGCAATACGCCCGCCGCGCGACAAGGTTACCGGATCACCAAGCGACACCCCCTCAAGCTCCGAATCGGGCAAGAGCACAACATGCGCGTCGGACAGTTGAACAACCTCGCACTGCACCTTGGTGTGGTCGCGGTTCGTGATCGTTGCCCGATCGCCAAGACGCGCGACCTTTTCCAAGCCACGGACGCGGACGACGCCGCCATCCACGCCATTGACGCGGCCCATGACCTGTTCCGGCCGGATTTGCGACAGCCGTGTGGTCAGTGATTTCAGGGCGAGTTGCTGTGTCATCGGGTTCTCCAAATGTTCGCAAACCGTTTTTAAAGGAATCACCCTTAAGCCTTGGTTGAAATCAATCGAGGGAGAAGCCCCGATGTTCCAAAGACTGACCGTTTTTGAAACCGCTTACGCCATGGCTGTCCACGCTGGACAAAAGCAGGCCGTCGTTGCCCAGAATGTCGCAAATGCCGACACGCCGGGTTATGTCGCCCGCGATTTGCCGTCGTTCAAAGACATCTATGCGCCCGCTGAATCCAGCGGCGGGATGCAGCGCGCTACACGAGACGGGCACTTGCACGGTCGCGCCGCCGACGCGCGCACCATGATCGAAAAAGACCCAAGCTTTGCGTCGCCCGATGGCAACTCGGTGTCCATCGACGCAGAAATGTTGCGCGGCACCGACGCCAAACGACAGCACGACCGGTCTCTCGCAATCTACCGCTCCGCGCTCACGATCCTGCGCACGAGCCTTGGTCGGCAATAAGGTGCGTTGGCATGAGTGAATTTGGAAAAGCGCTGAGTATCTCGACAAGTGGCCTGCAGGCGCAGGCGTCGCGGTTGCGGCATCTGTCGGAGAATATCTCGAACGCAGACACACCCGGCTACCGTCGCAAGACCATTCCCTTTGATGTGCGCATGAAAGATGGCGTGTCGCAGGTCGAGGTTGGGCGGATGTCATTGGATGACCGGCCTTTGGACCGGATTTTTGACCCGTCGCATCCCATGGCGGATGGCTCCGGGCATTACGAAGGATCGAATGTACAGCTTTTGATTGAGCTTGCCGACGCGCGCGAAGCGCAGCGCAGCTACGAAGCCAACCTGAAAATGTTCGAACAGGCCCGGCAGATGTCGTCCGGGTTGATGCAACTGCTGCGCCGGTAAAGCCCGCGCAAACAAAGGAGTTCCAGAATGGAATCGATGATCGTCTCTGCCGCGCAGGGCTATGCGTCCTCTCGCCCGGCCACGCAACCCACAGAAGGTTCTGGCAACAGCATGTTCGGCCAGATGGCCGCCGATTTTGCCAACACGCTCGCCGAAAGCGAGGCCGTATCGCAAAAAGCGATGGTCGGCGACGTGGATCCCCATGCGCTCGTTCAGGCTTTGGCACAGACAGAATTGGCCGTTGAAACGGCAGTGACCGTCCGTAACCGCGTCGTCGAAGCCTATCAGGAAATCCTGCGGATGCCTGTCTGATGATCGAAGAGATCATCTTTTACGACACGTTGCGCCATGCGCTCTGGATCGCCGTCATCGTGTCGGTGCCGATCCTGACGGTTGCGCTGCTGGCCGGGGTTTCAATCGGGCTCGTGCAGGCGCTGACGTCCATTCAGGAAATGACGCTGACCTTTGTGCCGAAACTGGCAGCGATTGTCGCGGTGTTCTGGATTTCGATGGGCTTCATGACCCAGACGATGGTCTCGTTTTTTCAAAACCAGCTCGTTCCGCTGATCGTCGGAGGATAACATGGACAGTACAGGGTATATCGCATTGACGCGCCAGAACGGATTGATGCGCGAAATGCAGATCGTTGCGAACAATATCGCCAATGCTGCAACCACCGGATACCGTCAGGAGGGGGTCGTATTCTCCGAATATGTCAGCTCTGTTGATGGGGCGCCGTCATTGTCGATGGGGCAGGCCAATGTGCGGCGAACGTCCTTTGAACAGGGCACGCTGGATCAGACCGGCGGCACGTACGACCTTGCCATTGAAGGCAACGGGTTTTTCCTGATTGAAACGGCACAAGGCGAACGCCTGACACGCGCGGGTGGCTTTTCCCCCAATGCCGAGGGCGATCTTGTGACGTTCGACGGCAACCGCGTTCTTGATGCGGGCGGCGCACCGGTCTTTGTACCGCCGGATGCCCGCAGCATCGCCATTTCCCCCGACGGCACCATCAGCGCCGACGGTGTTTTGGTGGGGCAGGTTGGAATTGTCCAACCCGTCGCGGCAGATGATCTGGTGCGCGAGGGCGGCGTGATGTTCCGTGCGGATGGCGGGTTCGAACCGGCAGAAAACGCACGTGTGCTTCAGGGATTTGTAGAGGCGTCGAATGTTGATCCGATTACGCAACTGGCGCGGATGATCGAGGTGCAGCGCGCCTATGAGATGGGTCAGAGTTTTCTCGATTCCGAGGATGAACGTGTGCGTCGTGCCATGGACGCGATGATGAAATCGAACTGAGGAGAGACTTATGCGCGCTCTGAAAATTGCAGCCACAGGGATGTTGGCCCAGCAAATGCGGGTCGAGACGATCTCGAACAACCTCGCGAACATGAGCACCACGGGCTACAACGCCCGGCGTGCCGAATTCGCCGATCTGCACTACCAGCAGATGACACGACCCGGTTCGATCAACGCATCCGACGGGACCGTGTTGCCGACCGGGGTGCAGTTGGGCTTGGGCGTGCGTCCATCCGCCGTTTCGGTGAACCTCGCCCAAGGGTCGCTGTCTGCGACCGGCGGCGATCTCGACGTGGCGCTTGATGGCAACGGGTTTCTAGAGGTGACGTTACCCTCTGGCCAGACCGCTTACACCCGCGATGGTGCTCTCAAACGTACGGCTGAGGGGGTGATTGTCACGTCGGACGGCTATCCCGTCTCGCCGGAGATTGTGATCCCCAATGACGCGCGCAGTGTGTCAATCAATGCCGATGGTGAGGTGTACGTCTATTTTGCCGAAACGACCGAGGCGCAGTTGATCGGACAATTCGACATTGCCGGTTTCGCCAATGCCAAGGGTCTTGAGGCGCTGGGCAGCAATCTCTTTTCCGAGACCGAGGCGTCGGGGCCACCGCTGTTGTCGACACCGGGCGAGGATGGTCTTGCCACCCTCCGCCAAGGCTTTCTCGAAGACAGCTCCGTGGACGCGGTGCGCGAAATCACGGACCTGATCGCCGCTCAGCGCGGATACGAGATGAATTCCAAGGTGATCTCTGCGGCGGATCAGATGATGGGGGCGATGGCGCAAGTCAGATGATACGTTGGGTTCTTGCATTCCTTCTTGGCGCGCAGATGGTTGCGGCCGATGTGGTCACGCCGACGCGCACATTGCGCCCAGGCACGTTGATCACCGTGCAGGATTTGACGATCCGCGACGGCGCGCATGACGGCGCGTTCGACCGCATCACAGACGTTGCCGGTCAAGAAGCGCGCGTGGCGCTTTATGCCGGACGTCCCATTGCGTTTGACGCCATTGGTCCGCCCGCCATCGTGAACCGCAATCAGATCGTCCCGCTCAGTTTTCGCACGTCCGGCCTCAGCATCACGACCGAAGGCCGCGCAATGGAACGTGGCGGGGTCGGGGACCGGATCCGCATCATGAACCTGCAATCGCGGGCAACCCTGTTCGGACTTGTTCAGGCAGACGGAACAATAAAGGTAACACAATGAAAAAGATGTCATTTTGCCGCCTCTTCTTGGTTGGAACTTGTGGTTTGGCTCTCACAGCTTGCGGACGTGCAGATCATCTGGGCAAGGCTCCCTCCTTTTCCAACCCGCTCGCGTCACAAGAACATTCCGCAATGGTGTCTGCGACGCTCCCCCGGACCATCGAAGAAGAGGTGCCTCTGGATCAGGCATCTTTGTGGTCGGGGCAACGGGGGTCGTTGTTGGGCGACAGGCGGGCCGTTCAGCGCGGCGACATCCTGACCGTCGTCATCGAGATCGACGAAAGCGCAGAGATTTCCAACGAAACAGAGCGGTCTCGCTCGGGCTCGGAAACGCTGGGTATCCCGCAACTTGGCGGTCTTCCGCAACGCCTCGACGAAAACCTGCCCGAGGGGGCGTCGAGCGCCGAACTGGTCGCGATCAATTCTCGCAGCAATTCCAGCGGCGATGGGTCCGTCAAACGCAACGAAAAGCTGACGTTGCGCGTGGCCGCGACGATTCTGGATGTGTTGCCCAACGGGGTATTGTCGATTTCCGGCTCGCAGGAATTGCGGGTGAATTACGAATTGCGAGAGTTGTTGGTGTCGGGCTATGTGCGCCCCGAAGATATCTCGCGTCAGAACGAAATCACCTATGACAAGATCGCGTCAGCGCGCGTGTCTTATGGGGGCCGCGGACAGATTTCCGACGTGCAACAACCGCGGTTGGGTCAGCAGGTGCTCGACGCTGTGCTGCCGTTTTAGGATGGTCTCATGATCAAGAAACTCCTTCCACTGATCCTGTTATTTGTCGGCGCTGGTGCCGGTGTCGGCGCGGGCATGTTCCTGCGCCCCGAGCCTGCGCCTCTAGTCGCAACCGATGGCGACGAGACGGCAAAAGTCGAGACCAAGGAGACAGAAGTCGAAGGCCCGTCGGATCGCGAATACTTCAAGATGAGCAACCAGTTTGTCGTGCCCGTCATCAAGGAGGATCAGGTCCAGGCGCTTGTCGTCCTGTCGCTGAGCGTTGAGGTTCCGGCCGGGCAAAAGGATGCGATTTATTCCAAAGAGCCGAAACTTCGGGACAGCTTCCTACAGGTGATGTTCGACCACGCCAATATTGGCGGGTTCGATGGCGCGTTCACCAACGCCAACAATCTCGCGGTGCTACGCGGTGCCTTGCGCGAAGTGGCCCAGAAAGACATGGGTGACCAAGTCACGGATGTTCTGATCGTCGAGATTGCTCGCCAGGACTATTGATTGCGCAACCGTCGCATCAGATCGACCTCTATTGACGTGTTGAGAACCCTTGCATCCTGATCGGCACGGGCTGAACGGTGCGCTTCGTCAGCCAGAGTGTCAGCCACCGTTTTCCGTCCAAGCGCGCGCCGTTGATTGGCCAGCAGCGCTTCTTTGCGGGCAAGCACTTGGGCGAGTTCTATGTTCAGAGTGCGTGTCGCCTTGGCCACCCATCGCAGCCAGATCACATCAGCGCCAATGTTTCGCATGGAATGCGCCGTAACCGGTAGCGATTGTGCTTCGGCTGCGTGGTCGCGTAGGCGTTTGATCTCGTTTCGCAGCTTTGCTTCCTGAGCCAGTATTTCCGCCAAACCAGTAAGGCTTTTTTGGTACTTGAGTTCCGTGAGTGCGCGCAGCGCGTCCATATCCATCGTCAAATTGCCCTCCGCATACGTGCACGCATGTTGTCGGCAAAGCGGATGGCCGCCGCCACGGCGGCGTAATGCTCAGGCGCGACTTCGTCTCCGATTTCGGTGACCGCGTGCAGCGCGCGGGCGGTGGGTGCGTCATGGTGGATGGGCACACCCGCCTCCATCGCCACTTCACGGATACGGAGCGCCACGGCATCGACGCCTTTGGCAACACATTCGGGTGCCGTACCGTGGGCGCGTGTCCATTTCAGGGCAACCGCGTAATGCGTCGGGTTCACGATCACCACATCCGCGTTTGGCACTTCGGCGATCATCTGTTGCGATGCTATGGCCTGCGCACGCGCACGGCGCTCTTGTTTTAGATGCGGATCACCTTCGGTGTTCTTGGCTTCATCCATGATTTCCTTGCGGGACATGCGGTTTTTACGAATGTGTTCCTGATGTTGCCAGACCGCGTCGATGCCGCCAATGATCAGCGAAATGAGGATCACAACCGACAAAAAGCCCACACAGAGCTCGGCCAGCAACAAGACCACCGCGCTTGGTTCGGACTGGATAACGGCCACCATATCCGGCAGGCGCGCGATCAGGAACAGCGCAAGGCACAAGGAATAGATCGACAGTTTGACAAAGCTCTTGGCGAATTCAAAGAACCCGTTGCGTCCGAATTTCTGCTTGGCATTCTGGATCAGTGAGATGCGCGACAGCTTTGGCTGAAGCTTGGAGGGCGTCACCACAAAGGCCCGTTGCGCAAGGATCGCCAGCAGCACGGTCAAGGCGGGCAAGGCAAAAATCGGGATCAGATCAAGGCTGACCATCCAGGTCCAACCGCTCAACGCCGCCACTGGACCGCCGTCAAACACGGCCTCCGCGATTTGTTCTGATTGCGCCAGAAGTCCCGCTAGATGACTGCCCAACGAGATAAAGGATTGCGCACCCAGCGCGATGAGCGCGAGGGTCAGACCGGCATAACCTGCGGCTGTCTGCAAATCGACGGATTTGGCAACCTCGCCTTTGCGCCGCGCCTCTTGCAGCTTGTGCGGCGTTGGTTCGAACGACTTGTCCTGTTCGTCGCCTTGTTCGCTCATGGCGTGATCTCAAACGGGGCAAGCATGAACTGGTCCAGCGCACCCAGCCAAACCGCCAACATGCTCGGCGCAGCCAGAAACAGGATGAACAGCCCCCCCAAGGTGATCACCGGCGCACCGACAAAGGCAACCATAAGCTGTGGCATCGCCTTGTTGATGACCCCCAAGGTCAGGTTATAGATCACCGACATCAACACAAAAGGTGCGGCCAGAACAAAGGCGAGCGAGAACGCGCGGCTGATCTGTGCAATGCCCCATTGCGCGACATCGGTTCCGCCCGCAAACAGTCCCACGGGCAGAATGTCGTAGGACAGGATCATCAATTGCGCCGCTTTGATGTGCAGTCCGCTCAATGCGGCCAGAGCCAACGCGCCAACCGTGAGGATGTAACCCATGGCCGGAAGCGGTTCGATTGCCGCGCCGCCCATAATTTGTGACAGGGACGTGGACTGGGCGGCAATTGCCCCCGCCGTTTGGAGCGCAAGGATAAAGAGGCGCAAACCCAGACCAATCAGCAGGCCGGACACTGTTTCGGTCAGCGCAAAGAGCGCAAGCGTGCCGACCGTGACCTCTGGCAAGGCAAAGTCAATCGCGGGCGCGACGATCACGGTAAACGCAAGGCCAAGCATCAGCCGGATTCGCATTGGCACGGATTGTTCGCCAAATGCAGGCAACAGCGACACCGTTGCTGCCACCCGCAAAAACACCAGAAAGCCGAGCCACAACGAGTCCTCGAGCAGAGCCACAATGTCGGCCGCCGCCGTCATGCGGCGACAACACCCACGAGGGCGGGCTGCGCGTCGATCCCGATTTCTTCGAATGATAGCACCGGGTTTGTCATTCCCTTGGCACGCATCAACGTCTTGATAAAGCGGCGGCGCCTGCTGCTGGTGACGACGGCGGGATACACGCCTTGGGCACTGGCATCCTTCAGCCGTTCCGACACATTGGCGGCGAGGCGGTTGAACATATCGGGCGGCAACGCCACGTCCAGACCGCGATCTGCCTCGACGTGATAGCTGGCAAAAACGTCCTCCCATTCTGGTGCCAATTGCACCAACGGGACGGACCCATCCTGCCGCTTGATCTCAGCCACCAGTTGAAAGCCCAGACGTTGCCGCACATGTTCGCAAATCGCCTCGGGTTGTGCGTTGTGGGCGCGGGCCTCCGCAGTTGCCTCTAGGATCAGTGGCAGGTTCCGGATCGACACCTGTTCGTCCAGCAGCAGACGCAGCACAGCGTGCAGGATGTCGATCGGAACCTTGTCCGGCACAAGTTCATCCAGCAGCTTGCGATTTGCCTCGGCACGGGCCGGATCCGAGATGTTGGTCATCTCATTGAGCAATCGACGCAATGCCTTGAGGCTTAGAAGGCGGCTGAAATTCTTTTTGATGACCTCAAGCAGGTGTGTCGCCAAAATCTCGGTTGGGGTGACAACCGTGATGCCTGCGACAGCAACGCCGTCTTGGGACTTCTCATCGATCCAGCGCGCCGGCGCGCCATAAACGGGTTCAGTGGTGTCGACCCCGGCAGGCAATCCGCCGCCGTTCTCAGGGGTGAGCGCCAGCACTTCCTTCGGCCGCAACATGCCTCTGCCCTGCTCGACGCCCTGAATGCGCAGGATGTACTCGCCAGCATTCAGACCGGGATGATCGGTGAGGCGAATTTCCGGCAAAATCAAACCAAACACAGAGGCGACATGGGTGCGCATATTGGCAATGCGCGCATCAAGCCCGGTTCCCGGATCAAGCACCATATTGACGAGGTCCGGCGCGAACTCCACGTGGATGTCGTCCAGTTCCAGCACGTCACCAAGCGATTTTTCGGCCGGTTGCGGCACGGTGTCCACTTCGGCGTCGGGCGTTTGGGCATTTTGTTTGAGCTGCCGTTGAATCAGGAATGACGCAACAGCCAATGCGATGCCACCGAGCATGAATGGCAAAAACGGCAGACCCGGAACAAGGGCGAGCATCCCCATCAGAACCGCAACCGTGGACAGGGCCGCAGGGTGCTTGCCAAGCTGGCTGAACACGGCCAGATCCGTTGCCCCCTTGGCCCCGCCACGCGCCAGCAACAGGGCAGATGCGATGGAAATAATCACTGCCGGAATCTGCGACACAAGCCCGTCACCAACGGTGAGGATGGCGTAGGTCTCAAACGCGTCACCCAACGCCATACCATGCACCACGACGCCCATGACCAAACCGGCGACAAGGTTGAGCAGAGTGATCAGCAGGCCTGCGACCGCATCGCCTTTTACGAATTTCGATGCGCCATCAAGTGAACCGAAAAACGTCGTCTCTGCCTGTTCCAGCTCACGACGCGCCTTGGCTTCCTGATGATCGATGGCCCCTGCGGACATGTCGCTGTCGATGGCAAGTTGCTTGCCCGGCATCCCGTCCAGTGCAAACCGCGCGCCCACTTCGGCCATGCGGGTCGCGCCTTTGGTGATCACCATGAAATTCACGATCAGCAGGACGCAAAACACGACAAGACCAAGAAACACGCTGCCGCCCATGATGAATTGGGCAAAGCCCTCGATCACATCGCCAGCAGCGCCGGTGCCGGTGTGGCCCTGACCGATGATCAGCTTTGTCGAGGAAACGTTCAGGGACAGACGCAGCATGAGTGACGCCAGCAGGATCGTCGGAAATGCCGAAAAGTCGAGCGGGCGTTCAATGAAGAGCGTGATCGTAAAGATGAGAATGGCCAGCGCAAAAGAGGTGGCCAGACCGATGTCCAGAACCCAGGCGGGCATCGGCAGGATCATCATGACGATGATCGCCATAAGTGCGATGGCGAGCAGAACCGTCGGGCTGAACAGCGCGCGGGCGCTAAAGTTGAACTTTGCCTGGCTCATGATTCATGGCCCCGGTGGACCATGCTTGCCATTGCAATTGGCTTGGCGGGCAAGTGCGATTTTCCGCGCTGAGGTTCGCCTGTGCTTGCAACGCTGAATGTACGAGACTGAAAGGCCGCCAGCGCCGCGTCCCACGTGCCGCTGATTTTGTGCAGCCTTTGCAAGAGCGATGCCGCATGAGCCGCATTTTGCGTGGGGTCGAACATGGCGTCGATCGTCAAAAACGTGTCGGACTGTTTTTCATAACGAATGCCAAAGCACCCGACGGAAAACTGCCGCGCACCGCGCAGGAACCGTGCATAAACATAAGCGAGTGCGGCGTCGTTTGTGGCAAATTGGATTGTCGCCTCGCCCGCCATGGTGACTGACCATGGCCAACCAGCGTGAACGTCGTGATCTGCGGCGGGGTGGAGGATTTTTAACAGGACTGCCGTCGGCACGCCCGTTTTTTTGGCCGCAACGTGCGCCGCGCTCTTGCACAGCTGATCATTCGCTACAGCCGATTGACCGTTCGCACCGCCCGCTAAAAATACGGTTGCGCACATCCACAACAGTACTCCTAGGCGATGCACACGCCTGAAACTGATCCAATACATCGTGGCTCCCAATCACTTTCTGTGACTGGCGGAACGTTAGCCCTGCGCCCGTTTACGATTGGTAACCAAGATCGATAATTCTACGGGTCGGATGACGATTGCGACGGGTTCGCGCCGTCCAATAGTGATTGGATTACGGCGCGCGCCTGCTGGCTTTCGGAAACTGCATCCGACATGCGCCCCATCATACCGTCCAGATCATCCGAAGCCTCCATCGGAGTTTTGATAACATTTGCAACAGGAGCAAAGGTGGTATCTTCGGTATCATCAAGCCGCGACCAATCCTCGGCGAGCCACGCTGCGCGCACACTCTTATCCTCTTCTCCGAGACGATCGAAAATGCTCATGGCTCCGGCATAGTTCTGCGCCATAGTCTTGGCGCGTGCCCGAAGCCTGTCTGCGGTCTCGGACTCCACACTGAATAACTGCGCTTCCGCCTCAAAGGGCCGTCCCAGATCAAGAGCAATCCGCGCCCGCAACTCTTTGGAGCGTGACGAAACAGGCAAGTCCTGCGCGCTGGTAAGCAGCAGTTCAGCCAATTGCGGAAAGCCAAGTGCCGCTGAGCGTTCCGCCATCGCAAAACCCACTGCCGGATCAATCCGATCTTGGCCTCTACGGGACTGTTCAAACGCGCGTTCGAGGAAAACCACATCCGGTGCCGTTCGGGTCACAATACCGAGCAACAACACGCGCAAGGCGCGTTCGGTTTCGCCATTGTCTCGCAATCTCATGCGGCCCAATGCTTTGAACGCCTCGTCAAACTGGCCCGATTTTGCCAGCGCAAGCACGTGCGTTCGCTTCAATTCGACCCCAAGGGGATCGCCGCGCATTTCAATTGCATATGCCTCGACCAGCGTCGCGACGCTTTGGTCGATCAACGTGTCCTCTTCAAGATGCGAATCGACAAATTGTATCAGTGCTTCCGCAGATTGCTGTTCGTTGGACGACACCACGTCGGAAAGGGTCTGTTGCGCGATTTCCGTTTCGCCCATCGCCATCTGAAGCTCGGCGCGTGCAAGATTGGTCTGCGCCGTTGGCGCCTCGGGGATTCGGTCAACGATACGCAAAGCGGTCTCTGCGCGTGCCTCATCGCCATATCCCAGCAAACGACGGCTCAGTTTTGCCGCTACAAACCGGCGCAAATGGATCGGCAGCGCCGTCGCAGCGCGCAAGGCTGCATCTGCATTGATGGGCTGCGAAGGATCCAATTCGGCTTGCGCCAAAATCCCCCACAGGGCGGCGTTGTTTTCGCAATCCGCAAAATGCCGCAAGTAGTTGCCGTCACGCGCGTGTCCGTACTCCATAATATCGGCAATCTCGGTCAATTCAGGATGGCGCGCTGCAAGGCTTGGTGCGATGGACAAAACCTGCCGCGCCTCTGCCCCGAAGCCATAAAATAAGTAAAGCCTAGCCAAATCCACAGCGACCTCTTCGTCCAGCCGGTCAAATTCACTGAACAGCGATGCGCGATACTTGGCGATTTGCTCGGCTGGTGCGGTGTCACTGCCCCACAATTCGACTGAAACCTTTTCAGGCGCCAGGCATCTCACACCCAGCGACGTGGTTTGTAATCCGCTGGCAGCGACTTGCGCTGGCACGTCCGAACTGCTCGAAATCCTCAGATTCAGGCTGTTGATCTGCGATGACTGAACTTTCGTCTCTGTGTCTGGTACGGACGAATCAAAGATTTCCGTATTGATTTGGGGCCGGGTCCCGCCAATCGGCAGATCAACCTGACGCTGTGACGGATCAAGGATGCCCCGTGTTGCTGCAATTGCAACGCGTCGTGCAAGTTTTTGCTGTGCTTGTGCCAGTTGATTGGCTGATCCGGTGTCCGGGCGACCCTCCGGCGCGGGAAGTGCGGTCAGGCTGCCGATCACGTCGGGAACCACAATCTGGCGAGGTGGGGCAGGGCGCGCCGGCACCACGGGTTCCGGTTCTGGCTTGATATCCAGCGTTGGCACGTCCGAAAACGCAAGCCTTCTATCACTTGTGGGCCAGCTTACTTCCGGCAGCGCGGTGGCAGGGACCGGCGGTGTGCTTTCCGGCCTGTTCGACACATCAACCACCAAAAAGTCGCCACGCTCGACAAATGTCGACGCGATGCAGTCACAGGCAAAATCGATATCGAGGCTGGTGGCGGTGCTTGTTACATCATCAATGTACTGCCGGTCGATGAGCGTGAAAACCTGGCTCGTATCGAAACCGGAACGATGGCCGTTCAGTTCAATCCGCACACCGCCTTCCACAGTATCAAGCGACCAGTCACGCCCGTCCGGTATGCGCATGACAAGACGCGCAAATCCATCATGCGCACCGGAGCGCACAGTGATTTCCTGCGCGTTTCCGACTGTTGCGAAACACGCGAAAACGGAAATGAGTGCCAAACGCCACATCGCCATCATGCCGCGTTCTGTTTGACCGATTTGATTGCCTCTTCCAGTTCCGAAAAGCTTGGGCGGAAGTGTGATGGCGTGTTCTGGCGTCCGACCTCAATACAAATATTGGTCGAGTGGTTGTGCAGATTGGCGACCAGAACCTCGCGAATAAGCTGATAGAAATGAGCGTCTTCTTCCACGACGGCTTTCACCTTTCCGGCAAACGGTCCGACAAGGCCATATGCCAGAAAAACGCCAAGGAAGGTGCCGACCAGCGCGCCGCCGATCAGCTTGCCCAAAACCTCTGGCGGCTGGTCGATGGACGCCATTGTTTTGATCACGCCCAGAACAGCGGCAACAATACCAAGCGCGGGCAGGCCATCGGCAACGGTTTGCAACGCATGGCTTGAGTGCATCGCGTGATGCATATTCGCATCCATCCGCTTTTCCAGCACCTCTTCGACCTGATGCGGATCGTCGTAGTTCATCGACGCAGACCGCATGGTGTCGCAAATCAGCGCTGTCGCTTCTTTGTCAGCCACAATCTTTGGATAGCGGGAAAAAATGGACGAGGCTTCGGGATCTTCGATGTGCTCTTCGATGGCCACGGGGTTCTGACGCGCCAGACGAATCAATTCGAACAGCAGGCAGAGCAGATCCTGATAATCCTGCTGCGCCCATTTCGGCCCCTTGAAGACCTTACCCAGATCCTTGATCGTGTGTTTGACCTCGGCCATCGAGTTGCTGATCAGAAAGGCCCCGATTGCCGCGCCAAGGATCATTGTCATTTCAAACGGCAACGCCTTGAGGATAATCCCCATCTTGCCGCCAGCCGCCAAGTAGCCGCCAAAAACCATCACAAAGATTGTGACGATACCGATTATACCGACCATGAGCTTTGAACCTGCATTAGTGCGCTTGGTCGGACTGTGTCAGACAGGCGTTAAAAAACCCCTGTGCTGAGGTCAGTTTTTGGGGGCACTTGCGTTACGACCGGCCAGAATCGCGCTGATGGAATAGGCGTTCTGTGGCTCAAGTCCGGCCATGATACTGGCTGCCGAATCGGGCTTCATTCTGGCGAGGAACCCGGCTGCAAATTCTGGCTCCATAGCCTGAAACAATGCCGCTGCCTGCTTGGGTTTCATATTCTCGTAGACGGTCGTCAACCGGGCAAGATCATCTTCGGCAGCGCTGTCAGCCAACGCCAATGTCGCGCTCAACCGTTGCTCGGCGGCTTCCAGCGCTTGGATGCGGCGCTCAATCTCCTGTTGCGCAACATCCAGCGATTTGGCCCGCATCTCCAATTGCGCTTCCTGCTCTGCGACGGCGGCTTCGCGGTCTTGCAGCGCGGTTAACAAACCAGCCATCTCGGCGCGCGTTCCGGACTCAGGCGTGTTGGTGACCTGCTGCACGACCGGCGCCAGCATTTCACGGGCAAAGTCATTCTCGGCCCAAGCGGCATTTGCGCCCATGGAAATGCGCAAGCCCGCTGACCCGATAAACAGACCCGCGATCAAAAGGACGGACCCCCGCCCAGCCATACGCCGACGTTTTTTCGGTTTGGCCATCAGGAAGCTCCTACGGCGCGGCGCATGAACATCGGTTGCGCCGGAGCCGGTTCTTCTGCCGGAGCGGCGGCAGGGGGCTGGCTGGGTGTTGGAATATCATGCAGCGACGCCATCTGAAGCTCCAGCTTTCGCGACATCTCTTCGGCTCTCACGGTCAGGTCGCTGAGCGTTTCTGCCGAGGTTGCGGCGGTCGTCTGCGCGGCCTCCAACGTCTTGGTCAGATCATCAACCTGCGCGGACAGCACGGCAACGGCGCCGCCCACACCCTTTTCCAGATTGTTGAATTTCTTCAGTCGGCGCCCCAAGACAAAGCAATAGAACCCCGCCCCCAAGGCGCCCGCGGCCAGCAAAATGTCAGCGATCAAGTCCATGTTTCACCTTCAGTTCACAACAAATTCCATGATCAGCAGATCCCGAACGCGATCCGCGCCCGCGACGATCTGCACGCGGCGCAACATCTGCGCGCGCAATCGGGTCAGCGCCGAAGCACTTTCGACGTCGCGGGGCTCGAGCGCGCGCAGATACCCGTTCAGGACATCCACGACCCGCGGCAGCAAAACCTGCACGTCTTCGGCATGGCGCGTCGGCACTTCTAGCTGGGCGCGAAACTGCAGATGACGCCCCGCGGCAGGTGATCCTAGCGACACAATAATGGGGTCCACGGGGACAAAGGCGACGTCGGGCAATGGGCCAGACATGTCCTCGACCACGGCCTCGGGCGATTCGGAGCCCAGGATCATGCCGGAGAAGGTCGCATAGAATCCGCCCCCACCGCCCACCAATGCGGCGACAAGGCCAAGTATCAATGGCATCTTCGAGGGTTTCTTGACCTCTTCTGCCGCGTCTGCCGTTGCGTCGGTCATGTGCAATCCGTGTCATTCGATTGATCGTGTTTTGGCACAGATGGACTAACCGATTGTTAAGCCTGATCGTTCATTGCTGTCAGTGAAGCCGCGCAGAACGTGCGGTGCGACGGAGGCAATCGTGCAGCAGCTTTTGAATGCGTGGATGAACCTGGACATGCGGCGGCAGATCACTGTGGTGGTGGCGACGATCGCAATGTTTTTGGCGGTGTTGACCATGTCACGTATTGTGGCGGCCCCCTCCATGACATTGCTCTATGCGGGTCTGGAAAACGGTGCGGCGGGGGACGTTGTACGGTCGCTTGAGCAGCGCGGTGTGCCATTCGAAATTCGTGGCAATTCGATTTTTGTCGAATCGCGGCAACGCGATCAATTGCGCATGACCCTCGCGAGCGAAGGACTGCCCGCCAACAGCAGCCGTGGCTATGAACTGCTGGACGGGCTGTCAGGGTTCGGCACCACGTCGCAAATGTTCGACGCCGCTTATTGGCGCGCAAAGGAAGGCGAATTGGCGCGCACAATTGCCGCCAGCCCGCATGTGGCCATGGCCCGTGTGCATATTGCCTCCACCGGGTCCAACCCGTTTCAGCGGGGTGTCACGCCGACCGCATCTGTGTCGATCACGCCGAACGGATCTGGCCTTACAGCGCAGCAGGGCAAAGCTGTCCGTTTCCTCGTGGCGTCTGCGGTTGCGGGCCTGTCGGCGGATGATGTGGCGGTGATCGACGCCAACGGCACCTTGATCGGGTCGGTGGATGAGGATGCGCCAGCAGCGGGCGCGGATGACAAGGCGCAAGTATTGCGTGAGCGTGTCGAACGTTTGCTGGAGGCGCGTGTGGGCCACGGCAATGCGATTGTCGAAGTCAGCGTGGACACGGTCACGGAAACGGAAGAAATCCGCGAGCGCCGCTTTGACCCCGAAGGGCGCGTGGCGATCAGCACGGACACCGAGGAACGCACAAGTAATTCCAACGAGGAAGGCGGCGGGAACGTCACCGTCGCGTCCAATTTGCCCGATGGCGATGCCGGCGGGAACGAAACGGCAACATCACAGGACTCCGAGACCCGCGAGCGGGTGAACTACGAAGTTTCGGAAACCGAACGGGCTATTACCCGCGCGCCCGGCGCTATCAAACGGCTGACGGTTGCCGTTCTGGTCAATGACGTGATCGAAACACCCAACGCCGACGCGACGCCGCGCACCGAAGAGGAGCTTAGATCCTTGCAGGAACTGGTGGCCGCCGCCGTCGGATTTGACGAAAGCCGCGGCGACATCATCACGATCAAGGCGATGCCGCTGCAATCGGCAGAGCCTGTGGGTACGGCTGCGGAATCCTCGCTGATGGACCTTTTTGCCTTCGATGTGATGTCTGCTTTGCAAATGGCGGTTCTGGCAATCGTGACGCTCATTCTGGGCCTGTTTGTCGTGCGGCCCATCCTGACCAAAGCCCCTGCGCCCGCAATGCTGCCACCTGCGGAAACGGGGCAGGCGCCTGCGATGATCGGGGGCACGTCGGATGTTGCATCCGCATCGCCTCAATCGGATTTCCCGGACATTGATCTGAACGCGCCACTTCCCGATTTGCCAGCCTTGCCCCCCATGGGACTGCAGGACGGCAGCATCAGCGGCACGGTGCAAAGTGCCGACCCGGTTGAGCGGCTGCGCAACATGATCGGTGAGCGTCAGGAAGAAACGGTCGAGATTCTGCGCAGTTGGCTCGAAGAAGATGAGGAGCGTGCATGATGAATGTTGCATCACTTTATCAGGACTTCGGAACCGAGATTTCGATGGACGGGCCTGTGTCAAATGTGTCCACCGACAAATTCGAAGATGAAAAGCTGCAGGCGTTTGAAAACGGATATCAGGCGGGGTGGGACGATTCGACCAAGGCGCAAACCACGCTCGAACTGACAATTTCCTCTGCGCTCGCCGCCAACTTACAGGACGCGTCCTTTCAGTATCACGAACTGCGCAGCCAACTGACCCGGACGGTGCGCGACATTATGCAAGGGGTCGTCGACACCGTCTTGCCCGATATGGCCCGGCAGAGCCTCGGCGCGCATATCGTCCAACTGATCGAAGCGCGCACGCGCGACGCCCTTGTGCATACGATCCAGTTGCGCGTGCCCGAAGCGTCCCTTGATCACGTGGAACGGATCCTGCCCGAATCACCCATTTCCTACGAGCTGGTGGCCGATGCGACATTGGCCCCTGATCAGGCGTCGCTTCAACTCGACGATACAGAGCATGTGATCGATCTGGGCCGCGTTGTGGCGGATGTCGGCGCAGCGGTGGCTGAGTATTTCGAAACACAAAACTCCGAGGGACAAGATGACCGAACAACCTGACACAAAAACCTTGGCGTCCGATACCAGCAACCCGTTCACAGGTGTTCCGATCGACATCACTGTGTCTGTTGGGCGTGCCCGACCGCTGGTTCGCGATCTGGTGATGCTTGGGCCAAACGCCGTTCTCACGCTGGACAAAAGAGTTGATGATCCGGTCGATTTGTACGTTGGCGAAACGCTGATTGCCCGCGGGATGCTGGAAGAGGCGGAAGGTGCCGAAGAGGGGCAGCTTGTTGTACGGCTGACCGAAGTTCTGGACACGGGTTCAGGCGCGTAACGCCATGCAGTTCCGCTTTCTCGTCCTTGCGATCCTGCTTTTGTGTCCGTCCATGATTTGGGCGCAAGACGTCTCTTTATCGTTGGGCGATGACGGGTCGATCACCGCGCGGACCCTGCAACTCATTGCCCTGATCACCGTGCTGAGCCTTGCTCCGGGGCTTGCAATCATGGTGACATGTTTTCCGTTTCTGGTGACCGTTTTGTCGATCCTGCGCCAAGGCATTGGCCTGCAACAATCTCCGCCCAACATGCTGATCGTCAGCTTGGCGCTCTTTCTCACCTACTTCATCATGGAGCCGGTCTTTGTCGAAGCATGGACCGAAGGGTTGCAACCGCTCACAAACAAAGAAATCAGCGCCGAACAGGCGTTTACGCGCACGCTGGAGCCGTTTCGCGTGTTCATGGCCGGCCGACTTGATGCGGATACATTTGCGGCAATGGCAGACCTGCGCCCGGATACCCGTGGAACAGAACTCGCACCGGACGCGCCGCTTTCTGTTCTTGTGCCCAGCTTTATGCTGTCGGAAATCTCTCGCGCATTTCAAATCGGTTTCCTGATCTTTCTGCCGTTTTTGATCATCGATCTGGTGGCTGCGGCGGTGCTGATGAGCATGGGGATGATGATGGTGCCCCCGGCAATCGTTTCGCTGCCATTCAAGCTGGCATTCTTTGTCGTCGCCGACGGGTGGAGCCTTATCGCCAGCAGTTTGGTGCGCAGCTACTTTTAGGACACCTCGACCACGGGCGAGCGGCGTCACAAAGCTCTGATCCGGTCGCACAACTGGCAATGCCTGAGGACAGATTACGGTCTCCGCTCTCAACACCCCCGTTCGCACAGGTGTCGCCCGTCCTTGACGGCACCAAGGCCCTCAGAATTCAATCGGAATGAATCGGTCTGTTTGACGCCGACGGTCTGTCGCTTGGACGCGTCGAAGGCATGTGTCTATGCAGCGCGGTCGTGCAGCATCATTGCACCGCAATCAGGCGCGCGGGCGCCAGCCCGGACTCCATTGCTTACCTTACGATAAACTCTGCGTGCAGTGCGCCCGCTGCCTTGATGCTCTTCAGAATGTCGATCATGTCGCGCGGCGCAACACCCAAGGCATTCAGTCCGGCAATGACCTGCGACAGCGATGCACCATCCGGCACTTCGGCAAGGCCAGTTCCTTCGTCTTCTTCAATGTCCACTGTTGTTCGGGGGACAACAACGGTAGTGCCATCAGCAAACGGGTTGGGCTGCACGGTTATTGGCTGCTCTTGGACGCGCAGGGTAAGGTTGCCTTGCGACACGGCGACACGTGAGATTCTGACATCGTCCCCCATCACAATTGTGCCGGACCTCTGATCAACCACGACCCGCGCTTTGCGCTCGGGCTCGACGGAGATGTTTTCGATCCGACCCAATGCATGTGCCACCGACCGCGATCCTGTCCGTTCTACATTCAGACCAACCGTGCCGGAATCCAGCATCACGGCCACCTGACGTCCAAACTCCGAGTTGATTGCGGTTTCGATCCGTGCCGCCGTGGTAAAGTCGGCGTCACGCAACGCCAGTCGCATGTCATTCAGGCTGCTCAACTCAAAATCGACCTCGCGTTCGACACGAGCGCCGGCAGGGATCACGCCCGCAGTAGGCACCCCTTGCGTCACCCGTGCGCCGTCGCCTTCGGCCACAGCGCCGCCGGCAATCACCGTGCCCTGAGCAACCGCATAAATCTGTCCGTCCGCCGCGTTGAGCGGGGTCATGATCAACGTTCCGCCCAACAGGCTTTTGGCATCGCCTATGGCCGACACCGTGATATCAATTTGCGAACCCGTGCGCGCAAAAGGCGGCAGGCTGGCCGTCACGAATACCGCAGCCACGTTCTTGGGACGGAATTGTTCGCCCGTAACATTGACTCCCAACCGTTCGAGGACATTGGACATGATCTCTTCGGTGAATGGCGCATTGCGCAAACCGTCACCTGTGCCGTCAAGCCCCACGACAAGGCCGTAGCCCACCAGATCATTGCCGCGCACGCCGTCAAATTCGACGAGATCCTTGATGCGGACTGATCCGGCCAGCGTCGGCAGCGCCATGCAGATCGCGAGTACCGCGAACCAGAGCACCCTCATCGGATAAAGTTCACGAGCGACAGATCGGACATACGGGCGGTGATTGTGTACAGGCTTTGAAGCTGGAATTGGACTTCCTCCAATTTGGTGGCGGTTTCATAGGGATCGGCGCCCAACAGCGCGCCTTTTGCATATTCCAGTGACGTGCT
The DNA here is from genome assembly GCF_947503385.1 of uncultured Tateyamaria sp. Lineage (GTDB taxonomy): Bacteria > Pseudomonadota > Alphaproteobacteria > Rhodobacterales > Rhodobacteraceae > Tateyamaria. The sequence goes on from NZ_CANNDO010000001.1 coordinate 574,325, forward strand.
TTGCGCGCTGTTGCGCGCCGCGACAGTGTCGATGCGCTCCTGTGCTGCGCCCACTTCGGCGCGGATTGCTGTCAGGCCGTCCTGTTGGCCAAGCAATTTGACACCCATACGGTCCAGCATCTCCCGTTTCTGATCGACGGATAGCGTCAGTGTCAGATCTTCGACCAGGGCAGAGGTCGCGATGCTCTGGATAACGTCGCGCAACGCCGCGTTCTCGGCGGTAAGCCGGACATCGACCGTTTCGTCCGCACCGATGCGCATCGGGGCAAGCGGTGTCGCAGATCCGTTATAGGCCACATCTGCATAGCCTGACGGATCGTCAAACCACGTATCGACCGCGGCCAGAATGTCATCGACCGACGTCAGACCGGCCACCGCGCTGCGCAAATCGGTCATGATCGTATCAACATCTGCAAGGGGGCTCGCCCCTGTGGCTGTTCCGCCAAAAACGGCCCGCCCGCCGACAAAGGTGTTGAGCGCGCTGACAATGGTCTCAAGCTCGGTCCGTGCGTTGCGCGACAGCTGATCCAGGACCGGTTCAGGCCCGTTCTTGGCCGTGGTCAGCAAATCCTGACTGAAGTTCGTGCCAGAGCTTTGCACCCGGTCCAGCGCAGTTTGCATCGCGTCAGTGAAAAATGCGGCCTCGTCCGTGGCGGTACGGTAGCCTTGCAGCGTGCGCAGGTCGCTTTCGATCCCGGCGAGGTAGCTGGTATTGCCAGCCAGCACCGCTTTGACGTCGGCAACCTGACCGGTCACCAGTTCCTGATTCAGGCGCGACATTTCGGTTTTCAGGTCTGCACCGCGGCGCTGGAGCAGGAAAGACTGCGCCAGATCACCGAAAGAGGTTGCATTGATCATCTTCAAATTCCCAGCAAGGTATCAATCATTTCGTCAACGGTCTGAATAACCCGCGCATTGGCGGCATAGGCCTGTTCGACCATCATCAGGCGCTGCAATTCGACATCGGTGTCGACCCCGTCCGCCAATTCCAGTTGTGTCAACTCGTTCAATTGCGCCGACGCAAAGCTCAGCTGTTGGTCGGATCGCAGCCGGTCCGTACCCAGCCGTGAAGCAAATGCGGAAGTCAGATCGAGCGCGGTGAACACCCCTGTGCCAAAACCGCCCGTGGCGGGCGTTCGCGCGTCGGACAGCGCGTCGGACAATGCGTTAATAATTTGGGCATTGCCGACATCGCCCGGGGCCGCTGCGCCCAATCCGTCCCTGATCCGCCACGTCTCTCCGGTTTGTGCGGGATCGACCAACGCATTGAGGGACAGGCGGCTGGCCAACCCTTCTTCGGCCAGCGGGTCCAGTGCAGCGCCTTGATCGGTAAAGAGGCCCGGCTGACCTGCCGCGAGCGTCGGATCGACGCCCGGGTCTTCGAACCGTTCGATCAAATCGCGCGCCAGTGCATCCAGTTGGGTTTGCGCCTCTGGTGCCAGTTCGTCGCGAATTTCGAACTGGGCACCAAGGGTGCCGCCGCGCAACCGACCCGTCTCGGAGGAGGTAGAGACCGCAAATCCATTGACCGTCAGCCCGGACAGCGTGCCGTCTTCGACCGACATATAGGGTGTCACAACATTCGCCGGCTCAAATTCTATGCTGGCGGGCGTCCCGTCCAGCAGGATCGCGCCGCCCGTGGAAAACAGCGCAACCGCGCCATGATCCCGCGGCACGACGCGGACGGGGACAATCTCGCTGATCTCATCGATCAGCACTTGCCTTTGGTCCTGCAGGGCCGCGGTGTCTCCGCGTTGTGAAATGGTGGCGGTGATCTGGCTGTTGACCTCCTTCACGGCGGCAAGCGCGTCATTCAGCCTGTCGATCTGGGCGGCAATGTTTCGGTCCGCTTGCGACCGCGCGCCTTGCACGTCATCTGACGCGCGGTTGATCGTGTTGGCCAGATCGCGCGCGGCCAGCGCACTGCTGTCCAGCCGTTCCGCCGCGTCGGGCCTGCTGCTGGCTAGGATCAGGCTGTTGTCGAAATCCGCCAGTCGGGCGGACAGGGATCCGGGTTGATCCGGCGTGCCAATCGCATCTTCAATGGACGTGAGGAACCGCGTCGTGTCCGACCGGTATCCAAATTCGGCACTGGCCAATCGGCGATCAGCCAGCACCTGCGCGTCGCCATGCCGTACAACACCTTCGATGCGCACACCGCTCAGAAAGGCGCTTGCATTCGACGTCGTCTCCAACGTGCGGCGGGCATAGCCCGGCGTGGCCGCGTTCGAGATATTCGACGAAATCAGCTCGGATGACCGGCTGGCAGAGCGCAGTCCGGTCATCGCAGCGTTCAGGGCGCTTGTGAGGGTCATGGCATCAATCTCCGGTCAGGGGCGCGATTAGCGTTTGATGTTGGTTGTTTCCTGCAACATCTCGTCCACGGTCTGGATGACTTTCGCGTTTGACGAATAGGCGCGCTGTGTCTGGATCATCGCCGTCAGTTCACCGGCCACGTCGACGGCAGATTCTTCGCGGGCGTAAGACAGGATGTCACCGGTCGGGCCGTCGCTGGCATCCCAGAGGAAAAAGCTGCCGCTTTCGGGTGAGGGCAGGTAGGTCTGTTGATCCAGTGCCACCATCCCGTTGGGGTTGGGCAGATCGACCAGCGGCACCTGATAGATCGTGCGGTTGATGCCGGTGTCGAAGAACGCAGTGACAAAGCCGTTGGCGTCCACTTCAACATTGGTCATGTTGCCCACGGGCGAGCCGTCCTTGGAAATCGAAACGGGCGCAAAGCTGTCGGACAGCTGGGTCAGCCCATCGCTGTCGCCCAGCATACCGATGTCAATCTCAATCGGGCCGCCGTCGACTGTCACGATGATGCTGCCGGTTGCCGGGTCATATGCGCCGCCGCTGGTGGTTGCCACACCGGCGAGCGTGCCGCCCGCGGTCCGGCTGTCGTTGAAAGTCAGCGTGTATTCACCGATCACCGCACCGCCAGAGGCGGAATCGCTCAGCGTCATGGTCCACTCGTTCGATGACCCCGTGGCGGGGACAGTGGGTGAAAAGGTGATGTTGATGCTTTCGGAGGTGCCGAGATTGTCAAAATACTCGATCGCGAGATTTTGCAGCTCGCCCGCGCTGCCCGCATCCGTGTCGGTGGCCGGCAGGTTCACCCCCAGCGCCATCTGTGTCGTCGGCTCGCCCGAGAACTGGTTCACATTGATCTGTACCGGCTCCAGCCCATCGGATGTGTCGCGGGGAAAGTTGGGGATCGTTCCGTCCGGCTGTGCAGGCCAGCCCAGCAGAACGAGGCCCGAATTCGACACCAGATACCCTTCGGCATCCGTCCGGAACGACCCCGTGGTCGTCAGGTGCATCAGCGTCTCACCGTTGTCGACCTGCACATCCGTTGCCTGTGCCACCGGCAACATGCCGCGTCCCCGCACCGCAAGGTCCGTCGCATTTGCGGTCGACACCAGCGATCCGCGCTGGTCAATCAAACGCTCTGTCGTGGCGCGCACGCCCCCTGCCGAATAGGTCCCGCCGGACGACGAAATCACCAGCGAATGGAAATCCGTGCTGACCCGTTTGTACCCGTAGGTCGAAGAGTTGGCGATGTTGTCTGAGATGGACGCGAGTCGCGTGGCATTCGATTGGAGTCCTGCCACACCTGCGTTAAGCGACGAAGAGATTGTCATGGATACGCCTTTCTGCTGTATCGACCTGCTTTGATCGAACAGATAGGCGTGCCGTCCTTAAGACCGGCCTAACAGATAAAATGCAGCCTATTCTCGGAGCAAGACAATCTCTAACCGATTGTTCCGGATTGCCATGGGATTGCGCGCGGATGGTTCGCGGTCGGCATGGCCTGTCACGCGTTCGACCCGGTCCGGCTCCAGCCCTGCACCTTCCATCAGCCTGCGCATCACCGTGGCATGATCCATCGACCGCGCCCACACTGTATTGTCGGCCAAAACGATAGGCTGCGCCTCCACATGGCCTCCGATGGCGACGCCGTTCGTGACCGTCTGCGCGGTGTCCACGATCAGCGCGGCAAGCGACCGCAGCAAGTCGGTCGGGCGATCCGTCACCGGATCGAACAGCGGAGCATCGGGCAGGGAAAACACCTCGATCACCAGCCCCTCATCCGTGATACGGGTCACGATGTGCTGGTATTCATTGTCCATCACCTTGGATTCGCCACCCTGACCCAACAACGCGGCCTCCAGCGATTCAAATGTGCTGTCCTGCGCGGCGGTTGCATCCCCTTCTGCGCTGCCGCCCATTTCGCCACGGGCCTGACGCCCCTCCGTGGGTCGTGCATTGGTTGCGCCGGTGCCGTTCTGCGGCAGGGTTTCTTCGGAAAACACGCTGTCCCCGCCAAAACTGCCATCCCCGCCGCCGGAAATCCGGTTGATCGGAATCGTCGGGGAAAAGTAATCGGCAATGCCCTTGCGCTGTTTTTCTGTTGTCGCGTTCAGCAACCACATCAGCATGAAAAACGCCATCATCGCCGTCACGAAATCCGCGTAGGCCACTTTCCAAGCGCCACCATGGTGCCCGTCACCGCCGGACACCTTCTTGCGTTTGATAATGATTGGCTGTGCGTTGGTTTGCGCACTCATGATCCCGGACCTCTTTTCACCCGAAACCATCGGTATCACGCGGCCCGTTACAGCAGGCTTAACACCTCGAATTGTCCGTATATCATTACCGGCCTAGCCGGGCATCCCGGTCAACCGGTGGATGCCGCTCTGTATCTCGGGCACCGATGCGCCTTCGGCACAAAGCCGCATCGCCACACGCCCCGCTGTCCCAAGGCTATGTCGCCGCGCACCCGTGCCCTTTGCGGTCAACAGGGACACGTCCGCACCCGCCTTTTGGGCCGCACCAACATAATGTTCCTGCGCCGCAAAAGGCGAAACAGCATCCTCCGGGTCGGCAATCACCAGCAGGCGCAGCGGCGCGCCGGGTAAGCCGTCCACATGATCCACCGGGTCGTGATAGGGATGCCCGCCCGCAATGTCGCGGGTTCCGGTTTGGATCATGGCGCGCTGGGCAACCGACACAATGCCCGCACTTGTCACCGCACAGCCGACATCCCTGCGCAGGGGCAAAACCGATGCAACGATGTGACCGCCGCCCGATTGCCCCGACAGGTGAAATTGCGTGATGCCATACCTTTGCTTCAGCAGGTCCAGCGCGCGGTTCATTAGATCGACCTCGCGTTGGCCACGGCGTTCGGTATGAAAGCCAGTTGATCCGAACAGGCCCGGCCGCGCGACAAAGACAAACGGCCCGTCAATGCCCGCCTCTGCCCGCTGACCATCCGCGCGGGCGGCCATCTTGGCCGGGCTGTCCCATTTTCTGTAAAGCCTCGGCAGGCGCGTTTTGGCGTTCTCCCCCGTCACCGGCAAATCACCGTGGATGGAGACAAAGACAGTCTGCGCACCGACATCCAGCATGGATCCGTAATAGCGGATGCAGTCCCCCTCACCATGAACGACGACCCACAGGTGGCCCGGCGCATCCGGGCAGGTCGCCCGGTCGCCCGTGACACCTGTCACGACGGCCTCGTGATCAAAACTTGTGTCAGCCAAGGCGGTGCCGCACCACAGCATCACACATCCGATCAACACGCTCAGTTTTGCCACACCAGACCTCCGGGATCGTTGCTCGACTGCGTGCGGTGGGCAGGCAGCCCCCGCGTTTTGGGCGGGCCTAGCCCTTGCCCGGTACCATACGGCCCGTCAGGTGGTCTTCGCCACGCGCGCGGGCCAGCCGCACCTGTTTCTGGCGTTCGCGAAACCGGGCCTTGTCGTCATCGCTGGTTTCCTCGACGCAGTGATGACAGCTTACGCCGTCCTCAAATTCAGGCCGGTCGCGGTCGGCGGGCAGGATCGGACGGCGGCAGGCATGACACAGCACATGCGGGCCAACCTTCAGCCCGTGACCCACGCTGACACGCCCGTCAAAGACAAAGCATTCGCCCTGCCACGTGCTGCGCGCCGCTGGCACCTCTTCGAGGTATTTCAGGATGCCACCCTTGAGGTGATAGACATCCTCGACCCCTTGCCCCAACAGGTAGTTCGTGGATTTCTCGCAGCGGATGCCCCCGGTGCAGAACATTGCGATTTTCTTGTTATGGAACCGGTGTTTGTTCTCTTCCCACCATGCAGGGAACGCGCCAAAGCTCTGGGTTTGCGGGTCGACCGCGCCGTCAAACGTGCCGATAGCCACCTCGTAATCGTTGCGCGTGTCGATCACGGCCACGTCGTCGCGGGTGATCAGGTCGTTCCAGTCCTGCGCATCCACGTAATGACCCGTGCGCGCGGCGGGATCCACATCGGGCTGGCCCATGGTGACGATCTCGCGTTTCAGCCGCACTTTCATCTTGCCAAACGGCGGGGTGGGACTGGTGCTTTCCTTCCACTCCAGATCGGCGCAGCCGGGCAGGGCGCGGATATGCGCCAGCACTGCGTCAATGCCCGCACGCGGTCCGGCGATGGTGCCGTTGATCCCCTCGGGTGCCAACAACAGCGTGCCCTTGACGTCATGGCCACAGCAGGTGGCCGCCAGCGGCCCCTTCAGGGCGGCAGGATCGGCAAAGCGGGTAAAGTGATACAGGGCGGCAATCGTGTACATGGGCGGCAAATACGCCTCCTTGCGACGCGCTTCAACCTCCGCCGCCCGACCGTTGGGACGCCTTGAAGAACAGCCAGCCCATGACCATCGACCAGATGGCCAACGTCACGCCCACGGATTCGCCGTGGCTCAACAGCAGCCCGTGGCGTGCAAGGCGGTAGGGCGCGTTCATGAACCACAACGTGACCAGCAGAACCATCGGCGTGCCCAGCAACAGGGTGACGGCCTGAAACCACAAGCGGCTGTCCCACAACGCACCCTCCCAGATGATCCGCATGATCCAAAGGGTCAGGACAACCGCACCGACCCACAGCAGCATCTGCCACATGAACATCGGTTCCGTCCACGTCACGCCCATCCCTTCGGATCGGTACAGCACCGCGCCGTCCGGGCAATCGTAGAGGTCAAAGACCCACGCTGTTTCGCGCAGGGCGCAGCCGGTGATATCGGGCTTTTCCATGATGCACCGCCCCATTCTCCGCCCGAATTATCGCACAAAACCGCTCACCTTCCAAACGCCCGGCCCTTCACCTTGCCGCAGCGCGCGCGTACCCTGCACCCCGCACATAACCGGAGCGCCCCCATGTCCCACGCCCTGATCGTCATCGATGTCCAGAACGACTTCTGCCCCGGCGGCGCCCTCGCCGTGCCCGGCGGGGATGCGATCGTGGCAGGCATCAACGCTCTCATGGCCGAAACGGACACCGTGGTGCTGACCCAGGACTGGCACCCGGCGGGCCACTCCTCCTTCGCGTCCAGCCACGCGGGCAAATCGCCCTACGACGTGATCGACATGGCCTATGGGCCGCAGGTCCTCTGGCCCGACCACTGCGTGCAGGGCAGCGCCGGTGCCGCCTTTCACCCAAAGCTCGACACCACCCGCGCCCAGATGATCGTCCGCAAAGGGTTCCGCACAGGCATCGACAGCTACTCCGCCTTCTTCGAAAACGACCAGACCACGCCCACCGGGCTCGACGGCTACCTGCGCAGCCGCGGCATCACCACGCTGACCCTCGTGGGCCTCGCCACTGACTTCTGCGTAAACTTCTCCGCGACCGACGCCGCACGGCTGGGCTATGCGACCACCGTGCGCAGCGACCTCTGCCGTGCCATCGACCTCGACGGATCCCTCGCCGCCGCCCAAAGCGGGATGCAAGCCGCAGGCGTCACGCTGACCTGACCGCCCCCAAACCGCGACACATCCCCTGCCACCACAGGTGTACCCGCACCGCTTGGAATAGCGCGCAACCTCTGGCACAAACGCCCAAACGCAAGGACACCACCATGGTCGATATCGCCACCCGCGTCTGGAACCACAAATGGAAGATCGACCCGATCGTCCGCTCCCTCATCGACACCGACTTCTACAAACTGCTCATGTGCCAGTCCGTGTTCCGCAACAAACCCGACACCCAAGTCACCTTCTCCCTCATCAACCGCTCCACCCATATCCCGCTCGCCAACCTCATCGACGAAGGCGAACTGCGCGAGCAGCTTGACCACATCCGCTCCCTCTCGCTCAAACGCGGCGAAAGCACATGGATGCGCGGCAACACCTTCTACGGCAAACGCCAGATGTTCACGCCCGAATTCATGGACTGGTTCGAAGACCTGCGCCTGCCCGCCTACCACCTTGAACGCATCGGCGACCAATACGAACTGACCTTCGAAGGGTCCTGGCCCGAGGTGATGCTCTGGGAAATCCCCGCCCTCTCCGTGCTCATGGAACTGCGGGGCCGCGCGGTGCTTAACCAGATGGGCCGGTTCGAAATTCAGGTCCTCTACGCCCGCGCCATGACCAAACTCTGGGAGAAAATCGAACAGCTCAAACGCCTCGACGGCCTGCGCGTGGCCGATTTCGGCACCCGCCGCCGCCACAGCTTTCTCTGGCAGGACTGGTGCGTACAGGCCATGGGCGAGGGGCTGGGCGACAGCTTCGTTGGGACCTCCAATTGCCTCATCGCCAAGAACCGCGATGTCGAGGCCATCGGCACCAACGCCCACGAACTGCCCATGGTCTATTCGGCTTTGGCCGAAACCGACGCCGCGCTGGCGCAGGCCCCCTACGACGTGCTGAGCGATTGGCACGAAGAGCATGACGGCAACCTCCGCATCATCCTGCCCGACACCTATGGGACCGAAGGGTTCTTGGCCAACGCCCCCGATTGGCTCGCGGGTTGGACGGGCATCCGCATCGACAGCGGCGATCCTGCCACGGCTGCCGAAGTCGCCATCCGCTGGTGGCAGGACCGCGGCGAAGACCCCCTGACCAAACTCATCATCTTCTCCGACGGTCTGGACGCCGCCAAAATCGCCGAATTACACGGCCAGTTCGCGGGCCGGGTCAAAGTCAGCTTCGGCTGGGGCACCATGCTCACCAACGATTTCAAAGGCCTCACCCCCGGCGACCGCCTCGCCCCCTTCTCCCTCGTCTGCAAAGCCATATCCGCCAACGGCCGCCCCACCGTGAAACTCTCCGACAACCCGAACAAGGCGATGGGCCCCGCGGGCGAGATCGACCGATACAAGCGCGTGTTCGGGGTGGGGGAGCAACGGGCGGAGGAGGTTGTGGTTTAGGGCCGCTGTGTCGGGTCGTCAGCGTCTGGAGCCAGCCCAACGAGGCGTTCGGGCAAGGCTCGAACTGACACGTTCACGGGCTTTTACGCCAAACACTGCTTCGCAAATATTGTTGGTAACGCATATTTACCGGTAGGCTTGTATGATGACTTGCAGTAGCATGCTGCATCATGAAAAACATGAAGCCGTTATCTATCCAGCCCATTCCATATCAAGGCAGCAAGCGGTCGCTTGCACCTAGAATTTGCCAGCTTATCCCAAAGGGCATTGAGACGCTTTATGAGCCATTTGCGGGTTCGGCAGCGATCACGATCTATGCCGCTACACATGGACAAGCGGAAAGATTCGTTATTGGTGATAGCTTTGGTGTTTTGATTGACCTTTGGGAAATGATTATCGAAAGGCCGACAGAGTTGTCAGAGCGCTATAGCGAGGTTTGGCACGCGCAGCTCGACAACCCCAGTCATTTCAACGAGGTTCGCACGGCCTACAACACTGAGGCCGATCCTGTTCAGCTCCTTTACCTGGTTGCCCGATGCGTGAAGAACGCCGTGCGCTTCAACAAGCACGGGCATTTCACTCAGTCCGCCGACAAGCGCCGCACGGGTATGAAACCCGACAAGGTGACGCGCACTGTTCATGCTGTCAGCAGGCTCTTGAAGGGAAGGGTTGAGCTGTATCGGGGTGACTTTGAGGCTTGCATAACCGATGCTCTCCCGTCCGATTTCGTTTACATGGACCCGCCATATCAAGGCACATCCTATGGCCCTGATAAGCGATATGCTGCGCAGCTAGAGCGGGAAACTCTAATCAAGGCGTTACATCGCTTGGATGCCAGACATGTTCCCTACGTCTTGTCTTATGACGGGCGCACAGGGGATAAGACCTATGGCAAGCCATTGCCTAGCACCGTCGACGCGCATCTACTGGAAATCGCCGCTGGCAGGTCGTCACAAGCGACTTTGAACGGGAGCACAGCCGAGACAGTTGAAAGCCTATATGTTTCGCGTGATCTTGAGATTTTCGACATGGGGATGCCGCAGCGCCCGCAGCAAGAACGCCTATTCGCGTAGCTTTCGTTTGATAAGCGCCGTCACTTCGATTGAGAGCGCATCTGCTTCGCTCTTGAGCTTGTCAAAGTGCTGCGTTTCTTCGCCAGTCCAAACCACCTCAGCGCGGCGTGATTGCGTTTCGGCTATGTGGTTGTAATTCTCTGGTGAAGCCCAGAAGCACCGTCTGCAAATGTCAGGATTGTGCTTCTCAATTAGATTATCGCAATGTTCGCATGACCAACTTTTTGCCCGGTTTGAGGAGGCATCGAGCAGCATGAATTCCTTTGGATCGAGCGAGGCGTTTCCGTTGGCATCGCCGATGACTTCATAGGGAATGCGATGGTCTATTTGCAAGTATCGCTCGTCTAGCGGCTCACCCGTGAAGGCATCTTTCGCGCCGTACGTTTCGATCAGTTCTTGCTTGAATTTCTTTGAGAATGCCTTGCGGCCACCTATCCGACCCCGCTTGATCTTCGATACGTCATCGAAGGTGTAAGCACCCATCCTGCGGCCAGTCTTTGGGCTAGTGACGCTATGGGTTATCAAAGGAATGCCGTTTTCGCGCACGTCGCGGATTGCGCGGGGCGGGTGATCGTACCCGTACAGTTCGCTCAGCTCTTCATTGGTGATAATGCCATGTTCCAAGATATGGTCGATCACAGTTCGGGCGCGCTTTGCATCGACGCTTTCGCAAAGCGCCAGCAGCACGAGGTCGATTGCAGAACGAGGGGTGCGCTTAATCTTGTCGAGGTCAGCCATCTTCACTCAACAAGTCAGCGGGTTCAACGCCCAGATGTTTCGCCAGAGCTTCGAGGGTCGAGACGGTGATATTGCGTTCGGAGCGCTCGATTGAGCCGATGTAGGTGCGATGATAACCGCACAAGTCGGCAAACTCCTCTTGAGACAATCCCATGCGGAGGCGACGCTTGCGCACATTGGCGGCAATAACCTCTTGTAAATGCGATATGTTTTTGGAGAGTTCAGTCATCGTACCATCTGAGGCATCTGATGACTTTTGGTCTACAGACTATTGCTAGCTACGCGCATTTGTTCACATCAACACCGTTCTAAACAGTGATGTCATCTTGGTGCGTAATTCTTGACGTCGCACCGGCAACCGGCGGCCCCAAAAACCCAGGTGTCAAGCGGCGGAGCAAAATTCAGGTGCGCAATTGGCACCGCGAAACCTGCACTTCGCAACTTTGAGTTATCCAGTGTCTGAGCATAGCTACGGTCCGACGTGGTGATTTGACCGGGTATAAGGCAGGGTTCCACCCCATCATGACGGGCAAATTGCACATACTACACCCTGCCCAAAACACCCCCAAACCCTAACAAATCCTAAATCCGTCTCTGTAACCCATTGATTTTCCGTACCCCAATCCCTGTCCCATGCCGGGACAGCAGAGTCTTTCTCCGGGCCCATCACCCCGCCAGCGCAACCGCGGCACTGGTTTTTTCAGGCCACGTGACCAGCAAAATCGCGCATCCCGTGACCTCCCGCGCCGCAATTTCCGCCGCCAAAGTCCCCACCGTCGCCGAAAAGTGCCGCTCCGAATCCTTGGACACATCCACACAAATATCCACCGGACAATCCGCCGGCATCCCCCGCCCCAGCCAGTCCAAAGCCAGCCGCGAAGCCTGCCCCACAGACATATAAAGCGCCGTCGTCGTCCCCGGCCCCGACAGCCGGGTCGCGTCCGGCAGCGCATCCTCCGCCCGCCCCGTTCCCGTCGCCAGAACCAGCGTGTTGGCCACGCCCCGCTCCGTCAGGGACCGTCCCAGCCGCGCCCCCGCCGCAGAGGCCGCCGTCACTCCCGGCACCACCTCAACCGGGATGCCCGCCGCCCGCGCCGCCGCGATCTCTTCGCCCGCGCGCCCGAAAATACCGGGATCGCCCGACTTGAGCCGCACCACACGCCGCCCGCGCGCCGCCTCTGCCACGATCATGCCGTTGATCCGATCCTGCGGCCACGCGTGCGCGCCCACATGCTTGCCGACGAACACCCGCTCCGCATCGCGCCGCGCCAATTCCAGCACGTCCGCGTCCACCAGCCGGTCATAAAACACCACGTCCGCCTCCTGTAGTCGCTCCACCGCGCGCAGGGTCAGCAGATCGCGTGCGCCCGGCCCCGCCCCAACAAGGCTGATCGACCCCGCCGCCGTCTGATCCGGCGCCCCGCCTGCCGCGATGGCGGCCTTGATCGCTGATGACGCCTCCCGTTCCGCGCCGCGCACCCACATGTCCCGCACCGGCCCTTTGAACACCCACGCCCAGAACGGTCGCCGTCCCGTCCGCGGGACATGCCGGGTCACCGCAGGACGGAGCCGCCCCGCAAGCGCAGCCAGACCACCCAGCGTCCGGGGCAACATCTGTTCCAGCTTTGTCTTGATCTCGCGGGTCAGCACGGGTGCCGTCCCCTCGCTGCCAATGGCGATGACAATGGGGTCGCGGTCGACGATGGCGGGAGTGGTCATATCGCACAGCGCAGGCTGGTCCACGACATTCACGGGGCAGCGCGCCGCTTTGGCCAAAGCGTGCGCCGCCGCATCCAGACCCGGACATCCCGTACCCACGAAACCCATCGCCGCCCCGTCAAACACATCCGCGGACAGCGCGGATACGTGCCGGGCCCGACCCCGGTCCACCAAGGCGCGCAGTTCATCATCAAGCCGGTCCGCGACCAGCACCAAATCTGCATCCGTCTTGAGCAGCAGTCGCGCCTTTTGCGCGGCCTGTTCGCCGCCGCCCACGATGATCACGCGGCGTCCTGTCGTGCGGATGAACATGGGAAAGGCTTGCATGGCGTGTCTCCTTGTCAGGCGGCCTTGGCAGCGAGGTGTGCGTCCCAAAGTGCGCGCGGATCATCCGACGTACCGAGGGTGTCAAAGGCCAAAGCCGCCGTGCCGGTGATGATGTCTGTGTCAAAGGCCGTTGGCGTGGCGGGGGTTAACGTGGCATCCCGACATGTGGCCAGACGGCGGGCCTCGTAATGCGCGCCGGAAAACCGCGCCTCCCACGGTGCGCCGGACCGCAGGCCAAAGCCCGTGATGTCCTTGCCCGGATGCCGTTCGAATTCGCCGCCGCCGCCCTTGATGACGGTCAGGCTCCGCCACCCGAGCAGCTGGGCCGCATCCGCCTGCAACAGTCGATAGGATGGGTGGAACACGCCCTGAACGCTTGCGGGTGCCCTGCCCGGATTCAGCATTCGGCACACCGTATTGACGCAGGAACGCAGCCCGAGGACGGCGCGCAGGTTCAGGAGGTGAAACAGCGCCGGATGCGCGACCTCAAGCGGCAGATACACGATCCCGCTGCGGTCCAGATGCTGCGCGATGTCTTTGACTGTGCCAGCGACGGGGATGCCAGCCGCGCGCAACCCGGCGCGCACCTTGGGATCGGTGCCGTTCCAGCCGTGTACCAGCACCTTGTGACCTGCCTCAGCCACCAACCGTGCGGATAGCAAAAACCACGGGGCACCCCGCGTCCGGCCTGCGGCATAGCTTGGCCAGTCCAGATCGACACGCGGCAAACCGGCCATGTCAGCCTGCGCAGCGGCGGCCAGACCTGCAATCTCTTGCGCCGTCTCGCCCTTCATCCGCAACAGCATCAAAAGCGCGCCCACCGCTTCGGCTGCTGCATCGTCCCGGAGGATCAGGCGCATCGCATCATGTGCCTCATCCTGCGTCAGTGACCGTGACCGACCCGGCCCGCGCCCCAATGTGCGCACGTGATCGGCGAGGGTCATTCCGCAGCCTCCCGGATGCGGACGGACTGCAATAGTTCTGCGATCTCGGGGCGGCAGGAGCCACAATTGGTGCCAGCGCCCAGTGCCGCACCAATCGCTTCGACAGACATCAGCCCTTGGGTCTCGATTGCGCTGAGGATGGTGTTGATGCCCACGCCAAAGCAGGAACAGAGGGTCGGGCCGGGCGTCGGTACATCCGCCGCCGGGCGGCCCAGCAATACGCCGGGCGCATCGGTGCCGGGAAGGTCGGCGAGGTAGTCGCGCACAACCGCAACCGGATCAGGCGACGCAAAGAGCGCACCGATCAGCGTCCCATCCGCGTGCACCGCAATCCGGGCGACACCGCGTTTGGTGTCGATGACCGATGACAAATGTGCATTGGGCGCATCGAACATGCGGCGCGCTTCAGCCTCCCAATCGGCGATATGTGTGCGGGACGCCAGTTCTGCGCGGTAGCCTTGGGCGGCACGGGCCAGTGCCCAGTAATCGGTGTCCAGCACCATCGCCTGCCGCGACACCGCAAAGCCGTACCATGCGGCATCGTATCGGGCGACAGCCACAACGCTCGCCTTGCTCTCCGGTTGGCCGGATACGGGGTCACAGACGGCGGCGACCAGCGCGTCGATCCGTGCGGCCGGGGCCGTTTCGCCGGTCCAGTGCATGGGGGCAAACACCTGAGCGCGCTGCACGGCATCCGTAATGCGGGCGCGCAGAATGGCAGTGCCGGTGGTGCTGCTGACCTGCACGAGGTCCGCCGCCGAAATGCCATGCGCCATCGCGTCGTCTGGGTGGATATCAAGGAACGGCTCGGCCAGGTGCGCCGACAGTCGCGGGCTGAGGCCAGAGCGGGTCATGGTGTGCCATTGGTCGCGCACGCGCCCGGTGTTCAGGCGGAAAGGAAAGCGCGGAGACGCCTTGGCCGCCGGGGGGGTCCACGTCACCGGCAGCATCCGCGCCTTGCCGTCGGGGTGAAAGAACTGCCCGTCAGCAAAGAACCGGCCACCCTGACATGCGGGTGTGATCGGCCAGCGTTGCGGCGACAGGTCAGCATATTCGCCGTCGCTCAGGTCTGCGAGGCCCGAGATATCAAAGTCGCGCCCGAACTGCCCTGCAATGCCTGACAGCGTGGCATACTCGCGCAAGATCTCGGCCGCGTTGGCGTAGTCAAAGGCTTTGGCAAAGCCCATGCGGCGACCCACCTCCGACAGGATATCCCAATCGTCCCGTGCGTCTCCGGGTGCGGGCAGCACCCGGCGCTGACGGCTGATCGTGCGGTCGGAATTGGTGACGGTGCCTTCTTTCTCTGCCCATGCGGTGGCAGGCAACACGACCTCGGCCAGTCGTGCGGTATCGGTGTGGGCGGTGATGTCGCTGACCACAGTAAAAGGGCAGGCGGCAATGGCGTCGCGCACGGCATCTGCTTCGGGCATGGACACGGCGGGGTTGGTGTGGATGATCCACAGCGCCTTGATCCGACCGTCCGCTACCGCACGGAACATGTCCACGGCCTTGAGCCCCGGGGCATCCGGCACCGCAGGCGCCCCCCAAAAGTCCCGGACCGCCGCGCGGTGGTCGGCGTTTT
The DNA here is from genome assembly GCF_947503385.1 of uncultured Tateyamaria sp. Taxonomy (GTDB): domain Bacteria; phylum Pseudomonadota; class Alphaproteobacteria; order Rhodobacterales; family Rhodobacteraceae; genus Tateyamaria. Next base: position 589,876 of record NZ_CANNDO010000001.1, read on the forward strand.
CGAGGTCCATATGACAGGCCAGCATATTGGCCAGCCCACCCACCTCGCGCCCACCCATCGCGTTGGGCTGGCCGGTCACCGACAGCGGCCCGCATCCCGGCGTACCGATCCGACCCGTAGCGAGGTGACAATTGAGGATCGCGTTCACCTTGTCCGACCCGGAGGTCGACTGGTTCACGCCTTGGCTATAGATCGTCACAACCTTGTCGGTCCGCATCCACAGCGCGCAAAACGCTGCGATCTCGGCTTCGGTCAGTCCGGTTGGTGCAACGCTATCGGACTGTGCGGCGCGCAGTGTCGCGTCAAAGCCGTGGGTCCGGTCGATGAACGCCTTGTCCAGCGCGCCGCCTTCATGCAGCGTCACCAGCAGCCGGTTGAACAACGCCACGTCGCTGCCCGGTTGCAGCGCCAGATGCAAGTCGGCCCCGTCACAGCTGGCCGTGCGGCGCGGATCGATCACAACGATCTTGGTGCCCCGCGCCGCCCGTGCGGCAAGCAGCCGCTGGTACAGCACAGGATGACACCACGCGAGGTTCGACCCCACCAGCACCACCAGATCCGCCTCATCGAGGTCTTCGTAGGTGCCCGGCACCGTGTCGCTGCCAAAGGCGCGCTTGTGCCCCGCCACGGACGAGGCCATGCACAGGCGCGAATTTGTGTCGATATTGGCCGAGCCGATAAACCCTTTCATCAGCTTGTTGGCGACGTAGTAATCCTCGGTCAGCAACTGGCCCGACACATAAAACGCGGCACCGTCGGGCCCGTGCTCCGCAATCGTTTGCGTGAACCTGTCTGCAACCTGCTGCAATGCTGTGTCCCAACCCACATCCTGCCCGTTCACACGCGGGGTCAGCAGGCGCTGTTCCAGCCCCACCGTCTCGCCCAATGCGGCACCTTTGGAACAAAGCCGCCCGAAATTCGCCGGGTGCGCAGGGTCGCCACGCACGTCCAGACCGCCATGCCCGTCGGGGCGCAACAGCACGCCGCAGCCCACCCCGCAATAAGGACAGGTGGAGCGTGTTTCAGGCAGGCCGGTGCCGTCCATCACGCGGCACTCCGCGTGGCCAGTTTGTGCGCGTCGATCAGGACACGCCCGGCCTCGACACGCACGGGAAAGGTCGTGATAGCACCGTCCTCGCCCCGCGCCTGCCCGGTGTTCAGATCGAAAACCCAGTTGTGCAGCGGGCAGGTGACGGATTGACCGTGCACGATCCCTTCGGACAGCGGACCGCCCTTGTGCGGGCAGGTGTCCGTCGCGGCAAACACTTCGTCCGTGCCGGTACGAAAGACCGCGACACAGCCCAAAGCCGTCTTGATCTTGCGCGCGCCGCGCAGGGGGATGTCGTCAATGGGGCCGATATCAATCCAGCTCATTCCGCCGCCTCCAATGTCAGGTCCGCCAGCGGCTGATACCGTTGCGCCTGTTGAGCATGTTCCGCCCACGGGTCCTTGCGGTAGATGGACTGGCTCTGCTCGAACGCGGCGATCAGGCGTGCGCGTTCATCAAGGTCCGCGATGCGTTCCTGCACCCACTCGAGCCCCACTTTGGCGACCCATTTGTACGGTCGGTCGAGGTATTTGGCATTTTCGCGATACAGCTGGACAAAGGCGACCGTGACGTCGATGGCCTCGGCCTCCGTGGCGACATCGCACAACCGCTCCGTCTCTTTCACGTCCATGCCCGCAGCGCCGGCCACGCCGACCTGATACCCGCCGTCGACACAGATGATGCCCACGTCTTTGCAGGTCGCCTCGGCACAATTGCGGGGGCAACCGGACACGCCCAGCTTGACCTTATGCGGGGTCCACGAGCCCCACAGCGCCTGTTCCAGCTTGATGCCCAGACCGGTGGAATCCTGCGTGCCAAAGCGGCAGTGATCCGTGCCCACGCAGGTTTTGACCGTGCGCAGCCCCTTGGAATAGGCGTGGCCCGACACCAGCCCCGCTTTGTTCAGGTCCGCCCAGATAAAGGGCAGGTCCTCACCCCTGACACCCAGCAGGTCGATGCGCTGCCCGCCGGTGACCTTGACCGTGGGCACGTTGTATTTGTCAGCCGCATCCGCGATAGCGCGCAGCTCGTTCGGGTTGGTGATCCCGCCCCACATGCGCGGCACAACGCTGAACGTGCCGTCCTTCTGGATGTTGGCGTGCTTGCGCTCGTTGACGAACCGGCTTTGTGGGTCGTCCTGATATTCCAGCGGCCAATCGGCGAGCAGGTAGAAATTCACCGCAGGGCGGCACACATGACAGCCATTGGGCGTCGTCCACCCCAGTTCCTGCCAGACGGCTGCCTGGCTTTTTAGTTCCCTGCTCTTGATCAGCCGCCGCACGTCCTCGTGCGTCAGGTCACAGCAGCCGCAAATGGGCTGCGCCGTGGGCATCTGGAAATCGTCGCCCAAGGTGACCTGCAACAGCTGTTCCACCAATCCGGTGCAGGTGCCGCAGGATGCCGACGCCTTGGTCGTGGCCTTGACCGCGGCCAGATCGGACGCACCCCCGGCGATGGCGTCGACGATGGTGCCCTTGCAAATGCCGTTGCAGCCGCAAATTTCCGCCTCAGGCGGCAATGCTGCAACGGCTGAGAGAGGGTCCACAGCGGCACCCCCCTGAAAGGCCGGACCAAAGATCAGCGTCTCGCGCATCTCGTCGATGTTGGTGCCGTCCTTGATCAGTTGAAAGAACCAGTTGCCGTCGGCGGTGTCGCCGTACATGACCGCCCCCACCAGCCTGTCCTCTTCGATCACGAGGCGCTTGTAGATGCCCTTGGCCGGGTCGCGCAGCACGATGTCCTCGCGTCCCGCGCCCTCGGCAAAGTCACCGGCGCTAAAGAGGTCGCAGCCCGTCACCTTGAGCTTGGTGGACAGCGTCTTTTGCCGGAACGTTGCCGCGTCGCCCAGCAACGTCTGCGCCAATACCTTGGCCTGATCATAAAGCGGCGCGACGAGACCGAACAAAGCGCCGTCATGTTCCACGCACTCGCCCACGGCGAACACATCCGCGTCCGAGGTGCACATGTGATCGTCCACATGGATGCCCTTGCCGACGGCAAGGCCAGCCTCTTGCGCCAGTGCCACGTTTGGCCGGATGCCCACGGCCATGACCAAGAGATCACAGGGCAGTTCCGTGCCGTCGTCCAGCATCAGCGCGCGCACCTTGCCGTCCCGCCCGGCGATCTCTTTCGAGTTCGCTTGCAGCTTGACGGTGATGCCTTTGGCCTCCAGCGATTTCTTCAGCAGATAGCCCGCCGCCTCGTCCAACTGCCGCTCCATCAGGTGGCCCATGATATGGACCACAGTGACGTCTGCACCGCGTGCCGCCATGCCTGCCGCGGCCTCCAGACCCAGCAGACCGCCGCCGATCACGACAACTTTGTTGCCGGAACCCATCTGCATCATCCGTTCGGTGTCTTCGAGGTCGCGATACGCGATCACACCGTCAAGGTCATGGCCGGGCAGGGGGATCATGAAGGGGTTCGACCCGGTGCCAAAGATCAGCTTGTCATATGGCACCGCGCCTTTTTCGCCGGTCACGACCTTCTGGTCGCGGTCGATGCCCACGACCCGCTCGCCAAAACGGCAGGTGACATTGTGCGCGGCGTACCAGTCGTCGTCATGGGTGACGATATCCGCATAGGTCTGGTCGCCCGCCAGCACGGGGCTCAGCATGATGCGGTTGTAGTTTCCGCGTGGTTCGGCGTTGAACAGAGTGATGTCAAAGGCCCCCGGGGCCGCCTCCACCAGATGTTCGATCACCCGCCCTGACGCCATGCCCGCGCCAATGATCACGAGTTTTTCCGTCATCGCTTTCACTCCGCTGCAATGGCCTTGGCAGGCGCTGTTTTGGGTTTCGCGCCGTGCTCGTATTCTTCGAGGAAATCGAGCACGTCCTGCCGGTAGGTGTAGTAATCCGGGTGCTCCAGCAGCGCTTTGCGCGTGCGGGGGCGGGGCAGGTCGACGGGGACGATCTTGCCAATCGTGGCCTGCGGGCCGTTGGTCATCATCACCACCCGGTCCGCCAGCAGGATCGCCTCGTCCACATCATGCGTGACGCAGATGGCGGTGACCTTGGTGCGGGACCACACCTCCATCAGCACCTCTTGCAACTCCCACCGTGTAAGGCTGTCGAGCATCCCAAACGGCTCATCCAGCAGCAGCAGCTTGGGCGACAGGGCAAAGGCCCGCGCAATCCCCACCCGCTGTTGCATCCCGTTCGACATATCGCTGGCGGGCTTGTCCATCGCATCCGCGAGCCCCACGCGTTCCAGATAATACTCCACGACATCCTGCCGCTCTTCGCGGCTGGCACGGGGATAGACTTTGTCCACGCCAATCGCGCAATTCTCGCGCGCGGTCAGCCACGGGAACAGGTTGGGCGACTGAAAGACCACGGCGCGTTCGGGGTCCGCACCTTCTACATGGCGGCCATCCAGCTTGATCGCGCCCTTGGAAATCGCATTCAAACCGGCGGCCATGGTCAGCACCGTGGACTTGCCGCAGCCCGAATGGCCAATCAGTGAAATGAACTCGCCCCGGTCGATTTTGAGGTCGAAATCCTCAACAACAGTCAGCGGCCCCTTGGGCGTTGGATACACCTTGTGCAACTGGCTGAAGTCGAGAAAGCGGCTGTCGATCAGCCCCTTTTGCGCATCCGCCACCGCCGTGGGCACGCCGTGGATGGGCGTCACGTCGGGCAGCAGGCGCGACCCTTCGACCTTGGCCTCGATCCCCACATCCATCAGGTATTTCGTCACATCCGCCCGCAGACGCTTGAACGTATCGTCTGTGTTCATGGCGATCCGGTCGCGCGGGCGCGGGATGGTCACGGTGAATTCGTCGCCCAGTGTTCCGTCGGGGTTCAGGGCGATGATGCGGTCGGCCAGAATAATCGCCTCGTCCACATCATTGGTGATCAGCACACAGGTCTTCTTGTCCGCCTCCCAGATGTGTTCGATTTCGTCCGCGAGGTTGGCGCGTGTCAGCGCGTCCAGCGCGCTCAGCGGTTCGTCCAAGAGCAGCATTTCGGGGTTCATCGCCAGTGCGCGGGCCACGTTGACCCGTTGCCGCATCCCCCCCGACAGCTCTGCGGGGCGGCGGCTGGCCGCATGGCTCAGCCCCACCATCGACACGTAATGCGCCACCTTGTCGGCCTTTTCCCCCTTGGACAGACCGGGAAAGACCGTGTCCACGGCGAGGCCCACATTGCCGCTGACCGTCAGCCACGGCATCAGCGAATAGCTCTGAAAGATAACGCCGCGCTCGGGCCCCGGGCCGGTCACAGGCGCGCCCTTGAAGGTGACGCTGCCCTTTGACGGGGCCTCCAGCCCCGCCATCAGGTTGATCAGCGTCGTCTTGCCGGTGCCGGAGAACCCCAGCAGCACAAGGAACTCACCTTCGGCCACGTCCAGATTGATGTCTTTCAGGACATGGGTGGCGTGGGTGCCTGAATCAAAGCTCTGGCTCACGTTTTCAAGTTTGAGAATACCCATGACGCTCACCGGTTGTTCGTGAAGGTGAACAGGGATTGCAGCGCGTACATCACCCGGTCCAACAGGAAGCCGATGATGCCGATGGTCAGCACCGCCACCATGATCTTGGCGAGGCTGGACGACGACCCGTTCTGGAACTCGTCCCAGACGAACTTGCCCAAGCCTGGGTTCTGCGCCAGCATTTCGGCGGCGATCAGAACCATCCAACCGACACCAAGCGACAGGCGCAGACCGGTAAAGATCAGCGGCAGGGCCGAGGGCAGCACCAGCTTGGTGATCTTGGTGTAGGTGTTCATTTTCAGGACCTTCGAGACGTTCACGAGGTCCTTGTCGATGCTCGACACACCCAGCGCCGTGTTGATCAGCGTGGGCCACAGCGAACACAGCGTGACGGTGATGGCCGAGATCACAAAGGATTTGGGCAGCAGCCCGTCATTGGAGGCCGCCAGCGCCGACACGATCATCGTGACGATGGGCAACCATGCGAGCGGTGAGACGGGTTTGAAAATCTGGATCAGCGGATTGAGCGCTGCGTTTGCAATGGGTGACAGGCCTGCCGCAATGCCCAAGGGCACCGCAACCACCGTCGCGATCAGGAACCCGAAAAAGACGGTTTGGATAGACGTCCAAATTTGCTGATAATATGTCGGCGCGCCGGTATAGGCGCGCTGCACCGGGTCCTTGCCCTGTTCGATGCGACGTTCGTTCAGTTGCGCCACCTGCGCGTCGAACTTGGCCTTGCTCGCGGCTTTGGCCTGCGCGTCCTGATGTAGGTTCACGGCTTCGGTCCAGACCTGCGCCGGGCCGGGAACGGCCCCCAGCGACGTCTGCACCTTGGGAGCCAACGTGCCCCAGAGCAGCAAAAAGCCTGCTATGGCCAGCAGGGGCACCGCCAGCAGCCGCCAGATTTCCTTGACCTGTGCCGCAGGGTTGTCCCCGGCGGCGGCCTTGGCGATGGGTGTGATCCAGGCGAGGCCCAGCACCTGAAACCATTTGTCCGCAGCGTTGATGCGGGTGAACAGGCGCGCGCGGCGGGCTTCTTGTGCGGCGTCTTCGGTAAAGTTCGGATCGACGGTGGTCATGCGCGGATGCCTTTTGTCTGGATAAGGGGTGGCGGGCTGAAGCCCGCCCTACGGACAGGGGCAGGCGGCGGACATAAGGGCCCGCCGCCTGCGATCTGATCAGCCTTTGACTTCGTTACCGACGACCGTCTGCTCGGCTTTCAGGCCGATGGGCAGGCTTTCGAGATACGCGTTGGGCGCTTTGCCGTCGTAGGGAATGCCGTCGATGATGTCGGCGGCTGGCGTCGGTGCCTTGTAGCCGTCGCTGTCCCATGGGAAGTCGGCCTCGTTCGCCAGACCCTCGTCGACCAGCAGGCGCGCAGCCTCAAGGTAGATTTCGGGCTTGTAGACGGACTTTGCCACTTCGTCGTACCAGCTGTCCGATTTCGGCTCGGCAATCTGGCCCCAGCGGCGCATCTGCGTCAGATACCACACCGCATCCGAATAGAACGGGTAGGTCGCATTGTAGCGAAAGAACACGTTGAAATCCGGGATATCGCGCTTGTCGCCCTTTTCGAATTCAAAGAACCCGGTCATGGAGTTGGCGATCACCTCGTAATCCGCACCCACATATTCCGGGCGGCTCAGGATCTCGACCGCGGCGGGGCGGTTTTCGTTGTCGTTCTCGTCCAGCCACATGGCTGCACGGATCAGTGCCTTGGTCACGGCAAGCGTGGTGTTGGGGTTCTGTTCAGTGAACGCCTGTGTCATCCCGAACACTTTTTCCGGGTTGTTCTTCCACAACTGGTAATCGGTGATGACCGGCACGCCGATCCCTTTGAACACCGCCTGCTGGTTCCACGGCTCACCCACGCAGTAGCCGTGGATCGTGCCCGCTTCGAGTGTCGCAGGCATCTGCGGCGGAGGTGTGACACTGAGAAAAACATCAGCATTGATCTGGCCGCTGATGTTTTCGGGGCTGTAGTAGCCGGGGTTGATGCCACCGGCGGCCAGCCAGTAGCGCAGTTCGTAGTTGTGGGTCGAGACGGGGAACACCATCCCCATGTTGAAGGGCTCGCCGCGGCTGTTGAACTCTTCGATCACCGGCACCAGCGCCTCGGCTGAAATGGGGTGCTGCGGGCGGCCATCCTCCATCGACGGAATGTGCGGGCGCATCATGTCCCACACTTCATTTGACACGGTAATGCCGTTGCCGTTCAGGTCCATGGAAAAGGGCGTTACGATATGCGCCTCGGTGCCGTAGCCGATGGTGGCTGCCAGCGGCTGACCTGCCAGCATGTGCGCGCCGTCCAGTTGTCCGTCGATCACACCGTCCAGCAGCACCTTCCAGTTGGCCTGCGCCTCCAGCGTCACAAACAGCCCTTCGTCAAGGAAATACCCCTGCTCATAGGCCACGGCGAGCGGCGCCATATCCGTCAGCTTGATAAACCCAAAGGTCAGCTCGTCCTTTTCCAGATCAAGCAGTTCGGCAAACGACGGCGTCGCCAGCGCGGTTGAGGCCACAAGGCCAAGGAGAAGTCTTTTCATTTACATGTCCCTTCGATGCGCCCGGTCCGGAGAAGTTGGACATGGGCAAACAGAAAAAGGCCGACCACTGCCCGCCGAGGATGTCGGCGGAAAGTGAGCGACCTTGCTCAAACGATCCCTGTCAGTGGGAGGAAATTCGGAGTGCCACGCCGTTGTGGCCACGCCCTCACCATGCCGCGCTGCAGCACGGGCGCAAGGCCGGACAGCGCCTGTCGGTCGCTAACATCCACGCGCGCCGCGCATGTGCACAAATAATAGTCAGTTATTCGGCGTTCGGGTCGAAAATACGGGCATCAAAAAACCGGTTGGGCAGCAATGTCAGCCCACCACCCGCCGAGGCGACAGGTGTCGCGTGCCGAATCGCGCCTTCGACCTTTTCAGAGGCTCCGGGCAGATCAGTCCCCACTGAACCAAGATGCATCCGGTGCAAATCGGTGCGAAACACATGGGCCACGGCGTCGGGGTCATGCCGTGCACTCGCCCCATGAGACCGGCGCAACTGTTGCGCAATCCACCTGGCCTGACTGCGCCACGGAAAACTGGCGGCACCGGAATGAAATTCCACAAACCGCTCGACCCGCCGCTGTTCTCCGCGCGCCGAAACGGTGAGGTGCCCGGACAGCGCCCGGTCAATCAGTTCGGGCGAGACATCCAGATAAGCCTTGCGCGACAGCAACTCGCTTGCGGTCGTGCGCACTTCGGGCGCGGCGAGCCATCGGCCCGCCCGCCACGTGGCGCGCATCAACCGGCCCGTCAGGTCCGGCTCCGTCTCGGCCCATGCGGTGCGCACGGCCAGCACCTTTTCCGGCGCAAAGCTCCAGATCGCGCATCCGGGCAGCATGAGCGCACCCGCGCCGTCTTCGACGGCCACAGACCCCCACGGTTCCCCGACACAGAACGCATCCACATCACCCGCCGCCAGCGCCTTGGCCATGAGGGGCGGCGGCACGGTGCGGATCTCGATCCCGTCCGCGCCAAGCGCGGTGGCCCGGCTCCAGTAGCGCAGCAATTCGACATGCATCGAAAACGGAAACGGCACGCCAAAGACAATCGGCCCATCCCGCACACCTGCCAACGCCTCGGCGGCGCGCACCGGATCGGCAAAATCAAAACCGTACCCCGTATCGCGCAGCCGCGCCTCAAGCGGTTTGCCCACGCCGATGACGTTGCCATTGACCGACAGGACCGACACGGCGGACAGCGCGGTCGACATGCCGCCCAAGCCCATCGCCATGGCCACAGGCACCGGCGACAGCATATGCGCCGCGTCCACCCGGCCAAAGGCCAGCATGTCGCGCACCGACGACCAAGACGGGGCCGCGATCAGGTCCAGCGCGATGCCTTCGGCCTCGGCAAATCCCATCTCCTGCGCAATAATCAGCGGGGCCGCATCCACCAGCGGCATGTATGCGACGGGCACAGTCACCTGTTTCATCCCAGTAGCCCCGATGCCGTCACCAGCGCCTCGGCCACATCCGCCACGCGCCGCCCCTGATCCATCGCCGTCTTGCGCAGCAGGGCATAGGCGGCGTCCTCGTCGATCCCCTTGGCCTTCATGAGCAGCCCCTTGGCCCGGTCGATCACCTTGCGCTCTTCCAGCGCGCGACGGGTTTCGGCCAACTCGTTGCGCATCTGGCGCACCATGGCAAAGCGCGCGATGGCGGTGTCCATCACCGGCTTGATCCGCGCCGGGGCCAGCCCGTCCACCACATAGGCCGATACGCCCGCCTCAATCGCGGTCTGTGCCAGACCGCCAGCCGCGCCGGACACGAACATGGCAACAGGACGCTCCAACGGGCCGGAGGCCAGCGTCAGTTCTTCCATCATGTCGCGGGTCGGGTTGTCGATGTCGATCAACACGATGTCCGGGGCGTGCGCCGCGATCTTGCGCGCCAGCCCGCTGGCATTGCCGATCACGAACACCTCGCAGGCGCACGCATCCTTGAGCGCGTCGACAATCGCAATGGCGCGGTCGCGGTCTTCTTCGACAACAACAATGGTCAGTGTCTTGGCCATAGGGTGCGGGATGCCCCGTCACCCCGCGCGGTGCAACGATCTGCGCGGACCTTCGGGCATCCTGCGCAGAACATCCGAAAACTGCTCAAACGTTCATCACATGCGCACAGCGAAGCGGCACATGACGGATGCGGGCCCCCGTGACGTCAGGCGTGGGCAGTGGGAAAGGGCGCGTGATCGACCGCCGCAATCTCTTGCCGCGCCAGCACTTCGATCAACGCCGCGCGTGTTGTGGCATGGGCGGGGTCGTCCCACAGATTGATGAATTCTCTGGGATCGGCATCAAGGTCATAAAGCTCGCCCCACGACACCCCGTCGATCAGGGACAGCCGGTGCTGCCGGGTCCGGACTGTGTGGATGCGTGGCGGATGCCCCAATCCGCTCGCCGTGCTCTGGTGGTCATATTGGACAAAGGCAACATCGCGCCCACCCCGCAACAGCGATTGCCCCTGCATCCCGATGGCAGGGGCCACGCGGGCACGGTCAAGGATCGTTGGGCCGATGTCATGGGTCTGGCCGATGGTATCTGTACGCAACGGATCGGGTTGTGCAGGATCGGCCCAGATAAAGGGCACGCGCGTGACCTCTTCGTAGACGCCGGGGCCTTTGAACAGCATCCGGTGATCGCCAAGGTGGTCGCCGTGATCCGATGTGAACATCGTCACCGCGCGGTCCGCCCCCGCATGGGTGCGCACCCTGCCCACTGCGTCGTCGATCATGCTGATCATGCCGCAGGTCAGGGCCTGCGCCTCGCGCGCTTCCTGTGCGTCGGTGCCAATCGCCCCCATCGCGCGCAGGTTTGCCCGCCCTTCGGCCCGGTCGCGCAGGATGCCTGCCACGTGCGGCGGCGGGTTCCAGTCGTCGCGGTCAAAAGCGGCGGGGGTGGGCATGTCGTCCGGTGTGTACATGTCCCAGTACCTGCCCGGCGGGTTGAACGGGTGATGCGGGTCGGGAAAGGACACCATAAGGAAGAACGGCTGATCGCCGTTTGCATTGGCGTCCAGCCACGCGCCCGCCCGCTCGGCGATATAGCTGGTGGAATAGAGTTCTTCGGGCAAAGCGGTTCGGACCGCCTGCGGGCAGCTATAGTCGTGTGGCAACTGGTTGTCCGCGCCGATCAGGTTCAGCGCATCCGGCTCTCGGTCGAGCAGCCACTGGCGGTAGGTGCCCTGACACCCGTCGCCATGCCGCGTGACCAATTCCACATGGTCGAAGCCGTAATAGGGCAGGGGGATGTCATAGCGGGCCTGATCCGGCGCTTCGACGGTGTAGCGGTCGTGATCGTGCCGAAACGCCTCCGCCTTGGGTGGATGATACCCCTCTGGCACCGGCGGGCGTTGCAGAGCCGGGGGCCGCCCCGAAAAGGTCTGCAAATGGCTCTTGCCGATCAGCGCGGTCTTGTAGCCCGCGTCGCGCAACAGTTCCACAAAGGTGACGTTGCGCGTGTCGAGCGGGATACCGTTGCACCGCACCCCGTGGCTTGACGGCATCCGGCAGGTCATCAGGCTGGCGCGGTTCGGCATACAGACTGGGCTCGCCACGTAAAAGCGGTCCCACACCGTTCCGGCATTGGCGAGGGTGTCGATATTGGGGGTGCGCAGCACCGGGTGTCCCATGCAGCCCAAGTGGTCGGCCCGCTGCTGGTCGGTGATGAACAGGATAAAGTTCGGCCGCTCAGCCATGGCGCGCGCGCCGTGCGTGCAAAACGATCACCACAAGGGCCACCACGATCGCCGGGACCCACACCGCTTCGGCCCGCGCCATCACCAGCGCCGCCAGCCCCAAGCGCAGCGCAATCTCCCAAACGGGCAACGCGTGGCGGTCGAACGCGGCCAGCGCCGACGACAGCAGGTAGAGCGCCACCACAAGCCGCCCCAACAGCAGCACAAAGGCCAGCGGGTGAAACACTCCGTCATAGCCCGGCAGGAACCCGCCCCCGCTTGCGTTCGGGTCCACAATCGCCTCGTCGATCAGCAAAAGCTCGGGGTAGTAGGCGAACACAAACGGCACTACGAACATCACGATCCCCGACTTCACAGCCGAAAACGCGGTCGACATCGGCTCCGCCTTGGTGATCGACGCCGCGGCAAACGCGGCCAGTGCCACCGGCGGCGTGATCGCACTCGCCACGGCAAAGTAAAAGATGAACATGTTGGCCGTGAACAGCGACAGCCCCAGCCCCGCCAGCACCGGGCTCATCAGCAGGGCCGCGTTGATATAGGCGGGCACCGCAGGCATCCCCATGCCCAACAGCACCGCCAACAGCATCGTCAGCAACAGCGCCGTGAACTGAAAGAACGACGACCCCCCGTCGCCGAAATCCATGCTGTTCAGCCACGCCAGCACATCCAGCGATAAAAACACCGGCAGCCCCGTGAATGACAGGCAAAAGTCGATGATCGAAACGGCCAGAAACATCAGATACAGGGTCGAAATCAGCACGCCCGCGTCCGACAGCGCATTGACGATCCGGATGGGTGCGGCCCGCACCTCAGGGTCCAGAAACAACAGACCCATCAGCAGCATCACTGCCCACCAGCCCGCCGCGCCCGCCGCACCTGCCGCGTTCTGCACCGCGCTCAAAAACCAACTCAGGCTCTGCACCTGACAGCCCGCGTCGCTGATCACCCGTTCCGCACCCAAAAGACCGCCCAACAGGCCACAGCCCACCGCGTCCTTTGGCATCAACAGCAGCACAAGGATCACCAGAATGGGGCCAAAGATCATGCACAGGTTCAGATAGTCCTGCCGCTCCAACACCATGTCTTCGGTCAGCGCACCAATCGCCTCGATGCGCTGCTTGCGCGACTGGAACACCGCCGACAGGAACAGGCAAAAGAAATAGGCCACAGCCGGGATGATTGCGGCAATGATCACGCTCGAATAGGGCACCGCCGTCAGCGACGACAAAACAAAGGCAGCCACCCCCATCACCGGTGGCATAATCGACCCACCGGACGAGGCCGCCGCCTCAACCCCGCCCGCAAAAACCTTGGAAAACCCGCGTTTCAACATCATCGGGATCGTCAGAACGCCCGTGGACAGCACATTCACAATCGGCCCGCCCGAGATCGTGCCGAACATGGCCGACGATACGATGGCCGCGTGCGCAGGCCCGCCGCGCAAATGCCGCGTCCAGCGGAACGCCAGCTTGATCAGCGACCGGCCCCCGGCAGAACTGCCAAACAGCGACCCCAGAACAAGGTAGGGAAATATCGTGTTCAGCACGATGTCCATGAACCGCCCCAACAAGCCCGACGAATTGTTGACCAGAATGTCGTGCACACGCGGTCGCCCATCGGCCAGCACGCGCGGCTCTCCGGCCAGCTTGGTCACCAGATACTTGTTCATGTCATCCGCGCCATACACGTACCAGACCAGCACCGTGATGATCGTGTAGGCCGAAATCAGGATCGCAACGAGGACAAGGGGCAGGCCCCAGACCTTGACGTTGTAGGACAGGAACACGATCACCGCGACGCCCACGATCAGCACCAGCCAGCCGCCCGTCGTGTTCACACATTGCGGGTCCTCGACCGTGGTGGGGGCCGACAGGCCCAGCGTGGCGGCAAATTCGGCAGCGGACTTCAGGCTTTGCTCAATCAGCCGCGCGCGGTCGCCCGTGATCCGGTCGATCAGGCACACCGCCTCGATCTCGACCAGATAGGTCAGCGAAACCGCCACCGCCGTAAACACAAGTGCGACATCCATAAACAGGCCAAACCGCCGCCGGGACGGCGCCCGGTCGCGCCAGTCCAGCCACATGGAATGTTTCAGCGCGACAATCAGCATCATCAGCGCGAAAAACGCCGGGTAGAACCATTCGAACGGAAATTTGCGCAACTGTGCGCCATCATACCCGGTGATGCGGGCAACCCATGCGTCATAGCCCGGAATGCCGGGCGTCGCGTTCAGCAGGCCAATCAGAACCATCCCGACACACAGCACATAGAGCAGGCGACCGGCCTGCCAGTGTGGGTTCTTCACCTCTGCTGATGTGTCTGCCATGCCTGCCTGTGCCCCACTAGGACACCCCGACCGGATCGGACCCGGTCAGGGCACTGTCTCATTTGGCGCAGTCCGGTATGGTGTACCCCGCCTCTTCCCACGCGGCGACAGCACCGGGGTGATATTTGATCGGGTTGTTGCCGCACATGTCGGTCAGGGCAATGTCAGTTTCGCCATGCCACGATCCGGGCATGAACGGGGCCTTGGCGAAATAGATGTCATCCAGATTGGCGATGAACGCCGCCGTCAGTGCCTTGGCCAGATCAAAATCCATGTTCACGTTGACCAGATCGCCACCCACCGTGCCGGGGCCGCGGAAATTGTCGTCTTCGGACACGACCGTGACATTGTCGCCATACCCCATATCCGCCACGGGGATAGACACAGGCACGGTGCCCGGCAGTTTGCCCACATTGCCAAAGGCTTCGCCGTCAAACACCGCGTTCGGCACCGACCATATGGTCATCTTGCCCGAGGCCAGCGCCGCAGACACGCGCGGATCGGGAAAGGCCATGGGCAGTACAAACGCATCCGCCGACCCGTCCTGAATTGTCTTGACCGCTTGACCCCAATTGACCTGCACGCCGGTATATCCCGCGCCTTCTTCCATGCCGGTGTTCAGCTTGATGAGCAGGCGCGCATTGGTCAACGCCGCACCGCGCGGCGGGCCGTTAAAGATCGTTTTGCCCTCAAGGCCGTCCCAACCGCTGATGTTGGAACTGTCATAGGCATAAAGCCCCTGAACCGAGATGCGGTAGGTGTAGAGAACGGCAAGGTTCTGGACCAGTTCCGCGCCCTTTTCGGCCCCCAGCCCCGCATAGGGGCCAACTCCGCGCGACATCAGGAACGGCAGGATAAATGGGCCTGCGGCGATGTCGGATTTGCCCTCGGCGACATTCTGAACCGAATTGGTCAGGGTCTGGCCGGATGTGACCTGAATGTCGGCCACGCCCGCCTTGGCAGCGGCTTCGGACAGTGAGATGATCGAAATACCGGGCGCCGTGTTGGGTGATGCGGTCTCGGCGGTCAGAATGGTTTGGGCATGGGTGGCGGTGGCCAGACATGCCACCGTTGCCAGACTGGCAATCAGCGCTTTCGACATAATATTCCTCCCTAAATGTCGATTTTTTACCTATGGTCATTCGGAATACCTATTTTTGCAAGACAATCTTCGACGTCAGAGGACCCCCATGCCGCAGCTCACGCTTTTTGTTTCACCCGGCACCTGCGCGCGCGTGCCGACCATAGCACTCGAAGAGATCGGCGTGCCGTTCAAGACAGAGTTGCTGCGCGTGATGCTGAATCAGCAGAACGCGCCCGAATTCCTCGCGATCAACCCAAAGGGCAAGGTGCCTACGCTGCTGATTGACGGCGCGCCCCTGACCGAGAATGTGGCGATCCTCACTTGGCTGCATCACGCCTATCCATCTGCCGGGTTGCTGCCCGCCGTGGACGACCCGCTTGCGGTGAGCCGTCAGGTCGCGGATATCGCGTTCTTTTCATCCACGGTGCATCCGACCGTCACGCGCATTGCCATGCCGATCAAGTTCATCGACGACAGCGCCCTGTCCTTTGACATTGTCCGCCCCAAAGGGGTCGAGGCGATGCACACGATCATGCGGATGATCGAAGACCGCCTGAACCCGTGGTGGTACGGCGACACATGGTCCATCGTTGACGGCTACCTGTTCTGGGTGTGGTGGCGCATCACCGGCGTCGGCTTCCCGGCAGAGGATTACCCGAACCTGCGTGCCCATGCCGAACGCAGCATGGACCGCCCCGCCATTCAACGCGCCATGGCGCGCGAGGCCGAACATGTCGAGATCCTGAAAGCCGAAGGCAACTACCGCGCGCCGCGCTAGTCGCGGATGCGGCCAAAGGTGGACAGCCTGTTGATCTCGTTCAGCCGGTCAAGGTTGACCACCGTGGACAGCATCAGCCGGTCCTGACTCCAGTCGCCGGGCCGCTGGATGGCCAGCGTTGTCAGCGCCAGCACGGCCACCATTGGCACGACAATCGCCGCAAAGACCAGCCGCTCATAGGCCAGCTTGCGCATCTCCAGCACCGACAGGATGCGCCGCTCAAGGAAACTGCGCTTGCCCTTGATCAGCGATCCCCGGTCCGCCGTCACCAGCGTCACCTTGGGCACCGCAATCACAAAGGACCGGTCCCGGCGCAGCGTCTTTTGGCACACCGACAGCAGCGTATCGCAATAGGCGCGCGCGTCGATCCGGCCCTTGGACAGCACCTGACTGTCGCAGTTGAATTCGCGCAACGCCTCCACCTGACGCTTCCACGCGTGATAGGCGGGGTTGAGGAAAAACAGCGGCTTCAGCGCCTCCAGCACGATTTCCCATTCCAGATCACCTTGGCGGATATGCTGCAACTCATGCGCCAGCGCCACCTTCAGCTCGTTCGACTGGCCCAGCATATGCGACGGAATCACCACGTAATACCGCCGCCAGTCCCGCGTCGAAAACGGCACCAGCGTCCGGTCCGACACGTGGATACGCACCCGCCCGATGCTGCGCCAGCGGTAGGACCGCACCACGATCCGGCGCAGGCAATGGAACGAATACACCAGCCGGCCAAGGCCAATCACGAACCCTGCGAGGAACACCACAATGGCACCTTGCGCCACAATCCCGGCCCCCGTCAGCACGTTCAGGATGAACGTATCGCGCATCAGGATCAGCCCCTCGAACTCGGACGCCTTCATCTCGAATCCGCCGTTCAGATAGTAGGACACCACGAGGTCCGACAGGTTCAGGTTCACCTGCCCCGTCACGCCCGCCCCCTTCATTGCGCCATAGGCCAGCGCCAGCAAAGGCGCGCAGACGATGACGACGAACACCGTGTTCAGCAGCCGCAACTGCGTGCCATAGGCGTGGCGCAAACCGACACGGGACATCACCCCCCGCACCGCAATCCAGAACAGAAATGCAATACAAATCAGGACGTTGGCGTTAACGAACGCGTCCAGCAGCGCCTCACCCGCTATCATTTTTCAACCTCCGATCCACAAGTGCCCGGATTTGCCCCAATGCTTCTTCTGTCAGCGCATCATCATTGACCAGACGTGCCACCAGCGACGCTGGCGTGTCGTCAAACAGCTTCATCGACAGGTCCTTGAGCGACCGCGTCTGATACGTGTCCTTGGCCAGAGTGGGGCGGTAGATATGGCTCTTGCCCGACTTCCGGCTGGTCACGAATTCCTTTTGCTCAAGGATGCGCAGGATGGTTGCGCCCGAAGTATAGGCAAGCGCCCGCTCTTGCGGCAGCCGATCCAGGACATCGCGCACCGTCCCCTCCCCTATGGCCCAGAGTTCATTCATGAACTCCAATTCAACCTCGGTCAGCAGCTCGCTCTTCTTTTTCTTCATCGTGCTCTCGCTTCAGGCGACCGCTGACGCACACTGCGGTCTGAGTAAATAACATGCATCCCCGTTTCCAAAGCAGAATCTCACACCTTGCGAAAACAGAACGTGCCCCAGGCGATGCTCAGCGCCAGCGGCCACCACAAGGGCTGACCGAATATCCCGAGCCACGCAAGGAAGATATAGGCCGACCCTAAAAGCGAAATGAACAGCCGGTCGCCCAACGTTGTCGTGAGGCCCAGCACGCCCTTGCGCTCGATCCCGTCGCGATACTTGAACACCTCAAGCAGACCGATCAGCGCAATCGCGCTGAACAGCGCACAGAACACGGCAAAGGTCGCGGGCGTCCACGCCATCCAGAACGACGGCCACAGCGGGTCGGTCCACGAAAACCCCTTTTCCTCCTGCTGTTGCGCGACATTGCCCCACCCTTGGGCCAGCGCCGGTGTCGGCAGCAGGAACAGCCAAATACGTTTCATCACACCCTCCCCAGGGCAAAGCCCTTGGCGATGTAGTTGCGGACAAAATAGATCACGATTGCGCCGGGGATGATGGTCAGCGTGCCTGCCGCCGCCAGCAATCCCAACTCGTACCCCGCTGATGACGCCGTCTTGGTCATCTCGGCGGCGATGGGTTTTGCCTCCACCGCCGTCAGGGTCTTGGCCAGCAGCAACTCGACCCACGAGAACATAAAGCAGAAGAACGCAGCCACACCCACGCCCGCCTTGATCGTCGGCAGAAAGATCGTGACGAAGAACCGCGGGAACGAATAGCCGTCCACATAGGCCGTCTCGTCCAGTTCCTTGGGCACGCCGCCCATGAACCCTTCGAGAATCCAGACCGCCAGCGGAATGTTAAAGAGACAATGCGCCAGCGCCACGGCCAGATGCGTGTCAAACAGCCCAACCGAGGAATACAGCTGAAAGAACGGCAAGGCGAACACCGCCGCCGGGGCCATCCGGTTGGTCAGCAGCCAGAAAAACAATTGCTTGTCACCGAGGAACCTGTAGCGCGAAAACGCATAGGCCGCAGGCAGCGCCACACAGACCGAAATCACGGTGTTCAGCGACACGTATATGATCGAATTGATGTAGCCCCAGTACCAGCTTGGGTCGGTAAAGATCACCGCGTAGTTTTCCAGTGTGAAGGTTTGCGGAAACAGGCTGAACCCCGACAGGATTTCGTTCGTGGTCTTAAAGCTCATTGAGACCAGCCAATAGATCGGCAGCATCAGGAACGCGATATAGAGGATCGGGATGAGGGACCGTTTACGCATTGGACAATCCTCCGCCGCAGGCGCGCCGGGTCTGCGCAAAGATAGCGGTATCGCGATGTTCAGACGTCAAAGTCATTGCGCATCATCCTTTGTCATCAGCGTGTAGAACAGCCACGACACGAGCAGCGTAATCGCGAAATAGATCAGGCTCATCGCCGCAGCAGGACCAAGGTCGAACTGCCCCAAGGCAATCTTCACCAGATCAATCGACAACAGCGTGGTGGAATTGCCCGGGCCACCCCCGGTCAGCACAAATGGCTCGGTGTAGATGTTAAAGCTGTCCATGAACCGCAGCAGGATCGCGATGGTCAGCACCGTCTTCATCTTGGGCAGCTGAATGTAGCGAAATACTTTCCACGGGGACGCGCCGTCGATCTTGGCCGCCTGATAATAGGCATCCGGGATCGACACGAGGCCCGCATAGGCCAGCAGCACCACCAGCGAAGTCCAGTGCCACACGTCCATCACAATGATCGTGATCCACGCGGCCAGCGGGTCCTGTGTCATGTCATAGTTCACGCCCAGAACGTCGTTCATGAAATATCCCAGCAGCCCGATCTTGGGCAGGGTAAAGATGTTCCACATTGCGCCCACGACGTTCCACGGGATCAGCATCGGCAGCGCCATCAACACAAGGCAGACCGGCACCCAAAAGCCCTTTTTCGGCATCGACAGGGCGATGATAATGCCCAGCGGCACCTCAATGATCAGGATCAGGAAGGTGAACAGGAACTGCCGCCCGAGGGCTGCATGAAACCGGTCCGACCGCAGGATCTGCTCAAACCAGTCGAGGCCCTGCCAGAAAAAGACGTTGTTCCCGAACGTCTCCTGCACCGAATAATTGACGACCGTCATGATCGGCACCAGCGCGTTGAACGCCACCAGCAGCAGCACCGGCAGGACAAAGAACCACGCCTTTTGGTTTTCGGTTTTCATCTCGCCGCCTCCGTTGAGAGCCATCCATCACGGTAAAGCCGCGTCTGATCCTGCCGGAAGGCCAGATGCACCTCCGCGCCCTGTTCCACGTCCGCCTGATCCACGACGGCCTTGACGGGCGTGTCACCCACCATCGTTTCGATCACTGCGTGCCGACCCACGTCCGACACCTTGCGCACCCGCGCGGGCAGGCCGGTCTCGGCGAGGGTGACGAATTCGGGTCGAACGCCCAGCTCCGTCACCCCGCCCGACCCGGTCACCGCCCCCTCGACGGCTACGGTCTGGCCTTCGAACACGATGCGCCCGCCCTCTTCGGCGGCGGGCAGGATGTTCATCCCCGGCGAGCCGATAAAATGTCCGACAAATGTGTGCTGTGGCCGCTCGAACAGTTCGACGGGTGTGCCGATCTGCACCACCTCGCCCTCCTGCATCACCACGACCTGATCCGCAAAGGTCAGCGCCTCGGTCTGGTCATGCGTCACATAGATCATCGTCGCCTTCAGCTGCTGGTGCAGCTCCTTCAGCTTTGACCGCAGCTTCCACTTCAGATGCGGGTCGATCACCGTCAGCGGCTCGTCGAACATCATCACGTTCACGTCGTCCCGCACGAGGCCGCGCCCCATCGAAATCTTCTGCTTGTTGTCGGGCGCCAGATGCGCGGCGCGCACGTTCAGCATTGGTTCCACGTCCAGCAATGCCGCAATCAGCGTCACACGTTCGTTCACGAACGTCTCGTCAAAGCCGCGATTGCGCAGCGGAAAGGCCAGATTGTCGTACACCGTCATGGTGTCGTAGATCACCGGGAACTGGAACACCTGCGCGATGTTGCGCTGATCGGGGGGCAGGTCCGTCACATCCTGCCCGTCGAACAGAATGCGCCCTTCGGACGGCACCAACAGACCCGAAATGATGTTCAGCAGCGTCGACTTTCCACAGCCCGACGGACCAAGCAGCGCATAGGCCCCGCCATCCTCCCAATCGAGATCAATGGATTTCAGCGCATAGTCCTGCGGGCCCGCCGGATGGGGCAAGTAGGAATGGCGTAAACCGGAAAGAGAAATACGTGCCATCAGGCCACCAGGCTCCCGTCAGGAGCAAAGTAAAACGCCTTGCTCGGGTCCATGTAAAACGCGTGATCCTCGCCCACTTCATAGGGGTGCACGCCGTGGGCCAGCGACACCCAACCGTCATCGCCCATCTGGAAATGCGCGCTGGATTCCGACCCCGACAGCTCGGTCACCTGCACCACACCGTTCAGCACAACCGTGCCCGCGCCGCCCGGTACGGGGGTGACATGGTGGGGGCGGATCGCCACGGTGTATTCGCCATCCGCCAAACCCGCCGCCGCGCCCGTCACCTCCCAGCTTACGCCGGTGGCCAGACGCGCCTGCGTCCCCGATTTCACGACACGTGCCGCATTGATCGGTGGGTCGGAGAAGACACGCGCCGCCGTCAGCGTTGCAGGTGCCCGGTAAATCTGTGCCGTGGGGCCGAACTGTGTGACCACACCGTCATCCATCAGCGCGGTCTGCCCGCCCAACATCAGCGCCTCTTCCGGCTCGGAAGTGGCATAGACCACAACCGCACCGCGGCCCGCAAACAATTCGGGCAACTGTTCCCGCAGTTCCTCGCGCAGCTTGTAATCCAAATTCGCCAGCGGCTCGTCCAGAAACACCGCCCGGCTTTCCTTGGCAATCGCGCGCGCCAACGCGCAGCGCTGCTGCTGCCCGCCGGACAACTCCTGTGGCCGCCGCAAAAGCATCGGCCCAAGCTGCAAGATGTCCGCCGCTTCCTGAACGCGCCCTTCGATCTCGGATTTTGCCATGCCTGCAACCCGAAGCGGGGAGGCAATGTTGTCGAACACGGTCATATGGGGATAATTCACGAAAAACTGGTGCACGAGGCTGATGTTGCGCTTTTGCGTCGACAGGCGCGATACGTCGTCGCCATCCATGATGATCTGACCCGATGCCAGCGGGTCCAGACCCGCCATCAGCTTGATCAGCGATGTCTTGCCCGCGCCGGTCTGGCCCAGCAGGACGTTAAAATGCCCCGTCTCCAGCTTTAGCGTTGTTGGCTTGATGTGCGTGATGCCGCGCACAGTCTTGGTGGCGTCAATCAAGTCGATGGACATATGTTTGTTCCCGTAAGCCGGGCTTCAGCCCGGCACCCCTTGTCGTTGCCGGGCTGAAGCCCGGCCTACGTCAGCGGCCCCCACAAGGTGCAGGGGCCGCCAAAGCGCTTACTGGTTCCAGCGGGCCACAAGGTCGTCGTAGTTGACGGTCTCACCTTGGGGCTTTTCGTTGTCCAGTTTGGGCTTGGCGCCGCCATTGGCGAACCACCACTCGGCGTCACGCTCTTCGTTCAGGCGCGGGCCGCAGCCGCCATAGACACCAGCCGCTTCATCAGCCTGCTGCATCCGGGCCATGGTGATGTCCATCTCTTCGGCCAGACGGTCCATCGCCTGTTGCGGAGTGAACGCACCCGAGTTCACGTCACCGATCTGCTGCCACCAGATTTGCGCCAGCTTGGGGTAGTCCGGTACGTTGATACCCGTGGGCGACCAACGCACGCGGTCAGGCGAGCGGTAGAACTCGACCAGACCACCCAGTTTGGGGGCACGTTCGGTGAACGACTCGTGGTTGACGGAACTGTCGCGGATAAAGGTCAGACCCACATGGGACTTCTTCACATCGACGGTCTTGGAGGTGACGAACTGCGCATAAAGCCACGCGGCCTGTGCACGATCCGACGGCGTGGATTTCAGGAACGTCCACGATCCCACATCCTGATAGCCAACCTTCTGGCCTTCGGTCCAATAGGGACCATGCGGGCTGGGTGCCATCCGCCAAAGCGGGTTGCCGTCGCCGTCCACGGTGTTGTTGCCCTCGGACTGCGGTTTCACCATGTCTGCGGTGAACGCTGTGTACCAGAAAATCTGCTGGGCCACGTTGCCTTGGCTCAGGGCTGGCAGCGACTGGTAAAAGTCGAACGACGCCGCGCCCGGAGGGGCGTATTGGCGCAGCCATTCGTCCCATTTGCGGATCGCATAGACCGCCGCGGGACCGTTGGCACCACCACCACGGGTCACGGATGCGCCCGCCGGGTTGCACGAACCGGCTTCCATGCGGATGCCCCATTCGTCGATCGGCACACCGTTGGGCTCACCCACCGAACCGGCACCGGCCATCGACAGCCACGCATCCGTCATGCGCCAGCCCAGATCGGGCGCGCGCTTGCCGTAATCCATGTGGCCATAGATCGTGGTGCCGTCGATTTCCTTGACGTCTTCGCTGAAGAATTCCGCGATGTCCTCATAGGCCGACCAATTCACCGGCACGCCGAGGTCATAGCCATATTTGGCCTTGAACGCCTCTTGCAGGTCTTCGCGGTCGAACCAGTCCTTGCGGAACCAGTACAGGTTCGCAAACTGCTGGTCGGGCAACTGGTACAGGTTGCCATCCGGGCCGGTCGTGAACTGGATGCCCATAAAGTCTTCGAGGTCCAGCGTCGGCGATGTCGTCGCCGACCAGTCACCCGCCATCTGTTCGGTCAGGTTATAGGCCAGTTGCAGGCGCGAATGCGTGCCGATCAGATCGGAGTCGTTGACGTAGCCGTCATAAAGGTTCCGCTGGGTCTGCATCTGCGTTTGAACGGCCTGCACCACCTCACCCTCGCCGAGGATCTGGTGGTTCACCTTGATGCCGGTGATCTCTTCGAACGCTTTGGTCAGCACTTCGGATTCGTAACCGTGTGTCGGAATGCCTTCGGACAGGACGTTGATTTCCATCCCCGAGAACGGCTCAGCCGCCTGAATGAACCACTGCAGTTCGGACAGTTGTTCGTCCTTGGACAATGTGGACGGTTGGAATTCCTGATCAATCCATTTTTGGGCTGCGGCCTCGTCGGCAAAAGCAGTCCCTGTCCCCGCGACGATGGCACAAATGGCCGTCGCGGAGATAAGATACTTGCGCATCTCTTCTCCTCCCAATTTTATTGCAAGCTGGAACATGCCAGCTGGCGCAACCGTATGCTCCGGCATCCGAAACTGTCAAACTAAAATTTTAGTAGAAGTGTTGCGGTTCGGGTTTCGGGTACGTTTGCGGGTCGCAACAGGGGCCCGCAGCGGGGTTTGACGTCAGGCGGTTGGGGCGGGCTTGATGCGTGGGCGTTTTTGGTGCTGTTGCCAGATTGCGCAGCCGGGCTGTTTTGGTGCCAAATCCTAACGGACGGTAAATTCACCTCTGTAACCCATTGATTTTATTCAGGCGTGACAATGTCCCAGCATGGGACACCCGCATTTTCCCGCCCATGCGTTACCGTACAAATTATTTCAAACTAGCAAACAATCGCCGCTGAATTGACATCTTTGTCCACCATCCTGACGACACATAGACCTCCAAAATAAACCAAGTGAGCAGTTAAAATGAAACGTATGGTCCTTATCAGTATTCTCGCCGGCGCCTCTCTCGTCGCGGCCTGTGGCGGGGAAGGTCAGGATGTCAGCCGGAACCACGGCGGCTCTCTCGATTTTCGTGTGCCCGAGGCGGCGCAGCCCGGATATTTCTCGTCCCGGTCCTCCCTCGATCTTCTCTCCTTTGGCTAGTCGTCGGATTGAATGCGGCCCCGGAGCGCCTTGACCGCGCCTCGCTCTTTCTTGGCTTTCAGCCGCCGCTTTTTTGATCCTAACGTGGGCCGTGTCGCCACCCGGCGTTTCGGGGCGGCCAGTGCCTTGCGGATCAATTCCACCAGTCGGGCGCGCGCGATCTCTCTGTTGCGGGCCTGACTGCGCGTCTCATCACATTGCAGAATCAGCGCGCCATCATTCGTCCAGCGCCGCCCCGCGAGCCGCTTGAGGCGCGCCTTGACAGCGGGGGTGAGCGCTGGCGAGCGTTCGGCCTCGAACCGCAATTCCACTGCCGTCGCGACCTTGTTCACGTTCTGCCCGCCCGGTCCGGACGCGCGGACAAAACTTTCGCTCAATTCCCAATCCTGAATGGTGATGGCGTCGTTAATCACAAGCATGGCGCATGATATGGGCGGAACAATCCCGAACGCCAGTGCGTTGACCGGCGTAACTGTTTCTTTCGTGAAAGGAATGACAATGCTGACGACCCCAAGCATCACTCAAGTGCAAACCAGCCGCCCCGATCTCTACGCTTTCCGCATCACAAGCGAGGTGTCCCGCGAAGATATGGAAGCCATGGCGGAACTGATGAACAACGCCTTTGACCGGCACGACGACAAGGTCGACATGCTGATGATCTTTGACCGCTACGACGGTGCCGAAACCGGCGCCAGCTGGAGCTGGGAGGCGCTGAAGAGCCGGTTCAAATCCGTATCGAATGTGCGGCGCTACGTGGTTGTGGGCGTACCCGAACGCGCGCAGGAGCTGATCGAAACAATGAACGCCCTGATCCCGGTCGAGGCCGAAACCTTTGACACCGAAGCGTCTGCATGGCGCGCACTTGACGCCGAAGCCATCGCAGCCTGACGCCGGCACGAAAAAGGGCCACTGGAAACCAGTGGCCCTTTCGAAAGTCATTCGGAGGCGGTGACGGTTAGGTCATCCGACCAACGCAGTGCGGTCTGTGCCGCTCGGGGCTGCCCTAACGGACGTCCGCCTGCATTGTTCCGACACCTCTCTCCAATACCTTTCTCGACACTGGATCACCTCCTTCCGCTTTGTTGAACTCAAGGTGAGCGTCGCACAGCCACACCAAAAGTCAACGAAATTACGCAGCTGCGCGGACCCGGCCCGTCACCCAGCGGAACGGTGCCAAAGCAATGAGCGCCAGCGACAGCTTTACGCCCCAATCCGCCACGCCCAGCGACACCCAAAGCGGCACCACCGGACCAACGCCCAGCAAGGGCAGCATCTCACCGGCCCAGCTGACATCGTTGGATGGTTCGAGGAAGGTCAGCGCGCCCGAAAAAGCGATGGTAAAGAACAGGGCCGTGTCCACAGAGCTGCCGATCAGGGTGGACACCAGTGGCGCTTTCCACCACGCACCCTCGCGCAGCGCGGAAAAGATGCCGACATCCAGCAGTTGCGCCGTCAGAAAGGCGAGGCCAGAGCCGATGGCGATACGGAATGTGACCGCAGGGTAGGTAAAGCCGTCCCCTTCCAGCATGATCTGCGTGCCCACAAGCGAGCAAAACACACCAACGATGAACCCGACAAAAACAACAGTTCGGGCGGGACCCGCGCCATAGACGCGGTTCATGATGTCAGTGACCAAAAAAGCGAGCGGATAGGTGAACGCCCCCCAAGTGAGCCAGTTGCCAAAGAGGAACTGAACCAGAACGTTCGAGGCCACCACGATGAGGGCCATAGCGATAATGCCGGGGAGATGTGCGCGTGTCATGTTTTGACCCGTTTTAACAAGGTTGCGGGGACTTGGCCGACCGGTTGGCCGACGCGCGGTGCTTAGTCGCAACCCGGATGCGCCGCAAGAGGGGGCGACAGCGAATATTCAACGATCTCGGTGCGCTGTACGCGCAGGAAATTGTTGTCCGACACCATGGTCAGACAGGTCTGACCGGCGTTGGTCGTCCACACAGCCAGCCCTTCGAGGTTATCGTGCAGGCCCGGCGGCGTGCGCAGCAAGGTTTCAACCGGGCCATCCGCCACCTCAGGATCAAAACGGCGGATGCGGGTGCGGAACCCCAGCGGCGTAAAGGCACGTTCCAGCACGTATAGCATTCCATCCGGGCCGATATCGGCCCCTGCCGGTAGGAAATGGGCGGTGCGTGGCAAGGTCCGCGCCACGTCCCAAGCGCCGTCGCGGAACCGGAACACCGGAAAGGGCAGCATCTTGTCCCCGGATCGTTCGGGGATGGTGTAAACCGTGCCGCCGGGCGTGGCGGCCAACGCTTCGAATGACCCGTTGTCGGTCAGGTGATTGAAAGCGGGCAGAACAGGCAGCATCTGGCCTGCGCCGTCGAAGACGCGGGCGGGGCCCTCGTAGCTGTAAAAGAGGTCCCTGCCCGACAACGCCAATCCTTCGCTATCCCGGTTCGGTGCAGGTTGGTCGCGCCGGGTGATGGCCGTTGTGCCATTGGCGCGGTCAAGGGTCAGATCAAAAGCCTGCCCCCGGTCTGACATCACCACAAAAGATGCGCCATCCGCCGTTTCAATCGCCGACAGACCACCAAAAGAGGGCAGCGCCGTTTGCAACGTGATCGACCGCACAAAGGTCAGCGCGTCGCCCGCAGCCGCCGCCCCGGCCCACAGCGCTACTGCGAGGCCAGCACAGCCGCGCATTGTTGCGGCAAGTCGCCCACGCGCAGTTCGCGGCGCGGCTTGGGCTTGGGTGCGTTCGGATCGGGCGGCGGCGGGTTCAGGATGTTGTTCACCCATTGCTGCGCATCGGCACAGCCGTCGCCAGCGGGCGGCGGGTTCTGGTTCACACAGCCGCGCGTGCCGGGCGGGCAGCTCAGCCGCACGTGGAAGTGATAGTGGTGCCCCCACCACGGCCGCACTTTGCGCAACCATGCACGATCCCCTTTTTCGTCCTTGCACATCTGCACCTTGGCCCCCGGAAAGACAAAGATGCGGGCGGTGCGCTTGTCGCTGGCCGCCGCCTTGATGATCTCGTGATGCTGGCGCGTCCAGTTCGAATTCACATAGGCACCGCTGCTGCGTCTTGTAGAGATCGAACTGATGTTTTCGCGGTCGGCGGCACTTAATGTCAGGTTCCGCGCGGGCAGCATCCAGACATCCACGTCCAGCCCGATCTGGTGGCTGCGGTGGCCGGTCAACATCGGTCCGCCGCGCGGCTGGCTCATGTCACCCACATAAAGACCCGCCCAGCCCGGTTGCGCCGCTGCCGCCCGGCTCAGGTCCTGCACGAAATCCACCAGTTCGGGATGGCCCCAGTTGCGGTTCCGGCTCAGCCGCATGGCTTGCCATGTTGGCCCCGTCTCTGCGAGTTGCTGCGCGCCTGCAACGCATCCGCGGGCGTAACTGCCAAAGGCACCAGCGTTCTGCCGGGATGCGACACGCTTGCCGCCGAACTGCCCCTTGGCAAAGGCCTGTAGCGTGGCCGGGTCCACATCGGGCAGCGGCGCGCCACTTATGTCCGTGTCAGCTCCGCCTGCGCAGGCGCAGAGCAGAAGTGTTGAAATCAGGGTAAAGGCACGTCGGATTTTGACCATTGGGCGTGGTCTCCTTCGGGGTTTACGTATCGCAACAGGAACAGGCCAGCGACAAACAGGAGTATGACCGGAATATACCCGAATTGTGCATTGCCTGTCAGCGTCGATACAAGCGCAATCAGAGCCGGGGCCAGAAATGCCGTCGCTTTTCCGGACAGCGCAAAAAGGCCAAACGCTTCTGTGGGCCGTTCGGGATGGGTGTGGCGCACCATCATGGACCGGGACGCAGCATAGATCGCGCCGCCCGCTCCGCCGATGGCGGCCCCGCAGACGTAGAACACGATATCCGGCAGCGACGATCCTTCAGACAGGATGATCAGGCCAAAGATGCTTTCCCGCGACATACCGACAATCACGACACACACTGCGATCAGGATATAGCAACAGACCTTGATCACCGGCTTTGGTCCGATCCGGCTGTCAAAGATGCCGCCGATCTGTGTGGCCACCGCCGCGGTGATGGCACCGACGATGCCAAACACACCGATCTGGATGATCGACCAACCCAGCACCAGCGTCGCATAGACGCCACCGGCAGAATAAAGCGCATTCAGCGCGTCCCGGTAAAACATCGAAGAGATGAGAAAGTTCAGCAGGGACCGCCGCCCCAACGCGCCCTTGAGCGATTGTTTGAGATCCGCCATGGCATCGCTGATGCCACCCGTGCGATTGGCCTGTCGCGGTTCGCGCACCCACAGGAAAAACGGGACCATAAACAGGATGAACCACAGTGCGATGAACGGTCCCACGGACCGCGTGCCCTCGCGCGCCTCCGGATCAAGTCCAAAAAGCGGGTCCAACCCGGCAAGCGTCTTGCCACTGTCATTTTCGGCCAAAAGCAGAAGCATAATGAACAGCGACAGCACCCCACCCCAGTAACCGAGTGCTGCGCCGTTGCCCGAGATTTTGCCGATCTCGTCCTTGTCCCCGAGAGAGGGCAGAATGGCGTTCACAAAGATCAACAGAAACTCTGCCCCGATCAGTGCCACGTTGAAGGCAATCAGCACCATGAACAGGGTCGATCCGTCCGGATATGTGAACCAGAGCGCTCCGACCATTGCGACATAAAGCAGGGAAAACGCCCAAATCCACGGCATTCGTCGCCCGGTGCTGTCGGCGTAGGCTCCGACCAATGGCGCCGTAAAGGCGATCATCATGCCCGCAATCGTATTGGCCCAGAACCACAACGCTTGGCTGGCAGCGCGCGCGCCGTCGGGGTCGTCAATCTGTGTCTCGTAATAGCCCAGTGAGACCGCCGCAAAATACGGCCCGAACACGAATGTCAGCCCAAGCGTATAAAATGGCTGCGTGGCCCAATCGAAGGCCATCCAGCCCCATATGCGCCTTTTCAGAGAAACGTCTGCCACTGGTCCCACCCCAATTTTATCATTGGGGCGAGCAAAGCAGGCAGCAGCCTGCAAGGCAAGTGCCGCGTTCAGGCGGCGTCAGACAACGTGCGTGCGGGTGTGTCCTGCATCGGAGGCCAGGGTCGCTGTGCTTCGGCCTTGATCCACGCGGCAATCCAGTCGGGCATGGGTGGCGAGGTTGCATCCTCTCCCATTGCCGTCAGCACCCGGTCCGGCGTCACGATCCCGTTTTTGTCCGTCACCGCAGAGCGGTAGAGCACATGGCTTGCGCATTCGCCGTTCGCCTTCCACATGGACTGTTCGATATAGGTGAACTTGTCGTCCCAACAGACCGCGCGGCTGCGCATCTCGAACCGTTCAAAGGCGTGCATCCGGCGGCGATACCGGACGGATGACCCGGCCATGGTCAGGCCCCAGCGTTCGCGCTTGAGCACTTCGATCAGGCCCACGCGCGCGCCCATACCCAGCCGCCCAAGGTCATAAAGCGTCAGCGCCCTGCCATTGTTCAGTTCAAGAAACCCGTCCAAATCCCACGGCAACACTATGTGCTGCGTGACGTGCAGATCCGTCAGGCCAATCGGCGCCTGACGCCGGGCCACCAGCATCTCTTTGATCAAGCGGACGAACGGGAACATGGGCTTCTCCTTTGTTCTTAAAATGCGGCAGTGCGGCGTAACATCAAGGGGCGGTCCAATGTGACCTTGCGCCACATCGCGGTGCGCCCTACCACTAACCAAACACCGCAAAGGAACAGGCCATGGTCATTTATCAACTGCTTCAACTGGTGCTGGGCGTGGTCTATTGGATCATGATCATCCACATCATCATGAGCTGGCTGATCAGTTTTCAGGTGCTGAATATGAACCAGCCGCTGGTGAGCCAGATTTGGACCGGGTTGAACAAGCTGCTGGAACCCATCTACCGACCGATCCGCCGGTATATGCCGGATACGCACCCGTTGGATTTGGCACCACTGGTCGCCTTTGTGATCCTGATTGCGATCCGTTCGATCATCCTGCCTGCGATCTTTGGATTGCGCTGATCCGGCGCGTTCGGGGACTTGTTTACGAGCCCTTAAAATGTGAGTCTGTATTCAAACGAGCAGACATATAAAATTTTATAGGGTTTCCGCCATGGCCAGCGCTGCCACGCTGTTGCACGACGTCTTTGGATTCGATGATTTCCGCCCCGGACAGGAAGAGATCGTCGATGCGGTTGCCGCTGGCGAAAACGCACTTGCCATCATGCCGACAGGCGGCGGGAAATCTTTGTGTTTTCAACTGCCTGCGCTGATGCGGGATGGGGTCACGGTGGTCATTTCACCGCTGATTGCACTGATGCGTGATCAGGTGCGTGCGTTGCAGGCCGCCGGGGTCGCCGCCGGTGCTTTGACATCCGGGAACACGCCCGAGGAAACCGACGCCGTGTGGGAGGCACTGGAGGCGCGCAGGCTCAAGCTCCTTTACATCGCGCCGGAACGGTTGGCGGCCGGGTCCTCTATCGGGATGTTGCGCCGGATCGGTGTCAGCCTGATCGCCGTGGACGAGGCGCATTGCGTCAGCCAATGGGGCCACGATTTCCGCCCCGATTATCTGCGCATAGGCGCATTGCGTGCGGCCCTCGATGTGCCGTTGGCGGCGTTCACAGCGACTGCTGATGCGGAAACCCAAGCGGAGATCATCGAAAAACTGTTCGATGGGCAGATCCCGCGCACCTTCCTGCGCGGTTTCGACCGGCCCAATATCCACCTTGCCTTTGCGGCCAAGAATGGCCCGAGGGCGCAAATTCTGAACTTTGCCGCCGCGCGTAAGGGGCAGTCGGGCATCGTCTATTGTGGCACCCGCGCAAAAACGGAAACCCTTGCCCAAGGCCTGCGCGAGGCCGGACACGCCGCAATCCACTACCATGGCGGCATGGACCCCGAAGACCGCCGCATCGCCGAACGCAAATTCCAGCAGGAGGACGGTCTGATTGTCGCCGCCACAGTTGCCTTTGGCATGGGGGTCGACAAACCTGATATACGCTGGGTTGCCCACGCAGACCTGCCCAAATCCATCGAAGCCTATTATCAGGAAATCGGGCGTGCGGGCCGCGATGGCGCGCCCGCCGAAACCCTGACGCTATACGGTCCCGAAGACATCAAACTCCGCCGCTCGCAAATCGACGAAGGGCTGGCCCCGCCTGAACGCCGCATGGCGGATCATGCGCGGCTTAACGCATTGCTGGGATTGGCCGAGGCGCTGGAATGCCGCCGCAAAACCCTGCTTGGCTATTTTGGCGAAGATGCAGTCAGTTGCGGCAAATGTGACCTGTGCGATAGCCCGCCCAAACTCTTTGATGGCACGACCGCTGTCCGCAAGGCATTGTCGGCGGCCCTGCGCACGGCGGAATGGTTCGGGTCGGGCCATTTGATCGATATTCTGCTGGGCAACGATACGGACAAGGTGCGCCAGCGCGGCCACAAGGACCTGCCAACCTTTGGCGTCGGCAAGGACTATTCCAAACCCGAATGGCAGGCGATTTTCCGGCAGATGATGGGACATGACCTGATGCGTCCCGATCCCGAACGTCACGGCGCGCTGCGCATGACGGAACGGGCCCGCCCGATCCTCAAGGGCGAGGCGCAGATCACCCTGCGCCGCGACACGATCAAAGGGGCACCGCGCCGTCCTGCGATCAAGACGCTGGTGTCCGAGGAAGACGCGCCGCTGTTGTCCGCGCTCAAAGCCAAGCGCCGGGCGCTGGCCGAGGCGTCCAAGGTGCCGGCCTATGTGATTTTCCCGGACCGCACGTTGATCGAAATGGCCGAACGGCGTCCTGCGACGCTGGATGACATGGCGGGGATCAGCGGGATCGGGTCGAAGAAGTTGCAGAATTATGGCGCGACCTTCCTCGAGGTGATCACCGGCGCGTCCGAGGACCTGCATCCAACCCGCGCCAAGCTCGCCGGGCGCGAGGCGGGAACGATCTATGACCAACTGCTCGCCGTGCAGGCCGATCTGGCGCGCGGCTCAGATGGCACGCAAAAACCGCTCAGCTGTTCGGCATCACAATTGGCCAAGGTCGCGCAATTGCACCGTCCGGACGCTGCGGCGCTGGAACGGGTGCTGGGTGATCGCAAGGCGGAACGGTTTGGTGGCGCGTTTCTGGACGTGCTCCGTGCTGCGGGCTAGATCAGCGGGACGACAGGCAAAAGGGGCAGGGATATGTTGGTGGTGATCTCACCGGCCAAGCGGCTGGACTGGAGCGACAGGGACGTCGCAATGACGGCACCTGCCATGCAGGAGGACGCCGCGCGTCTTGCCAAGACGGCGCGCAACCTGACCCTTGGCAAGCTCAAGGCGCTTATGGATCTGAGTGATGATCTCGCCCGCCTGAACCGTGATCGGTTTCAGGCCTTTTCCGATACGCCGTCACAGGAGGTGACGCGCCCTGCACTCTATGCGTTTGCCGGTGACACGTATCAGGGGTTGGATGCCGCGACGATGGACGCGGAAACGGTTGCCTATGCGCAGGATCGGTTGCGCATTCTGTCGGGACTTTACGGTCTGCTGCGGCCGCTTGATGCCATTCAGCCCTACCGGCTGGAGATGGGCAGCCGCTTGAAAACACGGCGGGGCGCGTCGCTTTATGACTATTGGCGGACCGATCTGTCAAAGGCTCTGAACGCGCAGGCCGAGGATGTGGGCACGGGTATGATCGTCAACTGCGCCAGTCAGGAATATTTTGGTGCGGTCCCGGAAAAGGCGCTCAGGCCGCAGGTCATCACGCCCGTCTTTATGGAAGACAAAGGGCAGGGTCCCAAGATCGTCAGCTTTTTTGCCAAGCGCGCCCGGGGGGCGATGGCGCGACATATCCTCGACAATCGGGTGGTGGATGTGGAGGGTGTTAGGTCGTTTGATACAGATGGCTACGCGTATCAGCCCGCACTGTCCGACGATGCGCGCCTTGTCTTTGTCCGTCCTTATCCGACCGCGTGATCCGCGCTTTCTTTCTGTGCAAAGGGGTGTGTGACCGCATCCGGACAGGCGGCTGACAGACGCTTGTGGATTTCGGCCTTGCGCAGCGGTTTTGTCAGGTAGTGGTCGATGCCGGCGGCCAGAATCCCCTGATCGTCCCCTTCCATTGCATGGGCCGTCATCGCGACGATGGGCACGTGACCGCCATGTTCGGCCTCAATGGACCGGATTTCGGCGGTGGCTTGTTTGCCGTCCATCTTGGGCATGGAGATGTCCATGAAAACGAGATCGGGCGCAAAGCTCTGGAACAGTTCCACCGCTTCCAGCCCATTGGCCGCAAATTTGAGATCAATTTTGGCGTCCTTGATCATCTTGGTAAAGACAAGCTGGTTTGTCTTGTTGTCTTCGGCGGCCAGCACGCGCATCAGGCGTGGCGTGTCGGGCACCTGTACCTGTACTTCCTCGACGACAGGCGGTTCTGCGGGTGCGGCGGTGTCAGGGGCGTCCGGTGCCACGATTGGGCCAACGCTTTGCAGCCGTGAAAACAGTTCGGCCCGGGGCACCGGTTTTTGCGCAATTCCGAAGAGGTGCTGGGCACCCGGATCGTTTGCCGCAAATGTCGGGTTCGAGGTCAGCAACAATACCGGCACGGTGCTGCCCGATGCATGGATCGCTTCGGCCAGTTCCAACCCGTCCATTTCGGGCATGTTGTGATCGGTCAGGACAAGGTCCACCTCGTCCAGATGCCGCAGAGCGTCAGCGCCGTTGGCGCAACAGATGACGCCAAGGCCCAACTGCTCCAGCTGGCGTTCAAGGATCAGCCGGTTTGCTGACAGATCATCCACCACCAGCACCCGACGCAATCCGTCCGGAACAGGTGGATGCGCGGGTAGCACCTCATCGCTCATTGTCAGCGGCACGCGAAAGCCAAAACAGGACCCGACACCGTCCTCACTGGTCACCCAGACCTCACCCTTCATCAGCGACACCAGCCGCTGCGAAATCGCAAGGCCAAGGCCGGTGCCATCGAACTGTCGGTTGCGGTCATTTTCGACCTGATTGAACTCACCAAAAATGTGCTCGATCTTGTCCTCGGGGATGCCGATGCCGGTATCTTCAATCGTGATGGTCACTTGCGCCTCACCCGTATCGGCATCCGGTACACCGATGACGCGGACCAGAACGTGCCCGTCCTGCGTGAATTTGACCGCGTTGCCCATCAGGTTGGTCAGAACCTGCCTGATCCGCCCCGGATCGCCGACAAAAGTTGTGGGCAGGAACAGGTCGTAATCCACCAGCAATGTCAGCCCTTTGTCCCGCGCAGAGGGTTGCAGCAGCATGATCACTTCGTGAATGCTGCGCTCCAGATCGAAGGGTTCGGGATGCAGTTGCAGTTTTTGCGCCTCGATCTTGGAATAGTCGAGCACGTCATTGATGATGACGAGCAGCGCCTCGCCCGAGTTTCGGATCGTATCCACATATAGCTGCTGTTCCTCGGACAGGCCCGTGTCGGCGAGCAGTTCCGCCATGCCGACAACCCCGTTCATCGGCGTCCTGATCTCGTGGCTCATGTTGGCGAGGAAGGCGGATTTGGCGCGGCTTGCCGCCTCTGCCTGTGCCCGCGCGGCCTTGAGCTGTTTTTCGTGCTCAACAGATTCGGTGATGTTCAGACCAAGCGAGACGATGTCGCCCGCCTGTCCGCGCCTGTCCACGAGTCGGATGTATTGATCATTCCACAGCCGGATCGTGATCGGTTCGGGTGCAGATTGCATCCACCGTTCCACCATCATCTGCCGCCAGTCATCCGGTGCAAGATTACCTGTGTTTACAATCCCTTCGTCCGTGAGAACCTGTAGGATCGTGATGTAGTTCACGCCGGGCCGGACCACGTCCAGATTGTCGAACACGGCGAGATAGCTGGCATTCGCCGCAACCATTTCATTGTCGGAATTGAAAATGGCAAATCCATCGGTGATCGTCTGAACCGAGTGCCACAGCCGGCGTTCGGCCACCTCAACCTTTTGGTTGGCCTGCCCCAATTCGCTGCGGACGCGTTCGTTTTCAGTGCGGACATTGGCCACTTCGGCCCGGGTTTCGACGATTTCACCCTGTAACGCAGCCGCATGGCGGCCCAGCTTCCGATTGGCTGCCGACAGCTCCGCCTGCTTAAGTTCCAAGAGCCGCTCTGCCGCGAGCCGCCCGCGCCGTTCTTCAGCCAGCTTGTTTGCCAGGCTCATGACCCGCTCCGCCAATTCACTTTGGTCGAGATATGTCACGATCCCGGTGAACAATGGCTTAATGCCGGGACAGCTTATCCGTTGCGCTGGCAGAGCGGGCCGTGGCAGGCTTGCGACATTACCGACACAGTGATTGGAGACGGGTGATGCGCCTGATTGCCTATTTTGCTACCGTTTTGACGCTCGCAACCGGGGTCGCCGCGCAGAACGCGGTGCCGGACCGCCGCTATGTCTTTTCCCGCGATGTGGATTTCTATGGGGCGGATCGGGCGAACCTCTTTGATACGACCCAAGAGGCGTGCCAGCGGGCGTGCAGCGCAGATGACCAATGCGTTGCCTTCACGTTCAACACCCGTTCCAATGCCTGTTTCCCGAAATCAGCTGTCAACGCGCGCGAACCCTATGTCGGGGCGATATCCGCGACACGGGTCGAAACACCTGCCCGGATTGTACAAGGTGCGGCCGCGCGCGCCGCGGCGCTGGCGCCGGGTGACAGGGACCTGAATGCAGCGCGGGTCATGGCGCAATCCATGGGCGCGCGCTATCCGGTCGGGTCTGCAACCGTTGATGATCTGATCGCCGCCGCTGACGCGGCATGGCAGCGCGGTGACCGGGCAGCGGCCCTGCGTTGGGTTGGCGGTGCTGTGGCACTCACGGACGCGCCGGACCTTTGGACGCGCTACGCAGACCATGCCCGAAGACTGGGCGACACAGTGACGTCTGCGCAACGGCGGCGCGCGCGGAACGAGGCTGTGCCTGCGGCGCTGAACGGCTACCTCCGGGCACAATCCGAAGGTGGGCAAGCAACCGCTCTCATCGAGTTGGCATTGGCCTACGAGGCGACCCGCCGAGGCCGCGACATGATCGCGCCATTGCGTCTGGCGCAGGCCATCCAGCCGCGCGACAGCACGTCTGATATGCTGGACAAGGCCATTGGCAAATACGGCTTTCGCACTACCGACCACACGGTCGATAACGATGCCGCCAACCCGCGCATCTGTGCGACCTTTTCCGAACCGCTGATCAAGGCGGGCTTTGACTACGATCCCTATGTGACGGCGGGTGAAGCGGATCTGGTGGCACAGGCGGATGGGGTGCAGCTGTGTCTGGACGGGGCCCGCCACGGCACCCGGTATCAGATCACCCTGCGCCAGGGTCTGCCCGCCCAAAGCGGCGAGGTGCTGGCCCGCGACGTGCAACTGTCGATCTATGTGCGCGACCGTGCGCCAGCCGTTCGGTTTCCCGGACGTGCCTATGTTCTGGCGCGCGGTGGTGATGTCGCGCTTCCTGTGGAAACTGTGAACCTCGATGAGGTTGAGCTTGTCCTGTCGCGGGTGAGTGACCGTAATCTGGTGCGCGCCCTGCGTGAGGATGTGTTCGGGCGCCCGCTGTCACAGTGGCAGGAACGCGAGTTCAAAGCGTCGATGGGCGAAGAGGTTTGGCGTGGCACCGGCGCAGTGCTGGGTGACTTGAACGTCGAAACCCGCACGCGCCTGCCCCTGTCAGAGGCGTTGGGCGGCCAGCCTGCGGGCATCTATGTGCTGTCCGCGCGTGTGCCGGGCAGTGATCCATACAGTCAGGCCTCGGCAACGCAATGGTTTGTCCTGTCGGATCTTGGGATCACCACGTGGCAAGGCAATGACGGAATGACCGCCGCCGTACGCGCGCTTGGCGATGCGAGCGCTGTGGCCGGAGCGGACGTAACGCTGGTGTCCCGTGCCAACGCTGTATTGGCCACAACACGGACCGACGCCGACGGATATGTGACCTTTCCGGCAGGGGTCACGCGGGGTCGTGGCGCAGCCGCACCGGCGATGGTGCAGGTGCGCGCAGGAGAGGATTTTGTGTTCCTGCCGCTGACCGGCCCGGCCTTTGATCTGTCCGATCGCGGGGTTGAAGGGCGGCCACCGGCCCCACCCATTGATCTGTTTCTGACGACCGACCGGGGTGCCTACCGTCCCGGGGGCACGGTGCATGTGACCACCCTTGCCCGTGATGCCCAGACGATGGCCCTGACGGGCCTGCCGGTGACGGCCATCCTGTTCCGGCCCGATGGGGTCGAATATAGCCGCGTATTGAGCGACGCGGACATGGCCGGTGGCCACGTGTTTTCCCTGCCGTTGGGCCATGCTGTCCCGCGCGGCACGTGGCGGGTCGAGGTCAAGAGCGACCTGAACGCGCCTGCACTTGCCAGTCAGACGCTGCTGGTCGAAGATTTTGTGCCCGAACGGATCGATGTGTCCCTTGATCTGCCCGGGGGCCCGCTGACCTTGGGGGTCGCATCGCCCATCCGTGCCGAAGCGCGATATCTCTTTGGCGCGCCCGGTGCCGATCTGGCCGTGGAGGGCGACTTGCGCCTGACCCGCCGTGACACGCTGGCTGACAAACCGGGCTACCGTTTTGGACGCCACGATGCGGCATTCTCGGCCCGACAGTCGGCGCTGCCCAGCCTGCGCACTGACGCAAATGGTTTGGCGCAAGTGCCACTGAACTGGCCTGAGATCGAGGCCGAAGGTGTCCTGTTGCAAGCCGCCGTGACCCTGCGGGTCTCCGATGGGGCGGGCCGCCCGGTCGAGCGCACAGTGACCCGTCCGGTCGCTCCGGCAGGTCCGGTGATCGGCATTCGTCCTGCCTTTGACGATGTCCTCCCCGAAGGCGCGGAGGCGCAGTTTGATCTGATTGCGGCGGGCGCGGCACAGCCGATGCCCGCGACGTGGACCGTGAACCGGGTCGAGACGCGGTATCAGTGGTATCAGCTTTATGGCAACTGGAACTGGGAGCCGGTCACCACCCGCACCCGTGTCGCCCAAGGTGACGTGACCCTGTCGGACCAGCCCGTGCAAGTGTCTGTCCCCACTGACTGGGGCGACTACGAGTTTGTCGTGGCGCGTGCGGACGGCCTCTATACTGCCAGCTCTTTTGGGTTTTCCGCCGGGTGGTACGGGGCATCGGACAGCAGTGACACACCCGACCGTGCGCTGGTGGCCCTGAATGCGGCGGCCTATGCGCCGGGTGACATAGCCACATTGCGCATCGATGCACCGTTTGACGGGACCGCACTGGTGTCTGTGCTGGCTTCCGATGTGATCGAACGGCGTACGGTGCCGGTTGTCGCGGGGGAAAACACGGTGATGTTGGACGTGACCCCGGATTGGGGCACTGGTGCCTATGTCGCCGCCTCAATCCTGCGCGGTACGGCGCAAGACGCCTTTGGTCCGTCGCGGGCACTGGGCATCGCCCACGCCGCGATTGATCCAGGTTCAAAGGCGCTGGCCGTTACGTTGGACGCCCCGACCACCACGGATGGTCAGGCGGGAAACACCGAGGTGACCGTTCGCGTGGACGGTTTGGGCAGCGTGCAGGGATATGTGACGCTGGCAGCGGTCGATGTCGGCATCCTCAACCTCACCGGGTTCGAAGCGCCTGATCCGCAAGGCCACTACTTTGGTCAGCGGCGTCTGGGCGTCGATCTCCGCGATCTGTACGGACGGTTGATCGATTCCAGCAGTGGCGCGTTGGGCACCATCCGGTCCGGCGGCGACGCGGCGGCGGGTATGGCGCGGCAAGGTCCGCCCCCGACCGAAGCGGTCATGGCAGCGTTTTCTGGTCCGGTCCGCCTTGGCCCGGACGGCACGGCGACAATCCCCATCCCGCGCCCCGCGTTCAACGGCACCATTCGCCTGATGGCGGTGGCGTGGTCTGCGCAAGGTGTCGGTCAGGCACAGACCGAGGTGGTCGCCCGCGACCCCGTGGTCATCTCTGCCGCCCTTCCGCGGTTCATGGCGCCGGGTGATCAAAGCCGGGTGCAACTGGAATTCGTTCATGCGGCAGGCCAAGCCGGTCAGATGGACCTGAGCGTCACCGCATCGGGCATCAGTGTCGGACAGGCACCCGCGCAAATCGACATTGCCCAAAGCGGCACGCTGCGCGTCGCCTTACCGATCCGCGCCAACGCGGTGGGGGATCACTCCATCACAGCCGTCTTGACGACACCAGACGGGACCACGTTGCGCAAGGCATTGACATTGGGCGTCCGGTCCAACGATCCGACCATCGCTATCACGCGCAGGCTGACCCTTGCGGCAGGTGCAGCACTGACGCTGGACGACAACCTTTTTGCTGATCTGCGTCCCGACGGGGCGGAGGTTACGGTGGCCGCCGGTCCCTTGTCGCGCTTTGATATGCCGGGGCTGCTGCGCCAGCTTGACCGCTATCCCTACGGCTGCACCGAACAGGTGACATCTGCCGCATTGCCGCTGCTCTATGCGTCCGACCTTGCGACAGGTGCCGGGCTGGATGACATCGACATGCGGATCAACGATGCAATTGCCCGCGTTCTGACCCGACAGGCCAGCAGCGGCGCCTTTGGCATGTGGCGGGCACAGGCGGGGGAATTCTGGCTTGACGCCTATGTCACAGATTTCCTCAGTCAGGCCCGGATGGCGGGATATGCTGTGCCGGATCACGCGATGACGCTGGCGCTGGACAACCTGCGCAACCGCGTCAATTACGCACCAGATTTCGACAGCGGCGGTCAGGACCTTGCTTATGCGTTGCTG
Source organism: uncultured Tateyamaria sp. (assembly GCF_947503385.1). Taxonomy (GTDB): domain Bacteria; phylum Pseudomonadota; class Alphaproteobacteria; order Rhodobacterales; family Rhodobacteraceae; genus Tateyamaria. The sequence continues at coordinate 629,805 of NZ_CANNDO010000001.1, forward strand.
GTGCTGGCCCGCGAAGGGGCCGCGCGGATTGGCGACTTGCGGTACTACGTGGATACCAAATCGACCGCCTTTGCCACGCCGCTGGCACGCGCTCAGATGGGTGCGGCACTGGCGCAATATGGTGAACAGGCCCGCGCCGACAAGATGTTCGGGCTGGCGCAGGACATGGCGCTGTCCCCATCACCGGATGGCCCGCGCTGGCGTGCCGATTTCGGCACCCCTGTGCGTGACGCAGCGGGGGTGCTGCACCTCGCAGCACAGGCGGGCAGCAACCGGGTGGACCGCACCGCGCTGGCAAGTGTGATCACCGGGCAGAACCGCAGCTATTCCACACAAGAGGCCGCGCAGATCGTGATGGCGGCCCAAGCTCTGCGTGCGCCGGGCGGCCCTGCACTGTTCGCTGTGAACGGCACGCAGGTCGTCGGGCCAGTGGTGCGATCGCACAGCGCGCGCGGTACCGCGTCGCTGATCGAGAACATCTCGGGCACGGCGCAGGACCTCACGCTGACCACCTACGGCGTCCCCATCGTGGCACCGCAAGCGGGGGGGTATGGCTATGCCATCACACGGCGCAGTTTCACCATGGACGGGGCGCCGGTGGACGGGCCGTGGCAGGTGGGGGAACGCCGGGTCATCGTGCTGGACGTCACGCCATTCGAAGAGGTTGGCGCGCGTCTGATGGTGGACGACCCACTGCCTGCCGGGATCGAGATCGACAATCCCAACCTGCTGCGCTCCGGCGATATCCGTGCGCTAGACTGGCTCAAACCGGCGACCACCGAACATGCAGAATTTCGGACCGACCGCTTCCTTGCCGCTGTGAACCATCGCGGCAGTGAGACCTTCCAACTGGCCTATGTCGCACGGGCGGTCAGTCCGGGGGATTTCCATCATCCGGCAGCACGGGTCGAGGATATGTACCGCCCCGAATACCGCGCCATCACCGGCACGAGCCGGACCTTGGTCCGCGAGTGAACATGCGCCTGACACTGGCGCTGCTGGCCGCGTCTGTGCTGCCCGTGATGGGCTGTCATGCGGGCTGGTCACGCTGGGTGGACCGGACGGATTTGCCGCCTGTTCTGGCGGAAACCTCAGTGGAAATGCGGGATCGCGACGGCCATATGTTGCGCGCCTTTGATGTGGAGAACGGGCGTGTCAGGCTGGCGGTGCGGGGCGATCAGGTCGACGCGGGCTTTGTCGACATGCTCGTGCGCTATGAGGACAAGCGGTTTTGGCGGCATACGGGTGTGGATGCCCGCGCGATGGGGCGCGCCGTGGCGCAGGCGCTGTGGCATAGGGACGTGGTGTCGGGTGGGTCGACCCTGACCATGCAGGTGGCGCGGCTTTTGGAAAATGGACCCACGGGATCGGTCCGGGGCAAACTGCGTCAGATGCGCGTCGCATGGGCGTTGGAGCGTCGTCTGACCAAAGACGGAATCCTGCGGCTCTATCTGCAACACGCCCCCTATGGCGGGCGGATCGAAGGGGTGCGCAGCGCCAGCCTGCTGTGGTTCGGCAAAGAGCCACGCCGCCTGTCCCCGTCCGAGGCGGCGTTGCTGGTCGCCTTGCCACAAGCACCTGAAACACGCAGGCCCGACCGGTTTCCGGAACAGGCGCGCGCCGCGCGGGACAGGGTGTTGGCGCGATTGGGGCAGGCCGCCACCGATGCGCCCGTGCCGCGCGCGATGCTGCCGGTGCCAATGCAGGCCCCGCATCTGGCTGATGCGCTGCGCGCTGCTGACCCGGACGCACGCCAGTTCGACACAACCCTGTCCCGCGGGCTGCAATCCCAGATCGCAACGCTGGCCCGCGCGCATGTGGCGCGGATGCCTGCCCGCGTGTCCGCTGCGATCGTGGTCGCCGACCACCAGACAGGCGAAGTTCTGGCGCGGCTCGGCGCACCTGTGTATTCCGACGCCTCGGGCGGGCTTGGCTTTGTTGATATGGCACGTGCCGTGCGGTCGCCGGGATCGACACTCAAACCACTGGTCTACGCGCTGGCCTTTGATCGTGGGTTGGCGCATCCATCGACGGTCATCGCGGATCAGCCGATGCAATTTGGCCGCTACGCGCCGCAAAACTTCGATGGTTTCTTTCGCGGTGACATCGCGGTGCGGGATGCGCTGGCACAATCGCTGAACGTGCCCGTGGTGGCGCTGACCGAAGCCTTGGGGCCGGACCGCTTGATGGCCGCGATGCGCGCGTTTGGCACAAATCCGCAACTGCCGGGCGACGCGGCACCGGGGCTGGCCGTCGCACTGGGCGGCGTAGGGATCAGCCTTGATGATCTGGTGACGCTCTATGCCGGGATGGCGCAGCAGGGACAGGCGCGGCCCTTGCACGTGCAGGCGGGTGCCGCACGGTCAGGATCCACAGTCTTGGCGCCGCGCGCGGCGTGGCAGGTGGGTGACATATTGGCAAACATCGCACCCCCGTCCGGGGCGCGCGCCGGGCTGGCGTACAAGACGGGCACGTCTTATGGCCACCGGGACGCGTGGGCTGTGGGGTTTGACGGACGCCATGTGGTGGGCGTGTGGATCGGGCGGCCAGACGGAACACCGGTGCCGGGGGCCTTTGGTGGCGACGTCGCCGCGCCGCTTCTGTTCGAGGTCTTTGGCCGGTTGACGCCTGACTATACCCCGTTGCCGCCCCCCCCGACGGATACGCTGATCCTGACGCAAGGCGAACTGCCCAGTCGGTTGCGCCGGTTTGAACCCACCGCGGCGCGGGACACAGGGCCAGAGGTCACGTTTCCCCCGGACGGCGCATTGCTGGCGACGCCGGACACGGTGGTCAAAGTGCGCGGCGGCAGCCTGCCGCTCACCGTTTTGGTGAACGGGCAACCAATCGAGACGCGACAACGTGGTCGTCAGATCGACCTTGGGCGGCTCGGACCGGGCTACACGGATATTTCGGTGATCGACGCGCAAGGCCAGTCGGCGCATGTGACCGTGCAGGCGCGCCCCTAGCGGCGGCCCTCGCGCAGCCACGCTGCGGTGATGCACCCGGCGGCGAGCAGCAGCACCAGCCACGGCGGCAACAGTGCCGACTGGCGCACATCCACCGTCTCATAGGCCCCGCGCGGGGTCAGCCCGATCCAGCCGCGCCCCGCCGCGGGCCGCCCCTCGCGCACATTGCGCAGACGCGGCACGCCATCTTCGATGCGGACGATCCCGCCGCGTGTGACGGCCACACGGTTTTCGAGGATGTCGCCAGAGGCGATGGTTTGCTCAAATTCCTTGGGCGCTGCGGGGCCAAGGCCGATCACGGCCTCCTGGTCTCCGTTGGCAAGGCGGTAAAGCCCGATCTCTGGACCTTCGAAATCCGTCTCGAACAGGCCCGGTGCGGTCTGCACCATGTCGAGGGTTGTGATGGTTCCATCCGGTCCCGTAACCGTGACCGGCGGCACGCTTTCTTCCAATGTGCGTCTTGCGATGCGCATGTTCTGGCCGGTGGCAACGGCGGTCAACGCCTCTTCTTCAAGCTCCGGTTCTTTCATCATCCAGTGGGCGAGCCGGCGCAGCAATTCCAGCTGCGGCCCGCCACCTTCGTAACCTCTGTTCCACAGCCATGCGTGATCCGATGCCAAAAGCGCCACGCGCCCCTCGTCCACCCGGTCGAGGATCAGCAGGGGCCGTTCGTCAATCCCTTCCATCACCGTCTTGCCAGAGCGGGGTTCCACGTCGATCTGGCGCAGCCAACGGCCCCAGTCACCGGCACTGGGCAAGCCGGTGGTGACCGGATGGCGCTGGCCGATCTCCGACACTTCGGGGCGGTAGGCTTCTTCGAGAACGCGGGCCGACGGCTGCGCTGGCATCACCTCACCCAAGGGCGAGCGATATAGGCTATCGGCACTTGCGAAATCCGGTCCGGCAGCCACCAGAACCGCTCCGCCATCACGGATATAACGCGCCACGTTTTCAAGGTATAGCGCAGGCAGGATGCCGCGCCGTTTATAGCGATCAAAGATGATCAGGTCGAAATCGTCGATCTTTTCCAGAAACAGCTCCCGCGTGGGAAAGGCGATCAGCGACAGCTCTCCTACGGGCACGCCGTCCTGTTTTTCCGGGGGGCGCAGGATGGTGAAATGGACGAGGTCGACGGAACTGTCAGACTTGAGCAGGTTGCGCCATGTTCGCCCACCCGCATGTGGTTCACCCGACACCAGCAGCACCCGCAGGCGGTCACGGATGCCGTTCATCTGAATCAGCGCGGTGTTGTTGCGGTCGGTCAATTCGCCGTCCGCTTCGGGCACAGTGAACTGGATCACGTTCAGCCCGCCATGGGGCAGCGTCACTGGCAGTTCCACATCTTCGCCGATGCGCACGTTGAACCGCTGCGGTTCGGACCCGTCGACCGAAATGTCCAGCGGTGCAAGACCGGTGTCCGTGGGGGCCGCTCCGCTGTCCTCAATCCGGAGGGTCAGGGTCACGGCCTCACCGATGATGGCAAAGGCTGGGGCGTTTTTGACAATCAGGCGGCGGTCCCAGTCGGTCTCTCGTCCCGTCAGCAGCAGGTGCAGCGGTGCAGGCAGGTCCAACGGCAGATCGGCGTCGTGTACCTGTCCGTCGCTGATCGCGATCAGTCCGGCAACACGGGCGCGCGGCTCTTCTGCGAGCGCATCGGACAGCGCGGTCATCAGGCGTGTGCCTGCGTCCTCTTCGCCGTCGGGCACGGTGATCCTGCGCACTTCTGCGCCGTCGCGGGCATTCAGCGTCGCCTCAAGTGCGTCAGCGGCTGTTGCAGTCTGGCCGGGGCGTCCGGGCAATTGCTGGCTGGCGCTTTGGTCTTCGGCGATAATCACGATGTCGGTCAGGGGTGCGCGGTCCTCCTGCTGAAATGCCGGTCCGCTGAGCGCGGCCAGCACCACGAGCCCGGCAAGCCCGCGCAAGGCCCAACCACTCAGCCCTCGTATCAGCGCGAGGCCAACACCGCCCAGCACCAGCACAGCCAGTACAATCAGAACGGGCCAAGGCACCAGCGGGTCAAAAAGGACGGTTCCGGTCATTGGCCCAACCGATCCAGCAAGGCAGGCACGTGGACCTGATCGCTTTTGTAATTGCCGGTCAGCACATGCATCACGAGGTTCACGCCAAAGCGGTAAGCCAGTTCGCGCTGCCGCTCACCGCCAAATCCCCGGCCCACAGGCAGCATCGCTTGCCCCGAGGATGTAACAGCCCATGCGGCGGCCCAGTCATTGCCGCCGATGACCACGGGCGTCACACCGTCATTGAGATTGCGAAAGGGCATCCCTTCGATCTGTTCAGCCCCGGGCGGGGCCGCTTCGACCCAGATTTCGCCGTCCATGTGTCGTCCGGGAAAATCCTGTAGCAGGTAGAAGGTGCGTGTCAGAACGTGATCGCGTGGCACAGGCTCCAGTGCGGGAATATCGAGCGGTGCGGCAAGGTCCCGCAACTTGCGCCCATTTGGGCTGGCCGCACCAAAGCCCGCGATGTCGCCATCGCGCGTGTCAAACAGGATGAGGCCGCCGGACCGCAGATAATCGTTCAGTTTGGCATAGGCCTCCCGCGAAGGGCGCGGCTGATCCGGCGTGATCGGCCAGTAAATCATGGGAAAGAACGCCAGTTCGTCCGTTTCGAGGTTTACGCCAACGGGGTCAGACGGCTCAACCGAGGTGCGGAAAAACAGCGTGTCGGACAGGCCGCGCAGCCCCGCCTCGGCCACCTCGTCCAGTTGTCGGTTTCCGGTGATCACGTGGGCCAACACCACCTCGGCGGCGGCGCTCAGCGTGCCCTCATCGGCGGGTTGGGCAAAGCCGTCGGTGGCGGGGAATGCCAACGCAACCGCCAGCGCAACCGACGCCGTGCGGCTGCCGCGCAAGCCGCCTGTCAACCGGCCCGACAAGGCAAGCGACGCGACCACGTCCGCCAGCAACAACCCGATGGCCAGCGCCAGCAGCAGGCCACCCAAGGGCTGCGGCGGGCGGTTGGTCAGCCCCGACACAGGCACATCCAAAGGCCAACTGGCCGCGACCAGCGTCGCATCTGCCGTCAACACATTGCGCGCAAGGCTGCGGTCGGCAGATGTGTAGACACCGGGCAAGAGGTCCGGACCAGCGGGCGCCGTGACCAGTTGCGGCCCCGGCACTCCGGGCATTGCGCCCGCGTCACGCAGGGTGCCAAAGCCGTCCATGACAATCTCGGGGGTCCAAACCGTCCCCTCCAGATCCTCGGCCACAGGTTGCGAGGATGTGGAGGATATCGCCAGCCGCTCCAGCATTTCGACAAAGAGACCAGACAGGGGCAAGGTTGACCATTCGGCGTTCGCAGTGACGTGGAACAGGACAATCTGCCCTTGCCCCATACGCTTGCGCGTGACCAGCGGTGTGCCGTCGCTCAACTCGGCAATCACACGTTCGGCCAATGTGGGATCGGGCTGCGCCATGACCTGCGCTGTGATCGACACATCATCGCGCACGTCGAGACCGAAGAAGGGCGAGTTTTCGCGGAAAGGGGCAAGCGTCTTGGGAGAACCCCAGCTCATCGCGCCCCCGACACTGCGCCCGCCCGACCGCAGACGGACAGGCATCAGCGGGTCCTCGTCCATGCGGCTAATGTCGCTGGCTGCAACGCGGGGGCCGGCAAAGCGGACCAGCATACCGCCATTTTCGACCCAGTCCGTGATGCCTTCGGCCTCGCCATCGGACAGGGTGGCCACATCGGCCAGTACGATCACATCAGGATTGGCGGGCAGCACATCGCTGAGGCTGCCGTCCAGCACATCCGCCGTCTCGACCAGCGCCCGTTCAAGGTAATGCAGCGGTGACAGCAGTTCCAGACCTTCGCGGCCTTCGCGCCCTGCAATCAGCGCGACCTCGCGCCGGCGCAGGCTGTCATCGACCAGCGTCACGGCACCGGCAGAGCGGGTGGCCTGCACTTCAAACCGGGTGATCCGCGCGCGCAATTCAGCGGGCAGGGCGAGCGCGGTGTCCGCCTCTGTCGCGCCTTCCGCAAACACGGCGTTGGCCGACGCAAGGATCGCCGCATTGCCAGCAGGGTCACGCCCCTGCGCAAGGATGGTCACGCCCCGCTCCGGTCCGGGGGCCGAGCGGCGCGCGGTCAACTGTATGGTGCCATCCTCATACGTCGCGGGTGCCAACGCGACGACGCTGGCACCGGTTTGCGTCACGCGCACCGGGCCTCTGTCCTGCAATGTTGCAAGGATGTCCGCACGCGCGGCATAGTCCAGCCCGTCACTGAACCAAACGGTTTCAAACGATCCGTCGGGCAGCGCGTCTGTCACATCCGCGACGGATATGGGTTGCCACGGCTGCGGCTGGAGACCGGCCAGACGGGCGACGCCCGCATTGGCCGCCTGAAACGTCGCCGCATCAGGATCGGACAGGTGCAGCAGCGCCACTTCGCGCCCCGCTGCACCGGCGCGGCGCAGTTCTGTCTCCATCGCTTCGACGGCTTGTGCCCAGCGGCTTGCCCCGGCCCAACTGCCGTCTATTGCCACCAAAAGCGGTCCGTCAGAGGTTTCCGCATTGTCATCGGGGTTTAGCACAGGGCCAGCCAGCCCGATGATGATCGCCGCAACGGCCAGCATCCGCAAAAGCAGCAGCCACCACGGCGTCCGGTCTGACACGGCCTCGTCATCTTGCAGGCCAAGCAGCAGCGCCACGCCCGGAAAGCGTTGGCGCAAAGGGGCAGGAGGAATGGCGCGCAGGATCAGCCACAGGATCGGCAACACAATCAGGCTCAGCAACAACCAGGGCGCGGCAAAGCCGATGGGGCCAAGGATCATCATGCCCGTCCGACCCCGCCATCCAACGCCCGCCACAGCCACAGCAGGCCCGACTGGGCCGACGATCCGGTGTGGTGTATTCCATATTGCCAGCCCGCCACGCTGCACAGCCGTTGCAATTCATCTTTGCGCGCGGCGAGGCGGGACAGGTAGCGATCCTTGAGCTCTGACGCCTTCAGCGTCTCATGTTCCAGCGTGCCACCGACGCTTTCGAAAATGGTGCGCCCGCGAAAGGGGAAGGCCTCTTCGGCAGGGTCAAGGACGTGGTAGAGCACACCGCGCACCCCTCGATCGGCGGCTTTGGTCAGGGCCAGTTTCACGGCCTCGATGTCACCCATGAAATCCGAGACAAAGACGGCGCGGGCATGGGGGATCATGGCGCGGTGTTCCGGCGGGGCATAGTCGTCCATCGCGTCTTCGGAGAACATCTCGGCCAGTCGCAGTATCTGCGCATTGCCGCGCCGCGGCGGCAGTGACGTGCCCGTCAGGCCCACACGTTCGCCCCCACGGATCAGCAGAATGGCAAGGGCAAGGCTCAGCACCCGCGCGCGGTCCGCCTTGGTCGGCAGATCGGGAGCAGAGGCAAAGCGCATCGCGGCCCCTTGATCGACCCACAGCATCACCGACTGCGCAATCTGCCATTCGCGTTCGCGCACAAACTGCACGTCCCCCATGGCCGAGCGGCGGTGGTCGATCATCCGACGGCTGTCCCCGATTTGCGCGGGCCGGTACTGCCAGAAATCATCCCCCATCCCCGCGCGCCTGCGGCCGTGATCGCCCAGCAGAACGGCACCGGCCAGATGTTCGGCGCGGGCCAGCAGGGGTGGCAGACGCGCGGCCTGCGTTTCAGCCTGCGCGCGGAGGGTGGTGGGTGTGATCACGCGGCGGCAGCCTTGCGGCTGAGGCCCTCAGCGGTTTCGTCGATCAGGTCGGCAAGGCTGTCGCCCCGCGCCCGTGCGGCAAAATTCAGGGCCATTCGGTGGCTCAGCACCGGGCGCGCCATATCAATCACGTCCTCGGCTGATGGTGCCAGACGCCCTTGCAGCAGCGCGCGGGCGCGCACCGCCAGCATCAGCGCCTGCGCGGCGCGCGGGCCGGGGCCCCACGCGACGGTTTCGCGGACCTTTTCGGATGCGTCTGCCTCTCCGGGGCGGAAGGCGCGCACAAGATCAAGGATCATTTCGACGACGCTTTCACCAACCGGCATCCGGCGCAGCAGCGTTTGTGCGGCCAGCAGTTCTTCTGTTGTAAAGACTTGGGTCGATTGCGCGTCCTCGGTGCCTGTGGTTGCCACCAGAATGTCCCGTTCCGTCGCGCGGTCGGGGTAGAGCACGTCGATCTGGACAAGGAACCGGTCCAACTGCGCCTCTGGCAGGGGGTATGTCCCCTCTTGTTCGATCGGGTTCTGCGTGGCCAGCACGTGGAACGGCACACCCAGCGGGCGGTCTTGCCCGGCGACGGTCACCGTCTTTTCCTGCATCGCCTGCAACAGCGCGGACTGCGTCCGGGGGGAGGCCCGGTTGATTTCATCCGCCATCAAAAGCTGGCAGAACACCGGCCCGGGTACAAAACGAAACGCGCGCGTGCCGTCTTCGGCGGTGTCCAGCACTTCGGAGCCCAGAATGTCCGCAGGCATCAGGTCCGGCGTGAACTGAATGCGGTTGCCGTGCAGGCCCATCACGGTGGACAAAGTTTCGACCAGCCGCGTCTTGCCCAGCCCGGGCAGACCGATCAGCAGGCCGTGCCCACCGCACAGCAGCGCGGTCAATGTCAGTTCCACCACCCGTTCCTGCCCGATGAAACGATTGGTGATCGATGCCTTGGCCTCGGACAGTTTGCCTCCGAGTGCTTCGATGTCCGCGACAAGATCCTCTGCGTCAGCCATGACTTCTCTTTCTTCCGGGGTATATGCTTTAGGGTACCAACCTATGGCCAATGCATGGAATGGCAAAAGATATGAGTGCACAAAAAACCGTGACACCGGATGCCGAGGGCCTTGTGGCGTCGATCACTGCTGCAAAAACACGCGGATTGCCGCCCGTACATCTCTGGAATCCGCCGTTTTGCGGTGATCTGGACGTGCGCATCGCCCGAGATGGGACGTGGTTTTATCAGGGTACGCCGATTGGGCGACCCGGATTGGTCAAACTGTTCTCATCGATTCTCAAGCGTGAGGGGGGCAAATATTTCCTCGTGACGCCTGTGGAAAAGGTGGGGATCACGGTCGACGACGCTCCGTTTGTCGCAATCGACTTTGAGGTGCAGGGCGAAGGCGTGGCGCAGGTCCTGACCTTTACGACCCATGTCGACGATATGGCCAAGGCCGGGCCGGATCATCCCATCCGGGTGGAGCGGGACCCCAAAAGTGGTGAGCCGTCGCCCTATATCCTGATCCGCGCGGACCTTGAGGCGCTGATTGATCGCAAGAGCTTTTACCGGCTTGTCGATCTTGGCGTTCATCATGACGGATGGTTTGGCGTTTGGTCGGGTGGCGCATTCTTTGGCATCATCCCGTCTTCAGAATTGCCCAGCTGACGCACACGCCATGTGCGCGTGCAACCCTTGGGCGCGGGCGGTGTCCACGGCATGATGCAGGCCTGACACAGCAGGCGAGGGCATTCACATGACACAGGGCACCGCAGTGATCATCGGCGCGGGCAGAGGCCTGTCGGCGTCTCTTGCGCGCAAACTGGCCGAACGGGGACACCCGGTTGTCTTGGGCGCGCGCAACGTCGCAAAACTGGACGACCTGGTGGCAGAGACCGGGGCGCAGGCGGTCGCGGTGGACGGCAGCGATGCGCCGTCGATGGACGCACTCTTTGCCGGTATCGACGGTCGCATAGACGTTGCCATCTACAATCCTTCGGCCCGCGCGCGGGCACCAGTGGCCGATTTGGATCCCGAAGAGGTGCGGCGCGCCCTCGAAGTCACGGCGTTCGGGTCATTCCTGCTGGGCCGTGCAGCGGCGGGCCGGATGCTGGCGCAGGACCCGGTGGACGGTGCGCGCGGCACGATCCTGTTCACTGGCGCGTCGGCGGGGGTCAAAGGCTTTGCCCAATCCGCCCCGTTTGCCATGGGAAAATTCGCGCAACGTGGCCTCGCGCAAAGCATGGCGCGCGAATTACACCCACAAGGCGTGCACGTGGCGTGGGTCAACATCGACGGTGGTATATCAAATGTGGCCCGGGCCGAACGCACTGACGATGGCACGGATAATATGCTGGACCCGGACGCCATTGCCGACGCCTATCTGGGTCTGATCGACCAGCATCGGTCGGCATGGTCCAACGAGATCGCGCTGCGCCCTTGGGTGGAACGATTCTGACCGGCTGGCGTCCGGTCAGGCGGGACGCTAGGGTCGCGCCATGCCGCAATTTGCCGCCAATCTGAGCTATCTCTGGGCCGAACTGCCCTATCTCGACCGGTTCGATGCGGCGGCTGAGGCCGGGTTCGGCGCGGTCGAGGTTCTGCAACCCTATGACGTCCCCGCGCCCGAGACGCAGGCTGCGCTGCGCCGCAACGGGTTGCGGTTCGTCCTGCTGAACGCACCGGGACCGAACTATACGGGTGGCGCGCGCGGGTTTGCGGCGCTTCCGGGGGGTGAGGCGCGTTTCGACTATGATATGCGTCGGGCCACGCGATATGCGCAGGCGCTGGGGGCGGGGCTGGTCCATGTGCAATGCGGTGACGCCTCCGGCCCAGAGGCGCGGGCCACGTTGATGGCCAATTTGCGGCGCGCTTGCGAAGGGCTCCCGGATGGGCTGACGGTGACGCTGGAGCCGATCAATCCGCAGGACAGGCCCGGCGGCTATCTGAACAGTTACGATCAGGCGGCGGAGATCATTGCGGCGGTGAATGCGCCCAACCTGGGTCTCCAATATGACAGCTATCACGCGCAGATGATCACCGGGGACGCGCTGGGATGCTTTGCCGCCCACGCGGACATGATCCGACACATCCAGATCGGAGACAGCCCGGACCGCGCCGTGCCGGGCACGGGCGAGATTGATTTTGCCGCGCTGTTCGCCGCCATTGATGCCAGCGGGTACACCGGCTGGGTCGGCGCGGAATATCACGCCGGGGACCGGACGGAGGCCAGTCTGGGCTGGTGGCTATAAGGCTGTGCGGTGGCGCACTTTTGCAGGCCCGCCCCCGCCGATATCATCGCGCCGACAGACCGCTCAGGAGACCCGCGATATGATCCCCAAGAAATATGCCCACATCGTTTTTGGCCTCATTCTCAGCGGGATGATGTCATTCCTTGTCTCGGGGATTTCGACCTATCTGGCGGTGGGGATGATCCCCGGATTTCTGGGGGAATGGATCTGGGCATGGCTGCCAAGCTGGGCCGTGGCCTTTCCCATCGTGCTGGTTGTCGCGCCCTTTGCCCGCCGCCTCGTGGCGGCGATCACGATCGAGGAGTGATCGGGGCTGTCCCATGCTGGGACACCGCGCCACGCACCAAAAATCAATGGGTTACAGAGGCCGTTTTACCATTTGTTAGGACTTCGCCCGCTCAGCGCCGAAAGGGAGAGGGGCGTGGACCATGGCGGGCAGAGGCCACAACGTCGTCGATCCGCGTGGCGCGGGTGGGTGCGGACTTGGCCGTTTTGATCCATGCCAGCGTCCCGCGTTTGACACAGCGGGGGTAGCGATCCCACGCGGGTCGCAACGCCTCGCCCAACGCGGCGGCGAGGTCCCCGGGCACCTCCAGCCGGTCCACGTCATCCAGAACGGCCCACATGCCCTTGACCAGTGCCGCCGCGATCAACGCTTTGCCCGCCTGTGTCACCCGCATCGCCGACCGCGCCGATGCCGGAGTGCGGGGCAAGACGCGGTAGGACGACCCTGCGTCATCCACGCGACGGGTCACGCTGTCGATCGAACCCCGGCACAACAGCTTTGCGACCGCGTCACCCCATGGCAGGCAATGCGGTGACGGCTGTTTGTTGACGACCGGCCAGACCGGTCCAGCGGTGGCGTGAGTATCGGCGAGCCATGCGCGCAGTGCGGCGCGGGATTTTACCTGGGCCTGCGGGCACGCACGCGCCACGCTGGAACAGGGGTGTTTGGTGCAGGTCATGGATGCGGCTTGGGGTCTTATTCCAGTCGCCGCCCACAAAAACAAAGCCGACGCGAGACGCGGAGTTTTCCCTGCCTATCGGGCACGCCACCACGAGACGGCGCAGGGGGTCGCGTGGTCATGCACCGTCGATCTGCCATGTGAGGCCGCCAAAAGGCCAAAGAGTGCACGGAGCGGTCAGCGACCGTCCATCGGGTGAACCCAAACTTCGGCATCTGGGTCATGCGCGGCGCGGGTGCCGTCCGTGGTGGCCCCAACCCGTTTGGCCACCGCCTGCGACTGTGTGTTTTCCACGTCGATATAGCTGTGGAGCTTGTCCAGTCCGAGCGCCGCCCCGGCCCATGTTCTGACGGCGACCGCGGCCTCGGTGGCGTAGCCATTGCCCTCGGCCCCGTCAAAGAGATGCCATGCCAGTTCGATATCCGGCCAGTCCGAATGCTTGAGCAAGCCCACACGCCCAACAGGCTGCATCGTCTGCGACAGGACAACGGTGAAAAAGCCAAAGCCGTGCCAGTGCCAGTGGCCGATGCCTGTCAGAAAGCTGTACCATGCCTGTTCCGCTGTGGTTGTTTCGCCCTGCGCCTCAAGCGACGGCGCGCTGGTCATAAACCGGGTGAACGCAGGCAGATCATCGCGTTCGGGGCCACGCAAAACCAGACGCTCTGTCGTGAGAAAGGGGGCGGTCGTGAGAGAGTTCATTAGTCGCCTTTCCGGTCGCAGATAAAAAGTCCGGCCACGTTCGGGATGCAGATGGACGCGCATCACAAACAGGAGCCGTTCGAATATGCCGTGGGCACAGCACCGTGGGCCAGAGGGGCGTGGGGGTCAGTGTGCTTCGGCCCAGTTTTGCCCTTGGCCCGCGTCCACGGTCAGCTTTACGTCCAGATGCACAACGGGAGCGTTGGCGCCTTCCATCACGTCCTTGGCCACGCCGATCAGGTCATCGACGGCGCTGTCTTCAACTTCGAACAGCAATTCGTCGTGGACTTGCAGCAGCATGGCGGCGGGCAGGTCCTTGATCGCGTCGGGCATTCGGATCATGGCGCGGCGGATCACGTCAGCGGCGGTGCCTTGGATCGGGGCGTTGATGGCGGCGCGGGCGGCAAAGCCTGCGCGCGGCCCCTTGGAGGCAATTTCGGGCGTGTGGATCTTGCGGCCAAAGAGCGTCTGCACATAGCCGTGTTCCTTGGCGAATGTCTTGGTGTCGTCCATATAGGTGCGGATGCCGGGGAAGCGTTCGAAATAGCGGTCGATGAAGCCCTGCGCCTCGCCCCGTGGGATGCGCAGATTGCGGGCGAGGCCAAAGCCCGAGATGCCGTAGATGACGCCAAAGTTGATCGCCTTGGCCTTGCGGCGGATGTCGGGTGTCATGTCTTCGAGCGGCACGTCGAACATTTCGGATGCGGTGAGCGCGTGAATGTCGATGCCGTCCGCAAATGCCTGTTTGAGTTCGGGGATATCCGCGATGTGGGCGAGAATGCGCAGCTCGATCTGGGAATAGTCGAGTGCGACAAGGGTTTTGCCCGGCTCGGCCACGAAAGCCTCGCGGATGCGGCGGCCTTCTTCGGTGCGGATCGGGATGTTTTGCAGGTTTGGATCGGTCGAGGCGAGGCGTCCGGTGGAGGCCCCGGCGATGGCGTAGGACGTGTGTACGCGGCCCGTGTCGGCGTTGATGTGGTCCTGAAGCGCATCGGTATAGGTGGATTTGAGTTTGCTGAGTTGCCGCCAGTCGAGCACGCGGGCGGGCAGTTCGTGTTCGGTGGCGAGGTCTTCGAGCACGTCGGCACCGGTGGCATATGCGCCTGTCTTGCCCTTTTTACCGCCTTCGATGCCCATTTCGTCAAACAGGATTTCGCCCAGTTGCTTGGGTGAGCCGACATTGAAGCTGCGGCCAGCCAGTTCGTGAATTTCCGCCTCGAGTCCGGCCATTTTCTGGGCAAAGGCATTGGACATGCGGCTGAGCGTGTCGCGGTCGACCTTGATGCCGGAACGTTCCATGCCCGCCAGCACGTGGACCATGGGGCGTTCGAGCGTCTCGTAGACGCGGGTGGTTTTGGCGACGTGCAGTTGCGGTTTGAACAATTGCCAGAGGCGCAGGGTGATATCGGCATCCTCGGCGGCGTATTTTACCGCATCGTCGATGGGCACCATGTCAAAGGTTTTGGCGGATTTGCCAGTGCCCAGCAGCGGTTTGATCGGGATCGGCGTGTGCCCAAGGTAGCGTTCGCTGAGCGTATCCATGCCGTGCCCGTGCAGGCCACCATGCATGGCGTAGGACATCAGCATGGTGTCGTCGATGGGGGCCACGTGGATGTCCAGACGCGCAAAGATTTTGGCGTCGTATTTCATGTTCTGGCCGATTTTGACGATGCTGTCGTCTTCGAGCACGGGTTTGAGCATGTCGAGTGCGGTGTCCAGCGGCATCTGGCCTTCGGCCAGCGCGTCGGAGCCAAAGAGGTCGTCGCCCCCCTGCCGGTGAGTCAGTGGGATATAGCAGGCGTGGCCTGCATTCACCGCAAGAGAGATGCCCACAAGGTCCGCCGTCATTTCGTTGAGGCCGGTGGTTTCGGTGTCCACGGCGACGTAGCCGCGTTCATAGATCAGGTCGATCCAGCCTTGCAGCGCTTCGGCGGTCTGCACGTGCTCATAGGTGGATTTGTCGAATGTGGGCGCTTTGGGGGCGTCGGTGGGGGCGGGGGCGGCCTCTTTGATCTCGGGCGGTTCCACGCCCATCTGTTCGGCGATGCGTTTGGTGAGGGTGCGGAACTCCATCTCGGCCAAGAAAGCCATGAGCGGTTCGGGATCCACGTCGCGCACTTCGAGGTCGTCGAGGGTGAAGTCGAGAGACATGTTTTCGTCGAGGCGGACAAGGTCGCGGCTGAGGCGGATCTGGTCGGCATGGTCGATGAGGGTCTGGCGACGCTTGGGCTGTTTGATCTCGGAGGCGCGTTCGAGCAGGGCGTCGAGATCGCCAAATTCGTTGATCAGGAGGGCGGCGGTTTTTATGCCGATGCCCGGCGCGCCGGGCACGTTGTCGACGCTGTCCCCGGCCAGCGCCTGCACGTCGACCACACGTTCGGGATAGACCCCGAATTTCTCGTGTACGCCGTCGCGGTCGATGCGCTTGTTCTTCATCGCGTCGAGCATTTCAACGCCGTCGCCCACAAGCTGCATCAGGTCCTTGTCTGAACTGATGATGGTGACGCGGCCCCCGGCGGCGCGGGCCTGCACGGCGAGGGTGGCGATGATGTCGTCGGCCTCGAACCCTTCGCGTTCCTTGCAGGCGATGTTGAAGGCTTCGGTCGCCTGACGGGTCAGTGGAATCTGCGGGCGCAGATCTTCGGGCATGGCGTCCCGGTTGGCCTTGTACTGGTCATAAAGGTCGTTGCGGAACGTGTGGCTGCCCTTGTCGAAGATCACGGCGATATGGGTGGGCGCGTCCGGGCCGTGGTTCCCCTCCACGTAACGCTGCAACATGTTGCAAAAGCCCGAGACGGCACCGATGGGCAGGCCGTCGGATTTGCGCGTCAGGGGCGGCAGGGCATGGTAGGCGCGGAAGATGAACGCCGATCCGTCGATCAGGTGCAGGTGGCAGCCTTTTCCGAATGCTACGGTCATGCGAATATCCCCTCTGGTTCCGAGACAGGTATTGCCATGATCCGCGTGGTCCCGCCAGCGACGCGGGCGATTTTTCTCCGCAAGGCCGAAAAGACGGCCGGGGAGGCAGGTGCTCCAGCCGACCCCGGTCCCCGGACCCGGCCGTGACCAAATTGAGCGCCTGCGGCGCACGCCATTGTTTATTTGGCGCTCACGGCGGGGATACGTTCACAACAGCGGGGCATGCCGCTGGCTCAGGCGTCGTCGGCGTGGTCGCGGTGCACATATTTGCAATCGCAATACGGGCATTCGACCCAACCGGTATCTTCGGGGATCTGCAACCAGACCCGCGGATGCCCCAGCGCGCCTTCGCTTCCGTCACAGGCCACACGGTGGCTGTCGACGATCTTGGTCTCGGGTGCGGGGAGGGTCATGGGAGGGCGGTCCTTGCTGAGCGTTGCGCAAGTGTTATGCGCCAAGCCTGCCGCCCCGACAAGGGTCTAGTCGTCGCGATCCACCCGCGCCTGATAGCAGTTGTTGCGTGCGGATCGGACATGGATATAGGCCACCTCCGGATCGGCAAAGATTTCGGCAATCCGCGCCTGCATCGCATCCGTGGCGACAACCCCGCCTGTACCATAGACGATGCGGTCGTGTGGCCCATACCCTTTCAGCAGATAGTCCGGTGCGGTTTTCAGCACCTCGGGCTGGTCCGCCCCGCTGCCCTGCGGACAGGCGGCGGCGCACAGAAAAATCGGACCGATCTCGGCATAGGGATGCGTGCCCTCGAAGGGCTTGTGCGCAAGGATCAACATGTCCGCGCCCGCCGGTATCTCGCGCAGACAATGGCGGCACGGATTGCCATGCCCATCGGATGTTGCCCGTTCGGGCGGATGGCCAAAAGCATCGGGCGCGCCCGCCTGATAGGCACGGGCGACATCGGTGGGCAGAGCGGTGAATGTGGGCATGACAGGTCTCCTTCTGCGCAGTGGGATATCCGCTGGCCAGTCTGCGGTTCGACCCGAATATTGCGCATCCGTCCCCGTTTCTTCTGACCAGAAATACCACGGGGGGCCCGCAGGGCGGGGGCAGAGCCCCCTCAACACTTCAAATAAGAACAAAAATAGAACATACTACACCCGGCTGCCGCTGCGAATCTGCTGTCTATGTTTACCGAACTGTCGATCACCTCGAACTTTACCTTTCTCACCGGGGCCTCCCACCCCGAGGAATACGTGGCGCGTGCCGCCCTTTTGGGGATGAAAGCGCTGGCCATTGCCGATGACAACTCGGTGGCGGGCATCGTCCGCGCCCATACCGAAGCCCGCAAAATCGCGCGCGACGTAAAGGAACGGCAGACCTTCGATGCCCTGCACGGGCTGATCGGTCCGCCCAAACCTGCACATCTGCCCGCACCACCCCGCGCGCCAGCCACGGTGACCCCCCGCCTGATCCCGGCAGCGCGGCTGCTTTTTACCGATGCCGCCCCGGTCACAGTGATCCCGAAAAACCGTGCGGGGTGGGGCAGCCTCTGCCGCATCATCTCGCGCGGTCGGCTGAAAGCCGACAAGGGGCAATGCGATCTCGGCCTGCGCGACCTCGAAGAATTTTCCGACGGTCTCCACCTGCTCCTGTGGCCACAGGCGCAAACGGTGACGGGCGGCGCGTGCGATTGGGTGACACAGGCGGAACGGCTGTCGCGCCGCTTTGCCGGAAACATGCATGTGCTGATGGTGCCGGGCTATGACGGGCGGGACGCGGCCTATTTCGACCACATCACCGATCAGGCGCAGCGCCTTGGCGTGCAGACCCTCGCCTCTGCCGCGCCCCGGATGCACCACGGCACGCGGCGCAAGCTGGCGGATGTGGTTGCAGCCGTGCGACTGAAATGCCGGGTCGATGATCTGGGCCGCAACGCGCTGGCCAATGGCGAAGGGCGCCTGCGCGGCGCAGACGAGATGCTGCGCATCTTTGCGGGCCACGAGGACGCCGTGCACCGCACGTCAGAACTCGCCGAAACGCTCACCTTTTCGCTGGACGAGTTGCGATACGAATACCCGTCCGAGATCACGGAGAACGAGACCCCCGGCCAGCGGCTGGAACGGCTGGCCGATGAGGGGCTGAAATGGCGCTATCCTGCGGGCGCACCGGAAAAGGCGCAAAGGCTTCTGCGCCACGAACTCCAACTGATCGCCAAGTTGAATTACGCGCCCTATTTCTTGACCGTTCGCGATATCGTGGCCTTTGCCCGGTCGCGCAACATCCTGTGTCAGGGGCGCGGGTCGGCGGCCAATTCGGTGGTGTGCTATTGCCTTGGCATCACCTCTGTCAGTCCCGAGATGGGGACCATGGTGTTCGAACGCTTTGTCTCCGAGGCCCGCGACGAGCCCCCGGACATCGACGTCGATTTCGAACACGAGCGGCGCGAGGAGGTGATTCAGCACATCTACGAACGCTATGGCCGCCACCGCGCGGGTCTGTGCGCCACGGTGGTGCACTACCGGGGCAAGCGGGCCATCCGCGAGGTGGGCCGGGCCATGGGCCTCTCCGAAGATACGATTTCGGCGCTCAGTTCGCAGCTTTGGGGCTTTTTCTCTACCAAGGGGATCGAGGCCGAGCGCATGGCCGAGATCGGCCTTGATTACCGCGACCGCCGTCTCGCCCAAACAATTGAACTGGTTTACGAGATCAACGGCTTTCCCCGCCACCTGAGCCAGCATGTGGGCGGGTTCATCGTGACCGAAGGGCGGCTGGACGAACTGGTGCCCATCGAGAACGCCACGATGGAGGACCGCACGGTCATCTGTTGGGACAAGGACGATATCGAGACGCTGGGCATCCTCAAGGTCGATGTGCTGAGCCTTGGGATGCTGACCTGCATCCGCAAGGCGTTCGACCTGCTCAAGATGCATCACCAGCGTGACTATACCCTTGCCACCCTGCCGCCCGAGGACCCGGCGGTCTATGACATGCTGTGCGCGGCCGACAGCGTCGGCGTGTTTCAGGTGGAAAGCCGGGCGCAGATGAACTTTTTGCCCCGGATGCGACCCCGCAATTTCTACGATCTGGTGATCGAGGTGGCGATTATCCGGCCCGGCCCCATTCAGGGGGACATGGTGCACCCCTATATCCGCCGCCGCAACGGAGAGGAGGAGGTGAGCTTTCCCTCGGACGAACTGGGGCAGGTGCTGGGCAAGACGCTGGGCGTGCCGCTGTTTCAGGAACAGGCGATGCAGATCGCCATTGTGGGCGCGGGGTTCACGCCGGATCAGGCGGACCGGCTGCGCCGGTCATTGGCCACGTTCAAAAAACACGGGAGTGTCAGCGAATTCCGTGCCCTGTTCCTGCGGGGGATGCGCAGGAACGGCTATGACGATGTCTTTGCCGAACGGTGCTTTTCCCAGATCGAGGGGTTCGGCTCCTACGGCTTTCCCGAAAGCCACGCGGCCAGCTTTGCGCTTTTGGTTTATGCGTCAAGCTGGCTCAAATGCCACCATCCGGGCATCTTTGCCTGCGCGCTGCTGAACGCGCAGCCCATGGGGTTCTATGCCCCCGCCCAGATCGTGCGGGACGCGCGCGAACACGGGGTCACGGTCAAACCCATCTGCATCAACGCGAGCTTTTGGGACAACGTGATGGAGCCGGACGGCAGGGGCGGGCTGGCCCTGCGGCTGGGCTTTCGCCAGATCAAGGGGCTGAGCGAAGAGGACGCCACATGGATCACCGCCGCGCGGGGCAACGGTTACCAATCGGTGCGCGATGTGTGGCGGCGGGCGGGCCTTGGCCATCAGGTGATCGTGCGGCTGGCCGAAGCGGACGTGTTCGCGGCCCTTGGCCTTGGGCGCCGCGAGGCACTGTGGGAGGCCAAGGCGATTGCGCCGGGCCCCGTGCTGCCGCTTTTTGCCAGCGATATCGACGGCGAGGTGGTGGACGAACCGACCGCGCTGCTGCCCCGGATGACCTTGGGCGAGGAGGTGGTGGAGGATTACGTCTCGACCCGCCTCACGCTCAAGGCGCATCCCGTGGCGCTCTTGCGCCATGTCCTGACACCGGGTGCTGCGCTGGAGCCAGTGACGGGCCGCGCGCCGGACCTGTCCAAGATCAGCTTTACCCGCGGCAACCCGGACTGAGCCCAGCGCCGGGCCATACGCGCAAACGCAAAAGCGCCGCAGATGCTCTGTCGACGCGAGAAAAAAACCACACGCAATGTCTGCTGCGAGCCCAAACTGATCGATGCTGCACCTTGCACCAAAGTCCGTTTGAATAGTAGCAGAGATATAAAGGGGAGTTTACCACATGAAACGTTGTACGATACTCGCAAGTTTCATTTTGTCTGTGGCGCTGCCGGTCTCAGCACAAGATGTACAATGGCAATTGGTCGATACCGGAGTCCTATCCCATTCGTCTCACGGTAAGGGAATAGAGATGCGAATCCAACCTGATCCAATTCCTAAAGGGTTGTTCGGTAACGAAAACTTGGATGATTTCCTTTTGGCGCTTTGCAATCACTATGCGCCATCTGTCATTCCATTCGTACTGCAACAAACAGGTATCGAAGATCCAAATTTCATTGCTGTACGCATCGTTTCAGGTGGTGCGGTAGGGCGCTATGTCTTGGAAACCTACGCAATTTCTGACGGGCAATGTGGAGAGACTCTTTAGCCAGTTTGCGATTGTAAAGCCGCCATTCGCGCAGTCGCAGCGAAATGGCGCAAAGTCCCGCAAGGCGGACGCAATGCAAAGATGAGCTTGGTGGCCTTTGATGCTTTGGTTAGGATCCGAAGGTTGCCGGACATGCAGGACAAATTGCGATGGGTTAAAACCCATCCTGCGCTTTTGATCGGTCGCTGGTCCGTAAGCGGGAAGCTTTTGATCCCATAGCCACCTTCCGAACTGGTGGCGTAACACTGGCGGCAGTCGGGACAGCCACCCCAATCAGACCGGCATATCAAAGCGCGTTTGCATGCAGAACGCATCAGGCGTCGGGCCTTGCGCGCGCAGATGCAACAGCTTTTGCCACCCCGTCTCCAGCGTCACGCGGGTGCCGCGGCGTTCCCACCACATCACCATCGTTGCACCATCCGACCGGTCCACCCAGTCGCGCAGCGTCTTCATCCCGTCCCGGTGCAGCGGGTCGCGATAGGCAAAGCGGTGGAGCGCGGCGGCGTCCTTCCATCCCGCCATGGTCAGGATGTCAAAGTTGTCTTTGGTCCGCTCTGTCTGCAACGCGAGGATACCGTTCATGTCGGCAAACCCGCCCTGAGGCGTGCGGGCCCCGTGATTGTGCCACAGCAGGCCGTCATCCGCCTTTGCCTTGGCAAAGACGGCGGGCAGCTGGGAAAAGAAATAGACCGCGTTGGGGTGGCTGGCCGTGAACGCCCCCAAGGGGCGCACCACATTCAGGTGTACCAGCATGTAATCGCTCATCCGTTTCCCCCCAACCTGCACGCCCCCCATATACAGCAGCCAGAGCATCCTTCCCATGCCTTGCACCGCACGCTAGAACCCAAGGCGACGAAGCAGCACCAAGAGCGCGCAGCCATGAGCACCCCGAAACCCGTAGTCCTGTGTATCCTTGATGGTTGGGGCCTGCGTGACGACAGCCACGGCAACGCGCCTGTGCTGGCGGACACCCCGACCTATGACCGGATCATAGAGACATGCCCGCACGCCACATTGGTCACACATGGGCCGGATGTGGGCCTGCCGTCGGGCCAGATGGGCAATTCCGAGGTTGGGCACACCAATATCGGCGCGGGCCGTGTGGTGGCGATGGATCTGGGCCAGATTGATCTGGCCATTGAGGATGGCAGTTTTTTCCACAATGCGGCGCTGCAGGACTGGATTTCGGGGATCAAGGATGCGGGCGGGCGCGCGCATCTGATGGGCGTGATGTCGGACGGGGGCGTGCACGGGCATGTGTCGCATATGGTTGCGGCGGCCAAGGCCTGCACCGATGCGGGCCTGTCGGTGCTGGTCCACGCGATCACGGATGGCCGCGACGTGGCCCCCAAATCCGCCGAAACCTATCTGGCCGATCTACAGGACGCCCTGCCCAAGGGCGCGCGGATCGTGACCGTGACGGGCCGCTATTTCGCCATGGACCGGGACAACCGCTGGGACCGTGTGGAAACCGCCTTTGCCGCGATTGCGCGGGCCGATGCGCCGGTGGTCGAAAGCCCCGCCGCCGCCATTGCGCGGGCCTATGCCAACGATCACACCGATGAATTCATCCCTGCCACGGTGGTGGACGGCTACAAGGGGGCCAAGGATGGCGATGGGCTGTTCTGTCTGAACTTCCGCGCCGACCGCGCGCGCGAGATCATGGCGGCCTTTGGCGATCCGGGTTTTGACGCGTTTGACCCGGCGGGACGCCCGGCGTGGTCCGGGCTTCTTGGCATGGCGGACTATTCCGAGGCGCACAAGGCCTACATGACCACCGCCTATCCCAAGCCCGAGATCGTGAACACGCTGGGCGCGTGGGTCGCACAGGCGGGCCTGCGCCAGTTCCGTCTGGCGGAGACGGAAAAGTACCCGCATGTGACGTTCTTTCTGAACGGTGGGGAGGAGACGCCCGAACCGGGCGAAGACCGCGCGATGCCCAAATCGCCTGATGTGGCCACCTATGACGCCCAGCCCGAGATGTCGTCGGTCGAGGTCACCGACCGCTTTGTCGAGGCAATCGAGGCGGGCTATGACCTGATTGTCGTGAATTATGCCAACCCGGACATGGTGGGTCATACCGGTGACCTGCAAGCTGCGATTGCGGCCTGCGAGGCGGTGGATGCAGGGCTGGCCCGTGTGCTGCCTGCGCTGGAAGCGGCGGGGGGCGCGATGATCCTGACGGCGGATCACGGCAATTGCGAGACGATGATTGATCCGGACACCGGCAACCCGCACACCGCGCACACGACAAACCGCGTGCCTGTTGCGCTGATCGGCGCTGACGGGACCTTGCGCGACGGGCGGCTGGCGGATCTTGCGCCGACGCTTTTGCAACTGATGGGGCTGGACCAGCCCGACGAGATGACAGGGGTCAGCCTGATCTCATGAGGCGTTTGCGGTTTGCCTTGATCCTTGCCATATGGCCCGCCGCGTTGACGGCGCAGGATGATCCCGGCGCATTGGCCCGGCAGGCGGCGGTGGCGTTGTCCGATGCGTCGGCGCAATTGGACGCGGCAGACAGCGCGCGGGACCGGGTGCGGGCGCTGACCCGGACCATTCAGGCCTACGAGGCGGGCCTGTCCGCCATGCGCGGCGGCCTGCGGCAGGCGGCGATCCGCGAGGATCAGCTGCGCCGCCAGCTGGGCGCGCGGGATGCGGAGATCGCGCGGCTGCTGGCCGTGTTGCAGACCATGTCCCCGGGTGAGGCACCCACAGCGTTTCTGCATCCGCAGGGACCCGAAGGCACGGCACGGGCGGGCATGTTGCTGGCCGAGTTGACGCCTGCGCTGAACCAGCGTGCGGCGAACCTGCGGCGCGATCTGGAGGACGTCGAGACGCTGCGGCTGTTGCAGGAAGACGCCGCAAACCGGCTGCGCACCGGGCTGGCCGAGGTGCAGACGGCACGCTCTGCGCTCAATCAGGCGATGGCCGAGCGCACGGACCTGCCCACCCGGTTTACCGCCGACCCGATCCGCACCGCGCTTCTGGTGGCGTCGGCCGAGACGCTGGATGCGTTTTCCAGCGGCCTTGCCGAGATTGTCGTGGATGAGGCCGCGTGGACGCCACCCCGCCTTGAGGACCGGATCGGCACGCTGACCCTGCCCGCGCGCGGGGTGCTGCTGCGCGCCGCCGGAGAGGCGGACGCGGCGGGCATTGCGCGCCCCGGCCTGTTGCTGGCCACGCGCCCCGGTGCGCTGGTCACGGCCCCCACGGAGGCCACGCTGCGCTATGTCGGGCCGCTCTTGGATTTTGGCAATGTCGTGATGCTTGAGCCGCGCCCGGGCACGCTGTTTGTCTTTGCCGGGCTGGGCGTCACCTATGGGCAGGCGGGCGATATCATTGCCGAGGGCACGCCGCTGGGCCTGATGGGCGGCTTGCCGGGGGCGCAGACGGAAAACGCCGCTTCAACAGGTGGTGAAGGGGCTGGCGGAACCCGTTCGGAAACGCTCTATATAGAAGTCAGACAAGACAACACGACTGAGGACCCTGCGGGGTGGTTCAGCATCGACAAGGATGGATAGGCAAGAATGAAACGTTTCGTCATGGCCGCGTTGGGCGGTACGGTCGCGGGTGCCATCGCGACCACGCAGATCGCAGGCCCGTTGCTGGCCCAAGAGGCCAATGCCAGCGCCAGCGTCTACGAGCAGTTGGACCTGTTCGGTGACATCTTTGAGCGCATCCGCAACCAATATGTCGAAGAGGTCGAACCCGGCGAACTGATTGAGGCGGCAATTGACGGGATGCTGACATCGCTTGACCCGCATTCCAGTTACCTGTCCCCCGACGACGCGGCGCAGATGCAGGTGCAGACACGCGGCGAGTTTGGCGGCCTCGGGATCGAGGTCACGCAGGAAGAAGGGTTCATCAAGGTCGTCTCGCCCATCGACAGCACGCCAGCGGCCGAAGCGGGCATCGAGGCGGGCGATTTCATCACCCATGTGGACGGCGAAAGCGTGCTGGGCCTGACCCTCGACGAGGCGGTGGACCGGATGCGCGGGCCGGTCGGGTCCGAGATTATCATCACCGTTGTGCGCGAAGGCGAAACGGAGCCGTTCGACGTCTCGATCATCCGCGACACAATTGAATTGCAGGCGGTGCGCACGCGCACCCAAGGCGAGACGGTGGTGCTGCGTGTCACGACCTTTAACGACAAGACGACGCCCAACCTGATCTCCAAGCTCGAAGAAGAGGTCGAAACGCTGGGCGGGATGGAAAACGTGGATGGGTTCGTCCTCGATCTGCGCAACAACCCCGGCGGTCTGCTGACCCAAGCGATCCGGGTGTCGGATGCCTTTCTTGAAGAGGGCGAGATCGTGTCGACCCGTGGCCGCGACCCGGCTGATGGTGACCGGTTCAACGCGACACCGGGCGATCTGGCGCAGGGCAAACCTATGGTGGTCCTGATCAATGGTGGGTCCGCGTCGGCGTCCGAGATTGTCGCGGGTGCGTTGCAGGATCACCGCCGGGCGATTGTCGTGGGCACCAAGAGCTTTGGCAAAGGGTCTGTGCAAACGGTCATGCCGCTGCGTGGCGCATCGGCCATGCGCCTGACCACGGCGCGTTATTACACGCCATCGGGCCGGTCTATTCAGGCGCTGGGCGTGAGCCCGGACATCGTGGTGGAACAGCCCCGCCGCGCCCCCGCAACCGAGGAAGACGAAGAGGCGCGCAGCGCGGTGGGCCAACGCTCCGAATCCGATCTGCGCGGCAGTCTCGACAACGACTCGCTGAGCGAGGACGAAATCCGTCAGATCGAAGCGGACCGCGAAAAGGCCGAAGCCGCCGCCGCCCTGCGCGAAGAGGATTATCAACTGGCCTATGCCATCGACATCCTCAAGGGTCTGAACGCGCTTGGCCCCAGCGACTGAGACCACGGCCCTGTGATTGCAGAAAGGCCGCCGCAAGATGTTGCGGCGGCCTTTTTCATGGCTGTTACACGGATTGCGTGGCGGCCACGGCACGTTGCCAGCGGCCATAGGCCTCTGCGCGGTCCGCGTCGGCCATTGCGGGGGCGAACTGCACATCTCGCGCCCACGTGTCGGCAAAGCCCTGCACATCCGGGTAGAGGCCCGCGCGCATCCCGGCGAGCCACGCGGCCCCAAGCGCAGTTGTTTCGACCCCGGCGGGCCGGTCCACCGGCGCGCCCAGCATGTCGGCAAGGAACTGCATCGCCCAGTCATTGGCGCTGAGCCCGCCATCGACGCGCAGCACGGCGTCACCGCCATCGGGCCAGTCAGCGCGCATCGCCTCCCACAGATCGCGGGTCTGAAAGCCGATGCTTTCCAGCGCCGCACGCGCCATTTCCGCAGGCCCGGTGTCGCGGGTCAGGCCATACACGGCCCCCCGGCAATCCGGGTTCCAGTACGGCGCGCCAAGACCGGTGAAAGCGGGCACAAGTGTGACGCCGGGCTTGCCTGTGGGTGCCAATGCCTCCGTCTCGGGGGCAGAGCCGATGACGCCCAGCCCGTCACGCAGCCATTGCACCACGGCGCCTGCAATAAAGATCGACCCTTCGAGCGCGTATGTCGGTTTGCCGTCCAGTTGGTAAGCGATGGTTGTGAGCAGCCGGTTCTGCGACCGCACCGGCGCGTTCCCGGTGTTCAGCAGCGCAAAGCAGCCTGTGCCATAGGTTGATTTCAACATGCCCGGCGCAAAACACGCCTGTCCGATGGTGGCCGCCTGTTGGTCCCCTGCGACGCCGTAGATCGGCGTTTCGCCCCCCAGAAGGCCGGTCACACCGAAGTCGGCGGCACAGTCTTTGACCTCGGGCAGCATCTCTTGCGGGATGTCGAGCATGGCGCACATCTCGGCGCTCCACTGGCCCTTGTGGATGTCATAGAGCATCGTGCGAGCGGCGTTTGTGGCATCCGTGACATGCGATGCGCCGTTGGTCATGCGCCAGATCAGGTAGCTGTCCACCGTGCCGAACAGCAGCTTGCCTGCACGGGCACGGTCCCGCGACCCTTCGTACTGGTCGAGGACCCATTTGACCTTGGTCGCGGAGAAATACGGGTCCAGCAGCAGCCCGGTGATGTCGGTCACCTGATCCGCGTGCCCTTGGGCGCGCAGGCCCTCGCACATGTCGGCGGTGCGGCGGTCCTGCCACACGATGGCACGGTGCAGGGGCGCGCCCGTCTCGGCATCCCAGACAACAGTTGTTTCGCGCTGGTTGGTGATGCCGATGGCGGCGATGTCGCTGGCCCCGAGCCCCGCCTTGGCCAAGGCAGCCGCGACCGTCGAGCCGACGGTGGTCCACAGGTCCTCGACCTCGTGTTCGACCCAGCCGCTGGCCGGGAAATGCTGGGTGAATTCCTCTTGCGCGGAGGCGATGGGTGTCATGTCGCCGTCAAAGACAATGGCGCGGGAGGACGTGGTGCCCTGATCAATGGCCAGAATATGGGTCATGCGGACTGCTCCTTCATCCATGTGTCGACGGCTGCGCGTTCTGCTTCGGTCAGCCTCAGCCCCAGCTTGGTCCGCCGCCAGAGCGCGTCCGCCCCTTCGCGTGCGTATTCGCGGGTCATCATCCATTTGAGCTCTGCCGCCGTCAACGTGGCGCCAAAGTCCTGACCGAGGTCAGTGGCAGCCTTGGCATCGCCCAGCACGTCCCATGCTTCGGTGCCGTAGGCGCGGATCAGACGGCCTGCCCATTTTGCGCCGAGAAACGGGTAATCCTGTGCCAGCCTGTTGGTCAGCGTGCCCACATCCGCCACGGCAAAGTCGCCACCCGGCAGCGGCACGCCAGCGGTCCATGCCGCGCCCAGACCCATCTTGGCCAGCGCCTGTTCGGCGAGTTTGCGGTAGGTCGTGATCTTGCCGCCAAAGACGCTGAGCACCGGCGGGCCGTTGTCGTCCAGCGTCAGCACGTAGTCCCGGGTGGCGGCCGTGGCAGACGACGCACCATCGTCATATAGCGGGCGGACGCCGGAATAGGTCCACACCACGTCATCGGCGGTCACGGGTTTTTCGAAATACTCGGACGCAAAGGCGCAGAGGTAGTCGCGTTCGGCATCGGTGATCTGGGGTTTGACGTCGGCGGCATCGTGTTCCGCATCCGTGGTGCCGATCAGGGTAAAGTCACGTTCGTAGGGAATAGCAAAGATGATGCGCCCGTCGGTGCCCTGAAAAAAGTAGCACTTGTCATGATCATAGAGCCGTTTGGTCACGATGTGCGATCCGCGCACCAGCCGGATGTTGTGCTGGCTGTTCTGGCGCATGACACCTGTCAGGATGTCGGCCACCCATGGGCCGCCCGCGTTGACCAGCGCCTTGGCCCGGTATGTGCCCTGTGCGGTGTCGATGCGCCATGTGTCGCCATCGCGGGACGCCTCGTTCACGCGGCAGCGGGTCAGGATCGTGGCGCCGCGCGCTTCGGCGTCGCGGGCATTGAGCATAACCAGTCGCGAATCCTCGACCCAGCAATCGCTGTATTCATAGGCCATCTTGAACCGCTGTTTGAGCGGTTTGCCTTCGGGCGCGGTGGTCAGGTCCAGCGTCTTGGTGCCCGGCAGGATCTCGCGCCCGCCGAGATTGTCATAAAGGAACAGGCCCAGCCGGACGAGCCAAGCGGGCCGCCGCCCCTTTTCGATCCACGGCATCGTCATGCGCAAGAGCCGTGAGGTTGGCGTGTCGCTGTCGAACCGCATATCGGGCGCGTATGGCAGGACAAAGCGCATGGGCCAACTGATATGCGGCATCGCCTTGAGCAGCACCTCGCGTTCTTTCAGCGCGGATTTGACAAGGCCAAACTCGAAGAATTCCAGATAACGCAGCCCGCCATGGAACAGCTTGGTCGATGCGCTGGATGTTGCGCCGCCCAGATCGCCTGCCTCGGCCAGCCCGACCCTGAGCCCCCGACCCGCCGCGTCACGCGCAATCCCGGTGCCGTTGATGCCGCCACCAATGATAAACAGGTCAAAAACTTGGTCGTCCGACACGTGCGCGCCCTCCGTTTGGGATACGGATGACGGTGTATGCTGAACCATCCAGTGCTTCAAGTTAGCGTTAACGCTGCGGCGACATGTCCTTGAGGCCCAGCAAAACAGCCGCGCCGATCATCAGCCCGCCGCAGATGCGGTTGATGGTGGCCATGGACATACGGGCAAGGCGGGCGGCAACCCGGTCCCCGGCCCAACCCCACGCAATCAGGGTCAGCCCATCGACCGCCAGATAGGTCGCCCCGAGGATCAGCAACTGCGGCAGGATGGCCGCATCAGGCGCAATGAACTGTGGGAAGAGCGCGGCAAAGAACACCACGGCAAAGGGGTTTGTCATCGAGGTGACAAAGCCCATGCGGAAGAGCCGTGCGGGCCGTGCGGTGTGTGCCGCTGCGCCACGGGCCGCCCCCTTGGCCCGCATCATCTGCACCCCGATCCACACAAGATAGGCAACGCCCAGCCACTTGATCCAGCCAAAGGCCACGGCAGAGGTCGCAATGATTGCAGCAAGGCCAAAGGCGGCGGCGGTCATCTGCAACATATTTGCACTGAGGTCCCCGGCGATCACCCACAGGCTGCGGCGCAGCCCGTGTTTCATCGCGTTGGAGACGATCAGAAGCTGGCTGGTGTCAGGTGGGGTGGCAAAGAAAACGGCGACGGCGGCGAGGTACAGCAGATAGGTGTCGGCTGTCATACCCGCGCGGCAATGGCGAGGTCGGCACCAAAGATCACATCGGCGTGGTCCGTCAGGTAGATGCGCAGCCACGGTGTGAACCGTTCGGGATGGCGTTGCACCATGGCCTTGAGGTCGTGGTAGTCGGTCCACTTGTAGGCCATGACTTCGTCCGGGTTGGGTGCGACATGCAGGTCACCGCGCACGCGACCCAGATAGACATCGACCACCTCGTGTTCGATCAGACCGTCACCCACGTCCGCGCGGTATTCCAGATGATGCCGGTGTTCGAGCGGCAGGCCCGTGATCCCAAGCTCTTCGTTCAGGCGGCGGGTGGCGCAGACCGACGGCGCTTCGTCCCAGTCGGGATGCGTGCAGCAGGTGTTCGCCCAGAGGCCCGGCGTGTGGTACTTGCCCATTGCGCGCTGTTGCAGCAGCACCTCGGTGCCGCGGATGACGAACACGGACACCGCCTTGTGCCGCAGGCCGCGCTGATGCGCTTCGAGTTTTTCGACCGGGGTCAACGTGCCGTCGACCCATGCGGGGATCATGATACTCATACGTGTTCCGCCTTTACGAGGCCGGTCAGGTGGGCGAGGTTCTTGATGCCGATCTTGACGTGGGCCATGGGCCGCGCCTTGACCAGCTTCTTGTTCATATACGCCTCGAACGTCAGACGCTGCACATCAATGTCGTGACATAGTGACACAAAGCGCTCGCGTCGGTCGTCGCTGCGATAGTAGGCATTTTGCATCGAAGCGAGGACCCGGAACACTGTCTTGTGCTCGCGCATGAACAGCTTGCGGGCAAGCCGTAGATCCTTGGCCCGGCCCGAGGCGAGTGTGGCCGCACAGGCTGTGGCGGCCACCCGGCCCCCAACCATGGCATAATAGATGCCTTCGCCTGACGAGGGGGCCACGACGCCTGCGGCGTCGCCCGCCAGCACCACGTCCTTGCCGTTGTCCCAGCGGTCGAGCGGTTTGAGGGGGATTGGCGCGCCTTCCTTGCGGATGGTTTCGCAGTCTGCGAGGCCGGAGGCCTTGCGCAACGCGGCGGTTGCGTCCTTGAGGTTTACGGACTGCAATTCGGTACCCATGCCGACGCTTGTGGTGCCGCCGTGGGGGAACACCCAGCCGTAGAAATCCGGCGAGATCGCGCCGTCATAGATCACGTCGCAGCGCATCGGGTCGTAGGTTTCGGTGGCGGCAGGGGCCTTGATGATCTCGTGATAGGCAAAGACCAGCGGCACCTTGTCGGCATCCTTGACCTCGGCCAGACCCACGCGGGATTTGGCCCCGTCCGCGCCGATCACCAGCTTGCACGGCAGCGCGCGTTCCTCTTGCGTGGCCTTGTCACGGTAGATGACGACGGGCGTGCCGTCGGGACGGTCGATGCGGACAAAGGTGCCGGTGAAGTACTTGGCCCCCGCATCCGCTGCGCGTTGGCGCAGGAACGGGTCGAAATCCTTGCGGTCGACCATACCCACATAGCCGTTTTCGATCGGGATATCGACCATGCGCCCCGTGGGCGAGATCATGCGGGCTGTGGTGACTTTGGTCAGCAGCTGATCTTCGTCGATGTGGAAATCCTGCATCAGCCTGGGCGGGATGGCGCCGCCGCAGGGCTTGATCCGGCCCTCGCGGTCCAGAAGGGCGACGGAATGACCGGACCGGACCAGATCTTCGGCGGCTGTGGCGCCGCAGGGGCCGCCTCCGACTACAACGACATCATACATGAGCTTTACTCCCCGGGGACCAAGGTTGCGTCTGAATAGTCAGCGCCCTGCATCACGCGGGCGGCGACCACGGCGGCCGCCAGAAACAGCGCCGCCTCCAATGTGAAAACGGTGGCGTAGGCGGTGGCGTCCGGCAGGACGAGCCGCGCCAGATCGAGCGTGCCGGTGGCCACGAGGCCCGCCAGACCCGCAGCGATGGCCTGAGCCGCGCCAAAGACGCCCATGCGGGTGCCGGTTGCCTTGGCATGGGCGGCGGCCAGTTGCATCATCGACCCGACCGCGCCCACGACGAACAGACCATTGCCGAGGCCAAGCACGACGGTTGATGGCACCAGCGGCAATTGCGCGCCAAGGCCCAGCAGGCCAAGCGCCGACAGGACACAGCCCGCCACGGCCCAAAAGCGCAGGCTGCCCAGCCGCAGATGGGACAGCACGCCTGCGCCGATCATGCCCATAAGTGCCGCGCCGTCCTTGCCGCCCGACAGCTTGGTGCTGTCCTCGGGACTGAGGCCGTGGATGTGGCCCGCAAAGGGCTCGAAGATCAGTTCGGACAGGTAGAACGCCAGGATCGACAAAAAGACAAAGCCGGTGAACCGGCGCGCCATGGGGTCGGCCCACGTGTGGCGCAGCGCCTGTATCAAGGGCACATTGCGCGCTTCGTCCGGCGCGGTCGCGCCGTCCTCAGCCCGCCATGTGGCGATGACACATAGTGCCAGCGCAATGGCCACGACAACCGCGACCACCGCAACGAGGCGCTCCGGACTGTAGGGTTCGAGTGCGATGCCGGTGCCAACGGAGGCAAAGATCGCGCCCGCGATCAGCAAGAGCCACGCCATTGTCGCTGCGGCGCCTTTGCGCGGACCGGTGACCGACGCCAGCAGCGCGAGAAACGACGTGCCCGCCGCCCCGATGCCAAGGCCGATGGCGATGTAAGAGATAACCCAGACCACCAGCGCCCAAGGCACCGAAGCAGTCGCAACCTGAATGCCCCAGGCTGCGCCCAGCACACCCGCACCCACCACGGCCATGCCGCCAAGGATAAAGGGCGTGCGCCCGCCACGCGTATCGGACCGGTGGCCCCAGACGGGCCGCGTCAGTTGCACGCCGTAGTGCAGCGCGACAAGCAGGCCGGGCAGCAGTGCAGGCAGGGCCAGTTCGACGGTCATCAACCGGTTGAACAGGTTCACGGGCAGGGCGGCCAGTCCGCCGATGGCGGCGTTCACAAGGCACAGCCGGATCAGAAGCCCCCAACCCGCCATCAGACCAGTCCCCGCAGGGCAAAGGCCGCGATCATCATACCCGACACATAGAGCAGCACACCGGTGCCGTTGTACCACGGTGCCTTGGCCTTGGGGTCGCGGAACATGATGGTCATGGCCCAGAATTGCAGGGCCAGCACCGTCATGACGCCCATGGCGTGCAGCGGGCGGTCCCAGAGAAACAGCAGGGCGATCACCACGGCCTGCGGCGCGGCCATCACAGCACAGGCCACTTGCGCAGCCCGCCGCGGGCCAAGCGTCACGGGCAGGGAGTTCACGCCCATTTGCCGGTCACCTTCCAGCGCTTTGAAATCGTTGAGTGTCATGATGCCATGCGCCCCCAGACCGTAAAGCAGGGCGACCAAGAGAATTTCCCACCGAGGGGCACCCGCGCTGAGCACGGCGGCCCCTGTCACCCATGGCAACGTCTCATAGCTGAGACCGACAAGGCCCGGGCCCCACCAGCCCGACCGCTTGAGGCGCACGGGTTCTGCCGAATAGGCCCACGCGGCCAGCACACCGACAACCGTCGCGGCAAAGCCCCACGGGCCCAGTTGCCAGCCGACAAAGAGGGATAGGGCAGACATCGCCAGCGCGATCCACAGACCCCAGCGGCCCGGAATGCGGCCCGACGGGATCGGGCGGTCCGGTTCGTTGATGGCGTCCACGTGGCGGTCGCACCAATCATTGGCCGCCTGGCTCATTCCGCAAACAATCGGTCCGGCGAGAAGCACACCCAGCAACACCAGCCACCAATGGCCCGCAGGTGCCACGCCCGATGAAATCACGCCACAGACATAGGCCCACATCGGAGGGAACCACGTGATCGGTTTGATCAAGCGCAGCGCGGCGACCGGTTCGGGAAATCGGCGCGTGGTCAGGGAAGAGCTGACATCCATGTGTCAACTATGGTTGACAACTTGAGTCGGCGCAAGTGTCTAGCGAGACTGTCAGGTGTCCTTGGCGAGCAGGCCGTATTTGCGCAATTTGACATAGAGCGACTGGCGAGACAGGCCCAACATCTCGGCCGCGGCCACGCGGTTGTTGCGGGTCAGGTTCACCGCTGTCTCGATGCACATTTTTTCGACCACATCCGTGGTTTCCGCCACTATGTCCTTGAGCGAGGCGGAGCCAACAAGGTCCATCACATTCCGACCGGGATCGGGCAACGTATTGCCGCCTTCGGGCTTGCGCACCCCTTCGAGGCGGCTCACATCGCGAAGGATGATGCCAATGGCCGACGCCTCTCCGGCTTCGAGCCGGGTGGCGGACACCTCAACCGGGACACGTGCGCCCAGATCGTTGACCAGACGGGTTGCGTACAGACGCATCTGTCCGGACCGTGTCACATTTTCCAACAGCACGCCCAGATCGACCTGACCACGGGTCAGGAAATCCGCAAGTGTCGCGCCAACCACATCGCTGAGATGCGCGGCACCAACAAGGTCCTGAAATGCCTCGTTCACCGACAGGATGCCGCCGCGGTTGTCGAGGAATGCAACCGCGTCCGAGGTTTGGCGGAACAAAGCCGCCGCATGGCTGGCCGCCGCATCGGCAGAGGGCGTGGCCTCTGCCTCGCCTGTCAGGCGGCACATCAGCACCCGCTGGCCTGCGGCGCGGAACACCACGGGATGGATTTGCAACCGTTGCCGGGTGCGCGTGGCGCGCACGGTTACGGGCGTCGCATCATCCGACAGGGTGGAATTCATCAGGCTTTCGGTCAGTTCACTGCCGGACCGATCCGAAAAGAGGGTGGCAAAGGTCGCGCCCGAGAGCGCGTCGGGTTTCAGCCCCAACAGGGTCGCGGCCTTGGCGTTGGCGTCCTCGACCCGGCCCGTCTGGACCGACACGAACACCACCGCATCTTCGACGTTGCCCATGACAACGCGGTACCGCGCGTCGAACTCGCGCTTGGCCTCGTACCCCTGCTCAAGCGCGATCTGCGCCTGTACCAATTGCTGCTGAGTCTCGGCGATCGGGCGCAGGTCGCGGCCCAAAAGCAGGACCGCATCCTCCTGCCCAAACCGGTGAAAGGTGTAGCGCACCGGATATTGCCAAACGGCGTTGTCGGCGTGGTTCAATTCGATCGACTTGCGTGCCAGACCGCCCGCCAGATAGCCGTTATGGGCGTGTTGAAACTTTTCGATACTGTCGTCGGTCAGGAATTCGACAACCGGACGGCCTTCCCAGTGGTTGAGATTGCCAAAACTGTCATCCTGCGCATTGATCACCACGGACAGGATATTGCCTTCGGCGGACACAACCAAAGCAATGTCAGACGCCGCGCCGATGATGCTGCTCAGGAATTCCGGCTCGATCAGGGGCACAGAACCGCTGGTCCAGAAACTGCTGCCCCCGGTGGTCATCCTCGGCTCAGCGCCTTGTGCCGCTTCGTATAGAAGCCAACAACGTCCTTCGCCGATTTCGTCACCAGATCTACGCCTGTCTTCTTTCGAATGCCTTCGATATCGCCCCGCATTGCGCCACCCAGAGCGATGACAGGAGCGGGGTCAATCGCTCGTCTGATCTTTTTAACGTTTCGGGCGATGGTTTCAAGGCCCGCCACCTGGGCGCAGGACATCAACACCATGTCAGGCTGATCATACAAAACGCGGTTGGTGATTTGCTTGGGGGGCTCTGCGATGGACAGGCTCACATCGCAACCCAGCCGCCGCAGTTGCGCGGCCACGACAGACGCCCCGAGAAAGTGCTGTTCGCCTTCGGACACGACCACCAGCGCAAGCGGCGCGGTGTGCGTGTTAATCGCCGTATGGACCAGCGCTGACGATGCCTCGCTCAGCAGGGCTTGCAGGCGCAACGCGCCCACAGTGACGGAGGCGAAATCAAGATCGGAGGTGGTCCACAGCTCGCCCATGCAGGTGGCAACCTGCGGAATATAGAGATCAATGATGGAATCGATGGTCAGGCGGTAGCCGCGCAACTCTTCCATCACGAGCGATGCGTCAAAGCTGTTCCGGGATGTCACCGCACGCAACAGGTAGTCCACAACGATCTGCCGCGCACCCGAAGGTCCGCTGGTTTGGCGTTCGCACAGTACGGATATGACCTGGGATGCCAAAGGCTCCAGGCTCCCTCCCATCCCGTTTCTGGTCTGGGCCGTGCCGAAAGGGTCGTCTTGCGCCATGGCTCACCTCTAACGGTAGACACACAACAGACGACTCTGGCGCGTCAGAGTCGTGGCTCTTGTGTAAGTCTCTGCTTTGCACCTGTGCATGTCAATGCAGATTGACAATAATCCACAGGTTGATTGGCGCAATTTTCACGAAAAACCGCTGTTTTCTCTTAAAATCAGCCATCTCGCCCTGAATCCGAGCGCTCTGACATGTCCAGAGTTGTAAACATACGTCTCCAAAACTGTAACTTATAATTGACACTTTTCCGGTTCCGCCGATAATTTCACCTTATGTAGCCATGGAGAGGCGCAAGTGATGTCCCACACGGGAAAGCCCAGCGGCGTGCCGCATGGCCTCTATACGGCCCAAGAGCGTGCGCGGCGCGACAGCACCATCTGGACGCCCATTCAGGGTATCCTCGCGCCGATCCAGTTTGTGGTCTTTCTGGTCTCTCTGGTGTTGGTCATCCGCTACCTCGTGACAGGTGACGGATACGCCGTCGCCACATGGTCCATCGTGGCCAAGACCGGGGTGCTGTACATCATCATGATCACCGGCGCGATCTGGGAAAAAGTCGTTTTTGGTCAGTACCTTCTGGCACCTGCATTTTTCTGGGAAGACGTGTTTTCCTTCCTCGTGATCGGGCTGCACACGGCCTATCTCTGGGCTCTGTTTTTCGGCGCGCTCAGCCCGGTGCCGCTGATGTGGCTCGCGCTGGCCGCCTACGCCGCCTACGTCATCAACGCCGCTCAGTTCGTACTCAAATTGCGGGCCGCCAGACTGCAGGCCGCCGCCATGCCGGAGGTGACCGCATGACCGAACTGCCACGTCTTCCCACCAGCGGCGGGTGCCGCGATGTGCCGATTCTCAAGCAGCGCGGACAGCGCGAAGTGTTCTGCGGTCTGACGGGAATCATCTGGCTGCACCGCAAGATGCAGGACGCGTTCTTCCTCGTGATCGGCTCGCGCACCTGCGCGCACCTGCTGCAATCCGCCGCCGGCGTGATGATTTTCGCCGAACCGCGCTTTGGTACGGCCATTCTCGAGGAAACGGACCTTGCCGGTCTGGCAGATGCGCAGACCGAGCTGGACAAGGTGGTGGACGAATTGCTGACCCGCCGCCCGGACATCAAGCAATTGTTCCTCGTGGGTTCCTGCCCGTCCGAGGTGATCAAACTGGACCTCGCCAAGGCGGCGGAACGCATGACCCAGCGCCACGCGCCATCGGTGCGGGTGCTGAACTTCTCCGGGTCAGGCATCGAGACGACCTTTACCCAAGGCGAAGACGCTTGCCTTGCCTCCATGGTGCCCGTCCTGCCCAAGACGGAGGACCGGCAATTGCTTCTGGTCGGCGCGCTGCCGGATGTGGTCGAGGAACAGGCCATCGGCCTGCTCGAAGCGATGGGCATCGGTCCGATCAAGGTGCTGCCCGCCCCCCGTGCCAGTGACGATCTTGGCGTTGGCCCCGGCACGGTCTACGCGCTGACACAGCCGTTTCTGGGCGACACCCACGATGCCCTGACGCGCCGCGGCGCGCGCCATATCCCGGCCCCGTTCCCCTTTGGCGAAGAAGGCACGACGCAATGGCTTGCCGCCATTGCCACAGAATTCGGTGTCTCCGCCGACCTCTTCGAACAGGTCACCGCCGCGCCCCGCGCCCGCGCCCGCAAGGCCATTGCCCAGGCCGCCGAAGCACTCAAGGGCAAATCCATATTCTTCTTTCCCGACAGCCAGCTGGAAATTCCGCTGGCCCGGTTTCTCACCCGCGAATGCGGCATGACCGCCATCGAGGTCGGCGCGCCCTTCATCCACAAAGGGCTCGTCGGCCCCGACCTCGACCTGCTGGCCGAGGGCCCGACCATCTCCGAAGGGCAGGATGTCGACCTGCAACTCGACCGCGCGCGGGCCGCCCGACCCGACCTGACGGTCTGCGGCCTCGGCCTCGCCAACCCGCTCGAAGCCGAAGGGCTCGCCACGAAATGGGCCATCGAACTGGTGTTTACCCCTGTCCATTTCTACGAACAGGCGGGCGATCTTGCCGGGCTCTTCTCCCGGCCGATCCGGCGTGCCGACCTCCTCAAGCTGGAGGTGTCCTGATGCTTCTTCTCTTTCCAAATACTCAATCCGGCGGCGACACATGAAGCTCACGGTCTGGACATATGAGGGTCCGCCCCATGTGGGTGCCATGCGCGTTGCCACCGGGATGACGGGTCTGCACTACGTGCTGCACGCACCGCAGGGCGACACCTATGCCGACCTGCTGTTCACCATGATCGAACGGCGCAATCACCGCCCGCCTGTGACCTACACGACCTTTCAGGCCCGCGACCTTGGTGCGGACACCGCCAACCTGTTCAAGACTGCGGCGCAGGACGCCTATGACCGGTTCAAACCACAGGCGATCATTGTGGGCGCGTCCTGCACGGCCGAATTGATCCAGGACGACCCCGGCGGCATGGCCGAGACGATGGGCCTGCCTGTGCCAACGATCCCGCTGGAACTGCCCAGCTACCAACGCAAGGAAAACTTTGGCGCAGACGAGACGTTTTTCCAGATCGTCAAAACGCTGGCCCGTCCAATGGAACGGACCAAACAAATCACCGCGAACCTCATTGGTCCGACAGCCCTCGGTTTCCGTCACCGCGACGATATCCAAGAGGTCACCGCGCTTTTGTCCGACATGGGCATCAGCGTGAATGTGGTGGCTCCGATGACATCGTCACCTGCTGACATTGCCCGCATGGGGGCGGCGCATTTCAACGTCCTGATGTATCCCGAAACCGCAGAAAGCGCGGCGCGCTGGATGGAGCGGGAACTGGATCAGCCCTATACCAAGGTGGTGCCCATCGGCGTCGGTGCGACCCGTGACTTTGTGGCCGAAGTGGCCGCGATCAGCGGCAATGAGGCATATGTCGACACCTCTCGTCTGCGCCTGCCGTGGTACTCCAAATCCGTGGACAGCACCTATCTGACGGGCAAGCGCGTTTTCCTGTTTGGCGACGGCACCCACGTGCTTGCGGCCGCGCGCGTGGCCTCCGAAGAGATGGGGTTCGAGGTTGTCGGCCTTGGCTGCTACAACCGCGAAATGGCGCGCCCGGTGCGCGCAAAGGCGCGCGAGATGGGCCTCGAGGCGACAATCACCGATGACTACCTCGAAGTCGAACGCGTGATCGAAGCGCTGCAACCCGAGATGATCCTCGGCACCCAGATGGAGCGTCACATCGGCAAGCGTCTGGGCATTCCCTGCTCCGTGATTTCGGCTCCGGTGCATGTACAGGACTTTCCCGCCCGGTATTCGCCCCAAATGGGGATCGAGGGCGCGAACGTCCTCTTTGACACATGGGTGCACCCGCTGGTTATGGGGCTCGAAGAGCACCTGTTACACATGTTCCGCGAGGATTTTGAATTCCACGATGCGGCGGGTCCGTCGCATCATGGCGGCCATGCGCCCAGCCCGGGCGCAGAGGGGGGCGCTGCCCCCCGGCCTGCGGCCTCCCCCCGGGATTTTTCCGGGACAGAGACGGGTGGGGGTCAGGTGATCTGGCTGGCTGAGGCCGAAAAGGAACTAAAGAAGATCCCCTTCTTTGTCCGTGGCAAGGCACGGCGCAACACAGAAGTTTTTGCCGCCGAACGCGGTGTGGCGCAGATTTCGGTGGACACACTCTATGAGGCAAAGGCCCATTATGCGCGATGACACCGGCATAGAGGGGCGTCGCCCCGGCTACCGCGTGGTGATCATCACGCTGGACAGCCATGCCGCGGGACCTGCGCGCAAGGCGCAGGAGGCGTTGGCGGGCGACTATCCGGGTCTCGACATCCAGATCTTTGCAGCCGCTGAATGGGGCGAGACGCCCGGAGCGTTCGAGGCCGCCGAAGAGGCGGTGATGCAGGGCGATATCATCATCGCAAATCTGCTGTTCCTCGAAGAGCATGTGGCGCGCATCCTGCCTGCATTGCAGGCCCGCCGGGACACCTGCGACGCAATGATCGGCGTTGTGGCGGATGCCGACGTGGTCAAGCTGACGCGCATGGGCACGCTGGACATGGCACAGCCTCCGTCGGCCATGGGCAAGTTGATGAAGCGGCTGCGCGGGTCGTCCAAACCATCGACCGAAAGCGGCGCCAAGAAGATGGCGATGCTGCGCCGCCTGCCGAAAATCCTCAAGTTCATTCCGGGCAAGGCGCAGGACCTGCGCGCCTGGTTCATGGTGATGCAATACTGGCTGGGCGGGTCGGACGACAATGTGCGCAGCATGATCCAGTTCCTGCTGGGCCGCTACGCAGACAGCGCCGATTGGACGGACCGGCCCGAGGCCGCGCTGCCGATTGATTACCCGGACACCGGCCTTTACCACCCCGATCTGCCCGGGCGGATCACAACCGATCCTGCGGACATTGCCGGACCCAAAACGGCTGTGATGACCGTCGGCATCGTGATGTTGCGATCCTATGTGCTGGCCGGCGACACCGCCCATTACGATGGCGTCATTCGCCGCTTCGAAGCGCAAGGTGTTCGGGTGTTGCCCGCCTTCGCCGGAGGGTTGGACGCGCGCCCGGCAATCGACACGTTTTTTAAGGGTCAGGTCGATGCGATGGTGTCACTGACAGGCTTTAGCCTTGTGGGTGGCCCTGCCTACAACGACAACGAGGCGGCCATTGACGTGCTGGCGGACCTCGATGTGCCCTATCTCGCCGCGCACGCGCTGGAATTTCAGACCCTGGGCCAATGGGCGGGCAGTTCCGGTGGGCTTGGCCCGATCGAGACGACGATGCTGGTTGCCTTGCCCGAATTGGATGGGGCTACCTGTCCAACCGTCTTTGGCGGGCGGCTGGGGCCCGAAGGTTGCGCAGGCTGTGCCCATGCCTGCCGCGCCGCTGAGCCCAAGGCCATGGTGCCCTGCCACGAGCGGATCGACAGCCTTGTTGAAAAGACCATCCGCCAGATGCGCCTGCGCCGCAAAGACAACGCGGACAAGAAGGTGGCCATTGTCCTCTTTGGCTTTCCGCCAAATGCGGGCGCTGTCGGCACTGCCGCCTATCTGAGCGTCTTTGAAAGCCTGATGAACACCCTGCGGGCCATGCGCGCGCGGGGCTACGATGTGGACGTCCCGGACAATGTGGACGCCCTGCGCGCCCGCGTCCTCGACGGGAATGCCGCGCAATACGGGCAAGAGGCCAACGTGGCCGCCCATGTGGACGCTGACACCATCGTGCGCACAACGCCACCCCTGCACGCCATTGAGGCGGTGTGGGGTCCTGCACCGGGCCGTATCCAGTCGGATGGGCGCGGTGTGTTTGTGCTGGGGGCCGAATTGGGCAACGTCTTTGTGGGGGTGCAGCCAGCGTTTGGCTACGAGGGCGACCCGATGCGGTTGCTGTTCGAGAAAGGCTTTGCGCCCACCCATGCCTTTGTCACCTTTTATCTGTGGCTGCGGAACACCTATGGCGCGGATGCGGTGGTGCATTTCGGGATGCATGGCGCGCTGGAGTTTATGCCGGGCAAGCAGGCAGGCTTGGGCGCGCAGGATTGGCCGGACCGTTTGATTGGCGAGATGCCGAACATTTATCTGTATGCGGCCAATAACCCGTCAGAGGCGTCGCTGGCCAAGCGGCGGTCGGGCGCTGTGACGATCACGCATCTGACGCCGCCGCTGGCGCAATCGGGGCTCTACAAGGGTTTGTCGGAGCTAAAGGATTCACTGACCCGCTGGCGTGGAACGGCGGCGGGTGATCCCACCCGCGATGACCTCGAAGTGTTGATCGCCGAACAGGCGGAGGCGGTTGATATGGGCGGCGTGGCACCTGCCGATCTGTGGCTGAAACTGCTCGAAACCGAGGACGCGCTAATCCCTGAAGGCCTGCATGTCGTCGGCGCGCCACTCAGTGACGCCGCGCGGCGCGATTACCTCGATCTGATGCAACACGAGGATGACGACGCGCGGGCGCGGGTGGACGCGCTGTTGCAGCAGGAGACGGAATTGTCGTCGCTGATGGCGGCGCTGGATGCACGCTATATCCGGCCTGTGCATGGCGGTGACCTGTTGCGGTCACCCGACATTCTGCCCACGGGGCGCAAC
The DNA here is from genome assembly GCF_947503385.1 of uncultured Tateyamaria sp. Classification (GTDB taxonomy): domain Bacteria; phylum Pseudomonadota; class Alphaproteobacteria; order Rhodobacterales; family Rhodobacteraceae; genus Tateyamaria. The sequence goes on from NZ_CANNDO010000001.1 coordinate 671,731, forward strand.
ATCCATGCGTTTGACCCGTTCCGGATGCCTACGGCTTTTGCCTGCCGCGAGGGCGTGGCGCAGGCGGAATTGTTGCTGAAGACGCATGACAGCCTGCCACGGTCCGTGGCGCTGGTGTTGTGGGGGTCGGACAATATCAAATCGGACGGGGTGCCTATTGCACAGGCGCTGGCGCTGATGGGGTGCGTGCCCCGCTTTGACAGCTTTGGCCGGTTGGCGGGGGCCGATCTGGTGCCGCTTGCCGAACTTGGCCGCCCACGGATCGACGTGATCATGACCCTGTCTGGGATTTTCCGCGATCTGCTGCCCTTGCAGACACGGATGCTGGCTGAGGCGGCGCTGAAATGCGCCGAGGCCGAAGAGCCGTTGGAACAGAACTTTATCCGCGCCCACGCGCTGGCCTATGCCGAGGCGCAGGGCGTTGATCTGGCGACGGCGGCGCTGCGCGTGTTCTCCAACGCCGAAGGCGCCTATGGGTCGAACGTGAACCATCTGGTGGACAGTTCGGCCTTTGGCGATGAGGACGAATTGGCGGACGCCTATGAGGGGCGCAAGAGCTTTGCCTATGGTGTCGACGGCAAATCAGCGGCGAACCCGGCCCTGTTGCAGCGCGCGCTGGCGGATGTGGAAATCGCCTACCAGAACCTTGAATCGGTCGAGTTGGGGGTCACGACGGTTGACCATTATTTCGACACGCTGGGCGGAATTGCCCGCGCCGTGAAACGGGCGCGCGGCCAAGAGGCGGCGGTATACATCGGTGACCAGACGCGCGGTACAGCCAAGGTTCGTACGCTCAAGGATCAGGTAGCGCTGGAGACGCGCAGCCGGGCGCTGAACCCGAAATTTTTCGAGGGCCTGCTGAAACATGGCGCCGAAGGCGTGCGCCAGATCGAGGCGACAGTGACCAACACGCTGGGCTGGTCGGCCACCACCGGTCAGGTGGACGAATGGGTATATCAGCGGATTTCCGAGACTTTTGTGCTGGATGAAGAGATGCGCCAGCGCATCGCAGACCTAAACCCCACGGCATCAAGCCGCATGGCGAACCGCCTGCTGGAAGCGTCCGACCGGAACTATTGGCAGCCGGACGCAGAGACATTGGCGGCGTTGCAGGATGCGGCGGATGCGCTGGAAGACAAGCTCGAAGGGATCGCGGCAGAATGATCCGTTTCGCGGCACATAAGATGGGAGCCTCCGGCGGGAGTATTTCTCAAGAGAAGAAGCACAGGGCGCGCACCCTGATGGAAAGGAGGCTCGCATGAGCCCACTCGACAGAAACCCACCCGTCCTGCGGGGTCAGGATGGCGAAGGATCGGTGCAGGTGCATCAGGACGCCGAGGCCCGCATCGAAGGGGCCAAGGTGTTTTCGGTCTACGGCAAGGGCGGGATCGGCAAATCGACCACCTCGTCCAACCTGTCGGCGGCCTTTTCCAATCTGGGCAAGCGCGTGTTGCAGATCGGGTGCGATCCGAAACATGACAGCACGTTCACCCTGACGGGGCATTTGCAGCCGACGGTGATCGATATTTTGAAAGAGGTGGATTTCCACCCCGAAGAGTTGCGGCCCGAGGATTTTGTGACCGAAGGGTACAACGGTGTGAAATGCGTCGAGGCCGGCGGCCCGCCTGCGGGCACAGGCTGTGGTGGTTATGTCGTGGGGCAGACGGTGAAGCTGCTCAAGCAGCACCATCTGCTGGAAGAGACCGACGTGGTGATCTTTGACGTTTTGGGCGATGTGGTCTGCGGTGGTTTTGCGGCACCGTTGCAGCACGCGGACCGGGCGCTGATCGTGACAGCCAATGATTTTGACAGCATCTACGCCATGAACCGGATCATTGCCGCCGTGCAGGCGAAATCGGCCAACTACAAGGTGCGGCTGGCGGGCTGCGTGGCGAACCGCAGCCGCGAAACCAACGAAGTGGACCGGTATTGCGACACTGTCGGTTTCAACCGGATTGCGCACATGCCGGATGTTGATGCGATCCGGCGGTCGCGGCTCAAGAAAAAGACCCTGTTCGAGATGGACGACGAAGAGGACATCGTCCGTTGCCGCGCCGAATACATCCGGCTGGCGCAGACATTGTGGGACGGGACAGAGGGTCTGGCACCCGCACCAATGGAAGACCGCGATATCTTTGAACTGCTGGGGTTCGACTAAGCCCATGGCCTATGACCAAACCCGCGCCCGGGTCGAAACCTATTTCGACCAGACGGCCACAAAGACATGGGAGCGTCTGACGTCAGACGCCCCGGTGTCGCGTGTGCGTGAAACGGTGCGTGCGGGGCGGGACCGGATGCGGACGCTGATGCTGAGCCGTTTGCCGGATGACCTGCGCGGCGCGCGGGTTCTGGACGCGGGCTGCGGTCCGGGCATGGCGACGATTGAACTGGCCAAACGCGGCGCGACGGTGGTCGCCGCAGATATCTCGCCACAGCTGATCGACATTGCGCAGTTGCGGTTGCCGCATGAATTGCAGCGGCAGGTGACATTTCACGCAGGCGATATGCTGGACCCGAAGCTGGGGCAGTTCGACGCCGTCATCGCGATGGACAGTCTCATTTACTACACCGCCGAGGACATTGGTGCAGCCTTGCACAAGCTGGAGCCGCGGGTGTCTGGACCAATTGTGTTCACTGTGGCCCCGCGTACGCCTGCGCTGATGGTGATGTGGTACGCGGGCAAAGCCTTTCCCCGCGCGGACCGGTCGCCTGTGATGATCCCGCACGCGCATCCCAAGCTCGCCAATGCTGCCAAGGCCGCCGGTGTGCGCCGGATGCTGCGCCCGGTGGAACGTGTCAGTTCGGGCTTTTACATCTCCGAAGCGATGGAGTTGCGGCCATGAGCGGGCTCAAATCCCTCAGCCTGCGGGCGCTGCCCTTTGCGGATGCGGCATCCGATGGATTGCCGATGGATCAGTTGCTGCGGCTGTCGCTGTTTCAGGTGTCCGTGGGTATGGCGACGGTCATGCTGCTGGGCACGCTGAACCGGGTGATGATTGTCGAGTTGAGCGTGCCTGCGATGATCGTGGCGATCATGATCGCGCTGCCGGTACTGATTGCGCCGTTCCGGGCGCTGTTGGGCTTCAAGTCGGACAATTACCGGTCGTCTATCGGGTGGAAGCGGGTGCCCTATATCTGGTTCGGTTCGCTGTGGCAGTTTGGGGGGCTGGCCGTGATGCCCTTTGCCCTGCTGGTGCTGGGCGGCGATGTCTATCACGAGATCCCCTTTGCCGGAGAAGTGCTGGCGGCGCTGGCCTTTCTGATGACGGGTCTGGGTCTGCACATGACGCAGACCGCAGGGCTTGCGCTGGCCTCGGACCGGGCCACGGATGAGACCCGGCCACGGGTCGTGGCGCTGCTTTATGTGATGTTTCTGGTGGGCATGGGCGTGTCCGCGCTGATCATTGGCGGCCTTTTGAACAACTACAGCGATCTGCGCCTGATCCGCGTCGTGCAGGGGGCTGCTGTTGCAGGTGTCGCCCTGAACCTGATCGCCCTGTGGAAGCAGGAGGCCGTGCGCCCGATGAGCAAGGTGGAGCGCGCCGCCCCGCGCCCCCTGTTCCGGGAGGCGTGGACGGATTACGCCGCCGGTGGCCAAGCCGGTCGCCTGCTGGCCTGCGTGTTTGTGGGCACTATGGCGTTCAACATGCAGGACGTGCTGCTGGAACCCTATGGCGGCGAAATTCTTGGGCTTTCTGTGTCCGCCACAACGCTGCTGACGGCGCTGTGGGCAGCGGGCGCGCTTCTGGGATTTGCCTGGGCCGGGCGGCGCTTGGCCAAAGGATCGAACGCCTACCGGCTGGCAGGCGGGGGCATCCTCGCGGGGGTCTGGGCCTTTACGCTGGTGATCTTTGCCGCGCCGATGCAGGCCAATGTGCTGTTTTATGCCGGTGCCTTTCTGATCGGCTTTGGCGGCGGGCTCTTTGCGGTGTCGACCCTCACGGCTGCCATGACCATGCCCGCCAAAGGAATGGCTGGCCGGGGTCTTGCGCTGGGCGCGTGGGGGGCCGCGCAGGCCACCGCCGCCGGGGTTGCCATCGCCCTTGGCGGCACGCTGCGCGACTGGATCGGCGCCATCGCCATGTCGGGCGTCTGGGGGGAGGGCCTGCAAACACCCGCCGCCGGATATGCCTTTGTTTATCACGCCGAGATTGGCCTGCTTTTTGTCACTCTCATCATCCTGGGACCGCTCGTGCGCCATTCGGGTCCCCTCACCGAAAAGGAGGAGCCGCAGCCGCTTGGCCTTGCGGATTTCCCCACATGACCTTGTCCAGGAAAGGAACACACACATGACTGGGACATTCTTTGGCGAATTTGACCTCGCCTCCCTTGCGATCTGGCTCTTCTGGGGGTTTTTCGCGCTGCTGATCTTCTACATCCAGCGCGAGAATATGCGCGAGGGCTATCCGCTGGAAAATGACGATGGGACCGAAGCGGCTAATCAGGGGCCGTTCCCGGTGCCGTCGGACAAGACGTTTGAGCTGCCCCACGGGCGCGGGTCGGTCACTGTGCCGTCGGGCCAGACGCCTGAACGCAGCGACATTCCGATGAAAAAGACCGCCGAGCCCAATGGCTTTCCGTTTGAGCCGACGGGTGATCCGATGCTGGACGGTGTTGGCCCCGCATCTTGGGCCCCGCGCCGTGACGCGCCGGAACTGGACGGTCACGGCCACCCCAAGATCGTGCCGATGTCCGCCAATGAGGCCTTTACCCACGCCGCTGGTCGCGACCCCCGTGGATTGCCGGTGATGTCGGGCGATGACGAGGTTGTTGGCCGCGTGGTGGACATGTGGATCGACGAGCCGGAGCAACTGGTGCGCTACCTCGAATATACGCTGGACGCAAAATGGGGCACCGGCAACCGGCTGGTGCCGCTGACGCTGGCGCGGATCAAATCCGACCGCGTCGTCGTGCAGTCGATCTATGCCAAGCACTTTGCCACCGTACCGACGATCGCAAGTGCGACGCAGGTGACCCTGCTCGAAGAGGACAAGATCTGTGGCTACTACGGCGGCGGCCTTCTTTATGCCGATGCCAGCCGTCAGGACCCGCAGCTTTGATGTGAACCCACCCACGCGGCGGGCTGGTTTCGCCGCGTGCAACCGCAACCAATCATAGGGACGTGCGCAATGCCTCATGATGATTTCGAGATCGAGCCCATAGAGGGCTTGCCGGAGGCGCCGCCGGACGGCGAACAGATCCTGTGGCAAGGCCGCCCGGACACATGGGCGCTGGCCCGCGAGTCGCTGAATGTGAATTGGGTCGCGGGGTATTTTGCGATCCTTGCGGCATGGCGGTTCGTTTCTGTCGTGGACTTGATGCCGATGGGGCAAGCCATCGGTGCCATGGTGCCTTTCGCGATTTTAGGGGTGATCGTCTATGGCCTGCTGCTGGGCATCGCTTACGTTCAGGCGCGCTGCACGATGTACACGATCACAACGTCCCGCGTGGCAATGCGCATTGGCGCCGCGCTGACGCTGACGCTGAACCTGCCCTATCGCGAATTGGGCAATGCCGCGCTTGATCTGCGCAAATCCGGCACAGGCACGATCGCGTTCGACACGCTGGGCGAGACCAAGCTGAGCTATCTGGTGATCTGGCCCCACGCGCGGCCCTGGCGGTTTGGCAAGACCCAGCCCGCGCTGCGTTGCATCCCCGATGCACAAAACGTCGCCAGCATTCTGGCCGAGGCGGCAGAGGCGCGGGTGAGCACTCCGCAAGTCATGCGTGTCGTGCCCAACAGCGCAGTGGCGGCGGAGTAGGGGCGATGTCAGACACACACACCTCCGAGGCCCGCATCCACGCCCGCCCTGACGAACTGGTGCCGCGCGTGCTTGTGCGCGCGATGGTGGCGCTGGTTCTGGTGATCCTGTCGCTGGTTACCGTGGCGCGCATCACCGACCGCCCGTTGGAAAGCACACCGGCCCTGACGCCGATCCTGGCCGAGCGGGTGATCCACCTGTCAGGGGACGCTTCGGGCGCGGCGCGCGTTCTGGATGAAACGGGCAGCGTCATCGCCAGTTTCCCGTCCGACAAGGGCGGGTTTGTGGCAGGCATCGACCGCGTGCTGCAACGCGAACGCGGCAAGATCGGTGCGGACACGTCCGCGCCGGTCGTCTTGCGCCTGCGGGACGGCAATCGCCTGTCCCTTTACGACCCCATCACCGATTGGTCTGCCGAGCTTATGGGCTTTGGCGCCGATAATCTCCGCACCTTCGCCAGGTTGCTGGAGCCCACTTTGACCCAAGGAGGAAGCCACCATGGGACTACTGACTAAGGACGTTGAACATGCACCCTGCACGGTCGAGATCAGCCACAAGTTCGAAAGCCTGCACGCGCATGTGAAATTCAACAACGGCGCCGTGATCTATCCCGGCGACGAGGTGCAGGTCAAAGGGCCCGAGATCATGGCCCCCTTTGGCGAGATCGTGCGCGAGGACCGCGAGGCGGTCATCATCCGCGCCTCCAAGCTGGAACAGCTTTGGACCCGCCTGACCGGCGATTTCGAAGTGATGGAACTGTGTGAATTCTCGTTCTCCGAGGAGGTGACGCTATGAATGCCCATACCAAACACACCGCCGACGCCACCAGCGTCGAAGAAGGTCTTGCCATTGCGCAGGCGCAGGACGAACAATTTACGTCCGAATTTGCGACCGAGACGGCGATGCAGAACACGCTGCTCACGCCGCGGTTTTACACCACGGATTTTGACGAGTTGGATGCGATCGACGTGTCGGGTGTCCGCGAAGACTGGGACAAGCTGATCGACCAGATGGAAAGCGACCCGAACAAGGGTCATTTCAAGAAAAACGAGGACTGGGACACCGTCGATTGGGACGGAATGGAGCCGGAACTGAAAAAGGAATTCATCGATTTCCTGATTTCGTCCTGTACCGCCGAATTCTCGGGCTGCGTTCTTTACAAAGAGATGAAGCGGCGCGGCAACAACAAGGACATCACGCAGCTGTTCCAGCTGATGGCGCGGGACGAGGCGCGGCACGCGGGCTTTATCAACGACGCATTGCGTGAGGCTGGCCTGCGCGTGAACCTCGGGTTTCTGACCCAAAAGAAAAAGTACACCTATTTCCGGCCCAAGTTCATCTACTATGCCACCTATCTGTCGGAAAAGATCGGTTACGCCCGCTACATCACGATCTTTCGTCACTTGCAGGCGCACCCCGAACATCGCTTTCACCCGATCTTCAAGTGGTTCGAAGAGTGGTGCAATGACGAGTTCAGCCATGGCGAAGCCTTTGCCCTGCTGATGAAGACGGACCCCAAGCTGACCAGCGGCATCAATGTCTACTGGATCAAGTTCTTTCTCACGGCTGTCTATGCGACCATGTATGTGCGCGACCATCAGCGCCCCGCGTTCCATGCCGCGCTCGGGGTAGACCCGGACTGGTATGCGCACGAGGTTTTCACCAAGACGTCAAAGCTGAGCGAACAGATTTTCCCGATCACGCTGGACATCGAACACCCACGCTGGCAGCCCGGCCTCGAACGTCTGCAAAAGGCGAATGTCGATCTGGCCCAGTCGAAGGGCCTCAAGAAGATCGGCGCGCAAATCCGGGCCGGTCTGGCCTTTGTGTCACTGCTGACCATCCCGTCGCGCAGCCACACGGTCCCGGCCTCCACCCGTCTGGAGCCGGTCTATTGATGCGCGCGTTTTCCGACACCGGAGATCACCGGAGAGCGGTACGCTGTCCGGTCGCGCAGGCGCTTGACGCCTGCCTGTTTTCCGCGTCGGAAAGCAGCCCGAGCCAAGTGTGCGGAGGGTGTGCATGACACCGTGGATCGCAGCCCTGATCGCGCTTTTTATCTGGTGGTTCTCTACCGGCACGATCCTGATGGCTGTGAAATATGCGGACCGCCAAGGCGCGGCTGCGCGCAAGCGCGCCACGCTGGGCGGCCTGCCTTTGGTCTGTCTTGGCGCGTACGGTGCCTATTGGTCGGCCACGCAAACGGACGTCATGGGGGTCTACGTGGCGTTCCTGTCCGCACTGGCCATTTGGGGCTGGATCGAACTGGCGTTTCTGACCGGCATCATCACCGGACCCAACCGCAGCCCGCTGCCCGACCGCACCCCCGAATGGGAACGGTTCATCCGCGCGTGGGGCACGCTGGCCTATCACGAGATGCTGCTGGTGGCGGCGCTTATTATGCTGGGCCTTGCCCTGTGGGATGCGCCCAACGCGTTTGGGTTCTGGACCTTTGCGGTTTTGTTCTTTGCCCGCGTGTCGGCCAAGCTGAACCTCTTTTTCGGGGTGCCGCGCACCCATGTGGAATTCCTGCCCGAGGCGCTGTCGCATCTGTCCAGCCACTTTCGCGTGGCGGGTATGAACTGGCTTTTCCCGGTATCGGTCACGGCGCTGACATTTGCCACGGCCTGCTGGCTCGAACGGCTTTATGCCGCGCAGACTATGGGCGACACCACGGGGTTTGCCCTGCTGACCGCGCTGACCGCGCTGGCGGCTCTCGAACACTGGGTAATGGTTTTGCCCATTCCTGACGAACGGCTCTGGCGGTGGATGCTGCCTGCGCCCAAACCACATAAACACCAAAAGACCCAAGGGGGACATCATGGACTTTGATGCACTGTTCCAAACGCAACTGGACGCGCTGAAAGACGAAGGCAACTACCGCATATTCGCGGAGCTTGAGCGCCAATACGGCGCGTTCCCCCGCGCGCGTTGCCACGATGAGGACGCCCCGGACGAGGTCACAGTCTGGTGTTCCAACGATTACCTTGGCATGGGCCAGCACCCATCGGTGGTCAAGTCGATGAAGGACACAATCGACGCCTGCGGTGCAGGCGCGGGCGGCACGCGCAACATCAGCGGCACCAACCACGCGCACAAGCAGCTGGAAGAAGAGCTTGCCGACCTGCACGGCAAGGAAAGCGCGCTGCTCTTTACCTCGGGATATGTCTCGAACTGGGCCGCCTTGAGCACATTGGGCAGCCGCCTGCCCGATGCTGTGATCCTCAGCGACGAGTTGAACCATGCCTCCATGATCGAAGGCATCCGCCACGCGCGCTGCAACAAGGTCATCTGGAAACACAACGACCCCGAAGACCTGGACCGCAAGCTGGCCGCCTTGCCCGCCAACGCCCCCAAGATTGTGGCGTTCGAGTCCGTCTATTCGATGGATGGTGACATCTGCCCGATGCAGGAGATTGTCGAGGTCGCCGAAAAGCACGGCGCGATGACCTACCTTGATGAAGTACACGCGGTTGGCCTTTACGGCCCGCGCGGTGGCGGCATTTCGGAGCAGGAGGGCCTCGCCGACCGCATCACGCTGATCGAAGGCACCTTGGGCAAGGCTTACGGCGTTGTCGGCGGTTACGTGACCGGGTCCGATGCGATGTGTGACTTTATCCGCAGCTTTGCCAGTGGCTTTATCTTTACCACGGCTCTGCCCCCTGCCGTGGCCGCAGCGGCCCGCACCTCCATCCGCCATCTCAAACAGTCCGATCAGGAACGGCTCCTGCAACGCCAGCGGGTCGCATATCTGCGCAAGCGGCTGGATCAGGAAGGCATTCCGCACATGGACAATGCCAGCCACATCATCCCCGTGATGATCAAGGACCCGGTCAAATGCCGGATGCTCAGCGACTATCTGATGCAGCGCTACGGCATCTATGTGCAGCCCATCAACTACCCCACAGTGCCCAAGGGAACCGAGCGTTTGCGCTTTACCCCGTCGCCATTGCACAGCGTTGAGGACATCGAACACCTGGTGCTTGCCCTCAAGGATTTGTGGAAACAATGCGCGATTGCCCACGCAGTTGCCTGACATCAATACAAAGTTACTGTTGACTTGATCGTGAACTCGCTACGTTCATTTGCAACGAACACTTGGAAGGAGAGACCCATGTTCCGATCCCTCGCGATTGTGGCCGCCACCGTTCTGGCCGCCCCCGCATTCGCAGACGGCCACGCTGTTGACCTCACGCCCACGGGCGATGTGGAAGCGGGCGAAAAGGCATTCCGCCAATGCGTGTCCTGCCATGTCGTCGTGAACGACGAAGGCGAAACGCTGGCTGGTCGGAAGTCTAAAACCGGGCCAAACCTTTACGGCGTTGTGGGCAGCACAGCGGGCTCCGTCGAAGGCTTCAAATACTCTGACATCATCATGCTCGCTGGTGAGCAGGGCGTGATTTATGACGAGGCCAGCTTTGTTGCCTATGTGCAGGACCCCACCGGTTGGCTGCGCGAAGTGACCGGTGACGGTGGTCGTGGCAAGATGACCTACAAGGTCCGCAAGGAAGAGGACGCCGTGAACCTCTATGCGTACCTCGCGTCGCTGGCCCCGCTGCCAGAGCCCGAAAGCTAAGGGACCCCGGTCCAACCAGTTGACAACACGCCGCCCTGTAACCGGGGCGGCGTTTTGCGTTTCGGCTATGGGTGGAGCAGGCGCAGGATCAGCGCGGCCAGTTGTTCCGGCGCTTCCTCGTGCATGAGGTGACCCAACCCTTCAATCTGGTGGAACTCAGCGTTGGGCATACGTCCAGCGGATGTCTGGGACACCGACGGCGGCACAGTTGCATCCTTGGAACCCGCAATCAGATCCACGTGACCTGCGTAGCGTGGCAGCGCGGCCAGCAGCGGTCGCAGGTCCCATTGGGCCATCATCCTGAGCGTTCCGTCCACATGCGCCTTGTCCCCGACCAATTGACGATACAGGTCGTAGCCTTCTGCATCCAACGCAGACCCGGTGGACGCGATCAGCGCCTTGATCCGCGCGGGATTGGCGGAGGTGGTGGAAAACAGGGTGGTCGCAAAGGGCATCGCCGCCAGCGCCTTGGCCATCAGCGGAAAGACAAGACCGGCAAGGCCGGGAAACTCGCCCAATGCGGCGTTCAGGCCGATCACATGGGGCGGGTCGACCATATCCCGTGCCATTTGCAGGGCAACCGCCGCGCCTGCGGAATGGCCGATGATCGCGGCAGGCCGCCAGCCTTCTTGCGCGCACAAGGCGGCCACGTCCTCCGCCATCGCTTCCAGCCCGCTGCGCTGCCGCGCGCCCAATTGGGAAAAGCCGTGTCCAGGCAGGTCGAGCGCAACGACATGATGCGCCGCGCTGAGCAGCGGGATGAGGTCGCGGTAACTGTGCGTGGACCCGCCCGCCCCGTGCAGCAACAGCAATGTGGGGCCGGAGCCTGTGACCTGCGCGTGCCAGCGGTGTATCGGCCCGTCGATCCGACGTGACATCTGGTGCAACGGCCAGCCGCCGATCTGCGCCCAGTCCATGCCGTTAGCCAGCCAAGGCCGCGCTGACCGCATCGGTCATGCGGTGTGCGTCCGCGCGGGGCAGCGCGATATAGCTGCCGTCAAGGGTGCGGCCAAGGTCCTGCAGGGCCGGTTGCGGACGGTTCGACATGTCAATGACCAGCGCATCGGTGCCTTGGGCGCGGATCGCGCGGGCCACGGTCTGGGCGTCCTCGGCGGCAGTGGCGCGGTGCGCGGAGCCATCCAGCGCGATATTGGCGCGCCCGTCCGTCAGCACGATGATGGTGGGCGTCATGCCTTGGCCAGCGGATTGTGCCGCCAGCGTCATGGCGCTGTGCAATCCGGCAGCCAGCGGCGTGCCGCCACCGCCCGGCAGTGCCGACAGGCGGCGTTTGGTCTGCACCAGCGACCGGGTGGGCGGCAAAAGGGTCTCGGCCTGCGTGCCCCGGAACGAGATCAGCGCAACGTGGTCGCGGCTGGCATAGGCTTCGGCCAACAGCAATTCGATGGCGCCTTTGGCCTCGCCCAGTCGGGCCATCGCGGCAGAACCGGATGCATCCACGGAAAAGATCAGCAACCGGTCGGAATGCTGGGCATAACGCTTGGTGCGGATGTCCGAGGGGTGGATCAGCAGGCCCTCGCGATCCGGCTGATGCGTGCGACGCAGCGGTTGCCATGGGGCCGCTGCGCGCAAGGTCGCAATCAGGTCGATCCGCGCGTCCCCGCCCAGCCGTCCGGGCCGCGAGGGCAGGGGCCGTCCCCGCCTGTTCGACTTGCGCACCTTGCCTGCGCCACTGCCCTTTGCGGCGCGCGCGCTGCGGGCCTGACCCAATGTCTGGAGCAGTCCGGCAGGCAGCAAGGCGGCGACGGCATCAATCAGCATCTCGGTGTCGGGCAGGGCGCTTTGGCCGTCTTGCGTACCGTCATCCTGTTGCACTTGATCTTCGGGTGCGGGGGGCTGCTCGGTCGGCGCATCCGTTTCCGGCATGTGCAGGGCGCGGTGCGGATAGACCAGCGCCGCGGCCAGTTCTATGTCGTCCGCACGCACACCTGTGCGTCCCTGCGACGCTGCGTGCGCCTGTGCCGCGCGCCACGCCAAGAGCGGCGCGCGCAACGAGGCGATGCCAAAGCGTGCGGCCAACAGCGTCAGTTGCGCCATCGCCTCGTCCGCATCGACCGGCGCGCCGGGCGGCGTCGGGGGACGGGCAGGCCAGTCACGCGGCATTCGCCCCTCGGGTGCGATGTGAAAGGCGAGCCTGTCCGATAGGCTGTCGGGCAGCGCCTCGTCCACCTCGATCCCTTCGTCCAGAGCCAGAATGCCCTGTGTAAGACCCTGATCGGTGAGTTGGCACAGCTTGGCCGCCAGCGCAGGTGCGCAGCGTTCGGCCATCGGCAGCACGGCGGTGCATGGCGTTGCAAAGAACCCCGAACTGCGCACGATCTTGCCCGCGGCCAGTGTCGCGGCAAGGTCAACCCCACCCAGCAACTGTTCATCGGCGATTGTGATCGGCAGCTTGCGCAGCGGCGCTGGCGGTGCAAAGGCCGCGACCAAGCGATCCCGGTCCGGCCCCGCCCGCATCTTCAGAACGGCCCCGCCCAACCCTTGCGGATCCACCGCAAGGATGTCGAGGGCCGCCGCGGCGAGATGCCAAGAGGTGTCGGACATGGCTCAGGCCAACACGGTCTCGACCGTGCGGCTGACCCGCGTGCTGCTGCCCGCCTCGTCCAGCGGATCGCGGCGCAGCCGGTGGCTGAGCGCAAGTGGCGCGATACGACGCAGGTGTTTGCGGGTGACGCGCTTGGCGCCGTCGTAGGCGGCCAGCGCCCGCGCGGCGCGCAACAGCGTCAGTTCCCCGCGCAACCCATCAGACCCAAGGGCAAGGCACAGTTCCGCGCAATCGCCAAGGATTGCATCACCGGCCTTAACCTTATCAAGATTGGACCGCGCCGCCAGAATTGCGACTCTGATGCTGGCATCATCCTTGGCGTATCGCTTGATGAAGGTGTCGGGCTTGCGTTCGTAGGCGTCGCGTCGTCGGATCACCTCGATCCGCTCGGCCACGTCCTGTGGCGACCGCACTTCGACCGACAGCCCGAACCGGTCAAGAAGTTGCGGGCGCAACTCACCCTCTTCGGGATTGCCGGAGCCGACCAGAACGAACCGGGCGTCGTGACGGATGCTGAGCCCTTCCCGCTCTACCACGTTCTCACCCGATTGCGCGACGTCCAGCAGCAGATCAACGATGTGATCCTCCAGCAGGTTCACCTCGTCAATATAAAGATAGCCACGGTTGGCCCGCGCCAGCAGACCCGGTTCAAACGCCTTCTCCCCACGGGTCAGCGCGCGCTCAATATCGAGCGCGCCCACCACGCGGTCCTCGGTCACGCCAAGGGGCAGATCAATCACGGGGGTGGGGCGATTTTCGAGCGTATCAGTCTCTATATTGGCCCAATCGGGACAGTCCGCACGCATCGCGGCGTTGACCGGGCAGCCCTGCACCACCTCAATTGCGGGCAGCAGCGCCGCCAGCGCACGCACTGCGGTGGATTTGCCCGTGCCCCTGTCGCCAAAGACCAGCACACCGCCGATGCCCGGATCAACAGCGGTGAGGATCATCGCGGTTTTCATATCGTCCTGACCGACAATGGCGGAAAAGGGAAAAGGCTGTTTCATGGCGCTGGCTCCAGCCGGCTAAGGGGGCTGACACCGCCCCAGGTGCCGCTGTCATCCAGAATGGAGAAGCGGGCATAGAGTTCTTCGCGAAACCACGCACCGTCCCGCACGGCTTTGATTGCCTCGGCATGGGGGCCATTGGTGCGGGCGAACGCGGCCATTTCCTGTGCGCCGGGCCAGATCGAGAACGTGACCTGATGCAACCATGGCACTTCGCCAATGCCGATTTTGAACATCACATTGGGGTCCGATCCGATCATCCGCGAAATATCGGGCACGCGGCCCCAGAATCGCGGCAGGATGCGTGGTTTGATCGTGGCCCGCGTCAAGGCGGCGATGGGGCCGGAAACAGAGCCTGTTTCAGGCAAAAACGGTTGCTGTCCGCTCCATGCGCCCCGCGCTGATGCGGTGGACAGGTAGATGGTCCAGTGTTCGGTCGCGCGCGCCCAATAGCGGGCAAAGATACGTTCAGAGCGCAGGCGGTTGCGTGCCGTATCGGCGTCTGGCCACGTGCAGAGAATCGCGTAAACAGCCGTGTTAGGGACGGGTGTGAACCCCTCGCCCGTGCCGGAGCCGCAGAGTTTCCAAAACTCAAGATCGGGCACCCGCGCCATGGCCAGACGGGCCGCGCCCATCATCGCAAGGGCCCACGCCCGGTCGCGCCACCGCTCAAAGCGGAAAAAGGTGATCGTGGTTGTCTGGCTCATCTGTTCGCACTGCAGAATGCCGGAAAAGGCACAGGGATCAGGTTACCGCGAGAAAAGAAATTGTCAACTAAACTAGACACTCGTACTGTGGTATTCAGATGACAAAGCTCGACCCTATAGATTCGGAGACACGTGGCGGGAACCGCGCCATTGTCATTGGCGCGGGCCTTGGCGGGCTGGCTGCGGCGATGCGGCTGGGGGCCAAGGGATACAAGGTCACGGTGATCGACAAGCTCGACGTGCCCGGCGGGCGCGGGTCGGCCATTTGGCAGGACGGTCACCGCTTTGATCTGGGGCCGACAATCGTCACTGTTCCGCAGCTTTATCGCGATTTGTGGGCCGCGTGCGGGCGCGATTTCGATGCGGACGTGACGCTGAAATCGCTCGACCCTTTCTATGAAATCCGCTGGCCGGACGGTACAACCTTCACCGCGCAGCATGACACCGAAGCAATGCGCGCCGAGGTGGCCAAGATCGAACCGCGCGATGTGGCGGGTTTTGACAGGTTCCTTGAGGACAGCGCCAAGCGCTACTGGTTCGGGTTCGAAGACCTTGGACGTCGGTCAATGCACAAATTCTTGGACCTGGCCAAGGTGCTGCACATCTTTGGCATGTTGCGCGCGGACCGGTCGGTCTATGCCCATGCAGCCCGGCGGTTCCGCAATGAAAAACTGCGGATGGCGTTTTCCTTCCACCCATTGTTCATCGGGGGCGACCCGACCCATGTGACGTCGATGTATATCCTTGTCAGCTATCTCGAAAAAGAATTCGGGGTGCATTACGCCATGGGCGGTCTGGCTCATATGGCGCGCAAGATGGGTGACGTGATCGAGGCGCAGGGCGGCACGCTGCTGATGGACACCGAGGTTGATGAAATCGTCGTGCAAGGCGGCAAGGCGCAGGGCGTACGTCTTGCCACGGGGCTGGAATTGGGGGCCGATGTTGTCGTGTCAAACGCCGATGCAGGCCACACCTATGACCGGCTGATGCGCAAGGCGCTCAAGCGGCGTTGGACGCCCGCGCGGTTGCAACGCACCCGCTATTCGATGAGCCTGTTTGTCTGGTATTTCGGCACCAAGGGCACCGCAGGTCAGTGGCCCGATGTTGGTCATCATACGATCCTCAACGGGCCGCGCTACACGGGCCTGCTCAGGGATATTTTCATCCGTGGTCACCTGTCGGATGACATGAGCCTTTACGTCCACCGCCCCTCGGTCACCGACCCGAGCGTAGCGCCCGAGGGCGACGACACGTTCTATGTACTCAGCCCGGTGCCGCATCTGGGCCATGGCGGCGTCGATTGGAGCACAGAGGCCGAGGTCTACAAGGCCAAGATGCTCAAGGTGCTGGAGGATCAGCTTTTGCATGGATTAGGGTCGAAAATTACGACAGAACAGGTGTTCACGCCCGAGACGTTTCGCGACAGGTATCTGAGCCCGCATGGCTCTGGCTTTTCGATCGAACCGCGCATCCTACAATCGGCTTGGTTCCGTCCGCACAATGTCAGCGAAGAGGCCGAAGGCCTGTACCTTGTTGGCGCTGGCACCCATCCGGGCGCGGGCGTGCCAGGCGTTATCTCGACCGCCGAAGTGCTGGGCACGCTGGTGCCGGAGGCGGTGACATGATGAACCCGCGTGATCTTGAGGCCTGCACCGAGGCGATCCGCCATGGGTCGCTGTCCTTTCACGCGGCTTCCAAACTGCTGCCCAAGCGGGTGCGGGACCCGGCGCTGGCGCTATACGCCTTTTGTCGGCTCGCCGATGACGAAGTGGACCTCAAGGCGGAAAAGGTTGACGCGGTGCTGCGTCTGCGTGACCGGCTGGACCTTGTCTATGCTGGCACGCCGCAGAATGCCGCCCCCGACCGGGCCTTTGCCGCCGTGGTGGCGCAATTCGATATGCCGCGCGCCTTGCCTGATGCGCTGCTTGAAGGGCTGGCATGGGACGCTGAGGGGCGGACATATGCCAACATGAGCGAGGTGCGGGATTACTCTGCACGCGTGGCCTCTGCTGTGGGCGCAATGATGTGCGTGCTGATGGGCGTGCGCGATGCCGACGCGCTGGCGCGGGCCTGTGATCTTGGCGTGGCGATGCAACTGACCAATATTGCCCGCGACGTCGGAGAGGACGCGCTGGAACGCCGCCTGTACCTGCCGACCGATTGGCTGAACGAGGCGGGCATGACGCCCGACAGTTTCTTTGCCGACCCGCGCCCGACCAAGGCCGTGCGTGCCATGGTCCGGCGACTGGTGATGGAGGCGAACCGCCACTATTACCGGTCCGAGGCGGGGATTGCCGCGTTGCCTGTGGCCTGCCGTCCGGGCATCTACGCGGCCCGGTTCATCTATGCGGGCATTGCCGGGCGGCTCACCGGCATGGGATTCGACAGTATCTCGGCCCGTGCGCGCACTTCAAAGGCGCAAAAGCTGGGCTGGCTCGCGCAATCCATGGCGCTGAGCGCGGGCAGCACGGTCATGCCGCAGTCCGCAGTGCTCTATGCCCGGCCACTGGACGAGGTGCGGTTCCTTGTCGACGCGGCGGCCAAGGGCACTCGCACCAGCCGCAGTGACAGCCTGTTCGAGGCGCTGGCCGCGCTGGAGGTCAAACGCCAGTCGGACCGCGCCGCTATGCTAAGCGCCAAGGCGCGGGCGGGGTAGCGCGGTGTTCTGGCTTCTCCTCGGTCTCTTTTTTGCGGCCTGCGCAGGCGCGGGCCTGACCGGCGGACTGTTCCCGCCCGGCCCGTGGTATCGCGCCCTCGAAAAGCCGTCTTGGACGCCACCTGACTGGGTGTTTCCGGTGACATGGACAGTGCTTTACGTGTGCATGTCGGTCGCCGGGGCGCGGGCGGCAATGGCAGAGGACAACGGCGTGGCGATGGGCCTTTGGTCCGTGCAGATCGCGTTCAACGGTCTCTGGACGCCGGTGTTCTTTGGGCTGCGTAACATCCGCATGGGCATGGGTATCATTGGCGTGCTGTGGATTTCTGTGTTCTGCGGGATGATTGCGCTGGGACAGGTCGATACGCTGGCCGGGTGGCTTTTTGCGCCCTACCTGCTGTGGGTGACGATTGCCGCCGCGCTGAATTGGAAAGTCTGGCAGTTGAATCCCGAAGAGGCGCGAAATCCCTCGCCTCAGAACGGCTGAGCCTGCCCGGCAGCATGTCACTGGTGCCTTACGGCTGAACGCCTACTCAAAGCGCCATTTGCGCCGCCGGGGCACCCGCACCGCCAGCATGGGCTTGAGCAGCGGAGAGCGGAAGCGCACCAGATCCAACGCTTCGTGGACACCGGTGGTCCGTTCTCCATCAATCACGGTTTCGACGGCACTGCGGGTGTAAAACGGTGCGTCCAACATGGCGAGCCGTTGGCGCGCTGTTGTTCCCGCGTCCCCGCGCGTCTCGCGTTTCACCGCCCAGAGTGACCGGGGCAGGCGGGCTTTGGGTGGTATCGGCACGCTGCGCGCCGCGCCATCGGGGTCAAAGCGGAACCCGGCGGCCAGTTCGGACCCATCAAGCCGGGTTGCATCATAGAAACAGGTGGCCCCGTCCGCAGTCGGGAACCGGCCCCACGTCCAGTAGGAAAAATCCTCTTCCAGCGCGCGGGTGCCAAAATTTGCGTCGAAATACCCCTCGCCGTCCCATTGCCAGCCGGGGCGGTCAATTTCGACCTCGATCCGGGCGCGCGGGGCAAAGGGGCGCCAGATATGGCTGTCATCTGGGGTCAACGCCAGTTCCACGCCCGTCACAGCCGACGGGATGACCCGGATTTGCCCTCGGATGCGCGACACCAGCGGGGGCGAAGACACTTCGTCGATGTCGATCACAAGGTGATCGCCTTGCCAGCTCATCTTGGAGGGGCCAACCTCGAACCGGGAGGCGGTCTGGCGCAGCGCGTCTTGGCCTCGGTCGGTCATGGTAAAGCGGCCACCGGGGCCATAGGTTGCCACGTTGATGCAGACATGGTTCTGCGGGTTCTTGCGTCCCGACCAGCGATACCACGGCGAAAACACAGACCCGATGAACCCGATCACCGAAACGGCGCGGGTGCCACAGTCGCTTAGGCCGTCGACATACCACCACGCGTAGCCGTTGGGGCCGACGGCGACATTGAAGTTTGGTCGTTCAAGATCGCCTCGACCGCGTGCCGGGCGGAGAGGGTCGCCATCGGCACACCGGCACCCGGGTGCGTGCCGCCCCCGGCAAGGTACAGGTTCGATATCGATGTCCGGGCGCGCGGGCGCTTCAGCGCGGCGAACGTCCCGTGCGGGCTCTGCCCGTAGAGCGCGCCCAGACTGGCCGGGAACATCCTTGCGAACGCTTGGGGCGTTGTCACGGTTTGCACTGTCGGCGTCGGGCTGAAGGTCATCCCGAAATGCGCCATCTGCTGCGTGATCTGATGAAGCCATTGTGTCAGGTCCTCGGGGTCGGTGGTGTCGTCGGTGGCGGGTGCATTTGTGATGATCTCAAACCGTTCGACGGGCGGCGGATCGGTGCCTTGCCCACGGTCGAGCGCACAGATGTAATAGGACGGATGCGCCGGGATGCGGCCCGCCATCAGGTCCCGGAATTCCCCTTCGGCATCGCCTTGGAAAAACACGTTGTGATGCGCTAGGTCGGCGCGCCCCGGCGTGGCCGCAAAGCTGAGGACGCGGGCAGAAAAGCTGCGCGGCACTTGGGTGGTCACCTGCGCGATGTGGCGCAAGGCGGGGCCAAGCGCGCCGGTGGCCAGTGCGCGCGGGTCGCCCGCATGAACCAGCACGTCGCAGGGCAGGCGGGTCCCGTCCTCAAGACATAGGGCGGCGGCGCGTTCATCCTGTATCTCGACCCGCGCCACATGGGCATTGGTGCGAATGTTGACGTCATGGGTGCGTAAAACTGCCGACAACGCCCCGACCAGCCTGTGCATCCCGCCTTGGACGACCCAGACCCCGGCGGCCTCGGCCTGCCAGATCAGCGACAGCAGGCCCGGCGCATGGGTCGGGCTGCCACCCACATAGGTCGCGTAGCGGCCAAAAAGCTGGCGCAGTCGCGGATCGTCGAAAGCTGTGCGCAACATCCCCCTGAGCGTCGACAGGGGTGCCATGGCCGGGATCAGGCCGGGCTGCTTCAGCACGGTTGTCGTCAATGTGGCAAGGCGCGGGTCCGCCGCCTGCATCATCGGTTGGTCAAAGGCCGCGAACAGACGCTGCGTCCTGCGGCTGAACCGCTGGAACTGCGCGGCGCTGCGGTTTCCGGCAAAGCGGCGCACGGCCTCCACGTTCCGGCCTTCGTCACGACACAGGTCAAGCGTGCTGCCATCGGGCCAAAAGTGGCGTGCCAAAAGGTCTTGCTGAACAAGGTTTACGTGGTCATCCAGCCGTTGGCCCAGCGTTGCAAACAGATCGTCAAACACGTGGCGCATCGTCAGAACGGTGGGGCCTGCATCAATCGGGCCAGCCGCAGACGGAACGGTTCTGATCTTGCCCCCTGGCTGTGCGTGCCGTTCAAGCACCGTCACCTGATACCCCGCCGCGCGCAGACGCACCGCACAGGCAAGCCCGGCGATGCCGGCGCCGATGATCAGCGCGCGGGGCGCCTGAGGTGTCGGTGTGACCTGCATGTCCCGATTGTTGACTCACCAAGGCAATGTGTCCAGTATGATTTACACTTATGTGTCAGCAATGTGTGACATTTTGCAGGTTTGGAGGCCCCCATGGGATTGAGCACTCGGATTGAAACGGCGATCGCAAGCGCCGTCGCGCTCGGTCAGGGGCGCGGTGCGGATGGCCGTTTTTCGACCCCGCCAAAGCTGGGCGAAGCACTGCACTATGCCACTGCACCCGGTGGGGCGCGGATACGGCCCACCATATGCCTGTCGGTGGCGATGGCCTGTGGCGATGACCGTCCCGGTCTGTCGGACGCCGCCGCCGCCGCGCTGGAGGTCATTCACTGCGCTTCGCTTGTGCATGATGATCTGCCCTGTTTCGACGACGCAGATGTGCGGCGCGGCAAACCCAGTGTGCACCGCGCGTTTTCCGAACCGCTGGCGGTGCTGACGGGCGACAGCCTGATTGTCATGGCATTTGAAATTCTGGCGCGCCAGTCGCATCTGGCGCCCGACCGGGTCACGCAACTGATCCTGACGCTGGCGCAGCGCACGGGTATGCCCGGTGGCATTTGCGCGGGTCAGGGCTGGGAAAGCGAAGACCAAGTGGATCTGAGCGCCTATCATCAGGCCAAGACCGGCGCGCTGTTCATTGCCGCCACGCAGATGGGGGCCATTGCCGCCGGGCAAGAGGCGGAGCCGTGGTTCGAATTGGGCGCGCGCATCGGTGAGGCGTTTCAAGTGGCCGATGACTTGCGCGACGCGCTCTACGATGCCGAAACGCTGGGCAAGCCCGCCGGGCAGGACGATCTGCATGGGCGCCCCAACGCGGTCACGGAGTTTGGGGTGCAGGGGGCCATTCAGCGCCTCAAGGACATTCTGGGCGGTGCGATTTCGTCGATCCCGTCCTGCCCCGGTGAGGCGCAATTGGCCGAGATGGTGCGGATGTATGCCGAACGGCTGACACCTGTCGTCAGCCCGAGCCGTGTGCCGGGCGAATGACAACGGGCACCCATGATCTGCCGGGATGGCGCGGTGGCTGGCTGAACCGGCTGGTGGCGCGGCCCGGATTTCAGTCCTGGGCGGCCCGGTTCCCTCTGACCCGTGGACGTGCCCGCGCCGACGGCGCGGCCCTGTTCGAGATCGTGCAGGGATTCGTTCACAGTCAGGTGCTGATGGCGCTGGTCGAGCTTGATATCCCGCGCCGTCTGCGCGCAGGTCCGCAAGATGCCGAAACCTTGGGCAAGGCCTGTGCCGTTCCCGCTGCGCGAATGCAGGTGCTGTTGCAGGCAGGGGCCGCGCAGGGATTGCTGAAACGCAAGCGGAGCGGCTATGCCCTTGCCCGCCAAGGGGCGGCGCTGATGGGCGTGCCGGGGTTGGAGGCGATGATTCGTCACCACAAGGCGTTCTATGACGATCTGCGTGATCCGGTTGCACTGCTGCGGGGCCAGGAAGAGACCCAATTGTCCCGCTTCTGGCCCTATGTCTTTGGTGGTGAAATCGACCCGGCTGAAGCCGCGACATATTCCGACCTTATGGCGCAATCGCAGCGCCTCGTTGCCGAAGACACGCTGCGCGCAGTGTCGTTCAAAGATGTGGCGCACCTGATGGATATCGGCGGCGGCACAGGGGCCTTTCTCGAAGCTGCGGGGGCGACCGCACCGCAGATGGAGATGACGCTTTTTGATCTGCCGCAGGTGGTGCCGGAGGCGCAGGCGCGGTTCGACGCGGCGGGCATGGCCGACCGTGTGCAGATTGTGCCGGGGTCGTTTCGGGATCAGCCACTGCCAACGGGGGCGGACGCCATTTCGCTGGTGCGAGTGCTGTACGACCATGCTGATGACACCGTGCGTGATCTGTTGGGCAAAGTGTATGACGCCCTGCCTCCGGGCGGGCGGTTGATCGTGTCCGAGCCGATGGGCGGCGGCGCAAAGCCAGACCGCGCAGGCGACGTGTACTTTGCCTTCTACACCATGGCGATGCAGACGGGGCGGGCACGCTCCGCCGCTGAGATCAGCGCATTGCTGCGCGCGGCGGGTTTTGCACAGATCAAGAGCGGGGCACCGGCGCGGGCCTATGTCACGCGGGTCGTCACGGCTGCCCGTCCAGCCTGATTGACACTGACATGCCACGAAAGTGTCTATTATAATTGACACATCCGTTTGTCTAATTAGAATGACACTAAGCAAAACAGCCGCCCTGAGTCTTTTCGACACAAGACACATGGAATGCGGCATCTGACACGGAGACCAACTTGGACACCGCTGCCGTTCTGTTGAAAGGTCCCAAGGACCTCGACATCGATACCCTGGCGCTCAACGCGCCGGGACCGGCAGACCTTGTCGTAGACATTGCCCATTCCGGCATCTCCACCGGCACGGAAAAGCTGTTCTGGTCAGGCGAAATGCCACCTTTTCCCGGCATGGGCTATCCGCTGGTGCCCGGTTACGAGGCCGCAGGCGAGGTCGTCGAGGCGGGCAATCTGACGGGGTTCAAGCCCGGCGATCACGTCTTTGTCCCCGGTGCCAATTGCTATGAAGGTGCGTTTGGTCTGTTTGGTGGTGCGGCCCGGAGGGTTGTCACTGACAGCGAACGCGTGACGCGAATCGATGCGGGCTTTGGTCCCGAAGGGGCGCTGCTGGCGCTGGCCGCCACGGCACGCCACGCGATGGCGGGCATGAACAAGGCCGTGCCGGACCTGATCATCGGCCACGGGGTGCTGGGCCGCTTGCTGGCCCGGTTGACCATCGCATCCGGCGCGCCCGCGCCGACCGTTTGGGAGATCGACCCCGACCGCCGCAGCGGTGCGACGGGCTACGAGGTCATCGACCCCGAAATGGATCCCCGCCGCGATTACAATTCGATCTACGACGCGTCCGGTCAGGGCGCGCTGCTGAATGATCTGGTGGGCCGCATCGCCAAGGGTGGCGAGATCGTGTTGGCCGGGTTCTATACGGCGCCGCTCAGCTTTGCCTTTCCGCCCGCATTCATGAAGGAGGCGCGGTTCCGCGTGGCCGCTGAATGGACGCGCGATGACCTCGCCGCGACCCGCGCGCTGGTGGAATGCGGCGCGCTGCGCCTTGACGGATTGATCACACACACACGGCCTGCTGCGGATGCACGGGCCGCCTATGAACAGGCATTCACCGATGGGGCCTGCCTAAAAATGATTTTGGATTGGGAGCACTGAACGATGAAAGACGAGGTTCCTAATCTCAAGGATTTCGATCAACGCCTGCGCGACGAGGCAAACGAGGATTTGGCCGACGTGCTGCCCGCAGAGGCCACAAAGGACACCCAGATCATCGCGATCTATGGCAAAGGCGGGATCGGCAAGTCGTTCACGTTGGCCAATCTCAGCCACATGATGGCCGAACAGGGCAAGCGCGTGCTGCTGATCGGGTGCGACCCAAAATCGGACACCACATCGCTGCTCTTTGGTGGCAAGGCGTGCCCGACCATCATCGAAACCTCGACCCGCAAGAAACTCGCAGGCGAAGAGGTGCAGATCGGCGATGTGTGTTTCAAGCGCGGCGGCGTCTTTGCAATGGAACTGGGCGGGCCCGAAGTGGGTCGCGGCTGCGGTGGCCGGGGGATCATCCATGGCTTTGAACTCCTCGAAAAACTTGGCTTCCACGATTGGGATTTTGACTATGTCCTCCTGGATTTTCTCGGAGACGTTGTCTGTGGCGGCTTTGGCCTGCCCATCGCGCGGGACATGGCTCAGAAAGTGATCCTTGTGGGGTCGAACGATTTGCAGTCGCTCTATGTGGCCAACAACGTCTGTTCGGCGGTGGAATATTTCCGCAAGCTGGGTGGCAACGTTGGTGTCGCGGGACTTGTCATCAACAAGGATGACGGGTCGGGCGAGGCGCAGGCCTTTGCCAAGGCCGTTGATATTCCGGTTCTGGCGTCGATCCCGCAGGACGATGACCTGCGCAAGAAATCCGCCAACTACCAGATTGTCGGCACCGCCGAGAGCCAGTGGGGTGCACTGTTTGCCGAACTGGGTGTGAACGTGGCCGCAGCCCCGCCGGTGCGCCCGGCACCCTTGTCTCAGGATGGGTTGCTGGAGCTGTTCGATGGGTCCGAAACCGGTGCCGGAGTGGTGCTGGAGCCTGCAACCGACACGGATATGCGCGGCAAGAACGCAGCGCCCAAGGAATCGCTTGAGGTGATCTATGACGACGCATGACGCCCTTCAGCGCAGCGATGTTGCTGTTGCGGAAACATATCGGTTGCTGAACGACAGCAAGACCATGATCGGCGTTGCCCGGTTGCAGTTGCGGGAATCCATCGCGCGTTCTGCCCAGTTCATAGATGACCACAGAACGTTCACCCGGGTGCTTGATGACGTCCGCAGGCAGATCGCGGAATGAGCGCAAAGGTCACATATGACGCCGCCGACGCGGTGGAGGTGACCAAGGGCCACCCGCGCGAGGCAGAGATGCCCGTGGGCACTGCCCCTGTGGACGGTCTTGGGTGCCACTCTGGTTCGGACATGGAAAAGGCCGCCCGAATGGCCGGCAATTCCGAGATGCTGGACAAATTCGCCGCCGATTACCCACAAGGTCCACATGACAAGCCGCAGTCGATGTGTCCGGCCTTCGGGTCATTGCGTGTCGGATTGCGGATGCGCCGGGTGGCGACCGTGCTGTCCGGGTCGGCTTGCTGTGTCTATGGCCTGACCTTTGTGAGCCACTTTTACGGGGCGCGCCGGTCGGTTGGCTATGTGCCGTTCAATTCTGAAACACTGGTGACTGGCAAGCTGTTTGAGGACATCCGCGAAAGCGTGCATGACCTCGCCGATCCCGAGAAATTCGACGCTATCGTGGTGACGAACCTCTGCGTTCCCACCGCCTCTGGTGTGCCGTTGCGGCTGTTGCCCAACGAAATCAACGGTGTCCGGATCGTCGGGATCGACGTGCCGGGATTTGGTATTCCCACTCATGCCGAGGCCAAGGACGTTCTGGCCGGGGCGATGCTGAACTATGCCCGCGCCGAAGCAGAGGCGGGGCCGGTGGCCGCTCCCGTGGGTGGGAAGTCTGACCGCCCGACCGTGGCGCTGCTGGGCGAGATGTTCCCGGCGGACCCGATGATGATCGGGCAGATGCTGGCACCTTTGGGGTTGGCGGCGGGACCTGTCGTGCCGTGCCGCGAGTGGCGCGAGCTTTATGCCGCCCTGGATTCGTCCGTCGTGGCAGCGGTGCATCCGTTCTACACGGCAGCGGTGCGCGAATTTCAGGCGGCCGGTCGTCCCGTGGTCGGGTCCGCGCCTGTGGGCCGTGACGGCACTGCCGCGTGGCTCAAGGCCATCGGCGCGGCAAATGGCTGTTCTGCGGAACAGATCGCGGCGGCGCAGAACGCCGTGCTGCCTGCAATCGCCGGCGCGTTGGCGGCCACGCCGATCAAGGGCACGATCACGCTGTCTGGTTACGAAGGCTCCGAGTTGCTGGTCGCGCGCCTGCTGATCGAAAGCGGGGCCGAGGTGCCATATGTGGGCACGGCCTGCCCGCGCACCCCGTGGAATGCGGACGATCAGGCATGGCTGGAAGCTAAGGGCGTGAAGGTGACATTCCGCGCGTCTCTCGAAGATGATTGTGCCGCGATGGAAGCGGTCAAGCCGGACCTTGCTATCGGGACCACCCCGGTGGTGCAGAGGGCCAAGGAACTGGGCGTGCCCGGTCTCTACTTTACCAACCTGATTTCAGCGCGGCCCCTGATGGGCGTCGCCGGTGCCGGGTCGCTGGCACAGGTCATCAACGCGGCGATCGCCAACAAGGGACGCATGGATCACATGCGCGACTTCTTTGAAGGCGTCGGCGAAGGCGACACTGCCGGTGTCTGGGAAGGTGAGCCGAACCTGCGGCCCGATTTCCGGGCGCAGAACTTGAAGAAACTGGAACGCCAGCAGAAGGCCGCGAAGGCGGCGGAGATGATCTGATGGTTTGGCGCGATGCCTCATCGGTCCGGGTCCGGACCTCTTCGGCGGATGAAGGCGCGGCGCGCCTGAAGACGCATGGGAGGTGGCTATGCTGATCATGGACCACGATCGGGCTGGCGGGTATTGGGGCGCTGTATACGCATTCTGTGCCGTAAAAGGCCTGCAATGTGTGATCGACGGCCCTGTGGGCTGCGAGAACCTGCCGGTGACCTCTGTGCTGCACTACACGGATGCATTGCCGCCACATGAGTTGCCCATTGTGACCACGGGTCTGGGCGAGGAAGAGCTGGGCCGGGACGGCACCGAAGGTGCCATGAAAAGGGCTTGGGGCACGCTGGACCCGGCTTTGCCTGCGGTTGTTGTGACCGGTTCAATCGCCGAGATGATCGGCGGGGGTGTCACCCCCCAAGGCACAAACATTCAGAGATTCCTGCCACGCACCATTGATGAGGATCAATGGGAAGCGGCGGATCGGGCGATGACCTGGATCTTTACCGAGTTCGGTATGACCAAGGGTCGGATGCCGCCCGAGAAGAAACGCGAGGAAGGTGCGCGTCCTCGCGTTAACATCCTCGGCCCGATGTACGGCACGTTCAACATGCCGTCCGATCTGGCCGAGATCCGCAGACTGGTCGAAGGGATCGGCTGCGAGGTCAACATGGTTATGCCGTTGGGCGCGCATGTGGCCGAAATGAGAGATTTGGTAAATGCGGATGTCAACATCTGCATGTACCGCGAGTTCGGGCGCGGGTTGTGCGAGCTTCTTGCCAAGCCGTATTTACAAGCCCCGATAGGGGTCGAGAGTACCACCAAGTTCCTGCGCGCACTGGGGACCTTGGTGGGCCTCGACCCCGAACCTTTTATCCAGCGCGAGAAGCATTCGACGCTGAAGCCTGTCTGGGACCTGTGGCGGTCCGTGACGCAGGATTTCTTTGCCACCGCGAGCTTTGCGGTTGTGGCGAACGAGACCTATGCCCGAGGTATCCGGCTGTTCCTCGAAGAGGATATGGGCCTGCCTTGCGCCTTTGCCGTGGCGCGCGTGGCGGGCAAGAAGACCAACAACGAAGAGGTGCGCGCCTGGATGGCGCAAAAACGACCGCTCGTTGTGTTCGGGTCGATCAACGAAAAGATGTATCTGGCCGAATTGAAGGGCGGGCACGGGCCGTCGCCTGCGTTCATCGCTGCCTCGTTCCCCGGTGCCGCGATCCGGCGGCACACCGGCACGCCGATGATGGGCTATGCAGGGGCCACGTATCTGATTCAGGAGGTCTGCAACGGCCTCTTTGACGCTCTGTTTCACATTCTGCCTCTGGCCACCGACATGGATGCCGCCGAGGCCACACCGACGACCCTGCGCCGCGACTTCCCTTGGGATGCCGATGCGCAGGCCATGCTTGACCGGATTGTCGAGCAGCACCCCATCCTGACCCGTATTTCCGCCGCCAAGACATTGCGTGATGCCGCTGAGCAAGCAGCGCTGGACGCAGGTGCGGACCGGGTTGTGATCGAGACCGTGCGCGCACTTGATCCCGCTTTGGCGGGGTCGTCAGACCCAGTTTCCGAGGGAGGAACATCATGACTGACATGACGTCCAATATGGCCGCCGAGACGCCGAAAAAGCGCGCCGGTATCAAGACCGAATTCATGGTCTATTTCGCCATTATCTTTGTGGCAACGCTGCCGCTGGCCTGCCTGACATGGGCACTGGCCGCGATCAAATCGCGTTCGTTCACAGACAAGGGGCCGATGGCCCGGGCCTGGACCCAAGCGCGGATCATCACGCCGATGATCTTCAACGCTTGATCGGCAAACAGACACATACCGAATTTCTCAGCTGTCGTGCGCCTGCTGAGACATCGAACTGGACGCCTGGCAACAGGTGGACAGAGCCCGGAGGGGGCGACCCCAAAGGACCCGGCCGCGGGGAGCGCGGCGTCAGCATAACGTTCCGGAGGAATATTTATGGCTGATAATCACCTGTCTTTCACAGGTCTCACAGACGAGCAGGCGCAAGAGCTGCACGCTGTCTATATGAGCGGGCTCTGGCTTTTCACAGCCGTTGCCGTTGTCGCTCACTTGGCAGTGTTCATCTGGCGTCCGTGGTTCTGAGGAGGGATTAGCAAATGGCAAAGTTCTACAAGATCTGGCTCATCTTCGATCCCCGCCGTGTGTTTGTTGCACAGGGCGTCTTCCTCTTCTTGCTTGCAGCGATGATTCACCTCGTCCTGCTGAGCACGGGGGCGGAAGGCTTCAACTGGTTTGAAATCGCCGCTGCAGAGCGCGCGGAGTAATTCCGGTCACCAAGACAGCGCCGCGGGCGGGGTAACAGTGCGCCCCGCCTGCCCGCGGCAAACCTTTCTATTTCAAGACGGCTGACGACCCCAACGGGCGCGCCGCCAAATGCGGAGAACTGAGAGATGGCTTTGCTATCCTTCGAACGTAAGTATCGCGTCCGCGGAGGGACGCTGATCGGCGGCGATCTGTTCGACTTTTGGGTGGGCCCCTTCTATGTGGGCTTTTTCGGGGTCACGACCGCCTTTTTCGCCCTGTTGGGCACTGTGCTGATCTTCTGGGGCGCGTCTCAGCAAGGCACATTCAACCCGTGGCTGATCAACATCGCGCCACCTGACCTGAGCTATGGTCTGGGCCTTGCGCCACTGCTGGAAGGCGGCTTGTGGCAGATCATCACGATCTGTGCGACCGGTGCCTTCATCAGTTGGGCGCTGCGCGAGGTGGAAATCTGTCGCAAGCTGGGCATGGGATATCACGTCCCCATTGGCTTCAGCTTTGCCATTTTCGCCTATGTGACGCTGGTCATTTTCCGCCCGCTTCTGATGGGCGCGTGGGGGCATGGTTTCCCATACGGGATTTTCAGCCACCTCGACTGGGTCAGCAACACCGGCTACGCCTACCTGCACTTCCACTACAACCCGGCGCATATGCTGGCGGTTACGCTGTTCTTTACGACCACGCTGGCGCTGGCGCTGCACGGCGCGCTGATCCTGTCGGCGGCCAACCCCGAAAAAGGGTCCGAGGCGCTGACGCCGGATCACGAAGACACGTTCTTTCGCGACTTTATCGGCTACTCGATCGGTACGCTGGGCATTCACCGTCTTGGGTTCCTGCTGGCGATCAATGCCGGGTTCTGGAGCGCGGTGTGCATCATCATTTCCGGCCCGGTCTGGACGTCCGGCTGGCCCGAATGGTGGAACTGGTGGCTGAACCTGCCAATCTGGGGCGCGGACCCGCTGCCTGTCTATCAATCCGCGTTCGGAGGGTAAGGTCATGGGTATCAAAGCTGAATATCAGAACATCTTTACCCAAGTGCAGGTCCAAGGCACGCCCGAATGGGGCATGGACGACAACGGCACAATGCTCGAAGAGCGCGTGGGCAACCCATGGTTTTCCAAGCTGGCGGGCCTTTTTGGCAACGCACAAATTGGGCCGATCTATCTGGGTTGGACCGGGATGGTGTCGCTGGCCACGGGCCTGATCTGGTTCGTCATGGTGGGGCTGAGTATGCTGGCGCAGGTCGGCTACAGCTTTCCCGAATTGCTGAGGCAACTGTTCTGGCTGGCGCTGGAGCCGCCGTCGCCGGAATATGGGCTGAGCATTCCGCCACTGAACGAGGGCGGCTGGTACATCATCGCATCGTTCTTTTTGCTGGTGTCGGTGATGACGTGGCTTTTGCGCAGCTACCTGCTGGCGCAACAGCACCGGATGGGCAAGCACGTGTTCTGGGCTTTTGCGTCTGCCGTGTGGCTGTTTCTGGTGCTGGGCCTGTTCCGTCCGATCCTCATGGGATCGTGGAGCGAGGCGGTGCCTTACGGTATCTTCCCGCACCTTGACTGGACCACGGCGTTTTCGATCCGCTACGGCAACCTCTACTACAACCCGTTCCACTGCCTGAGCATTGTGTTCCTTTATGGTTCAGTCCTGCTGTTCTGTATGCACGGTGCCACCATTCTGGCGGTCACCCGCTATGGCGGCGACCGCGAGTTGGAGCAGATTTATGACCGCGGCACGGCCACGGAACGCGCGGCCCTGTTCTGGCGCTGGACCATGGGGTTCAACGCCACGATGGAGGGCATCCACCGCTGGGCGTGGTGGTTTGCGGTGCTGACCCCGATCACAGGCGGCATCGGCATCCTGCTCACCGGGACTGTCGTCGACAACTGGTTCATCTGGGCGCAAGAGCACAACTTTGCCCCGATGTATGACGGCGCCTACGGCTACGAAGATTACGGCTCTTACGAAGCCTTCATCGGGAAGGAGAACTGATCATGCTACCCAAGTGGTTTGACCAATGGAATAAATCCAACCCGACGAACATCTTCGGCCCCGCGATCCTCGTGGGGGCCGTCGGTGGGGCCCTGTTCGTGGCGATCCTGCTGATCACATGGGGCAACCCGGCGCAAACGGCCAGTATGCAGACCGGCCCGGCGGGCACGGGCATGTCTGTGCCGGAATACAACATCGCCCGCCTCGCCCCCGATCCGTCGATCGAGGACTATTACACCGAAGCGCCGTATGTGCCCGAAGGCGGCGAACCGCTGGCACGCGACATCTACGAAAATGTGCAGGTGCTGGGTGATCTGACCGAGGACAACTTCAATCGCGTGATGCTGGCCATGACCCAGTGGGTGAGCCCGGAACAGGGCTGTGCCTACTGTCACGGCGATGTCGATCTGGAAGAGTATGGCGCGGACAACCTGTACACCAAGGTCGTCAGCCGCCGCATGATCCAGATGACGCAGCACATCAACGAAGAGTGGGACAGCCACGTGAACGCGGTCGCCGAGGTGGGGGTCAATTGCTATACCTGCCACCGGGGTCAGAACGTGCCCAGCGACATCTGGTTCAACGTCACACCGGTGAACCAGTCGGTCGAAGGCTGGGCTGCGGTGCAAAACCGTGCCACGTCGATGAGCCAGTCCACGTCTTTGCCGTCATCCGCGCTGGAGGTCTACCTGACCGATTACGACAGCCTCGTGAACGTTCACGATCTGGAAAGCCGCGTCGCCGGTGTACCGGGCCTGACGGAGGACGTGCACACCATCCAGAAGACCGAGATGACCTATTCGCTGATGAATTACTTCTCGAACTCGCTGGGTGTGAATTGTGTGTTCTGTCACAACAGCCGGGCCTTCTACGACACGGCCCAAGTGACGCCGCAATGGAGCACGGCACAGCTGGGCCGCCAGATGGTGATCGAGCTGAACCAGGAATTCCTGATCCCGCTCAAGGATACCTATCCCGCTGAACGGCTTGGCCCGATCTATGCGGACGCGCCCAAGGCCGCCTGCCGGACCTGCCACAAGGGGTATCAACGTCCGCTTCAGGGCATGAACGTCACGGATGACTGGCCGGAATTGGTCACGACCGAGGCACCGGTTTACGAATAGGGCGTCCGCGCCCAACACCATGACACATGGCGGCAACGCCATGTGACGCCAGGCGCGGACCACTGGCTTCCTTGGTCCGGGCACGGGATCCTGAGATCCCGGTTCCCTTCCTGTTGGCTACAGGAACCTGGCGTCGTGCTTGATCCCTCAGGCACGACGCCTTTTTCGCCCAACGATGTCGCGGGCAAGGCGGCAGGGCGGTGACAAGAAAGGACGTGCGCCAATGACCGTTTCACCCTCCAAGACACCGACGCTGGACCGTGTGGCCGGGCCGCAGGACCTGAAACGGCTGAGCGATGCGGAACTGACCGCTTTGGCAAGCGAGTTGCGCACCGACGTGATCGACGCCGTGTCCCGAACCGGCGGGCATCTGGGGTCGTCGCTCGGTGTGGTCGAACTGACCGTGGGCATTCATGCCGTCTTTGACACGCCACGTGATAAGGTGATCTGGGACGTGGGCCACCAGTGCTACCCGCACAAGATCCTGACAGGGCGGCGCCATCGTATGGGGACCTTGCGGCAGA
Organism: uncultured Tateyamaria sp.; assembly: GCF_947503385.1. Classification (GTDB taxonomy): domain Bacteria; phylum Pseudomonadota; class Alphaproteobacteria; order Rhodobacterales; family Rhodobacteraceae; genus Tateyamaria. The sequence continues at coordinate 703,800 of NZ_CANNDO010000001.1, forward strand.
AGGACGGGCTGAGCGGATTCACCAAACGATCGGAAAGCGAATATGATCCGTTTGGTGCCGCGCATTCGTCAACGTCGATCTCTGCCGCGCTCGGCTTCACCGTGGGGCGCGACATGGGAATGCCGACGGGCGACGCGGTCGCCGTGATCGGTGACGGTTCCATCAGCGCCGGCATGGCCTATGAGGCGCTGAACAACGCAGGTCACGAGGGGCGCCGTCTGTTCGTAATCCTGAACGACAACGAGATGAGCATTGCGCCCCCCACAGGGGCCATGAGCACGTATCTGTCGAACCTCAGCCGGAATTCTCCCCTCGCTCCGCTGCACGCCATTGCCGAAGGCATGGAACAGGCGCTGCCCAAACCCATGCGCGACGGTGCGCGCCGTGCGCGCGAGATGGTGACAGGGGTTGGTAGCAAGGGCACATTCTTCGAAGAGCTGGGCTTTGACTATATCGGCCCGATTGATGGCCATGACATGGCAGAGGTGCTGAACGTCCTGCGAGCCGCCCGCACGCGTGCGGATGGGCCGGTTCTGATCCACGCCTGCACGGTCAAGGGCAAGGGCTACGCCCCCGCCGAAGGGTCCGCCGACAAGTATCACGGCGTGTCCAAATTCGACGTGGAAACAGGCGAGCAGTCCAAGAGCAAAAGCAACGCACCGTCCTATACTTCGGTCTTTGGCGCGACCCTCACGGACCTTGCGGCGCAGGACCCCAGCATTGTCGCCGTCACCGCCGCGATGCCTTCGGGCACTGGCGTGAACAAGATGCAGGACCGGTTTCCGGCGCGCGTCTTTGACGTTGGCATCGCGGAACAGCACGCCGTGACCTTTGCCGCCGGGATGGCGGCCAGCGGGCTCAAGCCGTTCTGCGCAATCTATTCGACCTTCCTGCAACGCGGGTATGATCAGGTGGTGCATGATGTGGCGCTGCAAGGGTTGCCGGTCCGCTTTGCGCTGGATCGGGCGGGGCTGGTCGGGGCGGATGGCGCGACACATGCAGGGGCGTTTGACATCGGCTATCTCACCGCACTGCCGGGCATGGTTGTTATGGCCGCTGCGGACGAGGCCGAACTGGTGCATATGGTCACCACAGCTGCGGCCCATGACAGCGGACCCATTGCATTCCGCTATCCACGCGGCAACGGGCGCGGTGTTGAGATCCCTGAACAGGGCACCGTGCTTGAGATCGGCAAGGGCCGCATGATCCAAGAGGGGCGCGACGTGGCGCTGCTGTCGTTGGGCGCGATGCTTGACGATTGCGAGCGTGCCGCCGCGCAGCTTGAGGCCGAAGGATTGTCGGTATCCATCGCGGACGCCCGCTTTGCCAAACCGCTGGATATGGAGATGATCCGCGATCTGGCATCGCGTCACGCGCTGTTGCTGACAGTTGAACAGGGTGCCATGGGTGGCTTTGGGGCGATGGTGCTGCAAGCCATGGCGCGCGAAGGCTTGCTGGACAAAGGCCTCAAGGTCCGCACGTTGTGCTTGCCGGACCGCTTTATCGATCAGGCAAGCCCGGACGAGATGTATGCCGCTGCTGGCATAGACGCCGATGGGATCATCGCCGCCGTGCGCGACGCAATGGGCCGCGACGAAACGAACGTCGTCGATCTGGCCACTGCCGGAGAATAACGCCTAGCTGCTGAGCGATCCGCGGATCGGGTTCTTGTCGGCAAAGGTGGTGGTCAGGTCGGCAACAACATCCGGCGCATCCCAATGGATCGAGTGCCCTGCGCCCTCCACAATGTGGTGGGGCAGGTGGTTCAACACCGCCAGAATGTGATCCGGCGGCACGATCAAGTCCAGCGCGCCGATCAGCACCTGTGTCGGACAGGTGGGCCGCGACAGCGCGGCCCCGTCAAACCCGCGCAGGGCCGTCAACTGATGTTCCATCGCATCGGCGCTTTGCTCATGGGGATAGGCAAGCCCGTCAGCAATTGCCTGATCAACAACTTTGGGGTCATCGTAGACACGTGGGTTGTAAAGCCACGGGTAAAGCGCACGCAGCCACGTGTCGGGCGGCGCATCGCTGCGCCGTATCGCGATCATGTTGGCAAAGAGCGCCGTGTTCCGCGCAAGCCGTACGGGTGCGGATGCCGCAATATGCGTCGAGGCCATGCGCAGCGGCACCTGTTGAGCCATGTGCAGCGCGATGATGCCGCCCATGGAATGGCCGATCACGTGGTATCGTTCGAGGCCGAGGTGATCCATAACCGCCAGCGCATCCTTGCACATAAGGTCAATGGAGACCGGCGCATCCCACGGGGTTGTCCGCCCGGTGGTGCGGTTGTCGGGACGGATGCACGTGAACCGGTGTCGCAGTCGGGCAACCAGCGGGTCCCATGTGCTGTGGTCCGACATGAACCCGGCCAACATCAGCAATGGCGGGCCGTCGCCTTCGACCGCGTAGTGCAGGGTCACGTCCGGGCGATCAAGCGTCGGCATTAAGCTCGCTCCACGTGGGCAGGATGTCGCCCGGCGCAGGTGTTGCGGCATGAACTCCCCGCGCGATGGCCCGGGCAAGGCACAAAGACGCCGCATGGCCGATCAGGCCCAGCTCGGACGGATCGGGCAGGACCTTCGCACCCATTGCAGCGGCAAAGACAAGGTCGCCGTCGCTGGGGCTGTGTGCGGGCACACAGGCCCGGGCGATGCCGTCATGGGCTGCGATGGCGACACGCTGGCACTGCGCTTTGTCCAGAGAGGCATCCGTGGCGATGATTGCAATGGTGGTATTTGCGTGCTCCATCATGGCCGTGACCTTGCGCCGGTCGATCGTGCGCCCCAGCCCGCTGGCAGGGTCCGGGCCCAGACCGCCGAATTCGCTGTCGATTTCGAACGGAGCGGCCCAGAAATGCCGGTCACCATGCGTGGTGACGCTTCCCATCGGGTTGGCGGCGACCAAGGCGCCCACGCTGATCCCGCTGTCGAGGGTCAGGGATGCCGTGCCCAAACCACCCTTCATGGCAGCCGTCGTGGCCCCGGTGCCTGCCCCGATGCTGCCGATCCCGGTGCGGGGCTCGGCGGCCTCCAGCGCGCGGCGACCAAGTGCGGGATAGGGATTGCCGGTCCAGCCGTGATCGCCACCCGCCAACAGATCGAAGAGGATGGCACCCGGCACAATGGGAACGCGCGCCGGACCCACCGGATACCCGCGCCCGACCGTGCGCAGGCCCGCCACGACCCCCGCGCAGGCCTCAAGCCCAAAGGCAGAGCCACCGGACAGCACCAGCGCATCCACCTGCGCCACCGATTTGTCCGGGGCCAAAAGGTCTGTTTCCCGCGTGCCCGGCGCGCCCCCAAGCACCGCGACCGAGGCCGTAAATGGCACGTCTGCCGTCATGACCGTGACCCCGGATTTCAGCGCCTCGTCCTGCGCGTGGCCGACCTTGAGCCCTGCGACGTCCGTGATGGCGTTTTGTGGACCTGGGATCATGAGAATTTGTGCCTCCGGCGGGGATTTTTTGGGACAGAGACGGGTCAGATGCGCGGCTTGGGTGCGGCCGTGGCTGGATCGCCGGTGTTGGGCACGCCCTTGGGTTCGATCAGCAGCACCTTGCATTCTTCCTCGGCGCGGGGTCGGTGGGTGACACCTTTGGGCACGATGAACAACTCGCCAGCTTTGACCGGGTGGCTTTGCCCTTCGAGGTCCATCACCATCTCGCCCTCAAGCACAAGAAAGAAGTCATCCGTGTCTTCGTGCAGGTGGAACGGAAATTCGCCCTGAAACTTGACGACCATCACGTCGTTGCCGTTGTAGTCTGCGACCACATGTGGGTCCCAGTGCGTGCTGAACTGGCTGAGTTTCTGGGCGAGGTTGATGGGTGTCATATGCAGCGTCCTCCGTCGATTTCGAGCGCCACGCCGGTGATCATGGATGCCGCATCCGAACACAGGAATGTGGCGGCGGCCCCCATGTCCTGCGGTGTCGAAAACCGGCCCAGCGGGATCGTGGCGAGGAACTTGGCCCGCATTTCGGGCGTGTCTTCCCCCATAAAACTTTTGAGCAGGGGCGTTTCGCCTGCCACCGGGTTCAGAGCGTTTACCCGGATGCCATGTGGTGCCAGTTCAACCGCCATGGCCTTGGTCGCGGTGATCATCCAGCCTTTGGAGGCGTTGTACCAGTTCAGATTGGGGCGCGGCGACACCCCCGCGGTCGATGCGATGTTGAGGATTGCGCCCGCCTTGCGCGCCTTGAAATGCGGCACAAGACTGCGTGCGGTAAGGTAGACAGATTTGGCATTCACCGCGAGCACACGGTCGAAATCGTCTTCGGTCACGTATTCCATGGCTTGCGGCAGATGGGTGATGCCTGCGTTGTTCACCAGAACGTCGATATGGCCAAAGGCCTGCAGTCCCGCATCCACCATCGCCTGAACGGATGCGCCATTTGCGACATCAACAGTGCAGGGTGTGCCACCGATATCGCCTGCAACTTCTTCCGCGCCGTCGCTGTTCAAATCGGCCACCAGCACCCGCGCCCCTTGGGCAGCAAAGGCGCGTGCAATGCCTGCGCCAAAGCCGGAGGCGGCACCGGTCACGATGGCGGTCTTGCCGTCAAGTTGCATAGGGCGTCTCCTTGATGAACTCGCGGATGAGGTGCAGGACCGTCGCGGGTTTGTCCGTCTCAAGCAGGTGCGCAGCCCCGTCGATCAAATGGAATTCTGCATTGGGCAACGCGGCGGCAATCCGTTCGCCAAAGGGGTGCGGCATGATCGGATCGCTGTCGCCGGACAGCACAAGTGCCGGGCACGGCACCTGTGCAAGTGCGTCGTGAAAGTCAAAGCGCCCCTGTTCGTTGTCCGGTCCGTTGTAGTGCATGGCCACCGGGTTTTTGACGATCATGCGCTGCATCATATGCGGATCAGGCACCGTGCGGGAATAGAGCGGCAGACAGATGTCAAAATAGTTCTGCCGTCCTTCAGGTGTCGGGTTGGACCAGTAGGCGCGCGCGACATTGCCCGCGACCTTTCCACCGATACGGTCAAAGGCAGCGTAGATTGTTTCGAAATCAGTGCGTGCAGTTGTGCAGGCGAGGATCAGCGCGCCCGCGTGGTCCGGGTGCTGCGTGGCATAGGCCTGCGCCACCACGCCGCCAAAGGACGCGCCGTAAACAATGGGCTTTTGCACGCCGAGGACGTCGCACAACGCACGCACGTCATCGCCCCAATGGGCAAGGGTCCAATCGGCAGGATCGCCGTCATCTGAACGGCCATTGCCCCGGTGGTCCACATAGATGATCTGCGCCAGATCGCTCAGCTGGGTCATCAGGGGACGCAGGATGGAATGGTCCGCGCCCGGCCCACCATGCAGCGCCAGTACCGTGTGTCGCTGGCGCATGAATGGCCCGTCGGGCACCAGCTTGGGGCCTTCGACATCGACAAATAGTCGGACGCCATTCACCTCGATCCGCATCAGTAGGTGGCCCGCCCGCCCGACTGGTCAAAACAGGCCCCCGTGGCAAAGCTCGCCTCGTCCGAGGCCAGCCAGCAGGCCATGGCGGCAATTTCCTCGACCGTGCCGAAACGGCCCATGGGAATTTTGGATTGCATGAAGTCGATATGTTCCTGCGTCATCTGGTCAAAAATTGCGGTGCGCACGGCGGCGGGCGCGATTGCGTTGGCGGTCACACCTGTTGTCGCAAGCTCTTTGCCCAATGACTTGATCAGTCCGATCACGCCTGCCTTGGACGCGGAATAGGCGGGCGCGTTTGGATTGCCGTCCTTGCCAGCGATAGAGGCAATGGCGACGATCCGGCCCCACCCCTTGGCCGCCATCAGGGGCGCTGCGGCGCGGCAGCAATAGAACACCGCGTGCAGGTTCAGCGCATGAATCGCCAGCCAATCGTCCACGCTGTAGTCCCACGTGGTCGCGTTCGGCCCGGTGATCCCGGCAGAACATACCAGCACATCCGGATTGGTCTCTGTCATGGCCCAGGACACCGCGTCGGCATCTGTCACGTCGATCTGCCGGGTGGTGATACGGTCCTGATCCACGTGGGTCAGGGCCGCGCCGTTGATGTCCCAAACCTCGACCGTGGCGCCTTCGGCGGCCAGACGGCTTGCGATGCCTTCGCCAAGCCCGGACGCGCCGCCCGTCACGACGCAGTGCCGTCCCTGAAACCTGTTGTCGAACATCCCCGTCCCCCCGAGCGTGCCTGCCTTTGTGCATCAATTTGCGCCGCGGGGCGTAGGGCCGCAACGGTTTTCCTGTGCCGCGCGGGTGCAATCGGCTCGCACCCGGCGGCGGGGCGCCTATGTTGGCGCTCATGCAGCGGCCTCTTTTCATCGGTTCGGACATCTATCGCGGCTCGTCTTATGGCGCGTGGCACCCCTTGCGCGTGCCGCGCGTGTCCACCGTGATGGACCTGTCGCGGGCGATGGGCTGGCTGCCGCCCGAGGTTTATGTGCCCAGCCCCCGGGTCAAGCCACAGACGCTGACGATCTGGCACACACCTGACTACGTGCAGGCGCTGCACGCGGCGGAGGCGGCGCAGGCTGTCAGCGCGGCCGTTCGGTCGCGACACGCGATTGGCACACCGTCCAACCCCGTGTTCGCCGAGATGTACCGCCGTCCCGCGACAGCGGCGGGTGGATCGCTTCTGGCGGGTGAGTTGCTGGCCCATGGTGGCATCGTCTACCACCCTGCGGGCGGGACACATCACGGGATGCCGGACCGGGCGGGCGGGTTCTGTTATCTCAACGATCCGGTGCTGGCGATCCTGTCGCTCAGGCGCAATGGTGCGCGCCGGGTGGCCTATGTGGATATCGACGCGCATCATCCGGACGGCGTCGAACACGCCTTTGGCGACGATCCGGATGTGTTGATGATATCGGTGCACGAAGAGGGGATATGGCCGCGCACCGGTGCGCTGGGCGTAACTGGCTATGGCACAACGATCAATTTGCCGGTGCCACGCAGTCTGCATGATGATGAGATGGCGCTGATTGTCGATACGCTGATCCTGCCGCGCGTGCAGGGGTTTTGCCCGGATGCTATTGTTCTGCAATGCGGTGCGGATGGGGTCGAAGAAGACCCGCAGGCCCATCTGTCCCTGTCCAATCAGGCACATTGGTCCGTCGTTCAAGCACTTATGGGCATGGCGCCTCGGCTGCTTGTGTTGGGCGGCGGGGGGTACAATCCGTGGTCCGTGGGGCGGCTCTGGACCGGCGTCTGGGGCGCGCTGAACGGGTTCGAGGTGCCGGACAGGCTGGACGCCGCGCCGGAAGCGGTGCTGCGCGGCTTGCGCTTTGATGGCAACCGGCGCGGGCGCAATCCGCCGGAACACTGGTTCACGACGCTTGCCGATCGGCCACGAAACGGGCCTATTCGGGACGACATCCGAACCCGCCTCGCAGAATTGCACAGCTGACGGTGCGTTTCGACCAAAGCCTGTAGTGGCACAACCGGCTTGCGCCTGTTATGGCCCTGCCCAGAATTTCGACAGCGAAAGGCCCGCCACATGAGCGCCACCGCCCGCAAATCAGCCCCTTTGCCCGATGATATCCGGGACATGAAAGGCGGCACACCCATCGTCAGCCTCACAGCCTACACCACGCCCATGGCGGAAATGATGGACGCGCATTGCGACTTTGTCCTTGTGGGCGACAGTCTCGGGATGGTTCTGCATGGGCTGCCGTCGACCCTTGGGGTGACTATGGACATGATGATCATGCACGGTCGTGCCGTGGGGCGCGGGGTAAAATCTGCGATGATGGTCGTGGACATGCCCTTTGGCAGCTACGAGGAAAGCCCCGCGCAGGCGTTCCGCAACGCAGCACGCATTATGGCAGAAACCGGTGCGGCGGCGGTCAAGCTCGAAGGTGGGGTCCACATGGCAGAGACGATCGCATTCCTCGTGGCGCGCGGTGTGCCGGTGATGGCGCATATCGGGCTGACGCCGCAGTCAATCAACACGCTGGGTGGCTACAAGGTGCAGGGCCGGGGTGATGCGGGTGCCGCACTTATGGCGGATGCGCGGGCAGTCGCAGAGGCTGGCGCGTTTTCGGTTGTGCTGGAAAAAGTGCCCGCAACGCTCGCAGACGAGATCACCGCAGCGATCCCGATCCCTACCATTGGCATCGGGGCGTCGGCAGGCTGTGACGGCCAGATCCTCGTGGTCGACGATATGCTGGGCCTGTTCACGCGGTTCAAGGCCAAGTTCGTCAAACGCTATGCCGAATTGGCGAGTGATGGTGAAGCCGCGATTGCGGCCTATGCTGCGGATGTGCGCGCGCGCAGCTTCCCGGCTGCCGAACACGTCTTTGGCGACGCGGACCCCAAGAGCAACGCATGACAGCCCCCATCGTTCGGACCCGCGCAGAGCTGCGCGAGATGGCGCAGCTTTGGCGCCGCGCAGGCGAAACCATCGGTGTTGTGCCGACCATGGGCGCGCTGCATGACGGACACCTGAGCCTTGTTGCGCGGGCCAAGGAGATGTCGGACCGGGTGATCGTTACGATCTTTGTGAACCCCAAACAGTTCAACAATCCCGAAGACCTCGAAAACTACCCGCGCACGGAACATGAGGACGCGCGCAAATTGGAGCGGTTTGCGGTCGACGCGATCTATGTGCCCGACGGGGCGCAAATGTACCCGGACGGGTTCGCCACGACCGTGCGTGTCGAGGGGCTGACGGATGTTCTGTGCGGGGCGCACAGGGCGGGACATTTCGACGGGGTCGCAACCGTCGTCACCAAGCTGTTTACCCAGTCGTCTGCGGACCTCGCCTTTTTTGGTGAAAAGGACTTTCAGCAATTGCAGGTGGTGCGCCGTATGGCCCGCGATCTGGATTTGGGCGTCGACGTGGTGGGATGTCCCACCATCCGCGAAATTGACGGGTTGGCGATGTCGTCGCGCAATCTGTTGCTGTCCGATCAGGCGCGCAGCCGGGCATCCGCCTTGTTCGATGTCATGGAGGACATGGGCGAGGCGCTTCAGTCCGGGCAGGCCATGGATGCGCTGCTGCCTGCGGCGCAGGCGCGTCTGGCTGCTGCGGGCTTTGGCGACATTGATTATCTGGAACTGCGGACAAACGACACGCTACGGCTAATCCACCGTGCCGAAGCACCGGCCCGACTGTTCGCGGCCGCGTGGATGGCGGGCGTTCGGCTGATCGACAATATCGACGTTCCCGCAGTGACATAGGCGCGTATTGCCTAGCTCGGCAAGAGAAGGCGTTCCAGCGCGGCTCCCATGACCTTGGCGCTGTCCAGCATGTCCGTGATACCAACCCATTCATCGGGCTTGTGCGCCAACTCCAGCGCGCCGGGGCCGTAGGCGATGCAATTGCGCAGTTTGCCGATCCGATCGATGTGCTTTTGATCGTAGGATCCGGGCGAGGCGACATAGGTGGGGGCCACACCCAACACATCTTCGATTGCCGCGTGAATTGTCTCTACCACCGGGGCCGTTTTGTCCGTCATGGACGGCAGAACAACGTTCAATTCGCGCATTTCATAGGCGAACCGATCCCGCGACATGCGCAGCCGTTCTAGCAAGGCCACCACCTCGCCCCGCACATCATCCAAGCGCTCTTCGACGAGAAAGCGCCGGTCGATCACGATACGGCAGCTGTCGGGCACGCAATGGGTCGGCAGACCGTCATAATCGGGTGGTTGTTCGGGTTGGCCGCCGTGGATCGCATTGATGTTCATGGTTGATTGCCGCGCGCCATCGGGCACCACAGGCATCTCGGTGCGGCGCTGGGCCATGGCGGGGTAGAGCTCGGTCTCGAACGCGTCCAACACAGCGCCCATGTGACGGACGGCGCAGTCCCCGAGAAAGGGCATCGAACCGTGGGCAATTTCGCCCTTGGTTTCGATTTCCGCCCACCAGCCGCCGCGATGGCCAAGGCAGATACGGTCCTTGTTCAAAGGTTCCGGGATAATGACATGCTGCACGCGCGCGGGGTCGAAATAGCCCTGTTCAGCCAGATAGGCGACGCCGCCATAGCCGCCGGATTCCTCGTCTGCGGTGGCGCTGATCTCAATGGCGCCGCAAAAGGTGTTGTGTTCTGCGACGAACGCCTCGGCGGCGATGATCGCGGCGGCCAGCCCGCCTTTCATGTCGCAGGCCCCGCGCCCGTAGATGCGATCCCCTTCGACGTCGCCGCCAAAGGGGCTGCGTGTCCAGCCGAGGCCGACATCAACCACGTCGTGATGCCCGTTGAAATGGACGCAATCGCCAGGGTCGGTGCCCGCGTACCGGGCCACCACGTTCCAGCGCGGATAGCGGTCGCTGTCACCGGGAGTGCCGGTGGCGCGCACCAGTTCCACGTCGAAACCCGACCGGCCCAAGCGGCGGGCGAGCAGGTCGCAGATGTCGCGATAATGCGCTCCCGGCGGGTTCAGCGTCGGGATGCGGATCATGTCCTGCGTCAGCGCAACAAGGTCGTCACGCGCGCCGTCGATGCGGGTGCCGAGGGTCATGGCCACGAGTGTCGGGTGTCGCACCGGGATTGGCAAGGGTTGGCCCGGCGCAGCCCGGCCCTTCGGGGAGGATTTTTGGGGGAGAGAGACGGGGACGCTTGCGCCCTGCCGTTAGAGCTTGCCCAGTGGCACCTTGAGCGCCATGTCACCGTGATCGTCGCGGGGCACTTCGCCTGCGCGCATGTTCACCTGCAGGGCGGGGATGATGAGGTTGGGCATCGCCAGTTGCGCATCGCGTTCGGTGCGAAAGCGGATGAAGTCGTCACGGGTCTTGCTGCCGCCCACGTGGATGTTGTTTTCGCGCTCCTCGGCGACGGTCGTTTCCCACGCGATGGCGCGCCCACCGGGGCCGTAGTCGTGGCAGATGAACAGGCGCATATCGCCGGGCAGGGACAGCACGCGCTGAATGCTGTCATAAAGCTCGCCTGCATCGCCGCCGGGAAAATCCGCGCGGGCCGAACCGCCATCGGGCATGAACAGCGTATCGCCGACAAAGGCGGCGTTGCCCATCACATGCACCATACAGGCGGGCGTATGTCCCGGCGTGTGCATGGCAAAGCAGGTCATGCCGCCAACTGTGTAGGTATCGTTATCCTCGAACAGCGCGTCGAACTGGCTGCCATCGCGCTGGAATTCCGTCCCCTCGTTAAAGACCTTGCCAAAGGTGTCCTGCACCTCGGTGATCTTTGCGCCAATGCCGATCTTGCCCCCCAGCGCCTGCTGGATATAGGGCGCGCCGCTCAGGTGATCGGCATGGACGTGGGTTTCGATGATCCATTCCAGCCGCAGATCATGGGCGCGGATATGCGCGATCATCGCGTCCGCCCCGTCAAAATTCAGCGCGCCGGCGGCATAGTCGATGTCCATCACCGCGTCGATCACGGCGCAGCCCGGTCCGTCCGGTTCCTGCACCACATAGGAAATGGTGTTGGAGCGTTCGTCAAAAAACGGCGTCACAATCGGGCGTTGGGTCATGTCGGGTGTCATGGCGGGCCTCCTGAAAACAGATTGCCTTTGTTGCATGTATTTTGCCACGCTTAACTTGTGCGCGTGTTGATCTGACGCAAGCCGCTTTGCGACCCGTCAGGACCCGTCTGTCTGAAACCCTTCGCGTCCAACGCTGGTATAGGCGACAAAGCCCGCGCGTTTGGCGTCCTTGACCGCGTATATGTTGCGCAAATCGGCCAGCCGCGGCACGGCCATGCGGCGCGCCAGCTTTTTGAGGTCCAGCGCGCGAAATTCGTTCCATTCGGTCAGGATGACCAGCATCTCGGCGTTCTGGACGGCTTTGTGAGCGTCCTCCACCCATTGCACGCCGGGCAGAAGGGCTTCGCCTTCGCGCTGGCCTTGCGGATCCACGACGCGCACCTTTGCTCCCGCACCGATCAGGGCCGGGATGATCGTCAGGCTGGGGGCGTCCCGCATGTCATCGGTGTTGGGTTTGAAGGTCACGCCCAGAACCGCCACCGTTTTGCCCGCCAGTTGCCCATCGCAAAGATCGAAGATCTTGTCGATCATCCGCCGCTTGGTCTCTTCGTTGACCTTGATCACCGTTTCGGTGATTTGCATCGGCACGGCGTGTTCCTGCCCGATACGGGCCAGCGCCTTGGTGTCCTTGGGGAAACACGACCCGCCATAGCCGGGGCCTGCGTGCAGAAATTTGTTGCCGATGCGCCCGTCGAGGCCCATGCCCTTGGACACTTGTTTGATATCCGCACCGGTGCGTTCGCACAGCGCCGCGATTTCGTTGATGAAGGTGATCTTGGTCGCCAAAAACGCGTTGGCGGCGTATTTGATCATCTCTGCGCTTTCCAGATCGGTCGTCACGATGGGAAAGTCGCGCAGAAACAGCGGTCGGTAGATGTCTGCCATGACCTCTGCCGCCTGGTCTGTCTGAACGCCGACCACGACGCGGTCCGGTTTCATAAAATCGTCAATCGCCGCCCCTTCGCGCAGGAATTCGGGGTTGGACGCGACGTCGAAGTCCAGCTCTGGGTTGGCTTTGCGCACCGTCTGCTTGACCTGTCGGTTGGTGCCCACGGGCACGGTCGATTTGGTGACGATCACGACATAGTCCTTGGCCAATGCGGCGATCTCCTCGGCGGCGGCCATGACATATGTCAGATCAGCATGACCGTCGCCCCGGCGGGTGGGCGTGCCCACCGCAATGAACACGGCATCCGCCCCATCGACCGCCTCGGCCAGATCGAGGGTGAAGGACAGGCGGCCCGCCTCCACATTCTTTGTCATCAGGGCCTCAAGCCCCGGCTCGTAGATCGGCACCGCGCCTGCCTTGAGCTTGTCGATTTTGTCAGGGTCCTTGTCGACGCAGACCACGTCGTGCCCAAAGTCGGAAAAACACACCCCCGACACGAGGCCCACATAGCCCGTCCCAATCATCGCAATCTTCATGGCCTGCCCGCCGTGCTGATTTATCGTTGCACGTGTGGTAGTGCGCGGCCTTACACGCCGTCAAGGCAAGAGGCCGCGCTTGGTTTAGCTAGGGTTCAGGTGCGCGCATTCCGGCACAGGTGTCACCACGCGGCCCGTGTCCAGATGGCTGAGCAGGTTGTCGACCACCAGATTGCCCATCGCGGCGCGCGTCTCGTGGGTGCCGCTGCCCACGTGGGGCAACAGGACAACGTTGGACATGGATTTCAGAGCATCGGGGATTTTTGGTTCCTGCTCGAACACGTCGAGTGCGGCGTAGCCCAGTTTGCCGTCCTGCAAGGCGGTCACAAGCGCGGCCTCGTCCACGACCGATCCGCGCGAGACGTTGATGAGCGTGCCATCGGGGCCAAGCGCCTCCATCACCTCGCGGTTGATCAGGTGCCGGGTCGCGGCACCGCCGGGCGTGATACAGATGATGACCTCCACTGCGCGCGCCATATCCACGAGATCGGCGTGGTAAGTATAGGGCACATCCTTGGGGCTGCGGGTATGGTAATGGATGTCGGCGTCAAATGCCTTGAGTTTGTCCGCGATGGCTTGCCCGATCCGCCCGAGGCCAAGGATACCGACCCGACGCCCATCCGCTGAGCGCGACAGGGGCGCATTCCCGTCCCGTTCCCATGCACCGGAGCGTGCGTGCGCCTCGTCGCTCAAGAAGTTGCGAAAGCTGGTGAGCATGAGCATAATCGCGGTGGTCGCGACCTCTTGGTTCAGCACGTCCGGGGTATGTGTGACCAGCATCCCGCGCGCCACGCAGGCGTTGGTGTCGATGGCGTCGTAGCCGACCCCATAGCTTGCCGCGACCTTGGCATTCTGGCAGGCCTCCAGCACGGCGGCTGGAACGCCGTCATGTCCGTTGGTCACGATGTGAGTTATGGCATCTGCGGGGTAATCGTCGCCCATCTGGTGAATGGTAAATCGCTCTGCCAGCCGGGCGCGCATGTCTCCGGTGATGCCACCGATTTGCAACAGATCAGGCATCCTGTTTGACCTCCTGACGCTGGGTTCCAAGACCGTCGATGGTCAGTTCCATAACGTCGCCCACGGCAAGGTAGCGCTGTGGTTTCATCCCGTCACCGACGCCCGGCGGCGTCCCGGTAGAGATGACATCGCCCGGATGCAGCGTGAACAACTGGCTGAGATGCGAGATGATCTCGGCCACGGAAAAGATCATTGTGGCCGTGTTGCCGGTTTGCATTCGGTCGCCATTAACGCTGAGCGACATATCCAGTGCCTGCGGGTCTGCGATTTCATCACGTGTCACAAGATACGGACCCGTTGGGCCAAAAGTGTCGCAGGACTTGCCCTTGGTCCACTGGCCGGTCAGGTTCTGTTGGAATTCGCGTTCCGATACGTCGTTGACGATGCAATAGCCCGCGACGCTGTCCAGCGCTTCGGCCTCGGACACGTATTTCGTCTCTTTGCCGATGACCACGCCCAGTTCGACCTCCCAATCGGACCGTTTGGATCCGCGCGGCATCACCACATCGTCGTTGGGTCCGACGATCGCTGAATTCGCTTTGAAGAACAGGATGGGGTGCGCCGGGATCGGCAGGCCTTGCTCAGCGGCATGGTCCGAGTAATTCAGACCGATGCACAGGAACTTGCCGATATTGCCAACGCAGGGGCCAATGCGGGGGTTGCCGTCCACAGCGGCAAGGCTTGCAGGATCAATGGCGCGCAGACGGTCGAGGCTGGCATCGTCCAGCACGGCACCCGTGATATCATCCACATGCCCGCTCAGGTCGCGCAGTGTGTCGCCGTCCATCAGCCCCGGTTTTTCCGCGCCCGGCGCGCCGTATCGTACGAGTTTCATGGTCTGTCCCTTTAGTGGTTGTCCCGCGGCATGTGTTTGCGCGAGATGTCTTTGTAGTCCGTCGATCCGCGCAGGGTCATGCCTTCGTCGAACCGGCCGACGCGGTCGCGGAAAATCTCTTGCCACGGGCTTTGGCTGTCTGGATGCGGATAGCCACCCTGTGCCGCCAGCGCGTCCGCGCGGGCCTGCAACTCTGCTTTGTCCAGCAGCATGTCGGCGGTGCATTTTTTCAGGTCGATCCGCACGCGGTCGCCGTTTTGCAGCAGCGCCAGCCCACCGCCATCCGCCGCCTCGGGCGAGGCGTTCAGGATTGACGGCGACCCGGAGGTGCCGGACTGCCGTCCGTCACCCACACAAGGCAGCGCCTCGATCCCGCGTTTCAGCAGGTAGGACGGCGCGCGCATGTTCACCACCTCGGCCCCGCCGGGATAGCCCTTGGGACCCGCACCGCGCATGAACAGGATGCAGTGTTCGTCGATCCCCTCCGCCTCATCATCGATGCGATGGTGGAAATCCTCGGGCCCATCGAACACCACGGCGCGCCCTTCGAACGCCTCCGGGTCGTCGGGGTTCGACAGGTAGCGGTTGCGAAATTCCTCGGAGATCACCGAAGTCTTCATGATCGCGCTGTCAAAGAGGTTGCCCTTGAGGTTGATGAACCCCGCGCGCTCTTTCAGCGGGTCGGCCACGGGCCGGATCACCTTGGTGTCTTCGGACCGCACATGCCCGCAGTTCTCGCGCATGGTCTTGCCATTGGCGGTGATGACATCGGGATGCGGCAGCAGGTCGGCAGCGATCAACTCTCCGATCACGGCAGGCACGCCGCCTGCGTGCTGGTAATCTTCGCCTAGGTATTCGCCCGCAGGCTGGAGGTTCACCAGCAGGGGCACGTCATGCCCAACCTGTTGCCAGTCGTCATTGTCGAGCGGCACACCAAGGTGGCGCGCAATCCCGTTCAGGTGAATGGGCGCGTTGGTCGACCCGCCAATGGCGGAGTTGATGACAATCGTATTTTCGAACGCCTCGCGCGTCATGATGTCGGACGGGCGCAGGTCCTCCCACACCATTTCGACCGCGCGTTTGCCGGTCTCGTACGCGATCTGCCCGCGTTCGCGATAGGGCGCAGGGATCGCGGCAGAACCGGGCAGTTGCATCCCCAGCGCCTCGGCCAGCGAATTCATCGTGGTCGCGGTGCCCATCGTGTTGCAATAGCCCACGGACGGCGCGGAAGAGGCGACAAGTTCCATAAACCCTTCTTCGTCAATCTCGCCCTTGGCCATCATCTCGCGCGCCTGCCAGACGATTGAGCCGGACCCGGTGCGCTTGCCCCTGAACCAGCCATTCAGCATCGGGCCGACAGACAGGGCAACCGCCGGGATGTTAACCGTTGCGGCGGCCATCAGCAGGGCGGGTGTGGTTTTGTCACAGCCGATGTTCAGCACAACGCCGTCCAGCGGATAGCCAAACAGCGTCTCCACCAGCGACAGGTAAGCGAGGTTGCGGTCGAGCATCGCGGTGGGCCGCTTGCCCGTTTCCTGAATGGGATGCACGGGCACTTCGATGCAGGTGCCCCCGGCGGCGGTGATGCCATCACGCACGCGCTTGGACAGCTCGATATGGTGGCGATTGCAGGGGCTCAGGTCGCTGCCCGTCTGCGCGATGCCAATGATCGGCTTGCCGGATTGCAGCTCTTCCCGCGTGAGGCCGTAATTCAGGTAGCGCTCAAGGTAAAGCGCGGTCATTTCCGGGTTGTCGGGGTTCATGAACCACTTGCGCGACCGCAGGTCCTCGATGCCGATTTTCTTGCTCATTGGCCTGACCAGCCTCCGTCGATGATATGAGTGTGTCCGGTGGTAAAGGCGCTTTCGTCGCTGGCGAGATAGACGACAAGCGCTGCAATTTCTTCGGCCTTAGCGACACGGCCCATGGGTTGGCGGGCAACAAATTGCGCCATCGCCTCGTCATAGCTGCCCAATTGCTCGCCCAAGGCCTTGACCCGCTCGTGCCAGCTTGGGCTTTCGACAGTGCCGGGGCAGATGCAGTTACAGCGGATGCCTTGGGTGATGTAGTCTGACGCCACCGATTTGGTCAGGCCGACCACCGCCGCCTTTGTCGTGCCGTAGATGAACCGGTTGGGCGCACCCATGATCGACCCAAGCGCAGACGACATGTTGATGATCGACCCCGACCCGCGTTCCAGCATCCCCGGCAGCACCGCCTGAATGGACCGGAACATCGACCGCACATTCAGATCAAAGGCAAATTCCCATTCATCCTCGTCCGCATCCATAATCGTGCCGTGATGGACAAACCCCGCGCAGTTGAACAGAACGTCCGGTTGCGCGTGCCACACCCCTTTGCGGATGCTGACCGGGTCCATCGCGTCGAGCACATAGGTTTCGATACCTTCGCCGCTAAGCTCTTCCACCGCGGCCTCGTTCACGTCCGTGGCAAAGACTTCGGCGCCTTCTGCTTTCATGGCGAGCGCGGATGCGCGCCCGATCCCCTGTCCTGCGGCTGTGACAAGCGCGCGCTTTCCGTCGAGACGGCCCATGACTTCCCCCCATGCGATATGGTGTTGCGCAGACCGGCAGGCTGCGGTTTACCGTTAGCGTATGACAAGCGATTGGTGATGACCAGACCGGTCATGACCCTAGGGGAGGTTTGGACATGGCTTTTGAAAAGGTGACGCTGTTGGGCACGGGGCTGATGGGCCTGCCCATGGCGCGCAACCTCGCACAGGCGGGTGTGCCGATGACGGTATGGAACCGCACGGCGGCCAAGGCCGGACCGCTTGAACCCCATGGCGTGCGCGTGGCGCAGACGCTGGAGGATGCAGTCACTGGTGCCGATATCGTCATCTCGATGCTGAGCGATGGACCAACGGTGCTGGCGGTGATTGACGACATTGCAGCTGCGCTCAAAAACGGTGCGTTGTGGATCGACATGTCCTCCACCAAGCCGGAAGAAGCCCGCGCCCAAGCCGCCCGACTGGCGCAGGTCGGCGTGGCACATCTGGACGCGCCCGTGTCTGGCGGCACCAAAGGGGCAGAGGCGGCAAGCCTCGCCATTATGGTGGGCGGCACGATGACCGATCTGGCCCGCGCCCAGCCTGTGGTGGAGGCAATGGGCCGTCCGGTGCATGTGGGTCCCAGCGGGTCCGGCCAACTGTCCAAACTGTGCAATCAGGCCATCGTCGCCGTGACCATCGGCGCCGTAGCCGAGGCGATGCTGCTGGCCGAAAAGGGGGGTGCAAACCCTGCGGCGCTTCGCGCGGCTCTCAAGGGTGGTTTTGCCGACAGCACCATCCTGCAACAACATGGGGAACGCATGACGACGGGCAATTTTGAGCCGGGTGGACTGTCCAAGTTCCAACTCAAGGACCTGAACAACGTGTTGGGTGAGGCAGCGAGCCTCAATCTGACCCTGCCCATGGTCGAGGATGTGCGCGACCGATTTGCGCACTTCGTGGACAAAATGGACGGCGCCGACAAGGACCATTCGGGCCTCTATCTGGAACTGTGCCAGCGCAACGGACTGTCGTCATGACCCGCGTTCTGATTTTGGGCGGTGGCGGTATGGTCGGCCAGAAGCTGGCGACCAAGCTGGAGGCCGAAGGGTTGCCGGGCCTTGGCGATTTGCACCTGACCCTGCACGACATTGCCTTTCCCAACGGCGGGGCGGGCACGGACAGGCGCGTCGGCAACCTCGCCAATCCGGCGGAGGTCGCGGCATTGGCGGCGGAACGGTTTGACCTGATCTTTTTCCTTGCCTCTATCGTATCGGGTGAGGCCGAGATTGATTTTGACAAGGGATGGCAGACGAACCTGTGGCCCATGTGGGGGTTTCTCGAAGGGTTGCGGGCACAGCACCGGGCGACGGGCGGCATCTATGTGCCGCGCCTGATCTTCACCTCGTCGATTGCAGTGTTCGGCGGTCCCTATCCAGACAAGATTGATGACGATTTTCTGCAATCTCCGCAAACCAGCTATGGCGCGCAAAAGGCGGCCTGCGAACTGTTGGTTCAAGATTTCAGCCGCAAGGGGTTCATCGACGGTATGTCACTGCGGCTGCCGACGATCTGCGTGCGTCCGGGCAAGGCGAACATGGCGGCATCCAGCTTTTTCTCGGGCATCATCCGCGAACCGCTGGCGGGCCAGCGGGCCGTGCTGCCAGTGGCGGACACGGTGCGTCACTGGCACGCCTCGCCCCGCGCGGCCGCCGGGTTTCTGGCCCACGCCGCGACGCTTGATACCGCGCGGCTGGAGGGGCGTCGGGCGCTGAACCTGCCGGGGCTCAGCTGTACTGTGGCCGAACAAATCGAAGCCTTGCGAGACGCCGCGGGCAACGAGGCTGTGGCCCTGATCGACCCGCAACCCGACCCGCACATCGCGCGCATCGTCGAAGGCTGGCCCCGCAATTTCGCACCGGAACGCGCCAAGGCACTGGGATTTGTGGCAGAGCAAAGTTTTGACGAGATTGTCGCGATCTATATGGAGGAGGACATGCCCAAAGGGTGACCGTCAGACCAATGCGTCCACCCGCACCGAAACCGGCCTTCCCGGAATCAGGTGCCGCTCGAAATGTTCAAAAATGCGCTGGCGCATCGCAGTTTCATCCCCGCTGAGCGCGGCATCGACGATGGCATGATGTTCCCGAATATTGCTGGCCACGTGTTGGAACGTGTGATCGTACTCGGCCTTGATCTGCCGGTAGCGGTTGTAGACCTGTAAGTGCAATTCGATCAAAAGGTCCGATCCGCAAGCAGACAGCAGCGTCTGGTGAAATTCCAGCTCTGCCGCCATCCAGAGTTGCGCCAGTTCTTCGGTTGGACCCATGGCGGCGATGCGGCTCTCGATGTGGCTTAGCTTGTGATGCGCTGCGTTCAGACGCGATTCCCATGCGACGCCGCCGTAGCGCATGGAGCGGCAGGCGCCTTCGGTTTCGAGCATGATTCGCATCTGCGTAATGTCGTGTTGCCGTGCCTCGGAATACTCGGGCATCCGGAACCCGCGCTGTTCCTGAAACTCCACAAGGCCAAGGGCCGCAAGCCGCAACAGCGCTTCGCGGACGGTACTGGCGGAACAGCCATAATCGTTGCGCAGAACCTCGGCACGCAGCTTTTCGCCGTGGGCAAATGCACCGGATATGGCGCGGGTTCTGATGTTCTCGAAAACGTCCATATCCCGACCTGACGCAAACAAACTATCCCGGGAGGCTGCATTAGAAATTTCGAGATTTCAAGGAAATCCTGAGATTGCGAGAAATCCAAAATTCATCTTGCGCAATCGTTTCCTTTGCGCCTACGGTTTTTCACCGATCACAAGAAGGGCCCGATGAACGGCCCCCGGTGCCAACATCCTAGGGAGGACCTAATGAAAACCATGTTCAAAGCGGCAGCAGTCGCGGCCGTTGCCGCGTCGACGGCTGTGACGGCAATGGCAGATGGCCATGCCAGCACAAAGCTGCGCATTCAGACACACTACGCCCCCGAGACGGTCTCGGGCCAGCTGGCGGCGCAGTACATCGACGACATTCAAACAATGTCGAACGGCGAGATCGCCGTCGAGATGTTCTACAGCTCGTCCGTTGTGAAATCGGTGGAAACATTCGACGCCGCCGCAACCGGCATTCTTGACTGCGACATGACCGGCGGTGGCTATCAGACCGGCAAGAACTCGGCCTTCCAATTCGTTGGAGACATCATGGGTGGCTACGAAACGCCATACCAACAGCTGAGCTGGCTGTATTTCGGAGGTGGCAAGGAAGCTGCGGCACCGCTCTACAACAAGTACGGCATGGAATTGATCGGCTGGTGGGTCTACGGACAGGAATCGTTCGCATCCTCCAAGCCCATCGAAAAAGTGGCCGACTTCAAGGACTGGAAATTCCGCTCGCCCCCCGGCATGGAAACCAAGATCTTTGAAAAGCTGGGCGCCTCGCCCATCGTGATGGATTTCACCGAGATATTTACCGCACTCGAAACCGGTATCATTGATGGTGCAGACGCCTCGGGTCTGGCCAACAACGTCGGTCTGGGTCTGTATGACATCGTGAAATACGCCAACTTCCCCGGCTTCCACTCGATGCCGTCCGATCACTTGGCGTGCAACAAGGCCGTGTTTGACGCGATGCCCGCACACCACCAGACCATCATGAAGGTCGCCATGGAAGCGCTGGCGCTCCGCACCGCTCTGACGTTCGAGAAAAAGAACGCCGAAGCGGCTGCACAGCTGCGTGCCGACGGTGTGACACTGTCGCAATGGGCACCTGAAGAACTCCAGAAGTTCCGGGACGCGGCGCAGGCCACATGGCCCGAATTCGCCGACACACCCGAAGCGAAAGCTCTGGTGGACGCGCATCTCAGCTACCTCAAGCAGCTGGGTCTGGTTTCTGAATAAACCAATCCCGGAGCCCTGCCGTGTGCGGGGCTCCGATCCGACTTCGGGCTGATCATCGACACCGCAGCCGGGGTTTTTTCAATTCATCAGGGGGGACGTCGCGATGCAGGTGCGCTCGGGCACGCCGATCGAATGGCTTGTGCCATTGGCCTTTATCTTTTGCGCCGGTTGGGTGGTGTGGCACATGCCTGCCTTTACGCTCGACTTCTATCCTCCGACCGATGAATCCCAATTCGACAAACTGTCTGCCCTGTTCAAGCGCAACGATGTGACGCCCAACATGGGTGGCCTGTTCGGTGGCTTTGCCGACATCGTCGACTGGCTCACCCTCATCGGCATCCCCGCACTTGCCTATGTCGGAATGCGCACGGTGCGCCGCGCCGGTATGGAGTTCGAAAGCTGGCGCGCGGTCGACCGTCTCGCCGTATTCATCGGGCGCGTCACAATGATGCTGATCCTGCTGCTGACATCCGTGATGCTTTACGAAGTGATCGTGCGCTACGTGTTCGAGGCGCCGACTCTCTGGGCCAATGAACTCAGCCTGTGGCTGGCGGGTATGGTGTTCCTGTGTGCCGGGCTCTACGCCATGCAGCAACGCAGCCATATCCGCATTGTGCTGCTCTATGATGCGGTGCCGCGCTGGTTGCAGCGGGTGTTCGATTGCATTTCGACCCTGTGCATCGCGATCTTTGCCTTTTTCCTCGTTTTTGGCGGCTACGGCGAAGCGTTCGACAAATTCTACCGGTGGGAGACGTTCGGCACCGCTTTTGACCCGCCCATTCCGGCAACGATCAAACCGATGGTGCTGTTTGTGGTCAGCCTCGTGGCGCTTCAGGCCGTGGTTAATCTGATTTCCGACTGGAACAAGGAAGAGGTCCATTACGGCGGTGAAGACCTCGACGAAGAAGAGATCGAGCGCATCAAGGCGCAGGTCGGCACCGAAGGCGTCAGCGACATCGACGTCACCGGTCAACACGTGACCACAAAGGACTAGAGCGATGGACGTCGGTACAATTTCACTGGTCCTGATGCTGGGCCTTATCTTGCTTCTGGCGATCGGTATGCCGCTGGGCTTTGCGTCTGCGTTCATGGCGGTTGTGGTTCTGTTCATGAAATTCGAACCCGCTGTGCTGATGGATCTCACGCTGTGGGGTGAAGGGTTCCTGACCGGGCGACCGGGGTCCGGCCCGCTCAATATCCTGCCGCAGAGGATATATGGCGATGTGATGACCAGTTACGTGCTGATCTCTATCCCGCTGTTCATTTTCATGGCCGCACTGTTGGAACGGTCGGGCATTGCCAAGGACATGTATTCGTCGCTGAACGTCTGGCTGAACCGGACGCGCGGCGGGATCGCCATCGTGACCTCGATCATGGCGGTGATTATGGCCGCGATGTCCGGCATCATCGGCGGCGAAGTTGTCCTGCTGGGCCTGATCGCGCTGCCGCAGATGCTGCGGTTGGGCTATAACCAGAACCTCGCTATTGGTGTGATTTGCGCCTCCGGGTCACTGGGCACGATGATCCCGCCGTCCATCGTGTTGATCATCTATGGTCTGATCACCGAAACCTCGATCAAGGCGCTGTTCACCGCGTCTTTCATCCCCGGTTTCATGCTGGCGTCGTTCATCATCATCTACATCATCATCCGCACGCAATTGCGCCCCGAAGACGCGCCCTTGCCGGACCCGGTTGAAGGCGAACCACAGGGTCGGGAAAAGACGTTGCTGTTCTTTGCTTTTCTCACGGTGGTTATCGCGGGCTTTGCCGCGGTGCTGATGGGTCGGGCGATGTTCTTTGAGTTCTCCGGGTCCAACGCGGCGGCTACGGGCGAGCAGGCCCGGTTCGGAACGGCCCCCTACATCACCTATTTCGGGGTCGCACTTGTGGCGTGCCTCGGGTTGATCTTTGGCGTCTTTGGCCGCGCGCGTGCGGCACAGGGCTGGTCCATGGGCAAGGGGCTTGTTCCGCCCATCGTGGTGATCGGCGTCGTGATGGGGTCGATTTATGGCGGTATCACCGGCATCACCGAGGCCGCCGCCATGGGGGCGCTTGCCGTGTTCGTCATTGCCCTGTTGCGGGGTGAAGCGTCGTTCGAGCTGGTCTGGGACAGCCTCATGCGCACGCTCAAATCCACCGGCACCATCGTGTGGGTGACCATCGGTGCCACGGCGCTGGCCGGGGCCTATACCATCGCGGGCGGTCCGGTCTACGTGGCCGACTTTATCGTAGGGTCCGAGTTGCCGACGATGGTCGTGATCCTGTTCATGATGTTGATCCTGCTGTTTATGGGGGCGTTCATGGACTGGGTGGGCATCGTGCTGCTGATCATCCCGGTCTTCCTGCCCATCGTGCTGAAACTCCCTATCGACGAGATCGGCCTCTTTGGAGAGTTGAACCCGCGCCATGTGGCGATCTGGTTCGGGGTGGTGTTCTGTATGAACATGCAGGTGTCGTTCCTGTCGCCACCCTTTGGCCCTGCGGCCTTTTACCTCAAATCTGTGGCACCGCCGCACATCTCGCTCACCGATATTTTCAAGGGGTTCCTGCCCTTTATCGGTATCCAGCTGATTGCGTTGTCGGTGCTGCTGATCTGGCCGCCAATCATCTCCATCCTGCTCTAGAGGCTGCGCATGTTGACCGAGGCCCAAGTTGAGACGTTCTTTGGCCAGGGGTATCTGGTGGTCGAAGATGTCTTGCCCATGCAGGCCGTCGACGCGGTGCGGACCGAGTATGCCAACCTTATGCGATCTTTGTACGGTCAATGGGCAGCGGAAGGGCGTGTGCCCCGTGGGGTACATGATTTCTGGACACAGCTGAGCGCGTCCTATGCCGCCGGCTGTGACTGGTTCCAACCGATGGATATCAGCCTGCCGGGCGGAGAGATCGCGCCCGATTGCCCAATGCATTTTGGCCCGGCCATCTTTGATCTGGTGGTGCATGATCGGTTGTTGAACGTGGTTGAGGCGCTGATTGGCCCCGAGATTACGTCGAACCCGATCCAGCATGTGCGGATCAAGCCGCCCGCGCCGCAACTGGCGACGGATGAGGTGCGCGCGCACGTTACATCGACCGATTGGCATCAGGATCGCGGCGTCGGGCATGAAGCGGCAGACCAGACCGACATGGTCACAGCTTGGGTGGCGATCACGGATGCGACGGTCGAAAACGGATGCCTGCAAGTGGTGCCGGGCGTCGATCAGGGGCTGTTGCCCCATTGCCCACAGGTGCAGACGGCCATTGCGCCCCAGCACCTCGATACGTCCCGAGCCGTGCCACTGCCCGTCGGTGCTGGCGGCGTGGTTCTGTTTCATCCGCTGGTGCCGCACGCATCCTTGCTAAACAGGTCCGACGGGTTCCGCTGGTCGTTTGACCTGCGCTACAACGTGACGGGGCAGGACACCGGGCGCACCCATTTCCCCGACTTTGTCGCCCGCAGCCGCAGCGCGCCAGAGACGGAACTGCGCGATTGGCGGGTCTGGCGGCAGATGTGGTTCGACACCCGCGACCGTCTGGCCACGCGCCCTCACATACCGATCCACAGATGGGACGGCGACGCGCCGTATTGTGCATGAGCTTTATTCGTCTTGACCCGACCGACACAGTTGTCACCGCCACCGGACCTCTTGAGGTCGGCGTGGCGGTGGAGGGTGCGCCCACCCGCACGCTCATCCCGTCTGGCCACAAGATCGCAACGCAGGCCATGGCCAAGGGCGACGTGATCCGCAAATACGCACAGGTCATCGGTTACGCTGCCCAAGACATTGCGGCGGGTGATCACGTCCACACTCACAACGTCGCATTTCGCAACACCGATACCGCCTATGATTTTGGGACCAATTTGCGTCCCGCAACGCCCGCGACGGGCGACACATTTATGGGATTCCGTCGCGAGAATGGTGACGTGGGCACGCGCAACTACATTGCGATTGTCACATCGGTGAACTGTTCGGCCACGGCGGCGCGGATGATTGCGGCGCATTTCACACCCGAACGGCTGTCCGACTATCCGAATGTTGATGGCGTCGTTGCCTTTGTCCATGGCACCGGGTGCGGCATGGGCGGTGACGGCGAAGGGTTCGAGGCGCTGCAACGCGTCATGTGGGGCTATGCCAAACATCCCAACCACGCCGCTGTGCTGATGGTCGGACTGGGTTGTGAGATGAACCAGATCGACTGGCTGCTCGAAGCCTATGGGCTGAAACAGGGCCCGCTGTTTCAGACAATGAACATTCAGTCGGTTGCCGGCCTGCGCCGCACGGTTGAGATCGGTATCGAAAAGGTCACGGCCATGTTGCCACTGGCCAATGCCTTCACGCGCACCGAATGTCCGGCGTCTGCGTTGAAGGTGGCACTGCAATGTGGCGGCTCGGACGCGTGGTCCGGGATCACGGCAAACCCGGCACTTGGCTATGCCACCGACCTGCTGGTGGCGCAGGGCGGCACCGGCGTGCTGGCCGAAACACCCGAGATTTACGGCGCCGAACACCTGCTGACCGCCCGCGCGGCAGACCGCGCCACGGGCGAGCGGCTTGTGGGCCTGATCCGCTGGTGGGAAGATTACACCGCCCGCAACAAGGGCAGCATGGACAACAATCCCAGCCCCGGAAACAAGGCCGGTGGCCTGACCACGATCCTCGAAAAATCGTTGGGGGCGGCGGCAAAGGGTGGCACCACGCCGCTGACCGGCGTCTACAAATACGCCGAACCCGTGCGCGCCTCCGGCTTCACCTTCATGGACAGCCCCGGCTATGACCCTGCGTCGGTGACGGGCCAGATTGCGGGGGGGTGCAATTTGGTGTGCTTTACCACCGGGCGGGGTTCGGCCTTTGGCTCGAAACCCGCACCGACGATCAAGCTGGCGACCAACACGGAGATGTATGGCCGCATGATCGAAGATATGGACATCAACGCAGGCGACATGCTCACCGCCGGTGTCAGCCTTGAGGACAAGGGACGCGAAATTTACGAGATGTTCCTGCGCGTTGCCTCCGGCGAAATGTCCAAATCCGAAGCTCAGGGCCTCGGAGACTACGAATTCGTGCCCTGGCAAATCGGGGCGACCATGTGATGGAATGTCTGACACCGGATCAAAAGGCCAGCTACGCGTCGAATGGTTATCTGCTGGTCGAAAACCGCATCCCCGACGATTGGCTGACCAAAATCCGTGCCGAGATCGCCCGGTTTGAGGCCGAAGCGGCCACCATGACCGGCAGCAACGACCGGCTCGACCTCGAAGACAGCCACAGTGCCGCCGACCCCCGTCTGCGGCGGATCAAACTGCCGCACACCATTTCAGATGTATTCCGCGAATTGATGCTGTCCGACCACGTGTTGGCGCCGGCGCGCGACCTGATCGGTCCGAACCTCCGCCTGCATACGTCCAAGCTGAACATGAAATCGGCAGGCTATGGGGCCGCAGTGGAATGGCATCAGGACTACGCATTCTACCCGCACACCAATGACGATATCCTCGCTATTGGCATCTGTATCGACGACATGGCCGCAGAAAACGGCCCCCTGATGGTCTTTCCCGGGTCACAAAAAGGGCCGGTGTTCGATCACCATGTAGATGGCGTCTTTGCCGGGGCGATGCTGCCAGAGGCGAACGGGTTGAACATGGCAGACGCCGTGCCGCTGACGGGCCCCGCCGGGTCGATCAGCATCCACCATGGGCGCATTGTGCATGGCTCTGCGCTCAACCGTTCGGACAGGCCCCGGCGTATCCTGTTCTACGAAATGATGGCGGCGGATGCTTTTCCCATCATGGGCAGCATGACCCGTTGGGACGGGATCGAAGACTACAATGACCGGATGCTGTGTGGAGAACCGACGCTGCAACCACGCCTCAAGGACATCCCGATCCGCATCCCGCAGCCGCAGCCCAACGTGGCCATATCCATCTATGAAATTCAGAAAGGCCTCAAGACACGGGCCTTTGACACAATTCCCGCCAAGGAGACATCGCAATGAGTACACCCACCATCGGATTCATCGGCCTTGGCCTTATGGGCGGGGCAATGGTTGGGCGATTGCAGGACAAGGGCTATGCCCTGACCGTCGTCGCAAACCGCACCCGCACCCATGTGGACGCAGCAGTGGCCCGTGGCGCCACCGAAGTCACCACGGCCAAGGCGGTTGCCGAAGCGTCCGATATCGTGATGCTGTGCATGGACACCTCTGACAATGTAGAGGCGCGGATGCGCGGCCCCGAGGGTGTCATCGCAGGCCTGAAACCCGATGCGGTTGTGATTGACTTCGGCACATCGCTGCCCGGCTCCACCAAGGTGCTGGGGCAAGAGGTTGCGGCTGCGGGCGGCACCCTGCTGGATTGTCCGATCGGGCGCACACCGATGCACGCCAAGGACGGATTGCTGAACCTCATGGGATCTGGCGACAAGGCTGCATTCGACCGGGTCAAACCTGTGCTCGACGATCTGGGCGAAAACGTCTTTCACCTTGGCGCGCTTGGCACCGGGCATACGATTAAGCTGATCAACAACTTTTACGCCCAAGCCTGCGCCAATGCGATGGCCGAAAGCTTTGCCATTGCCGATGTGATGGGGGTCGAACGGCAAGCCGTCTATGACGTGATGTCTGCGGGCCCGCTTAAGTCCGGCATGATGGACTTTATCACCGCCTACGCGCTCGAGGGCAACGACGCCAACCTTGCCTTTTCCATCAAGAACGCGGCCAAGGACGTCGGCTATTACGCGCAGATGTGTGCCAATGCGGGCGTGTCGTCCATGATGTCGGGCAGCACGTTGGACAGTCTCAAGGCGTCCATTGATGCAGGCCGCGGCGAGGATTTCGTACCCCATCAGGTCGATTTTTTCGCCGACACGTTCAAAGCCTGATCCATGGCCATCGCGGCCCAGGCAACACAGGACCGCGCGGCCCTCGGCATTCTGATGACGCTGGGGGCCTATTTCTTTTTCATGCTCATCGACACGTCGGTCAAATGGCTGGTGCTGGCGGGTCTACCAGCGTTCCAGTTGGCGTTCATGCGGTATCTGCCGCATTTCATCATCTCGACCGTTCTTTTGCTGCGCAAAGATATGTCTTGGTCGTCGTTTCAGTCGGCGCATATGGGGCTGGTGTTGTTGCGGGGCTTCTTGCTGGCCTCCGCCACGCTTTTTAACTTTATCACGCTGATCTATCTGCCGCTGACGGTCACGGGGTCCATCATGTTTTCGGCTCCGATCATCGTTTGCGCGTTGAGCTGGCCGCTGCTGGGCGAGCGCGTGGGACCGTGGCGGTGGGCCGCGATTATGATTGGGTTTATCGGTGTGCTGATCGTGATCCGGCCCTTTGACGCGGATTTTCACTGGATCGCTCTGCTGAACGTCTACAACGCGGTGTCGCTCGCGCTTTATTCGATCATCACGCGCAAGATTTCCGGCGTGGTCGCGGCTGAAACGATGCAGTTCTACATGGGTGCGTTTGGCGCCATCACGCTGTTTCCATTGGCCGTGGTGTCATGGACACCGCCCGCGACAACGCTTGACTGGGTGTTGATGGTGGCGCTGGGGGTCTGGGGCTGGGCCGGGCACGAGATTTTCTCGCGCGCGCATTCCTACGCGCCTGCCAACACGCTGATGCCCTACACCTACAGCTTTTTGCTGTATCTGGCCGTGGCCAGCTACATCGTCTTCAACGGCATCCCGGACGGTTACACGTTGCTTGGGGCGTCCATTATCGTGCTGTCGGGTCTGGTGATCTGGTGGCGCGCCTTGCGGAAGGAAACCGAATGAAATGCGCAGCGATTGGTGAGGCGATGATCGAACTGTCGATGGTCGGAGACACGCCGCAGATTGGCGTTGCGGGTGACACGTTGAACACAGCGATCTACCTCAAACGGTCCGCACCCGACATGCAGGTCGACTACGTGACACGGCTGGGCGGTGACGCGTTTTCGCAACGCATTGCGGATTTCATCGGCGCGCAAGGCGTGGGCACCGACGCGATTGAGCGAGACCCGGACAAGACCTGTGGCCTGTATGGCATCACCACTGACGACGCAGGTGAGCGTACGTTTACCTATTGGCGCAACCAGTCGGCGGCGCGGCAGGTGTTTTCGGGTCCGAACGGCCCCAGCTTTGACTGGCTCGGCGGGTATGACGTGATTTACCTGTCGGGGATCAGTCTTGCCATTCTGCCGCCCGAAACGCGGGATGGCCTGCTGCGCTGGCTTGCGATCTACCGGGCGCAGGGCAGGCGGGTTGTCTATGACAGCAACTACCGTCCTGCCCTGTGGCCGGACCAAGAGACAGCGCAGGCCGTGACGCGGACCATGTGGCACATGTGCGATATCGCGCTGCCCTCACAGGATGACGAAGCAGCGATCTTTGGCGAAACGCTGGAAGAAGTCGCTGCGCGGTTCGTCGCCATGGGCAAATCCGGTGCGCTCAAGCGCGGGCCAGAAGGGCCACTGTGTCTCGAAACCGGGCAATCGCGCAGCTATGCCGCCGCTCCGGATGTCGTGGATACCACCGCCGCCGGAGACAGCTTTAACGGCGGCTATCTGGGCGCGGTGCTGCAAGGGGCGGCACAGGTGGATGCGTTGCGTGCCGGACATGATCTGGCCGCGCGTGTGGTGGGGCATCGCGGGGCGATTATCCCGGCATGACCAGAGTGCGCAGGGCAGCGTCAGGGTCACCGGACGCACAGGCATCGGCCAGCGCATCTGACCGCGGATCGTCCAGCACGCGGCCAGCCGCAATCTCGGCACGTACGAAGGCGACCCATGCCGACAGCGCGGCCTCCAGCGCCGGGCTGTGCGCGTCGCGGTCCGCGAGGGTCGCGCATATGCGGATGGGCATCTTTTGTGACCCGTCCATCGCGATCTGACGCAGTCGGTGGTGCAGGTTCGGATTGTCAAAACGTTCCAGCAACGCTTGGGCATATCGCGGGGCCTGTTCTTGCACCTCGGGCGGCAACGTCTCTGCGGCTTCTGCCATAACGCCCGCCGCGCCGTCCCGCAACGCGGGATCACCTATTGCCTCGTGGACAAAGCTTTGACCGGCAAGCGTCCCGGCATAGGCAAGGTAGGAATGTGCCCCGTTCAGCATCCGCAGCTTGCGCATCTCGTGCGGCGCGACGTCCGACACCCATTGCACTCCGGGCCAATCCGGGCGCGCGGCTGCAAAGTCATCTTCGATCACCCATTCGCTGAACGCCTCAGTCGGGACAGCCATGGCGTCGCCTGCCTCTGTTCGGATTGCGTCCGAGGTCGCCGGTGTGATCCGATCCACCATACAGGATGGAAAGGTCACCCGCGTGCCGATCCGCAACCCTGCTGCGTCGGCAAATCGCCGCACAGCCGCACCCAGCTTTGTCCCGTTGTCCGGCAGATTATCGCAGCTCAGGACTGTGACGGGCGCACTCCGCCGCGCCAGCCCGCGTGCCAGCGCGCCGATCACAGTCATCTCACCGCCGGACAGATCTGCACAGATCGCAGGATCATCCATATCCAGAACGCCATCTGGCCCAAGGCGGTACGCCTTTTCTGTCACTGTCAGCGTGATCACCTGCGTCGTATCTGCTGCGATCTGGGCAAGCACCGCCTCCGGTGCATCTGCCGCCACGATCATGTCGTGCAAACAGGTGATCCTTTCGATCCGCGCGCCGCCCGCGTCCTTGATGACAAGGCTGTAGTGATATCCCTGCGCCGCCAAACCATCCCGTATGGAGGTGCTGCGAAAACTCACGCCGGTGATGTCCCAACCGGGGCAGTGCTGCGTGTACCACGCCTGATGCGCCCGAAAGAAATTGCCGACGCCAAGGTGCAGAATGTGACCCACGTGACCCCCCCTGTGATGCAGGCAAATCGCGCCCTGCACATGTTACACCATGCCTAGCACAATTGCCCCTTGGCGCACCGCCCAATTCACGCCAAGTTGCCTCCGGGAGGACGTCAATGAACGTATTGCTGATCGGCATGGGGATCGTGGCCCAGACCCATATCCTAGGCCTGCGCGATAACGTGGCTGGCGCGCGGCTGGACGCCGTACTGGGCCGTGACCCGGCCCGGACCACGACCTTTTGCACCGCGGCTTCCGAAACGCTGGGATACAAGGTGGCCGCCGTGACCGACACGGTGCAGGCATTGGCCCGCAACCCCGACATGGCTTTGCTGATCACACCGCCTGACACCCGCCTCAATCTCGCCCGCACATTGGCGGAGGCGGGTGTTCCGACTTTGATGGAAAAACCGGTGGAACGCGGGCTGGATGGCGCGCGCGCTGTTGTTGCGGCCTATGCGGATTGCGGCGTGCCTTTGGGCCTGTGCTTTCAGCACCGGACGCGCGCGGCAGCTCGGACGTTGAAGGATCGGCTGCACAGCGGCAGCCTCGGCGATGTCGTACACGTGGAGGCGCGTGTGCCGTGGTGGCGCGATCAGGCCTATTACGATGTGCCGGGGCGCGGCACCTATGCCCGCGATGGCGGCGGCGTCATGATCAATCAGGCCATCCACACGCTGGATCTTGCCCTATGGCTGGCCGGGCCAGTCGCGCGGGTGCAGGCGCTGATGCGCACCAGCCCGCTGCACCGGATGGAGGGCGAGGATATCGCCGCCGCTCTCCTGCACTTCCGATCCGGCGCAAGCGGCGTGTTGACCGCCAGCACTGCTGCCTATCCGGGTGCCGCAGAAAGCATCGCAATCACCACAACCAAGGGGCAGGTTCACCTGCAAGGCGATCACATGCAGATCGATCTGACCTCTGGTCACAGCGAGGCAACCGCGCCTGAGGCCAGCACTGGCACCGGGGGTGGGGCCGACCCGATGGCGTTCACCCACGCTTGGCATCAGGCCATGCTGGAGGATTTTGTGACTGCGGCGGCACATGGACGGCCGCCCCTCGCCCCACCGGATGAGGCGCTGCATGTCCACGCGGTGATCGACGCGATGGAACATGCGGCCCGCACCGGTCACATTACGGATGTCGGCGCATGACGCTTGCCTTTGTCGCCCTCGGGCTGGATCACCGCCACATCTACGGCATGACGGAAAACATGATTGCACAAGGTGCGCGCTGTCTCGGGTTCTGGACCGACGGGACACCTCAACCGCTTGCCGGGTATCTTGATCGATTTCCAGATATACGCCGGTTCGATACGTTGGGCGCGGCGTTGGGGGCGGGTGCGGACCTTGCGCTGATTTCGGCCATTCCTGCGGATCGCGCTGACCTTGCGGTCCGCGCCATGCAGTCCGGTCACGATGTGATGACGGACAAGCCGGGCTGTACGAATACAGAGCAACTCGACGCAATCAAAGAGTGCGTGGGCGAGACGGGGCGCATCTGGTCGATCAACTTTTCAGAACGGTTCGAAGTGCCCAGTGTCACCATGGCGGATCAATTGGTGCAGGACGGCGCCATTGGCCGCGTTGTACATACCACTGGCCTTGGCCCGCACCGGTTGAACCGCGCGACGCGGCCCAATTGGTTCTTTGACCGGGCGCGTTATGGCGGCATTCTGACGGATATCGCGTCGCATCAGATTGATCAGTTCCTGCATTTCACAGGCTCTGAAACGGCGGACGTCACGATGGCGCACATTGCCAACCACGCAAACCCTGCCGATCCGGGCCTTCAGGACTTTGGTGAGGTCTCGCTGCGGTCGGACCGGGGGTCCGGCTACATCCGGGTGGATTGGTATACGCCGGATGCACTGCCCAACTGGGGAGATGGGCGGCTGACGTTGCTGGGCACTGACGGCTATATCGAGTTGCGAAAATACGTCGATGTTGGTGGGCGCGCGGGGACGGATCACCTTGTGCTGGTGAACGGAACACGCTGCGAAAACATCGACGCGCGAGATGCAGGCCTGCCCTATTTCGAACGGCTGGTGCGGGACATTGCCCACCGGACCGAAACGGCCATGACGCAGGCGCATTGCTTTAAGGTCGTGGAGCTTGCGTTGCGCGCGCAAGCGATGGCCGAGCGCACGCCATGACCCGTGTCGCGATCCTTGGCGGTGGTATCGGTGCGCAGCATCTGGCCGCGTATGACGCGGTTGCCGGTCTTGACGTGGCGCTGATGGTGGATCAGGACCCCGAACGCCGCACGCAGGTCGCGGCACGAGGCATCGCCACTTCGGACCAGATCGACGCAGCGATGGATGCGGATATCGACCTTGTGGACATCTGCCTGCCCCCACACATGCACGCGCCCGTCGCTTTGCAGGCGCTCGCCGCAGGCAAGCACGTGATCTGTGAAAAACCGCTCGCTACATCGCTTTGGGATGTGGACCGGATCATAGCTGCTGCGACACAAGCGGAGCGACACGTTTTCCCGGTGTTCCAATACCGTTATGGCCCCGCCTTTGATCAACTGGCCGCGCTACAGGCGGCTGGATTGACTGGTGCGCCAGTGGCTGCTGCGCTGGAAACCCACTGGAACCGTGGCGCTGACTACTATGCAGTGCCATGGCGCGGAACATGGGAGGGGGAGCAGGGTGGCGCGGTGTTGGGCCACGCGATCCACGCCCATGACCTGATGTGCCACTGGATGGGGCCGGTGGCGCGCGTACACGCCACGCTGGCCACCCGCGTGAACCCAATTGAAACAGAAGACACCGCCGCGCTCACCTTTGAGCTCGCATGTGGTGCTCTGGCGACCAGTTCTGTCACGCTTGGTGCCGCTGCTGACGAAACGCGCCTGCGCTTTGTCTTTGAGCATCTGACCGCAACGTCGGATACGAACCCCTATGCGCCGGGTGACGGTCCTTGGCGTTTTGTCGCCCGTGACCCCGCCCGTCAGGCTGATGTGGACAGCGTGGTGACGGACGCGGCTATTGGACCCGCCGGGTTCAACGGATTTCTGACCGAAGCTGGCAAGGCCATTTCAGGTCAGCCCAACCACGCCGTGACGCTGGACGACGGGGCGGCCTCAATCGCCTTGGTTACGGCGATCTATGCGGCGGCGCGTTCCGGCGCACCAGTGGACCTGCCCTTGCCCCCGGACCACCCAATGCGTACAGGCTGGCGCCCATGATCGAATGCTGGCGCTGGTTCGGGCCGAACGACCCAACAAGACTTGAGGACCTGCCACAGGTCGGGGCCACAGGCGTGGTGACGGCGCTCCATGACGTCCCGCCGGGAACTGCATGGCCAAGGTCCGACATTCAGGCCCGCAAAGCGATGATCGAGGGCGCAGGCCTGCGCTGGGAGGTCGTGGAAAGCGTCCCGGTTTCCGAGGCGATCAAGACCCAGAGTTCGGGTTGTGCGGCTCACATGGACGCTTACCGCCAAACCCTTGCCGCACTCGCAGCCGAAGGGGTACAAACGGTCTGCTACAACTTCATGCCGATCCTTGATTGGACCCGCACGGAAACCCGCGCTGTGCAACCCCATGGCGGCACCGCCATGCTGTTCGATTTGCCGACATTCGCCGCCTTTGACCTGCACATCCTCGCCCGCGAGGACGCAGCGGCGGACTACACGGAGGAAACGCGCGCGGCTGCCGCCTTGATCCATGCGCAGATGGAGGATGCGGACAAACGCGCGCTGACCAACATGGTCATTGCGGGCCTGCCGGGTGCAAATGATGGCTGGACGCTGGATGACGTGCGCGCGCGGCTCGCCGCCTATGACGACATCACGGCGGACCGGTTGCGCCAGAACCTGATCGACTTTCTCGCCGAAGTGGTGCCAGAGGCCGAACGGCTGGGCATCCGGCTGTGCTGTCACCCGGACGATCCGCCTTTTTCGCTGTTGGGGCTGCCACGGGTCATGTCGTCGACGGATGATTACGCCACTGTGCTGGACGCAGTCCCGTCTGAGGCAAATGGGGCCACGCTGTGCACCGGATCGCTGGGCGTGTCGGCGCGCTTTGACGCGTCCGAATTCGTGGAAAGGCTGGGGCCAAAGATCCATTTTGCCCATCTGCGCAACACGTCTCGGCTGCCCTCTCCGGACCCCGCACGCCCCAGCTTTTTCGAAGCGCCTCACCTCGAAGGAGACACCGATATGGTTGCCACCATCCGGGCCTTGATGGCCGAAGAATCGCGCCGCCGGGCCGAGCGGCGTACAGACCACGCCATACCGATGCGTCCGGACCATGGCCAGGAACTGCTATTTGACCGCACGCGCGACAGCCTGCCGGGGTATCCGCTGATCGGGCGGATGCGTGGGCTGGCAGAGCTGCGCGGGATCATAGCCGCCTGCGCGGTGCAGGCATGATGCGGATCGGTCTTGCCGGTGCAGGCCTTGTGGGCCGCCGCCACCTCGATGCGATGGCGCGGGTGCGGGGTATGGCGCTGTCGGCGGTACTGGATCCGGTCATGGCCGATGACGACCCGCTGCCACGTGTACAATCGCTGGCCGATCTGATCGCGCAAAGCGATGGCATTATCCTCGCCACGCCCAATCACACCCACAGACCAATGGCCGAAGAGGTGCTGCGCGCAGGTCTGCCTGTGCTGGTGGAAAAACCACTGGCCGACACAAGTGACAACGCCCGGCACATTGCAAACACCGCTGCCGAGACGGGGACACCCGTGCTCGTCGGTCACCATCGTCGTCATAACCCACTGATCGCGAAGGCAAAGGAGATCGTGGACAGCGCAGCCTTGGGCGCAATCACGACGGTACATGGCAACTGCTGGCTGCCAAAACCGGACAGTTACTATGATCAGGCGTGGCGGCAGGCGGCGGGGGCCGGTCCATTGTTCATCAACCTGATCCACGATGTCGATGTGCTCATGTATCTCTGCGGCCCGATTGTCGCGGTGCAGGCGTTCGAGGCCAACGCGCAGCGGCAGGCCGCGGCCGAAGAAGTCGTGGCCGCCACGGTGCGCTTTGCCAGTGGCGCGCTTGGAACGCTCAACCTGAGTGATACTGCCCTTGGGCCATGGAGTTGGGAGCTGACCGCAGGTGAGAACCCGGCCTACCCCAAGACTGAGCAAAGCAGTTACCTGATCGGTGGCACACACGGGTCACTGGCGTTGCCAAACTTAACCGTATGGTCACAGGAGAACGGCCCGGATTGGTGGGCACCCATCTCGACCACGCGTTACCCGGTGGACAGTATTGATACGCTTGTGGCGCAGCTGGAACATTTTAGTCAGGTCATCGCCGGACGTGCCCAGCCGCGTGTCAGCGCTCAGGACGGCTTGCGCGCCGTCTCGGTGATCGAGGCGATCAAGCAGGCCGCGCAGACCGGACAGACGGTAACCCTCGAATAAACCTCTCGCATCGCACGTAACTCGTGCTAGCCTGCGGCCATCGCCATAGGGCAGGGGGTGTCTTCTGGACCTGCCCGGCGCCTGCGTATGGCGTGAAACCCCATCCTGAAAACTGAAGAGCCAAAGGAGGCGCGCATGACACAGGTCGGCGTGATCGGCATTGGGGATATGGGCAGCGGGCTGGCCAAGAACCTGATTGCCAATGGATTTGAAACATGGGGTATCGACCTGCTGGCGGCCCGGCAACAGGCTTTTGGCGATATGGGCGGGCGGTCGGCGGCGTCCGTGGCTGATGTGGGACGCAACGCGCAGATTGTTTTCGTCATGGTGATGAAAGGCGCAGAGGCGCATGAGGTGATCCTTGGCTCTGGCGGGTTGGCCGAAACCATGGCGCCGGGGGGCGTTGTCCTGCTGACGGCCACCATCAAACCGTCCGAGGCGCGCGCCATTGGCGACGCGCTGGACGGTCGTGGCCTGCACCTCATCGACAGCCCTGTATCTGGCGGCTATCCCGGCGCGCAGGGCGGCACCCTTACGATGATGGCAGCGGGCACCGACGCGGCGCTGGCGCAGGCCCGACCAGTGATGGAGGCGGTGTCGGCCAGCATCCACCGCGTGGGCACCGCCCCCGGCGACGGGCAGACGGTCAAGGCTTGCCTGCAATCGCTCATCGGCGCGCAATTCTCCGCCACGTTCGAAGCTGCGGCATTGGCGGCCAAGGCGGGCGTGCCGGGTCAGGTGATCCTGGACGTGTTTTCCACCTCATCGGCAGGCTGCGGCGTCGTGAACAACGCGCTGGAAAAGATCATCGACCGGCAATTCGAAGGCACCGGCAGCCACATCAACACCATGCACAAGGACCTGACGATTTCGATGTCGCTGGGCGAGGAACTGGGCGTCCCGCTCCACACCGCAGCCGCTGCCATGCAGGTGTTTCACGCAGGTCGCACGCGATACCCGGACGGCGACAACTGGACCTGCACGCGCGTTATCGAAGAGATCGTGGGCGCAGAGTTGCACCGTAACAGCGCCAAGGTGACCCGATGAAACTGGGCGTGATCTGCGACGGCATCAGCCGCAATCTCGACCATGCAATCGACGTCATGGACGAATTTTACCTTACCTATGCCGAACTGCAATTTGTCTGGGATCACGAGGTTGGCGATCACAGCCGCGAAGACATCCAAAGGATGGATGAGCGCCTGCGCGGGCGTGGCAAACACGTCTCGTGCCTGTCGCGCCACATCTTTGCCGGTATGACATCCGACAACCGCCCCGGAGACGCGTTGCACACGCAGCACATGGACGCGCTGAAACGCGTGATCGACATGGCGCATGTCGTGGGCAGCCCCCTTGTCCGCATCATGACCCAGAAAAAGGAGCAGATCCTGTGGGGCAGTCACGGCGCCGAGAAATGGAACGTGGCCCATGGCGCATGGGACACGGTGGCCCCGATGATCGCTCCGGCCGTGGAACTGGCGCGCGCCGAAGGCGTGAAGCTGGTCGTCGAGACGGGCAATGGCACCATGGTCAATTCCAACTACACCGCGCGAAAGCTGATTGACACGCTGGACGCCAAGGACGTGCTCAAGGTTCTGTGGGACCCGGCCAACAATTGCTGGTGTCACGAACTGGCCTACCCCGATGGATATGCCGAGGTCAAAGATGGCTACCTTGGGCACGTGCATATCAAGGACGTGCAGGTCGATACGCCCCGCGCCACACTTGAGGTGCGCGAGATGGGCAAGGGCCAGCTTGGGCCCCTGTTTCAGCCCATTGCAGATGCGATGCGTGCCGACGGATATGACGGCGTAATCAGCTTTGAATCCGTCTACCATCCGGGAAATGGCGACTTCGAAGCAGGCTTCCGCGCTTCGGTCGGGACGTTCAAGTCCATCTTTGGCCCTTGAACACACTCGCATTTTCGTGTGCAGGTCTGACAATAGCGG
This sequence comes from uncultured Tateyamaria sp., assembly GCF_947503385.1. Classification (GTDB taxonomy): domain Bacteria; phylum Pseudomonadota; class Alphaproteobacteria; order Rhodobacterales; family Rhodobacteraceae; genus Tateyamaria. The sequence continues at coordinate 742,038 of NZ_CANNDO010000001.1, forward strand.
AGGGGCGTTCCCATATGCCCCTTCACGCCCATCGCATTAGGCCACGCCCATGACCACGCCCGCACCGCTGCCCGCCCTTGATGACCTGAAGGTCGCTGTGATCGGATTGGGTTATGTGGGCCTGCCGCTTGCGGTCGCGTTCGGAAAACAGCGGGCCACGGTGGGCTTTGACCTCAACACTGATCGCATCACTGCCTTGCGTGCGGGCACTGACACCACGGGCGAGGTTGAGGATATCGCCGCTGCCACGCAGCTGACCTATACCGACACGCTGACCGACATCGCCGATTGTTCGGTCTACATCGTCGCCGTGCCGACCCCCATCGACAACCATCGCCAGCCAAACCTTGCCCCCCTGCTTGCCGCGTCGCGCGACATCGGCAAGGTGCTCAAACGCGGTGATATCGTCATCTTTGAAAGCACAGTCTATCCCGGCGCCACCGAAGAGGACTGCCTGCCGGAGGTAGAGGCGATTTCGGGCCTGACCCGCAACGTGGATTTTTACGCAGGCTACAGCCCCGAACGCATCAATCCCGGCGACAAGACACGGCCCCTGCACAAGATCGTCAAGGTCACCTCTGGCTCCACGCCCGAAGCGGCGGACCTCATCGACGCGCTTTATGGCACCATTATCACCGCAGGCACGCACAAGGCCCCGAGCATCCGCGTGGCCGAAGCCTCCAAGGTGATCGAAAACACCCAACGCGACGTGTCAATTGCGCTCATCAACGAATTGTCGATCATCTTCTCGCATCTCGACATCGACACCAACGCAGTTTTGGACGCGGCCGCGACAAAGTGGAACTTTAACCGGCTGTCTCCGGGCCTTGTCGGAGGCCACTGTATCGGTGTGGACCCTTATTATCTGATCGACCGGTCGATCACCGCAGGCCACATCCCCGACATCATCCGGATGGCGCGCGAAATCAACGACGGCATGGCGCGCCACGCCGTGTCCATCCTGATCAAGAAGATGATCCAGAAAGAGGCGCGTGTGCACGGAGGCCGCGCGCTGGTCCTTGGAGTGACGTTCAAGGAAAACTGTGCCGACACCCGAAACACCAAGGTGGTGGACATGCTGGGAGAACTGGCCAGTTACGGGCTGGACGTTGACCTGTATGACCCGTGGGCCGACGCCGACGAGGTCGCAGCGACCTACAATGTGCGGATGCTGGCGCAATTGCCGGTCATCAGGGGCACGTACGATGCCGTCATTCTTGCCGTGACACATGACGATCTGGTGGCGCTTGGCGTGGACACGCTGCGTCGCCATCTGACGCCAAACGGTGTATTCTTTGACATGAAGGCGGCGTTTGCACCCGAAGACAGCGACCTGCGGCTTTAGGCAGCCCGGCGCGCGGCGGTCAGCAGGGCCTGTGCGGCGGCTTCGCCTGTCTCGACCGCACCTTCGATCAGGCCACCATTGTCTGCCGACAATTCGGCCCCGGCAAAAAACACCCGATTACCCACCGGTATGGACAACTCTGGCAGGCCGTAAGGTGGATGACCTTGCGGCGCGGAACGGTCGGCGTCGGTTGCGGTAAACGGCTCACTTGCCCAGTCTAACAGGTGCAGCGCACGTGGCGTCGCGGCCTCGGTTCCGAACAGGCGGATCAACTGGTCAATTGCGGCGTGTTTCAGCGCCTTTGTGTCCTGACGAAGCATATGGGGCCACGATACAAATCCAAAAACCGCGAAAATGCCTGTGTCCGGATCGCTTTGGTCCGTCACTTCGGCAAGTGGTCCCACATGGCTGATTGCGCTGCCCGACAGACCGGCGTCGCGCCAGAAGGCGCGGTCATACCGCGCCACGACCTTGGCGTGAGCCGCCATCCATGTGGGCCAGCGCGTCATCGCCGCACGCCGGTCTGTGGCCCAATCGGGTGACACCGCCCACGTGGCGAGAATGGGCGCGGGGACGGCCACGATCAGCCGGTCTGGCGTCAGGACCGCGCCATCCGAAAGGGTAACGAGGGGCGGAGCGGTCAGATCCAACCCGGTCACCGGCTGTTCGTATTGGATAGTACCATCGGGCAAATCCTCCGCCAGCCGTGCGGCAAGCGCGCCAATCCCGCCCCGCACACGCGCCGCATCGCCATAGCGTTGCGGGAACGCACCGCGCCTTATCCCGTTCTGCGCCTCATAGACAAAATCGCCTGTCTCGTATTGTGGCAACAGTTCCAGTCCCAGGGTCTGCACCAGCGCGGCCACGCGCGGCTGCATCGCAGGCCAGATCCATGCGGGCCCCAGATCAATGCCATCGCGGGTCAAGGCGCGTCCGCCCAGCCGGTCGCGCGCCTCAATCACTGTCACGTCCTGTCCGGCCCGGTGCAAAACCCGCGCCGCCACCAACCCGGCAATACCGGCCCCGATGACGAGCGCGCCGGTCATTCGCCTGTCATCTGTCCCAGATGCCCGGTCTTGATCCAGAGCCGTGCGCCGTCAGCCCCGGCGCGCAGCGTGACCGATCCGCCCGGCGGCACCCGCAGCCAATCGCGCGGGCCCAGTTCCGTGTCTCCGTCGAGCAACTGCCCCTCCAGCACCAGCACTTCCGCCCCGGATGGTGCGTTCAGCATGTGCGTGATGCCGCCGTCCCATCGTTCAAGCTGCACATGCTCCTGCGCATCCTGAAACAGCGTCGCTTGCGCCACGCCCGCACGTGAGGGATCATCGTGGAGTGTGACGGTATTCATGTCGATGCGCACATGTTCCCGGTCGTCCGGATCGAATTGCCACAGTTTGACAAAGATCGTGGCCCCGGGTTCCGAGGATGGCGTGTGCCGCGACGTGGGCGGGTTGCGCACATAGGTGCCTGCCGGAAAATCGCCTGCTTCGTCCTGAAATACCCCGTCAAGGACGATGTATTCTTCGCCGCCGTCGTGGGTGTGAGGGGCAAAGGCGCTGCCGGGGGCAAACCGGACGATGGTTGTGGCGCGCGCCACCTCGTCCCCGATCCGGTCGAGCATTTTGCGTTCAACCCCAGCAGACGGGGAGGCGCGCCATGGGTTTTCCGCGTCTGCGACGATAACCTTTTTGGTAAAGTCTGCATTCAATTCCATGAGGCGCTCCATTTCAGATGTCTACCAAAAGGTAGGTATTTTTTGATCAACTGCAACAAGAAGTTTGCAGAAGTCAGGAATTAAGACTATATCTCGCCTACTTAATAGAAGGCAAACCTATTGAACACCAAGGCTGCGCTCCTCGACAATGCCGAAACACTTGCCCGCCAGCGCGGGTTCGACGGGTTCAGCTTTGCCGACCTCGAAGCGGCTGTCGGCATCCGCAAGGCCTCGGTCCACTATCATTTCCCGACCAAGGGTGATCTCTCCTTTGCCCTGATGGTGCGCTATGCACAGCTGTTTGCCGATCGTCTTGACGCCATCACGGCCAGCCACAGCACAGCGGCTGCCCGGCTACTGGCCTATCTCGATTTGTATCGCCAAGCGCTCGACGGGGGGCGCAGCCTGTGCCTGTGTGTGGCGCTGAGCGCTACGCAAACGGCGCTGCCCGACACCACGCGTGACACGCTTGACCAATTTCATCACACGGTCACCGCATGGCTCGAAGCGGTGTTCCGCCTTGCCCTGACCGATGGCACGATTGCTGCGGTGTCTGACCCCCGCGCCGAAGCGGCCGCGGCGCTTGCGCAAGTCGAGGGGGCGCAGATCATGGGCCGTGCGGCGCGCGGCCCCGCCGGATTTGAGGCGGCGATTTCCACCTTGCGCGCCCGCGCGCTCTGACGGGAAACCGCCGCCTGAAAATTGTGATGTGCTTTGCGCCCCCGCCTGTGCAAGTCTCGGAACACAAGACTGAATTTGGGACAGATATATGCAAAAAGAAGTTGTTGCGCAGCTTTCCACGCTGCCCGACCGTAGCCCGGCATACGCCATCGTGGGTGAGGTCGATCTGGTGGTTGTCCGTTTTGACGATGAGATTTCCGTGTTCTATGGCCGCTGTCTGCACCGCGGCGCGCTCATGTCAGACGGGTTCGTACGTGGCGACAACCTGATCTGCGGCGTGCACGACTGGGATTACCGCCTCGACAGTGGTGTCAGCGAATACGCCAATGACGAGGCGCTGCCCAAGTTCAAAAGCTGGCTCGACGGCGACGACATCTGCGTGGACGCGGACGAGATCAACGCATGGGGTCACGCTAACCCGCAGCCCTTTAATCGCGACGCCTATCTGGGCCTCTACGCCGACACGTCCCACGGCACCGAGGAAGAGCCGTATAACGGCCTGATCCAGCAATATGCCCGCGACGGCCTGTCGAAAACCGGCCATCACGGCAAGGTCGACGCCATGGGTGTGCCGCGCGACCAACTGCCGGACTGGGACGATATTCAGATCCTCACCGCGCAATTGCACAAGGCCCCGCTGCTGGACGATGACCCTGTTGGCACCGACGTGGTGATTGGCCCGAACGCACAGAAACCCTTGCGGCTCGACATCCCGCTCTTTGTTTCTGACATGTCCTACGGGGCACTGTCCGAACCCGCCAAGCTGGCATTGGCCCGTGGCGCGGAACGCGCTGGCACGGGCATCTGCTCGGGCGAAGGCGGGATGCTGCCCGAGGAGCAGGAGGCCAATTCGAAATATTTCTACGAACTCGCCTCCGCCCGCTTTGGATTCACCTGGGACAAGGTGCAGAAATGTCAGGCCTTCCACTTCAAGGGCGGGCAGGGGGCCAAGACCGGCACTGGCGGACACCTGCCCGGCAACAAGGTCCACGGTAAAATCGCCGAAGTGCGCGGCCTCGATGAAGGGGAGGACGCCATCTCGCCCGCGCGCTTCACCGATTGGACCGATCCCGCGCAGATCAAGGATTTTGCCGACGAAGTCCGTGACCGCACGGGCGGCATTCCCATCGGCTACAAACTCTCCGCGCAGCACATTGAAAAGGATATCGACGCGGCACTTGCCGTGGGTGTCGATTATATCATCCTCGATGGGCGCGGTGGCGGCACCGGCGCCGCGCCGATCATCTTTCGCGACAATATCAGCGTGCCGACCATCCCTGCGCTGGCCCGCGCCCGTGCCCATCTGGACCGGCTGGAGCGGTCCGACGTCTCCCTTGTTATCACCGGCGGGTTGCGCAAACCGGCGGACTTTATCAAAGCGTTGGCGTTGGGTGCAGACGCCATCGCGCTATCCAACTCGGCCATGCAGGCGATTGGCTGTATCGCCATGCGCGCCTGCCACACCAACAACTGTCCCGTGGGCATCGCATCGCAAAAGCCACATTTGGTGAACCGGCTCGTGGTCGAGAAATCGGCCCTGCAACTCGCGAATTTCTTTGAGGCCAGCACCGAACTGATGCAGGTCATGGCCCGCGCCTGCGGCCACGATCACCTTTCCAAGTTTCAGCACGCGGACCTCACCACATGGAAAAAAGACATGTCCGAAGTGGCGGGCATCGCATTCGGAGGTGTCGCATGACCAAAGACCTTGATTGGATTTCCGTAGGCCATACCGGCGATCTGCCCGAAGGGCGTGTGAAAACCGTGACCGCCCGTACGACCTCCATTTGCCTCTCGCATTTTGATGGCAAATGGGCGGCGATGAACAACCACTGCCCGCACCAGCGTGGGCCGCTGGGCGAGGGCTCCATTGAACGCGGTGAAGGTGGCAAATGCTGGATTCGCTGTCCTTGGCACGGCTGGGATTTCGACCCTTTGACGGGCAAACCGCCCGGTGGGCACGAGGACAGCGGTCAGGACATCTACCCGGTCAAGATCGAAGGTGACGAAATTTTTGTGGGTCTCGAACCGGAGCCACCGCACGAACGCACCGTCAGCGACCAGATGGCGGAAAGCATGGTCAACTGGGGCCTCAAACACGTCTTTGGCATGGTGGGGCATTCCAACCTCGGTCTGGCTGACGCGATACGGATGCGCGTTGAGGCGGGTGAACTGAAATATGTCGGCATCCGCCACGAAGGGGCAGCCGCCTTTGCGGCCTCGGCCTATGGTAAGCTCACGGGCCATCCTGCCGGGTGCCTGACCATCGCCGGGCCGGGGGCCACGAATCTGCTCACCGGGCTTTGGGACGCCAAGGTGGACCGCGCGCCGGTGCTGGCGCTGACGGGGCAGGTGCAAACGCAGGTCTTTGGCCCCGGCGCGTTTCAGGACATCGATCTGGCCAGCGCCTTTGACGCGGTCAGCCGGTTCAGCCAAACCGTTCTCAGCACGTCGAACCACAGCGAGCTTGTCTCGCTCGCCATGAAAAATGCGCTGGTTGAACGCGATGTGGCGCACCTGATCTTTCCGGACGACATGCAGACAAACCTGTCGGATGCGCCAGCGTCCAAACCAGAGGGGCGAATGGGGCGGGCCGTGGTCAAACCGTCCGACGATGATGTGGCCGACGCGCTCAAGATGTTGAACAGCGCCAAACGTCCGATCCTCGTGATCGGTCATGGCGCGTGGGACCATATGGGCGCGATCACGGCGCTGGCCGAAACGCTTGGCGCGCCGGTCCTGACGACGTTCAAGGGCAAAGGGTTGATGCCCGATAGCCATCCCAATGCCGCTGGTGTGCTGGGCCGCTCTGGGACCCCCATCGCAAGCTGGTTCATGAACGAGGCTGATCTGATCCTGACCCTCGGCACATCCTTTTCCAACCACACCGGGATCGAGCCGTCAAAACCGATCATCCAAGTGGATTTCGAACGGATGCAACTGGGCAAGTTTCACCCGGTGGATCTGCCTATCTGGTCCGAGATCGGCGCTTTCTGTGATGCTGTTTCGGGCGACATCGAACGGCCCGGCGACGCCCCGGACCAGATCACCGAATTGGCCGACCGTTGGGACATCTGGCGACGCGAGAAACGGTCCCGTATGGAAGAGGAAACGGCCAAGGGCATCCACGCTTACGCGATCTTCGATGCCCTGTCGCGGGTGGCACCGGCGGATGCAATCATTGCAGTGGATGTGGGCAACAACACGTATTCCTTTGGCCGTTACTTTGAGACCAAGGGCCAGCGTGTGCTAATGTCAGGTTACCTCGGCTCGATCGGTTTTGGCTTCCCGGCGGCCATGGGGGCGTGGGCCGCGACGCAGGATTTCGACTGGCTCAAGGGACGCAAGGTGATCTCGATCTCGGGTGATGGTGGGTTTGGCCAATACCCGATGGAACTGACCACGGCTGTGAAATACGGAATGGATATCACCCATGTGCTTTTGCACAATGGCGAGCTTGGCAAGATCACCAAAGAGCAGAAATCCGGCGAATGGCCCGTTTGGGAAACATCGCTACACAACCCGTCCTTTGCGGCGTTCGCCAAGATCTGCGGCGCCCACGGAGAAAAGGTCGTGTCGTCCGATGCCATCGAAGCCGCGTTGCAGAAAGCGTTGCACGTTGATGGCCCGGCCTTGGTGGAAATAATGACGGATGCCGAACTGGTGTAGGACGGGCGGTTTTGCCCAGCCTACGGGTAGCAACTTCGCTCTTTTACATCAGCGCGTTCGGCCTTTGAACGTCTGAACAGCGATCCCTTCGGCCTCCAGAGTGCGCCGGACGCTTGCTGCAATCTGTACGGCTTCAGGCGTATCGCCGTGGCAGCAGATGGTGTCGATGGGCGTCTCAATCCGCTTGCCGCTGTCGGTGATGATAGCCTGCGCCTTGACCATTTCGACCATCCGTTTCCCCGCCAGATCAGCGTCATGGATGACCGCGCCCGGCAACCGCCGGTCCACCAGTGTCGCATCGTCGTTATAGGCGCGGTCTGCGAAAATCTCGGTTGCAAAACGCGCACCAAGACTGCGCGCTGCGCGCTCCTGCGCTGTGGCAGCCAGCACCACGAGGATGCTGTCGGGATGCGCTGACAACGCTGCCTCGTAACAGGCGCGCGCCATATCCTCATCCTCGGACGTCATATTTCCCAATGCGCCGTGCAGCTTGATATGCCGTACTTCGGCCCCCAGCGCTGCCGCCATCCCAAGGCTCGCGCCCACTTGGCACCGGATCGAATTTTGCAACGATGCCAATGGCATCTGGATGCGTCGCCGCCCGAACCCCTGAATATCTGGAAAGCCGGGATGCGTGCCGATGCCCACGCCTTTTTCCAGCGCGATGCCCATGGTCGTGGCCATCACATCGGGATCACCGGCATGTGCCCCACAGGCGATATTGGCGGATGTGACCGTGTTGAGCAGCGCCGCATCGTCGCCCATTTTCCAAGGTCCAAAGCTCTCGCCCATATCGGCGTTCAGATCGACTTGCATGTCCTCATCCTTCATCCATGGCGGAGACGACGCCGCCAACCAGTTGATAACTCAGCAGATCCTGCATGTCCGCCGGGTCGCGCACCAAAGGCGTCACCAGCTTGCGCAGGCTCGCCCATGCGGCATCCGCCCGCGCCTGTATCGCGATTCCCTCGTCCAAGGTGACAAAGGTGAACCGCAGTTCCGCCCCCGCAGGGGCCTGCACCACACGCGGCAAATCGCAGGGCAACACCGTTCCGATGCGCGGATACCCCCCCGTTGTCTGGCTTTCGGCCAGGAGGACGAACGGCGCGCCATCACCCGCGATCTGGATGTCGCCCGGCACAATCACCTCGCTTACCACGCTAAGCTGTTCGGGGTTGGAAAAGCCCTGATCGCTGTCCATGCGCACCCCTTGGCGGTTGGCCCGGGGGTCGCGGTGAAACACAGTGTTTGCAAAGCGCTCGCGCGTATCCGCATCAAAATCGTCGGTTTGCATACTGGGCACGATCCGCACGGTCCCGCCCGCAAAGCGTGCGTCACGCGGCACGGTCATCCCCACCAATCTCGCGCCGGGTCCCACAGGCAGGTCGTCGCCCGCGGCGATCAACGCGCCGAGGCCTGTCGACTGGTGCGTCGCCCGCGCGCCCAGCACCGGTTCGGTCGCGAACCCGCCGCTGACGTGCAGGTAACCATAGGTGCCCTCGCGCGTGGGTCCGATCACCAGCACGCTGCCTGCGGGCAGCGCATGGCTGGCATTCCAAACCACGGCATTGCCATCAATGCTGGCGGTCATCGCGGCTCCGCTCAGGGCGATACTCATGTCTTCGGTCGCTTCGAATGTACCGCCGGTCCCGACCATTTCCAGCACAGCAAGTTCGGGCGATTGGCGCAGCAATGCAGACCCTTCGTGTACTGCCAACAGGTCCGCCGCACCCCCGCGTGTCAGCCCCTTGGCCAAGTATCCGGGCCGCCCGAAATCCTGCACCGCAACGCCGGGGCCGACCTGATGAACGCGCAACCCTCTCACGTCAGCACAGCCCGCTCGGTGCCATCGACGCCGTACGCCTCAAGACGTTCAAGCTCTGCCGAGCTGATATCGGCAAACCGAACCTCGTCCCCCGGGGCCAGCGGAAACGGCTCTTCCGCGCTGGGACGGAAACACCGGAACGCGGATTGCCCGACATGCCGCCACCCGGTCGGCGTGTCCTTGGCGAACAGGCAAATCTGTCGGACCGCCGCGACCACCGCCCCTTGGGGCACGTTCGGCGTCAAACCCACCTGCCGCGGGATGTTCCAATGCGGCGCGAGCGTGCCCAAATAGGGCTGACCGGGGGCAAACCCGATGGTCAGAACCCGCAGCCGTGTGTTGGTCAATTCCGCCAGCGCTTCGGAACGTGTCAGGCCTGCCGCCTCAGCGGCCTCGCCGAATTGCGGGGCGCGGGGGCCATCAAACACCGCCGGAATGGTCCACAGCGTACGCCCGGTTGGCAGAGGTGCGGCCAGCCAATCCCGTTGTGCCAATACCTCTGCGAGGGTGTCGCGCAGCGGGGCAAACCCGTGCACGGCCAGATCGACGCGAAAAAAGGCGGAGACCAACGTGCTGCTGCTCTCTTTGATCTGCGGCAGCGCCAGCGCATCCACTGCCCCGCGAAAGGCAATCGCCGCACGGTTTGCGTCATCCGTTGCCCGGTCACCAAAGGTGACCAACACACCGCCCAGCCCGACAGACCGTATCTTGGGAAACTCCGTCATGGGCACCAGCCTAGACACTCCGCAGGCGTGCGCAATCGCTTAGACAGGCGCACGCAGCCAGCCGTCCTCAAACACCACGTTGCGCACCCCGGCCAAACGTCTGATCCGTTCCAACTCACCTTCCAAAGCCCGCGTGCGCCCCTTGCCCCACCGCACCTTGCGCTCGGGCCACAGCGCGCGGACCCGCAACGTATCCGCGTCGCGATGGGCCTTCATGTCGATGCGCCCGACCAACCGATCCCCCTCCAGCAGGGGAAAAACGTAATAGCCATAGGTCCGTTTCGCCTCCGGTACGAATATCTCGATCCGGTAGTCAAAGCCGAACAGGCGTTGTGCACGGGTCCGGTCGCGCAATGCGGGATCAAATGGGCTAAGGACGCGCAAGCGCGAACACGGCGTGCATTCCAACGCAAGATCGTCCATCAGGTCGGGTTGCGCATAGACGGCCCGTATCGTGCCATCAACGCCGGTCACCTGCGCTTCGATGATGCGGCCATTGGCCCCTGCGCGGGTGCACCAGTCCTTGGCCTCGGCGGGTGAGATATGATCCCAGAACCGTGCCAATTCGCCGGGTGTGGCAAAGCCGAGGCGCGCCAAAGCCTCGCGACAACACCAGTCGATGGTTTCCTCAATATCCGGTGCATTGCCAATCTGAACCCGGTCCAGCGCGCGCTCTGTCAGATCGTAATACTTGCGGAACCCTTCCCGTTTGACCACGGCCAGCGCGCCGCTGCGCCACAGATATTCGAGCGCCGTCTTGGACGGGTGCCAATCCCACCACCCGCCAGAGCCGCGCGCCTCCCCCTCGCCCACATCGGCTGAACAGACCGGCCCCCGTTCGCCGATCATGTCGAGCACATCTTGAAACTTGGCCTCAAAGCCTACGCGCCGCGCGGCGCCCCAACGCTCGCGCAGCCGGGCGGCATCCCGTTCGCGGCGCAAATGCCAGTAGGGATAGTATCCCATGGGGATGACGGCGGCGTCATGTGTCCAGTGTTCGAAGAGCGCCCGTTCCCGCTCATACAGATGCTTTAGCGATTTCGGGCGGTAACGTGGCCTACGCGAAAACAGGATCAGGTCGTGCGCGCGGGCAACGGTGTTGATGCTGTCCAACTGAACAAAGCCCAGCCGTTCAATCAGCACCAGAAGGTCGCGCCCGTGTGCTGTACCTTGAGGCGTTTCGCTCAGGCAGTGGCGATCCAGAAACAACCGCCGCGCCTGTGCGTTGGTCAGACAGGGTTGGCTCACGTCCTCATGGTACGGCGCAACGTGTCGCCGTAGGAAATTTTGGGCGTGAGGGTGATGTGTTTGGGCGTCGGGTCTGCGTCCTGCAGCATCCGGTCGCGGATAATTTCGGCGGCGGCGCGCCCGATCTCAAGGCGGCAGGCATCTGTCGTGGCCAGTTGCCGGGGCAGGCCCTGCAACAACTCGACCCCGTTGAACCCGGCAAGGCCGATCTGGCCAGGCACGTCCACCCCTTTTTCCAGCAGGTACAGCAACCCGCCCGCGCCGATCATGTCATTGGAGTAGTAGAGGAAATCCAGTTCCGGATTTTCGTCCAGCATCGCAGCCGTCATCTCGCGCCCTTTGGCCAGCGCCGAACCGCCGGAATAAAAATCCCGCGCTTCAATCTCAATTCCGGCCTTGGCGAGCCCTTCGGTCAGACCTTCGAAGCGTTTGCGCGCGCGGTGGTCACGCGGCATCGACGTGCCCATGAAGCCGATGCGCGAATAGCCCTGTTTCAGGATCGCCTTGGCCATGTCGAGCCCGGCCTGACGGTGCGAAATCCCCACCATGCTGTCGACCGGATTGCCATCGGTGTCCATAATCTCGACCACTGGAATGCCGGCGTTGGTCAGCATGGCACTGGCCGCATCCGAATGTTCCAGACCCGCGATAATCACACCCGACGGGCGCCACGACAACATCTCGTACAGTACGCGCTCTTCCTTGTCGCGCATGTAGTCCGTGACGCCAAAGACCGGTTGCAGCGGCGTGTCCTCCAACACCTGATTGATGCCGGTCAACACTTCGGGAAACACCATATTGCTCAGCGAGGGCACAATCACCGCGACGAGGTTGACGTGCTGTGATGCCAGAGACCCGGCAATTTGGTTGGGCACGTATCCCAGCGCCTTGGCTGCTTCGAGCACCTTTTGCCGCGTGGCTTCGGACACATCTCCCCGATTTCGCAGCACGCGGCTGACAGTCATTTCGGACACACCCGAGGCGGCAGAGACATCGCGAAGGGTGAGCGGGCGTTGGGGACGTTCTGTCACGTGCAGTCCTTGTTCTCGTTTGTCCGAGTTACCGCCAAAACGCCCGAAACTGCAAGCGCGCGCACGGTCGCACTGGATGCTTATGTGGTGACAAGGGCCGTTGGTGAAAGTAAGTCAGTGCCCAAGCGGCCCCGTGGCTCAACTGGATAGAGCAGCCCCCTCCTAAGGGGCAGGTTGCAGGTTCGAATCCTGCCGGGGTCGCCATTTAGGGCGCGACTTTAGGTGTTTAGAGCCAAGGCAGCCGGACCCACGTGCCGCCCAAGGGGCGTATATTTGCACCGGTTCCGATCTTGAAGCGGGCGAGGCCGGGGGCGTTCACGGTGTCGACGGATCCAAGGTCCAGCCGTACAATTCCATCATGGGCGAACTGATTGCAGGCGTGGGTCAGGATGGCGTTGTGCGATGCACATGCTCGGCCTGTCGGGCTGGTCCAGCCCAAATGGTAAGTTGCGACCATGCCGTGGGTCAAAAACAGCATCGCGGCAATTGGGTCCTTGCCTGACCGCGCGACGAAAACCGATGCGCTCTCGGGCTGCACAGCCGCAAAGGCGTCGAGGACGGCGTGCGGCAAACTGCGGAAGCCCTTGGCGCGTTGTTGGCGCGCGTCTTCGGCCAATAGCCATTGGTGACGCGTCTTGCTGTATCTTTCTTTCTGAATGCGGAATGGCGCGTTCTCGGCACGGCGCAAGGCATTGCGCCATTTGCCCGTCATCCGGGCGCGGCGTGTGTCCGGTGAGCCGTCAAGCGACAGTTCGGCGACATAAGCGGGCGTGTGCGCTTGGACAAAGCCAGCCGCGCGCAATGTCGCGCGGTCGTCCCCGTCACTGTTGATCAGGCGCAGCCCGGAACGGCGGAGCGCGGCCGCCCCCTGCCGGTCAGGTGCGCCGTGCCAGATCGGCCCGCGCATCGCGCATGTCAGCCCAAATCGTCGGATGGTTTGCACTGGCTCTGCGCCGGGCAAGTGCAACACCCGGATGTCGCACCCGATGTGGCGCAAGGCCTCGGCGTAGTGGGGATGTTGTTGAAGGGGCACACATGTCTCACTTTTCATGACGCATTTTAGGACATCTTAAACCTAATCTGTGGTTAACCTCGGCCATGCAAAGCAGACAACCCCCCCGACATACCGTTGCAGGCCAATACGCGCCGCCCTCCAAACCCACTGTGATCGGCGCTGCCATCGTCGCGACATTGGTCACAGCACCTTTTGCGCTTGTGGCGCTGGTGTTCGTTTTGATCTGAAGGCGGCGGGCAGGCCTGCCTCAAACACTGCGCGCATAGGCATTGAAGGTTGCGATTTCTTCAGGCGAGGCGTGTTGACCCGTGAAGCTGAGCAGGTAATCGGGCACAAGGCGCAGCCGTTCCTCAAGGCTTTCGTCCAGTCGCGCGTCCTCGTATCCCATCTGCATGTAGTACAGGACACGTGCCCGCGCTGTGGCGTTCTGCGCGGGGTATCCGTGGCGCGCGAACATGTCTGTCAAAGCGGCGATACGCTGCGCATCGCTGGCATCCAGAATGCCGCGCACCTTATCTGACCGGCGCGCCCAATCACGGATCGCGAAATCCAGTTGGGTGTCATACAGGCGGGTATCGATGTTGCAGCGAAAAACGTTGCAGCACGCCTCGGTTATGGTTGCGGCGGGGGCGTTGGCTTGCCCAATCAGGGCCGCTGTGTTCGTCGCTTGCCAATGGGCCAGCAACGCATCCAGCAGGTCGGTACGGTTTTTGAAATACCAGTAAAAGCTTGAGCGGGAGACTTGCATCTGCATGGCCAGATCGACCACTTTGACCGCCTCGACGCCTTCGGATTTCAACGTGTCCAGCGCAGCGTTCAGCCAATCCTGTCGGGTCACCTTTATGTTGCCCACCAACGGATCTTTGGCCGGATCGTCCCGGTGCAGCAACATCAGCTCACCGGCGGGCAACCGCCCGCAGCCGCACGTCTGGCGATATAGGTCTCCAGCGCCTCCAGCCGGTCATCATTGCCTAGGGGTGGGATAAAATCGCGCAGGATACCCTTCCATATGTCGGTGGCGCGCGTGGTGGCGTCGGCACTGCCCCGTTCTGTCCATGTGCCGAAATTGGCAAAATCAGCCACCACGGGTTCATAAAATTCGGTGGCGTATCGGTCCATCGTGTGGCTGGCCCCGAAAAAATGGCCGCCCGGTTGAACCTCTTCCAACGCCTCAAGCGCGATGTCCGCATCCTCGGCAGAGGTGTCCGCACACAATTCGGCGATCATTTGCAGCACTTCGACATCCGTGACGAGTTTTTCATAAGACACGGTCAGGCCGCCTTCGAGCCAGCCAGCCGCGTGCAATGTCACTGTTGCCCCGGCCATCAGGCATCCCCACGTGCCAAATTGCGTTTCGTTGGCGGCCTGCACATCGCCCAGATTGGCGGCGGACCCAGAGGCACAGCGCCATGGCAGCCCGATATGGCGGGCCAGTTGCCCCGCCGCAAGTGACGCCTTGAAATGCTCGGGCGTGCCAAACACGGGCGCGCCGGATTTCATATCCACGTTCGACGTGAACGTGCCGTAACACACCGGTGCGCCCGGATTGACGAGTTGGCCCAAGGCAATGGCTGCCAGCGCTTCGGCATGGCTCAGCGTCATGGCACCGGCCACGGTGATCGGCGCCATCGCCCCCATGAGGGTGAACGGTGTGATGATCGCCATCTGGCCTGCGCGGGCGAAATCCATGATCCCCAGCGCCATCGGTATATCCAGCTGGCGCGGCGAATTGGTGTTGATGATGGTGTAGCAATGAGCGTGCGCGGCAAATTCCATATCCGAGATGCCGCGAAAATCCCGCAGCATCTCAAAGCTTTCGTCCACCTGCCCGGTCCCGCGTGAATAGATGAACGGCACCTTGTCGGTCAGTTCCATCTGCCCGCGGGTCATGGCGTAATGGCGCAGGTGGATGGGCACGTCCTGTGGCTCGACCAGCGGCGGGATCATGTGCAGCACGTCGAAATGCTGGGTCAGCGTGATCAGTTCACGAAAGGCCTGTTCCGTGCCGGGTCTGCGCCCCCGTTCAAGGTCGGTGGCGTGCGGACAGCCCGCGCCGGGCTGAAACACCATCGACCCCAGTTCCATGACCAGATTGCGGCTTGGGTTGCCTGCGATCAGTGGGAAAGACTTGGGCGCAGAGGCCAGCGCGGATTCCACGATCTCGCGCCCGATGAAAACCATGTCACCTTTGACCGTCGCGCCAGCACCCTCGAAAACGACCCGTGCTTCGGGCAGCAGCACCTTGATCCCCAGCCGCTCCAGCACATCCAGTGCGGCGTCGTGCATCGCTGCGATACGGTCTTCGGGAAACACCGCCATCGGCGGGAATGGGTTGCGCAGATTGTGGTAGTCCACCTGCCGCTTGGCGGCGGGTGGGGCGCCGCGTCCACGTCTGCGTCGTGGCTGATTGGTCATCCCCGCATCGCCTTGCCTGTGGGGTCATAGGGTGAGGGCGCAATCACCCGTGCCGCGCGTTCGACCCCGACCACATGCACCTTCAGATCGGTCCCTTCGGACGCGCAGTCGCTGTCGACCAGCGCCATGGCCAGCGATTTCTGCACCGTGTGGCCGTAGCCACCCGAGGTGACAAACCCGACGCGCCTGTCGCCGCTCCAGATGGGTTCGTAGCCGCTGGCATCCGCATCGACCGCGTCAATCTCCAGCGTGACAAGACGCTGGGCCGCGCCGTTGCCGTCACGCTCGGCCATGGCTGCTGCCTTGCCGACAAAATCCTTGTCCCAGTCGATCCAGCGATCCATGCCGGTCATGCCGGGCGTGTAGGCTTGCGTGAATTCCGCTGACCAGATCCCAAAGCTCTTTTCCAGCCGCAACGACAGCATCGCGTTAAAGCCGTACTCTTGCAGACCAAATGGCTTGCCCGCTTCGAGCAATTGGCGCCGCAGCTTGACGTGATCGCCGTAGCGGCAGTTGATCTCGTAACCCAGCTCACCCGCCACGGACATACGCGCGACACGCGCCCGGACCATGCCCACGTCAAAGTCGCCGCAGCCCATGAATTTCAGCGCGCCGATATCTTGGTGGCACAGTGCTTCCAAAACCTTGCGGGCGTTGGGGCCGGTCAGGCCAAAACCACACATCTCCTCGCCCAGATCGCGCACGGTCACGCCATCGGTCATATGGTCGTCGAACCAGCGCATGTGCCAGGCTCGCAAGTAGTAGCTGCCCATGATCCAATAGGTGCCGTCGCCCCAGTTCAGCACGGTCAGATCACCCTTGAGCCGCCCGTCCGGCCCCAGCATCGGGGCCAGTTTCGCACGCCCCGCAGCGGGCAGTTTCGACGCCATGAGGTGATCCAGCCATGCGGTTGCCTGCGGCCCCGACACTTCGAACCGCGAGAACCCTGTGATGTCGACCATCCCCACATTCTCGCGCGCGTTGCGGCATTCGGCCCCCACGATGTCAAAGGCGTTTGAGCGTTTGAGCGTCAGGTTCTCCTCAAACTCCGGCGACGGCGCAAAGTACAGCGGCGTTTCCAGATCCCAGCTTGAGCCCCAGCGGCAACCGGCGGCAGTCATCGCGTCATGGGCCGGAGCCATCTTCAGGGGCCGTCCGGCGGGCAGTTGTTCGTTCGGGTACGACATCACGAAGCGGCGCGAATAGAACTGGCCGGTGGTTTCCTTGATGTACTGCTTGTTCTCCGCAAACTTGCCATAACGCGCCACGTCCATGCAGTAGACATCCGCCTCCGGCTCGCCCTCGATCATCCATTCCGCAAGCGACTTGCCAACGCCACCGCCCTGAAGGAACCCGGCCATGACCGCGCAGGCCGACCAATAGCCGCGCTTGCCCGGCACCGGCCCCACCAGTGGGTTGCCATCGGGCGAAAAGGTGAAGGCCCCGTTCACCCATGTCTTGATCCCCACATTCTCGGCCGATGGATAGCGGGCAAAGCCCAGCATCAGCTCGTTCTCGATCCGGTCGAGGTCTTCCTGAAACAGCTCCATCCCGTAGTTCCACGGCGCGCCGTCCATGGCCCAGTGCTGGTGCTCGATCTCGTAAATGCCGATCAGAATGCCCTTCTGGTCCTGTCGCATATAGGTGAACCCTTCGAGGTCCACGGTCATGGGCATTTCAAAGTCGTGCGCGGCGACCTCGGGGATCTGATCCGTGATCAGGTAGTGGTGCTTGAGCGGTGACACGGGCAGTTCAATCCCCGCCATGCGCCCCGCCTGCTTGGCCCAGAGACCTGCGGCATTGACCACATGTTCGCAGCGGATGTCACCCTTGTCGGTCTTGACGATCCAGCCGTCATGGACCTGTTCCAGCGCCTCGACCTTGGTGTGTTCAAAAACGCTTGCACCGCGTTTCTTGGCGGCGGTGGCATAGGCGTGGACAGTGCCAGTGGTGTCCACATACCCTTCACGGTCGGCCCACATCGCGCCCAGAACGCCGTCCGTGGACATGATCGGGCAGCGTTCCTGCGCCTGCTGCGGTGTCATCAATTCGCAATCCTCAATCCCGATGGACTGGAACACGCGGTAAGCCGATTGCAGCCATTCCCAGCGTTCGGGCGTGCCCGCCAGTGTCAGACCTCCGGTCATGTGCAGGCCGATGTTCTGGCCACTTTCCTCTTCGATTTCGGACAGAAGGTCGATCGTGTAGGCCTGCAACGCGGCCATGTTGGGATCCGCATTCAGCGCGTGAATGCCGCCCGCCGCGTGCCAGGATGATCCGGCGGTCAGCACTGACCGTTCGATCAGGGCGACATCCGTCCACCCCATTTTGGCCAGATGATACAGCACCGAGGCCCCCACCACGCCGCCACCAATCACGACAACCCTGTACTGATCTTTCATGTCCGTCCCTGTCCCCGATGAGTCGCTTACGGGGCAAGCGTGCAAGCCACTGGACAGCTCTGTCCAGTGCTTTCGCGACATGGGGCCGCCTCGTGGCGACCCCTGGGTGCCACCACGCTCACCCGGCGGGGATCACATTTCCGATCAAGGCCGGGTCAGAGACGGAGGATGCAAATTCGTTCGTTCCGCGGTAGTGCGCGACCACGCTGACCTCGTGGCTGCCCACCACATCCGAAGTGTCCACATGGGCCTGAAATGCGCCGCCGGGCAAAAGGTTGGTGCCGACCCAGAGGGCCGGATCGCCATTCTGAAAGTCCAGCCGCAGCCGCATCCGGCCCACACCAATGGGCGGATCAATGGTGCCGGTCAGCGCAAGGTTCGCACCGTACCACGTGCCCGACACAGTAGACGTTGTGCGACGGCGCAGATGCAGTTTGAACATCGACGCGCCCCACAACTCTTCGGAATGCTCTTCGTGGCGCAGGCAGCGCAGCAGCACGTCCATGTCGCGGCGGCAAGGATCGTCGATCATCTCTTCGTCGAATTCGAACCGCAGATCAAAGACCCGCGTTGAATAGGGCGGAACATCCAATTGCGCCGGGCGCACGCGCAGCCGCGCACCCGGTGGCAGGCCCTCTGGCACAAGGTGCGCGGTTTCGGTGAAGGGTCCATTGTTCGTCACCGAGAACTTGGAGGACAACGTATCGGGCGGGCTGGCATAGGCCACGTCCGTTTCGAATATGTTTTGTTGTGCCCAGTTGTTTGTGATCGTGCCATCCGACACAATAACGTCACCGTCCCTTTCGAACCGCCCGATTTCGGCGCGCCAGCAGACATGCGGGTCCTGCCCCGCCGGGACGTCCCAGCGCACCCGCACCTCGTGCGGACCTGCATCCGCCACGGGCAAAATCTCGTCAATGATTTCATCGTGATAGGGCTCGTTTCCATCCAGTTCACCCCCGCCACCGGGATCGCGCAGATACAGGAAAAACTCGACATTCTGCACGGGATCGTCCCCGAAATTGTGCACCCGAACCACCACGTCATGCGGTTCTGTACCGCTTTGCGGAATGATGATCGTGTCGCCTGCCCCCTGCGGCTGTCCCAGCGGAAAATTGGTCACACCGGATTCCGGGTTGCCGGGATCATCGCCCACATAGTCGATGCCGATATCGGAGCTGCGCCATTCTTCGTCATTGTCGGCAAAGCCGACATCCGCAGCGAGGCCACCGGTCCAGACCACGCGCATATCGTAGACGGGCACAGAGGCACCAGAGAGCGAGATGGTGGCGGACGCGTCCACATGCACCTCGATCCCGTCAAACGGAAACCCCGTGGCGTCCCCCGTGTCAAAGCTGTCGCCGGGTTGCAGGTTGTCGGCCAGCTTGTGCAGCCGTCGCCGGAACCGCAGCAAACCTTTGACCGCGTCATCCGGCACAGTCACCGGATCGCCCGTGTTCGGGTCCGTGTCGGTGATCACCGAGCCATAGCGTTTGTGGTCCCCGTAATCGAGCGCGTTCAAGACGATGACCTGCCCCGGCGCGCCGTTCGGCGCGATGCCAGCCGAAAAATCGGCACCCGGTGCGCGCGCCTCAATCGTATTGAGAATGCCACCCGTGCCACCAAGGTTGCACAACGCAGCCGCGACCACAGGCACGTCGCCGGGCACATTGCCAAGCGCATTCCGTGCGGCATTCGCCTCGTTTCCGGTCCACCATTCCGTCGGCACGAGAACAAAGCGGGTTGTGTCGGTGTCACCTTGCGGCGGCGGCAGAATCTCCAGCCGGTCGGTGTCCTGAAACCATCCCAGCGCCAGCTTGTGATAGGCGCAGAAATGCGGCCAGTTGCCGCCGGACGACCCCATGATGTCCAGCTCTCCGACATAGGCGACAGACGGATCATGCTTGGTCGAACTGTAGAGATCGGCAAGGCCCAAGCTGTGCCCCAGTTCGTGGGCAAAGGTCCGTGCATCCGCTTCGAACCGACTGGTGGAGCCGCCTGCGGGTACATTTGCGTCAAAGCTCTGGAAATTCATGCCGTAGCCGGTTTTGACCGGCGCGCCGATGCCATTCGGGTCCGAGATGTGTTCGCCAAGGCTGGCGACAAAAGCCCTGAGCGATCTGGCTGATCCTTCGGCATCCACAGACCAGCCCGCGCCGCCTGCGGCGGGGGGATCAATGGGAAAGACATAGACGGTGTTGAAACTCTGAAGGTAGTCGCGGAAATCGTGCCAATCGGACTCAACAGGTGCGCCGATATGACCGTTCACAGCCAAAACCATACGACCATAGAGCATTTCGAAGAATGCCGGTTTGTCATCCATCGTATTGCTTTTGTCGGCGGCAAAGGGGCTGCCCTGCTCTACCACGCCAGAAGCAAGCGCCAGCGGATCGGGCCCTGATCCGCCCCCCGGTTGGATGATGCCCACCTGATCTTGCCCATGAGTTTCGGTCAGGCGCAGCCGAACGACGGCCGTCAGGGCATTGCCGCCCCAGGCCAAGTCAATTGATCCGGTGCCCAGAATGGGATCAATCACCGTCCGACTGTCACTGGCCGCCGCTTCGGCATGGTGCATCACCCAAAAGAGATAGGCGGCCACCGCCTCGCGTTCGGTTGTTTCTGCGGCGTTGGATTGTCCGACGGTAAACTCTGCCCAGCCCCGGACAAAAATCATGCGCGAGTCCGTCAACCCAAACGTCGCGTTGAAGTTGATCGCGTTTGCGTCTTCAAAACGCGGAATGGCACCGGGCGCATCGTTGAACCTGATGATGATCGACACGATGCCGAGGCTTCCGGTGCCGATACGGGTCCAGACGACTTCGACGGGGGCAAAGACGGCGCTCGCATTGGACGCGTCGATCATCGTCTGCAACGCTGCGCGCAGTTCTTCGCATTCGGCCTGATACTGGCTGGCAAGGCCGTTCTGGTTGAACACGATCGTCACATCAGACGGTAATGCTCCGGGATCAAAGGCCGTAATCCGGTCATCGTCCGCAGAATCGTAATAGTCGACGTTCCACGGATTGTTTTCCCTGAGCAGGTTCAGCGTCATGCCGTCCTTGAGGTCGAGGAGGATGATCGCAGCCGGAAAGTCGAGGGTGAAATCAAATGGTACACCTTGGCCGTTTTCTGCATTCACAGAGGACAGCGCGGTGATGTCGCGTGTGCTGTCACCGCGAAATCGAAAGCCCGCCGGGCTGCTGCCAAGTGACGGTACGCTGGCCATGCCGCCCGGAACGAAATCCCCCAGATAATAGTCCATGACGGGCCCATCGATTTCGATGGGCCCACCTTGGTAATGCGGCGCACTGTCGAGGCCAAAGACCTCGAAGCTGAGCGCTTGCTGTTCATCGCTGCATTCGTCGAAATAGTCCTGAACCCACGAAATCGGGCCGTTCGGGGCAGGGGCGAACAGGGCATCCCTGTATGCAGCAAGACTGCCGGAAAAATCCTGTGCGCCGTACACCACTGGCACGATGAGGATGGATTTGTCCTCTAGCGCGAATTGCGGCTGGGGTTCGCTGCCAAAGGTCGGGGTGCCCTCGTATATCCGTTCGGAGATGCTGGCCTGCAAGTTGAGATCCGGCACCAGAGCCTGCGGGTTGAATTCCAGTGTAACGATGTCCGACAGGTCGTTGGATATGGCCAACATTCGCGCGGCACGCGGCGCCGCCAACAGCGTTGCGGGTCGGCGCAATGGCATTTCGGTCCGTATCGCAAGGGAACCGGGGTCCAGCTCGCTCACCAGCTTGCCGCGCTTGGTGACAACGACCAGTGCATCGCCGAGCTTGTCCAACCGTTCGATCCGTGAGTGCATGTCGCGGCGGCAATCCGGGCGACCGGGCTCGCAAATGTTGCGTTTGACGATGGTTGTGCCCACTGCCACGTAAAGAAAACATCCGTCTTCCACCCCATCCGATCCGGGATCGCACCAATTGCCATTGGGCCGCTCCGGCGGGCGTCGCCCGGGGTCACGGTCCGGCTGTTCCGGCACGTCGCAGCAACAGCAACCGCATTTCTCGTCCTGCGGGGGCCTGTCCGGGCGCGGACGCTCCGGGCGAGGCTGACCGACGCATCTTCCGTCCGGGTCGATGCGGTGGACCCGTTGCGCCACCGGATCAATAGCCAGAACAGAGCGCCCCTGCACCCGCAACCGCGCCGTGCCATGCGGCACGTTATGCCGCGCTTTGGTCGCGCCGTCCCGGGTGTTGATTTCGTCCAATGTTGCCGGTTCACCCGCGACGCCGGGATACAACACAAGCACGTCCTTGCCGCGCGTCGCCAGCGCCAGCGGCGCACGCGCCAGCTCTGTTATGCGGTGAAATCCGTTCGACACCACACGGTGCAATTCAACCCGGCCTGTCGCGCAATCGACCGCGCAGATCACGCTGCGCTTTGTTTCAGCCAGCGCGAGAATGTCCCCATCGGCCTTCAGGCTGTCCTGAACCTCCAGCATCTGGTCATCGCCATCACCCTCAAGACGCAGGATGTGCAGATGTGAACCATCCGCAACCGCAACCTCCGTGCCGGAGCCAAGCGCGAGAACCGGCAGATCAGCGAGCGGTTTCGACAATTTAATGCGGGAGGGGGGCGCACACTGTTTTACATACATGAAATGTTTTACATACATGAAATTGCTCCGGAAAATCAGGAATTGGCCCGCCAAAACGACAGAGTGGACGCGGCGGATAAAGAAATAGCTTCGAAGGTAATTGATGCTGAGCCTACCACATTTCCCCATGCCGACGAAGCGGCAGGAGCGGCGCGTGCCACCGTGCGCGGCATTCTGCCCAAGTGGCTATTGAGGTCAGTTTATACCGTCATCCAAGTGCTTGCGTTCAACGCCAATGCATCCCCGTGGCCGATGTCGTCACGGTTCGGGGACGCGCAGACCATATTCCACGGCGCGCGTGATGCCACTGCCTGACGACGTCAGGCGGCTATGCAAAAACGTCTGCGAACTGTTCTCTCAGCGCTTTCTTTTGAACCTTGCCCATCGTGTTGCGTGGCAGTTCGGGCAGAACGACCAGCTTTTGCGGTTGCTTGAAACGGGCAAGCGACGTGCCGATGGACGATCTTATGGCATCCAGATCCGGCGTCTGGCCCGGTGCCGCCACCAGAACGCCCACAACGCTTTCGCCGAAATCCGGATGGGGCACGCCGATGACCGCGCTTTCGAGGATGCCGGCTTCGGCGTCCAACAGCAGCTCAATCTCCTTGGGGTAGATATTGTACCCCCCCGAGATGATCAGATCCTTGTTGCGGCCAACAATGCTCAGATAGCCATCGGCATCGATTTGCCCCAAATCACCGGTGATGAAAAACCCATCAGGCCGCAGTTCTTCGGCGGTCTTGTCCGGCATCTGCCAATAGCCCTGAAACACGTTGGGGCCGCGCACCTCGATCTCGCCAATCGCGCCGCGGGGCAGGGTCGCGCCTGTGGTGCTGTCGGTGATTTTCACCTCCACGTCCGGCAATGGGAAACCCACCGTGCCAGCGCGCCGCTCCCCATCATAGGGATTTGACGTGATCATATTGGTCTCGGTCATCCCGTAGCGTTCGAGGATGCGGTGGCCGGTCTGCCGCTCGAACTGAACGTGGGTTTCGGCCAGCAGGGGCGCGCTGCCGGAAATGAACAATCGCATATGCCGCGTCAAAGCGGCGTCAAAGCGGTTGTCGGCCAGCAGCCGCGTGTAAAATGTCGGCACGCCCATCATCGTCGTCGCACGGGGCAGGGCGTCAATCATCTGATCCACGCTGAATTTGGGCAAAAAGATCATCTGCCCCCCGGCCAGCAACGTGATATTGGTCGCCACAAACAGCCCGTGCGTGTGAAAAATCGGCAAAGCGTGGAGCAACACGTCCTGCGCGGTGAAACGCCATTCTGATTGCAGCGCGCGCGCGTTTGACAACAGGTTTTTCTGGCTCAGCATCGCGCCTTTGGATCGACCTGTGGTGCCGGACGTGTAAAGAAGCGCGGCCAGATCGTCTTCGGACCGCGGAACGGTGTCGTAATGCGGCGGGAAGCCCGCCGCTTTGGTGGCAAAAGAGCCGGTTCCATCAGCATCCAGCGTTTCAAGCTGCGCGCGGCACCGGTCCGCGATGGGCAGGATCGCGTCGCGTTTGCCACTGTCGACCAACACGACACGGGCACCGCTGTTTTCCAGAAAATACGCGACCTCGTCCGCAGTGTAGGCCGTGTTGAGCGGCAAGAACACCAACCCGGCCTGCGCACAGGCGGCATAGATGACCAGCGCATGGGGGGATTTGGCAATTTGGACCGCGACGCGGTCGCCGGGTGCCAGGCCCATATCGGTCAAAGCCGCCGCATATTGCGCCGCCATGTCCAAGAATGCCGCGTAAGTCAGGGTCCGTTCGTCCGGCAAGTGCAGGAACACTGTGTCACGTCCGACATGCTGCCCAAACAGGCCGTCATAAAGCGGGTTGGCCATCTCTTGGTTCCCTATTTCGTTGCCGAAACCGATGCACTGAGGGCACGCACCTCGGGCGAGGCGGCGATGGTCTTGTCAGTGACGAATTGTTCGTGGTTGGCGGTGATCTGCGTCAGGTCATAGAGATAATTGACCATGGCGCCGCGCGATTGGCGCATCCCGTTCTCTGACACATCCGCGTCGGCATGGACGGCATGAACCGCCGCGCCGTTGCCCAGATGAAAGCGCGCGACAGGATCGACGGGCAGCTTGTCCGCCCGCTTGGCCGCAAGCAAATAGTGGGCGGCCTGGGCCGTGATGTCCGCATTGCGCAGGGCAGGATCCTGTGCCGTATCCAGCCATCGCGACAGGCCGGGAATGGGCGACAGTGTGACAAAGGTCTGCAATCCCGCCAAGTCACGCGACAGATCCGCAACAACCTGTTTTATCAACGAATTGCCAAAGGAGATGCCCGCAAGCCCGGCCTGACAGTTTGAGATTGAATAAAAGACGGCTGTGTCCGCCTCGTCCGCGTCAATCGGTGCGCGCCCGTCTGCCAACACGGTCTGGACCGAATTGGGCACGCCCTTGGTCAGTGCCACCTCGACAAAGATCAGCGGTTCGTCCGGCATCGCCGGATGGAAAAAGCCAAAGCACCGCCGGTCCGTGGGCTGCAATCGCCGCCTCAGATCGTCCCAACTGCCGATGGCATGGACGGCCTCATACGCGATGATCTTTTCGAGGATTTCGGCAGGGCTGGACCAATTGATCGGTCGCAGCACCAGAAACCCACGGTTGAACCACGACGCAAAGAGGTGTTGGAAATCCACATCAAGCGGCCCAAGTTTCGGGTCCTCGCGCATAAGCCGCAACAGATCCTTGCGCATCGCAACGAGGCGTTCAGTGCCTCCTTGGACTTGGTTCAGCCGCCGCAACAGCTCTTGCCGGTCGGGTTCGCTTGCCATCGCATAGCTGCGGTAGCTGTCTTTGGTCGGCGTCTCTTTGTAGTGCTTGAGGCTTTCGACCACAGCAACGGGATCAATTTCGAGATCATGCAGCATGAATTCGAAAAATGCGCGTTTCTGGTCGTCATCGGCTTGCCCGTAGTGGTGCAGGATCATCCGGGCCAACGTGCTGCCGGACACCTCGCCCTGTGCGCCCAGCAGGTCCTGCGCCAGCTCATGGATATTGCGGCCTTCGGCGTCCGATGTCACGGAGCGCGCAAACCGACGCTCGAACACGGTCGAGATCAGTCCGGCAAAGTAGCTCATATCGCCGTACCCATGACCGCGTTGGGCAACCATGTGGCCAGCCCCGGAAAGATGCACAGCAGGATGATCGCGATGATCATGCAGGCCACAAATGGCAGTGATCCGGCAAGGATGGTCTTGAGAGAAATGTCAGGCGCAATGCCGTTGATGACATACAGGTTAAGGCCCACCGGCGGGGAAATCAGACCGATTTCCATGTTGATGGTCAGGATCACCGCGAACCAGATCGGATCAAACCCGGCTGTGGTGATAATCGGCAGCAGGATTGGGGCGGCCATCAGGATCACGGCCACGGGCGGCAGAAAGAACCCTGCGATCAGCAAGAACACGTTTACCGCGCCCATCAGCACCCAAGGGTTTACGTCCAGCGTACCAATCCAGGCCGCGATGGATTGCGTGATGAACAGGCTCGACAGCATATAGGAAAACACACCGGCAGCGGCGATGATGAACAGGATCATCACACTTTCCTTGGTGCTGTCTCGCAGGACGACCCAAAGGTCCTTGGGGTTCCACAGCTTGTAGATGATCATCGCGATGAGCAAACACAAAAGCGCGCCAACGGCGGCGGTCTCGGACGGGGTCGCAACACCGCCGTACATGGCGTACAGAACGCCGACGATAATGGCCAGAAACGGCAGCACGCGGGGCAGAATTTCCAGCTTTTGCCGCCAAGTGTAGGTGCCATGTGCCAGCAGGGCACGGTCTCCCGACCGCCATGTGGAATAGAGCGACCACACCATGAACAACCCGACCAGCATCAGCCCCGGAATGACACCGGCAAGGAAAAGCCGCCCAATCGATTGTTCGGTGGCGATGCCGTAGACGATCATCGTGACCGAAGGCGGGATCAGGATGCCCAGCGTGCCACCTGCTGCGATGGAACCTGCGGCCACACCGTCAGGGTATCCGCGTTTGCGCATCTCCGGGATGCCCAATTTTCCGATCGCGGCGCAGGTGGCCGGGCTCGATCCGGACATCGCCGCGAACAACGCACAGGCCCCGAGGTTCGAGATGACGAGGCCACCGGGAACGCGTGTCAGCCACCGCTCCAACGCCTCATAGAGGTCGGCGCCGGCGCGGGTCGACGCAATCGACGACCCCATGATGATGAACATAGGAATGGACAGCAGGGCAAAATTGTCCAGCTTGCCAAACAGGATTTCAGGCAGCAGTTCCAGCGACCGCATCCCGTCGAAAATCATGATAAAGCCGGTGGAGACGATCAACAGCCCAAGGGCGACGGACACACCGGAAAAGAGGACAAGAATGGTGCAGACGGCGACGATGGCGCCCAATGTGAGCGGGTCCATTAGACGTCCTCCAGTCCGAACGGTGTTTCGATCTTTAGCAGGATCGCCACCATGTCCGCGATGAGCTGTAGCAGGAACAAGGCGAATCCAACCGGCAGGGCAAGGTATGGTATCCACAGACGGACGCCCCAAACGGTGTCGGATTTCCAGTTCCGTTCCCACGTCAGGTGCCAGAATTCATAGCTGTACCAGAGCATGATCGCGACCATCACAATGGACAGGGACAGCGTGAACATCGCCAGCACAAACCGCGCACGCCTGCCCAGAGCAAGCGGGATCAGGTCTACGTTCACGTGGCCGCGCAACCGCTGCACATAAGGCAGGCCGATCAAGGTGGCACCGATGGCAAGATAGATCACCGCCTCGGTCTGCCACACGGTCGAGCCGTTCAGGACGAACCGGATAAAGATCATCTGGCACGTGATCGCCACAGCCGCGACGATCATCGCAGCCGAGCACCAGCCCGCAAGTGTAGAGAGGGCAGCGACCAGACGCAGGAACGGATTGTTCCCGGTGCGTGCAACCGCCACGGAGCTTTGGCCCGCCATTACGATGTCCTTGAATGAAAATTGGGGGGAAGGGCCGCCGGAGTTTGGCAGCCCTTCGGACGTCAGATTTATTCGACGGCCAGCGCCATATCGAGCAACGCTTGCCCGTCATCCACTTCGGCGACGAATTTCGCGTAGGATGTCTCCTGCGCCAGCGCGCGCCACGCCTCGAAATCTTCGGGCGACATTTGAGCGATCTCGACACCTGCATCGCGGAACACCTGTTCCGACGCCGCGTCCTGCTTCTTTGCTTCTTCGAGATAGAACGCCTGTGCTTTGGCTGACGCGTCCCGCAGCGCTGTTTGCTGTGCTTCGGTCAGACCATCAAAACGCGATTTGTTCATCAAAAGCGGCTGGTACATGAACCAAAGGGCAACGTCGCCCGCCGGAGTGTAGCAGCTGACCTGTTCATAGATGCGGTAAGACACAAAGGACGAAGACGACGTGTTGGCCGCCGTCAGAACACCGGTTTGCATTGCATTGTAGATTTCGGAGGACGCCATCGACGCAATGGACGCACCGGC
This sequence comes from uncultured Tateyamaria sp., assembly GCF_947503385.1. Taxonomy (GTDB): domain Bacteria; phylum Pseudomonadota; class Alphaproteobacteria; order Rhodobacterales; family Rhodobacteraceae; genus Tateyamaria. Next base: position 770,195 of record NZ_CANNDO010000001.1, read on the forward strand.
ACCGGCAAGCATCTGTTCGAAGGCCTTGCCTGCGGCGCGGGTCTGTAGGCCTTTTACGTCATCGGGCTTGGTGATGCACTTGTCTTTGCCGACAAACCCACCGGCGAGGTAGCCGTGGACAAGGACCATAACATCGTCATCTGCCATTTTTTCTTCGAGCGCGGCCATGAATGGCGATGCACTCAACCGTGCCGCGTGGTCGTGGTTTTTCACCATGCCGGGCATGAGCGTAAGGTTGTAGGCAGGCTGCTGGCCACCGGCATAGCTGAGCGGCAGTACCGTCATGTCCAACTGTCCGCGGCTGAGCGGACGATATTGTTCACGCGGCTTGAACAGCGATTTCGACCCGAAAATCTGGATTTCAAGGTCGACACCTGCGGCAGCGACCTCATCGGCCACCATTTGCGCCACTTGATGACGCACGTCCTTGTTCGACCACTGATGCGACAGGCGCAGCGTTTCCGCGCTCGCGGCTGATCCAATGGCAAGGCATGCCGCCACTGCGGTGGCGGTAAGTCTGGCAAATTTCATGTTTTCCTCCCTGGGGTGTGAATCAACTGCTTGAGTTGACGCGACGTTGCCCAGCGTTCCATGGCGCGCATATCAAGTCAATCATCTTGTATACAAAAACTCTCCCATTGCATTTATTGGGTCCGGGATAGTACGCTCATCCCATGAACATCAGACGCGCAAATCAAATCGCAAAGACGCTGGAACAATCGGTCGTCGCGGGGGAATTCCGCGATGGCGAGCGGCTGGACGAGTTGAAACTTGCAGAGCAGTTTCATGTCTCGCGCACCCCCATCCGCGAGGCGCTTCAGGTGTTGGTCACATCCGGCATGGCCGAGCAAATTCCACGGCGCGGCGTGTTCATCCGGCAACCCGGACCGGTCGAACTGATGGAAATGTTCGAGACGATGGCAGAACTGGAGGCCGTCTGCGTCCGCCTTGCGGCAACACGTATGACCGACGATGATCTGGATGCGCTGGCACAGGCCAACGAACGCTGCCAGCAAGCAATCAATGACGACGACCCCGACCGGTACTATGCCGAGAATGAGACCTTTCATCAGATTATCTACCGGGGGTCCGCCAACCGTTTTCTGGAAAAGCAGGCCCGCCATCTTCAAAGCCGCCTCAAGGCCTATCGCCGCATCCAGCTCCACTTTCGTGGTCGGCTAAAACAGTCCATGAGTGAGCATTCCGACATCCTGTCAGCGCTCAAAGCCGGAGACGCCGACCGCGCCGCAGAGGTGTTGCGCGACCACGTCGCGATCCAAGGCGAAAAGTTCCACCAGCTTGTTTCCAGCCTCAACCGTTAGGTTTTGCCGAAACGCCCTGACGGGTCGCGCAGGCCCAAATCGCCAGTGGCGGTACAGGCCATGCAGGTTCAGCCCAAGCCGATACCGCGCGACCCATATTCCAGCCAAGCCCGATCCTCTGGCGCAAGCTCCGCGTCCATAATGGCGTCATATGCCGCCAGTTCTCTGTCTGACAATGTGCCGTGCCACTTGCCACTTGTGCCACTGTGAAAGAAGTCGGAATCCGACTTCATGAACCCCTTGCCGCCAGATGGGGCATACCGTTCGGCATGGGCCTTCATGTTGTCAAAAGTCGCGGCCTGAACCAGTTGCTGCATGACCGTGGCAGAATGGCGAATGCCCAGCAGTCCGGCCACTGTTTCGAACGTGCCTGCCAAATCGCGGCTCATGTCGGCATAGTGGAACATCGACACATTGTCCCGGTCCGCCAGCGCGCTGGCGGCCTTGTAATGTCGCAGAATATGCGCCAGCGGCATGGCGTCGCCGTCAAACCCTTCGGGCCCGCCATCAAGGAAACGGCGGAACGTGACACCCTCCTGATCATCCTCGGGATACCACAGGTCAAACCACGGCAATGGGATGTTGCGCAGGTGTTTGCGAAAAGAAAAATGCGCATCGAGCGGATGCCGGAACACGCAAATGTAATGCGCCTGATCGTGCAGCGGCAGACCGTCCATCGGCGTGTGGCTTTTCATGCTGCGCCTGTGGGTCATCGCGTCGAGCCGGTCGGCAATCTCCGGCATCTCGCGGATACGGATGTCGACCCACGGCATTTTGACAGACAGTTCCGTTTCAACATCCGGGTCGCCTGAAAACAGCAGGGCCACGATCGTCTGCATCCACGTCGTGCCGCATTTCGGGGGCGTGACAACGCACACGTCGTCGGGACGGAGGTCAACCATATCCCAGCGCCGGTTGTCGGTCAGAGGGCCAAGGTAGAACTTGCGTTGGGTCATGGCTGATCGCTCCTGCGTGCGCGCATCTTCAGCAGAGGCGGAGCGCGCGCAGAACGCAACGAAAAAGAAACAGCGCCGCCGCCGCGCCAGTCTGCGCGCACCCGAAACCAACCCATCCCTACAAAAAAGCTGGGCCCAGGCCCGTTTTGGAATTGACCCGCAGCAGACTATTCGATTTTGTCCAGCCGATGGTTCCCGGAGGCCGGTGGCTGACGGGATGAAAAGGGAACACGGTGCGGCCTGCCCGCAAGGCACCAAATCCGTGACTGCCCCCGCAACTGTGAGCGGTGAGCGACCCCGATAGGAACCACTGGACGAGACGTTCGGGAAGGTCCGGGAAAGCTGCGACCCGCAAGTCAGGAGACCTGCCATCACCGGCGCATCTGCTGCGTCGGCCTTTCAACTCGATGGAGGCGGGGTGCCTCGTCAGGAGCATATGATGACTAAGCGGATCACACCGCCACGACATGGTTTTGTTTCCGTCTGCCCCCCGCATGGCGGAGGCCTCGATGGAACACAAAATCACGATCTGCACATCCTGTCGGCACAAAGGCACCGAATGCCGCCCCGGCTATGAACTGATCGAGCGTCTGCGCAAGGCCATCGCGCTGGCGGGGGAGACCGTCACCGACGGCTTTGAGGTGTCCGGGGTCGCCTGCATGGCCGGTTGTGATCGACCGTGCACCGTCGCCTATCATGGCACCCGCAAGGCGACCTACCTTTTCGGCGACATTGATCCGGACACCGATATCGACGACCTGCTGTCATTTGCAAGGCAGTACGCGGCCTTGGAGGACGGGTGGTGCACATCTCTGGACCGTCCGGGCAAATTGCGCACGTCAACGCTGGCCCGTGTGCCCGCGGCCATCTTGGCCATCGAAGAGACAAAGGTGCGGGCCTCGTGACCGCAGCACGCCTGACCGTCAAGGACCTGTCATGGTCCCCCAAACGTGGCGGCGATACGCTGCTGCACCGCACCAGTTTCGATCTTGGTGCCGGGCGGGTTCTGGGCATTGTCGGCCCCAACGGTGCGGGCAAGACAACGTTGCTGCGCCTGCTCTACCGCTTTCACCGGCCTGTCACTGGAACGGTCTGTGTTGATGATGTCGACATCTGGACCGTGTCGGCGCGGGCCACGGCGCAACGGGTCGCCGCCGTTCTGCAGGAACAGCCCAGCGATTTTGCCCTGACGGTTGGCGAAATCGTCTCGCTTGGGCGTACGCCGCACCGACAGGGATTTGCCGGAACAGGCGGGGCCCATGACGCCACGGTTGTCCACGCCGCATTGCACCAACTTGATCTGCACGGGCTGGCCCACCGGCATTTGGGCACGCTTTCTGGCGGTGAACGCCAGCGGGTGATGGTGGCCCGCGCCCTCGCGCAAGAGCCGCGCCTGCTCATCCTTGATGAACCGACGAACCACCTGGACATTCGCCATCAGTTGGAGGTGCTTGACCTCATCCGTGGTCTGCCCCTGACCATCGTCACATCGCTGCACGACCTCAATCTGGCGGCGGGCGTTTGCGATGACGTGCTGCTGCTGAAGGGCGGGCGTCCCATCGGATTTGGCCCACCCGCGACCGTGTTGTCCGAGACTGCCGTTTCTGACGCCTTCCGGGTCGATGCCCGACGCGAACGGCTTTTGCCCAGCGATGTAGATCACCTGACATTCCACCTGAACGCCAATCGGAGCTGACCCATGAAAAACACGATCCCGGCCGCCGTCCTGGCCCTGCTGCCAGCGGGCATCGCCGCAGCCGACACAGTTGTAGAAAGCTGTAACCGGACCGTCACTTTTGACGCGCCGCCGCAGCGGGCCGTGTCCCACGATGTGAACCTGACAGAAATGATGCTGGTGCTGGGCCTTGCCGACCGCATGGTTGGCTATACCGGCATCTCAGGGTGGAAGACGCTGGATGAAGGGATGCGCGCCGGGGTGGCGCAGTTGCCGGAACTCTCTGCCAAGTATCCATCCAAAGAGGTGCTTGTCGGTGCCGATGCTGATTTTTTCTTTGCCGGGTGGAACTATGGCATGAAGCTCGGCGGCGAGGTAACGCCAGAGACGTTGGCCCCGTTCGGCATCAAGGTTTACGAGCTGACCGAATCCTGTTCGCACATTATGGAAAAGGACAAGGCCAGCGTGGACGACATGTATGCGGATCTGATGAACCTTGGTCGCATCTTCGACGTCGAGGACCGGGCCGCCGGTTTGGTGGACAGCTACCGCGCCGAACTGGACAGCTTTGGCCGCCAATTGGAAACAGGCGATCCCCTGCGGGTCTTTATCTATGACAGCGGTGAGGACACGCCGTTTACCGCAGGCCGATACGCGATGCCCACGGCGTTGATCGAGGCTGCGGGTGGCGTGAACATCATGGACGACTTTGAAAAAAGCTGGGCCACGGTCACATGGGAAGAGGTGGTTGAACGCAATCCGGAGGTTGTCGTCATCGTCAACTACGGCGATGTCACCGCCGAAGAAAAACGGGCGTTCATGATGTCCAACCCCGCATTTGCCGATCTGGACGCGGTGAAAAACGACCGCTTTGTGACCCTCGAATATGTCGAAGCCACCCCAGGCCCCCGCAACATTCAGGCGATCAAGACATTGGCCCAAGCCTTTTGGGGGCAGTGAACGGATGAACGACACCGCGGCGCATCCGAGCCAGACCAAACGCGCCCGCGCGACCGTTGCGCTGGCGTTGTTTGGACTGGCTGCACTTGCCGTTTCGGTGTCGTTCGCGATTTCTGTCGGGGCGGTTCAGGTGCCGCTATCGACGGTGTGGAGCGTCCTGCTCAACAAGGTTTCGCCGGGTCTGATCGAACAATCCTGGTCGCAGGGGCGCGAGGCCATCGTCTGGGAAATCCGCTTTCCCCGGGCTTTGCTGGCGATGATGGTTGGGGCCGGGCTGGCCATGGTGGGGGCAAGCCTGCAAGCCGTGACACGCAATCCGCTGGCCGATCCGCACCTGTTGGGCATTTCTTCTGGCGGTGCGTTCGGAGCCATCCTTGCGCTGCTGCACACGGGGCTGTTCCTTGGGTTGCTGACGGTTCCGTTTCTGGCCTTTCTGGGGGCTTTGGGCGCAACCGCCATTGTTCTGGTCGTGTCCCGCTTTGCCGAAGCGACCAGTGCAGACCGGCTGGTGTTGGCGGGTGTTGCGGTGTCCTTTATCATCATGTCAGGGGCCAATGTCCTGATCTTCCTTGGTGATCCGCGCGCGACGCATACGGTCGTGTTTTGGATGCTGGGCGGCCTTGGTTTGGCGCAGTGGAGCCAGTTGATCTATCCGTTGGCAATTCTGCTGGTGTGCGGGGTGTGGCTTGTTTCGCGCGCCAGCGCGCTCAATGCGATGACGGTGGGGGACGAAACCGCATCGACGCTTGGCATTCCGGTCGCCCGGTTTCGTCTCACGGTCTTTGTGATCGGGGCGATGATCACGGGGGTGATGGTCGCCTTTTCCGGGATCATCGGATTTGTCGGGCTGATGGTGCCCCATGTGGTGCGGATGTTTGTCGGAGGCGACTACCTGCGGGTCTTGCCGGGGTCGGCTCTGGTGGGGGCCATTTTCCTGCTATGGGCAGACATCGCGGCACGCACTGTCATGGCACCCGAAGACATCCCGATTGGCATCGTCACCGGTCTGGTGGGGGGCGTATTCTTTATCTGGCTGCTGGGACGCAAAAGGGCCACGTGAACCCATGTTGGCGCAGGTCTCGACAGCATTTCCGAGACGGGACCGACCCGTGACCACATCGCGCCAGATGTCCCGCAACTGCACCCGCCACGGCCCGGACTGTCGCCCCGTGCCGGTTCCAAGTTTTCGACTACGCCGCCCAATGGGTCCAAGGTCGCGTCATCCGAAAATCAGCAGGTCCACCGTGTTGTGACAAAGCTGTTCCCGCCGTCGGCATGACCCGTGACGGTGATGCTCTGCGCCACAGACAGCACGATGCGGATATCGCGATTTGCCAGATGCATGACATGGGCGCTGACCCAAGCGTCCCGGTCCGTAATGGCGACCGTCAGGCCCAAGCCAGACAGGTCGATGTGATCCGCACTGGCGCCATAGGCGTGAAAATCTGTGCGTCCGGATGAACGGCAAGCATGTCGCTGTCACGGGGCGTATCCGCCTCTGTGCCGTTGGCATCTGCGCCCATCCTGCCGTCGACACCGCAGCCAGAGGCCGCGTTACAAACGGGCCAAAGCCGGGCAAACCCAACCCGCTGAATACAGGGCCCGACGCGTGCGATACCAGACTTTTGGCACGCGTCGGCGCCGATACGCTGTTGGGTGAGGACGACCTGTCGCTGGCTGACGCGGATACGGGCAGGCCCCCCCCACGCTGAACGCGACCAAGGCGACAATTCATGTCAGCAAATAGATTTGGACGGCGATCGTATTTCGTCCGCCATGCACAGAAAAGACCCAGTCGCGGTTTGGAAAAATTTGGGCGACGCTGTCGGCATTTCCCACCCACAACTGAATTTTGGCCAACGCGGTGAACAGGGCCAGCGTCTTCGACGCCGACCAAACGAATTCGTAAAACAAAAACCCCATCAGAACGCAAAGAGCGTTTCAGGTCGGGCTCAAGCAGATAGCGGTGGAATTGATGCCAAGGCGTCGGGCCCGCGCGGCTCAGATTTTACTTCATCTTGAAGCGCCCAGAGCAGCGATAACTTTGTCGGGCGTCAGCAACCCGCATTCCGCCCCATCGCGATTGCGCCGACCCTTCGGATCAAGACCGACAGATGGCCTTTCAGGGTGTTAAGCCCCCTGTGGCACCGCGCCACCAATACGGCCCGAGGTTGAGCTATTCGGTTGCGCCACAAAAGGTTCAAGCCGTGCGGCATCACCAATGCGCGAACCAAGGCTGTTGGTAAAATCTGCGGAAATGGCTGAATTCTAATGGTCGGAGTGAGAGGATTCGAACCTCCGGCCCCTGCCTCCCGAAGACAGTGCTCTACCAGGCTGAGCTACACTCCGACCGATGCCGCGAATTACTCGGACGTTTCGTCTTTGGCAAGGGGCTTGTCGCGGTGGCGGCCTGACGTCATCAGGTCGCCAATGCGCATGATCGACGGCGTGCCCACGCGGCTGCGGGTGCGCAGCACCGGCGTGTTGTCGGAATTGCCACCACGGCTTTCGCGGAACACGATAAACAGGCCCGACGCGATGATGATCGCCGCGCCCACGCCCGTATAAAGGTCCGGCGTTTCGTCGAAAAACAGCAGTCCATAGCCCGTTGCCCACAGGATTTGTGAATACTGCATGGGGGCAACAATTGCCGCTTCGCCCGTCTGGTAGGCGGCGATGATGAACCGCGCCGCGATCCATGCCATGACCGAAATGACGGCCAGCATCCCCAGATGCTCGATCGGCATCGGTTTGTAGACAAAGGCCAGCGCCGCCCCCATCACGACGAAATTCGCAACCATCGGATATAAGAGCATGACCACTGTCCGCTCTTCCGCGCCGATCTTGCGCACCACGATGGACGCAAAGGCACCGCTGAACGCAGCGAGGATCGCAGCCAAATGGCCCAATGTCAGGTCCGTCTGGCCCGGTCGCAGGACCACCATGACGCCTGCCAGCCCGACCATCACCGCAACCCAGCGCGGCAACCGCACCTTTTCGCCAAGGATCGGGATCGACAACAGAGTGATCAGCAGCGGCGTGGCGAAAAGAATTGCATAGGTTTGTGTCAGTGGCAGCAACGTGAACGCAAAGAACGCAGAAACGCCTGACACGACCGCGCCCACGGTGCGCACAGCCATCCACCACGGGTGCACCGGCAACAGCGTGCCCGGTGTGGCGTCACGCATCAGCATGATCGTGGCCAGCGGAAAGCTGAGCAAAACGCTGAAAAACACGATCTGGACCGGGGAATAGGTCGCACCGAGTGTTTTGATGAACACGTCATGCGTGGAAAACAGGGCAAAGGCGATAAGGGCGAAAATCGCCCCTTTGGCATTGGGAGACATGGCATTTGCCCTGAAGGTTGCGGCCCGCCGTGAATAGCGGGCCTGCGCAGGGAATGTCCACCGGTCCAGCCCGTCAAATAGAAAGCGCGGCCTGCCCAAAAATGAACTGCCACTGGCTGCCATCGGTCATGGTCACCGTGCCGGACCCTGTGGTGGGTGATTGGAAAAATGCGGTGCCAACGCCGCGCAAGCCGTTGTTGCACACGACCGGAAAGCTGACTGTGCTGATATCGGCAAACTTGTCATAGGTGCCGGTGCAGACCGCCGTGCCATTGGTCGCCTGAAAACTGCCACCGTGCAGGAAGGTGTCCGTGGCCGAGCCACGAAAGGTCATCCCATTCTCGCCAATCACCGTCACCGGATAGGCAAGATCGCAGGCGCTGACCGCAAGCATTCCAAGACCGCACAGGGCGGCACGCATCGAAAAAACTGTCACGTCGTATTCCTTTCAGGAGTTATGAACGCTGTTCAAATTTGGCATGAACGACGTTCACAACAAGTAAGGAATACCCGCCGTGACAAATAGGGCGTGATGTGACTGAGACAGATGCGCCTTGGGCGCGGACAGTCTCAAAGCGTCCGCATCATGCGCGTGGCAGACTGAAAACCCAGCAGGCGGCGCAGCGGCCACACCGAATGCGCGCCCATATCTTGGAACCCAAGCCTCAGGTACAGGGCCTTGGCCCGGGTGTTGCTGTCGATAACGTCAAGCTGCACAGCACGGTATCCGCGCGTCTTTGCCATCTCAAAGAGTGCCGCGAACAGGGCCTGTCCGACGCCCTTGCCCCGGGCCTCCGGGGCGACACAGATGCCGTCCATTTGCAGCACGGCGCGCGGCGCCTCACGCTCCAGCATGGCAAGCGGGATCAGGCGCCAGATCGCACCGGTTCCATAAGCGTGCCACAGGTCCGCGACACCACCTGACGAAAACCCCTGACCGTTATGTTTGAACGCCACCATGCCCAACAGGGTGCCATGTTCTGTCGCCGCGATGACCGCATCGGAGTTTATCGTGTCTGTAAAAAAGCGACGGGCCCGGTCATCCGGGCCCATAAGCGTCGTCAATTTGCCCTTGAACGCGTCCCAATAGAGTGCGGCGGCCTGCGCTTCGTATCCGTCAGGCAGGCGCGCGTGCATCTCCATCGGTCAGAGGCTGGCGTCCAAAGCCGCGATGATCGCATCGCCCATTTCCGCAGTGGACAGCGGCGTGCCGCCTTCGGGGCCCATCAGGTCGCCGGTCCGCGCACCAGAGGCCAGCACCGCCTCGATCGCCTGTTCCAGCCGCGTCGCTTCATCACCCTGATCAAAGGAATAGCGCAGCGCCATTGCAAAACTGAGGATGCAAGCGATGGGGTTCGCCTTGCCCTGACCGGCGATATCCGGGGCGGAGCCATGGACGGGCTCGTACATCGCCTTGGGCCGACCATTGGCCATCGGCGCACCCAGCGAGGCCGACGGCAACATGCCGAGGCTTCCGGTCAGCATCGCGGCGCAGTCGGAGAGGATGTCGCCAAACAGGTTGTCGGTCACGATCACATCGAATTGCTTGGGCGCGCGCACCAACTGCATCGCACCATTGTCGGCATACATGTGGCTCAGTTCGACCTCGGGGTAGTCCTTGGCCACATCCGTCACGACCTCGCGCCAGAGAATACCGCTCTCCATCACATTGGCCTTCTCCATCGAGCAGACCTTTTTGTTGCGACGCATCGCAAGCTCGAACGCGGCGCGGGCTGCACGCTCGATCTCGCTTTCGGTATAGCGTTGTGTGTTGATGCCAACGCGTTCGTTGCCTTCCTCGATGATGCCGCGCGGCTCTCCGAAATACACACCGGATGTCAGTTCGCGCACGATCATGATGTCGAGACCGGCCACGATATCCTTTTTCAGCGATGAGAAATCCGCAAGCGCGTCAAAGCACTGGGCGGGGCGCAGGTTGGCGAACAGATCCATTTCCTTACGCAGGCGCAGCAGGCCACGTTCCGGCTTAACGCGGAAATCCAGATCGTCGTATTGCGGGCCGCCCACGGCCCCCAGCAGAACGGCGTCCACCTCCTGAGCCTTGGCCATCGTATCGTCGTGCAGAGGCACGCCATGCGCGTCATAGGCGGCACCCCCCACAAGGTCGGTGGACACGTCGAAAGGCATGTCGCGCTTGTCCCCGAACCAGTCGATGACGCGGGTGACCTGATCCATAACCTCTGGGCCGATACCGTCTCCGGGCAGGATCAAAAGGGTGGGGGTGGACATGCGCGCGCTCCTTCGTTTGTTCGGGATTTCGCCTACTCGGACGGGGCCGGAATGGCAAGGTCCACCCAGACCAACCGGTGGCGGCTGGCGGTGGCTGCAACATCGGCCAGCGCGGTGCCGGGGGCAGGCCACATCACACCGCTGTCCACGACGCGCAGATCGGTCGAGGGCAGCACATAGCTGACCCTCAGATCACCCGGCACCGGGTCGCGCCAATCCACCGTGTCGGTGCCGGAAGAGCCGCTTGGCGTCGTGGCGTGCAGGCGCGGGTCCGCCAGCAGCGCGCGGATCGCCCCCTTGCGGCCCTGCCCGTCCTCGGGGTCGAGGTTGGCATCCCCGGCCAGAACAAAGCGGGCCGTGGGCGCGGTGCCGAATTCCCCGTCCAGTATCATCTGCCACAGGCGGATTTCATCATGGTTGCGGCGACCATTGCGGTCTTCGGGTCCGTCGAACACCGGCGGGGACGCATGAAAGGTCATCAGGCTCACTTGTCCCGCAGGCAGATCAACGGGAACGATCCAATGGCCGGTGGTCGACAGCCGTTGTGCTGCGCGTGCCGCAGCGCTGGGAAAGGGGGTGCCATTCACCTCCGGCAGCAGCGCGCCGGGCACGTCCTCCCACAGCAGGGCGGAAAAATCTTGGACTGCATCGCCCAATATGGGAAAGCGCGACAGCACCGCCATGCCACCTGCCCCGGTGAAACGGCCATAGCCCTGCGCATCCCGAGGCCCACCCAGACGGCCATCGCCGTCCATGTCGAGGTCGGTCGCCATGCCGGTGTTCGGGCGCAGGGCAAAGTGGAACGGATACCCGGCGCGCTCGGCAAAAAGGGCCAGCGCAGCACCGGTCAGGTCGTAGTCAAAGCCTTGCAGGGCGATCACATCCGCATCAGCCTCTGCGAGGATGGCAAGCACCGCCGCGATCTGATCATCCTCACCGCGCGCAATGTCGCGCAGCAACAGGCCCGGACCCTTGCGCGACAATTCAGTATTGAAAGTCGCAAAGCGGTAGGTGTCGGCGGCGGCACCCTGCGCGAACAGAGCGCAGAGCAGGAGGCTCAGGCCGCCTGCAAATCGCCGTCCACGTTGGCATAGGCCCGTTCGCGTTGCTCGCGGATCATCTCGCCGATGCGGTGCATCGCGATGCCGCGCATGATCATGCTGGCGGGAAGAAAGGCCCATGCGGTCATTGTCCAGATCAGCGTTTGCGGGTTGTCCAGCGTGATCGGGTTTAGCAGGTCCGACGCCGCCTTGACCACAGCCGGGATCATAAAGGGCAGCAGGAAGCCAAGCGCGATGTTGATCCGCGCATCCCGGTGCAGCCGGTGCAACACGTCGCCACCCGCCGTCGGGTCAAACAGGGGCATGTTCACCCACACGTTGAACGCCCCGTGGCGCATTGGCCAGCCGAGGATGCGCACGAGGAACAGGAACCCCGTCATCGCGCAAAGCGAACTGAAATAGGCCATGCCCGCTGCGGTCCGCACCGATTGCACCAGCTCCTCTTCGGAACTGTCGGGCAACATCAGCACGACCATGCGCACCGGGCTATAGGGGAAGTCGATGCTGTTGCCGACGATGGTGCCGATTGCGGTCAGCGCCTGCGTCATCGGGGTGGCGTCCACCTTGCCCTTCAGGATGTAGCTCAGAGCAAAGACGGTCACGAACAGCGCCGCAAAGCGCAGCCGGTTGAACGGCGCAGCGTCGCGAAACTCAACGATACTTGGGCTTACGGCGTTATATTCCATAAAGGTCAGCACAGCGGCGATCAGTGCGATCAACACGGTGATCTGCGACGTGTCCATAGACACATCCGGCACCACGAGAGACGGCGTCGCAATCAGCAAAGCCACCAAGATAGCGCGCGCAGTGGCGCTCGTCATACGTGCAATCACGTTTCGATCCCTTCAAACTGGCCAACCACGATACGTCGCCGTGGTTTGTTCCAACTTGATCCCACCGGGTCAGGCGGGTGCCTCAATTTGGCCTTATTTCTGCCTTGATTGACCCGGTCGCTCAAGCCTTGTGGTTAATAAGACTTAAGAGCTGCGGCATTTTGAGGGAGCGTGTGGTGCGTTTGTGCATCATTTCTGAGGCGGGATTCAGGCGCGGCGCAACATGTAGTGGAACGCGCCTGTGTGGGGCATACCGATGGACCAATCAGTCTGCCCCAAATGGGTTAACCGGCTGTCACACCCAAGGCCGCGCTTGGGCGGCCTGCGCTTCATAGGTGTCAATGCTGCCGACTTTTTCCATTGTCAGACCAATATCGTCCAGCCCTTCGAGCAGGCACCGCTTCTTGAACGCGTCCACCTCGAAGGAAAAACTTTCGCCGTCCGATGTCGTCACCGTCTGATTTTCAAGATCAACGGTCATTCGCGCGTTGGCGCCTTTTTCCGCGTCCTTCATCAGCACGTCGACCGCCTCGGCGGGCAGGGCGATGGGCAGGATGCCGTTCTTGAAGCAGTTGTTGTAAAAGATGTCGGCAAAGCTGGTGGAGATCACGCAGCGGATGCCGAAATCCTTGATGGCCCATGGCGCGTGCTCGCGCGAAGAACCGCAGCCGAAATTGTCGCCCGCCACCAGAATTTCCGCTGCGCGGTAGGCATCCTGGTTCAGCACGAAATCGGGGATTTCGTTGCCCTGACGGTCAAACCGCATCTCGTCAAAGAGGTTGGCCCCAAGGCCCGAGCGCTTGATGGTTTTCAGAAACTGTTTCGGGATGATCATATCGGTGTCGATATTCACCAGCGGCATCGGTGCCGCGATCCCTGTGAGTGTCTCAAACTTGTCCATTCCGCACCTCTTGATCCGATCACCGCGGATAAAACACCTCGTTGGCGCCGGTGCAAGTCCTTGTGTCGCGCGGCGCCTCTACTGCGCCCAGCCTGCCAGCATCTTGCAGGCCTGTGACCACGGTGTCTTGCTGTGCATCGCCGCAACCACGTTGTTCATGACGCCAAAAATCGCGCTGTCCGTCGAATCGAGTTTGATGCTGGCCGGGACAAACGGGTTGAGCCGCACAAGGTTGTCCTTGAACAGCGCCTGCGCGATCCGGGTCTGGTTTTCCGCTGACGCGCTGAGCGTCAACTCCAGCAGGCCCGCGGTCGGCGCGATCTCCCCTGCGCCGAACCACTCCAGCACGCCGTAATAATCCGGCCCCCAGTCGTTTGCGTCAGCGTTGGTGATCGCAAGTGGCTGAAGCCCGGTGCCCACAGACAGGATCTGAAGATCACCGATATGTCGTTTGGAATCGGACGCCAGCGCGATTTCGACCGCATTCATCACCGGGTTGTTGGCAAAGGTGCCGCCGTCGGCAAAATACATCGAATGGCCTGCGCTGATCTCGATGGAATGCGGCGGAAAATAGGTGGGCGCGGCGGAGGTGGCCAGCGCCCCGTCCCTCAACTTGAGGCCCAGCGTATCCTGTCCAAACGCATTACCTACGGCATGGTTCGACAGCGTGACAGGACCCCAGTTGCGCAGGTCGGGCTTTGCCGGGTCGCGCGCGTCGGGCGGCAGTTGCATGGCCAGTGCAGCGGTGTTCACCGCCAGCACGAGGTCCTGCGGGATCGAACCAAAGGTGCGATCCTGCACCAGACTGTTTGCAATATCATGGACACCATCGGGGCTGTATTGCGCCGACAGAATACCCGCGCCCCCCGCAAGCCCGAGAGCCTCCAGCAAATCCTCGACCGCGGTGCCGAATTTGGTTGTCGTCAGCTCTTTGAAGATTTTACCCGCATCATGGCGGTAGATGCCGACAATCGTGTCGATCAGCTTTGTCATGTCCTTGCCCTGCGCCCGCCCGTCGGCCAACGCGATAGCAATCAGCCCTCCGGTCGAGGTGCCGGCAAAGCCGTCCACATGATCAAGAAACCCGGTTTTGGCCTGTAAGTCCTGCATGATCCGGGCGCTCAGAAACCCACGGATACCACCGCCATCGCAAGACAGAATATTGAACGTCATGAAATCACACCCCTCAGATAATACCTAACTTAAGGTAGCGGGCGCATCGGCGTGTGTCTTGTGTGAAAACCAAGGCCGCTGGTGCGACGCCGCGCACGCGCCGTCTCGGACGGAGGGTGCCCGCGTTCAGAAAGGTGAACGCGGGCGATGCTGCGTGCCAGCAGTTGCAGACCTTACATCAGGTCGCGCACATCCGTCAGTTTGCCGGTGATCGCAGCCGCCGCAGCCATGCCAGGCGACACAAGATGCGTGCGCCCCTTGTACCCCTGACGGCCCTCAAAGTTGCGGTTGGACGTCGAGGCACAGCGTTCGTCCTCGGCCAGTTGATCGGGGTTCATGGCAAGGCACATGGAACAGCCCGCCAGACGCCATTCAAACCCGGCCTCCTTGAAGATGTCGGCCAGACCTTCTTCTTCGGCCTGCGCGCGCACAAGGCCCGAACCGGGCACAACCATGGCGCGTTTGACCTTGACCTTCTTGCCTTTGAGGATCTCGGCGGCGGCGCGCAGATCCTCGATCCGGCCATTGGTGCAGGAGCCGATAAAAACGGTGTCAATCTCGATCTCGCTCAGCGGCGTGCCCGGCGTCAGACCCATATAGTCAAGCGAGCGCTGGGCCGCGCCGACCTTGCCGCCTTCGAAATCGTCCGCCGACGGCACTTTGGCCGTGATCGGCAGCACGTCCTCGGGCGAGGTGCCCCATGTCACGACCGGCGCGATGTCCTCGCCCTTGATCGTAATGACCTTGTCCCAATGGGCGCCGTCGTCGGAATAGAGCGTTTTCCACCAGTCCATCGCCGCCTCGAACTGTGCGCCTTTCGGGGCGTGCGGACGCCCCTTCACGTAGTCAAACGTCTTTTCGTCGGGTGCAATGAGTCCCGCCCGCGCGCCGCCTTCGATGGCCATGTTACAGACGGTCATCCGTCCTTCCATGCTCAGATCGCGGATCGCTTCGCCGCAATACTCGATCACATAGCCGGTGCCGCCTGCGGTGCCGGTCTCGCCGATGACGGACAGGGTGATATCCTTGGCCGTCACGCCGGGGCGCAGCTTGCCCGTGATCTCGACCTTCATGTTCTTGGATTTCTTCTGGATCAGCGTTTGCGTCGCCAGCACGTGTTCCACTTCGGAGGTGCCAATGCCGTGGGCGAGCGCACCGAATGCGCCATGGGTCGCCGTGTGGCTGTCGCCACAGACCACGGTCATGCCGGGCAGGGTCCAGCCCTGTTCCGGGCCGACGATATGCACAATGCCCTGACGGATGTCAGACACGGGGTAATAGTGAATGCCGAAATCCTTGGCGTTCTTGTCGAGGGCGGCGACCTGAATGGCGCTGTCCTCGGTCATGTTTGCGGGGTCCTCGCGACCGGGCGTGGTGGGCACGTTGTGGTCCGGTACGGCAATGGTCTTGTCGGGCGCGCGCACGGGACGATTTGCCATGCGCAGTCCTTCAAAAGCCTGCGGGCTGGTCACTTCGTGTACCAGATGGCGGTCGATATAAAGCAGGCAGGTGCCGTCTTCGGCCTCGTGGGCCACGTGGGCGTCCCAGATTTTGTCGTAAAGCGTATTGGGGGACATTTGTCCTCTCCCTTTGTCAGCAGGTGTTCGGGTGGATGATCGGGGCGCGGCCCTATAGGCGCGCCAGCACCGTGTGCGTGGCCCCAAAGAAGCGTTCGCGCAGCCGGGCGCGGTCATCCATGTTGATACGGCACGTCATGGCGATGCTGTTAGCGGGATTCCACGGGCCGATCAAGCAAAGCGCCGCGATTGATTGCTGCGGCAGCGCGGTGCATGTTGTGGGGCAAATGGAGCGTACATGAGCAGCCACACCAACGAGACCGGAACAGGCAATGAGGTCGGCAATGCCCTGAACTCCGCCGCCGAAGCGGCCGCCTTGGGTGAACCCGTGGGCGAAAAGGATCTGACCGAAACCGTCCTGTCCGTCGGCCAGATGTTGCTGGCAGAGGGTGAATTGGCGTTGCAGTCTCTGTTGCGCCCGTGGGTGGGCTATCAGTTGCTGATCGCGCTGGGTCTGTTGATCACCGCCCATCTGCTGCGCGCGGTGCTTGGCCCACGTATCCGCAGCTGGATGGCCAGCCGCGAGGGGTGGCCCAAGTGGCGGATGCGGGTGCTGGTCGTGGTGCATCAGCGATTGCGCGCGATTTTCTTTGTGCTGCTTGTCTGGACCGTGGTGCTGGTGATGCGCGAGGTCACGTGGCCCTCGCGGTCCTACGTGCTGGGCCTCATTGCAACGCTGGCCACCGCCTGGCTCATGGTGGTCTTCGCCACACGGCTGATCCGGTCGATGTTTCTGCGCCGTGTCGTGCGGTTCGGAGCGTGGATTTATGTCACGCTCTACGTGCTTGGGATCGTGGAGGAGACGGCGGAAATCCTCGATGCAGCGGCATTCAGCATAGGGGAGGTCCGCCTGTCGCTGCTGCTGCTGGTGCAGGGCGCGGTTGTTATCGGCATCCTGCTGGCGCTTGCACGCTTTGTGACCAAGACGACGTCGAGCCGGGTGCAGGCGAACGAAGACATCTCACCCTCAATGCGGGTGCTGATCGTCAAGGTCGTGCAGATCGTGTTCTACGCCATCGCTTTCTTTGCAGGTGTGCGGGCGCTGGGGATCGACCTGACGGGGCTTGCGGTGCTGTCGGGTGCCATTGGTGTGGGCCTTGGCTTTGGTCTGCAAAAGGTCGTGTCGAACCTCGTGTCGGGCGTCATCATCCTGCTCGACAAGTCGATCAAGCCCGGCGACGTGATCAGTCTGGGCGACACGTTTGGCTGGATTCAGACGCTGGGTGCGCGGTACGCCAGCGTGGTGACGCGGGACGGCAAGGAGTACCTGATCCCAAACGAAGATCTGATCACCAGCCAAGTGGTCAACTGGTCCCACTCCAATGAATTTGTGCGGCTGGATATCTATTTCGGCACCTCCTATGCCTGCGACCCGCACGAGGTGCGGCGCTTGTCGATCGAAGCGGCCAAGGGGGTTGAACGGGTCCTATCTTCGCGTCCGCCGGTCTGCCACATCGTGGGTTTTGGCGACAGCTCGGTCGACTACATCCTGCGGTTCTGGATCACCGACCCCACGGGCGGTCTGACCAATATTCGGGGCAATGTGTATCTGGCCCTGTGGGACGCGTTCCAGGAAAACGGCATCTCGATCCCCTTCCCGCAGCGCGAGGTGCGGATGCTGGGCGACGATCAGCCGGCCTCGGGCGATACCGCTTCGAGCAAGTCACCGGGCTGACAGTCCAGCGCGGCACAGAGCCGGGCCAATGTCTCGAACCGGACACCCTTGACCTTGCCCGATTTCAGCAGGCTCAGGTTCTGTTCCGTGATCCCGATCTGTGCGGCCAGATCGCGGCCCCGCACCTTGCGCAGCGCCATCATTACGTCGAGGCGCACAACGATATGCGTGGTCATACGAAACCCTCGTTTTCGGCAGACAGGCGCGCGGCCTCGGACTGGATCCAGCCAAACAGGGTCATCAACCCTGCCGCCAGCAACAACAGCACCTCGGTGCTGCCGAACCCAATGGCCAGCGACCGCTGGCCCGCCGGGTTGTTCCACGTCAGCGCCGCGATGATGATGGTGTTGCCCAGCACGTGTGCCACTGCCAGCATCAGGAGCCCGGTGCCGATCCTTTGCACGTGTCGCGCGGTCTGCCCGGCAAAAACCTGCCCCCGACCGCAGGCCGTAAGCCAACCGCGCACACACCACAAAATCCACAGAAACAGGCCAAGGCGCAGCGCCTCGACACCAAGCCAGACCATGGTTGGCCCCACATCCGGATCGTCCGGCATCACCTTGATTCCATAAGCCGTCCGCAGCGCCTCTGCATCGGCGCCAGCGCTCGCCAAAACGATCAGCACGGCCAATGGGACAACGCCGATCAGGACCGTGGTCACGGCAGCCAGCACACGCGCCCGACGCGCAATTCGCTCAGTTGTCATCGCAAGTTCCTTTTCCACAGTGTAAAATTACTGTAAAACAATAAAAAATGATTCTAAAGGGAAAAGTTGAATGAGAGAAATCATTCTGGCCTGCGCCATATGTCTCGGGGCTTGTGACGCCCTCGTGCCAAGCACATTGCAGATGCTGCAAGAGTTCGATCCGCTGTCCGCTGACCCGGCGGATATCGCGCTGCGCGTTGAGTTGCCCGATACGGTTGGCATCCTGCCGGGGTCAGGCACGCTGAACCTGCGCGCACAGCACCGCGATGGCACCGAAGTGGGCCGCAGCTTTGCCGTGGCACAAGTGGGTGACGTGCTGCAGGTTGATCCATCGGAACGGGCTGAGCTGCGCCAGGTTCAGGCGCGAATCCGCACATGGGAAGCGGCGGACCCAAATGGCACGCACGGCAGTCTCGGGGTCGATCTCGAACCCTGCCGGACAGGAGCGGACGTGCCGGACGACGCAACATTTTCAATCGGCATCCGGGTTGTGGCGGACGGGCCATTCCTGCCGCTGGTACAAAAGGCACCGCTGACGGACTTGCTGGACAAACAGACAGTTGCCGACATGAGGCGCTGTTCCTGAGCCGGTTTCATTGAAATGTCACCGCCGGGTTGTTACACTGGTGGTATCCCGGCGCCGGGGCAAGCGGCGCGTTGTGTTAGGAGGACAATGTCCTGTCAATTTCTGCTGACGCGGTTCAGACCGCCGATGGAGCCGCGGCGATGAAGGCCGCATCCCACAGTCAAGCCACAAGCGAGACGCTGCTTGAGGCTGTGCTGTCTTCCCTCTCAGACGACAAGGCCGAAGACATCGTGCAGATTGATCTGCGCGGCAAAACGGCGTTTGGCGACTACATGGTGATCTGTTCGGGCCGGTCGTCGCGCCAGGTTGCGGCGATTTCGGAAAAGCTGGCCGAGCGGATCAAGTCCGCGTTCGGGCGCGGCGTCCGGATGGAAGGCAAGGACACGGGCGATTGGGTGCTGATCGACACGGGCGACGTGATCGTCCATGTGTTCCGTCCCGAAGTGCGCGAGTTCTACCAGCTTGAAAAAATGTGGCAGCCCGGGCTGACCACAACCAACTGACGCGGCACTGTGCGCGTCACCATCTGCGCTGTGGGCCGCTTGCGCGGCGGCCCGGAGGCAGATCTCATTTCCGACTATGTGACCCGGTTCGACCGGACCGGGCGGTCCATTGGGCTTGGCCCGGTGACCACCCATGCGGTTGAGGACCGCAAGGGCGGAGGCATCGCCGCCGAAGGCGACCTGCTGCGCCGTGCGATCCCCAAGGGCGCGCTTCTGTGCTGTCTGGACGAGCGGGGGCGTGTGGAACCGTCGCCTGCCTTTGCAAAACGTCTGGCGGGGTGGCGCGATGCGGGGCGCGGCGATGTGGCCTTTGTCATCGGCGGCGCGGACGGGATTGACCCGTCCCTGCGGGACAAAGCGGATCACCTGTTGTCCTTTGGTGCCATGGTCTGGCCGCACATGCTGGTGCGCGTGATGCTGACCGAACAGCTTTACCGCGCCGCATCCATCCTGTCAGGCGGTCCCTACCACCGCGCCTGATCCAATTGCCGCTTGCGCGATACGATTGTTAGGGGGCGCTGCCCCCATCCTTCGGATTCCCCCGGAGTATTTTCAAAGAGAAGAAGGGGTCCCTGTCTCTGTCCCGAAAAAATCCCGGGGGTGAGGCCGCAGGCCGAGGGGGCTGGCCCCCTCGTGTTGCAAGGGTTCAGTCTTGCGGCATGTCCACGACTGTCGTGCTGTCGTTCCAGCCTGCGGGCAGGTCGCGGGCCTGAACCTGTACTTGCTTTGTGCCTGCGGGAATTTGCACGCCGTCGAGGCTTCGGGTGAAGGGTTGTTCGTTCACATGCGGGTGGAACAGCACGCGGACTCCCAATTCATTGCCGTCCATGTCCAGAATGCGCCAACCGTCGGCGTAGTGGTCCCAGCCGGTGTCGGGGTGTCGGATCGTGACCGAGAAGCGGTAGGTGTCGTCGCCCGTGTGCGTGATGGTGACAGTCTCGATCACGGGGGCTTCGGCAAGGGCGGGGCTGGCAAGCAGCAGCAGGGCGGCGAGGTGTTTCATATGCGTTATTTTAGGCGTTTGGGTACGGCTTTGTCGCCTCACGTCTTCGTGCCCAGCAGGATGTTGCGCGATTTGGATGCAAACTCGCGCCGCCAGATCACTGCGAGGGTAAAGACCGTCGCCGCCATCAGCGCCCACGGTCCGGCCAGCCACGCGGCGCAGGCGAGGCCAAAATAGACCGCGCGCAGGCCCCGGTTGAAGGAACGCGCGGCGGCCACGTTGATTTCGGCGGCCTGATCGGCGCGGGGGCTGCAATCGGGGTGGCTGGCGTCGTTGGGCACGGCGGCCATGACCACGGCGGCATAGCCAAAGAGCCTGTTGGCCCAGACGAATTTCAGAAAGGCGTTGGTCAGGAACAGGACAAGCACCACCAGCTTGGCCTCCCACACGAAGGTGGGGGCTTCTGTCAGTACCAGGTCATTGGCGATCCCGGTCAGCCGTTCGGCGTTGCCGATCAGCGCCAGCGTGCCGCCAAGCGCAATGACGGCGGTGGAGGCGAAGAATGCAGTGCCCTGTCGCAGGCTGGCCACGATCTGCGCATCGAAGATGCGCGGTTCGCGGGTGATCATCTGGCGCATCCATTCGCGGCGATACCCGGCCATGATCTGCGAGGTGGAGGGGTGTTTGGCGGTGGCGTGTTCGATCCGCCAGCCGATCGCCAGCCACGCCAGAACAAGCAGGCCGAGGGCGGCGGCATCCAGAGGGGTAAAAAGCGCAAAGCGGTCGAGCCATGTCATGCGCGTTGCATACACTTTGAGGAATCAGATTGCATCCCGGTCAAATTGGTAATATATTTTTACCAATTCTAGGAGGTGCCTCATGCAAATGCCAGACCCTGATCCGCAAATCCTGTCGCGCAAGGCGCGCGTCGTTGCGCGGTTGCGCGACGTGTTGCCGTCTGGTGCGGTCATCGACGATCCGGCGGAAACGCGGGCCTACGAATGTGATGCGCTCACCGCCTACCGGTGCCCGCCCATGGTGGCGGTCCTGCCCGCCTCGACACAGGAGGTGGCGGATGTTCTGCGCATTTGTCATGCCGAAGGCGTACCGGTGGTGCCGCGCGGGTCGGGCACGTCACTGGCGGGCGGCGCATTGCCCACGGCGGATTGCGTGATCCTTGGGGTGGCGCGGATGAACGCGGTGCTGGAGACGGATTACGACAACCGCTTTGTCCGGGTGCAGACGGGGCGCACCAATCTGAGCGTGACGGGCGCTGTGGAAAGCGATGGGTTCTTTTATGCACCCGACCCCTCCAGCCAGTTGGCCTGTGCCATCGCGGGCAACATCGCGATGAATTCGGGCGGGGCGCATTGCCTGAAATACGGGGTCACCACCAACAATCTGATGGGTGTGACGCTGGTGCAGATGGACGGCACCGTGGTCGAATTGGGCGGCGCCCATCTGGATGCGGGCGGGCTGGACCTGCTGGGCGTGATCTGCGGCTCCGAAGGGCAGCTAGGCGTGGTGACTGAAGCCACGTTGCGCATCCTGCACAAACCCGAGGGCGCGCGGCCCGTGCTCATGGGCTTTGACAGTGCCGAAATCGCGGGCGCCTGCGTCGCAGATATCATCAAGGCGGGCGTACTGCCCGTGGCGATTGAGTTCATGGACCGGATGCTAATCGAGGTCTGCGAGGATTTCGCCAAGGCGGATTACCCGATGTGCGAGGCGCTGCTGATTGTGGAGGTCGAAGGCTCGGACGCGGAGATTGACGCGCAACTGGCGCTGATCACGGATATCGCCAAGCGCCACAACCCGGTCGCCCTGCGCGAAAGTGCCGGACCAGAGGAAAGCGCGCGCATCTGGGCGGGCCGCAAGGCGGCGTTTTCGGCGATTGGGCGGGTCAGCGACTATATGTGCCTCGACGGGACGATCCCGGTGTCGGAACTGCCTTACGTGTTGCGCCGTATCGGCGAGATGTCCAAGGAATACGGCCTGCCCGTGGGCAATGTGTTCCATGCGGGCGACGGCAACATGCACCCGCTCATTTGCTACGACGCGAACAAACCTGGCGATCTTGAGACATGCGAGGCGTTTGGCGCGGAGGTGCTCAAGCTGTGCGTCGAGGTTGGCGGCTGTCTGACCGGTGAACACGGTGTGGGGATCGAAAAACGCGATCTCATGTCCGTGCAATATGCGCCAGCCGATCTTGAGGCGCAGATGGCGGTAAAGGATGTGTTTGATCCGGCATGGCTGTTGAACCCGGCCAAGGTCTTTCCTCTGGACGTGTCAGAGGCCCGCAGGGTCGCGGCGCTGGCGGCGGAATAGGCGGGACAGCAAACCGGACCGGGGACCTTGGTGGCCAATCGGCCCTCCGGGGGGGATTTTTTTGGGACAGAGACGATGAGCGGTTTGAAAACGGAACAAGAGATTGCGGACTTTGTGCGCGTTGCCAGTGGGCCCCTGACCATCCGTGGTGGTAGGACGCGGACCCTTGGGCTGGCGGCGCAGGGCGATGTGCTGGACGTGTCCGGGCTGTCGGGCATCACCCTGTATGAGCCGGGCGCGCTCACGCTGGTGGCGCAGGCCGGAACCCCGGTGGCCGAGATCGAGGCGGCACTGGCAGAACAGAACCAGCGCCTTGCCTTTGAACCCACGGATATGACCGGTCTGCTGGGCCGGACGGGGACGTCGACCATTGGTGGGGTGATTGCGGCCAATGCCAGCGGCCCGCGCCGGATACAGGCCGGGGCGGCGCGCGACTTTGCACTGGGCGTACGGTTCGTGGACGGGGCCGGTCAGGTCATCAAGAATGGCGGGCGGGTGATGAAGAATGTCACCGGCTATGATCTGGTCAAACTGATGGCCGGGTCATTCGGCACGCTTGGTGTGTTGACCGAGGTCAGCCTCAAGGTGTTGCCAGCGGTCGAGGCGGAACAGACGCTGGTGCTGCGCGCCTTGTCGGCAGAGCACGCGGTGCGGGCCATGAGTGCGGCACTGGGGTCCCCGTATGAGGTGTCGGGTGCCGCGTGGGTGGACGGTGACGTCTGGCTGCGGCTCGAAGGGTTCACGGCGTCCGTCGCCTACCGCGCAGCGTCGCTGCAAAGCGCGCTGGCGGCCTTTGGCGGCGCGGACGTTGTCGACGACGCGGACTGGACGCAGGTGCGGGATGCCGCGCCGGTACACGGATCGCAGGCGGTCTGGCGCATCTCGGTCAAGCCCAGCGATGGGCCCACGGTTGTAGCAGGGTTGCCCGACGGTGTGCGCAGCCTGATGGATTGGGGCGGGGGGCTTGTCTGGGTCGGCCATGACGCCTCCGAGGCGCTCCACCACGCGCTGCAACATCAGGCGGCCAGCCTTGGCGGGCACGCAACGCTGATCAAAGGCCCAGAGGCCTTGTGCAGCGCCGTGCCTGTGTTCCAGCCGGAACCGGCCCCGGTCGCCGCGCTGAGCGCGCAATTGCGCGCGCGGTTCGATCCGCGCGGTATCCTCAACCCCGGACTGATGGTGGCCTGACAGATGCAAACAACTTTTTCCGACGCGCAGCTGCAAGACCCGCAGATTCAACGGTCGAACGATATTTTGCGCAATTGCGTGCATTGCGGCTTTTGTACCGCAACATGCCCCACCTATCAGGTGCTGGGGGACGAATTGGACAGTCCGCGCGGGCGCATCTACCTGATCAAGGACATGCTCGAAAACGACCGCGACCCCGACGAAAAGGTGGTCAAGCATATTGACCGCTGCCTGAGTTGTCTGGCCTGTATGACCACCTGTCCGTCGGGCGTGCATTACATGCATTTGGTGGATCACGCGCGCGAGTATATCGAAGACCGTTACAAACGGCCCCTCACCGACCGCGCGCTACGCTGGGTGCTGGCGCGTATCCTGCCCTATCCAATGCGGTTCCGGGTGGCGCTGCTGCTGGCCAAGATCGGGCGGCCCTTTGCGCCGCTGATCCCCGATGCGCGGCTGCGTGCGATGCTGGACATGGCGCCGAAACATATCCCCCCCGTCAGCCGCAACGACGACCCGCAAAGTTTCGCGCCCGCGGTGCCGCGCAAAAAGCGTGTGGCGCTGATGACGGGCTGTGCGCAAAAGGCACTGAACACCGACATCAACGACGCCACGATCCGGCTGCTGACGCGGCTGGGCTGCGAAGTGGTGGTGGCCGAAGGGGCCGGGTGCTGCGGCGCGCTGACCCATCACATGGGCAAAACGGCGGAAAGCCATGGCACCGCCGCGCGCAACATCCGCGCCTGGGTGGCTGAAATGGACGGCGACGGGCTGGATGCGATTGTCATCAACACCTCGGGCTGCGGCACGACGGTCAAGGACTATGGGCACATGTTCCGCACCACCGATCTGGCGGAAGACGCGGCGCGCGTCGCTGGCATCGCCATGGATGTGAGCGAGGTGCTGATGCAGCTTGACCTGCCCGACGGCGGCCCGCAGGACCTGACAATCGCCTATCACGCGGCGTGTTCCCTCCAGCACGGCCAGCAGATCAAGACCTATCCCAAGGACCTGCTCAAGCGCGCCGGGTATCGGGTGGTCGAACCGGCAGACAGCCATCTTTGTTGTGGTTCTGCGGGGACTTACAACCTGATGCAGCCCGAGATTTCGGCGCAGCTGAAGGACCGCAAGGTGCGCACGCTCGAGGCGACCAAGCCGGACATTATCGCCGCCGGAAACATCGGCTGCATGATGCAGATCGGGTCCGCTGCGGGTGTGCCCGTGGTGCACACGGTTGAACTGCTGGACTGGGCCACAGGCGGGCCGCGGCCGGCTGCGTTGGACCGGGCGCAATCCGACGTGCCAATTTTGCGATAAATTTGCGGATTGCCCTAATTTTGCCGCCATTCACCTGTAGCTAACCAGAGACAGTTTGGTTCCGGGGATTTTGAACACGATGCGGCGATGGATGGCCCTTTCGCTCATGGCGCTTGTTGTGACGTCGACGGCCTTTGCACAAGATTCAAAGCTGCGCCGCCTTGCCTCAGGAATCGAGGCCAGCGAGTGGGAAGCGGTTGGGCGTCTCAATCTTGGCGAAACGGGCTTTTGTACCGGCGCGCTGATCGCAGACGATATGGTCCTGACCGCAGGACATTGCCTGTTCGACAAAGAGACCGGCGAACGCATTCCCACCGACCAGATCGAATTTCTTGCCGGGTGGCGCGATGGACGCGCCTCGGCCTACCGGTCGGTCAAACAGGCCGTGCTGCATCCCGATTATGACCGCGATGAACTGACCCGCGCGGCGCAAATGCGCTATGATCTGGCGCTGCTGCGGCTGGACCATCCGATCCGCGACGGGCGGATCAAACCCTTTGCCACGGCCACCCGTCCGCGCCGTGGCGCGCATGTCGCCCTTGTCAGCTACGGCAAAGGGCGGGCCGAAGCGCCGTCGATGCAGGACATGTGCCGCGTCATCGGCCAGCAGGATGGTGTGCTTGTCACCTCCTGTTCGGTTGAATTCGGCAGTTCCGGCGCGCCGATTTTCGTGATCGACCGGGGAGACGTGCACATCGTGTCCGTGGTGTCGGCCAAGGCCGAGGTGGACGGGCAGGCGGTGTCGCTGGGCACCTCGCTGGGCACGCCGCTGGCGCAGTTGCAGGCCGAACTTGTCGCTCAGGCGCAACAGGGCAACGTCCGCGTGGGAGCCCCGCGCAAGGACACCGGCGCAAAGTTCGTCAAACCATGAGGGCGCTGATCGCTGCCCTGTGCCTTGGCCTGTCCGGCATGGCGTCGGCCCAGACCACCGATCTGCGCGCGCTCGACACCGACTATGCTGCCGCCAGTTGGAAGGCCGTGGGTCGGATCGACTTTGGCCGTGGCGCGTTCTGCTCCGGCACGCTGATTGCCCCCGACCTCGTCCTGACGGCGGCGCATTGCCTCTACCGTCCCGGCTCGGACCAGCTTTGGCCCACGGACAATATCCGCTTTCACGCGGGTCTGCGCGATGGCCGCGCGGTGGCCAGCCGCCCGGCGCGCGCCGCCGCCGCCCACGCCCGCTTTGCCCCGACAGAGCCGCTCTCGGCTGAAAACGTGGCCTATGACGTCGCGCTGATCCGGTTGGCAGAGCCGATCCCCACCTATGACGTGCCGCCGTTCTACGTGCATGACGACCGCATCCGCCCGGGGTCGGTCAGCGTCGTGTCCTACGGCAAGGGCCGCGCCAACGCGCAGTCACGGCAAAAGGAATGCCAGATGCTGGCCCGGCAGGGCGATGCGATGATCTTTGACTGCGACGTCACCTTTGGCTCATCCGGCGCGCCGGTGTTCTCGCACCTCAACGGGCGCGGGCGCATCATGGCAGTGATCTCGGGCATGATCTCGATCGGCGGGCAAAAGCGGTCCGTGGGCATGGTCCTGCCCGACCGCGTGACCGAACTGAAACAGCAATTGCGGATGCAGGTCCCCACACCCGCAGCCAAGGTGCGCCGCATCACCGTTGGCGGTGGCGGCAACCGCAGCGGCCTCGGGGCCAAGTTCGTCAAACCCTGACGCGGGGGGGGTCTTGAACCGCCCGAAATCCTACCCACATGAACAGCATCGGATGCCCAGCAGGGGTCCGACCATAGCAACCCAAGCAGGCCTGTCCACGTTGGAAGGTCTGCCGTTAATCGCTCAAAAGATGAGGATGACATGCGTACATACGACTTTGCACCGCTTTACCGCGCAACCGTTGGTTTCGACCAGATCGCCGACCTGATGGACCGGGTCCTGACGACGGACACGAACACCAACAGCTACCCGCCCTACAATATCGAAAAGACAGACGATGATGCCTACCGCATCTCGGTTGCCGTTGCCGGGTTCTCGGACGCGGACCTGAATGTTGAGGTCAAGGAAAAGTCGCTCGTGATCTCGGCCAAAAAGGCGGATGAAGAGAACAAATCCTACCTCCATCGCGGCATCGCAACCCGCGCGTTTGAACGCCGCTTCCACCTTGCGGACCATGTGGTCGTGACCGGTGCCTCCCATGTGGACGGTATGCTGCACATCGACCTCGTGCGCGAAGTGCCCGAAGCGCTGAAACCCCGCCGGATCGAGATTGCCAGCCAAAAGGCAATCGAAACCGACGTGGTCGAGGCCAAGGCCGTCAATTAAGGTCTGACCTCCCCGACCTCCTCCCCCCGGTCGGGTGGCCCCGGATCGCACGCGCGGTCCGGGGTTTTTCATGTTCACGTATCGTGATCGGGGTGCTGGTACGACACGACAGATGCGTTCCAATCGTCGTCCGCGTCGCGCAGGTCGGCGGGCTTTTCCGGCAGCGCCGCCAGTCCGGCAAAGCACCTGCGCTGATACCGGGCATTCACCTGCACCTGCGGTTGCGCTGCGTCCGGGTCATCCAGCGCGCCCACCGCAATCTCTATATGACCGTCAAATTCATAGGTCAGGGGGGTGCCGCAATCCTTGCAGAACCCACGCCAGTTCCTGTCCGAACTGCGAAAGATCGACGGCGCGCCGCGCGTCCACGTCACGTCCCGCGCCTCGATCAATGTGGCAAAGAGGTTGCCAAAGGCTTTCTGGCACATCCGGCAATGGCAAATGCTGGCCGGGCCGGGCGCGCCGATGGAAAACCGTACCGCGCCACATTGACAGCCGCCTGTCATCGCTTGTGCCGTCATGCTCTGTGCCCCCTCGCAATGACCCCAGCATAGCGTCGGGCGGGGCGCGATCAATCGCCTGACGTCACCGGGCCGCCGCCATCGCCAGCCCATCCGCCACCGCCGTGAACACGTCGGCAAAGCTGTGGCGCGCGTGGGGGAATTGCGCCTGCATCGTGCCCGACACCAACCCCATCAGGCTCGACCCGCCCACATAGATCACCTGATCAATGTCCCGTGGCGCACAGCCTGCCATCTCCAGCCCCTCCTGCACGCCGCGCTCAAGCTGTGCGGCAAACGGTGCCAGCACCGCGTCCAGCCGTGCCGCACCCAGCGGTGCGGTCAGCCCGGTTTCGACGGTGCTCAGGTCAATGACGGCGTCGCCCGCATCCGTGTTGGCCGCGATCTTGCCCGCCTCCACGGCAAAGGCCACATCGTGGCCCAAACAATGTTCCAGCACCGTGGCCAGCCGCGCCAACCGCTCCGGCGCTTCGGCCTGCCGGACCATGGCCTGCACGTCGCGCAGGGTCTTGGCGGTATACAGAAACGGGATTTTTTCCCATGTGGCCATATCGTGAAAAATGGCCTTGGGCGCGGGCAGGGTGCCGGGACCAATCGCGTTGCGCAGGGGCGACCCCATCCCCATCAGTGGCATCACCTGCGCGATGCTGATCGCCCGGTCGAAATCCGTGCCGCCGATGCGCACCCCGTGATTGGCAAGGATACGCACACCCTGATTGCCGGTTCGGAACACCGAAAAATCCGATGTCCCGCCACCGATATCGACGATCAGCCCGGTTGCGCCGGGATGATCCAGCGCGCCTGCGGCAATGGCCGCCGCCTCCGGCTCGGGCAGGAAATCGACATGCGCAAACCCGGCAGCGCGATAGCAGGCGCGCAGGTCCGCCTCGGCTTGCGCCTCACGCGGGTCATCCGTGCCATGAAACACCACCGGTCGCCCCGATACTGCGTGGTCAAAGGGGTGGCCTGCCTCGGCCTCCGCGCGGGCCTTCAGATGCGCCAGAAACCGCGCGATGATCTCGACAAAGGTCACGCGTTCGTTCAGGAGTTGCCGCTTTTCATGCATCAGGCCCGTGCCCAGCACCCGCTTGAGCGCGCGCATGAACCGGCCTTCGGCCCCTGTCAGCAGGGCGTCATTCGCCGCGTGCCCCATCAGCATCTCGCGCGCGTCAAAGTCAAAAAATACCGCCGTCGGCAGCGTGGTTTCGCCCGGTGCCAACGTGACCAGATGCGGTGCGCCATCCCGCAGGTATCCCGCCGCCGAATTGGACGTGCCAAAGTCGATGCCCAAAGCCTGTGCCATGTCCCGCGTCCCAAAGCCGAAAGGCGCCGCACCTAGGCCACGCACCCAGCCGCGTCAAGGCCGCGCGTGGTTGACGGCGCAGCATGGCCCGCCGATAGTTCCGGCAGACAACAAAAAGATAGTTCAAGGGATTGGAATTGGGTCATGGCCGACGAAAACAAGCTGCTGATGTTCTTTGCCGAGGCGATTGCGGGGATCAGCGATGACATCCCCTTTCCCGCAGGATCTCCCCACGCGCTGATGCTGTTCGCCAGTGCGCCGAATTTTGTCGAAGGGCAGGACATCGCCGTGGGCGGGGCCACCGAGATGGGGTGGCTCGAGGTCAAGGTGGTCAAGGCCGGCGAGATCAAGGAAGGGCCGATGAGTATCGACGAAGAGGCGCTGCGCCTCGCCGCCGAAGACGCGGTGGAATACGGGTTGGGCCTTGTGGTCTATGACAGCGAACTGCCGCCCGAGGGGCTCAAGCTGACGCCCGGGATCGGCGTGCAGCCGGATCAGGTCTGACGCAGAATTCGAACAGATCACCCCGGACATAACCGGCCAAGCCCGCGGCATGGCCGATTGGCCAACTCAGGTTGGTTCAAGGCGCGTCAGACGTGCGGCGTCTCGCCTGCCAACACCTGCCGCATCCAGCCGGTGTCGATATTGCCGCCGCACAGGATCACGCCCACGCGCTTGCCGCGCATGGCCTCGCGTTCCTGCATCAGCCCGGCCAGCGGGGCTGCGCCAGCCCCTTCGGCCACGTTATGCGTGGCGGTAAAGTAAAGCCGGATCGCGTCGGCCACCGCGTCGTCGCTGACCGCGACGATCCGCTCGGCCCCCTTGGAATAGATGTCGAACGCCTCTTGCACCGGCACCCGCACCGCCATCCCGTCGGCAAAGGTGTTGGCGGAGTTCGTCTCGACCAGTCGTCCCGCCTCCACCGACAGTTTGGCCGTTTGCGCGCGGTCTGACACCACGCCCACAACCTTGGTCTTCAGCCCCAGCGCATCGCGCGCCATGATCGTTCCGCAAATGCCCGATCCGCAGCCAATGGGCACGTACACCGTGTCGAGGTCGGGCTGCGCCGTGAACAACTCATAGGCATAGGTCGCCACACCGCGCACCAGTTCCGGGTGATAGGGCGGCACGATAAACAACCCCTGTTCGCGGGCCACACGGTACGCCTCCAGCCGGGCGGTATCGAAATCGTCACCATGTTCCACCAGTTCCGCGCCAAAGGCACGCATGGCCGCGTTCTTTTCCACTGAATTGCCGCGCGGCACATAGACCAGCGCCCGCAGGCCAGCGCCGGTCGCAGCCCATGCCTGTCCCTGCCCGTGATTGCCCCGCGTCGCGGTGCAGATGCCCGGCACATCCGGATGCGTGCGCACCAGCCAGTCCATAAAGGTCAACGCGCCGCGCACCTTGAACGCGCCCGTGGGCGTGTGGTTCTCGTGTTTCACCCAGACCTCGGCCTCCGTCGCAGCGCTCAACAGCGGCCAGTGGTGCTGCGGCGTGGGGGCCATGCGGGCATGGACAAAATCGGCGGCGGTCTCAAGATCAGAGCGTGTCAGCATGGCCCGCATCTCAATGAGAAACGCAGGCCCCCGTCAACCACATCAGGCGGCAAAGCCCAGCTTGGACACGTGAATTTCAAATGTCGGATGCATCTCGGCCCCCACGACGCCCTCGCGGTGGTGCCGGTAGATCGCCCGCCAATAGGGTTGCACGACCACACCTTCGTCCTGCATGATCTTTTGCAGCTTGGCCATGACCTCGGACCGCTTGGCGGCATCGGCAATCGACATCGCCTCGGCCAGCAGGGCGTCGAACTCCGCGTTGGCAAAGGCGCTTTCGTTCCACGCCTCGCCCGACCGGTAGGCCAGCGCCAGCACCTGCACACCCAAGGGCCGCTGTGCCCAGTCGGTCGTGGACAGCGGATATTTGGCCCAGTCGTTCCAAAAGGTCGACCCCGGCAGCACCGTGCGCTTCACCGGAATGCCCGCGTCCCGCAGCATCGCGGCAGCGGCGTCCGTGGTGTCCTTGCGCCAATTGTCGTCGATGGAAATCAGGTCATGCTCAAAATCAGCCATGCCTGCCTCTTCCATCAGCGCCTTTGCGCCCGCAGGGTCAAAGACGGGCGGCGGCAATTCCGCATATTCCGGGTGGATGGGCGACACATGATGGTTTTCGCCCACACGCCCGTTCCCGGAAAAGCCCAGTTCCAGCAGGACGGCATTGTCGATCGCCATCGCCAGCGCCCGGCGCACCCGCACATCGGCATAGGGTTTGACCCCGTTCACCTCAGCCACCTGATTGGGCCGGATCACCACCGTGTTTGCGGTGATCGCGTCGGATTTGGTCCACCCGATATCGTCGAAAATCTCGATAAACTCGCCCAGCGATTCATAGATCATATCGACCTCTTCGGAATCGACCGCTGTCAGGATAGAGGATTGATCGGTGCCGTAATCAAGGAACTCAATCCGGTTCAGATACGCCCCTTCGCCCCACCAGCTATGGTCCGGGTTCTTCTCCAGCACGGCGCGCACGCCGACCTCGAACTCCGCTGGCATATACGGCCCGGTGCCAATCGGATCGCTCAACGGGTCGCCACCAAAGCTCTGGTGTACAATCGCCGCCGGATAGTCGGAAAACCCGGCAATCAGCGTGATGTCGGGCTGGTTCAGCACCAGTTGTACCGTGGCATCGTCCACAACCGTGATCGCACCCGCACGGGAAGAGCCTGTGGCCTCATCGACCAGCGACGCCATGCGCGACGCCATGGAATTGCCCTCGACCGCCTTTTCGCACCAGCGCGTGATGTTGAACGCCACATCCGCAGCGGTAAAGGCGTCGCCATTGCTCCACGTCACGCCGGGGCGCACTTTGAGCGTATATTCGGTGGCGTCTTCGTTGATCTCCCAGCCTTCGAGCAGGGCAGGTTCAAAACTGCCATCAATCTGATATTCCACCAGATATTCCAGATACCCACGGGTGAAATTCGACATTTGCGGCCAGTCATAGGTGCGCGGATCCTTCAGCGCCTTGACCGTGGATTCGATGCGCATCGTGCCGCCCGCAGCGGCATGACCTGCCGCACGCACCGGGCGGGTCAGACCCAGCAGCCCATAGGCCGCCGCCGCGCTGACACCCAGCGACGTCGCGCGGGTCAGGAATTCGCGCCGTGACATGGTTCCGTCAGCCACTTCGGCGGCATAGGCGCGGGCGGCGTGGTGTACTGTCTGTGGCATGATTATCTCGTTGGCTTGGGCAATCGGGCGGGCACCCGTCCGTGCCGGGGTGGCAGCCTGCGCGCAACAGGCCTTTGGTTCAAAAGTAGCTCAAAAACGACGCATTCAATTGAAAACGACATGCGCAGACCCGCGCAAGCGCCAATCGCGTCCCGGATCGGCCTCTGTGTTTGCCCTGCCTGATTTTGTGGCGGTTGCCCTGTCGCGACGTGAAACGGGCGGCCCTGCAAGGCCGCCCGAATGGTCTGGTTCAAACGCGGGTGCGCCTGCGGTCAGGGGCCACCGTCCGGCAGCTTGATCCCGCCATCGCCCGCCCGTTCGACCGACGGGCTGTCTTCCAGCGCAAAAGGATGGGTGCGCACCGCGTCCTGCGCCCATGTGCGACCGTCGACCGTGCTTGTCCCGATCTCGCCCGCGGCCAGACGGGCCACTTGCGGCGCCGATGCGCTGGTGCCCGAACCGCGCACCCATGACCCGCTGCGCGAGCCTGCGGAATAGACACCGCGCAGGACCCAACTGTCGTCGCCTCTGGCGGCAAGGTCCGGCCCCTCGCGGGGCGGCGGCGTCATATGGGGTGACGGGTTCAGCGGACCGGCGGCGGAATAATCCGACAGCACCGCTTCCTGTTCTGTATAGGCGGCCACGACGATGGGCGACGGGCCACAGGAAAAACCGCTGATCGTGGTCGAACGCCGGACCGGACAATCGGTGCCGGGCGGATCGACCGGCAGTGGCGCGCCAAAAGGCCCAAACCGCACATAGTCCGGGTTGTCAAAGAACGCCTGCCGCCCGCCGGGTCCGTGTCCGGGCAAGGTGTCGTCCCGGTCCACCCAGATGTGGATCGGATCGTCCCCCGCCGGGGCACGGCGGCGCACCTTGATTGTCCAGATACCGGCAGGAGCCAGATCGCTGATCTCTTCCACGCTGGCCGTGGGCGTGATCGACAGGGTCACCAGACCGCGCTGGGTTGTGCCGCCGACATATCGGTACGCCAGCCACGCCACGCGCGCGCCGTTGTCATTGGTGATTTCTGCCGCCTGACCCGGTTGTGCCTTGATCGAAATGGTGCTGGTGCCAAACGGCGACCGCACCTTGATCTTGGCAAAGTTGGGCGGGTTGGTGGGGCCGCTGCTGGGCATCCAGAACTGCACGTGGGTGGGTGTCGTGTCATCCGGCAGCACCACCAGATCCAGCTTGATCCGTGTGTCGGTCAGGCCGCGCCCGTTCACCGCGTGCAGGCGGGACAGGTTGGCGTTGCCCGCAGGCAGGGTCAGCCACGCCTTTTGCGGCTGCTCGGCGCAGGCCTGTGCATCAGGCCCGAAATACCGCTCGAACATGGTGGCATAGATGCCGGTGCCGTCATGCGGTCCTTCGAGGTTGCCGTAGGAAAAATTGAACACCACCGGCGCCAGCCCGCCATCGGGCAGACGGAACCGGCGCGCCTGTTTCACCAGAATGTGGAACGACAGGTACACCAGCGGCAACAGGTCCACACCGGACGTGTCCTTGACCACCCGTGACGGCAAGGCGGCACAGATGATCGGACGATCATCCACGCCACCGGACATCTCGTGCCCGGCCCCCAGCCCCATCACATGCGTTCCGTGCGACGCCCTGTTGGCGACGGTGGAAAACACGTCTTCGGCAAGGTTCACCTGACCCGAGCGGGTGTAAAACAGCTCTTCGTCCAGCACGCCGTTATAGGTGCAATCGGTCAGCAACGCGTTGATGTCGTCCCGTTCCAGCGTCCGCCCGATGCTTGTCGGCGAGGCGGGCAGGGGCACCGCGTCAAAGATCTGCGCGAAATAGACCCGGCTTGAGGTCGGCCCCGAGCGAAACAGGTCATGCGCAATGCCCATGCCGTCATCCACAAAGGCCTGCACAACCGTGCCCGCCGCCACGTCGATATCGCTCAGCGGAGCACTTTGCGCGTCGGGGTTCAGAAACATCTCGTCGATAATGCCACCCACGCGCAGCGTGGCCACACCCAGATCGCTGCGGTCATCGTTCAGATACTGGACCAAGTCGGTTGTCGCGAACACGGTCACCGGCTGAAACGGTAAAACCACCGACCGGTCGTCGCTGTCATACGCCGCCGGAACTATCAGAAAGGTGTCATAGTCCCTCTCCCTGATCCTATCCACGAACTGGTCGATGCTGATCCCGTCCAATTCGATCAGAACCGACCACCACACCGTCTCGGACCGCACCACCGACTGAATGCCAGCGGCGTTGAGCCTGAAGAAGGTGACGTGATCGACAATTGTCTCGGGGTCGAACCCGTTGTCGTCCTTATGCTGTGCCATGCCGCGACCTATTCACAGTCACACGGACCAAAGTCCTGCCATTCAGCCAGCGCCTTGCCCCACAGCCACGCCAGCGCGGGGGCGGCGTCGATCTTGTTATCGGTGCGGACCTTCGAGGTGGCCCAGACCTTGCCGTTGGTCTCGGCGGTCTCGGCCTGTTTGTCGCCGTCCGGGTCGTACAGCTTGTGCCAGTCGAAATCCTGCGTGGCATCGAAATTCGGACCGTCAAAGGTGGACGACACCCAGTTGCCACCGCAGCACATGGAATAGAAGTGCTCGGCCAGCGTCAGGCCCAACTGCTCGCCCGCGACGCTGTCCACGGGGAAATGCACGCCCGCAACAGTCCGGTTCGTGGCGATCCGCGCGGCCTGCCGCATCAGCATGGTGCCCCACAGCGCCCGGTCATTATATTGCGGCGCGCCACTTTCCATCAGCAGCTTCCACAGGACGCGCGCCATGACGAACACTTCGGTCGAATGCCCCGAGGGCAGCGAGCCATGGGTGGGGGTCGGGATCATCGGCTGCACCTGCGGCGAGAACTCGATCGGTCGCTTAACCGCCAGCGCGTATTTGACCCGCTGGATCACCGGAAAGGCAAAGCCCAGCGCCGTCATCAGCAACTCCATCGTGTAGGGCGTGCGCTGCTGGTCCATAAACTGGATCGAGGAGAAAAACGCCATCGGCACACCCACCTGGCTCAGCACTTCGGCCCCGCGGTCGGGGCGGATGCGGGCATATCCCAGCACCAGTTTCAACTGCTGCGACAGTTGCGTGACCGTCGGGCGGGTCATCGTGACCATCGGCTCAAGGCAGAGCTTGCGCGTGGCGCCGCCATTGTCCTCGATCTTGCGCCACACCGTGGCCACCGGCAGGCATGGGTCGTCCATGTTCACGGTGATATCGACCGTCGGGCCCAGTTCGGCCTGATACACCGCTCCGCGCACCCGGCGCGACAGCCGCGACAGGTTGCGCACATCATTGCCCGCGCCAATCACGGGCTTCTGAATGTCGCCCATGCGCGCGCCCACGATGCCGTCGCGGTTGGTGATAAGCGCTTCTGTCGTCAAAGGCGATTTGCCGCCCCCGCCGCCCAACGCATCATTACCGCTCAGCGCGTCCAGCGCATCCAGAGCGTCCAACGCATCAAGTGCGTCCAATGCGTCCAGCGCATCCTCCCGACCAATACCCATAAATATCTCCCATTCTGAAAGTGTCTGACGGCTAGTCTGGAATACCCACGCTTCTCAGTTTCTCAGCCGCGGATTGACCCAGCTCGTACCCCGAGCTGGGTGAATTTCTAAGCCAGTTGCTCACGCGCATCGACGGGTGCAGGCGCAGCAACTCCGTCGCAGTCTTCTGCGCATCCTCAATCTGCCCGGCACCCACCTGCGCAATGACCAGCGTGCGCAGCGTGGACACATGCGTCCGGTTCAACCGCAACGACTCCTTGGCCAGTGTCACGGCCCGGCTGTAGTCCTTGGCCGCGATGTTCGCCGCCGAGGCTTGGGCGAGGAAAAAGAACCGATGCGGGTGCAGCGGCGACAGATGCAAGGCGCGTTCAGTGTCGCGCTTGCCCTCTTCGCCGTGGTCCTGAATGGCAAGGAACATGCCGCGCAACCCAAGGCCACGCGCGTCATTGGGGTTGAGCGCCAAAGCCGCGTCATAGCGGCTCCGGGCTTCGTCCAGCCGGTGTTTGAGATGCGCCAGCACCTGACCCTCGCACACCAGCGCCAGCGTGTGGTTGGGGTCGATGTCCAGCGCGCGCGCGGTGAAATCCAGCGCGGTCTGCGCTTCCTGCTGCGGATCGTCGGCCCAGCCCTGCACCGTGCGCAAGACGTGCCACCGCGCCAGCCACGCCAGCGGGGTGGGATGGTTCGGCGCGTTGGAAATCACGTAATCCAGATAGTTTTGCGCCCGGTCGAAATCCGTCAGATCAAACCGGTGCATCAGCCCCACGGCCCCATGCAGCACGCTGAACAGCTTGAGGTCGCTCAGCGGTGCGGACCGCGCCCGGCGCACCTCGTTGATCATGATGGCCCGGCGGACATGGATCACGATCTCGTCGATGTTTTCCGCCTCGGACAGCCATGCTTCGGCGCGCAACGCCACCCGGTCCGACCACAGGACCAACTGCGAATCCGCCTCGGCAAACTCCA
Organism: uncultured Tateyamaria sp.; assembly: GCF_947503385.1. Taxonomy (GTDB): domain Bacteria; phylum Pseudomonadota; class Alphaproteobacteria; order Rhodobacterales; family Rhodobacteraceae; genus Tateyamaria. The sequence continues at coordinate 807,298 of NZ_CANNDO010000001.1, forward strand.
GCATCAGGATGATCGTCTCGCCCATCTCCAGCACGCTGCCCGACAGGATGAAATCCGCGTTCAGCAGCCGCCCGGCGTCGCGCGCGCCGCCGTGGTTCGACAAATCCAGCGTCGACAGGCGCGAGATCACGTTCATGTCCTCGGACCGGCTGATCGCCCGCGCGATCTCGTCGCCAAGGAACATGCTCATCATCGACCCGTTGCTGCTGCCCGGCTGCGCGCGGAACGGCAGCACCGCCAGCGTGGGCAGTACGTCGCGCGGGTCCAGTTGCGGCATGATCGACGGGCCGGTCGCCTGGGTGGCCGGGTCCTGCCAGTCCGACACCCGGCGGGCGGATGCGGGCGCGTCACCCGGCAGGGCTTGCAGTGGCCCGGCGGTGGGCGCGGGCGAGACCGGTGCAACGGCCTCTCCGTGCAGCATGTAGCCGCGCTTTGGCACCGTCTTGAGGATTTCGCGTTTGGTGTCGCCAATGGCCCGGCGGATATCGGAAATGCACTGCGTCAGGCTGTCATCGGTCACGGCCACGTCCGGCCAGACCTCTGCAATCAGGTCGTCACGCGGCGTCAGCTGGCCCAGATGGTCCACCAGATGCCGCAACACCAATGCGGATTGCGACCGCAGCAATACTTCGTCACCAGACGCCGTGACGATACGTTCCGTCCCGACCTGATATGTCGCATCGCCAAGTCGGATATGACCCAAAGCCGAGCTCATGTGTCCTGACGCAAACACCTTCCCCAATGCGTCGCTGATCGCATCCACCTGCACCACGCCTTTCCCGTCAAAGGCGCTGGGCTTGCTCGCAATCAGCGTTCCAATAGGCTGATTTCTAACGGCAAGACCGGAACTCGTGGATAACGGCAGCGACTGTTTACCATCGTCACAGTAGTGGTCATTTTCCGATCCCGATAGCAAAAACATCACTGGACCTGCCGCAGAAACAGGGCTGTGTCCTTGGCGCTTACGCAGCTCAGGGAATCGAGGGTGATGGATTGCATTGTGCGCACCGACCGAGCCGCGATCACGATGTCGTCGGACCCTTCGCAAAACGCCATGGGCAGGACGGCGTCACTGACCAGAATGCCCATCATGGATGGGCAGCCCAGCCGGGTCATCACCAGCCAGCCCGACGCGCCGATGCGTGCCTGCGATACACTGCCTTCGGGACCGGAGGCCGGGAACAGCGCCACGATATCGGTCAACTCCTCGACCTGCACCAGAACGGAATCGATTTGCGGCAGCACCGGCGAAAAGCATTTGGGATCGGACCAGTGGCGGCTGATCCCAAAGGTGATCGCGTCACCCACTGACGTGCAGAACAGCCAATGCGTCGTCATCCGGCTGTTCGATCCACCGCTGAGCGCGGTGCAGCTATACGTGGCACCCACGTGCAGATCGCCCGAAACCTCCGCCCGGTCGACAACCAGCGTGTGATAGGCCTGCCCCGCGAAATGCCCAGACTCGTAGCGCCCCACGCCGCCACGCGCCACGGCATCCACCTCCAGCGCAAGACCCTGGTAATACGGGAAGATGCTGATTTCGCTCAATTCTTCGACCTGGACTGTCATCATTGTGACGTCTTCCAATGCATCCAGCGCGACCTCGTACCAAAAATTTAAACCATTATCATGTGTCGCAGACTGGCCCATAGCCGCCCGGAATGACCGAAGTCTTTCCGAAATTTATCCGAAAATGCGCACGCCCCCGACCGTCGCGGGTTTCGTGGAAACTTCGCCCGGTTTTCGGGACTCGATTCAACCATCGCGGGCACCATCATCCCCGGAAGCGCACCAATTTACGGGGATGTTTCCAGATCAATAGCGCTCCTTTTTGAGCGTCAATTTTCAAGACAGAAAATTTGAGGAACTCAACATGACACACGATATCGCACCGATCAAACAGGCGTATTACAATGCCTTGGCGAAAAAGGCGGATGGCCCGGTCCAAGCGGCTCTGAACGTCCAGAACTGGTCGCCCGTCGACAGCGCTGGCATGGGCGACCTGTACTGGTACTGGAACAACGCGGCGATCTTCAACACGGACACGTGGAACCAGTTCAACAACGTCATGCAATACAATGACGACGGCTACCTCCAGATCACCGACGGGGCCGCGCTGAACACCGGTCTGTTCAACCTCTACACCGCCATGGCCTATGAACTGACGGCAGCGGACCAGACCACGCTGAACCAAGCCAATACGCAGGCCGCCGGTATCCTGAACACCGTCGTGGGGGATTACACGTCGATGTTCGGCGCCATTCCTGCGGCCAACAGCGCCACCGCCTCGGCCAAGCTCAGCTACATCACGGACAAAATCATGTCCTGGGGCGACAGCGGGCTGACGCTGGCCACCTTCCGGCAGTCGACCAATCCAACCTCGCTTCTGCCCAACGCGCCGCTGGGCACAAGCAAGCTGATCAGCGACTTTATGACGTATCTGTCGCAAACGGCGGCGGCGGCCACGGTGCAGAACGCGGTCAACTCCTACAACAACCAGATCCGCCTCTGCGCGCTCAACCTGTCGCCCACACCGGCACAGGTCAAAGCAGGCTGGATGTCGGCCGCCGATGTCAACGGCACCGCGTCGATCCTGCCCTACCTGTCCATCGCCGAAGCGACCAGCACCATCCAGAACGGCCTGAGCGGTTCGCAAGGCTTTTCGGTCAGCATGTCGGTGACGCAGGTCGATCAGAACACGACCAGCGTGTCGGTCGAAGGCGGCGCAGGCGCGTCCGGCTGGATCGGCTGGTTCGGTCTGGGCGGTGGCGCATCGGCGGAATACAACGCCTTTTCGTTCGACAGCAGTGTGACACAGGTCGACATCAGCCTTGAATTTACGGGCGTGACCAAATTCACACCGCAACTGTCCGCCAGCGCCTTTGACATCGGCACCGGCACCGGATGGTGGAACCCCACCCTGATCAAGGATGCCGCAAACCACGACAGCAGCGTCAGCGGCGTGGCCTTCACCACACCGCAGCACTACAACTTTGCCAATAATGGCGACTTTGGCGTGCTGGACGTGCTGGCGATCTGCGACATCCCGACGATCACCATGGTGTTCCACAATGCCGACGAAAAATCGTTCCAGTCGCATTTCTCGCAGGAATCGCACTGGAGCGTCAGCTTCCTCGGCATTCCGCTGGGTGGCGGGTCGCAAAGCTACACCAGCTCCGTCTACAAATACGACAAGACGGCGGGCACCGTGACCGTGACAATGACGCCTCCGCCCTCTGTCATTCCGGGCAACCTGCTGACCTCGCAGGCCTACGTCATCGGGGCAGATTGCGCATGGCCCGGCGCAAAGTAAGCTAAAGGCGCAGGCCCACCCGGCGATCCAGCACGGTCGCCGGGTGGTTTTTGCTATGGTCTGATCCCAACATATCGCATGGTCGGACCCAAGGCAGACCCATGTCAGACCCCTATGGCGCATTCAAACAGACGCTCGTGTCCGCCCTCAACGCATCGGCACGCAACGCGCTCGACCCGCCCGTGGCGGGTGGCCTGCTGGGCGCGCCTGTCGCCGCAGATCACAGCGGCATTGACGACTTCCTGCCCGTGGACGCCTCTGGCGTGGGGGATTTTCCGTGGCAGTGGAACGACTTTGAAAACTTCAACGCCGAGACGTGGAATTACCTCAACACCATCGCCGCCAAGTCGGATCAGGGCTTTGTGTCTTTCACCGCCGGGCTGACCACGTGGTATTACAACGTCATCAGCGCCACCGCCTATCTGTGGACAGAGGACGACCACAAAACCGTGGACGCCCATCTGGCCAAGGCCCGCGCGGTGCAACAGGACATCGTGTCGGCCTATGTGGTCATGGCGCAACCCATCTTGCCGCAGGACCGCACCGCTGCGGCTGCCGCGCTGGGCGTGACCAGCCTCAGCGCGCTCAGCTACGTGGTCGATTACCGCATCGCCTATCAGTGGAGCGGGCGCGAGGCCGCAGGCCTGCCGCCGCTCACCTCGTCGCAAATCCGCGACGCGGACCTGTCGGCGCTGTTTGAACACGCGCCCGCCGGGGCGCGCGACAGGCTGCTGCCGCTGCTGCATAACGCCCTGACATACGAGGCCGCATGGGCTGCCGCTATCGACGTGTTGTGGAACCGGTCGCGCGCCATCCGTGATGCGGCCAACAACGCCCACGACCCCAGCGCCGCGAACAAAAGCGGGCGCATGATCTTTTGGCCCGATGGCCGGGCCGAGACCAAGCATGAATTTCATGTCGCGCCCTCGACAAACGACATCCGCGCGCATCTGTCCTCAGCTGATACGTTGCAGGTGTCGTTTTCTGCGGCGCAGGCTGCGGGGGATCAGGCCACTGTGGCCGTGCCGGGCGGGGCGGTGTCGCATGTGCCTGCCGATGTTCTGTCGCTCAAGCCCAAATCCGGTGCGCCGCGCGGGCTGTTTGCCCATGACGGCACCGGCGACAGGGCGGACATCCACATCATCTACCACGGCCCTGCCGAAATCTCGGTGTCTGCGGCGCAGTTCGATCCCGCGACGGCAACCGGCTGGTATTTTGAACACCCGATCACGCAGGCGGCGACCAATCTGGTGCAGAACGTGCCCTCCGGCTACCAGTTTCAGGTGCCGATTGCCGTCGATGATGACAGCTGGGCTGAATTCGGGCTGCTCAGCACGCTGCTGGTCTGTCGCAAGGTCGAGATCAAGGTGGTCTACCCCAAGGGCGATCTGACCCGGCTGGCTGCCAGCGTGCCGCAATCCCCCGGCGGCTCTGTCGCGCTGATGGGCAAGACGCATCTCAAAAGCACGTCGGATCAGCCCGTGACCGCGCGGATCGAAGCGGATCAGGCGACAGGTGCGCCCGCCATGGTCCTGTCGGCAGGCCCGCCCGGTGTCACCGGCACCCCCGGCCCGCGGGTCCATGTGATCGGGGCCAAGCTGTCGCATCCCTTCCCGGATATCGAGCCGCTGACCGCCCCCGCGTCCGCGCCGCAGATTGCGTTGATGTCCAAACGCGCGCCGCATTCATATCTGTTGTCACAATTGGCGGGTGACGGTGGCGGCGCGGGTAGTGGCGGCGCGGGTGGCGGCGCAGGTGCGCCGCTCCTGAACATCGCGGATGTCATGGACCTGCTCGATCCCGGTGCTGATCTCGTCGCGGCCTATGAGCGGGTCTTTGGCAATATTGACGCGGCCCGGTTGCAGGCCACGGGCACCACGACCAAGCTCGACTTTGTGCTGACCCACGTCTTTGGCCACGAATGGAGCGGTCGTGCAGCGGACCAGCCGCCCTTGTCGGTGGACGCGATGCGCGCTGCGCCGAACCTGCGGGCCGCCTTCCCGGATATGCCGCTCGAAGGGGCCGAAATCCTGACCGAACTGCACCAGTATCTGAGCGAAAAGACCTGACCTCGCGCGCCCCTGCCGGGCAGGCGGGGCAGGGCCGTGGCGGTGGTCAAACCTTAATGAATGGTAAAACCGCCGCTGTAAGCCATTGATTTCTCGTCCCAGCATCGGTGTCCCATGCTGGGACACAAGCGTGGTCAGACGCTCATGCAGATATATTTCATCTCAAGGAATTCCTCGATCCCGTGATGCGATCCCTCACGGCCCAGCCCCGATTGCTTGACCCCGCCAAAGGGCGCAACCTCGGTCGAAATGATGCCCGTATTGACCCCCACAATCCCGTATTCAAGCGCCTCGGCCACCTTGTAGACCCGGCTCAGATCGCCCGCATAGAAATAGGCGGCAAGGCCAAAAATCGTGTCATTCGCCATCTCGATCACCTGATCGACGTCATCGAATTTGAAAAGCGGGGCAAGCGGGCCAAACGTCTCCTCGTGGGCGACTTTCATGTCCTGCGTGACCCCGGTCACGATGGTGGGCTGCAAAAACCCGCCGCCCAGTTCGTGGGCCGCCCCGCCGGTCAAAACCGCGCCCCCATGTTCCACCACATCCTCAAGGTGGTTCTGTACTTTCTCGACCGCCTGTTCCGAGATCAGCGGCCCGGTGGTCACGCCGTCCTCGAACCCGTCCCCGACCTTGAGATTTTCCACCGCCACCTTCAGCTTGGCCGCGAAAGCGTCATAGACGCCTGCCTGCACATAGATCCGGTTGGCGCAGACACAGGTCTGGCCCGCATTGCGAAACTTGCACATCATCGCGCCATCGACGGCCGCGTCCAGATCGGCGTCATCAAACACGATAAAGGGCGCATTGCCGCCCAGCTCCATCGAACATTTCATGACCTGATCGGCGGCCTGCTTCAGCAGGATACGACCCACTTGGGTGGAGCCGGTAAAGGTCAGTTTGGACACCGCCGGATTCTCGCAGAACTCCTTGCCCGTCTCCGACGCGTTCGAGGTGGTCACCACCTGAAAGATGCCCGCGGGCAGCTCCGCCCGTTCGGCCAGCACCCCCAACGCAATCGCCGACAGGGGCGTCAGTTCGGCAGGCCGCGCGACAAAGGCGCACCCGGCAGCCAAGGCAGGCGCCGCCTTGCGGGTTATCATCGCATTGGGAAAGTTCCATGGCGTGATCGAAGCCGCAACGCCGATCGGCTGCTTGATCACCAAGATGCGCTTGTCCCGCTGGTGGCCGGGGATCGTCTCGCCATAGACGCGTTTGGCCTCTTCGGCGAAAAATTCGATGAACGACGCGCCATAGCCGATCTCGCCCTTGGCCTCGGCCAGCGGTTTGCCCTGTTCGGCGGTCAGGATGGTGCCCAGATCGTCCACGTTCTCCATCATCAGGTCGAACCAGCGCCGCAGCACGGCGGCACGCTCCTTGCCGGTCCAGCTGGCCCACTCCTTTTGTGCGGCCTTGGCCCCTGCGATGGCTTCGGCCACCTGCGCGCGGCTCAGGTCGGCCACCTGCGCGATCACGTCGCCGCGCGCCGGGTTCGTGACGTCAAAAGTGCCGTCATCCCCATCCACCCAGCCGCCGTTCACAAACGCGCGGGTTTCAAGCAGCGACGGATCGGAGAGCATGGATTTCAGGTCGGTGATCTGGTCGAGCATGGCATGTCCTTTCGGGTCTGGCGCATCTGAACCAAGCGCGGTTACGCTTGTCCAGCACCAAACGACCGGAGGCGATCATGCCAGATCTCGACGACGCCTATGCCAACGGCGCCTACATTGACGGGGCCGAAGGCTTTCCGCCGCGCTGGCAGGCGCAGGCCGCAGCCTATCGCGCAGCACGAGGGGACCGGGCGCGGCTGGCGGTCAGCTATGGCCCATCCGAGCGGATGGCCTACGATCTGTTCCAGCCCGAAGGCCCCTCGCACGGCACGCTGATCTTTGTGCATGGCGGCTATTGGCTCAAGTTTCACCGGCATGACTGGTCCCACCTTGCCGCCGGTGCCAATGCGCGCGGCTGGTCGGTTGCGATGCCGTCCTATGATCTTGTGCCCCGTGTCAGCATCGCGGGGATTACCCAACAGATTGCCCAAGCGGTGACGCATATCGCGGCCAATACCTCTGGCCCGATCAGCCTCGCGGGGCATTCCGCTGGCGGTCATCTGGTGTCGCGGATGCTGGCACCCGGTATGCTGCATCGTGACGTTATGGCGTGCCTGACCTGCGTGGTGCCGATTTCACCGGTCAGCGATCTCGAACCGCTGATCCGCACCTCGATGAATGCTGATTTTGCGCTCGACACGGCCATGGCCCGCGCCGAAAGCCCGGTGCATCAGCCCACGCCCGACGTGCCGGTGACCGTGCGCGTGGGGGCCGACGAACGGCCCGTGTTTCTGGATCAGGCGCAGTGGTTGGCGCAGGCGTGGGGTGCTGCGCATGATGTCGTGGAGGGCCTGCACCATTTTGACATCATCGATGCCTTGCAGGACGACACCAGCGCCCTGATCCACAGCCTGACTAGCGTAACGCGCTAGGCGCGCAGGCGCGGCCCTTCAGGCATTGGCGGACCTTTTTGATGGTCGCCCTGTCGGGCGCGCTGAACACGTAGCCGCCACAGGGGCCACTGCCGAGCGTGTAGGCGTCACCGTCCTTGCGCAGAAAGGCCAGAACCTTGCCCGGCGTGGCCCCGCCGCACCAATGCGCGGCGCACTCGACCCTTAGCGTCAGATCGGTGGCAAAGGGCGCGTCTGCCCCGCGCCGCACCATCGCCAGCCCGTCGAATGTGGCGGGGATGGTGGTGTCTTTGGGCAGGTCATCAGGGTTTTTGAGACGCGCCAGAGGCAGCGCGTTTTCGTCAAAATCCAACGTGCCGATCACCGGAATATAGGACGCATCGGATCTGTCCGCCTGCAGGTACGCATCCGTTACGCCCCATGGCAGGCAGGACAACGCTTGGCCCAGCGACGGCATTACACACAGGCAAAGCGCCAGCATACGCATCACAAATGCCCCTCGAACTCGGCCAGCACCTGCATATAGACGTCGCGCTTGAACGGCACGATGGCGTCGGGCAGGTCGGCGGGCGGCATCCAGCGCCACGACGAAAACTCCGGGTCGTCAGTGTCGATGTTGATCTGATCGTCCGAGCCGAGAAACCGCAGCAGGAAATATTTTTGCTCCTGCCCGCGAAACCGCCCCTTCCACAGTTTGGGGATCAGGTCATGGGGCAGTTCGTAGGGCAACCAGCCATCCGTTTCGGCAACAACCTCCACGAGGTCAGCAGTGATCCCGGTTTCTTCTTCCAGCTCGCGCAGGGCGGCGGCGCGGGCGTCCTCGCCCTTGTCGATGCCGCCTTGGGGCATTTGCCACGCATCTTTGTAGCGGTCCTTGCGCTGGCCGACCCAAACATGGCCATCCGCGTTCAGGACCATGACGCCCACATTGCGGCGGTAGGGCAGTTTGGCGATGTCATCGGGTGTCATATCAGCGTCTTTTCCATCTCGGCCCGCGACAGGATTTCTCCCCGCCGCTCAATGTCTTGGTGCCGGATAACATGAAAGCCCGCCTGCGCAAATGCGGGCTGCGCCATGAGGCTGGCATGGGTCCAGAGACGGCGGGCACCCTGATCGCGCGCCGATCCTTCCAAGGTGGTCATCAACGCGCCAAAGATGCCGCGCCGCTGCGCGCCGCCACGGACATAGGCGAAATCCACATAGCCGCCATCGCCCAACGTCACAAAGCCCAGCAGCGCGCCCGCCTCCTCCGCGACCCAAATCTGCTGATCCCCGAGCCGTGCGGCCCATGTCGGCCCGGATGGGGCGCGCGGCACCCATGCGGCCCGCTGCGCCGCGGTGTAAAGGCTGGGCCCGTTATGAACCGCATCCCACATGACCGCACCCAGCGCATCGGCCTCGCCCGTCTGCGCTTGCCTGACGTGTACCATTGCGAAATCTCCCTCTGACGCCGCGTTGCACGTGACATCGCGCGCTCTATACCTGACACCAAGAGCAAAGACCCGTCGGGAGGACATTATGACAGCCTATCCAAACATGCTTGCGCCGCTGGACCTTGGGTTCACCACGCTCAAGAACCGCGTCCTGATGGGCTCCATGCACACCGGTCTCGAAGAGACCAAGGACTGGAACCGGGTGGCGGAGTTCTACGCCGAACGGGCGCGGGGCGAGGTGGCGCTGATGGTCACTGGCGGGATCGGGCCGAACCTCGAAGGGTCCGTGCTGCCCGGAGCCGCGATGATGACCACGGACGAGGACGTGGCGAACCATTCCATCGTCACCCAGCGCGTGCACGCGGCCGGTGGCAAGATCGCCATGCAAATCCTCCATGCGGGCCGCTATGCCTACGGGCCGATGTGCGTGGCCCCGTCGCCGGTGAAATCCCCCATTTCGCCCTTCCCGCCCAAGGAACTGGACGAAGAGGGCATCGAAAAACAGATCAGCGACATCGTCGCCACCGCGGTGCGGGCCCGCGCAGCGGGCTATGACGGGGTCGAAATCATGGGCTCCGAAGGGTACTTTATCAACCAGTTCCTCGTGACCCACACCAACAAGCGGACCGACCGCTGGGGCGGCAGCTACGAAAACCGGATGCGCCTGCCCATCGAGATCGTGCGCCGCACCCGCGAGGCCGTGGGCGAAGACTTCATCATCATCTACCGGCTGTCGATGATCGACCTTGTGCCTAACGGATCGACCCATGACGAGGTGGTGCAACTGGCGCAGGAGATCGAAAAAGCCGGTGCCACCATCATCAACACCGGCATCGGCTGGCACGAGGCGCGCATTCCGACCATTGCCACATCTGTGCCGCGCGCCGCCTTTGCCTGGGTCACGAAAAAGCTGATGGGCAAGGTCAACATCCCCGTCATCACCTCCAACCGCATCAACACGCCCGACGTGGCCGAAGAGGTGCTGAGCACCGGCTGCGCCGACATGGTGTCGATGGCGCGGCCCATGCTGGCGGACGCGGATTTTGTGAAAAAGGCGATGGACGGGCAGGCGGGTCACATCGCGCCCTGCATCGCCTGCAATCAGGCGTGCCTTGACCACACCTTCTCGGGCAAGATCAGTTCGTGCCTCGTCAACCCGCGCGCCTGTTACGAGACGGAACTGACCATAACCCCTGCCGAGACGGTGAAAACCGTGGCCGTCGTGGGGGCCGGACCCGCGGGCCTGTCCACGGCCATCACGGCGGCACAGCGGGGTCACGCCGTGACCCTGATCGACCGCGCGTCCGAGATTGGCGGCCAGCTAAACCTGGCCAAACAGGTGCCCGGCAAGGAAGAATTCTGGGGCCTTGTCGACTGGTTCCGCACCATGGTCGCCGACGCGCGCGTCACCTTGCGCCTCGAAACCGAGGCGACGCCCGAGATGCTCAAGGACTTTGACGAGGTGATCATTGCCACCGGTGTGCTGCCGCGCGATCCCGAAATTCCGGGACAGGACGCGGACAACGTGCATTCCTATATCGACGTGCTGACCAAGGCGGCGACGCCCGGCAAACGCGTGGCTGTGATCGGCGCGGGCGGCATTGGCTTTGACGTGTCCGAATACCTCGTGCACGAAGGCGAAAGCCCGACCGAAAACCTGCCCGAATGGATGACCGAATGGGGCGTGACCGACCCCGCCGACCATCGGGGCGGCCTCGCACCGCAAGGCCCGCAACCCGAAGCGCCCGCACGCAATGTCACGCTGCTGCAACGCAAGGCCGAGAAACACGGCAAGCGGCTGGGCAAGACCACCGGCTGGATTCACCGCGCAGCGCTCAAGATGAAAGACGTCGAATTTGTCGGTGGCGTGAACTACGAACGCATCGACAAAGACGGGCTGCATGTCAGCTTTGGCGAGGCGCGCGAAAACCCGACGACGATCCCTGCGGACGATATCGTGCTTTGCGCAGGGCAGTTGCCCAACCGCAGCCTTGCCGACGCGCTTGAGGCGGCGGGCAAGACCTGCCACGTGATCGGCGGTGCGGATGTCGCGGCGGAACTGGACGCGAAACGCGCCATTGATCAGGGCACGCGGCTGGCCGCGACACTGTAGTTGCGGATACGGGGTGCCGCGGATAGCGTCCGACCATGCCAATCTGTGCCTTTGATATCGACGACACCGGACAGGCCGCCCCGGCGGGCACAGGCCCTGTAACGTCCGGCTACCGCTGGCTGCATTTCGATCTGGCGGACCCGGACCTGCCTGCCTTTCTGTCCGACCATGTGGCCGACATCCCTGCGGCAGGCCTTCTGGCACCCGAAACGCGGCCGCGTTGCGACCCTTACGCGGATGGGCTGATCCTGAACCTGCGGGGCGTCAATATGAACAACGATGGCCCGGTGGACCAGATGGTCGCCGTGCGCATCTGGGTGACCAAAACGCTGTTGATCACGGTACAGGCCCGCCACGTCGTCGCCGTGGACGAATTGCGGCACGAGGCCGAGGCCGGCGCCGCACCAGCCAATGCGCTGACAATGGTGGGTCAGTTGGCGCGCCGTCTGATGCGACGCGTGCGCGATACGGTCTTTGACCTCAGCGACCGGGTCGACGTGATGGAGGATACGGTTGTCGATGATGACGCCCCGTTGCCGCACGAACTGGCCGAAGAGCGCCGAATGGCCATCCGTCTGCGCCGTTATCTTGGGCCGCAGCGCGACGCGCTGGACGCGCTGGTGCTGACCGACAGCGCGCTGATGACCGACCGCCTGCGCGCGCAAATGCGCGAACAGGCCAACCTCGCCAAACTCGCGGTCGAAGAACTGGACGCGCTGGTCGCCCGCATGACCGCCGTGCAGGATCACCACACCGCGCAGGCCGCGCTCAAGCAGGGCCACAATGGCTATGTCCTGTCCATCGTGGCGGCGGTGTTCCTGCCGCTGGGATTCATCACCGGATTGTTCGGCGTGAATGTCGCGGGGATGCCCGGGGTCGGAACCCCGTGGGCCTTTGCCGCGCTCTGTGCTGCGATGGTGGTGATTTCAGTCGCCGCATTGTGGTTGATGCGGCGGCTCAAATGGATCTGACCGGCGTCACTCGACCGTGATCGTGATCACGTCGCTGGTGATCGGGGTGGCGTGCGGCACGTGGTTCAGGTCCCCCATCACCAGCTGCATCGTGTGCTGGCCGGGATCAAGGTCCAGCGTCACCTGCGTCTGACCACCGCCAAAGTGGATGTGGTTTTCATCGGCGGGCAGGCCGTATTCAAGCTCTTCCGCGCCGTCGGGACCATCGCCCAGCGGCGGGCGGTTCAGCAACAGGTGGTGGTGGCCGGTATTCTCGCGCTCGGTGCCCGCAGGGGCCACGCCCATGTTCTCAAGTCCAAAGACCACCGTCACCGGAGAGCTGACTGTCGCGCCATCCTCAAGGTTCACAAAATAGACGCGGGCGCCGTCCGGCGCGGGTGTGCCTTGTGCAAAAACGGCGGAAGCCAGCCCAAGAGCCGCGCACAGGCCGATCACGAATTTTTTCATTTCCCATTTCCTCCGAAACATGGTGGTTTGCCCCAAGGTAACACGTCGAGGGCAGTTTTATTCGCACAACTGCAAAAGATTCCGTCAGCGAGGTTCGGGACGGCATGAGCGCGGTCTTTCCGCGCCTGTGGCGCTATTCCGTGGCGCTCACCGGACGACGTGACTGGGCCGACGATCTGGCCCAGACAACCTGCCTGCGCGCGCTGGACAAGGCCGACCAGTTCGAGGCGGGCACACATCTGGACCGCTGGATGTTCCGCATGGCCCAACGCATCTGGCTGAACGAACTGCGATCGCGCAAGGTGCGCACCGGTGGCGGCCTCGTTCCGGTCGAAGAAATCGACCTTCCGGATAAATCTCCTGCCGCAGATACGAATATTCTCGCCCGTGACGTGTTGAACAGAGTGAACGCCTTACCCGAGGCACAACGTCACTCCGTCTTCCTCGTCTACGTGGAAGGCTATAGCTACAAGGAAGCGGCCGAGATTATGGACATCCCCATCGGCACCGTCATGAGCCGCCTGGCCGCCGCCCGCAAACGGCTGGGCGAGGACATGGCGGATGCCAAAGGTCAAACATCATGACCCAGACACACACATTCACGGACGAAGAGCTGACCGCCTTTCTCGACGGTGAGGCGGACGACGCGCTGGCCACTGCCATAGGTGAGGCGCTGGAAACCGACACGGCTCTGGGTGAACGGCTGGCGTCGCTCGACATTCCGATGGCCGAACTGGCCGAGGCGTATAACGCGCTGCTTGATGATGCGCCGCCCATGCCCGCATTGCCCGCCGCACCCTCCGCCGCAGATGCCGCACCGCGGTTCGGCTGGGGCTGGGGCATCGGCACCTTCGGCACGGGGATCGCCGCCGGACTGGCCATGGCGCTGTTCACCGGCTTTGGCCAGCCGCAGCCTGCGCCGCCTCCGGGCTGGGCGGCCTTTGTTGCCTCCTACCAATCGCTCTATACGCCGGAAACGCTGGCGTCTGTGACCACGACCGACGCCGAGCGCGCCGCACAATTGCAAACCGTATCCGCTGCGCTGGGCCTCGACCTCACGTCGCTGCCCGATGCAGAAGGTCTGACCTTCAAACGGGCGCAGGTGCTGGGCTTTAACGGCAAGCCGCTGGTGCAACTGGCCTACCAACGTGCCGACGGCACGCCGGTGGCGCTGTGCATCATCCCGGCAGGCCCCGACGGCAAACCGGTGAGCATGGGCGCGGCACAGGGCATGGAACTGGCGCGCTGGAACACGCCCGGCTACGGCTTTCTGCTGATCGGAGGCCAGGACCAGGCGCCGCTACAGACCGAAGCCGACACGTTCCAAAGCTGGAGCGTCGGCGACACCATCTGATTGCAGGATCACAGGCCCCGGTCGTTTCCGTGCCTTCAACGATCCCTACAATCATCCCGATATTATCCCATCCCTGCCCCGATCCTGCCCAGATTGGTCGGCATACCTGCACCTCGAGTAGATTAACGAAAGGGCCGGCAATGGACCGCCTCACAGAAATGGAAGCCTTCGCCACCGTGGTTGACCAAGGTGGTTTCACCGACGCGGCCAAAAAGATGGGGATTTCCAAATCCGCCGTCTCCAAACACGTCTCGTCGCTGGAGGCTCGTCTGGGTGCGCGCCTGCTGAACCGGACCACACGCCGGGTCAGCCCGACCGAGATTGGACTTGCCTATTATGACCGCGCCCGCCGCGTGCTGAATGACGCAGGCGAGGCTGACGCGCTGGTCACCTCAATGCAATCCGCGCCTTCGGGGCTGCTGCGCATCTCCGTGGCCACGGATTTCGGCGTCAATCACCTGTCACCGGCGCTGTCGGAATTCCTTGAGGATTTCCCCGACATCACCGTCAATATGGTGCTGAACAACCGCTACGTCGAACTCATCTCCGAAGGGTTCGACATGGCCGTGCGCATCGGCGAACTCGAAGACAGCACGCTGCGCGCCCGCAAGCTGACCGAGACGACGAAACGCATGATCGCCAGCCCCGAATATTTCCAGAAATTCGGACGGCCCGAAAAGATCGACGATCTGAACGAACACAAACTGCTGCACTATTCCAACCAATCGTCGGGCAATGTGTGGAAACTCACCGCACCGTCGGGCGAAAAACGTCAGGTGCGCACCGCTGGCTGGCTCAGCGTTAATGACGGGCAGTCACTGCTGAACGCGGCCATTTCGGGCCTCGGCATCGCCTATCTGCCCAGCTTCCTCTATGCCGACGCGATGGAAAAGGGCTTGGTGCAGGACGCCATCCCCGATCTGCCGATGGAAACCCAAGGCATCTACGCCGTTTACCCACCGGGCCGGTTCACCCAGCCCAAGGTGCGTGCCTTCATCGACTTCCTCGTGCACGCTTTCGCGGACAAGGGTCCGTCAGACTGGTAACGACCTTCCAACCAACCTCCCCTCGGTTGACCTGCCCCGGTGTGCCTCTGCGCATCGGGGCATTTTTTGCTGTCCTCCACCGCCGGTCCGCACCGGCAAACAGGGGATGATGCAGGATAATGCTTGGCTTGACGCGCCGCCGCCCTAATTGGCCTATCAGGCGCAATGGCCTGTCGCGACACAGCCATCGGCTTTTCCGGGCGCCGGACGACAAGATCAACGCAAGGTTTCACCCTCATCCTGTGTAGCCGAGCGCTGAGAGGAGAGACTATGACCAAGGTGATCACCCGCTATTTCGACAACGCCGAGGCGGCCCGCAAGGCACGCAAAGAACTCTTGTATATCAAGCGTTTGAACCGGCGGATCGTTCATTTGTTCGAAGCGGAAACCGGCAGTGCCGACGCTCTGGAGGCGGCTGGCGTCGCATCCGCAACGGCCAAGGCCTATGCAGATCGTCTGGCCAAGGGCGGCGCGGTGCTGCTGGTGCGCGCGGGCCACAAGCCGCTCAGCGTGGCGCAGACGTCACGCGATGTTATGGCGGATATGGGTGCGGCGGACCTTGGCGATCTGGTCGAAGAGGTCGAATACAAGGACAAGGTCGAACGCGGCCTGAACGTGCTGCGTGACCATCCGCTGATGCTGTCGCGCCCACGCGATCCCGAAGCAACGAATTTCTACATGGCCGATTGGCCGATCCCGCTCATCAATCGGAAAAAGCCGTTTACGATGGCGGTGTTCCCGCCGCACGCGCGGATGGCCAATTGGCCCATCCCGCTCATCAATCGGCGCAAACCCTACACCAAATCCATCTTTTCGCGCCATGCCCGCATGGCCAATTTCCCGATCCCGCTGATCAGCAAGCGCACGCCCAAGGACAAGTTTGCCTTTCCACGGCACGCACGGATGGCGGATTTCCCGATCCCGCTGATCAGTCGCCGCAAGCCCTATACCGGCACCATGATCGGGCGTCACACGCGCATGGCCAACTGGCCGTTCCCGCATCTGATCAACGGCAAAACGGGCACCAACGCCCTGATGCCCGGCGGGCCACGGATGGCGAATTTCCCAATCCCGCTGCTGAGTGATCGTGAACCCTATACGGGTTCGGCCTTTTCGCGCCATGCCCGGATGGCCAATTTCCCGATCCCGCTGATCAGCAAGCGTACGCCCAAGGACAAGTTTGCCTTTCCACGGCACGCACGTATGGCCGATTTCATCCTGCCGCTGGTGATCAAGGGTGGGGACAGAAAACGTTCGGGCAAATCGGGCGGGTTTTCCTTTTCGGAGATGTTGGGCATTCCGACCCTGTCCCGGCGCTGAACAGTATGACAGCTGATCCGGCCCCGTTTGGTTTGCCACCACCGGGGCCGCATTGCCGTCGTGGCGGCGTCATGTGCCGTCGCGCACCACAATCACCTCGACCCGCCGGTTTTGTTCCCGTCCTTCTTCCGTGAGGTTTGATGCGCGTGGGGCAAGGTATCCCATGCCCGCCGCTTCCACCCGCGCAGGGTCCACGCCATAGGTCTGGGTCAGCCGGGTGCGCACCGCCGCCGCGCGGGCCCGCGAGACGCTGATATTGGCATCCAGTCCGCCCACGGTATCCGTGTGACCGACCACCGCAATTTGCAGGTTGGGACGCTCTTCCATCAGCGCGGCAAGGTCCGTCATCTCGGGCGACGGGATGTCTGACAGGGTGGTTGTGCCCACGGCAAATTCGATGCTTGTCATCACCGCAGACCCGGTGCGCAGCAACCGTTCGACAAAATCGGTGGGTGGTGGCGCGGGCGTGTCGACCACCCTGTCCCCGGTCAGCGGTACAGGCCGCGCCTCTGCCGTCTCACCCGCCGCGATGATCTGGAGGTAGCCCGCGCTCTGCGCGGCACTGGCCAGCAGCATGACCGCCGCAGCCCCGTCCGCGCTGCGCGCGGTGACAAAGTGATAGGCCCGGATGTTCACATACATGTTGGGCGCGGGCAGCACCTCTATGGCAAAGCGGAAATCGAACCCGCCACAGCTGTCCTGATCACAATCGAGGATCACCTCGTAGCCCGCCGCCTGTACCTGTTCGCGCAAAGGTGCCAGCAATTGCAGCGGCGTCAGCGCCTGACTGGGCACGCGGTAGGTGCTGCGCTGCACGGGTCCTTCGAACGTGGCCGTCTCCAGCCCCTGATCGCCAAACGGGGCCACCGGCACCGCCACTTGCGCCAGCGCGCTGTCGCGGGACGCGGTCTGGCGCGCACCGGGCGGCAGTTCCAGCTCCAGCGCAAGGCCCTGCGTGGCCGCCAGCAGCGTCAGCGCGCGGATCGCGGTGCGCAGCACCGCCTTACCTGGCCTGCCCGTGATACGCGGCGTTGGGTTGCATCGCGGTGGCCGATGCAACCCGGTTCGACATGTTGAAAAACGCAGCCACATTGGCCAGATCCCAGATATCCCGGTCGCTCAATCCGTGGTCGCGCAGGGCCTGCCGGTCGGTCTC
Organism: uncultured Tateyamaria sp.; assembly: GCF_947503385.1. Classification (GTDB taxonomy): domain Bacteria; phylum Pseudomonadota; class Alphaproteobacteria; order Rhodobacterales; family Rhodobacteraceae; genus Tateyamaria. Next base: position 824,981 of record NZ_CANNDO010000001.1, read on the forward strand.
TTCGATCGTGGCCGAGGCCAGCGTGATCTTTTCGGCAAAGCCCAGCATCGCCCGCACCCGCGCGTCCACATCCGCCACGCGCCAATTGGTGACCAGCGCCTCGCCCAGCAACGGATCGCCCGACAGCTGCCGCACGGCAGCGCCATGCGCCACAAGGCAATAATGGCACCGGTTCGTGGCCGACACGACCACCGCCACCATCTCGCGCTCCAGCTTGCTCAGCCCGCTGGGGGCCAGCATCAGATCGTTGTAAAGCGCCGTAAAGGCGTTCAGCTTGTCGATGTCGAACGCATGTGCGCGCAGCACATTTGGCACAAATCCCAGCTTTTCGTCGCAAATGTCGAAATAGCGCTGCGTGGCCTCGGGCAGCGGGTCCACCATCGGCAGATCAAGGGCTGTGGGCAGATCGGTCATGTGTCCTCCGGGTGAATGCGATAATGATAGCCGGTCAAGGCCGAAAAACCCAACCGCTGATAGAGCGCGTTGGCCGGGCCATTTGCCGCTGTGCACAAAACCGCCAACCGGTCCGCCCCCTGTTCCGCCGCCCAAAAGGCCGCGCGCCGCATGATCCACTGCGCCACGCCCTTGCGCCGCTGATGCGGCAGCACCTCGACCGCGTGCGCCATCGCGATACCGCCGTGCAACGCGACAAACCCCGCGCCAGCGGGCTTGTCCGCGTGGCGGGCAAGAATACCCGTTTTCACCGCCGCACGGTGCATCACATCCAGCCGTGCAGGCCCGATGCCGCCGGTCTCCCAAATCTCGGCCATAATGGCGAGCGGTTCCCATATCGCAAAGGCGGTCACCCGCGGGATCGGCACATCCGTCAGCAATTCCACCGGCGCAACATACAGGTTCACCGGATCAATCACCTCATAGCCGCGATCGGCCAGTTGCCGGTCCAGCGCAGCCTCGTCCGGGCGCAGCATGAACAGCCGGGGCTGATCCAGCGCCAGCATGGCGGCTTCGGCGGTTGCAATGTCATCGGCGGTGACGGGCGCCTCTGCCGTTGCCGCCGACACCCGCTTGCCCCCGCCTGCACCGTCGCGAATGGTCCACGGGCCTTCGCGCATGGTGCGTGCGGGCGGCCACGTCGCCTCGATCGCATCCAAAAGCGGCGCCGGATCGGTCATTCGGCAAAGGTCACGGACAGCGCGGCAATGGCCGCGTCCACCTGTGCCGCATCCACGCCCCGGATCACCACATTGGACCCATAGCGCCCGTCCTTTTGAAACGGATAGGACCCGATGCTGAGGGCGGGATGGGCCTCGGCCAGCTCACCCAGAGGTCCGGCAATATCACCCTCTCCCCGCTCGATCCGCAAGGTCCGCGACACCAGCGGCTGGCCCCCCGTCAGCGTCGGCAACACGCTGGCCACCATCGCCTGAAACACCGACGGCACACCGGCCATCACATGCACATTCCCCAAGCTGAAACCCGGTGCCGCCGACACCGGATTGTCGATCAGGCCCGCACCGTCGGGAATGCGCGCCATGCGCAGGCGTGCCGCGTTCAATTCGGTGCCCGCCCGTTCGTAATGCGCCGCCAGAATGGCGCGCGCATCTTCGCGCACGTCAATCGTCGCGCCAAAGGCGTCGGCAATGCAATCCGCCGTGATATCGTCATGGGTCGGGCCAATCCCGCCCGAGGTAAACACCGTGTCATACAGCTCCGACAGCACCTGCACCGCCAGAATAATGGCCGCACGATCGTCGCTGACCACGCGCACTTCTTTCAGGTCAATGCCCGCCTCGGTCAGTTTGCCTGCGAGGTAATGCATGTTGGCATCCCGCGTGCGGCCTGACAGGATCTCATCTCCGATGACCAGCATCGCAGCGGTGGGGTTGGACATGCTGGCCTCCTTGAGCATATGCCCCACGAGGTATAGGCCCGCCCCCATGCGCTTTCAAACCGAACTTGTCCCCGCCACACTCATCCGTCGCTACAAACGCTTTCTCGCGGACTGCACGCTGCCGGACGGGCGCGCGGTGACGGCCCATTGCGCCAATCCGGGCTCCATGATGGGGCTGGCGGAACCCGGTATGCGCATCTGGCTTGAGCCGAATGACGACCCCAGGAAAAAGCTGAAATACGGCTGGCGTCTGGTCGACCATGGGGACGGGCACTTTACCGGCGTCGACACCTCTGTGCCCAACCGCGCCCTGCGCGCCGCGTTCGAGGCGCGGACCGTGCCGGGCTTTGACGGATACAGCACCGTCAGGCCGGAACAGAAATACGGCCAGAACAGTCGCATCGACTTTCTGTTGCAGGGCGACAGTGTGCCGGACGCCTATGTCGAGGTCAAATCCGTCACCCTGTCCCGGCAAAACGGCCTTGCCGAATTTCCCGACAGTGTCACCGCCCGCGGGGCCAAACATCTTGGCGAACTGGCGGGTATGGCGGCGGCGGGCCACCGCGCTGTTATGCTCTATCTGGTGCAGCGCACGGACTGCACCCGCTTTGCGCTGGCGGCGGATATCGACCCGGCCTACGCCACCGCCTATGCGGCGGCAACAGAGGCGGGGGTGGACACGATCTGCCTAGGGACCCATATCACGCCCCAAGGGGTCACCGTATCCGGGCCTCTGGATGTGGTGATTTGACAACTGGTGGCGTCACGCGCCGCAGTGCACTATATGCCCGAAAGACACGCGCAAAACGATGGAGCGCCCCGTGAAGCACGAAAGCCGCGGCCGCCTGACCAAGGACGGCATCCGCATTTACGAAGCCTCGGACTTTGCCGGTATGCACGCGGCAGGGGCGCTGGCGGCTGGCATTCTGGACGCGATGAGCGATCACGTCTTTCCCGGCCAGACCACGGGCCGCATTGACGAGATCATCACCCAGATGGTCGAGGATGCAGGCGCGAAATCCGCCACGATTGGTTACAAGGGCTATCAGCACGCCAGCTGCATCAGCGTGAACCACGTGGTGTGTCACGGCATTCCGGGTGACAAGCTGCTCAAGGATGGGGACATCCTGAATATCGACGTGACCGTGATCGTGGATGGCTGGTTTGGCGACACGTCGCGGATGTACGTGGCGGGCAAACTGCCCCGCAAGGCCGAACGCCTGATCGAAGTCACCCATGACGCGCTCATGCGCGGCATCGAGACGGTGAAACCGGGCAACACATTTGGCGACATCGGCTATGCAATCCAGAGCTTTGTGGAAAGTCACCGCATGTCCGTGGTGCGCGATTTTTGCGGTCACGGGCTGGGGCAGGTGTTCCACGCGCCGCCCAATGTGCTGCATTACGGTCGTCCCGGCACCGGTGCCGTGCTGGAACCCGGCATGTTCTTCACCATTGAACCGATGGTGAACCTTGGCCGCCCCGAGACCAAGACGCTGGCCGATGACTGGACCGCCGTCACCCGTGACAAATCCCTGTCGGCGCAGTTCGAACACTCCGTCGGGGTAACCGAGGACGGCGTCGACATCTTTACCCTGTCGCCCGCAGGCACGTTCCACCCGACCTACAGCCGCTAGGACCGGACCGCCGCGCCGGGCGGACCCGCCCGGCAAGTGTCCGCTGCTTTGCGCCGCACCCCCTCAACACGGTTGATCTTGAGCGTCATCCTTCGCACGGTTTGATGTGCAATTTTCGCACGCGCGTCTGCGCCGTTTTGATCAAACCGTATTTGAGGATGTATTTCATGCCATCAGACCGTCCCCTGTCCGACATGTCCCCCGTTACCTTCAGGATGCACGTCAAACGCCTGCGGGCCCGCTATGGCGGACCGCCCGACGTCATCAGGCAGGCGGATTTCGATGACCTCGACGATCTTGTCGATTTCTTCAAACACCACGACGCGGCAGAAGATGTGCAGATCACCGCCGCCGATATGTCGGCCCAGCTCAACGCCATCGCCCGCAGCACGCCTGCGCCAAAGCGCATGACCAACGCCATGGCCGCCCGGCTTGCCCTGCAAAAGGCCGAAGACCGTCGCAAACCCAAACGCACCTCGCCCAAACCCAAACCCAAATCCAAGCCCAAGGCCAAAGCCACGTCCAAACCCACATCCAAACCGGCCTCAGGCGGTCCCCGGCGCACCACGCCCGCGCCCAAATTCTCCGACCTCGTGCAACCCGGCCTGTATCTCGGCGCGGACCCGTTCCAACAGATCAACAGCCGCCCCGTCGGCACCGAGATCGACCCAAACACGCCGAAATTCCGCCGCCAGCGCGTGGGCGTCGGCAAATGCACCGGCAACAAGCTCAAGGCGGTCAAGCGCGCCTATCTCAACGCCTATTGCCTCGTCGAAGGGGCCCGGCGCGAGGTGCAGGCCATCGCCCGCAACCCGGATGCGCGCATCCTCTGGCACGCCTCCACCCGCTATCCCGAAGCGTCGCTGGCGCACTGGTTCGGCGCCGATTACAGCCCCGCCCAGATGAACCGGATGCTGACCAAAATCGAAGCGATCCTGTCCGAATGGTCGCTTGCCTTCTGCGCGGGGTTCCGGGGCCTTCTGCCCGTATTCATCCGCTGCAAATCCGTGGGCGGGGTGGGCGACGGCACCGTTGCGCGCCATCTGGTCAAGAACACGATCGAACTGATGCCGATCTACTTCAACCGCTCGCGCAACCAGCAAACCGTGACCCTGCTGCACGAGATGGGCCACCGCTCCACCGCGCTGCTGAAACCGCGCGACGAACGCCACGACCTGTGTTCCGGCGGCTGGAACCGCAAGGAAAACATGTGCTACCGCGACCGCGACGACGTGGACAAAAACAACAAGGTCTTTCTGATCGGCAATCCACGCCTGCTGGCCGAAGCGGCGGAAACCGGGAACACAGGCGCCCGCAAGACCGCGCTCAACAATATCGACAATTACGTCTGCTACATGTGGAACCGCCAGCGCGACCACGGCCTGAACCAGATGTACCTGCTCTCGCCGGGTGCCAAGGCACCGCCGCGCCCCGCAGGTGCCAGCAAACCCGCGTCCTAGGCCGCCGCACCCAGCGTGGCGATCAATTGGATCGCAACATACAGCGTCCCAAGCGAGCCACAGGTAAAGCCCAGAATGCGGATGAACGGGACGCCGGTGTAATACAGCAGCACAAAAGCCGCCCGACCCAGCACGATCACCGCGCAGGCCACCAGCACGCCGGGGGCCTCAAGCCCCGCCAAGGCCGCCCCGGCCAGAACCGGCACGATATAGGCCGCCGATTCAACTTGGTTCTGATAGGCGCGCTGAATCCGCAACCCCAGCGCAGTCTTTTCGATGATGGGCCGGTTCGATGAAAACCCGTAGCCAAACCCTTGGGTGACATAGCCATAGACAATTTCGATGGTCAGCGCGGTCATGGTCACCAACGCAAAAATCACAAGTGCGAACGTGGGGGTCATAGGTCGTCTTTCTTGGTCAGGGTCAGGGTCAGTGTCAGGTGAGTGATGGCGGCGTCTAGCCCGGCAGCCGGTCGATCCAGTCGCGCAGCGCGCGGCCAATGGCGTCGGGATGATCTTCCTGCACGAAATGCACACCGGGTCCCAAAAACACGTCTTCGAGGTTCGCGGCGTTCGCCTTGACATATTCCACCACCGGCGGTGGCATCAGCGCGCCGGGGGCCACGTGCAGCATCAGCTTGGGCATGTCCGTGGCATAAAGCCACGCACCATTGGCCGTAATGACGTCCGCCGTGTCCGCAGGCTCCCCCGCGATGGGGATCTGGCGGGGCCAGACCAGCGTCGGCTTGCGGCTGGCGGGCGTGGGAAAGGGCGCGCGGTAATGTTCCATCACCGCATCGGACAGCGGCGTGACAACCGCCAGCTTGCCCAGCACTTCTTCGACGAAAAAGTTGCCCTGCAACACGGCCTGTTCGCCCGCAGGGGACCGCAGCATCGCAAACAACTGCGCACTGGGTTCGCCCATGGCCTCAAGGCTGGGGGCAGGCAGGCCGGGCGGAATGCCCGCCTCCATGAACGCGACGGCCCTGACGTTGTTCTCGTTCAGCCGCGCATAGCGCATCCCCAAAACGGACCCCCAGTCATGGATGACCAGCGTGATATCCCGCAGCCCCAGCGCGTCGATAAAACCGTCCAGATAGGCGGCGTGATCCGCGAATGTATAGTCGATGTCCGGTTTGTCACTGTCGCCCATGCCGATCAGATCAACGGCAATGGCGCGGTGCGTGTCGGTGACATAGGGGATGATATTGCGCCACAGATAGGACGATGTGGGGTTGCCGTGCAGGAACAGCACAACAGGCCCGGTACCCTCGTCCACATAGGTCATGCTGGACCCGTTCACCGCGACGCTCTTTTTCTCGAAGGGCATATCGGCAGAGGGGGTGCCGCCCGCGGCCAGCGCAGGCAGGGCTGCGGTCAGGGCCAATGCTGCGGCTGATCCTTGCAAAAGGGTGCGGCGGGTTGTGCGCTCTGTCATGGTCTGCTCCTTGTCTGATGCAAAGGCCGCTCTGGCGGCCATGTCGGCAACAGGCGTACCACTGCAATTTCGCAACATCACGACGCATGTTTGCAACATTTTGGTGCGATTTTGCGAAGGCCCGGCGTCGCCACGGGCCAGACACCGCAGGTCCGGCCTCTGCAAAACTCTGTCTCGACCAAGCGGCATACTGGCTGCGCCGCTGGGCTCACGCCTCAATGGTTTTCATCCAGCAGGGGGGTTCACGCTGCCCAAAAAACACGCGGCACCCATGACCAGCCTCCGCCATAGGGCCGGACACATGGCGCGTGCGCGGCCCGTCTTTCCCAAGTTCCACGGCCAAGCGCATATCTATGGCGGGCACATGTTCGACCGGATTATCGCCATCAATCGCAATGACTTACGACCGTGCGGCGCGGCCAAGGGATGCGGCCCGCACAGGGCGTGCTGCCATCGTCCGAAACGGCAAAGCGACACAGCCATCGCCCGGCATTTGGCCTTGCGGTAAAAACAGGGGGCGGGGCCGCCTGATCGGTCGAACCTTGGACCATCTTCGTGAGGTCCGCGCCGGTCGACGATCACAACAGGCCATTGTGGGCAACCTGTTATCGCATCTCGCTACAGCCGCCCGCGCAGACGATCCTTGTTGCGGCGCAACACGTCCTCGGCAAACCGCATGAACGCCTGCACCCGTGCCGTGCGCCGCAAATCGTTGTGGGTCAGCAACCAGATATCCCGGCTTTTGACCGGCGCGCGGGTCCCGGCCCGCTGCAAACCGGGATCAGCATCCCCAAAAAGGCAGGGCAGGATCGACAGGCCAAGGCCACGCCGCGCAGCGGCCTGCTGGCTGGGGATTGTGGGAAAGACGCCCCAGACCGGGTTGCCCGGATATTCCGACGCCGACACCCATTCCGGCGCGCCCTGCGTCGCGTGCCCCCAGCCAAGCCAGCGGTAGGTGGCAGGGTCCCGCGCCAGATAATCCGGCGTGGCATAGGCGGCCTCGGTATAGGCAAACAGCCGTTTGCCGACCAGCGTATCGGGCGGATTGTTGTCCAGCCGTACCGCGAAATCCGCTTCGCGCCGGGCCACATCCCGGATCGTGAGCGAGGTGTCAAAACGCAGTTCGATGGACGGGTGCGCCGCCACGAAGCGGTCCAGTTCCGGAAGGAACAGCGCGTTCAGCAGCGGCTCGGGCATCGTTACCGTCAGCGGCCCGGCCAGTTCGTCGTCCAGCCCGGCAATGTGCCGCTCCACGTCGATCAGCGCCTCGCCAAAGGTTTCGGCCACGCCAAACAGACGTTCACCGGCAGAGGTCAGCATCAGGCCATCAGGTGTGCGATTGAACAGGTTGGTGCCAAGGCTGGCCTCCAGCGCCTCGACGCGCCGCCCGACCGTTGTGTGATGCACCCCCAGCGCGTAACCCGCCGCCCGGACGGTCTTGTGCCGCACAACCGCGCGCAGGGTTTTGATGTCTTCCCAGTCCAAGGGGTCTCCGCGTTTTTGTGCCAAGCTGCGGGGTCAGGCTACGGGAGAATGCGCAGTGGCACCAGCGTGGCGGTGGCGCAGGCGATGGGGGGCGTTTTTTGCGTGGTGGGGTGTGGTGGCTGGTGGTGGCGCCTCGTGGTGCGGATGGGGCAGAAGATTAACGATTGGTAAAACCGTCTCTGTAAGCCATTGATTTTTGGTGGGTCAGGGCGTGTCCCATGCTGGGACACCTGACGCGCCCAGCCGTTCCAACAGGGTGACATGGACCCCGCCAAAGCGCCGCTGATCCAGCGGGCCAAAGCCGTCCGGCGGGGTTTGAAACCCCTCCTCCTCCCAGACCACCACAGCCCCGGGCACCATCCAAGGCCGGGCCGAAATCAGCGCCCGCTCCCCCATACCCTGCCCATAGGGCGGGTCGAGGAACACAAGGTCAAACGGCGCGCTCGGGCAGGGACCCAGACGGGTCGCATCCCCCCGGATCAGCGTGGCCTCCTCAGCCTGTAGCTTGGTCAGATTTTCGGAAATCAGCCGCTGCCCCACGCGCCCCTTCTCGACCAGAACAGCAGAAGCCGCGCCGCGCGACAGCGCCTCCAGCCCCAAAGCGCCCGTGCCGGCAAACAGGTCCAGAACCCGCGCGCCCTCGACAACGCCGCGATGATCCAGCATCGAAAACAGGCTCTCCCGGACACGGTCCGGCGTGGGCCGCAAATGCGCGCCCGCATCCCCCTTGCCCACGGCGGCAAGCCGCATCCCACGCCAGCGGCCCGCGATGATCCTCACCTGAGCAGCGCCTTGAGGTCGCCCGTCGGGTCCGCGACCACCGCCGGATCAGCAGTCTTGCCCGCCTCAATCAGCCGCTTGCCGATCATATAGCCCCGCGGATCATTGGCCGCATCCACCGCCAGAAGGCGATCACCGGCATAGTACCAAAACGATTTTGCCGCCCCGCCATCCCGCACGATCACTCGGTCATAGTCGGTGTTCAGCCCCGCGATTTGCAGCTTCACGTCATATTGGTCCGACCAGAACCAAGGCCGCGCGACATAATCCTGCGCGGCCCCGGTGATGTTGGCGGCCACGCATTCGGCCTGGTCTATCGCGTGGGGGACGCTTTCCAATCGGATGCGCGTGCCGCCATACGGGAAAGACGCGCAATCCCCCGCCGCCCACACGCTGGACACCGAGGTGCGGCCCCGCGCGTCCACAGCGATACCATTGTCGAGGGCAAGGCCCGCAGACTCTGCGAGGGTCGTGGCGGGCGCGATACCGACGCCTGCGATCACGAAATCCACCGCGATCTCTGTCCCGTCGCTCAGGTCCGCCCCGGTCACCCGCGTCTCGCCAGTCAGACGGCGCAGGCCCACGCCTTCGCGGATATCGACGCCGTGGGATGCGTGCAGCGCGCGGAAGTAGTCGCTGGTTTCAGGTGCTGCCACACGTTGCAGGATGCGGTCTGCCATTTCGACCAGCACCACCTCCAGACCTTTCTTGGCGGCGACCGCCGCCGCCTCCAGTCCGATATAGCCACCGCCCACGATCAGCACGCGCCGTCCGGGCCGGAATTCCGGCTCCATCGCGTCTGCGTCGCCAAGGTCACGCATGACGTAGACGCCGTCCAGATCACCACCAATCGACGCGGGCAAGCGCCGCGGGACTGATCCGGTGGTCAGCACCAGATCATCGTACCCAAGCACCTCATCGCCGATGGACACGGTCCGCGCCGTGGTGTCGATCCCGGTCGCCCATGTGTTCAGACGCAAGTCGATGTTCTGGTCGGCATAGTAGCTCTCGGGGCGCAGAAACAGACGCTCCAGCGTCATGTCGCCCAGCAGATAGGCCTTGGACAGTGGCGGGCGTTGATAGGGGGGCACCGCTTCGGCCCCGATCAGCGTGATGCCGCCATCAAACCCGAGGCCGCGCAGCTTGGCCACACAGGACGCGCCCGCCTGTCCGGCCCCAATCACCACCACATGTCCCATGAATTGCACCTTTCGCTCGCCTCGCGCCACGGCGCAGCCTATATCGCAGGGGAACGCAGACGCAATTCCAAGAAAGGCGCAAATCCATGGCAATTTCCCAAGGCGATACCCTCCCCGAGGCAACACTGGTCGAGATGGGGGCAGAAGGCCCTGCGCCGGTTGCGCTGAGCGACAAGACCAAGGGCCGCAAGGTCGTCATCTTTGCCGTGCCCGGCGCGTACACGCCCACGTGCCATTCGGCGCATGTGCCCAGCTTTGTGCGCACCAAGGATCAGTTTGACGCCAAAGGCGTGGACGAGATTATCTGCGTCTCGGTCAACGACCCCTTTGTGATGAAAGCGTGGGGCGAGGCGACCGGGGCTGCCGCCGCTGGCATTACCATGCTGGGCGATGCCGACAGCAGCTTTACCAAGGCGATCGGCATGGATTTCGACGCGCCGCCCGCTGGGTTGATGGGCCGGTCCAAGCGCTATGCGATGCTCGTGGATGACGGCACGGTGACGGTGTTCCAAGCCGAGGAAAATCCCGGCGTGTGCGAAGTGTCGGGTGGCGAGGCGCTGCTGGCGTCGATGTGATGTCTGTCCGGGCGGGCCCCGTGTGACGCACGGGCCTGCCCGGCCCAAATCAGTACAGACCCGCGACCTTGCCCCTGAGCTTGGTCAATGCGGCCACCGTGTCGATGGTGGGGGTTGGCGTCCCGGTTAAAGCGCCGAGTTCCTGAACAGACGTGACAAGCGCGTCAATCTCCATGGGGCGCCCCATATCCAGATCTTGCCACATGGAGGTGCGATGCGCCCCGACGGCGGCACCCCCATCAATCCGGCGATCCACGTCGATGGGAAATTTCACGCCCAGCTTTTCCGCAATCTCCTGTGCCTCGACCATCATGCCCCGCGCCACGGCGCGTGTACCCGGATCGGTGCAGAGTATATCGAGTGTCGCATGTGTCAGGGCCGAGATCGGATTAAACGACAGGTTTCCCCACAGCTTGATCCAGATTTCGTCGCGGATGCGGGGCCGCACGGGGGCTTTCAGCCCGGCGGCTGACAGCGCCTTGGACAGGGCCAGCGCGCGGTCAGATTTGGACCCGTCCGGTTCGCCCAAAGAAAAGCGATTGCCTTCGATATGTTTGATCACGCCCGGTTCGGTCACCTCTGCCGCGGGGTAGACCACGCAGCCCAGCACCTTGTCCGGGCCAAACCCGTCCCATTGGGCACCGCCGGGATCGACGCTGTCGATGCGCGTCCCATCCAGCGGCCCACCATGCTTGTGAAAATACCACCACGGCACGCCATTCACACCACTGACGATGGTTGTGTCCGGGCCGATCAGAGGCTGCATCGCACCCACAACCCCCGGCACTGAATGCGCCTTGAGCGTAACGATCACATAGTCCTGTGGGCCAAGGTCCGACGGCGTGTCCGATGCGGTGACAGGCACCGTGACCGGGTCCTGCCCGTCCTCGTGCAGTGTCAGCCCGCTGGCCTGCATCGCCGCCAGATGCGGACCGCGCGCCACAAGGCTCACATCCGCGCCCGCCTGCGCCAGCTTGACGCCCATGTAGCCGCCGATGGCACCTGCGCCAAAGATGCAGATTTTCATCGTCTACGCCTCCACCAGACCAAGTTTTTCGGCCATGCCAATCCGCTGGATTTTGCCCGTGGCCCCTTTGGGGATCTCGTCGAGGATAACAATTGCGGACGGCACCTTGAACTTTGCCAGCCGATCGGCGGCAAAGTCCTGAATGCCGCGTTGTGTCAGGTCCGAGCCGTCGGACAGAACAACGGCGGCGGCGATATCCTCACCCAGCTTGTCGTGCGGCACGGCAAAGCAAACGACCTGCGCAATGTCGGGATGGCTGAGCAGGGTGGCGTCAACCTCAAGCGGGCTGATCTTTTCTCCGCCGCGATTGATGATCTCCTTGAGCCGCCCTGTGAGCCGCAAATAACCCGCGTTGTCGAACGCCCCCTGATCGCCGGTGCGGAACCACCGCTTGCCCTCTGCGTCAAAGAAATTGTCGGCGTTGGCCTTGGGATTGCTTTCATAACCCAGGGTAACGTTTGGCCCGCTGATCACGATTTCGCCTGTGTCGATCGACGGCAACAGGGTGTTGTCGGTCTCAGCGGCGATACGCACCTCGGGGCCTGCCGCGACGCCGACCGATCCAGGGACTTGCGCGGCTGGTGGCAACGGGTTCGAGCACATCTGATGCGTCGCTTCGGTCATGCCATATGCCTCGATCACAGGGGCACCGAAGGTGGTCACCAATTCCTCCATCACCGGTGCGGGCAGGGAGGCAGAGGAGGACCGCAGGAACCGAAGCCGTGCGTTTTCGATGATGTCCGTATTGCGCCCCGCCCGCGCAAGGATCGCCTGATGCATGGTCGGTACGGCGGTGTACCACGTCGGGTCCACGTCCTTGAGCTGGCCGAAGAACCGCAGGGCGTTGAAGCCGGGCGCACAGCAGATTTCGCCCCCCGCCGCCATCGTGGCTGAGACAGCGGCAATCAGGCCGTGGATGTGAAACAGCGGCATGACGCTCAGGCACCGGTCCTCGGGCGTCAGCGCAAGCGATGCGCGGATGTTGCGGGCTGAGGCGGCGACATTGGACTGGGTCAGCGGTACAATTTTCGGGCGCGACGTGGTGCCAGAGGTGTGCAGGATCAGCGCCACGTCGTCCGCCTCGGGCAGTGCGGTGTCAGCCGGATCAAACCCGGTGTCGCCGGACAGCGTGAATGCACCAGCAGGTGTGGTTGGGTCAAAGGACAGGCGCAAAATGGCGATCCCAAGGGCCGTGGCTGCGCGGATCGCGGGGCCGTCATCATCCGCCGCAGTGATCAGTGCCTTGGCCTTCAAATCTTCGAGGTAGAAGCCGTATTCGTCTTCCTTGTAGGCCGGGTTCAGCGGGGCCGTCGTCGCCACCTGCGCCACCGTCAGAAAGGCGGTGGCCATTTCCGGCCCGTTGGGCAGCACGATCGCCACCCGGTCACCACGTCCGATGCCAAGGCCGTGCAGCGTCGTTTCCACCTCTGCCGACAACGCGCGCAGGCCGCCATAGGTCAGCCATGGCCGGTCCGGTGCGCCGATGGCCTGTGCGTCACCGGGATGCCCTGCGATGAGGGCCGATAGAGTGTTGGACATGCCGTGCTCCGCTGTTGTGACAGATCAAGTTGTTGTTTTGGCCGTTCAAGTAACGCGCACTGTCAGACTGCCAAGTCCCGCGACGCGCATCACCATGACGTCGCCCCTGTCCACCGGGCCGACGCCAGCGGGTGTTCCGGTCAGGATGACGTCCCCCGCAGCCAGTTCAAAATACCTGCTGAGATATGCGATCATTTCAGGCACTTTCCAAATCATCTGGTCCAGATTGCCTTGTTGTCGCGTCTCACCGTTCACGGTCAGCGTCAGGGACCCTTGGGTCAGATGACCAACGGCAGAGGCGGGGTGAACAGGCCCGCATGGCGCGGAACGTTCAAAGGCTTTGCCGATCTCCCATGGGCGGCCCATCTTCTTCATCTCGGTTTGCAGGTCGCGCCGGGTCATATCCAGCGACAGACCGTAGCCATAGACATGATCCAGCGCATCCCCGACCGCGATGTCGCTGCCACCTGATTTCAGTGCGGCATACATCTCTGCCTCGTGATGGACGTCTGTGCTGTGCGGCGGATAGGGGAACGCACCTGACGGATCGAGATTGTCAGGGTTCTTCTGAAAGAAAAACGGAGGTTCGCGGTCGGGGTCGTGGCCCATTTCGATGGCGTGGGCAGCGTAGTTGCGCCCGATGCAATAGACGCGCCGGACCGGAAACAGAGCGTCGGTGCCGACGATGGGCAGGGCCACGGGATCGGGCGTGGCGATGATGTAATCGGGCATGTGCGTCTCTGATCCGGTAATGGGTTGTGCTTTGGGTAGCCCACAGGGACCGGTATGACCAGACGGTTGGCACCAGCGCAAACGGCTGGAGACGTAGGCGTATCGCCAACAGACGAAAGCGCATGGATTGCGCACAGTCTACCGCATAGCGACGGATCAGCCGCCTGCCAGCTTGTCCATTTTGCGCGCCAGTTTCGCGTCCAGCGCGCTCAGGCCGCCCACATCGTGGGTGGTCAATGTCACGTCGACGGTCTTGTAGACGTTGGACCATTCGGGGTGATGGTCCCATTTCTCCGCCCAGATTGCCACGCGGGTCATCCAGCCAAAGGCCTCCACAAAATTGTCGAACTCAAACGATTTGTGGATCGCATCGCGCCCGTCCACCAGCGCCCAGCCGGTGGCCATCAACGGATCAAGCAGCGGGCCGCGTGTCTCTTCGCTCAGTTTCTCGGTCATTGCTGTTCCTCGATCTGTGTCTTGCGGAAAGGGCCGTAGTCGGTGAGGACCTCGATTTCTTCTTCGATGGCGTCGCGTTCTGCTTCAAGATAGCGCGCAATGGCGTCGGCGAAACCCGGATCGGCGACCCAGTGCAGCGAATGGGTCTGTGTCGGCAAGTACCCGCGCGCCAGCTTGTGTTCGCCCTGCGCGCCTGCCTCGACCCGTTTGAGGCCGCGCGCAATGGCGATGTCGATGGCTTGGTAGTAACATAGCTCAAAGTGCAGGCAGGGGTGGTGTTCCACGCAGCCCCAATAGCGGCCAAACAGCGTCTCGCGCCCGACAAAGTTCAGCGCCCCCGCCACATAGCACCCGCCCCGTTCCGCCAAAACCAGCGCCATGTCGTCGCGCAGCACGTCCTGTGCGATGTCAAAGAACCGGCGGGTGAGGTACGGCGTGCCCCATTTGCGGGCACCGGTGTCCTGATAGAATTCCCAGAACGCGTCCCAGTGTTCGGGTTGCAGATCATCGCCGGAAAACGTGTGGATCACCCCACCAAAGTCCTGCGCCTGCCTGCGTTCTTTGCGGATATTCTTGCGCTTGCGGCTGGTGAGGCCGGTCAGGAAGGCGTCGAAATCGGCGTATTCGTCATTCAGCCAGTGAAATTGTTGCGTGGTGCGGGGCAACAGGCCCATTTCCGCACCTGCGTGCCGTTCCTCTTCGGTGCAAAACGTGATGTGCAGCGAACTGAGCCGGTTCTGTTCGCCCAGTTGCACGGCACCTTGTACCAGTGCGGCGCGGCCCGCTTCGGGAAAGTCGGGATGCGTCAGCAGACGCCTCCCGGTGGCGGGCGTGTGGGGCACGGCAATCTGAAGTTTGGGATAGTACCGCCCGCCTGCACGCTCAAAGGCGTGGGCCCAGTTGTGGTCAAAGATATATTCGCCCTGACTGTGCCCCTTGGCGTACATGGGTGCCACGGCGATGGTTTGCCCGCTGACGACAGCTTGCAGATATTGGGGCTGCCAACCGGTGCCCGGTCCGACGGAATTGCTGTCTTCCAGCGCCTTGAGAAACCGGTAGGTCGTGAACGGATCAAGGGGTGGCCCGCCATCCGACACCTCGGGGCAGGCGCAAGCGTCCCACGCCTTTTGCCCGATTTCGGCAATCTTGGGCAGGACGCGAATTTCGATCTCGTGCGCGGACAAGGGGAATTCCTGTTTGGGGCCAGAGCGTTTGAATGTGTGCCGTACCGCGCCCAGTTCAACCGGGATGCGCGGCCATATACCCCTCAAAGGTCACATTCTCTGCCATCAGGCGCGCCTGTGCCTCTGCTTCAGGCGATTTGATGGTCCAGCACAAAATCCGCGCGCCTTTTTGCTTTAGGTCGGCCACACGGGGGCGATCAAGATCCGTTGCCTCGTGGCTGATGAAACACGCGCCGACGCGGTCGTAATCCGGAATATCGCGCAAGCGATTGCACACTGCCGCGCTTAGGGCCCACGCAGCGGGATCGTAGGCGCTGGTGACCAGACCGCGCGGGATGTCCGGACACAGCTCTGCCATGCGCGCCATGCAATGTGGGTTGAACGACATAAGGGCCACAGGCCCCTCATAGCCGGCCAGTGCGTGAGTCACCGCGACCTCAAGCGGGCCACCGCCCGGTCCCATCGCGCCATCCTGATCCTTGAGCTCGATCAGCAGCGGGACGCAGCCACCCACAAGGGTCAGCACCTCTTCGAGAGTTGGGATGCCTTCGTCTCCACCGATAAGGCGCGTGTCGGACAATTGCGCGGCGGTCTGCACGGCAACCGGTCCCGCGCCTTCGGCCAGCCGCTCAAGACTGTAGTCGTGGAACACCATGGCCGCGCCGTCGACGCTCAGTTGCAAGTCAATCTCGATGCCGTAGCCATGTGCGATGGCCGCCCGAATGGCGGCGCGGCTGTTTTCGGGCCGCCCATCGGTGACATCATGCAAGGCCCGGTGGGCCAATGGAATGTCGATAAAGGCTTGGGGGAGGGTCATTTGACTTGAAAGATGCCTTCGATCTCGACCGCGACACCCAATGGGAGCGACGCCGCCGATACTGCGGACCGGCTGTGGCGTCCGGCGTCGCCAAGGGCGTCGACAAGGAAATCGGACGCGCCGTTGATCACCTGTGGCTGGTGCGTGAAATCGGCGGTGGAGTTCACGAAGCCAGTCAGCTTGATAACCCGCACCAGCCGGTCAATATCGCCGTCGCAGGCGGCCTTGACCTGCGCCAGCAGGCTGATGGCGCAGGTGCGCGCAGCGTCTGCTCCGGCCTCGACCTCCATGTCTTCACCCAGCTTGCCCGTGATCAGCCCGTCCGGCCCGTTGGAGATTTGGCCGGAGACATAGACGATATCGCCCACCTTCACGAACGGCACATAGTTTGCGGCGGGCGCAGGGGCGTCGGGCAGGGTGACGCCCAGTTCGGACAGACGGGATGAGATGGACATGGGGGCTACTCCTTTGGCGGTTTGTGCGGACGCTAGACCGCGCCCGCCCACAAGGAAAGCCCTACTGCACGGGGAAGTAATCCTCGCAGTCGCCGTCGCGGTACACGTCCGCCGTACAGCAATGGAGACCGCCGCCAAAGGCATAGGCGTCGCGCAGTTCGACCTCGACCACTTCCATGCCCAGTTTGTCCATCTGTTCGGCCTGATAGACTTCGGATTTTTCGACGCAGACGGTCTTAGGGTCGAGCACCAGCACATTCATACTGAGCCATGTGGAGGAATAGCACAGCGGTGGCGGCGTGTTGTGTGCAGGCTGCGCTGCATCCACGATCTCCCAGCCGTTTGCTTCGAACATGCCGCGCTGATCTTCGGGCAGGCGACGTTGCGGGTTGTTCAGGATCAAACCGGGCCGCAGCGGCGTGAATGTTGCGTCGATGTGGATCGGGTACGGGTCGCCGGGAAAGTTCACCGTATGCACCCGGTGGTCGGGGAAGTGGCGACGCAGCCATTCAATCCCCTTGAGGTTTGTGGTGAACCCGTGTTGGACAACCAGATCCTTGCCAAAGCGCAGCACGTCGGCGGCGTCGAACAGCGGTTCTTCTTCTGTGGTGACAAAGAATTTCTCAGCCGCCCATTGCAGCCGTTTTTCCACGCCGATTTTTTCGCTGAGGTAGTCAGGGTGATAATCCGCATCCGTCAGGCGCGGTTTTGGCGCGGCCTCGTGGCGGAAATTCGGGTCCTCCTCCCAATAGCGTTGCAGCAGGGGGCGGTAGTTCAGGTATTCAAACCAGCGGCAGCGATAGGACATCGTTGCCTCCAGCATCTCGTGCCCGACGGTCAGCAGCACGTCTCGCGGCGGCATACATCCGAATTGGCTGTCGGTGTGAAAATCCGGTGTGGTGACGGGCTTGGCATGATCGATGCTGTCGGGCCGGTCCACCCGTACCCCGCGTGCGCGCAACTGATTGGCAAAATTGTCCAACAGCTCATTCGCGCGGTCGATGGTGTCCTGCGGGCGGCGGCCCCACTGGCCGCGCATGTCGCTGTCTTCTGGCACCTTGGCGTCCAGCGCGGGTTCTTCGGGCGGGATGTGGCAATCGTCTGCCCGCCCCACGATCACGTGGCGCAATGTGTCCCATTCATTCCAGCTTTTGACCTGTGTGCGGTCTGGTGACCAATCCGACATGCGTGCCTCCCCCTCTATGCCGCCCGCCAGATTGCGCATGATGGAAGCAGAGGCAAGAGCGCCCGTCAGAAATAGCTCTCGCTCAGAAAGAGATACACAGCCGCCGCCGCACCGGCGTAGATCAGGATCACCGATTGCAATCTGCCGCGCCGGTCAAGATCCGGTTGCGCCGCAATCACGCCCAGCACGCCATACCAAACCGCCCACAACACGGCGCAGGTGGGGAGAATAAGCGTGAAAAAGGATTCGTCCGTCAGACCGTTCAAAAACAACAAACCCAATGCCGGGACCAGCGGCATCCCGCCCCAGAACATGACTGGCGTGAACAACATCAGCCCGGCAGCCATCACAGCGCGGCGCAGGTTGATGGGCAATAACGCGGATTTCAACCGTGGAATGCCGGCACGCGCCAGCGTCATCAGCCACCCCGCACCATAGCCGGTCAACAGGGACAGGATAGCCGATACGGCTGGGTGGGCTCCGGTGATCCAGTAGCGATTGCTGAGCCATCCGGGTTCGTGGAAAGCGAGGTATGCCAGCCAGATCAACCCGGCGAGTGGCTGCGCAATCCAGTGCAAGGTTCTGTGCGATGTGTAGGAATTTTGCTTGGACATGATTGTTCCTCCGCAAAGGTCAGCGGGCCGCCCCAAAGTGGAGGGCGGCCCGGAGGGTTATGCAGCGTCTTTGACGTCGCCCACATATTCCGACAGCAGTTTTTCGGTCTTGGCCTCTTCGATCTTGTTCACGCGGTCTTGGCGCAACTGGTTGTCAAAGCGGTACTTCACAAAGTTCACGAGGCTCAGCGTCAGCATCAGGATGCCGATGCCCCAGTACCCTTTGGTGGCAAGTGGCACTTCGGTCGACAGCCACAGGGACAGGCCGAGCATGACATATGCGATGGCCACGCCTGCGCCGTTGACGAACATGATGAGCGAGTTGTCGGTTTGGGGGTGTTGCATTTTGTTTCTCCGTTCTGAGGTCTGAATTTGCTTGGGTGTTGGGGGTTATGTGTTCAGGCGGGACAGGACGTCCGCAGCCGTGACCTTGGTGGCGGCGCCGAAACCGGCGGCGGCCATACGGTCCTCAAGACCAGTGTGGTTTAGCCCTGCATTGATGTCGGCAAGGATCTGCGCCTGCTCCAGCGGGTCATCCTTGCCGATGACGCGGTCGATCAGATCCTGCGCCTCGTCCGCCGACGACGCGCCCTG
This sequence comes from uncultured Tateyamaria sp., assembly GCF_947503385.1. Taxonomy (GTDB): domain Bacteria; phylum Pseudomonadota; class Alphaproteobacteria; order Rhodobacterales; family Rhodobacteraceae; genus Tateyamaria. The sequence goes on from NZ_CANNDO010000001.1 coordinate 844,010, forward strand.
CAACGTGGTGTTCAATCTCGATTGCATGGTTTGTTCCCGGCGCATGGCGCGCGCCTGCATCGCACCCTGTTTGAGGTCGATGACCCGACGGTGCCCGGCCTCCACCGATGTCTGTAGCCGCGCCACCTGCGTCTCAAGCCGGTCTAGAGTGCCCTGACGGACCGTGCATTCATTCTCCATCTCGGCGATCGCTACGGCGGCCTCCTGCGCCAGACTGTCCTGACCGTCATCCAAGGCGGCGCGGGCGCGGTCCATCATCGACGCGATGCGCGTGCGCAGCATATCAAGCAGCTTTTGCTCGGACCTTTTGCGCTGGATCAAGCTGGCCAGCGTGTGTTTTGCGGCGGCGACCTGCGCGTCGGTTTCACGAATTTTCTGGTCGATCAGCTCGATGGCGTAAACATCGCGCAACCTGTCTTCGGCGCGGGCATTGGCACCGGCAAACAGGGTCCGGAACGTGGTAAGCATTGGTTTCTCCTCTCCATGAACATCGTTCACGAAAAGAGATAGGAGAGATGTGAACGATGTTCAAGAAAAAAGTTGAACACTGTTCAGAACGGTGTGTTTCCAGTTGCAGAACGCAGGATCAAGGCAATCATATTGCGGATCTGATCCCTCGGTACGCCGGAGATGCGGTTTTCGAGACCCAGCAGGACGATGCCGTGAATGGATGAAAACAGCGCGCGGGTCATCAACGTGACCTCTTCGGCACTCATCTTGGGGAAACATTCCTGCACCGGTCCGTCAATGTAACTGAACAGGCGGCCCAGTTCCTCAAGATACCAATCCGGCACGTCCATATCGGTCGACATTTGAAGATCAAAGAGCGCGCGCCACAGGCGCGGGTGGGCCGCAGCATAGTCGAGATAGGCATAAGACATGACCACTAGCCGCTCCGTGGGCGGCAGCCCGACCTGTTCGTTCAATGCGGCGGCGACGAACTGGCCCAGCTTGCGAAAGGTCCGGCCATTCACGGCGATGATGATATCCTCAAGGTCGCCAAAGACGTTGTATATGGCTCCGACCGAACAGCCTGCCGCTTGCGCCAGTGGGCGCGCTTTGATTGCGGCGATGCCATTTGCCTCAATCTCTGCCTCGGCAAGGTCGATCAGCGTGTCACGCAGTGCCTTGCGGCGTGTTTCGGCGGCTTTGGCCATGGCTCGGCTCCCTGAACTCTGTTCAAATGCCTAACCTGCGCGCTGACACGAGAAAACCCCACAGCTGCGCTTTTCATTGGCATACGCATTTGCAACACTTTGCGGGAATTCCGGGGGTAGCGGATGTAAATCCCCGTTACATTGCTTATATGTGCTGCAACGCATTGATAAAGAGGGAGAGTTTGATGGCTGATTTTGACACACAGGTGCGGGAATCTCAGGCGCAGGTGGAAGAGGCTCAGGCAAAAATTGCAGAACTCACCAGTCGCATCGAAGTCGCGCGCGACAAGATGAAGTCGGGAACGGACATTTCGCTGGATATCGAGAACGCCTCGCTTGACGACGTTCACGCCCATACGGAACTGATGAACGCCAACATTGCCGAACTGATCATGGGGCTGGACGATGTGACCTCTGCGTTTTCCAAGGACTTTGACGAAATCCGGTCCAAAACCGGTTGGGAAAGCTTTGTTGGTGTCTTTGCCAAGGCCAAGGCGGAATCAATGCGTCAGGAACGCATCCGAACCGCCTCCATTGATGACAAACTGCAAGACCTGATCAGCAAGTCCGACGTTATCGTCCAACTGCTCGAAGGGCAGCTTGCCGTGCTCGAAGAGCAAAAGACCAAGGTCGAGGGCAACCTGACCGAAACACTGGATGAACGTGAATTCACTGTGCAGGAGCTGTCGTCCCTGCAAGAGGAGATCAAGGCGATGGACCCCAAGATCATCGCACTGGAAAACAAGATCGCCTCCGAAACCGATGCCGCGGCGCGCACCGCGCTGGAAACCGAACTGGCCGAACTGAACAAATCCTACAACGAGATGGTGCAGGACGAGCAAGTCAAAGTGGCCAAGTCCCAGACCCTCGAACGCTATATCGAAAAGGGCAAGACTTGGGTGGACTCGCTCCAGAACCAGGCCGCGACCCAGATGGTGCTGATCAACAAGTTGCAGACCGACACCAAACAGCGCGTGGTACTTTATGATGCGCTGACCAAATCGCTGAAAACCGCGCAGCAACAGGACGTCGCCCACCGCATCAACGAGATCGGTGTGAAAACGGACCAAGAGGCGCAAACCGCCATGGCTGGCATCGGTGCCGCCACGAACCAGCGGATGGCGGATATGCTTGAGGCGCACGAGGACCAGATGGTCTTTGCCCGCGACGTGCTGGAGCAGAAGGCAAAGGCCGATGAACGCTTTGCCCGCCGTTTTGCTGATATCGTCGAGAAACACGACGCCAACGCCTATGGTGGTTAAGCGATGAAGCTGGGTTTTGCCGCCATCGGCGTGTCTATCGTCAGCCTGCTGGCCACTCTCGCCTTTGGCGCGCCCGCTTGGGTGAATGCGGTCGGGTTCTTTTGCGGGATCGTGGGGCTGTATCTGCTGACCAAAGGGCGCAAGAGCGGGTGAAGGACCGTTTGCAACAGCAACCGCTGACTGCGTCCCCTGCCGGGGACAGCGCCCGTCGCCACGGCTGGGTTCTGCTCTTTGCACATGACAGACAGGGCGGACGCATTTGAATACCAAAGCCGAACATACGGGCCTGACCGATCTTTTTGCCTCGCGCCGCTATTTCCGCAAGTTCGAGACGATCATCTCGCATCTGGGCCGGGTCGCCGCGGTGATGGAAGCGGAGGGCGGGTTGAACCGGGACGAGGTCAAGATTCTTACCCGCTATATCGCCGAAATGACGTTTACGTTTCGCGCGCTTAGCCTCAAATATCTGCTGGTCGGACGAGATACCGGGCGCTTTTTTGGCAGCCTCGCCATTGATGCGCGCGAAAGCGGGTTTCCCGCCGCCGACGAAATCCTGACCATGGCCAGCGACGCGCAGCAGGCCGAGCGGCATCTGGCCAACAGCCCCTCCGCCGCAGAGTTGAAAAAGCAGATGGTGGAGGTGATCGTCGGCGACCGCCAAGTTCCGACCAAGCTGCAATTTGCCCTGTCCCAACGGCTCTATTACGAAGAGTTGCGGACAGGTCACCTGTTCTGGCCCCGCAACGATCCGGAAATTGTCTGGACCGGCAATATCAACGAAAGGCGTCGCACCTTCCGTGTCCACTGGGCTGTTTATGACAGTGGCCTGAACCTGCCCGTCATATACATGATGGAACTGGAGGACAGCGGGCGCACCGCACTGCCCAAGGATCAGCGGCGCTGGCCCGAAGTGCAGGCGCACCTGATGGCGCAATCCCTTGGCGCGCTCAAGCTGGTGACGATTGCCAAAGGCTTTGATGAGGATTTTGCCGACCTGCACCCAAAGCGTCTGCGCCGGTTCCACGTGGGTCCGATGTATTCGTCCGCGTTCACCACCCAGCCCGGTCCGGTGAGCCAGGTCCTTGCCGCGGCGCGTGCGCCCGAGGGGCAGGACTGGGCGCTGGTCTGGACAGAAGAAGAGCTTCGGTCCGAACGGGTCATCGAAGAACGGCACGGCTGGTTCTCCACCGTGGAGCGCGAGGTGTTCGCGCTCGACCCCTTTGCCGGGCGCGGGGCAGAGACGGGGACCACGCGGCTCGAACGGTCCATTGTACTGCCGCAACGTGCCTTTCAATCGCTTGAAGAAATGAACCCACCCGGCTTTGGTACGGTTCGCAAATTCGTTGTCAGCCCATCGGGCCGCGTGCTGAGATACTGACCATGTCGGGCAAAGCAAACACATTCGTGGCCTACCCGATGCGGCGCAAGCAAGACCATAACATCGCCGCCACCATTTGGGTCGCACTGACCCTCTTTTGGCTGCTGTTCCCCGGTATCGTCGAAGACGGCGGCCGCTATGCCGCGTCCGTCAAGTTCTGGGTGATCGCAGGTTGGCCCATGTGGCTGGCGGTCAATTACATCATCTATCGCGGCTGGCTAGGCGGCCCCAAGAGGAACAAGAAATGAGCCAAACATCCGATCAGATGGAACTGCGCGAGCAGGAGATTGTCGCCCACTACCCAATGGCGCTGGCCATGCTTCAGGGGTTCGACCACGCGCCGCGTATCGGCAAGGGCAAAGAGGTGCCGCAAGCCGAACGGTCATCTGGCGTGGGCACGCGGCGGCGGTTTCGGTCAACCACACCGGGTCTGGTGACGCGGCGGACTGTGCCCACGGGGGCGGTGCAGTTGCTGGGCACCATCGAAGGCGCGGATGACGATGATGCGCTGATGTCGCCGGTGCAGGCGACCGTGCTGAATGCGCTGCGCCGCGCCATTTCCATCGCTTTGGCGGTGGCGGAAAATTATGCGTCCGTGTCTGGTCTGGGCGATTTGAAACGCGCCAACCTCGAAGGCGCGTTGCCTGCCGCGCGCAAGACCGAGTTTGCAGAGTTGCTGGCGGCGGAGGCTTTGATCACCCTGTACGTCTTTGGCAATGCGACCGCTTACATGTTGTCGTCGCACCAGACCGAAGTCACGGTCGAGGTGGACGAGGTCGAAGAGATCCTGACCGACAACGGTCAGACGGCCATGCACGGGTGCCTGTGGGAACTGGATCAGGACATCGCCGCCCATGCGCCCGACGACACACATTTGGTCGCCACCATCACCGCATTTGCCGAAGCGCTGATGGAAAAGGTCGCCATGCGCGCCCAGACGGCGCCGCGTCTCGCCGCCTTTACCGGTGCCAGTTGGCACGTGGAGGCGGATGATTTCACAGTGCAAGGGTTCACACCTGCCACCAAGGCCAAGTCATCCACGCTGACGATGACGTTCAAGAAACCCAACGAGGTCGTGGGCAACCACATCGCCAAATATCAGGCCATGAAACTGGCCAAGATGTTGATGGCCTACGATTTTGACCGCCGCCTCAACCCGTTTGCCGAACTGGGCGGCTTTATCTTTACCTTTATGGGTGACGGCAAGCCGGGAACGGGCAAGACCACGCTGATCCAGATGATGGCAGGTCTGATCAACGATTATTGCAAGGTTGCGGGCTACGCCTTTCGTTATCAGAACCTGTCCACCGACAACATCGACAGCTATCAGGGCAAATCGGGCCAGAACGCTAAGGCGTTTATCAACAACGTGCTTGATCCGAATGCGATCGGATTTGGCACCATTGATGATATCGACCAGTTGGCGGGCAAGCGCGGCGACCGCCAATCCTCGGCGGGTCAGCTTGAGATTACGGCGGTGCTGATGGAAAGCTTTGCCGGGGCCAACACGGTTGTGCGGGGCAACTGCACCTTTGGTATGTTCTCGAACTACCCCGAAAACGTGGACGACGCGCTGCGCCAACGGGCGGGTGCGCGGTTCCTCGTGGACGGGCCGCAAACGCGCGAGGATTACATCGACATCCTCTACCTGCTCATGGGCAAGAACCATGACATCCCCGTGGGTCAGCACGAGGTGTTCTCCGCCCAGGAAATCAAAAAGGCTGTGGCGGCGTCGTTCGAGTCGCACAGCCGACCGCATGAAGCCGGTTTGATGGAAGTGTTCGACCGCGTGCATTCCCAGATCGGCGAACTGAACACGATTGCGAAGCTGGGCACCTACCTCAAAGGCATTCAGGAAGCGGACGAACGGTTCACCGGCCGGGCGATCAAGAACATCACAGATGCGGTCAAGGTCCGTGCGATGGATTTCGAACTGCCCGACGCATGGATGGAAAACCCGGAATTGTTCCTGTTCAAGGATTATGACGCCAAAAAGGCGATGATTTCCGAGCTGCGCGTGCCCATCACGGTGGACATGGTGATCCAAGAGATCAACCGCTACGCGGATTCAGAGTTCCGCTATGCTGACAAGTCCGACGAGGTCGCCATTGACGCGATGGTCCGAGATTTCGGGCGTCAGGAAGCGGCAAAAAAACGGTATCTGGCGGGGAAGGAATAGTTTTGCAAAGGGTCCTCCGCAGGTGTCGTGACATGTGTCGGTCTACACTGATGCTGGCCGTGTGCCGCCGTCCCGGCCTGCGCCAACGGCGCTCGGACCCGCACTTTGGTTTGCCCGCCTTGACCGCTGCAAAGCCAGTCTGATGCACACAGACACCATTACCTTCTGGAACACCGGCGTGCCGCTCATCATTTTGGGTGTGTTGGGTTGGGTGTTGCCGCGGATGTTGGTAGCCGATGACACTCGGTCGCATTGGTCGGTTTGCATCGCCGTGTTGTGCGCCGCCATCTTGCTTGTTGCCGCGTCGGCAGCTGTGCTCGTCGCGTTTGATTTTGGCAGCTATGTTCATGCGCTGGATATGGGGGGTGCCATTTTGGTGGCTGAAATCGCCCTGATCAACGCGGCGCTTTTTGCTGTGGCGTGGGTGCCGATGCTGTTGCTGTCGTGGTTCAACATGGCGCAACGGGTCGAGCATTGGCGGGGCAGGGACCTGTCGATGGAGAAAGACGTATGATACTGCTGCTTGGTATCTCCGCACTTGCCCTTGTCACCGGCCTGTTGGTGCCGCTCCATTGGGGCGTGGCGGGATTTGTTGCGGCGGCGGCGCTGCTTTTTGCGGTGCAGGCCGGTATCACCACGGCACTCGGTTTCGAAGGCACGCCATTGTCGGAAAGCCTGCTGCTCTTCAACAACGACTGGGGTGCCTATATCGGCTTTAACGTGCGGGTCACCTACCGCGCCTTCGCATTGCCGCTTCTCGCCCTCTCGGTCCCGTTCATCTACCGGTATGGCAAAGCATGACGCTTCATCTGATCGTTGCCACTGTTCTGATCCTTGCGGCGGGTTGGGCGCTGCCGGGACCCATCGCGCGTGCAACGGGCCTGCCCAGCGGCGCGGTGGCGATCCTGTGCACGGTCCTGCTGTTTGGGGTCGGGGTCGTGCTGATGTGGCTGATGGACGCCTATGGCCACCCGCTGCGGTTCACCGATCCGACCGAAGAGGGCGCGTTCCTGTTCTCTGCTGTGGCCCTTTGTATTCCCGGCTGCGTCGCTCTGGCCACGCGCACTGCCATGTTGAAAGGCAAAGACACATGATCGAGCTTATCAAACGCGGATTGATGTTCGGGAACCTGTTCCATGTGGCCTCGCCCGCGTTGGCGGCGCGCTATAACCGGGCGCTTGAACAATTGACCGGCAAGACCACGGGCCTGAGCGATTTCTACATCGACATTTCCGGCTACTCGCCCGAGATCGGGCAAGAGTTAGGCGACCCGCTATACCTCAATCAGGACGGCGTGAACCGGCAATTCATCCTTCTGAGCACGGAACAACGGCGCTGTCCGCTGCTGGACGCGAAATTCTCCATCTCGCGGCCTATCCTGCAAAAGTTTATCACCGAGAACGAGGCCGCCCTGTTTGCCCTGACCGCCCGCGATGCCGTCGCGGGGGAATTGGTGAATTCCGTCTATGACATCTCGCATCCTGCGCGCCTGTTCGATCTGCGCGCGATCACGGTGGAGGCGGATACGACCACTGGCACTGTGCGCAATGCAGCCAAACTGGCGGGCAAGATCGACACATTTCTGGGCGAAGAGGACGCGTGGTTCGACGACGTCCTGATCGGTGAGATGATCCAGTTGGCCGGTGATACCGGTGACGTCACGCGCGCGCCCGTTACGCTCAAACCCCTGACCATCGAAGCGGGCAATTTCTGGACGGCGCATTTTGGCGGGGTTTACGTGTTCCAGACGCTGGATCACCCGGCGGTTATCGGCAGTGTGTCAGCGCCGGAGGATGTGCCGATCAAGTACAGCTTTGACCTGACAGACAGGAACCGCATCGCCAAGTTCTTTGAATACAACGATCTGGTGGAACCCATCGTCAAGGCACGCGGCATCGACGGCGCAGCGATCCTGCGCCAGAAGATGGACTTCATCCTGATTTCTACCGTGGCGCAGGCCGGTGTGGATCTGACCGGCACCACGCGGCGGGACATGCGGATGCTCACCCGGCGTCATCACGATATCCTGCCCGACGAATTCCACGCGCTGGCCGATCTGGTGAACTGGGCGGAACACGGCGGATCGTGGCCCCGCATCTCGTCCGAGCACCCGGCCTATTTCTACACCTTGCGCGCGGCGGATACCGACGTTGCACCGCTCGTCAATATGCTGCTGTCGGAGCTGTGCCCGCGTGACGTGCGCCAGTTGTTCATCTGCCATAAACAGGCGTTCTATGCCGCCTATGCATCATGGCCTGCACCCAAACAGGAATATGTCGCGCAATATCTCGAAGCGGAGTATCAAGCGGACAAGATGGGTGTGCGCACGGCGCTGTTTGGTCACGATGCGCCGATGGAAGAGCCCGCCACACCTGCGCCGGACATGATCGCCCGTGTGGGCCCGTGGGGCGCAGTGAGGAGATAGGAGATGGCCGTGATCCGACTGTTCATTATCGTCTTTGTGGTGCTGAGCATTATTTACATCAGCCTCAGCTTTTACAGCCGGGCGCGCGCCCGTGACCGGCTTGAGGCCGAATGGGACGCAGGCGGCATCGACATGCCCCGCGATGCCTATGTGCGTCATGGGCTGACGGATTACGACGGGTCGCTGCGGCGCAAGCTGATCCTTGGGGTTTATGTCGTGCCCATGGCGGTTGTCGGCCTTATCATCTATCTCGTGAACTTCGCCTGAAGGGGACGCATATGCGCTATATCGGCTGGACACTTCTGATTGCCTTTTGGGTCGCCGTGGGGGCCGGGCTGCACTACACCCTGCCGCAACGCGACATTGTGCGAGTTGTGCGGGTGTTTGAAGAACGTCAGGACCTCAACGACTGGACCCGCCTGTTCTGGTCGCGTCCGGATGAACAATCCGACACGTTGATCAACCGCGATGTGCAATTCATCCAGACGGTGCGCGCCAACGGACGGCCCATGGTGTACCGGAACGAAGACACCGGCTGGAGTTGGCCGCCCTATTTCAAGTTCGACACCTCGAACCTGTTCACCGAGGCTGCCGACGCCGTTTCAACCCGCGCCGAGCCGGAATGGTTCGTGATCACGCATTACGGCTGGCGGAACGAATTTCTGACGATCTTTCCCAACGCCGTTTCGATCCGGCAGGTCGACGGGCCGGATGCGTCCAAGGGCATCCCATGGGTGAACATCCTCGTCCTGACGATCATTGCGGCGATTTTCTATGCCATCTGGGTGCGCTGGCGGCGTTTCCGCAGGCGCCGTATCGATCCCACGCTGGAGGAATGGCAGGACAACTGGGAAGCCGCCGGTGACGCGGTTGAGAAAAAGCGCGGCCGTTTCCGGCGGTGGCTCAACACCTGGAAGTAAGGGGGTGATGGGCAGAATGCCCATCCTACGCAAGCGGGTCGGTCCGGTAGAGACGCACACGCAGGCCGCCATGGGCGATGGGCGGACCATCGGGCAGAAATGGCAGATCGCAGGTTTTGGCCAGCGATGGTTCGCTGGTCACGATCCCCACACGCCAACCCGAAAAGCGTGTGCGCAGCGCCTCGCCCAGCTTTGCATAGACAGGATAAAGCGCTTTTTTGTTGCCGATCCGTGCGCCGTAAGGTGGGTTGACCATCACCAGACCGGCGGCGGCACCGGGTGGCTCGATCTTCATGGCGTCGGCGGTATCGAAGGTGATCAGGTCGGACACGCCCGCCCGCTCCGCGTTTTGCTGCGCCATCTGGATGACGCCCTGATCGCGGTCTGACCCGTAATGCGTCACAGCAGGCGTAGCGCGGCGAGCCGTCACCCGCAGGGCGGCGACTGCATCCGCGTCGAACCCGCGCAATTGCTCAAAGGCAAAGCTGCGCGCGCGTCCAGCCTGCAATCCTGCCGACATCTCGGCCGCCTCAAGCACAAAGGTGCCCGACCCGCACATCGGATCCAGAACAGGCTGGGTTCCGTCATATCCGCACTGCCGCAAAAAAGCCGCCGCGATGGTCTCGCGCAGCGGCGCCTTGCCCACCGCCGGCTTGGTGCCGCGTTTGTGCAGCGGATCGCCGGACGTATCCACGCTGACCGTCACGCGATTGTCGTCGATCCGTATCTTGAGTGTCACCGGCGCGTCTGCGGCCACCGTGAACCCACAGGCCTCAAGCCCACCCGCGACGCGGCTGGTCGCAGCACCCGCATGGTAGATCTTGGACTTGCGCGATGTCGCCACCTCGACCCTTACCGGCACAGCGGGGTCCAGAACCGCGCCCCAATCGAACTTGTGCGAGCGTTTATCGAGCTGTGCGAGGTGAAAGGCCATGAACGACCCCATCCGCCACAGCACCCGCGTGGCGCAGCGCAGTTCCAGATTGGCGCGCCACAGATCGGGCCAGTCGCCCGCAATCTCGACCCCGCCGGGCGTGACTGCGCCCAGCGTGAAACCGGCGGCGCGTGCTTCGTCGGCGAGCACGGCCTCAAGGCCGGGCAGGGTGATAGCGTAGATACTGGGACCGTCAGACATGCGCCCGTGCATAGCGCGTCAGCCCAAACGGTACGAGCGGATATTCTCAATCGGCAAAGAGGTAATCAACCGCAGCAATCTCGCGCGCCTTGTCCTCTGGCACCGCAAGAAAACGCGACAGCGCCTTGGCATTGTCGTCGACGTCCGCATTTTCGCGAATCTGCTCGAGATGTTCGAATTCCGCGTCGCGGATGCGGTCGCTTTCAAAGGTCATGTCGTTGCGGATCGTGGGCAATAACCGCTCCAGCGTTTCCGGTGCTGTCTGTTCACCGGCCAACCCCACGCGCATCGCATGACCAATCAGATAGCTGTCAGAAAAGTTGCACTGGATTTCCAGCATCCGCGTGATCGACCGGTCGCCTGCAAAATCCTGCAACAGGTCCAGTTCGCCCGGATCCATACACACGATCAGCCGGTCCGTTTCGTAATAGTCGAACAGCATCCGCATCAGTGCGCGGCGGTGGCGGGTGCGCTTGCTCAGCGTGGTCTGGATCCCGCCCAGATCGGGCAGCGGCGTGTGCTCTTCGTTGAACAGGTATTCGATGGTCGGCACATTGGTCATGATGCGGATGCGTTCCAGCAGCCGCTTGGCCACGTGCCATTTCTTGCAAATGATGATCATCAGCTCGCGATTGCGGCCCAGCGTGCTTTCTGTTTCCCAGAACCGCGTGGCAAAGCGCCGTCCGATCCGGCCTCGGCCGGTCAGGAACTTGAACAGGCTCGCCCCTTCGTTCGAGATTTGGAACTGCACGTTTTCCGCGGCATAAAGCAGGCCCAAGCGCCGTTTCAGGTCCTGCGCTTCGGGGCTGATCTTGCGGGCGAACAGGAAATCCTGGCTCAGCAGCAGGTCATAGTGGTCGTCGTAGAATGTGACGGGCATCCCGTAGTCGGTGAACATCAGAAAGGTCAGCGTGCGTGTGCGGATTTCCTCTTCGGGCACTAGATGGCGCACGATGGTCTGAAAAAACGTCTCATCCGGAATCCATGTGGTGCGGAAAAACCGCATCACGTCCCGGCGCTGGCGGGTGAAATCCAAAACCCATTCGATTGTGCGGCGGCGCAGGCACCACCACTGGCTGCCGATCATCACTTGCAAGTCGTGGGGCACCTCGCGGGTCAGACCAAACCGTTTCTGGGTGTTGAAGCTGGCATAAAACAACCGCTTGTGTTTGCGCTCGTTGAAGAAGTGGCGGTAGATCAACCGCTCTTCCTTGAAGCCCGTCTTGATCCAGTCGCTTTCGAAATAGTCGAAGCTCTCGATAAAATCAGCGTCGTTCTCATCAAGGAACTTGTGCGTGTATTCCGCGGACTTTATCGCCATGCAATCGCCGGACAGCATGTAGAAATGCGTGGCGCGCGGAAATGCCTTTACCGCTGATTCCACAGCATAAAGTGTTGCCTGAACAAGGCTCCATTCGCCCCAGCCACATTTGATCCGACGTTTGGCGAATGTCACGTTGGGGTTGTCGTCCAACGCCGCGCGTATCTGTGCAAACGCACGCGCATCGGCCCGCGCGTCAAAGTGGATGGACATGTAATCGCCCGCCGCTGTCAGCCGCTCTGCCTGCTTGATGATGGCCTCTGGGTCTTTGTGACACAGCAGGATGTAGGCGATTTTTGCCATATGAGAAACTTAACTGCCCCTTTACGCAGGATTGTTTACGTAGATAAGACTAAGCAGAGATTGAATAAACACAATTTCTTTGCTTTTTTGACGTTAAGGTAAGCCGTGCTGCAACGCGGCGTGTGTATGAGGACGAGCAAAATGGGATTTCCCGGTACCTGGATGACGGAAAGTGAGAGCGTCGTGTACCGTGTGGTGCCGAAATGCGCCTGCTCCACTATTGGTCAGATCATGTTCTATTCCGATCATGGTGCCTTCTTTGACGGCGATATCCATGACGCGCAGGGCGGTATGCACAAGTGGGCGCTTGAATCGAGCCAGCCGATCATCACCGAGAATGTGAAAACCCACGGCTCTTACGCTTTCACCTGCGTGCGCAACCCCTACACTCGTATCCTGTCGTCCTTTTTCGACAAGATTTGCGGCATTCAGCGCAATGGCAAACGCTATCGCGGCAACCTTGTCCCGCTTTTGATCCAGAAATACGGGATCGAGGTGGGCGGCGACGACGGCAAGGAGGAGTTCGACCAGATCCAGTCCTTCCGACGCTTTTTGCTGTTTGCGCGCGACACCATCCGCTGGCGCCGCCCGATGGAGCCGGACATTCACTGGTCTGCAATGTCGGGCCACGTGAGCACGTTCATCGTGAACGGGGGGCGCTATGACAAGATCATCTGGACCGAAAAGTTCAACGAAGGCATGGCCGACGTGATGAAGGCGATTGATACGCCGAACAAGGTCGATCTCAAGAACGTCCCACGCTTCAACGAAAGCGAAGGGCACGGGCCGAAACGCGCGCACCCGGTCGAGGATTATTTCGACGATCTGTCCATGCACTTGGTCTACGAAATCTACAAACGCGATTTCGAAGTCTTCAAATATGATTTCGAAGACCCTGCGAACAAGCTACCCATTGCCGAGATTGATCTCGACGAAGTTCACAAAAAACTGGGCGAATAGGCCCTCACAGCGCAGGTACGCGCCTCGGTTCGCTGGACCTACGGCGTGACGTCTTGCCCCTCGCCTGCCGGGGCATCGGCCCATGGGGGCGCATCAGCGACGAATTCGTGGAATGTGTTTCGAATGCCGGGATCATCGTCGAGGCACTGTGCGTTGACCGGAAATGACGCGTCCGGTGACAGCGGCTCACCCAGCGATGTGCCGCAAGTCCGGCAAAATGATCGGGTGTAGGTAAAGGGCGCTTGTGGCTCAAGGGTCGCGATATGCGTTGGATCACTGTCCAGCCGAAATTGTTCGCGTTTCACAAATACGATGGTTGACGCGCCAAGTTTTCGGCACCGCGAACAATGACATGTGCCCATGGCGCTGGGCGCACCTTTGATCACAAAGCGCACCAGACCGCAGGCGCAGCTTCCCTTGATATCCATTCCTTTTGTCCTTGTGTTGTCTCGCCTGCCCCTTTTTAGCCTGCCCATGCTGACAGCATGGTGTCAGCATGATCGGGTAGACTGGCCTGAGGTCTTTCAGAAGGAGCGGCGCATGAGACGCGCAGACCGATTATTCGAGACCATTGAGATCCTCAGGCGCGCGCGGCACCCGATCTCCGCTCACGCAATTGGGGCAGAACTGGGCGTGACCAAATGGACGGTTTACCGCGATATGTCGGCCCTCATGGGGCAAGGCGTTCCCATCGAGGGGGAGGCAGGTGTCGGCTATGTGCTCAACGCAGGGTTCCATATGCCGCCGCTCATGTTGACCGCGGCCGAGATCGAAGCCGCCGTGCTTGGCGCGCAGTGGGTGCAGACACGGGGCGAACGCGAATTGTCACAGGCTGCCGCGGGGCTGATTTCAAAGATCGAAGCGGTGTCACCGGCCAGCGCGCGCGCCTCTTTTTTAGCACCGGCTACGAGCGTTGCCCCCGTGGCCCAACCCCAAGAGCATCTGAGTGCGGCAGACATCCGGCTGTCCATTCGGCGTCGGACCAAGATCCAATTGATTTACCGCGATGAAAGTGGAGCAGAAACGGATCGTGTGATCTGGCCGATCCTCTTGGGCTATCGTGATGTGGGGCGGATCGTGGCGGCGTGGTGCGAACTGCGGCACGGGTTTCGATACTTCCGCACAGAGCGGATCGTTCAGGCCGACATGCTGACGGACAAAATCCCGCGTCGCATGGACCTGTTGCGCGCGGAATGGGCTGCGGCGATGTAGGTCGAACGCCAAACCTTCGGAAACGCTGCGACGCGCGACGGCTGATCCGCCGGATTACTGCATCAATGCGGCGAGCCGTGCGGCGATGGCGGCGCTGCCCTTGGGGGATGGGTGCAGCAGGTCGCTGTCGTGAAAGCTGCGGTCGCCGTTGGGCACAAGGTCGCTGTTGGACACGAAGACAACGCCCGGATCGCGTGCGGCCAGTGCGGCAATCCGCGCTTCCAACGCGGAGCCGATGGCGACGCAGCCTTCAACAGGGGACCGAAACCCCGGCGTGCGCAGATATCCCACATAGGCCACGCGCGTCCCCTTGGCCCGGATGCGCCCGATCAACGTGGGAATGGCACCGCTGGTCCCGTCCGCAGAGATCAGACGCTCCAGTTGACCCCGGCACTTGCCGCAGCCGCAGCCCCGCCACAGATCGTTGCCGCCGCCGTTCAGGACAATCCAATCCCAGTCGCCCGCCACGAACTGCCGTTCGATGCGCAGGCCAAGGCTTCCGCTGATGGGCAATGGGTAGAGGTAGCTCGCCCCCGGCACCGACCGGTCCACCACCGGTTGGCCCAACCGCGCCTCCAGCGCATCCGACACGGCGCGGCCTGATCCAGCATTCCACGCCAACAGGCTGTCACCCATCGCCATGATGCGCGCCTGCCCGCCCGACGGCACAGGCTCCACACATCCAACCAGAAAAAACAGGGCCGCAAGGGCGCAAATCACGCGTCGCATCAATCCGTCCTCAAAGTGCCCCGACATCCTTTAATCAAACCGTTCAGATTCGGTGAAGCCCTCACAAAGCCTTGCGAGCATGAGGCCGACAGCCTACATGCCCAAACCATGGCCCAAGGTAAATCAGACCCCAACTACAAGGTGGCCGCCGAAAACCGGCGCGCGCGCTTTGACTACGCAATCGAGGATGACCTCGAATGCGGCATCGTGCTCGAAGGGTCCGAAGTGAAATCCCTGCGCGCGGGTGGTGCCAACATCGCCGAAAGTTATGCACAGGTGGACGAGGGCGAGCTGTGGCTGACCAACAGTTACATCGCGCCCTACGATCAGGCCAAATCCTTTCGCCACGAGGAACGTCGCCGCCGCAAGCTGCTGGTCAGCCGCAAGGAATTGTCGCGCCTCTGGAATGCCACCCAGCGGCAGGGCATGACGCTGGTGCCGATCGTGCTTTATTTCAATCACAAGGGCATGGCGAAACTCAAACTGGGCATCGCCAAGGGCAAGAAGTTGCACGACAAGCGCGACACCAGCGCCAAGCGCGACTGGAACCGCCAGAAACAGCGCCTGCTCAAAGAGCGCGGCTGAACGGTCCCTGTCTCTGTCCTGAAAAAATCCCGGGGTGAGGCCGCAGGCCAAGGGGCAGAGCCCCTTGCGCGGGCCAGCCAGCGGCGTTACCCAAGGGCGTTTTTCCCGCAGGGGCCAGAGACTCACCATGTCCGACGATCCAAAAACCCTCGTTTCAACAGATTGGCTTGCCGCGCATCTCAAGGACCCCGATCTGCGTATCCTTGATGCGTCGTGGTACATTCCCGGCACGGGACGTGATGCGCGCGCTGAATACGAGGCCGCCCACATTCCCGGCGCGCGTTTCTTTGACATCGACGAAATCAGCGACGCGCGGTCGGACATGGCGCACATGGCGCCCCCGCCGGAAAAGTTCATGTCGCGGATGCGCGCGATGGGCGTGGGCGATGGGCATCAGGTGGTTGTCTACGACGGCCACGGGATGCTTAGCGCGCCACGGGTCTGGTGGACCTTTCGGCTGATGGGGCACCGCGACGTTGCCGTCCTTGATGGCGGCTTCCCCAAGTGGCAGGCCGAAGACCGCGTGGTCGAAGACCTGCCGCCCGTGATCAAGGACCGTCACCTGACGGCGCGCTTTCAGAACAATCTGGTGCGCGACGTCACGCAAGTCAGCCGCGCGTCGAAACTGGGTAGCCCGCAGATTGTCGATGCCCGTACCGCCGCTCGGTTCCGCGGCGACGCGCCTGAACCACGCGAAGGCCTGCGTGCAGGCCACATCCCCGGTTCGCGCAACGTACCCTATGACACGCTCCTGAACGAGGACAAGACGATGAAGTCACCGGACGAGACGCGCGCCATCTTCGCCGCCGCCGGTGTCGACCTGTCTCAACCCATCATCACCAGCTGCGGCTCCGGCATCACCGCCGCCGTCCTCGCCCTCGCGCTTGAGCGGATGGGCCATGACAGCTGGTCCCTCTATGACGGCAGCTGGGCCGAATGGGGCATGTCGCCCATGGTCCCCGTCGCAACCGGAGACGCCTGATGTTCGAACACCTCAAAGCGCAAAAGCCCGACGCCATTCTGACGTTGATGCAAATGTACCGCGACGATCCACGAGACCAGAAGGTCGATCTGGGCGTGGGCGTCTACAAAAACGCCGCCGGTGTTACGCCGGTGATGCGCGCCATCAAAGCGGCTGAAGAGCGTCTGTGGCAAACGCAGGAGAGCAAGTCTTATGTGGGGCTTGCAGGCGATCCGGCCTTTAACGACGCGATGATCCGGCTGGTGCTGGGCGACGCCGTGGCGCGGGGCGATGTGTCCTCCGTTGCGACGCCGGGTGGCACCGGTGCGGTGCGGCAGGCGTTTGAGCTGATCAAGATGACCAACCCAGATGCCCGCGTTTTCGTGTCGAACCCCACGTGGCCCAACCACCTGTCGATCCTCGACTATCTTGGAATGGACATGGTGCCTTACCGCTATTTCGACACTGAAACACGAGGTGTCGACTTTGATGGCATGATCGCGGACATCAAGGGCGCGCGCAAAGGCGACGTGGTGCTGCTGCACGGCTGCTGCCACAACCCCACAGGCGCGAACCTGACCTTGCCTCAATGGCAAGAGGTGATTGCCGTTCTGCTCGACACCGGGGCTACCCCGATGATCGACATCGCCTATCAGGGCTTTGGCGACGGGGTCGAGGCGGACGCCGCAGGCACCCGTGCCGTCGCGGTCGCAGTGCCGGAATGCCTGATCGCGGCCAGTTGTTCCAAGAACTTCGGCATTTACCGTGAACGGACCGGCGTTCTGATGCTGGTGGCGCGCGGCGGCGACAAGGCTGTGCGCCAAGGCACGTTGGCCTTCCTCAACCGGCAAAATTACTCCTTCCCGCCTGACCACGGGGCGCGACTGGTCACGATGATCCTAGAGGATGACGCCCTGCGCACAGATTGGCTGGCAGAGTTGGAAGAAATGCGCGTTGGCATGTTGTCCTTGCGCGAACAGCTGGCCAAGGAACTCGAACAACGCTCGGGTTCCAACCGCTTCGGCTTCATCGCCGAACATCGCGGTATGTTCTCCCGCCTCGGGACCACACCCGAACTGGTGCAAAAAATGCGCGAGGATCACGGCATATATATGGTTGGCGACAGCCGCATGAACATTGCGGGTCTCAATGAGGCGTCGGTGCCGGTGCTGGCCGAGGCGATTGTCGCGGCGGGGGTCTGACCCCGCAGTTGGCCACAGGTTTGACACAGGAACGCCCGAAGAAAGCCGCAATTCCCCGAGAATGGAACGTGGCGTTCTGTTCATTAGAGGGGTGTTGGTGACAGAACTTCACGACAAGTGGCAGCAGTGGACAATGCTGCCCCAAAAGCGTCAACCGAACTATGCCGTGCTGGTCGCGTCCCTTGTGCTGGTGACCGCGACGATCCAGATTTCGGCGTTGCCCAGTTTGTAGCAGGTCGGGTTCAGGCGGGACAAACGCTTGGGGTGCGCACGATGTGCGCGCCCTTTTTTGTGGCGTGCGCAAAAAAGACCGGGCGCGAACGCCCGGCCAGTTGGTCTAAAAGGGTTGAGAGGAAGGAGGAGCTCAGCCCTTGGAGAAATCGGGATAGGCTTCCATGCCCAGTTCGGACATGTCGAGGCCATTGATCTCTTCCTCTTCGCCGACACGGATGCCCATGACTGCCTTGAGGATGAACCACACGATCAGGGATGCCACAAAGGTGAACACACCATAGGCGACGATGCCGGTGATCTGCGTGACGAGGGACGCGTCGGAGTTGTAGAACACAACCGCGATGGTGCCCCAGATGCCCGCGAACAGGTGAACCGGGATCGCGCCGACCACATCGTCCAGCTTGAACTTGTCGAGCATTGGGATGGTCAGGACCACGATGATACCGCCCACGGCACCGATCCACAGCGCACCAAACAGAGTGGGTGCCAGAGGCTCGGCCGTGATCGAAACGAGGCCCGCCAGCGCGCCGTTCAGCACCATGGTGAGGTCCGGCTTTTTGTAAAGGATCTGCGTCAGGATCAGCGCTGTGACAGCACCGGCTGCTGCAGCCATGTTCGTGTTGGCAAAGATGCGCGACACGTCGGATACGTCTCCCACGGTGCCCATCGCCAGTTGCGAACCACCGTTAAAGCCGAACCACCCCAGCCACAGGATAAATGTCCCCAAAGTGGCAAGCGCCAGGTTCGAACCGGGCATCGGGTTCACTTTGCCGTCCTTGTATTTGCCCAAACGGGGGCCAAGCACGATCACACCAGCCAGAGCGGCCCAGCCACCCACAGAGTGCACAACGGTCGAACCGGCAAAGTCGGAGAAGCCCATTTCGGACAACCAGCCGCCGCCCCACTGCCAGGAACCCGAGATGGGGTACATAAAGCCAGTCAAAACAACGACAAAGATCAGGAAGGGCCACAGTTTGATACGCTCAGCCACGGCACCAGAAACGATGGATGCGGTCGCCGCGACAAATACCAACTGGAAGAAGAAGTCGGAGCCGACAGAGGCGTAATCAAGGGCTGCATCCGCGGCCGAAACGCCGACGGCATCCAGAACGGTTTGACCGCCCAATGCAAAGTAGCCGTTGAAGTCGCCGGGATACATCGTGTTAAAGCCGACGATCCAGTACATGATGGCCGCGATGGAAAAGAGCGCGATGTTCTTGGTCATCTGCATCGTGACGTTCTTGGACCGCACCAGCCCGCCTTCGAGCATGGCGAAACCCGCCGCCATGAAGAAAACGAGGAAGCCCGCCATACAGAACAGCAGGGTTGTCATGATGTACGGGCCGATTTCATCGAAACCGGGGGCCGCGTCTTGCGCCATGGCTGCCATCGGCAGAGCCGTCAGCGCGGCGGCGATTGGAATAAGTCGTTTCAGGTTCATTTCTCGTGTTTCCCTATCTCAGCCGCCGCTTTTACAGCGCGTCTTCGTTGGTTTCGCCGGTGCGCACCCGCACGGCCTGTTGCACGTCGAGGACAAAGATCTTGCCGTCGCCGATCTTGCCTGTCTGGGCGGTCTTGGTGATGGTCTCGACGATCTGGTCGGCCATAGCGGCGGCAACCACGATCTCGATTTTGACCTTGGGCACGAAATTCACCGCGTATTCTGCCCCGCGGTAGATCTCCGTATGGCCCGATTGTGACCCGAAGCCCTTGATTTCAGTGACCATCATGCCGCGCACGCCGGCTTCGGTCAGCGCTTCGCGGACCTCTTCCAGCTTGAACGGCTTGATTGTTGCAATGATGAGTTTCACTTGCGTCCCCTTCGTTTTGGCAGGCGGCCCTGCGTCATGCCCGGAAAAGAGAGCATCCCGTGCGCAGGGCAAAGATTTCAGCCCATGTTTTCGGGGGTGGATCAGATGCGTGTGCACAAAAAATGCGCAAAAAGTGTAGGCTGCTTAATAATTGTGCGAACTAGAATCGTGCAGTGCGACGGACCCGCGCGTGGCAAACCCTCAGAAAGACGGTATGGTGCGTGCAAAGAAAAAGGCCGGGCAGGGGTCGAGAGATGAGCAACGCGAAAAAAGGCAAGCGCCCACTGGTGGCCGATCGCCGGTATCCCAAGGCTGGGACCAAGAAGCCTGCGCGCAAACCTGCGCCCAAGCGGCGCAAGCGCACGCCAACACCAAAGAAGCGCGGCAATATCCTGACACGTCTGATCCGCTGGGTGATGCGGCTGATCTGGGTTGTGACGTCGCGGGCTGTTCTGGTGGGCTTGGTCGCGCTGGGGTTGGCAGTGGGCTACGTCTATACGACCCTGCCGGATGTAAGCACCTTGTTGGATGGGCGTGCCCGTGGATCGGTGACGATGGTCGACCGAGACGGCGCAGTTTTTGCGTGGCGCGGGGATCAGTTTGGCGGGGCTGTAACGGCCAACAGCGTGTCGCCTGCCTTGAAAAACGCCGTTGTCGCGACCGAAGACAAACGGTTCTACCGCCATTTCGGCATCAGCCCCCGTGGTGTCGCCAGCGCCGTGCGCATCAACCTGAGCGAAGGGCGCGGACCCTTGTCCGGCCACGGTGGCTCCACCATCACCCAGCAGACGGCCAAATTGCTGTGCCTCGGGGTGGAGTTTGATCCGACGGCTTGGGAAAGCGAGGCGGCATATGTCGCCGATTGCCGACGCGGGTCCCTGCAACGCAAGGCACAGGAGGGTGTCTATGCCCTCGCCATGGAGGCCAAGTACTCCAAGGACGAAATCCTGTCGATTTACCTGAACCGTGCCTATATGGGCGGCGGCGCCTACGGTGCCGAAGCGGCCATGCAACGGTATTTTGGCAAACCCGCAGCGGCGGCCACGCCCGCCGAGGGTGCAATGATCGCCGGGTTGCTCACAGCCCCGTCGACCCTTGCGCCCACCGCCAACTTGCAGCGGTCGCAGGACCGCGCCGCCACGATTCTACGCCTGATGGGGGAGCAGGGTTATTTGTCAGATGCCGAAGTGGCCCAGTGGCAGCAAAATCCCGCCACCCTGTCCCCTGCCGCCAAGCAAAAGGCGGGCGGCTATTTCGCGGATTGGGTTATGGCGTCCGGCCCTGAGTTTTTCACCCGCAACACGACCGAAGACGTGGTGATCTCTACCACGTTGGACCAGCGCATCCAGAAAGCGGCAGAAGAAGCGATCAGCACGGTCTTCGAAACCAAGGTTCGCGAAGGGTCCAAGGCGCAGGCCGCTATCGTGGTGATGAGCGCGGATGGCGCAGTGCGCGCCATGGTCGGTGGGCGCGAGACCCGCGTTGCCGGTGTGTTCAACCGCGCGATCCAAGCTGAACGGCAGACCGGATCAGCGTTTAAGCCCTTTGTCTATGCCGCAGCGCTTGATCTGGGGTATTCGCCACTCGACACGGTCGAAGATGAACCGCTGACCATCAACATTCCCGGTTCCGGCCCTTGGTCGCCCAAGAACTACACCGGTCGGTATGAGGGCCGCGTGACACTGGCCCGCGCACTGGAGCAAAGCCTGAACATCCCCGCCGTCAAAGTCTCGGAAAGCGTGGGCCGTGACCTTGTCCGGCAGGTGGCGAGCCAGTTCGGCATTGAAAGCGATCTCGCCGCTGGACCTGCTTTGGCACTGGGCGCATCCGAAAGCAATCTGCTGGAGATGACTGGCGCCTATGCGGGTATCCTGAACGGTGGGTCGTCCGTGACGCCCTACGGTCTGGTGGAATTAAGGCTCAAGGGCGACGACGCGCCCTTGATGGGCACCGGTGGCGGTATTGGCGAACGGGTGATCCAAGAGGATGCGGCGGCCCAACTCATCTGGATGATGGAGCAGGTGGTGAGCCAAGGCACCGGTGCGCGCGCGCAACTGCCGGGCCGCCCGGCGGCGGGCAAGACGGGCACGACGCAGGCGGCGCGGGACGCATGGTTTATCGGGTTCACTGCCGATTACGTGGCGGGTGTCTGGATGGGGTATGACGACAATACGCCGCTCACAGGCGTCACGGGTGGCGGCCTGCCGGCGGAAATCTGGCGCGAGGCGATGATCCGCGTACATGACGGCGTGCCGGTCCGGCCTTTGCCCGGAAATGTGCCCGCACAGCTGCGCAACCAGACACCGCAGCCCCAGCCGCAAACGCAACCGGGACGCCGCGAGGTGCCCAGTTCGACCGAAGGGCTGATCGAAATGCTGGTGCGCGATATTCTGGGCAGCATCGGTGAGCCGGGTCGGCCCAACGACAATGTGTCCGGCAGCGATCGCTGACTGGGCTTAACCCGCTTTTGACAGGGCCGAGATCATGGCGTCGATGTTGCCGCCGTTGCGGTCCAGCAGCGCGCCCACTTCGGTCCGTTCGGTCAAAAGCAGGTTGATGCCTTCGATGAACATGTTGAAGAACAGCGGCTTGCCCGACCGATCCGACACGTGGAACGTCACATTGAACGGCGATTCACCCCGCAAGAACGCGGTTGTGCGGACTTCGTACCAGGTCTTGACCTGTTTGACGTCGTTGACCTCAAGCCGCCCGCCGATGAACTCCCGGAACCGTTTGCCGTATTTGCGCGATATATAGCCCTGAAACGCGTTGGAGAACGCCCGCTTTTGCGCGTTCGAGGCGCGACGCCCGTCCACGCCCATCGCGTAGGCGGCGATGTAGGAGGTGTCGCTGTAGCGGGCAAAAATGCGCTCAAAATCGCGAAACATCGCGTTTTCACCCTTGCCCGAAGCGATCACAGTGTTGATGTCCGCCACAAGGCCGTCAACCAGACGGCTCGCGCCGTTTGCGTTCAGTGCAAGCGCAGGCAGCGGCGGCACAAGCAGTGCGGTCCCCACACCAGCGATAAAGAAACGACGGTCAATCATCAGAATCCCTCCGTATCCAGGGCAAACGGGTCAATGGTGTTGCCGGGGTCATCGGCCCCCAGTTCAAACCTGCGGTTTTGCAGATAGATCAGGCGCGCCTGCGCATAGCTGTCAGCACTTTCGTAGAGGATACTGTCGACGGTTTCAGTAAACCTGCCCCGCGTGCTCAGCCCGGCGGCGACGCCCGCCGCGGTCCCGTAGTAACGCTCAGGCTCGTCGATCACATAGCTCAGCGGGTTGGTGAACAGGTCCACGATCATGCCGGTGGTGTCGCGCACATTCGATGGGCCAAGGACGGGCAGTTCAAGATACGGACCTTCGCGTGCGCCCCAGACATGGAGCGTTTCGCCAAAGTCGGTATCGTGTTCCGGCAGATTGAATTCCGCCGCCACGTCGGCAAGGCCGAAAATGCCGAGCGTGGAATTGGTCAGAAAGCGGACGGTAGAAAGGCCTGCGCCGCGCAAATCGCCCTGTAGCAGGCTGTTGACCATCACGGATGGCTCGCCAAGGTTGCTGGCAAACTGGCCAATGCTGTCCTCGATCTCGTCCGGCAAAACGGTCGAATAGCCGATGGCCGCAGGCCGGACCAAGGTACGGTCCAGACCCCGGTTGAACGCGTGCACTTTGCGGTTCTGGGTCTCGTAGGGATCAAAAACGCCATCCGGCGACGTGGCAGCGGGCGTATTACCGCCACAGGCCGCCAAGCCTGTCAAAAAAACAACAAGAACCGTCAGGCGTATCGCCGGTTTCAAATGCGCCAATGGAAATCTCCGAACAACACGCGTAAGCACCCACTTAATACCTTCGTGGCAAATGCCCATAGGGCGACCGAGGGAAATGAAGGGTTGTGGCACTTGCGTGACACGAAAAATGCGCCAAAGGTGGCGCGGCGACAAGGCCATGCCCGAAGCGGGCAAAAAGGCGCCGATGCAGGATAAAGCAATGAATCAAGGCCAGTCAGAGTTGCGCGCGGCGCGTAGTCAAAGCCGGGGATTGTATTGGACGGTCGGGTTGTTCAGCATGTTTGCCAATCTGCTGATGCTCACCGGGCCGATGTATATGTTGCAGGTCTACGACCGGGTGCTCGGCAGCCGCAGTTATGAAACGCTTGTGGCGCTGTCGCTGCTTGTGGCGTTTCTCTACGGGATCATGGGCATTCTGGATTACGCGCGCGGGCGTATCATGGCCCGTGCCGGTGCGCGGTTTCAGGCGTCTCTGGACCGGCGGGTATTTGACGCGGTGGTGCGGAAATCGGCTGTGGCCCCCGACATGCGGTCGCAGACCGGGCTTGCCGATCTTGAGGCTGTTCAGCGGTTTATGACCTCGCCCGTGTTGATGGCGATGTTCGACCTGCCTTGGACACCGATCTTTATCGCCGGAATTTTCATGTTCCACCCGATGCTGGGCTGGCTTGCTGTCGGGGGTGGCACGCTTTTGATACTGATCGCACTCGCGAACCAGTTTCTGTCCCGTACACCGCAGCTCAAGGCGGGTTATGCCGGTCAGGTGGCGACGAATATGTCAGATCAACTGCGCACAGAGGCCGAAATGGTGCAAGCCATGGGGATGCGCGACGCGTCCTTTGATCGCTGGCAAAAGGCGCGCAGTGTTGCGCTCGAAGAGCAGATGCGGGCGACGGATGTTGGCGGTGGTTTCACCGCCATGACAAAATCGATGCGCTTGTTTCTGCAAAGCGCCATGCTGGGTCTGGGCGCGTATCTTGTGCTGCAGAACCAGATGACGCCGGGTGCGATGATCGCAGGTTCGATCCTGCTGGGCCGCGCCTTGGCGCCGATCGAACAGATGTTAACCCAGTGGCCCGTGGTCCAGCGTGGGGTCAAGGGCTGGAATGCCCTCGCTGAATTGTTGAGCACTGTGGGTGTTGAGGGGCGCAAAACTGCCTTGCCGAAGCCCAAGGCGCGACTGGTCGCCAAATCGCTGACCGTTGTGCCGCCCGGTGAAAAAACGGCGGCGTTGCGCAGTCTTGATTTTGATCTGCCGCCGGGCAAGGCGATGGGCGTTATTGGCCCGTCCGGTGCTGGCAAGTCCACGCTTGCCCGCTGTCTGACAGGCGTATGGCGTCCTGCGGGCGGCACGATCCGGCTGGATGCGGCGGCGCTGGATCAATACGAACCGGCTGTGCTGGGTCAGCACATCGGCTACCTCCCCCAACGGGTACAATTGTTCGACGGCACCATTGCCGAAAACATTGCCCGCCTGTCCACGGACCCAGACGCGACCAAGGTGGTCGCCGCCGCCAAGAAGGCCGCCGCGCACGAGATGATCCTTGAACTGCCCGAAGGCTACGACACCCGCATCAGCGCCAGCCAGCAGCGGCTGTCAGGCGGGCAGATTCAGCGGATCGGGCTGGCCCGCGCGCTTTATGATGATCCGGTCATCCTTGTGCTGGACGAACCGAACTCGAACCTTGACAACATCGGCACGCAGGCGCTGAACCAAGCCATCCGGCAGCTTAAATCCGAAGGCCGGTCGGTCATCATCATGGCGCACAGACCGGCTGCCATTCAGGAATGCGACCTCTTGCTGGTGATCGAAAATGGCATCCGCTCTGCCTTTGGGCCCAAGGACGAGGTGCTGCGGTCAACGGTCAAGAACCATCAGGAAATCGCGCGTGCGCCAGCGGGTGCGGGAGGCGTATCATGAGCGAACGCAATTGGTCTGCCCGCGTACCGGTCGTCGTGGGATTTCTGGGGCTTGCCACCCTTGTGGGCGGGTTCGGCGTGTGGGCCACGCAAACGCAAATCGCAGGCGCGATCATCGCGCCGGGTCGGATCGAGGTAGATCAGAACCGTCAAGTCGTACAGCACCCACAGGGGGGCGTCGTGGTCGAAATCGGCGTCAAGGAAGGCGATACGGTCGAGGCGGGCGACCTCCTGCTGCAACTGGATGTCGCACAGCTGCGCACCAGCCTCGCGATTGTCGAAAGTCAGCTTTACGAGTTGATGGCCCGGCGCGGGCGGCTCGAAGCGGAGCGGGATGATCGGGACGAGATCACGTTTGACCCAGAACTCATCGCCATATCCAAGGATCGCGAAGAGGTGGAGGAACTGCTGCGCGGTCAGCAAAACCTGTTCGAAGCCCGCCGCGAATCCGCAGACAGCACCCGCGAACAGCTGGCCGAGCGCAGCGCACAGACCCGCAACCAGATCGTCGGGATCGAGGCGCAAGAGGAATCGTTTGCGCGCCAATTGGCCCTAATCGAAGAAGAACTGACCGCGCAGCAAAGCCTGTTGGATCGGGGATTGGCACAAGCCTCCGGCGTCTTGTCCCTGCAACGGCAGGCCGCGTCGCTTGACGGGCAATTGGGGGAGTTGGCCGCAAACAAGGCGCAGGCCGAACAGCGCATCACCGAGGTTCAGATCGAAGTGCTGCGTCTGGACAGCGACCGGCGCGAAGAAGCGATCACGCAACTGCGCGACCTGCGCGCGCGCGAACTTGAACTGGTCGAGCAGCGGCAAGGCCTGTTGACCGACATTGACCGGATGGAGTTGCGCGCCCCGGTGTCTGGCATCGTCTACAACATGCGGGTGCAGACCCTGCGGTCGGTTATCGTACCGGCGGATCCGGTGCTGTTCCTGATCCCGCAGGACCGCCCGCTGGTGATTGCCGCACGGGTCGATCCGATCCATATCGACCAGATCGTGACCGGGCAGGCGGTGAACCTGCGCTTTTCTGCGCTCGATCAGCGTACGACGCCTGAACTGGTGGGGCAGGTCGCGCTGGTGTCGGCGGACGCGTTCGAGGACGAAGCATTGGGTGCCAGCTATTACCGGGCTGAGATTGTCCTGAACCCCGGCGAGCAGGAAAAACTGCCAGATGGGCAGGTGCTGATCCCCGGTATGCCGGTGGAGGCGTTCATTCGCACCGATGACCGGTCACCGCTGACCTATCTGGTCAAGCCGATGATGGACTATTTCAACCGGGCGTTCCGCGAAAACTAGGCGTTGTCCGGCCCGCTGCGCTGCGCGGCCAGTTCCTTGAGCGAGGCGGTCATTCCCGCCACGTCCGAGGTTTCCTCGACGCCATTGTCGGTCAGCATCTGGGTCGCGCCTTCGCCCGGCTCAAAGGCCGCGTCTTTTGCCTGCGGCGCAGGCGGGATCGTCGCGGCGTCCCCATCAGTCTCACCAAGCGACGCAGCCGTCACTGCGGCAGCGGGCACTGCGGCCAATGGCACCGGGTCGGGGGCGGCCAGCAACTCGGGCTCGAAATCATCCATGGGGGCGCTCACCGCGCGGCGGAACACCATCATGTTGCGCCATTCCGTCGTGGTGCTTGTCAGGCCTGACCGCTCGATGGAGGGCAGCGTCTCTGCCCGCTGAAATTCCCAGCCTTCGGCACCCATCTCGTTCATCAACGTCTCCAGCGCAAAGGCGAACCGACCTTCTGCGCCTTTGACACCTTTGCCTTTGCGCCCTTTTGTCGGCGCTGGCACGACCTTGTATTCCCAACCTGCCATGATGCGGTCCCCTCGTCTGGCGGGCCGTATAGCGCGGGCAGGGACCGAGGGAAAGCCTGCCTCACCGCTGTCGTCGTATCCCGATGCTGGCGCCTACGCGGTCCGGGCGTGGCAGATCCGCGTGCGCGTCCCGCAAGGCTGTAACCTGCGCATAGATATCGGCAGGCATCGGTGCCACACGAGGCCCCGACTGGTCCACGTGCAGCGTCATCGTCTCGCCCGTGGCGGCCAGCCAGCCATCCTCGTGCCAAAGCTCCTGATACGAATGGAACCGCTTTTCGTCGCAGTCGATCATCTGGAAAGTCACGGTCACCGGCGCATCCACGTGCAACTCGCGCACGTAAGAGATGTGGAACTCCGCTGAATAGGTCGTGTGGCCTGTGCGTGTCTGATAGTCCGGACCAAACCCCATTTTCTCGAAAATCTGGTCCGCGCCCTGATCGAACAACACGCTGTAATAGGCCATGTTGAGGTGGCCATTGTAGTCGATCCATTCCGGGCGCACCCGCATCACGGTCGAACGAAAGGGGCTGGTCATGTGGCGGTCTCCTTTGACGCTGACCCTAGAAACAGCGGACCCCTGATTGCAACCATCCGCCGGGCTGATAGGGTCGCGCCGCAGCACCAAGGGGACAAGGCATGAGCAGATCGGATGTGCAGGCCCAATACGAGGCCTACCCCTATCCTGAACGCGATCCCAAGGACGAGCGCAAGCGGCTGATCACCGGCTCGCCCTCACTGCCCGTAGAGATGGATCACTGGCTGTGGGGCGGTGCGCGCGACTGGTCGCAGCCCTTGCGGGCGCTGGTCGCCGGTGGCGGGACCGGGGATGCGTTGATTCAACTGGCGCAGATGCTGACAGATGCAGGCCGACCCTATGAGATCACCTATCTTGATCTGTCGGAAGCGTCGCGGCGCATCGCGGAAAAGCGGGCCAAGATACGCAAGCTAAAGGGCATCACCTTTGTCACCGGCAGCCTGCTCGATGCGGGCGATCACGGCCCGTTTGACTATATCGACTGTTGCGGGGTTCTGCATCACCTCGACGATCCGCAGGCGGGTTTCAACGCGCTGGCCGGAGCTTTGAAGCCGGACGGGGGCATGGGTCTGATGGTCTATGCGCCGCATGGCCGGTCGGGTGTCTATCCTCTGCAGGCGGCCTTTGGCTCCGCGCTGGCTGGCTTGAAACCACGCGAGCGACTAAAGAAAGCGCGGGCCATCTATGACCGGCTCCCGGCGGGCCACCCGTTCAAGCGCAATACACGGGTGGTGGACCACGAAAAGGGGGATGCGGGGTTTTACGATCTGCTGCTGCACAGTACCGACCGGCCCTTTACCATCACCGAGCTGACCGATGCGCTGGACGCCGCGGGTCTGGACTATGCGGGCACGCCGGAGCCGATGCTCTACGACCCGTCGCCCCTCACCGGGGATATGGATCTGCCCGCAGGTGTCGCGCAGATGCAATTGGCCGAGGATCTGAGGGGCACATTCAAAACGCATGTTGTCTATGCCCGGCCCAAGGGGCAGGTGATCCCGCCGCCCACGGGCAAACCTGATGCGGTGCCGCACCTGCGTGGCGCGCGGTCAGACGTGGTGGCGCAACACGTGGCCCGGACCGGCCAGATCATTATTGATACCGCCGGGGAAGGGTTTGAGTTTGCCGTGCCCAAACAGGCGGCAGCGCTGATTGCTGGCATCGATGGGCGGCGCAACCTTGCGGATATCCGCGCCGGTGCCGGTCTGGATGCGCTCGCCTTCGGCGCGGTGTGGGCACGGGTGGAGGCGGCGCTGTGCGCCTCCGGCATGATGCACTATTCCCGGTTGCTGACCGCCTAAGGGTCAAAGATGGGAATATGGGGCGCGAGGCCACGGTCATAGCCGTGGGCGATGCGCGGATCATCGGCCAGTTCGAACTTTTGTGACACCGGGACAAAACCTGACCGACGGTAAAACGGCAGCGCCTGCGGGCTGTCGATCGTGCAGGTGTGCAGGTGAAACCGCGTAATGGCCTGTGCCCACGCCAGTTCGATTGCATTGTTCATCAGAAATCGCCCCGCACCCGATCCGATCAGCGCGGGTGCAAGGCCGAAATAGGCCAGTTCGCACTGGCCTGCTTCACGAAAGTCCAGCTCGAGCAAGCCGCCATCCACACCATCTTTTTGCAATGTGTAGATGTGAACTTTGGGATCGTGGATGATCTCGGACAATGTCGCGTCAGAGATGATCGAGCGCCCGTACCACAGCCAATCCTGTCCCACTGCGCGAAACAGGTCGCGATACCATTTCACCGCTGGTGCGGTGTGCCGCACCAGTTCCCATCCGGCAGGGGGCGTGACGGGACGGATGTCCATCTTGGTCCGCATCTCAAGCGTGGTGACAACCATTGCCACCTTGCCGCGCGGGATCTCGTGGAATCCGTCCGCCAGCATCAGATCAGCCCTTCGGTCCGGAATACGTTGAGCATGTTCTTTTGCGGGCGGGGGCCCACATGGCTGATCACTTCGGCTGCGCACAGGTTGCCCATGCGCCCGCATGTCGCCAGATCGCGACCCGAAATGAGACCATAAAGGAAGCCAGCGGCAAACTGATCACCCGCGCCGGTTGCGTCGACCGGAACAACAGTTTCCACCGGGATATCGTGACGATCGCCGCCCCCGATGATGGTCACACCGTCGCCAGACCGTGTGCAGATCACCAGCGGGATCATATCGGCGGTCTTGGCCAGAGCGGCCTCGAGGTCGTCAGTTTCGAACAGCGATGCAATCTCGTGCTCGTTCCCGATCACGTAATCCAGTTCGTTGCCGATCATGTCGAGGAAATCGGCCCGGTGCCGGTCCACGCAGAAGGGATCGGAAATGGCGATGCCGGATTTGCCACCGCCCGCGCGGGTCAGACGCGCGGCCTGACGGAAGGCGTCCTTGCCCTTGTCTTTGTCGAACAAATACCCCTCGAGAAAGATCATCTCGGACTGGGAGGCGACCGCATCTGGCACGTCATCAGGACCCAGCTCGGTCGAGATGCCCAGATAGGTGTTCATCGACCGCTCCCCATCGGGCGAGACAAAGATCATCGACCGCGATGTGGGCAACTCGCCACCCGGCACAGGCGCGTTCACGAAATCAGTGCCGCTGTCCTGCATGGACTTGGCATAGAACTGACCCAGTGCGTCGTCATGTACGCGGCCAATAAAGGCGGTTGGCAGGCCAAGCGCGCCGACACCGGCGATGGTGTTGGCCACGGCGCCACCCGGCGTCTGCAACCGGTCGTCCATGGACCCATACAGCACTTCGCCCCGTTCGCGTTCGATGAGTTGCATGATACCTTTTTCGATCCCCATCATCTCGAGAAAGTTGTCATCGGCATGGGAAATTACGTCCACAACGGCGTTGCCGATGCCGACCAGTTTGTATTGGGTCATTCGGTTTTGTCCTCGTAAGGGCAGATGTCTTTGATGATGCAGGTGGGGCACATGGGTTTGCGCGCCTTGCAGTGATAGCGGCCGTGCAGGATCAGCCAGTGGTGGGCGTGCAACTGGAAATCGGCCGGGATGTTGTCTTCGATCGCGCGCTCAACGGCATCCACCGTCTTGCCCGGTGCGATGCCAGTGCGGTTGCCCACGCGAAAGATATGGGTGTCCACGGCCTGCGCCGGGTGCTGCCACCACATGTTGAGCACCACATTGGCTGTCTTGCGACCCACGCCGGGCAACGATTGCAGCGCGGCGCGGCTGTTGGGCACGACGCCGCCGTAATCATCCACAAGAATCTGGCTGAGTTTCATCACGTTCTTGGCCTTTTGTCGGTAAAGGCCAATCGTCTTGATATGCTCGGTCAGCCCGTCAATGCCAAGTTCGAGCATCTTTTGCGGGGTATCGGCAACCTTGAACAGGGCGCGCGTCGCCTTGTTCACACCGGCGTCCGTCGCCTGCGCTGACAGGGCGACCGCCACGACGAGCGTGTAGACGTTCACATGCTCCAACTCGCCCTCGGGTGCCGGATCAGCGGCCTGAAAGCGCTCAAAGATCGTGCGGATCGTATGGTAATTCAGTTGCTTTGCCATGACGCTCCGTATGCGTAAAATCCCCGGCTGGGGCAAGCCGGGGTCTGAAAGTGATAAAATCCTAGCTATTGTGGTGTTCAGCTTTTGCCAGCTGTTAACGCACCCGGCGCTAAGCCCGTGTCAGGCGGGGGCCTGTAAAGGTGTGAGTATCATGGATGAATTGGCACGTCGGCGTCGTCCGAGACGTCATGCAGGCAAGCGTTCCAAACGAGAACATGCGGTTTTGGCCGGTTTCGATCCTCTGGCGGGGGTGATGACCGACGACGGGCCGACACCGCTGGAATGGATTGGTGAGGGCGACCGGGTGCTGACCAAATCCGGCACTTACGAACCGGTGTTGTGGGTTGAACGGTCGCGGCTGACCATGGGAGCGATCCGTGATCTGCCCGAATTGGCGCCGGTTCGGATCGAACGCGGTGCGCTGGATGACGACACGCCCGACCGGCACATGTTTGTCTCACCATCGCAATTGCTGTTCGTCCGGCGTAACTTGAACGACCCCAGCGGCGACGGCGTTTTCGTGCCTGCGTCGGTGGTGGGGCATCAGGTTGACCCGGCCCTGCGTCCAGCAGCCGAAGAGATCAGCTATGTGTCGTTGCTGCTGCCGTCGCATCACATGATCGAGGTGGACGG
Source organism: uncultured Tateyamaria sp. (assembly GCF_947503385.1). GTDB lineage: Bacteria > Pseudomonadota > Alphaproteobacteria > Rhodobacterales > Rhodobacteraceae > Tateyamaria. Next base: position 876,003 of record NZ_CANNDO010000001.1, read on the forward strand.
GGCGTGGATGGGGTCCCTGTTCCTCGCTGATCTTGCGCTTGAGCTTGAGCCGGATGATCCGGTCCGTGCCTCTCTGAGCGCGGATGTGATGGAGCCCGCTGCTCCGATCCTGGGCCGCCAAGCAGCGATGCAGTTTCTGGCCACCCGCGCGGCAATGGCATCGCGCAAATCTGCCTGAGCCTGCGACAGAGGCGCAGGAAACGGGTCGCGCGCGGACCGGCGCGTCACTATCTTGGCCGTCATGGAACAGATCGCATCACCCGCCGCCGAATCCGGTTATCACTTCAACGTCATGCGCCGCGCCATCGACCTGATCGATGGTGCGGACGAGACGATGACGCTGGATCGCCTTGCCGCCCAGATGGACATGAGCCCGGCCCACTTCCAGCGCATCTTTTCGCGCTGGGTCGGCGTCTCGCCCAAGCGCTATCAGCAATATCTGACCCTCGGTCATGCCAAGGCGCTGCTCGAAGAGCGGTTCACCACGCTTGATGCGGCCCACGCCACCGGTCTCAGCGGGACAGGCCGCCTGCACGACCTTTTCCTGCGCTGGGAGGCGATGAGCCCCGGTGACTACGCCAAGGGAGGCGCGGGCATCACGATTTTCTGGGGCTGGTTCGACAGCCCGTTTGGGTTGGCACTGGTCATGGGGACAGAACGCGGTATCTGCGGTTTGGGCTTTGCCGCTGAAATGGGCGAAGACTGGGCCATGCAGGACCTCCTGCGCCGCTGGCCCAAGGCCAAGTTTGTCGAAGATCCGATGCGCCTGCGTCCTTGGGTGCTTGCCGCCTTTGGCGCGCAAGAGGCGGAGTTGAGCGAAGCGCCGCTCTACCTCATTGGGGCACCGTTCCAGATCAAGGTGTGGGAAGCGCTGTTGCGCGTGCCCTCGGGCCACGTCACCACCTATTCCGAGATTGCGGGCAGCATCGGCAATCCGCGTGCGGTGCGCGCCGTGGGAACCGCCGTGGGCCGCAATCCGATCAGCTGGCTGATCCCGTGTCACCGTGCCCTGCGCAAGTCCGGCGGGCTTGGCGGCTACCACTGGGGATTGCCGGTGAAACGCGCGCTTTTGGCCTTTGAATCAGCCCGCGCCGAGGCCTGATTTGACGCAAAAGTGCTCGGCAGGATGCTGCTTATACGAAATTCCCCCTGTTGGAGGGAACCATACGCCCTTATCTTGAGCTTAGATAACAGGGGACGTGCCCGAACATGGCCCCGCTTCGAAGGCAGTAGGATATGACCATGCAAAAACTTCATCTTTCACTGGGTCTCGGCGCAGTTCTGGCGCTTGGCGCGTGTACCGACCCGGGCACATTGGGGGGCAACCCCGAAAACAAGAATGCAAACCAAGGCGCACTGATCGGTGCGGGCACCGGTGCGGTGCTGGGCGCGATCATCAGCGATGACAACCGGGGCCGCGGTGCGGTGATCGGTGCGGCTCTTGGGGGCGCCGTGGGCGCCGGGATCGGTTACAACCTTGATCAGCAAGAGGCCGAACTGCGCCGCGATCTGGGCAATGACCGGGTGACAATCACCAACACAGGCGACCGGCTGATCGTGTCGTTCCCGCAGGATATCCTGTTTGCCGTCAACAGTTTCGCGGTACGGTCAGACCTGCAATCGGACCTTGGCGTGCTGGCGGGCAGCCTCGGCGATTATCCGAACTCCACCATCCAGATCGTTGGTCACACTGACAGCGACGGGGACGCGGCGTTCAACCAACAGCTAAGCGAACGGCGCGCGAATGCCGTCGCGGACGTTCTGATGAACCGTGGCGTGCCGTTTAACCGGATCCAGACCTTTGGTCGCGGCGAAAGCCAACCGGTCGCCAGCAACCTCACGCCCGACGGCAAGGCACAGAACCGCCGGGTCGAAATTGTGATCCTTCCCAACGCGTAAACGATCAAAAATTCACGCATGTACACAAAAGGCCCCGGCGCGCGCGTTGGGGCCTATTGCCATGTGCGATGACTTGGTCAATGTGAACCCAGATCAGGGGAATTTTGGTATGACGACAACTTTATTGGGTATCTCCGGTGCGCTGCGGGCCGGATCGACCAACCGTAAACTGCTGCGCGAAGCGGCGCGCCTGTACGGCGACTGCACCTATGTGGAGGCGGACCTGCAAATGCCGCTATATGACGGCGATCTCGAAGAGGCCGAAGGTGTGCCTGCCGCGGCTGAACGCATTGCGGCCCAGATCGCCGAAGCTGACGCCGTGCTGCTGTCGACGCCCGAATACAACAAAGGACCGTCAGGCGTGCTCAAGAATGCACTGGACTGGGTCAGCAGGGTACCGGGCACGCCATGGGCCGGCAAGCCGGTTGCGGTGATGTCAGCGGCGGCAGGCCGCGCGGGCGGCGAGCGCGCCCAGATGCTCCTGCGTGCCTATCTGGTGCCGTTCCGTCCGCATTTGATGATGGGTCCCGAAGTGCATCTGGCCGCCTCTTCCACTCAGTTTGATGAGGACGGCATGTTGCAGGGCGAGCAATACATCAAAGACCTGACGGCTCTTATGACCGGTCTGCGCGAGGCGGTGCAACGGGCTGCGGCACACTGATTTCGATCAGATTGCCGTCCGGGTCCCGGACATAAAGCGACGTGATCGGCCCCGTCGCGCCGCTGCGGGGCACCGGTCCTTCCTCGATTCGGGTGTGCGTGGCGGCGAAATGCGCCTGCCACTTGTCCAGATCGGCATCGGTCAACAGACATAGGTCGGCGGTACCCGGTGACGGCGCGCGCGCCTTTGGGTCAAATTCTGCGCCCGCAAGGTGCAGGTTGATCTTGTGCGGACCAAAGCGCAAAGCGTGGCGCGTGCTGCCATCGGCCACAACAAAGGGCGCATGTTCCATGCCCAGAACGTCCCTGTAAAATGCGATGGTTGTGTCGATGTCTGACACGGTCAGCACCAGATGGTCAATTTGGGTCAATCGGGGCTGGTTCATGTCCTCAAAGTCCTGTCAAATGCGTGTCGATGCAGGATGCCGTACCTTCCGAACACCGTCAAAGCGATCTCTTGGACCCCGCGCGTGCCAATGCGATGCTGGCGACCTTGGGTGCGCCGAACAGGTTGCGCACGGGCGATGCGCTGCCGCCCTTTTTTCACCACCTGTATTTCTGGATTGCCGAACCGCCCGAGGTCCTTGGTCGCGACGGGCATCCCAAGGTGGGCGGTCTGATCCCTGACATGGGCTTGCCCCGGCGGATGTGGGCGGGCGGGAAATTGCAGTTTGATCATCCGGTAAGGCTGGGTCAGGCGGCGGAAAAACGAAGCATATGCGAGGCGGCGCAGCACAAGACCGGGCGCAGCGGGCCGCTCGCCTTTGTCACACTGCGGCACGAGATTTGGCAGGACGAGCGCTTGTGCGTGACGGAATGGCAGGACCTCGTCTATCGTCCGGACGCCGACCCGGACGCGGCGCAACCGCCCGTGCCAATGGCGCCAGGCATCAATGGGGACATCGTCAGCTTCGACAGTACCCTTCTGTTCCGCTATTCGGCCCTGACGTTCAACGGGCATCGCATTCACTATGACGAAACCTATGCCCGTGACGTTGAGGGGTATGACGGTTTGGTGGTGCATGGGCCGCTTCTGGCGCAGTTGCTGATGCTCAAGGCCGAACGCGAGCTGGGGCCGCTTGGCCGTTTTACGTTTCGCGGCAAAAGCCCCCTGACGCATCACGCGCAGGCGGTACTGTGTCGGGACAGCACGCGGATGTGGATTGCGGCACCAGATGGCCGCCTAGTGATGGAGGCGGAAGCCTAGAGCGACGCCGCGACCTCGAACCCCGGTGGGATGGCGTTGTGCCCGTCCAGCATCAGATCGGCCATGACCTCTGCCACCTTTGGTGCCATGCCAAATCCGATCTTGAACCCGCCATTGGCAATCATATGCCCGGGCCGATCCGGCCACGGCCCCAACATGGGTGCGCGGCTGCGGCTACGCGGTCGCACCCCGGCCCAGCGGGCGCGCACAGGCGCATCGCGCAAGACGGGAACCAGATCGCGCGCCTGATCCAATATGGCATCCAGTTGCGCATCAGTGCCGGTTGCTGTGTCAAAGTCACGCTCGGTGGTGGAGCCGATGGCGGTTGTCCCATCCGCGTGCGGGATAATGTGCAAGCCGTCGACAAAAAGCTGCGGAGCGTTGGGTGCTGCGTGATCCAGCAGCACCGCTTGCCCCTTGATGCCCGCGCCGACCATACGCGTGTGCGAAGCGTTCAGCGCCTCCAGCCCCGCCACTCCGGTGGCATGTAGGATGATGCCCTGATCCGGGGCCTCTGCGACAACCGCAACACTGTGCGCCGCCAAAGCGGCGACAAGGGCTGTGCACGCTTGACGGGGATGGACATGGGCGCTGAGCGTATCGAACACCTCGAACCCGGTGCCGCTGTGCAGACCCCAAGGGCTGTTTTCGATGGGCCGCACCGTCCACGAGGCGTGCCCGTCCCACAGCGCCGCAGCCCCGGCGCGGCGACCCTTGGCCAACTCCAGCGCGCGTGCGTCTGCAACCGGTTGCACACGCCCCGAACGGACATAGCCGGGCGCGTGGCCACCGACCTTTGCCACCTCTGCCCAGAACGCTTTGGCCATCAGCAGGCTTTCGAGTTGGAACTGCTTTTTGGGGTTCCAGTTCTCAGGCACGTGTGGGGCAAGTGCGCCGACGATCCCGCCACTGGCCCCGGCGGCGGGGCCGTTCGGGTCGACCACCTGCACGCGCGCGCCGCGCTGCACGCAGGTCCACGCGATAGACAGGCCGAATATGCCCGCGCCGCGCACTGTGATGTCTGCCGTTGCCAAGCCCCGTTCCTTTCGCCAAGGATGCCGCGACCTCTTACAAGGACGCCACATGCAGGACCAGAGTACAACGCTGGGATGGCGCGACGGGCGGGTGCCCGTTTCCACCCGTTTTGACGACCCGTATTTTAGCCTCGACAACGGGCTGGATGAAACACGGCACGTGTTCCTGACGGGAAATGACCTGCCTGCGCGCTTTCGCGACGGCTTCCATGTGGCGGAACTGGGATTTGGCACCGGCCTGAACCTTTTGGCCACGTGGTCCGCGTGGCGGCAGGCGAGGGTGTCGGGGCGCCTGCACTTTACCAGCTTTGAGGCGTTTCCCATGGCGCTGTCGGATATGGAGACCGCCGTGCGCGCGTTTCCCGAGGTCGAGACATTGGCCGCGACCCTTCTGAGCGCGCTGCGCGCCGGGGGGCCGGAATACGACCTGGGAGAGGTGATGCTGACGCTGATCACCGGCGACGCACGCACGACCTTGCCCGACTGGCAAGGCATGGCGGATGCGTGGTTCCTCGACGGGTTCTCGCCTGCAAAGAACCCCGAGTTGTGGGGGCAGAGCCTGATGGCCGAGGTTGGGCGCCACACCGTAAATGGTGGCACCGCGGCCACCTATACAGCGGCAGGCCACGTGCGGCGCGGGCTGGAGGCTGGCGGATTTGCCGTTGCACGGGTGCCGGGCTTTGGCCGCAAGCGGCACATGACCAAGGCGACACGAAGGTGAGCGCGGGCAACAACACGCGCCTAGGCATTGCGTTGATGATCGCGGTGTCGGTCGTGTTCGCCGCACAGGACGGCATCTCGCGGCATCTGGCAGACAACTACAATGTCTTCATGGTGGTGATGATCCGATATTGGTTCTTTGGCGCCTTTGTCATCACGGTGGCGTCGCGCAAGGCCGGTGGTCTCAGGGCGGCGGCGCGGACCGAGCAGCCAGTCTTGCAGGCCTTTCGCGGCTTTCTGCTGGCGGCGGAGATCTGCGTCATGGTGACCGCCTTCACCGTCCTTGGCTTGGTCGAAAGCCATGCGATCTTTGCGGCTTACCCGCTACTGGTCGCGGCCCTTTCTGGTCCGATCCTTGGGGAAAGTGTCGGCTGGCGCCGCTGGGTGGCAATCGGGGTCGGCTTTGTCGGCGTGTTGTTCATTTTGCGGCCCGGTCTTGGCGTGTTTGACCCCGCCGCAATCATCCCGGTCGTCTCGGCGTTGATGTTCGCCACCTACGGCCTGCTGACGCGATATGCGGCCCGGCGCGACAGCACCGCCACCAGTTTTTTCTGGACGGGCACAACGGGCGCTGTGGCGATGACAGGCGTGGGGATCTGGTTTTGGGAACCGATGAGCGGGCCAGACTGGCTGTGGATGGGTACGTTGTGCATGACCGGCGCGCTGGGGCACTGGTTGTTGATCCGATGCTACGAGGTGGCCGAGGCCAGCGCAGTGCAGCCCTTTGCCTATTTCCAGATGGTGTTTGCCGCCGGGGTCGGCATCGCGCTGTTTGGTGAGGCGTTGCAGTGGAACGTGGCGCTTGGCGCGGCCATTATCGTGGCGGCGGGGCTGTTCACCCTATGGCGCGAACGGCAGCAGGCTCGCGCCTGACAGTTCTTCGGAAAACGGGGCGGGATGCGGGTCATCGCCCAGCCGCGCCCGGTAGACCGGCAGGCTTTCGGTGACGCGCATCACGTAGTTGCGCGTCTCGCGAAAGGGGATGTGTTCAATCCAGTCGACGATATCGAAATCTGCGTCCAATTCGCGCGGATCGCCATAAAGACCCATCCACCGGTCCGCCCGGCCTGGCCCGGCATTATAGGCCACGGACATCAGCACCACATTGCCGTCATAACGCCCGGCCAGCGTGCTGAGGAAGGCCGCGCCAAGTTCGGCATTGTAGACCGGATCAGTGATCAGCCGTTCGGTCGTATGTGCCTCGCCCCGGTTGAGTTGTTCAGCAACCTCACGGCCTGTGGCGGGCATGATCTGCATCAGGCCGCGTGCGCCCGCACCCGATTGCACGGCGGGATCAAATTCGCTTTCGCGACGGGCAATGGCGAGGTTCATCTCAGCCGCCATGGGCAGGTCGGCCTGTGCAAGCGGGTGAAGCGGGTAATAGGGCGCGTGTAGGGTGATGCCGCGCCGCGCGACACGCTTGCCGATCATCACGGCAAGATGCGGCTGGTCTGCGTCAAGCGCGGCCTGCCCTAACTGACCCGCTTCCGTCCGGTCCAGATCCTCCGCCAGATGTGTCCAGAACCGTTCGGCGAGGCTCAATTCTCCCGAGGCTTGCAGCAGCAGACCCACCTCAAAGAGATCACGGCGGGCAAGGTCAGAACTGCGCCAGTCGCCAAAGTCTTCTGCGCCGTCAAGGTCGGGATCGGCGGGCAGTCCAGCGCGTTCGGCGGCGAGCAGGCCATAGAACGACGTCTGGAATTGTGCCCCGTCGGCATAGGCTGCGGCGGCATCGGCGGGTTGGTCCATCGCCTCATGTGCCCGCCCGATCCAGTACCCCGCCCGCCCGCGCGAAATGGGGGATTCGATGGCTGCGCGGTGGTTCTGAAAATGCCCCAGCGCCAATTCCGGATCATCCATCAGGCGCAGGGCGATGTAGCCCGACAGCCATTCCAGATCGGCATAGGCGGCACCTTCGGTCAGGTGGTGCCGGGCGGCAAGCTGATAGGCGATGGCCGCGTCCCCATCGCGCATCTCGTCCCGGGCAAGCGCCCTACGACGGTTGGCCCACGCCTGCGGGCGGCCCAGCTTTTCGGCAGAGGCGGAGCGCGTGCGCAAGAGTGCCTTGGCAGTATCCCAACGACCCTTGCGCACGCGCCATTCAAAGCGGTCATGGGCAAGGCCTGCGTTTTCGGACAGGGCCTCTGGCACCGCTTCGATCAGGGCGTCAGCGTCGTTGGACAGGTTTTGCAGGGCAAGACGCGCCCGTGCCAATGCAACCTGACCGTCGGACACAAGCCCGAACATACGGCGCGCCTCGCCGCCTTGGCCGTCCCACAGCATCGTGTCCAGACGGGCCGTATGGTGCGGCGCAAGCAGCGCTTCATGCCGCGCCAGAAACAGCGATTGGGAGGTGGCGTTCATTGCCATGGTGCGCCAGGCAAGGACCAGATTTGCCTCTGCATCGCCCTCTTTGCCCGCTTTGATCAGCGCATCGGCATGGGCCAGCACACCACGCGGAGTCTGTGGCGGTTGATCTGCGAAAAACGTGAGGATGTCTGCGTCGTTCTGACGGATGACCACCGGTTCCGCGCGGCGGCGCAACAGCGCCTCGCCCGGCCAGTCGGGGCGGCGGTCAAGAAAGGCGATGACATCAGCATAGCTGCCGCGCCCTGCACGCAAACGCTGCCATTCGATGACATCTGCCGCGGCCTCTCCGTCACGGGCGGCCAGCATGGCGGCTGTATCCCAGTTTCCACCGCGCAGCGCATCCATCGCCCAGCCCAAGGGTCGCGGACGCTCTGCAAGAGCCGCTGTGACGGTGACAAAAACGAGGGCCAGAGCGCAGGCAAACCGGCTCATCACTTGCATTTCCTGTTGGGCCGTGGTCAGAGCCTTGAGCATATGCCGCTGGTGTGACGTTTCAACTCACCTCTGCGGCATAGGCGAAAAATCATCCCAGGCCCTCTGCCTGCCAAATGTGAAACACGACCCCGGTCAGGGGTCCAATTAGGAGCGTGAGAATGTTCAAAGGTTCTATGCCTGCCCTCGTCACGCCGTTTCGAGACGGCGCTGTGGATCTGGAATGCCTCAAGAAACTGGTCGAGTGGCATATCGACCAAGGCAGCCACGGCCTTGTGCCCGTCGGCACCACCGGGGAAAGCCCGACGCTGACGCACGAAGAGCACGAGCAGGTTATCGAAACAGTGGTCAAAACCGCCGCTGGCCGCATCCCGGTGATTGCCGGGGCCGGGTCGAACAACACGGTCGAGGCGATGCGCTTTGTCCAGTTTGCCGCCGAGGTGGGTGCGGATGCCGCATTGGTCGTCACACCCTATTACAACAAGCCGACGCAGCGCGGCCTGATCGCGCATTTCAAGGCGCTGCATGATTGTGCCGACATCCCGATCATCATTTACAACATTCCCGGACGGTCCGTGGTGGATATGACCCCTGCGACCATGGGCGAGCTTGCCAAGCTGCCCCGCATCGTGGGCGTGAAGGACGCGACCGGTGATCTGGCGCGGGTGTGCGACCAGCGCATGTCCTGCGGAGCGGATTTCATCCAGCTGTCGGGCGAAGATGCCACCGCGCACGGGTTCAACGCACAGGGCGGTGTGGGCTGCATCTCGGTCACCGCAAATGCGGCGCCCAAGCTGCTGAGCCAGATGCAGGAGGCCTGCCTTGCCGGGGATTATGGCGCTGCTCTGAGCGTGCAGGACAAGCTGATGCCGCTGCACAAGGCGATCTTTACCGAGCCGGGGCTGGTGGGCGCGAAATACGCGATGTCACGGCTGGGTCTGTGTTCGGACGAGGTGCGGTTGCCGCTGACGACCCTGTCGGACGAAACCAAGGCGCTGGTTGATGACGGGTTGCGCCACGCAGGCCTGATGAACTGATTGAGGTGGCGGTGGGCAATGTTGCCCACCCCACGCTTCAGCGTTTGCCGTAGTAGAGGCCGACCACATGCTCGGCCTCTGCAAAGAACAGCCAGCGGGCCGCCAGCGCGCCGGCCACGTGGCTGGCCACAGCCAACAGCGCGATGAAGTGCGAGAATGGCAAAAGCAGCAGCACAACCGGCAGCACGGCGAACAGGCCGATTGATATGATCCGCAGCTTTTGACTGTGCTTGCGGCCCACGGTGTAGGCAAATTCCTTGAGCAGGTAATTCGTGCCGGTATGTGGCGGCTCAAACGCGCGGACGCTGCCGCCCGTGCCCAGCCCCGTGGCGGTGGCAAGGTCAGTGCCCGAGCCCGCCAGCGCGCCATCGCCCTGCATCCACAGCACGATCTGGATCGCTGCGGCAATGGCGATAAGGACCATCGCCCAAGTGGTCTGTCCGGCCAGCAGCGCGCCACCCGACAGTGAGAAGGACATGAACATGGCCGGTGTCAGGGGGGTGTTCCAGCGTGGGATGGTCTTGAGCTGAGTGTAGATCATCGACGTGGTGAATACGGTCAGCACCGAGAACACTGAGCCGAGAAACCCGATCAACCCCCAGTGTTGGCCGAAGAACACAAGCCCCGCGCCGTAAAGCCCCATGAGGATCAGAGCAATCACTGCGCACCAGCCTTCGCGGCTCAGCCACGAGCTACGCCATTGGGTGAATGCCTTGAGCGCCCGTTCCGGGTGGCCGAGGTGAAAGGTGGAGGAGATCAGACCGCCCACCGCGCAGAGATAGGCAATGACAAAGAAGGCGAAGGCGGTCCAGCCGGTCACGGCCGGAATGCCAAGGCCGAGAAAGAACAGCAGACCAAAACCGATGCCGGAAAAGACAGTGAAGAAGATAACGGACGGTGCGGGATGCATCAGAGCTTCTCCAATGTCTTGTCGAGCCAGCCGAGAAAGCCTGTCGCTTCTTCGGCGACGGGCGCGAGGTAGGGGGCCAGAATGTCGATCTGATCGGTTTCGATCGTGTCCTTGGGCCGTGGCGGCAGGTAGCGGTTGACGGGTTTGGTGCCCTGTTCCGGCATCAGTTCCATCCCGCCACGCTCGGCGGTCAGTTTGGACACGTTGCTGTCGGGGTCCGCAAAGTCGCCAAAGTGGCGCGCGCCCGCGGGGCAGGTGCGCACGCAGGCCGGTTCACGGTCTTCTTCGGGCAGGTTTTCGTTATAGATGCGGTCCACGCAGAGGGTGCATTTTTTCATCACCTTTTCGACCGCGTCCATTTCGCGCGCGCCGTAGGGGCAGGCCCATGCACACAGGCCGCAGCCAATGCAGTCCGTTTCGTTGACCAGCACAATCCCGTCTTCGACCCGCTTGTAGCTGGCCCCGGTGGGGCAGACGGTGACGCAGGGCGCGTCCTCGCAATGCAGACAGGACTTGGGGAAGTGGATCAACTGTGCCGCGCCTGCTTCGGGCTGTACCTCGTAACTGTGCACGCGGTTGAGGAAGGTGCCGGACGGATCGCCGCCATAGGCGTCGGTGTCCGACAGGGGCGCGCCGTAATTTTCGGTATTCCAGCCTTTGCACGAGATCACGCAGGCGTGGCAGCCAACGCAGGTGTCGAGGTCGATGACGAGGCCGAGTTTGCGTTCGGTGGTTTGGGGCAATGTGGTCATGCGATTGTCCTCATTGTGAGGGCAGGACTGGGGCGCTGCCCCAGACCCCGGAGTATTTGGAAAGAGAAGAAGGCGGGCGCGTTGTCTGTCGCGCCGATCGGTTGCGTTCTGGTCGCGTCCCAGTTGGCGATGAAGTACACGAACGTGCCGACGGCGATGGCGACAAAGGCCGCAATGGCGAGCAGGGTTTTCTGGATACCCGTCATTTGCCGACCTTCCAGGACAGTTTGGACGGCCCTTTGCCCACCGGCGACTTGATAGGTGCGAGGCTGGGTTGGCTTTCGGCTGGGGCGTCTGCCTTTTCGATGCGCACCTTGAGGTCAAACCAAGCGGCCTGTCCGGTGATCGGATCGGAATTCGACCAGCGCAGCCCGTCGCCTTTGGGCGGGAGCAGTTCGTGGATCAGGTGGTTCAGCAGGAAACCGCGGGTGGCTTCGGGCGCGTCTTCGTCCAACGCCCATGCGCCCTTGCGTTTGCCGATCGCGTTCCACGTCCAAACGGTGTTGGGGTTGAGTGCTGCCATTTCGAGAACAGGCACAGTGATCTCGCCATGCGGTGAGATCACGCGCGCCCAATCGCCGTCTGTCAGACCGTGCAGGCGCATCAGATTCGTGGGCACATAAAGCGGGTTGTGGCCGTGCAACTGCCGCAGCCATGCGTTCTGCGAACCCCACGAGTGGTACATCGCCATGGGCCGTTGGGTCAGCGCCGTGATCGGGTAGGCCTCGGCCCGGTTGTCGGGGGCGGGGTCGTACCAGATCGGCAGCGGGTCCATCGTTTCAAGGATGCGCGCGCGCAGGTGTTCGGGCGGCTGGCGGTCCCCATGCCCTTCGGCGGCCAGTTGGAACCGGCGCATCGGCTCGACATAGAGTGAGAAGAGGTAAGGCTGCGGGCTGTCAAACAGGCCAAGTTCCACCGCCCAGTCCTGATATGCGCTGTTCCATGGCTTGTAATACAGCGCCTCGTCCGGGATGTGACCGACCCAGAAGCCGCCATTGTTGATATAGCTGTCAAGCTGGCCTTCGTTCACGTCGCCACGTCCGTTTGTCAGCCCCTTGTCGCTCATCCGCCATCCGGCGAGAGGACCGATGCCCGGTTTGCGCTGGTGGTTGACGATGTAATCGCCGTAGTCGGCATATTTCTGGCTGCCGTCCTCGTTGGTGAAACCCGGAAGACCCAGCCGCGCGCCCAGATCACAGAGCACCGACTGGAACCCCCGCACGTCGCGGTCGGGTTCGATCACGGGCCAGCGGATCGCGTCCGCCGCCGCGTCGGCCTCGCAGATGGGACGGTCGAGCAGTGAGATGCAGTCGTGCCGTTCCAGATAGGTGGTGTCCGGTAGAATCAGGTCCGCATAGGCGACCATTTCGGAACTATACGCATCCGAATAGATAATGCGTGGGATGACATATTCGCCCTCTTCGTCCTGATCCGTCAGCATGTCGATCACGCCGCGCGTGTTCATGGACGAGTTCCACGACATGTTGGCCATATACATGAACAACGTGTCGATCTTGTACGGGTCACCTGCATGGGCGTTCGATATGACCATGTGCATCAGCCCGTGCGCCGACATCGGGTTTTCCCATGTGAAGGCCTTGTCGATGCGGGCGGGCGTGCCGTCCTCTTTGAGTGCCAGATCGTCGGGACCGTGAACAAAGCCCAGATGCGGGCCGTCCAGAGGTGCGGCGGGTGTGACGCCGCAATGCGGTTTGGGGTGGGCGGTTGCAGGTTTGGGGTAGGGCGGTTTGAAGCGGAAGCCGCCCGGCACCTCGACCGTGCCGAGAATTATTTGCAGCACGTGCAGCGCGCGGCAGGTCTGGAACCCGTTGGCGTGCGCTGAAATCCCGCGCATGGAGTGGAACGACACAGGCCGCCCGGTCATGGTCTTGTGCGTCTCACCGCGGAAGTCGGTCCATTCCTGATCTAACTCGAACGCTTCTTCGAAAGCGGTGCGCGCAATTTCAGCGGCGAGGGCGCGGATGCGGGGGGCGGGAATGCCAACACGGTCAGCGACGGCTTCGGGGGTGTATTCGTCTTGCAGGTAACGCTCGGCCATGTGGTGCATGACAGTGCGGTGGGTCACGCCCGCGTGGCGGTAGGTGGCCGACAGATCCGGCTTCACACCCTTTTGGTCGAACGGGGTCAGCTTGCCCGCGGCGCGGTCCATCACCAGTTCCTTGCCCGCGTCGTCGCGCAAGAGCAGACCGAATTCAGGCGACTTTTCGTCGCCATTCACGAAACAAGGCGCGTTGGTGAACCGCGCGAGATAGTCCAGATCAATGCGCCCGGCTTTCATCAGGCAATGCACGATGGACAGGATCAGCAAACCGTCCGTGCCGGGGGTAATGCCAAACCAGTCGTCCGCAACAGCGTTGTAGCCGGTGCGGATCGGGTTCACGCCAACGACGCGCGCGCCGCGGGCCTTGATCTTGCCGATACCCATCTTGATCGGGTTGCTGTCGTGATCCTCGGCGACGCCAAAGAGGACAAAGAGTTTGGTGTGATCCCAGTCAGGTTGGCCAAACTCCCAGAACGCGCCGCCCATTGTATAGATGCCTGCCGCGGCCATGTTGACCGAGCAAAAGCCGCCATGGGCCGCGTAGTTGGGCGTGCCAAAGTTCTGGGCAAAGAAGCTGGTAAAGCTCTGCGATTGGTCACGGCCTGTGAAAAACGCGAGCTTTGACGGATCATCCTTGCGGATCGGAGCCAGCCAGTCAGTGGCGATTTCCAGCGCCTCGTCCCAGCTTATTTCCTCGAATTCGCCTGACCCGCGCGGCCCCACACGTTTCAGCGGCGCGCGAAGCCGCGACGGCGCGTTGACCTGCATGATGCCCGCCGACCCCTTGGCGCAGAGCACGCCTTTGTTCACCGGGTGGTCTTTGTTGCCCTCGATATAGGCGACCTCGCCGTCCTTCATGTGGACGTTGATGCCGCAGCGACAGGCACACATGTAGCACGTCGTCTTGCGCACCTCGTCTGACACCTTGGGCGACAGGTCAATCGTCGGTTGGTCCTTGGGCATCAGGTGGCTCCTTTCATGCACGCGAGGGCATCGTTCGCGATTTGTCGTTCTTCGTCAGCTTTGACCACATGCACCGGCACGTCACCAAAAAGCGCAAGATGCTTGACTATTCGGTCCCGTATGGGAGCTGCGTTCTCGCCTATGCCGCCAGTAAAGGCGATGGCATCCAGCCCGCCCATGGCAACAATAGCAGAGCCGGCATGGCGCGCGGCCCAATAGCAGAAATGGTCGACGGCGAGCCGGGCTGCATCCGTGTCGGCGGCGAGGAGAAGGCGCATATCGTTGCTTCCACCCAAACCCTTGAGCCCGCTTTCCTTGTTCAGCAGGCGACCGGCTTCTTCGGCACCGTAGATCTCGGCAAGGCGCAGCACGGCCATGCCGTCTATGGCTCCGGACCGGGTGCCCATGGTCAGCCCATCCAGCGGCGAGTAGCCCATGGAGGTAGCAACGGAGACGCCCTTGTGGATCGCGCAAAGCGATGCGCCGGAGCCGAGGTGAAACGCGAGCAGGCGTTCGGGCAAGGCATCGCCGAATTGCGTGACAATCCATGCATAGCTGAGGCCGTGGAACCCATAGCGCCGGATGCCCATTGACCGGGCCTCCTTGGGCAGGGCGTAGGTCGTCGCGACTTCTGGTTGATGGGCGTGGAAGGCCGTGCCGAAGCTTGCATATTGCGGCAGGTTCGGTGCCAGCGCTTGCAGCGCGCGGATACCAGCGAGGTTGTTGGGGTTGTGCAGCGGGGCAAGCGGCGTGGCGGCTTCGATCCCTGCAATCACGGTGTCGTCTACCGCGCAGGGTTCAACGAGTGACGTGCCACCATGTACCACCCGGTGCGCACCGGCGGTCAATGCGCTAGCCTCGATCCCTTGCCGGGCGAGGCTGTCGAGGATCATCACGAGGGCCGCGTCGTGATCCGGCGCGGCGACATTCTGGTCCTCGGTCCCAAGTGTGAGATGTGCAAGCGCGCCGCCAATGCCGCTGACCTGCCCTGCCATCACTTCGGTCAGGTCGGTCGTGAACACGCCCACCTTGATGGAGGACGAGCCTGCATTGACGACGAGGATCATGTGGCTGCCATGATCGCGCCGAGCGCGATGGAGGACAGCCGTGCCGCCGCCGGATCGGCCCGCGATGTCAGGAGGATCGGCACCTTGGCACCCATTACGATGCCCCCCGCACACCCGCCGGCGAGGTAGACAAAGGATTTGAACAGCCCGTTGCCCGACACGATGTCCGGTACGATGATCGCGTCGGCCTGACCTGCGACGGGGTCGTCGGTCAGCTTTTTCGCGGCGACGGATTTGGGCGACATGATCAGGTCAAAGGCCAGCGGGCCGGAGAAATCCGCGCCGTCTATGTTCTCTTTGGCCCAGGTGCAAAGCTCGTCCGCTTCCATCGAGGAGGGGACCGACGGTATCGCGCTTTCGGTGGCGGACAGGAACGCGACCTTGGGGCGCGCGTTGCCTAGCTTGTGCAGCAGCTTGACGACCTCGCCCGTCGCGTCCTTGCGGGTGTCGATGTTCGGGTCCACGTTCACCGCAGCGTCCGAGATCGTGATGGACCCGGTGCCGTCAGGCGTCGTGATGTGAAAGATGTGGACAAAGCGGCGGCCCGTCCGCAGGCCCGCATCGCGAGACACGGCGGCTTTCATGAATGCATCCGTATGGAGTTGCCCCTTCATCAGGACATCTGCACGGCCCTCACCGCAGGCCAGCGCCGCGGCCATGCCTGACGCGGCCTCGCCCTCGGCCTCGATGATCTCATACCCGGAAATGTCCCAGTCGAGCTTGGCGGCCTCGTCCTCGATCATGTGCCGCTCGCCGGTAAAGACGGGCACCATCATGTTTGCCTCGGTCGCTTCTTTTGCGGCCAGCATCGGCAATGGTGCGCCCGCGCGGGCGATGGCCACGCGTGGGCTGGGGGCCTTTTGCGCCATCTCGATGATGTGCGCAGGCGGTACGGCCACGGCGTCAGACAGAAAGGATTGGGGCACGTTAATACCGCCTCTGGTCAAAATACAAAATCAGGGGCAAGCCTAGCCTGCCCCTGATCCATGTCTATCGGATTACGCCGCGTCTTGGGGACGCATGTCATCCTTGGAGATACCCGCAACCGACACCGGTTTTTTCATCGCGTCGCGGCGGAAAGGCTCGCCCAGTTCCTGGTTCAGCAGCACCTCGATCAGCGTGGTCTTGCCGTGGTTCATCTGGTCGTCGATGGCCTTGTTCAGGGCGGCGGTCAGTTCCTCCATGCCCTTGACCGCGACACCTTCGAGGCCACAGGCCCGTGCGATCCCGGCATAGGACACCTCTTCATCCAACTCGGTGCCGACAAAGTTATCGTCGAACCACAGGGTCGAGTTCCGCTTTTCCGCACCCCACTGGTAGTTGCGGAACACGATCTGCGTGACCGGCGGCCAGTCACCGCGACCGATGGCCGTCAGTTCGTTGACCGCGATACCAAAGGCACCGTCCCCGGCAAAACCGACAACCGGCACATCCGGCTGGCCGATCTTGGCGCCGACGATGGCGGGCAGGCCGTAGCCGCAGGGACCAAAGAGGCCGGGTGCGAGGTATTTGCGACCCGCGTCAAAGTCCGGGTAGGCGTTGCCGATGGCGCAGTTGTTGCCGATGTCCGAGCTGATGATGGCCTCGCGGGGCAGGGCGGACTGGATCGCGCGCCACGCCATACGGGGGCTCATCCAGTCGGGCTTGTCCGCGCGGGCGCGCTGGTTCCATGTGGTGCCGGGATCGTCGTCCTCGTGGTCCATGGACGCCAGTTGCTGCTTCCACGCCGATTTTGTCTGCGCAATCTTGTTCTTGCGCTCGTCACGGCCTGCGTCGCCCGCGTCGTCGGACAGGTTGGCGAGGATGCCATTGGCCACTTTGGCCGCATCACCCACGATGCCCACAGTGACCTTCTTGGTCAGGCCAATGCGGTTGGGGTTGATGTCGACCTGAATGATCTTGGCGTCTGTCGGCCAGTAGTCGATGCCATAGCCCGGCAGGGTCGAGAACGGGTTGAGCCGTGTGCCAAGGCACAGGACCACATCCGCGCCGTTGATCAATTCCATGCCCGCCTTGGAGCCGTTGTAGCCGAGCGGGCCAGCAAACAGCGGGTGCGAGCCGGGAAAGGCGTCGTTGTGCTGGTAGCCCACGCAAACCGGCGCAGTCAGCCGTTCGGCCAGCGCCATGGAGGCGTCGATGCCGCCGTCGGACAGGACAACACCCGCACCGTTCAGGATCACCGGATTCTTGGCTTCGGACAGCAGTTTGGCCGCGTCCTTGACCGAGTTTTCGCCGCCCGGGGACACTTCGAATTCGATCGGGTCGACAATCTCGACATCGATTATTTGCGTCCAGAAGTCGCGCGGAATGTTCAGCTGTGCGGGGCCGGACAGGCGCTTGGCCTGACTGATGACGCGTGTAAGCACTTCGACCACGCGGGTGGGGTCACGCACCTCTTCCTGATAGGCGACCATGTCTTCGAAAAGTTTCATCTGCTCGACTTCCTGAAAACCGCCCTGACCGATGGTCTTGTTCGCGGCCTGCGGGGTCACCAAAAGCAGGGGCGTATGATTCCAGTATGCAGTTTTAACGGCGGTGACGAAGTTGGTGATGCCGGGGCCGTTTTGCGCGATCATCATCGACACTTTGCCGGTGGCGCGGGTGAAGCCATCGGACATGAAGCCGGCAGAGCCTTCGTGGGCGCAGTCCCAGAATTTGATCCCAGCAGCCGGGAACAGATCAGAGATCGGCATCATGGCCGAACCGATGATCCCGAACGCGTGTTCAATGCCGTGACGCTGGAGGCATTTCACAAAGGCTTCTTCGGTCGTCATTTTCATGTGGAGCACTCCGATAGGGGGCGATGATTCGCCCAGTGTGAGGATTCGCGCCAACCTATAGGGCTGGGGGCGTGTGCGTTAGGGCCAGAACAAAAGTCGATTTAAGGCCAGATCAGGCGTTCAGGACGTCTCGTACAATGCTAAGCCCATCGGCAATACGTGTGTGCGGAATGGATGAGTATCCAAGCCGGTAGAAATTGCGCGGCGGCGCGTCGCCCGCAAAGAACGCGTGACCCGGTTCGATCAGCACGCTGCGTGCCTCAAGCGCTTTGGCTCGTTCGACCGTATCCACGCCTTGCGGCGCGCGCATCCAAAAGGATGACCCGCCAAAGGCACCCATGCCCGCCACGCTTAACCCTGCGACGTCAATGGCCGCCTGCATCGCCTCCCGCCGGGCCTGAAGGGCCGCGCTCATCTTGCGAATCTGCGCATCATAATGGCCCATCGACAGGAAATAGGCCGCGGTGCGCTGGATGTGCCCCGGCGGGTGCCGCAGAACAGAGGTGCGGAGCGCCCGCGCCTCGCGCACAAACGGCTCCGACCCCACCAGATACCCCAGCCGCAATCCCGGAAAGAGCGACTTGGAAAAGCTGCCCACATAGATCACGCGCCCATCCTGATCCATGGATTTGAGCGCGGGGGAGGGCGGTTCGAGAAAGGACATCTCGAACTCGTAGTCGTCCTCGACAATCAGCGCATCCAGCTCTGCCGCCTTGTCCAGCAGCGCCTGCCTGCGCGTCATGGGCATCGTGGCGGTGGTCGGGCATTGGTGGCTGGGAGTGCAGAAAATCACGTCCGTCTCAGGCGGCAATCCATCCGGGGGCAGCCCGTCTCCGTCCACGCGCACCGGCACCATATGACATCGCGACTGGGTCAGGATATCCCGCAACGCGGGGTAGCATGGGTCCTCAAACGCGGCGGTCCGGCGTTGCGTCAGCAGCACTTGGGCGGCCAGCCACAGGGCATTCTGGGCACCAAGGGTGATCAGGATCTGATCACTGCTGGCGGCGATGCCGCGGCGGGGCAAGGTGTTGCGCTGAATAAATTCGATCAGCTGCGGGTCGTCCTGGTCAAAGTAATCGGAGGTGAGCGAGGCAAAATCGCGTTGTCCCAGCGCCTGCAATGCACATTGCCGCCAGTTGGTATGGTCGAACAATTGCGGGTCGGTCTGACCATAGATGAACGGATATTTGTAGCGCGCCCAGTCTTGCGGCTTGCTCAGCGTGACACCACCGGCAAAGCGTTGTCCTATGGCACGGGTCCAGTCCACTGCATCTTCGGTGGTGGTCTGTGGGCGAAAGACCGGTGGAACGGGTGCATTGCCCGAAACGAAATAGCCCGAACGTCCCCGCGACACGAGGTAGTCAGACGCGACAAGCTCGGTGTAGGCGAGCGTGACAGTTATGCGGCTGATGCCCAGATGCGCGGCCAGCTTGCGGGTCGACGGCAGCTTTTCCCCTGCGCCAAAGCGACCTGATAGAATGCCATGCGCCACCATCTGCTGCACCTGATTTTGCAGCGTGCCCTGATGGTGAGGCTGGAGAAAGAATGTTTCGACAGGAAGCGCCATGTAGCGAGCTTACACTGGATATAAGTGAACCGCAAACTGGCATTAAGCGCAGTTGAAACCCCATTGGGCGGATTTACCAATTCATCACTTAATGAGACAATACGTATCATTTTTGGATCGTACGCGCAAGCGCACGTGATGTTTCAACCTTACACCACACATGTGCCAGTTGGTTACACGGAACGTGTTGCACCGGTTAGGGTGAGGGTTTGGTTGCTTTCGCAAAGGGCGTCCGATGCTGCGCGGGCTGTTAATCTACCATTCTGAAAAGCTGCAAAAACGGGCGCACGTAACGCGGCGACGGCCAACTGAGCCATCATCATGCGCTTGCAGGTTCCGACCGTCTCACTGTCAGCGCAACAAGAAGGCCAAGCGCGACAACAGCCAGTCCCGCAACTTGCAGGGGGCCTGGTATCTCCATCGTCAGGGGTATGCCGATCAATAGTGCAAAACCCGGAACCAGCGCGGGGAAAGTCGCAGCTTTTGCGGCCCCCAGCAGTTTGACGGCCTGAGCAAATGCAATCATTGCAATGATCCCGGACAGGGTGCCTTGCACAACAATCTGCGTGGCAAGCATAGATGCCGGCAGGGCAAGCAATACCTCTGGTCCTCTGAGCACAAGATAGGCCGGAACAACGCTCACCAGTCCTGCCAGCGACACAACCAGCGTGACGTCGACCGCATTCAGCTTCCACCTTTGCTGCAAGACACTGAAGCCCGCCCAGAACAGTCCTGCCAAAACGAACATCGCGTCTCCGCGCAATGCCAAGGCGGAGCCCGTAAGCACGGTTGGACCTGCGATCAGAACCAGACCCGACAAGATGGCGGTCGCTCCGATGATCTGTCCCAAGGACAACCGCTGCCCAAGAAAGACCCGTGCCAAAATGAAGCCAGCAAGCGTCAGCGTTGCGGGCAGGATGACTGCGCCATGCGCCAGCGGCGCATATGCGTAGCCGCCAACACTGAGCAACACAAACGGCGGGCCCAAGAGAAGGGCCACCGCCACGGCTTGTCCCGGGTGCAGGGCTGGGCGCTGTCCGGATTTGAATGCGACCCAGGCCAGCCCCATGACAGGACCCGCCACGGCGTAGCGCAAAAAGGCCACATCGAACCCGTCCAGCCCGGACGCGACACCGGCCCTCGACAGAGAAAGGTAGGCACCCCAGATTACCGCGGCCACCAGCCCCGCCAACACGCCTGTGTGGATCGGGGAAAATGCACGGGTCTGTGGAGCAACTGTGGCGACATGTGACATGGGATGTCCTGACTGAATTTGCGTGAGGTTATGCTTGGTTCAGCAGCGCGAGGATGCCGCGCGCGCCTTCGGCAGAGGATTGCGGATTTTGGCCGGTCACCAGATTGCCGTCCGTAACCACGTTGACGGCAAAGTCCTTGCCGTTGCGGATTGTGGCCCCAAGTGCGCGCAACCGATCTTCCAGCAGGAACGGGACGACGTCACTTAGCCCGACAGCGTCTTCTTCGCCATTGGTGAAGGCGCTGACGGTTTTCCCTGCAACCAAAGGCGTTCCATCTGCCTTTCGCGCGGCGACAAGGGCCACCGGGCCATGACAGACTGCGCCAACCGGTTTGCCCTCTTCGTCAAAGGCCTCGATCAAATGCGCCAATGTCTGGTTGCCGGGAAAGTCCCACATTGGTCCGTGCCCGCCGGGGAAAAAGACTGCGTCAAAGTCACCGGCGTCGATGTTGGCAATTGGTGTCGTGTTGCCCAAAGCCTTGCGGGCGGCGGTGTCGGCGTCAAAGCGACGCGTCTGATCCGATTGCCATTCCGGCAGCGCGCTTTTGGGATCGACCGGAGGCTGTCCACCTGCGACCGAGGCCAGCGTGACCTCTGCGCCCGCGTCGCGGAACACGTAGTAGGGGGCGGCGAATTCTTCCAGCCAGAAACCGGTTTTTTCGCCGGTATCGCCGAGTTGATCGTGAGATGTCAGAACGATGAGGATACGAGGGTTGGTCATGGGGTGTGCCTTGTGGGTTTATCTGCGTTTTGAGGGGGTTCGGTTTCAGTCGATGGTCGTTTTGCCCAATTGGCGGAACCAATCGACGTTGTCCCAGAATGCGGTCATGTGCGTGATCTTGCCGTCATCGTTTGTGTCCAAGACAAACAGGTGACGGACGGTGTAGGCATGTCCCCGGCTCGGAACGCCAAATGCCTCTTTCTCTTGAGTGCCGGACACATCGACATCGACGTACGCCTTGCGGCCACTGGCATCTGCCGTGATCGAATGCACCGTGTTCGACAGGTTGGGGAAGCTGTCGATCAGGACGCCCCAACTGCCGGGCCCGACCTGTTCGACAGGACCAGCAAGAGCAAATGGTACGTATTCAACGATGCCTTCAGGTTCGAACATCTCGATCATCGCCGGCACGTCCTGTGCGCGGTAACGGTCGAACAGCGTAGCAGCAATTTCGGCTACGGTTTGCGGTTGTGTGGACATGGTGTGCTTCCTTGTTTGGTGTGCGTTTGTCTGATGAGAGAAAGCTATCCATTGCCGAGAGACAGATTAAGGCGGTAAATAGTTCAAGGATTATTGCTCAGGAAAAATAATGCGTCACTTGGATGGGCTTGCAGAATTTTGTGCGGTTGTGAGCGAAGGCGGCTTTACCCGCGCCAGCGAGGCGCTTGGTGTATCGGCCTCGTTCGTCAGCAGGCGGGTTGCTGATCTTGAGGCGCGGTTGGGCGTCCGTTTGTTGCATCGTACGACGCGCAGCGTGAACCTTACGGACATCGGCGCGCGCTATTTTGAGCGGGCGACAGCCATACTTGATGACATTGACACACTGGAGGCGGACCTTGCTGAGCAGCAAAACCTTGTCAAAGGCAGGCTGCGCATTGCAGCGGGCGGTCTGTTTGCGGAAACGTGGGTCAGCCGCCAGTTGGCAGCCTTTGCGGCACAGCATCCACATGTGGAAATCGAACTGGACATAACCGATCGGCGCGTGGATCTGGTGCGCGAGGGGTTCGACCTTGCAATCCGTCATGGGATGCCCGCCGACCCTGATCTGGTGGTGCGAAAAATCGGAGCCCGTCGCATGATGGTCTGCGCATCGCCGAACTATCTGGCAGAGCATGAGCCACCCGGGCATCCCAGTCAGTTGACCCAACATGCCTGTCTGGCGGCGACGGGCCAGCGATGGATGTTCTGCGAGGGCGCGGCCCCCTATGAGGTCAAAGTGAGCACCAGATGGTCAAGCAACAATGGTGTGGCCCTCGCTGCCGCCTGTGAGGCGGGTCTTGGCCTTGCGCGGCTTGCGGAAAACTATTTCAGCAATGGCATCGCTGCGGGAAAACTGGTCCCTATTCTCACGACTTTCGAAGTAGAACCACAGGAAATCGTCCTCGCGTATCCATCGCGGGAACGGCTGCCCTATCGCGTAAGGTCGCTCATCACATTTCTGTCGGACGCCATATGATGCGGGCGGACGACCCGGGGACAGTGCGTAAGAAATACCGTTGCCCGGTCGGCAAGCTGCAATTCATCTTGGTTCATTCACAGCAGGGATTCATCTGAAACGATGCCAAGGGGCATCGTGCCCGGACCCAGCGCTTGCACCCGACGCCGGAACGTCGGCGGAGTGCCCGTATCACAGCGTGCGCCCTGATAGACACTACATGCAGACGCTACCAAGACGGAGTTGCGTTTTTTGGGTCCAAGCCGCCATGTGCATGGCGGCCTATCCATTTGCCGGTGTGGCGTACGCCTTAGCCGAATACGCGGGTCAGGGCGCCGTCCACTGCGTCGACGATCTGGTTGATGTCGTCTTTGGTCGCGATCAAGGCGGGCGAGAAACACAGCGTGTTGTTGCGCGTCGGGATCGAACGGTTCGTGGCGCCAATGATGACAGCCTGCCCCATGCAATCCTTGACCACCGCCTGTACCATCGCTTCGGCTGCCGGTTCCTTGGTGTCGCGGTCAGCGACCAGTTCGGCACCGAGAAACAGGCCCTTGCCACGCACGTCACCGATCACGGCGTGCTTGTCTTTCAACTCCGCCAGCTTGTCGAGCATGTAGTCACCCATCGCAATGGTGTTGCCCAGCAGGTCTTCGTCCTCGATGATCCGCATATTCTCCAGCGCTGCCGCCGGGCCTGCGGTGCAGCCGCCAAAGGTGGAGATGTCGCGGAAGTAATTCAGGTGGTCCGACGCGTCGTCCTTGAACAGATCAAACACCGCTTCGGTCGTGGCGAGGCACGAGATAGCGGCGTAACCCGAGGCAACGCCTTTGGCCATCGACACCATGTCAGGCTGGATGCCGTAATGCTGGTAGCCGAACCACGTGCCGGTGCGCCCGATCCCGCACACAACCTCGTCGATATGAAGCAGGATGTCGTATTTCTTGCAGATTTCCTGAACGCGCGGCCAGTAGCCGTCCGGTGCTTCGATCACGCCGCCGCCTGCGGTGACAGGCTCAAGGCAGAGGGCACCCACGGTGTCGGGGCCTTCGCGCAGGATGACCTGTTCGATCTGATCCGCGGCCCATTCGCCGTAATTCTGTTCGGGCGCGCCGTCCTGTTCGTGCTTGCGGTACTCCATGCAGTGGGGAACGCGAATGAAACCGGGGGCAAAGGGGCCGTATTGCGCGTTGCGTTCGTCCTGCCCGCCCGCGGACATCGTGGCGAGGGTGGAGCCGTGGTAGTCGCGGTCGCGGTAGAGGATCTTGTGCTTTTTGCCGCCGTATTTCTTGTGCGCAATCTGGCGCACCAGCTTGAATGCCTTCTCATTCGCCTCGGAACCGGAGTTGGCATAGTAGACGCGGCTGAGGCCCGGCATCTTGGTCAGCAGTTTTTCGGCAAAAAGCGCGCCGGGGATTGAACCGACGGTGCCGCCAAAAAAGTTCATCTTCACGATGGCATCGCGCACGGCATCGCCCATGGATTCGCGGCCATAGCCCACATTTACGGTCCAGACACCGCCCGATACGGCGTCGATATGTTCGATCCCTTTTTGGTCCCAAACGCGCAGACCCTTCCCCTCGACGATGATCTTGGGGTCGGCACCGGTAAAGAATGGCTGGTGCTGGATGAGGTGATGCCAGACGTTGGCGCGGTCCGCCTCGATCACACGGCTGATATCGTTTTCGTTGAACGTCCCGTCCATCATTGTCCTGACCTTTCCTAAGGATACGCGCTTGCCCACGAATTCAGGGGCCAAGATCAGCGCTGCGGCACACAATCGCCTAGAATCTGGTCATGTAAGTAGGGCCAGATTTGCCCCGTAAGTAAAGCCAGTTGATGGGGTCAACCCCGGTCGCAACACGGGAATTGCGCCGAAATGTCCTGTTTTTCAGGCAGATGCGCTGGTTTTCGCGAATCTTCATGCCAGTGTTGGCTGAGCCAAATTGTGCGGCCATACGCGTTTTTGCGTTGAAACGGCGGGCATTATCGGCTCCGATCCGGCCAGCGCCGCGAAAACGCGGCCCGACAGAGGCGGGACACCGCCCGCTAAGATCGATGCGTGGGGGTAACCTGCGCAATAACACGGGAGAAACACTATGACTTTCAAAACCAAGCTGATGGGTGCGGTTGCAGCGACGGCGATGCTGGCCGGTGCACAAGGCGCAGTGGCCGCAGGCCACGGCGGCGAGATCACCGTCGCCTACTTCCTCGAATGGCCGATGCCGTTCCAGTTTGCCAAAGAAACAGGCATGTACGAAGAAGCCATGGGCACCAAGATCAACTGGGTGAGCTTTGACACTGGCACCGCGATGTCCGCGGCGATGGCGTCTGGCGACGTGCAGTTGTCGGTGAGCCAGGGCATCCCGCCCTTCGTGGTTGCAACATCCGCGGGTCAGGACCTTCAGGTGCTTGACGTGGCCGTGTCCTATGCGGACAACGACAACTGCGTTGTGCGCGCCGATCTGGAGATCGACAAGGACAGCGCAGCCGAACTGGCCGGCAAGAAAGTGGCCGTGCCGCTGGGGACAGCCGCGCATTACGGTTTCCTCAAGCAGATGGAGCACTTCAACGTCTCCCTCGACAGCCTCGACATCGTGGACATGGCACCTGCCGAAGGCGAAGCAGCGCTGAGCCAGGGTGCCGTCGACATGGCCTGTGGCTGGGGTGGCGCGCTGCGTCGTATGCTGGGGTCCGGCAACGTGTTGCTGACCGGCGCCGAGAAAACCGAGCTGGGCATTCTGGTGTTTGACGCGACAACCGCGCCGACATCTTTCGTCGCCGAAGAAGGCGAACTGGTGTCGCAGTTCCTCGCCGTGACAGCCGAAGCAAACGCGATGTGGGCGGACGAATCCAACCACGCGAAAATGCTGCCGGTGATCGCCAAGGATGCGGGTATGTCCGAAGAAGATGCGGCATCGACCCTGTCCACATTCGTGTTCCCGACAGTCGACGAACAGCTGGGCTCAAGCTGGCTGGGCGGCAACGCTGCGACCTTTATGAAAGGCGTTGCAGACGTCTTTGTGGCAGCCGGTTCCATCGACGCGGCCAAAGCATCCTATGCAGACAACGTGAACGCTGAGCCTCTGACAGACGCCAAGTAATCACGGACTTTCGGGGTGGGCGCGACTTGAACGCGCCCACCCTTTTTTCGCTCTGGCATCAGAGCGGCCCACCCTGGCAAGAGGGGGACCCCCGTGTCCGAACTTCTCATAAAAGATATTTCGATGCGCTTTGACCTGCCCAATGGCGGTCACGTTCAGGCGCTGAAAAACGTGACGCTGGACATCAAGTCCGGCGAATTGATGAGTGTGCTTGGCCCCTCGGGCTGTGGCAAGACCACGCTTTTGAATATCGTTGCGGGCTTTTTGGCCCCGACCGAAGGCCAGATAATGCTGGAAGACGAAGTGGTCCATGGCCCCGGCCCCGAGCGTGGGATGGTGTTTCAGCAAGGCGCGCTGTTCGAATGGATGAGCGTGCGGGACAATGTGAGTTTTGGCCCTGATATGAAGGGCATGAGCCGCGCTGAGAGCAAGGAAAACGTGGAACACCTGCTCGACGTCGTCGGTCTTCAGGATTTCAAGGAAAAGGCGGTATACGAACTCTCTGGAGGGATGCAGCAGCGTGTGGCTTTGGCCCGCTGTCTGGCCAATGACCCGGACGTGATCCTGATGGACGAACCGCTGGGCGCGCTGGATGCACTGACCCGTGAAAAAATGCAGAGCCTCGTGCTCGACCTGTGGAAAGACACGGGCAAGACGATCATCCTGATCACCCACTCTGTCGAAGAGGCACTGCTGCTGGGGGAACGTCTGTTGGTCATGGCTCCACGGCCCGGTCGGGTGCACAAGGAATACCGCTTGCCCTTTGCGGACATGGGCGTGGGCAATGATCTGCGCGAGGTTAAAAAGGATCCCGAATACGCGCCGACACGCGAGGAAATCCTCGAGATGATCTGGAACATGGAAGAAGAGATTATGGGCCGCACGGAGGAAAGCGCATGACCGGTTTACTTGTCCTTGCGCTCTATGTGGGCGCGTTTTTTGGGTCGTTCTATCTGGCACGCATTGTGTTCAAAAGTGCGTTCGAGAAGAAGGGTTTCAACAAGCTCAAGACCGTCACCTTTGGCGACGAAAGTGCGATTACGGCCAACCGGGTCGCGTCGGTTGTGTCGGTCATCACCGTGTTCTGGCTGTGGGTGGCCTTTACCAATTCGGCGATTCCACTGCCAAAATTTCCGGGCCCGTTTTCGGGTGACATGAGCTTTACCTACACCGCGCAACTGGAGGACGGTACAAGCGACGATGCGACCGTAACCATGCGCGTCTACCGCGAGGATATCCAGCAAACGCTGGATGCGGAGGGCAATCCGGGCCGCGAACCCGACGCACCAGAGGTGGAACCCGGCGAAGGGTTTGCCAAGAATGACGGGCTCACGGTGGCCCGCTATTCGTTCAAGGTCATCAATGTCTGGTCCAACGACGAAGTGTCCAAGCGCGATGGCTCAACCGTCGTGGCCATCAACGGGCAGCCCGTTGCGCCCGGCGACAAGATCAAGGTGCCCGAAGGCACGATTGGTCTGACGGACAAAGGCACGCCGACCTTTGAGCCTGCGGTGGGACTGCGCATGGCGCGGCTGTACCTGCCCGCGCCCGAAGTGGTGTTCCAGCGCTTTATCTGGCTGAACCAAGAGGGGTATCAGGGCTATACCCTGCTTGAACACACTTGGTATTCGCTGAAACGCGTTGTGCTGGGTTTTCTGATCGGGGCCGTCGTTGGTGTACCGATTGGTTATGCAATGGGCCTTACGGGCTGGGCGCGCGGGTGGTTTGACCCGATCGTGGAATTCATGCGGCCCATTCCGCCGCTTGCCCTTATCCCGCTGATCATCATCTGGTTTGGGATTGGTGAGGTCGGCAAGGTGGTTCTGCTGTTCCTTGCGGCTTTGTGGATCATGATCATTGCGGCGCGATCCGGTGTGTCAGGCGTCGCCATTTCCAAGGTCCACGCAGCCTATTCGCTGGGCGCGTCCAAGTGGCAGATTCTGTCCAAGGTGATCGTGCCAAACTCTTTGCCGGACATCTTTACCGGCGCGCGGGTGGCGATGGGGGTCTGTTGGGGCACGGTTGTCGCGGCAGAGCTGGTCGCGGCGAATGTGGGTCTCGGCAAGATGATCGTGACGGCGTCCAAGTTCCAGCTGACCGATATCATCATCGTCGGCATCATCATCATCGGTATCATTGGTTTTGCCATCGAAGTCGGGATGCGGGCGCTGGAAAACTGGCTGATCCCGTGGAAAGGCAAAGTCTGACCGGGGCAACGCCCGTATGCATGAAGGAGGCGGGGCCGGACAGGCCCCGCCTTTTTCATATCAGGCCGTTGCCATGGGTGCGGACGGCTTCATAAAGCATTTGATCAGCCCGACGAGCGCGCGCACGGTGAACCAAAGCTGCGTTGCGATGGCGACCAGCAGGCCAATGGCAAAGAACGTAGGGATACCGCTTTCGGTGGCGACACCGGCGGCGTCGTACTGAAGCTCTATGGTCAGCGATACGGCCATCAAAACAAAGGCCGCCAGCCAGCCCATGCCGCAGCGCCAGAAGACCCGGATTTGTGTTTCATATTCGGCGCGGGCGTCAGCGCCGGCCGTCCCTTTCCACATATAGGCAAAGACGATTGCGATGAACGGCGTGAGCACGGCCGCGATCCCGGCGAGGTAGAGTGCCCAGATGAGGGTTGGTTTGCTGTCAGTCATGGTCTGTCCCGTTTTTCGTTTCTGCGGTCAGAGTGCTGTGCCATTGGGGCGGGAATTTGGCAGATTGTGGGGCATTTGGTGCGGTTCCGCGTCAGTCAACGACAGGCGCCGTCCCGATGCGATGACCGTTATCCGGAGTGTCGGGATGGTGGAGCATAGGAGGCCTGACCGCCGTCTCAGGGTGCCTGCGATGCAGGTGCCCGTCAGTCGGCGCCTGACGCCGAAGCAGAGCGTGAACGGCAATCAACAGTGTGGGGATGGTGGAGCATAGCGGGATCGAACCGCTGACCTCCTGCATGCCATGCAGGCGCTCTCCCAGCTGAGCTAATGCCCCATCCTTGGTGGCCGTTGCCGACCGTGCGCGGTGATTAGGCGCTTTGCCCAGCGGGATCAAGCGAAAACCGACCCCGCCGCGGCATGTTCAAAAGCCGAATTCAGGAGTCGTCATCATCGGCTGCGACGTCGGCCAATTCCTCGAGGGGAACTGTGTCCTCTTCTTCGTCGTCATCCAGCAGATCGTCGTCCAGTTCGACCTCGACGTCATCATCATCGTCGATCACCTGATCTTCGCCTTCGGCGGCGGTTGCCACCTTGGCTTTGGTGGTGGCGGCATCTGCGGCGTCGGCGGCAATCATGCGGGTCTTGGAGCTGTCCAGCTCGACGACATCACCCGTGTAGGGGCTCACGATGGGCGAGCGGTTCATGTCGTAAAAGCGCTTGCCGGTGGTGGGGCAGCGGCGTTTTGTTCCCCATTCTTCCTTGGGCATGGATCATCCTTTTGCGTCGGGTGGCGGGGCGAAACCGCCCCGTTTGGTCGCGGTGATATTGCGACGATTCTGGGCAAGTGCCATAAGCGAAAGGTGGAGTCAAAGGCTTAGGCAGCTGTTGGGAGATGGGATGAGCAGCCACGTTCTTCAAGGCGATCCCGATATCCCCCTGATCCTGCGGCCATCAGCGCGCGCGCGGCGCATCACGTTGCGCGTCAGTCAGGTGGATGGGCGGGTCACGGTGACGCTGCCGCGCCACGTGGCAGAGGCCGAAGCGCTGGCCTTTGCTGCGCAGAAAGAGCCTTGGATTCGCAAACATCTGGACGGGCGCGCGGCCACGGTCGCCATGGCACCGGGCGCGGTGCTGCCCGTTGCCGGGCAGACCGTGACGCTGGCGCCCGGCAAGGGACGGTCGGTGCGACTGGACGGCGATGTGCTCATGGTGCCGGGTGCGCCAGAGGCCATGGGACCGCGGGTGGCGGGCTACCTCAAGGCGCGGGCGCGGGACACGTTGGCAGCCGCCTCGGACCATTATGCCGCACGGGCGGGTCGCAGCTATTCCGGCTTGTCCTTGCGCGATACACGGTCCCGTTGGGGGTCGTGTTCGTCATCGGGGCGGCTGATGTATTCATGGCGGTTGATCCTCGCGCCGCCGCGCGTGCTGGACTATGTGGCGGCCCATGAGGTCGCGCATCTGGCGCAGATGAACCACAGTCCCCGGTTTTGGGCCGAGGTGGAGCGCATTCACGGCCCCTATGCCGAACCACGTCAATGGTTGCGGGCCAATGGCGCGCAATTGCACCGCTACAGCTTTGGTGATTGACGGCGTATCGGCGTTGTGATCACAAATTGGCATGAGCACAGCCACACCCGCACGCGACACCGCCTCTGCCGCCCATGACCGCGTCTATCGCCGTTTGCGCACGCGGATCATGCACGGCGACATCGCACCGGGTCAGGCGTTGACCCTGCGTGGCATCGGCAAGCAGTATGACGTGTCGATGACCCCCGCGCGTGAAGCGGTGCGCCGGTTGGTAGCCGAAGGAGCGCTGACCCTGTCGCAGTCGGGCCGTGTGTCCACCCCCGAGCTGAGCAATGAGCGGATCGAGGAACTGGCCGCCCTGCGCGCGCTGATCGAGGTCGAACTGGCGACACGCGCCCTGCCACGCGCGCATCTGGCCCTGATCGAGCGGTTGCAGACCATCAACACCGCCGTGGCCGAGGCGGTCGCCCACCGCGATGCCGTCAGCTACATCCGCACGAACCTCGAATTTCACCGCACGCTGTATCTGCGCGCGCAGGCCCCTGCGATGCTGGCCATGACTGAAACGGTGTGGTTGCAGATGGGGCCGACAATGCGCGCGCTTTACGGACGGTTGCGGCGGACTGAACCGCCGCAATACCACCGCTTGATCATTGCCGCGCTGCGGGCAGGGGACGAGCCCGGGTTGCGCATCGCGGTGCGGTCGGATGTCACTCAAGGGCTGCGGATGCTGGCGAGCTGACTTCAACGATTTGCTAAGGTCCTTCGCGCTATGGTCGCAACGCGCCACTGGGGTTCCTCGCAATGCTGCCGGACTTTTCGATCTACAACGCGATTGCATCGCCTGTCTTTGTCCTGACCGAGGATGAAAATGGCGACGTGGTGTACGTGTTTATGAACGCAGCCGGGTGCCGGCGGCGACTGTGTGCGCCCAGCGATGTCATTGGGAAAAAGGCGACTGATCTGTTTCCTGGCCGCGCGGCGCTTACCGCTTATGAGCGCCAATGCGCAGCTTGGCGGGCCGAAATCGAGATGTCTTATGAAATCCCCTATGCGGTTGGCGATGAGGATATCTGGTTCCTGACCCGGCTTGTCCCGCAGCGCGATGTGAATGGCACAGTGACCCACATGGTTGGTCTGACGCAGGACATCACCATGGAAAAACGTCTCGAACAGGCGCACGCGATGACAAGTGCGCTGGTGGACGAGATGGAGGATTTTGTCCGCTTCGCAGCCCATGACCTGCGCAGCCCCATCGCCAATGTCAAAATGTTGACCGACATGTTGCGCGACGGTTTTGTTGATATGGGCGACGGCAAATACGAACTGATTCAGATGATTGAGGATATCGCCGAAGGTGCGCTGGACCTGATCACTGATGTGCTGACACAATCAGCGGCGGTGCGCGCCGACACCAAGGTCACGCAATTCACGTTCCGCAATATGTGTGAAAACATCCTCGCCACACTGGACCCGGCGCGTCAGCATCGGGTGACACTTCCCGATGTAACGGTTGAGGGGGATTATACTGCGATACAGATCATTGTGCGGAATCTGGTGGACAACGCGCTGAAACATGCGGGCCTGGACGAGATTTCGCTGCAAATCGATGTTTCAGATCAGGGCGACGGACAGATTGCGATATCGGTCTTGGACAATGGCAAAGGGTTCGATGACCCGTCGCTCGCCTTTCTACAGGATGAAGACTCTTCGGCACAAAGCGGGTTCGGCCTCTTGGGCCTCCGGCGGCTGGTTCGCGCCCGCGGCGGTCAGATCAGCGTCGAACATGGGGTTAACGGCACGGGCGCGCGGGTTAACGTGGAAATGCCCGGCCAACTTGTGCAAATGGCTGTCGAAGAAACGGCGACGTTGGCGCTTGGCCAGCGCTACGTCTAGCGGCGCGCGTCAGGCGGCGAGGCCAGTCTGACCCAACGACAGGAACTTTTTCCGCCGGTCCGCGACAAGCGCTGCGCCGGATTGGCCCGACAATTCGTCCAGCATCGCGCCGATTGCGTTGCCGACCGATGCCAGCGTGGCCGCGCGGTGCCGGTGAGCGCCGCCCATGCCTTCGGTGATGATCCGGTCGATTACCCCCAACTGCTTGAGGTCCTGCGCGGTCAGGCGCAGCGCTTCGGCGGCTTCGCGCATCTTTTCGGCGTCTTTCCACAGGATTGAGGCGCAGCCCTCGGGGCTGATGACCGAATAGACAGAATGCTCCAGCATCGCGACGCGATTGGCCGTTGCAAAGGCGACGGCGCCACCTGACCCACCCTCACCAATCACGACGGAGATCAACGGCACACCGATTTGCAGGCACTTTTCGGTGGAGCGCGCGATGGCCTCGGACTGGCCGCGTTCTTCGGCACCTTTGCCGGGATATGCACCGGGCGTGTCCACGAGGGTGATGACGGGCAAGCCAAACCGGTCCGCCATATCCATCAGACGGATCGCCTTGCGGTACCCCTCGGGGCGGGCCATGCCAAAATTCCGTTCGATCCGCGATTTGGTGTCGTTGCCCTTTTCGTGGCCCAGCACCATGACCGGCTGATCGTTAAACCGCGCAAGTCCACCCATGACCGCGTGGTCGTCGGCAAAGTTCCGATCTCCCGCCAGCGGGGTGTAGTCCGTGAACAATTCGTTGATGTAGTCCACGCAATGTGGCCGGTCGGGATGGCGGGCCACTTGGCATTTCCGCCACGGTGTGAGATCGGCGTAGAGTTCTTCCAGCAAGGTTGCCGCCTTGGCGTCCAGCCCGGCGGCCTCGTCCGAAACATCCATGTCCTCGTTCTGGCGCGCAAGTGCCCGCAGTTCTTCGGCCTTGCCTTCGATTTCCGCCAGCGGTTTTTCAAACTCGAGATATTGCGTCACGCCTGCGCCCCGTCTTTGGTTTCATGCTATATGGCCGGGGCGGGCTTCAGATGCAACTCAGCAAGATTTGTCGCGCGGGCGTATGGCATGGATCGTGCAGGCAATCGGACGGAGCAATGACGGCACGATACGAAGACAGAATACGCCGGGTGTTGCGGTATATTCACGACAACCCGGCGGGGGATCTTTCGCTGGACACCCTTTCGGATGTCGCCGCCCTGTCGCGGTTCCACTGGCATCGCATCTTTCACGCCATGACGGGTGAAACCTGCGCCGACGCGGTTCGCCGTGTGCGCGCGCATCGTGCGTCGTTCTGGCTGGCACAAACGGATGCGTCACTGGACCGGATCGCGCGACAGGTCGGCTATAGCAACACGCAAAGTTTTGAACGGGTGTTCCGGGACGTGTTTGGCATGACCCCGGTGTCGTTTCGCAATCACGGCGTTCCGAACCGTGCGCCTCTTATTCTCAGAACAGGAGACGACGAGATGTATGATGTAAAGGTGATGGATGCGCCCGCGCGCCGTTTGGCAGGGCTGGAACATATCGGCCCCTACGAAGAGGTCGGGCGCGCGTTCGAGCAGGTGACGGCGGTTTTTGCGACGCACAACCTCTGGCCGCAGGCGCGCGGCATGGTGGCAGTTGGGTATGACGATCCAAACAGTGTTGAGCCGGAGGCGTTGCGCAGCTTTGCGGGCATTGAGGTGGGCGCAGAATTTGTGATGCGCTCTGATCTGGGCGAGGCCCGCGTCCCGGCCGGGCCACATGCTGTGCTGCGGGTGACAGGTCCTTATGCACAGCTGAGCGCCGCTTACGACCACCTCTTTGGCCAGTGGTTGCCACGATCTGCCCGCGAGCCGGCGGATGCGCCAGCATACGAGGTGTACATCAACTCACCGCAGGATACTGCGCCAGCGGATTTGATCACCGATATCCACGTGCCGCTGAAGGGTTTGGCTCAGAGCACGGGATAAAGTGACGCGACCAGCAGGGCTGCCATGGTCCAGTTGAACGCGCGCAAGCGGGCGCGGCTGGTCAGCAGTCGCGCCATGCCTTGCCCCAGCAAGGTCCAAGAAGACACGGATGGCAGGTTGATCGCGCCAAAGATCAGTGCAACCAGCGCAATGGCCCATAGCCCGGTGCCGGGGCTGTAGACTGTGACGGCGGTCAGCGCCATGGTCCACGCCTTTGGGTTGACCCATTGAAAGGCCGCTGCTTGGAGGAATGTCATGGGACGACCCGTGGCCGCCTGTGCAGTGGCGGGGGCGGCTGTCGCAATTTTCCACGCAAGATAGAGGAGGTACGCCACGGACGCGGTTTTCAGCAGTGTGTGGCTGGCTGGATACGCGACAAAAATCTGCGCCAGACCGGCACCGACAAGCATCACCATGAGGACAAAGCCGCATCCGATGCCCAGCATGTGTGGAATTGAGCGGCGAAAGCCGAAATTTGCGCCCGATGCCATAAGCATCAGGTTGTTCGGTCCCGGAGTGATGGAGCTGACAAAGGCGAAGGTGGCCAGCGCGGCGAGGATGTCCGTGTTCATTGCGCCAATATGTGCGCGAAACGGGTGGGGATGATTGCAAAATGGTGCGCTATCACAGTATTTTTGCAACAGATGGCGAAGTTGGACCAGATAAACGAGCGGATATTGCAAGAATTGTCGCGCGACGCGCGGCTGAGCAATACAGCGCTGGCGGAACGGGTGGGGTTGTCGCCCTCGGCCTGTTTACGTCGGGTGCAAGACCTTGAACGATCCGGCGTCATCGTTGGATATCGTGCAGTGCTGGACCGGACAAAACTGGGCACCGGCTTTGTTGCTTACATCGGCGTTGGACTGAACGATCATTCCAAGTCGAGCCAAGAGGCGTTCGAGCGCGCGATGTTGCGTGCCGCGGAGGTCCGCGAATGTCACAACATCACGGGCCCGATTGAATATCTCTTGCGTGTCGAATGCGCCGATCTGCCCAGCTACAAACGATTTCATACCGATCTGCTGGGTGCGTTGCCGCAGGTGAATGCGATCACCACCTATGTGGTGATCGGTGCGCCAAAGGACGAACGCGCCTAGGCCGACCGGCGCAGGCCAGCATCAGCCAGATCAAACAGTCGCCCCATCGTCGCCCGCGACAGGCCCGCAGGCAGTGGCGGTTCGTTATTGGGCGTATGGGTCCAATTGCCGGCGCTTTGGTCCCGGCGCGCCACGCGCCGTTTCGACGCAGAACGCTCCACGTCCTCAGCTGTGGTTGCAGGTTGCCCCGGTTGCCGCAAACGGAAGTTTTCGACAAGAACGGACAGCGGGACTTCGACGTTGCCGTCCAGCAAGAACGGCGTATCCGCGACGAGGCGGCGCAACGTGCTGCGCATGGGGCGCAAATCCAGCATTTCGGCTTCGGTTACGGGGACCAGAAGGCGCCGCGCCGCGTCGATGCCAAGGGGACGATTGTCCTGCAACAGTCCGGCGACGCGCACGCGCAATGCGCCAAGGGTCTGGTCCACCGCGGCGCTGCCCCATGTCTGTTTCAGCCAGCGCGTGTTCTTGAGCGTGACCGCAATGACACCTGCGATGCCATCGTCGTGGCCCGACGCGTTGAAATGCGACACCTCATGTGCAAATCCGTCCAGAGCGAGCAGACGGGTGGCCGGATCAAGTTTGGCCGAAGCGGCGAGCCGGGCGTGGGTTTCGTCGCGAACTTGCTCGCGCAGCAGCAGCAGCCCGATGATCGGCACACTGATCAGGTTAAGGACAAGGATCGTCGGCGCGGCTGCCTGAAAGTACCAGACCAAAATGGCATGTGGCGCCAGAAAGGCCGACAACATGTGCAGGTTGACCGCGACCGCCAGCACCGCAAGTCGGATCCAAACCTGTGAGATCAGTGTTGCTGCAAACCGCGACCATGCATAGCCCACTGCGCCCGCAATCAGCATTCCAACAACGCCCGGCAGCACGCCAACGCCGCCCAGACCGATGCGCACGGCGACAGCGATGCACAGACACATCATCAAGCCGCGCAATCCCAGAAACGCACCGGCAAGCACGATGGGCACGTTGCGCATATCCACAATCACACCCTCAGCCGGGCTGACCGGCATCGACATTTGCAAGCTGACCACGAGGCCGAACAACAGCCCCTGCAACAAGGGCCCAAAACGCCCGCCCTTGAACGCCGGTCCCGCAGCGCTGAAGCCGATCACAAGCAGACCAAGCACGGCAATCGAGCTTACAAAATCGACCAGTTGCGCAATACCAATGAAACTCATGAAACTCTCCAGACAACCCCGCGCCCAGAAAAAGCTCAAAATGTGAACATAGCTTAAAACCAACCGGCGTGTCGGACGCCGAAGTCATTCAAAATTGAGTCTACTGCACCGCCATATCTGCAATCGCGGCAAAGATCGCATCCAACTCGCCCGCGATCCGGGCGAGGTCCGGCCCGGCCTCATCCTTGTAGGGGGCAAACACGGTCGACGGTGTCTTGTAGCTAAGCGTCGCGGTGCCGTCCGTGTTTTCGGTGACGTATATGCGGATGGGGGCTTCGATCATCGCGGCTGTGGACAGGCCCAGCACCTCGACCGCGTAGAGGTTGTTGAACAGCCCGATCACCCGGTTGCCGGGGATGGTGACACCACGGTTTCTGGCAGCACCCGTGGGTCCGGCTTGGGTGACGACGCCCATCTTGTTGGCTTTGGCGGCAGATTTCACTGCGTCGATAAGCTGGTCATAGGTTTTTGATGTTTGTGTCACGGACCAACCTGCGCGCGGCGTCATTTCGGCGGCGGCGGGCAGGGTCAGGCAGATAAGGGCGAGGGCGGCAAAGAGGCTGCGCATGGGGTCGTCTCCGGCGATTGACTGGTGTCACGTAATCACAGCAGGCACGAAATTGCCCAATCACGGTTTAGTGCGCCTAGAGGGCGTGACGCGTGGGGGGCGTCCGGGGTAGGCGCAGGTTATGAGATACCTTGTCGTGATCCTGATTGCCCTGCTCGCCGCCTGCTCGGGTGGTGAACCAGAGCGTGCGGCAGCCCCTGTGGTGCCGCTTTACCCAAACGAGACGCAGGAGTTGCGTGGGCTGATCGAGGCAGCGGCTGCCGAGAACGATGTGCCAGTGGCGCTGATTCAGCGGGTCGTGATCCGGGAAAGCACACACCGTCCCGCCGCGCGCAACGGGCCGTATTACGGGTTGATGCAAATCCTGCCCGCAACCGCGCGGTCGATGGGGTTTCGAGGGCAGCCCAGCGACCTGCTCGATGCAGAGACCAACCTGAAATACGCGGTGCGATATCTGCGCGGGGCGTGGCTGGTTTCTGACGGGGACATGGACACGGCGGTGATGTGGTACGCGCGCGGCTACTATTACGAGGCCAAGCGGCGGGGTCTGGTCGCAGAGACGGGCGTGGACGGGCGCAAGGTCTGGCCGGACTAGAGACGACGGTCGGACGCTGTTTGGCCTGCGGCCAAAGGCGCCCCGCCCGCCGTCCCATGAGCGCGCGCACCATACATCCAGATCACGGTCAACGCGACGGCGAGGTTGAAGGCCCAGGCCGAGATCATCAGGGCTTCGCGGATTATTCCGGTGGGTTCCGCGCTTGCTGCGATCATCCAAGTGATGCCAAAAAATCCTTGGGTGGACGCCCCCTGACCAATGGCATAGGCGCAGATCATGGCAGCGCGGTGATGTAAGACCGACCTTCTGCGCGCGGCGAAGAGGCCCGTGCCGATGAGCGCAATCATTGTGGTCCCCAGTACCATGCGCACCCAAAAGAGCGCCGGGCCCTGCAACGTCTCCGGGAAGGGAAAGGTGACCGTCATCCACAGCCCCGTTGCCGCCGCCAGCCCGCCCGACAGTGCCACTACAGGTCCGATTTTGCGGTGCAGGCCGGGGCGCAGGCTTGGCAGGAATTGCAGCGCACCAAAGATGCAAAAGACAAAACTGGTGCAAATGTGGAGAACAATGGGCAGTGGCGTGGCCAGTGCCCGGGGGTTGGCAGGCATGAGCGCCGTGCCAAGCGTCAGATCAATGACCCGGACCAGACCACCCAGCGCCGGGATGATCGAATAAAGGATCATGAACGCAAGGAAGACGCGTTCGGATGTGCGCAGTGATACCATGTCGGGCCCCTGTTGTGCGGTGTGTGCGCACCACATGCAGGAGCGGGCCGTCGGCGGCCATTGTCGAAAACTGTCTGCGGGATATACGAAAACGCATGGGGCGGACGGCCACAGGCCAGCCGCCCAAAGGCGGGCCTAGTGGCCCGCAATCATCTCTGATTGTTTGACGATCACTTCGGCCTGCTTGATCGAGGCAATGTCGACAAGGCGGCCCTTGTAGACCGTGGCGCCTTCGCCTTTTGCCTTTGCCTCCTCCATGGCGGCGAGGATTTCGCGGGCTTCCGCGACCGCTGCCTCAGACGGGGTGAAAACCTCGTTGGCGAGGGCAACCTGTTTGGGGTGGATTGCCCATTTGCCAACCATGCCGAGAGTCGCGGAGCGTTTTGCCTGTGCCACGAAGCCGTCATCGTCGGAGAAGTCGCCAAAGGGCCCATCTACCGGCAGCACACCATGTGTCCGACAAGCGGCGACGATGGCGGCCTGCGCCCAGTGCCACGGATCGGACCAGTGTTTCTGACCGTCGCGGATCATATAGT
The DNA here is from genome assembly GCF_947503385.1 of uncultured Tateyamaria sp. GTDB lineage: Bacteria > Pseudomonadota > Alphaproteobacteria > Rhodobacterales > Rhodobacteraceae > Tateyamaria. The sequence goes on from NZ_CANNDO010000001.1 coordinate 914,676, forward strand.
AATCTTCCTGTGTGCCGCCGATGCCTGTCGTCGCCATGCCCATGGATGCAGCGAAATCCGCAGCGCCGAGGCTCATCGCGGCCATGCGGGGGGAGGCGGCGGCGATCTCTTCGACATGGGCGATACCGGCCGCGCTTTCGATGATGACCTCGAAGGTGATGGGCTTGGTGCGCCCCTTTGCGGCCTCGATGGCCGTGACAAGCGCATCGACGGCATAGATGTCACCGGCATTGCCAACTTTGGGGATCATGATCTGGTCCAGCCGGTCGCTGGCCTGTTCCAGCAGGCCGACCACGTCACGATACCAATAGGGCGTGTCGAGCCCATTGATCCGGACGCTCAGCGTCTTGGTGCCCCAGTCGATGTCGCCGATGGCCTGAATGATATTGGCCCGCGCGCTGTCTTTGTCCGAGGGCGCCACGCTGTCTTCGAGGTCGAGGTTGATCACATCCGCCGCGGACGCCGCCATCTTTTCAAAGATGGCCGGACGGGAGCCGGGGCCAAACAGTTGGCAGCGGTTGGGACGTGCGGGCGGGGAGGGTTGCAGGCGAAAGGACATCGGAAGCTCGCGTAATATAATTTCAATTGGAGGTGCGATGCCGATAGGATAATACGCGCGGCTGCGCAAGACTGGTTCGGACCGGAATTCATCCTTCCCTTGCGCCTGCGACCGCTTCATCCTGTGCGTGTATGTCAGTCTGGGGGACGATGGCATGTTGCGGAACCTGGAACACCGGCTGGTGTGGACCGCGTTGGTGGTGGTGACCGTCTACGGGCTATACCGGGTGCAGGCCTTGTTCCCGCTGGTGGGCGCGGATGACAGAGTGCTGCATTTCTACGATCTGGACGCCTTTCTGGCGGCGTATCCAAGCGGCATTCTTGGGATCATTCCGTCGCGGGTATGCAGCCTGTCGGCTGCCATGTGCGACGTGCCGCGCGACATTGAGGTCGGCAAGCTGGCCGATCCGATGCTGTCCAGCGGGTACTTTGTGTGTTTTTTGGGACTGTGGCTGTCGATGTGGGTCGAGGGCCTTTATCGCGCGATGTCCACGCAATTGCGGGCCGAAGGCGTGCTGCATTGGACTGACGCCGACGATGCGGTGATCGAACACCGGCGCATGATGTTTTCGCGCGTCACAGCGTTGTGCGTGGTGGTGATGGTCTTTCCCGGTACGGTTTTCCTGCATTTTCAGGGCTGGCCCACCGAGCCTGCCGCGCACGAGATGCTTTGGTCCATGACTTTTCTGGGAGCGCTGGCAGGACACAGGCTGGGCACGATCGCGGCCCTGGGAACCTTTGGGCGGCGCTTGAACCGCAGCGGTGGGCAATTGCGGCTGGTACTGGGGCACAGTGACGGCGCAGGCGGTGCCCGGCGTGTGGGCGAGTTCCTCGCCTTTCAGGGTATCCTGGTCTCCCTGCCGATCACGTGGCTGTCTTTTTGGCTGGCGATGGTCTGGAGCGTGCCGGAGGTGCGCGCATTCTACGGCCAGTGGTGGCCGCTGCATCTTGGCCTTTTGATCGTGGCGATGGTGATTGCGTGGTACGGGCTGATCTCGCCCTTCTACACGTTCATCGGCCACTACCGCGCCTCCAAGAGAGAGGTCGTCGCCGCGTGGCGGGCCAAGACCGTCGGAACGCTCAGCGACCTGCAATCGGTCTTTCACAACAGCGACAACTGGCGTGATGCAAAGTCCGCCATTGAGGAAAGCGAGGCCCTGACCGCTGTCTCGTCCCGGATTTCGTCGATGTCCAGCGTGCCGCTGCGCGCGTCGGTTCGGGGCCTATTCTCGATCACCAGCCTGTTTCCGCTGTTCACCTTAGGACTTGAGATCCTTGTTCCGAACGAAAAGGGATTCGTCAGCCTGATGTCGCAGGTGATGAATCTGTTCGGTCGTGTGTTGGGGTGACGCAAGAACCTTCGGCGATATCCATCCAAACGCACATTTCTTCGGCTCGGGTGTGCAGAAAAGGGGATTTTGCGAGCAATGTGTCCGATACTTGCATGAAACTGCGCGGCAGCTGCTAGGGGAGCCTCGTGACATGATTCAAACACCGTATCTTCTGTTTTTGGGCGATGCCCCTGACCAACTGGCCGCCAAGGTCGCCCAAGGGATCAAGGATTGGCGTCCCGAAAACGCCGTGGGCCAGTTGCGCCTGCCGGGATGTGGTGCCGATATGGGCCTGACCGACATGACCCTCGAAGACGGGCTGGCCGCCGGGGCCAAGACGCTGGTGATCGGTGTGGCGAACCGGGGCGGCATCATATCTGATGCGTGGAAAGTGGTTTTGGTACAGGCCCTGCAAATGGGCTATGACCTTGCCGCTGGTCTGCACACCCTGTTGCGCGACGAGAACGAGCTGCAATCGGCGGCAAAGGTGAATGGCGGGACGCTCCATGATGTGCGTGTCCCCACGGTGGCCTACCCGATTGCAAACGGTCAAAAGCGCACCGGCAAGCGGGCGCTGGCCATTGGTACGGATTGTTCTTGTGGCAAGATGTACACGGCGATGTCGATGGACGCCGAGATGCAGGCCCGTGGATTGAAGTCCACGTTCCGGGCCACGGGCCAGACGGGCATCCTGATCACGGGCAAGGGTGTGCCGCTGGACGCGGTGATCGCGGATTTCATGGCTGGCGCGGTCGAATATTTGACGCCGGACAATGATGCCGATCACTGGGACCACATCGAGGGGCAGGGCAGCCTGTTCCACGTGTCCTATTCGGGCGTGACCATGGCGCTGATCCACGGCGGCCAACCCGACGCGCTGGTGCTGTGTCACGAGCCGACGCGGACCCATATGCGGGGCCTGCCGCACTACGCCCTGCCGTCGCTGGAGACGCTGCGCGATACGGCTCTGCCAATTGCCCGCGTCGCGAACCCCGCAGCGCAGGTCACCGGCGTTTCGGTCAACACCAAGGCGCTGGACGAAGCGCAAGCGCGTGCGTGCTTGACCGAGATCGAGGATCGGATGAACCTGCCTGCGACGGACCCGTTCCGTTTCGGTGCGGGGAAACTGGTGGATGGTCTGTTGGCCCTGTGAGGGGCGCATGAGACGGACCGGCCCTTCGGGGAGGATTTTTTGGGACAGAGACGGGGACGGCGATGCGCATTGAGGTAAGCCGGGATGTTTTTCCGCTGGCACAGGTCTTTACCATCGCGCGGGGATCGCGGACCGAGGCGCAGGTGCTGACGGTGCGGGTGTCGGATGGTGTGCATCAGGGATGGGGCGAGTGTGTGCCCTATGCCCGTTACGATGAGACGCTGGACACGGTCACGGCGCAGATCGAGGCACTTCCGGCGGATGTGACGCGGACAGCGCTGCAGGACCTGCTGTCGCCGGGTGCTGCGCGAAATGCAGTGGATTGCGCGTTGTGGGATCTTGAGGCCAAGCAGGCCGGCCGGCGCGCTTGGGATGTGGCGGGGTTGGCGGCGCCGGGGCCGGAAATCACGGCCTATACCCTATCGCTGGACACTCCGGAGGCGATGCGCAAGCAGGCCGCCACGCACGCGTTCCGGCCCTTGCTCAAGACCAAGCTGGGGGGGGGCGAGGCGGATGTGGCGCGGATTGAGTCGGTGCGGGCCGGTGCGCCGGATGCACGTATCATCGTGGACGCCAACGAAGGCTGGACACCCGATCTGTACCAGACTTTGGCCCCTGTTCTGGTGCGTCTCGGCGTTGAAATGGTCGAGCAACCCTTGCCAGCCGGTGCCGACGACGCACTGGCCGAACTGGAGCGCGTCCTGCCCGTCTGTGCCGATGAAAGCTGCCATGATCGCGCATCGCTGCCCACGCTCAAGGGCAAGTACGACATGGTCAACATCAAGCTGGACAAAGCGGGCGGGCTGACGGAATCGCTGGCCTTGCGCGCGGCGGCCTTGGCTGACGGGTACAGCGTTATGATGGGCTGCATGCTCGGCTCGTCGCTGGCGATGGCCCCCGCGGTGCTGGTGGCGCAAGGTGCGGCTGTGGTGGACCTTGACGGGCCGCTGTTATTGGCGGAAGACCGGGCTGATCCGCTGATGTTCGATGCGGCCGGGGTGCATCCGCCTGCGGCGGCGCTGTGGGGGTAGTGCGTTGTCAAATGATCAAGGACCTGTGCGTGCGCTGATCGAAGGGCGCCCCGTTCTGTTGGTCATTGATATTCAGGCATCCACGTTCATCGATGACAGCGCCGTGCGCGCGATTGACAACATGCCGGGCTATGCCGACCGGATGCGTGCGGCCCGGCCTGTGATTGACGCCTGCCATGCCACGGGTGTGCCGGTTGTATTTGTGCAAGAGGTGCATCGGCCTGATGGCGTGGATTTTGGCCGGGAGCTTGATGGCGATGAGGATGTGCATTGTCTCGAAGACAAGCCCGGCACCGCGCTGGCGGTGCAGGAGATGGACCTGCGCCCGACCGACTATATTGTGCCCAAGCGCCGCTATTCGGCGTTCTTTGGCACCGACCTCGAAATCCTGCTGAAAGGTCTGCGTGCGCAGACCCTGCTGATGGTTGGTGGGCTGACAGATGTCTGTGTGCACTACACCTTTGTGGATGGGCACCAGCACGACTATTTCTGCCGCGTGCTGAGCGACTGCGTGGCGGGGTCTTCTGTGGCGGCGCATGACGCGTCACTGCGGGCGATGGAATATTTGCAGACAGGCGCGGTGCGCATGTCGGATGAAGTGATTGCGGCGTTGACCGCGAAAGAGACGCAAACAGGAGCCGAAGGATGACCAGAACCGTCTATGTGAACGGAGAATACCTGCCCGAGACTGAAGCCAAGGTGTCAATCTTTGATCGGGGGTTCCTGATGGCGGATGGTGTCTATGAGGTGACAAGCGTGCTGGGCGGGAAGCTGGTGGATTTTGACGGCCATGCCGTGCGGCTGGAACGGTCGCTGGGCGAGCTGGACATGGGGTCGCCTATCTCCAAGGAAGATTTGCTGGACGTGCACCGTGAACTGGTCCGCGTGAATGAGATCGAAGAGGGCATGGTCTACCTACAGATCACGCGCGGCGCGCCGGACGATCGCGACTTTGTCTTTCCGGACCCGGACACGACGCCGCAAACGGTTGTGCTGTTTACCCAGAACAAACCGGGACTGGCGGACAGTCCTGCCGCCAAGAAGGGCATGAAGGTGATCAGCATCGAAGACATCCGCTGGGGCCGCCGCGACATCAAGACGGTGCAGCTTTTGTACCCGTCGATGGGCAAGATGATGGCCAAGAAGGCGGGTGCGGATGACGCGTGGATGACCCAAGACGGGTTCGTGACCGAAGGCACTTCGAACAACGCCTATATCGTGAAGGGCAACAAGATCATCACGCGCGCCTTGTCTAACGACATCCTGCATGGGATCACCCGCGCCGCTGTCCTGCGCTTTGCTCAGGAAGCGCAGATGGAGGTCGAGGAACGCAACTTTACGATTGAAGAGGCGCGCGAGGCAGACGAGGCGTTCATCACCTCCGCCTCAACCTTTGTGATGCCGGTGGTTGAGATCGACGGGGCGACCTTGGGCGATGGTACACCGGGGCGCGTGGCCCCGCGTCTGCGCGAAATCTATCTGGACGAAAGCATCAAGGCTGCGATCTAACGCGCGACCTCTGCCCTTGAAAATCAAGGGAATTGTCTCCATATCGGAATGTAAACAGCATTTACTTTGACGAGGGGGCCGCCGTTGACCGAAGAATACATCCTGAGCCTGCTCAGCGAAAACCTGATTTTGATTCTGGGTGCGATATTCCTGTTTCTGTGCATCTTTCTGGGTGTTCGGATTGTGCCGCAGAGCGAAAAATACGTTGTGGAACGGTTTGGCCGCCTGCATTCGGTGCTGGGGCCCGGCATCAACTTTATCGTGCCATTTCTGGATGTTGTGCGCCACAAAGTGTCGGTGCTGGAACGGCAATTGCCCAACGCAAATCAAGACGCGATCACGTCTGACAACGTGCTGGTGCAGGTGGAAACCAGCATCTTTTACCGCGTGACCGAACCAGAGCGGACGGTGTACCGCATTCGCGATGTGGACGCAGCGGTGCAGACAACCGTGGCGGGCATCGTGCGGGCCGAGATCGGCAAGATGGAGCTGGACGAGGTCCAGTCGAACCGGCAGCAGCTGATCGCCCAGATCAAGGTGCTTGTCGAAGAAGCGGTGAATGACTGGGGCATCGAGGTGACGCGCGCGGAAATCCTCGACGTGAACCTTGATGTGGCCACGCGGGAGGCAATGCTGCAACAGCTGAATGCCGAGCGCGCCCGCCGCGCAGCCGTGACCGAGGCCGAAGGCCACAAGCGTGCCACCGAACTGAACGCGGATGCCGAGCTTTATGCCGCCGAACAGGGGGCCAAGGCGCGCCGGGTCGAGGCGGAGGCCGAAGCCTATGCCACGAAAGTGGTGGCGGACGCGATTGCGGCGCACGGCATTGAGGCGGCGCAGTATCAGGTTGCGCTGAAACAGGTGGACGCGGTGTCGGAGATTGCCAAAGGGCAAGGCCAACAGACCGTGATCCTGCCCGCAAGTGCGATGGATGCCTTTCAAGAGGCGTTTGGAATGCTGAAAGGGAAGAAATCGTAATGGCTGATCTTTGGAATGTCTGGTGGGCGTGGATCGTATTGGCATTGACCCTCGCCATCATCGAGATCTTTGTGCCCGCCTTTGTCTTTCTCGGGTTGGCGGTGGGTGCCGTGGTTGTTGGCATCGCCCTCGGCTTTGGCGGATTGGGGCTTGTCGGGGCCAGCCCTGCGGTCCTGATGTTTCTGTTCGCTGCCGTGTCGCTGGCCGCAACCCTTGGCCTGCGCGCCGTGCTGGGTGTGCGGCGGGGTCAGGTCAAAACCTGGGACACCGACATCAACGACTAAGGATAGGCGTGGGGCAAGCCCAGCAGTTCGTCCAATTGGCGCGCGATCCAACCGTGCGGGATAAAGTGCCCGCCGGGATGCACGTCGAGTGTCACACGGCCCGACGCACAATCGGTCCATTCGGTGCGCGCTAGGGTCAGGAAATCAACTTGGTTCCACGTGCCCGCGTCGCGCCCAGTGCCGCAGCCCATCCTGTCCCGCCACAGAGCAACAGGATAAGTGGTATCGCCATCAGGACCATAGGGGAAGTCCAGCACGCCGTCTTTCAGCCCGTGCACGTGGCGCACTTCACCGGGCGCTTCGGCGCAATCCTCGCTTTGGTTTAGGGTGCCGGAAATTCCCAGCAGCGCCCGCACGTTCAGCCGTGTGCCCCGGTCACAGGCGACGCGCCACGCCATGATCGATCCGTAGGAGTAGCCCGACAGAAAGATATTGTCCGTGTCCACCGGATAACGCCTGAGCACGTCCTCGATCACCTCTTGGGCAAAGCCAACGTCCTCGGTCTCCGCTGACCAGAAATTCCACGTTTTGCGATTGCCATTGGGTGCGATCAGCAGCACCCCGCGCCGCCGCGTGGACCCAGAGATGCGCTGGTGCTGCACCGGCAGGGCCCCGGTGCGCTGCCAGCCGTGGAAATGGATCAGCACGGGCAATGGGCTGATGCCGTCCCAGCCGTCAGGTTCCTTGACGTGATAGGACCGATCCCCCAGCGCGCAGGGCACATCGAGATGGCACAGATCACGCTGTGCGGCGGCGGCAGGCACGGCCCAAAGCAAGGCCAACAGGGCAAACAGGTGTGTCATGCCGCGCACGCTATGGATTTGACGGGCCGTGTCACGTCACGTTGTCGTGGTTGTCTGTTTCAGCGTTGCGCCGTTTGATCGCAGCCAGCCATTTGTCGATAAAGAGGATCGGGAGCAGCACGATGGACCAGCCCATCGCGTTCAGGATGGTGAACGTGAGCTTGAGACCAAACGCCATGTCAGACCGCCACAAAAAGATGTGGGCAACCACGATCAGACCGGCAAGAAAAAGGACCAGTGCACCGCGCATGAGGGTGAGATAGCGCGGCATCCAAACGGCGCCAGACAGCGCACCGGTCCCATGGTCAGACGCGCACGGCCCCCCGGCCCTTCGGGGAGGATTTTTACGGGACAGAGACGGAGACGCGCCGTGCCCTTAGCGGCTGAGGCCACCATGCAGTGTCGGCATATCAAGCGCAGAAAAGCCGTAGTGGCGCAGCCAGCGCAGATCGCTGTCAAAGAAGGCGCGCAGATCGGGAATACCGTATTTCAGCATCGCGATCCGGTCGATCCCCATGCCAAAGGCAAAGCCCTGCCATTCCTCGGGGTCAATCCCGCCCGCTTGCAGCACTTTAGGATGAACCATGCCGGATCCGAGGATTTCCAGCCAGTCATCGCCTTCCCCCACTTTGAGCGTGCCGCCTTCCCATGAGCAGCGAATGTCGACCTCGGCGCTGGGTTCGGTGAAAGGGAAGTGCGACGCGCGGAAACGCAGGTCCACGCCGTCGACCTCGAAATAGGATTTCACGAATTCTTCGAGCACCCATTTGAGGTTCGCCATGGAGATATCCTTGTCGATGGCGAGACCCTCGACCTGATGGAACATGGGTGTGTGTGTCTGGTCATAATCTGCGCGGTAGACGCCGCCCGGGCAGATGATGCGGGTGGGCGCTCCGGTGGCCTCCATGCTGCGGATCTGCACGGGGCTGGTATGGGTGCGCAGCACGTGGGGCGGGCGATTGTCACCTTCGGCCCGATGCATATAGAACGTGTCCATCTCGGCCCGCGCGGGGTGGTGGCCGGGGATGTTGAGCGCGTCGAAATTGTACCAGTCGGTGTCGATCCGCGGCCCTTCGGCAACGGAAAAGCCCATTTCGGCAAAGATCGCGGTGACCTCTTCGGTCACTTGGCTGATGGGGTGCAGCGTGCCTTGGCGCTGCGGGCGCGCGGGCAAAGACACGTCCAGCCATTCGTCGGCCAGACGGGCGTCAAGAGCGTCATCGGCCAGTGCAGCCTTTTTCGCGGCGAGTGCGCTGTTGATCTCATCCTTGAGCGCGTTGAGCGCAGGGCCCGCAATCTGCCGCTCTTCGGGGGTCATCTTGCCGAGTTCGCGCATCTTGAGCGCGACTTCGCCCTTTTTGCCAACAGCGGCGATCCGGATGTCTTCGAGCGCGGATTCGTCCGCCGCACCGCCAATTTGACCCAGATATTTTTCGCGCAGATCGTCCATGCCACAGGCACCCCGTTTGGTTCCAAAGCGATCTACCGCCCCACGCGTGCCAGCGCAACCGCCGCGATGCGCCATGCGCGCCAACAAAATATGCAAAATAATGACATCACAGCATTTGGAGGCGGTTGTTTTGCAGACCACATCATGTATGCTCCGCGTCTAGGGGCGGATGTGCTGCCCGCACTGCTGCCGTACGTGCGGGTCGATACAACAAAACAGCAAAGCAAAGTGCATCCGCCAGCCGTAAAGGCAGGTTGTTTTTTTGTTGGGGTGATCTCTGGGGGATCGAGCGATGACACGACTGACGATGCACGCCCAAGGCGGGCAGCCACCAAAAAGCGCGCCTTTTGCGCCGCCACAACCGCCGCAGCGGCGCACGCCGGTCTGGGCCTTGATCGGAGCAGGCGCACTGTTTCTGACGATGTTTACAGCGCTCGTGGTGACGTCGACGCTATTGATTGTACAATCGCGCGAGACGCAGGCCATGCAACTGGACGAACCAGCAGCGCCGGTTGTCGCGCTGGCTGACCCCGCGCCCAATCCAGTCGTCGAGACGGCTGCCGAAACCGAAGTCACGCGCACCAGTATGGACCTGTTGGGCGCGGACCTGCCGCAACCTGAACCGGTACGCGCCGCGCCGCCAGTCCCTCTGCGCCAGCGTATCCAGGCACCGAGCTGTATCGACTATCTCGATACGTTGGTGAAGATCACGCATGTACGCTTTCCCCTAGGCAGCAATGAACCCGCCGCCGCCGATATGCCGCGCGTGCGCAACATGGCCACGGCTTTGCGTTTGTGCCCGGAGGTCAAAGTGGTTGTCGAAGGCCACTCGGACCGTCGCGGCAGCGACAAGCTGAACATGGATCTGAGCTGGTATCGGGCAGAGACGGTGATCCAATTGCTGCGGGAAGAAGGTTTCGAGACGGCGCAAATGGAGCCCTTGGGCTTTGGCGCACGGCGCCCCATCAACCTGAGCGGCACAATTTCCGGCGAAGGCGAAAACCGGCGGGTGCAATTCCAGTTGGTGCCGCGTGATACCATCGTTGACGAACGGCTTGCCCGGAACTGATCGGGCTGGCCACACGGGGTCGTCTTCCCCCCGTGCGACGTGATTGATCCGAATCGTATCCCGCGTCGTCAGTGGGGCTCATGGAAACAGATGCAGCCGGAGGTGGAGAAAATCCACCTTCGGTTGCGGTGTGTCTAGGCCGCGTGACACGTGATCTGACACTCTGCAAACCGCCCTAGGACGCAAAGTGCGGCATAGTGCAGAGTCGCTGTGGAAATCAGCGAAGATCGCCAATTTCCTGTGGATAGAACGCGATATGTAGGTTGGGCCGCTTTGTCGCCCACTTCATGTAGTGTAGCGTTGACCCAATTCCGACGAGTCATTGGTCAGGTCCAGGTATGAAACCCACGCTTTACTCTCATCGCCTGAAATCGGTTCTGCAACACACGGTGCGCGAGCTGGGTCTGACCATTGTTCTGGACGATGCGCAAACGGAACTGGACCTGCGCGAGAACGAGGCGGTGATCCGGGAAACGGCGAACATGCTGGGCATTCAGATGCACTTCGAGGTCAGTGACGGAGGCTGTTCCGTCTCCTTTTTTAAATAGCGATTTGGGGGTTATGTTTCGATGAGGGAAACCAAGAAAACCAGAGACATGCGTATGCTGCGCTCGGCGGGGCTGTCGCTGGCCAGTGCGGACCGTTTGGCCAATGCGCAACGCGGCTCGTCCGTAGGACGTGCCGTGCTGGGGGGCGTGGCGGTTTTGGCGTTGGCCGGGGCGGGGGTCATGGCAGTAAACATGCCCGCGCTGACTGCCGCAGACGCGCCTGCGGTGGCGGAAGCAGCGGCCGTGGTGCCTGAGCCAATGCCTGTCCCCGTGGTTGAGCCGGAACCGGAAATCATCCCCGTCGCGACCGCGCTGGACGATCAGCCACCGGAAATCCAACAGCCGACAGCAGAAGAACTGCCGTGGGTGAAAGCGGCGGCAGTTGACGCGCCGGTGCAGGAGATCAGCTGCCTGTCGACACTTGCGGCATCGCTCGCCGGCATATCGCTGCAATTTGATCCCGGCAGTGCGCAGGTGCGTCCCGGCGACTATGATACACTGCTGTCCATCGGTGCCGACACAGCCGCCTGCCCGGAGGCGCGGGTGCTCGTTGCAGGGCATTCCGACAGTTCGGGTTCGGACGCCATCAACATGCAGCTAAGCTGGGAACGCGCAGATCAGACTTTGCAGACGATGGACCGGTTGGGCATCGACATCAGCCAGTTTGAAACGGTCGGCTTTGGCGCACGTGCGCCTTTGACCCAAGGCAGCAGCACAGACGAAGAGATCAACCGCCGGGTTGAGCTGCGCGTGATCAAGGATGGAGGCCAGCTATGACAATCGACGCACTCGCTATTCAATTTGCGCTGGCTTTGGCGCTCTGTGCCGGGGCTGTCGTGATCGGGTTCACAATGGCGCGGCAAAAGTACCGCGACGAAAGTGCGACGCAGATCGCACTGTTGTCAGGTGAGGCTGCGCGGCTACGGCGCCGTGCCTCCTCTGCCGAGGATCGCGCCAAGGCCGCGGAAAGCGCGCTGGTGCGGGAACGGCGGCGGGCGCGGCGCTGACCGGTCGCTAGTCGTTGGGCGTGAGTTCGACCGACAGGTCCTGAAGCACGTCCAACAGGCTTTCCACATTGACCGTCTCGGGGTTGATCTCATCCGTTGAGAAGTAGCGCAGGTAAATCTTTTGCGCCCGCTCATCCATGCCTTGATGCAATCCCATGGACCACGCCGGGAACATCCGTTCGCGCACGTCCGTGCAGGCCAGCAGGATAATGTTGTTGTGGCGCGGATCACGCGCAATGCGGTGGTAAAGCGCCGACACCTCGACGCGCCCGCCTTCGATCACTTGCAGAAAATGGTCCCCGTTGTAATGCAGCATACCGGTCAGATTCATCCGCTGGTTGTTGCGTTGGCAGGTCTCGATCAGCTGCTGTGCATCCATACTCTCGGATGGGTTGCGTTGTGAATAATAGACAAGCCGGGTGAGGTTCATTTCAGGGCACCATTACTGCAATTTTTGTCATTCGGTTTCGACACTTAAGCCGTGCTCGGGGGAATCGCCCGAACCACCGTTACAGGAGGATATGGGGCTACGACCCGTCTCGACAATCAAAAAAGGCCGCCCCGGATCGGGACGGCCTCTTGATGTGTCATGCTGAGTTCGCTCAGGCAGGCAAGGCACCCTTGGCCTGATCCACGATCGCGGCAAACGCCTCGGGCTCGTTCACGGCCAGATCGGCCAGCACTTTGCGGTCCACTTCGATCCCGGCAAGGTTCAGGCCGTTGATGAAGCGCGAATATGTCAGTGCCTCGTCATGGGCGCGCACAGCCGCATTGATGCGCTGGATCCACAGAGCGCGGAAGTTGCGTTTGCGGTTATGCCGGTCGCGGGTCGCGTATTGGTTGGCCTTGTCGACGGCCTGACGGGCAACCTTGAAGGTGCTCTTGCGGCGGCCATAGTAGCCTTTGGCGGCCTTGATGACCTTCTTATGACGGGCGTGAGTGACGGTTCCACCTTTGGTGCGGGACATGTGTCTATCCTCCTATCAGCGGTCGTAGGGCATAAAGCCCTTGACGATTTTGGCGTCGGGAGCCGACAGAGTGGTCGTGCCGCGGGCGTCACGAATGAATTTGCGAGTGCGTTTGATCATGCCGTGGCGTTTACCGGCCTGACCTGCCATGACCTTTCCGGTCGCAGTCACCTTGAAGCGCTTTTTGGCGCTCGACTTGGTCTTCATCTTGGGCATTTCCGTCTCCAGTCTTGCAGTGCGGTTTACACGCGACTCGGCATGCCACTTGGGCCGGTCGCGCGGAATGAAGTGGGCGTTTAAGACGGGTCCGCCCAAAGCGCAAGGGTTTAGTTGCAAATGCACCCGGCGGGGTCGCCATCATCGAACCCACGCTGTTCACCACCGTGGCCGGAACGGCCAGTGGCGCCGGGTGTTTTCTTGGACCCATCGCACACAAGCGGCTGCAAGTCGTCCTTTCTGTTGCGCGGGGGGTGTTGCCGCACGTGTCCCAACAGTCCCGGGATCGCCAATCCGCACTGCGGTTGCGGCGCAGATCCGGAATGATGCACGCCGGGTACACGTAAAGTGCGCCGTCGGAAAACCTCATGAAGAACCTGTCAGAGCCAGGCCGCCGAATTGCCCGTGCGGGATGTCATGCACATGTACAATGTCTGAAACGACGCCATATCGCGGTTCCTGCGTGGGGTTGTAAGTGTCGACGCGAGCGCGGCACCCGGCTGGGCAAACACATGTTGGATCAACGCACGCAGATGTGGATTGACCAGTCGGAACGCCGTCGCAACACGCCGCGTCAGGGCATAATCTGTGCCGCCACACGGACAAAGGCATCGGGAATATCGCTCAACGCGTATCCCCCCTGTTTTGTCTGCATGGCATACAGAACCAAACCACCCGCTATCAAAATCGTAACAGCCGAGGCGCGTGGCGCCCTGCCATCCGTGATCGCGGACAAGACAGACGGGATCGAAAATCCCGCGACAACGATGCCGAGCACCAGAAAAAGATCCGGGTTCATACGAATAACATCCTGAACTTAACTGTCAGAAAGTTACTCCGGATCGGTCGAGTAAATCAAACGTTCATCGCATGGGGCCACACGCAAGATGTTGGTGGTGCCTGTGACATTGAATGGCACACCTGCCGTCACAACCACCTGATCTTGCGCCGTGGCAAAGCCGTTCTTGCGGGCGGCAAGGACGGCGGCAACCACCGCGCCCTTGAACCGGTCTACCGTTTCGGTGATCACGCAATTGCAGCCCCAGCTCAGCGCCATGCGGCGCGCTGTGTTGCTCAGCGGCGTCAGCACGATGATCGGCACCCGCGGACGCTCGCGCGCCACCAAAAGCGCGGTTGTCCCCGACTGGGTAAAACAGCAGATCGCCTTAATGTCCGCCGTTTCCGCAATCTCGCGCGCCGCTGCGACGATGCCATCGGCCACGGTCTTGCCATTGGTGTGACGGCTGGCTTCGATAATCTGGGTGTAGGTCGGGTCCTGTTCGACCTCGGCGGCGACGCGGTCCATGGTGGTGACCGCCTCAATCGGAAAACTGCCCGCGGCGCTCTCCGCGCTGAGCATCACGGCATCAGCACCTTCATAGATCGCGGTGGCCACATCGCTGACTTCGGCACGGGTGGGCATCGGGCTTTCGATCATCGATTCCAGCATTTGCGTGGCAACAATCACGGGCTTGGCCGCAGCCCGACATTTCCGCACAAGGCGCTTCTGGATGGGCGGCACATTCTGCACCGGCAATTCGACACCCAGATCACCACGCGCGACCATGATGCCGTCGCTTGCCTCAAGGATGTCGTCGAACCGCTCGACCGCATTTGGCTTTTCGATCTTGGACAGAACGGCGGCGCGCCCCTTGATCAACTCGCGCGCTTCGATCACATCCGCAGGCCGCTGGACAAAGCTCAGCGCGATCCAGTCCACACCCAGTTCCGCAACAAAGGCCAGATCGGCCCGGTCCTTGTCCGACAGCGCGGCCAGCGGCAGTTCGACATCCGGCACGTTCACGCCCTTGCGGTTGGAAATTGCCCCACCCGCAATCACGACACATTCAGCAAAGTCGGGGCCGCAGGATGTGACCTGCAGGCGGATCTTGCCATCATTGACCAACAGGGTCGCACCCGCTTCGAGCGCCGCAAAAATCTCAGGATGCGGAAGGCACACGCGGTGCACATCACCTTCGGCGGGATCAAGGTCCAGCCGGAATGCAGCGCCGTCCTCCAGCATCTCGCTTTCATTGGCGAACACGCCGACCCGCAACTTGGGACCCTGAAGGTCCGCAAGGATCGCGATGGTCGAACCGAGGTCAGTCTCGATCTTGCGGATATGGGCGTGCTTTTCTGCGATTTCTGCGTGGCTGCCATGCGACATGTTCAGACGGAATACATCTGCTCCTGCTTCGTGCAGGGCGCGGATGGTGTCATATGTGTCCGAAGCTGGGCCAAGGGTGGCCACAATTTTCACGTTCCGCATCCGTCGCATGTGACAAAGCCCTTTGATGATATCGCTAACAGCGTCCTTATTGCCCAATTCACAAGGCGTGGCAACTGGCCTACACCTGCGCGAGCAATGGTAACGGCTGCATGACATACGAACCCTATTTCATCGACGGCGCGGCGCGTCAGGGGCGCTGGGTGATCACCTGTGATCACGCGACGAACACCGTACCGCCCCATGTTGCCGACGGTGATCTGGGGTTGCCGGATACCGAAATGGACCGCCACATTGCCTACGATATCGGCGCGCTGGGTGTTGCACTGGCTTTGGGCCGCCTGCTGGACGCGCCGGTGGTGGCGTCGAACTTTTCGCGGCTGGTGATCGACCCGAACCGGGGCGCGGACGACCCCACGCTGATCCCACAGCTTTACGATGGCACCATCATTCCTGCGAACAGATATCTGGACGGTACCGAACGGCAGCGCCGCATCGACAGGCTCTATGACCCTTACCACGAAGCCATCGCTGGGCAGGCGCAAGCGCGCGAGGTGATCTTCCTCGCCATGCACAGCTTCACGCCGCGTCTCAAGGACCGTCCGCCGCGCCCATGGGAGGTCGGTGTGCTGTCCGCCCAAGACCGGCGCATCGCCGATCCGCTCATCGCACATCTTGGCCGCACACTCGACAGCCCCATCGGTGACAATGAACCCTATGCGGGCTTCTTTCCCGGCGACAGCTTCACCCGGCACGCCCATGGCCCCGGCCGCCCCAATGTGCTCCTCGAAGTACGACAGGATCTGATTGCAACTGAGGCAGATCAAAGCGAATGGGCACACCGGATCGCCACCCACCTTGAAGCCGCCCGTCAGGACGCCAATCTTTAACCCATCCCCTGCTTCTTCTCTTTTCAAATACTCCGGGGTCCGGGGCAGCGCCCCGGTCCGACGCCAGACAAAAGGACCACCCGCATGGATGATCAGACCCGTATCGAACTCGAAGCCGCCGCCTTCCGCCGCTTGCGCCAGCATCTGATGCAGGACCGCACGGATGTGCAGAACATCGACATGATGAACCTCGCAGGCTTTTGCCGCAATTGCCTGAGCCGCTGGTACCAAGAGGCAGCCGCCGAAAAGGGCATCGAGATGTCCAAGGATGCCGCGCGCGAGACGTTTTACGGCATGACCATGGACGCGTGGAAGGCCAACCACCAGACAGAGGCATCCGGCGCGCAGCAGGAGGCGTTCAAGACAGCCTTTGCGGAGAATGTTGGCGACAAGGGCTAGTCCCGCCGCTTGCACATGGGCGCGATCTTTGCCATTGCGGGCGCAATATCCGCGCAAAGGGCAGACCCATGAAATTCACGCTCAGCTGGCTCAAGGATCACCTCGACACCACCGCATCGGTGGACGAGATCGCTTATGCCCTGACCGATCTCGGGCTTGAGGTCGAAGGCATCGAAGATCGCGGCGCGTCGCTTGCCGATTTTACCATCGGCAAGGTGTTGAGCGCGGAGAAACATCCCGACGCGGACCGCTTGCGCGTTTGTCAGGTGGCCACGGACGAAGGCACCAAGCAGATCATCTGCGGCGCACCCAATGCGCGCGAGGGGATCACGGTTGTCGTGGCCAAACCGGGCGTCTACGTTCCCGGTATCGACACGACGATTGGCGTGGGCAAGATACGCGGTATCGAGAGCTTCGGCATGATGGCCTCTGAACGCGAGATGGAACTCAGTGACGAACATGATGGCATCATCGAACTGCCATCAGGAGAGGTGGGCGAACGCTTTGTCGATTGGCTGGCCGCCAATGACCCGGCCAAGGTCGACCCGGTGATCGAGATTGCGATCACCCCGAACCGGCCAGATGCGCTGGGTGTGCGGGGCATCGCGCGAGACTTGGCCGCGCGGGGCATCGGAACGATGCGACCCTATCCCGACAGCGCGGTCGAGAGTGCGTTTGTCTCCGACATTTCCGTCAGTATCGACGACGACACGCTGGATGGCTGCCCTGCCTTTTACGGGCGCCTGATACGTGGGGTCACGAACGGACCCAGCCCCGCATGGTTGCAGGACCGGCTGCGGGCCATCGGCCTGCGTCCGATCTCATTTCTGGTCGATGTGACCAACTTCTTCACCTTTGACCAGAACCGGCCCCTGCATGTGTTTGACGCCGACAAGGTGGCCGGCAACTTGCGCGTGCACCGCGCAGCAGGTGGTGAAGAGATCGTGGCGCTCGACGAAAAGACCTATACGCTGCAAGCGGGTCAGATGGTGATTTCCGACGACACAGGCCCCGAGAGCATCGCGGGCATCATGGGTGGCATGGCGACCGGCTGCACCGAAGACACGGTCAACGTGTTCGTTGAAAGTGCGTATTGGGACCCTGTGCAAATCGCTTATGCGGGCCGCGCGCTCAAGATCAACTCGGATGCGCGCTATCGCTTTGAACGGGGTGTGGACCCGGCCTTTACACCTGTGGGTCTGGATCACGCCTGCGCCATGATCCTCGATCATGCAGGCGGAACGGCATCAAATGTGATCAGCGCTGGCGCTGTGCCCAACACGGCGCGGGCGTTCCGGCTGAACGCTGCGCGGGTGCGCAGCCTTGTCGGCATGGACATTCCCGAAAGCGAACAGCGCCAGACACTGACGCGTCTTGGGTTCCGCCTTGAGGGGGACATGGCACATGTGCCGTCTTGGCGCCCGGATGTGCTGGGCGAGGCAGATCTGGTCGAGGAAGTGGCGCGCGTGGCATCACTGACCAAGTTGCAGGGCAAACCCCTGCCCCGTTTGACCGATGGTGTGCCGAAACCTGTGATGACGCCGATGCAGCGTCGCGAACAGATTGCGCGCCGCACGGCGGCGGCGCTGGGATATAATGAATGTGTCACTTACAGCTTCATTGATCAGGCTGCGGCAGCGCTGTTTGGTGGGGGCGACACGTCCACGCAACTGGAAAACCCGATCTCGTCGGACATGAGCCATATGCGCCCGGCGCTGTTGCCGGGCCTGCTCCAGGCGGCGGCGCGCAATCAAGCCCGGGGGTTTATGGACCTTGCGCTGTTCGAGGTGGGTCCTGCCTTTCACGGCGGTGAGCCGGGTGAACAGCACACGCTGATTTCAGGCCTGCTGGTCGGGCGCACCGGGCCAAAGGACACGCACGGCGCGTCCCGCGCCGTCGACGTGTTCGACGTCAAGGCCGATGCCGAGGCGATCCTGAGCGCACTTGGCGCGCCTGCAAGGGTGCAAATCCTGCGCGGCGCGCGCGAATGGTGGCATCCGGGACGGCATGGCAAGATTTGCCTTGGCCCCAAAAAAGTGCTCGGCGTTTTTGGTGAGCTGCACCCCAAAGTGCTGACCGCGATGGACATTAAGGGGCCCGCAATGGCCTTTACCCTGTGGCCTGCCGAAATCCCGCTGCCACGCAAAAGCGGTGCATCGCGTGGCGCGCTGGACATCAGTGACTTGCAGGCGGTCGAGCGTGACTTTGCCTTTGTGGTGGACGCCGATGTCGAAGCGCTGACACTGGTGAACGCCGCCCTTGGCGCCGATAAGTCGCTGATCGAGGACGTGCGGGTGTTCGATGAGTTTATCGGTGGATCGTTGGGGGAGGGCAAAAAGTCCCTTGCGATCACGGTGCGCTTGCAGCCCCGAGACGCCACACTGAAGGAAGCCGAGATCGAGGCTGTTGGTCAAAAGGTCATCGACAAGGTGACCAAGGCCACAGGCGGCACCCTGCGCGGTTGATCCCATTGCGCGCCTTAGGCGCACGACATGTTTCAGGGGGCGTTGCCCCCGGCCTTTGGCCTCCCCCCGAAGCGTCGCGCGTTAGGGCAAGGGGCGGGCGGTCAAGCCGTGCCGGTCATTTCGGCCAGTAGATCAAAGACCAGTCTTATGCGGCGGCTGGTGTGCAGGTCGCGGTGGGTGACGAGCCAGATGGGAAAGGTGATGTCCACCTGACCGTCGAGCAGGCGCACGACATCCGGAAACTGACCGGCTATTTCGTCGGACATTGGAAAAATGCCCAACCCTTTGCGCACCATTTCCCACGTGGCGATCCCGCTGTCTGATCCGGCCCGCATTTGGATCTTGTCCACCGGTACGCCGTATTGCGCCATTGCCGTGCGCATCCGTACGTCGTCACCAAGGCTGATAAAATCGTGCCCTGCAAGGTCTGCGGATGTCTCAGGCAGGCCGCGCTCTGCGACATAATCCTGCGACGCGTAGAAATGTGCAGGCGCGTCGCGCACCAGCCGGGCGATCAGATCCGGTTCGGTCGGGCGCACGTGACGGATGGCAATATCCGCCTCGCGGTGGAGAATGTCGCGAATGTCATTCGCCGCGATCACGTCGATACGCAGGCGCGGGGCGATGCTGCGCAGCCGCACCAGTAAGTCGGGCAGGATATAGGCGCTGGTCATGTCGCTGGCCGTGACCTTGATCTGCCCCTCGAGCGCGTGGGCACGCCCCTCGGCCAGCAGTGCGATACGGTTCGCCGCCTCGCCCATGGCGCGGGCATCGCGCAGCAACTCGTGCCCCGCATCGGTCAGTGCCATCGCGCGCCCCGTCCGTTCAAACAGCGCCAGCCCCAATTCATCTTCCAGCGCTGTGACCTGCCGACCCAGCGTGGGCTGGGTCAGGCCCAGCGACCGGGCCGCCGCCGACAGACTTCCGGTTTCCGCTGTCGCCAGAAAAGCGCGCAGGCGGTTCCAGTCAAATCCTTGATCCATGCGATTTTGCATGAGTGAGATGCATTATTGATGATTTTGAGGCGTTTTCAGGATATGTATATGCACGATCAAAGGAGACACGCAATGACCGTTGATCATACATTCTGGGACAAGGCCGCCCCCAAATACGCACAGCAGCCCATATCCGATATGGGCGCCTACGAAGAAACACTGGCCCGCACCATCAGCTATTTACGGCCCGAAACCCGGCTGTTGGAACTGGGCTGCGGCACGGGCGGAACGGCGCTGCGACTTGCACCGCATGTGCACAGCGTTGTGGCCACCGACTTTTCCGCAGGCATGATTGCGCAGGCCTATGACCGTCCGCAGGCAGACAATGTCTCCTTTCTCAAGGCCGACGTGTTCTCGCCGGAGCTGGAGGCAGGTGTGTTCGATGTGATCGTCGGCTTCAATCTGTTCCATCTCGTGGAGGATCCGCGCAGTGCCTATGCCCGCATCCATGACCTGCTGACGCCAAACGGACTTTTCATCTCAAAGACACCGTGCATCGGCGAGCGTTCGCTGGGCTGGAAATTCGGTCTGTTGCGGCGGGCGATCCCCATCCTGCAGCTGCTCGGCAAGGCGCCATTTGTGCGCTACGAGACTATCACCGGGCTGGAGCATGACATCACGGCGGCGGGGTTCCGCATTGTCGAAACGGGCAACTACCCGGTGCGCCCGCCCAGTCATTTCGTGGTCGCGCACAAGGTTTGAGCTTGCCAACCGGTGCGCGCGCCGCACCTATGGCGGAACCATACCGACAGGAGGCCCGTCATGCTCAACGTTTATCTATCCGGCGAAATCCACACCGACTGGCGGGAGCAGATCATAACCGGGGCGGCGGGGCTGGATGTCAGCTTTGCCGCGCCAGTGACGGATCATGCGGCCAGCGACGATTGCGGTGTGGCCATCCTTGGTGCGGAGCCGAACAAGTATTGGCACGACCACAAAGGCGCGATGGTCAACGCGATCCGCACCCGCAAGGGGATTGCCGATGCAGACGTCGTGGTCGTGCGGTTCGGGGACCAGTACAAGCAATGGAACGCCGCGTTTGACGCAGGTTATGCCGCCGCGTTGGGCAAGTCGTTGATCATACTGCACGGGCCGGACCACGCACACGCGCTGAAGGAGGTCGATGCAGCGGCTTTGGCCGTGGCAGAGGAGCCGCAACAGGTGGTTGAAATCCTGCGCTACGTGTTGACCGGGGCTTTGCCGGCCTGAGCGGCAGCCACGATCTGCGCAATGTCAGCAAGGTGATCGGCCATTGGTGTGGTTTTACGCCAGACCATGCCGACGGCACGTTTGGGCGCGGGGACCTTGAACCGCGCAATATGGACGCGGGCGGCGCGCGCCTCGACAGGGACGGCCATTTCAGGAATGAGCGTGACGCCCAGACCGGCCCCGACCATCTGCACCAATGTAGACAGCGCACTGCCATCCAGTCCCTCGCGCGCGGCGGCGCCCACATTGCAGAACGACAGCGCCTGATCACGAAAGCAGTGCCCTTCTTCGAGTAGCAAAAGGCGCATAGTGCCAAGCTGATCGGGGGCAGGCACAGGGGCCTCGGTATCTGTGTCAGGCCGGACTAGCACCATGTCCTCATCGAACAGCGGCACCTCGACCAGCCCCGGCTCATCAAGCGGCAGTGCCACAATGGCGGCGTCCAGCTTGCCATCGAGCAATTCCTGCACCAATCGCGGCGTGACGGTTTCACGGATATGGACGTCAATGCCGGGACGCGTTGTGCTGAGCGCAGGCAAGACAGCGGGCAGCAGGTAGGGCGCGATGGTCGGGATCACCCCGAGCCGCAGCCGACCGGCCAGCCCATCGCGGGCAGCGCGGGCAAGATCGTCCAGCCCGTCCACGTCGCGCAGGATCACGCGCACACGGTCGCGGAACGCTTCGCCAAAGCTGGTCAGGCGCACATTGCGGGGGGAGCGTTCGAACAGGGTCAGGCCCAGCGTCTCCTCAAGGTCGCGAACCTGCACGGACAGGGCAGGCTGCGACACTGCACAGCTTTCTGCGGCGCGCCCAAAATGCTGCGCCTGTGCCACAGCGTCGAAATAGCGCAGCTGTTTGAGAGTGATGTTTGCCATAAGGGATACCTATTGATCCGATAGAATATTGCAAATTCTTCTTATCAATTAGCCCTGCTACACACCCAATATACGCCGCGCCAATCCGGTCGTTTCGATTCGACTGGCGCGCGGCACGCAGAAAGGCGAAACAAGCCTAGAATGAGTCTAAATCTGGCTTAGATCGCTGTGAGGCACTGAACAGATATTCAGCACTGATGGGAGATATCAAAATGGACGGAAACGACGTCGGCAAATGCCCCGTGATGCATGGCAAGAGCCTTGCCAGCACTTTTGGTGGCCGCACCAACAAAGACTGGTGGCCCAACGCCCTGAACCTTGATGTGCTGCACCAGCATGGCGCGCGGATCAATCCGATGGACGAGGATTTTGATTACCGCGAGGCGGTCAAGGGCCTGGACTACGACGCGGTCAAGGCGGACCTGACCGCGCTGATGACCGACAGTCAGCCGTGGTGGCCTGCGGACTGGGGCCATTATGGCGGCCTGATGATCCGTCTGGCATGGCACGCGGCAGGCACGTACCGGCTGAAAGACGGTCGTGGCGGTGGCTCCACCGGGAACCAGCGCTTTGCACCGCTGAACTCGTGGCCGGACAATGTGAGCCTCGACAAGGGCCGCCGGCTGCTGTGGCCGATCAAGAAGAAATACGGCAATGCGCTGAGCTGGGCAGACCTGATGCTGCTGGCGGGCAACGTGGCCTATGAATCCATGGGGCTGAAGACCTTTGGCTTTGGTTTCGGCCGCGCGGATATCTGGGCACCCGAGACGGACATCAACTGGGGCGAAGAGGAAGAGTGGCTTGCCCCCAGCGAAAACCGCTACGAAGACCTTGATGATGCCACCACGATGGCAAACCCGCTGGCGGCGGTGCACATGGGGCTGATCTATGTGAACCCCGAAGGCGTGAACGGCAACCCGAACCCCGCGCGCACGGCAGAACACGTCCGCGTCACCTTTGCCCGGATGGCGATGAATGACGAGGAAACAGCCGCGCTGACCTGTGGCGGACACACCGTGGGCAAGGCGCACGGCAACGGCGACGCCTCCGCGCTGAGCGCGGAACCCGAAGGTGGCGCGATGGAAAATCAGGGTTTCGGCTGGATGAACCCAAGCCAGACCGAAAGTGCAGGGTCGCTGGTGTCGTCGGGGATCGAAGGCGCTTGGACAACCGAACCCACCAAGTTCGACATGGGCTATTTCAAGCTGCTCTTTGGCTATGAATGGGAGCTGACCAAGTCGCCCGCAGGTGCCAACCAGTGGCAGCCCATCGACATCCGCGAAGAGGATATGCCCGTGGACGCCGGTGACGGCGTGACACGCCGGATGCCGATGATGACGGACGCCGACATGGCGATGAAGGTCGACCCGATCTATCGTGAGATCTGCGAGAAATTCATGGCCGACGAAGCCTATTTCCGCGACACGTTTGCCCGTGCTTGGTTCAAGCTGACGCACCGCGATATGGGGCCCAAGGTCAACTATATCGGGCCCGAAGTGCCGCAAGAAGACCTGATCTGGCAGGACCCGGTCCCCGCTGGCAACACCGGCTACGACGTGGAGGCAGTAAAGGCCAAGATCGCTGCCAGCGGTCTGAGCCACGCCGACATGATCGCCACCGCATGGGACAGCGCACGCACCTATCGCGGGTCGGACAAGCGGGGCGGCGCCAACGGCGCGCGCATCCGGTTCGAGCCGCAGCGCAGCTGGCCCGGCAATGAGCGTGAGCGTCTGGATGGCGTCTTCAAAAAGCTGGAACCGATCGCGGCAGAGACCGGCGCATCGCTTGCGGATGTGATCGTGCTGGCGGGCAATGTCGGGGTCGAGGCAGCGGTGCATGCTGCGGGTTTCAAGATCGAGGTGCCGTTCTCGCCGGGTCGTGGCGATGCCACCGAAGAAATGACGGATGCCGACAGCTTTGACGTGCTGGAACCGGTCGCGGATGCGTTCCGCAACTGGGACAAGGGCGACACTGGCAAGAGCCCCGAGGACATGCTGATCGACCGGGCACAGCTGATGGGCCTGACGGCCCCGGAGGCGACCGTGCTGTTGGGCGGGATGCGGATGCTGGGCACCAACCACGGCGGCAGCAAACATGGCGTGTTCACCGACCGTGAAGGCCAGCTGACGAACGACTTTTTCGTCAATCTGACCGACATGGCCAACAGCTGGCACCATGTGGGTGACGGTGAATATGAGATCCGCGACCGCGCCACAGGCAAGACCAAGTGGACGGCAACGCGCGCGGACCTCGTGTTCGGCTCGAACTCGATCCTGCGGTCCTATGCCGAGGTCTATGCACAGGACGACAACGGCGAAAAGTTCGCCCGCGACTTCGTTGCCGCATGGACCAAGGTGATGGAGGCCGACCGGTTCGACCTGCGCGCCTGATCGCGCGATAGGCTGAAATGACGACGCGGGCCCCTGCGCGGGCCCGCGTTTTTCTTTTGTACCAAGGGCCGGTGCGCTTGACTTATCCCCCCTTGGGCGGTGTATGTGCGCCGACTTCCGACCCCGCATCCGAAAGGCCGTTTCCATGCATGTTTACCGCTCTCACACCTGTGCCGCTCTGACTTCGGGGCATGTGGGTGATACCGTGCGTCTTGCAGGGTGGGTGCACCGGGTGCGCGATCACGGCGGCGTGCTGTTTATCGACCTGCGCGACCATTACGGCGTGACGCAGGTCCTGTGTGACCCGGACAGCCCGGTTTTTGCCGAGATGGAGAAGGTGCGGTCGGAATGGTGCATTCGCATCGACGGCAACGTCAAGGCGCGTGATGCGTCACTGGTCAACGAAAAGATACCCACGGGTGAGATCGAAGTGTTTGTGCGTGATCTTGAGGTGTTGGGCCATGCGGGCGAGC
Organism: uncultured Tateyamaria sp.; assembly: GCF_947503385.1. Taxonomy (GTDB): domain Bacteria; phylum Pseudomonadota; class Alphaproteobacteria; order Rhodobacterales; family Rhodobacteraceae; genus Tateyamaria. The sequence continues at coordinate 939,504 of NZ_CANNDO010000001.1, forward strand.
TGCCGCTGATGGTATTCGGCGATCAGGAATACCCGGAAGAAACGCGCCTGACCTACCGCTATCTCGACCTGCGCCGCGAAAAGATGCAGGAGAACATGAAGCTGCGCTCGGACGTGGTGGCGTCCATTCGCAAGCGGATGTGGGATCAGGACTTTCGCGAGTACCAGACGCCGATCATCACAGCGTCCTCGCCCGAGGGCGCGCGCGATTTCCTCGTGCCGTCGCGCCTGCATCCGGGCAAGTTCTACGCGCTGCCGCAGGCCCCCCAGCAGTTCAAGCAGCTGCTGATGGTGTCGGGCTTTGACAAGTATTTCCAGATCGCGCCCTGTTTCCGCGACGAAGACCCGCGTGCCGACCGCTCGCCCACCGACTTCTACCAGCTCGACATGGAGATGTCGTTTGTCACGCAGCAGGACGTGTTCGACACTGTGGCCCCGGTACTGGCGGGTGTGTTCGAAGAGTTTGGCGGCGGCAAGAAAGTCGATGCACCGGACACTTGGGAGCAGATCAGCTACCGCGACGCAGCACTCTGGTACGGTTCGGACAAGCCCGATTTGCGCAACCCTATTAAAATGCAAGTGGTCTCCGACCACTTCCGCGATTCAGGCTTTGCGATTTTCGCAAAGCTGCTTGAGCAGGACGGCACCGAAATCCGCGCCATTCCAGCGCCGGGCGGCGGCAGCCGCAAATTTTGCGACCGCATGAATGCTTGGGCGCAGAAAGAGGGCCTGCCGGGAATGGGCTACATCTTCTGGCGCGATCAGGGCGAGGGGATGGAGGCGGCTGGACCGCTGGCCAAGAATATTGGGCCTGAACGTACCGAGGCCATTCGTCAGCAATTGGGCCTTGGTGTCGGGGATGCGGCGTTCTTCCTTGGCGGCAAGCCCAAGACGTTCGAGGCCGTGGCGGGGCGTGCGCGCAACGTGATTGGCGAAGAACTGAAGCTGATCGACGAGGACCGCTTTGCCTTTGCATGGATCGTGGATTTCCCGATTTACGAACAGGACGAGGAAAGCGGCAAGATCGACTTTGAACACAACCCGTTCTCAATGCCCCAGGGCGGGATGGAGGCGCTGGAAGGCGACCCGCTGGAGGTGCTGGGGTATCAGTACGATCTGGCGTGCAACGGGTACGAGCTGGTGTCCGGCGCGATCCGGAACCACCGGCCCGAGATCATGTTCAAGGCCTTCGAAATTGCCGGGTATGGCAAGGAGGAGGTCGAAAAACGCTTTGGCGGGATGGTCAACGCGTTTCAGTACGGCGCGCCGCCCCACGGGGGCTGTGCGGCGGGGATCGACCGGATCGTAATGCTGCTGGCGGGTGAACAGAATATCCGTGAGGTGATCCTGTTCCCGATGAACCAACGCGCCGAAGACCTGATGATGGCCGCGCCAAGCGAGCCTGCGAGCGACCAGCTGATGGAGCTGGGTCTTCGCGTGATTCCGCAGGAGTAGGGTGATGACCACCACACGTTTCGCACCGTCGCCCACAGGCTACCTGCATGTCGGCAACCTGCGCACGGCGCTGATGAACTACCTGATCGCGCGCAAGGCGGGGGGCACGTTCATCCTGCGCATCGACGACACGGACCCGGAGCGGTCGAAGGAAGAGTATGTCGACGCGATCAAGCAAGACCTCGAATGGCTGGGCCTGACATGGGACAAGGTCGAACGGCAGTCGGAGCGGTTGGGGCGCTATGCGGAGGCTGCGACAAAGCTGCGCGACATCGGTCGCTTCTACGAGGCGTTCGAGACGCCGGTTGAACTGGACCTGAAGCGCAAGAAACAGCTGAACATGGGCAAACCGCCAGTCTATGACCGGGCGGCGCTGGCGCTAAGCGATGCGGAACGTGCGGCGCTTCGTGCAGACCGTGGGCAGGGAGTATGGCGCTTCAAACTGGATCATCAGCGCATTGAATGGGCGGATGGCATCATCGGTGACGTCAGCATTGATGCGGCAAGTGTCAGTGACCCGGTGTTGATCCGGCAGGATGGGCAGGTGCTCTATACACTCGCATCGGTGGTGGATGACACTGACATGGGGGTGACGGACGTGGTGCGCGGGTCGGACCACGTGACCAACACCGCAACGCAGATCCAGATCATCGAGGCATTGGGCGGCACCGCTCCGCGCTTTGCGCACCATTCTTTGCTGACCGGCCCCCAAGGCGAGGCGTTGTCCAAGCGGCTTGGCACGCTGGCCTTGCGCGATCTGCGCGCGCGGGGCGTAGAGCCTATGGCACTGCTCAGCCACCTTGCGCGGCTGGGCTCGTCCGATCCGGCGGAGTTGATGACGGATATGGCCGCGTTGGTCGACGGGTTCGAGGTGTCGCATTTCGGAACCGCTCCGACCAAGTTCGACGTCGAGGACCTGTTCCCGCTCACGGGCCGGTATTTGCAGTCCCTGCCGTTGGAGGCCGTGCGAGACCGCGTGCTGGCCGCAGGCGTGTCCGAAGATCGGGCCGAAGCCTTCTGGACCGTGATCCGTGACAACATTGAGACGCTGAACGATGTGGATGGATGGGCCACCCTCTGCCGTGATGGTGCCACCCCGGTGATCGACGACGAAGATCGCGAATTTGTGGCGCAGGCCATCACGATGCTGCCCGAGGGTCCGTTTGATGCGGACACTTGGGGTGCGTGGACCAGCGCGGTGAAGGCGGCCACCGGGCGCAAGGGGCGAGGGTTGTTCATGCCGCTGCGCAAAGCGCTGACCGGACAGGCGCACGGACCCGATATGGGGGCCCTGATGCCGCTGCTCAACGTGGTAAAGGCGCGCTGATGCTCTGGCGAGGGGCGCTTGTGATCAAGCGACCCTTCGGGGAGGATTTTTTCAGGACAGAGACGGGGGACTCCCGTGGCTGAGGCACAGGCAAAGTTCCTGAGCGGCTCTCTGTTTCGGCATGTATCGGTGATGTCGCTGACCGCGGCGGTGGGCTTGATGGCCGTGTTTCTGGTCGATTTTATCGACATGATTTTCATCTCGATGTTGGGGCAGGCAGAGCTTGCCGCTGCGGTGGGCTATGCCGGGTCGATCCTGTTTTTCACCACCTCCTTTTCCATCGGTATGGCGATAGCTGTGGGCGCGTTGGTGGCGCGATCCCTTGGTGCGGGCGATGCGGATGCGGCGCGGATACGGGCGAGCAACGGGTTGGTCTACGGAATTGTTCTGGGCACCGCATTTGCGGCGCTGGTCTGGGTCAATGTGCCATTGTTTGTGTCGCTGATCGGGGCGGAGGGCGAAACCGCTGCGCTGGCCGAGGGGTATCTGCGCATCATTGTACCGTCGCTGCCGTTTCTTGTGGTGGGCATGATGGGCGGTGCGGTGTTGCGCGCCTTTGGCGATGCGCGCCGCTCGATGCTGTCGACGATCTATGGCGGTGGCGTCAATGCCGTGCTGGACCCGATCCTGATCTTTGGCCTCGGCCTTGATCTGACCGGGGCGGCACTGGCGTCGGTCGCGGCGCGGTTGGTGATTGGCGTGACTGCGATCCTGCCGATCCTGCGGCATCATGGGGGGCTGCCACGCCCTGATCTCACCGGGCTGGTGGCGGACTTCCGCCCCCTTGTAACCATTGGCATCCCGGCGATCCTGACGCAGATGGCCACCCCGGTGGGGCAGGCCATCGTCACGCGGTCCATGGCGCAATACGGGTTGGAAGCGGTGGCGGGTATGGCCATTGTCGGACGGCTGATGCCGGTGTCCTTTGCGGTGGTGTTCGCATTGTCCGGGGCCGTGGGCCCGATCATTGGCCAGAATTACGGCGCGCGGAATTTTGACCGGGTGCGTTCGGGGTTCAACGCTGCGCTGACATTTGCAGCGCTTGTGGTGCTGTTCATTTCGGTTGTGCTCTTTGTGCTGCGCGGACCCATCGCGGACCTGTTCGATGCGACCGGGCTGGCGCGCGATCTGGTTTACCTGTTCTGCGGTCCGCTGGCGCTTTTGTTTTTCTTCAACGGTGTGCTGTTCGTGTCCAACGCGGCGTTCAACAATCTTGGCCATCCGTTCTACAGCACGTGGATGAACTGGGGACGCAATACGGTCGCGATGATCCCGCTGGTGACGCTGGGCGCGTGGCTCTATGGGGCGCCGGGGGTGCTGGTGGGGCAGGCGCTGTCAGGCGTTGTCTTTGGCGCCGTGGCATGGGCGCTGGCGCTGCGCACTATTGCAGCAGAGGGCGAGGGCGCGCCCCGTGGCACCTTTGACCGCGAGGGGCGGCTGATGTCGTTACTGAACCTGCGCAAGTAGGCGGTCGGTCAGGGCGCGTTCTTGGGCGCTCAGCACTTGCGCGCGCGGGTAAAGAGGCGCGGCACGGTCATCACGCACTGGCGTGTCCCAGCCATCGGTGGTGGCAAAGAACGCCTCGACCCCGCGTTGCCCGAATTCCCGCAGGAACCCCTGCACCACGACGTCGAGATAGCTGAGCAGGATGGCGTGATCACCGCCGTGCCGCTGGTGCGTATCAGGCACTTGGTAGACAGCGACGGGACCGGTTTCCACGGACAACTGACCGTCCGCCGGGATGCGATCATAGCCGGTTTCGCGCAAATCCAGCGCAGCCCAGTCGCCGCGAGGCACTTGGGCGATCAGCCCGTCGATGGAGGTGTCGGGATCGCGTCTGACCGACAGGAACACGACATCGCGAAATTCCGTCCGCACCCATGTCCGCCGCCAGCCGTGCAACTGGGCGGGCTGTGCGCCGGGATAATCGTGCGTGGCGCGGTTGACGAGGCTGCCATAGCCAAAGAACGAAGGCATCATGAGTCTGACAGCAGGTCCGCAAAATGCGCGGCCACCCGGTCCCATGTCTCTGGACTGGATGCGGTCAGCAGGAAGCCGGAGGTTTTGGTGGCGTCATAGGGTGTGTCATCCAACATGGCAGACTTGCCGCCCGCTTGTGCGCAGATCAGAGAGCCTGCCGCATGGTCCCAGCTGTTGAGGTGGCTCGACAGGACAAAATCCACGGCACCGGTCGCCAAAAGCCGGTATTCATGCGCCGAACAGCGCAGCGCGCCCGCATGTGCCAAAACGCCCACCTTGCGCCACATGATGGCCTGATCGGCAGGGGCCATAAGGCGGATGTGCATATAGCCGACCATTTCCGACAAGGGCTTTGGCGCGCGGGTTTTGATCGGGCGGTGCCGCCCCGTTCTGGTCTGCCAGAGCGCAGGTGAGGTGTTGTCCGCCATCACCGCGTCGTCGCCCACAGGATCGTAGATCATCCCGAACACGGGCTGCCCAAAACGGCAGACAGCGATGATTGTGCCAAAGAGCGGCATTCCCCGCGCAAAGTTCCACGTGCCGTCCACCGGGTCGATGATGAAACACAGTTCAGCCGCGCCGACACCGTCCAGCAGATCAGGCTTTTTTGAAATCGCCTCTTCCCCGATGACCAGCGCGTGGGGAAAGGCCATTTGCAGGCCACGGGTGATCATCGCTTCGGCACCGGTGTCGGCGGCAGTGACCAAATCCATCTCATCCGCTTTGGTATCAATATCGCCGCTGTCCAACTGCCGAAACCGAGGCAGGATTTCGGCGCGGGCGGCGCGGCGCACAAGGTTCAGTAGTTGCGTTTTCTGGGCGTTCGACAGAGGTGCTGTGACGGGTATGGGCAGCGTGTCTTTCATGGTGGAACCTTTGGCGGGCTGGGACGGATCAGGATGTGACATGGGCGCGCGGCTTGGGCAACGCGACTATTCGCGCGCGCGCAGCACGTGGGCAGGCCGCGCTGCAAGCGGACCCCACGCAAAGGCGAGGCCCGCCAGCAGCGTCGCGATCACGCCGCCCGCAACAATGGCAATGGCTGACGGCCAGATGATGGTAAAATCTGTGTCCATGACAAACCGGCTCACCGCCCAACCGCCCGCGATACCGGCGGTAAGGGCCACCGCACCCGCGCCAAGCCCCAACAGCGCCGATCGCGTGGCAAAGCTCAGCAAGATGCGCCGTCGGGTTGCGCCGAGCGTCTTGAGCACAGCCGCTTCGTAGGTGCGGGCATTTGTGCCTGCTGCCGCCGCACCGATCAGCACGAGAAAGCCGGTCAGCAGCGTAGCCGCCGCACCATAGGAGGTAGCGGCGGCGAGGCCGGACAGAACTTCGCTCACCCGGTCGATGGCGTCGCGCACGCGGATCGCGGTGATGTTGGGATAGGCCCCGGCGAGGTCGCGCAAGATCTGGGTTTCCGCCGCATCGTCGGCATAAACGGTCGAGATGAACGTGTGCGGCGCGCCTTGCAGGGCGGCGGGATTCATCGACAGGATAAAGCCGATCCCGGCGGTGGAGAAGTCAACTTCGCGGAACGAGGTGATAGTCCCCGTGATATCGCGGCCAAGGATGTTGACGGTCAGACTGTCACCCAGCGACAAGCCCATTTCCTCCGCCTCTTCGGCGGCAAAGCTGATTTGCGGCGGACCGGCGTAATCTGCGTCCCACCATACGCCTGCCGTAATACGGGTGTTTTCGGATGGCGCCGCGGAATAGGTGACGCCCCTATCGCCGCTGATCACCCAATGATCGCCTGCCACTTCGCGTGCGGGTTTGCCGTTGATCTGGGTGATGACGCCGCGCAGCATTGGTGCGCTTTCCACGCGCGTCACGGCGGGGTCGTTTTCCAGCCGCTCAGTATAGCCGGGCATCTGGTCGCGCTGGATGTCCACAAAGAAATAGCTGGGCGCGATGTCGGGCAAGTTGCCCGAAATGGCGTTGCGCAGGTTGCCGTCGATCTGGCCCACAGCCGCCAGCACCGACAGGCCAAGGCCCAGCGACAGGACCACGGATGCGGCCCCTTCGCGGGTCCCGGAAATCGCGCCAAGCGCCCATCGCAGCGCTGGGCGCCCTTTTGCGCGGGGGGCCGCGCGCCGCGACATCCACCTGATGAGGATCGCGGCAAGGGTCAAAAGGCCAAGGGCAAAGGCGATGCCGCCCGCAGTCCACAGGGTCAGGCGCCATGTGCCGGAGAAAAAGGCGGCGCTCGCCACAAGGGCGGCAAGACCTGCGCCGATCCACATCAGGTATTGCGGACGCGGCAGCAGGCGGGTGGTGCCAAGCGCATCGCGAAACAGCGTGGCCGCGCGCACATCCTCCGCCCGCGCGAGCGGCCAGAGGGTAAAGACAAATGCGGTGAGCGCGCCATAAAGCGCCGCTTCGGCGAGCGGTGCGGGAAAGAAGGTGAAGCTGGCCGGGATCGGCAGCCGCGCCTCGATCACCGGGGCGAGAAGCACTGGAACCAGTGCGCCGAGCGCCAGCCCAAGCGCGATCCCGAGGATCGACAGCGCCCCGATTTGCAGGAAATACGTCTGAAAGATCGTGCTGCGCTCTGCGCCCAAGGTGCGCAATGTAGCGATCACGGATGTCTTGTCGGCGAGATAGGCGCGCACCGCTGCGGACACGCCAACTCCGCCCACAGCAAGGCCTGACAGGCCCACAAGGACAAGGAACGCACCCAGCCGATTGACGAATTCCGCCACCCCGGGTGCACCGTTGCGCGCATCGGTCCAGCGCATTCCGGTGTTTTCGAACTGCGCGCGCGCGTCGGCCTCAAGCGCGGCAAGGTCGGTGCCATCGGGCAGGTCGAGCCGGTACTTGGAATTGAACAACGTACCCGAGGCCAGCAGTTGCGCATTGGCGAGGCTGTCGCGCAGCACGATCGTGCGCGGCCCAAGGCCAAAGCCCCCCGCCGCACTGTCCGGTTCCGTCACCAGCGTTGCCATCAGGACAAAGTCCTGCGTGCCCAGACGGAAGGTGTCGCCCGTCCGAAGCCCCAGCCGGTCAATCAAAGCACGTTCCATCACCGCGCCGGGCAGAGCGTTCCGGCCCGCCAAAGCGTCGGCCAGTGGCATCGCAGGGTCGAGTGTCACGCTGCCAATCAGGGGATAGGCAGCGTCGACAGCCTTGATCTGCGTCAGACCGCGTTCGGGACCTTCCGGGCCGTCCACCACGGCCATCGAACGGAAATCGGCAATTTCCGACACCGCATCTGCGACGTTGCGCATCCAAGCCCATTCTGCGTCAGACGCAAAGCGGTAGGTGAAATCAAGCTCTGCCTCGCCGCCCAGCAAGGCGGCCCCTTCGCGTTCGAGCCCGGCCTCAATGGCGGCGCGAACGGACCCCACTGCGGCAATGGCCGCCACGCCAAGGGCCAGACAGGCCAGAAAGATGCGGAAGCCACGCAAACCACCGCGCAATTCGCGCGCGGCAAAGCGGGCAGAGGTGGCAAGGCTCATTCGGCGGCCTTGTGGGCTGCGTCTGGCGCGATCTGGCCGTCGGCCAGATGCACAACGCGATCACAGCGCGCGGCCAGTTCTGCCGCGTGCGTGACAAGCACCAGCGTCGCGCCATGCTGGTCGCGCAAGGAAAACAGCAGGTCCATGATCGCGGTGCCGTTGGCACCGTCCAGATTGCCTGTCGGTTCGTCCGCCAGCAGAATGTCGGGACGTGTCACCAGCGCGCGCGCCAGCGCCACACGCTGTTGTTCGCCCCCTGACATCTGGCTGGGGTAGTGACCGGCGCGGTGGCCAAGACTTACGGCCTCAAGCTCCGCCTCTGCCCGCTCAAAGGCGTCGCGTGCGCCAGCCAGTTCCAACGGCGTCGCCACGTTTTCGAGGGCGGTCATGGTGGGGATCAGGTGAAAGCTCTGGAACACCACGCCCATATGCGCCCTCCGAAACCGGGCCAGCGCGTCTTCGTTCATGGCGGTCAGATCGGCACCCAAGGCAGAGACGGCGCCGCCCGTCGCCTGTTCCAGCCCGCCCATGATCATCAGGAGCGAAGACTTGCCCGAGCCCGACGGCCCGACAAGGCCCACGGTTTCGCCCCGCTGCACCTCGAGCGTGATGCCACGCAGGATATCCACGCGCCCGGCGTTGCCATCGAGGCTGAGCGCTGCATTATTCAGGGACAGGACGGGTTCGGACATGCAGGAGAGGCCTTATATGTGTCTCAGGTGCTGATATGGAGGCTGAAGACGCATGGGCAAGGTGATCGGGACGATTGTTCTCGCTTTTTGGGCCGGAATGGCTGCAGCGGAGGACATTGTGATCGCGGCGTTGGGCGACAGCCTGACCCAAGGCTACGGGCTTCCGGCGGAAGAGGGTTTTGTGCCGCAACTGGAAGGGTGGTTGCAAGCGCAGGGCGAAAACGTGCGGGTTATCAACGCGGGCGTGTCGGGCGATACCACGGCGGGCGGGTTATCCCGCGTGGACTGGACCCTGACGCCGGATGTGGATGCGTTGATCGTGACGCTGGGGGGCAACGACCTGCTGCGCGGGCTGCCGCCCGAGGCAAGCCGGGCCAATCTGGACGGGATCGTGTCTGCGGCAACGGCGCGCGGGGTCGCGGTTCTGGTGATCGGGATGCAGGCGCCGGGAAACTACGGGCCGGATTACAAGGCGGCCTTTGATGCGATGTATCCGGACATCGCCGAGACATATGATGCGCTCTACCTCGACAGCTTTTTCACTGGATTGGGCGGGGCTGGCGTCGATCCGTCGAGCCTGCGGGCCTTATTGCAGCCGGACGGCATTCACCCCAACGCCGCAGGTGTTGCGCGGATAGTCGACGGGGTCGGGCCTGTTGTGCGCGACCTGATTGCGCGGGTGGAGTGATATGCCGGGGCGATTTTTTCTGACGGATCCGGTGTCGGCATTGACCGATGTACTGGGCGTCGACCCGGGTGCGGTCAGCAACGAACCAGCGCGGGCCAATATCGCACCCGGGCAGGAGATCATTGTGTTTGACGGCAATCTACGGCGGATGCGCTGGGGCATTGTGCCGGTGGGCCGGGTGAATGCGCGCGGGCGTCCGGTGATGGAGCAGATCATAAATGCGCGCTCCGAAACGGTGTTCGACAAGACTGCTTTTGACGGTGTCGGTCGGGCTGTGATTCCGGTGAATGGCTGGTACGAATGGACGGGTGAAAAGCGCCGCAAGACGGCGTGGCGCATCGCGCCCAAGGGCGGTGGGTTCCTGTATTTTGCGGCGATCACCGATGTATGGACCGCACCGGGTGGGCTTGAGGTGCCGCAGGTGGCGGTAGTCACTTGCGAGCCAAACGCGGATGTCGCGCCGATCCATCACCGCATGGGTGTCCTGCTGGAAAGGGACCAACTGGATGTCTGGATGGGCGCGGATCTGGACGCCGCGAAGGCGCTGATGGTGCCGTGGCCCGAGGGGCGGCTGTCGATTGAAGAGGCGTTGCAGGTGAACTGGGACGGGCCGTGATCCAGCGGACGCGGGCACGCCCGCGACGACATGTTTTGTTTGGCGCCCGTGGCGCGGGCCGTGCTGCAAATTTGTGCGATGGGACGGGATGGGCCCCGTTTCCTGATTTTTACCAGTTGATAAAAATTTTGACCTGTGAGAGCGTTTTGACCAAATCCATGGGATGGAGCCCCTATGACGCACTCTCCTTTTACCCCGGGCGTGGCCGCAGCTAGGCTGGAGCCTGAGGCCTATGCCGAGAACTTTGCAGATTTGCACCCCGCGCTGGACGATCACGAAGCGTTGGTGGCGGCGGATCGCTGTTATTTTTGCCACGACGCGCCCTGCATCACGGCCTGCCCGACAGATATCGACATCCCCCTGTTCATCCGGCAAATCGCAACAGGCACGCCCGATGCGGCGGCCAAAACGATCCTGAGCCAGAACATCATGGGCGGCATGTGCGCCCGTGTGTGCCCGACAGAAACACTCTGCGAAGAGGCCTGTGTGCGCGAAGTGGCCGAGGGCAAGCCGGTGCTGATTGGCCAGCTTCAACGCTACGCGACCGACCACTTGCAAGAACAGGGTCTCCATCCCTTCTCCCGCGCTGCGGTCACTGGTAAAACAGTGGCCGTGGTGGGGGCGGGACCGGCGGGTCTGTCCTGCGCCCATCGGTTGGCGATGCTCGGCCATGCGGTCACGGTATACGATGCACGGCCCAAGCCCGGAGGGCTGAATGAATACGGGATTGCCACATACAAAACGCCAGACGGGTTTGCGCAGTCAGAAGTGGATTGGCTGCTGAAGATTGGCGGGATCACGTTGGAACATGGCAAAGCCCTGGGGCGCGACATGTCGCTGGACCAATTGCAGGCCGACCACGACGCAGTGTTTTTGGGCATGGGTCTTGGCGGTGTCAATGCGTTGGCGGTCGAGGGCAGCGATAAAAGCGGGGTGCTGGATGCGGTTGATTTCATTGCTGACCTGCGGCAGGCGTCGGACGTGGCTTCGTTGCCCGTGGGCCGTGACGTGGTTGTGATCGGCGGCGGGATGACTGCCGTGGATGCGGCGGTGCAAGCCAAGCTCTTGGGGGCATTGAACGTGACGTTGGCCTACCGTCGGGGCCGCGACCGGATGAATGCCAGTCGGTTCGAACAGGACCTTGCGGCGTCTAAAGGCGTGCGGATCATGACGCATGTGGTGCCGCGCGCCGTGCACGGAAATGGGTCGGTGCGCGAGATCGAATTTGAATATGTCAACGACGATATGACCGGCACGGGCGAGACCGTGCGACTGGCGGCGGATCAGGTGCTGCGGGCAATTGGGCAGACGCTGACGGGTGACGGGATGCCGACGCTTGAGCAGGGCAAGATCGCTGTAACCGGAGCGGGACGTACGTCGCTGGAGGGTGTCTGGGCGGGCGGGGATTGCGCGCTTGGGGGCGATGACCTGACCGTGACGGCGGTGGCTGAAGGGCGTGACGCCGCGATGGACATTCACAAGACTTTGATGGGTGCGGCGGGGTGAACCCCGCCCTACGGGAGATGGCACATGGCTGATCTGACAAGTGAATTTGTGGGCATCAAAAGCCCAAACCCGTTCTGGCTAGCGTCGGCCCCTCCGACGGACAAGGAATACAATGTGCGCCGCGCCTTTGAGGCGGGCTGGGGCGGTGTGGTCTGGAAGACGCTGGGCGAGGCCGGGCCGCCGGTGGTGAACGTCAACGGGCCGCGCTATGGCGCGATTTTTGGAGCGGACCGACGGCTCTTGGGGCTCAACAATATTGAGCTGATCACAGACCGGCCGCTCGAGGTGAACCTGCAAGAGATCAAGGCGGTCAAACGCGACTACCCGGACCGGGCAATGGTCGTGTCGCTGATGGTGCCCTGCGAAGAAGACCCATGGGCACGAATCCTGCCGCTGGTCGAAGAGACGGGTGCAGACGGGGTTGAGTTGAACTTTGGTTGTCCGCACGGGATGTCGGAGCGGGGGATGGGATCCGCTGTGGGGCAGGTGCCCGAATACATCGAGATGGTCACACGCTGGGTGAAAAAGCACACGCGTATGCCGGTGATCGTCAAACTAACGCCAAACATCACTGACGTACGCAAACCGGCGGCTGCGGCGCACGCAGGTGGTGCAGATGCGGTGAGCCTGATCAACACGATCAATTCGATCACCTCCGTTGATCTCGACCTGTTTTCGCCGGAGCCGACGATCGACGGCAAGGGCGCGCATGGGGGCTATTGCGGGCCTGCTGTCAAACCCATCGCCTTGAACATGGTGGCCGAGATTGCGCGCGACCCGGACCTGCGCGGCTTGCCGATCAGTGGTATTGGCGGGGTGACCACGTGGAAAGACGCCGCAGAATTCCTTGCCCTTGGCGCGGGCAACGTGCAGGTGTGCACGGCGGCGATGACCTACGGTTTCAAAATTGTCCAAGAGATGATTTCGGGCCTGTCAGAGTACCTCGATGACAAGCAGATTGGTCTTGACGACCTTGTGGGTCGGGCTGTGCCGAACGTCACGGACTGGAACCAGTTGAACCTGAATTACGTGACCAAGGCGCGGATCGACCAAGCCTCCTGCATTTCGTGTGGGCGGTGCTATGCGGCTTGCGAGGACACGTCTCATCAGGCCATCTCTATGTCTGAAGACCGGACTTTTGAGGTGATCGACGCGGAATGCGTCGCCTGCAATCTGTGCGTCAATGTCTGTCCCGTCGACAACTGCATCACCATGGAAGAATTGCCCATGGGGGCCACCGACGCGCGCACAGGCAAGCCTGTGGAAGAATACGCAAACTGGACAACGCACCCCAACAACCCGGCGGCCACAGCCGCCGAGTGAGGGGCCGGGTCGGTCAGACCGGCGTGCCGTCCGTCTCAGTTGGTCCTGCTTCGGCCTGCGCCGCCGCAGGCGCGGTGAGTGTCGTCGCCTCGACCGGGGTCTGAACCGCCGCGATCAGCAGTTCGAGCCGTTGCTTGGCCTGTGTGGCCTCGGCTATGCGACGCGCTTCGCTCTCGGACACGTCCGCCGCTTCGGACATGCTGGCCTCGACTGCTGTGCGTGTGCTGCTTGCGTCGCTTGTCGTTGTGCTAAGCGGCGCAGCACTGGCCGCTGCTGACGATTGCCGCGCTGCGGGCGCAGTCGTTGCGCTGGTCGCGTTGGCTGACGCGGGTGTCGTGGTCGGGTCCATACCGCTGCCTGTGCCGGTTGTGTCAGCGCTGTCGCTGCTGCCAGAGGCGGGGGCGGGGGGTGCGGTGTCTTCGGACTGTCCGGCACCGCGCGTGGACGGGTTGTTGCCTGTGTTACTAGGATCGGCCGGCCCGTTGTTTTGCGCCTGAGGCGGCGTTGTCGGGGGTCCGAAAATCGAAATAATGCTCATGTTCCACTCTTTGGTTTCTTACACCCTCACCCGGAGGTGGTGATGCCGTCCAGAGTATGAACGGTCGGTTAATCTGCGCGGAAGTGTGAAAAAGGGGTTAACGAACGGTTGGCGCCAGCAAGTTGGTAAACAGAGTGCGCAGGAACGGGTCCGCGCCCGGTGCCGGTTGATCCGTGTCGAGCAATACGCGGATTTGCGCACCGAAATCGGCGTAGTGCTGTGTCGTGGCCCAAATGGCAAAAATCAGGTGCCGCGGGTCTATCGGCGCCAGTTTTCCGGCGTCGATCCATCTCTGGATGACGTGGCATTTTTCGTCGAACAACGGCTTTAGATCCGCCTTGAGGTGTGGCGCCATGCGTGGGGCGCCTTGCAGGATCTCATTGGCGAACAAGCGGCTTTCGCGGGGCAGATCACGCGCCATATCCAATTTGCGCTGCACATAGGCCAAAATCTCGTCCAGCGGCTCGCCGCCTGCATCCATTTCCACCAGCGGGTCGAGCCACGTTTCCATCAACTGATTGAGGAGCGTGACATGGATCTCTTCCTTGCCTGCGAAGTAGTACAGGATGTTCGGCTTGGACAGGCCTGCCGCTTCGGCAATCTGATCCAGTGTCGCTCCGCGGTAGCCATGTTCGGCAAACACATCCAGCGCCGCATCCAGAATGCGGCGCCGGTTGCGCAGCTGAATGCGGCTGGGCGCCTTTACAGGTGTGTCGTCGGGCATCGCTTTGGTTCCGGAACCTGCTGCAAGTCTGGGCAAATGCATAATCCAGTGGCAGCGTGGATCAAACCAGTTCTTGACAGTCGCGCAGTGGCTGGCAATCGTTGGGTTGACCAAATGGTCAAAAGTTTAGTGGCACCTGACTGAGGGGAACCTTATGGCGGCACCTGGGGAAAACCTGCGGATCAATGGCGACAGGCTGTGGGACAGCCTGATGGAGATGGCCAAGATCGGACCCGGTGTGGCGGGGGGCAACAACCGCCAGACCCTGACGGACGAGGACGGCGCGGGCCGCGCCCTGTTCCAGTCATGGTGCGAGGCGGCGGGCTGCGAAATGGGCCTTGACCAGATGGGCAACATGTTTGCGATGCGCTCGGGCACAGACCCGGATGCGCTGCCGGTCTATGTCGGCTCGCATCTCGACACCCAGCCGACAGGCGGGAAGTATGACGGAGTTCTTGGGGTTTTGGGTGGGCTGGAGATTATCCGTACTCTCAACGATCTGGACGTCAAGACAAAGCACCCGATCGTGGTCACCAACTTTACCAACGAGGAAGGCACGCGCTACGCGCCTGCCATGCTGTCCTCGGGTGTATTTGCGGGCATCCACGATCAGGATTGGGCCTATGACCGCAAAGATTCGGACGGCAAGACATTCGGCGACGAGCTGAAACGCATCGGCTGGCGCGGCGACGAAGAAGTCGGCGCGCGCAAGATGCACGCCTTTTTTGAACTGCATATCGAACAGGGGCCAATCCTTGAGGCAGAGGGCAAGGACATCGGCGTTGTAACCCACGGGCAAGGCCTGTCGTGGACACAAGTCACCGTCGAGGGCAAGGACAGCCACACCGGCTCGACCCCGATGCCGATGCGCAAGAACGCGGGCCTTGGCATGGCCCGGATGCTCGAAAAGGTGGACGAGATCGCGTGGTCTCATGCGCCGCACGCGGTGGGCGCGGCGGGGCATATCGACGTCTACCCCAACTCGCGCAACGTGATCCCGGGCAAGGTTGTATTCACGGTGGATTTCCGGTCGCCGGAGTTGAGCGTGATCGAAGACATGGAGGCGCGGCTGCGCGTGGAGGCGCAAAAGATCGCCGACGACATGGGGCTGACCGTCCGGTTCGAGAAAGTGGGCGGGTTCGATCCCGTGGCCTTTGACGACGGCTGTGTCAGCGCTGTTCGGACCGCGGCAGAGCGACTCGGTTATTCGCACCGGGACATCATCTCGGGCGCGGGCCATGACGCGTGCTGGATCAACCAAGTGGCACCCACGGCGATGGTGATGTGCCCCTGCGTGGATGGGCTGAGCCACAACGAGGCCGAAGAGATATCGCGTGAATGGGCAATGGCTGGCACGGATGTGCTGATGCACGCCGTGGTCGAGACGGCGGAGATCGTGGGGTGATTGACCCGGACCTCTCGCTGGCGGACCGGATCGCGGATATGGTCGCGACCGAAGTGGCCGACGCGCCGCAAGGCACGGCCGCAGACAGGGCGACGGTCCAAGCCTTTGCCGATGCGCTGGTGCAGCCGTTCGAGACAACGGTGCATTTCAGCGGCGGGGTGACACAGCGCTGTTGGACCGTGACCCGCACAGATGGGGCGTACCGGGTCGTGTACCTGCCACGGGCCGGGTACTTTGCCTTGTGTGTCGAAAGCGACTTCGGGCCTCTGGACATTGGTGTGCACGGGCCTGCGTTGGGATGTTTTGCAAGTGTGTGAGCTGGGGGCCAGCCCCCAGACCCCCGTGGTATTTTTCGTCAGAAGAAACAGCTGACAGAGGAGCAAAGAGATGACCAAGGTGATCAAGGGCGGGATGGTCTGTACGGCGGACCGGACGTGGAAGGCCGATGTGCTGATCGAGGGTGAGACGATCAAGGCGATTGGCGAGGACCTGTCAGGCGATGAGTATATCGATGCCGAAGGTGCCTATGTCATTCCCGGCGGGATCGACCCGCACACGCATCTCGAGATGCCGTTTATGGGAACAACAGCGGCTGAGACGTTCGAGAGCGGCACGTGGGCCGCGGCAGTTGGCGGGACCACAATGATCGTCGATTTCTGTCTGCCGGGTGCCGATGGGTCGATCAAAAACGCGATCAACGAATGGCACCGCAAGTCGGCGCCGCAGATTTGCTCCGATGTTGGTTATCATATGGCCATCACAGGCTGGGACGAGAGCATCTTTAACGAGATGAAAGATGCCGTCGACATGGGCGTAAACTCGTTCAAGCACTTCATGGCCTACAAGGGCGCGCTGATGATCGAGGATGATGAGATGTTCGCCTCGTTCAAGCGTTGCGCCGAACTGGGCGCTTTGCCGATGGTCCATGCCGAGAACGGCGATCTGGTGGCCGAGATGCAGCAAAAGTACTTTGATCAGGGGATCACGGGGCCTGAAGGGCACGCCTATTCCCGTCCGCCGGAGTTCGAGGGCGAAGCGGCGAACCGGGCCATCACCATTGCCGATGCGGCGGGTGTGCCGCTCTATATCGTGCACGTGTCCTGCGAGCAGGCGCATGAGGCGATCCGGCGCGCGCGGCAAAAGGGGATGCGGGTTTACGGCGAACCCTTGGTGCAGTTCCTGACGTTGGACGAAAGCGAATACTTCAACAAGGATTGGGATCATGCCGCGCGGCGGGTGATGTCGCCGCCATTCCGGTCCAAGGACCATCAGGATTCGCTGTGGGCGGGCCTTCAGGCCGGGTCGTTGCAGGTGGTGGCCACGGATCACGCGGCGTTCAACACCGATCAGAAGCGGGCAGGGCGCGACGATTTCCGCATCATTCCCAACGGCTCGAACGGGTTGGAGGAGCGGCTGGCTGTGCTCTGGACCGAAGGGGTGGAGACGGGACGGCTGACGCCGAATGAGTTTGTCGCCGTGACCTCGACCAACGTGGCCAAGATACTGAACATCTACCCCAAGAAAGGCGCGCTGGTCGAAGGAGCGGATGCCGACATCGTGGTGTGGGATCCGAAGATCACCAAGACAATCAGCCCCGCCAATCACCATTCAGTTCTGGACTACAACGTGTTCGAGGGCTTTGAGGTCAAGGCGCAGTCGCGGTACACGCTGAGCCGGGGTGAAGTGATCTGGGCCTGGGGGCAAAACTCGCAACCCAGCCCGGGGCGCGGCAAGTTCGTGCCACGGCCTGCTTTTGCGTCGGCATCCGTGGCGCTGTCGAAGTGGAAGGCGCTGACAGCACCCAAGATGATCGAGCGTGATCCACTGAACATTCCGGCGGGGATTTGACATTGGCGAATTGGTTCACGCCCGACCCAATTCCGAACTCGGATGTCGCTGACCGGGATGCCCGCAATAAAGCCGCACTGCTATTGCGTCGCTTTGCAGTTGGGCGGATTACGAACGATGAATTCGAAGATGGCGCACCGACAACGGCTGATCCTGCCGTGGCTGCGATCTGGGATACTGCGTGGGTCTATTACTCCGATTTGCGCGAACACCGTCTTCGCGGGCCTGATCGGCTGCATCCAGACGCGAAACGCGCATGGGTTCGCTGGATTCTTTTTCTTGATTCCGATCTGCCGTATCGATGGCCCGCAATCCGGCATCCCGGCAATGATCCGGAGGCAGGACGCCGTTGCGATCTTTTGGCTTGGCTTATCGGGTCACTGAGCCGTGTGTCTGCAACACCTGAACAAGAACGCTTCACAAATTCGGGGCATTATCCTGTCTGGCCGTTCTCGTCAGTGCGTGATTACAAAGCGGCGCTTCGAAACCCAAAGAGGTTGGCGTGCCAAAAGCAATAAACGTAATCAGCGCTCAAAATCTCGACCTGACATTTCAGACGAATGACGGCCCCGTTCACGCGCTCAAGGGCGTATCGCTGGATATCGAAAAGGGGGACTTCGTGTCCTTCATTGGCCCTTCGGGCTGCGGCAAGACGACGTTTCTGCGCTGCATGGCGGATCTTGAGGCACCCACCGGAGGGTCAATCACCGTAAACGGGGTGTCGCCGGAAGAAGCGCGGAAGGCGCGGGCCTATGGGTACGTGTTTCAGGCCGCTGGGCTTTATCCGTGGCGGACAATCGGGCGGAACATTTCGTTGCCGCTCGAGATCATGGGGTATTCCAAGGGCGATATCGCGGAACGGGTGACGCGGACTTTGGAGTTGGTCGAGCTGTCTGGTTTTGAAAAGAAATTCCCGTGGCAGCTGTCTGGCGGGATGCAACAGCGTGCTTCAATCGCGCGGGCGCTGGCCTTTGATGCTGATATCCTGCTGATGGATGAACCATTCGGAGCGCTGGACGAAATCGTTCGGGACCACTTGAATGAACAACTCTTGCAGCTGTGGGCGCGGACGGAAAAGACGATCGCCTTTGTCACTCATTCCATCCCCGAGGCGGTCTATCTGTCCACGCGCATCGTTGTGATGTCGCCGCGTCCGGGGCGGATCACTGATGTGATCGAAAGCACCCTGCCGCGTGAGCGACCGCTGGATATCCGCGAAAGCCCGGAGTTCCTTGAGATTGCCCACCGGGTGCGGGACGGGTTGCGAGCCGGGCACGCCTATGACTGAGGGTCACGTGATTGTCGGGATCGGGCGTGAGGGGCCAGCCCCTCACACTCCCCGGGATTTTTTGGGGACAGAGACGGGGACATGATGCGCTCGACCTTTCCAGTTTTGACTGTGTTGGCCGTGATTGTGGGCGTCTGGTATCTGGCTGTGGCCCCGATGAACGTGCGTGTGGCGCTGGATCAGGCTGAGCGCGCCGGTTCGGCCATTGTGCCCGAAGGCTCCGTCCCACGGCGGGATGTGTCGGTGTGGCGGCTGATGTTGAACAACACCGCACACGTGCCGCTAGGTTACGCGCTGGAGCGACCACGCCTCCCGACGCCGGGGCAAGTGGGTGCGGAATTGTGGAAGACCACCGGCGAGATGATCGCCAAGGGCAGGGCGTTTTCCAAACGCGGGCTGATCTACCATGGATGGATCACGTTGCAATCGACGCTGTGGGGCTTTGCGCTTGGCACGGTGTTGGGCATTGTGGGCGCTGTGGCGATTGTCTATTCCCGCACGGCACAGCTGAGCATGATGCCATGGGCGATCATTTCACAGACCATTCCCATTGTGGCACTGGCACCGATGATCATCGTGCTGTCGTCGCAGATGGGGGTCGAGGGGCGTGGCCTGCCCAAGGCGATCATTTCCGCCTATCTGTGTTTCTTTCCGGTGCTGGTGGGCATGGTCAAGGGGTTGCGTGCGCCGTTGCCAGCGCAATTGGACCTGCTCAGGACGTATAATGCCAGCGGTTTGCAAAGCTTTTTGCGGCTTCGGTTGCCTGCGTCGCTGCCGTACCTGTTCACCTCTCTCAAGATCGGGATCGCGGCGGCGCTTGTGGGGACCATTGTGGGCGAATTGCCGACCGGGGCCATCAGCGGTCTGGGCGCACGGATCCTGATCGGGGATCAGTTTGGCACACCGCTTGCGATCTGGTCGGCCCTGTTTGCTGCGGCCATCCTTGCCGGGGGACTGGTCACATTGCTTGATCTTGTGCAGCGGCTGACCCTCAAACGGATGGGGCTGGCATGAGTTGGGTCCTTGTCGCTTTGCTGGTGTGGGCCGCAGGCTGGGGTCTGAACATCATGCTGTCACGGTGGGGCGAGGTGCGGGCCGTGCGCGTGGCCGTACCCGTGATCTTTGGTCTGACGCTGCTGGCCATGTGGGAGGCGCTGGTGCGCGGCTTTGACGTGTCGCCGGTGATCCTGCCGCCACCGTCTGTGGTGGCGCAGACCTTTGCCGCATCGACCGACATTTTGTGGACGGATTTCAAGCAGACAGTGGTCAAGGGCGCGTTGCGCGGCTTTGTCATCGGCACCGTCGCCGCCTTCGTCACCGCGATCCTCATCGACCGATCGCAATTCCTGACCCGCGGCCTGTTGCCCATCGGCAATTTCGTGGCGGCCCTGCCCATTGTGGGCATCGCTCCCATTCTGGTGAACTGGTTCGGCTTTGACTGGCAGTCCAAGGCAGCGGTGGTCGTTGTCATGGTCTTTTTCCCGGTGCTGGTGAACACGGTGCAGGGCTTGCAGGAATCCTCAGCCATGCAGCGGGACCTGATGCGCACCTATGCGGCCGGATACTGGCAGACGCTGTGGCGTCTGCGTTTGCCCGCCGCCATGCCGTTTGTGTTCAACGGCCTCAAGATCGCGACCACGCTGGCCCTGATCGGCGCCATCGTCGCTGAATATTTCGGCTCACCCACGCGTGGTATGGGCTTTCGCATTTCGACGGGTGTCGGCAGCTTGTCCATCGACCTCGTGTGGGCTGAGATCGCGGTGGCCGCTTTGGCGGGCACGGCATTTTACGGTACGGTCGCGTTTGTGGAACGCATCGTGACGTTTTGGCATCCGTCGCAACGGGGATAAACACGCAAACCAACCTGGAGGGTATCATGAAGATCAAAGCAACACTCGCAGCGCTGTCGTTGACGGCAACGGGGGCTATGGCAGCCGATGACGTCACTTTGCAGCTCAAATGGGTCACACAAGCACAGTTCGCGGGCTACTACGTCGCACTAGAAAAAGGGTTTTATGGCGAGGAAGACCTTGATGTGACCATCAAACCCGGCGGGCCCGACATTGCGCCAACGCAGGTGCTTGCCGGCGGTGGCGCCGACGTGACCGTCGAATGGATGCCCGCCGCGTTGGCTGCGCGCGAAAAGGGTCTGCCGATGGTGAACATTGCGCAGCCGTTCAAATCGTCGGGCATGATGCTGACCTGCCGCAAGGATGCGGGCGTCGAGACCACCGACGATTTCCTGGGCAAGACGCTGGGTGTCTGGTTCTTTGGCAACGAGTTTCCGTTCCTGTCGTGGATGTCGCAATTGGGCATTGCCACAGATGGGTCGGAGGGCGGTGTTGAGGTGCTGAAACAGGGCTTCAACGTGGATCCGATCCTGAACGGGCAGGCAGCGTGCGTGTCGACCATGACCTATAATGAATACTGGCAGGTGATCGACGCGGGGCTCAGCCCCGACGATCTGACTGTGTTCAAATATGAGGACAATGGTGTGGCGACCCTTGAGGATGGGCTCTACGTGCTCGAGGAAAACCTCGCGGACCCGACGTTCGAGGATAAGATGGTGCGGTTCGTGCGCGCCTCCATGAAAGGCTGGAAATACGCTGAGGAGAACCCGGACGAGGCCGCAGAGATTGTGCTGGAGTTCGATGAGACCGGGGCCCAGACCGAGAAACACCAAAAGCGTATGATGGGTGAGATTGCCAAGCTGACCGCAGGGTCGAATGGCGCGCTGGATGTGGCGGATTATGAGCGGACCGTGCAATCGCTGCTGGCGGGTGGGTCTGATCCGGTGATCACCGCGGCGCCCGAGGGCGCGTGGACCCACGCAATCACGGACAAGGCGCTGAACTAAGACGTTCCGAATTGTCGGCAAAAGCCGGCCTTCGGGCCGGCTTTTTTCGTGCTGCGGGGTGGAAATGCAGCCCGCGCGCGCCAGATGGTATGAAAATCTAGGAGTGCGCCCGATGACCCGAATGGAAAACCTGCAACCCAACCTTGATGAACAGGCCCGTCAGGATGCGGTCTATGAGGCCGCGATGCGGTCGATCAATGCCAAGCAGCGCGAGACGGAGCGGCAAGGATATGTCGTGATGTCGGGGGCCATGAATTGGGGTGAGGGATCACTGAGCGACGGGATTTTCGGCAAGGTGAGCCATGCGGCCAAGCTGTTCATGATCGGATTTGCCTGCGTGCTGCCGCCACTGATGGTGTGGATTGTGCTGCTCTGATTTCTCCAGAGATCTGAGCATATCTAGAGGGTCCGGTTTCCGGGCCCTTTTTTTGATGTCCCACGCTGGGACAGGCCCCCAATGACGGAAAATCAATGAGTTACAGCGGCGGATTAACCGTGCGTTTAGGGTTGGGGCGTGGGTCCGCTGAACGCTCAACCAGTTGGTAACCAAGTTTGGGCATGGTTTTGACATGTCGATCTACCGTCGTTTCTTTCTGCCTGGGCGCACGTTTTTCTTTACTGTCGCTTTAGCCGACCCGTCTTCGGATATGCTTGTACGCCATGTGGATGTGTTGCGGGCAGCATTTGCGCAGACACGGGCGGAGCGACCGTTTGCCTGCGACGCGATGGTTGTTTTGCCGGACCATCTGCACGCGATCTGGACCATGCCGGAAGGGGATGCGGATTTTTCAACGCGCATTGGCGCGATCAAAGCGCGGTTTGTGATGGGGTTGCGTAGGGCGGGCTTCAGCCCGCCGATGGATTTGCCTGTGGTGCGGTCGGGGCGGTATGCCGGGCTTAAGCCCGGCCTACGTCGACACAAGCGTGAGATTGGGGTCTGGCAACGGCGATTTTGGGAACACTGCATCCGGGATGAAGCCGATTACGCGATGCACCTGCGGTATTGTTGGTTGAACCCGGTGAAACATGGCTACGTGGAGCACGCGGAGGCGTGGCCATATTCCTCTGTTCATCGGGATGTGCGATTGGGGCGCGTCCATTCGGACGTTTCAGGATCGGTGCCGGACGGGGCGTTCGGGGAGCCGGATGACGTGATGCGCGCGTAATGGGATAGAGCCGGACAGCACCGGTTTTCGTAGGGCGGGCTTCAGCCCGCCACGTGGTTAAAATTGGGACTGGTTCTGGGCGTGTGCCGGGCTGAAGCCCGGCCTACGCATCAATCAAGACCCGAAGATCAGCACGATAATCCCGTCCACCTCGTGCTGCGCTGACGGTACAGCTGCGTGCGAAGGCGCACGCTCGGCGCGCGCTTCTCCGAACCGTTGAGTGTTTAAGGGTCACACTCAGCGGACGAATTTTTTGTGTTTCAGGCGTTTGGGTTCAAGCGCGTCCGGCCCCAACCGCCGCTTCTTGTCTTCCTCGTAGTCCTCGAAATTCCCCTCGAACCACTCCACATGGGCATCCCCCTCAAACGCCAGAATATGCGTACAGATACGGTCCAAAAAGAACCGGTCGTGGGAGATCACAACAGCGCACCCGGCAAAATCGACCAAAGCGTCTTCCAAAGCGCGCAGGGTTTCGACGTCAAGGTCGTTGGTCGGTTCGTCGAGCAGCAGCACGTTGCCTCCTTCTTTCAACAGTCGTGCCATGTGGACGCGGTTGCGTTCGCCGCCTGACAGCAGCGACACTTTTTTCTGCTGGTCGCCGCCCTTGAAGTTGAAGGACGAGCAGTAGGCGCGGCTGTTCACCTGTGCGTCGCCCAGTTCGATGATTTCGGCACCGCCGGAGATCGCCTCCCACACCGTATCGCCGTCCTTGAGGTCGTCGCGGGACTGGTCGACATAGCTCAGTTCGACCGTATCACCTAGGCTTACGGACCCCGCGTCGGGCTGTTCCTGACCGGTGAGCATCTTGAACAGGGTCGATTTGCCCGCACCGTTGGGGCCGATGACCCCGACGATGCCGCCGGGAGGCAGGGCGAAGTCGAGATTTTCCACCAGCAGCTTATCACCCATGGCCTTGGACAGCCCTACGACCTCGATCACCTTGCCCCCCAGACGCGGACCGTTGGGGATAACGATCTGGGCGCGGGTGAGTTTTTCGCGCTCGGACTGGTCGGCAAGCTCGTTATAGGCGTTGATCCGGGCCTTGGATTTGGCTTGCCGCGCTTTGGCGCCCTGCCGCATCCATTCCAGTTCGCGTTCGAGGGTCTTCTGGCGCGACTTGTCCTCGCGCGCCTCTTGCTCCAGCCGCTTGGCTTTTTGTTCGAGCCATGCGGAATAGTTGCCCTCGTAGGGGATGCCGCGGCCACGGTCCAACTCAAGAATCCAGCCGGTGATGTCGTCGAGGAAGTAGCGGTCGTGGGTGACGATCAGGATCGTCCCTTTGTAGTCAATGAGATGCTGTTGCAGCCACGCGATTGTCTCGGCGTCGAGGTGGTTGGTCGGTTCGTCGAGCAGCAGCATTTCCGGCGCTTCCAGCAGAAGTTTGCAGAGCGCGACGCGCCGCGCCTCACCGCCCGACAACGTGGTCACGTCGGCGTCGTCGGGGGGGCAGCGCAGCGCCTCCATGCTGACGTCGATTTGGCTGTCCAGATCCCAGAGGTTTTCGGCGTCGATCTGGTCTTGCAGCGCGGCCATTTCGTCGGCGGTCTCGTCCGAGTAGTTCATGGCCAGCTCGTTATAGCGGTCCAGAATGGCCTTTTTCTCGGCCACGCCGAGCATGACGTTTTCCCGTACGGTGAGAGTGGGATCAAGCTTTGGTTCCTGCGGCAGGTAGCCGACCTTGGCCCCTTCGGCGACCCACGCCTCGCCCGAGAATTCGGTGTCGAGACCGGCCATGATCTTCATCAGCGTGGATTTGCCAGCGCCGTTGACGCCCACAACACCGATCTTGACGCCGGGCAGAAAGTTCAGGTGGATGTTTTCAAAGCATTTCTTGCCGCCCGGATAGGTCTTGGAGACGCCGGACATGTGGTAGACGTACTGATAGGCGGCCATGGGACGCTCCTGTGGATTGGGTTTGGTTGGATGTAGCTTCGGGCGCGGCCAAGGGCAATGGGGCGTGGATTGTGATCCGGGCGCAGCTGTGGCGGGCTTTCCACGTGGGCCGTGCGTGCCTATGGTGGCCGGAACGATGATGCAAAGACGGGGAGGGCGAGGGATCATGCGTGTGGCTTTGGCTGTCCTGCTGTGTGCGGTGCTTGTGGCCTGTGAGGTGGGTATCGGTCTGGCGCCGCCGCCGAACCTGTACCGGACCGGTCTGAACTATCCCGAAGAGCGTGTGCACCCGTCGCTGCGGACGGTGGAGCCAACGATATTCTTTATGACGGACCGGGCACCGGAGGCGGGGTCCTATGGCCGGGAACGGTCCGCGTCGATGGCGTTTGGCCGCGCGACGGTGCGGTTTGGCAAGGATCTGGACTGGCCCGAGTTGCTAAGCCGGACCCGGGCGGATTCGGACAAGAACATCTCGCGTCTGTGGGTGCCGGAGGTCGAAGAGATCGTGCGGTTCAACGGCACGCCGCTGGCCTATGAGCGGGTGGACGGCCAGTTGCGCCACCTGCCGCGCGTGCGGGCCCTGTACGAGGCGCAGACACAGGCGTTTCAGGACACCATTGCAGCACAGATCCGCGAGACGGGGAATGACAGGCTGATGGTCTATGTCCACGGGTTCAACAATGAATTCGAGGACGGCCTGACCACGATTGCGAACCTGTGGCACTTTGCCGGGCGCAACACGGTGCCGATTGCGTTCACATGGCCTGCGGGTGCGGGGGCGGGGCCGCTGGGTTATTTCCGGGACCGCGATTCCGGCACGTTCTCGGTGCATCACACCAAGGAATTTCTACGGATGCTGGGGGAAATCCCGGAGGTCTCGCAGATTGACATCATCGCACATTCAAGGGGCACGGATGTGGTGACGACCGCCCTGCGCGAGATGATCCTTGAGGCCCGCGGGTCCGGGCAGCACCCCAAGCTGGCGCTCAAGACCGGGACCTTCATCATGGCCGCACCTGACCTTGACGTGGGGATCGTGCGGCAGCGGTTGCAGGCGGAGCGGTTTTCCGAAGCGTTCGAGCAGATCAACCTGTACATCAACCCAAGCGACGGCGCGCTGCGCCTGTCCGCCTACCTGACCCGGTCGACCCGTCTGGGAGCGCTGCGGGACGAAGATTTCCTGCCCGGTGAACTGGAACTGCTGAGCAAGCAGGCGCTGGTGCATTTCATCCGTGTCGAAGGGGTCAGGGGCGGCTTTGGCCACGCCTATTTCCGCGACAACCCGGCGGTGCTGTCGGATGTTGTGCTGGCGCTGCGCACGCGCGCGTTTCCGGGCGGCACCCTGCGCCCGCTGACCCGCGAAACAGAAAACGACGTCTGGGTGCTGTACCCCAACTATCCGCTGGAGCAATTGCCCGACCTGAGCCCGCTCGAAGAACGCGCATTGGCCCGCGACGAACGGTGAGCGACCTGCATGATATGATAGCCCGCTGGGCGCAGTCCGGTGCGCTGTGCTGGATCGGCCTGCGGCCTGCGCGGGGGGCCGACATCACCGCGGTCGAAACGGTCGAGGTCACGCAAGACGGGCTGACCGGCGACCGGGGGCGTGCGGGCAAACGGGCAATCACGCTGATGCAGGCCGAGCATCTGCCGGTGATTGCCGCCTTTCTGGGGCGCGAGACGGTCCCGCCCGAGATGCTGCGGCGCAACCTGCTGGTGGAGGGCATCAATCTTGCCGGTCTCAAGGCGCGAGAGGTGCAGGTGGGCAACGCCGTGCTGCGCCCCACCACGATCTGCGCCCCGTGCAGCCAGATGGAGCGGGCGTTTGGCCACGGTGGCTATGCCGCGGTGCGTGGCCATGGCGGCTGGTGCGCGGAGGTGGTGACACCGGGCCTGATCCGCGTGGGCGACGCGGTCACGCCGCTTTAACCAAAGAGTTCCGCGTCAAGCACCTGCGACGCGGTCAGCATCATAAACCCTTCCTTGCGTGCGGCAGACAGGGCAAATCCCGGTGTCGCGTCAAAGGCGGCGACGCGGGCGTTCAGGGCATCAACATGTGTCCAGTCATGGGCAAAGGTGCCGTCGGGCCGTTCCACCAACCCCGGTCCACACAGGTCGCAATATGCGTCCCAGGACAGGAGGTTCACCCATGCTTTGGAACCGCCAAAGAGCCCGCGTTTGGGTGTCAGTTCATTGCGCATCATCAACACTGCGTCCGTGGCCGGGCTGATTGTGATGGTCGCATCGCTCCAGACAAAGAATGTGCGCGGGGTGTCCTTGTCCAGAAACCATTGGACCTGTGGCACGAAAAAGTCCTGATCCAGCGCATCCTCCCGCGCCGCGCGGCCCGCGTTCCAGTCATGCACCGCCCGGATCAGTGCGCCGGGCCGGGTATGGGCCTGAAAATCGGGGTGTTGTGCGGTCACCGCCTGCATCGCGCGGCGCGCGTGGTCGGTGTAGCGCGCCACAAAGGCAAGCTGATCGAGCGGACCGGCAAAGGTGCTGTCGGTCTGGGGGTCGTAAATGTGCAGGTCGTGTGACTGCATGAGGTCGGACACGATCCGGGCGGCCACGCAGGCAAAATGGAGCGGGCGGTTGAAGTTGAGGATCAGCATCGCCACAGTGCCCGGCGGTGCGGTATCATCTTCGGTGTCCGGCGCGCCAAGATCAAAGATCATATGCACGTCCGTATCGGCGTATTCGTATTCGGCCTGTGCAAATCCGTTCTGTCCGCCCGACACAGTGAAATGGGGGCGTCCGGCGAACCAGTCCTGTAGGGTCTGAAGGTCCGGTGCAGCGCCGTTGGGCAGGAAATAGACGTCGTAACTCATGCGTGTACTGCGCGTTCAGGCCCCTGAAATTGTTTGACCTTCGCGGGGCGTTTG
Organism: uncultured Tateyamaria sp.; assembly: GCF_947503385.1. Classification (GTDB taxonomy): domain Bacteria; phylum Pseudomonadota; class Alphaproteobacteria; order Rhodobacterales; family Rhodobacteraceae; genus Tateyamaria. The sequence goes on from NZ_CANNDO010000001.1 coordinate 967,155, forward strand.
GTCTTAACCCCACTATGCGTTGCGGATTTCCTTTTGCAAGACCGGGTCAGGTGATCGGCCTTTTGGGCGGGTCCTTTGACCCGGCGCATGAGGGGCATGTCCACATCACCCGCGAGGCGATGAAACGGTTTGGTCTGGGCCGTGTGTGGTGGCTGGTGAGCCCCGGCAACCCGCTCAAGGAACATGGCCCCGCGCCGCTGGCCCGCCGGATGGAGCGCGCACGGGCGGTGATGCGTGACCCGCGCGTGACGGTGACGGATATCGAGGCAACACTGGGCACCCGTTACACCGCGCAGACGCTGGCCGCGCTGCGCGCGCGGTATCCCGGTGTGCGGTTCGTCTGGTTGATGGGGGCTGACAATCTGGCTCAGTTTCACCGCTGGCAGGACTGGACATGGATCATGGAAAACGTCCCCGTCGGCGTCTTGGCCCGGCCCAATGACCGGATTTCGGCGCGCATGAGCCCGGCGGCGCGGCTTTATCGTCCGTACCGCATTGCGGGGCGGGCGAGCCAGATGCTGTCCCGCGTGGACGCGCCCGCATGGTGTTTCGTCAACGTGGCGATGTCGCCGCAATCCTCAAGCGCGATCCGCGCGGCAGGGGACTGGGGCGCGCCTGCGGAAAAGTGATCCGGGGCGGGCATTGCGCGGTTGTTTGCCCATTCGCGCTGGGGTTAGATGCGACTATGGTGCGCGGGTTTTCGAGACGATTGTTTATGGGGTTGCTGGGGGCCGGAGTGGCCCAGACGGTGTCGGCGGCACCGCCCACGGCGTCGCTGCGCCCCGTCGCGCGCGGTGCCGATCATTTCAAGAAAGCCGTGGCCGGACCCGAGGCGATTGTGGCCAAGGCCAATCTGGGCGGGCGCGTCGTCTTTGCCGTGGCGGACCCGCGGACGGGTCAGATCCTCGAAGGTGTGAACACCAAGGTGGGCACGCCCCCGGCGAGCGTCGCCAAGGCCGTGACCGCGCTCTATGCGTTGAACGCGCTGGGCCCGTCGCATCGGTTTGAGACCCGTGTGATGGTCACCGGGGCAGTGTCGAACGGTGTGGTCAGCGGTGATCTGGTGCTGGTGGGGGGCGGAGACCCGACGCTGGACACCAATATGCTGGCCGCGTTGGCGCAGGCGCTCAAGAACAAGGGTATCCGCGAGGTGCGCGGCGGGTTCATGGTGGCGGAGGGCCTATTGCCCTATGCCAAGACCATCGACCGGGATCAGCCGGATCACGTGGGCTACAGCCCGGCGGTGTCGGGCATCGCGCTGAACTACAACCGGGTGCATTTCGAGTGGAAGCGGTCGGGTGGTGGCTATGGGGTGACGATGGACGCGCGGTCGGACCGGTATCGGCCTGCGGTCTACACCTCGAAGATGCAGATCGCGGACCGGAGCCTTCCGGTTTATTCCTACAGCGAAAGCGGCGGGGTTGACCGGTGGACCGTCGCGCGCGGCGCGCTGGGCAATGGCGGGGCGCGTTGGCTGCCGGTGCGCAATCCCGCGCTATACGCGGGCGACGTGTTCCAGACGCTGATGCGGGCGCAGGGGATTGTGCTGAAGCCCCCCAAGGTGGTCAAACGCGCGCCCGGCGGCACGGTTCTGGCGGTGCATCAAAGCGACGAGTTGCGGGTGATCCTGCGCGACATGCTGCGGTTTTCGACCAACCTGACCGCCGAAATGGTGGGCATGGCCGCCACGCTCAGGCGGACAGGCAAAGTGGCGAGCCTGAAGGCGTCGGCAGGCGAGATGAGCCGGTGGGCCGCGTCCGCGCTGGGCGCGCAGGGCACGCGGCTGGTGGATCATTCGGGGCTGGGCGGAGACAGCAAGATGACCGCAGAGGGTATGGTGCAGGCGCTGGTCAAGGTGCATGGTAACCGCGGGTTGCGCCCGATCCTCAAACCTTTTGCGATGCGGGATGCCAAGCGGAAGGTGATCAAGACCCATCCCATTGAGGTCCATGCCAAGACGGGCACGCTGAATTTTGTGTCGGGTCTGGCGGGGTATATGACGGCGCGCGACGGGCGCGAACTGGCCTTTGCCATTTTTTGCGCGGATGAGCGGACGCGGTCGCGGATTTCCAAGGCCAACCGCGAGGCCCCGCAGGGCGCGCGCGGCTGGAACCGGCGGGCCAAGGCGATGCAGCAGGCGCTGATCGAGCGCTGGGGCGCGCTCTACGGCAGTTAGATGTCGCCGCATGGTCATGCGGCGACCGGCTGGGGGGCCAGCCCCCCAGACCCCCCGTGGTATTTTTGGTCAGAAGAAGATGGGCGCCGTCAGGCGGCGATCTTCATGCGGCGGGCGTCGATGATGTCGGCGGTGGCTTCGGCGGTGGCCGCAGACAGGGTCCAGCCGAGGTGGCCGTGGCCGGTGTTGTAGTAGACACCCGGTTTGGCACCTGGCCCCACGCGCGGCATCATTGAGGGCAGCATGGGCCGCAGGCCCGCCCATGGCACGCAATGTTCGGTGGAGACGTCGGGAAAGAACGCCTCGCACCATTGGCGCAGCGGGCGGATACGGTCGTCGCGGATGTCGAGGTTGTAGCCGTTGAACTCGGCGGTGCCCGCGATGCGGAAGCGGCCCTTGCCCAAGCGGGACGTCACGATCTTGGCCTCGTCGTCCAGCAGGCTGACCCACGGGGCTGCGGCCTGACTGGCGGCGTCATCGAGGTTGACGGTGATGGAGTAGCCCTTGACCGGGTAAATGTTGATGCGGTCACCCAGTCGCGCGCCGATGGCGCGGCTGCCGACACCGGCGCAGACCACGATGCCGTCGAAATCCTGTTGCCGGGCACGCGCGTCTTCGGTCCAGCCGAGGCGGATGCCGGTGCCGGTGTGGCAAAGCTGGGTGACGTCGGATTTGTAGTGGAACGCCACCCCCATGCGCGCGCAGCCATCGGAAAGGGCACGGGCGTAGCGGTGGATGTCGCCGGTAAAGTCGCTTTCGGTGTAGAACCCGCCCAGCGTATCGGTCTTGAGCGCCGGTTCCAGCGCCTGCACCTCGGTGGCCGAGACCTCGCGACGGTCAAGCCCTGCCTGTGACAGCAAGTCGTTCACCCGGCGCGCATGGTCAAATTCGGCCTGCTTTTTGTAGACGTGCAGGATACCGCGCTGTTCGCAATCGAATGTGAACCCGACCTCGCGGGCGAACCCCATCAGGTGCGCGCGCGCCGATATGGCGAGGCGCGTGGTTTCGATCGTGTTGCGTTCGTAATGGGGAATGTTGCCCATGAACTCGGCCATCCAGCTTAGCTTGTGCCACGAGGGGCGCGGGTTCACCAGCAGGGGCGCGTCGGATTTCAGCATCCATTTGAGCCCTTTGAAGATGGTGCCCCAACGTGTCCACACCTCGGCGTTGGAGGCTGACAATTGCCCGCCATTGGCAAAGGATGTCTCCATCGCGGCATAGCGGTTGCGGTCAAACACGGAGACGGCAAAGCCGCGGCGCGCCAGCGCATAGGCAGTGGTGATGCCGGTGATACCGGCACCGATAACGGCGATATGGGTCATTGGGGGTCCTCCCAAAATCACGGCGATGACGCAGGACGCAGCCCCGGCACCATGCCGGGCAGGCGTCCCCATCTGTCGCGTGACCTGAGAGCTTCGCAGGCGCGGGCGCGCTGCTTTCTCCTTCGGTGGGCCGGATACCGTGCGGTCCGACCACTCTCCAGATCGTCGCATAAGCCCCTAGGGGCGCGGCGGACACGGTTCCTTGTGCCTGAGAGTTTCCGGGGCGTTGCTCCTTCGGCGGCGGGGTGTCTGTGCCCCGCGCTCTCCCATGTCAGCCTTGTGCGACTGACGGGCGTATAGGAAGCTGTTGTGAGTCGTGCAAATCTTATTTGTGCATCGGGCGACGATTTCGGCGTGCATGGTTTTCAGGCAGCGCTCGCCGCCTGTTACCATCGTGTGCCGGGCCTGCGTGCGCACGCAGTTGCCCAGCAGAACCAGAGAGTGAACGATTGTCAGAAAACACCTTTTTCGAGACCCCGCAGCGGCTGACGCCCTATCCGAATTTCCGATTCAAGATCAAATGGGACCAGAACGGTAGACCGACTTATGTTGCGGGCATCAGCCGTGTCTCTGCGTTGAACCGATCAACATCTGTGATCCGGCACCGCGAGGGGGGCGATCCGTCGGCGATGCATCTGGCGCCGGGTCAGACAGAATACGGACCCATCACGCTGGAACGTGGCGTGTGCCACGATCCGGCATTCACGGCGTGGGCGAACAAGGTGTTTGACCGTCGCAACACGCCCCCGCCAGACCCGGACGAGATGTCACAGGCCGATCACCGCAGGAACCTGACCATCGAAGTCTACAATGAGGCGGGCCAGAAGGTATTGGCCTACAACGTCTACAACGCCTGGGTGTCCGAATTTCAATCGGTGTCAGACCTTGATGCCAATGGGGAGGCGGCCATCCTGATCCAGTCCATGACGGTTGAAAATGAAGGCTGGGAGCGGGACACATCGGTCAAACCAGATGCTGAGCCACGCTTTACCCTGCCTGCATCGGATTGATCACCGTGCGGTGGGGTCCCGCGTGATCTCTTGGTAGGCCAGTTCAAGGGTATCAACCGCCAGTTCGTTTTTCATCGAATCCAGACTGTCCGCCTTCCATCCGACCGGATAGGCGGTGCGCACCGTCCATGACGCCAAGGCTTGGTTCGTCGTGTTGAGCAACGTGATGTGGACCGTTTTGGGTTCGATGGGAGCGGTCAAACTCCCTTGCAGCGTCTGGTGGACCCACTGCACCAACGGACCATTTGCAGGTGCCACCATATGTTTCAGTTTGAGGTTTGCGTGTCTTGGCGATTTCGGCAGACTGTGGACAAAGCGGTTTTCGCCACCTTCAACAAGCGGCTCGGTGTCCATCGTGCTGTCCAGACCTTCCACCCCCTGCGCCAGTACCGGCTGAACGTCACCGGCGAGGGTGACGCGGAAGGTAAACGCAGTCGTCGGTGCAAGGGTTTGGGCCACGGTGGATCAAACCGTCAGGTGCCGCGCACGGGCGCCGCGTTCGATGGCGGCGGCGTGCAGGCGGTCGATGTTCAGTTCATAGCGGATTTCTTCGAGCAGGCGCAGCTCAGCCTCGTCCAGCGTGCCGTCGGCTGCGGCCACATCGCAGGCCAGCGCATAGGCGGTTTCAAAGAGGTATTCCGGCAGCGCATCCCGCACGAGACCAAAGAGCGCGTCGAGCCCGTCCTCTTGTTCAAAGAGGTCAAAGACGGTCCGGCTGACCACCGGCAGGCGGTCCGCGTCGAAATCGGCAAAGACGGGCAGCATGTTGACGGCTGAGTTGATCTTGACCAGTTCGGCGGTGCGAATGTCCTCGTCCGAGGCGGACACCGCGACCATGACCGCGACCAGCGCGTCCTGCGGGGTAAGGGAAAGGGTTTCGATGTCCGACATGGGGCTGCGTTCCTGATCAAAGGCGTTTGTCCCTCAATATTGACGCCTTGCACCGCCCGCAATAGGTAAGCCCGGATCACGCGGGCCCCCGCGCGGTGCAAGTGGCTGCGGCATGGTGCCGGGCCTGAATGTAGGACACCCCGATGTCGAATTTCCGTGACGCTGCGATGACGAGCAAAGCCTGGCCTTTCGAAGAGGCGCGGCGGCTGCTCAAACGCTATGAGGCGGCGCCGCCGGAAAAGGGCTTTGTGCTGTTCGAGACGGGCTACGGGCCGTCGGGCCTGCCGCATATCGGCACCTTTGGCGAGGTGGCGCGGACAACGATGGTGCGTCGGGCGTTTGAGGCGATTTCCGACATTCCCACCAAGCTGGTCTGTTTTTCGGACGATCTGGACGGGATGCGCAAAGTGCCGGGCAACGTGCCCAACCCGGAAACGCTGGAGCCGCATTTGCAGATGCCGCTGACCAGTGTGCCTGACCCGTTTGGCACGCATGAAAGTTTTGGTCACCACAACAACGCGATGCTGCGGCGGTTCCTTGATACGTTCGGGTTTGATTACGAGTTCATCTCGGCCCGCGAATTCTACCGTTCGGGGCAGTTCGACGAGACCCTGCTGCGCTGTGCGGAGAAATACGACGACCTGATGGCGATCATGCTGAAGTCGCTGCGCGAAGAGCGTGCGGCGACCTATTCGATCTTCCTGCCGATCCATCCCGAGACGGGGCGGGTTCTTTATGTGCCGATGAAGCATGTGGATGCGGGCGCGGGCACGGTCACCTTCGACACGCCCGAGGGCGAAGAGATGACGCTGCCGGTGACGGGCGGCAACGTCAAGCTCCAGTGGAAGCCGGATTTCGGCGCGCGCTGGGCGGCGCTTGGCGTGGACTTCGAGATGTATGGCAAGGAACACGCAACCAACGAAAAGATCTATGACGCGATCTGCCGGACGCTGGGTGCCCGCCCGCCCAACCATTTCTCGTACGAGCTGTTCCTCGACGATCAGGGCCAGAAGATTTCCAAGTCGTCGGGCAACGGTGTGAGCATCGACGAATGGCTGACCTATGCCTCGACCGAGTCGCTGAGCTATTTCATGTACCAAAAGCCAAAGACGGCCAAGCGCATGTTCTTTGACGTGATCCCCAAGGCGGTGGACGAATATCACCAGCAACTGCGCGCCTATGCGGGTCAGGACGACAAGGGGCGCGCGGCGAACCCGGTCTGGCACATCCACTCGGGCGATGTTCCGCAAAGCGACATGGTGGTGCCCTTTGCCATGCTCCTGAACCTCGCGTCAGTCAGTCAGGCCGAGGACAAGGCGACGCTGTGGGCCTTTATCCAGCGCTATGCGCCGGGCACGGGGCCGGACACGCATCCCGGAATGGACCGCGCCGTGGGCCATGCGGTGGCCTATTACAACGACTTTGTAAAACCCGCGAAAGTGTACCGCCTGCCCACCGACACCGAGCGCGCGGCGCTGGAAGCGTTGCGTGCCGAACTGGTCGCCTATGACGGAGCGGTCGAGGATGAGGCGCTGCAATCGGTGGTCTACGCCGTGGGCCGCGACCGGTTTGACCCGCTGCGTGGCTGGTTCACTGCGCTGTACGAGGTGCTGCTGGGCGCGTCCCAAGGTCCCCGTTTTGGCGGGTTCATCGCGCTTTATGGTGTGGACGAAACGGTGGCGTTGATTGATCAGGCGCTGGCCGGTGAACTGGTGGCCTGATCGACAGCGCAGCCACGTGCAAAGTGACGTCCGAGAGAGAGACGACATGCGCTAACCCTTTGTGACGATTGCATACTGCGCGGATCCTGGCCTTGCGGCCTGCGATGCGCCCGGTATCGACACAGGCACAACACCGGTTGCACGGGGCGACGCCCGCAGCGGTCACGGGCAAGCCGCGTTTTGAAAACCGTGGGCTGTTGCCCAAGCGGCAGGCGTGGAACCAAGCGCATTTTTCGCCTGTTCTGCCCGGCCTTGCATGTGCGCCGGTTGCCCGTCTCGGGCGCGGCGCTACCATCCTTGGATCACGAGCAAGGATGGATCGATGCACAAATGGGTTTTGGGATGGGTTCTGGCGATCGGCCTCGCGGGCGGCGTCTGGGCGCAGGACAGTGAAATCAAAGGCGTGATTTCGGGTCAGATCGAGGCGTTCAAGGCTGATGACTTTGAACAGGCCTTTACCTTTGCTGCGCCGTCGATCCGGCAAATCTTTCGCACGCCGGAAAATTTCGGCGTCATGGTGCGGCGCGGATACCCGATGGTGTGGCGCCCGTCCGAGGTGACCTTTCTCGATCTGCGGGAACAGAGCGGGTCCTATGTTCAGACTGTGCGGATTGAGGATGCGGAGGGTGCGGTGCACCTGCTGGCCTATGCGATGACGCAAACGCCGGATGGCTGGCGAATTTCCGGGGTTCAGATACTTGAGGCACCGGGCGTCAGCACCTGATCCGGCCTAAGGCGTTGCGCCAAGGCATGACATCGTGCGCGGCGGTTCGGTCAACATGTTCACTGCACAGGATGCCGGTCAGGTCTGACCGGCCCGCGTTCCAGAAATAGTCGCGCACGGGGCAATTCTGCCCACATGGCCTGCCCGCGCCTGCGACGGGTTTTATGCCGCCGCAGAGGGCCTTGGCGGGCCAAGGCAGCGCCGCGCGCGCGGCGGCCACAGCGGCAGGGGTCGGCAGGGCTGCGTCGTCTTCCAATAGGGTCACTGCGGCGCGGACGTTTTGCACCGCCATGCACAGGAACAGCCCGGTCGCCTGCGCTGGCATCGGGACAGGCGGCAGTCGGTCGAGCCGCTGTTGCAATTGGGCCTGTGTCACCTTGGTTCCGGCGGTGCGCGACAACCGCCAAGCAAACATATGTTGCCACATCAACGCCCGCATGGCCGTCATGCTGGTGCATCCCCGCCAAGCGCCGCGCGGATCATACGGTCGTAAAGTGCGGCCAGTTCCAACTGGCGGTCACGATCCATGTCGGGGTCCAGCAGGATAATCCCGCTAAAGGCGGCGTATTCGAGATGGGCGCAGTTCCGGGCCGTCGCGTCATCCAGCGCAAAGCGCTGGCAGTAGAGCGATGTGAGAACATCCAGCCGGAGATCGTCCGCGTCCCTGACGATCTGTGCGACCGCTGGGCGCCGCCGCCCGACCTCGCGGATGCCAAGCTCCAGCCGGTAGTCGATGGCCATGGCGGCCTCTGTCAGTGCAGCATCCTGTTGCGCGGCGGGCGCGTCGGGGTCGATGGCGCTGGCCACGTCCTGTGTTTGCGTGCGGTGCCACGCATCGGCCAGCGCGACCAGAAAGGATTCGTGATCCGCAAAGTGGTGGTAGAACGACCCCCGGGTCAGGTTGGCGGCGGCGCAGATCGCCTCCAGCTTGACGGCTTCGGCCCCGTTGGCCGACAGTTCGGCCAGCCCGAGGGCGACCCAATCGTCCCGGCTGAACCGCCGTCTGGTCATTGCATCAGGCCGGTCAGGCCCAGCAGGGCGACGGGCAGAAACAGCCAGCCTTGAGGCAAGCGGCTGTAGGTTTCGCGCACGACCGGAACCAGTGCGACGCCAACCAGAAAGAAGCCGGTGGCCAGCGCCGTGCCTGCCGCCGCCAGCGTGGCGTCACCCGCATGTGCGGCCCACAGAAAGAAACCCGCCATGCAGGCAATCGCGACAGTGGTGAAGTGCCAGCACAGATACTGCGTGTGGCGCACCACCGGGCTGAGCGCTGTGGCGCTGACAAGGGGCCGGGCGATCTGCCGCCCGCCGACAATGACATGAACGACAAGCCACAACGCAGACAGCGCCCCGGCGGACAAGAAAAACATGTGCGACATGGCGCAACCCTCCGAAATTCGATGGGTACATACCTTTTTGTATGCTGCGCGACAAGTCAAACATACAAAAAAGTATGTTTGACGGTGCAAAGCCGCGTCTCAGGCGACGCGGCAGTTGTCCTGATCGAAGCGAAAGGCGCTGGTGTCGTCGAAATCGAGTTCAATCTGTGCGCCCACGCGGGTTGGGTCCTGTCCGAAGAGCCGCACGGTCAGCGTCTCGTCATGGTCGGTGGCGACCAGCAGGTTCGTGTCGCCGCCCAGACGTTCCACATGGGTCACATTGCCCGAGATGCGGCCACCTTTGGTCGGGCGCAGATGTTCGGGGCGAATGCCCAGTGCGCCGCCGGGCGGGATGTCCAGCGGTGCCCGTTCGAGAAAGTTCATCGCCGGTGAGCCAAGGAACCCGGCCACAAATCGGTTGGCGGGGTTGTTGTAAAGCTCCATGGGCGAGCCGACCTGTTCCACCCGGCCATCGCGCAGCACGACGATTTTGTCGGCCAGCGTCATCGCCTCGGTCTGATCGTGGGTAACGTAGATCATCGACGCGCTCAGCGTGCGGTGCAGTTCTGCGATCTCGATCCGGGTGTTCATACGCAGGGCGGCGTCGAGGTTGGACAGCGGCTCGTCAAAGAGGAACAGCTTGGGTTCACGGACAATGGCGCGGCCAATGGCGACCCGCTGGCGCTGCCCACCGGACAGATCGGACGGGCGGCGGTCGATATAGGCCCCGAGGTCCAGCATCTGCACGGCCTTGTCGACGCGGGCGTCGATCACCGATTTGGATTGCCGTTCCTGTCTGAGGCCAAGGGCCATGTTGTCGCGCACGCTCAGATGCGGGTAGAGCGCGTAGGACTGGAACACCATGGCGATGCCACGTTTGGCGGGGGGCACGGCGTTGACCACGTCGCCGCCAATGTTGACGGTGCCGCTGGTTGCGTCCTCCAAACCCGCAATCACCCGCAGAAGCGTGGATTTTCCGCAACCCGAGGGGCCGACAAAGACGACGAATTCGCCGTCCTCAACGGTCAGGTTGATGTCCCTGAGCACCTCGACCGCGCCAAAGGATTTGCAGACATTTGTAAGGGTCAGGGCGGTCATTGGACGTCTCCTAGCTCAACCGGGCGGCACGTGCGGATGCTTTCATCCGCGGCCAGACATATGCGCAGCGATTGCACGGCGTCGGACATGTGCCGTGTCAGGTCCATGTCGCGGGCAATCGCGTTCAACAGGAACGCTTGCTCTGCGTCGCAAAGCTCTTGGTGGCCGGGTTCGCCGGGCATCTTGATCAGGGTGTCGTTGCCGGGCCGGTGGACAAGGATAGCGCCAACGGCGGTGTGGCCGTCCACATCGTCGGATTGCCCTTTGTTGCCGTCCGTAATCGATACGGACCCGTTGGGCGACACCACGTCTTTGACGAAAAAGGCGGTCTCGGACATCATTGGCCCCCACCCGGCCTCGTACCAGCCGACAGAGCCGTCTTTGAACCAGACCTGAAGCTGGCCGTAATTGTACATGTCGGGCGCAATCTCGTCCGACAGGCGCAGGCCCATGCCGCTGACGCGGATGGGGGCGGCGTCGGTGATCTGGCACATGACATCGACGTAGTGAACGCCGCAGTCCACAAGGGGCGACGTGGTTTCCATCAGCGCCTTGTGGGTGGCCCATGTCGGACCGTCGGACTGCTGGTTGAGGTTCATCCGAAACACATACGGCCCACCCAGCGCGCGCGCCTCGGCGATGAGCCGCTGCCAGCTGGAATGGTGGCGCAGGATGTAGCCGACGACCAGCTTGCGACCGTTGGCCTGTGCTGCGGCCACGACCCGGCGGGCATCCGCAACGGTGGTGGCCAGCGGCTTTTCCACGAACACATGCGCACCGGCCTCCATCGCGCGGATGGCATAGTCGGCGTGGCTGTCGGAATAGGTGGCGATGCAGACGATATCGGGGCCAAGCGCCAGCCCTTCGTCAAAGGTCGCAAGGCGCGGGTAGGCGCGCAACGCCTCGGGCAAAGCCACGTCCGACCGGTTGACCAGCCCGACAATCTTGGCATCGGGGTGGACGTGATAGGCCAGCGCGTGGCTGCGGCCCATGTTGCCAAGTCCTGCGACGACGACCCTCATTTGACTGCCCCCGATGTGATGCCCCGGATCAGCTGGCGCGAAAAGATCACATAGAGTGCCATGACCGGCAGGATCGCCAGCGACAGGGCCGACAGCACCGCGTTCCAGTCAGTGACGAACTGCCCGATGAACACCTGACTGCCAAGGGTCAGTGTCTTGACCTCTTCGGCGGGCGCGAGGATCAGCGGAAACCACAGGTCATTCCAGATCGGGATCATGTTAAACACGGCCACGGTCGCCATCGCCGGGCGCACCAGCGGCAGCACCAGTTGAAAGAAGATGCGGTATTCTGACAACCCGTCGATACGGCCTGCGTTTTTCAGGTCATCGCTGACCTGCCGCATGAATTCGCTGAGAATGAACACCGCCAGCGGCAGGCCTTGGGCGGTATAGACAAGGATCAGCGCCCAGAGCGTGTTGACCAGCCCGGTCTGCACCATCATCTCAAGAATGGCGACGGTGCCGATGCGGATCGGGATCATGATCCCGAGCGCCAGATAGAGGCCCATCAGCGTATTGCCCTTGAACCGGTATTCAGCCAGCGCAAAGGCCGCCATGGCCCCAAAGAGCAGGATAAAGAACAGCGAGCCGACGGTGACAATCATCGAGTTCTGGAAGTAGAGAAAGAAATCCCCCTGTTTCAGCACGGTTTCGTACCCGATCAGTGAAAACGTCTCGGAATTGGGCATGGCCAGCGGTTCGCGAAAAATCGCGCGGCGGTTTTTGAAGCTGTTGATGACAATGACAAAAACCGGGAACAGCGCGATCAGGGTATAGAGGATGAGCGCGCCGTGGGCGGCAAGGGTGTTGAAGCGGTTGGTGCGTGCAATCGACATCAGAACTGATACCTCCGCATCCGGCTTTGAATGCCAAAGAGATAAATGCACACCCCCACGAGGATGATAGCGAACATGGCCGATGCGATGGTCGACCCCATATGCGGGTCCCCCAGTTGCAACTGAAACCCAAAGAAGGTGCGGTACATGAAGGTGCCAAGGATATCGGTGCTGAAATCAGGCCCCGCCAATGCACCCTGCGCCGCATAGATCAGATCGAAGGCATTGAAATTGGCCACAAAGGTCAGGATCGAGATGATTCCGATCGACGGCAGGATCAGCGGCAGCTTGATCTTCCAGAAGGCGGAGAGGCTGGTGATCCCCTCGACCTCTGCCGCCTCCAGTATCTCGTCCGGGATCGACAGGAGGGCGGCATAGATCAGCATCATCGGGATGCCGACAAACTGCCAGACCGACACCAGCGACAGGGTGGTCAGGGCGTAGGCTTCTTTGCCCAGCCATGGAGCATAGAGCGACTTGAGCCCTACCGCATCCAACATACCGGGCGCGATGCCCCAGATGGGCGACAGGATCAGCTTCCATGCAAAGCCCACGATTACAAAGCTGAGGATTGTCGGGATAAAGATGGCGGAGCGGTAGAAGGCGGCAAAGCGCAGGCGCGGGTGGCTCAGGATCGCGGCGAGCGCGATGCCGATGGGGTTCTGCACCAGCATGTGGATGACGAAGAACCAGAAATTATTGCCAAGCGCGTTCCAGAATTGATCGGACCAGACGGTTTCCCCGAACAGCCTGCGAAAGTTTTGCAGGCCCACATAGACGCGTTCCTGATCGACCTCGGTGAACAGCGACAGCCGCAGCGTATTGAACAGCGGATAGATCATCACGGCGGTGTAAACCAGCACCGCAGGCGCCAGAAAGACAACGATATGCCACCGGAATTTTGGGCGGTGATGTTGATCCGACATGGAACTCTCCTGTTGGCCCGCGCAGGTCCGTTGCAGCGCCGCAATGAGACGGGAATTGGTGCGCCGAATGTTGTGGGGCGATGTGCCACGACCGGTTGTGGGCGCATGTCCCGCCCCGACGCATCGGGACGGAACGGGGTCAGGTGACCCTTATTGCTGGGGCGCGTACCAGCTGGCCAGACCCTCTTGGAGCCGCGCGCCCGCGTCTTCGGGGCTTTCCTCGCCCTTGATCACCGCGACGGAGGCATTCCATGTCTCGTTTTCGAGATTGGGCGTGCCGCGCGACAGGACCTGATACGTGGAGCGGATCGTGCTTTCGCACTCGCCCCGCCACGAGATGAACTCTTGGGCCAGCGGGTCTTCGAGCGTCACGGGCGCATCCGACAGCGGGAAGAAGCCGGGCAGGGCATTGGCAAAGATCGTCGCAAACTCGGACGAGCCGACCCAGTTGAGGAAGGTCTTGGCTGCCTCGGGATTGTCAGTGGCGGCGTTCATGCCGATGCCGATGTCGGTGTGGTCCGAGATATAGCAGGTGTCGCCTGCGTTCTGGACCGGCGGATAGAACGCACCCATCTCGAAATCAGCGAGGTTGTTGAAGCCCGAGATTTCCCACGAGCCGGTCGGATAGATCGCAGCACGGCCAAGGGTAAAGATGTTCTGGCTGTCGGGATAGGTCTGTGCCTCGAACCCGTCGCCCAGATAGTCGCCCCATTTCGCCAGTTGCCGGTAGGGCGCGACCCATGCCTCGTCCGTCAGCTTTTGATCACCGGCGAGCAGGGCAAGGCGGCCTTCTTCGCCCTTCCAATAGTTCGGGCCGATGTTGTTATAGCCCATGGTCGCGGCTTCCCATTGGTCATTGGTGCCCATGGCCATGGGGATGTAGCTGCCGTCTTCCTTTATCTTGTCGAGCGCGGCAAAGAATTCCGCCTCGGTCGCGGGCTCTTCGAGGCCCAGTTCGGCAAAGGCGTCCTTGTTGTAGATAAAGCCGTGGATCACCGACGCCATGGGCACGCAGAACTGCGTGGCGGCGTCATCCGTGCTCCAGCCTGATTTGGCCACGGGCGAGAAGTTTGCCATGCCGTCTAGGTCGCTGATATCGGCGAGGTGTCCCGCCTCGAACAGGGCCAGCGACGCGTCAAAGGGGCGGCAGGTGATGATGTCACCGGCGGACCCTGCGTCCAGCTTGGAATTCAGGACGGCGTTGTATTCTGCGGGGGCGGAGGGCGTGAAGTTCAGCTTGATGCCCGGATGTTCAGCCTCGAATGCCGGGATGATCTCGTTCTGCCAGATGGCCAGATCGTCATTGCGCCAGCTTTCGATGGTCAGCGTCACATCCTCGGCAGAGGCGGCCCCCGCGATCACGGTCGAGGCCAGCAAGGCGCCGATCAGTTTGGAATTTGTCATTTTGTTCTCCCTAGTTGAATCATTGGTGTTCCGGTGCAATCGCGTGCAGGCACGGGCCCAAATGCCCGTCATGTGCCCGCAGCAGCGCCTTGGCGTCGGCATGTGACAGCCCGGCGGCCACAAGGGTCGCGGGTTTGACGTGGCCGGACGTCACGGCCAGCGCGCGGGCGGCGTCGGCATCGGCGACATTTGCGATGCGGGCCACCATGCGGGCGGACCGGTCCAGCAGTTTTGCATTGTCCGCCACCACATTGACCATCATGCCGCCATACACGTGGCCCAGTTTGACCCCCATGAGCGAAGACATGAGGTTCAACGCCACCTTTTGCGCAGTGCCCGCGCCCATGCGCGTCGATCCTGCGATGACTTCGGGTGGCGTTTGCAGGCAGATGGCGATGTCCGCAGCGTTCAGCAGGTCCGTGTCGGGATTGTTGGCGATGCCGATGACGCGCGCGCCGGCGTCGCGGACGGCACGGGCCATCTGCACCGCGTAGGGTGTTGTGCCGCTTGCGCTGAGCACGATGACTGCGTCGCCGGGCTGCGCGGCGCGCGCGGCGTCGCGCGCGGCATCTGTGTCGTCTTCGGTGTCTCCGGGCATCCGCCCGTCGATGGGGATCCCCCCGGCCATGTGTATCTGGATCTGTTCCGGGGCAATGCCGAAGGTGCCCGGCAGTTCGCAGGCGTCGGCCAGCGCCATCAGGCCGGAACTTCCAGCGGCGGCGTAGATGATGGATTTGCCGTCCTGAACGGTGCGCGCCAGCAGGTTCGCCGCGTCGCTGATGGGGGCGGCGGCGCGGCGCACCGCCTCGACCGCGTCAAGCTGTACGTCAACCATACGCGCCACCGCGTCCTGCGGCAGCAACGCGTCGATTGCGTCCCCGTCCATAACGTTTTCGGTGGCTGGCAGCAGCATACGAATCCCCTTTGACCAAGAACAATACCTTTAAGATACCTTTTGTCTACCACTTTCTTTTTTCCGCAACGCCGGTGGATGAGTGGCGGGAAAAATGCGCGTAAAAGATACGATAGGTCTGTTATTCCGCCAATAGGTATTATAAAGGTATTATATGTCTGATTCTGCACACAGCTACATTGTAGGCGTTGATGGCGGCGGCACGGGGTGCCGCGTTGCCATTTCCGCGATGAATGGTGCCGTGCTGGCGCGGGCCGAAGGTGCGCGTGCCAACGTGGCGTCGGATGCGGCCCTTGCGGTGCGCAATGTGCTGGCGACGGTCGCAGCGGCGGCGCAGGAGGCAGGCATCTCAATGCAGGCCTTGGCCCGTGCGCGGGCGCATCTGGGGCTGGCGGGGGTGCAGACGCCGCGGGACGCGGTTCGGATCGCATCGGCCATGCCGTTTGAACATATCGTTGTCACCGATGACCGGCCCACGGCTGTGACCGGGGCCTTGGGCGGGCGGGACGGATACCTGTTGTCGGTTGGGACCGGAACCATCGCGGCTGCGACGGTGGGCGGGCGGTTCCGGTATGTGGGCGGTTGGGGGTTTTACCTGTCGGATCAGGCCTCTGGCGCATGGTTGGGGCGCGCGGCGCTGGAGCACGTGCTGCTCTGCCATGACGGTGTGTTTGCGCACACCACGCTGACGCGCCAGTTGCTCCGCTCTTTTGATGATGACGCAAATGCGCTGTCGTCCTTTAGCTTTTCGGCCAAGCCCGGCGACTATGCTGCCTTTGCGCCGGTAATTTTCGACGCGGCGCGGGCGGACGACGCTTGGGCGCATGAGCTTATCGCGCAAGGCGCGGACCATCTGGTGCAGAGCCTGCGGGCGCTTGGGTTTCGCGCGGGCGACCCGCTGTGCCTGAGCGGCGGGGTCGGCCCGCATTACGCCGACCATTTGCCGCCGGACCACCTGTCCGGGCGCGTCCCCGCCGCCGGAAACGCGCTGGACGGGGCGCTGGCGCTTGCCAAATCACAAGGGGCCATGACGTGAGCATTGTCGAGTTTCTTGCACCGGACAACTGGCTGCTGCCGGATGGTGGCCCGCGCTATATGCAGTTGCGCCGACGGCTGAGCGAGGGGGTGGATCAGGGCCTGTTGAAAGCGGGCAGTTCGCTGCCGCCGGAACGGGAAATCGCGACAATCACAGACCTGTCGCGTGTCACCGTCCGCAAAGCCATACAGGCACTGGCCGAAGATGGTATTATCGTTCAGAAACAGGGGTCTGGATCATTCGTGGCCTCTGATACGCCGCAGATCGAGCAATCGCTGTCCCGGCTGACCTCGTTCAGTGAGGACATGTCGCGGCGCGGTATGGCTTCGGCGAGCATCTGGCTGGAACGCGGCATTTTTATGCCATCGCCGGACGAGGTGCTGGCGCTTGCGCTGACGCCGGACGCCTCTGTGTCGCGCATCGCGCGGCTGCGCACCGCCGATGACAAACCCATGGCGATTGAACGCGCATCCCTGTCGACCGACGTGCTGCCCAACCCGCTTTTGGTCGAAACCTCGCTATACGATGTGCTGGATAAGTCCGGGTTCAGGCCGGTGCGCGCGCTGCAAAAAATCTCTGCCATCAACCTACAGGAAGACAATGCCACGTTGCTTGGCGTCGATGTGGGCACGGCGGGCCTTCGGATTGAGCGCACGTCCTATCATGCGGATGGGCGGGTCGTTGAGTTTACGCAATCCATATATCGCGGGGACGCCTACAACTTTGTGGCTGAGCTTCGCCTTGCCAAGGAGCAGGACCGCACATGACGTCCCCTGAGACACAGATGCGCCGCGAGGTGCTGGAAATTCCGACCGCTGTCGAGCGATTGCTGGACGCAGGGGGCGATGACATCCGCCGCGCCGCCGACGCCATACGCGACCGCGCGCCGGGGTTTATGGTCAGCGTCGCGCGCGGGTCCTCGGACCATGTGGCGACGTACCTGAAATATGCGTCCGAGTTGCTGCTGGGCACGCCCATTGCGTCCGTTGGCCCGTCCATCGCGTCGATCTACAACCGCAAACTGAACCTTGCAGGCAGCGTGTGTCTGTCGGTTTCGCAATCGGGCAAAAGCCCCGACATCGTTGAGATGGCGCGTATGGCACGGGCCTCTGGTGCGTTGTCGATCGCGGTCACTAACCACCCGGACAGCGATCTGGCGCAGGTGTCGGACCACACGCTGAACCTGCACGCCGGACCCGAGCTGAGCGTTGCGGCGACCAAGACATTTGTGAATTCCGCCGTTGCGGGCATTTGGCTGCTGGCGGAGTGCAAGCAGGATGCGGAACTGTTGCGGGCGGTGCATGACCTGCCGGGCGCGCTGGCGCAGGCGGTACAGACCGACTGGGACGCTGCGCGCGCGGCGCTGGGCACACGCAATTCGATTTTCTGCCTTGGCCGTGGGCCGGCCTATGCGATTTCGAACGAAGCGGCACTGAAGTTCAAGGAAACCTGTCAGATTCACGCAGAATCCTATTCCTCGGCAGAGGTATTGCACGGGCCGGTCTCGATTGTGGATGGCGGATTTCCCGTCATTGCACTGGCGTCGAATGATGCGGCAGAACAGGCGCTGGCCGATGTGGCCGACACCCTTGCCGACAAGGGCGCGCAGGTGTTTGCCACAAGCGACAAAGTACAGCGGGCCACACCCTTGCCCACGGTGCGGACCGGCCATGCGCTTACTGATCCGATTGCATTGATCGCGCGCTTTTACGCCATGGTCGAACGCACGGCTGCGTCGCGCGGGATCAATCCGGATGCGCCGCGTCACCTCAAGAAGGTGACAGAGACGGTATGACCGACATCGCCCAAGCCTTTGTCGGTGCGCAGGTCCATGATGGCCACCGATTGTTGCAGGATCATGCGGTTGTCGTGGCGCGCGATGGCACCTGCCGGGTGGTGGACCGGGCCGCACTGCCCTTGGGGTGTCCGACACGGGATCTGTCCGGCGGCGTGATCGCCCCCGGTTTCGTTGACCTTCAGGTCAATGGCGGCGGCGGTGTGATGTTCAACGATGATCAGTCGGTGGAGACGTTGCGCACCATTGCAGCGGCACATGCCAGCACCGGGACGGTCGCCCTCTTGCCCACTTTGATCACGGACACCGGGGCGCGAACACATGCGGCGATCCGCGCCGTGGAACAGGCCATTGCACAACAGGTGCCTGGCATTGTCGGCATCCACCTCGAAGGGCCGCACCTGTCGGTGGCGCGCAAGGGTGCGCACGACCAGGACCTGATCCGTCCGATGGACGATGCGGACCTGTCACTGTTGTTGGGGGCGGCGGACCGGTTGCCCAACGTGATGGTCACCGTCGCCCCCGAGACAACGACACATGCGCAGATCAACGCTATGGCGCAGGCGGGGATCGTGGTGTCACTGGGGCATACGGATGCACAGTTCGGGACGTGCATGGCCGCGTTTGACGCGGGCGCGCGCTGTGTCACGCACCTGTTCAACGCGATGAGCCAGCTGGGCAACCGGGAACCGGGGCTTGTTGGTGCCGCGCTGGAACGGGACGACGTGCACGCGGGTTTGATCGCGGACGGCATACATGTGCACCCAGCGATGATCCGCATCGCCCTGTCGGCCAAGCGTGCCGCCGACAAGATCTTTCTCGTGACGGATGCGATGGCGACGGCAGGCTCCGACATCGATAGTTTCGAGTTGAACGGGCGGCGCGTGCTGCGCCGGGCGCAACGTCTCACGCTGGAGGATGGCACACTGGCCGGGGCGGATCTGGACATGCCGCGTGCGCTGTCTGTCATGGTGGATGCCGTGGGCGACGATCCGGAGCACGCCATTGCGCGGGCGACCTCGGGGCCTGCGTCGCTGCTGCGCGAACAGGGCACTGCGGGCGGGTTGAACGGCCCTTTGGCTGGGGTCATCCATATCGGGCCGGACAATGCGGTGACGCCGCTGCGGGGCCTTGCACGCCAAGACGCCTAACGGCACGACCGCGGGTTGCGCTTTTTGCTACCTGTGCGGGATGGCGCGCGGGCAAGGGCACAAAGTACCGGGATGTGAGCGCTACTTTATGTGATTTTTCGGCAATTTCGGATAGTGTGGCGCAAGTCTGACCGCATACGAGCTGCCTTGTGCGAACCGATCCGAAAGACTTGGATGATACGCTGCGCGACGTTTTCTCGCTCGCGCCCAGCAAGGAATCCGTGCTGCTGCATCGCGAGATGATTGCGCAATACGATCAGGAACAAGAACCCATTTCGGAACGGATCGTCTGGGCGGAGTTTCAGCCTGACATGGGCTTTGTCCGTGCCGGTATTTCCAACGCGCGCACCATGGAGACGGTCAGCGTACTGGACCCTAGCGCGCATCCCGAAATCGCCGAAATGAACGACATCGCCGCCCGGCAGGACTTGCAGGCCGGGGGGGTCGTGCCCGCGGGCACGCAGGACGGGTTCCATTGGTGCGTTCCGTTCACCGCCGTGTCCGACAGGGGCGCAAAGCGCAACACGCTGCGGACGGTGTTGATCACGCGGGCGCTGTTTCACGAGGTCTTTGACCTGTTCAACCGCCAATGCCAGCTGACCCCCGCCGAAAAGGTCGTGGTGTTTCAGTTGGTCGCGGGGCTGAACCCAACAGGTGCCGCGCGCGAGGATGGCGTGTCCATCGAAACAAAGCGCAGCCACCTGAAGCGCGCGATGAGCAAGCTGGGCTGTGCCAGTCAGTCGGAAACCGTGCGGATGCTGATCAGTCAGCTGGTGCACATCATGTATCTGTGTGAACAGGACCCGGACCAAAGCCGCGTTATTGATGCCTTTACGGCGGACCACCTGCGGGAGCCGATCCGCCTGTCAACGCAGCGTTTGCAGACCGGGCGTTTGATCCGCATCTGGGAAATGGGGCCGGTGGATGGCAAGCCGCTGCTGGTTCTGCACGGATACCTGTTTCCCTTTCTGCTCCTGAATGCGCAGGAGGCCTTGCTGCGCAAAAACATCCGCTTGGTGATCCCGGTGCGCGCGGGATATCTCGACGATCAGGCCTGCGCGTCAGCCTTTGGCGAAGGGACGCTGATCGACCAGACCATCGACGATCTGCTGGCCTTTATGGAAAAGACGTGGGCGGGGCCGGTGGACGTGCTGTGCCATTCCAGTGGCGCATTTTATGCGATGCTGATGTTGCAACGCGACCCGCACTGCTTTGCCCGCCTTGTCGTCACCTCAATCAACCTGATGGATCATCGCCGCGAGGCGACATCTCCGGCTGCGAAATTTCTGGACGGTCTGCGCAAACTCGCCACCCATAACGGCATGTACAAACGGCTGAGCGCGCAGTTCCAGCAGCGGGTGTTTTCCAATGATCGCACGACGCGGTTTGTGCTGCGCAAACTGTTCAGCGCCAGTGACACCGACGTGCAGGCGCTGAACGGTCAGGTGGGATATGGGGAGGCGTTTGGCTGGTATCGGGCGCTCCACGCCCATTCGACGATCGGCATCGCGTCGGATTTTGAACTGGTGCACAAGGAATCCGCGAACCTTGTGAACGGCCTCAGGACGCCGACTGTGTTTGTACATGGCACGCAGGATCATTTCACCGAGCCGGACGTGCTGCGCAGCTACTTGGACGGGCAGGACCATGCGCAGATGCGGCTGGTCGAGGGGGCCGGTCACCTGAGCGTTGCCAGCCATGCAACCCAGATTTGGGACGCGATTGCCGACAGTCTGGGGCTGGACCCGGCGCAGGGTTGAGGGGGTAGCCCTGCGCCGGGTACGGGTCTCAGAACCGCCAGACACCTCCGATGGAGGCGCTGTGCGTGTCCGCATTGTCCCCGAACTGCCCCGAATAGCGCATGTCGAACGAGAACGTGTCATCCACCTTGATCTCCAACCCGGCGCCAATTGCGATGACACTGTCGCCCAAGGCGGCACCGCTGTCTTGGAACGATGCACCCGTCACGCCAGCGATTGTGCTGTTCACGACGGACCGGTCAGAACCAAAGGCGTGTTCGTACATCAGCGACACTGACGGAATGACGGTCATCCCGTCAGCGGTCTGGATCGTCTGTTCGAATGCCATCCCAACGCCCAGCACGGTGCGGTCGAACCGTTCTGATCCAACGGTAAGATTGAGAATGCCTGCGCCGGTTTCGGTGTAGCCGTCGCGGTTCACCACCGTATGGCGCAGCGACACGACAGGGGCGAGGCGCATTTGTGCGGCATTGTCCCAGCCCAGACGCGGCGCGAGGTTGTATGACAGGTCCGCGCCGATTTCGAACACGGACCCGTCTGCGGATGCGCGCGCGGTGGCCGGGGCCGATCCGGTCAGAGGAATGACCCGCGTGATGTCATGCGATTGCCTGCCATATGTGGCTGCCGTCGTGAAGCGCCACGCGTCCCGTTCCATGTGGTAATACGCGCCGATCTGTCTGGTGTCGATGTCAGCGCTGTCGGGACCGCTGGACACATCGGTGCTGGAATAGCCAAGGGCCACGCCCGCGCGGACAAAGCCTGTGGCTGTGGGGCGCGTTACGTCATAGCCAATGGCCAACCCGTTGGCATCCGCGTTGTAGCCCGGCACGGGCGGGGCTGCGTCCACGTCACTGCGGCTGGCAAAGGGACTGACCCAGACGGATGCACCGTCGGGCCCAAACAGGCCCGCCTGATCCTGAAACGCGGCGCCCGAAAAGCGCAGCGCGCTTTGTTTTGCATCGTCTTGTGCGGCGTTGGCCCCCCGTGCGCGCAGTGTCCGGGCAAAGATATCGGCGCTGACAAGCCCCGCTTGGAGAGCGTTGGGATGGATCGATTTGTCTGACATCTCGGTCGATGGATCGTCCGGTGTGACAGTCCCCATGCTGTAGCTGACGGCGACACTGTTGGCGGCGTAGGCGGCAACCACATCCACGTCGGGCAGATTGTCGATGATCGTGTCAAAGGCACCGGCAATGCCGCCATCCGCCGTCAGGATGGTATAGGATTGCGTATCCGGATAGCCGGTCGGATAGCCCACACCAAAGATCGACAACGTCCCGCCGAGCGTTGCGCTGCCCGACACGTCGACGAGATCGGACGTGCCGTTGGCTGCAATCTCCACGTCCAGTTGGCCCGCGCTATCCTGCGCGAAATCCCCGTTCACGGTAAACGTGCCAATGGAGTTGCCGGGTGCAAAGCGTCCGCTGTTGGCAAAGCCCGAGGCGGTGCCGGTGCCGGTCACCAGGCCCATGTTCGACACCACGATATCACCGACCTGATTGTCTGTCTGGAAACTGGCCCCACCGCCAACGCGGATGTTCAGGCTGGCCTGATCGGCATCGACGATGCCGTGCCCCTCCATGATCTCGAAATCGAGCGGTCCATTGGCGAAACTGCCGCCGCCCACGACCAGCGTGCCTGCGCCGGATTTTGCGATGGATTCGAAATTGGTGAAATGCGCGATCTGAGATGCGGGATCGAACCGGGCGCTGTTGCCTGCCTCGACGGACAGCGCAACCCGGTCATAGCCTTCGCCCCCATCGACCGCGTCCGTTACGGCAAACCCTTGATAGAGGAACTGGTCGTCCCCGCCACCCAGTCGCGACACACCCGTGATCGACGCGGTTTCGCGGATGATCAGCGTATCACTGCCTCCGCCAAGATCCATCGCGATGCCTGAGCCGCTGCTGAGTGTGCCGGCGATGTCCACGGTCGTTTCATTGCCGAGGTCCACATCGACGACCACGACTTCTTCTGTGTCCGGGTCAGTTTCCGCGACGCGCGTGCGGCTGTCGTCCTGAATACCGATCCCGGTGGTGGTGGTGACCGCGCTGGTTTCGTCGATGCTGATGAAATTGTTGCTGGCAACGACACTGGGTATTTCGAATGCGCGGATCGAGACGCCCAAGGCGATCCCTGCGCCGCCGTCGGCGGTGACCTGCACCGACGTCCCGTTGCGCAGGATCGTCTCGGACATGCCGGATGAAAGGGCGATGCCGTTGCTGTTGGTGCCCTGCACATCGACCAGTGCGCCGTCCAGTTCCAGCTGTGTCCGGCCGGTCATCGCCAGCGAGATGCCGTCCGACCCTGCCACCAGATCGGATTGTGTGGCGCTTTCGACCCCGGTGCCTTGGGTGTAGATTTCACCTGTCACCAGAACATTGGCATCGTTGCTGATGGTCATGCCGTCCGCGCTGAACCCGGGGAAACCAAAGTCCGAAATCCCGATCCCCGTCGCGGTGCCCTGGCGGGTTGTCCCGGCCCCGCCCGTCGCGCGAATGACGCCTGCGTGTTCGATCTGTGGCGGAGTGTCCCCCGCTGTGCTGAACGAGAATATGCCGATTGCAGTGCCTCCGACCGCTTCGCCGGACCCGGTCAGGCTGGCATTGCCCCCAGTGACGATCATCTCGCCTTCGGTGCGGAATGTCGTGGTGCTGGAAGCTGGCGCATCTTCGGGTATGAACCCGCCGCTTACGATCATCCCGGTTGCGGAACCGCCCGTGACCGTCAGGTCTGATCCGGTGGACGCGACACCTGTCGCATTGCCGCCTGTTGTGACAATGTCGCCCGTCTGGACATATCTGCTTTGCCCAACCGCGTTGAGCGAGATCGACAAGGCGTTGCCTGTCCCGCCGACCACCCTCCCGGAAAGGTCGGTTCCGTCAAGCGTCAGCGACGCGTCACCGGCATGTGCGGTCAGCGCGCTGTCTTCGACCATATCGAATGTGGTTCCGTTGAGGCCGGACGTTGCGCCGATGCTGACCCCGCTGGCCTGTCCTCCACCGACATAGGCGGTCATGTCCGAACCTGTCACCTGGCCCGAGGCGTTGCCACCAATGGCGGTGACATCGCCTGCCAGATCGTAGCTCAGTTCTTGTGTGAAGAGCGTCAGACCGCTTGCACCGCTGCCGCCAAATCGGTTCAGGACCAGCGTGTCGCGGGGCGTCCCGTTGGGCAAATCCGACAACTCGTTGACGTCGGACGTGCCTGTGCCGACAATCTCGGCATGGGCGTCACCGCCGGTTACGTTGACGTCACCTGTTATGTTGAGCGACAGGCGTTGCGGGTTGGTATCCCCGATCAGACCGCTGCCTATGGTTTCAATGCCACTTGCAGTCATGCCCGATCCACTGGCCGCCACGAGCCCGCTGGCCTGTCCTGCGTCATCGGTGGCGCGTGCGGTCATTGTGGTCATGCCGTTGGTCACGCTGATATCGCCGTTGATCGTGATGGTGCGGGCGCTGGGTTTGTTGACCCAGACCCCGATCAGCGCTGCGGAATCCACTTGCGCGGTGGCCCGTGTGTTCGGGTCGCCGCCGGGCAGGTCGTTGGCTTGCGACAGCGCTTCAACATTGCCGCCGGACAGGGTCACGTTGCCGTTGATCGTCAACGATGTTTGATCGGCAAAGGTGACCTGATCGACATTGCCAAAGTCGTTGTCCGTGATGAAAACACCGCGGCCTGCGCTGTGGCGCGCGATTGTCGCGGCGATGGCTCCGGTGGTTTCAGCAGAGGCGGTCACGCCACCACCGGTCAGGGTGACATCCCCCGTCTGGGTGATGTCGATGTCACCATTGGCCTCAACATAAAATCCAAAGTGATCGCTGGATGTGGATTGGCCCGACGATTGGGCAAAGCGGGTTGAGAACACGCGCTGGTTCACGCCAACATCGCCGCTGCGGTCCACGACCAGCGTGCGTTGGCCACCATCCAGCGACACATTTCCGGTATTGGTGAATGTCACGTCGCCGCTGTCGTCCCGCAGGCGGATTGCTCCAAACTGGCCCATGACAAAGTCGCGCTCGCCGCCCGGCGCAAAAATATTGGTGCGCCTGCTTGTCGTTGCGGTGACCGTGGGCCGCGTGACGATGAGGTCGCCGGTGCGCGTGAGGTCGAGGCCTGTCCCGCTGAAGATGTTGAAGGTGCCAAAATTGGCGAGGTCAAATTCGGGTGTGTTGGTCACGTCGGACAATGTCGGCCCGGTAATGTCACCTGTCACGGTGCCGGTCACCGCTCCATCAGTCCGAATTTCAAAACCTGCACGCCGCGTCCGGCCAAAGCCGGGATCAAGCACGGTGCCAAAGGTCGACAGATCGGCGTTCACGTTGATGTCCGCGCCGGTCGTATTCGTAAAACGCAGACCGGTGCCGCCGACCGCCTGCGTCAGACTGTTGATGTTGATCGTGTCGAAACCACCGGTGACGGCCTGTCCGGTTGGCAGGGCCCCGTCGCAGGTAACGACGTTCCCCGTTGTCACGCAGGATGCGGACCCGACCGCCGGATAGAGTGCAGTTGTCAGTAACAAAGCGCCCAACGCGCCCATACGTGGCCACGTCACACACGGTTCGGCGTCGCCGGTTGGCGCGCCCCAATTCAATAGATTCATCTCAAATTCACCCCAGAAATACCATTTCTGACCACGAGGATAGAAGTGCGTGAAACCGATGGCGTCACCCAAATGGGTGAGATGAGGGCAGATAAAAGACGGGACCGCACGGTGCCTGCGCCGTTTGCCAGACAGGTATGCAGCAAAGGTGGCGGTCATCTGGAACGGCGGCAACCAACTGACAAGGCGGAGAAAGTGGCGGTGTGGGAGGCCGGTCCTTTTGCGGATCACAGGCTGTGCGCCGTGCGCGTGGTGTTGCCTGCCATTGCAAGGCTGCGCACGCCCCTCCCACGTCCCGTTAACCCCTTGTTGATACTTCCCCCTACCGCGATGGCTGGGTGTCCGGCCTTGGGTGTGACTGGTGGCCGTTCGGGCGCACCACGCCCGTCGAGACAAAAGGGAAATTTGGATGAACAAAGCGATCACTGATGGCGTGCTGCTGATGCCGCCTGCCTTTGCAAACGGTCTGGATGTCTGGTCGAGCGGTGATGGCACCCCGGGCTCGGACACGTATGAAAATGCGTCCAACGCGGCCTTTGTGCCTGCGGATCAGGACTTTGGCGGCTGTCTGGAGTTGCAGAAGACATCTGGCACGACGCGGGTGCGGTACATGGGGCAGACGCCGCTGTTGCCGGGCTGCTATCTGCGCATAACGGCCCGGATCAAGGCGATTGCGGGCAACCTGCCATCGGTGCGCATTGCGGGCTATGCAGCGCGGTCGAACGGGTCTGCTGTTGGCGGTGTGGACACCACTGCCGATGTGGTGACGCTGACCAGCTACGGGTCTGTGGTCGAAGTGTCGGCCATTGTCGGCGCGGGCAACCGGAGCGGTGTGGACCTCGTTTGGGGGGCGGAGCCGGTCTATGGCCACTTTGGCCTTGACCTGACGGGGCCGAATGGCGGGGTCGTGCGTATCGACGATCTGGTGATCGAAGACATCTCATCGGTATTCCTGAGCGATCTGGTGTCGGTGGTCGACGTGCGGGATTATGGCGCGGTGGGCGATGGCACCACAGATGACAGTGCCGCCTTTGACGCCGCAGATGCGGCGGCGAACGGGCGCACGGTTCTGGTGTCCGAAGGCACCTTTCGGCTGAATTCGGATGTGGCGTTCAACAACTCTGTGCGTTTTGAAGGCACGGTGAGTATGCCCGATACGGCCATGCTGCTGATCCGCAAGAACTACAGCCTGCCCACCTATATCGACGCTTTCGGCGACGAGGTTCTGGGGTTCAAAAAGGCGTTTCAGGCGCTGCTGAACAATTCCGACCATGACAGTCTGGACATGGAAGGGCGGCGCATCGCGCTGACCGAGCCAATTGATATGCAGGCGGCCGTGCCGAACCGCACCACCTTTGCCACGCGGCGGGTGGTAAAGAACGGCCAGATCGAGGCGGTGGGCGATGATTGGTCGACCGTTGTTGCAACCAGTCAGGCGACCTATTCCGCGTCGAATTCGCGCAAGCTGACCAATGTGACCAATGTGGCGAACGTGCCCGTGGGCGCGCTGGTGCAGGCCAATGGTGTCGGGCGCGAGATTTATGTGCGGTCAAAGAATGTGGGCGCACAGGAGATCGAGCTGAACGCGCCGCTCTATGACGCCGAGGGCACGCAGACCTACACGTTCCGCCGGTTCGATTACCTGCTGGATTTCTCGGGCTTTGCCAGCCTGTCGCTGTTCATCATGAGCGACATCGAATTTCAGTGTAACAGCAAGTGCAGTGCTGTCTTGCTGTCGCCCGGCGGTCCTGTGAAGGAATTTCAGGACTGCTATTTCAGCCGCCCCAAGGATCGTGGGATCACCTCGATCGGGGAGGGTTGTCAGGGGATGCTGATCAATCGGTGCCAGTTCCTGTCCGCCGAAGAGCCGCTGGATGTCGCTGACCGTGTCAGCATCGGGATGAACGTCAATGCCAACGATGTGAAGCTGAAGGATTGCCGGGCCACGCGGTTCCGTCACTGGGCGGTGATGGACGGCCAGAACCACCTGATTTCGGGCAACCACTTCTTCCAGGGTGACAACGTGCCCAGCGGTGTGCGCACCGCCGGGATCATCCTGCAAGAGAATTTTTCGGCCTCGATGATCACCGGCAACTACATCGACAATTGCTTTATCGAGTGGACAAATGAACGTGACCCGACGCCGGCCTTTTCGGGAGGTTTTTCGTTCAGCGCGCTGACGATTTCCGACAATGTCTATCTGAGCGGGGACGTCGCACCGTGGTTCACCTACATCGTGGTCAAGCCGTTTGCGGCCGGTCATTTTCTGAACGGTGTGACGATCACAGGCAACCGGTTCCGCAGCATCAACGGGTCCATCGTGCGGGCGGAAAGCGTCGACACCAGCTTTGCCGACCTGGACCACAGCCGGAACAAGGATGTGTGTTTCACCGGCAATTCGTATCACAACGTACAGGAGCAGGCGCACAATCCGCTGCACATCGAGTATACGCAAAACTCTAATGCGCAGACGTGGACCATCGACACCAACAACCAGTTGCCGTTCGAAGCGTATTGCCGGTCGGTGGATGCCGTTGTGGCGATTGGCGACATCCGCAACTCCAGCAACGCCAAGCAGTTTCAAGCGCCCGTGGCGCGTGGGCGTGCTGGGTTGAACGACGATCAGTTCACGCTGGAATGGGGCACCTCTGTGCGTGGTCCGATCCGTGCAACCGTGCGGATGGACGGCTAGGGCTGCGCCCCGGTTGATCTAAAATTCCTGCCAGAGGCCGAGCCGGAGCGACACGTCGCCCTGCTCGGCCTCGAACCCGATCTGGTAGCTGGGTTTCTTTTCGCGCGGCTGCCAGATCAGTGAGGGGGCCAGCGTCAGGCTGGTTGCGTCCTCCGTCCCGCTGACAAAAACCTGCATCATGATCTTTGTAGTGTCCGTGATGCCAAGGCCCAGCGTCGTGTCGAGTTTGGCCGTGTGCGCCGCACCGGCCAGCGACCACTCCACCGCAAAATCGACCGCAAGCCAGCCGTATTTCTCCCGCCACTTGATCCCGCGCCCGTAGCTGAGCCCGGTGCGGAGCAGCGGCTCCGTTTCGGAATTCAGCGTTGCCCCCAGACCGATTTCGTAGGCCAGTTTGTAGGCGCGGTCACCTGTCGGGATGGGCAGGCGCGCAAAGGCAAAGCCCGAGCCGCCCGCAAGCTGTCCGACAACCATGTTCGCGTCCACCTTGATGCCAAGGGTTAGCTTGGGCCGGACGCCATATTCGAAATAGAGCGCACCGTCACTGTGCCCGTCCGCCCCTTGCAGCACTGATGATGTTAGAAAACCTGTCCCCTGCGCGCGCAGCCACGCGCCGCCATGGCAGGTCGTGGCCCAGACGAGGGCGGCAATGGTCAGGATCAGGCGCAATCTTCCGCTCCTTAAAGCAGGGTTAATTTGCGCCGATCTTGGTTAACAATTGGTTAGGCTGGTCCGGAGTGATGTCTGGCTTAGATGGCAGCCTATGACTTTGCCCGCCGAAAATGTGCAATCCTATCCGCGCCCTCCGACGCTTGAGCCTGTGACGCATGAGATCCGGGTCGAACTGGGGGACGCGCCGGTGGCGCAAAGCTCTGCCGCGCTGCGTGTGCTGGAGACGCACCATGCGCCGACCTACTACATCCCGCCCGAAGACGTTGTTGCAGACCTCTCCGCCGCGCCGGGCGGATCGTTCTGCGAGTGGAAGGGGCACGCCGCCTATTGGACAGTCCACGCCGGGGGCATTTCGGCACAGGCCGCTGCGTGGAGCTATGCACGCCCGACGCCCCGCTTTGCCGCGTTGGCGGGCTATCTTGCGTTCTATCCGGGCCTCATGGGTGCCTGTTGGGTCGGAGGGGTGCGGGTCACGCCGCAACCGGGTGATTTCTATGGTGGCTGGGTGACGCCGAACTTGCAGGGGATTGTCAAAGGGGACGCGGCAACGCGCCACTGGTAGCTGGTTTTTTGCCGGTTCCGCCCCCATCTTGTGCCAAGACAACCCAACACAGGAGCCCCCATATGAAATGTCCTATCGATGGCACAGCACTGGTGATCACAGATCGCAGCGGCGTCGAAATCGATTATTGCCCGCAGTGCCGCGGGGTCTGGCTGGACCGGGGAGAGTTGGACAAAATCCTCGAACGTTCCGCTGCCTATACCGCGCCACCGCCGCCGCCACAGGCGATGGGCCGTCAGGATTATGACGATGACTACGATGACGAACCGCGGCGCCGGAAAAAGCGCAAGGGCGGTTTCGGGGACGTTCTGGGCGACATCTTTGATTTTTAGCGGTGCGCGCGGCGCGCCGCGTTGCGCGTGCCCTGAGAACACACAATAGCCGGTGCGTTTGGAGGCGCCTTCCCGCAGCCCTCAGGCGACAGGCGCTTTGGCACAGGCGCGAAAGTCCTGCACCGGACCGGCCGCACTGTCCAGCGACAGCGTAACGGCAGCCGTCTGGGTAAAGGCGGTGGCCGTTGCATTGAACTCCAACCCGTCGAGCACATTGCCAAAGCCCGCATCGGTCACGGTGAGGGTCTTGCCCCGGACCGCGTGGCGGGTGGTTGAAATAGTGTTTGGCTGTGCCCCGTCAAAGCGGATGGAAAACGCGGGCGCGCTGGGCCACCCCTCCGGATTGCTGATGGCGATGGCATAGAGAGAGGCGGCGTGATCGTACGTCACTGTGACGCCCGCGCCACCCTCAATGTGGCTCAGCGTGCAGATTGGCGTGGGTGAAAAATCCCACGCATGGGCGGGTGCGGCGAGCCAGACAAGGGCGGCTGCGGCGCGGATCATGCGGGTTCTGTGCTCAGGTCAAAATCGACGTGGATGTGGTTGCCATCGGGGTCTTCGACGTTGACCTGCACGATGTCGGTGCCGGGCACGTGGCCCAGCCGGGGTTCGATATCATGCGCGGCGAGCGTGTCGAGGAAGGTCTGATAGCCGGTTGCGCGAAACGCCACATGTTCCATCCGCACGCCGTCATACCCCGTGGGGGCGGTGTCGACTTCGACCAGATGCACGACGGGTGTTGCGCCCAGATAAAGCCATGCGCCGGGGATGTCGAAAGGCGGGCGGGGCCCTGCGTGCAGGTCCAGCACCTCGGCATACCAGCTTTGCATGGCGGCGAGGTTTTGGGTGAGGATATTGACGTGATCAAAGGCGGTCAGGGGCATGGGGTGGAGGTTAGAGCAGCGTTGCGGGCTTGTTAAGCCTTTGTGAGATTGTGAATACGACACGGACCGCGATAGCCACGCGAGCGCGGTGTATATCGTTCTAATGTGAGCGGATGGCGGGGTTTCGCAGAGGGACGGTGTTTTGGTGTTCGGCGTTACCCGTGGGTAACTTAAGTAATTGGTATTGTGTCTTAAAATTTGGTTTTCTATGTGTGCGGTTCAAGCCGGGGCGAAGGACAAAGTGCACGTGTTGTCGTCTGTGCGCAGAGATCAGGCCTTTGAGCCCAGCCAGGAAAGCCTGCAACACTCCGCTTTGATCTGAGCGCCTGCCCGACAGGCACTGTCGGGCCGCGCCGACCCTCCCCCGTCAAACCGGAGGTTTGCCTCCGGCAAAACGGGAGGCGCGATTGCGCCACCCCTCGGGTCGGCGTGTGAAAGATCCATAGAATGTTGCGACCTATTTGACCCGGGTTATGGCGACACGAGCTGTGCCAGACCTGGAGGGCGCTTCGATCGCGTTGGTCGGTGCAAGTGCTTCAAAGAATAGATGTCGAGTGAGTTGCGAAGTCCCTCGCCAATAGCGCCCTACGGGGGTAGGTCGGGCGCTGCCCGGCGGTGCCGCTGGGCGGGCGTCGGCCCCAACGTGATCTCAATAAAATGCTACTGTGATTGCCACTATGGTGTCACGGCTTCGAGTTTTTGGCATTCAATAAGACAGTTGTCGATCAAATCGGCGGCTTTGCCCTCTGAGAACCGATTACGCCTCAGATAGGCTTCAGAGGCAATAATCTCTTTAGTTAAACTCAGAGCGCCGCTTGTTATTCGAGGAAGTCCAGCAATTTCAATCGACCAAGATACAACTTGGAAATGTACGAACTCGTTTCGCCAATTGTGAAGCCGCCACAGGTCCCGGATCTGAGGCGATGCACAGTCGTCAAACCGCTGGGGAATATCGGTATTTAGGCCGTCCGGTAGCCGTCTCAAAAGACCGGGCAGATTCTGCATTTTCGGCGCTGGGAAAGCCATTTCTTCCGGTGGCAAAGTCCCTTGCTTTTTCGCAGTGGTTTTTTCGCGGTCGTTCTCAAAGTAATCTAACAGATCAGTTTCGCTCCGTTTCGATAGAGCGCCACCGCCATTCGTTCTCGTCAGGATGCATACTGCTGCTCCTTGCAAAGCGGCGTGTGTGCATAGGACCACCTGCTTCCAAAAAAGGGGGTTCCCTGAGGTCGCCTGAAGTCCGGCTAAAGCAGAATGTAGTGACGCTTCAACGTCAATAAACTCATCAAATTCGACATAGTCGATTTTCGACATCTCTTACCGCTTCCTTCGCTTCACATTCCCACCCCGTTGCCCAGCCCTACCAGCCGTTGACCGACCCGATGCCTTTTGCGCGTCGTCCACGGCCTTTTCCACCGCGTATTGCCGCGCCAAGGGGTCGTCGGCCACGACCAGATCGACCGTTTCCAGCCGTTTCACCTCATCCCGCAAGCGCGCGGCCTCTTCGAACTCCAAGTTCTCGGCGGCCTTGCGCATGTCAGCGCGCAATCCGTCCAGCACCGCTTGCAGGTTGCCGCCCGCAAGCGTTTTGTCGACCTTGGCGGTGACGCGGTTCATGTCGACGTCGCCTTTGTAGAGGCCGGCCAACACATCCTCGACGTTCTTTTTCACCGTCTCGGGGGTGATCCCGTGTTCTTCGTTATAGGCCATCTGCTTGGCGCGGCGGCGGTTGGTTTCAGCCAGCGCGCGTTCCATCGAGCCGGTGATCTTGTCGGCATACATGATCACGCGGCCGTCGGCGTTGCGCGCAGCACGTCCGATGGTCTGGACAAGCGAGGTCTCAGACCGCAGGAACCCTTCCTTGTCGGCATCAAGGATCGCGACCAGCCCGCATTCGGGGATGTCGAGCCCCTCGCGCAGCAGGTTGATGCCGATCAGCACGTCGAAGGCGCCCAAGCGCAGGTCGCGCAGGATTTCGATCCGTTCCAGCGTGTCGATGTCCGAATGCATGTAGCGCACGCGGATGCCCTGTTCGTGCATGTATTCGGTCAAATCCTCGGCCATGCGCTTGGTCAGCGTGGTGCAGAGCGTGCGCATCCCGGCGGCGGCGACGCGGCGCACCTCGTCGAGCAGGTCGTCCACCTGCATCTCGACGGGGCGGATTTCAACCTCCGGGTCCAGAAGGCCGGTGGGGCGGATCACCTGTTCGGTAAAGACACCGCCTGTCTGCTCGATCTCCCACGCCGCCGGGGTGGCAGAGACGAAGACGGATTGCGGGCGCATGGCGTCCCATTCCTCGAATTTGAGGGGGCGGTTGTCCATGCAGGAGGGCAGTCGGAAGCCGTGTTCGGCCAGTGTGAACTTGCGCCGGTAGTCGCCCTTGTACATGCCACCGATCTGGGGGACGGAGACGTGGGATTCATCGGCAAATACGATGGCGTTGTCGGGGATGAATTCGAACAGGGTGGGGGGTGGTTCGCCCGGCGCGCGACC
Organism: uncultured Tateyamaria sp.; assembly: GCF_947503385.1. Classification (GTDB taxonomy): domain Bacteria; phylum Pseudomonadota; class Alphaproteobacteria; order Rhodobacterales; family Rhodobacteraceae; genus Tateyamaria. The sequence continues at coordinate 1,000,557 of NZ_CANNDO010000001.1, forward strand.
TGTGAGATAGCGCGAGTAGTTTTCGATGCCGTTGCAGACGCCGGTGGCCTCGAGCATTTCGAGGTCGAAATTGGTGCGCTGTTCGAGCCGCTGCGCTTCGAGCAGTTTGCCCTCGCTCACCAGTTGGTCGAGACGGATTTTCAGCTCTTTCTTGATGCCGATGATGGCTTGGTTCATCGTTGGTTTCGGCGTCACGTAGTGCGAGTTGGCGTAGACGCGGATATGTTCCATCGTGTCCGCTTTTTCCCCGGTGAGGGGATCGAACTCTGTGATGCTTTCCAGTTCTTCACCAAAGAATGACAGTTTCCACGCCCGGTCTTCGAGGTGGGCGGGGAAGATTTCGAGGCTGTCGCCGCGCACGCGGAATGACCCACGCTGGAACGCCTGATCGTTGCGGCGGTATTGCTGCGCCACGAGGTCGGCCATGATCTGCCGCTGGTCATATTCTTTGCCCACGCGCAAATCCTGCGTCATGGCGCCGTATGTCTCGACCGAGCCGATGCCATAAATGCAGGAGACAGAGGCCACGATGATCACATCGTCACGCTCTAACAGCGCCCGCGTGGCGGAGTGGCGCATTCGGTCGATCTGTTCGTTGATCTGGCTTTCTTTCTCGATATAGGTATCGGACCGCGCGACGTAGGCTTCGGGCTGGTAGTAGTCGTAGTAGCTGACGAAGTATTCGACGGCGTTGTCGGGGAAGAACCCTTTGAATTCGCCGTATAATTGCGCAGCAAGCGTTTTGTTCGGGGCGAGGATGATCGCGGGTCTCTGCGTCTCTTCGATCACCTTGGCCATGGTGTATGTCTTGCCCGTGCCGGTCGCCCCCAAGAGCACCTGATCGCGGTCACCCGCATTGACCCCCGCGCTCAGCTCTGCGATGGCCGTGGGCTGGTCGCCTGCGGGTTTGAATTCCGTCTGCATGGTGAGACGCTTGCCGCCTTCGAGCTTGAGGCGGGTGCGGACATCCTCGGCCGGGTTGGCAAGGAAGGTCTCGGGGTCGGAGGAATCGGTGTGTGCATAGGCCATGCGCCTAATGTGGCGCAGTGACCCGAACGCGCAAGGGCGCTGTTGTCAGATTCTGGCAGGAGCAAAGAGAGGCATGGGCGCGTCCAGCCCCTTGAGCGGTTCAGTGCTGACGTGGACCATGTCCTGACCCACCGCCTGCGCCACCGTGTCGGACACCAAGATGGGCGCGCCCAGCCTGCCGCAGAACGCCTCGACCCGCGCGGCGATGTTCACCGACTGGCCCAGCACGGTGAAATCGATCCGTTCGCGGGCACCGACATTGCCATACAGCAGCGCACCGTAATGGATGCCGGTGCCAAAGGGCACGGGCAATTCGGCCAGCGCCGCGATGCCAAGGCCCGCCTGTGCCGCGCTGAGCGCGGCGCGGCAGGCCTGCACCTTGCCCGCCTCGGTCCCGTCAGCGGGAAACATCGCCAGAATACCGTCGCCCATAAACTTGAGGATCTCGCCGTCGCTGCCGTCTATGGCGTCTGACATCACCTCGAAATAACGGTTGGCGATATTCAGCACGCGGTCCGGCGGTTCAGAGGCATTGAGCGCGGTCCAACCCCGGATGTCGGAAAACAGGATCGCGGCTTGGGTCGTTTCGATGTCGCCGCGGGTGATCTGCCCGTCCAGCACCCGGCGGCCCGTGCGCGGGCCGAGGTAACTGGTGGCAATGGCTGTGGCGAGGTGGTCGTGGCGGCGCGCCTCGACCACGGGGGCCAGCACGTCCGACAGGGTGTCGAGCAGCGCGATGTCCGCATCGCTGAAGCCGGGCCCGTCAGCGACAAAGATGACCATGCCGAACGATCCGGTGGCAAAGGGCATGGGCCTGCCGTACCAGTCGGAGGCACCGCGATCTCGCAATTCGTGCAGGACAAGGTGATCATCCGGCCCCAGACTGTCGTCAAGACGGCGGCGATAGGGCGCTTGGCTGGTGGCGATGATCTCCATCGGGCTGCCGACATAGGTGGTGCGGGTTTCCATGCCGTGCCCGGTGCGCAACTGGTCCTGATTGGTGTCATCGGTCCCGTCGGGGTCCCAGATATAGCTGACCGCGGCAATCAGGGGGTGGGTGGTGCGCATCCCCATGCGCAGGCGCATCAGCGGCACACCTGCATCCCGCAGACGTGGACCCAGACCATCGGTCAGGGCCTTCAGGCCCTGCATCCGCCCGTCGGTCAGGACCCATTCAATGAGAGGGACGGCATCATGCATCAGTCTGATATGGCCTCTTTACGATCTGAGACAATTCGCATCTTGCGGGGACAGGGCGAATTTCCGATATACAGGATTAGAACGTCAGGAGCCATTCAATGCGCGCACGCATCTACCAGCCGGCCAAGACGGCCATGTCCTCGGGCACGGCCAAGACCAAGCATTGGGTGCTGGAATTCGCGCCTGCTTCCGCACGGTCGGTGGACCCGCTGATGGGGTGGACGTCGTCGTCGGACACGCAGGCGCAGGTGCGCATGAGCTTTGACAGCAAAGCGGCGGCACTGGACTATGCCAAAGAGCATGGGATCGACGCGCTGGTGCAAGAGCCGAACAAGCGCAAGGCCAACATCCGCCCCGGCGGATACGGCGACAACTTTGCCACGAACCGGCGTGGGGTATGGACGCACTAACCGTCACCCGCGATACGCCCCGCACCCCGGACGTGGCCGCGTTGCTGACGCGCCACTTCGACTTGATGCGGTCGACTTCTCCCGAAGAAAGCTGTCATGTCATGGCGCCCGACACCCTGTCGGACTGCGGTGTAACGCTGTTTGCGGCGCGCGAAGGGGACAAGGTGCTGGGCGTGGGGGCGCTGGCCGTGATTGGTCCCGATCATGGCGAGCTAAAGTCGATGCACACCGCCGCAGAGGCGCGCGGCAAAGGGGTGGCGCGTGCAATACTGGCCGCGCTGTTTGACGCGGCGCGGGCGCAGGGGCTAACGCGGTTGAGCCTTGAGACAGGTTCAGCACAGGCGTTTGCGGCCGCGCGCGCCCTGTACGAAGCGCATGGGTTTCAGGACTGTCCCCCGTTCGGGGATTATGTGCTGGACCCGCTCAGCGTTTTTATGACCCGTCGCCTCTGAACGCTTGCCCTGTCGGCGGCACTGCGGCATGACAAGGCCAGCGGTCCCTTAGCTCAACTGGATAGAGCAGCTGACTTCTAATCAGCAGGTTGAGGGTTCGAGTCCTTCAGGGATCGCCACATTTGACCCGACATGCGTGGCCTGCGGTTTTTTCGCGAGGCGATCGAGCCTGTGTTGTGAGGCGGTGCCGGGCTGAGAGGGCTTTGGTTTGCGACGGCACCCGGACCACCGTTGCACCTGCCCACCCGGACAAGCGTTCACGCATCGACATGCAGACCACAGGCCAGCCCGCGCTGCGGGACTTTTACACTCTGCGAGTTTGCATTGTTTGCCTCGTGTCCAGCAGTCTGCGCATGGATCGCGCGCGCAATGGTAGCACGGCCTGTTTGCGCCTGTTCGAGAGGATCAGACAGGCGGGGCAGGCGCGTGTTGAGGCGGTATCATGGGGCGATTTGCGTGACGTTTGCGGGCGGGCATTCGGTGTCGTATGTTGCTGTTATCGAAAGCAAATTCGTGCATTATCCCGCAGAGCGTGTGCCCTCTTCGTAACAGATGACAACAAAACAGCCGTTTTCCCCATGATTGTGTAAAAAAGTTAATGCACATGACAGGCGGATTGGCACGAATGCATGTCATGCTCAGCCGGCCCACGCGCCGGAGCACGAATAAAAAACGGCAAAAGCCGTGCGTGAGGGATGAAGATGTCAAAGCTCAAAGCTGCCGCGGGTGCGGTCATTGCTGCTGTTGTTTCGCTGGTGTCCGCCACACCCCCGTCCCACGCCACGACATTCACCACCAACGTGCCCAACACGAACATCACGCTGCCAAGCGCTTATCCCGAGGCTGGCGGTGTCGTCATCGTCATGGAGGGCGTGAACGGCCAGATCTACTACCAGTTCAGCGATCCGAACGGGGCGTTCCGTGGGCGCAATTCGAACGGACGGCCAACGCGGTTTCGGGGCAATCCGTTCACGATCAACGATCCCATCCCGCTGGATTGCGGCATTCGGTCGTGCACGGACTATTTCGGCGGCGCGATTGCGCGGGTCTATGTTCGCTTTTCCGCCTATGACGGCGACACGCAGCCCGGCGGCTTTGACGAAAACGACATCAGCCTGATCCTCAACGGGGTGAATGTGGGCAACTGGTCGGGGCTGACAACCGAACGCACCAACAATGCAGGCACCAGCAGTCAGGGGTTCGGAACCGGGTTCGGCAACAACACGTTCAACACCGGCTGGTTTGCATCCAGCAATCCGACCCTGCTCAACAGTTTGCTGACGACAGGACGCACGACCACGCAGGTTCTGGATGATGACCCCGATGACAACTATTGGGACTTTCGTCGGGGCAATAGCCTGAGCAATGAGGCGTTGCGCACAATTGCGCCCGGTTACGAATTCGAAAAGACGACCACCGCAACGGATTACACCGACGTGGGCGACGTGATCAGCTACACTTACACGGTCACGAATATCGGATCGGTGAATATCAACAATCTCACCGTGTTCGATGACAAGGTCGACGCGCAAGGCGGCACCGTCAGCTGTGACACCACGACGATCAACGAAACCACCGGCGGCGGCTCGGCCGAGGTGGCGACCTGTACAGCCACCTATACCGTGACCCAAGCGGATATCGACAATGGCAGCCTAAAGAACGTGGCCCGCGCCAATGGCGATCCGGAGTTCGGTCAGTTGGGCGCGGTCGAGGACACTGTGACATTGCCCGGACCCACGGCGGCCCCCGACATGACCGTGACCAAGCTGGCCGGTCAGACGACGTTTTCGACCGTCGGTGAGGTGATCAGCTATGATTACACGGTCGAAAACACGGGCAACACCACGCTGACCGACCTGTCCGTCAGCGACGATCGCATCCCGACGCTCAGCTGTGCGCAGGCGACACTGCTGCCCGACGAGACGCTGACCTGCGCGGCCAGCTATACGGTTACACAAGCTGATCTGGACGCTTTTGCGGTCAGCGGAACGCCACTGACCAACACCGCAACGGCGGTGGGGCAGGACCGGGGCGGTGCGACCCTGACGCGCACGGTGACCGAAACCGTGGACGGCCCTGCGGCGGCACCGGTGATCGACGTGACCAAAACGGCGCTGCAACAGAATTTCGATGCGCGCGATGACGTGCTGCAGTTCCGGATCGAGGTGACCAACCTCGGGAATGTGACATGGCCCGGCCCGCCCAGCATCACCGATGATTTGATCACCAACGCAGGGGGCACGGTCAGCTGCCCGCCGGGGGCCATCCCGCCCAACGGCGCGGTGATCTGTTCGGCGGATTACACGGTGATACAGGATGACGTAAACGCGGGCCAAGTCTTTAACGAGGCGACGGCAAGCATCACCGTCGGCGGCACAACTGTCAGCGCCACGGGCAATGTGACCGTTCCGTCGGTGCAAACAACCGGCCTCACAATGGTCAAACAGCTGAACTCCGGCAGCGCCACCAGCTTTGACGCGCCGAACGTCACGCTGATCTACGACTACGTGCTGACCAACACCGGCAACGTCACCCTGACCACGCCGCGCGTGACCGATGAAAAGGTGAGTGTGACCTGCGCGGCCACCGAAATCCTGCCGGGCACGTCGGTCACCTGTACGTCCGACAATTACCTGACGACCCAAGGCGACGTGGACACAGGCGGCGTCACCAATATCGCCACCGCTGCGGGTGATGATCCGAACGCGACCGAGGTCACCAGCGACCAGCAACAATTGACGGTCGACGCGGACCAAATGCCTGAACTGACCCTCGACAAGCAGGCACCGGTGGTGGCACCGGTTGATTTCTTCGAAGGGCAGACGGTCACCTATACCTACGAGGTGCGCAACACCGGCAACACCACCTTTACCGGGCCGCTGACGGTCAGCGATGACCGGATCACAGGGCCGATTGACTGTGGATCGGCGGATTTGGCCGTGAATGACATGCGGACCTGTCAGGCGATCTATACGGTGACCGTGGCGGACGAAGATCTGGGCTTTGTCACCAACACGGCGACCGCCACGGACGGTACCACCACATCCAACGCCGACACGGAAACCGTACCGCAGAACGGCACGGACGCGATTGAACTGACCAAGGTGGCCGATCTGGCGTCTGTGTCCAGCCTGTCGGACGTGATTACTTACACCTTCACCGTCACCAATGTGGGCGACCGGTCCATCGGCACGCCGCGCACGATCACGATCAACGACCCGCGCATCGGCCCTGTTGCCTGTACGCAGACCCAGCGTATTTTCCCGGTGGGGCAGGGCACGCCGAATTCGATCACCTGCACCGGCTCCACCAACCCGACGCAGGACGAGCTTGATGCGGGCGAGGTGGTGAACACCGCCACAGCGCAGTTTACACGGACCAATGGCGGCAATCCGTTCACGGTTGTGTCTCCGTCGGCGCAGTCGACAGTGCCAGTGGCAATCACCCCGGCCTTTACGCTCGACAAGGTCGGTCCGGCGCAGTTCAGCAGCGTGGGCGAGCAGATCACCTATGAGTTCCGCGTCACCAACAGCACCGAGCAGACCATCGCCACCGCAACCGTGACCGACCCGCTGATCCCGGGTCTGTCCTGTGATTTGACGGATATCGGGCCTCGCGCCACCCAGCAGTGCATCGGCACCTACACCGTCACGCAAGCGGATGTGGATGCAGAAACCATAACGAACACCGCCACAGTCAATGGCATGTCGAGCACCGGCGAGACGTTGGACCCAGCCAGCGACACCGAAGTGACGCCCATCGACCCGGCGGCGGCCACGCAGTCGGTGGACCTGTCGAAGACCGCGAATGTGAGTGCGTTCAACGCGGTGGGCGATCAAATCCGCTTTAGCTTTGCCGTCGCGAACACCGGCACGCAAACGCTGACCGACATCGTGGTCACGGACCCGCTTGTCTCGTTCAGCTGTTCGATCCCGGTGCTTGCGCCCAGCACAACGGACAGCACATCCTGTCAGGCGGTCTACACCGTCACGCAGGCTGATCTGGACGCGGGGGCGGTCAACAACATCGCGACCGTTGCCGCGCCCGGCACGTCGGGGGACACCAGCACATCGTCGGTGCCTGCTGCCAGCCGGGATGCGTCCTTTACCATCGACAAACAGGCCGATGACGCGGTGAACGTGGTGGCTGGGCAGGTCGTGACCTACAGCTACAGGGTGACGAACACGGGCAACGTCACCCTGTCGAACGTCGCGTTGACCGACACACATGTGAGTGCTGCGGGCACGCAATCCCTCGCCATCTCGGGCGGGGGCGACACAGGCAGCATCGCGCCCGGCAACACCGTGACCCTGTCAGCCACGTACACCGTCACCCAAGACGACATTGATGCAGGTGCTGCACTGACCAATACGGTCAGCGGCACCGGCACGCCGCCCGCCGGGGTGACGCCGCCCACGGCGACCGGCAACGAAAGCGTGTCAGTCGCCGCTGCAAACCCGATCTTGCGGGTGGTGAAGACCGAGACTGACGGGCTCGGCACCTTTGGGGCTGCAACCAGCAGCAAAGCCTACACATTCGCCGTGTTCAACGACGGCAATGTGACCATTGGCAATCTGGTGCTGACCGATGACCTGACCGGGTTCACCTGCGCGCTGGATGATCTGGCACCGGGCGCGTCCACGACCACCTGTAGCGGCGGTTTGGCCCTTGGCGACAGCTATACGGTGCAGCAATCGGATTTGGATGCGCGGTTTCTGACCAACGAGGTGCAGGTGACCGGTGACGCCCCCGGCGGCACTGCCGTCAGCGCCACTGACAGCGTGACACTGACAGGCCCGTCACAGGCCCCTGCCATCACCATGACCAAGACAGCGACAGCCGGGGCCGGGTTCGCGGCCGTGGGCGATACGCTCACCTATTCTTATGTCGTGACCAATGCAGGCAACGTGACGCTGACCGAGCCGGTTGCCATCTCTGACAACCGCATTTCGGTGACCTGTCCGGCCCTGCCGTTGGGCGGGCTGGCCCCCGGCGCCACGCTGACCTGCACGGCAACGGACACGGTGACACAGACCGATCTGAATGCGGGCAGCGTGACCAACACCGCCACTGCCAGCGTGACGCAGCCCGTGGTGCCCGACACCCCCGGCGGCCCGACCACGGTCACAGCGACGACACCGCCGCAGACCGAAGTTGTGACTGCCGCGCAGTCGCCCGGCCTGTCGATCTCCAAGGCATTGGCCAGCACGTCCGCCAGCAGCTTTACGGCAATCGGCGATCAGATCACCTATGAATACACTGTCACCAACAGCGGCAACGTCACGATCACCGACACGATCAACGTGAGCGACAACAAGATTGCGGGCGGCGTGGCGCAGTTCTGTTCAGACACCGATCTGGCGCCCGGTGCCAGCCTGTCCTGCACCCTCGTCTGGACCGCCGATCAGGGCGCGATTGACGACGGAGAGGTGGTCAACACCGCCAGCCCGGTCTCAACCTTTGGGGGCGGGTCCGTGCCGGCCAGCAGCGACACGCTGACTGTTCCGGCGGTGCAGACGCCTGCGCTGACCATGCGCAAGGATTTTGTGACGATCCGCAATGCAACTCCGCCGCCGGTGGTGGGGGATTTTGCCGCTGGCAACACGGTCGTCTACCGCTACACGGTGACCAATTCGGGCAACACAACGATCACCACGCAGCCCGTGGTCAACGACAACCTGATCAGTGCCGCCGCCATCACAATCGACGCCCCGTTCCCCGCAGGCGGGATGGAACCGGGCGACACCGTCACCTATACCGGTGAATATGTCCTCACCCTTCAGGACATTCAGCTGGGCAGCGTCACGAACAATGCCACGGCCACATCCGGTGGGGTGACATCGAACCCCGAGGCGGAGACCGTACCGACAGGTGCCACCCCGGCCTTGAGCATCGTCAAGACCGCGTTGCAAAGCGCCTTCACGGCGGTGGGGGATACGATTGACTATGAATATGTGGTGACCAACACCTCGCCCGGATCGCCTGCGCCGGCCTTTGCCAACCCGATTACGGTCACTGATGACCGCACAGCGGTGACATGCCCGGCGACGCCGGGTGGTCAGTTGCGGGTGGGCCAATCCATCACCTGCACCGCGTCCTACACGGTGACGCAGGATGACCTTGATGCCGTGGACGCAGGCCAGACGGGCGGGTTCGTCACCAACGTGGCCACCGCAAACACCCTGTTTGGCGGGCAAGCGGTGCAATCACCCGCCGCCACTGTGACGGTGTCCGCGGTCAACGACCCGGCCCTGGCGGTTGCGAAATCCGTGTCCGGCGGCCCCAACCCCGCCGGGGCAGGCGACGCCATCGTTTACGCGATCCTGACCACCAACAGCGGCGACACAACGGTGAACGGCGTTGAAGTCAGTGACCCGATGCTGGCCACGCTCCGTTGTTTTCAGGGGGCAAGCAATACCGGCGCCTCCGTGACCCTGCCCATCACCCTTGCACCGGGTGCGCAGGTGCTGTGCGAAGGGGACTACACCATCACGCAGGATGACGTGGACGATCAGACCCTTGTCAACACGGCAACCGCGCAAGGGACAACGCCCGCAGGAGCACCTGTGACCGCCACCGGTTCGGTTCCCGCCCCGCTGGAAGATGACGCACCTGCCGTGACCGTGACCAAAGCGCTGAGCATCACAGAACCCGACAGCACGTTCAGCATCGTCGGGCAGGAGATCGCGTTCACCGTGACCGTGCGCAATTCGGGCAATATCACGCTGAGCGCGACAACCGTGACCGACGACCTTGTGCCGGGAGAAAGCTGTACTGTGCCCAGCCTCGCTCCGGGGGATGAGGACAGCAGCTGCACCTTTGCCTACACCGTCACGCAAGAGGATATCGACGCGGGCGCGCTGACCAATGTGGCGCGGGCAAGCGCGGTCCCGGTGAGCGATCCGGGCAACCCTGTGGACGGCAGCGGCACGCTGGTCGTGGGTGGCCCCGCCGCCGAACCTGCGTTCAGTCTGGTCAAAACCGCCGACGTGACGAGCTTTGCCGCGCCGGGTGAGACGATCACCTACAGCTACAGGGTGTCGAACACCGGCAATGTGACACTGACAGCCGCCCCGACAGTCAGCGATGACAAAATTGCAAACGTCTCTTGCCCGGCGCTGCCTACAGGTGGGCTGGCCCCGCAGGCCAGTATCGTTTGCACGGCCACGTATCTGACCACCCAGCCGGATGTGGACAATGGTGGTGTGACCAACATCGCGACGGTGCAAAGCAGCGAAGTGCCCTTTGACCCAAGTGACCCGAACCGGGCCGAGGCCACCGAAACCGTACCCGCGACCCAAGGCCCTGCCTTCACCATCGACAAGACCGTGAACGACGCCACGCAGGTCGTGGCCGATCAGGTGCTGACCTACAGCTACCGGGTGGTGAACACCGGCAACGTCACCCTGACCGACATCACCCTGACCGACGCGCACACCAGCGCTGCCGGAACAACCGCACTGGCGCTAAGCAACGGTGGCGTGATTGACAGCCTTTTGCCGGGGGACGAGGCGACGCTGACCGCCACGTACACGGTCACGCAGGCCGATCTGGATGATGGCAGTGACATCACCAATGCGGTGTCCGGCACCGCAACACCGCCCGGCACCCTGACACCCCCCGGCGCGCAGGACACGCAGACCGTGACCGTCGCGGCCCCTGCGCCCGAAATCACAGCGCTCAAAACCGTGAGTGCCAGCACCGGCACCGGGGTGGGCGATACTGTCACCTTCGACATCACGATCACCAATACGGGCAATGTCACGCTGGACAGCGTGAGCCTGACGGACACTTTGCGCAACGGCAACGGGCAGGCGATCACGCCCGCGCCGGTGCCTGTCCTGACCGCCGGTGACGGCGTGGCCCTTGATGTGGGCGAGGCGTGGACCTATCAGGTGACCTACACCTTGACCCAGCCGGATATCGACAGCGGCGGGCTCAGCAATGCGGTTCTTGTGCGGGCACAAGACCCAAGCGACACGCCGGTGAGCGACCTCAGCGACAACGGCATCGCCGGTGACGGACCGGACACGCCGACGACCTTTGAACTGCCTGCACAGGCCGCAGTCACCGGGCTCAAGACCGTCACGTCCACAGGCACAGATGTGGGTGACATCGTCACCTTTGACATCACGGTGCAGAACACCGGAAACGTGACCCTGACCGGTGTGGGTGTCGCGTCTGACACGCTTGAACGACAGGACGGCACAAGCCTTGTGCTGGCGACCGGCCCCACATTTTCCTCCAACGACGCAGGTTCGCCTGCGGGCACGCTGGTGGTGGGCGAAACCGCGACATTCGTGGCCAGCTATGTGCTGATCCAGCCCGATATCGACGCTGGTGGCATTCGCAACTCCGCCGTGGTCACAGCCACACCGCCCCGTGGTCCACCGGTTACGGATATCACCGACAATGGCGTGCCCGGCGATGGGAACGACACGCCCACTGCGCTCGACATCGCACCCGCGCCCGCCTTTACCTTTGACAAGGCATATACCGGAGCCGATGCGAGCTTTGACAGCGCAAGCGACGTGCTCGAATACACGTTCACGCTGGTCAACACGGGCAATGTGACCCTGATCGACCCCATCACGATCACCGACCCCATTATCACCAACCCGATCATCTGCGACCCGGTGTCGGCCGCCGCTCCATGGTCCCCGACCGAGACGCGCACCTGCTCCACAACCTACGTGGTGACCCAAGACGACGTTGACACAGGCGCGGTTGTGAACGCGGCCTCCGCCGCTGTCGGGTCCGCGCCCGGACAGACCGACAGCGTGACAGTGCCAGCGAACCAGACCCCCGCGATGGCGCTGGATAAGGTCGCCGACAGCGTTGACCCCGCGACCGAGTTCTTTGTGGGGGCTGTTATCAACTATACCTACACCGTGACCAATACCGGCAACACGACGGTCGCGGCACCGATCACCATCACCGACAACCTGATCCCGGCGGGTGACATCACCTGCCCCGTCTTCCCGACAGACGGTATCGCACCGGGCGGCACCTATGCCTGCCAAGGCACCTATACGGTGACCGCTGGCGATGTGGACCTGACCCTTGTCACGAACCTCGCCACGGCCAGCGACGGCACCACCACGTCGCCCCAAGTGACCGAGACCATCCCGAACAATGCGATCCCGGCTCTCGACGTCACCAAGGAACTGCTGGCGGTGACGGATGCCAGCGACACGGCGCGGGCGGGCGGTTTCGAAGCGGTCGGGGACAAGCTGCTTTATCGCTTTACCGTGGTGAACACGGGCGGACTGGCCTTTGTGAACGATGTGGTGATCAACGACGCGTTGCTGTCTGCGCCGCTTGTCTGCTTTGCCCGGACGGGTGGCGATCCCGATTTCCGCCCCGGCGAAACCGTGACCTGCCAGACGGATGCCAGCACGGCCTATCTGGTGACCCAAGACGATCTGGATGCGGGACAGGTGGTGAACGAAGCCATAGCCCAGACCAGCGCCAGTGGCCTGACCGCGCCGGTGATTTCGGATGTGTCATCGGTCACAACGCCTGCGGCGACCGACCCGATGTTCACGCTGGCCAAGACAACCACCGCCACCAGCTTTGCCACTGTCGGAGAGACGATTGCCTTTGACTTCGTGCTGCGCAACACCGGCAATCAGACGCTGTCCAACCTCAACGTTACAGACCCGTTGATCCCCAGCCTTGTCTGTGACGCTGCGACCCTTGCACCGGGCGCTGACCTCACATGTTCCGGGACTTATGTCACCACGCAGGTGGACGTCGATGCGGGCACGTTCAGCAACACGGCCTCCGCCTCTGCCGTGACCCCGGCGGGCACAGCCGTGCCGCCTGTCACCAGCACGGCAACGGTGCCGGGGCCACTGACCGACCCGCTGACCCTCGCCCTGACCAAGACGGCGACGCCGTCGCCCTTTGGCGCGGTGGACAGCACGGTGTCCTATGGTTTTGCGGTCGAAAACACATCGCGCTTTACCCTTGTCGATGTCACTGTGACCGATCCGCTGATCCCGGGGTTCAGCTGTGTGATTGCGCAGCTTGATCCGGGTGTGACCAACAGCACAAGCTGCGCGGCGACCTATACGGTGACACAAGAAGACGTGGATCGCGGATCGCTGGCCAACACGGCAGAGGTGACGGCAGGCGACGTGTCAGGCACACGGAGCGTGACGACAAGCGCCACGATCACAACTCCGGGTCCGGCGCGCGCGCCTGCGCTTGAGGCGACCAAGACCGCCAACATCACCAGCCTGACACCCGGCTCCACCCTCACCTACGCGCTGCGTGTGGCCAATACCGGGAACGTGACGCTGGACATCTCCGGCATCACCGACACGATGAACCGGATCAATACCGGCGCGCCCACCTTCCTGACCACGCCCTTTGTGCTGGTCGGAGGCGACACGAATATCGACGGCCTGTTGGATGTGGGCGAGGTCTGGGAATACAGCGCCACCTACCGGATCACGCAATCCGACCTGAATGCAGGGGGCGTGCGCAACTCTGTTCAGGTCACTGCGGACGGGCCTGCGGGCTCCGGGTCGGTCAGCGACACGTCCGACGACGGCGACGATGGCGACGGCAACATGAGCGATGATCCCACCGTGGTGGAGATCACGCCCGATCCGCGCCTTGATGTGACCAAAGTGGTCGTGACGCCGGGTACGCAGGCGGGCGACACGGTGGTGTTCGAAATCACTGCGGCCAATATCGGCAACGTGGACATCACCGGTCTGTCCGTCACCGACACGCTGAGCCGTGCCGACGGGTCCACCCTTGGCACGCAAAATGCGGTGCCGGTCGGGGCAATCGCGGATCCGCTGTCTCCGGGGGACGCGGCCCGTTGGCGGGTGTCCTATGACCTGACCACCGAAGATGTGGATGCAGGTGGCCTGTCCAATGCGGTGGTGGTGCGCGGCGTGGGCCCCGGTCCGGGGTCCGTGCCTGTGACCGATACTGGCGACGACGGCGACGATACGGATGGCAACACCAGCAGTGACCCAACCGTTCTGGCGATCGCGCCGCAACCGGAACTGGTGGTGACCAAAACCTCTGCCAGCCAGACGACGGCACCGACCGCGCCCGGCGAAACTGTGTCCTTTGACATCTTGATCGAGAACCTGGGCAACGTGACGCTGCGCGATCTGGTCTTTACCGACACGCTCACCCGTCTGGACGGAACGCCATTGTCGCTGAACGGCACGGCGCCAAGCGGCATCGCCGCGTTGGGGGCAGGCGACAGCACGACGCTGACGGTCGCTTATACGCTCACCCAAGAGGATTTCGATGCGGGCGGCGTGCAGAACGTGTTTCAGGCGACAGGCACGGACCCGTTGGGCCTGCCGATTGCGGATGTGTCCGATGATGGCGACGACGGCGATGGCAATACGCTGAACGACCCGACACAGGTGCCCATCCCGGCCATCAGTTCCGTGACGCTGAGCAAGGAGGCAAGCGTGCCGACGCGCATCCTTGGTTCGGTGTTCGAGGTTGTCTTTACCCTGACGCTGGAAAACACCGGCAATGTCACCCAAGCAGACCTTGTGCTGGAGGACGATCTGACCGTCTTTGTCGCGCCTGCGACCCTGACGGCGGTCGGAACGCCCGTTGCAACCGGTTTCACCACCGGTGGCGCCAATGGAGGGTTCAACGGACAGAGCGTGCTGAACACCTTGGCGGCGGGGACGTCTCTTGCCCCCGGCGAAACGGGCATCGTCACCATCGCGGTGCAATATGACACCGCCGCCGGGTCGCCTGCCGGCACCAACACGGCCACGCTGACCTCTGACAGGATCGCAACGGCGGTGACCGCATCCGCAACGGTGAGCAGTTCCGAACCCACCTCGGATATTGTCGCGGGCAAGCGGCTGATCAGTGGCGGTGTCGTGCAGCGCGGGTCGGTCGTGACCTTTGAACTGACCTTTGAGAACCGCAACACCACGGCGGAAAGCGGTCTGACCTTTGTCGATCAATTGCCACCGGGGCTTATCTATGTGCCGGACTCCGCCACGTTCAATGGGGCTGCAACGCCTGCGCCCACGCTGATGGGCCGTGCCGTCGCGTGGCCGGGTCAGACACTGACAGCCGGTGAACTTGTCACGATACAGTTGAGCGCGCGCCTCACCGGGGGGCCGGGTGAATATATCAACAACGCCTATGTGATCGGGCCGGACGGGTCGCGCGTGTCCAACACAGCCACCGCGGTGCTGCGGGTCAGCCCCGAGGCGGTGTTCGACTGCGGTGACATCATCGGCAAAGTGTTCGATGACCTGAACGCCGATGGCTATCAGGACCCGCCCCAGACGATCCGGCGCGAGGGCAATACCGCCGCAGTGCGCCGGATGCTCGACACATGGACGCCTGAACAAATCCAACTGGATGGGGGCGAACCGGGCCTGCCGGGGGTCAAGCTGGTGACCCCACGGGGCGACATCATCACCACCGACAAATTCGGTCGTTTCAACGTACCTTGCGCGCTGCTGCCCGATCAGCGGATCGGCTCCAATTTCCTGCTGAAGCTGGACGACCGGTCGCTGCCCACAGGCTACCGCGTGACAACCGAGAACCCGCGTGTGATGCGGGTGACGGCGGGCAAGATGGTCGAGATGAACTTTGGCGCGCGCCTTGGCAATCTGGTGGAGATCGACCTGACCGCCACCGCCTTTGCCGGAGATGCGCCCAGTGCTGCGCTGGTGCAGGGGCTTTTGGGGCTGGTCACACAGATTCAGGACGAACCATCAGCCATCGTGCTGCGCTACTACCGCAGTGATGAAACGGTGGGCACCGCGCGCGCCCGATTGCGCGCCGCCGAGGCGGAATTGCGCAAGGCGTGGAAGGGTCGGGGCACCTACAGGTTGGATATCGAACGATCCGTCAGGCGGTTGCAGTGAGGGTGACTGCTATGAACCGGATTTTCGCGACAACGGCTTTCCTTTTGGGCTCCACCGCGCTGCCTGCGCTGGCACAGGACGGTTTTGTCATCCAGCTGAACGGCGACCGGGTTGCGGGCAATGACCCGGCTCTTGAACGCCAGATCAAACGCATTGACGAGGTGCTGGAACGGGCCGACGTGCGCGTGCAATATGACGGGCTCGACGTCACGCCGCGCCTCGACCTTGAGATCGACGGACCCGATGATACCCGCCGCGCGGGTGAAACTGTTACGCTGCAATCGGCGCTGAACTACCCCGGATTTGTCACGCGCGGCGAGGTTCTGATCCTCGACCTGAACGCGCGCGGCGGTCCCAAGACGCTGGGGCGTTACGACATCGCGCCCAATGGTCAGGTCAATGTAGAGGTGCCCGAAGGCGACAATATCGTGGCCCTGCACCGGGTCTACGATGCGCGCGGGCGCTATGATGAAACCGCGCCCCTGCGTCTGAGCCGTGGGGACGACCGCGACCTTGTGGACGGTGTCGAGGACGGTAATGACGCCACCGCGCGCCGCCGCATCCCGGTCTATGGCGGTGCGGTCACCGTATCGGGCAGCAGCGTGGCCGCAGGCGCGCAGGTCAGCACATTGGGCGAGGTGATCACACCCAGCCCAGGCGGTGAATTCGTTATCCAGCGCATCCTGCCGCCCGGCACACATGCGGTTGGCGTGCAGGTGCGCGGCGCAGGCGCCGAACCGGTGGACGTGGTGCGCGAGATCGACGTGCCGCGCTCGGACAGCTTTTACGCGCTGCAACTGGACCTGACGCTGGGCTATAGCGACAGCGATCTGGACGGGCGCGACTACTACCAGCAGGGCCGTATCGCGGGCTATTTCAATGGCCGCTTTGCCAATGGCGTGGAATTGACCGCGCAGGTGGACACGGGCGAAGGCGATCTGGACGAGATTTTCTCGGGACTGGGCGAACGCGATCCACGCTCGACCTTTCTGCGGCTGGACCCGGACGATTTGTATCCGACCTATGGGGACGACAGCACACTGGTCGATGACACGCCCACATCCGGCAAATTCTATCTGCGGGTCGAAAAGGACAACAACTACGCCATCTGGGGCGATTGGCGGGCCAATATCGCCAACACGACCTATCTGCGCAATGACCGCACCCTGTACGGCGCGCGCGCGCATGTGGAATCGCGGGACGTCACATCGCAGGGCGAGGCGCGCTGGCAACTGGACGCCTATGCGGCGCAGCAGGATACGTTGACCCAGCGCGACGTGTTCCGGGGCACCGGCGGGTCGGTGTATTTTCTCAGCCGTCAGGACCTGACCATCGGGTCCGAAACGCTGCTGGTGCAGGTGCGGGATGCCACCACGGGGCGGGTGATTTCCACCCAGACGCTGGTGGCCGGGCGCGATTACACCATCAACCACATCCAAGGCATCATCACACTCGAAGAGCCGCTGCAATCCGGCACCGGGTCCAACGGGCTGGTGGTCACGGATGTGGGCGGCGCAGCGGATGTGAACCTTGTGGTGCAATATGAATTCACCCCGGACACCGGTGACATTGATGCGTTTGCCTACGGCGCGCGCGGCGAGCTGTGGGCGACGGACCGGCTGCGCTTTGGCGCCACTCTCCAAAGCGAACAGACCCCTGCGGGCACTCAAGAATCCTTTGGCGTCGATCTGCGGTATCAGGTGAACGAAGACACCTACCTCAGCCTCGAATACGCTCAATCCGAAGGTCCGGGCTTTGGCTCTGATGTGTCGACTGACGGTGGCCTCGTCTTTGACGAAGCCGCAGCGGTCGCAGGCAGCGGTGAAGCCTACCGGATCGAGGGGCGTGCGGCCCTTGTCGATCTGGGTCTCGACGCTGACGGGGCGATCAGCGCCTATTTCGAAGAACGCACAGCCGGTTTCACTACGCTGGATTATTCGACCACGGCGGACGAGACGCTATGGGGCATTGCGCTGGACGTCGCGGCGACCGAACGGCTTGATATTGCGCTGTATTTCGACAGCTTTGAACAGGATGGCGGCAAGATCGACCGCGAAGGCGGGATCGAAGCAGACTATGCCGTGACGGATCAGATGACCCTGAGTTTTGGCCTCGAAAACCTTGAACGCGAGGGTGTGTCGGGGTCCGGCGATGGGTCGCGGACCGACGCCGTTGTCCGGCTGAGCTTTGAGCCGTCGGAAACGCTGAGTTGGTACGTCTATGTTCAGGAAACGCTGGAACGCTCCGGCGCGCTTGAGGAAAACGACCGCGTCGGTCTGGGTGGGCGCGTGGAATGGGCCGAAAGCTGGGAGCTTGAGGGCGAGATTTCCGATGGTGACGGCGGCACCGGTGGGCGTCTGTTGATCCGCAATGACCGGGGCGAGGCGGGCAACACCTATTTCGGCTACGAACTGGACCCCAGCCGCGAGATTTCGGGGCTGAGCCGCGCCGAAACGGGCCGGTCCAAGGGCCGGTTCATTGTCGGCGGTGAACGGCAGGTCAGCGGCACGGTCACCATGTTTGGCGAAAACGCCTATGACCGGTTTGGCCGCTATAACAGCCTGACCTCGTCTTACGGCATCACTTACGAGCCGACCGAACGGTTGTCCTTTGTGACCGCGTTCGAGACGGGACAGGTGCGTGACGAGGTGAATGGCAATTTTGACCGCTACGCGCTGTCCTTGGGCGTGCAGTACCAATCGGACATCTGGGAGGGCAAGGCACGGCTGGAATACCGCAAGGAAGACGGCACGGGCAGCGCCTCCACCCGCGACAGCGACACGTGGCTGTTCACCGGGTCGGGCAGCTACAAGATCGACGAAAGCCAGCGTCTGGTGTTCTACGCCAAACTTTCGGACACCGATGGCAATGGCGGTATCGCCCCGGATGCAAATTTCACTGATCTGTCAGTCGGTTATGCCTATCGCCCGATCCACGACGAACGGTTGAACGTGCTGTTTCGCTATCGCTATTTGGATGACGAATTTGGACAACGGGTGCGCGACAGCGATGTGCCCGGACCGGTGCAGCGCAGCCATGTGTTCAGCCTCGATGCCGATTATGACCTGACCAAAGCGTGGTCTGTGGGCGGCAAGATCGGCGCACGGTTCAGCGAAAGTGCCGCGACCAGCGGGGACGCCTACACCTCTAACGATGCGGTGCTGGGCATCATGAACGCGCGGTGGCATATGCTGGACAAATGGGACGCTCTTTTTGAGCTGCGCGCGTTGGATTTGCGGGACGTGGGCACAACCGAGGTTGGCGGTCTGGCTGCCGTCTACCGGCACGTGGGCAAGAATGTGAAGCTCGGGATTGGCTACAACTTTACGAATTTCAGCGACGACCTGACGGACCTGACCTATGACGACAAGGGCGCATTCATCAACATTGTTGCCAAGTTCTGACCGCGCGTGAGCCCGCCCAATCGGGTTGGTGGCGGGCGGTGCAGATTGCGCTTGCGGCACGATTTGTGTCCGTCACAACGTGGCGCGACAAGGGGATAGGGACCGAGCGACCATTGCCCAAACGCGATGTCCTTCGGGGTGACGGCGTGCGTGTCGCCTTGAGATATGTGACGTTTCGGCTGGAATACCTGACCCGTGATGAATGCCCCCGGACAGGCCCGTATATATGTCAAAGCCTTTGTGCCCGCTATCCGGCACATGGGTCGGGATCGCGCCGGAGGTGGATCGTTTTGGACCACATGAAAGCACTCAACTATCTTGCGGGTGCGTTTTCCAACGGGCCTGCGCACCGTAGGACGGATGACCGGCAGGCCAAAAATTGCGGCGTCCTGCCGATCCATCGCGGACAGGCTTTGGGCTTTGCGTTTGTTGTGCCCTTCAGGCGCGATCAGGTGCGTGCTTTTTCGAATTGCGCCCAGACCTCTTCCAGCGTGTCGATGTCGAAACCGGGTGCGCGCGCGGGACCCAAGACGATGGCCTCGCAAGAGATCACGGTTTCGATGGCCTGCTTTAGCGATGGAATGACATCGGTCGGGATGACCAACGCGCCGTGACGGTCGGCGTGGATCAACTCGTCCTGCGCCACGCGCATTCCCATGATGCTGACGGGTGTTCCGATCTCGACCACATGCACAAAGCCGTGGCTGGGGCCGATGGACCCGGACAGAACCGGGAACCCGTCGTCGATCACATCGAGATCACGCATGACACCATTTGTCACCGCACCAGCAAGGCCAAGGCCCTTGTGGACCGCGACATGGACCTCGCCCCACCACCCGGCGATGCAGTTTGGATAATCGACATCTTCCACCACGGCGGCGGTCGGCCCGCTGCCCGCGGCCATGGACCGGAAATAGTCCATGCGCCGGGCTCGGATCGCCTCTGGTTCTTCGGTCGGCGGGGCAAGGCCGGAAATCTTGGCGGTACGGGCAAATCCAACGGTGGCGGGGTCGCCGGGCTTGGAATGCTGCATCGTGCCACGGGTGAACCGGTTAAAGCCGCGCCTGCCCTGCGCCACCTCGATGGCGTTGCAGACAGTGGGCGTGTCCACTGATCGCAGGAGCGACAGAAGGTCGTCGGGAATTACTGTGTCAGCCATGTGCTCAATGTCCTGTTCATAAAGTCGGGTTGTTCCAATGTCGGCAACTGCCCCGCGCCCGGAATGATCGCGAGCGTCGATCCCGGGATCAGTTCGTGCGTCCTCTCATGACGCGCCACGGGGCAGGGGCGGTCATCCTCACCGCACATCAAACCGGGCCGCCAGACACGCGAATCACGCATCAGCCCAGCGGCATTGTCTTGCCCGCAGGATCGTCCGTGCGTCTGATGCGGTACAGTGAGGCCTCGCCCGTCATCGAAGGGGCGACGGACCGCGCCACACCGTCCGGCACAAGGCACGTATCGCCGGGGGCCAGCACGGTTTCGCCGCCGTCCCAGCCCAGATGCCAGTGACCTTTCATCGGCATCAGCACTTCGGGGGCATTGCAGGTGTATTGGTCTGCGGGAATGGACCGGCGTGTGATGAAATCCACTTCAAAGCCCGGACGGTCGCGCAGGATTGCATCCGGGCCGATCACCTTGGCGGGTTGACGGTCGGCCAGCGCCATCAAGTCCCAATAGCGGGCGACGTAATGCGGAACGACGTCGGCGGTTGTGGGTTCGCCACGTTTGGCAAGTTCTGCCTCGGGCATCAGTGGCATGGGGGCGATATCCTGCGGCGGCGTCTGCCCCTTTTTGGTGTCGTAGAGAACACCGTTTTCACCAAGGATCAGCCCATGCGCTGCCGCCTCTTCGACGACCTGCGGCGCCCACATCACGCCTCCGCCTGCATCGTCCCCGCCGAGGAACGCCATGATCATCCCGTAATCCGTCCCGATGTTTTCGAACCCGCGAAAGATGCCGGTGGGGATGTTGAAAATGTCGCCCTCCTCCAACGTCACCTTGCCGGCGTCGCCCCACCGACCCCAGAAAAACCGCCAGCGTCCCTTGAGGACAAAGAACGCCTCAGCGGTGTTGTGATCGTGCAGAGAGTTGCGGCACCGTGGCGGCTGGCCCGCCGCACCGATGTTAAAGCCGGGCGTGTCGCGGATATGCACGTGCTGGTCCGGGCTTTCTGACACTCCGCCACCGATAATGGTAAAGTTCTCCTTTTGATCGCTGCCCGGTGTGTGGGCGTCGATAAAGGCGGTTTTGCAGGGTTTGAGTTCGCCGTAGCGGACGATGCGGGGGGCTGTGTCGGTCAAAGTCATTGTCGTGGCCTTTTGTGGTTCGAATTGATGCGCGTCGCGGTGCAGGGGCCGGTCAATTCGGTGGCCGCAGGTTCAGCCGTCGGGACCGCAGGCTTTGCCGATGGGTGTGAAAGCGACGCATGGCCGTGCTTTCTGACAGGCCTTCTGTACAGGTCGGTCGTCCAGCGCGTCCGTGCGCAGCACTGCGCCGCACGGACGCATCCGACTGCGGACCGCATCGTAGGGGGAGCACCGGCCCACGGCGCAGGTCCGGGACTTTGACGTGGCGGTGCGCGGCGTCAGATCGGACCATCGGCCCACCCTTCCGGCACGCGCGCGCTGCCCCGAATGACCAGCGCGCTTTCGATCTCCACCCGTCCCTTGGGCGTCACGCCATCCTCGATCATGCTCAGCAGCATAGAAACCGTTTCCTCGACCATCCGGTTCACTGGTTGGCGCAGGGTGGTCAGATCGTAGGTCTTCCACGCGGACATGGGCACATCATCGTATCCCACGACCGAAACGTCCCGCGGTACGCAAAGCCGAAGATCACACCGCAGCGTTTCCAGCACGGCAAAGGCCATGTGATCATTGCCCACAAAAATCGCATCCGGCACCTCGGCACCGCTGAACAGATCCAGTGTCGCCGTGATCGCCATGCTGCGGCGATAATGACTGTCGATAACGGCAAAGGGTGTCAGGCCGTGGGCAGCAAGCCCATCCACGAACCCTTGTTGCCTGTCTCTGCCGTTCACCGATTTTTTCCAACCGGCGATATGGGCGATCCGGCTGTGGCCGCCTGCGGCGAGGAACTGTCCGGCCAGCCGCCCGCCATCGTAGTTTGCTGCTGTCACGGACGGCAATGTGCGGTCGTCCTGACCACGGTTGAACAGAACGAATGGCATGTTCAGATCGCGCAGGCGCGCGGTCAACTGGTTGGACATGCTGGTCGATGCCAGAATGATCCCGTCCACCTGATGGGCGAGCAGCCCTTCGACCACGCTGTCGACCTCTTCGGCCATGTTGGCGGCGAAAAAGACCAGCACATGATATCCGCGCTCGCTCAGCCGTTCGGACAGTTTTTGCAGGGCTTCGGGGTAGAACGGGTTTTTCAGATAAGCGAGCACGATGCCAATGGTAAAGGACCGACCCGTATTGAGAGACCGGGCCAGCGTATTGGGGCGGTACCCCAGTTCGCGCGCTGCATCCTGCACCAGTTTGACCTTGTCGGCTGACACACGCGCGCCCGGTGTGAACACACGGCTGACCGTGGGCTGGCTGACACCGGCCCGTCGCGCAACCTGCGCGGCAGTGATGCGCGTATCAGGCACAGAGCGGCCCCGTGGCGGGTTTGAACAAAAGGTGCGCGCCGGACCGCATCATGTGATCCGGTTCCCGGTGTCGGGGTCGAACAGGTACAAATGGTCCGGGTCCAAAGAGATGCTGACCACATCGTCCTGATCCTTGCGCAGATGTCGGTCGCCCTTGGCGATCACGCGCTGTTTGCCCCATTGCACGGTCAGCAACGTGGCCTCGCCGGTGTTTTCGAACGCATAGATGCGAACGTCGATATCGCCCTGACCTTCTTCGGCCACGCGCATGTCATCGGCGCGCACGCCCAGAACGACCTGCGCGCGGTCCGACGCCGCGACCCGCACCAGTTTTGTGCCACCCGTCGTGACGAAATGCCCATCCTGCACCGATCCATTGATCAGGTTCATTGCGGGCGATCCGATGAAGCCTGCCACAAAGAGATTGGTGGGATCGTTGTAGATTTCGTCGGGGGTGCCCAACTGCTGGATGATGCCGTTTTTCATCACGGCAACCCGGTCGGCCAGCGTCATCGCTTCGATCTGATCATGGGTCACGTAGATTGTCGTTATCTTGAGCGCGCGGCTAAGGTGTTTCAATTCGGCTCGCATGGTTACGCGCAGCTTGGCGTCGAGATTGGACAGCGGTTCGTCCATCAAAAAGACCTTGGGCGTGCGCACAATGGCGCGGGCCAAGGCGACCCGCTGGCGCTGGCCGCCCGACAGCGCCTTGGGCTTGCGGTGCAGAAATTCGGTCAGCTCCACCTGTTCTGCGGCCTTCTGCACGCGCGGTGCGATGTCAGCCTTGGGCGTGCCGCGCACCTTGAGCGGGTAGGCGATATTGTCGAATATCGTCATGTGCGGATACAGCCCGTAATTCTGGAACACCATCGCGACATCCCGGTCTTTGGGCAGATCGTCATTGACCTTACGGTCGCCGATCCAGATCTCGCCCTCTGTCGGCTCTTCGAGGCCGGCGATCATGCGCATGGTCGTGGTCTTGCCGCAGCCCGAGGGTCCAAGCAGGACCAGAAACTCCTTGTCGAGTATGTCGAGGGACTGGTTGTCGACCCCGATGAAATCGCCCCAACGCTTGGTCAGGTTCTTGAGGACGACTTTGGCCATCAGCGCACGGCCCCCATTGTCATGCCTTGTACGAAATACTTGCGGATGATCAGCGCCAACACGAACATTGGCAGCATGATTATGATGCCTGCCGCACTCAGCAGGTTCCACAAATCCCCCTCTTCGGCCTTGAACAGCGCAAGGCCGATGGGCAGCGTTACCGCGTCCTTATTGGTCAGGATCAGCGCAAACAGGAACTCGTTCCACGCGATGATGAAGCAGAAGATGCCTGCCGTCAGCAAACCGGGCGCCGCCATGGGCAGAACGATATTGCGGATCACCTGAAGCCGCGATGATCCATCGACCATCGCCGCTTCCTCGGTGTCCAACGGAATGCCATCAATGAACCCTTTGATCATCCAGATTGCAAAGGGCATGACGATGGCAAGGTTGACGAGGATCAGGCCCAGACGCGTGTCCAGAAGCCCGACATCGCGGAACATCACAAAGAACGGCAGGATGATAACCACGGCGGGCACGAATTGCGTGGCGAGGATCACCACCAACATCGCCGTCTCGCCGCGCAGCCGGAACCGGCTAAAGGAATAGGCGGCCATCGTAGCAATGGGGATCGCCAACACGACCGTGACAAAGGCGATGATGGTCGAGTTCAGCAGTTTGTCCCCGAGGTTGTAGGGCGCATCAAACACGGTCCCGAAATTCGCGAAGGTCGGCGTAAAGAACAGTTTGAGCTGGTAGACATCCACGTGGGTTTTGAACGCTGCCATGAAAATCCAGATAATCGGGACCAGCATGACGAAAATAGCCATCAGGATGAGTGCGGTCTGGATCGCCCGTGCCACCTGCTTTTTCCGTTTTCCGGTCATTGATCAATCCTTCCGGAACACGAATTTTGCGTAGGCATAGGTCAGGAAGATCATCGGGATCACCATCAGCCACGCGACAGACGCCGCATAGCCTATTTGCCCGTACTTCATCCCGTTGAAATAAATGTAGTGGCTGAGCGTTTGCGTGGCTGTGCCGGGACCGCCATTCGTCAGCATGAATATCTGGTCAAAGGTTTTCAGGCTGAAGATCGACTTCAGGATGATGACGACGGCCAGAACCGGTGCAAGCTGCGGCAATGTTACGTCCCTGAAGACGCGCCAGCCGCTGGCGCCGTCGACCTGTGCGGCTTCGATCGTGTCTTGTGGCACGCTGGCCAAACCGCCGATCAGCACCAGCGTCAGAAACGGAATCCAGCCCCACACATCCGCCATCACGCAAACGGCGAAGGCGAGGATCGGATCCGCCAGCCAACTGACATCGGCAAGAGGCGGGATCATCACGCCGAAAAAGGCATCGAACAGGCCAAATTCCGGGTTGAACATGAACCGGAAGCTCACGCCGATCAGCGCAGGTGACATGGCAAAGGGCAGGATGAGCAGGGTCTGCACACCCGACCGAAACCTGCCGCCCGGAGCCAGCAGCATCGCGAGACCCAGCGCCAGTAACGTCGTCAGGGCAACCGTCAGAACCGTGTAGATGGCGGTTATCCAGACCGAATTCCAGAACGCGGGTTCCTGACTGAACGCCCAGGTGTAATTCTCCCATCCCAGATACTGGTCAAGCGAACCGGGCCGGTTGAGCCGACCCACCGTGAAGGACAAGCGCAGGCTTTCGATCAGCGGCCAAATCGCGGTGGCAAACACCACAAGGACGGCTGGCAGGACCAACAGGTATTTCAGCGTGTTGTCGCGCATGGCTGCGATGTCCCGGTGGGTGTGTGCGCCGCCCGGCTGACACGCCGGGCGAAGGGGGGATTGGCCGGACCGCGCGCGGCGGCCCGATCAGACGTCAGGACAGATCACTCAATGCGCCCGGCGCGCCGCAGGACGCGTGTCGCCTGTTCGGCGGCGTCGGTCATCAGTTGGCGCGTATCGCCGCCTGCGGCGGCCTCGGCGATGGCGGCTGACAGGATGTCACCGACTTCGGGCCACTCCGCGATTTGCGGCATGATGTCGGATTCCTTTAACGACTCCCATGCCGCAGCCTGAATGCCGTCATTGGCCGCGTTCACATCGGGGTCCTGCAAGGACGAGATGTGGGTAACCACGTTGTTGACGATGCTCTTGCCCGCGACCTCACGCTCGGTCGCGTTGGCCTTGTCCATCTCGGGGTTTGACAACCATTTGAGGAACTCCCATGCGGCGTCCTTGTTTTCGGAATATTCCGAAATCGAGAACGGCATGGAAATCGCGTAGGTCTTGGTGACCTCGTTGTACGATGGCATACCTGCGAATCCGACCTGATCCTTGGACAGGGTCGAGGTTTCCGGATTGTAGAACCCGGAATAGGCCCACCACCAGACCGGGATCATCGCCGACTTGCCCTGCATGAACGACTGGCGCGCGTCTTGTTCGACAAAAGCGAGGCTGTTGGGGTTGGTCACGCCATGCACCGTGTGCAGCGCGATGTAATCCTCTGTCGCCTTTAGCGCCTCTTCGGAGGTCCAGGCCGGTGTCCAGTCATCGTTGAAAATATCCGCCCCGGCGGCCCATAGGAAGTTGATCCAGATGAACAGGTTTTGCCGGTTGCCGTCGTTGTTGTAATACAGCGCGAGCGGCGCGATGTCCGGGTTCGTTTCCTTCAGCGACTTGCCGATCTCGATCACCTCGTTCCAGCTTGTGGGCGGTTCGGGGATCAGGTCCTTGCGATAGAACATCAACTGCGGATGCGCGCGGAGTGGAAAGCCCAGCGTGTCGCCCTCGAACTGGGCAGAACGCGCAAAGGCGGCCGGATAGCGATCCATGGAGATGCCGTCCCGCGCCATCAATGCGTCGATCTTCATCAACCAATGGGCGTTTGGCGGCCCCCAACTGTCGAGATAGTTGACCACGTCAAAAGTGCCGTTGGCGGCGATGCCTTCGGCATTGATCTTTTCCTGCAGGCTGCCAAACGGGATGAATGTCCATTCTGTTTCGATGCCGGTCAGTTCGGTGAACTCACCGTCGCGCAGCATCAGGCCGTCAAATTGTGGCGTCACGACGCTAAGGATGTTGAGCGTGGTGCCTTCAAAGGGTTTGCCCGCCATCAGGTTGTAGGGCATGTCCTCAGCCGACGCGGAAAGCGGTGCAAGCAACAGGGTTGCTGCCGCCACTCCGGCCTTCAATAAAGTCCTCTTGCGCATTTCGTCCTCCCAGATGATTCGCCGAGTTGTGATTGTGGCAAGGTTTCCAAGAATACGTATTCAAATCAATCCCTGTTGGGTTTCTGATTGTATGCGGGCCTGTGACAACGGCATGGGCGCGCCTGTTTGATATCCATGTGGCGTCATCAATCCGTGCCACGTTTCACCCAGAAAAACGCGCAAAAATTGCTTGCGGCAGACGGTGTGGGGGCGGGGAGACTTGTTTGGGGCTTGCGAAACGGCGCCTCTACTATAGGTAAAAAAAGTTGCACAAAGGGAAAAATTCTGCGAGCGTCGAAAGCGCCTTTGTTGTCCACCGACGTTAGGAAGAGTTGTGAAAGACAGCGCCTCGACCCATCACCACATTGACGGGCGCGCCATTGCCGCGCAAATCCTGAGGGACTGTCAGGCGTATGCACAAAGCGCGCAGCGGATCGGGCGGCTGATTTCGGTTTCCATCGGGGATGTGCCGGAGATCGAGGTATATGTTCGCAACCAGACGCGCGGTGCGGCCCGCGCGGGCCTGCCGTTCGAGACAGAGTTCTGGCCGGGCGATATCACGCAGGACGCGGCCAAGGCGCGCATTCAGGCGATGAATGACGATGCCGGGACGTTGGGGATTATTCTGCAACGCCCGGTGCCCGCGCACATCAACCTGCGCTCGCTGCAATCGGCCATCCACCCGCTCAAGGATGTCGAGGGGATGAACCCTGCCTCCATCGGCAATATCGTCTATTCGGATGTGGCGCTGGCGCCGTGTACCGCTGCGGCCAGTGTCGCGTTGATCAAGTCGACGGGTTTGGACCTCAAAGGGACCGAGGTTGTGATGATTGGCCATTCCGAGATCGTGGGCAAACCCGCTGCCATGATGCTGATGGCCGAAGGGGCAACAGTGACCGTCTGTCATCACTTGACCCGGTCGGTTGCGATGCATTCACGCCGTGCCGATGTGGTGGTGGTCGCGGTTGGCATTCCCCATTTTCTGGGGCCGAATATGATCAAACCCGGTGCGGTGGTCATCGACATCGGGATCAACCAAGTTAAAGGCGCGGATGGCAGGCCCCGGATCGTCGGTGACGTGGATACCGATGCGGTGGGTGAGATTGCAGGGTGGATCACCCCGGTGCCGGGCGGCGTGGGTCCGGTCACGGTGGCGACCCTGATGCGCAACGCGACCGTGGCGCACCAGCGCCAGGTTGCCGCTGGATGGATGGACTGACATGGGCAAACAGCAAAACCGATTTGACGTGGCCGCCGCTGTGGCAGACCCGGCGCGGGCGCAGGTGGTCGAGATTTACGTAAGCAAGGGTTTTAGCGGGCTTGAGTTATCCTCTGTCACGCATGTGCTGGCCACGGCCAACGCGATATTGGCGCGGGATCTGTTTTCGTGGCGGTTCAGCACGGATGCACCCGGTTTTGTGACCAGCGATCAGGGGGCGCTGGTGCGTGGGGAACCGGCCATTGGTGACCACAGGCTGGCAGACATGATGGTCGTGGTTGGCGGTAAAAAGGCGGGCGGGAACACTTGGCTGCCGCGCGCACGCGCGATGCAGCGCAAGGCCCGCACAGTTGTGCTCTTGTCGGACGCGGCAACGGCGTACATCAGGGCGACCAAAGCACCTGCGGGCCGGGTCACCACGCATTGGCGGGATGTGACGCAACTGGTCGAAACCGGATACCACCCACGTTTGACAACGCATCTGAGCGAGAATTCGGATGGCATCATCACGTCCGCAGGGGCGGGTGCCACGCTGGAGCTGATGGTCGGCCTTGTCGCGCCGCACCTGACCAGCCCGCAAGTCGCAGAACTGGGCAATCACCTGCTGTTGCAGACCATCCGCAAAAGCGACGCAGAGCAACCCAAGTCCATCGCCGACAACGAAGGGCTGTTTGATGCAAGGTTGACCGAAGTGATCCGCCTGATGGAAGACACGGTAAACGAGCCGCTGTCGATGGACGACATCACCACCCGCGTGGGCGTTTCGACCCGGCATCTTGAGCGGGTCTTTCGTTCTGTGTTCAATGATACGCCCGCGCGGTTCTACAAGCGACTGCGTGTCAAGCGCGCGCGGGCCATGATCGAGGAATCGCTATTGCCGATGGTCGATATTGCAGTCGCCACCGGCTTTGGCTCCTGCACGACGATGGCAAAGGCGATCAAGGGCGAATACGGTGTCACGCCGTCCAAGATGCGCGAGCGCAAGAACCTGCAACTGCTCACCTATGACGGGCGCTAGGCGGCCAGATACCCGATGGCCGCAAAAACCACGACGATCCCAAGCCATTGGGCACGCGCGACCGCTTCACCAAGAAAGACGGCGGCAAGGATGATGGTAAGCACGCCAAATGTCGACGCGGCGACGGCTGCAAAGGCGGGGTAGGCGTAGCCGCCCGCCAGCATCACCGCGCCGATGGCGATTGCGTCCAGCACGCCCATGACAATCAGCACCGGCACAGCGCGGCGCACCGGCAACAGCGGCTGGCGCAGGGCCAGCGCGAGGGCAACTACCACCGCGACCGCGCCAAAACGTGCCAGCGCAATTGCGGTCATCTCGGTGCCTTGGGCGATGGACAACTGGCCCAGTGCAAAGGACACGGCAAAGCCGATGGCGGCAAGTATGGACCAGACCACCGCTGACGCGCGCGGGCCCGTTGTGTCCCGGTCGACCGACGTCAAGGCAACCGCGCTGCACCCGGCGACGATCACAACCACGGCCAACCATTGCCAGCCGGTCACAACCTGCCCGTTCGCCACGGCCCAGCCGACCGACAGGATGGGAAAGCTGGCGACGATGGGGGCGACAACCCGCACTGGCCCGATCTTGAGCGCTTGATAAAAGCTGAGGCCAGTCAGGCCAAAGACAGCCCCGGACAGGAGGGCCAGCCACGTGGCATCCCCGCCGATCCGCGCGGTGTCCAGCGCAGGTGACAAAACGGCTGTCATCACGCAGCCGGTGACAAGAACCGGGAACAGGGAGGGAAACACGCCCACTTTCTGCGAGATGTACCGCACCAGCGTGTCGTGCACGCCCCAGCAAAACGCAGCGATCAGGCCAAGGGTCAGCGCGCCCATGTGCATTGCCCCGCCGTCTGGATTGTTTTTCTCACGCGGCGGTGTCCCTTTCATTTGCAGATTTGCCAGAGAGGAGTATTCTCACAGTTAAATTTTTATTCCGCTAGTGCAAATCCGCGCGGCGTGGGAGGCGATGATGCTTGATGACCCCTATCCCAAGGTTCGGCCTGGCCCACCGCGCCCAAGCCAGATCATCCAGCCCGCGCAATTTTCGATGCCGCCCGGCACAGAACGCTACGTGGTGCAGGGCGGTGGCGCAGTCTTTATCCCCGTCGAAGCCGGAGATGGCCTCACGGTGATCAACGATGAGGGCGGGCAGGTGTGCGAGGTGGTCTGTGCAGATGCGCAGGGCCGGGCGGGCGACACTTTGCTTGATCGTCCGGTTGACGCATCTGCGGATGGCTTGCGTGCCTTATTGGCAGGCAGTGACCAGTCTTTGCGCGGATTTCGGATGGGGCTCGAAGCGCGCAAAATTGATCTCGCAGGGGCGCGCGCCATCCGTCTGTTCGATACGGACACCCGCGCCAAGGCCACAGAAGACATGCGTGTCACCCGCGACGGCACCCTGATCATCGCGGCACCCGGCGACCCGATGGATGCAGAGGCGCAGAATACGACGACGCCGCTCACCGTCATGATCCGGCGCGCCACGATCAAATCCCACGTCAAATTCGCGCTGCCCGATCCGCTGGCCGACCCGGTCGCCGACATTCGCGTGCACAGCCAGACTGCCGAAGCCTACTTTGTCAAAGCGGGTGACTATATCCAGATCATTGATGTGGATGGCCGACAATGCACGGATTTCGAATGCTTTTCCGCGCGCAAGCTGGACAAGGGCATCGAACACGCGCTGGACGTGACCACGACGCGCACCCTGATGGGGCACGCATACCCCATGCCAGGCCTGCACGCGAAATACTACGATCAGGAGATGCTGCCGCTGGTCGAGGTGGTACAGGACACCTGCGGGCGTCACGATGCCTTTGCCTTGGCCTGCTCTGCCAAATATTACGACGACATCGGCTATCCCGGTCACGTTAACTGCTCTGAGAATTTCAACACCGCACTGGCCGAATTCAATGTGACAGGTCGGCCGGGTTGGATGGCCATCAACTTTTTCTTCAATACCTATCTGGACGAACACGGGGTCATGTACTCGGACGAACCGTGGTCGCGCCCCGGCGATTATGTCCTGCTGCGGGCGCTGACGGACATCGTCTGTGTGTCGTCGGCCTGTCCTGACGACACAACGGCGGCCAATGGCTGGAACCCGACCGACATCCACGTGCGCACCTATAGCGGGCGCGAGACATTCCAACGCAGTGTCGCCTATCGGCCCACCCCTGATGCGGACCCCAAAATGACCAAACAAACCGCCTTTCACGACAGCTTTGCCAAACACACCCGCAACTTTGTCGAATACAACGGCTATTGGCTGGCCAACTGTTTTGCCGAAGCGGGCCCGATCGAGGAATACTGGGCCTGCCGCAAGCAAGCTGTAATCATGGACCTGTCGCCGCTGCGCAAGTTCGAGATCACCGGCCCGGATGCAGAGGCGCTGTGCCAATACGTCTTTACCCGCAACATGAAGACGCTGGCCGTGGGCGGGGTGGTGTACACCGCGATGTGCTACGAACATGGCGGCATGATCGACGACGGGACTGTCTTTCGGTTGGGCAAGGATAATTTCCGCTGGATCGGCGGCAATGATTACGGCGGCGAATGGCTGCGTGAACAGGCGGACAAGCTGGGGCTCAGGGTGTTGGTGCGGTCCTCCACCGACCAACTTCACAACGTCGCGGTGCAGGGACCGGAAAGCCGCGATCTTCTGCGCAAGATTGTCTGGACCGCGCCGCACAACCCCGAATTCGACCAACTGGGCTGGTTCCGCTTTACGCCTGCGCGCCTCAACACCGAAAGCGGCACGCCCTTTGTCATCTCCCGCACCGGCTACACCGGCGAGTTGGGGTACGAGGTCATGTGTCACCCAAAGGATGCGGCTGAAATCTTTGACGCGATCTGGGATGCGGGGCAGGGGCACGGACTGCGCCCGATGGGGCTCGAAGCGCTGGACATGGTGCGGATCGAAGCGGGGCTGATCTTTGCGGGTTACGATTTTTCTGACCAGACGGACCCGTTCGAAGCCGGGATCGGCTTTACTGTCCCGCTCAAGTCAAAAGAGGATGATTTTATTGGCCGCAATGCGCTGATCCGGCGCAAGGAACACCCAAGCCGCAAAATGGTGGGCCTTGATATCGACAGCAACGTGGCGGTGGATCACGGCGATTGCATTCACATCGGACGCGCGCAAGTGGGCGAGGTCACGTCCTCCATGCGCTCGCCGCTGCTGGGCAAGAACATCGCCCTTGCGCGCATTGACGTGGCCCATGCCGAAATTGGCGCAGCGGTTGAGGTGGGCAAGCTTGACGGTCACCAAAAACGTCTGCCAGCCGAAATCGTACCCTTCGCGCATTACGACCCGAAAAAGGAGCGGCCAAGATCATGATCCGTCGCGCATTCCTGATCGGGCTTGTCGCTCTGGCCTTTCCCGCCCACGCTCAATCGGTCAAGCTCAAGGCGCACGAGATCGACGCGCTTTTGTCCGGCAACACGGCTGTGGGCAAATGGGAGGGTGCAGCGTACCGTCAGTATTTCGATGCGGACGGCACGACAATCTACGCGCAGGACGGGGCGCGGTCGACACGCGGGAAGTGGCGCATTGATGCGGACAAGGATGAATACCAAAGCATCTGGCCCCGCGATGCGGATTGGGAAGGGTGGTTTGTGATGGAATGGGCCGGGACGTTCTACTGGGTCAGCAAGAAGACCCCGCCAACGCCGTTCGAACTGGTCGAAGGCCAAAGGTTGGTGGCCCCATGATCCGCGCCGCCATTTTCGCTCTGCTCTGCGGGACGTCCGTCCATGCGGAAGCGTATTGTGCGGACCTGACCGCGCTCACCAACCACAGCGCCGGGACAATCACGCTGCCCGATGGCACGCCGGGCACCTGTGTCACCTCACTGGACCTGACGGGGGCGCGTGCGGCCAATTGCCGGTGGCCCTTTGAATACCGCGCCGAGGCGGCAACAACTGCATTTACGACTTTGCTGAACGCAACGACGCGCTGCCTGAATGCCAATGGCGTTGCGGATCAGGGCGTCAACCACCCCGACAGCTACGACCTGCGCACGTTCGATACCGAAACGGCGCAGATCAGTGTCTCCATCAAAGACAAGGGCGCTTTGCAGCAGACCTATGTCTTTTTGCGGGTCGCGCCTGCCCCTTAGTTTTGCAGATAGACTTCGAGGCTGTCATCCAGCGCATCCACCCACGGTGTGTGGTGGATGGGCGCCATCGACCCGGTCATCACGGACGCATAGCAATTGTCGCGGAACGTCATGATCCCTTGTTTCTTGTGGCCCTTCCATGCCTTGAACGCCTGACAGGCCCCTTCGACATCGAATGATGGATAATCCGTCTCTGCGATCAGTTCCTTGATGTAGTCGCCCTGATACCAGATCGCGTCATAGTCATCCTCTCCCGCATCCTCGCGGGCGATACGGTCCGCCACGTCGGCTTCCATCTCGGCCTTGGAGGGCAGCGCGATCTTGCCCATGATCGCGTCGCGCACCCACCATGCCTGCGCGTCAAACATGTTGAAGGTGAACCACTGGTCCTGCATCCCCAAATAGAAGAGCGCCGGATTGTCGACCCACGCAACGCCCTTAAAAAGGTCCGCCGTCGCCAGACGGTTGGCGGTTTTCAGGCGCAAATCTTCGGCCATAAAGGGGAAATGGTGCTGGTAGCCCGTGCACAGGATCACGGCGTCCACGTCGCGGCTGGTCCCATCCTTGAAATGCGCGGTCTTGCCGTCGACATGGGTCAGAAGCGGTACTTCCGCCCAATTGTCGGGCCAATCATATCCCATGGCAGCGGTCCGGTGTGACACCGTGATGGATTTTGCCCCGTATTTCCAACATTGCGAGCCGATATCTTCGGCGGAATAGCTGGTGCCGACGATCAGAATGTCCTGATCCTTGAATTCCAGCGCATCCCGGAAATCATGGGCGTGCAACACGCGGCCCTTGAAGCTTTCGAAGCCGGGAAATTCCGGCACGTTCGGGGTGGAGAAATGGCCCGACGCGCAGATCACGTGGTCAAAGGTTTCGGTGTATTCGCGGTCGTTCGGCAGGTCTTTGACCGTCACGCTAAACACACCGTCCTCGAACGTCACCCGGCGCACCGCGGTTTCAAAGCGAATCCAGTCGCGCACACCCGCCTTTTCGACCCGGCCCTGAATGTAGTCGAAGAGCACCGCGCGCGGTGGATAGGATGCGATTTGCTTGCCGAAATGCTCTTCGAACGAATAGTCGGCAAATTCCAACCCCTCCTTGGGGCCATTGGACCACAAATACCGGTACATAGAGCCGTGTACCGGCTCGCCATATTGGTCCACGCCAGTGCGCCATGTGTAGTTCCACAAGCCGCCCCAGTTGGATTGCTTTTCAAAGCAGACGACCTCGGGGATGTCTGCGCCGTTCTTTTTGGCGGACTGGAACGCGCGGAGCTGCGCAAGGCCCGAAGGACCGGCCCCGATGATGGCGATACGTTTGGGCATTGTGCGACTCTCCTTAAAAAATGCGTTACCTCAATTCCATCCACATCATCCCTGTAAGTCAACAAATTTGAACATCAGGAAAGTCATTGCTGCGCAACAAAGCCCATGTCAGGGTCACGTGACGCAAGTTTATACGATCCGGGAAAGACGTAAGACATGATCAAACCCCATTTCAGTTTCTGGTTCATCGCGGCGTGCGGGCTTGTCTGGAACCTGATGGGATGCCTGAACTTTATCACCCAGATGAACGCGGACGTGGTTGCGCAGATGCCCGAACTGTACCGTCAGATCATCGAAAATCGTCCCGCTTGGGCTACAGCGGCCTTTGCGGTGGCGGTGTTTGGTGGCGCAGCGGGCTGCATCGTGCTGTTGCTGCGCCGCCGGGTGGCGATGCAGGTCCTTTTTGTATCGCTGATCGGGAGTGTTGTGGCAGTGATCCACACCGTCACATTGGTCGGGTTCGCCCCCAGCACCGCTTTGGCTCTGCTCGTTGGGGCGGCCCTGTTTTGGTATTCCACGATTGCGGCGCGGGCAGGTTGGTTGCGCTGACGCGCCCGATACACGCCCTCAGATATCGAGGGTGTTGTCCTTTTCCCATTGCGAGAAATGCGCAGTAAAATCGTTCCACTCCTGCGTCTTCATCTTGATGTAAGAGGCCGAGAATTCTTCGCCCATCGCCGCCTTCAGGCTCTTGTCTTTGTCATACTCGCGCAGGGCGTCCAGCATGTTGAGAGGCAGTTTGGGTGCGCCGCGCACTTTGTGACCGTCGGCATACATGTCGATGTCGTGCCGTTTTCCGGGGTCCGCCTTGCTGCGGATACCGTCCAGCCCCGCCGCAATGATCACCGCCTGCAACAGATACGGGTTCGTCGCCCCGTCCGGCAGCCGCAACTCGAACCGGCCCGGGCCGGGGACCCGAACCATATGCGTGCGGTTGTTGCCGGTCCACGTGACCGTGTTGGGCGCCCATGTGGCCCCTGACATGGTCCGTGGCGCGTTGATGCGCTTGTAGCTGTTGACCGTCGGGTTTGTGATCGCGGCCAGCGCGCTTGCGTGTTTCATGATCCCGCCCAAGAAATGACGGCCCTTTTCCGACAGGCCCAATTCGGCGGTCTGACTGCTGTCATTGGGTTCCATGGCGAAGACGTTGGTTTTGGCCTTCCCGCCAGGCGCGTCCCAGACAGAGATATGGGCGTGACATCCATTGCCCGTCAGTCCTTCGACCGGTTTGGGCATAAAGGTTGCGCGGAAGCCGTGTTTTTCGGCCACGCTTTTGGTCATGAACTTGAAGAACGAGTGCTTGTCAGCCGTGCGCAACGCGTCGTCAAATTCCCAGTTCATCTCGAACTGGCCATTCGCATCCTCGTGGTCATTCTGGTATGGTCCCCAGCCCAGATCGAGCATGTAGTCGCAAATCTCGCGCACCACATCGTAGCGGCGCATCACGGCCTGCTGGTCGTAGCAGGGCTTGGCCGCAGTGTCGTATTCGTCGCTGATCTGGTTGCCGTCGGGCGTCATGAGGAAGTATTCGGCCTCGATCCCGGTCTTGACGTGTAACCCTTCGGCGGCGGCTTCGTCGATCAGGCGCCGCAGCACGTTGCGGGGGGCTTGGGCGACATCCTCGCCTTCCATGACGCAATTGCCCGCGACCCACGCCACCTCGGGTTTCCACGGCAGTTGGATGACCGAGGACGGGTCCGGCACCGCCAGCATGTCCGGGTGCGCGGGCGTCATATCAAGCCACGTGGCAAAACCCGCAAACCCTGCGCCGTCTTCCTGCATCTCCGCAATCGCTTGGGCGGGCACCAGTTTCGCCCGCTGACCGCCAAAGAGGTCGGTGAAAGAAATCATGAAGTACTTTACACCGTTGTCAGCGGCGAACTTTGCAAGATCAGTGGTCATCTGTCTGTTCCTGTTGGTCTTTATGTGATGAGGGCGCGTGCCGTGATGGCCGCGCCCTTCGTTGTGGTGATCAATATGCGGTGCCGGGCTTGCCGGGGTACCAGTCAGTGCCAGCAAGCGGGATCTTGGCCATTGCCGCGGCCTCCAGCGTCAGGGCACAGAGGTCCTCGGGTTCGAGATTGTGCAGGTGGTTCTTGCCGCAGGCCCGCGCGATGGTCTGCGCCTCCAGCGTCATCACCTTGAGGTAATTGTTGAGCCGCCGCCCCCCCTCGATCGGGTCAAAGCGTTTCATCAACTCGGGGTCCTGCGTGGTGATGCCGGCGGGGTCTTGCCCCTCGTGCCAGTCGTCATAGGCACCTGCGGTGGTGCCGAGCGCGTTATACTCGGCCTCCCATTTCGGGTCGTTGTCGCCCAAGGCGATCAGGGCAGCCGTGCCGATGGCGACCGCGTCCGCGCCAAGGGCCATGGCTTTGGCCACATCCGCACCCGTACGGATGCCACCAGACACGACAAGCTGCACCTCGCGGTGCATGTCGAGGTCTTGCAGCGCGCGCACCGCTTCGCGGATACAGGCCAGAATAGGCTGGCCCACATGTTCGATGAACACGTCCTGCGTGGCCGCCGTGCCGCCTTGCATCCCGTCGAGCACAACCACATCCGCGCCCGCCTTAACGGCAAGCGTGGTGTCAAAATAGGGCCGTGCACCGCCGACCTTGATGTAGATCGGCTTTTCCCAATTGGTGATCTCGCGCAATTCAAGGATCTTGATTTCCAGATCGTCGGGTCCGGTCCAGTCGGGGTGCCGACAGGCCGACCGCTGGTCGATCCCTTTGGGCAGGTTGCGCATTTCGGCGACGCGGTCGCTGATTTTCTGACCCAAGAGCATACCGCCGCCGCCGGGTTTCGCGCCTTGGCCCACAACAATCTCGATGGCGTCGCAGCGGCGCAGATCATCCGGGTTCATACCATAGCGCGATGGCAGGTATTGGTAGACCAGCTTGTTGGAATGGCCGCGTTCCTCTTCGGTCATGCCGCCATCGCCGGTGGTGGTTGATGTGCCTGCCATGGTGGCGCCACGGCCCAATGCTTCCTTGGCACCACCCGACAGCGCACCAAAGGACATGCCCGCAATGGTCACAGGAATATCCAGCTTGATCGGGTTTTTGGCAAAGCGGGTGCCCAGTGTCACGTTGGTGTCGCACCGCTCGCGATATCCTTCGAGCGGATAGCGCGACATGGACGCACCCAAAAACAGCAGATCGTCGAAATGGGGCAGCTTGCGTTTGGCGCCGCCGCCGCGAATGTCATAGATGCCCGTCGCCGCCGCGCGCCGGATTTCGGCATTCACCGGGTTCGAAAAGGTGGCCGACTGGATCGGCATCGTGCGCGGTGCGCCCTTTTGCTCGTCTTTCATCTGCCGTTCCTCAATACGCGTTGTCGATGTTGAAGTTATAAAGCTGCCGGGCCGATCCATAGCGTTTGAACTCGGACGCCTTGGCATTGCAGCCCCCGCGTTCCAGCAATTCTTCAAGGAGGGTAACGTGTTCCGGCCGCATCTCTTTTTCGATGCAGTCAGCCCCCAGCGATTTCACCGATCCACGCACGAACAGCTTGGCCTCGTAAAGAGAGTCGCCCAACGCCTCACCCGCATCCCCGCAGACCACAAGGTTGCCCGATTGCGCCATAAAAGCCGACATGTGGCCGATATTGCCGTGCACGATGATGTCGATGCCCTTCATCGAGATGCCGCAGCGCGAAGATGCGTTGCCCTTGATGATCAGCGTGCCGCCATGCCCGGTGGCACCTGCATATTGCGAGGCATCGCCTTCGACGACGACCATGCCCGACATCATGTTTTCAGCCGTCCCCGGCCCAACAGAGCCGTGCACATGCACGGTCGCCTGCTTGTTCATACCAGCACAATAGTATCCGGTGGAGCCTTTGATGTTCACTTCAATCGGCGCGTCCAGACCCACGGCAATCGCATGGCTGCCCTTGGGATTCACGATTTTCCACTGCGTCTGGTTGGTCGTGTCGGCCTGCGCGTGCAGGGTGGAATTCAGCGCACGAAGCCCTTGCGCTTCCAAGTCAAATGTTTGCATTTACGCCGCTTTCTCTTGCGCGGTTGGGGCCGCGTTGTGCGAC
This sequence comes from uncultured Tateyamaria sp., assembly GCF_947503385.1. Classification (GTDB taxonomy): domain Bacteria; phylum Pseudomonadota; class Alphaproteobacteria; order Rhodobacterales; family Rhodobacteraceae; genus Tateyamaria. The sequence continues at coordinate 1,039,527 of NZ_CANNDO010000001.1, forward strand.
CAGAAATAGACGGTGGCGGGCTCGGGTTCCCAGACCTTTGCGCCTTCAATGCCCGGCAGGTTTACCAGAGCGCGATATTCAGAACCAAAGGCCACATATTGATCGGTTTCGGCCATCACGGCGGGCTTGCAGGCGATCGGGTCGCGCACCACGCCGAACCCGTCCTTGGTGCCCACGACAAAGGTAAAGAACCCGTCGAGGTCATCAAGGCTGGAGGTCAGCGCCTCGCCCAGCGTCGATCCGGTCTGCATCTTCCATGTCAGGTAGGCCGCCCCGACTTCGGTGTCATTCTCGGTTGCGATATGCACGCCAAGACGGCGCAGTTTGCGGCGCAATGAGTTGTGGTTGGACAGCGATCCGTTGTGCACGAGGCACTGGTCGATCCCGGTGTTGAACGGGTGCGCGCCCATCGTGGTCACCGCCGACTCGGTCGCCATGCGCGTGTGCCCGATCCCGTGCGTGCCAGACATTTGCCGAATATCGAAGCGGTCTGCCACATCTTTGGGCAGTCCAACCTCTTTGTAGATTTCAAGGGTGGACCCGTGGCTCATGATCCGCACATCGGGTCGAATTTCGGCCAGAACATCACGTGCAATGGCCACCTGATCCGCTTGCAGAGACAGCACCGCATGGGTGTCTTTTACCGACATAGACACCTTGCCCTTGATCCGTTTGCGCAGGTCATTGTCGAGCTTGTCAAAACTGGTCTCGGGTGTGTTCGACTGTACTGTCAGTTTGGCGTTACCCGTTGTTTCGTCACCATAAATCGCAATGCCTGCACTGTCAGGCCCACGGTCCGTCATGGTGATGAGCATATCCGTCAACATGTCACCAAGCTGTGGTTCCAACGCGGTGTCTTTGAGAAAAAGTCCGACAATTCCGCACATGGTGATGGCCCTCCGGTCAGTGGTTTGTCGTTCGACTCGAACGCTAGCATCGTTACATCACATGCTCAACCAATGGGAAACTATTTTTCACACGAGTTAAAAAAAGAGTCGCCAGATGAAACGTTGCGTGTTTCACTCCGGCCAGCGTCGCGCAGTTCATACGACGACGCACCAACCCAACAGTCCAACACGGGGGTTCATCGTGGAAGAGCAAATCGCAGAGCTGACGGCCCAGATTGCCGCGCTGCAAGCAAGCAGTGGTGTCACCAACACCATGTTTGCCGAAACATTCTATTATCTGACAATCCCGCTGATGATCATCATTCATGCGGGGTTTCTGGCGTACGAGATGGGGGCATCGCGCCTCAAGAACGTGCTGAGTTCCGGGGTCAAGAACATCCTCGCTTTCGCCTTTATGATCCCGACCTTCTATTTCTTTGGGTGGTGGGTCTATTGGGGCTTTCCCACGGGGCTGCCGGGTGCGGCGGGGCCTGCGGGCATCTCGGGTGTGGAATATGCCAACGCCATTGCGTGGGGCTGGGGCGAAAGTGCCCAGTATATGGGCCCGAACATCGCGGATCAGGCATCCGGCGTGTTCTTTGGCGCTTTTGCGCTGTTCGCCGCCACGACGGCGTCCATCATGTCCGGGGCTGTAATTGAACGTATTCAGACGGTCGGCTTTGTCATCCTTGCCGTGGTCCTTGGGTCGTTCGCGTGGGTCGTTGCCGCCGCATGGGGCTGGCACGCAGATGGCTGGCTGGTCACGCAATGGGGCGTGCATGACTTTGGCGCGGCGGGCCTTGTGCACGCGGTTGCCGGGTTCTTTGCCCTTGGCGTTTTGATCAACCTCGGGCCGCGCATCGGCAAATTCAACGCGGACGGCACGGCCAACCACATCGCAGGCCACAACATGCCGCTGACCGTGACGGGCCTGATGCTGATCATCGTCGGCTTCTGGGGCTTTCTCATGGCGTGTGTGATTGTCCCCGGAGAGGCGTGGAGCTGGTTTGCGGACAAGCCGTCGACCATCTACGGCACGCCTATCACGCTGTCGGCGCTGGCCTTCAACATCCTGATGGCAATTGCTGGTGGCGTCATCGGCGCATGGGTGCTGACGCGCGATCCGTTCTGGATGATGTCGGGCGCTCTGGCGGGGATCATCTCGACCGCCTCTGGCCTCGACATCTATTACCCCGCGCTGGCGTTCATCATCGCCTTCTCCGCCGGGGTGATCCTAAAGCCCTGCGCCACATGGCTGGAAAACCGCGGCATCGACGATGCGGTGGGTGCGGTCACGGTGCACGGCACCATTGGTCTGTATGGTGTGATCCTGCTGGGTATCTTTGGCGCGGGCTATCCGTCGCTACAGGGTGCGGCGGGCGAGGTGCCGACCATCAGCCTGATCGGGCAGATTGTGGGTGCGATTGTTTTCTTCCTCTTGGGCTTTGTGCCCGGCTACGCGGTGTCGTTTGTCCTCAAGATGATGGGCATGTTGCGCATTCCCGAAGGGGCCGAGATCGCGGGCATGGACATGGTCAAGGTGCCAGCCGAAGGCTACCCCGAAGGCATCCCAGCGCCCGGCGTCAATCTGGCGCCCGGCGAATAATCGAACAGGAAAGGACAAAACCATGGGTTTTCCATATGACGAAGCAAGCTGGTCGGTTGTTGACGGGGCTATGTTCATGGGTTGGGGCAGCGCAATGCCGGGCCTTTACACCCTGATTGCGGCAGGCATCTGCGTGGCCGTGCTGCTTTTCGGACAAAAGACCGAAAGCGCCAAAACCAAGCAATACGAGAAGTAAGCGCTGATATCGCGTGCAAGGGGCGGCTTCGGTCGCCCCTTCACCGTTCAAAAATTGCCCAGCAGGAAAAAAAGTTGCACCGCATTCTTGCTTTTCGGCATGTGCTGAGGCTCAATACATCACAACAAGACTCATAAAGAACAGGGAAAACCACCATGGCCATTCTATGGAGAACCTCGGCGCTTGCCAGCCGCCACGCAGAGATCGGCGGCGAGTTGGAAGACTGGAATGGTATGGGCACCGCGTGGTTCTACGACCATACACCGGAACGTGCCAAAGCGGATTATGAGGCAATCCGCACCAAGGCGGGCCTGATGGATGTGTCCGGTCTGAAAAAAGTGCATGTCGTGGGCGAAGACGCTGCCTATGTGATCGACCGGGTCACAACGCGCAACGTGGAAAAGATCGCACCGGGCCGCGCTGTGTATGCCTGCATGTTGGATGACCGCGGATTGTTTGTGGACGATTGTGTGATCTACCACATCGCCGTTAATTCGTGGCTCGTCGTGCACGGCACCGGCACCGGGATGGAGCAACTGACCACCGTGGCCGCGGCCAAAAATTGTTCGGTGATCATGGATGACGATCTGCACGACATGTCGTTGCAAGGCCCCAAGGCGGTCGACATCTTGGCCAAGGACATCCCCGCGATCCGCGATCTGGCCTATTTCGGGATCATGCAAACGCGCCTTTATGGCCGCGACGTGATGATCTCGCGCACGGGCTACACCGGCGAGCGTGGCTACGAGATTTTCTGCCGTGCCAAGGATGCGGTGCATATCTGGGACAATGTGTTGGAGGCCGGCGGCGACGACGTGCGCCCGACGCAGTTCTCCACCCTCGATATGCTGCGGATTGAGTCGTACCTGCTGTTCTACCCCGGTGACAACTCCGAGACCTTCCCGTTTGCGGATGGAACGCCCGCGGGCGACAGCCTTTGGGAACTGGGCCTCGACTTTACCGTGTCCCCGGGCAAGGAAGGCTTTATCGGGTCCGAAAACCACTACGCCATGAAGGGCAAGGAACGGTTCAAGATCTATGGCGTAAAGCTTGAGGGCGACGCCATGGACCAGATGGAAATGTTTGCCCGGGTGCATCACGAGGGCAAGGATGTGGGTGTCATCACCTACGGCCTGTCCTCGGAACTGAACGGCTATTCGGTGGCAATTGCGCGGCTCGACCCGTCCGTGGCGGTGCCCGGCACCAAGGTGACTGTTGTGCAGCCCGATGGCACTGAACTGGCTGCAACCGCGGAAGAGATGCCGTTCTATGACAAGGACAAGTCGATCCGCACCGCCAAGGGCTGAATTTTCAAAGGGCGCTGGTGCAGACACCAGCGCCCTTTTCACGTGACGAGGACAGGTATGTCGAAATTCGAATTTCCCCCGTCGATCAAGAGCAGGCCCGTCTACGGCACGCTTGAGGCGCGTCAGGGCAAGGCGCATCTGATGATCGCGGATGCCGAAGGGGCCGAGGCGATCCTGCGCATCGCGACCCCCGATCTGATGGCCAAGACCCACATCATCTACATCCCGCGCGGCGCGGGTTTTGCCGATCAGCTGCGCGCATTGAACCCGGCGCAGTTCTACGAGGGCCCAAGCTATGCCGCGTCGGTGCAGCGCATTCGCCGCGTCTTGCAGGATGCGCATATGGGGTTGCAGGTGTACCTGACCGGGACCGAAGGACTGATGGGGCAGGCCCAGAACGAGGCGATGCAGGCGGGTATTCCGCACACGGCCATTCAGACCGAACATCGCGGCTCCGTTGCCCGCCGGATGCAGTGCGTGCACTGCAAGGGCATCACCGAAGACGTGGAAACCGACCCGTTTCAATGCAGCCATTGCGGGCTGAACCTGTTTGTGCGCGACCACTATTCGCGCCGTCTGGCCGCCTATCAGGGGGTCTGCATCGACGCCGAAGATCCGGGCAATGTGCCCGCACCGAAGGGGATCTATGAATGAGCGCCGCCCCACAAAAAGCCAAGCCCGGCGCGGAAAAGATCGAGGTTGTCGTGTCTGCTGTCGTGCCTCTGAATGATCTGGTGACACGGTTCGAATTTCAACGCCGTGACGGCGCCCCGTTTCCGCCGTTTTCGGGCGGGGCACATACGGTTGTCACCATGGAAGACGGCGACGGGACCCGCCTGAATCCCTATTCGCTGATGTCCGACCCGGCGGATCTGAGCACCTATGCCATTTCTGTGCGCCGTGATGACGCTGGCCGGGGCGGTTCGCTTTTTATGCACCGCAACGTGTCGGTGGGTGACGCCATGACGATCACCTATCCCGTCAACCTGTTCTCGCTTGATCTGCGGGCGCGCAAACATGTGTTTCTCGCCGGTGGCATCGGCATCACCCCGTTCATGTCCATGATCGCGCAACTGGAACGTCAAGGCGGCGCGTGGGAGCTGCATTATGCCTGCCGCACCGAGACGCTTGGGACCTATGTCGACGTGCTGACCTACAAGCACCCCAACAAGGTTCATGTGTATTACGACGACCAGAGCGATGCGATTGATCTGGAACGTCTGCTGGACGGGCAACCCTTGGGCACGCACGCTTATGTTTGCGGCCCCAAGGGCATGATCGACTGGGTGCACGCGACCGCCTCGGCTGCGGGGTGGCCAGATGCCAATGTGCATTCCGAAGAGTTTCTGGCCCCAGAGCCGGGCGTTCCCTTCCAGGTTCGGCTGTGCAAGTCCGACAAGACGATCACAGTGGGCGAACACGAAAGCCTGCTGGAAGCGATTGAGCGGGTCGGGGTCGAGGCCCCCTTCCTGTGCCGTGGCGGGTCGTGCGGGCAGTGCGAGACAGATGTCGTCACCCATAACGGTGAATTCGTGCACCGCGATCACTGGCTGGACGAAGACCAACATGCCAGCGGGGACAAGATCATGCCCTGCGTCAGCCGCTTTATCGGGACATTGGAGCTTGAACGATGACCATTCAGTTTAACGACGAGACGTTCCGCGACGACTATTCGTTCCACAACTCGGACTGGGCGATCAAACGCTTTCCGTTTCCGTTCCACGAAGACAGCTACATGTACGCGGTCAACATGGAACAGCACCGCGGCGGGCCCGAAGGGTCGGTTTATGAAAAACGGTTCGATGTGGACGAGCATTACGTGTCCGAGATGCGGGACCGGGCGATGGTGCTGGCGGACGATCCGCTGCGCTGTCAGTCGCTGCCGCATATGACGCTTGCGGGCTGGGACCTGCTGGAACTGATCATGGTGTCCAAATCGGAGGACTACCCGGACCTGTTCGAGTTGCACCGCGATGGCGACACATGGCGCTGGGTGAACAAGCCGCTAGGCATTGACGATACGTTCACGTTCCTCGATGACACAACGCTGCCCTACGGGCCGATGGAATACATCACCCGCCAGACCCAAGGCGATTTCTGTGTGCTGGATCAGCGTGACGGCAACCTGTGGATGGACGCCGGGATGGTGACGACGCAGGCGGACTGGAGCCTTGATTTCGACATCGGCATGAACTTTTTCGAATGGCACGCACCGGTGCCGCTGGCCCATGAAAAAGGGATCTTTGTCCGCGCGCTGAAATTTCTGCTCAACATCCAGCAGGGCGCGCCTGCACGGCGGCTCAATTGGACGATGACGGTCAACCCGCTGCTGGATACCAGTCCGGAAAACTATCACAAATGGGGTATCCAAAAGACGACGCTGACACCCGAGAACATCGGCGCGAAACAGCATCTGCGGGTCGAATTGCAGACATTCTTTCGTCTGCCACGCTCTAACGGTCTGGTGTTCCCGATCCGCTGCTACCTGTGCAGCTTTCAGGATCTGATGACGATGCCGAAATGGGGGCGTCGCCTGCACCGTGTGGTGCGCGATCTGCCCGTCGAACTGGCCACATACAAAGGGTTCATCGACAACCGTCCGATGATGCTTGATTACCTGTCACAGTTCGATGACGGGCTGCCCACATCGCCCGGTGTCTGGCCCGATCTAGAGACCGAGCCGCCCCTGTCCCGGTGATCAGGTGTTCTGCGGATAGCTGATGACGGACAGGTAGCGTGCGGGCAGGGCCACCAGCTTGTCCGGGCCGTGCGGCGCATCCGCATCGAAAAACAGCGTATCACCCGGTTTCAGAGCAAAGACGTCATCACCGTGCCGATAGTCGACCTCGCCCTCCAGCATGTAGATCGTTTCGATCCCGCCGTGCTGGAACGCGGGAAACACGTCGGATTCCGCCGTCAACGTAATGAGGTAGGGTTCAACAATCACACCAGAGGCATTTGCCCCGATATGGCCCAGCAGGTTGTACTGGTGGTTGGCGCGCGTACCCTCGCGATCAATCGACACGCCTTCGCCGGATTTGGTGTGCACCGCTTGGCGGCTTTCTTCGAACCGGCGGAAAAAACTGGTGAGCGGGACCGACAGCGCATTGGCCAAGAGCTGCAATGTGGTGAGGGACGGGGAGGTATTGCCGTTCTCGATCTTGGACAGCATTCCGATGGACAGGCCGGTGATCTGGGACAGTTCGGCGACCGTAATCTCTTGCTGTCGACGAAAGGCGCGCACCTCACGACCGATCGCCACTTCGAGGACCTTTTCACGTTCGCCGTCACGCGTTCTATGCGGATCCTGCGTAAGTTTGCTGACCACTTCGGCTTCCAACTTTTCTCTGTTCACAACGCGCGCTTTCTATGCAGCCATGCCCAGGGAAACAATTCGGTTCTGGGCGAAACTGAGCCACCATAAGACGGATTTTTCCCTTGAGAACGCAAAAGTTGAACCAGAGTGAAAAAATGCAGATCGGATTTCTGGTCTTTCCCGGTTTTCCCATGGCCTGTCTCACCTCCGTGATCGAACCGCTGCGCGCCGCCAACGAGATTGCGGAAGCCGACGTGTTTGGCTGGCATTTGGTGTCTGAAACGGGGCAGCGTACGGTGTCGAGTGCGCGGGTCGCCTTTGATCCGGATATGGCGCTCGCCGATGTGCCCGATCTGGATATCCTGTTTCTGCTGGGTGCCCCGGGCAGCGTGTTTCAAATGCCACGGCAAAGCGACGGGGCGCTGCGGCGTCTGGACCGCGAGGGTGCCGTTCTGGGGGCCATCAGTGGCGGAGTATTTCCGTTGGTCCGTGCGGGCGTAATGGCAGGGTACAGGTGTTCGGTGCACTGGTGCTACGAGACTGCGTTCAGCAGCGCCTTTCCTGAAATCGAGATGACAGATGATGTCATCACCATGGACCGTCGCCGTTACACCGTGTCCGGTGCGGCCTCTGCCTTTGATCTGGCGTTGCGTCTGATCGAGGATCGGCTGGGGGCTGACACGGCACATGAGGTTGCGTGCTGGTTCCAGCACCCGACGGCCAGAGGCGAAGGTATCCGGCAAAATGTACCGATGCGCCCCGTTGCATCACCGGACCTGCCCGATCTGGTCGCGCGTGCCGCGTCCCTCTTTGCCGACAGGATCGAGGATACGATTTCCGTGGCCGAGGTGGCGGAGCGCTTGCATGTCACGCCGCGTCAGATCGAACGCGCCTTCAAAAAGGCGACGGGGCACAGTCCGACCCATTATTACCGCGCGATGCGGATGAAAGCGGCGCGGCAGCTTGTGCTCTATTCCCGCGACACCACGCTGAGCATTGCGCAGGCCGTCGGTTACAGCTCTGCCACGCCGCTACTCACCCACTACCGCGCAGCATTTGGCGTCACCCCGCAAGAGGACCGGCGCCGCATCAACTCGTTCCGCGTGCAGGGCGATGTTCCCCTGCCATCCGCCTAAGCGACGGACGTCATCGCCGTCGTCACCGCATGATGCAGAGACCCGGCGGACGCACGGGGGCCCATGATCCGCACCAGCCGGTCCGGTTCGATGCAGGTTACCAAACAGCCCAGATGATGGATCGATGTGCGCGTGCTGTCGCCCGCCGCAAACTGCAAAAGGTTGATATTGCAGAGCAACTCCAGCACCGCATTCACACCCGCCCCGGACAGATCAAAGCACACCCAGGCGTCCGTCTGTTCCGTCACAGATGCGCAGCGGCCAAACCGTGACGAAACCTGCGCCGCAATATCTTCGTGGGTGGCGAAATCGGCAGAGATCATCCACTGGTCCGGCCCGATCCACAGCGCCGAAAAAGGATCGCCAAACACCGCCTTGCCCGCAGCCGGTGCATCTGCGCCCAGCATGTCCCGCAGCTTCGCGCCGCACGCCGTTTCCTGACCCGCCCGCGCCGCGACAGAGGCGAGGGCGATATCGGGCAGTTCGGTCAGCGTCGTGTCGCCGATGGTGTCGACGTGCGCTGTGGTGCCACCAAGGGCGGTGATGGGGATCAGATCATGCACGGACACGGTCTCCTTCGGGATCGACGAAATGGGCCGATACGATTTCTACGTTCACGGTGAGATCGGTAACGGGAGAGACAAGGCGTAGCGTTTCGCCGTGCCGGTTTGCGCCGTCTTTCAGAAAGCCCAGCCCAATCATGTGGCCCAGCGTGGGCGAATAGGCGGCAGAGGTCACGTAACCCTGATCATGTGCCGCATCGACCGGGCCGTCCGCGTGCATCAGGTGGCCGCCTGCGGTGATTTTGTCGGCCGCATCGACCGGGCGCAGGCCCACTTGCACCAGCGCATCCGCCGTGTTCAGACCGGGGCGTTCTGACAGTTTGGACCCAATACTGTCCTTGGTCTTGGACACCATGCGACCCATGCCGAGGTTCAGAGCGGTCGTTGTGCCGTTGAGTTCATTGCCCGCCGCGTGGCCTTTTTCGATCCGCATAGCGCCCAACGCTTCGGTGCCGTATGGGGTGACGTCAAACGCTTCTCCCTCCGTCATCAGCTTGCGCATCAGCGCATCGCCATACCGGGCCGGTACGGCAATCTCGAACGCCAGTTCGCCGGAGAAGGAAATGCGGAAGAGCCGCGCGCGCAAACCGCCACAGACGGTGATGTTGCCACAGGCCATGAAGGGGAACGCATCGTTTGAGATATCGTACTCCGCGTCGACGATTTTTTGCAGCAGTTTGCGGGAGTTTGGTCCGGCAACCGCGTATTGCGCCCATGCTTCGGTGGTTGAGATCAGTTGCACATCCGCCTCTGGCATCAGGCATTGGCGCACAAATTCCATATGCTGGTACACTTTGCCCGCATTGGCTGTGGTCGTGGTCACGACGAAATGGTCCTCGGCCAGACGGGCGGCGGTGCCGTCATCCATCGCAATCCCGTCTTCGCGCAGCATCAGGCCATAGCGCGTTTTGCCCACGGCCAGCTTGGCGAACCCGTTGCAATAGACTTTGTTGAGAAAAGTCGCGGCATCCGTTCCCTGCACGTCAATCTTGCCCAGTGTGGTGCAGTCGCACACCCCGACCGACGCGCGCGTGGCCATCACCTCCCGGTCTACGGATTGCCGCCAATGCGTCTCGCCCGGCAGCGGGAACCACTGCGCCCGCAGCCAGTTGCCAACCTCGACGAAAACCGCGCCGCGCTCCTTGGCCCAGACATGCGAGGGGGTCAGGCGGGTGGGGTGGAACTCTTTGCCCCGCATCCGACCGGCCAGCGCTCCGATTGATGTGGGAGTATAGGGCGGGCGAAAGATCGTGGTGCCCACCTCTGGGATCGTCTTGCCCGCAAGTTCGGCCATAATGGCGAGGCCGCCCATGTTGGACGTTTTGCCCTGATCGGTGGCCATGCCCAGCGTGGTGTATCGTTTCAAATGCTCGACCGAGCGGAACCCTTCCTGATGGCTGAGCTTCACATCCTTGACCGTGACGTCGTTTTGCTGGTCAAGCCATGCGCGCGTGCAGCCCTCCACATACCAGAACGGGGTCTGTTCGACAGGCGCGTCCTCAGCATCGGGAATGCGGGGTGCGCGCCCTTTAAGGCCAAGCGCCTGACGCGCGGCGTCTGCCCCGGATTTGAGTGCCGCATAAGTCGAGAACTGGCCGCCCACCGCACCAGCGACCACCATGCCGGGCGGCAATGTGCCACCGGGGACAAAGGCGGCAAGCGCATCATCCCATGCAGGCCGTCCCCGTTGGTGACAGGTCAGCTGGACGTTGGGGTTCCATCCGCCGGACACACCCAACGCACCACATTCGACGGTACGCATTTCGCCGTTGGCTTGCCGTACCTCGACAAAGGTCAGGCCAAGGCGACCCATCGTATCGACCACCTGCGCGCCTTGCAGCACCTCATAGTCGTGGCTGCGGGGCGCGTCCGCGCGGGTGTCGATCACGGCGGCCACCTTCACGCCTTTGGCGTGCAGGTCCCGTGCGGTGCGATGACCGTCATCATTGCTGGTAAAGACCGCAACACGCGGCGCGGGCGTCGCCGCCCAGCGGTTTGCATAGGCCCGCAGCGACGCCGCCAGCATGATGCCGGGGCGGTCGTTGTTTTCAAAGGCGATCGGACGCTCAGTCGCACCGGCGCACAGCAGGGTGTTCTGCGCATAGATGCGCCACAAGATCTGACGCGGCTTGCCCGTTTCAGGCACGGCGACGTGATCGCTGATCCGTTCAACGGCGCCATAGATGCCGTGGTCGAACGCCCCGATCACCGTCGTGCGTGGCATTAAGCGGACGTTGGGCATCGCGCTGAGTTCGGCAACGGATTGCGTGGCCCAATCGGCCCCTGCCATATCCGCAACCGAAAACGTCTCTGCGTTCAGCCGTCCGCCCATGCGAAAATCTTCGTCCGCGAGGATCACGTGTTTGCCCGCCCGACCCGCGGTCAGTGCTGCACTGAGGCCCGCAGGACCGGCGCCGATGATCAGCAGATCACAGTGCCGGAACCCTTTGTCATAAGTGTCCGGATCGGCCTGCATCGACAAAGACCCAAGACCAGCTGCCTTGCGGATGATGGGCTCATAGATCTTTTCCCAGAACGCCGCTGGCCACATAAACGTCTTGTAATAAAACCCCGCAGTGAGGAAGCCCGACAGCCTGTCGTTCACCGCCATCGCGTCAAAGGCAAGGCTCGGCCAGCGGTTCTGCGACCGCGCGGCCAACCCGTCAAACAGTTCTGCCGTGGTGGCCCGGGTGTTGGGTTCTTGCCGTGCGCCGCTGCGCAATTCGACGATGGCGTTGGGCTCCTCCGATCCGGCAGAGAGCGGGCCGCGTGGGCGATGGTATTTGAAGGACCGGCCCATCAGGCGCACGTTATTGGCCAGCAGCGCCGAGGCGAGCGTGTCGCCGGGATGTCCCGCGTATGTCTTGCCGTCGAACGTGAAGGTCAGCGTGGTGTTGCGATCCACCTGCCCACCGCCAAGCCGATTTTTCTGGGTCATGTCCGTGCCCCCACCGTGCGGGCCAGTTCGACCGCCGTGATCTCGTGCGTGGTGGTGTTGCGCGTGACGATCAGGATCGACCGGTCGCCACCTTCGTGAAACCACAACTCGCGGTGCGGTCCTGCCGGGTTGTCGCGCAAGTATCCATAGTCGTGCCACTCTTCGGCTGTAGCGGTGTCCGGGTCGGGGCGGTCCATCAGTGTCGCCGCACCAAGATAGACAAATTCAGCGCTGTCGCGTGGACCAAGCAAAGGGTGATTGATGATCATGTGCGGCCCCTCAATGCAGGTTGGGCTGATTGCCCATCCCTTTTTCGTCGATCATGTGACCGGTGCGGAACCGGTCAAAACGATAGGCGGTTGCGGTCTCGTGCGGTTCATCCCGGGCGAGCAGATGCGCAAAGGCGTAGCCAGAGGCGGGCGTGGCCTTGAACCCGCCATAGCACCAGCCGCCGTTGAAATAGAGCCCGTCGATATGGGTCCGGTCGATGATGGGCGAGCCGTCCATGCTCATGTCCATGATCCCGCCCCACATGCGCAACAGGCGCGCCCGTCCGATCATGGGCATGATGGCCATGCCGCCCTCGCAGACATCCTCGACAACCGGCAGGTTGCCGCGTTGGGCGTAGGAGTTGTAGCCGTCGATGTCGCCTCCGAAGACGAGTCCGCCCTTGTCGGATTGCGACACATAGAAATGGCCCGCGCCAAAGGTGATGACGCCCGGCAAGACCGGCTTCAGCCCTTCGGAGACAAAGGCCTGCAGGACGTGCGATTCAATGGGCAGGCGCATCCCGGCCTTGGCCATGAGGCGACTGGAATTGCCCGCAACTGCACAGCCCACGCGGCCTGCGCCAATAAACCCCTTGGACGTTTCGACACCAAGGCATGTGCCGTCTTCGATGCGAAAACCGATGACTTCGCAGTTCTGAATGATGTCGACGCCACGGCTGTCTGCGGCGCGCGCGTACCCCCATGCCACTGCATCGTGGCGTACCGTGCCGCCGCGCCGCTGCGCCAGCCCCCCTTTGATGGGGAACCGCGCATCATCAAAGTTCAGAAACGGATACTCCAGCCGGATCTGCGCCTCGGACAGCAGTTCGGCATCGGCACCGTTCAGGATCATGGCGTTGCCGCGCCGGATGAATGCATCGCGCTGCGCGTCGGAGTGGATCAGATTCATGATCCCACGCTGGGACACCATCGCGTTGTAATTCAGGTCCTGTTCCAGACCCTCCCACAGCTTTAGGGAAAACTCATAAAACGGCTCATTTCCGTCCAGCAGATAGTTCGAGCGGATGATGGTCGTGTTGCGCCCGACATTGCCGCCGCCGATCCAGCCTTTTTCGATTACCGCAACGCGCCGTTCTCCGTAGACCGACGCAAGATAGTGCGCGGTGGCCAGTCCGTGTCCGCCGCCGCCGATGATGACGATGTCATATTGCGCTTGCGGCTCGGGATCGCGCCACGCTTGCGTCCAGCCTTTGTGGCCTGTGAGCGCCTCTTTTATGACCTTGAATCCGGAATATCGCATGGAATCGGACCTCCTCCTCTCGGAATAAACGAGAAAACGCAGTTTTGCGCCTTTGGAACCCGACATCGAACCTTTCAAATCGGACATCCTAGCGGGTTTCCAACGGCAACAGGGGGTCACAAATGTAACTCAGCAAGAAAAAAACTTGATTGATAGGAAAATAGTGCAAGACTGCCCGCACCAAGAATGGACGCCCGTCCGGGAATCAATTTCCCACTGCGATCAACAGGGGCGATCCGTGCCGATCAAGCGGCGAAACAGCCGCGTACCACTAGGGAGACTATCAATGAACAGATTTACAACTGCGCTGACGGCAGGTGTCATGGCTTTTGCGCCAATGTCGCTCCTTGCAGCGGACAGCAGCGATCCGATCGTAATTCCGATCCACAACTGGTCCTCGCAAATCGTGATGAGCCACGTGGTCGGCCAGATTTTTGAATCCATGGGCAACAACGTGGAATTCGTTACCACAGACAGTCAGGCGGTCTACGAATCCGTCCGTTTGGGTGATGTCACGCTCGAACTTGAGGTGTGGGAAGGCGCGTTTGGCGCATCCTTCCGGGCTGCGTTGGAAAAAGGCGGGCTGCATGATGCGGGCGACCATGACGCCGTGACCCGCGAAGACTGGTGGTACCCCATGTGGACCAAGGACGCCTGCCCCGGATTGCCAAGCTGGGAAGCACTGAATGACTGTGCCGCCGTGTTTGCGACAGCGGAAACAGGCGACAAGGGCCGGTATCTTGACGGGCCTGTGGACTGGCTCAAGCACGGTCAGGAACGTGTCGAGGCTCTGGGTATGGACTTTGTCGTGGTGAACGCAGGCTCTGCCGCCGCGCTCTGGGCCGAGATTGGCGCAGCCGAGGCCGACAAGCGCCCCGTGGTGGTGTTCAACTGGACCCCCAACTTTGCCGAAGCCGTCTGGCCCGGCGAGTTTGTCGAATTCCCGGTCTGGGTCGATGGCTGCGACAAGGACCCCGCCGTGGGTCCGAACCCGGACGCGCTGTATGATTGCGGCAACCCTGCCGACGGCTACCTGAAGAAGGCCGCTTGGGACGGGATGAAGGACAAATGGCCGGGCGCATATGACGTGCTGACCAAAATCTCCTTTACCAACCCGCAGATTGCCGAAATGGCCCGTCTTGTCGATGTCGAAGAGATGGAGCCCGAAGAGGCTGCCGCCGAATGGCTCGAGGCGAACCCGGATGTGTGGAAGGGCTGGACCTCCTGAGGCCATCCAAACCTGTTGAGACCTTTCGCCCGTCCGGGGTTACACTCCGGGCGGGCGTTTTGAACACCGACGCCTGATCGGTGAGGAGAGCCAAAACCATGACCGCCGACACGGTGATTTCCTGCAAAAACGTCTGGAAGATTTTCGGCGCCGATCCGGAACGATATCTGCGGTCGATGCCTGCGGATCACAGCTTTGATGACATCCGGGCGGACGGCTACATCGCCGGGGTCAAGGATGTGTCCATCGAAGTTTCGCGCGGTGAGATGTTGGTGATCATGGGGTTGTCGGGGTCGGGGAAATCCACGCTTGTCCGTTGCTTTTCCCGCCTGCACGAAATCACAGGCGGGTCGATCGTGGTTGAGGGGCAGGACATCATGTCCCTGTCCGAAAAGGAACTGATCGAGTTGCGCCGCAACAAGATGGGTATGGTGTTTCAATCCTTTGGCCTGTTGCCGCACCGCACGGTGCTGGAAAACGTGGCCTTCCCGCTTGAAATGCGCGGGCAGGACAAACACACGCGCCGCGAACGGGCGCTTGAGGTGGTCAAGCTGGTGGGGCTCGAAGGGCGCGAAGAGTATTTCCCCCGCGAACTGTCGGGCGGTCAGCAGCAGCGCGTAGGCATCGCCCGCAGCCTCGCCATTGAGCCAGACATCTGGTTTCTGGACGAACCCTTTTCAGCGCTTGATCCACTGATCCGGCGCGAGATGCAGGACGAGTTTCTGCGCCTGCAAGGGATGCTGGGCAAGACCATTGTCTTTATCACCCACGACTTTGACGAGGCGTTGCGGCTGGCGGATCGTATCGCGATCATGAAGGACGGCGCGGTCGAACAATGCGACACGCCCGATCAGATCGTGTTGAACCCCGCCACCGAATACGTGCGCAAATTCACCGAAGACATCGACAAGGCCCGCGTGGTGCACGCGGGCGTTCTGGCGCAGGCCGACGCGGCGGGCGAGGGGGAGCCGGTGGATGCCAAGGCATCGGTGCAGGATCTTGCGCGCCTGTTGGTGCATGACACCCGTCCTGTCATTCCGGTTGCCACGAACGGCACTGTGATTGGCGGGATGGACCGTATCGCCGCGCTGGATATCTTGCTGGAGGCCAGTTGATGGCCAACGTGGCCGACACGATCAAGGACGCGGCCCCTGCGGTTGGACAATGGACCCGTGGCAGACTGGCGCTGGTCCTTGTGGGCATTGCCGTCGCGTTGACCTTGCTGCGATATGCCGGATTGTTGCCGGATGCCCTGTTTCGTCTCCCCGAGGCGCTGATTCCGCCCTTTGCGCTTTGGCTGGACGTGATCTTCAATTTCATCAAGGACGATCTGGGCCTGTTGGCCTTTACGCGGATGCTGACCGAAGGGCTGGAATGGCTGCTGGATGTGACCGCCAACCTGATGTTCGGCAAGCGGCGCTGGCCGTATCTTGGGCCGATCCCTTGGACGGCTGTGGCGGCGGTGGCCGCCGTCATCGGCTACTATCTTGGCGGTTGGCGCATGGCTGCGCTGGGGGCGGGCACGTTCATTTGGACTGCGTTGATCGGTCAGTGGAAAATCGCGATGGAGACGATGTCCGTGCTAATGGTCGCGGCTCCGCTTGCGTTCTTTATCGGGCTGGGGCTGGGGATCCTTGCGTGGAAATACACCGCCGTGAACCGCGCGATCAAACCGATCCTTTCGGTACTACAGACGCTGCCCTTCTTTACGTATCTGCTGCCTGCGGTCATCTTCTTTAAGGTTGGGCCAACCGCCGGCGCGGTGGCCACAACGATCTATGCCATTCCCCCGATGATCCTGATGACGACGCTGGGGCTGCAAAAGGTCCCGTCGGAAGTGGTCGAGGCAGGCAACATGAGCGGTTGCAGCAAATGGCAGCTGCTGCGTCATGTCTATCTGCCATCAGCCCGTACAGAAATCCTCGTGGGTGTGAACCAAGTCATCATGCTGTGTCTGGCGATGGTTGTTCTGACCGCATTTATCGGAATGCCCGGTCTGGGGGCCAAGCTGTTGGCGATGATGGGCAGTTTCAAGCTGGGTCGGTCGTTCGAGATTGGCGTGACAATTGTTCTGCTTGCGGTGACGCTCGACCGGATGTCAAAAGCATGGGTTGT
Organism: uncultured Tateyamaria sp.; assembly: GCF_947503385.1. Classification (GTDB taxonomy): domain Bacteria; phylum Pseudomonadota; class Alphaproteobacteria; order Rhodobacterales; family Rhodobacteraceae; genus Tateyamaria. The sequence goes on from NZ_CANNDO010000001.1 coordinate 1,056,349, forward strand.
CAAACAGCCCGAGCATTTCGAACGCGATACGCCGTGGTGGCGCAGGCATGTCATGTTGCTGACGGGCTTGGCCGCGTTCGTGTTTTTCTGCATCGCTGCTCAGTTCGTGGAGGTGTTTGCAGAAATCGGACGCAAGCAGAACTTTAGCCAAGGCAAGGAAATTGACACGCTGATCAAGCAGTTTCTGGCTCTTGATCCGGTGCAGAACACGACCGGTGCCATCCGTTACGTGCTGAATGTCTGGATTTTGAACCCGTTCCGCGATTTCCTGCTGTCGATACCGACTCCGGCCTTTATTTTGTGTGTCGTGGCCTTTGCATTGGCGTTGGGGGGCAAGCGTCCAGCGGTTTATGGTGCGATTTTCTTTAGCCTTGTGGCGCTGTCGGGGTGGTGGGATCGTTCTGTGATCACGCTCTATTCGGTGATCTCGGCCGTGACACTTGCCCTTTTGATTGGTGTGCCGGTGGGTATCGCGGCGGCGCGGTCGGAAAAGTGGTCGCAGCGGGTGCTTTTGGCCTGCGACACGGCGCAGACATTCCCCAGCTTCATCTATCTGATCCCGGCGATCATGCTGTTTGGCATCACGGCGACATCCGTTGTCATGTCCATCCTGATCTTTGCGATGGTGCCGCTGACCCGCTACACAATCGAAGGGTTGCGTACCGTGCCCCCTGAAATGACCGAAGCGGCAGATATGGCGGGGGCCACGCGGATGCAAAAGCTGGTGAAGGTTCAACTGCCCTTGGCGCTGCCGACAATGGCGGTGGGGTTCAATCAGGCGATCATGTTTGCCTTCTTCATGGTGATCATTGCTGCGTTCATCGGAACGCAGGACCTTGGGCAAGAATTGCAGCGGACACTTGCGGGCACAGATTTGGGCAAGAATTTCGTGTTGGGTATTTGCGTGTCGTTGATGGCGCTGACCTTTGATCTGACAATCATGAAATGGGCGGCGGATCAGAAAAAAGCATTGGGTCTGCCGGACTAGCGCCCAGTCTGGTGTTACATAGCGACCGGTTTCAATTGCTGCCGTTTTACCCGTCTCGCGCTGTGTCACGTCCCAAACGCGCGGTGAGCGGGTCAAGCTGCGGCGATGGCAAAACTCTCGTTCCCGCTGTCCATGCTTTTGCAAAACAGAACAGGGTAATCGGCCTGTTTCTGCTTTGACCAATACATTGCAGCATCCGCATGTGACAGCACCGTTTCCCAAGCCGTGCCGGGGCTTGCAACGGCCAGGCCGACCGAAGGGGTTACGATCTGCTCGCTTTCGTTGAACGAAACCGGCGATTTTGCGAGCGCCAAAATCCGTTCGGCGACGCGGATGGCGGCGGATTCCGCTTCTGGATCGACGACGACGCAGATGAACTCATCCCCGCCCAATCTGGCGACGATATCCGTCTTTCTGACAGCCGTCTGAATGCGTTCGGCGGTGACACGCAATGCGATATCCCCAACCTCGTGTCCGAAGGTATCGTTCAGTGCCTTGAATTTGTTCAGGTCGAGGTAGATCGCCGCAAGATGACCACGTTCAAGGCTCCGCAGGATATCCTTGCTGCGCAGGGATTCGGCCAGTCCGGCGCGGTTCAACACGCCTGTCAGTTGATCGGTGGTCGCAATTTTCCGCGCCTGCCCCAGAGCGATGTATTGCAGGCGAAAGTACCGCGCAGCCAAGGCGCAAATGCCCAGAACGCTTGCCGCGATCAAAATGACGCTTGGCAGCAGCTTGTCCCGCAGGCGCGTACCCAACGACTGAATGTCCCATGTCACTGTGGCAACCGGCACATCGTTCAGGTCTGTGAGTGTCAGGCCCGCTGCATCCGAGGCAACCGGATCAAAGGGCGTCAGCTCAATGCGGGTGATGTCCGTCGCCCCAAGAAGCGCATCAAGCCGCTGTTGATCAAGTTGAATTAACCCGTACATCGCGGTAAGCTCTGCGTCGGGCATATCGGCGATAGCATCGGGCGTGATCCACGCCCCGACCACCTGAAAGACTTGTCCGTTCCGGTCGATCACCGATGACACGGAAAGATAGTCGGCAGGGTCGTTTTGCGTGAGTGCGGCCCACACAGGTGACACTGCCGCAGGGTCGAACAGCGTCTGCGCCTCATCGCCCATAACCTCGTCAAAGGCGTAAAGGAGTGTTCCATCCGGTCCAACGATGAATATCTGGTCAAACAGAGCGCTTTCCGTGGCCCCGGACCCGAGGTTTTCCAATACTCCGGCATCATCGCGCGCGGCTACCACGTCATGGGCCAGCGTCCAATATGCGTAATCCTCAACCGCAAGAGACAGAGCTTTGGCGGTTTCGCTCAGCTTCAGGTCCACGAGGGCATAGGCTTTTTCTTCTTCCGTCCGCTCGATTTGAGAGGTCATCCAGAACAACATGCCAAGAATGACGCAAGCCGACAGCAGACCCAGAAAGCCCAACAAAAAGAAGACGTGCCGCCAAGATGCCATTCGAATACCGATACCGCGAAACCGTGCGCGCAGTGTTCGGGAAAATGAGTTTAGAACTGGTAAACAATGGTGCGTCAGTTGCTGATATCGCCGAAAATGCCAGAGACGAGATCCGTGGACCGGATCAGGAGCCATCCACATCAACACATGTTCGCGCGGTTTGGGCCGGGATACGGCCCATGTCCCGACTAGCCCAATTCCATGGTTGCGATGGCGCAAAATGGCGGCAATTCGGCGTTCGGTGGCGTACCCGTCCACATTCTGGCAGTTTCGAAAACAGGTGTGAAACCGCAGGCCTCCAAAACCCCGGCGAGAGGCGTGGACCGTCCCGGCACGTCGACAAACATCGGAGCGCCTGGCGCAGAAAACGGGTTGGCGCCCAGCAGTGCAACGGCGTCGACATCTGACACAGCGTGAAGCGGCCCGACCTTTGTGCCCATGCCGCAGCGACGGAACGTCGCGAAACCGGCGACCGCAGACCTGTTCGTCAGGATCATTGTCTGGCGGCTGGGTGCTGCGGACACCCACGACGCTGCAAAGGCTTGGCGGTCAATGCCTGATGCCGTCCTGTCGCGCGCGACCAGCTCGGCGACGTCGGACGTGGTCGCAGGACGGATGCGGCGGTCACGATGGGCGGCGATCTGACCATTGTACCGGATGGTTTCGCCATGTTTGACAAAGCCGGAACGGGCGTAGTTTTCTTGCTGTTCGGGCACTCCGTCCAGCCCGATGCAGCGTGTACCGGCATGGGCGATGCCCGCGCGCCAGACGTCCCAGCCGTGGCCTTGGCCGCGATAGCCCGGCTTGCACAGATACAGGCCAAGGAAAGCAAACGCAGCGTCGTGATTGACGACGGAAACGGCGGCCACGGGTGCGCCGTCGACCTCTTTGACCAGGAACCCGGCGGGGTCTGCGGCATGAAATGCCGCTGCATCGTTCAGACCGGGGTTCCAGCCTTCGGCTTCGGCCCACGCCAAGACTGTGCCCAGATCATCAAAGGTCATCGCGCGTATTGTCATGGCGACAAGGCATCCCTGAGCGACAGGGTGCGCCCGTTACGTTCGCGCAGATCTAATGCAGAGTGCAAATCGACAAGGTGGCTGCGCATCAACTCTTCGGCTTGTGTGGCGTTGCCGTCCGCCAGCGCCTGTACCAAGGCATGATGGGCATGTTTTTCGCAAAGCGCACTCTCGCGCCGCCAATAGAGCGCGATGATCAGAGACGAGCGGGCGACCAGTGTCTCGATGAAACCGGCAATTGTCGCCTGATCCGCGATGCGCGCAATTTCAGTGTGGAACAGACCCGAAAGATACAGCGCGCGTCCAGGATCGGCGGCATCCAACGCCGCATGTTCGTCGCTGATGTGACGTTCCAGCCGGGCAATGTCAGCTTGGGTCGCGCGCCGTGCGGCGGTGTGAGCGGTGCGGGGTTCCAGAAGTTCGCGGGCTTCGAACACCTCATGCGCTTCGGTAGGAGAGGGGGAGGCGACGGATGCGCCTTTGTTGCGGCGGATATCTACCAGCTTGATATGCGACAGGCTCAGCAATGCGGCCCGCACAACCGTGCGCGACACGCCATAGATGTCAGCCAGTTCACCCTCGCCCAGTTTCGTGCCGGGTGCGATCCTGTGTTCGTGGATGGCCAGCGAAAGTGCCTGCGCAATGCTGTCTCCGGTCGCGGGCTGCGCCGCGTGTGAAGCTGTGCCTTGGGTCATGTGCGTCCTTTCCGGGTTCCCACATGGCAGAGGCAATGGTGCGCCTCAAGGCTTTCGCTCGTACGCACTACAAACAAAGATTGTATACAATTTTGTGTTCAATTTTTGATCAATACGGCGTGGAAGCGCAGCAATTTTCAGCACAGCCGACAATCCGCCCCGGAAAACCGCCGCTCCGATTTGCCATGGGACCCCACCGCCCAATTCAGTGACTCAACGCCGGGGGCCAAATGACCACATCGCACAAAGAGCTGGAATTGGTATCCGTGACCAAGCGCTATGGCGCGACGGTGGCGGTTGATGCGATCCACCACAAATTTCAGCCGGGCGGCTACGCCTGTTTGCTGGGGCCTTCGGGATGCGGAAAATCCTCGACCCTGCGGATGATCGCGGGCCATGAAATCGTGTCGGACGGGTCCATCCTGCTGGGTGGGTCTGACATTTCCGACCTGCCGCCTGCCAAACGTGGCACAGCGATGATGTTCCAGAACTACGCGCTGTTTCCGCATCTGAGCGTGGCCGACAACGTCGCCTTCAGCCTGAAAATGCGCGGCGAGGACCGCCAGACACGGCTGGCAAAAGCGGGCGAGATGCTGGAGCTTGTCGATCTCAGCGCGCTGAGCGACCGGTTGCCGGATCAATTATCGGGGGGCCAACAACAGCGCGTGGCGCTGGCCCGCGCGCTGATCACGCGGCCCGACGTCTTGTTGCTGGACGAACCATTATCCGCGCTCGACCCGTTTTTGCGTATCCGAATGCGCGGCGAACTGCGCAGGTTGCAGCGCGAACTGGGGATCAGTTTTGTCCACGTCACTCACGGACAGGACGAAGCGCTGGCACTGGCGGATGAGATCGTCGTGATGAACAACGCCGTGATCGAACAGGCCGGGTCAGCCCGCGACGTGTTCAACGCGCCTCGCACTGCCTTTGTTGCGCAGTTCATCGGGGGGCACAACGTTATCGCCCTCCCGCAAGGCCATTTTGCCATCCGCACCGATGCCGTTGGCATTGGGGACCCCAGCGCGGGCGGGATGGAAGGCAGCATCCTTGCCGTGGAATACCAAGGGGCGCATGTCGCCGTTTCAGCCCGTGTCGCGGGTGACCAAGAGGTCAGCGCGATGGTGCCCGAAGCCCAGTTTTTCACCAACCCTTTCAACCCAGGCGATCCGGTCGGTCTGATCTGGGACGACGCAAATCTGCACAAGCTCACGGCCTAATCACCCCGACAAGGAGAGAACGAACATGACCACCCTATCCAGAAGAAATGTCCTCAAGGGCGGCGCAGCATTCGCCGCTGGCAGCACCCTCGGCGCACCGATGATCTGGGCGCAAAACATCAAGGACGTAACACTGCGCCAGTTCGGCACGGGCGTGTCGAACCTCAATGATGTGGCCAACAAGGTAAAGGAAGACCTCGGCTTCACTTTGGAAATGACCGCGCTCGACAGTGACAGCGTCACACAGCGTGCCGCCACCCAACCCGGCAGTTTCGACATCGCCGACATTGAATACTGGATCTGCAAGAAAGTCTGGCCGACGGGCAATTTGCAGGCGATGGACACGTCGAAAATCAAGAATTACGACAAGATCGTGGGCATCTTCCGCAATGGCAAGCTGACGCCGGAAAGCACCATCGCCCAAGGCACCGCACCGCATACGGTTGGCTTTGTCGAAGGGCCGGATGGCAAAGGGTTTGTCGACAACGAAAGCGGTTGGATGACCCTGATCCCCACCATCTACAACGCCGACACGCTGGGCATCCGCCCGGACCTGATCGGACGCCCTATTTCCAACTGGTCCGAACTTCTGAACCCCGAATTCAAGGGCAAGGCGTCCATCCTCGACATCTCGTCCATCGGGATCATGGACATGGCGATGGTTGTCGAATCCATGGGCGAATACACCTACCCCGACAAGGGCAACATGACCCGCGAAGAAATTGACCTGACCATGGCGATCTTCACCGAAGCCAAGAAGAACGGCCAGTTCCGCGCCTTCTGGAAGTCCTTTGATGAAAGCGTCAACCTGATGGCCTCGGGCGAGGTCGTCATCCAGTCCATGTGGTCGCCCGCGATCACTGCGGTCAAATCCAAGGGCGTGCCCTGCATCTACCAACCGCTCGAAGAAGGGTATCGGTCATGGGGGGGTGGCATTGGTCTGTCGGCATCCCTGAGCGGGCTCGAACGCGACGCCGCCTATGAATACATCAACTGGTATCTCGACGGCTGGGTCGGCGGCTACCTGATGCGGCAGGGCTACTACTCGGCGGTGCCGGAAACCTCCAAGAACTACATGTCCGAAAACGAATGGGGCTACTGGTTCGAGGGCAAGGAAGCCACGGACACCATTACCTCACCCACGGGCGACGCGCTTGCCCAAGCCGGGGAAACCCGCGACGGCGGTTCGTTCCAAGAGCGGATGGGTGCCGTGGCCTGCTGGAACGCCGTCATGGACGAAAACCAGTACATGGTCCGCAAGTGGAACGAATTCATCGCGGCCTGACAGATAACGGGACGGGGGCCAGTGGTGCCCGTCCCGACCCCTTTTCGGAAAGTCCCCTGCGTGCTGAAGAACAATACCTTGATTGGATGGTTGATGGCGCTGCCGATCATGGCGGTGCTTGTGTTCTTTTTGGTGCTGCCCATCGCAATGATCGTGGTGGTCAGCTTTTGGCAGGCGACCGAGTTTTCGATCATCCCGGCCTTTGACTTTGAAAACTACCAGTTCCTCTTTGGGTCAAATGTCACCTACCGGGTGTTCCTGAACACTTTCAAATATGCCCTCATCACTTGGGCCTTTACGCTTGGTATCGGCTTTACCGTCGCTTATTTCCTCGCCTTCCATGTCCGCAGTCTGACATGGCAGGTTGTTTTGTTCCTGCTGTGCACAATCCCGTTCTGGACATCGAACATTATCCGGATGATCAGCTGGATCCCGTTTCTGGGCCGCAATGGCATCGCCAATTCCACGCTGATCTCGTGGGGTGTGATCGACGCACCGCTCGACTGGCTGCTGTTTTCGGACTTTGCCGTGATCCTCGCTTTTGTGCATCTTTACACGCTGTTCATGGTGGTTCCGATCTTCAACACGATGATGCGGATCGACAAGTCCCTGATCGAAGCGGCGCGGGACGCGGGCGCAACGGGTGCGCAAATCCTGTGGAATGTCATCATCCCGCTGACCAAACCGGGGATGATGATTGGCACGATTTTTGTGGTGACGCTGGTGATGGGCGACTTTATCACCGTGCGCTTCATGTCCGGATCGCAATCGGCGAATGTCGGGCGGCTCATCTCGAACGATATCGCGCTGCTGGCGTATCCGTCCGCGTCAGCGACCGCTGTCGTGCTGCTGCTCACCGTGCTGATCGTCATTGGCATCCTGTTGCGGTTTGTCGACATCAGGAAGGAGCTGTAGGATGGAGCCGCGCCCCAAATCATTCTACGTGCTCGGCGCCTTTTTCGCGCTGTTCCTGCTGTTCCTGTACGGGCCGACGATCACCATCGCGATCCTGTCGTTTCAAGGGCCGGGCGGTGGGCTGACCTTTCCGATGCGCGGCACGTCGTTGCATTGGTTCCGCGACCTGTTCGAACAACAGGCAGTGGGCGATATCTGGGGCAGCTTCCGCCGCAGCTTTGTGCTTGGGCTGATGGTCATGGTCACCACCGTGGTGCTGTCGGTCATGGGCGGGCTGGCCTTTCGCAAGCGGTTCAGGGGGGCGGGCGTGCTGTTTTACCTGATCATCACCGCGCTGGTGATCCCCTCCATCCTAATCTCGTTGGGCGTTGGGCTGATCTTTTCGCAATCGGGGCTGAACGTGCACTGGTCCACCTCCGGGTTTGGAGCGCAGCTGACATGGACATTGCCCTTTGGGCTATTGATCATGTTCGCCGTCTTCAACCGGTTTGACAAAAGCTATGAGGAAGCGGCGCGCGATCTGGGTGCCACATCGTGGCAGACATTGCGCCATGTGGTGTTGCCCATCATCGGACCGTCCCTCATTGGCGTTGCGCTTTTCGGCTTTACCCTCAGTTACGATGAATTTGCCCGCACGCTGCTTACTGCGGGCAGTTACAACACGCTGCCGCTGGAAATTTTTGGCATGACGACAAATGTCACCACGCCGGTGCTTTATGCCCTTGGTACTTTGACAACTGTGTTTTCCCTGCTGATGATCGGCCTGTTCCTGTGCCTTGCGCTCTGGAGCGCGCGCCGCAAAGCGCGGGCCGGGACGGATGCGGGTAAGGGAATGCTATGATCGTTCTGATCAACCCCAACAGCACCGTTTCGATGACCCAAGCGATGCTGCGTACCGCCCGGGAAACAGTGCCTCACGCGCAATTCGAAGGGTGGACGTCGCATGACGGCCCCCCTGCCATTCAGGGCAAGGCGGACGGCGAATTGGCCGAGGGGCCGCTGTTGGCGTTGGTCAGGGATGCCTCGGATCAGGGCGCATCGGCAGTCATCATCGGATGCTTTGACGACACCGCGTTGGAGGCCGCGCGGGACATCGCCGATTGCCCCGTTATCGGGATCGGACAGGCGGCCTACCACCTTGCAGCCATAGCGGGTGGTCGGTTTTCCGTTGTGACCACGCTGGCGGTGTCGGTGCCGATCCTCGAGGCCAATGTGCGCGCTTACGGTCTGGGTGCCGGGCTGGCCAAAGTACGGGCCAGCGGTGTCCCGGTTCTCGCGCTGGAGCAGGACGCAACCGCCGCCACGGACCGAGTCATTAATGAGGTGCAAAAGGCCGCGCGCGAGGATGGCGTGCGGTCTGTCGTGCTGGGATGTGGCGGTATGGTCGATATCCGCATCGTATCACCGACTGTTCGCCTCATCGACGGTGTGCGCGCAGCGGCGAGCTTTGCCAGCCAGTTTTGACCGCCGCGCGGTGGGGACCCGGACGCCCCAGCTAGGGTATGTAGTACATCACCCCAGCCCCCGGTCCCGATCCTTCGACGTTTTCACCGGGAGAACCGACAATTAGAAAGGCCGAGTGTTCACCCGGATCGTGCCCACCGATCAGGGCAGCGCCGAACATATCCTGCGCCTCGTTTCGACCAGCCAACTGATCGAAATGGATCGGTGCCGCAAGAAGCCCGTTCTGCGTGCCAAGCGCGGTATAGAACACGCCCGCATTTGGCCCCGAACCACGGTAATTTTCGCCCGGCGCTCCAATTGCGAGATCGTCAAAACTGTCGCCGTTCAAATCTGCACTGGTCAGGGCAAATCCAAACCGATCGCCGGATTCGTTTCGACCGATGGGCGCTTGGGTCAACAGGGTGGGGGCCGTCAAACCGGCCCCGAACGACCCGGCAAAGACGAACACCACGCCGGCGTCCGGCCCCGATCCGTCGAAATTTTCGCCCGGTGCCCCAACGGCGAGATCGGCGATACCGTCTGCGTTGAAATCCCCCGAGGCCAGCGCAAAGCCAAACGCATCGCCCGCCTCGTTGCGGCCAGCCGGAGCTTGTCCCAAGGTGCCGACACTGTTCAACCCACCCGCGCTTCCGTGGTAGATGACCACCGCGCCCGACGGAGCACTGCCCGACACCGCCCGCATCGGCGCCCCCACGGCCAGATCGTCAAAACCGTCGCCGTTGAAATCCCCGGTTGCCAGCGCATGGCCGAACTGGTCCCCGGATGACACGCGGCCCGCGCCGTGCGGCAAAACATCAGGCAACGCCAGCCCGGTCGTGGTGCCATCATAAATGAATACGGATCCGGACCCTGACACCCGGCGCGTTGCGGAATCGCCCGGCGCGCCGATCGCAACATCCATGAGACCGTCGCCATTGAAGTCGCCCGTTGCAATTGCGGAACCAAAGAGATCGCCGCTTTGACTGGCTTCGACGGGTTCCTGTTTCAGCACGACGGGCGTGCCAAACTCTGTGCCCGTGCCGGGAAACAGGAACACCACACCTGCATTGGGGCCAGAGCTTTGGTAGTCCTCGCCCGGTGCGCCCACGAGCAAATCAGTGTTTGCGCCGCCAATGACATCGGCACTTGCCAAGGCAGCACCAAACCGGTCGCCAGCCTCGTTCCGACCGGCCCCCGATTGCTCCAGATAGCCCGAGGGCTCAAACAGTGCCCCGCGTCGGCTGAACAGAAAAACAACACCGGCATCCGCACCTGACCCGCGGTAATCCTCGCCCGGCGCGCCCACCGCGACATCAAGGCTGTTGAACGATCCGCCGGTGTCGATGAACTCTCCTACCGCAAAGGCGGACCCCATTCGGTCGCCCGCCTCGTTCCGACCCGATCCGCGTTGGTCAAACCATGCGGCGTCGTGGCGGCGGCCGAGCTTGTATTCGATCCATTCGCCCAGCCGGGGTGCAAACAGGCCACTGGAATCCGTGCCGCCAGGGCCAAACGTCACCACGTAGGTCTCCGCCGTATTCTGGAGATCCCCGATGACATAGAGCTGATCATCCTCGGGATTGGTCCAATATAGCGGGCCACCGCTGTCACCTGGCGCAACGGATCGCCGCGCGCTGGTTGTTGTGACGCAGATTTTGTTGGGAATGCAGCCACAGGTCCGCGTGCTGGCATTGCTGACGCGGCACGCCGCAGGCCATGGCGCGCTGTCGCGGTAGGTGGCGCCCGATGCGTTCAGCGTCATTCTGTAGCGTGGATAGACCGGCGTTATCTGTGGCCCGCCCGGCACTTGGGGCGGGACCGCAATCAACGAACCCCAGCCTGCGGTGCGAAAGTCCTGCTGCGACCAGTCGATATCCATGCCGCTTGCGTCCAACAGCGGTTTGGCAGGCACCGCATGGTCCGGGGATATCGGACCATCCAGCAGCAACAGCACCATGTCGGCATAGCCGGGTTTGGCAAAGTATCTGACGTTCTTGGTGTCGAGCCAATTGAGCGTGTCGTGTCCCACGTGGATTTGCATCCCGTCGGGCAACCGGTTGTAGGTGGGATACCATTTCTTGGGATGGATCCAGTCCGCCTGATCCGAGGACCGATACCTGTTCGCACCGGCAGGGCGTGGCGCGACGTTCTGCATGTCGAGGCAATGCCCTGCCGACAAAACGATGTTGGGCGCGATCAGCGTTCCGGTGCATCGGGCGGTGGTGCCGGTTGGGGTCGCAGCAGCGTCGGTATGTATGTACACGGTCGCGTTCTCGACCGGGGACCTGCCATCACGTGCGCCGCTGGTAATCGCGGCAGTGGCGCCGTCAACGTCGCTTTGGCTATGCGCGGGTGCAGTAAGAAAAGGGCTTATGCAAAGAAGGGCACACGCAAGCGTATGCCGTTTGGGCAAATAACACATCATAATAACTCTCCAAAAATACTGGCGAGTGTAGCAATCTCCGGGCCGAATACCAAATTGCGGGGCCGCGACTGTCACGGCGCTGCGAAAATCCCGCGCTTTTGGGGTCATGCGATACGCCACATATTTGCGTCCAGTCGGGATGCACCGTGGCGTTGGCGGATCATCGATGCAGAGGCACCGCGCCCAACGAAAAAGGCCGCCCCAGTCGGAGCGGCCCTTTCACCAAACGCGTATATGCCAGAGTGCTTAGAAGCCCAGGCCAGCGTATTTGTTCTTGAACTTGGACACGCGGCCACCGGTGTCCATCAGACGGGCGCCGCCGCCGGTCCATGCGGGGTGCACCGACGGGTCGATGTCCAGCGCCAGCTGGTCGCCTTCCTTGCCCCATGTGGATTTCATCTGGACCACTGTGCCGTCCGTCATCTTGACGTCGATGATGTGGTAGTCGGGATGCGTATCGGCTTTCATGCCTCTGCTCCTTCGGACTTCTTGGGTTTGTAGTTGGTGACTTCCGCGATCCGGGCCGATTTGCCGCGGCGGGTGCGGAGGTAGTACAGTTTGGCGCGACGCACGCGACCGCGGCGGACCACGGTGATGCTGTCGATGTTGGTCGAATAGAGAGGGAATACCCGCTCCACGCCTTCGCCAAAGGAAATCTTGCGAACCGTGAACGACCCGGCGATGCCGTGACCGTTGTTGCGTGCGATGCAGACACCTTCGTAATTCTGAACACGGGTGCGTGTGCCTTCGGTCACGCGAAAGCCGACACGAATGGTGTCACCGGCTTTGAAGTCGGGGATGTCTTTCCCCAGGGCGGCGATTTGCTCCGCCTCAAGCTGTGCGATCAGGTCCATTGACCATCACTCCTATGATGCTCGCGGTTTTGGTCCGCGAAGGTTTGTGCGTGTCCTCAGAGCTCTGCGTCTTCACCGGGTCCGCCATTGCGCCCGCCAGAGGTCAGGTCATCGTTCCTTGTCTTTGTCCGCCTTGCACCGAGATCACGTGCCGAAGAAGGCACCACAGCACAAAGGGCCGATACGGGCCGGGCCCGAGTCGGAATGGGCGGTGTATAGGGGGGCTGGGTGGCGTGATCAAGCGTCTTTGCGCCTGCAGATGATGCGCTAGCCCACCAGAAGGTTGTAGCCCACCACGCCGATGCCCAGAACGATGATCAGGGCAATGAAACGCTCCATCCCGATGGTGAAGTGAACGAACAGCTCAAAAACAACCTGAAGGGTCAAGTAGGCACTGAACAGCGCAACAAGCGCTGCAATCCAGCGAATACTGCCCCAGATACCTTCCGTGGGCGGCGGAAAGCCGGTGCCGCCATAAACGAAAAGCAGGGTCGAAATCGCGCAGGTCCCACCAAAGATATACAGGCCGATCAGGGTGATTTTGCCATCTTCGGGGTCACGCTTTGGGAAAAGCCTCACGACGTCTCCTTGTACGCGGCCCACAGGTCGGGACGCCGCTTGCGAGTGAGCGCTTCGGATTGTGATTGCCGCCATTTCTTGACGTTGCCGTGGTGGCCGGACATGAGCACCTCCGGGATATCGCGCCCTTCCCACGTCGCGGGCCGCGTGTATTGAGGGTGTTCCAGCAAACCACTGGAATGGCTTTCGTCGACGGTGCTGTCCGCGTTGCCCAGCACGCCGGGCAACAGGCGCACAGTCGCGTCCAGCATGGCCTGCGCCGCGATCTCTCCGCCGGTCATCACAAAGTCGCCCAAGGAAACCTCGGTGATGTTCCAGTGTTCCAGCACGCGTTCGTCCACGCCTTCAAACCGACCGCAGAGCATCGTGACACCATCGCAGCGGGCCAGATCACGCGCCATTTCCTGATCAAAGGGACGACCACGCGGCGACATATAAAGGATCGGCCAGCGGCCACGGGCGTAGGCCTGCGCCTCGGTGATAGCCGCGTGTACGACGTCCGGGCGCAGCACCATGCCCGCGCCGCCCCCCGCAGGGGTGTCATCAACATTGCGGTGCCTGCCCACACCATGGGTGCGCAGATCGTGTGTGTGCAGTTGCCATTTGCCGTCCTGCAAGGCCTTGCCGGTCAGCGACGCGCCCAGCACGCCGGGAAAGGTCTCTGGAAACAGGGTCACAATGCGTGCCTGCCAGACCCCGACCAGATCAGGCGCCTCGTCCATCAGGGATGCGGGCGTGCGCGTGGGGCGGATCGCCTTGCGGCCATGGGACTTGGGCTGGGTCATCAGCGCGGGCGGTGGACATGCGCGCTTTGCGTGAGGCCGAAGGCGAGCATGAGGACCAGCATAGCTGACCCGCCATAGCTCACCAGTGGCAGCGGCACGCCGACGACAGGGGCCAGCCCCATGACCATCGACATGTTCACGGCAAAGAACAAAAAGAAATTTAGCGCGATCCCAAGCGTCAGCAGCGACGAGAACCGGTCCTTGTTGGTCAAGGCTGAGACAACGCAGAACAGGATAATCAGCGCATACAGGAACAAAAGCGAAAACGCCCCGATAAAGCCGAACTCCTCGGCCAGCGTGGTAAAGATAAAGTCGGTGTGCTTTTCCGGCAGGAAGTTCAGGCGGCTCTGTGTGCCCTGCATGAACCCGCGCCCGGTCCAGCCGCCGGATCCCAAGGCGATCTTGGACTGCGTGATGTGGTAGCCCGCGCCCAGAGGATCCGAAGACGGGTCAAGAAACGTGTCGATGCGGCGATACTGGTAGTCTTGCAGCAACTGCCACGTCGTCCCGCGTGACTGGAACACCGCCGTGATGAGCCCGCCCACAGACGCGATGACAGCGGCGAAATAGGCCCAGTGGACACCGGCGAGAAACATCAGGCCCCCGCCCGCTGCCATCAGCAGGATGGACGTGCCAAGGTCGGGCTGGCGCAACACCAGAAAGGTGGGCAGCAGGATCAGCAGCACAGGCAACAGCACCCATTGCGGGCGCGACTTTTTGTGCTGCGGCAACCAGTCATAATAGGCGGCAAGGAACATCACCAACGTGACCTTCGTCAATTCCGACGGTTGCAACCGCATAAAGCCCAGATCAATCCAGCGCTGCGCCCCCATCCCTACGGAGCCAAAGAATTCGACCCCGACAAGCAGCAGGATCGACGCCCCATACGCCACGCCTGCAAGGTTGCGCCAGAACCAGATTGGTACAACTGCAACGAGGATCATCAGAACGAAACCCATGGCAAAACGCTTCATCTGCGGTTCGGCCCACGGGGTCATTGACCCCCCGGCCACCGAATACAGCATCAGGAACCCGACACCCGCGACGGCACTCAGCAACAGCGCCAGCGGCCAGTTCAGGTACAGGATCTTGCGCGGCCCGACAGGGACATATTTGGCGTTGTACTCAAGATAGCTCATGCCTGATCGCTTCCCGCGATATTGGCGACAGGGCGCATTTCGCGCAGCGCGCGCTGTTGTTCGCGGATGCGCCCCCGGTCCTTGGTTGGATAGGCGTCAAGCGGCGGTTCACCGTCATAGAGTGCTTGCAGGGTGATGTCGCGGGCGATGGGGGCCGCGGCCTTGGACCCACCACCGCCATGTTCCACAACCACCGCGATGGCGTATTTCGGATTGTCATAAGGCGCAAAGTTCACGAACAGCGCGTGGTCGCGGCGTTCCCAAGGCAGATCCTCGTTGCGGGTCACGCCGCGGGCGCGTTCGGCAGCGGTGATGTTGCGCACCTGGCTGGTGCCGGTCTTGCCCGCCATGCGCATGGCGTCTTCGATGATGCGACTGCCATAGGCCGTGCCGCGCCGGTCGTTGACTACCGCATACATGGCGCGGCGCATCTTGCGCAGGTTGTTTTCGTTCATGCCCAGATCGGTGCCGCGCCCCGAGGGCTGTTCAACCCCGTCCACGGATTTGACAAGGCGCGGCGATACACTGCGCCCGGTGGCCAGCCGCGCCGTCATCACGCACAATTGCAGCGGCGAGGCCAGCATAAAGCCCTGCCCGATGGATGCGTTCACCGTGTCGCCAACCACCCAGCTTGCGCCGTGGACCTGCGATTTCCACGCCATCGTGGGCGTCAACCCACGAGCCACCGCAGACATCGGCACATCGTGGCGCATCCCCAATCCAAAGCGGTTGGCCATGGCGGTGATCTTTTCGATCCCCACTTTCACGGCCAGATCATAGTAATATACGTCACAGGATTGCTTGAGCGAGTTCTGGAGGTCGACCCATCCGTGACCAGCCCGTTTCCAGCAGTGGAACCTGCGGCCCGCAACTTCGAGATGGCCGGGGCAATACACCGTCTCGTCCGGTCCGATCAGCCCTTCTTCGAGCGCGGCCATCGCAGTGATCATCTTGAAGGTCGATCCGGGCGGATAGGTGCCCTGCACGGTCTTGGACGCAAGCGGGCGGTATTTGTTGCCAGTCAGTGCGTTGTAATCACGGCTGGAGATGCCGCGTACAAAAAGGTTCGGGTCATAGGTGGGCGAGGAGGACATCGCCACCAGATCGCCGCTGTCCACGTCGATGACCACTGCGCTGGCACTTTCTTCCGACAAGCGGGCCTGCACGTAGCTTTGCAATTCGGCATTCACGGTCAACTGGATATCGGAGCCGGGAATGCCCTCGCGCCGATCCAGTTCCCGCATGATCCGTCCCGAGGCGTTGACCTCGACCCGTCGCGCGCCTGCCTTGCCGCGCAGGCGTTCTTCGATTTTGGATTCGACACCAACCTTGCCAATCTGAAAACGCGGGATGCGCAAGAGCTGGTCCGGGTCTTCGATCCGCTCTAGGTCGTAATCGCTGACCGGGCCCACATAACCCAGCACATGCGCAAAGTCGGACCCGCGTGGATAAACACGGCTGAGCCCAACCTCGGGCGTGATGCCGGGCAGGGCGGGGGCATTCACGGAAACGCGGCTGAGGTCATCCCAGGTCACCTCTTCGGCCACCGTCACGGGCAGGAAGGGAGGCGAACGCTTGATCTCGGTCTTCACCCGCTCCAGTTCTTCTGGGTCGAGGGCAATAACCTTGCTCAGACGATCCAGCACGGCGTCTACGTCACCTGCGTCTTCCTGTACGATCACGATCCGGTAGCTTGGCACATTGCGCGCCAGTGGCATTCCGTTGCGGTCGAACACCTCCCCCCGTTCCGGCGGGATGAGACGGATGTTGATCCGGTTTTCTTCGGCCAACAGCCGGAATTGGTCGGCCTGATCCACTTGCAGGTACTGCATTCGCACGCCAAGCGCTCCGACAAAGGCCAACTGCACGCCGCCCAGCAAGGCCGCGCGGCGGGAGATCAGGCGATGGCTTGCCTCAGTATCGACGCGGGGCCGTTTCATGTGCGCACTCCGGTTGCGCCCAGATCATGCGGCGTGGCCTTGCGGACGCCCATGAACAAATGCGTGATGGCCACGACCGCAGGATAAGCGATAACGGTGATCACAACCTGCAACAGCGCGGGCGCAAGGGCGGGCATATCGACCAGAAGGATCGCAAGAACGACGCGGTAGCCCACGCCCACACCCACAATCCACGCCGCGGCCGACATCATCTCGGTCGCGAGGCTTGCATCGCGCAAGGCGCGTGCCTGATGTTGCATCTGTGCGCAGGCCACCAGCGCCAGCACAGCCCACAGGCCCGGAGGACGTTGCAGCAGCAAATCCGCCAGCAGGAAAAGCACAGCGAGCAGCGCCAAGGGCACGTAGTCAGGGCGGCGTACCGACCATGCCAACGCAAAGGCGAGGATGAAGTCGGGCCAAATCCACCCGCCCGTTGCCGTTTGCAGGGGCAGCATGTGGAAAAACAGAATCACCATCACAAGCGTGGTGAAAGCGATCCGCATGGTCCATGGACGGGCGGGGTTCAGCTCGCTCATTCCGTCGCCTCCTCGGGCAGGAGGGCGGCGGCTTCGGCGGGGGTCAGCACTTCGGTGGTGTCAGACACGGGTTCGGTGCCGTAGTGGCGCAGCACCCGCAGGAACTCGAGCCGTTCGTAGTCAGCGGCGAGACGCACGCGCAGGCGGCCGCCGGGGTCTTCGGCCACCTGTCCGATCAGCAGACCGGCGGGAAAGACGCCGCCGTCGCCGCTGGTGATCACCCGGTCGCCCGCGCGCACGAGGTCCGGATTTTCGAGAAAGTCGATGGGCGGGGCGGCGGTGTTGTCGCCCGCAATGATGGCCTTTTGCCCCGAGGGCTGGATCACCGCGGGCACTCGGCTGGATGCATCAGTAACCATGATCACGCGCGCGGTGTTTTGGGCCACACCGGACACGCGGCCCACAAGGCCGATGCCGTCCATGGTCGCCCAGCCTTCGACAATGCCATCGCGCGCGCCGACGTTCAGCAGGACGGACTGGCGAAAGGGGGAGCCTGAATCGGCCAGAACCACCCCGGTAATGTACGTCAGACGCGGGTCGAGCCGCACGTTGTTGAGGTCGAGAAGACGCGCGTTTTCCTGCTCAAGCTGAAGCGCGGCCTCTTTCCATGCCTCCATCTGCCGCAATTCACGACGCAGTTCTGCGTTCTGCTCGGCGATGCGCCGGTAGCTCTGGAAGTCGCGGAACAGGTTGATGGTGCCCGTTACGGGTGCCATGGCCCAATCCATATTGGGCACGATCCGGTCTGTGACCTGCGCCCGGAACCGTTCGACCCGTGGGCTGTCGATACGCCAAAGCAGGAATGTGCCCGTCAGCGCCAGAACCAGCACAGCCAGCACCAGCCGCCGCAGCGGGCCGCCGTAGTCGATGCTGTTGCGGTCCTTTGCCAAGGTGGCATCACCTCACGTTGGTCGCGTGGCGCGATGGTGGTGGATTTGACCCGCCAGAGCAAGCCTGACGGCGTGCGCCGCGCTGTTGTCTCAGCAGATGCGCTTAGCTGTCGTAGTCGATGGCGTGGCGCAGTTGTTTTTCATATTCCAGCGCCTTGCCGGTGCCAAGTGCCACGCAATTCAGGCTTTCGTCAGCGATTGACACGGCAAGCCCCGTCTGTTCGCGTAAGGCGAGGTCCAGATCGCCCAAAAGCGCGCCGCCACCCGTCAGCATCACGCCGCGGTCGACGATGTCCGCTGCAAGGTCGGGCGGCGTGGTTTCAAGCGCTGTCATCACCGCTTCGCAGATTTGCTGCACAGGTTCGGCCAGCGCTTCGGCGATTTGCGCCTGTGTGACTTCGATCTCTTTGGGCACGCCATTCAGCAGGTCACGGCCACGGATCTGCATTGACGTGCCGCGCCCGTCATCGGGCATCCGTGCGGTGCCGATCGAGGTTTTGATGCGTTCGGCGGTGGTCTCACCCACCAGAAGGTTCTGCTGGCGGCGCAGGTAGGAAATGATCGCTTCGTCCATGCGGTCGCCACCGACCCGGACCGACCGGGCATAGACGATGTCGCCCAGGCTCAGCACCGCCACTTCGGTCGTCCCGCCGCCGATGTCCACGACCATGTTCCCGGTCGGGTCGGTAATCGGCATACCCGCGCCGATAGCCGCCGCGATGGGTTCCGCGATCAGGCCCGCGCGCCGTGCGCCCGCGGACAAAACCGACTGGCGGATCGCACGTTTTTCCACTGGCGTGGCACCGTGCGGCACGCAAACGATGATTTTGGGTTTGGAAAACGTCGAGCGTTTATGCACTTTGCGGATGAAGTGTTTGATCATCTCCTCGGCGGTGTCAAAGTCGGCAATAACACCTTCACGCATGGGGCGGATGGCCTCGATACTGCCGGGCGTCCTGCCCAGCATCAGCTTGGCATCTTCGCCCACGGCGAGCACCTTTTTGACCCCATCCTTGACGTGATAGGCAACGACCGAGGGTTCCGACAGGATCACGCCGCGGCCCTTGACGTAGACCAACGTGTTGGCGGTGCCGAGGTCAATCGCCATATCCGACGAGAACAACCCACCAAGATTTCCGAAAACCGACATTTCTGACCCACGCCCCAACTGTTCTTGGCCCCTGAGTCGGGGCTGTTTGACTGTCGTCTTATAAGGGCGGGCAGGGGTGGTTTAAAGGCCGTATTCGGGGCCCGGGCGGCACCATCACGCCGATAGCTTTGCGAGGAACGACGCACACTCTGCCGCTGCGTCCAACGGCAGAACGTGGGCCACATACTGATCCGGACGGACGAGCACCATTGCCCCTTGTGTCCGGTTAATCCCCCGCATCTCAAAGATGTCCGCACCCGGGTCCGCGCAGAACACAGTTTCGTAGTTGCGCAGGTCCAAGGCGCCCTTGACCGGGAAAAGGTCAGACGGCACCTGCGTTTCCCGGTGCGGCGTTTGCAGGATCAGGCGGCAGTCCAGCCTCGCCTGTGGTGGGTTGCGCATCAATTCGACCGCTGGATCGGCATCCTCGCCGGCAAAGACAAACAGGCGCCATGTCCCGTCCGCCTCTATCACGTGGCCCAAATGGGTCTGCCGGGCGTCAGCCCAGCGGATGACGGGCGCAGAGTGCAACCGCGTGCCAATCTCGAACCCCGTCGCAAGGTGTTGCCATGTCTCGGGGGCACGGATGATTGAAGGGGCATAGCGCGTGGCAACACCGGCGGTATAACGTCCCTGCTGCTGGAAATAGCGTTGGAACGCTTCGGGTTCTGCGCCGCTGGCAAAAAGCCCGGCGAATTCCTTGTCGAAATCAATCAATTCGCGGGCGATGGCCTGTCGTTCATCGGAATAGCTGCTGAGCAATGCGGGGGACCCATGACCTTCGATCACGTGTTGCAGCTTCCAGCCAAGGTTCAACGCGTCGGCCATGGACACGTTCATGCCCTGACCCGCCTTGGGGCTGTGTGTGTGGCAGGCATCTCCGGCAATGAATACGCGTGGATTCTGCGCATCATCGGTAAAGCGTTCGGTGAGACGTTGCCCGATCTCGTAGACGGACCACCACGCGATTTCACGTACATCGAGCGTATAGGGCGCCAGAATGCGCCCTGCGGCGGCGATCAGGTGATCGGCGGTGATCTCGCGGTCGGCCACGCGTTCTTCGGGGCGGAGCTTGTCCAGCTCGATATAGAGCCGGACCATGTAGCCGCCCTCGCGCGGGATGATCAGCAGGCTGCCTTCGTCCGCGGACTGGATTGCGGCCTTGAACCGGATGTCGGGAAAGTCTGTAACGGCGAGCACATCCATGACGCCCCACGCGGCGTTTTGTGCCTCGCCTTGTAGCTGCAGGCCAAGGGCCTGCCGCACGGTACTGCGCGCCCCATCGCAGCCGATCACGTAGCGGGTGCTGAGCTCTTCGCTTTGCTCATCGCGGCGCACGGTGACGCGCACCGGTGCGTCCGGTGCACCGGGTATATCCAGCGCAGTGACGGTGGTGCCGTACTCTGGCTCAAGGCGCGTCGGGCATTTGCGCATCAGGTCGAGATAGAAGTCCTGCACCCGGGCCTGACTGAGAATAACATGGGGGAACTCTGACAGCCCGTCCTCGACATCTTGTACACGCCCGCTGCGGGCGATGCGGGTCGGGTCAAACGGGTCGGGTTTCCAGAAGGTTGTTTCGTTGACCCAATAGGCCTCGCGCATGATCTGGTGGGCAAAGCCAAAGAGTTCGAACATCTCCATGCTTCGACAGGCGATGCCGTCGGCCTGTCCCACGATCAGCGGACCGTCGCGGCGTTCGATGATGCGGGTCCGGATGTCCGGAAAATGCGCCAGATAGGCGGCAAGTGTCAGGCCGGCGGGGCCACTGCCAACGATGAGGACGTCACAATCGGATGTGCTATGGGACTGCGCAGGTCGCAAGGTTGGATCGCCGGGGCGGAAACCGTCATAATGGTATTGCATACGGGCCTCCGCTTGTGGCGCAGGATGGGCAGCATCGCCCATCCTGTCTGAGGATCAGGTGGCGTCTTTGTAGCTGATCTCGCGTTGATCCGTGCCGCCTTTCTCGCGTCGCACGAGCAAGCGGTTGAGGGCGTGCACGTATGCCTTGGCGCTGGCCACAACAGTGTCGGTGTCTGCGGACTGGCCGGTGACAATGCGACCGTCCTCTTCCATGCGGACCGATACCGTTGCTTGCGCGTCGGTGCCTTCGGTCACGGCGTGCACCTGATAAAGCTGCAACCGCGCCTCGTGCGGAAAGAGCGCTTTGACCGCGTTGAAGGTGGCATCGACGGGGCCGTCGCCGGTCTGCGTGGTCATCTTGGCCTCACCGTCGATCATCAGCACCATGTCGGCCACTTGCGGACCTTCGGTGCCGCAGCGTACGGCGAGCTTCTCGATCTTGAGCCGTTCATCCTCGGGGTCTGTGGAGGTGCGCATGAGCGCGATCAGGTCGTCGTCGAACACCTCTTTTTTGCGGTCGGCGAGATCTTTGAACCGGACAAAAATGTCCTTGAGCTGGTTGTCGCCCACCTCGAAGCCCAATTCTTCGAGCTTGGCGCGCAGTGCTGCGCGGCCTGAATGTTTGCCCAAGGGCAGCGACGTTCCGGCAAGGCCCACATCCTCGGGGCGCATGATCTCGAACGTTTCGGCGTTTTTGAGCATCCCGTCCTGATGGATGCCCGACTCGTGTGCAAAGGCATTCTTGCCCACGATGGCCTTATTGAACTGGACCGGGAAACCCGAGACAGTGGCGACGCGGCGCGAGATATTCATGATCTTGCGGGTGTCGATGCCGGTCTCGAATGGCATGATGTCGCCGCGCACCTTGAGCGCCATCACGACCTCTTCGAGGGCGGTGTTGCCCGCGCGTTCGCCAAGACCGTTGATTGTACATTCGATTTGCCGCGCACCCGCCTCGACTGCGGCGAGGCTGTTCGCCGTCGCCATGCCAAGGTCGTTGTGGCAGTGGGTGGCAAAGACCACCTCGTCCGCGCCCGGCACCCGTTCGATCAGGGTGCGGATCAGTTCCGCGCTTTCGCGCGGGGCTGTGTAGCCGACAGTGTCGGGGATGTTGATCGTGGTGGCACCGGCCTTGATCGCGATTTCCACAACGCGGCAGAGATAGTCCATCTCGGTCCGCGTGGCGTCCATCGGCGACCACTGCACGTTGTCGCAGAGGTTGCGGGCGTGGGTCACGGTCTGTTCGATCCGCTCGGCCATTTCGTCCATGGTCAGGTTCGGGATGGCGCGGTGGAGGGGCGAGGTGCCAATGAAGGTGTGGATACGCGGTTTTGCGGCATGTCTGA
Organism: uncultured Tateyamaria sp.; assembly: GCF_947503385.1. Taxonomy (GTDB): domain Bacteria; phylum Pseudomonadota; class Alphaproteobacteria; order Rhodobacterales; family Rhodobacteraceae; genus Tateyamaria. Next base: position 1,078,887 of record NZ_CANNDO010000001.1, read on the forward strand.
CCGCCTCCCAGCAGCGGTCGATGTCGCCGATCTGCGCGCGCGCGAGGCCGCAAATGACCGCATTGTTGGCCTGTTTGGCAATCTCGCTGACGGCGGCGAAGTCCCCTTCGGAGGCGATGGGAAAGCCCGCTTCGATGATGTCCACGCCCATTTCGTCCAGCAGCCCGGCAATCTCGAGCTTTTCGGCGTGGGTCATGGTGGCACCCGGCGATTGCTCGCCGTCGCGCAAGGTCGTGTCAAAAATGACAACTCTGTCTTTGGTCATGGGTCTGTTCCGTTTATCTGCTTCGTGTTCCGTGGCGCGCACCGCATTCCTCTGAGCAGGCGCGCCAGTCGGTGCGCTCAGAGGCGGATTAGAAGCAGGAGGCCACGCAGGATCGCGCCCTGTGGGCGTGCGATGGGGGTATGCGTGGTCGGTGTCATGCCAGCAGTTATACCGCGCCTTTGGCAAATGGGAAGGCTGGAAATTGCAATTGGTGTGTGGGTGCGCGGGGGCGGACGCCTCCGGCGGGAGTATTTGTAAAGAGAAGAAGTTGATGGATCCAGTTTGACCGCTAGCTGGTGCGGCCATGGATAAGATTTTGATCATTGGTGCGTCGGGCGGGATCGGGTCGGCATTGGCTGCGGGGTTCGAGGCGGGTGGCGCATCGGTAGACCGGCTGTCGCGGTCTGCGGATGGGCTGGATGTTACGGACGCGGCGTCCGTGTCGACACATCTGGACGGGCGTCGGGGCTATTCCCGTGTGGTTGTGGCGACCGGAGCATTGGAAATCGACGGCGCAGCACCGGAAAAAACAATCAAAGGTTTGCGCGCGCAGGCCATGCTCGATCAATATGCGCTCAACGCCGTGGGGCCTGCATTGGTCTTGAGCCATGCGGCTGGACTGTTGCGGCGAGACGCACCGTCGGTTGTGGCGGTTTTGTCGGCCCGTGTGGGATCGATCGGTGACAACAGGATCGGCGGCTGGATCGGTTACCGCAGCGCCAAGGCGGCGGCAAATCAGGTCGTGCGGACAGCAGCAATTGAATTGGCCCGGACGCATAAGCAAGCCGCCGTTGTGGCGCTGCATCCCGGCACGGTGGCGACGGCGTTTACCGAAAAATACCTTGGACGGCATCCATCGGTGTCCCCCTCTGAGGCGGCGCGCAATCTGATTTCGGTCATGGATGACCTTGGGCCTGCGCAGTCGGGCGGTTTCTACGACTACAGCGGGGCGGAGGTGCCGTGGTGAGCCGTCTTGTCCTGATCCTTGGCGACCAGTTGACCGAGACCATCGCGGCACTTGCCGCAGCAGACAAGACGCGTGACGTCGTGGTCATGGCAGAGGTCGCGGAAGAGGGCACCTATGTGCCCCATCATCCCAAAAAGATCGCGCTGATCCTGGCCGCCATGCGCAAATTTGCCGCGCGCTTGCGAGACGATGGATGGCAGGTCGCCTATTCGGAACTGGACGACAGCGAAAACACCCAGTCGATCCCGGGCGAGTTGATCCGCCGGGCGGAGCAATATGGCGCGTCCGAGGTGATCGCGACGGAGCCGGGCGAATTCCGTCTCATTGAGGCGCTGCGGGACTGCCCGCTTAATATTCAGATCCTCGAAGACACCCGGTTTATTGCCGCGCACGCAGAGTTCGATGCATGGGCCAAGGGGCGCAAGGCCCTGCGCATGGAGTATTTCTATCGTGAGATGCGGCGCAAAACCGGCCTGATGATGGACGGCGACGCGCCTGCGGGCGGTCAGTGGAACTTTGACCATGACAACAGGAAACCGGCAAAAGAAGGAGTGGACTATTCCGGTCCGATGCAGTTCACGCCAGATACGACGGTGGAAGCGGTGCTGGACATGGTCGAGCGCCGGTTTGGCACCCATTTTGGGGATCTGCGCCCATTCTGGTTTGCGACGGATCAGGGGCAGGCGCGGCAGGCGCTTGCTTATTTCGTGCGCGAGGCATTGCCCAAGTTCGGCGACTATCAGGACGCCATGTTGGCCGATCACCGCTTTCTCTATCATGCGCTGGTGTCGCCTTATGTAAACATCGGTCTTCTGGATCCGCTGGAAGTGTGTCAGGCGGCAGAGGACGCGTGGAAAGAGGGTGATGTGCCGATCAATGCCGCCGAAGGTTTCATCCGCCAGATCATCGGATGGCGCGAGTACATGCGGGGCATTTACTACCACGAGGGGCCGGATTACCCGTCCCGCAACGGGTTGGGCCATGACCGCAAACTGCCGGAATTCTTCTGGGGGTCGGAGACGCGGATGCGCTGTGTGTCCAAGGCAGTGGAGCAGACGGGCACCGACGCCTATGCGCACCATATCCAACGTCTAATGGTGACGGGCAATTTTGCGTTGCTTGCGGGGCTCGACCCGGCGGAGGTGTCCGACTGGTATCTTGCCGTCTACGCCGATGCTTTCGAATGGGTCGAGGCCCCCAATGTCGTGGGTATGTCGCAATTCGCCGACGGCGGTGTGATCGCGTCAAAGCCCTATGTGTCATCAGGCGCTTACATCAACCGGATGTCCGACTATTGCAAAGGCTGCCACTACAAGGTCAGCGTCAAGACCGGAGAGGGTGCGTGCCCGTTCAACCTGTTGTACTGGCATTTTCTCGACCGCCATCGCGACCGGTTATCAGGCAATGCACGCATGGGCAACATGTACCGGACATGGGACCGCATGGACGAGGCGCGGCGCAAGACGGTTTTGGCGGACGCAGACGCGTTTCTTGCAAAGCTGGACGCGGGCGACGTGGTCTAAATCCGGCTCTTATGGTATGCTGTCCCGGACTTCGGTTCGGCAGGGACAGGACATGACGCAATCGTTCGACGCATTGGTGGAGCGGCAGATTCAAAGAGCGCTGGCCGAAGGGAAACTGGATGGCCTGACCGGCGAGGGCGAACCTTTGCCTGATCGGTCCGGAGAGGCCTTTGCCGATCTCGCAACCGGTGTCGCCGTAAGGATGCTGGCAGAGGCTGGCGCCTTGCCCGAGGAATTCAAGATCAAGAAACTGCTTGATGCTGCCAAAAACACCTACACGGCGGCGCAAACCGACATCGAAAAGCGCACGGCGATGGCCCTGATCGCCGACTTGCAGCAGCGGTACAATATTGCGGTTGAGGCGCGGCGACGGTTTATGGCCCCCTGAGCGTCTCACTCGCCTTTGGCCACACAGACTTCGAACCCGTCGATGTCTCGGGCGTCGCTGATTTGGGGACTACAGGCCGTGACCTTTTGCACGCAAGCGATGTCGAGCTTTGGGAACTGGCAAGCGCTCATGGCGGCGAGCATGGCCTGGGATGCGGCGTCTTCCCACGCGGCACCTGCCGCCACCCCTTCAATATTGAGGCCAAGCGCTTGCGCGATGGGCAGACTGGCCCCTTCCATCGACCAGTCGGTTTCCACCGTTTCGCCATTTGCAAGGGTCACCGTCAGAGCGACCGACGGGGCCTCCAGCACATCCGCCAAGGTGCCAACGGGCACCTGACCCTCGCCATGCCACAAACGGTCGCGCACCGCGCGGCCCGTTGAACGGGCGTATTCCACGATGCGCCCCTGTTCGGTGTGGGCAATGATGTCCTTGGCTGCAAATCCTTGGGGCGTGACGACGGCCACCAGACCCTCGTCGGGCAGGTTCCCGATGCGATCCGGCAGCGCATAAAGCGCCATGACACGGCCCACCGGGTTGCGATAAAGGTGCAGGCCGAACCCGTCATCGTTGATCATCTGCGCGACTTTGGTCTCGAAGCCGTCGACAGGGTCGGACCACGTCTCGACAAACGCCCACTCGGCAGAGACCGGCCCCGCAAGGCACAGCGTCAGCATCAGCGCGGCTGTTTCTCTTGACCGAAAATACCACGGGGGAGCGCCAGAGGCGCGGGGGCAGAGCCCCAAAAACATGGCCCCCAGCATCAGCTGTCGTCAGCCAGCGCGCCGCCGTCCCAGTCGCCTGTGGCCTCTTCGCCGGTGGCGTAGCGCATCGTGCCGCTGCCTTGCCGCTTGCCTGCTTTGAACGTGCCTTCGTAGACGTCGCCATTGGCGTAGGTGGCAACGCCGACCCCTTCGATCTCGCCCCGTGCCCACGCGCCTTCGTAAACAAAGCCCTTCGACATCACAATCTTGCCGGTCCCGTGCCGCTGCCCGGCCTCGAATTGACCGTCATAGACCGTGCCATCCGGGTACGTCGCGCGCCCCATACCGTGGCGCTGTCCGTCCAGCCACTCGCCCTCGTAGCGGTATCCGTCGGCATAGGTCATAACGCCGGTGCCGTGATTGCGCGCATTCTTGAATTCGCCCTCGTAGACCACGCCGTTGGAGTAGGTGGCGCGGCCCGAACCCTCGATCACACCTGCGACCCAGTCTCCTTCATAGGTGGAGCCGTCCGTGTATGTGATTTTGCCGGTGCCATGGGCCAGATCGTCGCGAAATTCGCCTTCGTATACGGCCCCGTCCGGATAGGTTACGCGGCCTTGCCCTGCAATCTGTCCATCGCGCCATTCGCCCACATAGAGATAGCCGTCAGTGCCTGTGAACGTCCCTGTCCCGTGACGCCGGTCATCCTGAAACTGGCCTTCGTAGATATCGCCATTGGCATAAGTGACCTTGCCGTCGCCCTCGCGTTTGCCGGACACCAGCGTGCCTTCGTAGACGTCGCCATTTGGCTGGGTCAGCGCGCCCGTTCCGTCAATCTGGCCGTCTTTCCAAAAACCCACATAGATCAGCCCGTCGGGCATGGTCAGTTTGCCCTGACCTTCGCGCTTGCCGTTCTGGATTTGGCCGTCATAGACCGCCCCGTCAGGGTAGGTGATCACACCCATCCCCTGCTTGATTCCGTCGACCCAATCGCCCTTGTACTCATAGCCGCCAGGGCTTTGCATGACGCCCTTGCCATGGTGTTTGGCATTGCGGAATTGGCCTTCGTAGCGAACCCCGTTGGCATAAAGCGCCACGCCCTCGCCGATAATGGCGCCCGCCTGCCACGTGCCCTCGTAGGTGCCGCCATCGGCAAAGGTGATCTTGCCAAACCCGTCGGGCTTGCCTTTTTCAAAATTGCCTTCATAGACCGAACCGTTGGGAAAGCGCGCGGTGCCTTCGCCCTTGATCTCACCATCGACCCACATGCCGGTGTATTCGTAGCCGTTGGGCAACCTGTATGTGCCCTGTCCGTGCTGAAGGCCCCCGCGAAAGGTGCCCTCGTAGATGCCGCCATCGTCATATTGCTTGGTCTGGACCTGACCACTTTGGGCAAATGCCAGTGCGGGCATGAGGGTGAGGGCCATGATCAGACTGCGAGCGCGCATATGTCACCTTATCCAGAATCTCACGTCCGCAGCGGATCACCCGGACGCAGCAAAGGTTAGGGCAGGGGCGGACAAGGGGCAATGGGCTTGACCGACCCGTGAACGGCGCGCGGCACATCTCGTCGCGGGTGGGTTCCCTCCCCGGCGCATTCTGCTACATCACGGCCCGCAAGCAGGAGTGCCGACATGGCTGACACATTCCGTATCACGATTGCCCAGATGAATCCGGTGGTGGGCGACATCCCCGGCAATATCGCCAAGGCGCGCCGCGCATGGGAAGCGGGACGGGACGCAGGCGCTGACCTCGTCGCGCTGCCCGAGATGTTCGTGTCGGGCTACAATGCACAGGATCTGGTGATGAAACCGGCCTTTCACGCCGCTGCGATGCAGGCGGCACAGGACCTTGCTACGGATTGCGCCGACGGCCCTGCATTGGCCATCGGGTGCCCATGGGCCGAAGGCGCTGAACTGTTCAATGCCTATCTGATCTGCAAAGGCGGTCAGATTGCCAGCCGGGTGCTGAAACACCATCTGCCCAACGACACGGTCTTTGATGAAGTGCGGATTTTCGATGCCGGGCCATTGGGTGGGCCGTATTCCGTTGGCAATACCCGTGTCGGCTCACCCATTTGCGAGGATGCGTGGTATCCGGATGTGGCCGAAACGCTGGAAGAGACGGGCGCAGAATTCCTGCTGATCCCCAACGGCTCACCTTACCACCGCGACAAACTTGAGGTGCGGCTGAACCATATCGTCAGTCGCGTGGTCGAAACCGGCCTGCCCGCGATTTATCTGAACATGATCGGGGGGCAGGACGATCAGGTGTTTGACGGCGGCAGCTTTGCGCTGAACCCCGGCGGCAAGCTCGCGTTGCAACTGCCCGTCTTTGATGAGGCGATGTCCCATGTGGATCTGATCCGCACGCCCGAAGGCTGGCGCATCGTCGAAGGTGAAATCTCGGCGCATCCCGACGCATGGGAACAGGATTACCGGGTCATGGTGACCGCCTTGCGCGACTATTGCGCCAAGACGGGGTTCCGTCAGGTGTTGCTGGGCATGTCGGGTGGGGTGGACAGCGCGCTGACCGCGACCATCGCCGCTGACGCGCTGGGCCCCGAAAATGTGCGCTGCGTGATGCTGCCATCGGAATACACGTCGCCCGACAGTCTGGAAGATGCGGAGGCCTGCGCGAAGGCGCTGGGTTGCCGCTATGACTATGTGCCGATTTCCGACACCCGTGCGGCTGTGACGTCTACGCTGGCGCCGCTGTTCGAGGGGACCGAAGAGGGACTGACCGAGGAAAACATCCAAAGCCGCATCCGCGGCCTGTTGCTCATGGCGCTGTCCAACAAGTTTGGCGAGATGCTGCTGACCACCGGCAACAAATCCGAGGTCGCTGTGGGTTATGCGACGATCTACGGCGACATGGCGGGCGGCTACAATCCGATCAAGGACCTCTACAAGACCCGCGTGTTCGAAACCTGCCGCTGGCGCAATGCCAATCACCGCGACTGGATGCTGGGCAACGCTGGCGAAGTGATCCCGGAACGCATCATCTCCAAGCCTCCAAGTGCGGAGTTGCGCGAGGATCAAAAGGACAGCGACAGCCTGCCTGACTATCCCGAATTGGACGCCCTGCTACAAATCCTCGTGGATGATGACGGGTCCATCGCGGATTGTGTTGCGGCGGGATACGACGCCGATACGGCGCGCAAGATCGAACGGTTGATCTACCTCAGTGAATACAAGCGTTTCCAGTCCGCACCGGGTGCGCGGCTAACCTCAAGCGCCTTCTGGCTCGACCGCCGCTATCCCATCGTCAACCGATGGCGTGATCCATCTTGACCACAAGGCTGCCGGAGCCGCTGATCCTGCACGTGATGCCCGCGAAACTGCGCGGCTCGGCACGGATGTCCATCGGTCTGGGGCTGTTTCTGGTGGGCTTATGTGCCGCCGTCTAAGTCTACGGCACGTATATCCATCTATTCTTCAATTTCTTTCTGGTGATTGGTCTGTTGCTGGTCGTCTTTGGCACGATGAGCCTTGCCATGGCGCGTGGCCGCCCCGTCGCTTTGCGGATCGACCGGCATGGGGTGTCGGGGTACTACGTGCGCACGCTCAACTGGACCGACATCTTGCGCTTTGACCGTATGGAAAGGGGCAGTGGATCGCTGGGCATTGAACTTTTTGACCGCGATGAGGTGCGCCGACGTCAACGCCGGTTGATGTGACGGTTCAACCTGCGTCTGCCACTGTCGGGCAACTGGCACATTATTGTGCCGGGCGAAGTGCTGGACGCAGACCTGGACAGGATCGTCGCAGCCGCCAAGGCGTTTCAGTCCGCGGCCATTGCGCGGGACCAGAGGCCGGGCCGCCGCTGAATGTCATTCCCACCACCGGTCAATCGTGGCGATATCCTCGTCTGACCAGCCAAAGTGGTGCGCAAATTCATGCACGACGACATGTGTCACGAGTTGCGCCAGTGTCACGCCCGGCCTGTCGCGCAGTTCGTCTAGGATCGGCGCGCGATACAGCCAAACGGTGTCAGGGTATGGCGCGGGGTCTGCGACGCTTTTTTGTGTCAGGGGGATGCCGTCATAAAGGCCTGTGAGATCCAGTGGATCATTGATGCCAAGATCGGCCAGCACGTCGCCGGGCGGCCAATCGACCACCTGAATGATCACGGCGCGGGCATGGGTGCGAAAGGGCTCTGGCAGCCCGTCCACGGCGTCTTGCGCCAGCGCGGCAATGGCCGCCGCGCTGGTGGGGTCGTCACGGCCCCTCAGAGCGTCAGCTGATAGCTGTGCGGAACATATCGGTAGCCTGCATCCGCCCGTTCCACATAGCCAAAGGCAGGCCACGGCATATGATAGCTGGAGAACGGCACAGCGTCCGTGGCCATCATATCGAGCAGGGTCTTGCGGGTGGCTGCGGCGGCGGCCTTGTCCATATCGAACCGCACCTCCCAATCCGGGTAGCCCAGCGACCAGACAAAGTGGTTCGCGAAATCCGCACCCAACATCAGTTGCGCACCATCGCTTTCCAGCATGTAGACCATGTGGCCGGGGGTATGCCCAAAAGCGGCCATGCTGGTAACACCGGAGGCAATGCCTGCCCCGTCATCCACCATTGTGAATTGGTCCATCAGCGGCCTGACGATGCCGTCGAAGCGTTCATTCCCGGCGGCGGCCCAGTGGTTCATCTCGACAGCACCCGCGTAGTGCTGGGCATTGCCAAAAGTGGGCGTGCCATCGGTTTGCAGCCCGCCGATATGGTCGCCGTGCATGTGGGTGATCACCACTTTGTCGACCTGATCTGCAGTGTATCCCGCAGCCTCGAGCGCGCCAACCGTGCCCGCAGGGTTCAGACCGGTGTCGAACAGGATCAGTTCGGCGCCGGTGTTGACAACGACCGGGGTGAAGAAGAACTGCGCTGCGTTCAGCGGCAGGTTGTTGGCGTTTGACACTTCTTCGAACGTGGTCTTGTCGACATTCATGCCAAAGATCGACTGCGGGTCTTCGCGCACGGCTGTGCCCGCCAGCAGGTTCGTGACCTCGAATCCGCCAAGCTTCACGCGCTTGAAAGGTGGCTGGGACGCCCCGAGCATCGGGGCACCTGCGGTGACGGCGGAGGCAGCAAAGGGCAGGGCGGCAGCCCCGGCCAAAGCCGCGCGGCGTGAAAATTTGGGAGCGTGGGACATCGGTGTTATCCTTCCTGTCAGATATCTAAGACATAGCGCGCCTGACGCACAGTCACGTGCAAAGCTGCGGTCGCATCTGTTCATTTTCGCGCGAGGGGGCATGGCGGAGCCGAAAACCAAAGTACTGGATACACCGTTCAGCCAGTGGGTTGCCGAAACAGTGCCTGAGGCCCGCCAAGATGAGGCGCGCAGGCTGGACGCCCTTTTTCGCGGTGCCACAGGCTTTGCCCCGCAGGTCTGGACCGGCGGCATCGTGGGATATGGCGCTTACGATTATACCTATGCGTCGGGACGCACCGGTACGTGGATGGCCACCGGATTTGCCCCCCGCAAGGCCAAGATCAGCGTCTACATTATGCCCGGCTATACCGACTTCGGTCCGATCCTCGACCGGTTAGGCCCGCATTCCAAGGGTAAGAGCTGTCTTTACATCACTCGGCTGGCGCGTGTGGACGACTCAGTGCTGGCGGAACTGATCACGGCGGGGGTGAAGGACCTGAACGGATTGTGGCCCGTCAGGTCCATCGCGTGAGCCTGTCGAAGTGGTCGGCGTAACGCCGAATTCGCTGTCGAAGACACTTGTTGATGTGGGCAGCACTCTATTGCGGGGCGGAAGGCTATTATCGATTGGCAGGCTGATACCGGGTGGCAGGTTCAGCTCAATGTCCAATCCGCCCCACGCGCGCACGCATAGGGTCAGTGCAGAAGTCTCTGGGGGGTACGTTTATGGTGCCATCGTCGTCTTAGGAGAGATGATCATCGCCTGCTCTCAGGACATTGAAGCCGTACTGGTCCGTCAGCGCGGTTTCCCAGTGGGATCGGGTGACGTATCGGGGCCGTTATCGACCACCAAGTCTTCGGTGCCCCGGCTCATCTCACGGCCGACCACCGCGATCACAGTCGTCAAAGGGTGCACGTTGTGTGCCCGTTCCAGTCCGGGGTCACCCTGTTTTACGCTGCCACATGGCGCCAAAGCGGAACAACAGGCCGATCCGAGCCAACGCTCCTTGGCCATCGGTCGCGTTATGGCCACAACAATCACAGCCTTGAGGGCAGGAATCGCGCGTCAAAGAGGGTGTTTTGTGACGAATTCCTTACAATTCGGACGGGCCAAACGGTCGCACTTTTGCTAAGGTGCTGAAAAAACAAGGAAACACACTAATTTCCTGATCACGAACACATGTTGCGGGGTGGCAAACCCTCTGCTACATCCCCCCTGATTTTGACGCCGTTGGCTCATCTGCGGCGTACCAACGCCCCCGGATCACTCTATGTGATGACCTACCGGGGCCAAGACATCGAAAGGGTGGACGTGTCCGAACCAGCTTCGATCTCAACTGGCATCGCGGCCCGCTATGCAACAGCGGTCTATGATCTTGCCAAAGACGACAAGGCCGTGGGGACCCTCGAAGGGGACATTGACACGCTGAGCGCCGCACTGGCCGACAGCGGTGACCTGAACGCGCTGATCCACTCGCCGGTCTACAGCCGCGAAGAGCAGGCCGCCGCGATCACGGCGATTGCCAAAAAGGCCGGGCTCAGCGCGCTGATGACAAACACGCTGGCCCTGATGGCCGACAAACGTCGTTTGTTTGTTGTACCGCAACTGCTGCAAGCGCTCCGCGCCATCATTGCCGAAGACAAGGGCGAAGTGACCGCAGAGGTGACATCAGCCAAGGCGCTGACCAAGGCGCAGTCGGACAAACTTGCCAAAACGCTCAAGGCTCGCATGGGCAAGGACGTTTCCATCACAGCTTCCGTCGATGAAAGCCTCATCGGCGGTTTGATCGTTAAAGTGGGCTCGAAGATGATCGACACGTCGATCCGCTCGCGGCTCGCCTCCCTCCAGAATGCAATGAAAGAGGTCGGATAAATGGGTATCCAAGCAGCAGAGATTTCTGCGATCCTGAAAGACCAGATCAAGAACTTTGGTCAGGAAGCAGAAGTGGCCGAAGTGGGCCGCGTGTTGTCGGTGGGTGACGGTATCGCCCGCGTCTACGGCCTCGACAATGTTCAGGCCGGTGAGATGGTCGAATTCCCCGGCGGCATCATGGGGATGGCCCTGAACCTCGAAAACGACAACGTCGGCGTGGTGATCTTCGGCTCCGACCGGGACATCAAGGAAGGCGACACCGTCAAGCGCACCAACTCCATCGTGGACGTGCCTGCGGGCAACGGCCTGCTGGGCCGCGTTGTGGATGGTCTGGGCAACCCGCTGGATGGCAAAGGCCCCATCGAAGACGTGACTCGTTCGGTTGCGGACGTCAAAGCCCCGGGCATCATCCCGCGTAAATCGGTGCACGAACCGATGGCAACCGGCCTGAAGGCTGTGGACGCGATGATCCCGATTGGCCGTGGCCAGCGCGAGCTGATCATTGGTGACCGTCAGACCGGCAAAACTGCTGTGGCGCTGGACGCGATCCTGAACCAGAAATCCTATAACGACGCCGCGGGCGATGATGAGAGCAAGAAGCTCTACTGCATCTACGTCGCCGTTGGCCAAAAGCGTTCCACCGTGGCGCAGCTGGTGAAAAAGCTCGAAGAGAGTGGCGCGATTGACTACTCGATCGTTGTGGCTGCCACCGCGTCCGACCCTGCGCCGATGCAATTTCTGGCACCCTACGCCGCGACCGCGATGGCCGAATTCTTCCGTGACAATGGTCGCCACGCGCTGATCATCTACGATGACTTGTCCAAGCAGGCCGTGGCCTATCGTCAGATGTCCCTGCTGCTGCGCCGCCCGCCGGGCCGCGAAGCCTATCCCGGCGACGTGTTCTACCTCCACTCGCGCCTGCTGGAACGTTCGGCCAAGCTGAACGAAGACAACGGTGCCGGTTCGCTGACCGCGCTGCCGATCATTGAGACGCAGGGCGGCGACGTGTCGGCCTTTATCCCGACCAACGTGATTTCGATCACCGACGGCCAGATCTTCCTTGAGACGGAATTGTTCTATCAGGGCATCCGTCCTGCCGTGAACACCGGTCTTTCGGTGTCTCGTGTGGGTTCGTCCGCTCAGACCGACGCGATGTCGTCCGTCGCCGGCCCGGTGAAACTGTCGCTGGCTCAGTACCGCGAAATGGCCGCCTTTGCGCAGTTCGGTTCCGACCTTGATGCCGCCACCCAGCAGTTGCTGAACCGCGGTGCGCGTCTGACCGAACTGATGAAGCAGGCGCAGTATTCGCCACTGACCAATGCCGAGATCGTCTGCGTGATTTTTGCAGGTACAAACGGCTATCTCGACAACATCCCCGTCAGCGACGTGGGCAAGTTCGAAGCCGGTCTGCTGGCATTCCTGCGGTCGCAAAAAGCTGACTTCCTCAAGTGGATCGCCGACGAAGACCCCAAGTTCAAGTCGGGTGAAAACGTCGACAAGATGAAGGCGGTCCTCGACGAGTTCGCGTCGACCTTCGCGTAAGGAGATCGGGACATGCCCAATCTCAAGGACCTGAAAAACAGGATCGCGTCGGTCAAATCGACTCGCAAGATCACCAAGGCCATGCAAATGGTGGCCGCCGCAAAACTGCGGCGGGCGCAAGAGGCTGCCGAAAACGCACGGCCCTATACCGAGCGTTTTAATGCCGTGATGGCCGGGCTCGCCTCGGCGGCGGCCGGATCCGACAGCGCGCCCAAGCTGTTGTCGGGCACCGGTTCTGACCAGACCCACCTTCTGGTGGTGATGACAGCCGAGCGTGGCCTGTGCGGTGGTTTCAATACCAACATCGCCAAGCTGGCGCGCACAAAGGCTCAACAGCTGGTGGCCGCTGGCAAGACGGTAAAAATCCTCACTGTCGGCAAAAAAGGCCGTGATCAATTGAAGCGCGACTTTGGCGATCATTTCGTCGGTCATGTGGACATGACCGAGGTGAAGAACGTGGGTTATGCGGATGCGCAGAATGTGGCCAAGGATGTCCTTGGGCGCTTTGACGCGGGTGAGTTCGACGTGGCGACGATCTTCTATTCGAAGTTCCAGAACGTTGTGACGCAGATCCCGACCGCGCAACAGGTGATCCCGTTCGAGGTGCCAGAAGACTACGAAGCGCCCGATACGCTTTATGACTACGAGCCGGACGAAGAGGCGATCCTTGCCGATCTTCTGCCGCGTGGCGTGGCCACGGCGATCTTCGCTGGACTGCTTGAAAACGGCGCATCCGAACAGGGCGCGCGCATGAGCGCAATGGACAACGCGACCCGCAACGCGGGCGAGATGATCGACAAGCTGACCATCGAGTTCAACCGCTCGCGTCAGGCCGTGATCACCAACGAGCTGATTGAAATCATTTCCGGCGCGGAAGCGCTGTAAGACACCCGGAGACGAGATAATGGCAAACGCTAAAGGCAAAATCACACAAGTCATCGGGGCCGTCTGCGACGTGCAGTTCGATGACCACCTGCCAGAGATTTTGAACGCTCTGGAAACTGACAACAACGGCAACAAGCTGGTTCTGGAAGTGGCGCAGCACCTTGGTGAGAATACCGTGCGCTGCATCGCGATGGACAGTTCCGAAGGTCTGGTGCGCGGTCAGGACGTGACCGACACAGGTGGCCCGATCATGGTGCCTGTCGGCCCCAAGACACTTGGCCGTATCCTGAACGTCGTGGGCGAGCCTGTTGACGAAGGTGGCCCGGTCGAGGCCGAAGAAAAACGCGCCATCCACCAGGACGCGCCGGAATTTGCCGAACAGTCGACAGAATCAGAAATCCTCGTGACCGGGATCAAGGTTGTGGACCTGCTGGCGCCTTATGCGAAAGGCGGTAAAATCGGCCTCTTCGGTGGTGCTGGCGTGGGCAAGACCGTTCTGATCATGGAACTGATCAACAACATCGCCAAGGTGCACTCGGGCTATTCCGTGTTCGCCGGTGTGGGGGAGCGGACCCGCGAGGGCAACGACCTCTATCACGAGATGATCGAATCCAACGTGATCAAGCCCGACAACCTTGAGGATTCTCAGGTGGCGCTGGTTTATGGTCAGATGAACGAACCTCCAGGTGCGCGTGCTCGTGTGGCTCTGACCGGCCTGACGCTGGCGGAACAGTTCCGCGATGCGTCCGGCACCGACGTTCTGTTCTTTGTGGACAACATCTTCCGCTTTACCCAAGCGGGTTCCGAAGTGTCGGCTCTGCTGGGTCGTATCCCTTCGGCGGTGGGCTATCAGCCGACGCTGGCGACAGATATGGGCCAGATGCAGGAACGGATCACGTCGACCAAATCTGGGTCCATCACCTCGATCCAGGCTGTGTATGTGCCTGCGGACGACCTGACCGACCCCGCGCCTGCGACAACCTTTGCGCACCTTGACGCGACAACCGTTCTGTCTCGCGCGATCTCCGAGCTTGGCATCTACCCCGCCGTGGACCCGCTCGACAGCTCGTCGCGCCTGATGGACCCGCAGATCGTGGGTGAAGAGCACTACAAAGTGGCCTCTGACGTGCAGCAGATCCTGCAACGCTATAAGTCGCTGCAAGACATCATCGCCATCCTCGGGATGGACGAACTGTCGGAAGAGGACAAGCTGACCGTGGCCCGTGCCCGGAAAATCCAGCGCTTCCTGTCGCAGCCCTTCGACGTGGCCAAAGTGTTCACCGGCTCTGACGGTGTGCAGGTGCCTCTCGAAGACACGATTGCCTCGTTCAAGGCGGTTGTAGCTGGAGAATACGACCACCTGCCCGAAGGCGCTTTCTACATGGTGGGTGGCATCGATGAGGTGATCGCCAAAGCCGAGAAGATGGCCGCGGACGCAGCCTGAACGTAAGGCGGGCTTAAGCCCGCCCTACATCTCAATCTCCGGGCGTAGGGCGGGCTTCAGCCCGCCGCCCCTAAGAGGAGAACGACATGCAATTTGATCTGGTTTCGCCCGAGCGCAGCCTCGCCTCCATGGACGCAACATCCGTGCAGATACCGGGTGCTGACGGTGACATGACCGTCATGTCCGACCACGCCCCCACGATTACGACCCTGCGTCCCGGCGTGCTCAAGGTCGAAAGTGGTGGCACGAGCCACGAATATGTGGTGACCGGCGGTTTCGCTGAGATCGGCTCGCAGGGCGTGTCCGTTCTGGCTGAACAGGCTGTGGCCAAGGGTGATATGACCCAGGATCAGCTGGACGCGATGATGGACGATGCGCAGGACAGCTATAACCGAGCCAAGGACGGCGGCAACGTGGATGACGCGGCCAAGCTGCTCGCTGACATGGTTGCCATGGGTGGTGAGATCGGTTTGAGCCCGAAACAGCCAAGCCTCTGACCCTGTCTAGATAAGTCCCTACAGGAACCCCGCTTTGGCGGGGTTTTTTGTTGTCTGCTGTTGCCCCATAAATGGGGACTCCCATTGTTGGCTGGACATGATACTTCGGTGAAACTGGGGAAAAAATACGTTTTTGGCATGAAGCGACTGCGCAATCATTTGGTAGGCATCGATCAGGGTGATACGGTGCTGTTTTCGGATTTTGAGGATGGCGGCGAGATGTGGACCGGACGCGGGCAGCGAGAGCGCCGCAGAAGGGTCGCGTTTTCCGAACCGTTCCGCGATGTGCCCATGGTACATGTGTCGATCTCGATGTGGGATGTGGACAACGAGACCGCCATGCGCGCGGACGTAGCCGCCGAAACAATCACGAAGGACGGGTTCGATCTGGTATTTCGCACGTGGGGTGACACCCGCGTGGCGCGGGTGCGCATGGCATGGCTCGCCATGGGCGAGTTGCGGCAAACGGATGAGTGGGATCTTTACTGACGCGGAGGCTCTGCCCAGTGTATCGGCCCTTCGGGGAGGATTTTTGGGGGACAGAGACGGGGACTAGCGCAGTACGCTGGCCAGAAACCTGCGCGTCCGGTCTCGCTTGGGGTTTGAGAAGATATCTTCGGGCGCGCCTTCCTCGGCGATCACGCCCTGATCCATAAAGACCACGCGATCAGCCACGTCACGGGCAAAGCTCATCTCGTGGGTGGCGAGCACCATGGTCATGCCATCGTTGCGCAACTGGCGCAGGACATCAAGCACCTCGCCGACCAGTTCCGGATCAAGGGCAGAGGTGATTTCGTCCAGAAGCAGGGTTTCCGGGCGCATGGCAAGCGCCCGGATCACCGCGACGCGCTGTTGCTGGCCACCGCTGAGTTGGTCGGGATACTTGTTGATGTGATCGGCGAGGCCAAAACGCTGGAACAGTGCCTCGATCCGCGGACGGGCTGTGTCCGTTTCTTGCAGCACGCGGCGCGGGGCGAGTGCGACGTTTTCATAGGCGCTCATATGGGGGAAAAGGTTAAAGCTTTGAAAGACGATGCCAATGCGTTGGCGTATGGGCCCCAGATCGAACCCCGGTTCTGCGATGTCCACGCCGTCAAGCAAGACCGCGCCATCGTCCACCGGCTCCAACCCGTTCATGCAACGCAGCAGTGTGGATTTCCCCGATCCGGACGCGCCGATCAGGCAGACCAGTTCCCCGGCGCCGATGTTGAGGTCAATGCCGCGCAGCACATGGGCCTCGCCAAAGCTCTTTTCCACGCCGCGCAAGGAGAGCTTAGGATCTGGCATTGCGGTCCTTGTTCAGCAGATAATCGGCATAGCGCGTCGCAGGCACGGTCACGCAGAGGAAGATCACGGCGGCCACCACATAAGGGGTGAAATTCGCCAGCAGGCTTTTGAAGATGCCCGCCTGCCGCAGGATTTCGACCGGCCCGATAAAGCTGAGCAGCGCCACGTCTTTTTGCAGGGCCACAAGCATGTTCATGTTGGCGGGCACAACGCGGCGAATGGCTTGTGGCAGGATCACGTAGCGCATTGTGTCGCGGCTGCTGAGGCCAAGGCAGATGGCCGCGTTGCGTTGGCTGGCGTGGATGCTTTCGATGCCGGACCGCAGCACTTCGGCCACGTAGGCCGAATAGGTCAGCACCAGCGCCACCGTGCCCCAGATGTAGGGTGAGTTCCAGGGCCGCGGCAGGCCGAGGCCCGGTACGCCAAATCCGACGAGATACACCAGCAGCACAACGGGAATGCCACGAAAAAGGTCCACATACACCGCGCCAAAGATGCGCAGCGGAAAGAGCGCTGCGGATTGCGCCCCACGCGCCAATGCGATGGCGAGGCCAAGCGCAAAAATCATGGGCACCGACCAAGCAAAAATGGCCACGTCCAGCAGGAAAGCCCGCAGGAGCGTCGGGAAGGTGTTTACGAAGGTCTCAGCGTCAAAAAACGACCGTTTGACCGCGTCCCAACCGGGTGCCAGCGGCACCAGCACCACAACGAGTACCACGACAATTGCCGTGCTGAGACCTGCGATCATGTTGGCCCGGCGGCGTTGCCGGGCCTCGTAGGCGGCGCGTCTGCTCACTTGATCAGGGGCACGCCTGTCGCTTCTTGCAGCCACTGCGCCTCGATCTCAGCCAACCGGCCGTTTTCAGTCATGACGGCAAGTGCGGCATCAACACATGCCTTGAGCGCGGAGCCCTCGGGCATCAATGCGCCGAATTGATCCGGGTCTTCGGCGGCATTGGGATCGAACTGGCCAAGAATAGCGCCGCCTTCAACCACAACCGCCGACAGGTAAAGCGCGGTCGGAAGATCAAAAAGCGCGGCATCGATCTGACCCGCTTGGATGGCCGCAGTGACGTTGACGTTGTCATCGTAGACCAGCGGGCTTTGATTTGGCTGGATCTGTTCCATCACAACCGGCAGCGCCGTGGTAGAGGCGACGACACCCCATTTCAGCTCTTTGAGAAAATCCATGGTGGGCGATGTGCCACCCGCGGCCATGACCGTCTCGGTGGTCAGAACGGCCTGCGGCGCGGTGTAGTAGGGGGCGGAAAAATCGACCACTTTGTCACGTTCCTCGGTGATCGAATATTGCTGCATGTTGATGTCAAAATTCTTGGCACCGGGTTGGATCGCCTCGTCAAATGACGTGCGCACCCATGTGACCGCATCGGCGGCAAAGCCCATTTCTTCGGCCAGCGCATAGGCTACGGCGGCCTCGAACCCTTGGCCGCTTTCGGGGGCGTCGTCGATGACCCAAGGGTAATAGGCCGGGTTGCCGGTGGCGATGGTCAGCGTGCCGTCGGTCAGGGTCTTGCCAGCGGCGCAGTGCCCGTCGGCCAGCGCTGCCCCGGCGAGGGCGGAAAAAATCGCGGCGGTTAAGACGGTCTTCATGTGGAAACTCCCTTATGCTTTGCGTGAAATCTTGACCAAGCGTGCGGGGCTGTCCACCCCTTACTGCCCGCAGCGTGGGTGCAGGGGACTAGTCTTGGCCAAAATCGCATCACGCTTGTTCGATATCGGGCAAAGGCTTAGTCTGTAGAAAAAACGCGGCAGACCAGACACGAACCGGGCGCAGTGCCGTCCGGGACAGACGAGGCAGGCATGGACCAGACGGCCACGGGCAGAAACATCATGCTCATCACGTTCGATGATGCGGTGGCGTTCTGGAAGTACCGGAATATCTTTGGCGCATCGCTACAAACGCCGAACCTCGACCGTATTTGTGCGCAGTCGACCGCGTTTCATGCGGCCTATTGCCAGTCACCGATTTGTAGCCCGTCCCGCGCCTCGTTCATATCTGGCCAGACACCGCACCAATCGGGCATGACATTGCCCAAAGTGGACATGTTCAAACTGATCCCGCCGGAACGGATGTGGCCGCATCAGTTAAAGAAGAACGGCTATTACACGTCGTCGGGCGGCAAAATTATCCTTGGATATGTGCCGTTGGAAGATCGTATTCACGACGTGCTCTATTGCGACGCGCCCAAGACCTTTCGCAAGGACTGGAAAGTGCCCGACGACATCAGCACCGCGTTGGGTGGGTTCCGGGGTGGCCGGGCGACGGACGATCCAAAGCACGACAAGCGCTATTACGATTTTCAGTCCTCGCGGTCCGCGATCAAGTTCCTGAACGCCTATGACGGCGACGCGCCATTCTACCGTGAGGTCGGGTTTTACGGACCGCATGGGCCGTGGATCACACCACGCCGCTTCAAGGATATGTATAACGAAGACGACTTTGAGGTGCCGCAGGCGTGGAAAGACGGTTTCGCCAAAAGCCCGTTTTTCGATGCGGTGTCCGAGGAAAACTTCGAAGACAAGCCATTGGCCTATTGGCGCAAGAGTGTACGCAACTATTTCTCTGCGATCAGTCACGTGGACTATCATCTGGGCCGCGTCTGGGATGCGCTGAAGGCGTCACGGCACGCCGACAACACGGTGGTTGTTATCGCGTCGGATCACGGCTTGCATCTGGGCGAACGCAACCGGTTCCGAAAACACACCCTGTGGGAGCAGGTGGCCAATGTGCCCATGATCGTGCACGACCCGGCGCAGCCGGTCGGCCATGTGGTCAGTGATCCGGTGGCCTTGCTTGATATCGGCCCAACGGTCATGGACTACGCCGGGCTGCCACCCTTGCCAGATTGTGTGGGCCGCTCGCTGCGCCCCCAATGCGAAGGGGATCGTGTCCCTGACCGTGCGATTTTGACCGTGCGGGGCGACAATGCAGCCATGCGCATGGGCCGGTATCGCTTTATCCGCTACGAAGACGGATCGACCGAATTTTATGACATTGGGCGGGATTGGTGGCAGACTTCGGAATTGGGAACGTCGCACCCGGATTACGCAGATGCCAAAGCGGCGCACGCGGCCTGCTGCGCCGAGTACGGTTTTGATCTTGGTAGATCACGCGCGGCAGCTTAGGACGATGCGATGACTGTGCACACACCCTCTGGCCGCAACATCATGCTGATCACTTTCGATGATGCGGTGGCGTTTTGGAAGTACAAGACGGTGTTCGGTCAGGCCCTACAGACACCGAACCTGGACCGCATCTGCGCACAATCCACAGCGTTCCACGCCGCCTATACGCAGGCCCCAGTGTGCAGCCCGTCGCGCGCCTGTTTCATGTCCGGCAAAGCGCCGCATCAAAGCGGGCTGACCACCCCCTACAAGGAAATCTTTGAAAAGATCCCCCCACAGGAGATGTGGCCGTACCTTTTGAAACAGAACGGTTATTTCAACTCGTCCGGTGGCAAAGTCATGCAGGGCTTTCCGCCCATCGTGGATGACATCCATTCCGTGATCTACTCTGATGAGCCCAAATTCTTTCGCGTGGATTGGAAGGTTCCGCCTGCGATCAGTATGGAATTCGGTGGATTTCGCGGGGGCAAGGCAACGATCAGTGACGCATATGACCGGCGGTTCTATGACTTTCAGGCGTCGAAATCCGCGATCCAGTTCCTCAAGGCGCAGGACGGCACACAGCCCTTCTACCGCGAGGTCGGCTTCTACGGCCCGCATGGACCATGGATCACGCCGCGCCGGTTCAAGGATATGTACGAGGCGGACAAGTTTCGGATGCCCGATGCATGGGGCGACGGTATCGCCGGCCACCCCTATCTCGATCAACACTGGACCGAGAATTTCGACCCGACCCGCGTGAACATCTGGCGCAAGTCGGTGCGCAACTACTTCTCGGCCCTTAGCCATGCAGATTACCATCTGGGTCGGGTTTGGGACGCGCTGAAGGCGTCGGATCACGCGGACAACACGGTGGTGATCATCGCCTCCGATCACGGGATGCATTTGGGCGAACGCAACCGGTTCCGCAAACACACCCTGTGGGAGCAGGTGGCGAACGTGCCGCTGATCGTCCACGACCCCGCGCGGCCTGTGGCACATGTGGTTACGGACCCTGTGGGCCTGATCGACATCGGCCCGACGGTCATGGATTACGCAGGTCTGCCCCCGCTTGAAAACTCAGTAGGTCGGTCGTTGCGGCCCTTGTGCGAATGGGGCCGCGCGCCTGATCGCGCCGTGCCCACAATCCTGCGGGACAATGCAGGCGTGCGCAAAGGCAAGTACCGCTTTATCCGCTACGAAGACGGATCGACCGAGTTCTTTGATCTGGCGCAGGACTGGTGGCAGACGCACAACCTAGGCCCCGATCATCCCGATTACGCCGAGATGGAAGCCGCCCACGCAGAATGCTGTCTGGAATACGGGCTGGACGTCTTGACGGTCGAAGCTGCGGCGTGATCCAAAGGCAATTGACCGGCCCGCACCGCGCCCGCTAGCGTGCGGATATGCGACGTGATTACTCATTGGTCGAGGGCACGCCCAAGCTCTCCAATCCTTCTTGGTTCCGCCCCAAAGTGGACCCGGATCAGATACGTGCGCTCATGCAGAAATCCGACGCCATCGCGGGCCGCGATGCGCTGCTGTGGCTGGGGATCATGGTGGTGAGCGTAGCAATTGCGATTGCGCTCTGGCCATCTTGGTGGTCGGCCCCGTTCTGGTTTGTTTATGGGGTTATGTACGGCTCAGGGTCGGACGCACGCTGGCACGAATGCGGGCACAAGACCGCGTTCAGGACCGAGTGGATGAACCGCGTCATCTACCACATCGCCAGCTTCATGCTGTTCCGCAATCCGTACGTCTGGCAGGCGAGCCATGTGCGCCACCACACTGATACGATCATTGTCGGACGAGACCCGGAGATCCAAGCAATGCGTCCGCCTGATCTGGCCAAGCTCGTGCTGAACGTCTTTGGCCTGATCGACAACTACCACATGATCCGGCGCATGTTCCTTCACGCAGGAGGCCGCCTGCACCCGGACGAGGCCGAATACGTGCGCATGGACGATATGGGCAAGATCACAATGGCGTCGCGCGTCGCGCTCGTCATTCATGGTGCGACGATCGTGTTGGCGGTCGCGATGGGGTCGATCCTGCCGTTGATGGTGATCGGGTTGCCGGCATTTTACGGCGCGTGGCACCGGGTGATGACGGGGGTGCTGCAACATCTGGGCTTGGCCGAGAATGTGACGGACCACCGGCTGAACACCCGCACGGTGCTGATGAATCCGATCAGCCGCTTTATCTACCTGAATATGAACTACCATGTGGAACACCACATGTTCACCATGGTGCCCTACTATCACCTGCCCACATTACACAGGCTGATCGCGCAGGATGTGCCCGCGCCCGAACCGTCCATTGCCGCGGCATTTCGGCGGCTCGTGCCGGTGATGGTCAGACAGCTGCGCTACAAGGATGCCGTGATCGTCTACGATTTGCCGCCCGGTGCCACACCCTATCGACCGGAGGTCGAGGCGCTGCGACCGCACGTGGTCTGAGGGTCACTCCGCCGCGTACATCCCGTCATAGATCGGGCTGAGTGTGTCGGCCTCAAACAGGGACGATACCGACGTGCCGTGCCAGATGTTCAGGATCGCCTGGGCAAAGATCGGGGCCACAGGCACGATACGGATATTTGGCGCTGCCTTGACCGCATCTGTCGGCTGGATTGTGTCGGTGATCACCAGCGATTTCATCACCGACTTGGTCACACGTTCGACCGCAGGCCCGGACATGACGCCGTGCGAAATGTAGGAATGCACCTCTTTGGCGCCGTTCTCCATCAGCACTTCGGCGGCCTTGCACAGCGTGCCCGCGGTATCGACCATATCGTCGATAATCAGACAGACCTTGTCGGTCACGTCGCCGATCACCGTCATCTCGGCCACTTCGCCCGCTTTTTCGCGGCGCTTGTCCACGATCGACAAGGGCGCGCCCAGCCGCTTGGCCAGTTCGCGCGCACGGGCCACGCCGCCCACGTCGGGCGACACAATCATCAGGTCGTCCATGCGGCCCGCAAATTGAGATTTGATGTCCAGCGCAAAGACGGGCGAGGCATAGAGGTTGTCCACCGGAATATCGAAAAAGCCTTGAATCTGTGCCGCGTGCAGGTCCATGGTCAGCACCCGCTCGATCCCCGCACCCACCAGCATGTTTGCCACCAGCTTGGACGAGATCGGAGTGCGCGCTTTGGTCCGCCGGTCTTGCCGCGCATAGCCGAAATAGGGGATCACAGCCGTTATACGTGCCGCCGACGACCGCCGCAGCGCATCGCACATGATCAGCAATTCCATCAGGTTGTCATTCGCGGGGTTCGACGTCGGCTGGATGATGAACATGTCCTCACCGCGCACATTCTCGAACACTTCGACGAAAATCTCACCGTCATTGAACCGTTCGACCCGCGCATCCACCAGACCGGTATGCACGCCCCGGTGCATCGTCATGCGCCGGGCAATCGCCTGCGCCAGTGGCAGGTTGGCATTGCCCGATATCAGTTTTGGTTCCTCGATATTCGGCATCTCATGTCCCCCGCGGCAGCAGTTATTGTGACAGATTCGTGATGTTGACTTCGCTTAGCACGGGCGTACCGTCCCGCGAAACAAAAGACCCCGCAACCGGAGACCAAAATGGCCCATATCGACTACTATTTCGCTACGTTATCCCCGTACACCTACCTTGCCGGGAAACGGTTCGAGGATGTGGCCCAAAAGCATGGGGCCTCCGTCACCTACAAACCGCTGGATGTGATTGCTCTGTTTGGTCGGACGGGCGGGACCCCACCCAAGGATCGACACCCGAACCGCATCGAATACCGTGCGCAGGAACTGGTGCGGCAGGCAAAGAAACATGACCTGCCGTTCAACCTCAAACCTGCGCACTGGCCCACCAATGCGGCACCGTCCTCCTACGCGATTATCGCGGCACAATCTGCGGGGGGCGGCGATCTGGGCGCGCTGGTACACAGCGTGCTGCGCGCCGTTTGGGCCGAAGACAGGGACATTGCACAGGATGACGTGGTCAAGGCGTGCCTCTCCGAAGCCGGATTTGACCCCGGTCTGGCGGACAGCGGGCTGCTGAGCGGGGCGGAAACCTATGCCGCCAACCTCGAAGAGGCCGTGAACGCAGGTGTGTTTGGTGCGCCGTTCTACATCGTGGACGGTGACCAGCGGTTTTGGGGACAGGACAAGATCGAAGACCTCGACGCCCACCTCGCGGGTCGTTTGTGACGCCACATGTCCACCGCCGGACCTTCGGGTCCGGTGCGCATCCCATCCTCGCCATTCACTGTTCACTGGCCCATTCCGGCGCATGGCGGGGGCTGGCCAGAGCGCTCGGGCCAGAGGTCACGTTGCACGCTTTCGATCTGCCAAATCACGGGCAGTCGGGCGATTGGGACGGGACGGGCGACATACACGACGCCGCCACGGCAATGGCCCGACAGGTGATGGACGAGATCGGCGATGGCCCCATCGACGTGATTGGCCATTCT
Source organism: uncultured Tateyamaria sp. (assembly GCF_947503385.1). Classification (GTDB taxonomy): domain Bacteria; phylum Pseudomonadota; class Alphaproteobacteria; order Rhodobacterales; family Rhodobacteraceae; genus Tateyamaria. The sequence continues at coordinate 1,102,989 of NZ_CANNDO010000001.1, forward strand.
TTCGGCGCGACTGTGGCCTTGCGCCTTGCGGTCGAAACACCCGGGCGATTGCGGCGTGCGGTGCTGTTCGAACCGGTCTTCTTTGCAGCCGCCTGCGTGGATGACCCGGCATTTGCTGCGGAATACACATCTTTCGACTGGGCCCGCGCGACGGCCTATGCCGAGGGCCGGTTGGAAGACGCCGCGCGCATTTTCAACCGCCAATGGGGTGGTGCCGGTACGTGGGACCGCCTGCCTGCCAAAGCGCGCACCTACATGTCCGACCGGATCGGGTTTGTGCACCACAGCACACCATCCTTGATCCACGACAGCGCCAACCTGCTCGGTCCGGGGCGGATGGATCACGCGCATCTGCCGATCCTGTTGATGCGCGGCGCGCTGTCGCCATGGGCGACCAAGGTGAACCACGCCATCGCCCTGCGCCTGCCCTGCGCGACCGAAACCACTGTGGCGCAGGTTGGCCATATGGCGCCCGTCACCGATCCCGAAGCTACCGCAGCACCTGTCCGCACGTTCCTCGGCCTGACAGGTTAGTCGCCCATCGGCTCTTCGATAATGTGATCTTCCCAATCGTCGTCAGCCACGTCGAACTCACTGACCGTACGGTTCCGCATCGACACAGCAGCACGGTGCACCGTCTCCGGATCGCCGGAAATCAGCGGATGCCACTCCGGCAATGCCTTGCCCAGATGCAGCAACCGGTAGGCACAGGTCTGCGGCAGCCAATACATGTGTTCTGCGATGGTGGATGGTTTCAGCACAATGCAATCGGGCACAAACTGGTGGCGAATGTCGTATTGGGCGCAACGGCATGTGGCATCGTCCAGCAACCGGCACGCCACGCGGGTCAATGCGACCTCGCCGCTGTCCTCGTCCTCCAGCTTGTTCAGGCAGCATTTGCCACAGCCGTCGCACAGCGCTTCCCATTCGGCGGGGGTCATCTGGTCCAGCCGCTTTTTGTCCCAAAAGCGCGCAGGCAGGCCCTTGCGGTCAATCGGGTCGTTCATAGCTCCGCCAGAATGCGCCGCGCAGCGGCGCTGTCCCGATCCATTTGTTCGATCAATGTGTCGACGGACGCAAAATGCTCTTCGCCCCGCAAATGTGCCACCAGCGCGACAGAGACAGCAGCACCATAAAGATCGCCGGAAAAATCAAAGACAAAGGTTTCCAGATTTGGCGTGTTCACACCAAACATCGGGCGCACGCCCAGTGATGCGACGCCGTGATAGGACCCGGCATGGGGTCCGTCCAGCACGTCAAACAGAACCGCATACACCCCGAAGGCGGGCAGGTGCAGACCATCCACCGACATGTTCGCGGTCGGATAGCCCAGCTTGCGCCCGCGCTGTTCACCACCAATCACCGGTCCTTCGATCCGGTGCCAGTGCCCCAGCATCGCCGCTGCATCCTGTGGCTTGCCATCGCTCAGGGCCTGACGGATCGCGGTGGAGGAAACGGTCTTGTCCGACCGCTCCAGCAATGGCGCAATGGTCACGCCAAAGCCCATCTCATCGCCAAAGCTCTGCAAGTCCGCCGCCGTCCCGGCGCGGCCTTTCCCAAAACAGAAATCAGCCCCCACAACCACATGGCGCAACCCAAGCCCCTGCGCCAGAACGTCATGCGCAAAGGCACGCGGCGTCAGACCGGCCAGTTCCGCGTTGAACGGCAACTCATAAAGCCGGGCAACCCCCAGCTTCTCCAATCGGCTTGCACGTGCCGCAGGCCCCATCAAACGGAAATCTGGCGCGTCCGGCGCAAAGTAACTGCGCGGATGCGGCTCAAAGGTGAGAATGCCCAAAGGTGCTTCCGGTTCCGCCGCCCGCGCAAGGTCGATCACCGACTGGTGGCCAACATGCACCCCGTCGAAATTCCCGATTGCCACCGAAGCCCCACGGTCGGCGGCATCCACAAACTGATAGTCCCGGACAATCCGCATGTGCCTTGCCTAGCCGCGCCCATCCGCAAGAGCAACCATGCGTTTCTTCTGACCAGAAATACCACGGGGTGAGGCCGCAGGCCGAGGGGCAGCGCCCCTTCCAAACAATCGCGTCGCGCGTCTGCGCGTCCTTTGGATCAGTCGAATTTGCGGGACGGGGCCAGCACGGTCGCTTCACCCACCAGCACCTTTTTCCCGTCCACACGGCAGGCGCAGTCCATCCGCACACGGCGTTTCGAAAAATCGATGTCCGTTACGGTCACCATCGCCTCGACCATGTCACCGGGTCGCACAGGCGCCAGAAATTTCAGCGACTGACCCAGATACACTGTGCCGTGCCCCGGCAACTGTTCACCGATCACTGCCGACACAAGGCCCGCCGTCAGCATCCCGTGCGCGATGCGCCCCTCAAAGATCGTGTCGCGCGCGTAATCATCGTCCAGATGCACCGGGTTCCGGTCCGTCGACACGGCGGCGAACATCTCGATATCTTCGTCCGTTACAACTTTGCGCAGGGACCGGGACATGCCCATTTCGATGTCTTCGATGCAGATTGTGCCACGGGGCTGGTTGTCCAACATCTGTACCCTCCGGTAATTTTCTGACGCAACGCGCGACTCTCACGCAAGGTAATTACTTTGCGCGCGCAGAAAAGCAAGGGAAATGTGGTCTAACGCAGAAAGCCGATCGCATAGGTGGGGGCGCTTTGTTCCTGTGTTAAATAGGCCTCCAGCGCATCCGGGTCCGGTTGGTGCGACGTTTTGGTCTCCGCCGCAGCGAGACCGCCAGAGATAAACAGCGAATCGATGTCTTCGCCCATGGCCCCCGCGATATCCGTGAGAACCCCATCGCCAATCGCGAGAATGCCCGCATCCGGCACGTCCGCGCCCAATTCCATCAGTCGGCGCCGCGCCAGATCGTAGATCGGCGGATGTGGTTTGCCGAAACAAAGGCTCTCGCCCCCCATATCGGTATAAAGCTGCGCCAGCGCACCCGCGCACCACTCCCGTACCTCACCGCGATCCACCACAATGTCAGGGTTCGCACAAAGCAGCTTCAGCCCCCGTGTCTTGGCCGCCAGAAATTCCGGGCGCATCACGTCAGGGTCGGCCATCGGGTCGCGCGGCCCCGTGCACACAATCCCGTCAGCCTCGTCCAGCGGCACCATGGTCACGTCCACAGGGTCCTTGATCACGCCGATGGGTTGAAAGAACTTTTCTTCGCCCGGTCGCCCGATGAAATAGACCTTGTTGCCCACCACGCCGCGAAACATCGCGGCCCGCGCACTGTCGCCCGAGGTGGCGATTGTGTCCCATGCGTCGTCCGGCACGCCAAACTGCACCAATTGCTTTTGCACACCCGCCCTCGGACGGGGAGAATTGGTGACCAGCACCACCTTGCCGCCGCGCGCTCTGTACGCCTGCAACGCCGCCACCGCGTCGGGCAGGGCGGCCACACCGTTGTGCACACAGCCCCACAGGTCGACAAACAGCGCGTCGTAGCGGTCTGAAATCTCTGCGAGCGAAGCGATAATCTGGGCCATGACACCTCCATCTGGCAAGGGTACTGGCGACTTGCCACAGTCGGTGCGCCAGCGAAAGGACTAACATCGGGGCGGGTCACGCCACCCTGCCAACGGCAAAGGGCCGCATATTTGCGGCCCCTTGAGAGACGTCTACCTGTCCGCCATGCGGTCAGAACTTAACGGCCGTTCCGGTGACTTTGCGGGAGGCCCAGCTGAGCGGTACAACACGCGGCGCTCCGACAGTCACGTTGATCACCGCATCCGCACCACGTTTTGACGCCTCCTGCCGCAACCGCTCCAGCGCATCCTCGCGGGTCGGATCCGGATGAAAGGCGGTCAGCTTGCTCACCTCAATCTCGATGTCACCCAGCGCGGTGAAAGTGCGATTTGGCGTGCCGTCGAAAGTCTGAATATAAGCCGCAGGCGTGGCCGCCTGCGCAACGGGTGCTGTCGTGACAGTCTCCGGTCCCGCCGTGACGAACTGGCCGTTCTGCACGTCACAGGCCGTCAACGCGGCCAGCGCCACCATGGGCGCGGCAAGTCTTTTCAAGATGTGGCTCAGACCTTTAGATTGGGAATGATCTGCTTTTTGCGGCTCATCACGCCGGGCAACACCACGGTGTCGCCGGACACTGTCGCGTCAAAGCTCTTTTCGGCAACGCCCTTCACCCGATCGTTGGGGATCAGCATCGTGGCCTCTTCGTTCAGGATATCGACGACAAACAGAAGCACTTCGTCTGCGCCGTCTTCCTTGGCCACGTCGACCATCGACGCCATCAGGCTGTCCTTGCGGTCCAGCACCAGCTTGGGTGCGGTGGTTTCCAGAACGGACACCCGGAACTGTGTCCCGTCCACGGCGTATTCCTTGCTGTCCATGCGCAAAAGCTCCGCGTCGGAGAATGCGGAGACGTCGGATTTCGCCTCGAACATCTGAGACGCGTATGCGCTGATGTCGATGTCCAGATCTTTGGCCAGATCATAGGCAATCGCCTTGTCTTCCTGCGTGGTCGTGGGCGAGCGGAATTCCAGCGTGTCGGATAGGATGCACGACAGCATCGCGCCTTTGACCCACTTGGGCGCTTGCGCCATGTCCTTGCCGATCATCTTCCACATGATGGTGGCGGTGCAGGCCAGCGGTTCAATCCGGATGTCGATGGGGCCCTTTGTCTCCAGCCCGCCCACCAGCTTGTGGTGGTCGATGATGGCTGTGATGTCGGCGTCGTTGATCGCGTCGGGCAGTTCGGCGGGATTATTGGTGTCTACGATGACAACGGGCTGATCGGCGTCCACACCGTCGATGATGCGTGGCTTGGGCAGGTCCCAGTGGTCCAGCACAAAGGCCGCTTCGGTGTTGGGCTCGCCCAGCAGGACCGCTTCGGCGTCGCCGCCCTTGATCTCGTTCAGATACCACGCCCAGATGATGGGCGAACCGGTGGAATCCGTGTCGGGTGATTTGTGGCCAAAGACAAGCGTGGTCATGGGGGAGGCGTCCTTTAGAATCCGAATTTCGCGCCCTTATAGCAGCGCGCCCGCCGGTGTCACCGGGGGCGAAGGGTGATCATGTGACGCAGGCTGCGTTGACGGGTCCGCGCACGCCGTATATCCTGACCTTATTCCAGCCAAGGAGTGCCCTGCACATGGACAAGTCAGCCTGACCGCACACCCCTTTCGCGCCATGACATGGCGTATTCTGGCATCGGAGTATTCTGACAATGGACCATTCTATCTGACTCGCACGGCGGGTTGAGCCCGCGCATTCGCGCCGTTCCATTCAGATCACGAGGCACATCATGCCCAAAACATCCAAACCCTCCCGCAAACGCGGGGACACCCGAACTTTGTCCGCGCCACGTCCCAAGACCCCGGTGCGCCCCTCTGCCGCCCCGCGCGGCGGACGACCGCAACGCGGTGCACAAACCCAAGGGGGGCGCCCCCCGCGCTTTCCGGGACGTACTGGCGGGCGTTAGACCTTGCCAAAAGGCCCGGGCGCAGGCTTAGCTCGCCCGGGCAAACCCTTCTGACCAGCCAAAGACCGTGACCGCCCGCGAAACCGACCTTTATCCCCCCGTCAAAGCCTTCCTCGAAGATCAGGGCTATGTGGTGAAATCCGAAGTCGGCGCGGCGGATGTTGTGGCCGTCCGGGGCGGTGAACCACCGGTAATCGTCGAGTTAAAACTCGGATTTTCGCTGGCGCTTGTGCATCAATGTGTCGCCCGGCTGGGGCTGAGCGATGACGTCTACATGGCGGTGGCGCGCGGCAGCGGCAAACGGTTCCTGAAGACGGTCAAAGACATGACACGGCTTTGTCGCAGGCTGGGTCTGGGCCTGTTGACCGTGCGGCTGTCGGACGGTCTGGTGCAGGTGCATTGCGATCCCGGCCCTTACGCTCCACGCAAGAACGCCAAGCGTCAGGGCCGCTTGCTCAAGGAATTTGCGGCCCGAACGGGCGATCCCAATGACGGCGGGCAGACCCGCGTCGGGTTGGTGACCGCCTACCGGCAGGACGCGCTGCGGGTCGCGCTATATCTCTTTGAGGTGGGCGCAAGCAAAGGCGCGGATGTGGCGCGGGAAACCAACGTGGCGCGCGCGACCACAATGATGCGCGACAACCACTACGGCTGGTTCGAGAAGGTGGAAAAAGGCGTCTACGGCCTCACCCCGCAGGGCGCGGAGGCCGCTGGCCAAGTCCAGGATCAGCTGGGCGGGTGATCACACCCGGAAATTGCCGCCCGTCTCCAGCGGGCGCCCGTTCTGGCTGTAGGTGATGGTGTAATCCACGGTGCCGTCGTCCTGCTGCACAAACACCGCATCCGCCCCGCTGGTATAGCGTGTCGAACCGGCGCAGGTGGCCGAAAAGGCGATCAGGTTGCCGCTGACAGTCTCATCAAAACTTGCAAAGCCCGCATTGGTGCAGATGCGTCCCACCATCTGGCGCACCTGTGCGCGGGAAAAGGATTCGGTCCGGTAGGTGCCGGTCACAGCCGTTCCGCCCGACTGGACGGCCATGCGCACCGTATCGGGCGATTGGGCAACCTCACCGCACGCGGTGAATGACAGGACAAGGCCAAGGCATGATGCGGTCTTCAGGATCGGTCGCATGATGATCTCTCTAACTCTCTGGTGATCAAATATCCCCCGACGCTAGAGACGCCCCAAGCGCGGGTCAATACGGGGGCGCAGTCCGGCAGGGACCGAGGCGTGGCCCATCAAGCCCGGTGCGGCACAAGCGTCTCGGACATCAGATCGTCCAGAAACAGGCTGAGCAATTGCAGGCGCCCGGAGACATCCGCTTTGCGATAAAGGGCGGCGCATTGTGCCTTGACCGTGCCTTGGGCTGTCTGCCGCAGTTCTGCCATTTCGGCGACGGAAAACCCTTTGAGTGCCAGAACAGCCACGGCGCGCTCCGCCTCGGTCAGGTCCCATTCGTCAAATCGGGTTTCCAACAGATCGGCAAATGCGCCAGAGGCAACCTTGAGCTGATCGGTGATTTCGGTTTGCCGCCGCATGATCTGGCGCAGTTCGGACCCGGTAAAGGCGAGGCCCAGAAAAAGAGCGACCGTAACGATCCCTTCGACCGCATCGCTTTCGGCAAGAAATGCAGCTTGTCCCGGCATCACCAGATCAAAGAAGATGTCGTAAAGGAAATAGGCGCAACACAGCGCCTGTATGCCAAAGAGGGTCCACAGGATCGTCTGACGCGCGGGCATGGCACTCACTTTCCATTAGAGGAGGACCGCCCGAACTGCGCGGGCGATCCATTGGGTTCGGGTCAGCTTAGTCGTCGTCGCCGTCTTCGTCATCTTCGAGTTCCATGGCGATGATGTGACCTGTGTCTGCGGCCACTTCGACCTCGTAGGCGACACCGTCCAGTGTCACGTCGACTTCGATCTCGCCCTCTTCGGCTTCGAACTCTTCGACCGTGTAGCCCATGTCGGTCAGGGCGGCGCGAATGCCCTCCTCTGTTGTGCCAAGGGGCTGGCCCAGTTCCAGCCCGGCAAACGCCGTGGCAGGGACAAGAAGACCGGCGAGGATGGCGGGTTTGATGAGCGTGTTCATGTGTCGTTTTCCTTTGTTGTTTGGCTGTGCCGCGTCGTAGCGGATGGCATGAACTTGGACACCGGCTGGATCATATCGAATTGGACTTTCGGGCGAGGTTGGGCGGCCTAGGCCAAAGGTTTATGGGCCGTTTCGGTCGGTTTGATCGAATTTTTGGGATCACACGCCGCCGCAGGCGTTGACTCGTCCGCGCGAGGTGCCTAACTACGCGACGTTATCACTCGTACCAAGTGAGTGCTAACGGCCCCGATCCGGGGTCGAGGGAGAAACTTTGAGCCTCAAGGAGCTACAAAGATGGCATTGAAACCGCTTCATGATCGCGTGCTTGTACGCCGCACCGAAAGCGAAGAGAAAACCTCTGGTGGTCTGATCATTCCCGACAGCGCCAAGGAAAAGCCGAGCGAAGGCGAGATCGTTGCCGCAGGCCCCGGCGCGCGCAAAGACAGCGGCGAGCTGATCGAGATGGGCGTGAAAGCCGGCGATAAGGTGCTGTTCGGCAAATGGTCCGGCACCGAGGTCACCATCGAAGGCGAAGAGCTGCTGATGATGAAAGAATCCGACATCATGGGGATCATCGAGTAAGCGACCGCGCTGCTGCGATGGGCGATTGTCCATCTTAACGATGAATTCCGAACACTTATTCTCAAAGGAGAACGAAAATGGCTGCTAAGGACGTCAAATTCGATACAGACGCGCGCTCGCGGATGCTGAGCGGCGTGAACATCCTCGCCGACGCCGTCAAGGTGACACTGGGCCCCAAGGGTCGCAACGTGGTGCTCGACAAATCCTTCGGCGCGCCCCGCATCACCAAGGACGGTGTGTCGGTCGCCAAGGAAATCGAACTGGAAGACAAGTTCGAGAACATGGGCGCGCAAATGGTCAAAGAAGTGGCCCAGCGTACCAATGACGAAGCGGGCGACGGCACAACAACCGCAACCGTGCTGGCGCAAGCCATCGTCAAAGAAGGCATGAAATCGGTTGCTGCGGGCATGAATCCGATGGACCTCAAGCGCGGCATCGACATGGCGACCGGCAAGGTCGTCGAAGCGATCAAGGCGGCTGCGCGCGAAGTCAACGACAGCGCCGAAGTGGCGCAGGTCGGCACCATCTCCGCCAATGGCGAGAGCGACATCGGCCAGCAAATCGCGGACGCGATGCAGAAGGTCGGCAACGAGGGTGTCATCACCGTCGAAGAAAACAAAGGCCTCGAGACAGAGACCGACGTCGTCGAAGGTATGCAGTTCGACCGTGGCTACCTGAGCCCCTACTTTGTGACCAACGCGGACAAGATGACCGCCGAGCTCGAAGACTGCATGATCCTGCTGCACGAAAAGAAACTGTCGTCGCTGCAGCCCATGGTTCCGCTGCTTGAGTCGGTGATCCAGTCGCAGAAGCCGCTGCTGATCATCGCGGAAGACGTCGAAGGCGAAGCGCTGGCGACCCTCGTGGTCAACAAACTGCGCGGCGGCCTGAAGATCGCAGCCGTCAAAGCCCCCGGCTTTGGTGACCGCCGCAAGGCCATGCTGCAGGACATCGCAATCCTGACTGGTGGTCAGGTGATCTCCGAAGATCTGGGCATGAAGCTCGAGAACGTGACCATGGACATGCTGGGCACCGCCAAGCGCGTTCAGATCACCAAAGACGAGACCACAGTCATCGACGGTGCGGGCGAGAAAGCCGAGATCGAGGCACGCGTTGCCCAGATCCGCGGCCAGATCGAAGAAACAACATCCGACTACGACCGTGAGAAGCTGCAAGAGCGTGTGGCCAAACTGGCTGGCGGTGTTGCTGTGATCCGTGTCGGTGGCATGACCGAAGTCGAAGTGAAAGAGCGCAAGGATCGTGTGGACGATGCGCTGAACGCGACACGCGCTGCTGTGCAGGAAGGTGTCGTCGTCGGTGGCGGTGTTGCACTGGTTCAGGCGGCCAAGTCGCTGGACGGTCTGGAAGGCGAGAACAATGACCAGAACGTCGGTATCTCGATCGTGCGCAAGGCCATCGAGGCTCCGCTGCGTCAGATCGCCGAGAATGCCGGCGTCGACGGTGCCGTGGTTGCGGGCAAGATCCGTGAAAGCGACGACGTCACATTCGGGTTTAACGCGCAGACCGAAGAATATGGTGACATGTTCGCCTTTGGTGTGATCGACCCTGCCAAAGTGGTGCGCACTGCTTTGCAGGACGCAGCATCGGTTGCAGCATTGCTGATCACAACCGAAGCCATGGTCGCCGACAAGCCTGCCAAAGAAGGCGCGGGCGGTGCCGGTGGCGGTATGCCCGACATGGGCGGCATGGGCGGCATGATGTAAGCCTGCCCAAGCGTAAGACATCAGGGGGTCGCCCGGCTGGGCGGCCCCCTTTTTTTGTTGGGTCGTCGGGTGCTCTGTTTTGCCCCTTTCGGGTCAAAAGGCGCCCACCCGCCGACCCCGGTATTGCCCTTGCCTTGACCGTGGCGCTGCGCCACTTTCGCCGTGAAAGGTGGGCCGATGCAGCGCGTGATGATCATTGGACAGCCCGGATCGGGCAAGTCGACGCTTGCGCGGAAACTCGGCGCACTTACCTTTTTGCCAGTGATCCATATGGATCACATCCATTGGACATCCGGTTGGGTGGAACGGACCACCGCCGAAAAGACACGGATGAGCCTTGAGGTCATCAAAGCCGCCAGTTGGATTTTTGAAGGCGGGCACAGCGCCACCTATGCGCAACGACTTGACCGGGCTGACACGTTGATCTGGCTGGACATGCCTCTGGGTCTTAGGGTGCGCCGTGTGCTGTGGCGAAGCCTGCGGTACTTTGGCCGCACGCGCCCGGATTTGCCGGAGGGATGTCCTGAACAACTGAGCCCTGAATTTCTTGCGTTCATCTGGCGCACGCGGCACAGGGCGCGAGCCAGAATGCGTGCGGTGTTTGACGCGGCAGGCCCGGACAAAGTGACGTATCATTTCACCGCACCGGCACAGGTGCAGACCTTTCTGGCCGATTTGCGCGATGCTTTGGCGGTTGGCAATTTGGGCATTCCACACCGGTGAACCAATCCGCGCGCCTGATCCTTTTGACCTGTGTGACGATGGTCGCCTTTGCGTCCAATTCGGTACTGAACCGGTTGGCGGTGGAAAGCGGGTCGATTGATGCGTCGAGCTTTGCCGTGATCCGGGTGCTTGCCGGTGCGCTGGCGCTGTGCATGATCCTGTCGGTGCGGGGCGGCGGCCTGCCTGTTGTGGCCAAGGGCAGGGGCGTGGGTGTCATCAGTCTGAGCGTTTATATGGTTGGGTTTTCGCTGGCTTATGTGACGCTTGATGCTGGCCTTGGGGCGCTCATCCTGTTTGGCACGGTGCAGGTCACCATGTTTGGTTGGGGTGCGTTGCGGGGCGCGGCACCGACTGTGCGGCAGGTGACGGGGGCGAGCGTTGCATTTGCCGGGCTGGTCTTTGCGCTCTGGCCGCGTGGCGGGGGCGGGGGCACGGACCTTGCCGGTGCATTTTTGATGGTGCTCGCCGGTGTGGGGTGGGCGGCGTATACGCTGGCCGGGCGCGGTGCCAAAGATCCGCTTGCGGCGACGGCTGCCAATTTCGTGGTGACCTTGCCGGTGATGCTGCTTTTGCTGGTGGGCGCGTCCCTGCACGCGGCTCCGTCGGGCATCGCTTTGGCCATTCTGTGCGGTGCTGTTACCTCCGGGCTTGGCTACGCGCTGTGGTATAACGTGCTGCCGCAACTCACCGCGCAAACCGCTGCTGTCGTTCAACTATGCGTGCCAATCATTGCGATCGCCGCCGGTGCAGCACTGTTGGGCGAGGCTGTGGGGCTGGACCTTGTTCTGTCCGCGCTGCTGGTCTTGGGCGGCATTGCCGTGGCCGTTACCGCACCAAAAGCTCCAGCGGATCGTAGCTGATCCCGCCGGTGCCAAAGGCCACATCGCCAAGGCTGTCAGGTTTGTGCGGTGTCTGTGCCAACGCCTCGGCGGTGAGCCACCGGCGCTCTGTTACGATAGCCTCCGGGTCAGTCCACGCGGTTGGGCGGGGACTGCCTACGGCAAGCGTGCAATGGAAAAACACGTCCACTTGGTGGAACTGGCTCTCAGGATCGTGGAATTCGTTCAACAGGCAAGGCGCGCCGACAGTCACGTGCAGGCCGGTTTCTTCGAAGACTTCGCGGATCAGGTTGTCGGGCAGGGACGTGCCGACATTCACTCCGCCACCGGGAACACACATCAGCGGGCTTTGGCCATCGGGAAATGCGTTGACCATGAGCAGGCGATCATCTTCGACAATGATGGCGCGAACGGCGAGGCGTGGGGATTTTGGGCGCATGGGCAGTCCTGTCCGGTGCATTTGGGTCATTCCATAGGGCGGGTGGACGCGCTATCTCAAGCGTCATGCGGATATGTGCCCTGATTATGATGTTGTGTGTTGCCCGGCCTGCGCTGGCGGATTGCGTGATCCTGTTACATGGGCTGGCCCGCAGCGAAGCGTCGTTGCTGGTGATGGAAGCCGCGCTGGAGGCCGAAGGATTCAAAGTGGTCCGGCCCGGATACCCGTCCACGGCCGAAACAGTGCAGAGCCTTGCCAGCGACGTGGTTCCACAAGCGGTTCAGGCCTGCGGCAAAGACACGATACATGTCGTAACCCATTCAATGGGTGGGATATTGGTGCGCTACTGGTTCGGCACGCAGTGGAAGCCCACCCGACTGGGGCGTGTGGTGATGATGGGGCCGCCCAACCACGGCAGCGAAGTTGTCGATACCTTGGGTGATCTGGCCGCATTTGGCTGGATCAACGGCCCGGCGGGAACGCAGCTTGGCACCGGGCCGGACAGCCTGCCGCAACGGCTTCCGGCGGTGACCTATCCGGTCGGGATCATCGCGGGCAGTCAATCATTGAACCCTTACTTCTCATCGCTGTTACCGGGGCCGGACGATGGCAAAGTATCGGTCGCCTCGACCCGTGTGGACGGCATGGCGGCGCATCTGACGTTGCCGGTCACGCACACGTTCATGATGAATAACCCACGGGTCATCGTGCAGGTGGTGCAATTCCTGCGTGACGGTCGGTTCGAAGCGGATCTGACATGGGCAGAGGCTGTGCTTGAGCAGTTTGGCGTGGACGAAGATGCTCGCGATTGATCTGACGGGCGCAAAGGTTCTGTTGCCGGACGGTCTTGCTGCGCAACGGCTGAGCATTGCGGACGGCTGTGTGGTGGCTGAGCGTGCGGGCCGGGCCGTGGACCTGACCGGCTATCGCGTGCTGCCCGGCATCATCGACGTGCATGGCGATGGGTTCGAACGGCACGTGGCCCCGCGCCGCGGCGCGATGAAGGAGATGACCGAAGGGTTGCGCGCGACCGAAGCAGAACTGGCCTCCAATGGCATCACCACGGGCGTTCTGGCACAATTCCTGAGTTGGGAAGGCGGGCTGCGGGGACTGGATTTCGCGGATCAGGTCTTTGCCGGGCTCAGCGCCGTGCGCGGTGACGTGGTGACGGATTTGCGGCCGCAATTGAGGTTCGAGACGCATATGCTCGACCAGTATGACGACCTGCCGGATCGCGTGGCGGCGTGGGGCATCGATTACCTCGTGTTCAACGATCACCTGCCCCATGACCGGCTGGCCGAGGGGCGCAAGCCGCCCCGCCTGACCGGGCAAGCGCTAAAGGCGGGTCGGAACCCGGACGCGCATTTTCAGATGTTGCTGGACCTGCACGCAGTGTCTGATCAGGTGCCTGCCGCTTTGGACGTGTTGTGCGGACGGCTGAGGGCGGCGGGTGTGCGTATCGGCAGCCACGACGACCAAACGGATGCTGACCGCGCGGTGTGGCACGCGCGCGGCGCGCATGTGGCAGAGTTTCCCGAGACGGCTGTCGCGGCGGAGGCTGCGCGCAAGGCGGGCGATGCGGTTGTGTTGGGCGCGCCGAACGTCGTGCGCGGCGGCTCTCACAAGGGCAACGCATCGGCTGTTGAGTTGATCGCCATGGGGCTGTGCGACGCGCTGGCGTCGGACTACCACTACCCCTCGCCGCGCCGGGCAGCGCTGATGCTGGCGCGCACGGGAATGCTGGATTTGCCGTCGGCATGGGCACTGCTGTCCTCTGGCCCCGCACAGGTGCTGGGCCTGTCCGACCGGGGCGCGCTTGTGCCGGGTCTGCGGGCCGATCTTGTCGTTCTGGATGCACATGACCGCGTGGCCGCCACAATCGCGGGTGGCCGGGTCAGCTACATGTCCGGCGACATTGCAGAACGGTTCGTGGGTTAGCGGGTGATCCGGTTCACGTGGCCCATTTTGCGGCCCGACCGCGTTTCGCCCTTGCCGTAAAGATGCAGTGCCGCGTCGGCGTCACGCGCAATCTCTGGCACGCGGTTCATGTCATCGCCAATCAGGTTCTCCATGACCACATCCGCATAGCGCTGGCCGTCGCCCAACGGCCAGCCCGCCACGGCACGGATATGCTGTTCGAACTGATCCACGGCGCAACCGTTCTGTGTCCAGTGGCCCGAATTGTGCACCCGTGGTGCGATCTCGTTCACGATCAGGCCTTGCGCCGTCACGAACAGCTCAACACCCATCACGCCAACATATTCGAGCGCGTTCAGGATTTGCGCCGCCAGCAGAACCGCGTCCGTGCGCTGTGCTGCGGTCAGTCGGGCCGGCACCGTCGTGGTGCGCAGGATGCCGTCCGCATGTACGTTTTCACCGGGGTCAAAGCACGACACGCTGCCGTCGACGCCCCGCGCTGCAATCACCGACACCTCATGGCTGAAATCCACGAACCCTTCGAGGATCGCAGGCGCCCCCTGCATCTCGGCCAAGGCACGCTTGGCGTCTTCGGGCGTGGTCAGGCGGGCCTGTCCCTTGCCATCATAGCCAAAGCGGCGCGTTTTCAGAATGGCAGGCGTGCCGATCTGCGACAATGCAGCGGCCAATGCGGTCATATCCGGCACATCCGCGAATGGCGCAGTCTTCAGTCCGAGGTCCTGTAGAAACTGCTTTTCGACCAACCGGTCCTGACTTACCCGCAGCGCCTCGCGACCGGGACGGATCGGCGCGTGATCTTCCAGCGCATCCAGGGTCAGGGTCGGGATATTCTCAAATTCATAGGTGATGACATCCACCGACGTGGCAAAGGCATAAAGGGCGTCATTGTCCTCATAGGGTGCAGTTGTGACCATATGCGCCACATCCCCTGCGGGTGGGGTTTTGCCGGGCTCAAAGATATGCGTGCGAAAGCCCAGCCGCGCCGCTGCAACGGACAACATCCGGCCCAATTGACCACCGCCAAGAATGCCGATGATGGCGCCCGTCGCCAGCGGTTCAGTCATCCTGCGGCACCTCGGGGATTGAGGCCGACAGCGCCGCGCGCCAAGCCTCCAGCCGTTCGGCCAGCGCATCGTCAGATGTGGCGAGGATCGCGGCGGCCATCAGCCCGGCATTTGCTGCCCCCGCGGCGCCAATGGCCATGGTTGCCACCGGATAGCCACGCGGCATTTGCAGGATGGAATAAAGGCTGTCGACCCCGGACAATGCCTTGGTCTGCACAGGCACGCCGATCACTGGCACGCGCGTCTTGGACGCCATCATGCCTGGCAGATGTGCGGCCCCGCCTGCGCCTGCGATTATCGCTTTCAGTCCCCGGTCCGCTGCGGTCTTGCCGTAGTCCCAAAGGCGGTCCGGCGTGCGGTGCGCGGATACGATACGCGTCTCGTACGGCACCTTGAGCGCGTCCAGCATCTCGGTGGCTTCGCGCATTGTGGGCCAATCCGACTGGCTGCCCATGATGATGCCAACGGCGGGAGGGGTGTCAGTCATGTCAATTCGCCCGTCTGAAAGAAGCGCGCACTATAGCCAGAACGGACCAAGTGGCAATGGCCGCGCCTCAGGCGATGATATCGGGGGTCAAACGGTCTTCGATGAGGGCAATCTTGTCCTTCAGAAGAAGCTTTTTCTTCTTCAGGCGCTGGATCGTAAGCTGATCCGACGTGCCCTTGTCCTGAAGCGCCCGGATCGCCTCGTCGAGGTCGCGATGCTCGCGGCGGAACACCTCCAACTCGACGCGCAGAACATCGTCCGTCTTCATCGAAATGTCCGAGGGCGCATTCATGCCGTGATTCCAATCTGTTCCAGACTTTAGAATATAATCACACAACTGCGATGCGCCTAGACCTTGTTCCGCCTTGGTTT
Organism: uncultured Tateyamaria sp.; assembly: GCF_947503385.1. Taxonomy (GTDB): domain Bacteria; phylum Pseudomonadota; class Alphaproteobacteria; order Rhodobacterales; family Rhodobacteraceae; genus Tateyamaria. The sequence continues at coordinate 1,118,674 of NZ_CANNDO010000001.1, forward strand.
ACTGCCCATATTCATGACATCCGCTGCCGCTCTTGGGGTGGGTAAATGACTGTCGCTTGACCAAAGGACGTGTCGCATGACGAAGATGACGCTTGGCTCCTATCCCCATATGCTTGGGTTTGAGCAACTGGAACGACTGCTGGAACGCACGGCCAAAAGCGCCGAAGGCTATCCGCCGTTCAATATCGAACAGACATCCGATAACTCGTACCGGATCACGTTGGCTGTGGCTGGCTTTGCCGAGGCCGACCTGTCGATCACGGTCGAAGACCGGCAATTGGTCATTCGTGGCCGCCAGTCCGAAGAGGTGACAGAACGCGTTTTTCTGCACCGTGGGATTGCCGCGCGGCAGTTTCAGCGCAGCTTTGTGCTGGCCGACGGGGTCGAGGTGGGCGAGGCCATCATGGAAAACGGGCTGCTGCACGTCGATCTGACCCGCGCCCAGCCCGAAAAAATCGTCCAGACCATCAGCATCAGGAAAGGATAGGTCATGAACACGCCTTATGATTTGAACGCCGATGTGGGCCGGATGGTCTATGTGAAACCCATTGCGGTCGACGCCCTGCCCAAAGATGTGCAGGAACAGGCCGAAGGGCTGGAACAGCTGTTTGCCGTCCATGACGCCGAGGGCCAGCAACTGGCACTTGTGGCAGATCGCAAGCTCGCGCTTGCCTTGGCCCGGCAGCATGACTATGCGCCCCAGCCGCTCCATTGACGAAAAGGGCGCGCGCCCCGGCCTGAAAGTTTGGAAAGGGTGGCTGTTTGGCCGCCCTTTTTGTTATCGGGCCGCCTGAGAATGGACGATCACATGCAGCCTGCGATGTCTGGACGGGCGGTCATCGGCTTGAGGGACGCGGCACAGCGTCGTCAGCATTCACGGCGCTTAGTAAAGCTGCGTGATCCTATGCGGCGTAAAACATGGCGGGCACCGGGCGGGACGTATCGCGTTGCTGCAAACCAAAGGCGTCACGCACCAGATGCGCCTCCTTGCGGCGCACAACGGGTCGCGCGGTGAAGGGGTGGGACAGATCGGACCAGCGCGCTTTGCTGTCAGCTTCGAACGCGTCCAAGGTTTCCTGAGACATCACACCGTGCACCGCATCGCCCAACAGCAAACTTTCCGCCGGTACACCGTTGGCAATCAGAATCTCGTGATCCTCACACAGCAGATGATAATATGACATTTCGGCACGCGCCTGTTTGGTCACGGACACGCCATCCACCAGATGCTTGGCCGAGATCAAAATCTCGGTTGATGAAAAGTAGGTTTCGAATGCTGGGTGGCGCAGCATGATCCGGTGCTGCGGCGACACAACCAGCGGCGCGGCGCCACCCACCCAATCCGGCAACACCGTAACCGGCGCCGCCCGCCCAAGGCCCGGCACAACGGAATGCGCCCGCCAGACCACCTCTTTTGGGCCACGATCATAGGTCAGGACAAGATCGCCGGGGTTCAAATCTTCGACCGGCATCTCACCGCCCGGCACGCGGATCAGCGTGCCGGCCGCAAAACAAGCAAAGCGGACCGTCTCGGAGGAATTGAGGTCGTTGGTGTAAAAACCCGGCGGTTCGCCACCGCCGGTGAAATTGTCGAAATACCACGTCTCAAGATCGAAATTCGGGGACCAGACAACCTGCGTCAGATTGCCGTTTTCATCCAAACCCTCAAAAACAATGGCCCCTTCATTGCCTTCGATCGGGGTGCCGTCATTTGCTGTGGTGTAGTCGCTTCGGATGATGGTGGCGTTGGTGATCGTTGCAGCCCCGTTGCCGGTAAAGCTGACCGAATACACCTCACCGACCTCAAAGAGCCGCGGATCACTGTCGCCCGCTTGTGACGTGATTGTCAGGTTGCGCGTAGACGTCGGTGGATAGTCGAACCGACTGTACCCCGGCGAGTAGTTCACATTGCTACCAGTGGCGGCGGCAAATTCGTTGTTCTCTGCGAAAAAAGTATATGGCATGGACCCGACTCCCGGTGAGGGGAATACCGGTCAAAAGTTGTCGACGGCTCAACGCGGCTGGAAAAAATCTGCACCAATTTAATTGAATGTTAGCCTGTCATCCGACGGCTTTGCCGTGGACTGTGCACAAAATCGCCCGCGCCGTGCAGGGCGAAATGCAACAAAAAACGCGCCCCGGCTTGGGGCGCGTTTCAGTGGGTTTTGATATGCGGTTGGCGTCAGCCCGCGATAAGGCCCATGCTTTCCAGCTTGAGCAGCACCTGATGGGCGCAGTTGTCGACTTCGACATTTTCGGTCTCGACGCTCAGCTCGGGATTTTCAGGCACGTCATAAGGGTCTGAGATGCCGGTGAATTCCTTGATCTTGCCTTCACGCGCCAGCTTGTAGAGACCTTTGCGGTCGCGGCGTTCACATTCCTCGATCGTTGTGGCCACGTGCACCTCGACAAAGGCACCAAAGGCTTCGATGTCCTCACGTACGGCGCGCCGTGTGGTGGCGTAAGGGGCGATGGGGGCGCAGATGGCGATCCCGCCATTTTTGGTGATCTCACTGGCCACGTAACCGATGCGGCGAATGTTCAGGTCACGGTGCTCCTTGGAAAAGCCCAGCTCGGAGCTGAGGTTTTTCCGCACGATATCGCCATCCAGCAGCGTGACAGGACGGCCACCCATTTCCATCAGCTTGACCATAAGCGCGTTCGCGATGGTGGATTTGCCCGACCCTGAGAACCCGGTGAAGAACACGGTGAACCCCTGCTGCGAGCGCGGTGGCTTGGTGCGGCGCAGTTCCTTGACCACCTCGGGGAAGGAGAACCATTCGGGGATTTCCAGACCTTCGGCCAGACGGCGGCGCAGTTCGGTGCCCGAGATGTTGAGGATGGTTACGTTGTCCTTGTCCTCAATCTCGTCCGCAGGTTCGTATTGGGCGCGCTCCTGCACATAAACCATGTGTTTGAAGTCGACCATTTCGATGCCCATCTCTTCCTGATGTTCGCGGAAGAGGTCCTGTGCATCATAGGGGCCGTAGAAATCTTCGCCGGCGGAGTTCTTGCCGGGGCCCGCGTGGTCACGGCCCACGATAAAGTGGGTGCAGCCGTGGTTTTTGCGGATCAGGCCGTGCCAGACCGCCTCGCGGGGGCCCGCCATGCGCATGGCAAGGTTCAAGAGCGACATGGACGTGGTGGCCGCAGGATACTGGTCCAGCACGGCCTCGTAGCAGCGCACGCGGGTGAAGTGATCCACGTCGCCGGGCTTGGTCAGGCCCACGACAGGGTGAATCAGCAGGTTGGCCTGCGCTTCGCGGGCGGCGCGGAAGGTCAATTCCTGATGCGCACGGTGCAACGGATTGCGGGTCTGAAAGGCCACAACCTTGCGCCAGCCCATTTTGCGGAAATAGGCGCGCAATTCGTTGGGCGTGTCGCGGCGGGCGCGGAAATCATAATGCACAGGCTGCTGGATGCCGGTGACAGGACCGCCCAGATAGATGTCGCCCGCTTGGTTGTGCAGGTAGTTGACTGCCGGGTGCGCATCATCGTCAGCGCCAAACACCATTTCGGCTTCGTGCGCCTTGTTCGGCGTGTAGCGATCGGTGACGGTCATGGTGGCGAGGATCACGCCTTCTTGGTCGCGCAGGGCGATATCCTGACCGATCTCAAGGCCGTCGGCGAACTTTTCGTTCACGTCGAGAGTGATGGGCATGGGCCACAGCGCGCCATCGGTGGTGCGCATGGTGTCGACCACGCTTTTGTAGTCGGCCTCGCTCAGGAATCCTTTGAGCGGGTTGAAACCGCCGTTCATCAACAGTTCCAGATCGCAAATCTGGCGCGGGGTAAGGTCCCAGCTGACCAAGTCAGCGGCCTCGGTTTTCATCTTTTGCGCGCTGTCGTAGGACACGTACAGCTCGGGGATCGGAGCGAGATTGTTTTCCATCAATTTGTTCCTATGGGTGAGGGGATTGAAGCCTGAAGTTGTGCCCGTCAGTTCGGCGTAGATCGCGTCATACTCTGCGAACTTCCGGGCGAGAAACTGATCGGTGAGACGGTTTTTTTCCGCCGCACCGCGGGTTGTAAGCGCGTAAGACACCCGTTGCCGTTTGTCAGGGCCGTCATGGTCGCCAACCGCGACAAAGCCAGCCTGTGTCGCCTCACGCAGCAGCGCGTTGAGACGGCCCAGCGAAACGCCGATGGCCTGCGCCGTGGCCCGTTGGGACCCGTGGGGCCCCTGATCGAGCTGGCGCAGCAGTCGGAACAACTGATCCTCATGCTCTGGGTTGGCTTTGGGGCGTGTCATCTGCGACTCGGGTTGCACTCATTTACGTTCACGGGTGAACACATGTCAGAGAAAGTATGTTCATGAAAGAACAAACTTTGCCGCAGGGCAGAAATCAGCGAGCGTGGTTAATCAGCAACGGGTTGGGTTACTGCGCGGGAACCACGTGCCCCAGCCGTCCAAGCACGGCTTGCAGGTCCGCAGCCTGAGGCACGGCGAGCGCATCCAGCGGCTCTTCGCGGCCGCGCAGGTGCAGCGACAGCATCTCGGGGTGGGATACGGGCAAGCCCGCCGCAGCCAGCACATCCTCGGAAATCAGCGCTTCGACGCCGTGGACCTTGGTTTCGGCCTCAAGCCGGGAGGCGGTGTTGACTGCGTCGCCGATCAGCGTGCGGGGGGCTTGACCGGCTGCGCCGATCTCGCCCAGCACGACATTGCCCAGATGCACGCCGACACCAATGGCGACCGGGGGGCTGCCTTCGCGTTCGAGCGTTTCGTTGAAGTCGCGCAGCGCGCGCCCTATCCCTTCCACCGCCTGCAAGGCGGCACGTGCCGACCGCGCGGGGCTGTCGTCTTCGAACAGCGCCATGAGACCGTCGCCCATATACTTGTCTACCGTGCCACCTGCCTTGTTCAGGGGTGGCACGATCTGATCAAAGAACCGGTTCAGCAGGAACACCACATCATAGGGAAGTTGCCCGTCGGTACGGGCGGTAAAGCCGCGCATGTCCAGAAACAGAATGGCGAGCCGTGCTTCGTGCCCATGGCTGGCATGGGCACGCTTGCGCGAGCCATCGGGCGCAAACACGCGGTAGACGGTCACCGGCCCGGTGGGCCGCATCTGGCAGGCCAGGCGGGCGTTGCCGGATGCGCCGACCGCAGTCAGGCTGCGCGTTTCGGCGGCGGAGGGTGGGGGGACGTTGTCGTGGCCTTCTTCCAGCACCACGCGGCAAGTTGTACACCGCCCGCGACCACCACAGAGGGAGGTATGTGGCACTCCGGCGCCGCGCGACGTCTCCAGCACCGTCTGGCCACGGGGCGCGCGTACGGTGGGGCCGTCGACATAGGTCACGCGGATCGGTTTGCGAAGCGCCGCAACGGCTTGCCGGCCCACCACCAGCAGAAAGAACGCGGCCAGTACGGCCCAAATGATTTGGTCCGTTTGGGCGTCGATCCTGCCCAGCTGCGTAAACTCTGCCGGTCCGGGCCAGTTCCAGACCCGTTTCGCCAGCAGTTCCGCCCGCGAATCGTAAAGCAGCCCGGAGATCGCCCGCGCCGCCGTCACGTATCCCAGCAGGGCCAGTGTCGGGATCAGAACGGCCAGCGCGACCATCCAGCCAACATTGCGCCGCCACCACTCTGTCCCCTTGAGCCACATGTGCATCCCGATGGATCCATGGACCCAAACCACCAGCACCAGCGCCGCCTGCATCCAACCGTCCGCACGCCCCCAGATCAGGGTCGTTACATAGCCAATCTGGGTTTCCACGCCGAACTGCTGGAAGGCCACGCTGGTGTAGATGAAATGGCTGGAGAGCAGGAGCGGAATGGCAAGGCCAAAGGCGATCTGGAGGTAATCGACCAGCGGCATCCGAAGGCTGCGCTGGCGCACCAGCTTGGCCAGCGACAGGATCAGATGCGCCAGCAGCGCCGATCCGACAACCACCCCACCCGCGATACTGCGGGTCACATAGAGACGCACATCTTGAAAAATTTCGGCAAAGTCGGGTGAAATCAGCACCGACGCAATGTTGAGCAGGTGCAGCGTCACATAAAGCATCAGCACGAGGCCGGAGACGATCCGTATTCGTGTCGCCCATGTTCCGCGCCAGAGCACGTGCGTCATATGCCCTCTCCGATCCTGCCTGCCATGGCAAAGTGAATGCCCCGCACGCCAGCGTCAACGCGCATATTCTAAAACAGGTCAGGCCCGGTTTTATTCGGCGGATTATTCCGCGGCGAGATCCGCGCTGTCTTCGGCTTCGGCGAGGAACCGTTCGGCCTCAAGCGCCGCCATACAGCCCATGCCCGCAGAGGTGACCGCTTGCCGGTATTTGTGGTCGGTCAGATCGCCCGCGGCGAACACACCGGGGATCGATGTTTCGGTGCTGTCGGGTTTTGTAACGACATAGCCGCCCATATGGGTCTCCAGCACGTCTTTGACCAACTCATTGGCGGGCGCGTGGCCGATGGCGATAAACACACCCTTGGCCGGAACCTCGCTGAGTTCGCCGGTCTGGACATTCTTGACCCGCACACCTTCAACGCTCATGGGGCTGTCACCGCCGTAAACTTCTTCGAGCTGATGAAACCAGAGCGGTTCAATCTTGGGATTTTTGAACAGACGGTCCTGCAAAATCTTTTCCGCACGCAATTCGTCCCGGCGGTGGATCAGCGTGACCTTGGAGGCGAAATTGGTCAGGAACAGCGCTTCTTCGACCGCGGTGTTGCCGCCGCCCACCACGACGATCTCCTGACCCCGGTAAAAGAACCCGTCGCAGGTGGCGCAGGCGGACACGCCGAAGCCCTTGAATTTCTCTTCGGACGGCAGGCCCAGCCACTTGGCCCGCGCGCCGGTGGCAAGGATGACCGCGTCTGCGACGTATTCGGTGCCGCTGTCGGATTGGCAGACAAAGGGGCGTTTGGAAAAATTGATGGACGTGATGATATCACCTACGATCTCGCAGCCCATTGCCTTGGCATGTGCTTCCATCCGGACCATCAAATCGGGGCCCTGCACCTCTGTATCGCCGGGCCAGTTCTCCACCTCGGTTGTTGTGGTCAGCTGGCCGCCCGGCTCGATCCCTTGCACAAGGACCGGCTCCAGCATGGCGCGGCTGGCATAGACGCCCGCAGTATAGCCCGCAGGGCCGGAGCCGACGATCAGAACCTTGGTACGTTTGGTGTTGGCCATGGGTGGGTCCTTTCGGGAAAAAGCAGCTGTGCAGATATAGAACGCGTCGGGCAGGGATTGAAGCCTGATCTTGCGCTTGTGATTTGGGCGCCGTCTTTCAAAAAATTGCGCAGCTGTGAAATAATATTGCGCGCGCCTTGCGGGCTGCTATAACAACCGCAAAATCAGGGGGCGTTATGGCAAGCACACGGCTGGATCCGATTGACCGCAAGATATTGGCGGAATTGCAGGCGGATGGCCGCATGACAAATGTCGAGCTGGCCAAGCGCGTCGGGATTTCCGCACCGCCCTGCCTGCGCCGTGTACGCACACTGGAGGAAAGCGGATACATCCGCGGCTACCATGCGGATGTGGACAGCCACGAGTTGGGCTTTGAAGTGCAGGTGTTTGCAAATGTGGGCCTCGCCAGTCAGGCGGAGGCCGACCTCAGCGCCTTTGAGGATCGGTGCCGCGCATGGCCGCTGGTCCGTGAGTGCCACATGCTGAATGGTGAGGTGGATTTCATCCTGAAATGCGTCGCGCCGGATTTGTCGAGCTTTCAGAGCTTTCTGACCGGCGAACTGCTGACCACGCCCAATGTGGCAAGCGTCAAGACATCGCTGGTGATCCGGCAGGCAAAGGATGCCCCAGGTGTGCCGTTCGATGTGTTGGAAGAGCGGCTGGCCAAATCCGCCTGAGCCAGAATTGATCTGGCGCAACATTGTGCCCATCCATTCACGCTAAACTGTCCAGGCGATGCGCCGGGCCGACCCGGCTGCGGGTTGGCTAGGAGCGCGCGATGACGGTATTGATCTTGTTCGAAAGCGTTGAGGGACACACAGCCAAGGTCGCCGAATACGTGTCTAACACTGTGCAGGCGTTGGGACACGCGACACATGTCGTTGATCTGGGCGGCAATGCGTCCGTGGATTTTGACGACGTGAGCCACGTTGTTCTGGCGGCCTCGGTGCATCAGCGGCGCCACCCCAGGCAGTTCGAGGCGGCGATTGCTGCACATGGTCAGGCGCTGGAACGGTTGCCCACTTTGACGCTGTCGGTGAGCCTGAGCGCAGCCTTTCCCGAAGGGCGGGAAGAGGCGCAGGATTATCTCGACGAGATGAAGATGCGGACCGGGGTGCATCCAACCCGGGAGGCCTTGGTGGCGGGTGCCGTGCAAACGGCGAAGTATGACTACTTTGCCATGCAGGTCGTGCGCTATGTGGTGCTGAAAGGGCGAGAGTTCGATACCTCCGCCCCATCGCATGTGTTCACCGACTGGGAGGCGTTGCGCGCCACCGTGACCGGTTTTTTGGCCACCGCGGCCTAGATCACGTCCTCGGGTTCGGGCGCGCGCGGGTGCGCAAGCGGGCCGAAATCCGTGATGTGCGCGATATGCGGGAACATCGACAGGAAATGGTCGCGCTGGGCATGTGTGACCTGCCGAGTGGCATTCATGCCGGGGTGGAATGTCTCCATCTCGATCCCGCCCACGGTGATGGCCGCGTGCCGGGTCAAACACAGATGGAACAGGCGCACCGGCGTGGGTGGCACAACCTCGATGATGTTAACGTTGTCGGTGAACAGCCGTGCGGGGGTCAGCAGTGGCGCACCGCCCGTGGTGCCGCGCAGATGCGCAGGCGTCTGCAACAGGCGTGCGGCAGGGCCGACCGTCACAAAGGTTTCCGGGCGGTTTTGCCCGAAACTATCGGCCATGATGCGGATCAGGGGCATACGGCGGCCTGCATCGGCGGGCACAAAACTTGACGAGCCGATCCAGACAACCTGCGCCGGCTGTCCGGTGGAGGTGTTCAACCAGTCGCCCGGCTGCAAATCCTCGACCGCGATGTCTCCATCCGGTGCTGACAGAACCGCGCCGCGGCTGAACGCGGAAAAGGCGGATTCGAACAGTGGCAGGGCCGGGGCCTTGAATGTTGAGATGCTGCGCGAACCATCCGCGCGCATCGCCGCCACTTCGAATGTACGAAACGGTGCGGTGCCGGGGTCCGAAATTGGCGCAGCGTAAGATGTCTGGTCGATGCGCGGCGTGCGCATGGCAGCAGCAGGTGTCATGTGTAACCTCGTCAGTCCGGTCACATCCGCGTCGGCCCCCACCGACGACGACAGATGGATCATCTCCATGTGTCATAGTTCTGCCATCATAATTCGTGGATTTGCCGCAAATTGTCAAAAACTGCTAGACATTCAGCGAAAAAGGCGCACCAATGGCGCGCCTTTCGGGGGATTGTTGAACTGGTTTACGCCAGTTCGCCACAATTTGATTCTGTTTTGTCGCGTATCGGAGGCTCAGGCGGCCTTGGCGACGACGAATTCAGGTTTGGCCGGTGTGCGTTTGGCGATGAACGCGGCGCGACGGGCGCCGCGGGCCCACGGCATCTGCGGCGTTTCCTCGGCGGCGGTTGCGACCACGGACTTGATAAAGCGTTGCTTGGCCATGTCTTGGCTCCCTTTGCCCTGTCTGTCAGAGCGGTTGCGTTTCGTTAACCAAGGTATGACGTGCCATTCGGGCAGGTTTAGGGCCGCGCGCAAGATTTTTTGTGGATCAATCCCGCATATGTCGCGCGGAATATGGCAACGGAGCGGCCTTGTTTTTATGACCGCATCACGGAGCTGCGGCAGATTGGAGGCATTGTCCGCCCCATTTGTGCCCTGATCTCAGAGTGTGATGGCTGCGATCAGGCGACCGTAGTCGGGGTCGCGGTCATGTACGGAGCGGCGGTAGGAGTAGAACCGTTGGGGATCGTAATAGGTGCAGTGACGTGTCCATTCGGCGTGGCCCACCCCCGCTGCGCGCAATCGGGACAAGCCGTAGCCCGGCAGGTCGAAATGCATCCGGTCCCCGTCGCCACCGGCGAAAAAGCGGGCGGTTTCGGGGTCTTCGTCCAAAAAGCTCTCGAAAAACTCCGGGCCGACCTCGTAGGCGCGTTGACTGATAGACGGACCAATCACCGCGTGGATGCCGTCACGCGGTGCTCCTAGTGCGACCATGGCGTCAACGGTTGCTTCCAACACGCCGGCCTGCGCACCTTTCCAACCAGCATGGGCGGCGCCGATCACACCTGCATCCGGCGCGGCAAAAAGAACCGGCATACAGTCTGCGGTCAGAACGGACAGCGCCAGACCGGATGTCGCGGTCACCACCGCGTCCGCCTTGGGTTTCGGGTCGAGCGGGCCAGCGGCTGTCACGACATGGGCAGAGTGGATCTGGTGGACGCCGACAAGGTGGTCGTGCGCAACCTCCATGGCGTCGGCCACGCGGGTGCGGTTAATGGCGACGATCTCGGATTGATCCGAACTGCCTGTGCCGCAATTGAGCCCGGAAAAGATACCCGAGGACGCGCCACCTTTGCGGCTAAAGAACCCGTGGCGCAGCGGGCTGAGGCTGTCGGCGGTTAGAATTTCCAAGGTCATGCAGACAATCCGGGCGGTGGGGCAGCGGTGGCGGGGTAAAGGCCCAGCACCTTAAACAGGTTTCCCATTTCGTCCGGATGCGTCAACCGCCGATGCGCGGCGATGTGCAATTTCAATGCCTCGCCCTCCAATGTGCCGGCCAACGCTTGGGCGCGCTGCGTGATGCCCAAGCGTTCGAGGAACACGCCTTGGGGTGTCAGGCGCGTGTGGGCGGCTGGGGCTGCGGATGCGGCGAGCGCTTCGAAATCCACGTGGGCGGTCAGGTCGGCGGTGCCGGGCGCATCAAGCACGCCAACCGGTTGATGATCGCGCACCGCTTGCAACGTGTCGCCCAGCGACCGCCAGTCGCCGTAGTCGATAATCAGGCCAATGCCGCCATGGGTGTCGATGCGCTGCGCCAGTTCCGACAGGATTGCATCTGCGGCAGGGCAGGTTTCGACCAGATCGCCATCGGCTGTATCCGCAAGCCGGTTGTCAAGGCGCGGTTGCGGGCCCTGCGGGGCAAGGCCAAAGCCAAGCATATCCTGTTGTACGCCGACGCATCGTTCGCGCCAGCTTTTGCCGTCACGGATGAACTGGCGGATGGGCAGCGCATCGAAGAATTCGTTTGCGACGCACCATAACGGACCATCGGGCAGGTCAGCGGCGCTGTCGATCCACGTAACCTCGTAGCCCTCAAGCGTCTCGGCCTGTCTGTCGCGCAGTGTTGGCGATACTTCGACCAGAACGATCTGCGCTGCGGCCAGAAACCCCGGAACCCGTGCCGTCGCGCGCAACGCGTCGGCCATCAGCGTGCCGCGTCCCGGCCCCAATTCGGCCAGCGTAAAGGTCGAGGGCGCGCCCTGATCCATCCACGATTGCGCAAGGCAGAGACCAATCACCTCACCGAACATCTGGCTCATTTCCGGGGCGGTGATGAAATCGCCTTTGGTGCCGAAGGGGGTGCGGGTGGTATAGTAGCCATATTCGGGATTTAGCAGCGCCTCGGCCATGTAGTCGGCAACGGTGAGCGGGCCACCGGTTGCAATCCTGTCCAGCAGGCGCGCCTTCAGGCTCATGCCGATTGCACCGCCCCACGGCGGCGGGCGCGGGTGATCAGCCAAAGGCCCAACAGGATCATCGGCAGGGACAGAATCTGCCCCATGGTCAGGCCGTATCCGCCCACATGCCACGCAAGACCCAGCGGATTGCCGGGCGAGATAAACTGCGCATCAGGCTGGCGCACAAATTCGATCAAAAAGCGGCCAACGCCATAAAAGGCAAAGAAAGTGCCGCAGGTCAGCCCGGGCCGTTTCAGGGCGTCACGCCGCCAAACCATCCACAAAAGGACGATCATCAGCACCAGACCTTCGAGGGCCGCCTCATAAAGCTGTGACGGATGGCGGGCACAGATACCTACGATATCTGGACAGAACTGCGCCGCCTCACCGGGAAAGGCCACGCCCCACGGCAGTTCGGTCGGTCGGCCCCACAATTCGGCATTGATAAAATTGGACATGCGACCCAACAGAATGCCGGGCGGTGTACCCAGTACGATGGCGTCGGCAACGCTGAATTGGTCATAACCGCGCCGGGTATAGAGATACGCGGCCAGAACTACCCCCAAAAGGCCGCCATGGAAGGACATGCCGCCCTGCCAGATATAAAGGATTTCGACCGGGTTTTGCAGGTAGTAGTCCGGCTGGTAGAAGGCAACATAGCCCAGGCGCCCGCCAAGGATCACGCCAAGGATGATCCATGTCAGCATGTCTTCGATCTGCTGGGGCGTCATGGTGGGCGTGTTGTTTGGCCACAGACGCGGTGTCTTGGCCGCCATGACCACCATCCGCCAGCCGATCACGATCCCGGCGATATAGGCCACGGCGTACCAGCGCAGAGCGAGGTCCATGCCAAAAAGCGTAACCGAGAAAATTTCGGGCGAAATGTCGGGAAATGGGATCATGAGGGGTGTCATCTGCGTCTGAATGCCTCTGGCTGTCCGGGACTGTCAACCTTGCGGCGCACCCTGTTGAGGCCCATATAAGGCATTAGCGAAGGAGTGACGACACCATGCAGGCCCGAGGCAAGATTTTCGACGATATCTCGCAATTGATGACGAACGCGATGGGCGTGGCCCAAGGCGCGCGCGAAGAGGCCGAGACGGCAATGAAGTCGATGGTGGACCGCTGGCTGGCGGATCGCGATTTCGTCACCCGCGAAGAATTCGACGCGGTGCGCGCCATGGCACAAAAAGCCCGTGAGGAGAACGAAGCGCTCAGAGCCCGGCTCGACGCGCTTGACGCCAAGGACTGATCCAGCGGCGGCGCTGCCGCGCCATTCCAGATTTTGCCAGTGTTTCGTGATCGCCCGGTTTTCGGGCGGTGCGCGTGTTGCGACGTAGAAGGGGGCTCTGCCCCCGGCTGCGCCTCCCCCGGGATTTTTTGGGGACAGAGACTGGGACCGTTTGCGTGATGCTTTATTTTGCGCGACGTGCAGCTTTGTCCCCAACTTATTGCGGTTATCCCCAAATAAAGGGTTGCCAGATGGTAGTGGCCCGGTCACCATATCTGGTAGAGGCACGGGGGATAGCCCCGGCTTCTAGAGCAGGCACCGAGCGCTAGGGGCGCTGCCAGCCCCCTTCGCCAGAGCGAATAAGAGGTGGCACCATGGCACTTTCCGAGCAGTATCTGGAAGACGACATTCATCCGATCGACATTGTCGAACATCTGGCGGCCCATCACGAATGGGATTTTGACCGGATCGCGGATGATCAGATCGCTATGGCGGTCGAGGGGCAGTGGCGCACCTATTCCATCACGCTGGCGTGGTCCGGGTATGACGAGACGCTGCGCATGGTGTGCACCTTTGAGATGGAGCCGCCCGCAGAACGTATGTCCGCCCTTTATGAACTGCTGAATATGGTCAACGATCAGTGCTGGGCCGGGGCCTTTACCTACTGGCCCGAGCAGAAGCTGATGGTGTACCGCTATGGCCTTGTGCTGGCGGGTGGGCAGGTGGCTTGCCCGGATCAGATCGACACGATGATCGGGGCGGCCGTGATGAGCGCAGAGCGCTATTACCCTGCTTTGCAGCTGTTGATCTGGGGCGACCGGACACCTGCGGATGCGTTGCAGGTGGCCATTGCAGAGGCCTACGGGCGCGCATAACCTCAGCCCCCGAAGCCAAGGGGGGCAAATCATGAATGACAGTCGGATCGCGGCTCGGGGCATTGTCCTTTTGGGTTGCGGAAAGATGGGGTCGGCAATGCTGCGCGGCTGGCTGGCGCAGGGATTGCCCGATGCCTCGGTCTGGGTCGTGGACCCGGTGCCCTCGGATTGGGTGTTGTCGACCTGTGTCCACATCAATGCAGATTTGCCGGATGATCCGGCTGTGGTTCTCATTGCGGTAAAGCCGCAGATGATGACGCACGCCCTGCCGGGCATTGCGGACCTTGGGGTAGATGACACGGTTTTTGTGTCGATCGCAGCGGGCACGCCGATTGCGGCCTTTGAGGCAACGCTGGGTGCGCGGGCGATTGTGCGGGCGATGCCGAACACCCCTGCCGCCATCGGGCAGGGGATCACAGCGATGTGCGCCAACGGCAAAGGTCAGGCGTTTCTGGGCGAAGCGGAGGCGCTGCTGTCTGCGATCGGAGCGGTTGTGCGCGTGGACGACGAGGGCCAGATGGATGCCGTGACCGGCGTCAGCGGGTCAGGGCCTGCTTATGTGTTCCATTTGATCGAGACATTGGCGGCTGCGGGCGTCGCGCAAGGACTGCCAGAGGCGTTGGCCTTGCAGTTGGCCAAGGCGACGGTCGCCGGTGCGGGCGCGCTGGCGCAGCAGTCGGAAGAAACGCCTGGGCAGTTGCGGGTCAACGTGACCAGCCCAAACGGCACGACGCAAGCGGCACTTGATGTGTTGATGAACGAGGCGCGGGGGTTTCCTGCGCTGCTGAATGAGGCCGTGGCAGCGGCGACAGAACGGTCAAGGGAGTTGGCGCGTGGATGAGATCAGCTTTGACGACTTTATGAAGGTCGACATTCGTTCGGGCCGGATCGTGCGGGCGGAGCCCTTTCCCGAAGCCCGAAAGCCCGCCGTCAAACTGTGGATCGATTTTGGTCCCGAGATCGGAGAGAAGAAAAGCTCGGCCCAGATCACGGTGCATTATGATCCCGAAACGCTTGTGGGTCAGCAGGTAATGGCAGTGGTAAATTTCCCGCCGCGGCAGATCGGACCGGTGCGGTCGGAGGTTCTTGTGCTTGGCTTTCCGGATGAAGACGGCGCGATTGTGCTCGCGCGGCCGGACAAGAACGTGCCCGACGGGGGGCGGCTGCATTGACGCGGGTCTGGATCACGCGGCCTTTGCCCGGCCCGGTGTTGGACGCCGCCCGGGCATTGGATGCAGAGGTGGTGGTGCGCGAAGAGACCGGGCCGCTGGCGGATGCGGAGTTGCGCCGCGCATTGCGCGACTTTGACATTGTGCTGCCGACGCTGGGCGACATGTTTTCAGCGCAGGTGTTTGCGGATGTCGGCGGCGCACGTTGCCGGTTGCTGGCGAATTTCGGGGTTGGGTACAATCACATCGACGTTGCTGCGGCACACGCCGCTGGTATCGCAGTGACCAACACACCCGGCGCAGTGACCGACGCCACGGCGGACATCGCACTGATGCTGATGCTGATGAGCGCGCGGCGCGCGGGTGAAGGAGAACGTATGGTGCGGGCGGGGCAATGGCCCGGCTGGCATCCGACGCAGATGCTTGGCCTGCACATGTCCGGCAAGCGTGTCGGCATTGTGGGGCTGGGCCGGATTGGTCAGGCCATTGCACATCGCTGCCATTATGGGTTCGGGATGGAGGTGCACTATACCAGCCGTTCCGAAAAGAATGTGCCGTTTCCGGCCGTGCGCGCACCCGACCTGATGGCCTTGGCGGAAGGGGTCGATTTTCTGGTGATCGCGGTGCCGGGCGGTGCAGAAACGCATCATCTGATCGGGGAAGATGTGTTTAACGCGATGGCGCCGCATGGGCATCTGGTCAACATATCGCGTGGCGACGTGGTGGACGAGGCAGCACTTGCATCGGCTTTGACCGAAGGCAAGATTGCAGGCGCCGGGTTGGACGTTTACGAATTCGAACCGCAGGTGTCTGAGGCTTTGCTGGGAATGGAACAGGTCACGCTGTTGCCGCATCTGGGGACGGCCGCGTTGGAAGTGCGGACGGATATGGGTCGCATGGCGGTGGCAAACATCGCCGCCTTCCTGAACGGAGAGACGTTGCCCAACCCGGTGTGAGTGGATCTGGACTCAACCAGTTTCCATCGCGGCGCGCCAGTGCCGACGACACAGCGATACATAGGTTTCGTTGCCACCGATCTGCACTTGAGCACCGTCCTGAAGAACACGGCCCTCGGCATCTTGGCGCACGACCATTGTCGCCTTCTTGCCGCAATGGCAGATTGTGCGCACCTCGCGCATCTCATCGGCAAGGGCCAGCAAAGTGGCGGAACCGGGAAACAGCTTGCCCTGAAAGTCGACACGCAGACCGTAGCACATCACCGGAACGCCCAGATCATCCACCGCGCGGGCCAGTTGCCAGACCTGTGCGTCGCTCAGAAATTGCGCCTCGTCGACAAAGACGCAGGCGACCGGGCCGCGTGCCATCCGGTTGCGGATCGTCTCGAACAGATCATCAGACGGGCTGAACGTGTCGGCCTCTGCCTCGATGCCGATGCGGGACGCGATCTGGCCTGCGCCTGCACGGTCGTCAAACCCGGCGGTCAGCAGGTAAGGTTCCATGCCCCGCTCACGGTAGTTGTATGCGGCCTGAAGCAGCACCGTCGATTTACCGGCGTTCATGGTGGAGAAGTGAAAGTAGAGTTTTGCCATGCGCGCGTTCCTAAGCGGCGGTGCAATGAGGAGCAAGATGGCAGCGCCGGGCAAAGGCGGGCCTGGCGATGGCAAACTCAACGACAAGTCCATCGCCAGGCCGAAGTTGGGTTCTCGTTAACTGGCCGCGTTCGGGATGTTTGGGTCACCCCGTTGGGGATGGCACACGGCCCACCGCTTGTTATGTCCAACTGGATCACGGCACCGACTGCAGCTTGCGCCGCCTGCCTTACCCCCGGTTGGGCAGAAGTGCCTTGTGATCCTCACCTGCACCGATGCTGGGGGCACCGGTTACTCTTGAAGCCCCGAAAACCGTTGGGACGATTAACCAATGACATTTGCAGCGGGGCCAATTAATGGGAAAAGACCGTGCAGGTTCCCCAAACCTTGGGTTGTAATGGTGACAGGCAAAGAGGGCGCAACAATGGCGGCGACTGGCAGCTATCTGAAGAAACACACCGAGGCGTTGGTCAAGGATGTGGGCATCGAACCGGCCTGCGTGCTGACCGGCAAATCCAAGGCGACGCTGGGCCGATACTATTCGGACAACCCCGAACACGCAGACCGGTTTATGCCCGTCGATGCCGTTGTGGCGCTGGAGAAGGCGGCGAAGTACCCGCATGTCACAAGCGCCTTGGCAGAGTTGCAGGGCATCACGCTCAGCCACGATGATCGTCGCCCCAACTCGGATCGGTCGGGCGGCGTGAACTCGGACGTTATCGCGCTGAGCCAGCGCTTTGCCATGTTGATGACCGAATACCAGCAGTCGATCGAAGACGGTGTGATCACCGTGAACGAGGCCAAGCGGCTGCTCAAGGAAACGACGCTGCTGCAACAGGTGTTGATCGACATGAAACTTCATCTGGAGGATGAAAGTGGCTGACACACCCGGCGAAGACATCCCGGCGCTGCGCTTGGAGGCCTTGCCCGGGATTGACGTGGAGGCGCTGCGCGCGCCGGATGATCCGGGCCACCCACCTCGTATTTTGCTGCTTTATGGCTCATTGCGCGAGGCCAGTTTTTCGCGCCGGTCGGTCGAGGAAGCCGGGCGTATCCTGCGCCATTTGGGCTGCGAGACGCGGATTTTTGACCCCAAGGGTCTGCCGCTGGTGGACGGTGATGAGGCCAGCCACCCCAAGGTGCAGGAACTGCGCGATTTGGCGATCTGGTCCGAAGGCATGGTGTGGTCCAGCCCAGAGCGTCACGGGGCCATGACCGGCCTGATGAAAACGCAAATTGACTGGCTGCCGCTGTCGTTGCAGGGGGGCATTCGTCCGACCCAAGGCAAGACACTGGCGCTGATGCAAGTGTGCGGCGGCTCGCAAAGTTTCAATGCGGTCAACCAGATGCGAATCCTTGGCCGCTGGATGCGCATGGTCACCATCCCCAATCAGTCGAGCATCGCCAAGGCGTGGCTGGAATTTGACGGCGCGCGCCTGCCCGAGGGTCCGTTTTACCGACGTGTGGTTGATGTGATGGAAGAACTGGTCAAGTTCACGTGGATGGTGCGCGGGCGGGCGCCGTATCTGGTGAACCGCTATTCAGAGCGCATCGAAAGCGTTTCTGACGTGCACGCGCGGGTGTCGAGCAAAGACAGCTAGGGTGCAAATTCACGTGACGTAGCCGGTGGCACGGGCTTGCGAGCCCCGCTTTGTCGATGCACTCTCTGGTTGGGAGTATGGTATGAACCGGCTGGATCGTAACAGTGATTTGCTACAGATGCTGCGCGCCGTCGATGGCTTTGCCGCGCTGGATACTGATGTCCTTCAACACGCCTTGGAACTGGCTGATGTGGAACATATCCCGCGTGGCGCGGCGCTGATCCGCGAAGGCGATGCCGCCAATCGCCTGTTCCTTGTCATCAGTGGCCGGTTCACCGTGTTTTCGGGCGCGCTGGCCATTGCCGAAATACGCCCCGGTGAGCCGGTGGGCGAACTTGCCTTCTTTGCGGGGGGCACACGCACGGCGAGCGTGATTGCAGCGCGTGACAGTTCCGTTTTGTGCCTGACACGCGAGGCCTATGACACGTTGTCCGCTCAGACCCCCGCATTGGCCAACGGTATTCTCGCCGCGCTCAGCCAGCGGCTGGCGCGTACCGTGCGGGGCAGTCCCGCCCTGCGCCCAAGTGCCGGGCAGGTCTGTGCGGTGTTGCCGGGGGCCAATCGCCCGCTGGCGGCGGCCTTTGTGCAGGGGCTGCGCAGGGCCTTTGCCGCAGCGCCGAACTGGAAGGTGCTGGACGAGACCTCGCGCCCCGACGCGCTGCGCCACGACCTTGAAGAAACAGGACGCTGGGTACGGTCGATGGAGGCCGCGCACGATACGCTTATTCTGCTCTGTACGGATGCGGATGGTGATCCGGTCTGGCGCAAAGCGGTGACCAACAACGCCGACACAATCGTCGTTGCACTGCCAAAAGGGGCGCAGTTCGGACCACTGGACGCGCCATCCGCGCTTGAACGGCAGGTCTATCAGGCCAAGATGGAGGCCAACGTGCAGTTGGTTCTGTATCGCGACACCGAAACGGACAGCCGCGCGCAGACAGTCAAATGGCTGAATGACCGGATGGTCGGGTTGCATCATCACGTGGCGCTGGACCAGCCGAAGGATTTTGACCGGTTGGGCCGCTTTGTGCGCGGCGAGGCGGTGGGGCTTGTGCTCTGCGGTGGTGGGTCGTTTGGCACCGCCCATCTGGGGGGCATCAAGTACCTGCAGGAACACGGCTATAGCTTTGACTTTGTCGGGGGCACCAGTGTCGGGTCCGCTATGGCGGGCGCTTTGGCCATGGGTCTGGACCCCGATCACGTGATGGAGCAGTGCGAAGATATCTTCATCCGATCCAAGGCGATGTCGAAGATCACGTTGCCCCGCTATTCGCTGCTGGATCACCACACGCTCGATGATGCATTCCTGCGCCATTACGGCACGCAAGACATTGAGGATCTGCCGCTCAACTTCTTTGCTGTGGCAACCAGCCTGACGGACAATGACGTGCGCGTCATGCGCACCGGTCCGCTGTGGCGGGCCATTCGCGCCTCAACCGCGATCCCCGGTATTTTCCCGCCGATGCTGAACCCTGATGGGGAGGTGCTGATTGACGGCAGCCTGATCGACAATGTGCCCATCGAGGCGATGCGCCAGTTGAAACCGGGGCCGAACATCATCCTGAACTTCCTGCCCGACAAGGCATGGCGGGTGATGGCGAAATACGAGGACTTGCCAAACCGTGCGCAGGTTGTCGCCAGCCTGTTGCGCCGCCCCAAGAAGGACGCGCCGCGCCACCCCAGTGCCTTTGCCATTTTGGCCCGGTCGATGGTGGTGAACGCCCGCAAATTGCTGACCGAGATCGACGTCGAGGATGATGTGCTGCTGAATTTGTCGGTGCTCAAGGGTATGAGCTTTCTCGACTGGAAACGGGGGCGCGAGCTGTTCGAGGCGGCTTACAAGCAGATGGACATGGCGATGGTACGCGCTGACGAGGTGTCTGGGGGTGGCGATGCAGGTTGCATCGAGCGTCTCAAATCAGCGGCAGACCACATCAACGAAGTGGGCGATGGGTTGGGTCTGACGACCCGCTAGCCTTTGCGTTCCACGACGACCGAACCCACCGAATACCCCGCACCAAACGAACAGATGACGCCCACATCCCCCGGTGCCATATCGTCCGAGTATTTGGAAAACGCGATGATAGACCCGGCAGAGGATGTGTTGGCGTAATCCTGAAGGATGTTGGGCTGTTCGCTTGGTGCCGGATCACGGCCCAGAACCTTTTTGCCGATAAAGTCATTCATCGACTTGTTGGCCTGATGCAGCCACAACCGTTTGATATCGTTGGCCTCCAGCGCCTCATCGCTCATGTGGTCGCCGATATGTTTGGCCACGAGCGGGAGCACTTCTTTGAACACCTTGCGCCCGTTCTGCATGAACTGCATGTCGCGCCGGTCCTTGACCCCATCGGGGCGCGAGCGGCGCAGAAAGCCATTGTTGTTGCGGATGTTGTTGGAAAACACCGTGGCGCAGCGGGTGGAGCGGATCGCGAAATGTGGTCCCGTGGCGTCCTCTTCGCGTTCGACCAAAGTTGCCGTGGCCACATCGCCAAAAATGAAGTGACAGTCGCGGTCGCGCCATTCCAGATGCGCCGAGCAAATCTCGGGGTTCACCACCAGCGCCGAGCGGATGGAACCGGACCGCACCATGTCCGCTGCCGCCTGCAAGCCGAACGTCGCTGACGAACACGCCACGTTCATGTCAAAGGCAAAGCCGTCGATGCCCAGCAGATCCTGAATCTCAATGGCGATCGCAGGATAGGCGCGTTCATGGTTTGACGCCGCACAGATCACCGCATCCACATCCGCCGCCGTTTTGCCCGCCTGAGCGAGCGCCTTGTTGGCGGCGTCCACCGCCATTTCGGCCATGATCCCCGGCTCATCGTCGCTGCGCTGACGCAGCAGGGGGTGCATCACCTCCGGGTCCAGCACACCCGATTTGTCCATCACATAGCGCCGTTCGATGCCGGACGCCTTGAGGATGAATTCTTCGGACGAATGGTCCTTTGCTTCCAGCGTCCCCGCCGCAATCTCGTCTGCGTGAACTGCGTTGTAGCGGTCGGCATAGGCGTTGAACGCTTTGACAAGCTCTGCGTTGGAGATCGACTGTTCGGGCGTAAAAACGCCGGTGCCGGTGATAACGGGAGAGAATGCCACGCGCGTGCCCCTTCAGGCTTATTGAGGTTCGGGCAACGTAAATGCGCGTGGGCGTCCCCGCAAGCCTAAGCCGTCACCGTCACACAGTCCGCGTCAAAGAAATGCGTTTGGTCTGCGTCAAAGCTGAGCCCGTGCGTGTCGCCCACGGTCAGGGCCGCATCCCCAGAGATGCGCACGTTGATCGGCCCCGCCGCACCGCAATCAAAAAGGACAAACGTGTCCGCGCCCAGGAACTCGACCACGTCGACCACGCCGTCGACCTCTCCGGTGCCTGCGGCACCGGTGGTGATGTGTTCGGGGCGGATGCCCATCTGTGTGGCGGGTCTGCCAAGGCCATAACTGCCGCCGCGCCCACCCGCCACGCTGTAGGTGTTTGTATCGGTCGTGCAGGGAAATACGTTCATCTTGGGGCTGCCGATGAACTGCGCCACAAAGACGTTGCCCGGGTGGTTATAGAGCTCGCGCGGCGTGCCGACCTGAATGATGCGCCCTGCATCCAGAACCACAATCCGGTCGGCCAGCGTCATCGCCTCCACCTGATCATGTGTGACGTAGATCATCGTGGCATCAAGGCTCTGGTGCAGCTTGGAAATTTCGTGCCGCATCTCGACCCGCAGGGCGGCATCGAGGTTCGACAGCGGCTCGTCAAACAGGAACGCGGTGGGATCACGCACAATCGACCGCCCAATCGCCACCCGTTGGCGCTGGCCACCTGACAGGTCCTTGGGCCGCCGGTCGAGGTACTGGTCCAGCTTCAACGTATCCGCCGCAGCGTTCACCTTGGTGTCGATCTCGACCTTGGGCGCCCCCGCGGTCTTGAGCGAGAAGCCCATGTTGTCGCGCACGGACATGTGCGGATACAGCGCGTAGGACTGGAACACCATACTGAGCCCACGTTTCGACGGCGGCTGGTCCGTCACGTCCGTGCCGTCGATATCCAGCGAGCCACGGCTGATATCCTCAAGCCCGCCGATCATCCGCAGCAACGTGGACTTGCCGCAACCGGATGGGCCCACAAAGACGACAAATTCACCATTCTGGATGGCAAGGTCCACGCCTTTGATGACCTGCACCTCGCCAAACCACTTTTCGACAGCATTGAGGGTGATCGCGCCCATGTCTCACGCGCCTCCTGCATTCGGGGACGCCCAGCCCAGCCACACGGCCGCCGTCCAGGTAAACGTGCCACCGCCCGCTGGTGCGCCGGTGAGCGGGTCAAAATATTCGGCAAACCCGTGTTCAGCGATCATATCGCCGGTCAGCACACGCAAATCCTCGCCCAAACCATAGCCCCGCTCGGTCAGGCCAAGGCCAATCATCATGTTCATGATCGCCCAGACCGGCCCGCGCCAGTATCGCTTGGCGTCGAACCTGTCATCACTGGGGGCGAGCGACGGCACTCCGTACTTGGCCATGCCCAGCACATCTGCCAATCGTTCCGCCATTTCGGGCCGGTCTACGCCCGCATACCAGCACAGGAACGACGCATTGCTGAGCGCGCCGGACCAGGTGCCGCCAACCACATCGCGGGAATCATATGCGCCCAGCTTTGGGTTCCACAGGCTCTGCGCGCCCTCTTCGAGGGTCGCGATCCAGCTCTGCAATTCCGACACGTCCCTGCCCATGTCGCGGCCCATCGCCTCCAGATCGCGGGTCGCCCGCAGCAGGATAAAGGTCATGGTCGGGTCCGCCACCCGGAACGGCGTGTCCCTGAGCATCGCCGCCTCGTCCCAGCCCGCCGCAGCACCCCGCTGAACCAACCAAAGGTAACGGTCATAGTCGTATTTTGTAGGCCGCATGGCACTGTCCACATGGGTCGTGTCGCGCCGGACGTATGTGCCAACGCCGTCTGGCGTGATGGCGGCCATCGCGGCGTCCCAATCCGGTGCGTTGTCCCGACCGGCCTCCCACGGGTGCGTGATGCACACGGCCCCTTTGTCCAGCCGCCAATCCATGAACCAGCGATGCCAGCCCACCATCTTGTCATAAAGCGCGGCTATCCGCGCAGCGCCGCGCTTCGGGTCCTTGGCGAGGATCAGCCGCGCCATGGTTGCCGCCACCGGCGGCTGGCTGATGCCCGAAGACGGGATCGGCCCCACGCCCTGCCACACATCCGGGCCGGGAAAATACCCGTCATCCTGCGCGTGAAACAAGATATGTGGGACCATGCCCCCCGCCCACTGCCCGGCAAAGAGCGTCTCCAGCTCGGTCCATGCGCGGTCCACGTCGAATGCTGCAAACCCCATGGCGGCAAAGGCGCTGTCCCAGTTCCACTGGTAGGGGTACAGACCCGCAGTGGGGATCGTGTACCCGCCCCGGTCATTGCGCGCGAGGATGCCTCGTGCCTCTTCGTCACGTGCGTCGGTGGTGCTTGCGTCCAGCATCATCCCTTTACTGACCCTGCGGTCAGCCCCTTGGTCATGAACCGCTCCAGCCCCAGAAACAGGGCCATGATCGGTATGGTGGCAATAACCGCACCCGCCATCAGGTGCTGGCGCGGAATCTCCGAGGAGTTGAGCATCGCAACCCCCCGTGTGAGCGTGAAAATGGACGGATCATCCAGCAGCATGAACGCCAGCAGAAACTCGTTCCACGCGATCATAAAGACATAAAGCGACACCGACACCATCGCGGGCAACGACAGGGGCAGGGTGATCTTGAGGATCACCTGCAACCGGCTCAGCCCGTCCATCAGGCCCGCTTCTTCGACCTCGACCGGCAGACCGCGGAAATAGCCCTGCAACATATAAAGCGCGACAGGGATCGTGGTGACCGGGTAGATCAGGATCAGGCCGGGGATGGTGTTGCGCAGGCCCGTCATCGAAAAGGCGATGTAGATCGGCAGCGCCAGCACGATCATCGGCACCATGTAGATCAACAGGATCGACCGCGAAAACGCCGCCCGCCCCTTGAACCGCAGCCGCGCCACGGCATAGGCGCCCGGCACGGAAAAGGCGAGCGTGATCAGCACGGTCAGCACCGACACGTAAAAGCTGGTCCACAGGTAGCTGCCAAACCCGAACTGGCCGAAAAGCTCGGTATAGCTCGTAAACAGGTCCCAGCCCCGGCTCAGTTCAATGGAAAAATCCAGCGGATTGCGCAGCAGCGCCTGTTGCGACTTCAGGCTGGTCATCACCATCACGTAAAACGGGATCAGCACGATCGCGGTAAAGATGATGTATCCAAAACCGGTCAGAAACCGGATCACCGCATCTTCGAATGCGTGCCGGGTCAGCGTGCCGGGATGGGCCTCCACCAGCATGACCTTTAGCGGCCAGATGCTGAACACGCCAAAGGATATGGCAGCCGCAAGCCGCCACTGCATCGGTACATCTTCACCAAAGACAAGCGGCGTAACAGGTGTGAACAGCAGCGCCACAGCAACCAGAACAAAGCCGGCAAACAGCACCAGACGGTCCCGCACATAAAGCGCCGCCAATCCCCCGCTCAGACCCAGTATCAGGCACCCGATCCCGCCGGGCCGAAACCCCAGACCCGAGGCAAAGGACAGCGTGACGGACACCGTGATTGCCATCACAAAGGCCCAGACAATCCCGATCAGACCAGCCGTCACATGACCCTCACGCAACATGTGCATGTGCGTCCCCTTCTTCTCTTGGACAAATACTCTGGGGTGAGGCCGCAGGCCGAGGGGCAACGCCCCTGTCGCCGCCCGCCGCAGGCGCGACGCAAACTTGTTTTGCGTCTCCCCCGCTCACAACCCTTCCTCCTGGCTGATGTATTTGAAAAAGAACACGCTGAACAAAAGCAGCGTGGCAAAGATCACCACGGCCACGGCCGCACCTGCGCCGATATTCGACACGGCAAAGGCCTGTTCATAGACGTTCACCGTCAGGGTCCGCGTGCCCGCATTGCCCCCTGTCAGCAGGAAAATGTCGTCGAATTTATTGAACGTCCAGATAAAGCGCAGCAGGAACAGAACCGACAGAATGCCCAGCAACATCGGCAGCGACAGATACCAGAACTTCTGAAACGGGCTCGCCCCGTCCATGTCCGCGGCCTCGTACATATCCGTGTCTATCGACTGCATCCGCGCGAGGATGAACAGGAACGACAGCGGGAAATAGCGCCAGATTTCGAACACGGTCACCATGATCAGCGCCAATGGCCGCTGACCAAAGAAATTGATCGGCCCCGCTGTTACGCCCATCTGGATCAGGAGCGCGTTGAGCGATCCTGAAAAGGGATCCAGCAACGTCACCCAAGTGAACGCAACCGCGATGATGGGTGAGACGTAAGGAAACAGGTAAAGACCACGCAGCACGCCCTTGCCTCGGAACGACTTGTTCAGCAGCATCGCGGCGAACAACCCGACAACCAGCGCCCCCACGGTGCCGAACACTGTGTAAAAGATCGTGGCCCACAACACCGACAGGAATTCATCTCCGTCAAAGATGCGGGCGAAGTTCTCCAGCGTGAATTCGGTATTGGTCAGAATATTGTCGCCGGTGCCGTAGCCTGCTGGCGCGGACCCTTCGACGATCTCTTCGAGTGCCTCCGCGTCTCCGTCCAGCGCCACCGGGATACGCACCCGTTCGTTGAACCCGCCGGGCACATCACCAAATTCGCACCGCAGTTGCAGCCCATCAACGGCACAGAACTCGGGCAACTCCAGAATTGCGACGCCGTCGTGCAGCGTATCCGTAAAGCCCAGCCCGGTGATCTCTTTCTGCTGGGACGAATTGCGCACCCGGTATTCAACCACCATCTGCCCCGACCGTTCGCGCAGGCTTTCCCGGATCATGGGCGCAACAGGGCGCAGATCGGCAAGGCCCACAGGCTTGAAGCTGATCCAGAAGATCGACAGCAACGGCAGGATGATCACGAGGCTCACGATAAGGATCGTGGGCAGCAGCAGGCTCCAGGCCAGCCGCGCCTCGCGACGCTCAAGCGCACCGCGTGTCGTGGGTGGGGTGGGGGACGTCATGGGCGTCTCGGATGCAAAGAGGAGGAGGAGAGAGGGCAGGCGCACCCGCCCTCTCTTGTTTGCCGCGTTTGCGTTTAGTTGATCGCGGCCAGTTCGGTGTTCATGGCTGCAATCGCCGCCGCCGCATCGATCTCATCATCGATGTACTGGCGCACGATGCGGTTGATCGCTTGGCTGTTGATCATCTTGGACGCCAGCGCGAGCTGGTTTTCCGCGACACCCCAACGCTGGGCCACTTTCAGACCACCCACAATCTCATCCAGCATTTCCGCTGCATAAAGATCCTTCATCGGGGCCTTGCGATCTACGCCCACAGGAATTTCTGACCACGCAGCGGAAAACTTGCCCGGCTCATCCGCAGTGCCGGTTCGCACGGGGAACTTGCCTTCGGCGGCGATGGAAAGAGTCTGCATATAGCCGTCATTCATCGAATATTCGACAAAGGCCTGCGCGGTGTCCGTGTCCGCGTCCGATGTAATGCCGAAATACCGAACGTCACCCCATGCCGCTCCGTCGGGGTTCGACGGGCCGGCAAAGTTGGTCACGATGCCAGTGGCCGCCGCCAATTCGCGCGTGGTCGGGTCATCGTTGATTGTGGGGGCCGCGCTGTCGCGCAGACCGGCCAGCTCATCAAGGATAAAGGGCGACCAGATGATCATCGCAGCCTGACCTGCAAAATACAGTTCGCGCGATTGTTTCCAGTACAGCTCACCCGGAGGCGACGCCTTGGCGATGGCCTTGTAGAAATCCAGAACCTCGGTGGTTGCCTCAACGTCCAGTTCCTGCGCCCCATCCGCACCCACGGGCGACACGCCGTTGGCGAGGAATACGTGTTCGAGCACTTGGCTCATAAAGTTCTCGTCCACCTTGGTCGCGGCCACAAAGCCGTACATGGATGGCGGGTTGTGCAGCGCATCCAGCGCGGCCTGCACATTTGCAAATGTGTTTGGCGGCTCAAGGCCCTTTTCGGCAAAGAGGTCGGCACGATAGACCACCATCTGCGTCCAGCCGTCCACTGGCACGGACGCGATGTCGCCGTCATAGGCGGCCATGGACAGCGGACCCACGGCGAACGTGTCACGGCCAAGGCTGTCGACCACTTCGGTGGCCGCTTCGGTGTCGAGAATGCCCGCCTCGGCCCAAGGAAGTGCGTATTGCAACGGATGGTAAATCACGTCCGGCAGATCACCGGCGGCAAACGCGGCTGTCGTGCGCGTGCCCAGATCGGTTTCGGAGACGGGGATAACCTGAACGGCATTGCCGGTGGCCTTTTCGAACGCAGCCGCCATTTCTTGTTGTTTGGCCAGCCGCTCGGGCTGTTCTTCCGTGGTCCAAAAGCGGATGTCGTCGGCCATTGCGGCGGACGCGGTCAGCACAAGGCCAACCGCCGTGCCCAAAAGCAAACGCCCTGCAGGGGCTTTGGTGAATGTCATGAGTCTCTCCTCCCTCACGTAATCTATTGGATGTCCGACGGCGCCGGTCACTGCCGGATCTAAAGACATCCATATCGTGCGCTGAATAATTGCAACGATGCAACAAATTTTTGGATAAGACGAAAACCACCATAAATCCCCTATTATATGGATATTTCTGCGATGCAGCGAATCCGAAACTCAGCAGGATTGCAACGATACAATTGATTCGCTCTTGTGCCGGAAAGTGTGGCATGTACCATCTGCACATCCTGAAACCGGACCCGTTACGCGCACATGGCCGATCAACGCCGCAAGCCCCCGACGCTCAAGACGATCGCGGAACTGACAGGCCTGAGTCTGTCGACCGTATCGCTGTCACTGCGTGACGGCAGCCGGTTGAAAAAGGAGACGCGGGACAAGATCGCGGCAGCCGCAGCAGAGGTTGGGTACGTGCCAAACCGTGCGGGCGTGCGCTTGCGCACAGGGCAGACCAATGTGCTGACCTTGATCCAGTCCCCCGCCAACAACACCATTGATTACACCCGGCAAATGATCGAAGGCATCGGCGCGCATCTGAGCGATACGCGCTTTCACCTCAATGTCATACCCGAGCTTGACCCGGCCAACCCCGAGGCGTCTGTGCGCTATGTCTTGCAGAACCGCACGGCGGATGGGCTGATCCTTACCCATACAACGGCACGTGACCCGCGTGTCCAATTGCTGACGGATGCGGGCTTTCCCTTTGTGTGCCACGGACGGACGGAGTTCTACACGCCCCACGCCTATCACGATTTCCATGTGGAGCGGTTTGTCGAACTGGCGGTACAGCGTTTGCACGAAAAGGGGCGGCGGCGGTTCCTGTTGGTGGCCGAGGATGACGGAACCACCAATTTTGCCAAAATATCCGGTGGTTTCCACCGGGCTGTGGCGCGCTGCGGCAACCTAGGAGAGGTCGCGACCGACACAGGTATTCTTGTGTCGCCCAACACGGCGCGCGCCTTTGGTCAAAGCCTTGCAGCGCGGCCAGACCGGTTCGACGCAATCATCAGCAACAACGAATTGGCCACGCTCGCGCTGATGGGCGGGATGGCGGATGAGGGGCTGCGGCTGGGTCGCGATTACGAGCTGATTTGCCGTCAAACGACCGAATTGCTGCCGCTTCTTTATCCCCAGATTGATACGTTGGGAGAGGACCTCGTGGCGACGGGTCAGGAACTGGCGCGGCTCTTGATCGCGCGGGTGTCCGGCGCGCCAGTCGAAACATTGCAGACCTTGCATGAACCCAAACCCGTCTGGCGCAGCGGGTGATCAGGCGGTGACAGTCACACGCTGGCCTGCGTCGGTAGAGCGATAGATGGCGTCCTTGACCGCAATCACCGACAGGTAGTCGCGCGCGAGATTCTCGACCGTGCCCGCGCCCTGCATGGCTGCAACCACATGGGTGTTGAGCGCATGGACGCAATCGCCGCCAAATCCATCCCATGTGTCCGGGGCCAGCACCTCGACCGTCTTGCTGCCGCCAAAAGCACGGCGCATCACCTGTCCATCGCCAGTCAGGGTGAGCACTCCGCCCGTCCCTTCGATCAGCGCCTCACCCATGGTACGGCGCGTGTTATCGGCGGCGTGATCCAGCAAGCGGTTGCCATCAAAAAGCGCCCGTACCCCCGAACCGTGATCGAAAATGACGTGACCTGCGTCTTCGCCTGCGATCACCGGGTTGATGCGACGCAGATCGGCATAGACACTGTCCGTCGGCCCAAAAAGGTATTGGAAGGTGTCGATCCAGTGCACCGCAGTCTCATGGATCAAAAAACGCGGCATCTGCTGGAAATAGGGCTGCCGGTCCAGATAGGCGCGTGGGCCTTGCCCGTCGCCGGGCCGCAGACGAAAGGTCGCATTCAAGACCTTGCCAACAGCGCCTGTGTCAATCTCGGCCTTGATGGCGCGATACCACGGTTGAAAGCGAAAGTTCTCGTGAATGACAAGCGTCGCACCTGCCGCCTCGGCTTCTGCTGTGATGACCTGCGCTTGCGCCATGTCCGTACAAAACGGTTTCTGGCAGATGATCCACTTGATGCCCGCAGCAAGGGCGGCGCGGACAGTTTCGGCATGGGCGGGCGGCGGCAGGATGATGTCGAGCAGATCAGGCGTTGTCGAATCCAGCATCGTGCCCAAGTCCCCAAATGCGGGCACGCCGGTGGCCGCGGCGCGTTCAATGTTTTGATCACAGGCACCCACAACTGCGACATTCTTCATCCGCGCCCAACTGCCAAAGTGAAACTGGCTGAAATAGCCTGCGCCGACGCAGGCAACGCGAATGGTCATGGCATGGTCCAAATCGTGGATTGAGGTGCTGCCCGTCTCCTATACGGTGGCGTGGGACAAAGCGCAAAACGGGGGAAAACCATGGCCTATGTGGTGACAGTGACGTTTCGGATCGTGCCGGGGCAGATGCAGGCGTTTTTACCCCTCATGCGTAACAATGCCCTTGCCTCTGTTCGGGACGAGCCGGGATGTTTGCAATTCGACGTCTGCACGGATGGCGATCAACCCGATACTGTATTTTTGTATGAGATTTACACCGACCGCGCGGCCTTTGATGCCCACTTGAAGACGCCGCATTTCAAAGCACTGGATGCGGCAACACCCCAGATGGTGGTTGGAAAAACGCTCGTGACCTTTGATCAGGTGGACCGGAACCCGGCATGATCTTGTAACAAAGACCACCCAACGGGCCACAAACCGGAGGATTTCCGCCGGATTCGGGCAAGAATGCTGAAACAAGTGTCGTTGATCCTCACGTGCAGGCGATTTGCGGCGGTGCAGCATTGTGGCCGTTACCTTCAGGCTCTACCTCTGGTCACACGCAGCCCGCGTTGCTGCGATCAAGACAAGAGGGAAAGACCATGACACGCACCGCCATTATCACTGGCTCCACCAGTGGCATCGGGCTCGGCATCGCCGAAGCCTACGCGGCCCAAGGGTTCAACGTGACGCTGAACGGGTTTGGCGACGCGGACGAGATCGAGGCGACGCGCGCAGAACTAGACGCCAAGGCGGAGGGAACTGTGGCCTATCACGGCGCCGATATGACCAAGCCTGACCAGATTGCTGACCTTGTGGCGCAGACCGAGACGGATCTGGGCGCAGTGGACGTGCTGGTGAATAACGCAGGCATTCAGTTCGTATCGCCCATCGAAGAGTTTCCAATCGAAAAATGGGATGCGATCATCGCGATCAACCTCAGTTCTTCCTTTCACACCATCCGCGCCGCCCTGCCGGGCATGAAGGCGCGCGGATTTGGCCGGATCATCAACGTGTCCTCGGCACACGGTCTTGTCGCGTCGCCATTCAAATCGGCTTACGTGGCGGCCAAACACGGCATTGTCGGCCTGACCAAGACCATCGCACTGGAGGCCGCACAACACGGCGTGACCGTGAACGCGGTCTGCCCCGGCTACGTCCTGACGCCGCTGGTCGAGGGGCAGATCCCCGACACAGCCAAAGCGCGCGGCATCACCGAGGAAGAGGTGAAGCGCGACGTGTTGCTGGCCGCACAGCCGACCAAGGAATTTGTCACAACAGAACAGCTGGGCGCGCTTTGCGTCTTTTTGGCAAGCGACGCAGCAGCATCCATCACCGGCACGTCTTTGCCGGTGGATGGCGGCTGGACCGCGCAGTAGCCGCAATACACACAGCCAGGAGAGCACACATGTCCAAGGCAGAAGGCCGTGGCAAACGCCACGAGAAATCAGTGAACCTCGCCCTGCAGGGCGGGGGCTCGCACGGGGCCTTCACTTGGGGCGTGCTCGACCGGATGTTCGAAGAGGACCGGCTGTGGATCGAGGCGATCAGCGGCACCTCTGCTGGGGCCATGAATGCCGTTGTCGCCACGCAAGGCATGTATGATGGCGGGGCCGCTGGCGCGCGGCTCGCGCTCAAGGACTTTTGGAACGCGGTCAGCATCGCAGGGCAGGCCAGCCCGATCAAACGCACGCCTTTGGACAAGTGGGCGGGGTCTTGGTCACTGGACGCGTCACCCGCGTACCTGATGTCCGACCTGCTCAGCCGCATGGCATCGCCCTACGACCTGAACCCTCTGGGCTTTAACCCGTTGCGCGATGTTGTCTGCGAGTTCATCGACTTTGACAAGGTCGCGGGATGCAGCGACATGGGCCTTTATATCTCGGCCACCAACGTAGAGACCGGACGCGCCCGCGTGTTCCACCGCGAGGAAGTGACGCTGGACGTCGTCATGGCCTCGGCTTGCTTGCCCACGATGTTCAAGGCGGTGGAAATCGACGGCGTACCCTATTGGGACGGCGGGTTCATGGGCAATCCGGTGTTGTTTCCCTTCATCGACCACTCGCCGTCCGCCGATATCGTGATCGTGCAGATCAACCCGCTGTTGCGCCAGGGCACACCGCGCCGTGCGCGTGACATTCAGAACCGAGTGAACGAGATCACGTTCAACGGTTCATTGCTGCGCGATTTGCGCACCATCGACCTGATCCACCGGCTGATCGATGACGGGGCGCTGTCGGATCAGGAATACCGTGTGATGAACCTGCATATGATCGACGGGTGTGACGACATGCTGGCGCTGGATGCATCGTCCAAGCTGAATTCGGAATGGGCGTTCCTTGAACACCTCCGCGACTTGGGCCGCGATCATGCAGACCGTTGGCTGACCCAGAATTTCGACAAGATCGAAGAAGAAAGCACGCTTGATCTGCGTGCGATGTTTGATGACTTCGGCGCGCCGCACAAGGCCAACGTCGTCGAGTTGAAATCCAGAAAGGGATGATCCCATGAACATTCGGACCGTCGCACTCGGGCTCGCTATCGCGGCGCTCGGAACGACCGCTATTGCCTTTGAACTGAGCGATGTAAAAACCCGCGTTCTGAACGGGCTGGAGGGACCTTCGGGGGCCAACAATATCTCGAACGTTGCGATCGCCAATGCGCCCCTGGCCGACGAAGGGCTGGGCCAGATTGCAGGCTACAACCTGCGCACCCGGTCATGGACCATTTCGGGCGATATGGGGATCGTGCCGATCCACAGCCACGCAGACCGCCCTGCCATCGTATTTACCCTGACGGGTGAGATTTACGAATATCGCAGTGACGCGGACGACCGCTTGCTGCACAGCGCAGGCGGTCTGAGCCTCGAAGAAGGCGATGTGACCCACTGGTGGCTGAACGAGGGGCCCGAAGATGTGCGTCTGATCGCCTTTGACGTGTTCAAGGCGCGCGGCACACCGGAGGTGGCCAAAACGCCGATCCCGCAAACCTTTGACCAGCCAGCGCAAAAGGGTGCGGTTCTGGAATTGCTGGGTGTCGTCGACATTGAGGCGCATTATGGTGGCGAAAAGGGCGATGGCCTCGCCCTTTCCACGTACCGCGCCGTGATCGAACCGGGCGGTGTCCTGCCCAGCTTTGTTGCGGCGGGCGAGCCGTTGCAGGTCTGGGTCTGGAAGGGTGCCGTGTCCGAGCATCGGTCAGACGCCGATGCGCCGGTTACACTGGCCGCAGAAAACGGCGCGCATCTGGGCGGTGGCGCGCAGGCCTATTGGGAGAACACAGGTAAAGTTCCTGCCGAATTGTTCTTTGGCGTTGTAGAACCTCTGAGTGAGACCGAAGGCGTGACGCAGGTCGGTGTTCTGGCGCATCACAGCGGAGACTAGGCCCATGTCCACCGCAGCGCAGATGACCGGAATGGCCCGGGAACTGGCCGAAAAATCGCCCGAGGATCGCCAAATGGTGATCCGCCGGTCAAGCATGATCGCGCTGATTGCATTCCTGACTCTGATCGATTTGTTTGGCTCGCAGGCACTGCTGCCCACATTGGTCGAAACCTACGGCGTGACGCCTGCGGCGATGGGGTTTGCCGTGAATGCCTCGACCATTGGAATGGCCTTTGCCAGCCTCGTCGTTGCCATCTTCGCGCGCAAGATCGACCGCAAACGCGGCATATGGATGTGTCTTGCGCTGCTCTGTATTCCCACGATCCTGCTGGCGCATACGGATGATCTGACAACCTTTACGCTGTTACGGGTGGCGCAGGGCGTATGCATGTCGGCGGCATTCACGCTCACACTGACTTACCTGAGCGAAGAATGTTCCATCACGGCTGTGGGGGGGGCCATGGCGGCCTATATTACGGGCAACGTCGCCTCGAACCTCTTTGGCCGTTTGCTCGCATCGGAACTGGCGGGCAATCTGGGGCTTGCAGAAAGCTTTTATGGCTTTGCCGCGTTGAACCTTGCCGGAGCCGTGGCGGCGTATCTCTACATCGGGGCGCGGGACAGTCATGGGCGGCAGCCCAAGGACGCAGGGTCCGTCATCGAAGCATGGAAGGATCACCTGACCAATCCGCGCCTTGTGGCGATGGTGGGCATCGGGTTCATCTTGCTCTTCGTTTTTGTGGCGACATTTACCTATGCCAATTTCATCCTGAGCGAAGCCCCCTTTGCCCTGCCGCAGACGATGATCGGATTGGTGTACTTTGTGTTTGCCCCGGCGATCCTGACCACGCCGCTTGCTGCGGCATCGGTCAAACGGTTCGGCGCGCGGGTCAGCTTTCACGGGTCGATTGCCGTGTCCCTGCTGGGTTTGCTGCTGCTTTTGACGCACAGCCTTGTGCCTTTTCTCGCGGGTCTGGCGATGGTCGGGGCGGGGCTGTTTTTCGCTCAATCCGTGGCCACTGGGTACGTGGGCCGCACAGCGACCCATGATCACGCCGCCGCCAACGGCCTATACCTTGCCAGCTATTACCTTGGCGGCATTGCCGGGGCATTTGTCATCGGACAGGTGTTTTCGATGGCCGGGTGGGGCGCTGCGGTCTGGGCGTTGGTGGCGCTGACCGGGCTCGCCGGGCTGCTGTCGCTCAAGATGCAGCGCTAGGTCAGCCGGGATTTCCGCTCGCGCAGTTCGGTGTCGGTCAAGGTCGACTGGTTCAGCGCCAGAAGGGCGTCCCGCTGCCTGCGCGACAGCCCCCGGTTTGCCCGTGCAACCGGGGTAAGGGTGGCGCGCTGATCGGCAGGCACACCAGCACAGGCCAGCAATGCGTCTGCGGGACCAAGCCGGGCACCGCCGGTATCCTCAAGCGCAAAATGGCGCACATTCACATCCGGCAGCGCGCCCTGCACCTGCGCCACGATACCCGTCAGATCCGCCGACCCCGCATAGACGAGCGCATAATGATCCGCTGCAATGGTGATGCGCGTCGCACGCAGGTGCTGTGCATAGCAACTGGCCAGCCATGGGCCCGCATCACGTGTGGTGTAGGCAAAACTGACCTCAACCCCCGGCAGCGCTGCGTCCCATGCCTCTGTCATGGCGGCGGCAAGGGCGGGGGCCGCGTCATAGGCTTTCAGATTGTGCCGCCCCGGCATGTGACCGCTGAGATCCTCGGAACTGAGCAGGATCGTATCGCGGCGCATCGTCTCTGCGAGCAGGGCGGCCTCATATTGGACAAAGCCCAGGTCGACGGCATCCCGGCTGACCGAATAGGCGCGCGCCGCTTCGCACAGGCCAATCATGTGCGGACGCAGGATGATCTGCATGTCCGGCAGGGCGTTGCGGTTGCGCTTGAGCAGTCGCTGGATCGACGTCGTGCCGGTCTTGTGAAAGCCCGCATGGACGATCAACCGGCGCGGCATTGGTCAGAAAAGGCCTTCGGGCGGATCGGCCACGATGCGTTTCGCGGCAAGGTCCACCGTGGGCACCGCCGCTTGGGTAAAGGGCAGCAAAACCGTCGCAGTCGCACCGGGCGCGTGGATTTCGAGCAGGTCACTGGCCCCGTGGTTCTGGACTGATTTAACCCGACCCAGTGGCGCGCCACCGGTGTCAAACACCTCAAGCCCCACAAGGTCGGTGTAGTAATATTCGTCATCCGGCAGATTGGGCAACTGGTCGCGCTTGGCGTACAGCTGAGTGCCTTTGAGCGCATCCGCCTCTTCCTTGGTCGCGACGTCGGCAATGCGTCCGGCAAACCCGTTCTTGATAGGTCGTACGATGGCAAGGGCAAAGCTGCGGCTACCGTCTTCGGTCGTGAGCGGGGCATAGTTTTCGATATCTTCAGGGACGGCGCAGAACGATTTGATCCGCACCTCGCCCTGCACGCCATAGGCCCCGCCGATGGAGCCGACGCAGATCCGGTCGTCACTCATTCCAGCACACTCCGTCGCGCAGGGTCCCACCCGCATCCGCGCACAGGGTGGCTGCGTTCGAGCGTTCAAAAAACAGCCCCAACACAAAGGCGAGGGGCAGCAGGATGGCAAGGCGGATCAAACCGAACATGGGCCCCTCTTGGCGCGTAACAGGTTTGGGCATTTGCGCCACAACCGGACGGATTGTCCAGTCTGTGCTTGCCCCAAACCGGGTACGGCCCCAAGATCGAGATCTGCGCCATGGTGCGCAGTATGGAGATTTTATGTCGGTGTAAGCGCGGGCTTTGCCCATGCGATCATGTGGAAGGCGCAGAGGCCATTGGGTGGCCCTTGTTGTCGCGCGTGATCGAAACCGCCCCCTTTGGGGCACATCCAACAGACTGAAAGAAATAGAAAGGATGGCTATGCCAGACCCTTTTGACACGCGCGCGCCGCGCGTATCTGACATTACGGCCCTCGCTGAAATTGCTGATGCAACCCTGTTCCCCGGAGAGATGATGGACGGCATGATCGCCCCCGCGCTCGACGGTTCAGGGAACGACATCTGGCGGGTGGTAACCGGCGATGACGTGCCTTTGGGCTTTGCCTTTGCACAAGCTGAGGCGATGACCGAACGGACATGGAACCTGCGGGCAATTGCGGTTGCACCTGATGTGCAGGGCACAGGGGCCGGAACTGCGCTGCTTGCCGCGATGGAGGCGGCCTTGTGTGATGCACGGCTGATCGTGATCGACACCACGCAGCGCCCCGAACAGGCCCGTGCGCGACAGTTTTACGTGGCGCGCGGATACACGCAGGTGGCTGTGATCCCGGCATTTTTCGGTCCGGGCGAGGACAAAGTGACCTTTGTCAAAGCGCTCGGCTGATCCGTGATCACAAAAGGAAAGCGCCCGCCCGGAAAGATCGGGGCGGGCGCGTTTTTCTTGAGTGTGTCAGAGATTTACTCTGTTGCCGCTTCTTCTGCAGGAGCGTCTTCGGCGGGGGCCTCTTCGGCAGGGGCTTCGGCGGCTTCCGCTGCTTTGGCGGCCTTCTCCTCGGCGCGGTCCTTGGCTTTTTGACCGGGCTCACCTTTTTTCAGGTTGGCGCGCTCTTTCTTGGCCAGCACACCGGCAGCTTCGAGCATCCGCGCGATCCGGTCCGTGGGTTGTGCGCCTTGGTCGAGCCAGTATTGCACACGCTCCATGTTCATCTTGACGCGCTCTTCGCTGTCTTTGGGCAGGAGCGGGTTATACGTACCCAGTTTCTCGATGTAGCGGCCATCGCGGGGCATCCGGCTGTCTGCGGCAACAACGCGATAAAAGGGGCGTTTCTTGGAGCCGCCACGGGCGAGGCGAATTTTCATAGCCATTTTGGTTTTTCCTTTGTTTTCAGTTTTGTATCCGGGCAGTTGCCCATGTCAGGATTGATGTTTGCGGTGGTGTTGGATCACCTCCGCGATGATGAAGTTCAGGAACTTCTTGGCAAATTCCGGGTCCAGATCGGCCCGGTTTGCCAAATCTTCGAGCCGTGCGATCTGGGCCGCCTCGCGGGCCGGATCAGAGGGCGGAAGGTCGTGCGTGGCCTTGAGTTTCCCCACGGCCTGCGTGTGTTTGAACCGCTCGCCCAGCGTGTAAACGAGGATCGCGTCGAGGCGGTCGATGCTTTCGCGATGCTCTTTCAGCAGGTCAGCGGCACGGGTTGTGGCGTCGGTCATGTGCGTGCTCCGGTGGTGCAAAACGGCTGTGCGCCACCGGTGCGCAGGATGTGCGCGCGGCGTACAGGGCGACGGTGCAAGAGGGGCTGGGCAGTATTAGTCAAGAGCCCATCCTTTCGGTTTGAACATTGGGTCGGCGTAGTGGCTGATTTCCATCTCGATCCCGTGGGCCAGTTGGCTGTC
This sequence comes from uncultured Tateyamaria sp., assembly GCF_947503385.1. Classification (GTDB taxonomy): domain Bacteria; phylum Pseudomonadota; class Alphaproteobacteria; order Rhodobacterales; family Rhodobacteraceae; genus Tateyamaria. Next base: position 1,156,205 of record NZ_CANNDO010000001.1, read on the forward strand.
CTTGAGGGCCGCCGGTGCGGGATGCCGGTAGACGGCGTCGGAGCCATCGATGGTGGGAGCGGTGTGATCCTTGACCGCGCCCAACCGTTCGGCCAGCCGGATGCTGTCGAGATTTTTGGGGTCGATGTAACTGACGGCGCCATCCCACCCATGGGCGTAATAGTGGCTGCGCACGGCGTGCGTCGCCTCAAGCGCATAGCCCTTGCCCGCCTTATCCGGCCAAATGATCCACGCGATTTCGCGTTCCGGCCACTTGGCGGGCTGCCAGCCACCGGCCATGCCGTAGGTTTCGCCGGTGTTCCGGTCGTGAATCATCCACATGCCGAAGCCGCGAATTTCCCAGTGGCCGATTTCGGCGGCATATAGCATCCACGCCTCGTACGCGTTGAGCGGCCCACCCATGAAGCGGGAGCGGAAGGAGGCGAACGTCGCCTTGAAGTCGGGATAATCCTCAGCCGTTGGGCCACGCAGGATCAGGCGGCGGGTGCCGATTTCCGGGATGTCGCGGTGTCCCATGATCAGACCTGTCCAGTCCGGCGGCAGCATACGGGTGCGTCGGTTTCGCCGGGCAAAGCGTGCCGCTTGGATGTGTGCCAAAGGGTCACCGCACCTCTTTGGGCCAGACGTGATCCGGCGGACGCGCTGACGCGCGACGACATATTGGCGGCATTGGCGGCGTGAGCCCGCTGCACCGGAGCATGGGCCCGTGGCGGAACGGCCCTCCGGGGGGGATATTTGAGGGACAGAGACGGGGTCACGTCAGCGCCTCCGGACCGGGATGCCGCCAGATTTGCATAGCGCCGTAGCGTTCATGGGTGAAGTCGCCATCATATGTCGCGCCCAAGCGTTTGGCGACGCCGCGCGAGGCGTCGTTGCCATTGGCGATGAGGCTGATGGCCGTGGTCCATCCGAGGGCCGTGTACGCATGATGACGCGCGGCGATGGCCGCCTCGGTGGCGTAGCCCTTGCCAGTTGCGCCGTCGAAGAGGTCCCAGCCCAGTTCTTGTTCCGGGAAGCCTTCGGGGTGCCAAAGGCCCACGGTGCCCACTGGTGTCCGGGTGTCGTTTTCGATCACGGTCCAGCGGCCAAAGCCGCGCAGGATCCAGTGGCCCGCCTCTTGAGCAAGGTTGCGCCATGCCAATTCACGGGTTTGCGGACCGCCCACGAAAGACGAGCGGGCAGAAGCGTAGAACCCTGCCAGTGCGTCGAAATCGCTGAGCTGTGGCGCGCGAAGCGTCAGGCGTTCGGTCTGGAGCGTGGGCGCGGAGAACTGGACGGTCATTGCGGGCATCCCCCTGCGTGGTGATAGGCGGTGTGCGCATGGCCAAACCGCCATTTTGCGCGGTCCGATTGCAGCAGGGCGCAGGACGCCTGCGCATCGGGGGAGGTGTGCGGGTGCAGGTGGGTGGCAGTGCCGATTATGTTGACGACGATGGTCATGGGTGCGGGTGCCTGTAGATGACCACCGGGTAAGTGGTGTCGGGCTTGGGCGCTGCATCATCGCGGATACCACCGACGCGTTCGGCCAGAGCGATAGAGGCGGCGTTGTTCGGGTCGATGTAGCTGACTGCGGTGTCCCAGCCCAGCGTGTCATAGGCGTGGGTGATGCAGGCGCGGACCGCCTCACTGGCAATTCCGCGCCCTTCGTCCGCGGCGTTGAACAGGACATAACCGACCTCACGTTCGGCCCAGCCATGGGGGAACCAATGGCCGAACATGCCAATGATGTCGTCGCTGTCGTGGCGTGTGGCTGCGAACATGCCGAAGCCACGCAGCGCCCAGTGTCCCATATTGGTCGCGAGGTGGCGCCATGCGGCCTTGGCCGTCATTGGCCCGCCGGTAAAGGCGGCACGGTCAGACTGGAAATACGCAACGAAGGCCTCGGCGTCCGACGGCTGAAAGCCGCGCAGGCGCAGGCGGTCCGTCGTCAGGGTGGGCGTGCCGGAGAGGGTGATCATGCGGGTCTCCGATGGCGGTAGACAGCGGTTTCTGCTGCCGTTTCACCGGCAGGTAGCGGCGCCGTTGCGTCATGGCGCGCGCCCAGCCGTTCGGCCAGCGTGATGGAACGCTCATTGTCCGGATGGATGTAGCTGACCAACGTGTCAGCGCGGTCCTGCGCCCACCACCAGTTCAGCGCGGCGGTCGCGGCCTCGCTGGCGTAGCCGTGGCCCTCAAACGGTTCGAGCAGGGTCCAGCCCAGCTCCGGTTCCGGAAAGTGGTGGGGTTCGTTGATGCCGATTTGCCCCATAAAGGCGCCGTCATCGTTGCGGACCAATCCCCACGACCCGATCCCCTTGAGCGACCAACTGCCCACTTCGGCTGCAATCCAGTACCACATTTTTTTGGCAGGCACCGGGCCGCCCATGTAACGGGCGCGGTCGGTCGCAAAAAGATCGTAGAGCGGCTGGAAATCGGCCATCTCGTGGGCGCGCAGGGTCAGGCGCGCGGTGGTTATGGTGGGGGCCTGCGTCATAGGCCAAGTGCCGTCGGGCTGGCACCGTCGAGCACCGGGCGGGTGAAGGTGCGGTCAAAGCTGAGAATGCAGCCGGTGTCTTGGGCATGGGCATAGGCGCGTTGGCATTCGGTGTCCTGCGCCATCTCGGTGCGGTAGGTCTCGTAGGCGGCGAGCGAGGGAAAGGAGAACATCGCCCATGCCTTGTTGTTGGCCCCTTCGGCGGGCAGGAAATAGCCGTGATGCGTTCCGCCCATGCGGTTCACGAGGTGAATCCACGCGCGGGCGTAGACCTCGAAGGCATCGACCTTGGCCGGGTCGATCACATATGTGATGAGCGCCGTGATCATTTCTTTTTCCCAAAGCCGGAAAGGCCGGGGGGCAGGCCCATGCCACCGCCCAGACCCGGCAGGCCGCCCGGCATCTTGCCACCCATCTGCTTGGCCGCCGCTTCAAGCTGTTTGGGGTCGACACCGTCCATACCGGGCATCCCGCCCTTGCCCATCATGGCTTGCATCGCTTTTTTCATCATACCGCCTTTGCCTTTGCCCAACTTCTTCATCATGTCGGACATCTGGCGGTGCATCTTGAGCAGTTTGTTGAGGTCGCTGACCTCCATACCGGACCCGCGCGCGATGCGTTTTTTGCGGGAGGCTTGCAGGACCTGAGGCGCGGCGCGTTCCTTCTTGGTCATGGACTGGATCATGGCGATCTGTTGCTTGAGCACCTTGTCGTCAAAGCCTGCGTCGGCGACCTGTTTCGACAGTTTTCCCATGCCGGGCATCATGCCCATCATGCCTTCCATGCCGCCCATCTTGATCATCTGTTCCAGCTGCATTTTCAGGTCATTCATGTTGAACTGACCCTTGGCCATGCGCTTCATCATGCGCTCGGCCTGTTCGGCTTCGATGGTTTCCTGTGCCTTTTCAACGAGGCTGACGATGTCGCCCATGCCAAGGATGCGGCCCGCGATGCGGTCGGGTTCGAAGGTTTCGAGCGCGTCCATTTTCTCGCCCAGACCCACGAACTTGATGGGCTTGCCGGTGACGGCGCGCATCGACAAAGCGGCACCGCCGCGTCCGTCGCCGTCCATCCGGGTCAGGACCACGCCCGAGATCCCGATGCGGTCGTCAAAGTTCTGCGCGGTGTTTACCGCATCCTGACCAGTCAGGCCGTCGACCACGAGGATCGTCTCGCGCGGGGTTGTGACATCGCGCACCGCCTCGACCTGCGCCATCAACTCTTCGTCGATGGACAGGCGACCGGCGGTGTCGAGCATATAGACGTCATAGCCGCCCATGCTGGCTTGGGTCTTGGCGCGTTTGGCGATGGCGACGGGGTCCTCGCCCTTGACGATGGGCAGGGTGTCGACGCCGATCTGGGTGCCGAGGATCGCCAACTGTTCCATCGCTGCGGGGCGGTTCACGTCGAGGGATGCCATGAGGACGCGCTTGCCGTCCTTTTCCGTCAGGCGCTTGGCCAGCTTGGCGGTGGTTGTGGTCTTACCGCCGCCCTGTAGTCCGACCATCAGGATGGGCGCGGGCGGGCTGTCGATTTTCAGCGCACCGGGTTCACCTTCACCGGTCAGTGTGTCGACCAGTGCGTCATGCACGATCTTGACCACCTGCTGGCCGGGGGTGACCGACTTGGTCACGGCTTGCCCGGTGGCGGCCTCTTGGACGCGCTTGATGAAATCACGCGCCACGGGCAGGGATACGTCGGCCTCAAGCAGCGCCACGCGCACCTCGCGCAGGGCGGTTTTGACGTCGTCCTCGCTCAGCGCGCCTTGCTTGGTCAGGCGGTCGAAGACGCCGGACAGGCGTTCGGAGAGATTTTCAAACATGGGCGATCCCTTTCGACCGTTGACGTTTGCCCGCAAGGTAAGCACGGGCGGCTCAGAACCCAATGGCCCAAACGGCAAGCGCCCCCGTGGGCGCAACGCGCTGACGGAGGGCGATCCCGGGTATGACCCATGGGACCGGAAGGTTTCACACTTCCGGATGTTGCGTGCCGATTAGGCTCTGGCCCGCGCAGAGTCAAGCAGGCTGGCCCCTTGCGGTCATTCTGCCGCGAGTTGCAGCACGCCTTTGTGTGCGTCTGTTTCGGGTTTCGGTGCTTTTTCCGCCATGTCGGGTTCGGACAGCGGCACACGTCGTGCCACCAGCGCAAAGACCGGCGGGGTAAAGAAGAACGACACCACCGTCGACAGCAGCACGCCGCCTGCGATGGCCACGGCAAAAGGCGGCCAGAACGCGCCTCCGTCCAAGATCAGGGGGAGGAAGCCGCCAAAAGTCGTCACGGTGGTCGATATGATGTGACGTGCGCTGTCGTTCACGACGCGGGCCATGGCGCGGCGGTCGCCGCTGGCGGCCTCCGGGTCTGCTTGAAGACCGGTCAGGATGATGATGGCCGCATTGATCGACACGCCAATGGAGCCGATAACGCCGATAATGGCCACAATGCCAAAAGGATACTGCATAATCGCCAGCGACAGGATCGAGAGGCCCGCAGCCAGCACACACACCACCAACGCCACTGCCGTCAGGCGGAATGAATTGAAGGTCAGCGCGATAGACGCAATGGTCAGCGTCACGATCAGCCCGACAGAGGCCATGAGATTGCCCACAGTATCGGCCCGCGCGTCGCTGTCACCGCCAAGTTTCAGCGCATAGCCTTGGGGCAGTTCAAATCCCTGGTCATCCAGTGTGGCCAAAACGTCCTGAAGCGCCTCTTCGGGCAGGACATTGGGCACAAGGAAGGCTTGGATTGCGTTTTCCCGCTGGCCGTTGCGACGGGTGATGACGCTTTCGGCAGGCTCCAGAACGGGCGTTGCCAGTTCGCTGAGCGGCACAGCGGGAAAATCGCCGGTGGCCGAAATCGTGGCCGCCCCCGGCACAAGGATCGGCATATCTGAAATCGCGGTGAGGTCGGCGCGCAAACCGTCGCCCATGCGCACCCGAACCGGTAGCTGTTCAGTCCCCTCGACAAGCGAGCCGCCGGTGACGCCGGTCAGGGCGGCATCAAGCTGGGCCGCCACATCCGTGACGTTCAGGCCCAGCAGGCGCGCTTTGGTCTCGTCAATCTCGTAGCGGATCTGCGGAGCGCCGCCGTTCACGCCCGAGCGGACAGAAGTGACAAGGTCAAGGTTTGCCACCGCCGCACGGACCGTGTCGCCAAGGCTTCGCAGCACGTCGAGGTCTTGGCCCACGATGCGCAGCTCGACCGGGGCGGCGACAGGCGGGCCTTGGACGATGCCACGTACGACCACCTGCGCCTCGGGGAAGGCTGCGCCGAAATCCTCTTGCAGCGTGGCCACGAGGCGGGCGGCGTCCGCTTCTGTCTCGGTCGTGATCATGGCTTGTGCAAAGGCCGGTTCGCGCGACCGGCCACCGGTGATATTGTAGTAAAAGGCGGGTCCCGATTTGCCGATGGTCCAGTAGACCGAATTCACGCCAGCGTCGGCGCGCAGGATCGCATCCATGGCCAGTGCCGTGTCACGTGTCGTGCCGATGCCGGTGCCAGGGGGCATGTCGACCTCGAGATAGAATTGGTCGCGATCCACGCCCGGAAAGAACTGTGCCGTGAGTGTGGGAAAGCTGGCAAAGCCCAGAACAGGGAGGATGAGCGAGATCGCGATGGCCTTCACCGGGTTGGTGACGGCGAGGTAAATGAGCCCTTCGAAAGCGCGGCCCATCAGGCCGGTTTTCTTGGGCGCGCTGCGGGCGGGCAGGACCCGCGCCGCAAGGGCCGGAGTAACCGTCAGCGCAACGGCAAAGGACCAGCACAGCATCAGCACCACCGCAATGGCGATAGAGCCGACAAAGTCGCCCGCCGGGCCGGGCAGCAGGATCATCGGCGTAAAGGCCAGCGCCGTGGTGACGGTGGAGGCCAGCAGGGGCGCGGCCAGCCTGCGCACCGCGTCCCCCGCCGAGGCCTCGCGCGACATGCCTCTGGCAAGCCGCTTGCGCACCTCGTCCACCATCACGATTGCCGCATCGACCAAAAGGCCCAAGGCGACGATCAGACCGGTGACCGACATCTGGTGCAGGGGGAGACCCATGAAATTCATTGTGGCGAGCGTGGCCAGCGACACGACCGGCAGCACAAGTGCAACGATCAGTGCCGCCCGGACCCCGAGGGTCAGGAACAGCACAGCAACCACCAGACTGACGCCAATGGCCATGTTGGTGGCCACGTCCTGCAATCGGTCCACGGTATAGCCCGATTGATCGAACAACATCTCTTCGGCGATGCCCAGCGGGACAGCGTCGGCACCTATCGCCAACTCGTCGCGCACAAAGCCCATCCAGCGGTCGATCTGCACGCCGTCCTGCGCCAGCACACCGATCAGCACGGCAGGGCGGCCATCTGCGATGGCCAATTCTTGGGCCGGGGTACGGGCACCGCGGGTAATCGTGGCGATGTCGGACAGGGTGACGGTGGCCCCTTGGGGGTTTTCGCGCAGCACCACATCGCGCAGCCGCGACAGGTTCTCGATCTCGCCCGAGATGGTGATTGAAAGATCAGCAGTGCCTTGCAATCGGCCCGACTGCACCTTGCCATCCGCCGCTTGGATCAGACGCGAGATGTCGGCGGCGGTGAGGCCAAGGGCGGCGGCCTGCGTGGGATCGATGCTGACCAAAACCTCTTCTTCCGGCACGCCGAACCGTTCAACAGCACGGGTGGCCGGGATGTTGCGCAGCCGGTCTGACAGCGCTTCGGCATGGCGGTTCAACAGGGCGATCGGCACGCCTTCATGGTCGGCAGCCACCGCGATTACGGCGGAATAGGCCGAGATGCCTTCGGCATTGAAGTCAGGCGCCAACACACCTGCAGGAAAATCCGTCCGCGCGCTTTCCACGGCGTCACGGGCCTGCGCCCAAACCTGCTCGATGGTCTCTTCGTCAAGGGTTTCCAGCAGCTCGACCGATACGACGGACACGCCTGTGCGTGACACGGACGTCACCTCGGCCACTTCTTCGATCTCGCGCAGCTCTTCTTCGATTTCGGCTGTCACCAGCGCCTCGACCCGCGCGGGGTCGGCACCGGGAAATTGCGTGGTGACGGTGGCAAAGAGGTTGGTGATTGTCGGGTCTTCCTGACGGCCCAGCGACAGGAAAGACGACAGGCCCGCCGAGATCAGTACCAGAAGGATAAGCGCAACAAGACGGGGCTGGCGGAAGGTGAGCGTTTCCATCGGTGTGGCCCTTTACAGCGTTTCGGCGATCTGGACGGTCTGTCCAAGCGTGACGCGCTGTGGTCCTTCCTCGATCATGCGGGTGCCGGGCGGGAAAGACCCCTGCACATATGCTTTGTCAGAGGTTGCGTGGATGACCAGTACGCTCGCCCGCCGCACGACATTTTCGGCATCGACGACAAGGAGGGTCCACTGACCCTTGTCGCCTTCCTTGAGGCTGCGCAAGGGCACCCATGTGCCCCTTTCGGACACAGTGCTGGTCAATTCGAGCCGGGCGGTCTGTCCAAGTGCAAGCGGCGTGTCCGCCTCGATATCAAAGAGCGCGGTGCGGGTCCGTGTCACAGGATCAACGTCAGGTCGGAACGAGGCAAGAGAGGCCGCATAAGAGGTGCCGTTCACGCGGATGCGCGCTGTAGCGAGGGACCCTTCATCAATGCTCAGCGGCAGGCCCACGCGGATCTGCGGCACGCCGGTTTCGACCACTTCGACCAGCACCTGACCGGCGCCGACGGCCTCGCCCCCGTCCAGCACGCGGCGCGTGATGCGCCCGTCAAAGGGGGCAAACAACTGCGCCTTTTGCAGCTGGATGTCGATAGAAGTCAGGGCGGCGTCAATCTCGCTGATGCGGGCGTTCAGTTCGTCGCGGGTGGCCATGGACTGATCCAGCCGTTCTTGGCTGGCAAAGCCGCGGTCGCGCAGCGCTTCGCTGCGTTCGACGGTTTGCAGGGCAAAGGCCAGTTGCGCTTCGACTGCTTTGCGCGCGGCTTGTTGGCGGGTGCGGTCGGCGCGCAGCAGGTCGATGTCCTGCCGCGCAATCAACTGGCCCTGTTGCACGGTGTCGCCTTCGTCCACCAGCACAGCATCAAGACGCCCGGCCAGTTCAAAGGACAGCGCCACGGTCTTGCGCGGCTCGACCTGTCCGACAAAGCTGCGCGGCACGGAATACCCTTGTTCCTCGGCCAACATGCGCACACTCACTGCGATCAGCGGCGCCGGGTCTGGCGGCGGCGCGTCAGCTGCGCGCGCGGCCAGCAGGCTAGATCCGGTCTGCACGGCGTACCCCGCGCCCGCAATCACAGCGGCAGTGGTGGTCAAAATGAAAACAAACCGGACGGCGCGTCGGAAAATGGAAGGGCGAGGCATGATGACACCTGTCAAAGTTAGCGTCTCTTACATATGTAAGTGGCTCTAACTTTGACAAGGGAAAAAAGTGCGGTAAGCCGGGCAGCAGACATGGCCAAGACAGTGAAATCAGAAAAAACCACCTATCACCACGGTGACCTGCGCGCCGCGTTGGTCGAGGCGACGCGGCAATTGATCGAAGAAAAGGGCATCGACCATTTTTCCGTCTCTGATGCGTGCCGACGTGCAGGTGTGTCGACAGCGGCGCCCTACAAACACTTCAAAAACAAGGGCGAAATGATCAATGCGGTCATGCTGGAAAGCATGGACCGGCACAAACACGAGATGTTGGCCGCAGTGCAGCCATACCCCGAAGGATCGCTGGACCGTATCCGTGCGTTGGGGCGGAACTATGTCGGATTCGCTCAGCGGGAGCCGGGCATCTTTCTGTTGCGCTTTGGGCAGAACCCGGACCCGCATTTGCCCGAAGTCGAGGATTTGGGGCAGGACACCTACGACATTGTGCAGCATGAGGTGGCCAAGATACTTGGCGAACCGGGCGTGACGGACAAAGTCAAACAGCGGTCGTTCATGCTGTGGAGTTTCGTGCACGGGCTGTCGATGCTGACGATGAACCCCGAACTGGCGGAAAAGGGCGGCAACCTTGATGTCGAGGAATTGCTGAACGAGATCGGCTGGCGCGTCCTGCGCGATTAAGCGTCTTTGCCCTTTCCGATCCAGCGATTGATGGCATTCACCGCGTTGCGGGGACCTGTCCCGTTTGTGCTGACATTGGTCAGCGGGTGTTCGCCCGCGCTCATGCCTCCGGACAGGACAATCACGGCTTTTGACATGGGATCACCGTCGCGGGACTGCGATGTTTTCAGCACGGCGTGATCGAGATGGGCTAGGTCGTGTACCACTTCGGTGTAACCGCGCATGTCGCGGGTGCGGAACGTAATGGTGCCTGTCGCGCGGTCAAAGATGACTTGGGTGCGCCGGATGAAAAGGCGCATCGCGATGGTGCACATCACGATGGCCACGATGGGGATCAATGCGCCCATGAACACAAACAGCATCACGCCCTGCGCAAACCCAATGCTGACAAACAACAAGCCCATGCCGCTGGAGGCTATGATCATCACGACCAGGACCAAACTCATCAGCCACGGTTTGCGTTCAAAGATCAGTTGTGAGTCGGTTTCGCGTTTGATTTTCATGACGCCTCTTGTCGGCGCGCGGTGCGCAGCCAGTCGTTGATGGTCTCTGTTGCACGCGCGGTGGCGGCACTGGTGGAAAACGCTTCGACCAGTGGGTAAGGCGGAGTGCGGTCGTGGAAAGTCAGCGTCGGCCGGGTGGTGTCGGACAGTTCTTCGATCTCGGCGCGGCGCACGATGTGCAGGGGATGGACGGCGCAGCGATAGGCAAAAAGCGTGCGCCGCTGCAAGGTGACAGTGCCTGCTATGCCGTCAAAAATCGCCTGATCGCGTTTCACCGCCAACGCAAAAATGCTCAACGGGATGGCTGCACCGACCAGCACGGTCAGCAGCCCCGCCAGTTGACCTGCAAAGAGCAGCGCCAAACCGGCAGAGGCGCACGCAATGATGCAGATGATCAGCGCCGCCCCGGTGAGCCAGGGCGCATGGGCCAGGATCAACTGGCCGGGCAGATTGCGCACGATCGTCATAGCACCAGCGTAACGGGAGGGGCCGGGTGCCGTCCAGCGGGGCCGGAGGCGGCTGCGCGAAGCCCCCCGGTGTCTGGAACCGGGGGGCATAGTCTTTGAGCCGTCGGAAAGATCAGGCGGCGAGGCGGTCGATGGCCGTGTGTGCCGCGGCAATGGCAGACGCGCCATTGGCCACAACTTGGTCCGCGGCGACGAGTTCGACATCCGTAATGCCGACAAAACCCAGCACCTGCCGCATATAAGCGGTGGCAAAATCCACATCGCTGCCCACTGGCACGCCGCCGGTCGACACGGCAAGGATCGCACGTTTGCCGTTCAACAGTCCGACGGGGCCATTCTCGGTATAGCGGAACGTGACACCGGCCCGCGCGATCAGGTCGATCCACGCCTTGAGGGCTGCCGGAACCCCAAAGTTATACAGCGGAAGGCCGATGACGATTGTGTCAGCCGCTTTGAGTTCTTCGACCAGTCTATCGGAAAGTGCCAGCAGGTCGCGCTGGACATCATCGCGTTCGTCAGCGGGGGTGAAGTTTGCGCCAACCCAGGCTTCGGTGATCTGGGGCAGAGCGTCTTTGAGATCGCGGCGGATGACGTCGCCGCCCAGCTTGGCCACGATCCGTGCCGTGAGATCGCGTGTAACGGAGCCTGCGACGCGGGCGGAACTGTCGATGTGAAGAATGGTCATGGTGTCGGGTCCTTGGGAATGCGGAAATTATCTTGGCTGTGGTGAGATATTTGAGACTTGCGTTTTCGAACGCAACGCCGGTAAATCAACAGTATCTGTTTGTTGGCGCACAGAGGGACGCACATGGACAACTGGGATGAGATCAAGACGGCCTACCAAGTGGCCCGCATGGGCACGGTCAGCGGCGCAGCGGATGTGTTGGGCGTGCACCACGCTACGGTGATCCGCCATATCGATGCACTGGAGACCCGGTTGGGGGTAAAGCTGTTTCAGCGACACGCACGGGGCTACACCCCAACCGAGGCGGGCGATGACCTGTTCCGCGTGGCACAGGCCACGGACGACCAGTTCAGCCAGTTGGCGGGCCGCATCAAGGGCCGCGGCAACGAAGTGTCCGGAGAATTGGTTGTCACATCGCTGGTCAACCTTGCGCCGCGCATGGCGCCGGTGCTGACTGATTTTCAACTGGAGCACCCGGACGTGATTGTCCGCTATCTGACGGGCGAGCGCCTGTTCCGGCTGGAATATGGCGAGGCGCATGTGGCGATCCGTGCAGGCAACGCGCCAGACCAGCCGGATAATGTGGTCCAGCCATTTGTGCGCCAGTCTGTCGGACTGTATGCGACGCGGGGCTATGTCGAGCGGTACGGCCAGCCCGGTGACATCCACAAAGACCTGAGCGGTCACCGGTTCATCTGCAATGACGACGAGGACAATCGCGCACCCTTCAATCGCTGGCTGCGGGCGCACGCGCCCGAGGACGCGATCACCTTCCGCTCGACGGACGTGCGCGCGCTGGAACAGGCGGTTCTGGCAGGTGCGGGCATCGGCTTTCTGCCGGTGATGGAGGCGCGGGCGAACGACGATCTGGTCGAAATCCTGACCCCGCAGGAGGATTGGTCATCGCCACTGTGGCTTGTGACACATGTGGATTTGCACCGTACAAACAAGGTGCAGGCCTTTCTGAGCTTCCTCAAGGAACGGTCCAAGAGCTGGCACGTTCTGTGACGCCGTCGCTGCAAGGCCATGCCGCGATGCTGCTGTTCTCGGCGTTGGTTGCGGGGTCGTTTTCGCTGGGCGCACAGGCCGCGAATGAGATTGCACCGGCCGCCTTAAACGCGGCACGGTTCTGGTTGGCGGCGTGCATCATCGGCGCGGTGGTGGTTGCAACAGGCGGTGCGCCGCGTGCCGCCCTGCGCGCGCCGTGGCGCTATGCGGTGCTGGGCGTGCTGTTCGGCATCTATTTTTATCTGATGTTCGAGGGGCTCAAAACCGCGCCGCCTGTGAGCGCAGCGGCTGTGTTCACCTTGACGCCTGTGATGGCGGGGGCGTTTGGCTGGGTGCTGCTGCGGCAGGTGACGACGCCGCGCATGGCGCTGGCGCTGTCCATCGGGGCGGCAGGGGCCCTTTGGGTGATCTTTCGGGCGGACTGGTCAGCCCTGATGGCATTTGAGGTGGGGCGGGGCGAGGTGATCTATTTCTTTGGCTGTGTGAGCCACGCCATTTACACGCCGATGGTGCGCAAGCTGAACCGGGGCGAAAGCCCGTTGGTGTTCACCTTGGGGGTGTTGCTGGCTGGGGCGGTGTTTCTGACCGTGTTCGGCTGGCACGATCTGCTGGCCACGCCGTGGGTGGCCCTGCCGGGCATCGTCTGGGTGACACTGATCTACATCGCCATATTTGCATCGGCCTCGACCTTTGTGCTGTTGCAGTTTGCGACGCTGCGGCTGCCATCGGCCAAGGTGATGGCCTACACCTACCTTACACCCAGTTGGGTGATCCTGTGGGAAGTGGCGATGGGCAACGGGGTGCCCGGGGCGTTGATCTGGATCGGGGTTGGGCTGACCGTACTGGCCCTTGCGCTGCTGTTGCGCGAAGAGTGAGGTCGGCGGGTGCTCTGTTTTGCCCCTATGCGGGTCAAAAGGCGCCCACCCACCGACCCGGGGTCTACGGGTCGGGCGGCAATTCAGCGGCAAGGAAACGTTCGAAAGCGTCGAGGTTGACCGGCTCAAACTGACCGAAGCCCTGCATCCACACGGACGCGGCCTTGAGCGCATCGGGGTCCAGTTTGCACCACTTTACGCGACCACGCTTTTCTTGCTGGATCAGCCCGGCGCGGGTCAGGATCGTCAGGTGCTTTGAGATTGCGGCCAATGACATGTCGAACGGTTCGGCGACATCCGTTACGGCCATGTCATCCTCAAGCAACATGGTCAGGATCGCCCGACGGGTTGGATCAGCAAGCGCTTGGAATGTTGTGTCGAGTGGATCGGCCATGCCAGCGTCATAGCAGGGCCGCCGCGTCAGAGGAACGGGTGACGGCTGTCGCGGGACGGCCAATGGTGGGACATCAGTTCCTGTTCATGCGGCGTCAGGCCTATGTCGCGCGCGATATGCGGCGTCATCGGCGGCAATGCGGACCCTTTGATTGATTTGGGCTTGTGCCGCTGCTGCCAGATTTTGGCACAAGTGGAGAGGGCGCGCAGGAGCGCGTTGTGACGGGTGAGAAGCATGGTGGGCCTCGTTTGTTGAGGTGCTGCCCGATTTTGATGCAAAACTGCGCTTGTCACAAACAGAGTTGTTTGACATCACTTGTGCAATTTATGCACAAGTGCACCATGTCCCGCACGTTGCCCCCACTCAACGCGTTGCGCGCCTTTGAGGCGGCTGCCCGCTATGAGAGCTTTAGTCGGGCCGCAGAAGAACTGGGGGTGAGCCATTCTGCGATCAGTCGTCACGTGCGCGGCCTTGAGGCGCGGTTGGGCGTGCATCTGTTCCGCGATGCGTCACGCGGCGTGGCGCTGACCGCGGAAGGCGCGCATTATCTGGCGCGCATCACTCCGGCTTTTGACGTGATTGGCGAGGCGACAGAGGGCTTGGCCGATGCGCCAGCAGGCCGTGTGGTTGTCAACAGTGAGCCAGTGTTTGCCGCCAAGATCGTGGTGCCGTTGATGGCAAAGTTTCAGCGCGATCTTCCGGATGTAGAGTTGCGCCTTGTCGGGTCGAACGACCTGGCCGATCTGGATCGGTACGAGGCGGATCTTGCGATCCGCTATGCAAAGACGGGACGGCTGAACGAGCCTTCGGATTTGCTGAGCGACGCGCCGATCTATCCGTTTGCGGCGCCGGGTTACCTCAGGGATGATGTTTTGCGCCCGGAGCACTTGACAGAAGTGCCACTGTTGCGGGATCGGGGCCCAAACATCTGGATAGATTGGACGGCCCATGCGGGCTTTGACGTGGACGTGCCGGACCCGCCTTGGCGGATGCGGGCGGCCTTGGCGTTGGAGATGGCGGTGCACGGGGCCGGCGTCTACCTTGGTGCATCGGACGTCACGCATCTGGACGAGACTGCGGGTCGGCTGGTGCGGGTGTCGGATGTGGGCTTTCGGCAGGGGTCGTTTCATTTGCTGACCAGCGGGCAGGCCGGACGACGCAAGGCTGTGCGGTCCGTGCGGGCATGGTTGCTGGACCACACGACGGCGTTGCGCAGTGGGTGAGCGTCAAATCGATATGCTATTGTGCCGCCTGTTCAGCCGGGCAAGACGGGCGGAACAGGAATTGCAATCGCGCTACGTGAGGATCGGGACACTGGCATGTTTGCGGGTCCGCTTGTGTCGGCCTGTGCCGGGACGGTGATGGCGCATTGGCGCAGCTGGCTGCCACTTGTCGCGAAGCACCAACAGCGCCCAATGCCTCCGGCTTGCGCGCCTTGCGCGACAATCGTCAACCAAATGGTTGAATATGGCCTTTTGGCCGTTGCGACCGAATGGGCCGGGTGCGACCGGTTGTCCTGCTTGCGTCCTGTTCGAAAAAACGTTGCAAAATGAGTGGCTTATCGCGCGGTACACGAGTGTTGCCCGCGCGTTGACTCATCCGGACGCACGGCATATCCCAACCGCAAGCCAAAACGTGGGACAGAGGTGCGTGACCGACCCGGAAGACAGCGACAGATTGCAGGCCCTTCAGGCCCGCATTGACGCTGCAAAAGAGGTCCACGCCCCGAAACCCCGCACACCGGATCCTCACTCTCAGGCGCAACTGGCCTGGCGTATGGTGATTGAGCTGGTGGCCGGTCTGGGGATTGGGTTTGGGGTCGGGTACGGGTTGGATGCGCTGTTTGGCACCTCTCCGTTTCTGATGATCATATTTATCTTTCTGGGCTTCGCGGCCGGCATCAAAACGATGATGCGCAGCGCGCAAGAGGTTCAGAGAGAACGGGAAGCGGCAGACGCCGCAGAGGATCGCGACCCGAACGGGTCGCCGTGACGGAGAGAGCCGGATGGCAGATGATGCAAAAGCAGGCGGTGGCCTAAGCTTTAAGCCCATGGACCAGTTCGAGGTCAAATCGCTGTTTGGCGGTGAGATCGGGACGTTCACGCTGACCAATGTGACCTTCTGGCTGGTCATGGCCGTGCTGGCGGTCATCGCATTGATGGTTCTGACTACCTCCAAGCGCGCTGTTGTGCCGGGCCGGGGTCAATCCATCGCTGAACTGCTGTATGGCTTTGTTTACAAGATGGTCGAGGATGTGACGGGCAAAGACGGGATTAAATATTTTCCCTACATCATGACGCTGTTCATGTTCATCCTTTGCGCCAACTTCCTCGGCCTCATCCCGATGTCGTTCACCACAACCTCGCATATTGCTGTGACCGCGATACTGGGCTTTGGCGTGTTTATCGCCGTCACGGTATTGGGTTTCGTCAAGAATGGTGCGTCTTTCCTGAGCTTGTTCTGGGTGTCGAGTGCGCCACTGGCGTTGCGTCCGATTCTGGCCATTATCGAGATCATTTCGTATTTCGTGCGTCCGGTCAGCCACTCCATTCGTCTGGCGGGCAACATGATGGCGGGCCACGCGGTTCTCAAAGTGTTCGCAGGATTTGCGCAAGTGGCAGCCATTGCGCCCTTGGCGATCATCGGTGTGATGGCGATCTACGGGCTTGAAGTGCTGGTGTCGGCCATCCAGGCCTACGTCTTCACGATCCTCACATGCGTGTACCTCAAGGACGCATTGCACCCGCATCACTAACAAAAGCCGGGCTGAAGCCCGGCCTACGTAAACTTCCAATCGTAAGGAGAATTCTCATGGAAGGTGAACTCGCACATATCGGCGCAGGCCTCGCAGCAATCGGTTCCGGCGCAGCCGCAATCGGTGTGGGCCACGTGGCTGGCAACTTTCTTGCCGGCGCATTGCGCAACCCATCAGCCGCAGCCGGCCAGACCGCGACACTGTTCATCGGCATCGCCTTTGCAGAAGCGCTGGGGATCTTCTCGTTCCTCGTCGCTCTGCTGCTGATGTTCGCCGTCTAAGTCACTTCTGAGACGCATTCCTTACGGTCGGGCGGCGTGATACGGTCACGCTGCCCGGTGTAACGGCTCGCATTTCGACCCTGGCTCTAGGGTCCACTCAGGGGAACGACCGACATGGCAACCGAAACAACATCCGCAGCCGAGGCCGCAGGCCCCGGTATGCCACAGCTGGACGTCACGACCTTCGGCAACCAGATTTTCTGGCTGCTCATCGCTTTGGTCGTGATCTATTTCGTGCTGTCGCGCGTGGCGCTGCCCCGCATCGCGGGCATCCTAGCCGAACGGCAGGGAACCATCACAAACGACCTCGCCGCCGCTGAAGATCTCAAGGCGCGGGCGTCCGAGGCCGAAGCCGCCTATGACAAGGCGCTGGCGGATGCGCGGGCCGAAGCCCAGAGGATCGCGGGCGAGACGCGGGCCGCCATTCAGGGCGATCTGGATGCCGCCATCGCCAAAGCCGATGCAGAGATTTCCGCCAAGGCGGCCGAAAGCGAAAAAGCAATTGGCGACATTCGCGCAGGCGCGCAGGAGGCAATCAAGGAAGTGGCTGCTGACGCTGCCAAGGATATTGTTGCCCTGATGGGTGGCAAAGCGGACGCGCGCAGCATCACCGCTGCCGTCAACGCACGGATGAAAGGTTAAGATCATGCGGTATCTCACCCTCGCATCCGCCACAGTGCTGATGTCCAGCCCGGCATTCGCCGCGTCCAAGAACCCGTTTTCTGCGGAATTCTGGAAGCTCAGCAACACGGACTTTATCGTCCTTGTCGCCTTTATCCTGTTCATTGGTGTGCTGTTCTACTTCAAAGTGCCCGGCATGATCACCAAGATGCTGGATGACCGCGCAGCGGGCATTCAGGCTGACATTGACGAAGCGCGGTCGCTGCGCGAAGAGGCGCAGACATTGCTCGCCTCATACGAACGCAAGCAGCAGGACGTTCAGGCACAGGCCGACAAGATCGTCGCGCAGGCCAAGGTTGACGCCGAAGCAGCAGCAGATCAGGCCCGCGAAGAGTTGAAGGTGTCAATCGCGCGCCGGTTGGCTGCTGCCGAAGACCAGATCGCCTCTGCCGAGGCCGGTGCGGTCAAAGAGGTGCGGGACACGGCGGCTGTTGTGGCTGTCCAGGCTGCCAAAGACGTAATCGCCAAGCAGATGACCGCAGACAGCGGCAATCAACTGATCGATGACGCCATCGCGCAGGTTGACGCCAAGCTGCACTGAGCGCGTTTGAAAACCTTATCTGCAACGGCCTCGCCTGATCGGCGGGGCCGTTTGCATTTACGCCCATTTCACTGCGCGGCTTCGGCGGTCAGCCACACCCCGCCTTCGGGCCGCAGGGTCAAGATCATCACTGGGTCGGGCGCATGTCCGGGCACCGTGTGGAACCGCAATCGGCTGAGCAGGGTGGCGAGGATCAGCACTGCTTCTTGCAGGGCAAAGCTGGCACCGATGCAGATGCGCGGCCCGTCGCCAAAAGGCAGGTAGGCAAAGCGGCGGATCGCCCTGCGATCCAAAAACCGGTCTGGATCGAACGCATCGGGATTGTCCCACAACAGATGCGAACGGTGCAGCGCATAGATCGGGATCATCACAGTATCGCCTTTGCGAATGTCCACGTCGCCCAAAACATCCTGTGCCATGGCCGTGCGCGACACCAGCCCGGCAGGCGGGTAAAGGCGCAGCGCCTCATCAAGGATCGCGCGGATATAGGGCAGTTTGGGCAGGTCGCTCGCTGCGGCGGTTCGGCCTTGCAGAACGCCTTGCGCTTCGGCGCGGGCGCGGTCCTGCACATTGGTGTCGAACGCCACAAGATACATGGCCCATGCCAGAGACAGCGCCGTGGTTTCATGGCCTGCCACGATAAAGGTCAAAAGGTTGTCGCGCAGTTCGGACGTGGTCATAAATTGACCGGTGTCGGGGTCCTCTCCGGCCATGAGCAGGTCCAGAAGGTCGGGCGTGGTGCGAGGCCCCTCACGCCGCCGCGCCTCAATGGCGCGGTCTGCCAGCGCGCGGGTCTTTACTATGGTTTGCCGCGCAAAAGCCCGCCCCGGACGGGGCACCCAAGCGGGTGCACCCATGATGTCGAAAAAGGAGATGCGGGCCGCCTCGGTGAGATAATCCTCAATGGCGTCATGGATGGCTGCGCGGTCAATCAGCTCCTTGCCTGAAAATGTCACCTCTCCGATCACATCAAAGGTCGTTGTGACCATCTCGTCCAGCATATTGACTGGCCCTTGCGCGGCGCCGATCCGATCTGCACACCGTCCCGCAGCCTCCGACATGACAGGCCCAAGCGCCGTGACGTTGCGGTGACTGAACGCGGGCGCTGCGGTGCGCCGCTGCCAGCGCCAGTCGGCCCCTTCGGCCACGAACAGCGACTCGCCGATGGCGGGCCGCAACAAGGTTTTGGTCACCACAGACTTGGGATAAATGTCCAACCGGTCCCGCAGCATGAGGCCGATCAGATCGGGGTCCATCACCATATGCCAGCGCTTGCCGGTTTGGCCGGACAGGATCGGCAGGCGTGTGGCGGCTTCTGGCACAATGGCCAGCACATTCTGACGCACCGCGCGCAGGCTTTGCCAGATACCCAGCGGTTTGGTGCCAAGGGCAACGCGTACGGGTGTGCGGGGCGCAATTGGGGCCGTGGGCATAGGTGCCTCCTGATCATGGGCATTTTGGCCTGCTTGCCCTGCGGTGGCAATTGCACGGCGCCTTACGCTAGTCTATCCGTCGACAAGGACAAACGGGATGTAGGGTATACGATGACGCGATTGCTTGCCGCCATGATGATGGTGCTGACGCTAGGAGCCTGTGCCGGCAACGCAGATCTGGATCAACCACCGGTCCCGCTTGGTGATTTCAGTCTGACGCACAACATTGTCGTAGCCCCCAATGCGCAGCGCGGCCCGTTCAGTCGGCCCGCCACGGACGAAGATTTGATCGAGACCGTGCGCAACGCAATTGCTGAACGGTTTGATCGCTATGACGGGGCAAGCCGCTATCATTTCGGTATATCGGTCGAAGGCTATGTGCTTGCTGTGCCGGGCGTGCCGCTGGTGGTGTCTCCGAAATCGGCGTTGATCCTGAACCTTACCGTCTGGGACGACGCAGCAGGCAAGAAACTCAACGAAGAACCGAAACAGATCACAGTGCTTGAGACGTTCGGCACGGGCACGATTATCGGATCGGGTTACACCCTGTCCGCCGAAGAACAGCTTCTGCAACTGAGCCAGAACGCCGCCAAATCGGTCGAACGCTACCTTGTGCGGCAGATGAAGGAAGAGGGCTGGTTTATGCCGGATCCCGCCGCTGTGGCGGCAGACGCTGAGGATCCGGCAGCTGATGCCAGCGCGGGATAATCGCGATGTTGATCGCGGGTGGCTGCGCGCGTTTGCAACTGGGTGCGCTGCCCTCGTTCTGATGTGTGTGTTGGGGGCGTGCGATGCACCAGTGGCGGACAGCCCCGAGGCGCAGGCACCAATTGCTGCCAATACCGTACGTGTAGACGTTTCTGGTTTTGCCGCCGTTGAGGGGCGTACCGTTGCCCTGTCGCCCGCGCGGGTTGGACAGGACATCGCTCAGGCGCTTGCGCAACAATTGAGGCAGACCGCGGATGGTGCTGTGATAGCCGACATCACGTTGGACCTGACCAGCGTCCGGTTGACGTCGCGCGGCGCGGCCTTTGCCTTTGGCGGTCCCAGCCGGATTGCAGGTATCCTGACTGCGCATGACGCCCGCACGGGTGCGGTGATGTTCGGCCCCACGCCGGTGGTGGGCACCTCGGAAACGCTGCGGCTGCCCGGGGTAATCGGCGTGGCCACCAGCCCCTCGCCAACGGACGATTATCGTCAGACGGTGCTGGGTTTTGCCGTCGCGGTACAGCGCCTGCTCAATGCCCGCTCTGTCCCTGCCATCGACGCTTGATTTTCCCCTGCAATGGCAATACATGCCGCGCGGAGTGAATCCGGGCCTCAGCAGGTCCACAACTGAAAAAGGGCGTCTGACAAGATGGCAAAGGAAAAGTTTGAACGTACGAAGCCGCACGTAAACATTGGCACGATTGGTCACGTTGACCACGGCAAGACGACGCTGACGGCGGCGATCACGAAGTATTTCGGTGACTTCCAGGCCTATGACCAGATTGACGGCGCGCCCGAAGAAAAAGCGCGCGGGATCACCATCTCGACCGCGCACGTGGAATACGAGACCGACGCGCGTCACTACGCCCACGTCGACTGCCCCGGCCACGCCGACTACGTCAAGAACATGATCACCGGTGCCGCCCAGATGGACGGCGCGATTCTGGTTGTGAACGCCGCCGACGGCCCGATGCCGCAAACGCGCGAGCACATCCTGCTGGGCCGCCAGGTGGGCATCCC
>NZ_CANNDO010000002.1 GCF_947503385.1 uncultured Tateyamaria sp.
AGCGTGTTGATGGTGACGCCGATGGCGGTGTTCTGCATGATGATGGCGGGCCGTTTGCCCCCCATCCAGGCACCGGCACACAGGCCCATGCCTTCATCTTCCTTGTTGGAGGGGATGTGAAAAATCTCCTCCCGCGCGTCAATCTCGTCAATCACGCCAGCCAGCTGCTTGCACGGCACCGTCGTGACAAACGAAACGCCGTTCGCCACAAGATCGTCGGTGATCTTCTTGTCTATGTTCATGTGGTTATTTCCAATTCTTGGCCCGGCACTGGTGGTGCCGAGCGGAGTGTAATGCAGATATCGTCAAACCGCGGCGCAGCGGGATAACGCGCGCGGGTCAGCCATTGGCGGTCAGGTCGAATGTCTCGTCCGGGAAGTACTTGGCCAGCCGGACGTCAGCGGCGCGGGCGTGCCCCTCCATTCCTTCGAGGCGCGAGATGCGCGCGGTCGCCTCGGCCACGGGTTTGGAGCCCTCGCGGGTGGCGCGCTGCCACGTCACGATTTTCATATATTTGTGCACAGATAGCCCGCCCGTATAACCCGCCGCGCCAGAGGTGGGCAGAACGTGGTTTGTCCCCGATGCCTTGTCACCGTAGGATACGGTCGTTTCCTCGCCCAGAAACAGCGAGCCGTAGCAGGTCAACCGATCAAGCCACCATTCCAGATCTTGCGCCTGCACCGTCAGGTGTTCGGGCGCGTAATCGTCTGAACAGGCTGCCATTTCCTCGCGGTCGGAACAGACAATCACCTCGGCATAGTCGCGCCACGCAGCGGCCGCGTTTTCGCGGTTCACCTCCGGAAGGTCGTCGATCAGGCCGGGCACGAGGTCCATCACCTTTTCCGCCAGCGGGCGGTTGTCCGTCACCAGCCAGACGGGTGAATTGTAGCCATGTTCGGCCTGACTGACCAAATCTGTCGCCACGATATGCGCATCCGCCGTGGCATCCGCAAGAATGAGGCTGTCGGTCGGGCCTGCGATCATGTCGATACCGACACGGCCAAAAAGGATGCGCTTGGCTTCGGCCACGAACTGGTTACCGGGACCGACAAGGATGTTCGCCTTGGGCAGACCAAACAGGCCAAAGGTCATTGCCGCGACGCCCTGTACCCCACCCATGGCCATGATCTTGTCCGCACCGCAGATATGCGCCGCATAGACAATCGCCGGGGCCACGCCCACGTCCGGACGTGGCGGCGAACAGGCCGTAATATGGCGGCAACCGGCTACTTTGGCGGTTGTAACGGTCATGATGGCGCTGGCGATATGGCTGTACCGCCCACCGGGCACATAGCAGCCCGCCGCATCCACCGGGATTGCCTTTTGCCCTGCGATCAAACCCGGCACCACCTCGTATTCCACGTCCGCCACGGTCGATTTCTGTGCTTCGGCAAACCGACGCACGTTGTCATGGGCGAACCGGATGTCGGCCTTGAGCTTTTCGGGGACCAAGGCGTAGGCCGCTTCGATCTCTTCTGCACTCAACAGGATACTGCCGTCGTATTTGTCGAACTTCGCCGCAAAATCGAGCGCTGCCTGATCGCCGCCTGCTTCGATATCGGCCAGAATTTGCGTCACCGTTTCGTGGACATCAGTGGCACCTGTGGCCGCGGTCAGAGTTGCTTTTTTGAGGTATTCACGGGCCATATTTGTACTGGTTCCATTCAAAAGCGTAAAATCAAGGCGCGGTGTGCGACCGCAGGTGATACGCTAATTGCGCAACAGGGACGGAACAAGCGCGTCTCGCCGGGCAATGGATCGCTTCGGAAACAACAAGCCGTATATTTGATAAATGCAATACTGCGCAGCGGGTTCTCATCCCGCGAACAGACGTTTTGCGAAAAGAGGAAGTGGCGGACAGGAAGTACAAGTTTTTTTGATTTCACTCTTTTTCAGAGCCGTTCAATTTCGCTCTCTGTAACAAAAATTTTGTTGCAAAAACGGTAAGTTGCCGCCTTTTTCCCTTTCTATAGCGTTTCACAGTCGCTCAAGCTGTTTTTAAGCGAAAGCGTACCGAAAACGTACTGAACTGAGGGGAAGGACTCGAACAAAGTGGCAAAGGTTTTGACAGCATTGCAGGTAAAGAACCTGCCAAAGGGACAGCACACCATTGACCGTGGGCTACGGATGACGGCCAACGGCGATGGCACAGGCAAATGGCTGGCGCGCTATAAGTGGGGCGGTAAGGACAAGAGCATGGCACTGGGCGACTACCCGTACGTGTCGCTTGCCGATGCACGGGAGGCGCTGGCGGATGTTCGCGCCAAGGTGCGGCGTGGGATCGACCCGCGCAGCGAGATTGAACAGGTGAAGGTTGCGGCCAAAGTTGCGGCGACCACGTTCAAGGAAGTGGCCGAACTGGCCGTGGCCGACTTCAAACCGACATGGAAGTGCGGCGGTGCAAAAAACGGGTTCATTCCAAAACTGCACGCCTACGTGTATCCAGCTATCGGCCACCTCGCCCTATCGGACATCAACGGCAAAGTGTTGGCCGACATGGTGCGGCACATGTGGCACGGCAAGCATCCAACAGCGCACAAGTGCCTCTTGCATACTGGCAAGATTTTGGATTGGGCAGATGCTGCGGAATACGACTGCGATCCTTTAGCCGTCCGCCGCGCTCGCAAGCTACTCGGTAAAACGCGCCACACATCTACGCCTCAAAAGGCGCTGCATTGGACAGATGTGCCGGGGCATTACCAGTCGTTGACGCATCTGACCATGCAGGGCCTTGCCGAAGCGTTTTATTTGCTGAACGCGCCGCGCGCTGGTGACGTTGTGACCGCCACATGGGACCAGATAAGCAAGTGTGGGACGTTGTGGATCATCCCCGACACCAAGAACGGGCGGGAACACGTCGCACCGCTGAGTACGCAGGCGCAGGCGCTTTTGACCAAGGCCGACGCAATCTACAACGACCGCACGGGCTACATCTTTAAGAACCCGCACGCATGGAAAACCGGGCACGTCAGCTACAACAACTGGACGCAGTGGTATCGCCGAAACAACATCCAAGCGACGTCGCACGGTGCGCGGGGATCGTTCAAGACATGGGCGTCCGTGAACAAGGTCGAAGAAAACCAGATTATCGAGGAGTGCCTCATGCACGCCGTGCGACCGGCTCAAGAGCAAGTTTACTTGCGCGACCCTTTGACCGCGCGGCGACGCGTTATCATGCAAATGTGGGCCGATCTGCTAAGCGGTGACGCGTCGTCAAACGTTGTCCCGTTCGAACCCGTCGCCGTGTGATTCACTAGCGCGCCCCGCAAATTGTGGGGCGCGGTTGCACTTGGTGGTGTCAACAAAGGCCACCAAAACTCTGACTTTCCACAAAAATAATTTTGCCACCTTTATACCCGTTCGTTGTGCCTTGCGATGATCTGCCGTGTTCCTGTTTGCTTTGTGACGAAGCGAAAACAAACAAGGTGAAACATGACGCAAGTACCGCCAACCAACCCGCGCGAACCCGGAGACGTCCTTTGGAACCGGGGCGACACCCGCCAAGTGAATCCGGTTTCAAACGCGACGCACTGGCGGCATGTCAAACAAGGCATCCTGCCCGCGCCGACTGTCATTAACGGGCGAAATTATTGGTGGCGATCTGAGTACATGGCAGCGTTGCGCAGTCAGGCCACCCAATGAAAAACCCCTGCCGCTGGGTGAAGCGGCAGGGGTTTCTTATGAGAGCGCGGGCGCTGCAGACGACCGCTTGCGCAAGCACAACATACCGTTTCGCTCGGTGTTGTCAAAACTGAGAGTACCCAAATGAAAAAACGACAAATCAAAGGTCACTTTGGGCGTGTTGGGTTGAGCGTTTTACGAGATCCGCGCATCAAGCTAAGGCATCTCAAATTGCTACTATACGTGTCCGCTCAGGCCGATGATTTTGACGGATACAAGCGCGAGACGATTGCGAATGAAGCTGGCTTGGGGAGTCCTTCGCGGGTGTCCGAGGCGCTCGGCGAATTGCAGGACATGGGGTACGTTTCATCTGCCATTCGCACATACAAAAGCGGCTGGCGTCGTGGTCTTTCGATCCGATTAACGGATGCATTCTTTGATGATGACAGACCTACCCCAAACGCGGACGTCAGAGGTCCAGATTTAGGGGAGGTCAAGAGGTCCGCAAATGGGGTAGGTCATGACGTCCGCAAATTGGGTAGGTCAATAAAGGATACTACAAAATACAATCATCATAATACAGGCGCGCAAGCGCGCGAGGATGATGATTTTGCAGAATTGGAAGAGTCCGACCTGCAACCGTCTCACCCAGACTGGTCACCCCCGAACTCATGGCAAGCATTCGCTCATGGCGAAGGTCTGACGTCAGAGCGCGTGTCGGAATTGACGGTGCGTTTTGTTGAGTGGGCAGGACGTGCCAAACGGCCAGAACAAAATTGGCGCAAGACGTGGGCGAGCTTTGTGCAGCGTGAAGCTGGCGATCTGACGGACCAAGATCGACTAGACGCGCAAAGCCAATTAGCCCCCATCCTGTCGCCGTGCGCTTGTTTCTATCGGTACAAGGGCGAGTCGTACTGGACTGGCAGCTATTTTGAGTATGCCGAAAGCAACGGGCTTGCTGACGACCGAATTGCACTTGAACAGGAAAAACGCACGGCGTGGTTACTTGAACGGTTCCCCGATCTCGATCTACGTCCGCCGATCAACATGGATGATGCACAGGGCCGCATATATGCGCACTACATCGCGCAAGCACGTACCACATGACCGCCGCCGATCTAGACCGCCAAGCGGCGTGTCTGGATCGTGGCGGCGCAGACGGCATGTCAGCGGCGTCTGGCGGACGAATATGACAGCGCGAAGGAAGATGGGCGCATGGCAAAGGGGCGCCCCAAAAGTCCCCAAGGTCCGGGGACTTTTCAAGGCACCACGTCCAGCGCCGGATTGTCCAGCCAACGCCTGTCAGAAGCGCGCAAGGTCCGGGATGCGGAAGAAGCGCCAAATATTGTTACGTCAACGCCATGAACGCAACAAAAGACGCCAGATGGCGCGCTTTCTGACCTTGCCCGCCTTTGGTGCGTCTCGGAACGTCTGATCCAGCGCGCCAGTCGGCCCGTCACTGCAAGTGTCAACAAAACCAGCAACGGGCCACCCCGATCCGTCCAACCACGAATCGAGGCGATCCAAACTGTATCACTTTGATACCAAACGCCAAATTGAGATGACCGATTCACACCATTGCGCCCCCGGTGTATGTTTATGCGACATCAGGCGGGGGCCGAAAATGACCAGACGCGCGCTGCAACAGGGGCCACAAGCCCGCAAAGACGATCCGGCTACCCAACCAACACTGCGCGACCTACTGGCCATGAGAGGCGCGCTTTTGTGGACCTGCAAAAGGGCGGCACCATCGCCCGCGATCGAGGTGACCATTGCCGACGCGTTGGGACGAAAATGGACCTGCCACTGGGATGGTCAAACACATACGTGGCTAAGCTGTTCGACACGTCCATGTCAGCAAGCAACGCGTCGTGTTTTGGATGGTCTGTTTTTGCGGTGGCCGCGTGATCGTCTGGACAATGACGATTGGCGGGGAATCGGGCAACCGCTGATGTATCGCGGGCAATGGCAGTCGGGCGACTGATCCGAATCGCATGGGGGTGCGCGGCGATCTAAATGAACGGCCCCGACAAGCGTCATTGCCGGGGCCTGATCTACCCGCGCGAAAGGATAGCGCGCTGATCTTGTCGGTGTTCTGAGGCGACGTCTCCGACTATCTCCCCCACTGTTTCGGCAACCGGCTTTCGCCACCGAAGCCCAAGGACCGCGTGGGCCGGTCCCTGATTACAAAAACTTGCGGTAGTGCCCGTGCACGTTGACGTCCGGATCGTCGTTACGAACGTAGAGCGTGAACCCCACCGGAATCTCATCGTGCGTCACCCGGTCCCGTTGTTGCAGGATGTGATAGGCCGCGTGGTCATCCGCAGGCAAAGCGTCGGCAATGGCAACGCGCAAATGCCCATATGCGTGGTCATTGGCCAAGGTCAGAGTGGTCGCACCGCCACCTAGTGGCATGTAACTGCCCGATGCTGTAAATTTGACGATCTCATCAGCCATTTTGCACTCTCTTTGATAGCAATATTAATGGGTTACGCGTTTACACTCATTTGATACCATATGTGTCAATTCTTTTACACGGTTTTGGCGCATGCATATCATCAGAGGCGACATCAAGGCGGCGGTATCGCTGGACGACATCAAGGCTGTCGGGCGCGTTGAGCATGATGAGGACGACACCATGTTGGCCCTATTGGCGGCGTCTGTGACGTCTGAGTATTGCCAGCGCCTCAACATTGCGCTGCTGCCTGAGACCATCACTGTGACGTTCGACACGTGGCTGTGCAATGTGCCTTTGCGCCTGCCCATTGGCCCGCTGTCAGAGGCTAACGCAGCGACACTGACGGCAAGCCAGACGATTGAGACGATGCAGGCAATAGCGCCGATTGACCTGACAACGCGTCATGGCGAGCGCCCCACGCTGACTGTGAACGCGTTGCCACAAGGCCCGCTGGTGGTCACCTACACCGCAGGCTTGCCCGCTGCACCGCAACACGTGCGCGCCGCGCTGGCCATGCAGGTGATGCATCAAGTGGACGCTCAGGACGTCGAGACACAGTCACGCCGCTATTCGCCTGCCTTTGCCGCTGCACTCAACACACGCAAACGCGTGTCAATTTAGGGCGGTTTTCCAATGTCTTACCCCTCACATGGTCCCAATGCCCGCTCTCTCTCGCGGACCCCCTGCCGCCTGGCCAACTTACGCGCTCGCAATAGCCGGTGAAAAAAGTGGCAAATGACGCAACAAAATGCATTCGCTTCATCGAGGGTGATTTGAAAATCCCCGAAGGGCCAAAAGCTGGTCAGCTGATGAAACTTGCGCCGTTCCAACGCAAATTTATCCGGGGTGCCCTTGGTTCTGACATTCGAATTGCGTGCCTGTCCGTGGGCCGTGGTGCCGCCAAAACTGCGCTGTCGTCGGCTATTGCTTTGGCTGCTTTCCTTGGCGTGTTCGATCCACAGCCTAACCGTGACGTTGTCATTGCAGCACGGACCCGAGATCAAGGCGCTATCGCATTCCAATTCGTGCTCGGATTCCTGCGTTCGTTGCCCGAGGAACTGCAAAAGACGGTAAAAATCCGGCGTGCGCCGCGTCTGGAATTAGAGATCGAAACAGAGACGGGCCGCCACATTCTACGCGTGATCGCGTCAGACGGCATGACGGCACTCGGATCTTCGCCGACGTTCGTTCTTATGGACGAACGCGGTCACTGGGACGGCGTCAAAGGTGATGATCTAGAGGCCGCATTGCTGTCGGGTCTGGGCAAACGTGCGGGCCGCGCTCTGATTATCAGCACGTCAGCACGTGACGACGCGCACCCGTTTTCGATCTGGCTGGACAATCCCGGACCCGGTATTTTCATTCAAGAACACCGCCCACTGCCGGGGTTGCCTGCGGACGATCCGGACTCGCTGAAAGAGGCGAACCCCGGTGCCGAACACGGTATCGGTTCAAGTCTGGAATGGCTGCAAAGTGAGGCCAAGCGCGCCATTGCACGGGGCGGGCAAACTCTCATAAGTTTCCGCTTGTACAACCGCAATGAACGCGTCAGCGCCGAAGCCCGCGACGTCCTGCTAACGACTGACGAATGGTTGGCGTGCGAAGTGGACGAATTGCCGCCGCGTTCTGGTGACGTGGTGGTAGGGATTGATCTGGGCGGTTCTGCGTCCATGTCTGGTGTCGCGTTTTACTGGCCCGACACATCGCGCCTTGAAGCTTATGGCACCTTCCCCGGCTTGCCGTCGCTGGAGTCCCGTGGCGAGGCGGACGGCGTCAAAGGCCGTTACGTCGAAATGCACTTGCGTGGCGAACTCAATCAAATCGGTAAAAGCACTGTGCCTGTCGCTGATTGGTTGCGCAAAATCATCTCTCAAATTGACGGCGAAAAAATCGCGGCCCTAGTGGCTGATGGATATAAAAAAGCGGAAATTTCAGAAGCGCTTGTAGCAACTGGATTCCGCTGCCCGATCATTTGGCGGCGTATGGTGTGGCAGGAAGCAAGCGAAGACTGTGATCGTTTTCGCCGCGCTGCGTTCGACGGCGAAATTGCCTGTGACCCTTCCCTGTTAATGCGTTCCGCGCTGGCCGATGCCGTCGTACTCACCGATGCAAGTGGCAACATCAAAATCGCAAAAGGCCGCTCTACAGGCCGGATTGACGCGCTGGCTGCTGCCGTTTTGGCAGTCGCACAAGGTGCTCGGATCAAGAACGGTGCAGTCAAAAAATCGCGCGTGGTGTGGGCATGACAACGCGTCGTCAGGAACACAAACGGCATTCCGCCAAAGTCACCAGCACCAAACGGTGGGCCGTTCTGCGCCTCAAAATCATGGAACGCGACGAGTGGCGCTGCGTCAAATGTGGCGATTTTCGCCGCCTTGAAGTGGATCACATTGAACCCGTTCGAACGCACCCCGAACTGTCGTTTGATCCGGCAAATTTACAGACGCTTTGTCGTGTCTGTCATTCCGAAAAAACCCGTCACGAGGTGGGCTTTCGACCAATTTCCCAAGATCGCCAAGACTGGCGGCAACTACTAAAAAAAGAGGCAAAAACACATGCTTGAATCTGCAAAAATCATGCGCCGTCAGTCTGAGATTCGTTCTCAATTGTCGGAACTCGTCGGCAAAGAGACCACCGACGACGAAACGCGCCAGATTGACACTCTGGACGCCGAATATCGTGCAAACGAAACCAAATACCGGGGCGCTTTGATTGTCGAGGCGTCCGAACGTGACGCGGCGTCTGCCGAACTCGAAAACCGCTCTGCCGACGAGTGGCAGGGCCTTATTGACAACTTTGAACTGCGTCAGGTGGTGGCCAATCTGGACACGGGCGCAGCTATCAGTGGTCAAACTGCCGAAGTCGTAACCGAAATGCGTGCGCAAGGTTCATTTCAAGGTCAGCCCATCCCTTGGGGCGCGCTGGAGCGTCGTGCGGGCGAAACTACCAGCGCAACCACGCCTGATCCGACGCGCACCATGCCGCTTGTTGACCGCTTGTTTCCTACCTCAGTGGCGGCGCAATTGGGGGCGTCTTTGGTGCAGGTAGGCCAAGGTTCGCTTGAATATCCGGTGTCCACGGCAAGCACGGTTGCAAGCTGGCAAACGGACGAAGTCACTGACCTGCCGGACCCGGTTCCCTTCACCACGGCTGACGCGAAACTGTCGCCTGATTTTGCCCTTGGCGTCCGCATGAAAATCACGCGCAAGGCGTTGAAACAAAGCGGCGAAGGTCTCGAGTCTGCAATCCGTCGCGACATGAATGGCGCGATGCAAATGGAACTGGATCGCTCTTTGATCCTTGGCAGCGGTGCCGCTGGTGAGCCTCTGGGCATTATCCCCGGCGCGGCCACATACGGGATCAACGTTAACAACCTTGGCGCGGCGGCCACGTGGGCGGCGTTCCGGACTGAGGTGCTTGCATTCATGGTGGGCAATGCTGCAAGCGGCCCCGGTTCGGTTCGCGCGCTGATCCGGCCCGAAGTTTGGGACCGCATGGACGGTTCGTACATCACGGGCACCGCTGTTACCGAATTCGAATTGATGCGCAAAGCCATGCTTGGCGTGATCATGACCACCAACGCCCTTGAAGCGCCTGCGGGTGGTGAAACAACTGCCGTACTGGCGACGTCGGCAGGTGGCCTGCCACCTATCCACATCGGCGCGTGGGGCGGTATCGACCTGATCCGCGACCCGTACACCGACGCCGCGTCTGGCCAACTGCGCCTTACCGCTATCGCGACCATGGACCAGACGGTTGCCCGTGGCGCGCAACTGCGGATCGTAGAGGGTATTCAGTAACATGCTTGAAGGACGCGCGGCGGGGGCCGTTGAGACGCGTTTCGCGTTCGACGGGTCCGCCATTATCGAGGGTGTTTTTCCCTATGGCGAACGCGCCTCTTTTGGCGCTGATCGTTTTGAAACTTTCGCACCGGGTGCGTTCGCCGACTCGGTGCAAAGTGAGGCCGATATTCATTTTGTGTGGCAACACGACATGGGCAAACCGCTGGCCTCACGTGCTGGCGGTTCGCTGACACTTAACGATGCTGGCAACGCGTTGCGATTTGAGGCGCGTATCTCTGCCGATCATATGGCAATTGGCTTTGTAAAGGACGCGGTGGCCGCCATGCAGACCAGCTTGGTCAAGGGCTTGTCACCCGGTTTCCGCGTTTCATCGGCCAAAGATCAGGTGGTTACGCGTGAGGGTAATAACGTCCTGCGCACCATCAAACGCGCCGAACTGATCGAACTATCGGCGGTGACAAAGGGTGCGTATCCCTATGGGCAGGTGCAAGCCCGCAACTGGACGCCTGAACCGTCCGCCCGGTCGGTGCATGTCCTGTCGAGGTGGCGCGCATGATCTGGCCCTTTAAGCGAAAGCCTGTCGAAAATCGGGCATCGGCCACGGGCTACACGGCAAGCTTGATGGCGGCGCGTGCTGCCCTGATCACGGGGCGTGAGGGCATTGGCGAACTCACCAGCGCTGCGCAGTCGTGCGTCAGTTTATGGGAAGGCGGATTGAGCCTTGCGGACGTGAACGGCACGGACCTACTCACGCCGCCCATGCTGGCCCTTGTGGCCCGTTCTCTGGCATTGCGTGGGGAGTTTCTGGCCTTGATCCGGGAGGACGGACTTGTGGCTTGTCACGAGTGGGACGTCAGCACTCGGAACGGACGGCCAGTCGCCTATCGCGCGTCTGTAGCGGACACCGGCGGCGGCTACACAGTCACGGCCCTTGCCCCTGAGGTGATCCACGTGGTGACGGGTGCCCAGACAACAACGCCCTATGTCGGCACTCCACCTCTACGCCGTGCGGCTCTGTCGGCTGGTCTCGCCAATGCCGTAGAATCGGCCCTTTCAGACGTCTATCAGACGGCCCCTATCGGCAGTCAAATCGTGCCCATGCCCGAGGCCCAAGTGGATGATCTGACGGCGCTGCGGGAAGGCTTCAAGGGCCGCCGTGGTTCCGTCTTGGTTGTCGAGGGCGTGGCACAAGCTACCGCCGCCGGTGCCTATCCTGATCTGTTCAAACAGGCCACGGATTTGACGCCGAATTTGCAGCGTCTTGAGTCGTCTCAGGCTATCAAAGAGGCCCGCAATGCTATCGAATCCGTCTTTGGCGTTCTGCCTGCTCTACAGAACCCCGCCGCGACGGGGCCGGTTGTCAGGGAAGCGCAACGACACCTTGGGCAGTGGACATTGCAACCGCTTGCCAAGCTGGTGGCGCATGAGTGTTCTGCCAAGCTGGAGTCGCCGGTGACGCTGGACGTCATGCGCCCACTTCAAGCGTACGACTCGGGCGGACGTGCACGCACTGTCACGGCGCTGGTGCAGGCCATGGCGGCGGCTAAGGAGTCGGGCGTGGATGTAGAACGGGCGTTTGATCTGGTCGATTGGGGGCAGCAATGAGTGGTGCCCTTGCCGACATGATGAATAGCGAATTCGCTCATGGTGAGCCTGTCTATGACGTGGTGTGGCTGAGCAACTTGGACGCTTGGGAGTGGTATAGCATCCCCGGCCCTGATCTGTTCCGCCACGCCGAAGGGTTCGGCATTCCGGAACGTGACGTGCAAGCTGTCGAGATTGACGGCGTTTGGCATATCCGCCTAAGCGAACCGTTGGCGCATGGGTACGGCGTGTACAGGCGGGCTTGCGATGGGTGAGTCGGGGGTGTTCTGGGCGCTGGTGTGCTTGGCGGCTTGGGCGGCTTTGCTGGTGTAGGCTGACGCAACGTCATTGTCCCAGCAAATTCAAAAGCGTACCAGAAGCGTACCAAGGTCCACTAGAGACCTTTAAATATCTGTTTTTATTTCATATTTTTTGTTGAATGGCGGACAGGAAGGGATTCGAACCCTCGAGACGGTCTCCCGCCTACGCACTTTCCAGGCGCGCGCCTTCGACCACTCGGCCACCTGTCCGCTGGCGGGTATATTGAACCCCACCCGTGGGATGCAAGCGCAAATCCATCAATTTACTGGCTTATGGCGCAATGTGCCCTGATGAACGCGGCCAAGGGTTGCACGACACGGGATAGCGACCCGGAGGGGCGGTCAGACTGTTGCGCGCCCGGTCAGGATCAGGGCCATGGCGATCACCAATTCAACAGCTATGGCCAACAGGATGCCGCCGCCCACGACGCCTTGGGCCATTCCCAACACGCCGACCCCGGCGACAAGCAACAACGCCGTCGCCACCCCAGAAGCCAGCGCGCGACGGGCCGGGGATGGCGGCGCATCGCGGACCAGGAACAGCATCACGGCGAACCCGGCAAATGCCGCAGCGAGCCGCTGGCCCATAAAGGCCGCGTCACCTGCGAGCATGAGACCCCACGCAGCCGTAACCACATTCGGCACAGCAAAGAACGCGACCGCGAGAACGGAGAACAGCATGGCGCTCAGGGTTGCGACACTTCGAAACATTATCAAAACCCATCCAGATGCAGGTAGACGCGGCGGTTGCGGCGCCCTTTCTTTTCGATCTTGCCCAGACGCAGCCCGCCGATCTCGCCCGTGCGTGCCACATGGGTGCCGCCGCAGGGTTGCAGGTCGATGGCGTTCGTGTCGCCGCCGATGCGGATCAGGCGAATGCGCCCTGCCCCCCGCGGCGGTTGCACCGACAGCGTTTTGACGAGCGCGGGATTGGCATCCAGCTCTTCTTCGCTGATCCAGTCTTCGGTAACTTTGTGATCCGCCTCGACCTGCGCGTTCAGAGCCGTTTCGATAGCGTCGCGGTCTTCGGGAGCGTCTTCCATATCGAAATCGAGCCGGCCGCGACCGGCGCTGATCGCGCCCCCGGTGACGCCAAAGGGCATGGCCACGGACAAAAGGTGCAGCGCCGTGTGGACGCGCATATGGGCATAGCGGCGATCCCAGTCGAGGGATTGTTCGACCTGCGCACCTGCGGGCGGCAGCGCGCGCGGTTCGGAGGGGACCAGCACAACCGTGTCGCCGTCGCCTTTTACGGCGGTGGCGATGGTCAGCGCGTTGCCGCCCCATGTGATGCGGCCACTGTCGCCGGGCTGGCCCCCACCAGTGGGGTAAAAAACTGTCTGATCCAGAATGATGCCACCTTCGTCCGTGTGACCGATGACTGTGGCCACCGCATCACGAGCATAGGCATCATCACGAAAGAGCATGTGGGTCATCTGCCGTCTCCGTCTGTGTCGGCGTCGTTTGCGTCGTCGTCGCCGACGGACGGGTCGATCTCGGGCTGGGGTTCGGGCGATTGCGCGGCAGTGGCCCCTGCCTGTTGCAGCGTTTCGGGATTGCGCAGCCAGACATCGCGCTGCGCAAAGGGAATTTCGATCCCTTCGGCGGCAAAGCGTTCTGCAATCTGGTGGTTGATGTCGTTGCGCACGCTCAGCGACCAGTTCACATCGCGCAAAATGATCCTCAGTTCAAAATCCAGACTGTCCGCGCCAAAACCGGCAAAAAGGATCATCGGCGCGGGATTGGCCAGCGCCATGGGGTGCGCCTCTGCGATCTCGCGCAGGATGCCTTCGACACGCCGGGTGTCGGTGCCGTACGCCACCCCCACAGAGATGATCACCCGGCCCACCGTATTGCCGCGGGTGTAGTTCGTGACCGTGCCCGAGATCAGATCGGCGTTGGGCACAATCACGTCCGTACGGTCGAATGTCTCGATCCGGGTGGACCGGACAGAGATATTGCGCACATAGCCCATCTGCCCGCCCACCTCGATCCAGTCCCCTTCGGAAATGGGCCGTTCGATCAGCAGGATGATGCCGGAGACAAAATTCGACACGATGGTTTGCAGGCCAAATCCAATGCCAACCGACAGCGCACCAGCAACGATGGCAATGTTGGACAGGTCAATGCCAGCCGACGTTATCGCAACCAGCGCCGCCAGAAAAATACCGACATAACCGACACCCGCGACGACAGCAGTCTGACCACCGGTATCAAGCTTGGTCTTGGGCAAAACCGACGTGCGCAGCGCGGCTTGCGCCCCACGGGTCAGCGCATACCCCAGCGCAAACACAACGATCAGCATAAAGAAGCTGCCGGGCGAAATCGTGATATCCCCGATGGTCAGGCCGTTGCGCAACCGGTCCCACAGATCAGTGAGGTCCGTGATGCGCGCGCCCCAGATCAGCGACAGCGGGATCGCTGCGGCAAGGATCAGGGCAAAGCCCACCAGCGTGGGGATCAGGCTTTCTGCGACGGAATGGCCGGGGCGCAGCGCGCTATAGATATCACGCACCAATTGTTGCAGCAGCGCCAGAACGCCAAACAGCGCCAGCGTCTGGATCGCAGGGTAGATCAACGCCTTGGACGCAACACCGTAGCCAAGGGCCGCCAATACCGGCGCCAAGGCACCGACAATGATCGCGCCCTGCCCCAAGAGCCGGATCACCCGCGCACCAAAGGCGCGTTCAGTCTGGCCGTCGCTTTCCGCTTCGCGCAGGTTGCGGCGCATCAGCCAGCCGATCCGCAACGTCAACAGCGACGCCACCACGATCAGCGGGAAATGCAGCACCGCCCGCGTGGCAAGGCTGTAGCGTTCGAACTCCGAAAACTGGTTGGTCAGGTACGACAGCGCCACAACCACACCAAGGATGAATGCATAGATCCGCCCCTCGGTCCGCCGTTCGGGCGGCAGCGTCAGCGGCGTTGGCAACGCCTCATCGCGCGGAAAAATGCGGCTGGCCAGCCAGAGCGCAAAGAAGATGGTAAAGCCCATGGGCTCCATCGCGCTCAACAACACTTCGGCACGCGGGCCAAACAGGTCGGTCGCCCCCAACGCGCGCAGCAGCGCAAAGAGGCCCAACATGGGCAAGACGATCTGGCCCAGCGACACGACAAAACCCGCAACACCAGAGCCGGTATGCGTATCGGCACGCTGGATACGGGTGGCAAGCGCCTCGCTCCACCGTCGGGACCGCGCCAGCAGCGCCACGCCAAGGATCACCAGCCCGATCACCAGCGGCAGGTTGTCCTGCGCCTGCGCCCGCGTGGCGGGGTTGCGCCATGCCTGCGACATGCCCGCCGCAGTGGCCGCCACAGTTTCCTGCACGTCTCGCCATGCTTCGGGCCAGAGGCCGGGATTCACGGGCCACGGCCCCATGTTCAGTAACTGATCGGCCTGACGTTGGCGCAGAATTTCGTCGATCTCGCCCACAATGCCGCCCGCCCGGCTAAACGCCTCTTCTGCGGTGCGGCGGGGGGTGCTGAGCCGTTCCAGCTGCGCATTCAGTTCGGCCCTGCGTGCCGCGATCTCGGTCGGTTCGGACCCGCCCTCTTCCGGCACAGGGCCAAGGGCGGCGATCTGCTCGCGCAATGTGGCGATGCGGCTGGCATTCGCGTTCAGTTGCTCTTGAAAGCGTCCGCGCCAGTCGACAATCTCGGCGCGCAGATTGTCGAACGCCTCGTCCGATGCACGGGCCGTTTCCACGGCGCGTTCGGCGCGGCTGGCCACGGTTT
Organism: uncultured Tateyamaria sp.; assembly: GCF_947503385.1. Classification (GTDB taxonomy): domain Bacteria; phylum Pseudomonadota; class Alphaproteobacteria; order Rhodobacterales; family Rhodobacteraceae; genus Tateyamaria. The sequence goes on from NZ_CANNDO010000002.1 coordinate 15,522, forward strand.
CCCATGCTTCGTAGTTTGGGCCGTTAGTGTCCTGCGCCCACAGGGCAACGGCAAAAAAGAGGGCCGCGACCAGCGCAAGCCCCGCCCGTATCGATGCAACTCTCATCAAACGTCCTCAAACACACCGGGAATGGAGGCCGGTCCGCGATCAAGCCAGCCGGGCACCGGCAAGTCTTTTTCGCGCAGGAAATCCGGGTTGAACAGTTTTGACTGATACCGTGTGCCAAAGTCGCACAAGATGGTGACGATGGTGTGGCCCGGTCCAAGGTCGCAGGCCAGACGGATCGCGCCCGCCACGTTCACACCTGTAGAGGCCCCCATGCACAGCCCTTCCTCTTGCAGAAGGTCAAAGACGATGGGCAGTGCCTCGGTGTCAGGCACGTTGTAGGCAAAATCGGGCTTGAACCCTTCGAGGTTGGCCGTGATGCGCACTTGCCCGATACCTTCGGCGATGGACCCGCCCTGCATCGCAATCTCGCCCGTGGTGTAATAGCTAAAGAGGCCCGCACCGTCGGGATCGGCGATGCCGATCTTGACGCCTTTGGGCTGCAAAACTTCGGCCACACCGGCCAATGTCCCGCCCGAACCTACGGCACAGATAAATCCATCAACCTTGCCATCCGTCTGTTCCCAGATTTCGGGCCCCGTGGTTTCGACATGCGCCTGCCTGTTGGCGGTGTTGTCGAACTGGTTGGCCCAGATCGCACCATTCGGTTCCGTTTTGGCAAGTTCGGCAGCCAAACGTCCGGAATACCGCACAAAATTGTTGGGATTGCGATAGGGGGCCGCCGGAACCTGCACCAATTCCGCACCGGCAAGGCGCAGCATGTCTTTCTTTTCCTGGCTCTGGGTTTCGGGGATGACGATCACCGTCTTGAACCCCATCGAAGCCCCGACCAGCGCCAGACCAATACCCGTGTTCCCGGCGGTGCCTTCGACAATCGTGCCGCCTGGGCGTAACTCTCCGCTGGCCACGGCGTGTTTGATGATCGACAAGGCGGCGCGGTCCTTGACCGACTGGCCCGGATTCATGAATTCAGCCTTGCCCAGAATGGTGCATCCCGTCTCTTCGCTGGCGCGGCGCAGCTTGATCAGGGGCGTGTTGCCAACGGCAGCGGCAAGGTCGGGGGCAAACTGCATCGGGGTCATCCTTTTGGCCATGTTTCTTGGGTGTAGCGGGCCGCAGGCATGACCTCAACCCATCCGAAGCCGCGCCCGGTGATGCGCCAGCCAGTAGACCAGCAGCGTCAGCGGCGCGTTTGCAGTGCGCCGGTCCTCGGCCATGGCCAGCAGGTCGGCAAAGTCGATCAGGTGACTGCGGATATTTTCACCTTCGTCGACAGCCCCGCCAACTTCGGCGGCATCATCCGGCAGATCACACAAACCGACAAACAGGTGAAAGAAATCCGTGGCAGCGCCGGGTGAGGCATAGCATTCGCCCACAGGCTCCAGTCGACCAAGGGTCAGGTGCGCCTCCTCTTGCGCCTCGCGTCGGGCCGCGTCTTCGGGCGCCTCGCCGGGATCAATTAGCCCCGCCACGGGTTCCAGTTGCCACAGAACCGGGTCGGCCCGCCCAATCGGGCCAAGGCGGATTTGTTCGACCAACAGCACACGGTCGCGTACGGGGTCGTAGGGCAACAGAATGGCCGCGTCGGTGCTGACAAACACCGCGCGGTCCAGCGTGTCAGACATGGAGCCGTCGAAATGCGCGTGCCGCAGCGCGATTTCCTCCAGCGCGAAAAAGTCGGAATAGGGCTGCGTGCGGCGCACAATCTCGACCGCGCCGTCTATCGTCCCTGCCCCGTGGCGGCCTTGCTGTGCGAGCACTTTGCTCCACGCGCGGGCACGGATGCGGGGAAAGCGGCGGGCAATTTCGGTTGCGGGGACGGTGCCGAACCCGGCCATGACCTCTTGAGCGGCGAACGCGGTCATGTCGCCCCACTTGCGGACCCAGCCGTCAAGATCCCACGGGCCTGCCGCCGTCCAATCCGGCGTGTCCGAAACATAGACATCTGCCGTCAGCCCAGACGCGGTTGTGCAAGGCACCACGTCAAACTGAAAACCGGCCTCGTAGTAGTCAAGCCGCGCGCGGTCCGTTTCGGTCAGGCCCGAGACAACGATACCCGGTGCCGCGCTGCCCTTGTCCGGGGTCAGCATCGGGAACGGGCCTTCGGCGACAGCGTCCGTGCGGTATCCCGGCAAGCTGTCATCGGTCACATCAAGGCTGTTGAGCGCGCGGCCCAGCACAAGGGCGAGCAGCGGCCTGTGCCGTAACGTGCCAAAAAAGAACATGCGGGACATGCGCGTCAGCGCCATCTGCGCCAGGCAATTTCGGTTGCGATCCCGGTCAGGACGCCCCCGATTGCCACGGTTCCCCAGATTTGAATGGTCGACATCAGGATCACCCATTCTGCGCCGATCTCGAACACGGCTGTCAGCGCCTCGCCCGCACCGTCATAGCGGTTCTTCATCGCAAGGCGCGTCATCTCGTTGCAGGACTGGATGAACAGGCCCCAGAACACCAGCACAACGCCGCCCGTCAGGCCCACATTGACGGCAGATGTCCAGCCCCGTCCCGCGCGCCGTCCGATGAACACCCAACCCACGGCAAGACCCAACAGAACGTTCACATGAACGAACCAGCCAAAATTGGTGTCCTCTTCGAACAGGCGCATCACCATGCCTGACACGACAAAAGCGAGGATCGCCAACCCCATTGCGCCAACCAGTTTGGCTGCGTCAGGCATTGGCGTAATCCATCATGGTTTATCCGAGACGTTTGATTGTGATCTGCGTTACGTCGCAGTTGGCACTTTCGAACGTGGCCGCGCAAGAGGTGAGGTAAAAATTCCACATCCGGCGAAAGCGGCTGTCAAATCCCATATCGGCGATCTGGTCCCACTTTTCGTTGAACGTCTCGTGCCAGCGGCGCAGCGTGATGTTGTAGCTTTGACCGAATTCCACGGACCGCTCCACCGCCAGTCCCGCCTTTTGCACCTGCGTGCGCAAGGCAGAGGGGCTGGGCAGCATCCCGCCCGGAAAGATGTATTTCTGAATGAAATCCACGCCTCGCTGGTATACATCCCAGCGTCTGTCGGTGACGGTGATGATCTGGAGCGTGGCGTTCTTGCCGGGTTTGAGCCGTTCGCGCACTGTCTCAAAGTAGGTCGGCCAGTATTTCTGGCCCACGGCTTCGAACATCTCGATCGAGGCGATGCCATCATAGGTGCCACGTTCATCCCGGTAATCCTGCAACTTGAATTCGACCTGACCGGAAAGACCTGCTTTTTCAATGCGTTTCTGAGCGTACTTAAACTGTTCTTCGCTGATGGTCAGGCCCGTGACCTTGAGACCGCGTTCCTTGGCTGCGTATTCCGCAAACCCGCCCCAGCCGCAGCCGATTTCCAGAATGTGATCCCCCGGCTGGGCCCCCATCTGGTCCACCATGCTGGCATATTTGGCGATTTGGGCGGCCTCATGGCTTTCCTGTCCGGTCTCGAACAGGGCCGAGGAATAGGTCATCGTCTCGTCCAGCCAGAGGCTATAGAAATCGTTGCCCAGATCGTAGTGATAGCTGATGTTCTTGCGCGCCTGTTCCTTGTGATTGCGCTGCAACCAGAACCGGAACTTTTCAAAGCGGCGCACTAGCCCCATGCCCGGAAAACCATCATAGATGTCTTCGTTGTCGGCGTGGACCCAATCCATAAAGGCCTGAAGGTCCGGCGTGCTCCACCATTCGTCGAGATAAGCGTCACAGAAACCCAGATCGCCCTCGCGGATCAGCCGGGCAAACAGGTCTTTGTTGTGGATGTGCACCGCGGCCACAGGTCCGGGATTTGGCCCCTCGACCCGAAAGGTTCGGCCATCGGGCAACACAAAGTCGAGCCGCCCGGTATTTGTATTCTGCGCCATGGAAAAAACGCGGGCAAAATAGCGCGGCAGATGGCTTTGGCCATCAGTGTTGGTCAGGATCATGCTCTCTCCCATCAGCATGACTGTCAGGCTAACTGGACAGTCTGGCGGACGCAACCGTTCGGAGCCGTCCTCATTCAAAAATCTCGGTTTTCATAAGCGCTTAGCGCGCGTTTGCGACCTTCGTCCGCAGCCACAATCGGGGCGGGATAGGTATCGGACGGCGACAAACCCCATGCGCGCGGTATGGCATCGAAATAGTCCAGTGCGTCCTCGTGCGGATTGCTGCGCCCCTCGGCGATCCAGCGGCTGACATAGGCGCGGTTCTTGTCGAATTTATCAAGCTGCGTGACCGGGTTGAACACCCGGAAATAGGGTGTCGCATCCGGCCCCGATCCCGCAGACCACTGCCAGCCCATCGCATTCGAGGCCGGGTCCCAGTCGATCAGGCAGTCTTCGAACCATTTTTGGCCAATCCGCCAGTCAGTCAACAGGTGCTTGGTCAGATAACTTGCCACGATCATGCGACCGCGATTGTGCATCCGGCCCGTTACGTACATCTCGCGCAGGGAGGCATCGACAAACTGGATACCCGTGCGCCCCTGTTTCCAAGCCGTGACCTCTTCGGTGTCCTCATCGGTGTTCCAAGGAAAGGCGTCCCAGTCGGGTTTCCAGTTGTCGGCCAGAATATGCGGCGTGTGATGCATCAGGTGATAGGCGAATTCGCGCCACACCAGTTCCTTGAGAAACGTCTCCGCCCCCGCTTTGCCCTCTTGGAGTGCCGCAAAACCTGCGTGCCAGCATTGGTGCGGGCTGATCTCTCCCAAGGCGAGGTTTTCGCTGAGGTTCGACGTGCGGTCAGCGGCAGGCAGGTCGCGCCCTGCATCATAGCCTGCGATCAGCTCGTCCGTGAAATAACCCAAGCGGTCGCGTGCCGCGTCTTCGCCCAAGCGCACAAAGGGGCGCACGATCTCTGCCCCACGGCGCATGTCGCGGCCAAGATCCCAGTCCATGATGTCCTCACTGCCCGGCCACGTCTCGGGTGTGGGCACCTTGCCCGGCGTGGGCAGCGGCACGTCGACATCGCGGTCTTTCACCGCGCGCCAGAACGGGGTGTAGACCTTGTAAAAGCCGCCGGTCTTGGTCTCGGTTGTCCACGGCTCGAACATCAGGTGCCCGCCGTAGCTGCGCGCGTCGATATCCGCCTCTTTCAGGCGCGCCTTGATCTGAGTGTCGCGCACCACCGCCTGCGGATCATACAGCCGGGACCAATAGACGGCCCCTGCCCCTGTATCCTTGATCAGCGCTTGCAGAACCGTCAGTGCGTCGCCCGACCGGCAGATCAGCCGACTGCCCTTGGCTTCGAGCGATTGGGCCACATGCGCCGCACCCAGGCCCCAGCGCCATTTTGGGGCTGCGCCCAGATCGTTGATACTGTCATCGCGGATGACAACAGGGATCACGGGCCGCCCCGTTTTGCAGGCGGCGGCAAAGGCGGTGTGGTCGCTCAGACGCAGGTCGCGCCGGAACCACATGATAATGGGGGAGCTGCTCACTCTCGGTTTCCGTAACTGTTTGGTAATCTTACGTAGGGCGTGCGGATATGGATCAAGCCACGGGGACTTTACCCAAGGTCATCGCAAAGAAATGGCCCCGGCACTGCCGCGCCGGGGCCTGTTTCTGTTGCCAAGGGCGGTCCGCCTATTCTGCGGGGGTCGCACCCTCGATCTCGGAATGCACTGTCGGCACACCAATGGCTTCGCGTTTGCCATCGTTGTAGATCGCCTTGATCAGCGACAGACACATCAGCACCATCACCACGCTGAAGGGCAACGCGCCGATCACCATCGCGGTCTGGATCGCCGACGTACCGCCAGAGATCAGCAGACCGCCCACAACCAGCGCCAGCGCACCACCCCAGAACAGGATGTGCGGACGCGCCTTGGGACCTTCGTCACCGGCGGCATTGATCGTGTTCACGATCAGCACGGCGGAGTCAGCGGAGGTGACAAGGAACGTCATCAGCAGCACAACGATCAACATCGCCATGCCCCAGGCCAGCGCCTCGGCAATCGGGGCCAGCATGAACTCGGTCATGGCAAAGATCTTGTCGCCATTGGCCGCGTCAAAGATCACGCCACTGGCGCCACCGTTCAGTTCCAGATCAATGGCGGTGCCACCGGCCCATGCGAACCAGACAAAGCACATCAGCGACGGCACGATCATCGCGCCCAGCACAAACTCACGGATGCTGCGCCCACGCGAGATGCGCGCAAGGAACAGGCCGACAAAGGGTGCAAAGGCGATCCACCACGCCCAGTAGAACACCGGCCACCAGCCCTGCCACTGCGTCAGCAGGAAGGATTCCGACCCTTCGACACCATCCGAAGACCAGACGTTGAGGCTCATCTGTGGCAGCGCGAGCAGATAGTCCCAGATCCCCACCACAAAGGCGGTCGCACCGAACCATGTCGCGCCAAAGATGATGAAAAAGCCCAAAAGGACAATCGACAGCACCATGTTGATGTTGGACAACCACTTGATGCCCTTGCCGACACCTGACAGGGCCGAAAGCGTGGATGCGCCCATAATGGCCACAAGTGCCACCACGATGCCCACGAATGTCGCGCCGCCTTCGGCATCCATGAGGCCGCCGATCCCGATGCGGGTCAGACCTGCCACGAATTGTTCCACGCCAAAGCCCAGCGTTTGCGCCACACCGAGAATGGTCGCCACAACGGCCACGATGTCGATCAGATGCCCGACCTTGCCCGACAGCGACTTGCCAAACAGCGGTGTCAGCGACGACCGGATGGTCAGCGGCAGACCGCGGCGGTAGCTGAAGAAAGCAAGACTAAGTCCCGCAACCGCGTAGCAGGCCCAAGCGCCCAAGCCCCAGTGCAGGAAGGACCATTTGTAGGCCATGCGCACGTTGTCCGCTTCGCCACCCGTCGTCACGCCCATGATGGTTTCGGGGTTCGATCCGAAATGCGCGACGGGTTCGGCCACGGCCCATGTCAACATGCCGACACCGATGCCTGCACCGAACATCATCGAGAACCACGAGAAATTGGAAAATTCCGGCTTTTCACCCGGCTGACCCAGATTCATGCGTCCCGCCGTCGGCCAAAGTGCAAGGCCAAGGCAGACAATGATGAAAAAGGCCACGACCCAGATGTACCACGCCGCAAAGTTGGCGAGGATCACCGAGTTGAGATCACCCAGCACCCGGCCCGACTGTGTCGGCCAAAAGATGCACCAGACCACAAGGACCGAAATGATGATTTTACTGACGACCGTCACATCGACGCTGAAGCCACGGTAAAAACCGTTATCAGCCGTGCGGATCGGCAAATCCGTCAAAGGGGGTTTCATAAGGGGTTACCTTCCTGTTTGTCTTTTTTATGACCGACAGGAAACCACGGGTGCACTGATTAACGAAGGATTAATTACTCCCTTTCAGGTCGTAATGAGACTCAGATCGCCGTTTTTGTTTGTGCGGTGAAAAAGGGCGCCGCGTTTTCAGGGCGAGCGGCGATTTCACGCTGAGCGTGCCGCCTGCTTTCTGCGCGGTCGATCGAGAATCGCGGCGGCATGTGTCTGGCGTCCGTGTCCCATGACAGCCAATAAACCGTCCAAAAGCGTCAAACCGCTGGGGCCGTTCGTCGTAATTCCACGGCCCTTTGCCCCACACCCTGTCACCCTGATCGCACGGACCGCGTGGCAAGCCCGGTCCCAGGGGCGTTTCCCGAATAGCGGGAAATCGTGTACCCTCAGCCCACGGTCAATGACACGCAAGATGCCGGACCGCACACAGAACAGGGAGCCAAGACATGGCGATAAAGGAACCGTTCACGGACCTTGATATCAACAAACAAGAGTCCGGATTTTATGAAGGCTACAGCCTTCCCATCGCGCTCAAATCCAAGACTATCATGGTCGCTCTTGTGCTGTGGGCCATCATCTTTCCGGTCAGCGCCAATGGCACGCTCGACAGTTGGAACTGGGCGTTGTTGCAGGGCTTTAACGCCTTTTACATCATCTCGGTCGGCTGTTTCGCCTTCTTCCTGTTTGCGCTGGCAATCCTGCCGACGGGCAAGCGAAAGTTGGGCGGGCATGACACTGTACCCGAGTTTTCCAACTTTTCATGGTTCTCCATGATGTTCGGCGCAGGTCTGGGCGTTGGCCTGATGGTCTTTGCCACCGCCGAACCGCTGGGTCTGTGGGGGTCAAACCCTGAAACGGTGGCAGGCAACGTCGCGGGCAATTCACCCGAAGCGCTGACGTCAGCCTATCGCTACACGTTCCTTCACTACGGATTTCACGCGTGGGCCATCTATGTGGTGACCGGGCTGAGCCTCGCCTATTACGCCTATACGCGGGACATGCCGCTGACCATTCGGTCGGCGCTGACACCCATTCTGGGCAAGGTCGCCAATGGCATCGTGGGTCACATCGTTGACGTGCTGGGCGTTGTGGCCACGATCCTTGGCGTGTCCGTCACCATCGGCTACGGCGTCAGCCAGTTTGTCGACGGGGTCTATGCCGTCACCGGTATGGGATGGCTGATGGGTGTCGCCGAAGGTGACGCGCCGCCGACGCCGTCCACGGTCGGCCTGTTGTCCGCACTGGCCGTCATCATGTTCCTGTCGATCCTGTCTGCGGTGTCAGGCGTGGGCCGCGGCATCAAATACCTGTCGAACCTCAACCTCGTCCTGTCCATCATCCTGCTGATGACATTTGTCATCTTCGGCAGTTTCATGTTCGCGATGACAACCTACGGCACAGCGCTGGTGGACTATATCATCCAGTTCATTCCGTTGAGTTTTGAGGCCTACAGCCCGCTGAGCGAAGAGGCGTTCACCGCCAATCTGCCAGAGGCGGCAGCCCCCCTTGCCACCGACCTCTATGGCGGAGCAACGAATGCATGGGGCAGCCTTGACGGCTTTACCGGCGGGCTCGAAGGGGCCGCGGCAGCGCTCGCACCCGAGGCACAGGCCGCAGCCTATGCGGCGGGCACCGAAGGTCGTCTGTTTGGCTGGCAATCGGGGTGGACGACGTTCTACTGGGCATGGTGGATCGCGTTCTCGCCCTTTGTCGGATTGTTCCTCGCGCGCATCTCCAAGGGCCGGACAATCCGGGAATTCATTCTCGGCTGTGTCTTCGCCCCGGCGCTGGTGTGCTTTGCGTGGATGACCATCTTGGGCGGCACCGCAATTGATCTGGAACTGCAAGGCGTGGCAGAGGGCGCCATCATTGGCGCGTCCAACACCAACAAGCTGTTTGTCACCCTCAGCTACATGATCGAGGGCGGTTTCCTGTCAGCGATTACCGTGATGTGCGTGGTGCTGATCATGACCTTCCTCGTCACCTCGGCGGATTCGGGCATCCTTGTGATGAACACGATCATGTCGGGCGGCGCGCAGGAAACCGGCGTCAAGCACCGGATCATCTGGGGCCTGATCATGACCGGCGTGATTGGCGGTTTGATCATCGCGGGTGCCTCGGGCCGTGGCGGTGATCCGCTGGCCTCGCTGCAAGACGCGATGATCATCGGCGCCCTGCCCTTTACCATCGTCATGGTGCTGATGATGGTGTCGCTGATCAAGGCGCTGTTCAACGACAGCCGCCGTGCCAAGGCGGGCGACGTGGTGGGGCAACCCGCCGAATAAGACCGGCACCTGAATGCGGCAGGGGCGCCCGACCGGCGCCCCTTTTGTATTGAACTAGAGGGCCGCGCGGATTTTCTCCGCATGGGCCTTGATCGCGTCCATATCCCCCATGGTGCCCGGCGGGCGCATCGCGACGCCTTCGTGCCTTGGATGGATGTGAAAATGCAGGTGAAACACTTCCTGCCCGCCTGCCGTCTCGTTGAACTGCTGCAAGGTGATCCCGTCTGCGTCAAATCCGGCCTTGGCGGCACGGGCCACCCGTCTGACCGTCCGCATCACCGCGGCCAGTTGCGCGTCGCTCGCATCCAGCACGTTCCGGCACGGTGTCTTGGGGATCACAAGGCAATGCCCATCCGTGCGTGGCATAATATCCATAAAACACAACGTGTCGTCATCTTCATAGACGGTCACGTTTGGAATTTCGCCCCGCAGGATCTTGGCAAAGATGTTCTGGTCGTCATAGGCGGTCATGACCTGCCCTCTTTTGTCGCTGATGTCGCGGCACCCTAACGGAGATCGTAAAAAGCGCCAGCCTCATTGCTGCGACGATCTATGCGTCGTGAGACAGGCGTCTGAAATTATTTTCACACGCCTTCTTGAACAACGTTCACGTTCTTCCTAAATCGTGAACATCGTTCAAGGAGCAAGAAAAATGAGTGATATGACCATGTTTGCCATCCCAGCCGGGATTGCCCTCGTCGCAGGTGTTTTTGGGTGGCTCACCGTGCATCTGCGCGCAAAGCCACTGTTCTGGTCCGTGCTGGGTCTGATTGCGGTGGTGTCGCTGGGCCTGTTTATGGCGGCGACCCAAGCATCCGGTTGGGATGGGCTGGCCTATATGATTATCCTGCTCTTCGGTGGTCTGCCCGCCGCCGCCGCCCAGTTGATTGGTGGAGGCGTCGGACTGGTGACACGCCAGCAGTTGCCGTTGCCGTCCTAGGCGTTCACATCCACAACCGCGCGGCCCTTGACCTGACCTTTGAGAATGTCGGCACCCAGTTGCGGCAGGTCAGACAGGGTCGCGGGTTGCACCATCGCCTCCAGCTTGTCCATCGGCAGGTCCTTGGCGATCCGCTCCCATGCGCGAACCCGGTTGTCATAGGGCTGCATGACGCTGTCGATGCCCAAAAGGTTCACGCCGCGCAACAAAAAGGGAATGACAGTGGCGGGCAAGCCTGCCCCACCGGCCAGCCCAACGGCAGCAACGCTCGCGCCGTATTGCATCTGGCCCAGCAGCCGCGCCAGCATTGCGCCACCAACCGCGTCCACGCAGCCGCCCCATGTTTCGCCTTCGAGCGGGCGTTTGGTGGTCTCGTTCAGCTCTTCGCGTGCCACAATCTGCGTGGCCCCAAGTGAGGTCAGATAATCCGCAGTCTCGGGCCGCCCGGTCACACCCGCAACCTCATGGCCCAGATTGGCAAGGATTGCGGTCGCGACAGACCCCACACCGCCCGCGGCCCCGGTGACCAACACCGGACCACCTTTCAGCCCGTGATCTTCGAGCGCCATGACAGCCAGCATGGCGGTGAACCCGGCGGTGCCCACCGCCATCGCCTGCCGCGTGTCCAGCCCCGCAGGCAGTGGCACCAGCCAGTCCGCCTTGACCCGCGCCTTTTGCGCATAGCCACCCCAATGCGCCTCGCCCACGCGCCAGCCGGTCAGGACAACCTTGTCACCGGGCGTGTAGCGATCATCATCCGACGCCTCGACGGTGCCCGCAAAATCGATGCCCGGCACATGCGGATAGTTCCGCACCAGACCGCCACCCGGCCCGATGCACAGTCCGTCCTTGTAGTTCACCGTCGAATATTCGACGGCAACGGTCACTTCGCCTGCGGGAAGATCGTCCAATGACAGCTCGGTCACCGCAGCAGAGGTCTTGCCGCTGTCTTCATCCTTATTGACCACCAGTGCATTGAACATATCGCTCTCCATGTCGCGGGGATGTCCCCGTCTCTGTTCCAAAAAAATCCCGGGGTGTCTGAGGGGCTGGCCCCTCAGTCCCGCACGTCAAAGCCAGAAGGCGTCCTGAACCGTTGCGCCCCGCATACCATCGGGCGTCTCGACCTCCAATGCCGTTCCGGCATCCCAGTGGGTCATGCGCACCATGCCAATGGATACGTTGGTCTCGAAATCCGGGCTCCAGGCGGCGCTTGTCACCTGCCCCACCCGCTTGCCGTTGCCGAAGACGGGCCACGCCCGGTCGCAGGGCGGCACCGCGTCGCCGTGGATTGCGATGGGACGGATCTGTTGCACCGGCCCTTCCTTGGACACCCGCAACAGCGCATCGCGCCCGATACAGCCGATGGCGGTCTGCGTGTCGCAGAACCGGCCCAGCCCGCATTCATGCGGAGTGTTGTCGTCGGTCATGTCGTTGCCGTAACTCAGCAGGCCGCCTTCGATCCGTTCGATGCCATTGGGGCAGCCTGCGCGCACCTCCAAGTCCTCTCCAGCCGTGAAAAGGTCGTTCCAGAGCGCCATGCCAAGGGCGCTGTCGGGCAGGTAAATCTCGAACCCGCCCTGTTTGGAATAGCCCGACCGCGCAATGGCCAGATCAAGGCCCTCATACTGGAACATGTCAAAGCGGAAAAACCGGATGTCACGCACCCGCTCGCCAAAAACCCGTTCCATCAGTGCATCGGCCTTGGGACCCTGTACCGCCAGCGGTGACACGTCCGGTTCGTCCACCAGCACATCCAGCCGGTAGCCATTGGCGATCCCCTTGACCCACAGCAGCAAATCCGAATCCGCAATGGAGATCCACCAACGGTCTTCGCTCAGCTTGACCGCCACGGGGTCGTTCAGCATCCCGCCGGTCTCATCCACGATGGGCACGTAATAGCACTGCCCCGGCAACATCCGGCGCAGATCGCGCGGGGTCAGCATTTGCATCAGGCGGCCCGCATCCGGGCCGCGCAGTTCAACCTGCCGCTCCACCGAGACGTCCCAGACCTGCACATGGTCCTTCAGGTGGCGATAGTCGGCCTCGACGCTTTCAAACACCGTGGGCAGCAGCATCCGGTTGTAGACGGTGTAGGCTTTGACGCCCGCGGCCTCGACCCCTTCGGAAAACGGTGTGCGGCGCAGGCGGCGCGATGGGGATATGACGGCCATCAGTCGTCCTCTGGCATAAAGATGATATCACTGACCGGCGCGGTCAGGCCCGCAGCGGTCATCATGGCGTGCAACTGACCCCGATGATGGGTCTGGTGCGTAAACAAATGCATCACGCAGCTTTCGAAAGGCGCGCGAAAGTCCTTTTTCATCATCCCGGAGTACCAAGACAATTCCCCCTTGAGCGCAACAGTGTCCAGCGCATCCGCCCAGAGCCGGATGGCCCCATCCATGCGGAAGCGTTCGGCGCTCCACACGGCGAACGTGGGTGTGAATTCTTTGTGCTGTTCGGCGGGCACCTCTGGCGCGGGAAATCCCGCGTCAAATCGGCTCATCCACATAAAATCGGCCCACAGGATGTGGTTCAGCGTCTCCATGATGGACCCAAAGAAAGCCCCGCGATCCTTGCGCAATATGTCGTCCGGCACACCTGCTAGCATTTCCATCAGTTGTTGGTTCTGCCAGGCGTTGTAACGGGCCATGGTACGTACATAACCCGCGTCGATCATGGTTTGGGGCCTTTCCAGTCGATCGGGCAGATCTCGGCCGATTTGCCGCCAAAGTCCCAGATACGACCGTAGTCACGCACTTTGGATTTCACGCCGCGCGCGGCGATAATGTCGGGACCCATCCAGTATTTGGAATTGCTGATCATCACCGGGTGGTCGGGCGATTTGCCGTCGATCATCTCGATCTCGCCCTGAATTTTGCGCCCGATATAGAGGCCCCGCTTCTTGCCTTCGCGCACGATCTCGACCTTTTCACGCTCCGCCCCGCGGATGTCACTGACCAGCATGGTAAACAGACCCGTCGTGCCGCCCGCCGCACCCGAGAAAATCTGCAGGATGCCGTTATAGGCCTTGCCGCTGGCGCGTTCGTCCACATAAGCCGCGACCTTCCAGCCGCCCTCGCCCATGCGACCCGGAATTTCGACCATGAGACCCACGTTCAGGCCGCTCAGGTCCTCGCCTTCGAAATGGCCTTCGTCGATGGCGATGGCCATCCACGCATAGCAATGCCCTTCGGTTGGCGGGTGCGCACCAAGGCTTACCACGCAGGGGCAGAACACCTCGCAGGAGCAATTCAGAAAAAGCTCGCCCTTGATCGCCCATTCGGTCGGACGCATCTGGCGCCGCCCCGGGTTGGGCATCCGGCTGTCGATCCGTTGGCTGATGGGGAGCTTGTCCGCATCGGGTCGTTTTTTCACCGCCATCTTATCCTCCTATCGCATAGGGCCAGGCCAGAACGGCCAACCCCGCAAGGGTCAGCACGACCCCCATCGGTTTGGTCACAAAATGCCCGATCTGGGGCAGTTTTTCGATGACCATAAACAACGTGGCAAGGCCCATCCAAAGCAGGCTCATTACCCCGCCGACAAAGCCAAGCGCCATGAACCCCCAGCAGCAGCCCACGCAAAACGCGCCCAGACCCAGCCCCATGCGCACACCGCCCCGAAACCCGGTGCGCCAATGGCCCAGGAAATACATCATCGGGCTGTGGCAAACGCCGTGGCAGACCTCTTTGGCGCGGGTAAACTGGAACGCCCCCACCGCAAGCAGCAATAGTCCCGCGAAGGTGGTTGTCTTGGAAATGCCCAGCATGTCGATCACCCCGCCATACAGCAGCGCCAATTGCACGCCCGCGATAATCGCAGCGAACGCCACCCACACAACGAAATAGCCCAGCACGACACCCAACCACCCGGTGCGCGTGCCGTCCGCACTGACCATCAGGTCCTCATAACTGCGCAAGGTCGGCACCAGTGTCGGCAGCATCATGGCCGCCATCATGATCGCCCACATCGTAAAGAGCGGGCCAAAATGCGCCATCGGCATATACATCGGCATCCGCGGGTCCATCGCGGCCATGCGCGCGCCCATCTCACCGGGGCGTCCCAACAGGTCGACATCCATGTTCACAGACATGGAAAACATGACCCACCAAGACGCAAGAATGGCCCCGAAGAACCCCAGCCACAGCGTGGAGCGGATCAGATGCGGCATGAGACCTCCCTAAAGCCCAAACAGCGCGACTCAACCCTGAGCACATTTCTCTTGGCAGATTAAATGTCAGACATTAAAATGTAAGACAAATGAAAATTGACCCCGACAGCACCAAGGACCTCTCCGCCCAGATCGCCGAGGCGATCCGCGCAGAGATTGTGGGTGGTCAGTTGATCGTGGATCAGCGCCTGCCGTCAGAGGCGGAACTGGCAGATCATTTTGAAGTATCGCGGCCCACGGTCCGCGAGGCGCTCAAGCGGCTGGCGGCGCAATCGCTGATCCGGACACAGCGCGGCGCCACGGGTGGCGCTTTTGTGAATCGCCTGCGATTCGAGGACGCTTATGACCAGCAAGTGACCACGGCATCTCTGTTGCTCAGCATGAATGCGGTGAGTTTTGATGTGGCCTGCGAGGCGCGCTATGCGCTGGAACGCGCCTGTGCGCCACTGGCCGCGCAGCGCCGCACACCGGATCATCTGGCTACGATGCGGGCCGAAATCCATCGCCAGTGCCAGCCGGGCCTGACGGACGAGGCGTTCTGCGCGTCGGACGTGACCTTTCACCGGGCGTTGGTGGATGGTGCGGGCAACAAGGTGCTCAGCTACCAGTTGGCGGGCGCGGTCGAGGCGATGCAGCCCCTGATGAACATGATCACCTTCACCGCGCGGTCGCGCGAGGCGATCGTGGCGCTGCACACCGACATTGCCGACGCGGTTGAAGCGCAGGACGCCGCCAAGACCGACGCAACCCTCATAAAACTAGAAGCCTATACCCGCGAGCTGGCGCATTCTGTCGTCACCGCGCGGGCGCAAAAGGCCACGTCAAAGGAGCAAACATCCGCCTGATCCCTGACAGAACAATAACCGCATGGGGCCGGGCATCGCATTCAGACCACACGTCAGGGAGGACGTTATGAATTTAAGACCTGATCCGACATTTTACCCCTCGCCCAAAGACGCAATCAACGCTCCGGTCGAGAAACTGGCGTTTACGCTGATGCTCAGCCCGGACGGCACGAAACCCGATGGATTGGCTGTTGTGGACGTGGACCCCGAAAGCAGCACCTACAGTCAGATCGTGCACGAACTTTATGTCGACAACCTTGGCGACGAGTTTCACCATTTCGGCTGGAATGCCTGTTCCTCGGCACTGTCGCCGCTGACGGGGCACGCGTTTTTCGAACGCCGCTACCTGATCATTCCCGGCATCCGGTCGTCCCGCATCTACATCATCGACGTCAAGGAACCGCTCAAGGCCAAGGTCCACAAGGTGATCGAACCCGAAGAGCTCTTTGCCAAAACGGGTTATTCCCGTCCCCACACGATCCATTGCGGCCCCGAAGGCATCTATGTTTCGACCCTTGGTGGCGGTGGTGAAGATGGCACCGACGGCCCTCCGGGCATCTTCATCATGGATTGCGAGACCTTTGAAATCCTTGGCCGCTATGAGATGGACCGGGGCATTCAGGACAAGCACTATGATTTCTGGTGGAACCTGCCGCGCGACTACATGGTCAGCAGCGAATGGGGCCTGCCGCCGCAATTCGAGAACGGCGTGGTGCCCGAGGATCTGTTGTCGAACAAATACGGCCACACGATCCACTTCTGGGATCTGCGTGGGCGCAAGGTAACCAAATCCATCGATCTGGGTGAAAACCACCAGATGGCACTGGAAATCCGGCCCGCCCACGACCCGGTCAAGGAATATGGCTTCTGCGGTGTGGTGGTCGACACCACCAATCTGCAAGGCGCAATCTTTACCTGGTGGCGGGATGAGAATGGCGAATGGCAGGCGAAAAAGACCATCACCATCGACCCCGTGCCCGCCGATGCCGACGACCTGCCCGACCTGCTCAAAGGGTTTGGTGCGGTGCCGCCGCTGGTCACGGATATCGACCTGAGCCTTGATGACAAGTACCTCTATGTCGCGTGCTGGGGTCTGGGCGAGATGCATCAATACGATGTGTCCGACCCGATGAACCCGGTGCTGGCGGGCAAGGTCGAGATCGGCGGCATCGTCGCCAAGACCAAGCATCCCAACGGCGAGGATTTTGGCTATGGGCCCCAGATGGTCGAGATCAGCCGCGACGGCAAACGGGTCTACTGGACCAACTCGCTCTATTCCACATGGGACGACCAGTTCTATCCCGGCGAGCGTGGCGCCGCGATGGTCATGGCGCATGTCGGCGAGAACGGTGGCCTGACGTTGGACAAGGACTTCTGGACGAAGTTCCCAGAAGGCTATCGCAGTCACCAGATACGGCTTGAGGGCGGCGACTGTTCGACGGACAGTTTCTGCTATCCGTCCGTCTAGATGGGCGTGACGTGGAACTGACAGGGGCGGCGGGCCTGTGGCTCGCCGTCGTCCTTTCGGGTCTGTATCACGGACTCAATCCCGGAATGGGCTGGCCGCTCGCGGTCTCCTCCGCTCTGTTCGAGCGTCGTCGAAGCGCCCTTTGGCCTGCGCTCGGGGCGCTTAGCCTTGGCCATTTCGCGGCGATGCTGGGCATCCTGCTGCCCTTCTCCATGATGGCGATCCTGATCGACTATCAGCGGGAAATCCGCATCGGGGCCGGTCTGATTGTCATCGGGATGGGTCTTTATCTGGTCATCACCCGCCGCCACCCACGGTTTCTTGCACGAATTCCGCCACACAAGCTCACCCTGTGGTCGTTCCTCGTGGCGCTGGCGCATGGGGCGGCGCTGATGCTGGTGCCCATCTATCTTGGCCTTTGTGCGATCGAAGAACTGGACGCAGGCCACCGCGCCGCCTCCGCGCTTATGGCCACAACCGCGCTCGCGCTTGGCGTGGCGGTCCTGCACACCGCTGCCATGATCGGATCAGGCGGCGCACTGGCCTATGCCGTTCACCGGTGGTTTGGCCTGCAATTCCTCAAAAAGGGCTGGTTCGACCTCGAAACGGTCTGGGCTGTCAGCCTTATCGGGGTTGGTGTTCTTGGGCTTTGGACAGCACTTTGAACTGGCGTAGAACCGTGCAATGGCTAACCTGTGGTTCAGTGACGCGCGAGAGCGTCTGTTAATGCGAACCGGAACGTCCCGTATATGATGCGCTTTATCGATTCCACGCTGGGCCGCTGGACCCGCCACTTCTTTTTCATCGTGGTGCGCAGCTACTATTCCCTGTTTTACAATGTCAGTTGCTCGGGCAAACACCTGCTTCAGGATCACCCGGGCGCATTGATCCTTGCGACACATGTGAGCCGCCATGACGGGCCGATCATTGCGGCCATTCTGTATACGACCACGCGGGTGCGCACGGTCGTGCATTACAACGAATACTACAATTGGCTGCAATGGTTCCCGATGTTCGTGATTTCGGCCATTCCGGTCAGTTCGCCACGCGAATGGCCAAAGGAAAAGCGCGCCGAACGCAAGGCGTTCAGCCTTGGTGTTGTCAGCAAGGTCCTGCACAGGGGCAACGCCGTGCTGCTCTTTCCTGCGGGCAAAACACGCCGCCAGCCCGAAGAAATCGTCGAACCGCATTATTCCGGTGCCTTTGATGTGGTCCAGTCCAATCCTGACATCCCCATCATGTTGGTGCGCATCGACGGCTTGGGCAAATTCCAGACCGCGCGCCACGACAGCTTTTACACCTTCATCGGTCGTAAAAAGGGCCGCCGCCACGTGAGCATCGACATCAAGCGGGTGGACGATCTGGACACGTCACGCGATCTGGCCGCTTTCAACGCCGACCTTGAGGCCCGCTTCAACACGCCCATCCGCTCGACCTGGTGAGACACGCCACTTGTCGGGCCCGGGCGACCGGGCTACGTGCGACGAATGACGGACATTCTGAACCTACTGGCCTGCCTGCTCACCATTGCCTTCGGGCTCTTTGGTTTTCTGGCCCCGCGCTATACGGCGGCGGCGCTTGATCTGGCCCCCACAACCAGCACCATGGGCCTAAGCGAAATGCGCGCCAGCGTGGGCGGGCTGTTTGTTGTGGCGGGCGCGGCTGCGCTCTGGCTCGACCATCCGCTGACCTATGGTATGATCGGCTTTGCCTTTGCGGGGGCGGCGTTGGGGCGGGCACTGTCGCTGATCCTCGATGCCCCACCCGTGCGCAAGGTCCTGATCTTTGGCGGGATCGAGGCAGCCCTCGCCGCATGGTTCCTGTCTGCCAATTTGTGAACCAAAACGCGCCTGCCGCGTTGGGGTCCTGAAACAGGCCAAGGATCCCACATGATGGAACTGATCTCATTTCTTAACTATGCCCTCGCGGGGGTGTCGATCATCTTTGGGGCTTTGGGTTGGCTCGCCCCGCGCTACACAATGGAAACGGTTGATCTGCGCGACGGCGGCTCGACGATGGGCCGGTCCGAAGTGCGCGCTGCATCCGGTGCACTGTTCGTCATTGCGGGTCTTGGGGCGCTGTGGCTCGACACGCCCGCCGCCTACGCCATGATCGGTTTCATCTGGGCAGGAGGTGCTGTGGGCCGTGCCACGTCGCTGATGCTCGACGGTCAAACCCGGCTAAAGTGGATTTTCTTTGGCTCCGAGGTTGCGGTTGCCGCCATGGCCCTAGCGATCAACCTTTGACTAAAATATCGTAAAATCAACGCATAACGCCACCGCCTTAAACCGACACTCCACCCGTCTCTGTCCCAAAAAAATCCCCGCCGGAGGCTCCCACAGATTGCAAACCGTGCACCGCTGGCCTACATATCAACTGTTCTTCGGAACTATGGACATAAACGCGCTCGTAATAAACGGATCGGACCCGGGGGCGGTACCCGGCGGCTCCACCAAACATCCTTTCGTTTGAAGGATCATGGGGCCGAAACAGGATCGACGGACGTCTAAAGGGGTTAGCTTTGTCTCGGCTGTCTGCCACCGTTACCGGCGAAAACAGTACAATTGCAAACGACAATCGTGCTCCGGTTGCTCTGGCTGCGTAAGCAGTTCGAGTCGAACCGACTTTAAGCCCTCTCGCCTAGCCGCGTGAGGCGGGGTTCGCAGGCACCTGGCAACAGAAGCCTGCACTTCCCCACAACTGACGTAGCTTCAATCAGCACACAGGGGCTGTTCAATTGGAATTAACCCAACGCGGTTAAAGATGCGGTATCGGCCAATGGGAAGGACCGCGCTGTGCCACATAAGCCCGAAATTTTGCAGGCATGGCTTGACCGCATCTGGACGGCGGGTGAGATGGACGCCATCCCCGAATTTTTTTCGCCCGACGCAACCGCAACCGGCATTCTGCCGGACATGGCCCTGTCCGCAACTGATATGCCGGAACTGGTGCAACTGATGCGCGCGCAATTGGGACCAATCGACGTGCGACTGGCCAAGGTCATGGATCAGGGCGACTGGATTGCGGCGTTGGTTGAGGTGCGCAGCCATGTGATCGACACCGGTGATCCTGTCCATGTCTTTGGCCAGATCATGGCGCAATTCGAAGGCCGTAAGATGGTTGAGGTCTACCACAGCTTCGACTTCCTCAGCTATTTCGAACAATTGGGGCAACTGCCGCCAAATGCATTGGCGCTGTGTCTCACAGGGACCCGCCTGCGATGATCGCTTGACCGCGCCGCGCTGCCCCGGCTAACAACAGCATACGGGGGCATATGCGACTGCCCCATCAGGTCATACCGGCCCAAAGTCGCATCCTTTTGCATGGCGTAAAGGATGCTCAAATGGACCTGACCCTTTTCACAACAGCAGATGTTCTGCTGCCCCGACTTGGCACGGGGCATACCCCCACCCTGTTCGACGTATGCGTGCCCAAAGATGTGGCAGCAGACCCTTGGCGGTTGCCCGGCGCGCAACGGTTTGCGCATCGCGATATCGCTCGCATGGCTGACCGGATGGCCGCGGAGCAAGAGGCCGTTGTGATCTGCCAAAAGGGGCTGAAACTCAGCATCGGTGTCGCGGCGCATCTGCGCGCCCTGGGCCATTCGGCCCACGCCCTTGCGGGCGGTGTGCTTGGCTGGGGCGATGCTGGCCTGCCCCGTATCCGCGACACCAAAGCGGCGCAGACCTATGTCCTGTCGCCCCCCTGCACGCCAAACGCTTGTCTGGCAGTGTGGCTCATCCGGCGCTGGATCGCGCCCATGGCGGATATCCTTTGGGTGCCAGAGGATGCAGGCCCCGCTGTCGCGGACCGGTTCGATGGGGTTCACGTGCCGCCCGGAGAGGACACGGCAGCAATACTGGCGGATGCGGGGCTGCATTGGGCCCCCCTCGACACCTTTATGAATGAGGCGCGCGCGCAGCCTGATGGATGGGCCGCATTGCTCCGCGCACCGGAAAAAGTGCACAACACACCCGACAGCGCGGCACTGGCCGCCCTGCCGGTGATCGACGCCGCGTGGACCGCCCTGCGAAAGGACATACCATGACCCCGAGCTGGACCGAAATGACCCGCGTGTTTGGCCGCATTGGCGTTTTGTCCTTTGGTGGGCCAGCGGCGCAGATTGCGTTGATGCATGACAGCCTTGTGTCCCGCCACGCATGGCTGACCGAACAGCAATATCTGCGCGCGCTGTCGCTGTGCATGTTGCTGCCGGGCCCCGAAGCGATGCAACTGGCCACCTACGCGGGCTGGCGTTTGCGCGGCACGGCGGGCGGGCTGCTGGCCGGACTGCTGTTTGTGGTGCCGGGCGCGCTGGTGATCGTCGCGCTGGCGCTGGGATATGTCTGGTACGGGGATTTGCCGCTGGTGCGTGCAGCGTTTCTGGGCATCAAGGCTGCGGTGATTGTTATCGTGCTGCAAGCGCTGCTGCGTCTGGCGCGCAAGGCCTTGACTGGTGCGGCGGCGTGGGCGCTGGCCGGGGGGGCCTTTGTCGCGCTTTTTGCGCTTGGCCTGCCCTTTCCGCTGATCGTGCTGGCCGCCGGGCTCTTTGGGTATGTCACTGCGCGAACGCACAACGCGCCCGCCCCGCCTGCGGACAGACCAAAAGGGACTGTGCGCACCGTGCTGGTCTGGGCCGCGATCTGGGCCGCGCCGCTGCTGCTGTGCTGGATTTTTGCGCAACCTTTCCTGCTGCAAATCGGGCTCTTTTTCTCAAAACTTGCTGTGGTCACTTTTGGCGGCGCCTACGCGGTGTTGGCCTATATGACGCAGGAGGTCGTGCAAAACTATGGCTGGATCGAAACGGGTCAGATGATCGATGCGCTTGGTCTGGCGGAAACCACGCCCGGCCCGTTGATCCTTGTGACCGAATTCGTGGCCCTGCTGGCCGGATACGCGCAAGGCGGCCTGCCCGTGGCCATTGCGGCGGGGGCGCTGACACTGTGGGTTACGTTTACCCCCTGTTTTCTATGGATTTTCGCCGCCGGCCCTTACCTTGACCACATCGCGGCGCGCCCGCGCCTTGCGGCGGCCCTTCAGGCCATTACGGCGGCTGTTGTGGGCGTGATCCTGAACCTATCAGTGTGGTTTGCCTTGCATGTGATCTTTGGCCAGATCGGCACCGGTGACGCGCTGCCAATCCCGGTGCCGGTGCTTGCGTCCATCGACCTGTGGGCCGTCGTCCTCACCGCATTTGCGATGGTCCTGATGCTGTTGTTCCGGCTTGGCCTGCTCTGGAGCCTCGCGGTGCTGGCGACCTGTGGCGCGGCACTTGGCATGGTCGGGGTGGTATAATCACGCCATTTGTCCGCCTGCCCCTTTCCTTGCCCGCAAATTGGGATAAGGTAGAACCAAATGGCGGAGAGTATAAATGAGCCGCGGCATTGATTACGGCAATTTGATGCATGAGGCCATGCGTGGCCTCATCCGCAAGGTCCTGACGGACGTGTCGCAGAACGGGCTACCGGGCGCGCACCACTTCTTTATCACCTTCGACACCAGTCACCCCGACGCAGAACTCGCCGATTGGCTGAGCGACCGCTATCCGGGGGAAATGACTGTGGTGATGCAGCACTGGTACGACAATCTTGATGTCGGGACCGATGGCTTTGCCGTGACGCTGAATTTCGGCGACGCACCAGAGCCGCTCTATATTCCATACGACGCGATCAAGACATTCGTGGACCCGTCGGTGGAATTTGGTCTGCGCTTTGAGACGCAGGACAGCGATCAGGAGGATGCGCCCGCAGCGCCGCCCGAAATTCTGCCCAGCAGCGCCATCACCACACCCGAGGCCGACGGTCAGGACAAGGATGACAGCGGCAAACCCGCCGATGTCGTGTCACTGGACAGTTTCCGCAAATAATCCCGTCAATCGATGCGGGTCAAAAACGTCTCAACCGCGCGCAAAATCTCACCATCCCGGATGTTCTGGAACCGCAGGTCGAGACCGCCATCGGCAAGCGTCCGGTCATATTGCTGAAGGCTGTACCCGCCCGCCTCGCTGACAAACAGCGAATAGACCGTCAGCGTGTCACCATCAATGCGCGCCCAGACATACGGTTCCCCCTTCATCGGGTCTAGCTGTACACGGTGACCAAACACATTCTTTTGCTGAGCCGCCGCATAAACCGCTGCCCGCCCGCTGGGCACAAAGTCGATCGTGTAGGATTTTTCCTTGGTCCGCCCGTCGCTGCGATACGTCACAGAGGTCCATTTGACCTGAAACCCTTCCTTGGTTTCCGATATGTCGACGCTCATGTCGCGTGGAATCTTGGTGCCGTCAGCCGCGGTCACCTCTGCCGACCCTTCGTAACTGCCTGCAAACTTGGCGATTTCCGCCCGCGCGACGCTGGTCCACACCATCAGGGCGGCAATCAACACCACGCAAAGCGCGGGCGACAAGCGGGAGCGGATCATGGGGCAGTCCTTCTGAACGGGCATATGCACCTTTCTATATAGGGGGACAGCCCGCGTCTTGCACTAGCTGCGCGCAATTTGAACCACCGCGACATGGCTGCCGCTTGTGAGCGCAGGCAGGCGCAGGTAAACGCAATCAACCGGAACTGACATCGCAGGAGAGCCCAATGGCCGACACGCGCACCGAAACCGACAGCTTTGGCCCGCTGGAGGTGCCTTCCGACAAGTATTGGGGCGCCCAGACCCAGCGGTCGATCATGAACTTTCCCATCGGCTGGGAAAAGCAGCCTGTGCCGGTTGTGCGCGCGCTTGGCGTGATCAAAAAGGCGTGTGCGATGCAGAACAAGGCCCAGGGCACGCTGGATGCGCGTCTGGCAGACGCAATAGTCGAGGCCGCGGGCGAGGTTATCGACGGCAAGCTCGACGACAATTTTCCGCTGGTGGTCTGGCAAACAGGTTCGGGCACACAGTCCAACATGAACGCCAACGAGGTGATTGCGAACCGCGCCATTGAATTGCTGGGTGGTGTGATCGGTTCCAAGGATCCGGTCCATCCGAACGATCACTGCAATATGGGACAGTCATCGAATGACACCTTTCCCACCGCTATGCACATCTCGACCGCGATGACCGCGCGGGACGTGTTGCTGCCGGGATTGCGCAAGCTGCACGCGGCCTTGGCGGCCAAGGCAGAGGCGTTCAAGGACATCATCAAAATCGGGCGCACGCATACGCAGGACGCCACTCCGCTGACACTGGGTCAGGAGTTTTCCGGCTATGCGCATCAGGTCGCCATGGGCATCGCCCGGGTCGAGGGCGCCCTGCCCCGCATCTATGAACTGGCCCAAGGCGGCACCGCCGTTGGCACCGGGCTGAATACACAACACGGCTGGGCCGAGGCGGTGGCAGGCCATATGGCCGACATCACCGGCCTGCCCTTTGTCACCGCCCCCAACAAATTCGAAGCGCTGGCCGCCCACGACGCCATGGTCGAAATGTCGGGCGCGCTAAAGACGGTTGCAGCATCCCTGTTCAAGATTGCCAACGACATCCGGCTGCTGGGCTCCGGCCCGCGGTGTGGTCTGGGCGAATTGATGTTGCCTGAGAACGAACCCGGCTCGTCCATCATGCCGGGCAAAGTGAACCCGACGCAGTGCGAGGCGCTGACACAGGTTTGCGCCCACGTGATGGGGAACGATGCCGCCGTCGGATTTGCCGGGTCGCAGGGTCATTTCGAGCTGAACGTCTACAAACCCATGATGGTGTACAACGTGTTGCAATCCATGCAGCTGATCGGCGACGCCTCTGTGGCGTTTACAGACAACCTTGTGGACGGGTTGCAGGCGGATGAGGTGCGTATCGACAAGCTGATGCGCGAGTCACTTATGCTGGTCACCGCGTTGGCCCCCGAGATCGGCTATGACAACGCCACCAAAGTTGCCAAGACCGCGCACAAGAACGGCACCACCCTGATCGAGGAAGCGGTGAAGATGGGATTTGTCACCGAAGAGCGGTTCAATGAGGTCGTGCGCCCCGAAAACATGATCGGACCCAAGTGAGCACGCCCATCAATCTGAACAAGGCCCGCAAGGCCCGCGCGCGCGCCGAGAACAAGGCGCGCGCTGACGCCAATGCGGTGACGTTCGGATTGACGAAAGCAGACAAACGCTCCGCTCAGGTTGAAAATGCCCGCGAGGCGCGAAAATTGGATGGCCAAGCCCTTGAGATGCCGCGCAAAGGCGCAGATGACGGCTCCGAAAAGCCATAAATTGTCTGTATTCGCTTGGACCGTGACAGTGACAGGTGTTTCGATGACGCAACCCAATGCCGCCGATCAGGCTCAAAAACAGCGGATCCGTGCATTGCGCCGGGCGCGCCGCTATCTGCGTGCCAATCAGGGCGCTTTGGCGCGGGTTCTGAACACCTATGCGCGGGTTGCAGAGCTTGACCCCGCGCGCCGTTTCCTGCCTGACCAGTGAGCGGTCGCCCCGAAAAACACTCCCTGACCCTCAAGGGGCACCGGACCAGCGTATCGCTCGAGCCTGAATTTTGGGACGCGTTCCGCGAAATTGCTGCCGAAGACGGCTTACCAATCAATGCTTTGGCCGCTGAAATTGATGTAACCCGCGGCGCCGATGTTGGCCTCGCTTCGGCCATACGTGTATTCGTACTGCGCCGGGTGCGTGCGCGGGGCACGAAGGCATAAGCGGTCCCGACATCTTCGACCCACACAGATGATCCAACCGCGACGGCTGGCCGGAAAACACCATGCGCCCCGGCCAGACATGCGTTTGGCAATCGCTTAGCTGATCGACGCGTTGTAAATCTGGTCGATATTCTTACCCAAGGCCGCCACGAACCCTGCATCGTCCATGTCGCGGCGCAGCCCTTCGGTCAGGGCACGGCTAAAGCTGGCGATCATCTTGTGGTTCTGTGCCAGTTTCGCGCTTGCCTCATCCGTCGAATACCCCCCCGACAGTGCCACCACGCGCAACACGCGCGGATGATCTGCCAGCGCGTCGTAACGGCACGGCACATCCGGCAAGGTCAGCTTGAGGATCACGTTTTGATCCGCCGACAGTTTTTCGATATGCGCCATCAGCGCATCTGCCAGCATATCTTCGCACGCGGCCTTGGTGTCGGAATGAATGTTGATCTCGGGTTCGATGATCGGCACCAGACCGGCCGCCAGCACCTCGTGGGCAACATCGAACTGATTTTCAGCAATGGCGGCGATGCCGTCCGCGTTGGCGGACTGGATCACCGAACGCTCCTTGGTGCCAAAGATGCCCATGTCACGCGCCTCTGCCAACCGCGCGGCGAGGCCGGGCATGGGTTTCAGCAATTGCACGCCCTGCGCCTCGTCCTCAAGGCCCTTGTCGATCTTCAGAAACGGCACAACGCCGCGCGTTTTCCACAGATGCGTCGCAACCGGCGTATCCCCGATCCGTTCATGGATTGTCTTTTCGAACAGGATCGCGCCAATCACCTTGTCGCCAGTGAAATCCGGACTCTCGATGATGCGCGCCCGCATTTTCTGCATTTCTGCAAACATCTCTTCGTCGCCGGAATAATCCTCTGGCATAACACCGTACAGCGCGAGGGCCTTGGGTGTGGACCCGCCCGATTGGTCGAGCGCAGCGATAAAGCCTGCCCCTTGCTCCATTTGAGCGCGCATCTTGGCAAAATCGGACATCAGGTACTCCTTGGACGTCGGGGGTTGTTGCGACCCTCCTAACCCATTCAACACCCCCGGTTAATCCCGCAGACGCGGTGTTAGCGCTGACGTTTGCGGATTTCTAACCAGATGCCGTCTTTGGCGCGCACTGTGAGGTGTGCAACAGGCACCGGGACACGGTCAGGCACGGGCAAAACCACGTGATCGCGCAAAAGACGCGCCAGAATCAGTGGCCCTTCGACCATCGCAAAGCCCGCGCCGGTGCAGACCCGCGCCCCGGCCGAGAACGGAATGAACGCATCACGCATACAGCTTTTGCCGTTTTCGGTCTGCCAACGGCCCGGGTCAAAGTCGTCAGGCTGATCCCAAAGACGCGTGTGGCGATGCAGGTGCCACGGGCTGATGACGACCTGCGCGCCCTTGGGCACGTCGCGATCCCGGAATGTTTCGGGGCATGTCGTTTCCCGCACCATCATCGGCACCGGAGGATAAAGTCGCAGGGTTTCACGAAACACGTCCCGCGCCACGGGCAGTTTGGACATCACGCTGAATTCGCAGGTGTCCAGAGCTTGCGCCTCTGTCGCGATGCGGTCTTGCCACTCTGGAAAACACGCCACAAGGTAGAGCGCCCATGCCAGCGCAGAGGCACTGGTTTCGTGCCCTGCGAGAAAGAAGATCGCGACCTGATCCACCATCTCTTCGGCGTCAAAGGTCTCGCCGGTTTCGGGATCGACGGTCGTCATGATCTTGGTCGCCAAATCATCCGGCGCGGTGCCATCCGCGATTTCCGCCGCGCGCCGCTCGACCAGTTGGGTGATCAGCCTGCGGATCTCAGCCGCAGTGGCGCGCGTGTTCCGCCGAAACCCACGCGGCAGCCACGCCGGCAGCGGGACAAAAGCGGCAAGGTTCAGGATCGGCTGGCTGCGCTGATAGGCGCGGAACGCGTGAAAAACGGCCCCCGCCAATTCATCCTCAATCGGCAAGGAAAAGAGCGTCCGAAAAATCACATCAGCGGCGGCATGGCTGATCTGGGCCTCAATTTCTGTCGGCCCCTCTGGCAAACGTGCCGCTGCCGCTTCGGAGGCGTCCCACATGGCCGGGAACGTCTCGCGCAGGCGACCGCCCTCAAAGGCGGGGTCGATGATACGACGCTGCCGCTCCCATTGCGCGCCGTTGGTCAAAAAGACGGAATTGCCCAGCAACGGCCGCAGCCCCTCGCTGATCCGGTCGGATTTGGGGAAGTCCTTGGGCCGTTCCCTGAGCACGGTTTTGACCAACGCGGGCTGGTTCATCAGGTAGCTGCGAAAAAACGGAGTGCGGAACTCGGCCATCCATGCGCGGTAGAGACGCTCGGGTTGTGCCGACAATATGTCCTGTCGAAACAGCCGCATGTACCGCCACAGCGACACGCGGTCCGGCCTGCTGGGCGGTTTGGGCGGTGTCATACCGCAACCGAGGTGTATTTGGACACAGGAATGTCGATCCGGGATTTGGAGGGCCGGCGATCCGCATAGCGGTCCGCCAAGGTAACAGGCCCTGCGGTGATCTGGAAATAGTCATAATCCTTGGGCCGGTCAAAGGCGCACAGGTACTGGAAATGCAGACGAAAAAAGCGCCAGCGCAATTCCTTCCACCGCTCCGGGCTGAGGGTCTGGGTGAAGGCGGCGGAAAAGACCAGCGGCCAGCGTTTGCCCTCGGGTGCCACGCCAGAGACGGCCACAGGATCACACAGCGCAAAGGCACAGCCATCGCCGGGCGCTGTGACATCCACCCATGTCAGTTCGTCGCGCATCGACAGGTATTGCAAGTCAGCCCGCAGGCGGTGCGCCTCGGGCAAAAAGGACACCATGGGCACAACCTGCCCCAACGACAGGAACCCAAGCGCAGGACCGGTCGCGGGCACCCGGCCCTCGCGGATCAGGTCGGCAAGGATGGACACGGCCAGATGCGCGCCAGAGGAATGGCCAACCACCAGCACCTCGTCGACATCGTCCTGCATCGCTTCGGCAATGCTGTCGCCAAAGCTGCGCATCCGCGCCTCCAACGCGTCCGGGTTCGCACCACGCGAGGCTGCCGAATAGGCGTAGTCGTGCATCAGGTAGTAGGCAAAAAACCGGCCGTCCTTGGATTTGAACCAGCGCAGCAAGCTGACAAAGGCCACCGCCCCCCCGCCGCTGCCCAACCATGATCCGACACCGGGCCAGATCGTGTCCCCAAGGCGCCAGATCAGCGCCCATAGCAGAACCGCCAACAGCAACTGGCCCACCAACATGCCCACCGGGTAAAGGGCGGCAATCACCGGCCCCTTGCGCAGGCGCATCAGGCGGCGTAGCGCGCCCGACGCGATATAGGTCCATGCGGTGCGCACAAGTTGCAGATAGGTGCCGGGGATCGACGCATCCATGCTGTCACGGACGATATCGGACCAGACCAGAACCTCGACGTCGGCATGGGTTTGCGCGTCGTCAATGCGTGCTGCCACCTGCCAACCGTAATGCGCGCCCTTTGGCGCGGGTGTCAGCGCCAGTTCGTAGCCGGATATGGCCGCCTGTGCGACCCCTTCCTTGCGATAAAGCTCGCGGTATCGGCGGGGGTGAATCGGGTCGTAGCCGGGAATGTAGAACACCCGGCGGCGTGACACGGTTTTTGGATGCGCGCTGCTCATCAATGCACCTTTTGGCGCATTCTAGCGATGTTGTGGGGCCAAAGTAAGGCGGAAGCTGCCGGTTGGTTTCCGTGCCCGAAACCGATCACCCCAGCGTGGCCAAGGCCGGAAACTGCTCCAGCAGCCAAAAGGAGAACCACGTGAACAGTCCGGTCAGCATCGCCAGCCCCACCAGAACCAAAAGTCCTCCCATCACCCTTTCGATCAGGACCATGTGGCGTTTTATCCGGTTCATGAACCCCATGGCACGGCTCATGAACATCGCCGCCAGCAGGAACGGTATCCCAAGACCGGCTGCATAAATGCCCAGCAGGACCGTGCCGCGTGTCACGGACGCCTCAGACGCGGCAAGTGTCAGGATCGCGCCCAGTTGCGGTCCGATACAGGGCGTCCAGCCAAAAGCAAAGGCAAGGCCAAGGATATATGCGCCAAAAGACGACCCGCCCTGATCCCCCGCATCCATCCGCGCCTCGCGATCAAGAAACGAGATGCGGAAGACACCAAGGAAATGCAGGCCAAAAACGATGATCACAGCGCCGGAAATCTGCGCAAATAGCACCTGGTTCTGCAAGAAAAACGCGCCAAAGGCGGACGCGGCAAAGCCAAGGATGATAAAGACTGTCGACAGGCCAAGGACAAAGAACAGCGCCGCAATCGTGGCCCGGCTGCGCCCGCGCCCGTCTTCGGATATCTCGCCCACGCTCATGCCCGACATATACGCAAGATAAGGCGGCACAATAGGCAGCACGCATGGGCTGAGAAAGCTGATGATGCCCGCCAGCAAGGCCACGCTCATGGCAGGCAGCAGGCTCGCGTCGATGATGTCAATTCCGAACATGAAACCCACCTAACCAACCGCACGCCCGGCGTCACGGGGGCACGCAGTCACATGTGCGTGGACATGCTGAAACATCGCGCCTAAATGGCAACTATGACCGATCCACATATGCTTGATGCTGTGGGCCTGCTGTGCCCCCTGCCCGTACTCAAGGCGCGCAAGCGTCTGGCCGCGTTGTCGTCGGGGGACGAGATCACCGTTCAGGCAGATGATCCTGCCGCAATCGTCGACATCCCGCATTTTTGCGCCGAGGCCGGCCATACGCTTGTCTCAAGCGATCTGGACGGCCCCGTGCATGTTTACGTGATCCGCAAGGGCTAGGCCCTTACTTGCCGCCCAGTGACCACCAGCCGCGCCGTTTTGGCTTGGCCGGTTCGTCGGGTGCCGGGGCTTCGGCCACGGGGTCCGGTGCGGCGGCGGCGGCCACGGGCTCCGGCGTGGGCTCAGGCTCTGCCACGGGTTCAGGTTGCGGTTCGGGTGCCGGGTCCGCTGCGGCCTCTGCATCCTCTGCCGGGGCTTCTTTGGCGTCGTCCGCTTTGGCCTTGGTGGAACGCGAACGTGTGCTGCGTGTCCGTGTGGGCGTTTTGCGCGCAGGCTTTTCTTCGGGCTCTGCGGTCTCCTCCGCTGGTGCCTCTGCGGCTTCAGGTTCGGACGATGCGGCGCTGTCCTCGGCCTTGGCTTCGGTTTTCGACTTTGCCGTCGACCGGCTCCGGCTGGAGCGGCGCTTGGGCTTGGCCTCTTCGGCGTCCGGCGTTGCTTCGGCCTCTGCTTCGGCGTCGGGTTGTTCCGCTGGCTCGGCTGTTGTGTCTGCCGGCCCGTCTTCGGACGCAGCATCGGTGTTGGCGGTATCGCCATTGTCCTGCGAGCCATCACCGTTTTCACCGCTGCCGGACTTGCTCCGCCGACGACGGCGCCGACGGCGGCGCTTGGGCTTGGTCTCGCCATCTTCGGACGGGGTGTCGGCACCGGGTGCCGCGGGGGCGTCATCGACTTCTGCTTCGGCTTCGTCCACCTCATCCATGATCGACGTGTCCACCGAGACAACAGGCGCCTCGACGGCCTTGACCACCCGGGTTGCGGTCTTGAATTTTTCGAGCGCAAAGTCGGGGCTGACCAGATGCGGCTCACCCTCGACCCGGACCGACAGGCCATAGCGGGCCTCGATCTGCGCGATGTGCTCGCGCTTCTGGTTCATCAGGAAGTTGGCGATGCCGACGGGGCATTTCACCAGCACCTCGCGCGAGCGGCGGCGCGTGCCTTCCTCTTCGATCTGGCGCAGGATCGACAGCGCAAGGTTGTCGTCCGACCGGATCAGGCCCGTGCCATGGCACGCCTGACAGGGCTGCGTCGTCGCCTCGATCATGCCGGGGCGCAGGCGCTGTCGCGACATCTCCATCAGACCAAAGCCCGAGATGCGGCCCACCTGAATGCGCGCACGGTCCGTCTTGAGACGGTCCTTCATGCGCTTTTCCACGGCGGCGTTGTTCTTGCGCTCGTCCATGTCGATAAAGTCGATGACGATCAGCCCCGCAAGGTCTCGCAGACGCAACTGGCGCGCCACTTCTTCGGCGGCTTCGAGGTTGGTCTTGAGCGCGGTTTCCTCAATCGACCCTTCCTTGGTCGACCGACCTGAGTTCACGTCGATGGCGACCAGTGCCTCGGTGATACCGATCACGATGTAGCCACCTGATTTCAGCTGCACCGTCGGGTTGAACATGCCGCCCAGATAGGTTTCGACCTGATAGCGCGCAAAGAGCGGCAGGCTCTCGCCGTAGAGTTTCACGTTCTTGGCGTGGGACGGCATGATCATCTTCATGAAGTCCTTGGCGATGCGGTAACCGCGCTCGCCTTCGACGAACACTTCGTCAATCTCGCGGTTGTAGAGGTCGCGGATCGACCGTTTGATCAGGTCGCCTTCCTCGTAAATCTTGGCCGGTGCGATCGACTTCAGCGTCAACTCGCGGATTTGTTCCCAGAGCCGTTGCAGGTATTCGTAATCGCGCTTGATCTCGGCCTTGGTCCGCTTGGCCCCGGCGGTGCGCACGATCAGACCGGCACCTTGCGGCACCTCGATCTCGCCCGCGATTTCCTTGAGCTTCTTGCGGTCGGCGGCGTTGGTGATCTTGCGGCTGATGCCGCCACCACGTGCGGTGTTAGGCATCAGGACGCAGTAGCGACCCGCGAGGGACAGGTACGTGGTCAGAGCCGCGCCTTTGTTGCCGCGCTCTTCCTTGACGACCTGCACGAGCAGGATCTGACGGACCTTGATGACTTCTTGGATCTTGTAGCGGCGCGGACGAGGTTTGCGCGGCGGGCGGATGTCTTCCTGATCGTCCTCATCGGCGACGGATTCGATGCTGTCGTCCTTGGACGCGGCATCGGCCGCCTTCCCCTCGGACGCGTCATCGTCATCCGCTTGGTCGGCGGAGGTCGCCTCGTCGCTTTGCTCCTCGGCCTCATCGGCACTGGGCGTTTCGACGGGGGTCTCCTTGACGGTCTCCATGGGCGACGCGGCTTCGTCCTCGGGGACTTCGGCCTCTTCGAGGTCGATGGTTTCCATCCCCTCGATGTCCTTGGAGGTGGTCGCATCCCCGGTGTCGGCCTTGGCCGCCTTGGAACGGGACGAGCGGCGGCGCTTGGGCTTGGGCTTGTCCTCTTCTTCGTCGCGGGCCTTTTGCGCTTCGGCGTAGGCGCGCTCTTCCTCCATCAGGGCTTCACGGTCGGCGACGGGGATCTGGTAGTAATCGGGATGGATTTCCGAGAACGCAAGGAAGCCGTGGCGATTGCCGCCATAGTCGACAAAGGCCGCCTGTAGCGACGGCTCGACCCGGGTTACTTTTGCGAGATAGATGTTGCCAGCAAGCTGGCGCTTGTTTTCGGATTCAAAGTCAAACTCCTCGACCTTGTTTCCGTCCACCACCACGACGCGGGTCTCTTCCGCGTGGGTGGCATCGATAAGCATTTTCTTAGGCATGAAAGTCCATTGCACACGCACCTGCGCCGCGCCCCCGGAGGGGCCAGCGTGCGGTGGATGTGTCTTGTTTGAGCGATATGGGACGCGCGGCAGGGAGAGCCGGTCGGGCCTCCTGCTGGGATCAATCCTGTCCTCACGCGCGTCATCGCGGTTCTTCTCCGATGCGCACCGGCCCTCGGGCCGTCCGCATCCATTCTACGCGCTGCGCCAGACCTCGGCCTGCGTCAGCATCTCATGGCCATTGCTGGCCCAATCGGTCTGAAGAGGGTTTTCACGCCTCGTCAGCGAAACTCATACAGGCTGCGACGCGAATGCGCGTCGCCTGCCCATTGGACTAGATAAGGGCAATGCAGGCGCAAAGACAATGGCCAATCGCGATTGGCGGCGATGCAAGACGCCAATCTTGGCGCAGCAGCCCCGTCAGACCACGACGGCACAGCGTTCGCGGATGCGATACAGTTTCTTGCGGGCCCCGGCGTGCACACCATAATTGAACAGCCCGGGCGTATCCCTAGTCTGGGCGCGCATGGTTTCGCGCACCGCAGGCAGGGCGATGTCCTCGCCCACATATTCAAACGGATTCACGATACGCTGATGTTCCTGCGCCCAAAGCAATGTGCGTTTTTCCGACGCACGTGTGCCGGTCGATAGCGTCATGCATCAGGGCGGCTTGCGGCGCGCGCGCTTCCACCCGGCCATTTAACATGAACCGGTCGAAATGCTTGAGATGCAGCATCTAAAGATGATCCAGCAGGTGCCGTTCGCCCAGAGTGTTGGCATGGCTGCCGGGGGTGAATTTCGCCGGTTTGCGCACGAGGTTCGGTTTGGACTATCTGCGTTTCGGGCCAAAGGTGCGCCGCCGCGACAGGATCGTGTGTGACGCGCCAATGGAATGTGGTTCGTCGCGGGGAGAATGGATCGGGTCAAGGCACAGTGGTGCAATGTTCACTGGCGCCGTGTCGGCATCCCAAATATACGTTTGCAGATGATCGACGAGGTTCGGAGACACCTCCGGGTCCGCCACGACGAACTCATCCATATCGCTCAGGATCATCGAGTTGTAATTCGTCAACATGCCCGAAACGAACTGGCTCATCATGTTCCAGCGCCGCCGTTCGAAACGGAACTTGGTTTCGTTCCGCGGGATGTGGATCACGTTGGCACCTTTGGCAATCGCGTCATGTCTTGGGTCCAGACCGCGACTGAAGATGTAGAGGTTTTCGGGCCCCAGCATCCCGGCACAGTCGTTGTACCACCGCTCGAGGATGAAATAGCCGCGGTACACCATCGCGACCACGCCCAAAGGCGTCTTGGTTGCGTCAATACCTGCTCTCACTGCCGCGATGCGGGCATGGCCCCGCGTGTATTGATGGCAAGACGATATGAGTGATTCGCCCCCGCAACTCTTTGTCAGGGCTTGGAGGGCGGAGCCAAAAACCCATTGCAGCAGACCCTCAGTCGGCGGACAGTCGGGATGCGGCGTCGCTCACCAGATGGGCCGCTGTCCACAGGTCATGGGCGATGTGCTGGCCCAAGTCGGGCAGCGCCAGATCGGGGGCGCGCAGGTCGGGTATCTGCACCGCGCGACACCCCGCGCGCACTGCCGCCATGATGCCCCGGTCGCTGTCTTCAAAGGCCGCGCAATGTGTCGGGTCCACGTCCAGCGCAGCAGCCGCTTGCAAATAGGGCGCGGGATCGGGCTTGTTCGCGTGTACTTCGTCGCCGCCAATCACAGTCTCGAAACATGCGATCAAGCCCGCCACATGCAGATGGTGCCGCGCGGCGTCCCCACGCGTTGACGTCACAACCGCCATGCGCGCGCCCTGCGCACGCAGCCCTGCAAGCGTTTTGGATACAGTCGGACGCAGGGGCACATGCGTTGACAGTTTGTGCTGCACCACGTCACGCCATTCCGACAGAAACCGCGCGCCCTCTTGCGTGCTGCCCATCAGATCGGTGACGCGGTCCTGTGTCATCGCCTCGGACGAGCCAATCAAGGTAAGAAAGAAGGCGTGGGCATCCTCCGCATCATGCCCCCGCGCCGCAGCCAGCGGGACAAAAGCGTCAAGGCAGACCCGCTCGGTGTCGAGCAAGAGCCCGTCCATATCGAACAGATACGCCGCCGGTGGTGAGGTGTAATGTGCCATGTAACTGCCCTGCCCCGTTGCTTGTGCCGCAGGCATGGCAGGTGTGCGGGGCCGAAACCAGCCCCGCGCCAATCAGCTTTTGTGACAGCCCGTTACAGGTAGTCCGCGCGTTGCAGCCCGTATTTGGCCATCTTTTCGTTCAGGGTCCGCCGCGGCAGGCACAGCTCTTCCATGACGGACGCGATGGAACCCTTGTGGCGGCGCATCGTGTTGTCGATCAGCATCCGTTCGAACGCCTCGACATATTCCTTGAGCGGCTTGCCTTCGGTGGTCATCACCGGCTGCATTTCCTCGTGGTCCGACATCAGCAGTGACGCGATAGACCCGGTGCCACGGCGCGATTGCAGTACGGCCCGTTCCGCAATGTTGATCAGCTGGCGCACGTTTCCCGGCCAAGGGGCTTGTAACAGCTGTGCGGCCTCCTGCGCGGACACCTTGGGCGCTTCGCAGCCATATTCGTCTGCAAACTGGTCGCTGAGCCGGGTGAACAGCGTCAGAATATCCTCGCCCCGCTGGCGGAGCGGCGGGACAGTGATTTTCAAAGCGGCCAGACGGTAGAACAGATCAGGCCGCAGCGCGTCTTCGCAGGTCTTGCCCGCCTCCTGCATGTTGCAAATGGCGACAATGCGCGTCTCGGCGGGCGTGCCCTGTTCGTTGATCACCGACAAAAGGCGCGCTTGCAAGCTCTCGCTCAGCGCCTCGATATCCTCAAGCACCAGCGTGCCGCCCCGCGCCTCTTCGACCGCAGGCAGTTGACCGTCCTCGGGCAGCATCGGGCCAAAGAGCCGCTTGGTCAGCGCTTCCTCCTCCCATGCGGAACACGAGATCAGCACGAATTTCTTGCCAGCGCGGCTGCCCACGGCGTGCAGGGCATGGGCGACCAGCGTCTTGCCTGTGCCTGTCTCACCGTCGATCAGGACGTGACCGTCGGCTTGCCCCAGATCCAAGATATCCTCGCGCAGACGCTCCATCACAGGTGCGTTGCCGATCAGCTTTTTCATCAGCTGACCACCATCTGACAGCTCGCGGCGCAAGGCGCGGTTGTCCATCGTCAGACGGCGCGCAACCGTGGCCTTCTTGGCCAGATCGCTCATCCGGTCGGGGTTGAACGGTTTTTCAAGGAAATCGAACGCGCCCACGCGCATTGCCTCGACCGCCATGGGCACGTCGCCGTGCCCTGTGATCATGATCACCGGCAGCGCACTGTCATTGCCCATCAGCTTTTTCAGGAACTGCATCCCGTCCATACCCGGCATCTTGATGTCCGAGATGACAATGCCGGGATATTCCGGCCCCAGCACCTTGAGCGCATCCTCGGCGCTGGCAAAGGTTTCAGTGTCGTAGCCGGACAGCGCCAGCCACTGGCTGATCGATTGGCGCATGTCCTGTTCGTCATCCACGATGGCAATCTTCATGGCTTGGGTCATATGTCTTCCCTCCGGTCTCATTGGGCCGCGGCGATCTTGTTCTTGTCGGCACTCGCCCCATCGTCGAGCACCGGCAACTGCATCTCAAAGACGGCACCGCCCGCTTGTCCGTTGCGCGCGGTGAGCCGTCCTCCCAAATCGTTCACAATGCCCGACGAAATGGCAAGGCCCAGCCCCACCCCGTCGCCGGGTTGCTTGGTTGTGTAAAACGGCTCAAAGAGCGCATCGAGATCCTCGATGCCCGGACCGTTGTCGCGCACGGTCAGCGTCACCGTTTCACCGGCTGACAGGATGATATCCACCTGCGGCTCACTCACCGATTTGGTGGCGTCGATGGCATTGCGCAACAGGTTCACCATCACCTGTTCGATGCGCAGCCGGTCGCCCAGCACCATCATCGGCGTGGGCGGCACAATCCGGTTGATCAAAACCCGCCGCTGACGCAGCTGCGGCTCCATCATCGACAGGGATGAGGCCAGCGCATCACCCATGTTTACAGGGCTCAACTCGTCCTGTCCCTTGCGAGCATAGGATTTTAGCTGCCGCGTGATCGCCCCCATCCGCTCGATCAGATCATCGATCCGGCCAAAGCTGACCAGCGCCTCTTCGGGCCGGTTGCGCCGCAACAGCAGACGCGCGCCGGCGAGGTAGGTCTTCATCGCCGCAAGCGGCTGGTTCAACTCGTGACTGACCGCCGCCGACATCTCACCCAGAGCAGCCAGTTTCGACGACTGCTGCAACGTCTGTTCGGCCACGGCGAGGTCCTCTTGCACACGCATCCGTTCGGCGACTTCTCGCTGCAACTGCGTGTTCAGGCGGCGAAGCTCTGCCGACTCGCGTGCAAAGAGCGCCAGCCGCAGGGCCGACCGGCGGCTCATTGCATAAAACGCCAGCGCCAGAAGCAGTGCGAATCCCATGATTTCCATCGCCAGAACCCCATTCACCCGCTCACGCACCGACGCGTAGGTCGTGAACGACGTCATGCGCCAACCCCGAAACGGAATGCGCGTCTCCAGCCGCATAACCCCTTCGCCCTGCAGATAAGCGTCAGGCGGCAAAGCCGTCCAATCCGCCGTGGCACGGATGGCGCGTTCGATGGCACTTTGCGCCGGTTGCGCGGCCAGCGCATCCTCTTCGGTGCGACCACGCCAGCGCGGCTCCGTTGCCAAAATGATTTCGCCGGTGCTGTCTGTCACAAGCACAGCCGCCGATATCCCGGCCCATGCCCGCTCAAACTTCTGCAAATCCACTTCGACCACGATGACGCCCAGCACATCGCCCCCCGCAACGATCCTGCGTGAGTATACAAAGGCATAGCCGCCGCTCTCGCGCTGCGACGTGGTGAAAATCGTGTCCGTGGCACGCAAGGCTTCGAAAAAGAACGCCGTGCCGCGGTGGTTGGTGCCCAGCACATTGCGGTCTGTGGCGGCAACGACCCGCCCCTCAACGTCCAGCAGCATCAGGTTGGCCGCGCCAATCTCTTCGACAAAGGAAATCAGGCGCGCGGTAGACTGTGCGAAATCCGACGAATTCAACGCGCCGATCAATGTGGGGTCACGGGCCAAAAGCTGCGGGACAACCGCGCTTTGCCGCAGCTCGCTCAACAGGTTGCCGGAATAGAGCGCAAGCCGCAGTTCAGCCCGGTTGCGGGTCGTTTCCGTAAACCGGTCGGTTAGCAGCATGTTGGTAAAAAAGACGGTGGCAATGGCCGTGCCTGCGAACACCAGCAGCGCAAGACGCGCGCGCCAACTGATCGTCCGTGTCCGCGCGGGTGCCCCCGCCTGTTTCGTGTCACGCGCCATGGCGGCCAATCTACGACGCCGCCGCCGCCCGCTCAAGTCACGCGGAGGTCAACTGCCCCGCCAATGCGCGAAAGAGCGCCGTACCGTCCGTGCCTCCATGCCCGGCATCCGCCGCCCGTTCCGGGTGCGGCATCATCCCAAGGATGCGCCGGTTGTCCGACAGGATGCCCGCGATATCGCGTTGCGACCCGTTTGGATTGTCGGTGTAGCGGAACACCACCCGGTCCTCGCCCTCAAGCCGGTCAAGCGTTGCCGTGTCCGCGAAATAGTTGCCATCATGATGCGCGATGGGAATATCGACCACGTCGCCGGCATTGTAGCCTTCGGAAAAGGCGCTTTGCGACGTCTCAACACGCAAGCCAACGGTTTTGCAGACATATTTCAGCCCGGCATTGCGCAACAGCGCACCGGGCAGCAATCCGGTCTCCGTCAGCACCTGAAATCCGTTGCAGATGCCCAGCACGTAACCGCCGCGGTCCGCATGGGCCCTGAGCGCCCCAACAATCGGCGCATTGGCCGCAATCGCACCGCAGCGCAGGTAATCGCCAAAGGAAAACCCGCCTGGAACGCCGACTATGTCCACATTGTCAGGCAAGGCGGTGTCCTTGTGCCAGACCATGTCCACATCCGCACCCGCAGCCCGGAACGCCACCGCAAGATCCCGGTCGCAATTCGATCCCGGAAAGACGATCACCGCCGCCTTCATGACATATCGATCCGGTAGCTTTCGATGACCGTATTGGCGAGCAGCTTTTCGCACATCTCCGTCACCTGCGCCTCGGTGGTGCCATCGGCCAGATCAAGCTCGATGACCTTGCCCTGCCGCACCCCGTTCACGCCCGCGAACCCCGATGCACCAAGCGCATGACGCACCGCTTCCCCTTGTGGGTCCAGCACGCCATTCTTCAGAATCACATGTACCGTCGCCTTCATCCTGTCCCGGTCCCCCGCTTCTTCTCTTTCCAAATACTCAAAAGCCACGTCGCCTCAATTGATGAGGGTCGGTTTGGTCACCGGCTGCGCGTTCATTGGCATCACGCCCAGACGGCGCGCCACTTCGGTATACGCATCCGCCAGATTGCCCAGATCGCGTCGGAACACATCTTTGTCGAGCTTTTCGCCCGTTTCGATGTCCCACAGCCGGCAACTGTCAGGGCTGATCTCATCCGCCACGATCAGGCGCATGAAATCGCCGTCGTAGACCCGTCCGATCTCGATCTTGAAATCGACCAACCGGATACCGACAGCCATCATCACGCCGCTGAGAAAATCGTTCACTCGCAGTGCAAGGCTGACGATGTCATCCATGTCCTGCTGGCTGGCCCAGCCAAAAGCGGCGATGTGCTCTTCGGTCACCAGCGGATCGCCAAGGTTGTCGTCCTTGTAACAATATTCGACGATAGGTCGTGGCAATTGCGTGCCCTCATCGATGCCCAGTCGCTGGCTCATTGTGCCAGCGGCATAGTTCCGCACGATCACCTCAAGGGGGATGATCTCGCAGGACCGCACCAGTTGCTCGCGCATGTTCAGGCGTTTCAGGAAATGCGTCGGCACGCCGATCTGGTTCAGACCGGTCATAAAGAATTCGCTCAGGCGGTTATTGAGCACGCCCTTGCCTTCGATCACGTCCTTTTTCTGCGCATTGAAGGCGGTGGCGTCATCCTTGAAGTACTGCACGATGGTGCCCGGTTCGGGACCTTCATAGAGGATCTTGGCTTTGCCTTCGTAAATCTTTTTGCGTCGCGCCATGGGCGTCCTTTCGCTGGGGCAGCGCTGCTGAATCTGCCCGACAGTGAGGCTCTCATAAGCAATCGGGTCATATGCCGCAAGCGATGGGCGTGCTGATGCGCATCAAAGGGGTTGCGCGCATCCGCACAGGCTCGCATATCTGGTGCAACGCAATCCCCGGGGAGAGACCTGATGAGCACCTTTGATGACCGCGAAAACGCGTTTGAGAACAAGTACGCCCATGACGCGGAAATGCAGTTCAAGGCTGACGCGCGCCGCAACAAGCTGTTGGGCCTGTGGGCGGCAGAATTGATG
Organism: uncultured Tateyamaria sp.; assembly: GCF_947503385.1. Classification (GTDB taxonomy): domain Bacteria; phylum Pseudomonadota; class Alphaproteobacteria; order Rhodobacterales; family Rhodobacteraceae; genus Tateyamaria. The sequence goes on from NZ_CANNDO010000002.1 coordinate 56,030, forward strand.
GGCAAATCCGGCGACGATGCCGCTGATTATGCCAAAGAAGTGGTCAAGTCTGATTTTGAAGAGGCCGGTGACGAAGATGTCTATCGCAAAGTGTCGGGCGATCTGGGATCGTTGGCGGACGAGGCGACAATCCGCGCCAAAATGGCGGCGCTGATGGTCGAAGCCAAGAGCCAACTCATGAAGGAAACCAGCTAAATCAATATTTTGACTGGCCAAATTCAACTGCCCAAACGCGCATGGTTCCGGCTGTGCGCGTTTTTAATTGCTCAAATTGATCACTTAACGCATCGGTCATTTCAGCGTCCTAGAGTGAGGCTCGGGTCAAGGGGGGTCAAAGGGGCGCAGGCGTGGTTGGTAACGGGTTCACGGCGCAGACTGCGCCTCAGATTTGGGCCAGACGTGCTGCGCGTGCCATTGTACCGGCGGCGATTTTATTGTTTTGCGGCTGGGTTCTGTCGCAAAAGCTAAGCGTCGAATTGCTTTTGTCACTGCCTGAACGGCTTGGGGATATCGCCCCATGGCAATGGCTGTGCGCAGCCGTTTTGACAACGCTCAGCCTCTACAGTGTGGGGCGTTACGACGTTCTCGCGCACCGCTTTTTGCGCACCGGCTTGCCGGAACGCAACGCCCGCTGGACCGGCAGCATCGCCATCGCTGTTGGTCAGGCACTTGGGTTTGGCCTGTTCACCGGCGCGTTGGCACGCTGGCGCATGATGCCCGCATTGGGGCCGGTCAAAGCCTTCAGGCTTTCCGTTTTCGTCTCCATCTCTTTCATCATTGCATGGGTTGTGGTGACAAGCGTGGTGAGCCTCGTCCTGCCTGCGCCGACATGGGCCAAATGGGTGGCCGCGCTGGGTTGCGCCTGCGCCTATATTGGCATGATCGCTTTGTTCTTCTGTCCCGAACTGCGCATTCGGAGCCTGCGCCTGCGCTTGCCGGGATGGCGATTGAGCGGTGGGATACTGTTCTGGGCCTTTGTGGACACATTGGCCGCTGCTGGCGCGCTCTACGTGATGCTGCCTGCGGGTACGGTCGGCTTTGCCACGTTCTATCCTGTGTTCCTGATTGCGATGGGGGCCGCCCTTCTGTCGAACACACCCGGCGGGCTCGGTCCGTTCGAGGTGATCATGCTGTCCATCCTGCCCGGTGTCGGGATCGACGTCGCGCTGACCGCGATCCTTGGCTACCGCATTGTGTATTACGCCATACCGGCGGGCCTTGCGGCACTGGCCTTGATACGTCCGTTCCACGATGCAAGGCCCCGGCGCCCGTTCCTCCGGTCCTCTATCGCCACGGCGCCACGCAGCGAAGTGGGCGTTGTGCGCCAAAACGGGGGCGCGCTGCATGACTTTGGCAACACCTCTCTGGCACTGTGGCCAACGGGCCAGACCATGACGCTTGTGGCCGATCCCCTGTCCGGCAAGGTGGAGCACGGCCTTGGCATGTTGATGGAACGGGCGCGCGACACCGCCGCGATTCCGATGGTTTACAAGGGCGGTGCGCGGCTGGCGGCCACCGCCCGGCGCGCGGGCTGGTCCGTGTTGCACATTGCAGATGACGCAATTGTTCCGCTGGACAGGTTCGACGTGAACACGCCCGAGCGTCGTACCTTGCGGCGCAAGCTGCGCGCAGCCGACCGCGTGGGTGTGGAACTGTGCGTCGACCAACCGCTGCCGCACAAGGATCTCGCCTATATCGACGCACATTGGCAGGACCAACATGGTCGGGCACGCGGTGGCAGCATGGGACGCTATTGCCCGAACTACATGGTGGATCAATGGGTTGCGGTGGCGCGGATCAACACGCGATGCGTCGCCTTTGTCACGGCGCACATGGCGCGCGATGAATGGTGTCTTGACCTGATGCGGCACACCGATGACGCGCCTGACGGGACCATGCACGCGCTCGTCCATGCCGCAATCGAAGCCGCGCAGGCGCAAGGGGCCAAGCGGTTCTGTCTGGCGGCAACCCCCGCCTGCCCCGACCCCGGCTCCGCTTTTTGGCGATGGGCGATGATGCAGTTTGTACAGGTCGCGGGTGGGGTTGGATTGCGGCAGTTCAAATCCAACTTTGGCCCGGTCTGGCGGCCCCGCTACGCGGCATCGACGACGCCTTATGGGCTGTTCATCGGGTTGGCCGACATCTTGCGCACCATCCAGTTTCCCGGTCCCGTCACAACTGCCACCACAAACGCAGCTCATGATTTAGATGAGAATTATGAAGTGGCTTCACATCGCGCGGCATGAGACACCCCAACCCTGACATCAAAGAGGCGTCTCATGTCCAATCCCCTGCTCTCCCTGCTCAATGAACGCGGCACGTTGCTGGCGGATGGGGCCACGGGCACCAACCTGTTTGCCATGGGGCTCGAAGCAGGCGATGCGCCCGAACTGTGGAACACCGATGCGCCGGACAAGATCGTCGCGCTCTACCAAGGCGCAGTGGACGCGGGCAGCGACATTTTCCTGACCAATTCCTTTGGTGCGAATGCGTCACGGCTTAAACTGCACGACGCAGGCCACCGGGCATTTGAGTTGAGCAAGGCTGCCGCCGAGATCGGGCGCAATGTGGCCGACAAAGCGCCGCGCACCGTGATCGTTGCGGGATCGGTCGGTCCCACGGGCGAGATCATGGAACCCGTCGGCGCGCTCAGCCACGCGCACGCAGTCGAGATGTTCCACGAGACCGCTGCCGGTCTCAAGGCGGGTGGTGCCGATGTCGGCTGGGTCGAGACGATTTCGGCCCCCGAAGAGTTTGCAGCCGCCGCCGAAGGCTTTGCGCTGGCAGGGCTGGATTGGGTCGGCACCATGAGTTTCGATACCGCAGGGCGCACCATGATGGGTGTCACCAGCACTGATCTTGCCAGCCAAGCCGCGACCCTGCCCAACCCGCCGCTCGCCTTTGGTGCCAATTGCGGCACCGGCGCATCGGACCTGTTGCGCACGGTCTTGGGCTTTGCCGCCACCGGAACCGAACTGCCCATCATCGCCAAGGGCAACGCAGGCATCCCCAAGTTTCACGACGGCCACATCCACTACGATGGTACGCCCGACCTGATGGCTGACTATGCCGAACTGGCGCGCAATTGCGGAGCACGGATCATCGGCGGGTGCTGCGGTACAACGCCGGATCATCTGCGCAAGATGCGCGCCGCGCTCGACACCCGCGCCAAAGGCCCCGCGCCGACATTGGACGAGATTGTGGCGGCACTTGGCCCCTTCAGCTCTGCCAGCGATGGCACCGGCGACGACACGCCTCCGGCGCGCAAACGCCGCGGCCGCCGCGCGGCCTAGAACAGGCTGAGCTGATCGGACGGGGGAACGGGCGGCAAGAACAGATCGGTCCGCATCGGCGGCGCCTCAGTTCGCAGCCCCAACCGTTTGACAGCCAGATTGAACCGATGCGCCACCATCTCTGCATAGCTGCCCGTGCCCCGCATCCGATGCCCCCAGCGGGCATCGTAATCCTTGCCGCCGTGCATCTCGCGCAGTTTGGACATGACCCGACCCGCACGGTCAGGATAATGCGCGGCCAGCCATTCCTGCCAGAGCGGCGACACCTCCTGCGGCAGGCGCAGCATGATCCAGCTTGCCGTGCGCGCACCAACCGCCTTGCCTGCGGCAAGGATCGCCTCAAGCTCGGGATCGGTCAGCGCCGGCACCATGGGCGAGGCCATGATGCGCACCGGCACTCCGGCCGCACTCAACCGTTCGATCATGCGCAACCGGCGTTCGGGCGACGGTGCGCGCGGCTCCATCCGGCGGCACAAATCCGCATCCAGCGTTGTGACCGACACGCCCACCCGCACCAGCCCGCGCCGCGCCATCGCGCCCAAAATGTCCAAGTCCCGCTCGATCAGCGTGCCCTTGGTCACAATCGCGACCGGATGCCCACAGTCCGCCAACACCTCAAGACAGGCGCGCATGATCCCATGCTCTTTCTCGACCGGCTGATAGGGGTCGGTGTTCGTCCCGATGGCCATAGGTGCCACAGTGTAGGTTTTGCGCCCCAGTTCCTTGCGCAGCACCGCGTCGATGCCGGGCCGCGCCACCAGCCGCGTTTCAAAATCAAGCCCCGGCGACAAGCCCAGATAGGCATGTGTCGGACGCGCGAAACAGTAGACGCAGCCATGCTCGCATCCACGATACGGGTTGATCGAACGGTCAAAAGGCAAATCCGGCGACCTGTTGTAAGTGATCGCGCTGCGCGGACGCTCAACACTTACTTGGGTGCGCAAAATCGGCTGTTCCTCGTCCCGGTCCCACCCGTCGCTGTCACCATGGCGCGTCACGGTGCTGTAGCGGCTGTCGGCGTTGCTCACCGCCCCACGCCCGCGCGCCAGCTGAGTCCGAAGGTCCTGTTCCATGGCGCGACAATAGAACACATCGTGAACATACGCCACTATAGACTGCCCATACCCCGCCTTAACATGCCGTGGCATACGAAAGTGACACGCCGCGTCGCCCTTGGTGCGGGCCATGTCGCAATTCGGACAGTCGCACCGCGACAATCTGCCCGATAACCCCGGAAACAAACGGCCTTTTAGCCCGCGCGCCAGCAAAGGAACGCAAAATGTCAGAAGAAGACGACATCGTCCTGTCCGAACTCGACGACGAGGAACTGGTCCAGCAGATGTTCGACGACCTCTATGACGGCCTCAAGGAAGAGATCGAAGAGGGCGTCAACATCCTGCTGGAACGCGGCTGGACCCCGTATGACATCCTGACCAAGGCGCTTGTGGGCGGTATGACAATCGTTGGGCACGATTTCCGCGATGGCATCCTTTTTGTGCCCGAAGTGCTGTTGGCGGCCAATGCCATGAAGGGTGGCATGTTCATTCTCAAGCCGCTGCTGGCCGAAACCGGTGCTCCGCGAGTGGGCAAGATGGTGATCGGCACGGTCAAGGGCGACATCCACGACATTGGCAAAAACCTTGTGTCGATGATGATGGAAGGCGCCGGTTTCGAAGTGGTCGATCTGGGCATCAACAACCCGGTCGAAAACTATCTTGAGGCACTGGAAAAAGAACAGCCTGACATCCTCGGCATGTCGGCCCTGCTGACCACCACCATGCCTTACATGAAGGTCGTGATTGACACGATGGTCGAACAGGGCAAGCGCGACGATTACATCGTGCTGGTGGGCGGCGCGCCCCTTAACGAAGAGTTTGGCAAAGCCATCGGCGCAGACGCCTATTGCCGGGACGCCGCTGTTGCGGTCGAAACGGCCAAGGAATTCGTAGCGCGCAAACACAACCAGATGGCAGGCTGATGTTCCCTGCGGGTTTCGATCCGCAACCGGTACTGACAGGGCGTACGCTACATCTGCGCCCGATGACGACGGACGACCGTGATCCGCTTTTTGCGGCGGCGTCCGATCCTTTGATCTGGGAACAGCATCCGGCGCGCAACCGGCACGAACGCGCTGTGTTCGACCCGTATTTTGACGCGCAACTGGCGCGCGGCTCCGCGCTCGTGGTCGAGCGGCGCACAGACGGGCGCGTGATCGGTACGTCGTGCTACTATGTCACGGACGAGGTGCCGCCCGCGGTTTCCATCGGTTTCACCTTTCTCGAACGCGCGCATTGGGGCGGTGCGACAAACCACGAGATGAAGACGCTGATGCTGGATCATATCTTTGTCAGCCTGGACACCGCATGGCTGCACGTGGGCACGGACAACATCCGGTCTCAAAAGGCGACGGAAAAACTGGGCGCCACCCTGCGCTACCAAGCGGATCTGGATCTGGGCAACGGGCCGGCGCGCTATTTGTGTTATGCTCTGCCGCGTTCGGTCTGGCGCGGCCAATGACCCTGCCTGACGACACAACCCTGACCGAAGCGGGGCTGCGCATCAGCGGGTCGGGCCGCATCCTGCTGATCGCATGTGGCGCGCTTGCGCGCGAAATCCTTGATCTCAAACGCGCCAATGGCTGGGACCATATGGACCTGACCTGTCTGCCGGCCAAACTGCACCTTTATCCCGATCAGATCACCGACGCCGTAAAGGCCGCCGTTGCGCACCACCGTGATGCCTATGACGACATCTTTGTCGTCTACGCCGATTGCGGCACGGGCGGGCAATTGAAAACGGCGTGCGACATGATGGGCGTTGAGATGGTTCCAGGCCCCCATTGCTATAGTTTTTTCGAAGGGAACGAACGCTTTGCGCGACAAAGCGAAAGTGAAATCACCACGTTCTACCTAACGGATTTCCTCGTCCGTCAGTTTGAGGCTTTTGTCATCAAACCCATGGGCCTCGACCGTCACCCCGAACTCCGCGACATGTATTTCGGCAATTATGAAAAACTTGTCTACCAAGCCCAAACCGATGACCCGGCCCTCACGCAAAAGGCCAAGGCAGCAGCAAAAACACTTGGCCTGTCCTTCGAACGTCGTTTCACAGGCTACGGCGATCTCGCCACGGAACTGGCAAAACGCTGATCCTGCCCCGTCTCTGTCCCCAAAAATCCCGGGGAGTTTGAGGGGCAGCGCCCCTCATCCAAAAAATGAATCGCGTCGCGCGGCAGCGCGTCCGTGGGATCACGCCGTGGCGGCGACACTGCGAATACGCTCAATCATTGCCCGCAACCCGTTGGACCGCTGCGCTGACAAATGATCGTTGAGCCCCAACCGCTCCATCTCGGCCCGCGCATCCACATCCAGCACATCTGCGACCGGCAAGTCGTTGTAGAGCTTGCGCAGCACTGCGATCAGCCCGTTCACGATCATCGCGTCGCTTTCGCCATCAAAGCGGAACACCCCGCCCTCAATCTGCGGATGCAGCCACACCTGGCTCGCGCAGCCGTCGACCTTGGTCGCAGGCACCTTCAGCGCGTCAGGCAGCGGGTCCATTGCCTTGCCTGCGTCAATGACAAACCTGTACCGGTCTTCCCAGTCATCCAGAAACGCGAAATCCTCAACGATCTCTTCGAATGCCGCACTTGCCATATTTGCCGCCCCTTCTGCTTGCCAATCCACGTAAGGAGCGGCGCGCCAAAGGTCCAGCCCTGCAAAGGGACGCTTTTCATCGCGCTCCGCATCCGCTACCACTCGTGATCAAAGTCCACAGGGGCAGAGCAGTCCGATGACCAAGCTAACCATCCTTATCCTTGTCGCTGCCATGACATTGGGGGCGTGCAGTACACGGCTGAATCCGTTTAACTGGTTTGGGCGTGGCCAGTCCGAGCCCGTCCAGTCACCACAAGACACCAAAGAGAAAAACCCCTTGATCCCGGAAAGCGAGCGGTTGCGGCTGAACCTTTTTGGGCTGCGCAATGCCGATGACGCCGAATATCCGGGCGGCCCGATTGATCAGGTCAGTGATCTGGTGATCGAACGCGTGCCCGGCGGCGCTGTGATCCGGGTGTCGGGCGTGGCGGATTATCAGGGCGCGTATGGCGTGCGGCTGCAACCCGCGAATGAGGACGAAGTGTCCGAAGACGGCGTGCTGACCTATCGGCTGGAGGTCATCCGGCCAAACAGCGCGCGTGTCGGCGGCCCTGAACGGGTGCGCACGGTAACAGCCGCCCGTCGTGTGACCGACAACCAATTGGTCGGGGTTCGGACCATCCGGGTTGAAGGCCTGCGCAACGCCCAGACGTCGCGGCGCCGCTAGAATCCGGATCTACTCGTCCAGCGGGACGATACGCACGCTTTCGCCCTTGGCCGCCAGCGCGACGCGGCCATCACACAGGCGCAGCGCGTCCTCGCCAAACACTTCTGACCGCCACCCCTTCAGTGCCGCGATATCGCGTTCACCCGCCGCCAAGGCGTCGAGATCGGACGCGGTCGCAATCAGCTTTGCCGCCACACCGGCGCTTTCTGTCTTTGCCTTGAGCAGCACGCGCAGCAAATCCGCCAGCGCCGGGTTCACCTGTAGCTTTTCGCGGCTGCGGTCGGGTTGCGGCATCGCATCGGGTGACATCGACAACCCGGCCTTCACCGCCTTCAGAATGCCGTCGGCAATGTCCCCCTTGCGCGCTTCACGCAGCAACAGCCGGGACCGGCCAAGGTCTTCGAGCGATTTGGGCTTGTTGCTGGCCAGTTCCACAAGGGCATCGTCCTTGTAGACACGGTTGCGGGGGATGTTGCGGTCCTGCGCGTGGCGCTCGCGGAAGGCGGCAAGTTCCTTGACCAGCGCTAGAAACTTTGGCGAATGCGTCCGTGTCTTGACCCGTTTCCACGCATTCTCCGGCTGCACGATGTAGGTGTCACCGCTCAGCAGCGTGGTCAGTTCCTCTTTGACCCAGCGCGCGCGCCCCGTTTCTTCGAGCTTGGCCGCCAAAAATTCGTATATCTGGCGCAGGTGCGTAACGTCGGCCAGCGCGTAGGTCTTTTGTGCATCCGTCAACGGACGCCGCGACCAGTCGGTGAACCGCGATGTTTTGTCCAATGACTGCCGGGCAATCTTGCGCACCAGCGTCTCATATCCGACCTGTTCACCAAAACCGCAGACCATCGCGGCCACCTGTGTGTCAAAAAGCGGATCCGGCAGCACCTGCGCATCCACATAAAAGATCTCAAGGTCCTGCCGTGCCGCATGAAACACCTTGACCACCGATGTATCGCGGAACAGATCATACAGCGGCTCTAGCGACATGTTGCCCGCGAGCGGATCCACCAGCACCGCACCGCTGTCATCGGTGCCGGGCATGGCCAGCTGGATCAGGCACAATTTGGAATAATAGGTCCGTTCGCGCAGAAATTCCGTGTCCACCGTGACGTAGTCATGTCGCGCCGCCTCTGTGCAGAATGCAGCAAGTTCGTCGGTGGTGGTGAGAGTCTTCATCTGCGGTATCTTCTTGTTTTTGGGCGATATGCACCGATCGGTTGTACGGGTCTATACCATTTACGCCCGTCTTGGCTAGAGCATCAGCGGGTCGGTGTTCCTACCCGCAAAGCGGCGCAGCACCGCGGGATAGAGACGGTGCTCCTGCACCAAGACCCGCGCCGCAAGCGTTTCGGGCGTGTCATCGGGATGAACGGCCACACGCGCCTGACCAAGCACAGGACCATCATCAAGCGCGGGCGTGACCAGATGCACGGTGCAGCCATGTTCGGTGTCTCCTGCTTCCAGCGCGCGGGCATGGGTGTGCAGCCCCTTGTATTTTGGCAGCAGCGACGGGTGGATGTTCAGCATCCGGCCTGCCCATGGCGCGACAAATCCTTCGGTCAGCACCCGCATGAACCCGGCAAGGCAAATAATGTCGAGCGCATGTGGTGCCAGCGCCTGTGTAATCGCCGTCTCAAAACTTGCGCGTTCCCTGCCATAGGGACGGTGATCGATGACTTCTGTTGCGATGCCTTGCGCGCGCGCCCACGCGATGCCCCCCGCATCCGCATTGTTCGAGACAACCACAGCGGGCCGTGCCGGATGATCGCCAGTCATATCGTTGACCAGCGCGCGCATGTTCGATCCGCCGCCCGAGACAAAAATGCCGACCCGTTTGGTCAAAGAAGCCGCCCGGAATAGGAAACGCCCTGCCCGGCTGTCACGGTGCCGATGCGCATGACACTTTGGCCTTCGGCCTCCAGCGCGGCGGTCACTGCGGTCTCTTGCGCCGCATCCACCACCACCGTCATGCCAATGCCCGCATTGAACGTCTTGAGCATTTCGGCCTCCGCGATGCCGCCTTGTGCCGCAAGCCAGCCAAAGACGGGCGGCAAGGTCCAGCTGTTCAGGTCAATCTCTGCGCCCAGCCCCTCGGGCAACACACGGGGCAGATTTTCGGTCAATCCACCGCCGGTGATATGCGCAAACCCGTGTACGCCGCCCGCCGCAATGGCTGCCAGTGCGGCTTTGACGTAAAGCCGCGTGGGCGTCAGCAACGCCGCGCCTAATGTACCCGCGCCCCACGGGCAGGCCGCGTCCCAATCAAGGCCCGAAGCCTCCACCACGCGGCGTACCAGCGAATACCCGTTCGAATGAACCCCGTCCGAGGCCAGTCCAAGGATTGCGTCGTCCGCAGCAACGCCATCAGGAAGCGCTGTGCCGCGCTCCATCGCGCCAACAGCGAAACCGGCAAGATCAAAATCTCCCGCCGGGTACATGCCCGGCATCTCTGCCGTTTCGCCACCCAACAGCGCACATCCCGACGCAACACAGCCCGCCGCAATGCCTTCGACAATGCGCGCCGCCTGTTCGACCTCCAGCTTGCCGGTGGCAAAATAGTCGAGGAAAAAGAGCGGTTCGGCACCCTGACACACAAGGTCATTTACGCACATAGCCACCAGATCAATGCCCACGCCGTCCACATGGCCCGTGTCGATGGCAATGCGCAGCTTGGTCCCGACGCCGTCCGTGGCCGCCACCAGAACCGGGTCGCTGAACCCGGTCGCTTTGAGGTCGAACAGGCCACCAAATCCCCCAAGTGCAGAAGCCACGCCAGACCGCTTTGTGCGCGCCGCCGCGGGTTTGATCCGCTCCACCAACGCATTGCCTGCGTCGATATCCACGCCCGCCTGGGCATATGTCAGCCCGTTCTTGCCATCCTGCGTCATTGCGCGCCCCTCGTAAAATGTTGCGCCCCCGTAGCAAGGCGGGCGCGCGGGGTCCAGTGCGCAGCCTAGCGGGCCGCCTTTTCCTGCCGTTTGAGCTCTTGCCGCTGGCCCAGTCCCATAAAGAACCGGGCGATCAAGACGTAGATGACAATGACCCCCACCATAATCGCCCCGAACACCGCCGGATTGAACGCAGAGATCATCGACAGGATCGACACGCCCGTCAGCACCCCCGCAAGGGCAAACAGACCAAAGCCGACCGCCACGTTGAGCAATATGCCCAGCACAGCCAGTTTCCACATCCGTCCGCTGGCCAGCGCTGTTCCGGTCGTCTTTGCATGATATGCGCCGATATAGAGCGCGGGCACAGCCGCCGTGACCGCCGCAACACCGGAATTCAGTGTGTAATCCGCAACCATCAGCAACACGATGTTCAACAGGTAGAGCGCGACAAGTGCGGCGGCGGTTGCAACGGCGTAGCGGCCCAAAAGGGCGAAATCGGTCATCGGGGTGGCCTGTCCTTGGTATGGCATCAACGTCCCAAGCCCTACCGCACAGAATGCGCGTTGCAAACCGCTCTCGCCCTCTTGACCCTTATCGCGCTGCCGCCTACCCATGCCCACATGGCGGGCCTGTAGCTCAATTGGTTAGAGCAGAGCGCTCATAACGCTTTGGTTGCGGGTTCAAGTCCTGCCGGGCCTACCATAACAAACTCAAATTCCCCCGCCGTCCCCGGTGGGACGGCACAAAGGGGCTTTCATGAAAATCGCGCTTGTGTTTTGTGGCCAACCCCGTGCTTGCAGGGAATCCTTTGACTATTTCGACCGCAATCTGTTGCAACACGAAGACGTGGATGTGTTTGGCGCATTCTGGCGCGCGCCTCAGAAACCAGACTTTGGCGATTGGACTTTTGATGATCTGCGCATGGTCGATCCCGCACCTTACGCGGCAGAACGCGCGGCGCTGCTGGAACGCTACACCCACGAACACAGTATTTTTCACCCATCCGAGAACGTGATTGCCATGTTTCAAGGGTTCGCGCTGTGCAACAAGTTTGAGTTTGATGAATATGACGTGGTGATCCGCGCCCGGACGGATTACGCACTGAACCGGCGGTTCGATTTCGAAGCACTGGATATGAACCAGTTGCATATTCCGAACGATGGAAAGGCTGTGGTGACGTTGACGCAAAACGATCAGTTCGGGTTTTCCAAGCCTGAGGTGATGCGCGTCTATTTCAACAGCTTAGACAGCCTGCCGTCGTTCATCGCCGAGAACCGCGTTCTCGTGGCCGAAGCGGTGCTGGATTATCACATGCTGCGCAACGGGTTTGATGCGTCAGACGTGCAGACCCATGATATGAACCTGCCCTTTGCCCCAAAAGGAATGGACAAGGCCTATCACAGCCTCATTCGGACGGATTACCACGACTGGCGCGGTGTCGATATCTCGAACCCAAAGCGTGGGAAGCTGCGCCGCTCTATCGCCAAGCGGGTTGCGAAACTGCGGCAGGTTCTGGTCTGGGAAAAGCCGCGCTGACGGCAAACGCCCCTTTACGCTTTGCGCACGTGCCAGCCGACTTTCATGGTCACCACGGTGTCGCCGTCGCCGTCACGGATGTCCACATCAATGTCAAAGGCGACCTTGCCCTCGTCCTTGAGCGTCTGAAGCAGCGTGGCACCGGGTGCGTCGGTGCGTGCATGTGCGGTTAGCGTGCCTTTGGCGATTTTCACGTAATAGATCGTCGCCCCCGACGCTACGGGCCGCACTTCGAGGATCACGGGCGCAAGCGCACCGGCAAGGGCCGCGCCTGATGCGGCCTCACCCAAGGTGAACATCGCGCCGGCGTGCTGGGTCTGGATGTGGTTCGACGTCTCTGTCCTTTGGTCCAGCGTCGCGGTCGCCGTGCCGTCGGCAATATCGCCCAGCACCACCCCCACATGATTGGCAAAGGGGATGACCGTGCTCAGATGTGTCCGGATCATGTCATAGGGGTTCATCGCGCGGGGCCTTTCGTCGGGAGATGTCGCGACGGATCAAGCCATGGTGCGCCTTACAATGGCAAGCGTGCCGCCACGGCACATGCTCAACGCGCGATCACAATGTCCGCGCGCAAACCGCCCAACCGCTCGCTCTGGCCCAGACGCAACACACCGCCATGCCCGCGCGCGATGTCCGTGGCGATGGCAAGGCCCAGACCGACGCCGCCGCCTTTGTCCTGATTGCGCGCCGGGTCAAGCCGGGTAAAGGGGCGCTGCGCATCCGCGCGCTGATCTTCCGGGATTCCGGGCCCATCATCCTCGACCCGGAACCGCAGGGATTTTTCCGTCAATGCCACCGAAAGCTCCACATTAGAACCGTAGCGAATGCCGTTGCTGATCAGATTGCTGAGCGCCCGGCGCATCGCGACAGGCCGCAACATCACCTCGCCCGCACCCTTGGTGCGTGCCATGCGCACAGGCTGACCCACACGCTGTGCGTCCTCCACCAGTGACTGCGCCAGCGCGATCGGGTCCACCACTTCGGGCTGCCCCTCGCCCTCCCCCTTGGAGAAATCGAGAAAGGCGTCGATCATGTTCTGCATGTCGTCCACCTCAGGCGTGATCATCTTGCGCGCCTCGTCATCCAGCATCGACAGGCTGAGGCGCATCCGGGTCAGCGGCGTGCGCAGATCATGGCTGACCCCCGACAACATCAAGGTCCGCGTTTCCATCTGCCGCTCGATCCGCGCTCGCATATCCACAAAGGCGGTGCCCGCAGCGCGCACTTCGGTCGCACCCGTGGGCGAGTATGGCATATGACGCCCACGCCCAAACGCTTCTGCCGCACGGGCCAGCCGCTTGATCGGGCGCAGCTGATTGCGCAGATAGATAAAGGCGATAAGCGTCGTCAGGATCGAAAAAAAGCCGAGGTAGACCAACAATTGATGCGGATTGCGCGCCGAAATGCGCCGCCGGTCAAAGGTGATCGAAATTGGCCCTGCATCACTGTCCAGCGCGATCCGCACGATCTTGTCCGCCGACAGGTCAAAGGACCTGATCTCGGGCACTTGCGTTCCCAACCTGCGGATGATCACACGGCCCGAGAAATCCTCCCAGCCGCGCAAGTTCGGGGCATCCAGCGCTTCGGGGGCGACGCTGCGCACCACCATGTTCAGCGGCGCGATCAGGCGGGCCACCGCGTCTTCGACGCTCTCGCCCGGCGCGCGCATCTCAAGCGCCGAAAGCACCAGTTCGATCTCGCGCGCGACCGTGTCGGACATCTGCTCGGTCACGTCTTCGAAATGGCGCTGCACAAAGACAATGGCGACCACCACCTGCACCACCACCACGGGCAGCAAAAGGATCAGCGCCGCCCGTCCATAGATGCCGCGCGGCATATAGCGTTTGAGCCAAGCAAAGAACATGCGCTAGACCCTAGCGACGCTTGAACCCGGACGAAAGGCTTGGCCGTGACCCCACCTGACGATTTCGATCCTGCGATCGGCATGGCCGAAATGCTTGAACCGGGGCTGCGTCGGATCGTGGCGCCCAACCCTTCGCCTATGACCTATCGCGGGACGAACACCTATGTGCTGGGCACGTCTGATCTGGCGGTGATTGATCCCGGCCCGCGCGATAAAGCGCATATGGACGTAATCATGTCCGCTGTCGCAGCGGGTCAGAAAATTTCCCACATCTTCGTGACGCACAGCCATCTGGATCACTCTCCGCTGGCGCGCGACCTGTCCAATGCGACCGGGGCACCCGTCTATGCGTTCGGGGATGCACGGGCCGGACGCAGCGCAGTGATGCAGGCGCTGGCCGCGACCGGCTATGGCGCGGGTGGCGAAGGCATTGATGCGGAATTCGCACCGGACAAGGCAGTCGCAGACGGTGAAACGATACGGGGCCGTGATTGGGCATTGGAGGTGATCCATACGCCCGGACATCTGGGCAATCACATCTGTCTGCGTTGGGGTGACGCCTGCCTTACAGCCGATCATGTGATGGGTTGGGCGTCGTCGCTGGTGTCGCCCCCAGACGGTGATCTGACGGATTTCATGGCGTCCTGCGCACGGTTGGCGGGCCATGACTGGCGCGTGTTTTACCCCGGCCACGGCGCACCGATCCATGACCCTAACGCCCGGTTGACCTGGCTGATCGAACACCGCCGCGCGCGGGAGGCTGCAATCCTGACAGCGCTTGCCGCAGGTCCGGCAACGGCGTCAGCGCTGGCGCAAGCCATCTACACGGATACGCCGCCAGCGCTGCTGCCCGCCGCAACCCGAAATGTGCTGGCGCATTTGATCGACCTGACGGGAAAATCGCGCGTCGCACCCACGGGCGACTTGGGCAACGACACCACGTTTTCGCTGGTGTAATCGCCCGGAAAATTTTTCCATATCCCTGCCCCAAACCCTCTGGACGCGCGGAATCGCTGTTGCTATACGGCGCAAACCGTTCCGGCGTAGCTCAGCGGTAGAGCAGTTGACTGTTAATCAATTGGTCGTAGGTTCGATCCCTACCGCCGGAGCCAAAACACCTAATTTATCAACGCCTTACCTGTCAATCAACGCCTTGTCTGCGGCGTTGGGAAACACGTTGGATATCAGTCCGGGTAACGCACAATCCGGCGTGGCTTGCGTTTGGTCTCGTGATTATCGGTCATGGATTCGGTCCGCCGGTGCATGTGTGTTGGTTCAGTCAACTGAACCGGCAGCACGGGTGTCCGCGCTCTCCAAACTGTCCGAACCGGGCATACCTGCTCTGGAGCGGTAGTGAAGCCAGCACAGATATCAAAGGTTGGAAAATCTCGTGCGCATATCTGCTGCGCACTCAGTATCGGGACTTTCTATACCGGGGCGCGTGTCGAGGTCTGAGATGCGGCCAAAGATCACATGAGGGCGGAAGATGCTTTGCCGCCCTAACCCAACCGATCCGTCGCGCATTCGCGTGGACGCTGCAAAGCGGCACCACATGAGTTCCAAAAACTCCAACCCAGAAAACCGGTTATCACCGTTGGCGCAGGCAGAGCACGGGCGTAACGCAGACCGGGACGACTTAGCGGTCAGACGAAAGATGTGTGTCGCCCAAGAGCATCGCCCCGGAAGGTGAAACCCAGCTTACAAATGCGGGCGGGCGGCTGCGTGCGACGCGCTGTCCTGCACCATGTTCCGGTTCTTTGACCCGTGGCGATGAACAAGTTTGTTGATCTTGCCGCGAAATGTCTGGCCAGCTTGCGCCGTCGGGTGCAGCGTCATCTGATCGGCGATGCCTGGGTGCAATGCCGCAATTTCCGCACGATCCTTCTGACTGAGCATATTGAGAGATTCGTCGCCCAGATACATGGTCTCGACAAAAGTGCCGTTCGCGACCACCAATTCATGGGTCCTGCACAAGATATGAACGTAAGTCACACCGGCGTCGGGGAGGTAGTGTTCGACGCCCGGGATGCCGAGCAGCTTCTTGGCCGGGACCATGATTTCAGATTGTCCGGTCATGCGCTCCACGATCTTCGAAGACACAAGCACACGGTGCTGAGGCGAGACGACGAGCGCATGGACGGGTGTACCCGCACCCAAAGCGCCTGCCGCGATCAGGATCGGTCGGGACTGAGGGTGGAGGGCGAGATGCTGGTAGTGCATCGTCCGCGATCCAACCCACACCACCTCTTGCAGACCGTTTTCACGGGTTTGAACCTTGTCACCCGGCCTGATATCCGCCGCCGCGCGTGCCCCTTGGCAGGTGTTGATCAGCGTCCCGGCGGCAAAGCACACATAGAGATCTTCGTATTGTGCCTGTGGCGTTCCGTCGGTGGAAGCAAGGGTATAGGTCTCTCCCTTGATGGGTTCAAAATCGAAGACGAAGGCTTCGATATCCGCAAGATCAGAGTTGTTTTTGGTAATGGCGTACATTTTTCCAACAGTGACGCCGTTGGAATCCTTTATGTTGTACGCGTATTCCGGGTTGACCCACGTTTCGTCGACATTGACACCGTCGATTTCCCCGAAAATCCGGTTGTTCGTGTTGCCGTGGTCGCCAAATTGACCGCTAAATGTGTCGGTGTCGCGGTAGGTGACCAAATCACCGCCACCGTTAAAGGTGAAGGTTTCCCCGACCGGCGTACTCGACGTGCCCGTCTGCGGAACGCCCGGAAATATATCGTTCCACGAGAACACAAGCAGTGTATAGTCTGTCATTAATCTACCCCTAATACCAATTACACCAACGCATGTGATGCGTGCTTTGGCGTAGAGGCCAAGCGTGAAGATCGAGTTTAGGTCCAATGATTGTCGCCCGCCGGGTGCCCGACGCCGCAGGGTTCCGGGCAGAGTTTTATGGAAATCCGAATTGTACCCGGCATCGGAAAAGGGCTGTTGGGGCCGACTGGCGTGCGCCCCACCGCCACAGATCATTGATCTGTATGGGGCTGATTGCAGCGGCTGTTTTTGGCGTTTAAGCGCAAAAAAGCATAGATATAGCAATCCAAAGGACCGCCTAAAATACAAGGCGGTTTTTGGCGGGTTACAATTGGGGGCAACAGGTCAGGCAAACACTGACGCTTAATAGGTTGCAATTATCTCTAAGCTGACATTCATTTCTGAACTTTGGCACCATCTTTGCATCCAACCAACGTCGTCAAACCAATCGCCACAGCCAATTCCCTCATGACGGCATGACCTGTGTCGCGGGCGCGGGCAGAGCGAACAGAGCGCCGGTATCAGCAACACCCACGCTAGGCATCACGAAACTGAAAGCGTAACGTTGTGGCCATGACATCCAATGACACTCCGCCCCCTTATGCCGCCCGGCTCAATGCGTTCAAGATCGGGGCGGCCGCCTATTGGCCAGGCAAGAACACTGTCACAACCGCTGATCTGCTGGGCCGCGCGGCGACAGCCGGTCTGACCGCAGCGGACCTGAACTACCCGGACCATTTTGTCGACGACACTCCGGCAGAGCTACAACAGGCGTTGCAGGACAATGGCATGGTGCTCAACGGGATGGCGATGCGATACTACACCAATCCCGGCTACAAACTCGGTGCATTCACGCACCCGGATGCAACCGTGCGGCGCGGCGCCATTGACGAGACCAAGCGGGGGCTGGATGTGCTGGCCCAAATGGGTGGTCGCCTGATGACCCTCTGGATGGGGCAGGACGGGTTCGATTACTCGTTCCAGATGGACTACGGTCAGGCATGGGATGCCACGCTGGATGCAATGGCCGAAGTCGCGGACCACAATCCCGAAATCGACATCGCCCTTGAATACAAACCCAATGAACCCCGCGCCTTTGCCCTGATGCCGGATGCGGCCACCACGCTGCTTGCCCTGCGCGAGGTAAACCGGCCCAATACGGGTGTGACGCTGGATTTTGCGCATGTTCTGTATGCGGATGAAATGCCCGCCTTTGCCGCGGCTCTGATTGCGCGGCATTCGCGCATCCTTGGGGTGCATCTGAACGACGGCTACGGCAAATGGGACAACGGGTTGATGGTGGGCGCAGTGCATCCGATCCAGACGGTTGAACTGTTGGTGGAACTGACGCGCTCGGGCTACGACGGAGCGATCTATTTCGATACGTTTCCCGACCATTCCGGCCTTGATCCCGTGGCCGAGGCGGAAACGAATATTCAGGTGGTGGATCGTCTGCGCGCCATTGCTGCACGCCTTGTCGGCAACCCTTATCTGGAACATGCCATCTCGCGGCAGGACGCACCCGCGGCCATGCGCATCGTACAGGCGGCGATGCTGGGATGACCATTTTGGTCGCAGGTTCGCTGCACCTTGACGTGGTGCTGCGCGCGCCGCACCTGCCCGCGCTGGATGAGACCGTGACCGGATCCGATGTGCAATATGTGGTTGGCGGCAAAGGGGGCAATCAGGCGATGGCGGCGGCGCGGATGGGGGCGCGTGTCGGATTTGCCGGGCGCGTTGGCAGCGACCAGTTCGGTGGCATGATACGCGCGGCGCTTGTGGCAAGCGGTGTGTCGGATGCGCAGGTGCAACAAGACAGCGGGGCCAGCGGCATGAGCGCTGCCATCGTTGAGGACGGCGGCGAATACGGGGCGGTCATCGTGTCGGCAGCCAATCTGCGGATCGAACCGGACCTGATCCGCATTCCCGCAGGCACGACGCATCTGCTGCTCCAGAACGAAGTGCCGGAGGCCGTGAACGTCGCCGTGGCGCGGCAGGCCCGCGCATCAGGGGCTCGTGTCTGGCTGAACGCGGCACCTGCCCGGACGCTATCGCCCGAACTGATGGACATGGTCGACCTGTTGATCGTGAACCGGATCGAGGCCGCGTTCTACGGCTCTTTCATGCCGCGTATCCTGACGACCTTGGGGGCCGATGGCGTGGCATACGGCGACAACACCTATCCGGCGCACCCCGTAGACGTCGTTTCGGCCCATGGCGCAGGCGATATGTTCGTGGGCGCGCTGGCGGCCCAATCGGCCCGTGGCACGCCAATACCGGAGGCCATCGCCTTTGCTCAGGCCGCTGCGGGCTTGCACGTGTCGACCCGTGTCGACGGGCGCAATGCGCTGACGGCGGCCCGCGTTCGTCAGTTCATGGCAGGTTCGCCCAGCCGGTAAAACGCGGTCGCTGTCCCGCCAAAGATCATGGCCCGTTCCGCATCGGACAGGTGTTCGGTCAGCGCCTGCGCCATGTTGTGCCAATCCGCGTAGTCCGCCTGCAACCGACACACGGGCCAGTCCGACCCCCACATCACCCGCTCCGCGCCAAATGCGTCGAGGACATGGCGGGCAAAGGGGCGGATATCGGCGACAGCCCAGCCGTCATCCGCCTCCGTGACCAAGGCGGAAAACTTGACGCAGCCCGCCGTTTGCTCTGCCAGCGCCGTGATGCCTGCCGCCCAATTGGTGAACGCATCCTCACCCGCCTGCTGATCGCGGATTTGCGGCTTCATGCAATGGTCATAGACAATGCGCAGCTCGGGATAGCGCTGCGCCAGTGTCAGAAAATTCGCGATATGCTGGGGGAACCCCAGCGCATCAAAGCTGAGGTCCAGATCAATGAGCGCCGAATAGGCCCATTGCACGTCGTCGCGCAGCATCCAATTGACGTCCGGAATGTCCTGTATCATGGGCCGCACGCCGCAGAATTTCGGATGCGCGGCAAGGCGGTCCAGATGCGCGCGGTGGTTTTTGTCTTCGAAATCCACCCATCCCACAACGCCCTTGATGGACGGCGTCGCATCCGCGAGGCCCAGCATATACTCCGTCTCGTGAACGCTTGCTGCGGCCTGCACCAAGACGGTGCCGTCAATCCCGTGGCGCGCCAGATGCGGCGCCAGATCACCGGGCCCGTAGACTCGGTTCAGCGTCGCATTGTCCTTGGGCATCCAGTCATAGTCGCCCCGCGCGGGCTGCCAGAAATGCTGGTGCGCATCGATTTTCATGTGGGCGCGTCCTGCCGCATCAACCCTTCGGATTTGAGGTCCGACCACAAGCCTTGAGGAATTTTGGCACGGGCTGCGGCGGCGTTACCCTCCATCTCTGACACGCCTTGACCGCCGGGGATCACCGTCACATGCGCCGGGTGCAGCAGCGGGAACTGGAACGCCGCGTCCACCAACCGCACGCCATGCGCGTCACAAACGCGCTCAATCGCGCTCACCCGGTCCAGCACCTCTTGCGGGGCCACGTCGTAATTGTACCACGCCCCCTGCCGCGCGCCGGTGGCCAGAATGCCCGAATTGTAAGGCCCGCCGCCCACAATCCCGATGCCACGCGCCTCACAAAGCGGCAAAAAGCTGTCGAGCGCGGTCTGCTCCAGCAGCGTGTAGCGCCCTGCCAGCAGGAACAGGTCAAAATCTCCCCGCTCGGCCAGCGTCTGGCACACTTCCCATTCGTTAATCCCGCCACCAATGGCCGTGATCAGCCCCTGATCGCGCAGGGACACCATCGCGTCATAGCCGCGCCCGCCAAAAAACTCCTCGATCCGCATGTCCGACATTTCCTTGGACCCGTGCGAAAAGATGCACAGATCATGGACATAGAGGATGTCGATCCGGTCCACGCCCAGCCGTGAAAACGAATGTTCGAACGACCGCATGACACCGTCATAGGTGTAGTCATACTGCTCGCGCCGCTGCGGCACCTCGAACCACTTGCCTTCGCCCGACCGGTGTTCGGGTGCGCAGTGCTGGATCAACCGCCCGACCTTGGTCGACAGCACGTAATCATCGCGGGGCTTATCGCGCAAAAACGGGTTGAGGCGGGTTTCGGACAGACCCAACCCGTACAGAGGCGCGGTATCGTAGTAACGCACCCCCTTGTCCCAAGCCGCATCAAGGGTTGCGCGTGCGTCCGCATCGCTGATCGCACGGTAGAGGTTGCCCAATGGTGCTGTGCCAAAGCCCAGTTCGGTGAATGTCAGCCCACCATTGCCAATCCGGTCCCAGTGTCGTGTTTTCAAATCCATGGCCGTCTCCCCGATGCGTCAGCTTTGACCTTAGCGCAGTTTCTTTTTGCCTGAACAGCCCGGCGTTCCTAATGTCGGCGGGGGAGGACAGCAGATGACAGAGAATTTTGCCCACGTCTTTGGGGCGGCCAAGCCGGTCATTGGCATGGTCCATATCGGCGCCCTGCCAGGCGCGCCGCTGCACGATGCGTCTTTGGATTTGCTGGCCGCCGCGCGCGCCGATCTGGTGGCATTGCAGGATGCAGGATTTGACGCGGTGATGTTCGGGAATGAAAACGACCGCCCCTACGAATTCAACGTGGACACTGCGTCTGTGGCGACGATGGCGCATTTGATCGGCCAATTGCGGTCGGAAATCACGGTGCCCTTTGGCGTCAACGTGTTGTGGGACCCGATGGCGACCGTGTCCCTTGGGGTGGCCACTGGTGCAGATTTTGTCCGCGAGATTTTCACGGGCAGCTATGCGTCGGACATGGGGCCGTGGACACCGGATGCGGGCAAGGCGATGCGCTACCGCAACCGGCTGGGGCGGCCCGACATGGCAATGTTGTATAATGTGTCGGCGGAGTTTGCGCATTCGCTCGACCAGCGCCCCCTGCCCGACCGGGCGCGCAGCGCAGTGTTTTCGTCCGTGCCGGACGCGGTACTCGTTTCGGGCCAGATCACCGGCGAGGCCGCCGCGATGTCCGATCTTGAGGCGGTCAAAGCCGTGTTGCCGGACACGGCGGTTATGGCCAACACCGGGGTGAAACACGATACGGTGGCGGATGTACTGGCTGTGGCCGATGGGTGCATCGTGGGGTCATCCCTCAAGGTGGACGGTGATACATGGAACGCGGTCGACCCCGAACGCGCCCGCGCCTTTATGGACCTTGTTCTGCAGGCTCGCGGATGAAGGCGCGTCTGAAAACCGATCTAATAGACCTTATGGTCGTGCCGGGGCTGTCAGGGCACGAGGACCGCGTGCGCCGTGCCATCCGCACCCGACTGGACGACATGGAGATCAACAGCACGACCGACCGCCTTGGCAACCTGACAGCGCATTTCCCGGGCACAGGTCCATCGGTCATGCTGTTTACTCACATGGATCAGCTGGGCTTTGTGGTGCGCCGCATCGAGGCGGACGGGCTGTTGCGGCTCGAGCGTCTGGGCGGAGTGCCCGAGCGCGCGCTGGCCGCCCAAGAGGTGCTTGTCTGCGTGGGCGAAGGGCGCGACGTTCCGGGCGTGATCGCCAACAAGAACCACCACGCAACGGCCCCGGATGAGAAATACACCGTCACCCCCTATCGTGATCTCTATGTAGATGTGGGCCTGCGGTCGGCGCAGGAGGTCGCGGGCGCTGGCATTCGCATCGGGGCGCCCGTTGTCTATGCACCACGTGCCGTTGCGCTTGCCAATGACCGGATTGCAGGCACCAGCGTCGACGACCGTGCGGGCTGCGCTGTCCTGCTGGAGGTCGCACGCCACCTCAAGGCACGGGAAACCGGCCCGCCGGTGCATCTGGCCTTTACCGTGCAGGAGGAATTCAACCTGCGTGGGGCCCTGCCCCTCGCCCAGACTATCGAGCCTGACATTGCCATTCAGATCGACCTGATGCTTGCCGCCGACACGCCGGATATGGGGGAGCATGGAGATATCGCATTGGGTGGCGGGCCGGGCATCAGCCTGTATTCGTTTCATGGGCGCGGCACTTTGAACGGGGTCATTCCACATCCGGCCATGGTCGATTTGTTCGAACAGACGGCGCACGCGGAGGCGATCCACCTGCAACGCAGCGCGCAGGTCGGTGTGCTGACGGACCTGTCTTATGTTCAGCTTGTGGGTCAGGGCGTTGCGTCTATCGATGTGGGCTTTCCCATGCGCTACGCGCACTCTGCCCGCGAAATGTGCGACTTGGGTGATTTGGTACACCTGACCCAATTGCTGACAGCGGCGCTGGCACGGATCGGGCCGGATTTTTCACTCGACAGGGATGATTACACCTGATGGCCTACACACTCGGGATCGACATCGGCACCTACGAAACCAAAGGCGTGCTGGTGGACGCGGCAGGTGCCGTTCACGCGCAAGCCTCCCGTGGTCACCAGATGCTGGTGCCGCAACCCGGCTGGGCCGAACACCGCCCCGAGGAAGACTGGTGGGGCGATTTTGTCTATGTCTGCCGCACGTTGTTGCGTGACAGCGGCGTGGACCCGGCTGACATCAAGGCCGTCGCGTGCAGCGCGATTGGTCCCTGCATGTTGCCGGTGGACGCGCAGGGCGCGCCGCTGATGAACGGCGTGCTTTATGGTGTGGATGGCCGGGCCGAGGCGGAAGTGCGCGCGCTCACCGACCGGATCGGCGAGGACACAATCATCGCGCGCTGTGGCAACGCGCTCACCTCGCAGTCGGTGGGTCCAAAAATCCTCTGGCTGAAACATAGTCACCCCGAGATCTATGCCAACACCGCTCATATCCTGACCTCCACCAGCTTTCTGGTGCAGCGCCTCACGGGTGAAGTGGTGATCGACCATTACACAGCGGCCAATTTTTCGCCGCTCTATGATGTCGAAACGCAGGATTGGATAGATGATCTTGCCGATGACATCCTGCCCCTCGACAAGCTGCCGCGCCTGATGTGGTCAAACGAGATTGCGGGACACGTCACCCGGGCCGCTGCCGAGGCAACGGGCCTTGTCCCCGGCACTCCGGTGACCGCGGGCACGATCGACGCCGCAGCAGAGGCGCTGTCAGTCGGAGTGGACCGCCCGGGCGATATGATGATGATGTACGGCTCAACCATCTTCATCATCCTGCGCGCGCAATCAAAGGTCACCGACCCGCGCATCTGGTATGCGCCATGGCTGTTTGCGGGGGAACATGCCTCCATGGCGGGGCTTGCGACCTCGGGCACCCTGACCCATTGGTTCCGCGATCAAGTGGCGCGCGATCTGGACCCCGCAGAGGCGTTTCCCGCCCTCGCAAACGAAGCCGCCGCATCGCCGCCCGGCGCCAATGGATTGCTGATGCTGCCCTATTTCTCGGGCGAACGGACGCCGATCCATAACATCCATGCCAAGGGCGCGCTCTTTGGATTGAACCTCACACACACGCGCGGCGACATGTACCGTGCCCTGATCGAAGGGATTGCCCACGGCACGCGCCACGTGACCGACACCTTCGCGGAACTGGGCCAGTCCCCGACCCGCCTGCTGGCCGTGGGTGGCGGCACCAAGAATGCGCTCTGGCTGCAAGCCACGTCCAATATCACCGGCATCGACCAGATCGTGTGCGAAAAGACCGTAGGCGCCAGCTATGGCGACGCGTTTCTGGCGGCGCTTGCCATCGGCACGGTCGAACGCCCCGAAATCAGCACATGGAACCCCGCCGCGCACAGCATCACGGCCACGCCGTCCGCATCCTATGACGCGGCGCATGACCTGTTTCTGCGGCTCTACGCCCAAACCAAGGACATCGCGCGCGCATTGGGCTGAAGGTCCCACTGGCGTGTATGGGGGCGGTTCAGCGACCAATGGCGCGTTTCGTCCACGATTTTGTCCTGCGACATATGGTGGCGGCTGCGCGCCTGCCCGTTTGCGATCTGGCTTGAATCCAGCGCCCCGACACACCATCCCGGGTCACACAGCACACGCCGCAGGTGTTCACAAAATTTTATTAGATTGCGTGGTTTAGTCCACAAAATGCGCTGTTTTTTGGTCATCCGCGCGTGCGGCGATCCTTACCCGTCGCAAGACCAAGGGATCGCGTTCCCCCCGCTGCGCGCCAAGGAGATCTGAAATGCCCGAGATGCTATGTCCAGTCCTGAGGCAATCGAACGGGTGGCATCTCGCATGGGTTGTGTGAAAGCGCGTTCGGATCATACTGTAGCGCGTAACAATTCGCATTTTAAGCACGAGGAAGTTGTATTGAGCTCGGCAACACGCGACGTTGATATCGACAATGCGCTGAAAAATTGTGCCGAGGAACCCGTTCACATTCCGGGACTGATTCAGTCGCACGGTGCAATCGTGGCTGTCGACAACGAAACACTGCGCCTGACCCACGCCAGCGAGAACCTCGAAGAAGTGACCGGCATCGCACTGAGCGACGCGTTGGGAAGCAGTATCTACGACGTTTTCCCCTCAGGGCTGCGGCACGACATGGTCAACAACCTGCTGCCCACCTACCTCAATCTCGACACGCGGCAGATCGACCCGTTTACACTCAACGGACACGCGTTGCTCGCGGGCAGTTCTCAGGCGGTCGGCAGCACGATTTTTGAGTTTGAACCCGCCGACATCCAAAGCAGCTTTACTGACAATGCCATGCAACAATTGGCCTTTTTGACACAGCAGCTGCACACGGTTCACGACGCGGACACCCTGTTTGCCAAAAGCGTGAAGCTGTTGCAGGTCTTTACCGGCTATCATCGCATCATGATCTACGCCTTTGACGGTGAGGGCAATGGCACTGTCTGCGCCGAGGCGCTCGCCGGGGGGCTGGAGTCACTGCTTGGACTCAATTTTCCGGCGTGGGATATTCCGTCACAAGCCCGCGAAATCATGAAGCGCACGCCCTTTCGTTACATCGCCGATGTGGACACGGCACCGGTGTCCGTCCTTGCCGCAGAGCAAGACAGCGCCCCGCTTGACATGACCCACTCGCATTTGCGCGGCGTGTCAGAAGTGCATCTTCAGTATCTGCGCAATATGGGGACCGCTGGGTCACTTACCCTGAACGTGGTTGCGGGCGACGCGCTCTGGGGCATGATTGCGCTGCATCACGAGACACCCCGCCTGCCCGACCAGCAAACCCGCGAGATTTGCAGAAATTTCGTGCGCTTCTTTGGGCTCAAGCTGGATTCGATCCTGCAACGCGAACGGTTGCAACGCCTGCACCGCGCCGATCAACTCAGCCGGGAGCTGACAGAGACGGCAGCCGCCGGCGACGCGGATATCCGGTTCAACACCAAACTGCTGGAAGGTCTGACAGACGCCATGCGAGCGGACGGGGCGATCCTGTCCAAAGACATGCAACTGCGGACCTGCGGACTGGTGCCCCCCGAGGCTGGCCTCCAGGCGCTGTTGAAATTGGGCCAGACTCTGGACGAGCCGCTGCATTCCTCCGCTCTGCAATCGCAACACCCGGAACTGGCCCGCGCCCTTGGCCCGGACATTGCCGGGCTGCACATGACGCCCATGCGGGGCGACAGCTTTGTCGCGTTCATTCGGCGTGACCGCGAGCGTCAGGTGACATGGGCCGGCGCGCCGACCAAAGACATCGAAGGCCAAGGCGCCAATGCGCGGCTCCGCCCCAGAGGGTCCTTTGAGACCTACAAGGAGACAGTGCGCGGCACGTCCACGCCATGGCAATCCGAGGATCATCAGGTGGCGCGCGACGTGTGGTCCATCCTGATCAACTCAGAACGCAATGCGCTGATCGAAAAGACCTCGCGCCAGCAAAAAATCCTGATCGACGAGTTGAACCACCGGGTGCGCAATATCCTGTCGCTGATCCGCTCCCTGTCGCGGCAATCGCAGCATAGCGCAGACAGTATCGAAGAATACGTCCAAACCCTCGAAGCCCGGATTGAGGCGGTCGCCACAGCGCATTCGCTGGCCGTCGAACAGCCCACAGCCTATGTCAGCATTCGCGATATTCTCGAATTGGAGGCGGAGGCGCACAGTGTCGCGCGCACACGCGTGACGATCACTGGCGAGGATATTGGGCTGAACCCGGAAATGGCTCCGATTTTTGCGCTGGTGATGCACGAGCTGATGACAAACGCGTCGAAATACGGCGCGCTGTCAGATGAACGCGGTCAGGTCGACATCCAACTGGATTTGGATGGTGAGGAACTGATTTTGTCCTGGCGTGAATCCGGCGGCCCAGAGGTCCATCCGCCCACCCGGCAGGGCTTTGGCACGAACCTTCTTCAGAATGCGGTGCGAAACGAACTGCGCGGCACCATCTCGCAGGATTTTGCCAAAGACGGCTTTACCGCGGCGCTCAGATTGCCGGGCGATATGCTCAGCACCATGCGGTATGTCGGGCTCACCAGCAGCAACCAATCCAAACGCAACATCACGCAATCGGACGGCACCACGGCGGCATCGACGCGGGCGGCCCAGACGTGTTTGCTTGTCGAAGACAGCTTTGTTGTGTCGCTCGATACCATGCAGGTCATGAATGCCGTCGGCTTTGACGAGGTGCATACCGCCATGACGATCAGCGACGCGCGCGAGGCTATCGCCCTTGCAAAGCCCGCGTTTGCGATCCTCGACGTCAACCTGTCCGCTGGGCAGACATCCTTTGGCGTTGCGCGCGATCTTAAGGAATTGGGTGTGCCCTTTGTCTTTGTCACCGGATATGGCAGCGAAGGCGTTCCCGCAGACTTATTCCCGGATGTACAGGTTCTGAAAAAGCCATTGCGCAGCGCATCACTGGAACAGGCGCTGCAGGCGCTGGGGCTATGATGCAGGCCGAGCGCATAAATGTCCGAAAACACCTCGCCCATGTGACCGATGATGTGCATCAGGCGCTGCACCATGACCCGTTGCTATCACGTCTGATGAACCCCGGCCTGACCGCCTCCGACTATGCGGATGCACTGGCGGTTTTCCACGGTCTCTACGCGGCGGTAGAGCGGGCGCGGACGCAGATGGACGTGTATCCGGAATTCTCTGTGCACCGAGAGTGCCATAGCTTGGAGCAGGACTTGCGGCACCGTGATGGGCCGTCCTTGGGTTCGCCGCGTTTCCGGCTGGGATGCGAACACGCCGTGCTGGGCGCGCTTTATGTGGCGCATGGCGCAGCGTTTGGCCGCAACAGCATGAGGTCGAACATCCTGCACGCCCTGCCCCAGCGCCGACACCATTTCGTGGGTCTGTCACCATCAGCCGATCTGTGGACGTCCCTCCTGAAAGAACTGGACATGCGCGGACAAGTGAGTGCTGATCTTGTCCGGATCGAACAGGGAGCGGACCGGACTTTTGCCTATGTGTCGCGGTTAAGCCGCAATATTGGACGGGCCTGACGCCAACAGCCAGCAAAGGGTTGTTACTTGACCGCCCCGGCTGCCATTCCCTTGATGATGTACTTTTCTAGGAAGATCGCCACGACAATCAGCGGCAGGATTGCAGCCGAGGACAGCGCCGCCATCGACCACCAATTGAT
This sequence comes from uncultured Tateyamaria sp., assembly GCF_947503385.1. GTDB lineage: Bacteria > Pseudomonadota > Alphaproteobacteria > Rhodobacterales > Rhodobacteraceae > Tateyamaria. The sequence continues at coordinate 84,118 of NZ_CANNDO010000002.1, forward strand.
GCCCTGCGAACCGGTTTGGCTCGCCACCATCACCGGAAGGGTCGTGGCATTCGTCGAACTGAGCAGAGCGGCAAAGAAATATTCGTTCCAGCACAGAACAAGGCTCAGGATGAATGCCGCGACCATCCCCGGCAGCGCGATGGGCAGCACAATCTGCAAAAACGCGCCCCAGATGCCCAAACCATCGACCAGTGCCGCCTCCTCCAATTCCACCGGAATGCCCTGAAACTGGTCCCGCATGATCCAGATGACGATGGGCAGCACCATCAGCGTATACAGCAGGATCAGGCCGATCTGACTGTCGAGCAAGTCCAGTGAGCGATAGAGCACGAGGAAAGGCAGGGCCAGCACCACGGGCGGCAGGATCATCTGGCTGAGGAAAAAGAACGAGATGTCCGAATTGCGCATGAACCCAAAACGGTAATTGAACCGCGACAACCCATAAGCGGCAAGTGAGCCCAAGATCACAGCCAGCAAAGAGGCCGATGTCGCAATAATCGTGCTGTTCCAAAACCGTTTCAGAAATTCCTCGCGCACGGTTGAAACCTCGCCAATAAGGCGTGGCGACAGGCCCAGCGACTCCCACCCTTTCCAGCGTGGCGTGTAATCGTACCACGGCACCATGTTGCCGCGCATCACGTCCGGGGCCAGTTTGAACGAGGTGGTGAGCGTCCAGTAGATCGGGAAAAGGCAGATGACCGCCCAAAGGATCAGCGCGCCGTAAATCGCGATCCGGCTGGCCCACCATTTGGTCTGCGCACCGCGGTCGCCCTCGTGATCCTTGAACACGGGCGTCATGCGGGCCGCTCCATCCAGCGGCTCACCAGTTTGAGCAGCAAGGTGACAAAAATGATGATCAGCACAAGATAGACCATCGCCAGCAGCGTCCCGTAGCCGACATTCGACCGGTCACGATATTCGCGAAAGATAAAGCTGGTGACGGAATCCGTTGCCCCACCCGGCCCGCCGGAGGTGACGTTGATGATGATATCGGCCAGCTTCAGTTTAAAGATGATGCGGATCACAATGGCCGTCAACGACACGGGCAACATCAACGGAAAGATCACCTCGCGGAAGCTTTGCCAACCGGTGGCGCCGTCGACCTTGGACGCCTCGATCACCTCACGTGGCAGCGCCTGCAATCCCGCCAGCAGCATGATCATCATGAACGGGATGAAGGTCCACGCGTCCATCGCCATGATCATGAAACGCGCAATCTCGGGACTGCCGAAAAAGCTGGGTTCGAACCCCAACTCGCGCACCACGCGGCTGATGGGGCCAAACCGGACCTCCAGCATGGATTTGCCAATCATCCACGACACAGCCACCGGGCTGAGCATCAGCGGCAACAGGAACACCACGCGAAAGAATTTGCGCGCTCGGATTTGCGCGTTCAGCAAAAGCGCAAGGCCAAAGGCAATCACATATTCCACGCTGACTGCGAGGACGTAATAGACCATGTTTTTCAGCGCGTTCCAGTAGAACTGATCGTTCCACATCTGTACCACGTTGTCCCAGCCATTGGGCTGCGGTCCGTTCACGGATGCAAGGTTCCAATCGGTGAACGAAATATACAGGGCAAAGAGCAGCGGAAACACCACAAGGCTGATCACAAAGAGCGCCGCGGGAAGGACAAACAGCGTCCGTTTGCCCGCCTCACCCCGCACCATCACCTGTGCCGCACACAGCGCCGTCGCCCAAAGCATGTAGGCATAAAGCACCGGTCGCCAGTTGCTGAACCCCGCATCAATGCGCCCGGTTTCATGGGCGAACTGCCAAACTGCGAGCGCAACACACAGCGCCGCCGCGCCCCAAACCATGAGTTTCCCCATACGCTTGCGGGTCTCCGAGATGTCGTCGGCCGTCACCGTATGAAGAAGGTCGCCTTCGGTCGTCATGGCGCGACGTTAACGAGGACGCAACCGGCTGTTAAGTACGAAAGTCAGAAACATGGCGCAGGCCGCAAGTTGCCCGCGATGTACGCCACGCCCGGCAATCAAACGCACTGAAGGGGCGCGGCGGCGAATGGGTCCTTGTCAGGGCACGTTCGGCGGATCAAAAGCCTGAAGATCACCAAAGGAAACAAACGTGAAACCCGAGATTGAATTTGCCCGGCTGCCAAAAATCAAGCCAACGGAGATCGCCGCGCATATGTCTGATCCCCGCCTGGCCGAGCATATGCCTCTTTTGACATTTGACTGGGATGAGGCGACGGCGGCGGGATTTGTTGCAAAAAAGGAAGAACACTGGGCGCGTAACGGCCTTGGACATTGGGCGTTTCTCGCCGATGGTCAATATGTCGGCTGGGGCGGCTTTCAGAAAGAGGGCGATGAGTGGGATTTCGGATTGGTGCTGAAACCCGACCGGTTCGGCCTTGGCATTCGCATTGCACGAAAGGCGCTTGAGTTTGCCGTGGCCGACGAACGCATCCCATTCGTCACATTTCTGCTGCCACCATCCCGGCGGAACATCGGCGCGCTGAAAAGGCTTGGCGCGCGGCACATTGGCGAGGTCAATTACGACGGCGCCAGGTTTCTCAAATTCCGTCTCGAAACAGACCTGACGTAACCTCCCGCATGGCGGATCGTGGCCAATGCAAAGCGCGGCACGTATGCCGCGCTTTGCAGAGTTTTTCTTGCGAGATTACAGGCCCAGAGAGGCCCTGTAGATCGCGATCTGGCTGTCGCGCCCGATCTGGTCCGTGATCTCTTCCCAAGCGGCGGCGATGGCGTCTGCCGTCTCCTGTGCGGAGCCGTATTGACCCGCGTAGCCTTTGGCCAACTCGTCTTCGGCAACCGAATAGTACTGGAAGATACCCGGAATGCGGGGTTCGATGGCAGCGTTCGGGTGGTTGTAGCTGTCTGCGTTGGAGCCGAGGTAATCCTCAATGAACGCGCGGTCATAACCTGCCTCTTCCCACTCTTCGAACTGAAAGTGCGAATTGCGATATGGCTGGAAGCCCGACGGATAAGCCGACGCCCAAAGCGACAGGTCCTTGCCACCCAGATGGGCCGCAGCGGACCAAGCCGCTTTCTTCTTCTTCTCGTCGCCTTCGACCGTGGCCATGACGTATACACCCCAGCCGATATAGGCCATGTTGGGTGCCTCGTTGCGGGTGTCTTCCCATGCGCCGGCTTGTGCGTTGTAGACGCGGTCCGAGGCCGGGTTGATGCCAAAGCCCACAACATCCCCCACCACGGACGTATCCGAAGTGCGCGCGCTTGAGCCGACGTCACCCCACCACATCAGCATGGACCCGGTGCCCGCAAGGAACTGTTGGAAGGCGGTTGTGCCGGGGTCGGCGTTGATCTGATCGGCAGGATATGCGCCCGCCTCAATCAGGTCCATCACGTCCTGAATGGCCTGCACCCAGGCCGGGTTGTTGACCATCGGCGTCATGGTGTCGGGGTCAAACAGCCACGCAGGCGAATTGGGGTGCTTGGCGTAGGCCGCCGCACGGTTTTCGAGGAAATAGAAGCCAAAGCCGCCCCACCCTTTGAGCGGATCAAGATAGCCATGCGCGGGCAGACCGGTCAGCGGGTCTTCCTTGCCGACCAGATCCTTGGAAACCTGATTGATCTCCTGCCATGTGGTGGGCACTTCGGCACCGCCAATGCCGTCGGGACCAAAGTAATCCTTGCGATAGGCAAAGCTGTGACAGTCGCCGTCAATCGACACCCGGTACGTCTTGCCGTCCCATGTGCCCACGGGCGCTTTGAGGTAATCGACATAGTCGTCCATGTCGATCTGTTCCTTGACCCAATCCGGCATCTCGGAAGCGAGGCCCTTACCCAACACGTCCCCTTCGAACGGGGCACCCATCTCGATGATGTCGAAGTCGACCGTGCCCGTGGCAATCGACTGTTGCAGGCGCGCGTTGTAGTCGGCCTGCGCAAGGTCGATCCAGTTGATCTTGGCCCCGGTATACGCCTCCCACGGTTTCAGGAATCCGCGGAACAGGAAGTTGTGCAGGTTTTGGTTGTTCAGCCCCATGAACGTCAGTTCAACCCCGGCAAATTCGCCTTCGGCCACGTTCTCTTTGGTGGCGCCGAGGCACATTTCACCGACCTTCTGCCAATCGCTGTCGGTGGGCGATCCGGCACCCACGCCGGGGATTTTGAGGATTTCGGCGCGGACATTGGCATGTGCCGCCGCCGCGGCCTTGCCCGCAGGCAGCATCGCCGCCGCCCCCAGAGCCGCCGTGCCTTTGAGCATCTGGCGCCGGTTCATCTTCTGCGCGGCTTTGATGCAGTTATACAGGTCCGTCTTCATCTTCATCCTCCCTGGATCGGTGACACATTTCGTCCTTGGGCAGATGATAAAGCGCGTTTTTCTTATAGGTTTTCCGAATGATAGCGCTCCGCACTCCCCCCGCGGAACTTTCACTATGCGTGAGATTTACGTTAAGTCAACAAAAGCGGCCTCAGACACGTGGACAAGGAAAATCCCTTTCACTAGCATCAAGGCTCAATGGGGGGACAGCCGCGCATGGCAGGCGTCAAGATACACGATATCCGCAAATCCTACGGCGCGGTCGAGGTCATTCACGGCGTGAATGTTGACATCGGCGATGGGGAGTTTGTTGCCCTTGTGGGCCCTTCGGGCTGCGGCAAGTCCACGTTGCTGCGTATGATCGCCGGGCTGGAGCCGATCAACGGCGGCACGATCGCCATCGGGGAGCGTGTGGTGAACAACCTGCCGCCCGCGCAGCGCGACATTGCGATGGTGTTCCAGACGTATGCACTATATCCCCACAAATCCGTGGCCGAGAATATGGGCTTTGCGCTCAAGGTCGCCGGGGCTGACAGGGCCGAGATCAAGCGCCGCGTGGCTGAGGCCGCCGAAATCCTCAGCCTGACCGAATATCTCGACCGCAAGCCGCGCCACCTGTCCGGTGGCCAGCGCCAGCGGGTGGCCATGGGGCGCGCCATTGTGCGCGATCCGCAGGTGTTCCTCTTTGACGAGCCGCTGTCGAACCTCGATGCCAAGCTGCGCATCCAGATGCGCACAGAAATCAAGGAACTGCACCAGCGGCTCAAGACCACGACGATCTTTGTCACCCACGACCAGATCGAGGCGATGACACTGGCCGACCGGATCGTTGTGATGCAGGCAGGCAATATCGAACAGATCGGCACCCCGCTCGACCTTTATGACAACCCGGCCAACGAATTCGTTGCGACGTTTATCGGCGCGCCGTCGATGAACCTGCTGGACGCTGAATTGGTGGACGGCCAGATCAGGGTCAGCGGTCAGGTTTTCCCCGGCCCCGCTGGCGCGGGCAAGGTGCGGCTGGGCATCCGGCCCGAACACTTGTCACTGGCAGACACCGGGCTCGAAATGCAGGTCAAGGTGGTAGAACCCACCGGGTCCGAAACGATGGTCTTTCTGACCTGTCAGGGCCAGGACATCACGGCCGTCTTTCGCGAACGCCACGCGTTCGAGCCGGGCCAGACGGTGCACCTGGCCCCCGACACCGAGTACCTGCACGTGTTCAACGCAGACAGCGGCGCGCGTATGTCGTGATTTCGCTTGGGACTGTCAGCTTTGGGGACAAAGCCAACCTTCAATCGAAAGCGCGAATTTCAGCTTTTGGATCACCCGCCAGCCACGATAGGATCACCCGCTCGCTTAACGTCACGCGCCGATCTTTACTCCTTTAAGAAGGACATCGTCCAAGCTCTCACCATGCAGCACAGAGATATCTCCGGTGGCTTCGAGCACAGCGGCGCGAACTTCGCTGAAATGCAGCACATTTGCCTCGCGAAGCTTGGCGATTACGTCACCGCGCGAAGTTCTGGTGCGTGTGAGTGCGGTTTCCAGAAACTCACCGTCGCGCATCAGTAGCGTAGGTGTGTTGTCTATGATGCCCTCCAAGTCATCACGTTCGGCGCGAATGCGAGACACGGCATACTGGACACCTAGGAGGGCTGAAATGGCGATCAGCGCTTGCACCATCGCACTCCAACTCGTGGCTTGCACACATCCCGCGAGAAGCGAACCAATAGCGACGGTGGTGACGAAATCGAATGAAGTCATTTTGGAGAATGCGCGCAGGCCGACGATGCGCACGCTTATCACCACCCATGAAAGGCCGACAAGGGAAAGCAATGTGCCCCGCAGGAATACGTCGAGAGCGGAAATGTCGGTGAACATCAGCTTGCTTTCTGCTGCTTGGAGCGTTGGTAGAAAAGGTGTGCGAGGGTCAAAATGAGCACGAAGGAGACTGCGCCGAGGTAACGCTCGTAAATGCCGTCGATGTCCGTGGGTAAAAAGAAGAACACGGGAGCCGAAACAACCCAGACGATGCCGGTGGCGATCAGGATCGTACGGTAGCGTGGACTGGCCCGTGCCGCTCCGCGTGCCAGAGCAAAGCAAGCGACGGTCATTGCGACGCCCAAGCCGTAGACAAGATAGATATGGATCACCCAGCCATCACTGTCGTTATCGCCGTATTCGTTACGGGCACCGATTAAAAACACCAACAACCCAAAGACAATGAGTGCAATGATCCCGACGCTCCAGTCCCATGCGCCGAGATGAACGTGCGCGGAGGACACAGCGAGGCCAATTAGCGCGGCGGAAAAGGCGTACAGACCGATATCGACGATGAATTCGTAGCGCCCCGCGCCCAGATCGCTGATTGTATCGGCAATCCAGTCATGGTTTGGAACGACAAAGTCTGCGATGAGGATTGAGGCAGCCAGCGCAAGGCAGCCAAAGACCGAAAGAAGGCTAAGGGACAAAAGAAGGAGCGGTTGCTCGTTCACTTCTGGTGGCATCTGTCGGTCGGTTTCGGTGGTCGGCGGCATTTCGGCTCCTGGCACACGGTATGCGCGTTACGTAGTCCGACGTCGGACCTTTGAAACCCAGGCATCGGGAGCGGACATTCGTGCGGCTTTCAGCATTGGTCAAAGAGGGCCCCAAACCCGCCCTTGGGTCTGAACACATCCTCGGCTACCGTGTTCCAAAAGCGGAGGACATTATGCTCAAAGGAATTGCCCCCATCCTGAACGCCGACGTGCTTTATGCTTTGCGCGCCATGGGCCACGGGGATGACCTGATTGTCGCTGACACGAATTTTCCATCCGACAGTGTTGCGCGCGACACGACGCTGGGCGAAGTGCTGCGCATCGACCGGCCTGCGGCCGAGGTGGTGCGCGCGGTCCTGTCCGTTTTTCCCATCGACACATTTGTCGATGATGCCGCTGCACGTATGGAAGTGGTGGGCGAGCCAGAGACCATCCTGCCCGTCATGAAAGAAGTACAGGCCGAGGTTACCGCGGCAGACGGCCCCACCATGATGAGCATCGAGCGTTATGCTTTTTATGATCGCGCAAAACAGGCCTATGCGGTGATCCAGACCGGCGAACGGCGTTTCTACGGCTGCTTTGCCCTGCGCAAGGGCGTGGTTGGGCCGGACGAGGACTGAGCCATGGGAACGGTTGTGATTCTGGGTGTCTTTGTCGCCGATACTGCGTACCGCGCCGCGCGGATGCCTGTGATGGGCGAGACGATCATGGGCACCGCCTTTGCCCTTGGCCCGGGCGGCAAGGGATCCAATCAGGCGGTGGCCTGCGCCCGTCTTGGGGTCGACACGCATTTCATCTCGAACCTCGGTCAGGACGACTTTGCCAAGCTGGCGCTCGACACATGGGCGCAGGCCGGTGTTGTCCCGCACGTGCGCCAGATTGCCGAAAGCTATACTGGCGCCGCCCATATCTTTATCGAAGAGGCCAGCGGCGACAACGCCATCATCGTGGCCCCCGGCGCGGCGGCTCTTATCTCCCCCTCTGATGTTGAGGCGCAGGCGGACCTGATCCAAGGGGCCGACGTTTTTGTCACCCAGCTGGAACAACCGATGGACGCGGCAGTGCGCGCCTTGGAGATTGCGCGCGCCGCGGGCGTCACGACGGTGTTGAACCCTGCCCCTGCCGCTGAATTACCAGAGGGAATGCTGGCCCTTTGCGACTATGTCACCCCGAATGAAACAGAATGCGAAGCGCTCACCGAGATTGCCGTCACGGATGAAAAACAGGCCGAACAGGCCTGCGCTGCCCTGATGACCAAAGGTGTCCGCACCCCGATTATCACCATGGGGCAACAAGGCGCGTACCTTGCCGGTCACGGACTGGTCCCGGCGGTGAAGGCCGGCCCAGTGGTGGAAACGACCGGCGCGGGCGATGCCTTTAACGGTGCCTTTGCCGCGGCACTTGCCGACGGGCAAAGCGCGGTCGATGCGGTGCGGTATGGGTGCGCAACCGCAGGCATATCGGTCACGCGCCCCGGCACCGCGCCCTCCATGCCCACCCGCGACGAGGTTCTGGCCCACCTCTGACCGCACGGACCATCGGCAAGAAACCGGACACCCTCAGCAAAACCGTCGCACAAACGGCACCGTTCTGGCACACTCGGACAAGTTGCACTTGGGAGGGCGCAGAATGCTGGACAATACACTCGACACCGAAATCCAAGGTTTTCTGGACAATTTTGGCGGCGCTTTGGCGCGCGGAGATATCGACGCGGCCGTCGCGATGTTTCAGACAGATTGCTATTGGCGGGACCTCGTCACTTTCACTTGGAACATCCGCACCATGGAAGGTCCGGATCAGGTCCGCGACATGCTGGCAGCGCAGCTTGGCACCACAAAACCCAGCCAATGGCGCATCGCGGACGGCGAGCCGGTCACTGAAGATGGCGGGATCACCACCGCATGGATCACATTCGAAACGGACGTTGCCCGTGGCTATGGCCTGATCCGCCTGCGCGACGGGCTGATCTGGACACTGCTGACATCCATGACCGAACTGAAAGGCCACGAGGAACCTCTGGGCTACGAACGCCCGCTGGGGGCGAAACATGGCGCTGGCAAAGGACGGCTCAGCTGGGCCGAAGAGCGTGAGAAGGAACAGGCCGAACTGGGCTACACCACCCAGCCCTATACCGTGATCATCGGTGGCGGACAGGGCGGCATCGCCTTGGGCGCACGGCTGCGCCAGCTTGGCGTGCCCACGATCATCGTTGAGAAAAACGCACGTCCCGGCGACAGTTGGCGCAAGCGCTACAAATCGCTCTGCCTGCACGACCCGGTCTGGTACGACCACCTGCCCTACCTGCCCTTCCCGCCGAACTGGCCGGTGTTTTCGCCCAAGGACAAGATCGGCGACTGGCTTGAGATGTACACACGGGTCATGGAGCTGAATTACTGGACGCAATCGACCGTGCATCACGCCGAATTCAACGAAAGCACAAAGGAATGGGCCGTCACCGTGGACCGCAACGGCCAAACGGTCACCCTCCGCCCCAAACAGCTGGTCTTTGCCACCGGCATGTCGGGCAAGGCGAATGTCCCCGATTTCCCCGGCATGGATACGTTCAAAGGTGACCAGCACCATTCGTCGCAACACCCCGGCCCGGACAAATACAAGGGCAAGAAGGCCGTCGTGATCGGGTCAAACAATTCCGCCCACGATATCTGCGCCGCACTTTGGGAAAACGATGTGGATGTGACGATGGTCCAGCGGTCGTCGACCCATATCGTGCGGTCCGAACCGCTGATGGAACACGGGCTGGGCGATCTGTATTCCGAACGCGCGGTAGAGGCCGGTGTAACTACGCAAAAGGCCGATCTGATCTTTGCCTCCTTACCATACCGCATCCTGCACGAGTTCCAGATACCGGTTTATGACAAGATCAAGGAGGTCGATGCAGAGTTTTATGCAGGTCTCGAAAATGCAGGCTTTCAGCTGGACTGGGGGGCGGACAATTCGGGTCTCTTTATGAAGTATCTGCGCCGCGGCTCCGGCTACTATATCGACGTCGGTGCCAGCCAGCTTGTCATCGACGGAAAGATCAAATTGCAGGCCGGACAGGTCAGCGAGATTGTACCGGATGGTGTTATCCTTGAGGATGGCACAAAGCTTGAGGCGGACCTGATTGTCTATGCCACCGGCTATGGCTCAATGAATGGCTGGGTGTCGGACCTGATTGATCAGGACACCGCAGACAAGGTTGGCAAGGTCTGGGGATTGGGGTCGGACACGCCCAAGGACCCCGGCCCGTGGGAAGGCGAACAGCGCAACATGTGGAAACCGACCCAGCAGGAGGCGCTGTGGTTCCACGGCGGCAACCTGCACCAGTCGCGCCATTACTCGCAGTTCCTGTCGCTACAGATCAAAGCACGGATGGAAGGCATCAACACGCCTGTTTACGGGCTTCAGGAAACGCATCACCGCGGCTGATGTGATAATATCCAGACCGGGCCGTCCCGTGTGAAAACCACGGTGGAGGCCCGGTCAACCGCAGTGCATTGTCCCGCAGGTCAGACGGCGCAGTGCGGCCATCGCCTTAGCGTGGCATTAAATTACTCATTATATTCAACGCCGTGAACGATTTTCACGGGCGACATGTCACACATCGCCGATGCGGTTCGTCAAAGAGGCATAGGAACACTGCACTCAGGAGACTGACCATGACACCAACGCACGCCATCACATATGAACACGCCATTCCGGACATCCTTCAGGCCATGGCCAATGTACACGGCGTTATCGCCGCCCATGGGCTGGACCCATCACTTTGCCACCTCGTGCGCCTGCGGGCCTCTCAGATCAACCGCTGCGGTTACTGTGTCAAGATGCATACCCGCGACGCCCGTCGCGACGGTGAAACGGCGGATCGGTTGGACCGCGTGATCGTCTGGAACCACGTCAGCGATTTCACCGAGCAGGAACAGGTCGCGCTGGAATGGACCGAGGCGCTGACCCAGATGGATGCCCGGACGGATCTGGGCACCCTGCGTGCCCGGTTGCGCGATCATTTCTCCGATGCTGAAATCGGCGCGCTGACGGCAGAAATTGCCATGATCAACCTGTGGAACCGGATCAATGTCTCAAAACACTGACACCCCGGATGCCGCTTTGTTCGACAGCCTCAGACCGCGGCTGACCGGCCTTGCCTACCGCATCCTTGGCTCGCTCAGCGATGCGGAGGATGTGGTGCAGGACACCTTTGTGAAATGGGCGCGCGCAGACCGTCCGTCTATCGACAATCCAACCGGCTGGCTTGTCACCGCCTGCACGCGGCGTTGCCTCGACGTACGGCGGACAGGCGACCGGGCGCGTGTGGATTATGTCGGGGCGTGGCTGCCAGAACCCATCCAGATATCGACGGACATGGACGCCGAAGCACGGCTGACGCTCAGCTCAAGCCTGTCGATGGCCTTTTTGACGATGCTGGAACGGCTGACGCCAAAGGAACGTGCCGCATTTCTGCTGCACGACATATTCGACCTGCCCCACGCCGACGTGGCGCGGACTCTCGATGTGACTGAGGCCAGCAGTCGCAAGTTGGTGTCCCGCGCGCGCGGCCATGTGGGCCGGTCTGTTGTGCGGCACGACGTGCCGGTGGATCGCCAGATGGCGTTTCTGTCTGCGTTCCAGAACGCTGTGCAGGCCGGCGATGTTGGCAGTCTGTCGTCTATGCTGGCCGCAGATGCGCGGCTGCGTGCGGATGGTGGCGGCAAGGTGCCTGCGGTGCTTGAACCTGTTGTAGGGCGCGCGGCGCTATGCGCCTTTTTGGCCAACGATCTGGGAACCTATTGGGGCGGTCATGACTGGACAGTTGCAGACCTGAACGGCGCACGCGGTATTTTCATCGGCGTGGACGGGCGCATCACTGCCGCCGTGTCCTTTGCCTACGATCAGGATCACAGGGTCGATGACATTTTTATTGTTCGAAACCCTGACAAGCTGACGCGGCGGGACGCAGTTTACATTCACTAGGCCGCGCCCCGCCCCCCCCCTCACCCGACCGCAACGGCGCAGCCTGTTTCCCGCAGGCTGCGCCGCTTTTTGTCTTGCCACAGGGGGTCGATGTGCAACGCAAGCGCGGGGATTGACATTTAGGATGTTGTTCATCATCTATTTAAGAGTATACTCATAATCCAAGAGATATCCATTACACCGAACCACATCACGTTTTACCAACGCGCCCGCTGCCGGGCGCGCACCAATCAACGCGCCTGAGACGGGTGAAAACACCCCCGGACCGCCGCACAGTCCCACATCAAACTGAAAGCCACACCATGACTGACTTCCTCATCTTTTATGTCCGCACCTTCGCAGTCGCCCTGCCCCTGATCGCCCTCGCAATCATGATGATTGGCGCAAGCCGGGCCAACCTGACCGGGCAACAGACCGGCGTGGCTGTTGCTGTGGTGGCCTTTGTTTTTGGGCTTTGGTTTGCGATTGTTGTTCCGCCGTCGGAAAATGATGTGCTGAACGTCCCGCCGACATTGCAGGACCCGCCGGTTGTGCTCGCCTTTCTCTTTGGTGGGGCTGCGCTGGTCTGGGCATTGGCATGGCTCGTTCCGCTGGGGCGGCGCATCACGATGGCCACGCCGCTGGCCGCCATTGCTGCATTTCAGATCCCCCGCATCATGGGCGGCGTGTTCCTGATCGGCTGGCTGGGCGGCAGTATCCCGGCGGAATTCGCTTTGCCTGCTGGTCTTGGCGACATCTGGGCGGGCATCGCGGGCTGGCAGGCCAGCAAGGCGCTGGCAAATGGTGCGCCCAATGCGCGCAAGCTGCTGATGCGGGCCAACATCATCGGCATTCTCGACTTTGTCTTTGCCGTCGCACTTGGCATCATGACGTCCGAAGGGTTTGCGCACCTGCTGTCGCACGACGCGCCCAATATCGTGAACGATCATCCGCTGGCACTGTTTCCCGCGTTTTTCGTACCGATTTTTCTTGGCTTTCACTTTATCTCAATCAGCAAAATTCGGGCGGACCGCGCGGCGATGAACGCGGTCAACCAAGCCCAGCACACTTAGGCGCAGATGTCGCAGGTGCCCGGGAAACCGGGCACCTCAGCCGCGTTTGGCCACCATGCTGGACACCAGAAACTGCCTTAGATGCCGCCGCGCCTTGTCCGCGCTCCAACCGCAATCGCTGGTAAGCAACCCCCAGACCTGAACGCTGGAATGAGCCCAGAACACCTCGCTCGCATCCCGTGCGGTCCAGCCATGGGGCAGAACGCCGTCCGCTTCGAGGGACGTAAACAAAATGGCCAGCCAACTGCGCAGCTCCTGCATCCGGTCCTCCCATGCGGCGGCGGATTCTGCGTCCGTGTCGCGCAGACGGATAAGGTCCTTGGCCACGGGGTAGATTTTGGGGACAAAATCAAGCCAGACATCCAAAGTCCGTTCAAGCCGCGCCTGCGGGTCCGGCAGTGCAAAGGCGTCAAACAGCGCCGTCTTGATGTCGAACCGGTCATCGGCCCTGCGCACCAGCGCGATCAACAACCCGCCGCGCGATCCAAAGTGCAGATAGATCGACTGGCGGCTGATGCCGACCTGCTTTGCAATGTCCGACACGGATACATCCGCGCCACGCCGCGACACCAGATCCCACGCCGCATCCAGTATTTCCGTTTTGGTCTGGGTCGCCACCCGTTTACTTGACACCTGTAAAGCTCCAGCTTACTTGACACATGTAAAGTACAGGAGAAGACCAATGAACACCACAGAAACCACACAGCGCATCACGGAAATCTACGGTGACGGGTCCGATGGCTCCTGTCCCACGCCAGACCAATGGCGCCGCGTGCTTGATCGGGACCCGGACGCGGCGCTGACGCTCATCAATTTTTTCAAGTTCCGGGACGTCGCTGACTACACCGATGACCGCCAAAGTTTTGACGACATGTCAGGCAACGCCGCGTTTCAGCGATACGCGGATGTCAGCATCCCCACCATGGAACGCAGCGGCGGGTCATTCCTGCTGGTGGCCCCGTGTGCGGGTACTTTTCTTGGCGCAGACGAAGACTGGGATCTGATTGCAATCGGGTCCTACCCAAACCAGCAAGCGTTCCTGAACCTGTATCTGGATGACGCTTACATTGCCGCCTTTCCACACCGGGCCGCTGCCGTGGCCGCACAAAAGGTCCTGATCGCGACGCCCTGACCGGACGGCGTGCGCGATGTTGCGCCCGTCATCGTCTCCGCCCCGGTTACGGGCCTTCAAACAACGCTTTGTCGGCCCGTGCGCCTTCGATCATTGCGTCAAACACCGCGCGGACCCGGCGGTTGCGGCGCATGTCCATGTGGCAAACGATCCACAAATCACCAACAGGCGATGCCAGCGCATCGCTCACCCGGCGCAAACCGGGCCAGACCTCACCTAAGATCATCGGCAGCACGGCCCGGTGTCCGCCATTTGCACACATGGACGCGCGCAGTACCAACGAACTGGCAAAGAATTGCGGCCCCTCTGCGCTATTCGGGTCAAAGGCCGGGGCACCGAAAAACGCGGCCAGACGCGGGTCACCCGCATGTCCTATATGATCTTGCTCGGTATCGTCCGTTCGGCCTTCGGCCATGTAGGTGGCCCAACGGATCGTGGCGAATTTCCGGCCAAACAGGGCGTTGGAACACAGGCGCTTGGGCCTGATGGCGACATCCGCCTCGTGCCGGGACAGATCCAGCATTCCGTCACTGCTGACCACCTGCATCCGCAGTTCGGGATGCGCCTGTCCCAGAGCCATGACATGGCGGGCCACAAAGAAGGACGACAGCACCTCGCTTGTCGTGATGGTCACCGATCCGGACAGCGCGCGGTCTTCTCCCTGAAACTGGCGCGAAACGTTTGCCGTTTCCTGCTCCATCCGTTCCGCGGCGGCAATGATCGTGGCCCCGTCATCCGTCGGTGTGTAGCGGCCTCCATCGCGCTGGAACACGGGCATGTTTAGCTGCGCCTCAATCGCGGCAAGGCGACGGAACACGGTGGATGTGGTCACGCGCAGGTCTCGCGCCGCCTCCGGCACACGCCCGTGCCGCGCGATATGCAGCAGCAGCCTGTAGTCGTCCCAGCCCATCATCTCTGTCTCATTTTTGCGAATCGTGGATGCAAATTCGTTCGTATACCCGCGCAAACGCGACTGTTACCCCAAGATGTGCAGCAACGATAGGAAGATCATGCCAAACATCACAATTGCAGGCGGCGGCTTTGCCGGGGTTTGGGCCGCGCTTGCCGCAGCAGCGACGCGTCACCGCAACACCGCGGACGCCATCGACATCACGCTTGTGTCCAAAGACGCCGACCTGTGTATCCGCCCCCGCCTTTACGAAGGCGCAAAGGCAGATATGCGCGTCCCGCTTCGGCCACTGCTCGACACGGTGGGCGTCACGTTCGCGCAACAGGATGTCAGTGGGATTTCGGACAGCGCGGTGCAGACGCGCGCGGGCGGCACGTTGGACTTTGACCGGCTGATCCTTGCCACAGGCAGCCATTTGGCAATGCCCCCGGTGCGCGGAGCGTCAGATCACGGTTTCGCGGTGGATGATTACGTCAGCACGGCCCGCCTGGACGCGCATTTGGACGGGTTGGATATGTCGGTGGCACGCGCCGCAACGGTGGTTGTGGTTGGCGCAAGTTTCAGCGGGCTGGAGATTGCAACGGCCCTGCGCGATCGTCTGGGTCCGGTGGCCCGCATCATCCTGTTGGATCAGGGGGCGGTCGCAGGCCATTCCTTGGGGTCCAACGTGACCAGCGCCATTGCCGAGGCGCTGTCGCGCGCCGATATCACCTTTGTCGGAGAGGAGACCGTTACCGAGGTCACCGCACGCCGCATCACGCTTGGCTCCGGCACCATCATTGAAACGGATACATGTATCTTTGCCACAGGGTTGCGCCCGTCCCCGCTGGTCCATGGTCTTGGCGCGCAGGCGTCAGATGGCCGGCTGCAGGTGGATGCCTTTTTGCGCCTGCCGTCACAACCCACACTGTTTGCCGCGGGCGATGTTGCAGCGGGTCAGGCAGATGCGGATCACATGACGCTCATGTCCTGCCAGCACGCCATGCCGATGGGAGTGGTCGCAGGTCAGAACGCCGTGCTGGACCTGCTGGGACAGCCGCTGATCCGCTATGCCCAGCCGGACTATGCAACCTGCCTGAGCCTTGGTCAGTCGGACGCGATCTTTACCCAAGGGTGGGACCGGACGGTTGTGCTGACCGGCACAGAGGGTGCCGCGATGAAGGCACAGATCAACGAAACATGGATTTATCCCCCCGCCTCCACGCTGGGCCGCGAGGCGATCTTTGACACCATTCTGCCCGTCAGCGCCTAGCGGCAGAAAACACATCTGGAAAAGAGAAAACCAATGACAGACACAAAAACCATCCTGATCACCGGTGCCAGTCGTGGTATCGGTCTGCTGGCCGCTCATGCGCTTGCCGCCAAGGGCCACCGTGTCTTTGCCGGTATGCGTGACATCGCCGGTCGCAACGCCGACGCGGCAAAGGCTATGCGCTTATCCGCGCTGGAAAACGGCTATGACCTCACGCCGATTGCGCTTGACGTAACTGACGATGCTGCCTGTCAGGCGGCCGTCGATGCGGTTGAGGCAACCGGCGCGCTTGACGTGCTGGTCAACAATGCGGGCGTTATGCCTGTCGGCCTGACCGAAGGTTTTTCAATGGAACAGACCGAAGCCGTCTTTGACGTGAACGTCTACGGGCTGATGCGCATGACACGCGCGGCACTGCCCGCGATGCGGCGTCGGGCGTCCGGTCTGGTGATCCACCTCAGTTCCTCTGCCGGGCGGTTCGGAATGCCGTTTTTTGGAATTTACTGTGCCAGCAAATGGGCAGTCGAAGCCTATAGCGAGGCGCTCCACAATGAGCTTGAGACCTTTGGCGTCGACAACGTCCTGATCGAACCCAGCGGTCATGGCACGGACCTTGTCGTCACCGCACCTGCGCCTGCGGACCAGGTGCGGATGGCCGAATACGGCGATCTTGCACATGGACGGGACAGGTTACTGGGTATGTTTGGACAAATGTTCGAGACGGACACAACTGGGACCGACGCCAACAACGTTGCCACAGTGATCGTCGATCTGGTCGAGATGACAGACCCACGCCCGATCCGCGTCCAAGTGGGGCATGACATGGGTGTCAGCGCCGTCAATAATGCGGTTGCGCCAATCCAGGCCAATCTGATCGACATGCTGAAACCAGTCTATACCGGGGTCGCGTCCGATGCCTGATCCGGGTGATCTGTTCCTGTTTGCCACAATCCGGCCAAAGCCCGCGCATTTCGACGATGCGCGGGCCGCGCTGGACAGTTTGGTGCCGCTGACACTGGCCGAACCCGGCTGCCGCGTCTTTGCCGCGTTTCAAAGCGGTGATGCAGGGCACCGTGTGTTGCACCTGTTCGAACGGTTCCGCGATCAAGCAGCGCTCGATTTGCATTACGCACAGCCTTACACGCGGGCGGTTTTTGCAAAATACGAGATGTGGCTGAGCGCCCCGGTGGACATCGTGCGGCTCAACCCGATCTCGCTTCAGGCATCGGCGCAGTTTCCGTGATGCCGTGCCCCGCGACCAGATCTGGCCCCACATGCCAGAGATACGGCCCAATTGTGAAACTTGTGACCGTGACTTTGGCCCGATATCACCGGGCGCTTGATCCGCGGGTATGACTGCACGTATTGCGTTGACGCATATCGGTGGCATGACTGACCGAGACGCGGCGCACGTCCAACCACGAGCAACCAACCCCCAAAACAGTATGGCAACCGGACCGCTCGCGGGGCCGCGATCAGCCTGCCTGCGCGGCACCTTGTGCAATCAACGCCTTGTAAGCCGCCCGCAGACGCAGAAAGACCGGCCCCGCCTGCCCCGCCCCGATCCTGCGGCCATCAATTTCGAACACGGGTGTCTGTGCGCCGAACGTGCCGGTCAAAAACGCCTCGTCCGCGCTGTAGGTGTCGACCAGCGAATAGTTGCGCTCGAACACCGGGATACCTTCGGCGCGGCACAGGTCGATGACCTTTTGCCGCGTGATGCCGTTCATGCAGTAATCCCCGGTCGAGGTCCAAACCGCCCCCTTTTTGACGATAAAAAAGTTGCAGGCGTTGGTGGTGTTCACAAATCCGAACGGGTCCAGCATCAACGCCTCGTCCGCGCCCGCGCGCACCGCATGGTTCAGCGCGATGATGCAATTGAGCTTGGAATGAGAATTCAGCTTGGCATCCTGCGTCAGCGGCAGACCACGATGGTGCGGTACGGTGTGCAGGGTGATGCCGCGGGTCAGGACGCTGTCGTCAGGCACGGAATGTTCCGCGATGATGACGATGGTCGCGCCCCACAAGCTGAGATGCGGATGCTGGAACGGCTTGGCCTTGCGCCCGCGCGTGACCATCAGGCGGATATGGGCATCTGTGGTCATACCATTGGCAGCCAGCGTGTCCCACACCGCAGTTGTCAGTGCAGTGCGGTCAAGGCCGATGTCGATTTCGGTATAGGCCGCCGCCTCGAACAGCCGATCAAGGTGGTCGTCAAAAAACGGGATATGCCCATCATAAAGCCGCAAACCCTCCCAGATGCCGTCGCCCAGCATGAACCCGCTGTCATAGACCGAAACCATGGCTTCGGCCTTGGGCACGATCTGACCATCCACGTAAATCAGGATGGCATCATTGCGGTCATCAGCGCTGGCGTCGTGGGTCGAAATGGGCATGGCGGCATCCGTTCTTTTCGCCATGAGCACGCGGCCAGTCCGGATCGTCAAGGCCAAAGGTTTGCACCCGCGCGGCACCTGCGCCACTGTCGCGCCATGACGGAGACCTACACCATATCCTCGGATCGCCTGACGGCCCTTTTTGACCCAATTGGCGCGCGCATACGGGCGCTGCATCTGGATGGCGGGCCGAACCTGATCCTTGATGCAGATGCGCCGGAATTTGTCGCCGCATATGGCGGTGTGCTTGTCGGCCCGGTGGCGAACCGGGTGCGGGATAGTCGGGTGCAGATCGGCGGTCACAGCTACCAGATGCCCCAGAACGAAGGGTCCACATGTCTGCACAGCGGCCCCGACGGGGTGCATGTACAAAGGTGGTCTGTCACGGCCCGAGGACCCGAACATCTGATCCTGTCACTGGTATTGGAAGACGGCGCATGTGGTTTGCCCGGCGGGCGGCAAATTACAGCCGCATTCACTGTCATTGGCCCGACCATGCAACTGAGCCTTCATGCGGTCACAGACGCGGCGACCCCAATGGCGCTGGCGCATCACCCCTATTGGGCATTGGGCGGACCTCCGGTGCTGCGCTGCGCGGCAGTGCATTACCTGCCCACGGATGCCGCGAACCTGCCCACGGGTCAGATTGCCCCGGTGGCAGGCACGCCCTTCGATTTCCGCGACGGGCGGTCTTTGCCGCCTGAGATTGATCACAACCTCTGTCTTGCCTCCGCACGGCGGGACAAGCCGGAGATCGTTGCCACGCTGACCGGGGACAAAGCGAGCCTGACAATCGAAAGCACCGAACCGGGCCTGCAAGTCTATTCCGGCGCGGGGTTGCCAGACATCCCCGGCACAGACATTGCCCCATACGCCGGGTGCGCATTGGAGCCGCAGGACTGGCCCGACGCTGTCAACACGCCAACCTTTCCACCGGTTTTGATCACACCCGATTCACCATACCGTCAGATCACACGCTATACCTTGCAGCCCGCCACATAATTGCCACATTTCAGCCATGCGCACGGCACAGTCCCGTGCTGAGGTTAATCTACCGCATCCATGCGGGCAGCAATAAACGAAAGGGCGTTGGTATGCCCAAGGATTCAAAGCAGCAACCGCCGAAACCGCAACCGTCGAAAGAGCCGCGGCCGACGCCGGTCATCACAGACTTCGCCAGCATCTGATCGACGCCGCATCGTGCGCCGGACCGTGACAGCGGGTCTTGCGCTGCGTAGACTTGGCGCATGAGCACCCCTGTTTCCAGCATCCGCAACCTCGGGCCCGCAATGGACGCTGCCTGCGCCAAGGCGGGCATTCCTGACGCCGAAACGCTGCGTGTGCTTGGGGCAGACGAAACCTATCGCCGCCTGCTGCGCTCGGGCGTGCGTCCGCATTTCATCGGCTATTACGTACTGGTCATGGGTCTTCAGGGCCGTCCGTGGAACGACTGCAAGGGCGACGAGAAAAAAGCGCTGAGGGCCCGTTTCGACGCCATCAAGGCCGAGGCGTTCGACAGCGGTCGGTCCGCCTTTGAAAAGGCGCTGGACGAGATTGGCGTGATCGAACGCCCCTAGCGGGTCATCCGGTAAATCGCACCGTTCCCAACGGAGATGAACAGGATGCTGCCATCGGGCGCCTCTATGATGTCGCGCACGCGCTCTGTTTCATCACCTTGTATCTGTTCCACCTCACGCGCGGTGTCACCGGAGATATCCAGCCGCGAGATATAGCCGAACTTGAGTGATCCCACGAACATATCGCCCCGCCAGTCGGGAAACATATCACCCTGATAAATCATCAGGCCCGAGGGCGCGATGGACGGGTCCCAATAATGTGCGGGCTGCTCCATCCCCGGTTTGGAGGTGCCTTCGCCGATCTCCTCACCCGAGTAATGCACGCCGTAAGAGATCACCGGCCAACCGAAATTGGCACCCTTGCGCACCCGGTTCACTTCGTCGCCGCCGCGCGCGCCGTGTTCCGCCGTCCAAAGCGTGCCATTTGCATCAAGGCCAGCACCCTGCGGGTTGCGGTGGCCATAGGACCAGATGTGCGGTTGCACGTCCGCCTGCCCCACAAACGGATTGTCGGCAGGCACCGTGCCGTCACGGGTCACACGCACGATAGCACCGTTGTGATTGCTGCGATCCTGCGCGGAAGGTCGGTCGCCACGATCACCGATGGTGACATAAAGCGTGCCATCGGTGGCCTCGACCACGCGGCTGCCGAAATGCCGCCCGCCGCTGAACCCGGGTGCCGCCACAAAAAGGTCGCGCAGATTTTCCAGACGGCGGCCATCCGCGCTCAGCTCCGCTGCGGCCAATGCGGTGCCCGCCCCGCCTTGTTGTCGCTTGGCATAGGTCAGAAACACCGTTCGGCTGGTGGCAAAGTCGCGCGCCAGCGTCACGTCCAGCAGGCCGCCCTGCCCCCGCGAGGCGACGCGCGGTGCACCATTAACACGCTGCGCACGACCCTCCACCACGCGCAACAGCACGCCGTCCCGTTCGGTCACAAGAAGGCTGCCGTCCGGCAATTCGGCCACGCCCCATGGCTGGTCCAACCCCGTCACAACAGGCGTCACAGTGACCGCCCCGCCGCCCGTATCCAGCGCAAGGGCCGCCACCGGCCACATCAGAAGCAGTGAAAGAACGGGCATACGCATCATGAATTCTCCTGTCAGGCATCTGTGTCAGAGGTAAGCACGGTTGACCCTGCGTCCACTTACAATCCCGTGTTCACGCAGGACTATTGCCACTTTTCTTTTGCGACAGGCCCGCCTAGGTTTCGGGCTAGGAAAATATTCCACAGGGAGAAAATCACATGAAACACCTGTTGATGGCCACAGCGGCCACGGCACTGATGGCGGGCGCAGCTGTTGCTGGCGGCCACGCAAAAGAAGTCAAAATCGGCGTCATCCTCGGCTTTACCGGCCCGATTGAATCGCTGACGCCCTCTATGGCGGACGGCGCTGAACTGGCGATGAAAGAAGTCACCGACAGCGGCCTGCTGCTCGACAGCGCCACCGTGACATCGGTGCGCGCAGATTCCACTTGCGTCGACGCAGGTGCAGCCACTGCCGCGGCAGAGCGTCTTGTGACCTCTGACAAGGTTGATGCGATCATGGGCGCGGACTGTTCCGGCGTCACTGGTGCGATCCTGAACAATGTGGCTGTGGCCAACGGTGTGGTGATGATCTCGCCCTCTGCCACATCGCCCGGCCTGTCGCACAATGACAACGAAGACAACGGTCTCTTCTTCCGCACCGCGCCGTCGGACGCCCGCCAAGGCGTCGTGATGACCGAAGTGCTGATGGAAGAAGGCATCAAGGAAGTCGCAGTCACCTACACCAACAACGACTATGGCAAGGGTCTGGCAGACAGCTTCCA
Organism: uncultured Tateyamaria sp.; assembly: GCF_947503385.1. Lineage (GTDB taxonomy): Bacteria > Pseudomonadota > Alphaproteobacteria > Rhodobacterales > Rhodobacteraceae > Tateyamaria. The sequence continues at coordinate 106,029 of NZ_CANNDO010000002.1, forward strand.
AGCCGCGTTTGAGGCCGCAGGTGGCACCGTGACCATCAACGCCGCCCACGAAGACGGCAAGGCCGACTATTCGGCCGAAGTGGGCGCACTGGCCTCGGCTGGTGGTGACCGTCTGGTCGTCGCGGGCTATGTGGATCAGGGCGGTTCGGGCATCGTGCGCGCGGCTCTCGATTCCGGTGCGTTCGACACGTTCCACTTCCCCGACGGGATGATCGGCGCCAAGCTGCAGGAAAACTTCGGTGACGAGATCGAAGGCTCCACCGGCCAGCACCCCGGCACCGACAGCGAAGGCGCGGCGATGTTCACCGAGATGGTCGGCGATGCGTTTGACGCCACCTCGCCCTTTACGCCCGAAAGTTACGATGCTGCGGCGCTGATCATGCTGGCGATGCAGGCCGCAAACTCCAAGGACAGCAACGACTTTAAAGATCATGTGATGGATGTGGCCAATGCGCCCGGTGAACAGATCTTCCCCGGTCAGCTGGCCAAAGCGTTGCAGATCATCAAAGACGGCGGCGACATCGACTATGTGGGTGCGACAGCGGTTGAACTGATCGGCCCCGGCGAAAGCGCTGGCAACTATCGCCAGATCGTCGTCGAAGGCGGCGAGATCACGACAGCCAAGTACCGCTAAGCGATCCTGAATAGGACCAGAGCAGCCCGGGTTTTTCCCGGGCTGTTTCAATATCTTGAAGATCGCTCTTAAAGCGGCACGGGGATACATATGATCGTCGTTGACGATATTCACAAGCATTTCGGCGGCTTTCACGCCGTTGATGGCGCGTCGCTGTCGATTGACGCGGGGTCCATCACCGGGTTGATCGGCCCCAACGGTGCCGGAAAAACGACACTTTTCAACGTGATTGCTGGCGTTCTTAAACCTACTTCTGGCCGTGTGACCATGGACGGAGAGGACATCACGGGACTGCCGCCACATACGCTTTTTCACAAGGGACTGCTGCGCACCTTTCAGATTGCGCACGAGTTTTCGTCGATGAGTTGCCGCGAAAACCTGATGATGGTGCCGGATGCCCAATCGGGCGAAACGCTGTGGAACACGTGGTTCGGACGTCGCCGCATCGCGGACGAGGAACGCGCACTGCGCGCCAAGGCCGACGAGGTGCTTGAATTTCTGACCATCGAGCATCTGGCAGACCACAAGGCAGGGCAAGTGTCCGGCGGGCAGAAAAAGCTGCTGGAACTGGGCCGCACCATGATGGTCGATGCCAAGATCGTGTTTCTGGACGAGGTGGGTGCGGGCGTGAACCGGACGCTGCTGAACACCATCGGCGACGCGATCCTGCGGCTGAATGCCGAGCGCAACTATACCTTTGTCGTGATCGAGCATGACATGGATTTCATCGGTAAGATTTGTGGCCCGGTGATCTGCATGGCCGAAGGCCGCGTTCTGGCCGAAGGGTCGCTGGCCGAGATCAAAGCGAATGAACAGGTGATCGAGGCCTATCTGGGCACGGGCCTGAAGAACAAAGACAAGGTGGGCGCATGAACGGCGTGTGTGCGTGGGGGCCAGCCCCCACACCCCCGTGGTATTTTTGGTCAGAAGAAGCCGGGGGCGTACATGTCTGAGCCGTTTTTGATCGGGGATACGATGACGGGCGGCTACGGCGCGGGTCCGGACATTTTGCACGATTGCACAGTGGCCGTGGACCCCGGCGAGATTGCCGTGATCGTTGGACCAAACGGGGCTGGCAAATCCACGGCGATGAAGGCTGTGTTCGGGATGCTGGACGTGCGGCAAGGGTCGGTGCGGCTGGATGGCGAAGACATCACGGCCCTGTCGCCGCAGGACCGGGTTGCGCGTGGCATGGGCTTTGTGCCGCAGACGTCGAACATCTTTACCTCCATGACGGTGGAAGAGAACCTTGAGATGGGTGCCTTTATCCGGCGCGACGACTTTTCGGACACGATGCGCCAAGTCTATGACCTGTTCCCGATCCTGAAGGAAAAGCGCCGTCAGGCGGCGGGTGAATTGTCGGGGGGTCAACGGCAGCAGGTGGCCGTGGGACGGGCGCTGATGACCCAGCCCAAGGTGCTGATGCTGGACGAGCCGACGGCGGGGGTTTCGCCGATTGTTATGGACGAGCTGTTTGACCGGATCATCGAGGTGGCGCGCACCGGCATCCCGATCCTGATGGTGGAGCAGAACGCGCGCCAAGCGCTGGAGATCGCCGACAAGGGCTATGTTCTGGTGCAGGGCCGCAACGCGTATACGGGGACGGGCAAGGAATTGTTGGCCGATCCCGAAGTGCGCAAAAGCTTTTTGGGGGGATAACGATGTTGCGCCACATCCTCTTTCTCATCGTAGCCCTGTCGCCGTTTCCGGCAGCAGCAGATGGCCTTCAACGCATTGCGTGCAGTTTCACCGTGGAATGCGTGGATACCGAGCCGTGCGGCGAAACCGATTACGAGATTTCCGCGGTTTATATGCCTGATCCGTCGGGAAAGAGATTTCGTGCGGCCAATCCGACCGAGACGCCGCCGGACGCGTTCACTGTCGAGGTGTCGGATGTGGCGGGCGATTTTAAGGCGGCGCCGATCACAGCGGGTGGATTTGGCCATCCGATGACGGGTTTCGTGGCGTTCAACGCGCAGGCCACCCAGCGTTTGCTGACCATTGCAGAAGGCAAGGGCCGCTATTCGATCCACATGCGCGCGCAAGGTATGTCCTTGTATTACGAGGGCACCTGCGTGGAGGTAACGAACTGATGGACTTGCTCAACGCCTTTGTGGCGCTCTCCAATTTCGTCCTGATCCCCGCGATTGCTTATGGATCGCAGTTGGCGCTTGGCGCGCTTGGGGTCACGCTCATTTACGGCATCCTGCGGTTTTCGAACTTTGCCCATGGCGACACCATGGCCTTTGGCACGATGGCCACGATCCTGATCACTTGGGGTTTTCAGGCAATTGGTATCAGTGCGGGGCCGCTGCCGACCGCCCTGCTTGCCCTGCCCTTTGGGATCGCCGTGTGCGCCGGTCTTATCCTTTTGACGGATCGCGGGGTTTACCGGTTTTATCGAACACAAAAGGCCAAGCCGATCATCTTTGTCATGGTCTCCTTGGGCGTCATGTTCATCATGAACGGGCTTGTGCGGTTTATCATCGGCCCGAATGATCAACGCTTTGCCGATGGGGAGCGGTTCATCATTTCCGTCCGCGAATTCAAGGCACTGACCGGCCTCAAGGAAGGGCTGGCGTTCAAGACCACCCAAGGGATTACCGTGCTGACGGCGGTGATTGTGGTCGCGGCCCTGTTCTACTTCTTGAACCGCACGCGCACGGGCAAATCCATGCGCGCCTATTCCGACAACGAAGACCTCGCCCTGCTGTCGGGCATCAACCCGGAACGGGTTGTCATGGTCACATGGCTGATCGTGGCCGCACTCGCCACCATCGCAGGCGTGCTTTACGGCCTCGACAAATCGTTCAAGCCGTTTGTCTATTTCCAGCTGCTGCTGCCCATCTTTGCCTCTGCCATCGTGGGAGGTCTTGGCAGTCCATTGGGGGCGATTGCGGGCGGGTTCACCATCGCCTTTTCCGAAGTGATGATCACCTATGCATGGAAGAAGGTCGCCAACTACGCGCTGCCCGAGGCGCTGGCGCCCGATGGTCTCGCGCAGCTATTGTCCACAGACTACAAATTCGCCGTCAGCTTTGTCATCCTGCTGATCGTGCTGTTGTTCCGGCCCACGGGCCTCTTTGCGGGGAAATCAGTATGAGCGATACGGCACGCAATGTCCTCTACTTTGGCTTTGTCGCCCTGCTGATCATCGGCACCGGCTTTGTACAAAGCTGGAACTCGGCCCTGTTTGTCCTGAACTTTGGTTTGATTTCGGCAATCATGGCATTGGGGGTGAACCTGCAATGGGGGTTTGCGGGGCTGTTCAATGTGGGGATCATGGGGTTTGTCGCCCTGGGTGGTCTCGCCACTGTGTTGATTTCCATGCCACCTGTGGGCGAGGCTTGGGCCGCGGGGGGCTTGCGCGTCGTGCTGGCGCTTGTCCTCGGCGCTGCGACAATCGTTGGCGCGATCCTCGCCTATGGCGCGCTGCCACGGGGACGCGTGCGGGCCATCGGCATGATCGCGATCCTGATCATCGGGTTTTTCGTCTACCGCGCTGTATTCGACGGTGGTGTCGCCGCGGTGGAGGCCGTGAACCCCGCCAATGCGGGGTATCTGGGCGGGCTGGGCCTGCCTGTGCTGGTGGCGTGGCCTGTGGGTGGGCTGCTCGCTGCGGGGGCTGCATGGATCATCGGCAAGACGGCTTTGGGGCTGCGGTCTGACTATCTGGCCATTGCCACGCTTGGCATTGCCGAAATCATCATTGCCGTGCTCAAGAACGAAGACTGGCTGGCGCGCGGGGTCAAGAACGTGGTGGGCCTGCCCCGCCCCGCCCCCTACGAAATCGACCTGCAAAACTCGCCCGACTTTGTCGAACGCGTGTCAGGCTGGGGTCTTGATCCGGTGAAGGCATCGACCTTGTGGGTCAAGCTGATCTATGCCGGGCTTTTTGCCGCCGTCCTCGTGGTGCTGTTCGTTCTGGCGCAGCGCGCGTTGCACAGCCCATGGGGCCGCATGATGCGCGCCATCCGCGACAACGAGGTCGCATCGGAAGCGATGGGCAAAGACGTCAAGGCCCGGCATTTGCAGGTGTTTGTGTTGGGCTCCGCCATCTGCGGCATTGCCGGCGCGATGATGACAACGTTGGACGGGCAACTGACACCGGGCACCTACCAGCCGCTGCGCTTTACCTTTCTGGTCTGGGTCATGGTGATCGTGGGCGGGTCGGGCAACAATCTGGGTGCGGTGCTGGGCGGCTTCCTGATCTGGTGGCTGTGGGTCATGGTGGAGCCGATCGGCCTTGGCCTGATGCAATTGATCACGGCCGGTATGGCCGACGGCTATTGGCTGCGCGACCACCTGCTGGATTCGGCGGCACATATGCGGCTGTTGACCATGGGGTTGGTTTTGCTGCTGGTCCTGCGGTTCAGCCCGCGCGGTCTGATCCCCGAGAGATAACGGCATTGACTAAAATTTGAAGAAAACCGGGGTGATGGTTTTTCGCCTCTGTTAACGACTGTCGCTTATACACGGCACGCTGTGTTGTGCAGGGCGCGGGTTCATGTCTGGCTACTTTTCGGAAATCGACTATTTCGGCACAGACGCGGATGAATTCATTGAAATCGCAGTGCCGACTGGCACGGATATATCCAGCTATTCCGTTCTGCTTTACGGCTCTACCGGCGAGGTCCTGTACACCTTTGGCCTGGGCGCTGTTCAAACCACGATCAACGGGCATGATGTCTATGTCATCGACGCCAGCAATCCGGCCTTCGACTCCGGCGGCGATGCGACCGGGGTGATGTATCCAAACGATGCGCTGGCGCTTGTGGATGGCAGCAACACGGTGCTGCAATTCGTCTCTTGGAGCGGGAACACCCTTACGGCGACCCAAGGGGCCGCCAACGGGATGACCAGCACCAATGCAGGCAATGCAGAGGCGGCGAACCAGTCACTGCAAAGCGACGATGGCGGCAGCAGCTACTACGCCCAGACCTCGACGAACAAAGGGACAATTCCCGCCTGCTATGCGCGGGGTACGTTGATTGAAACGCCGCGCGGTGCCACGCGTATCGAATTTTTGCGACCGGGGGATCATGTTTGCACAGCCAACGGGGGTGCACAGGTGTTGCGGTGGGTCTGGACCCGAAAACAGATGTTTGCCAAAGGCGATGCAGCCCCGCCGATCTGCCTGCAAGCGGGATGCCTCGGGCCGGGCGTGCCCGCGCGCGATCTGGTCGTGTCTCGGCAGCACCGCATCGCCATCGGGGTGCAGGGACAGATCGACGTTGGCCCCCCTGCCCTTGCTCCGGCGCAGGCCTTGGTCGATCTGCCGGGTGTGCACGCAATGGCTGGCCGCCGTCAGATACAGTGGTGGCACCTGATCTGCGACCGGCACTGTCTGATCCGTGCAAACGGCGTTCTGTCGGAAACGATGTTGCTGGGACCGCACGCATACCGCGCGTTCAGCCGTGCAGAACGCGCGTCACTGCGGCAGGCCATGGGCCGGTCGTTCATATTTGGAGCGATGGCACCGGCCCTGCCCTGTCCTTCGGTCCGCGTGGCGCGCGACCGGCTGTCCAAAGCGCCGCTCAACGCCCTTTGAACAGCCCTCCAAGCACGCCGCGCACGATGCGACGACCGGTGGTGCCCGTCAGTTCCTTGACCACCATCTTGGTCATGGCCTCGCCAAAACTGGCCCCGCGCCGCGTCGATTTCGAGGTTGATCGGGACACGCGCGCGCCCGAAAACCGTCGGGCCGCGTTGAATTCGCGCAGAACGGGCTGCATCTCTTCTGCTTTTTCCTCGGCCTCCGCCGCCTCTGTCGCGGCCTTGTCCGCTCGCGCCTTGAGGATTTCAAACGCCGATTTCCGGTCCAGCCGCTCGTCATATTTTCCCGACATGTCGGACGCCGCCATGTGCGCGGTGCGCTCTGATTTGGTGATCGGCCCCAGTTGCGATGATGGCGGGCGGATCAAGGTTCGCTCCACGATCCCCGGCACGCCCTTTTTCATCAACATGGACGTCACCGCCTCGCCCACGCCGACTTCGCGGATTGCCGCTTCGGTGTCGAAGCGGGGATTTTCGCGGTAGGTTTCGGCGGCAAGGCGCAATTCCTTGCGGTCCTTGGCCGTAAAGGCGCGCAGCGCGTGCTGGATGCGGTTGCCCAACTGACCAAGTATATCCTCGGGCACATCCGCCGGGTTCTGGGTGATAAAGTAGACGCCGACACCCTTTGACCGGATCAGGCGCGCGACCTGTTCGACCTTATCCACCAGCGCCTTGGGCGCGTCATCAAAAAGCAGATGGGCCTCGTCAAAGAAGAAGACCAGCTTGGGTTTGTCCGGATCACCCACCTCGGGCAGTTCTTCAAAGAGTTCGGACAAAAGCCACAACAGGAAGGTCGCATAAAGTTTGGGGGAGGCCATGAGTTTATCGGCGGCCAGAATGTTGACCATGCCGCGCCCGTCCGCGTCAGTGCGCATCAGGTCCGACAGCGCCAGCGCCGGTTCGCCAAACAGCCCCGCGCCGCCTTGGTTTTCCAGCACCAGCAGCCTGCGCTGGATCGCACCGATGGAAGCAGAGGACACGTTGCCATAGCGCAGCGATAGCGATTTGCCGTTCTCGCCAATCCACACAAGCAGCGCTTGGAGGTCCTTGAGATCAAGCAGCGGCAGCCCCTCTTCATCTGCAAGACGGAAAGCGATGTTCAAGATGCCTTCCTGCGCTTCGGTCAGATCAAGAAGGCGCGCCAGCAACAGCGGCCCCATCTCGGACACCGTTGTGCGCACCGGATGGCCCTGTTCGCCAAACAGGTCCCAAAACGTCACCGGACAGGCGTGATACGTGTAATCGTCAAAACCGATCTTTTGCGCACGATCCGTGAACGGAACATGCAACTTGTGGGTTTCGGTGCCCGGTTTGGCGAGGCCGGACAGGTCGCCTTTGACGTCCGACAGGATCACCGGGACGCCTGCATTGGAAAATCCTTCGGCGAGGATCTGAAGCGTCACGGTTTTGCCGGTGCCGGTTGCACCTGCCACTAATCCGTGCCGGTTGGCGTACTTTAGCGTCAGTTCCTGACGCTGAGCGTAATCCACGCCCCCGCCGCCTATGAATAGCTTGTCGTTCATCATGTTAACTCTTTGTCCATGCACGGTTTCGCGACGACCATACAAAGTTAACCTTTTGACGCCATAGTGATCTTCGTTCCCGCCTACATGTCCTCCTGGCGCGGAACACTTCCTCCCTGTCAGACTGGCCGCGCCTTGTGCGCGGCCTTTTTTTATTTGTGCGCCCGACGTTTACCGACACGATATTAGCGGTTGACCGACGACTCACGCTTTCGTAACGTCTGCCCCATAAGTCGGCCAGTCCGACGGGGAGAGAAGAAGACGTGGGAAAAGGGGGCCGTTTGGTTCCCTTTTTCTGTTTTGGACAAGGCATTTATCTGCCAACCTGTGGGATCGTGAATTTCTTGACCGTTTCGCGCTGACATGGCCCGCGCGGCATGTTAGCTACGCTCGAAACGCAACACCTACAGGGAATATCATGCGCACTTCACTGTTTGCTCTCAGCCTTGCCCTTTTGGTCCCGTTCGGGGCATGGGCACAGTCCACGGACACCGAAGCCGCAGACACGGACACCCAGACCGAAGAAACCCAACAGGGTGACACGGGAATCGAGGACCAGCTGAGCCTCGGCGAGCCGGCCAATACCGAACCGCAAGTGGGCCAAACCTATATTCAGGAAAAGAATGGCGACTGGGAAATGCGCTGCATCCGGACCGAGGATGGCAACGATCCCTGTCAGATGTACCAGTTGATGACTGACAGCGAAGGCACACCGGTTGCGGAAATTTCGATCTTCCGCCTGCCCGAAGGTGGCCGCGCGGTTGCCGGGGCGACGATCATCGTGCCGCTGGAAACCTCGCTGCCGGAACAGCTGACCATGCGTGTGGACGCCGGTCAGGCGCGCCGCTATCCATTCGCCTTCTGCAACACGGTCGGGTGCTATTCCCGCGTGGGTCTGGTGCAGGAAGAGGTCAATTCCTTCCGCCGTGGCAATGCAGCGACCGTGACGATCGTGCCTGCGCTGGCGCCGGATCAGAAGGTTGAACTGAAGCTGTCGCTGTCGGGCTTTACCGCATCGTTCGAAAAGACTTCCGTCGCGCAACAATAAACTGCACGGACGGACCATGACAGGGCCGCGGTTGGCAACGCCGCGGCCTTTGCCGTTTCAGGGCGCCCGCTCCAGCGTGATACCGTCCATGGCCGCAATGCGGTCCAGATCGCGCGCATAGGTGTCGGCCCAATGTGTCACTTCCTCTGCGGCAAAGCTGGCAAAGCCGCGGGGTTCGCGGTCGTCGGCATGGGCTGCCACGACGCTTTGCCATTCGGTGCGCGTGATAGCCTCGTCCTTGGCATAGCGCGCCTGCAAAGCCACCAGCGCCGCTTCGGTCGCGCTGACGTTCATGTTTCGCACAGGCTCCTTGAGCGTCTCCGACGCCAGTACCGGCACCAAGCGCGCCAAAAGGGACGCGCTGGTGCCGCGCGCGGCGTAGGGCACCACCGTTAACCGTTCGGGCCGAAGCACATCCCGCAAAATGCCCACCAATTCCGGCCAACCGCGGTCCATCCGCATGTAATTCGGACGCAGCACGTCAAAGGGTGGCACCGGATTGTCTTCGGCCCGTTTACGAAACCCGGACACGAACAGCTGATCATAGGGCCGCACAACCAGCATCACATGCGCTATGGGGCCCGGCCACGCCTCGCGCAGCACGGCACAGCGTTTTTCGGCAGCCGGGTAAAACTGTCCCTTGATGAAATGCATCATACGGCCCGGTACATTCTCTTCGGACAGGATCAAGGGCAGTCCGCCCGAATGCGTCGACAGCAACCGCGTGGTCCGGATCGTCACCCGGCCCAGCTTGCTGTCACGTGGGCGCGGCAGCCGCAGCGCCAATGTGCCAGAAGGAATGTCATCGCGTGGGGGATAGGCCAGCGCATATCCGCGCGCCTGCACCAGCGCACGATTCTCGTGCAGGCACATCTGGAAAGATGACGTGCCCGTGCGGTGCGCGCCCGCATGAATATAAAGCGGCTGATCACTCATGGACCCGAGGGTTAAGCACAGGGCCCGGCACGCGCAAGGAATTGCGCAAGCGGGCGCGTCTGTTCTGGACATCAGGTGCCAAACTGGCCACGGTGCCGCGACATCAGAATGAGGCCCGAATGCCCCCGCGCAAAATCATCATTGATACCGATCCAGGACAGGACGACGCCGTCGCCATTCTGCTGGCGCTGGCCAGCCCGGACGAGATCGACGTGCTGGGTATTACGGCTGTGGCGGGCAATGTACCATTGGACCTCACGGCAAAAAATGCGCGCATTATCTGCGAGTTGGCGGGCAAAACGGATGTGCCTGTCTTTGCCGGATGTGATCGCCCGTTGGGCCGTGATCTGGTGACAGCCGAACATGTGCATGGCAAGACCGGGCTGGACGGACCGAACCTTCCTGACCCGACCATGCCGCTGTCCGATGGTCACGCGGTCGACTTTATCATCGACACGCTGCGCCGCGAAGAACCAGGCACCGTGACATTGTGCCCGCTGGGCCCGCTCAGCAATATCGCCACGGCGCTGCAACGCGCGCCCGAGATCGCCGAACGCGTGCAGCAGATCGTGCTGATGGGCGGGGCCTATTTCGAGGTGGGCAACATCACACCCACGGCTGAATTCAACATCTACGTCGACCCGGATGCAGCTGAAATCGTTATGAAATCCGGAATCGACATTGTGATCATGCCGCTGGATGTCACGCACAAAGCGCTGGTGACGCAAGCGCGCAACGACGCCTTTCGCGCCCTTGGCACACCCGTCGGCGTCGCAGTCGCCGAGATGACCGATTTCTTTGAGCGGTTTGACAAGGAAAAATACGGCTCCGCTGGCGCGCCGCTGCACGATCCTTGCGTCACGGCCTACCTGATCCGGCCCGACCTGTTCACGGGACGCCATGTGAATGTTGAGATCGAAACAGGTTCGGAACTGACGATGGGCATGACCGTGGCCGATTGGTGGCGCGTGTCGGACCGCCCGGCCAACGCGACGTTCATGGGTGATATCGACGCTGACGGCTTTTTTGCGCTGCTCACTGACCGGCTGGCGCGGCTGTGAGCGCCGCCCTCACCCTTGCGCTGCCCGAGCATTTTGACCGGCTCGACGCGCTGGTCGCAGCCTTTCACGCCGAAGAAGGCATCACGCTGAACGCCGAGGCGCGCGCGGCAGGTTTGAAACCGCTGCTTGACGGTATTCCGCACGGTGCGGCCTATCTGATTGGTCCGCCGCGCGCACCCATCGGCTATGTCATCGTGACCTTTGGCTGGTCCGTGGAATTCGGCGGCATGGACGGCTTTGTGGACGAGATCTTTGTCAGGCCCGGTGTGCGCGGTCGCGGTGTTGCCAGCGAAGTACTGTTGGCCCTGCCCCGCGCCCTTGCCGGTGCGGGGGTCAAGGCATTGCATCTTGAGGTCGCACAGGACAACGAGGCGGCGCAGCGCCTTTATGCGCGCTCCGGCTTTGGCTTGCGCAGCGGCTACCACCTGATGACCCGCAAGCTCTAGTCACCGATGAGCTGCACGCTTATGTGTGGGCCATGACCCTGCATATCCCCTTTGACAACAGCTATGCCGCGCTGCCCGATGCGTTTTACACGCGGTTGAACCCGACACCGGTCCGCGCCGCTGATACGCTCGCATGGAACGACGCGCTGGCGGGCGAATTGGGCATCTCCGGTCAGGACGCCGCCGTGTTCGCGGGCAATGTCGTGCCGGACGGGGCAGCACCACTGGCGCAGCTTTACGCCGGGCACCAGTTCGGCAACTACAACCCGCAGCTGGGGGACGGGCGCGCGATCCTGCTGGGTGAGGTGGTCGATGTGAACGGCGTGCGCCGGGACATTCAGCTCAAGGGGTCCGGCCCTACGCCTTACAGTCGCATGGGCGATGGACGGTCCTGGCTGGGTCCGGTGCTGCGCGAATACGTGGTGAGCGAGGCGATGCACGCGCTTGGCATTCCGACCACCCGGGCGCTGGCGGCTGTGGCGACGGGCGAGCCTGTGTTGCGCGAACAAGGGCCCTTACCCGGTGCCGTGCTGACCCGTGTGGCGTCCAGTCACCTGCGTGTGGGCACGTTCCAGATCTTTGCCCATCGCGGCCACATTGATGAGCTGCGTACGCTGACCGACTACGCCATCGCCCGCCACCACCCAGATGCGGACGGCCCGTTGGGCCTGTTGGCGGCGGTGTGCGCCGCACAGGCGGAACTGGTTGCGGCGTGGATGTCCGTAGGTTTCATCCACGGGGTGATGAACACCGACAATTGCACCATCTCGGGCGAGACAATTGATTACGGTCCCTGCGCCTTTATGGACGGCTATCACGAGGGGCGCGTCTACAGTTCCATTGATCAACAGGGCCGCTATGCGTTTGGCAACCAACCGCGCATCGCGGTCTGGAATATGGCGCAGCTTGCCACGTCCCTGATCCAGCTCTTTGACGACAAGGACGCCGCCATCGAACAGGCGACAGCCATCGTGCACGCCATGCCCGAGCAGGTACAGGCGGCATGGCTGCGCCGGTATGGGGCCAAGATCGGGCTGAGTGATGCCACGGCAGAGGATCAACCACTGATCGAGGACTTGCTTGCGCTGATGCAGGCGCAGGGGGCGGATTTCACCAACACGTTTGCGGCACTGGGCACCGACACCGCGCGGGACCAGTTCACTGACCGGGACGCCTTTGATACGTGGCAGGTCAGGTGGCGCGACCGGAACCCCGATATGTCCGTCATGGCGCAGGCCAACCCACAGATCATCCCGCGCAACCACCGGATCGAGGCGATGATCGAGGCCGCCGTCGCGGGCGACATGGACCCGTTCCAACGCCTGATGACGGCGCTGGCGCAGCCCTATGACGTGGCGGCTGCGTTCGACGATCTGCGCCGCCCACCCACCGACGACGAGATTGTGCCTGCCACCTTCTGCGGCACCTAACGGCGGTTAATCAGGACAAGGCCCACCGCAACAAGCGCCAGCGCCAGCCAGATGCGCAGCCCCGTCTCTTCGCCCAGCAACGCCCAGCCAAGGGCAACGGCAAAGACTGGCGACAGAAAGCTGAAGGAGGCGACGCCGGAGGCGGGATAAATCTTCATCAGCCAGAACCAGAACAGAAAACCAAAGCTGGCGATAAACACCATTTGGTAGCCAAGGCTGACCCAGTGGATCAGCGCCAGATCACGCACCAGCGGGCCGAAACCGGGTGCCAGTACGATCAAAACGGGAGCCGAAACCAAAAGCTGCCAGAAGAGCTGTTGTTCCGCCGGGATACGCGACAACGGCGTGACCCGCACGCACAGCGCAATGCCCGCCCAACACAGTGCCGCGCCCAACGCCATCAGGTCGCCCAACAGATTGCCCGGCCCCGACCCGCGATCCGCCAGCGCGATCACGACACCTGCCATGGCCAGGATAAGGCCGACGCCCCGCAGGGCGGTCAGACGCTCTCCGGGCAGTACAAAATGGGCAGCCAGCGCCAGCCAGACCGGCATGGAATAAAACACGATGGATGCGCGGGCCACGGTCGTGAGATCCAGCGCCGAGAACAGGAACATGAACTCAATCGCAAAGAGCAGACCGGCAATGATCCCGGCCATCCGCCCCTCGGACGGCAGGCGCAACGGCACGCCCCGCGCCCACATCCACAGTCCAAGCAAAACCAGCGCCCCGGCAGACCGCAGCCCGGCCATGAACACAGGTTGAAACCCGCCATTGGCAAACTTGATCACCACCTGATTAAACCCAAGGTTCAGCGAAAACAGCGTCAGCGCCACGATGCCGAACAGATCGATATGGGATTTGCGCTCCATGAGCGGGACTTGGCCGGGAGCGCGTCCAAAATGTCAATGCGCCGCAAATATTCCCCGCCCATGAGGGCCGCCCCTGTGCAAGGCTGGTGCCAATCGATTCTGAACGCGGGGGAAAGCGATATGAGCTTGATGAAAACATTGGCCAAAGTGGCCATCGGCGTAGCGGTGGCCAAGGGGGCCAGTGCCATGATGAACCGGTCGGGTGGCAGCGGTGGCGGCGCCGGGCTTGGTGGCTTGCTTGGCGGATTGCAAAGCGGTGGCGCTGGTGGTGCTGGTGGGATGCAGAACATGCTGGGCGGTCTGATGGGGGGGGCTGGTGGCAGTGGCGGCGGTCTCGGCGGCTTGCTCGAAGGGTTGAACGGATCACAAGGCGGCGGCGGTTTGCAGGGTATGCTGGGCGGTTTGGCCGCGGGCGGCGGTGCTGCAGGCCTGATGGGTGCGCTGGGCGGGCGTGCCGCGGCGCGACCTGCGGACAACGGCGCGAGCTTTGGGCAGGTGCTGAATTCGCAATTCGCCGAAACGCCCGAGCCCGAGATTGAACCCACCGCAGATCAGGAGGCCGCTGCGGCGCTGATGCTGCGTGCGATGATCCAAGCGGCGAAGTCCGACGGTCAACTGGATCAAGGCGAAGAAGACAAACTAATGAAGCAGTTGGGCGGCGATATTGATGCGGATGAGGCGGCATTCCTGCGCGCCGAGATGGGCAAGCCCGTCGATGTGGACGCGTTGGTCGCGGACGTGCCGCGCGGGTTGGGGCCGCAGGTCTACGCCATGTCCCTGCTGGCCATTGACCTCGACAATCAGGCCGAGGCTCAGTACTTGCATTCCCTCGCGCAAGGCATTGGAATGGATGCTGAAAACGTCAACGGTATCCACGGGCAACTGGGTGTGCCGTCGCTTTATGCCTGACCGCGCAGCGCCCTGCGTCACATGCGGCGCAGGGCGATGACCGCGTTCATGCCGCCAAAGGCAAAGGCGTTGCTGATGGCCACATTGACCTTGGCCTCGCGCGCCTCGTTCGGGACGACGTCCAGCGCGCATTCGGGATCAGGTTCCTCGTAGCCTATGGTGGGCGCGATCACACCGTCGCGTAGGGCCATGATGCAGGCGAGCAATTCCACCGCACCGGTGCCGCCGATCAGGTGGCCGTGCATGGATTTCGTGGACGAGATCATCAGGCTGTCGGCATGGGGGCCGAACACGTCCGCCACGGCGGCGCATTCCGTCTTGTCATTGGCGGCCGTGCCGGTGCCGTGGGCGTTGATATAGCAAACATCGGAGCGGTCGACCTTGGCATCTGCCAACGCGCCGGACATGGCCCGCGCGGCCCCGTTTTTGGACGGCATCACGATGTCAGAGGCATCCGACGACATGGCAAAGCCGATGACTTCGCACAGGATGTCCGCCCCGCGCGCGCGCGCGTGTTCGTATTCCTCGAACACGAAAATCCCGGCGCCCTCGCCTTGCACCATGCCGTTGCGGTTGGCTGAAAACGGGCGGCAGGCGTCCTTGGACATCACGCGCAGCCCTTCCCACGCCTTGACCCCGCCGAAACACAACATGGATTCAGACCCGCCTGTGATCATCACCGGGGCCATGCCGCTGCGCACCATCTGAAAGGCCTGTGCCATGGCGTGGTTGGACGAGGCACAAGCCGTCGCCACGGTAAAGGACGGCCCTTTGAGGTTGAACTCCATCGACACGTGGCTGGCGGCGGCGTTGTTCATCAGCTTGGGCACAACAAAGGGGTGCACCCGGTTCTTCCCCTCTTCGTAGACCAGACGGTAATTCTGGTCCCACGTGCTGACCCCGCCTGCGGCAGTGCCCAGAATAACGCCCGAGCGCGCAGCCTCGTCCCCCGAAAAGGTCAGGCCGGATTGCGCAATGGCTTCTTTGGCTGCGGCAAGCGTGAATTGGGTGAACCGGTCGTAGAGGCTCATTTGCTGACGGTTGTAGCGTCCCTCCGCCTCAAACCCCCGCACCTGCCCGCCGATCTTGACCGCGAGGCGATCCACGTCCTGAAATTCCAGCTCGCCGATGCCACAGCGCCCCTCGCGCATGGCTTCGAGCGTTTCGGGCACATCGTGGCCCAAGGCGTTGACCGTGCCCGCCCCCGTAATGACAACGCGGTGCATCAGGCTTTTTGCGCGGTGATCAGCGCCTCGATCCCGGTGATGATCGATTGCACGTTGGTGATGTCAAAGTCGCTTTCAGTCGGTTCGTTCGCGTTGAACGGGACCGAGATGTCAAACTCTTCCTCAATGGCAAAGATGCTTTCCACGAGGCCCAGCGAGTCGATGCCCAAATCTTCCAGCGAGCTGTCCATCGTGACATCGCCGGGTTCCAGAACCGCCTGCTCCGCGATGATCTCGATCACCTTGTCCTTGACGCTCATGTGCCTGCCCCTCTGCCGCTCACGGGTGTGATTTAGTCACTGGAGCCTGCGTTGAAAACCGCTTTCTTCAACGCCGTGACGTCCGCAAGCAGACGCGGCAGCCGGCGGACGTTCTTGAACGAGGACAGATGCGTCTTCATCTCGACCGCGGGGTATCCCAGCATAACCTTGCCATCGCGGACCGAGCTAAGCACCTTGGACGCCGCGCCACAGACCACACGGTCTCCGATGGTGATATTGTCCGACAGACCCACCTGCCCGGCAAAGACACAGAAATTCCCCACCGTGGTCGAGCCTGCGATGCCCACCTGACCGCAAATGAGGTTGTCATCGCCAATGACCACGTTGTGGGCAATATGCACAAGGTTGTCGATCTTGGTCCGGTGGCCAATGCGCGTGGGGCGAATGGTGCCGTTGTCGATGGCACTGTTTGTGCCCA
Organism: uncultured Tateyamaria sp.; assembly: GCF_947503385.1. GTDB lineage: Bacteria > Pseudomonadota > Alphaproteobacteria > Rhodobacterales > Rhodobacteraceae > Tateyamaria. Next base: position 122,369 of record NZ_CANNDO010000002.1, read on the forward strand.
ATTCGACATCGTCGCCAATCTCGACGGCACCAAGGCTTGCGATGCGCGCCCAAGGCTGGCCCTGCGCGGCCCCCTGATCACCAAGGCTTTCGCGGACCTCTTCGACGCCACTTTTTTCGGGTGTGACAAAGGAAAACCCGTCGCCCCCCACCCGTGCGCCCGGCTGCGCAATGAACCTTGCGCCGATCCGGACCTGAGCACCGATGCTGGTGTGTTCGCGCAGATAGGCGTTTGGGCCCAGTTCCGCGCCCCATCCGACATAGCACAGCGGACCGATGGTGCTGCCCGTGCCAATGCGCGCCTCCGGTCCAATCACAGCCCCCGCCGCGATGGTGACACCGTCCCCGATGTCCGCCGTGGGGTCGACCGATGCGCCGGGGTGAATGCCAGACCCAAAGCCCTGACCAGGATCTGCGATGGCGGTCAGGCCCGACAGGGCAAAACGTGGCCGTGCAGGCCGAATGGCCGCCCGCAGACCCAATGCTTTCCAATCAGCGTCAGCCCAGAGCAAGGCCGCCTGCGCGGCCCCTGCCCCAATGGCATCGGCGTATTTCGGGTTACTGGCCAGCGCCAGATCGTCCGGACCGGCATCGCCCGGCTCAGAAAGGCCGGTGATCACGATATCCGGGTCACCCACCACATCCAGATGCAGGGCCGCCGCAATCTCGCCAATTGTGTATCGCATCTGCGTCCCCTTTGCCGTCAGGGGATGGATTTACCCCTGAACGGCGCGCAGGGCCACCCCGGCATTGCTGAGCGCGCGCCAGACCTTGGCGTCACGGCCATAGATGTCGCGGCGATACTGGGTGTGCCCCTTGGGCGTGGTGAACGCCGTGCGGTAGATGATGTGCACCGGCACTGGCGATTTCAGGTCCACCCGCGTTTCCTTGCCCGTAGCCAGCACGGACTGGAAATACTGTTCAGGATTCGACTGCTGTTTGGCCAGCAGCGTGTAGGCAAAGTCGAACGGGTCCGCCAGACGCACGCAGCCGTGGCTGTAGGCGCGCACCTCGCGGCCAAACAGATTCTTGGCGGGCGTGTCATGCAGGTAGATGTTGTGCACGTTGGGGAACATGAACTTGACCAGACCCAGCGCGTTGCCCTTGGAGGGCGGCTGGCGCATGGCAAAGGGGAACGTCTTTTCCGTGTATTGCGCAAAGTTCACGGCGCCGCGGTTTACCTTGCGGCCCCGGCTGTCCGTAATCTCGATATGTTTGACCGCGTTACGGTTGCGCTTGAGGGCGGGCAGATATTCCTTGGTCACGATCGAGCGTGGGACATACCAGCTTGGATTGATGACCATGAACTCCATCACGTCCGAAAACTCGGGCGTCGGGCGGTCATCCTTGTTGGCACCCACAACCGAGCGGGTCTGAAATGTCACTTTGCCGTTGTCGACAACCTTGGCCGAAAAGTCCGGAATGTTCACGAGGACGTGGCGCTTGCCGCGTTCCTGATTGACCCAGCGCTCCCGCTCCATTGCGACAATGATGGACTGCAAACGCGTCTGCACGTCCTTGTTCAGCTCGGTCATTGTCCCGGGACCAGCCACACCATCGGCCGCAAGGCCATGTGCAAGCTGAAACTGCTGCACGGCGGACTGAATGTTTGCGTCATAGGTCTGTGTGTTTGTCCGTTTGAGGAACCCCATGGCGATCAGCCGGTTGCGCATGATCGCCACCGCGTCGCCTGATTGACCGGGCTTGAGCGATTTGGCGGGCACCGTCTGGCCCCAGCCGCCTTTGGCCAGCAGCCGCTCCATGCGCAGCTTTTCCTTCATCAGGGCGTTGTATTCAGTGGTCTTCGGTGACAGCGCCTTGAAGAAACCCGAAGGCGAGGATTTCGTGAAATTCACCAGATAGGACGTCCGGTCACGGTAGGGCACCTGCCGCACGATGGCGCGGTCCACGCGGCTGGGCACCAGAACACCGGTTTGCAGATCGCGCGAGAATTGCAGGAAGGTACGGCTGATCTCGACCTCAACCTGACCACGGTCACGCGGCGTTTTCGCAGCTTTCATCTTGGCCTGAAGACCCGCCGCATCATAGCGGGCCGTGGGCAGGCCGTGATTGCCCGACTGGCTAAGCGCCTTGAAAAGAGCGACGCGACGTTGCCGTTCGCGCCCGCTTTTGCCGGTCCAAATGCTCTTGTACCCGTTGGCCTGATAGAAGGCTGCGATGTCAGCGTCACGCGCGGCAGCTTCGGCCACCGCCTGTTTGAATGCGGTCACCTGCGCGGTTGCAGCGGTGGGCAGGCTCAGGGTCAGCGCCGCAGCCATCGCAACGAGCGCAAACACCCATGCGCGGAAAATCGTCACTGTCATTGTGGTCCCTCATTATTCTGATGTGGCGAGCATCTTTCACTTATCCTAAACGCGCCGCGCGGCTGTCTATTCACAACTGAAAGAGCGTGCCGTCTTCGTCCGCCCGTGATGCAGTGATGCACCGGGTTCAAGAGGAATTCACGGTTTTTGCAACATCTTGGCAAAATTCTGCGCAACACTCTTGCGACAATAAAAATCCGGATTCAGCCCTTGGTAAACGAATCGCGTTATGCCATAAGAATGTTGCATCTGGGGATGAGATAGCAAAACCCGTGTAACATCACGGGTGGCAGGCGTACGGGACGGCGTAGAAATATGACGGATTATACCTCTCCGGGTTTGACCCGCCGGGCTTTGCTTGGTGCATTTGCAGCAACAAGCGTCGTGGCAGCTCCAACTTACTCCAAGGCCGCAGGTTTCTTGCGTGGATCGGGCGACATCCGCCGGTTGCGCATGTATTCAGGGCGCACTGGTGAACGGATCGACATGATTTACTGGCTCGAGGGCAAGTACATCAAAGACTCCGTCAAAGAGATCAATCACTTCATGCGGGACTGGCGCACCAATCAGGTCAAATCCATTGACCTGCGCACCGTCGATATCATGGCCGCCGCACACAACCTTCTGGACGCGGAAGAGCCTTATATGCTGCTGTCGGGCTATCGCAGCCCGCAAACCAACGCCATGTTGCGCTCGCGCAGTGGCGGTGTGGCCAAAAATTCGTTGCACATGAAAGGTCAGGCCGCCGACCTGCGCCTGTCCACACGGTCCGTCAGCCAGATGGCCCGCGCCGCAGCGGCCTGCCGTGGTGGTGGTGTCGGTAAGTATTCCGGCTCGAACTTTGTCCACATGGATTGCGGCGTCGTCCGCAGTTGGGGCCGCTAAGCCCTTACTGACAGTCCGACACCAGATCAAAGCGCTCTTCCGGGCGCTTTTTTTGTGTTGCGGTAAGGATGGCGGACCCTAGAGGATTCGAACCTCTGGCCTCTGCCTTCGGAGGGCAGCGCTCTATCCAGCTGAGCTAAGGGTCCAGTGATTTGCCTATACCCGGCGTGCCGATGCGCTGCAATTGCAAATCGCGCAGCCCGGGTCAGCCAAAGAGATCGTGTGCCAGTTCCAGCGCGTCGACCAGCGCATCGACCTCGGCCTTGGTGTTGTACATGCCAAAGGAGGCGCGACAGGTGGCGGTCAGTCCCATATGTTCCATCAACGGCCCGGTGCAGTGCTGGCCCGCACGCACCGCCACCCCCTTTTTGTCAAGGATCGTGGATATGTCATGCGCGTGCCCGGCCCCGTCAAGCGTGAAGGAAAAGATCGCGCCTTTGTCCGGCGTTGTGCCCTGTACCTGCAACCAGTTCAGCCCACCCAGCCGGTCAACGGTATAGTCGCGCAGCGACGCCTCATGCGCGGCGATGGCGTCCATCCCGTGGCCCATCATATAGTCCAGTGCCACGCCCAGACCGATCATCTGCACGATGCCGGGCGTACCGGCCTCGAACTTCATCGGTGGGTCGTTATAGACAACGGTGTCCTTGAACACGTCCTTGATCATGTCGCCGCCGCCGATAAAGGGCTGCATTTCCGCCATGCGCTCAGACGTGACGTAGATCGCGCCAGATCCCGACGGACCATAAAGCTTGTGCCCCGTGATCGCGTAGAAATCCGCGCCCAGATCCTGCACGTCTACCGGCATGTGGACGGCCGCCTGACTGCCGTCGACCAGCACGGGCACGCCGCGCGCATGGGCCGCCTCGCAGATTGTCTTGATGTCGACCACGGTGCCCAGCACGTTGGACATATGTGTGATCGCCACCAGCTTGGTCTGTGGGCCAATGGCGTCGATTACCTTTTGCGGGTCCAGCGCACCGGTGCTGTCCACATCGACCCATTTCAATTGCACGCCCTGCCGTTCGCGCAAGAAATGCCACGGCACGATATTGGCGTGGTGCTCCATCACCGACAGAACGATCTCATCACCCGCCTGCATCCGCGGCATGGCCCAGCCATAAGCCACCATATTGATGCCCTCGGTGGTGCCCGAGTTCATTACGATCTCATCCTCGGACCCTGCGTTCAGGAACCGCGCCAACTTGCCCCGGACGCTTTCGTAATTCTCGGTCGCGAGGTTTGACAGAAAGTGCAGGCCCCGGTGCACGTTGGCGTATTCCTCGGAATAGGCTTTGGTGATCGCGTCGATCACGACTTGCGGTTTCTGCGCCGACGCCCCGTTGTCGAGATAGACCAGCGGCTTGCCGTTCACCTCGCGGCTCAGGATCGGAAAATCGGCGCGGATCGCGTCAACGTCATACATTGCTCACCCCTCCTGCGAGGCCAAATAGTGTGATAATCAGCATCAGGCCCAACAGCAGACCCGCACTGACCGCAATCAGAATGCCAAAGGCACGCAACAGCGAGGCAAGGTGCAGGGCCGCGCTGATAAAGTGCAGCATGAGCCAAAAGGCGACGATCATCACAACCAGCGCCAAAAGCCCGGCCACGCCGGGCACCAGCATACTCAACGTCAGGATGACCAGTTGCGCCGCCACGCGCAGCGCTTGCAGCCACGCCATCAGCGCAATGAGATCGCCCAGATCACCCCTGCCCCCCATGGCGTTGCCCGCCCAATACAGCGCATGGACCATCACAATCAGCCCGCCCGCGGTCAGCACAAACAGCGCCAGCGGCCGCTGAAACAGTGCAAGCACCGGCACCGCTTCCAGCAATTGGGGGTCTGCGGGTGGTCCAAGGGTTGATACCGTGCCCACGATCAACGCGGTCAGCGCCGAGACCGCCAGCAGCGCGATGTACAATTCGGTGCGCGGCACCTGCCAGCTCATGATCCGCGCGGCGGCATCCTGCGGATTGCGCAAGGTGTCCACGGCAAGATCGGCCCAAAATTTCATGGCGTACGCTCCATCGCGATGCTGCCGCCGATCCAGAACCACATGAATATGCAGAACCAGATCAGCCCAACGCCCTGCAATTCGATCCCCGGCCCGACAAAACCCGCCGTCAGCCCGTGCAACAGCAAGAGCGGCGACGAGGCCAACAGCGCCCAGAACAACGCCAGCCGCGCGCCGTAGGCCGTGCCCTTGCCGCCCAGCACCCGCCCCACGATACGCGCCAAAAAGGCGATGCCGTAAAACAGGAGCGGCGCAATAAAGATCCACGCCATCAGGCTGCCGCCCAGCAACATGTTCAGTTCCTGTCCTGTCAGGTGCGCCTCACGCGCAAGGCGCGGCAGTTGCGCCACAAAGAACAGCGCGCAGGCCCCCATGATATAGGCCAGCGCGCGATCTTCGCGTGGCCCCATCGCAAGCAGACGGCGGATCACCGCGCCCGGCCCGCGATAGGTGGCGACGATATTGCGAGAAATGGACATGCTCAGCCGCGATGACGCTCCAGCCAGCCCTGCAAGCGGTCCACAAGTGCGTCGCGCAGGGCTTCGTCCTCAATCTCTTCGACCGCTTCGGCAAGAAAGGCCAGCGTCAGCAGGTCCGTCGCCTCGCTTTCCGGCACACCGCGCGACCGCAGGTAAAACAGCGCCTCTTCGTCGATCGCACCAGAGGTCGAGCCATGCGAACAGGCCACGTCGTCAGCATAAATCTCAAGCTCGGGCTTGGCGAGGAACTGGCTGTCATCGTCCAGCAGCAGCGATTGACTGATCTGGTAACCATCCGTTTTTTGCGCACCTTCCTTGACCAGAATTTTGCCTTGGAACACGCCCACGGCACCGTTGCGCAGAACCTTTTTAAAGACCTGACGGCTTTCGCAGCCGACCGCGTCATGAGTCACGAACACGGTGTCGTCGTGATGGAAATCACCGTCACCAACACACGCCCCCGCCACATGCGCAATCGCGTCGTCACCTGTCAATGTGATCACGCATTCGTTGCGCGTCAGCCGCCCATTCACCGTGAGGGTAAAGGATTTGAAGGTGGATTCCTTGCCCAACCGGGCAAAGCTGTGGGTGACCGCACGCCGTTCATGGTCGCGCCCCTGCGCCCGCACGTGGTGGAACGTGGCACCATCGGCCACATCAACCTCCATGCATTTGTTGAACCGTGCCGCGGCGGGACCGGTTTCAAGCAACGTCATCTCGGCGTCCGCATCCAGCTTGATCAGATGATGCAGGATCGCATCCGACGTCTCATCCTGATGCAAATATATGAAATTGATCGGCTTTTCCGCCTTGCCCGTCACGTGAATCAGCACGCCGTCGCTGGCATAGGCGGTGTTCAGGGCCGCCAGCGGGCGCGGCACGTAATGACCATCCGCCTCAAGCGAGCCATAGAGATCAGCCGCCCAATGGATGTCCGCGGGCTCTGCCAGCCGATCAATGCGCACGCCCGCCATCTCCAGATCGTCGGAGGCGTCTGGGTCAAACACGCCGTCGACAAAGACGACCTTGAGCCGGTCCATTTCGTCAAAAAGCGGGCCCTCGTCATTGTGAAACAGGGCCGCGTGCGGCGCGTCAGGTTGCACCAGCGTGTCGGGACGAGTGTATTTCCAATACTCGTCGCGCCGCTCGGGCAGTTGCATGTCCACCACGCGCTTGGCCGCAGCGTCACGTGCACTGTGCGACCACGCTGCGGCGTCCGGCTTGGCAATCGCTGCCAGCCGCGCGTCGGTTGCGTTTGTCTTGGGGGCCGGGTTCGCCATCTCAGGCCACCTCGGCCAGGATGTCGGCATAGCCGTTGTTCTCGACCTCGAGCGCCAGCTCGGGCCCGCCGGTTTTCACAATCTTGCCGTCCGCCATGATGTGCACGACGTCGGGTTTGATATGATCCAGAAGCCGCTGGTAGTGGGTGATCACCAGAAAACCCCGCCCTTCGGAGCGCAGCGCGTTCACACCTTCGGCCACCAGCTTCATCGCGTCCACGTCAAGGCCCGAGTCAGTTTCGTCGAGAATACACATCTTTGGCTCAAGCATCGCCATCTGTAGAATTTCGTTGCGCTTTTTCTCACCGCCCGAAAAGCCCACATTTACAGGTCGTTTGAGCATGTCAGCGTCGATCTTGAGATCTTTGGCCTTGGCGCGGATGTCTTTCAGGAAATCGGCGGCGCTGATTTCGTCTTGGCCGCGCGCCTTGCGCTGTGCGTTCACGGCCGTGCGCAGGAACGTCATGTTGCCCACACCGGGAATCTCGACAGGGTACTGGAACGCAAGGAACAGACCGGCTGCGGCCCGCTCTTCCGGCTCCATCTCCAGCAGGTCCGCGCCATCCAGCGTGGCAGCGCCACCCGTCACCTCGTAGCCGTCGCGGCCCGACAGGACATAGGACAGCGTGGATTTTCCGGACCCGTTTGGCCCCATAATCGCATGGACCTTGCCCGCCTCGACCTCCAGATCGACGCCCTTGAGGATCTGCTTGCCCTCTTCTTCCAGTTGCACGTGCAAATCGTTGATCTTCAGCATGATGTCCTCACATAGCAAAAGCCGGCCAGACAAATGCCTGACCCGCTGCATTACGGTTCGATTGATATTGTGTGCCTACTGCGGCACAGTCACGTATCCGGCCTGCGCAAGCGTCAGTGTCACATAGTCCGGTGTGTAGATGAGCGACCACAGCCAAGGCAGCGCGGCCATCATTTGCAGTTCGTAGCACGCCACGAGGACCGTGCTGAGTACGAACAAAAGCAGCGCGATCCACTGCTTGTTGAGAAACAGAACCAACGCCACAGCCGCCGAAGCGCATCCCGCCAGACCGCTGCGCCCCAACAAGGATTCGATCACGGCGAGGTCGTATGCACTTACGTCCCGGTTCTGCTCTATATAGTGAAACAGCGCCGCGTCCGTCCCGACATAGACGGCGATGGCCAGCAGGATCACCAGCGGATAGATCAACAGGCCGCGCGCGATCATCACGTCCAGCCGCACCGTGCGGCGTAGCTTGGCCGGAATTTCGGTGGTCACGGTCACGCCCTGCGCGGCATGATCCGTTGCAATCTTGGACAGGCGATCCTGAAAATTGGTGTGTGACACGGGCATATGGCCTTTGCGGAACTGATGCCGCACAGGAAACTGGCGAAACCTGACAAAAACGTGGCCTGTCAGGTGCCATTTCGGGACATATGCGCGTCACGGTGGGTCGCATCAGTCCAGCACCACCGCTGTGCCCGACACGCTGACCATCAACATGCTGTCGCCCACCACTTCGTAGTCGAGGTCGATGCCCACAACCGCATTGGCGCCCTGTGCCCGAGCGCGGTCCTGCAACTCGGCCATCGCCGTGTCGCGGGCGTCCTGCAACTTTGCCTCATACGCGCCTGACCGGCCCCCGACGATGTCGGTGATCCCGGCAAAGAAATCGCGGACCACGTTGGCCCCCATGATCGCCTCACCCACGACAATGCCTTTGTAGGCGGTGATCTTGTGCCCTTCGACGCTAGAGGTGGTGGTCAAGATCATGCCTCTTCCTCCGTTGCGGTCGAAAACAGCTGTTGCACGCCCAATGCAATGACCACTGCAAGCATCAACAGCGCAAACCACACCCAGAACGAGGTGAGCGCTCCGGGAGCCAACGTCGCCGCGACAATCATTCCGGACAGAACGGAGATGACAAAAGCCAGCCCGCCCTGCTGCGTGCCATCCATGTCGGACACAACACGTGTGCGGTACAGACGCTGCCGCGCAATTTCATCGTCGCCATGGACCGCCGTTTCATTGCTCATTTTTCATGGCTCCGAGTGTCTGCAACCGCCTGCCGCACCTCTTCTTCGGTGCGGGAATTGCCGTTGGTGTGTTCATCCGGCGCTGGCTCGACGACAAACAAGATCCAAGCCGTCCGAGCGGCGAAGGCGAACATTGTGCCGCCAATGAACCCCGCAAAGCCAAATCCCCAGATCGCGCCGACACATGCCCCTAAAACGCCGCCGAACGCCGCAAAGAACAACGTCTGTAACAGGCGTGTCGCGGAAGATGTCCGCTCGCGCGAACAACCTGGCGCATCCACGGCCGCTTTGGGATGGGTAGAGGTGCGCCCAACCAGACTGTTATCCTCAGTGCCGCCGTCCACGATTCAGCCCACTGACCCCTCAAGGGAGATTGCCACAAGCTGTTGCGCTTCCATGGCGAATTCCATGGGCAATGCCTGCAACACGTCCTTGCAGAACCCGTTGACGACCAGCGCCACAGCCTCTTCTTCATCCATACCGCGCGAGCGGCAGTAGAACAGTTGATCGTCGTCAACCTTGGACGTCGTCGCCTCGTGTTCCACGCGGCTCGAATTGTTCTTTACTTCGATATACGGAACCGTATGCGCGCCGCATTTGTCGCCGATCAACAGCGAGTCGCACTGCGTGTAGTTGCGCGAATTCTTTGCCTTGGGGTGCATCGACACAAGGCCACGATAGGTGTTCTGGGCCTTGCCCGCGCTGATCCCCTTGGAGACGATCCGGCTCTTGGTGTTCTTACCCAGATGCACCATCTTGGTGCCCGTATCGGCCTGCTGCATGTTGTTGGCGATGGCGATAGAGTAAAACTCGCCCTGACTGTCATCGCCGCGCAGAATGCAGGACGGGTATTTCCACGTCACAGCCGACCCGGTTTCGACCTGCGTCCACATCACCTTGGCCCGGTCGCCCCGGCAATCGGCCCGCTTGGTGACAAAGTTGTAAATGCCGCCCTTGCCGTTCTCGTCGCCCGGATACCAGTTCTGCACGGTGGAGTACTTCACTTCGGCATCTTCCATGATCACGATCTCGACCACGGCCGCGTGCAACTGGCTGGTGTCGCGCTGCGGGGCTGTGCAGCCTTCGAGGTAGGACACATAGCTGCCCTTGTCTGCGATGATCAACGTACGCTCAAACTGGCCTGTGTTCTCCGCGTTGATGCGGAAATAGGTCGACAGTTCCATCGGGCAGCGCACGCCCGGCGGCACATAGACAAAGGACCCGTCCGAGAACACGGCAGAGTTCAGCGTGGCATAGAAGTTGTCCGATACGGGCACGACCGAGCCGAGGTATGTCTTGACCAGTTCGGGATGTTCCTTGATCGCCTCGGAGATCGAGCAAAAGATCACGCCCGCCTTCTTCAACTCTGCCTGAAACGTCGTGCCCACGGACACGGAATCAAACACCGCGTCCACAGCCACCTTGCGGCCTTCGGCAGGTGCATCCTCGGCCCCTTCGACACCGGCCAGGATCATCTGTTCCTTCAGCGGAATGCCCAGTTTTTCGTATGTGGCCAGCAGCTTGGGGTCCACCTCGTCCAGCGACTTGGGCTTGACCTCCATCGATTTGGGCCGCGCGTAATAATACTGGTCCTGAAAGTCGATCTCAGGATAGTCGACCATCGCCCAATTGGGCTCTTTCATCTGCAACCAGCGCTCATAGGCCGCCAGCCGCCACTCGGTCATCCATTCGGGTTCTTCGTTTTTTTCCGAGATCAGGCGCACGATGTCCGGCGTCAGCCCCTTGGGGGCGTATTCCATCTCGATGTCCGTTTCCCAGCCATATTTGTAGGTGCTTACGTCCCGCACCGCGTCAACCGTCTCCTGATCAACACCGTCCTTGACCACAACATCGTCCACAACATTGTCCATATCAGACATTCCCTCTCGTGCTTGGGGGCTCAGGCCGCCCGCGCCTCGTGTTTCTTCAACTTTTGCGCCCATACATCGGCAAAGCGCAAAACATCCCGTTCCGTCGTTTCCAACCCCAGCGACACGCGCACTGCGCTTGCTGCATCTGCCTCCGAATATCCCATCGCGATGAGAACCCGGCTTGGCTTGACCTTGCCAGAGGAGCAGGCCGATCCCGCCGAAATGGCAAAACCGGCAAGGTCCATCTGCATGACCTGCGTCTCACCCTTCCAACCGGGTGTGATGAAACAGGACGTGTTGGGCAATCGTGACGACTCTTTCCCGACAAAAATAGTAGTATTCGAGGCGTCAGCAAGGGCACTTTCTAGAATATTTCTAAGTTTCTCGACCCGGTCCCATTTTCCATCGGCCAAATCTTGTTGTGCGGCCTGTGCCGCGGCACCAAATCCGGCAATGCCAATGACGTTCTCGGTGCCGGAGCGTCGCCCCATTTCCTGCCCGCCGCCCCTGATCTGTGCCGCCACGTCCAGCCCCTGCCGCAGCACCAGCGCACCGATGCCCTTTGGCCCACCCAGCTTATGCGCGGAAATCAGGCCCATCTCCGCACCCGATGCATCAAAACGGAACGGGATCTTGCCAAATCCCTGCGTCAGATCGCTTAGCGCGAGACCGCGGGGCAGCTCCTGCACAATTCCTGTTTCTGAGTTGGCCAGTTGCAAGGTAGAGGCCGCAGCCGTGTCCACAACGACACCGCCACCGGCGCGCACCGGCAGGGCTTCGGACACCCACGCGCCCACCGCGTCATGCTCAATCGCAGCCCCGTGCAACGACCGCCCGGCGCAGGCAAGGGCTGCGGCTTCTGTTGCGCTGGAGGTAAAAACAATGTCAGCACCCGCAGCCCCCAATGCATCCGATATCTGGGCACGCGCCTTCTCGACAATGGCTTTGGCCGCCCGACCTTCCGCATGGACCGACGACGGATTGCCCACCGCATCCATAGCGTCCAGCATCGCGTTGCGCGCCTCGACCCGCAACGGCGTGGTCGCATTGTGATCCAGATACACCCGGTTCATACTTCTTCTGACCAAAAATACCACGGGGGTCTGGGGGCTGGCCCCCAGTCGACATCAGCCATCATCGACCACCGCAAAAAGGTTGGGCACCGCCGGACAGGGCGCAAGCTCATTTTCCACCACGTCCGACAGCCGCGTTTGATGCAGGAACACGTAGACATGGGCGCTCAGGCCTTCCCATAGCCGGTTGGTCAGCGATTGCGCCCGCGACCCCGAAGCCGCACCGGACGCCCCTGCCCCTTTGTGCATCGCATCAACCGTCTCATCGACCGCCGCCAGAATCTCCGCCACGCGGATTTGCGATGCCGGTCGGGCCAGCCGGTAGCCGCCCCCCGGACCACGCACCGACGTCACCAGATCGGCCCGGCGCAGCTTGACAAACAGCTGTTCCAGATAGGGCAACGAAATATCCTGCCGCCCAGAGATATCACCCAAGCTCACCAGCGTATCTGTCGACTGCAACGCGATGTCGGCCAGTGCGACCATCGCGTACCTGCCCTTTGTCGATAGTTTCATCGCGCACGCCCCCGATTGACGTCACAGCCCGCAGGCCATACATGCTTTGCCACCGCAGGAATTGCGTCCTGCCCAGAAATTTAGAACCGTTCTAAGGTCCCTGACCCATTTCGTCAAGAAATCAGGACACCAAAAGACGCGACGAGGACAAAAATCGCACATGCCCGAGGTCATTTTCCCTGGACCCGAAGGTCGTCTCGAAGGCCGCTACCATCCACAAAAAGAGCGTGACGCGCCCATCGCCATCATTCTGCACCCGCACCCGCAGTTTGGCGGTACGATGAACCACAAGGTGGTGCACGCGCTGCACTACGCATTCTTCAAAATGGGTTTTACCGTGTTGCGGTTCAATTTCCGCGGCGTGGGGCGCAGCCAGGGTGAATACGATCAGGGCATCGGCGAGCTGAGCGATGCCGCCTCGGCCCTCGACTACCTGCAATCCATGAACAACAATTCCAAGCATTGCTGGGTTGCGGGGTTCTCGTTTGGTGCTTGGATCGGGATGCAGCTTTTGATGCGGCGCCCCGAGATCACTGGGTTTATCTCTGTCTCGCCGCCTGCGAATATGTACGACTTTTCGTTCCTCGCGCCCTGCCCGTCCTCCGGTCTGATCATCAACGGTGCCGCCGACCGTGTGGCCCCGCCCGCCGATACTGAGGCGCTGGTGGGCAAACTGCACGAACAAAAAGGTATCACGATCACCCACACCCAGATCGAAGGCGCGGGCCATTTCTTTGAGGAACCGCATCTCGACACGATGATCGGGCACACAACGGATTACGTCAAACGCCGCCTGACGGAGACGTCGCGTTAATGGCCGATCCCGTTGTCACGGAAATGGCCAACAAGCTGGCCGAAGAATGCCTCGCTGTTCAGAAAGAGGTGGATGACGACCGGTTGTTCATGAAGGTCGGCGAGGTGCTTGGCGCTTCGTCCCAGACGCTCGAAGAGGCTTTCGTGACGGCGATCCGCACACGTATGGCCAATGACGCAGGCCGCCGCTTTCTTGCGCAACAACTCAAATCACACCGCGCGCAGACGCCAGAGTGAGCAGGCTCGACCGGCAAATCGCCTTTCTGGTCGAGGCGGACCGGCTCAAATCCGTAAACCGCGCAACCACCTTGGCCGATGCCTCGCGCGTTGAAAACAGTGCCGAACATTCGTGGCACCTGTCGCTTTATGCGCTCGTCCTTGCGGATCATGCGGGACCCGACGTCGATATCGACCGGGTCATCCGAATGCTTATCCTGCATGATCTGGTCGAGATCGACGCAGGCGATGTGCCGATCTTTGCCGATGTGGACGCCGCGGCCCTTGCCGCGCGGGAACAGGCGGCAGCGGACCGCATCTTTGGCCTTTTGCCGCAAGACCAATGTGACCGATTGCGCGCCGTGTGGGATGAATTCGAGGCGGCAGAAACACCGTCAGCCCAATTTGCCAAGGCGCTCGACCGGTTTCAGCCGCCCATGCAGAACCTTGCATCCGGCGGCGGCAGTTGGACAGCATTCAACGTCACACCGGACAAGATCGAAGCACGGGTGGCCCCCGCCATCAAACGCGCGGCGCCGCGCCTGTGGACCTATGCCAAAGCGCGGATAGACGCGTTCTTTGCGCTCAGGTGATCACGTTCATGGCAGCCGATGCCGCGATACGGATCGGGCGCATCACCAGATCCAGAATGTAGCGCAGGAAGCTGACGGTCAGGTCTGCAATGGTCAGCGCACCACGGATCGCGGCCCCGGCGAATTTCAGCGCCAGCTTGGCAAAACGCACCAGATAATCGCCAATCTTCGCGGCAAAGCGCGCGCCGCTGCGGATCAGTTCGATCAGCACATCCGCAAGCGTGAACCCGATGGTGATCGTGGCCGAGATGATGTGCGCTCCGGCATAGAGAATGGCCTTGAGCGCTTTGGCGAGAAAGAAATACCCAAGGCTCGACCCGATACTGCCCACTTGGCCCTCGGCCTGTGTCAGCCAATAACCGGGGTCGGATTTCGAGGACATGCGCGATTCCGGCGGCCAGCCGGTCATCGGCATTTTCGGGATGTAATTGTCCCTCATGCTGTGGGCCTGCCCCGAGAACGCCTTGTTGTCGTCCACAAACCCTGTTGATCCAGGCCCCACATGGCAAAACGGCGACAGCGGGATCATCGGCACCGGGTCCGAGATCGAATAGACGCGCTTGAGCCGTTCACGCCCGATCATGCGCACCACATCCGACCCAAGGCCCAAGGATCCCACGCGCGGCGCACCAAAGGTATAAAGGTGCGAAGTGGCTGTGCCATTCTGTGCGAAATCTATCGCCGCCAGAGTTGCCAGTGCCCCGCCCAGAGAATGGCCGACAAAATGGATGCGGCTGGGGTTGGCACCGGTGATCATCCGCTGCACATCCGACCGCATGGCGGAATAAATGTCCATGAACCCCGAATGCACGAGCGATCCGGTGGGGCCCCGTGTCATCCCGATCTGGTAGTTCGAAATCCAGTCCTTGGAGGTGCCCATCTGCCCTGTCGTGCCGCGCATGGCGAAAATGTATTCGCCCTTTTGGCCGCCATGCCGCTCCAGCAATACGCCAAAGCCCGCCTTTTCCTTGACGATGCCGCCCGACTGGCTGACGACCGCCTCCATCGGGGTGACGTCAACGCTCAGCTTTGGGTCATCGGTTTCCGCATTTGCGTCGAACGCCTGTTCACGTTGCGCGAAGAGGTCGGCGTCTGCCTTCACATCTCTGGACGTGCTGGCCTTGGCCGCGGCCACGGCATAGGCACCTTCGGCAATAATGGCCGCGTTGCGACCGTGCATGTTGAAACTCATAAGAAAACCGTCCCCAGGTCTTTGGCCCGTCTAAAAGCTCAGTTCAATTGGCACTGTCCCCAACCAAGTGGCGTGTTGCCCGGCGCATTGCGCAAATCGCAGGTCACGGCGAATGTGGCCCCGCCGGTTTCATGCAGCGGATTGAGGCTGCGCGAGTTGATATAGAGGATTTCGACCTCCTCGCCGCCGACATCTGCATAGTATCGCTGAAGCACGACAGGTGTGGACAGACCCGAAAACCACCGCTTGCGCGGCGCTGGCACCGCGTCAAAACCAAAGCGGCCCGCGTCGTCGGTCCGCACCGTGTCACTTTGGGATTTGTCGTTGTAGCTCCATTCGCGGCGCACCGACGCGCCCGCCACCGGTGCCCCGTCAGATCCGATCAAAACCCCGGACATGGGCGAACAGATATATTGTTCGGCTGCGTTGGACATGGTTCCTCCGACAATGGCCCCGATCAGGACAACAGCACTGACAAGTATGGCGATGCGGCGCATGACAGCCCGTCCCGTTCCCCTGTGATTGCCTGCCAGCCTACGCAATCGTCTGCACAATCGCTATGGGGGATTTGCCTACCCCAAACGGAAACGGGCACCGCGATGGGTGCCCGTCTGTAGTCAGATGCGTTTGAACCTAAGCTAGCCGATGATCGCGTTCAGCGTGGCCGAGGGCCGCATGACGGCTGCGCACAGCCCGTCGTCGTTGCGAAAGTAACCGCCCGTGTCGGCAGGACGGCCCGCATGTGCGCCCAGTTCCGTCAGAATGGACTCTTCCTTTTCGGCAAGGGTTGCCGCGACAGGCGCAAACTCGGCTGCAAGATCGGGATCGTCGGACTGTTCGGCCAATGCTTCGGCCCAGTAACGGGCGAACCAGTAATGCGAGGCGCGGTTGTCCGGGAGGCCGACTTTGCGTCCGGGCGAGCGGTCGTGATCAAGGATACCTTGGGTTGCCGCCTCTGCCGCCGCGCCAAGCACGGCAGCCTTGGCGTTGCCCTTTGCATCGGCAAGGAAGTTGAGAGACTCGCCCAAAGCGCAGAATTCACCCATCGAATCCCAGCGCAGGTGATTTTCGGCGTGCAATTGCTGCACGTGTTTGGGTGCAGAGCCGCCCGCACCCGTTTCGAACAGACCGCCCCCCTGCATCAGTTTGACAATCGACAGCATCTTGGCCGACGTGCCCAGTTCAAGGATCGGGAACAGGTCCGTCAGGTAGTCCCGCAACACGTTGCCGGTGATAGCGATGCTGTCGCGGCCCGCAGTGATGGTTTCCAGCGACTGGCGCGTCGCCTCGCGCGGGGCCATGATCATGAATTTGTCCGCGACACCAGCCGCGTCCAGCGCGGGTTTGACATAGGCGATCAATTCGGCGTCATGGGCGCGGTTCGCGTCCAGCCAGAAAATCGCCTCCGACCCGGTCAGACGCTGGCGATCCATGGCCAGCTGAATCCAGTTCTCGATCGGTGCTTTCTTGACCGTGCAGGACCGCCAGATGTCGCCCGCTTCGACGCTGTGCGAATGCAGCGTGTCGCCATTTGCCAGCACGATGCGCATCGTGCCCGTGGCCGGGGCTTCGAAGGTGGTGGGGTGCGAGCCGTATTCCTCGGCCTTTTGGGCCATCAGGCCCACATTTGCCACCGCACCGGCTGTGGTCACATCCAGCGCGCCGTTGGCTTTGAAAAAGTTGATCGTTTCGTCATAGATCGTGGAATAGCAGCGGTCGGGGATCACGCAGTTGGTGTCACCATTGGCCCCGGTTTCATCCCACCCTTTGCCGCCTGCACGGATCACGGCGGGCATGGAGGCGTCGATGATCACGTCCGACGGGACGTGCAGGTTGGTGATGCCCTTGTCGCTGTCGACCATATACATCGACGGACGCTCCAGCGCGGCAATCTCCGCCTTGACCGCGTCCGCGTTGTCCATCGTGTCGATAGCCGCCAGCACGTCCCCGAGACCCGCATTCGGGTTGCCGCCCGCGGCCTTGATCGCGTCACCGTGATTGTCCCAAACCGGACCCAGCCAAGCCTTGACCGCGTGGCCAAAAATGATCGGGTCCGACACTTTCATCATTGTGGCCTTCATGTGCAACGAGAACATGGTGCCGTCCGACATGGTGTCCTTGATGGCGTCGCCAAGGAAGGACGACAACGCGGATGCGGACATAAAGGTCGCGTCAGCCACTGTCCCCTCTTCCAAAGGCCACGTCTCTTTCAGAACGGTCACTGTGCCGTCCGTCGCTTCGAATTCGATGCGCGCGTCACCGGCCTGTGCCGCTGTAATAGTCGTGGACACTTCGTTTGCGTAAAAATCCTGACCCGGCATCGACGACACTTTGGTCTTGCTCGACGCCTCCCACGTGCCCATGGAATGGGGGTTGGCTTGGGCAAAATTCTTGACCGCACGCGCAGCGCGGCGGTCCGAATTGCCCTCGCGCAGGACTGGGTTCACCGCCGAGCCCTTGATGCTGTCATAGCGGGCGCGAATGTCTTTTTCGGCGTCTGTCTGCGGGTCTTCGGGGTAGTCGGGCAGCGCATAGCCCTTGGCCTGCAACTCCTGCACCGCCGCCACCAATTGCGGCACCGAGGCCGAGATGTTGGGCAGCTTGATCACGTTGGCGCCGGGCGTTTTGACCAGTTGACCCAGTTCCGCAAGGTGGTCGTCCTGCCGCTGCGCCTCGGTCAGGTGGTCGGGAAAGGTCGCGATGATGCGACCCGCGAGGCTGATATCCTTCACCCCGACTTCGACACCGGCAGCCTGCGCAAAGCGGCGGATGATCGGCAGGAACGATGCGCTGGCCAGTTCCGGCGCCTCGTCAACCTTGGTGTAGATGATATCGGGGGAATTGGTCATGACGCACCTCGTTTTTCACAGGATTGGGACATGCGCACGGGCGGCGCACCGTTGCGCCGGGGCCTACCGAAGCCACGCGCCGAGGTCAATGCATACGAATGTATACAGACTGCGGCTTTTTGTGCCATCCCTGCCCCGGGAAATCTGTTAGAGACGCCGCAACAATACACAAAGGAGCCAGCCCATGTCCAAGATCAAGGTCGAAAACCCCATCGTCGAAATGGACGGGGATGAGATGACGCGCATCATGTGGGCCTTTATCAAGGACAAGCTGATCCTGCCTTATCTCGACATCGACCTGCTCTACTACGATCTGGGCATCGAGGCCCGCGACGCGACCGAGGATCAGATCACCATCGACGCCGCCGAAAAGACCAAGGAGGTGGGCGTCGCCGTGAAATGCGCCACCATCACACCGGACGAGGCGCGGGTCGAGGAATTTGGCCTCAAGAAGATGTGGCGCAGCCCGAACGGGACGATCCGCAATATCTTGGGCGGCGTGATCTTTCGCCAGCCGATCATCTGCAAGAATGTGCCGCGCCTTGTGCCGGGCTGGACCGATCCGATCGTGGTGGGCCGCCATGCCTTTGGCGACCAGTACAAAGCCACCGACATGAAGTTCCCCGGCGCAGGGACGCTAACGATGAAATTCGTGGGCGAAGACGGCGCGGTGATCGAACACGAGGTCTACAAATCCGATGGGCCGGGCGTGTTTATGTCGATGTATAACATCGACAAGTCGATTTATGACTTTGCCCGCGCCTCTTTCAACTATGGACTGAACATCGGCTGGCCGGTCTATCTGTCGACCAAGAATACGATCCTCAAACAATATGACGGGCGGTTCCTCGAGATTTTTCAGGAGGTGTACGACGCCGAATTCCGCGACCAGTTCGAGGCCAAGGATATCTGGTACGAACACCGGCTGATCGACGACATGGTCGCCTGCGCGATCAAGTGGAACGGCAAGTTTGTCTGGGCCTGCAAGAACTATGACGGTGACGTGCAGTCGGACGTGGTCGCGCAGGGGTTCGGCAGCTTGGGCATGATGACCTCGCAACTGATGACCCCCGATGGCAAGATCGTTGAGGCAGAGGCCGCACACGGCACCGTCACCCGCCATTACCGGCAGCATCAGGAGGGGCAATCGACCTCCACCAACTCGATCGCGTCAATCTATGCGTGGACCGGCGGGCTCAAGCACCGGGCCAAACTTGATGACAATGCGCAACTGATGGCATTCGCGGAGACCTTGGAAAAGGTGATCGTGGACACCGTGGAAAGCGGCCACATGACCAAGGACCTCGCCCTGCTGGTGGGACCGGATCAGGGATGGCTGACGACGATGGGCTTTCTCGAAAAGCTGGACGAGAACCTGCAAAAGGCACTGTGATGGCCTGCATGTGGCGTCGGTTGCCCGGCACGTCCCGGGGCCGCCGACCACCTGCGCCGCACCCTGCCCGACAAAGGATGCCCCCATGCCGCTGCACTACATCTATCTGATCGTTGCCGTTGCCGCCGAAACCATTGGCACAACCGCACTGCAAGCCAGCAATCAATTCACCCGCGCCGGTCCGACAGTGGTGGTTGTTCTGGCCTATGGCGTTGCGTTCTATTGTCTTGGCATCGCGCTCAAGCACATCCCCGTGGGCATTGCATATGCGTTATGGTCCGGCCTTGGCATCGTGCTGATCGCGCTGATCGGCTTTTCCATATTTGGCCAGACACTGGACGCCGCCGCCATCGTTGGTCTGGCCCTGATCATTGCGGGGATCATCGTGATCCAGCTGTTTTCGGACACGGCAACACATTGACCCTGCCCCGCCCCAAACTTGCAAGACAGCTCCTTCGCGGCTTTTATAGTGGCATTATCTCGCACAGGAGCGGCCATGCCTTATCAAAAAACATATACCACCGACGAAGCCCGGTTCATGCTTCAGGTCTACGAAGGTGCCCACGCATTCCGGGGTAGCAATGCTACCCACCAGATTCAGCGCCACGGCGCTGCGGCCCACGCATCGCTGCACGGTGGCGCGGGCTTTGATGCGCAGCGTGCGCGCGTCAACACGCCGGGACAACCCCGGACCACCGGCACATTCCATACCAAGGACGACCAAGTGGCCGCCCTCACTCACGCCCTGAACAGCGTGCCCGGCCAGACCGCCCTTGGGCAACTGGACGCCAATCCGGGCCAGCGCGAAATCAAATTTAACACCGGTCTGCCGCCGGGGCGGTTCCGGATGACCAACCACGCTGATGTCTCTTCGAACCTGGATGCGCACGGCAACGCGCTGCCGGGACATGTCGCCAAAAACAACGCCGCACGCATCGGTGCCGGGTCGACCCAGACAAGTGCGGCCGCGACAGGCATTTTTGTCTTTGCCATGCGTGCACCGGGCGGCAAGCTACAGATCCAGACCTGCTATCCAACCTGATCAAACCACCGGATCGACGGTCGTCCCCGTGTGATCCGGTGCCGCGTTCCTGCAGGGGGCGTTAGGGCTTTCTTTCTGCAACGCAGCGCTATATGGGCCGCATCAAAGCACCAATGAGGCCCGTCATGGATCTGCGCAACATCGCCATTATCGCCCACGTCGACCACGGCAAGACAACGCTGGTGGACGAACTGCTCAAGCAGTCGGGCACCTACCGCGAAAATCAGGCCACGACCGAGCGGGCGATGGACAGCAACGATCTGGAACGCGAGCGCGGGATCACCATTCTGGCCAAGGCGACCAGCGTCGAATGGAAAGACACGCGCATCAACATCGTGGACACCCCCGGACACGCCGATTTCGGTGGCGAGGTGGAGCGTATCCTGTCTATGGTGGACGGCGTGGTTTTGCTTGTGGATGCCGCCGAAGGGCCAATGCCGCAGACCAAGTTCGTGACGTCCAAGGCGCTGGCGCTTGGACTGCGCCCGATCGTCGTGCTGAACAAGGTCGACAAGCCCGACGCAGAGCCGGACCGGGCGCTGGACGAGTGCTTTGACCTCTTTGCCAACCTCGGCGCGGACGACGACCAGCTTGATTTCCCGGCCATGTATGCCTCGGGCCGCAGCGGCTGGGCGGACATGGAACTGGACGGCCCGCGCGCGGACCTGTCGGCGCTGTTCGACTTGATCGTGGATCACGTCCCTGCGCCCGCCCAGATCGCGGCACGGGACGAACCGTTCCGGATGTTGGCCACAACGCTTGGGTCCGACCCGTTCATCGGACGCATCCTTACGGGCCGCGTGGAAAGCGGCACGCTCAAGGCCGGGGAAACGGTCAAGGCCCTGTCGCGCGACGGCGCGCTGGTCGAAAACTTCCGCTGCACCAAAATTCTTGCGTTCCGGGGGCTGGGCCAGCAACCCATTGATCTTGCCGAAGCAGGCGACATCGTGACCCTAGCGGGCATGTCCAAGGCGACCGTGGCCGACAGCATTGTCGCCCCATCCGTGACCGAGGCGCTGCCCGCCCAGCCCATCGACCCGCCGACCATCACTGTGACCTTCGGCATCAACGACTCACCGCTGGCGGGGCGCGACGGCAAAAAAGTGCAGTCCCGCGTGATCCGTGACCGCCTGATGAAAGAGGCCGAAAGCAACGTGGCCATCAAAATCAGCGACACCCCCGGCGGTGACGCGTTTGAGGTCGCGGGTCGCGGCGAACTCCAGATGGGCGTGCTGATTGAGAACATGCGCCGCGAGGGGTTCGAACTGAGCATTTCGCGCCCGCAGGTCCTGTTTCGCGAGATCGACGGCGTGCGCCACGAACCCATCGAAGAAGCAACCATCGACGTCGATGACGAATATTCCGGTGCGGTGATTGAAAAGCTGACCGGCACCCGCAAGGGCAATCTGGTGGAAATGAAACCGGCAGGTGCCGGCAAGACCCGCATCGTGGCGCATGTGCCATCGCGCGGGCTGATCGGCTACCATGGCGAATTTCTGACCGACACGCGTGGCACCGGCGTGCTGAACCGTGTGTTCCACGAGTGGGCCCCGCACAAGGGACCCATTCCGGGACGGCGCGCAGGCGTGCTGATTTCCATGGAAAACGGCCAGTCGGTGGCCTTTGCACTGTGGAACCTCGAGGAGCGCGGGCGCATGTTCATTGGCGCGCAGGCGGACGTTTATACAGGTATGGTCATCGGCGAGCACTCGCGCGAAAACGACCTTGAGGTGAACCCGCTCAAGGGCAAGAAGCTGACCAACGTGCGCGCCTCTGGTACGGATGAAGCGGTGCGCCTGACCACGCCGATCACGATGTCGCTGGAAGAGGCGATTGCCTATATCGACGATGACGAGTTGGTCGAGGTGACACCAAATGCGATCCGGCTGCGCAAGCGGTATCTGGACCCGCATGAACGCAAGCGGATGGCGCGGGCGTCATAGGTCAGAACTGGGGCGCTGCCCCAGACCCCGTGGTATTTTTGGTCAGAAGAAACGGGTGAGCGGCGGATGTCTGCCGTTTGCGCTTAGTCCGTCGTTTCCACGATGAGCAGTTCCCGTTCCGAAGCGCCGCGGGCATGTTCAAGGGCGGCCTGATAGGCGTCGGAATGATAACAACGCTCTGCTGTTTCGACATCCGGAAAACGGGCCACAACATTGCGCGGTCGATCCTTACCTTCGAGTTGGACGTAACGCCCGCCGCGCGCGATGAAGGTGCCGCCGTGTTCGGCAATCGCCACGGTCGCGCCTGCGGCGTATTTCTTGTACGCCGCTTCGTCGGTGACGGTCACATGTGCAATCCAGAGTGCTGGCATTTTACCCTCCCATCGCGGCTTTGGCAGCAGCGATGGCTGCGTCCGCGTTGCTGACATCCTTGGCGCCGCCTTGCGCCATATCCTGCCGACCCCCACCGCCTTTGCCGCCCAATTCTGCGACAGCGGCCTTAACCAAATCAACCGCGCTGACGGTCCCGGTCTTGTCGTCGGTAACACCCGCGGCGACGGCTACTTTGCCATCTGCGTCCGCAATCAGCAGGATCGCACCCGAGCCGATGCGCGCTTTGTGCGCGTCGATCAAAGGTGGCAAGTCGCGTCCTGTCACACCGCTCAGGACCTGCGCGATGAACGCGGTGCCGTTCACATCCTGCGTGGCTGGACCGGTCGTGTCACTGCCGCCCATGGCAACCTCGCGGCGCAACTGGGCCACTTCGGCTGCAAGCGCCTTGCGCTCCTCAAGGAGAGATTTGACGCGCGCAGGCACGTCGGAGGCCTGCGCCTTGAGTTCAAGCGCGGTCTCGGCCAGCAACTGATCCTGATGGCGCAGATGATCCAATGCCGGTTGCCCTGTCAGCGCCTCGATCCGCCGCACGCCAGCGCTGGACGCACTGTCGCCCAGCGTCACAAAGGCGCCAATGTCGCCCGTCTGACGCACATGCGTGCCGCCGCAGAGTTCAAGCGAATAGGTGTCACCGCCCGTGCCTTTGCCAGAACCGGCCTGTGTGCCCATAGACACGACCCGCACCTCGTCACCGTATTTCTCGCCAAAAAGCGCTTGGGCGCCAAGCGCACGAGCATCATCCGGCGTCATTATCCGGGTGTCCACCGCCGCATTCTGGCGGATGTAGGCGTTCACCTCGGCCTCGACAGCGCTCAGTTCCTTGGCGCTAAGCGCCTTGCCGTGGGAAAAGTCGAACCGCAGCCGATCCGGTGCATTCAGAGAGCCACGCTGTGCCACGTGATCCCCGAGGGACGCACGCAGCGCCTCATGCAGGAGGTGCGTTGCAGAATGGTTCGCGCGAATGGCTGTGCGGCGTGCGTGATCTACTTCAAGAACTGCCGCTTCTCCTTTGGAAACATGACCTTTTGTAACAGTCGCAATATGAATGAACACATCCGCAGTCTTGCGTGTGTCGGTCACGCGCGCCTCGCCGCCTTCTGTTCGGATCAGCCCGCTGTCGCCAACCTGACCGCCGCTTTCCGCATAGAATGGGGTCTGGTTCAGAGCGATCTGCACTTGCGTCCCCTCGGCGGCCTTGTCTGTCGCAGCCCCCTCGACGACGAGTGCAACAATCTGCCCTTCGGCTGTCTCGGTGTCATAGCCAAGAAACTCGGTCGCGCCATGTTCCTCGGCCACATCAAACCAAATAGTCGCATCCGCAGCCTCGCCCGAACCCGACCACGCCGCGCGCGCCTTGGCCTTTTGTTCAGCCATGGCGGCGTCGAACCCGTCGGTGTCCACGCCGCGCCCCTTTTCGCGCAGCGCGTCCTGTGTCAGATCGAGCGGGAACCCATAGGTGTCGTAGAGTTTGAACGCCGTCGCACCTGGCAAATCGCCATCGTCGGGCAAAGCGGCCAGCTCATCGTCCAGCAGTTTCAGACCCCGATCCAAGGTTTGCTTGAACCGCGTTTCCTCTGCCTCCAACGTTTCGGTGATCAACGCCTGCGCCTGCCCAAGTTCCGGGTAAGCGGCGCCCATTTGCTGCACAAGGCTCGGTACCAGCCGGTGCATCACCGGATCTTTGGCCCCCAAAAGATGCGCGTGGCGCATTGCACGCCGCATGATGCGGCGCAGCACATAACCCCGCCCGTCATTCGACGGCATTACGCCGTCCGCGATCAGGAAAGACGTCGACCGCAGATGATCCGCGATCACCCGGTGATGCACGTTCTGGTCCCCGTACGGGTCCACGCCGGTCGCATCCGCGGACGCCTCGATCAGCGCTTTGAACAGATCGGTGTCGTAATTGTCATGGCTGCCCTGCAACAGCGCGCCAATCCGCTCCAGCCCCATGCCGGTGTCGATTGACTGCATCTCAAGATCGACCATGGAGCCATCTTCGAACTGTTCGTTCTGCATGAAAACGATGTTCCAGATTTCAATGAACCGGTCGCCGTCTTCTTCGGGACTGCCCGGCGGCCCGCCCCAGATATGGTCCCCGTGGTCATAGAAAATCTCGGTGCAGGGACCACAGGGGCCGGTTGGACCCATCTGCCAGAAATTGTCCGAGGTCGCGATGCGGATGATCCGGTCTTCGGGCACGCCCACCTTTTTCCAGATGTCGAACGCCTCGTCATCGGTGTGGTACACCGTGACATAGAGCCGGTCCTTGGGGATGCCGAACGCGCCAGTGATCAGTTCCCAGGCAAAGGGGATCGCCTCGTGTTTGAAGTAATCGCCAAAACTGAAATTGCCGAGCATCTCGAAAAACGTGTGATGGCGGGCGGTGTAGCCGACATTGTCGAGGTCGTTGTGCTTGCCGCCGGCGCGCACGCATTTCTGTGCGGTTGTCGCGCGCGTGTAGTCGCGCCGTTCCAGTCCGGTAAACAGGTTCTTGAACTGCACCATGCCAGAGTTGACGAACATCAGGGTCGGGTCGTTGCGCGGCACAAGCGGGCTCGACGGGACGATGGTATGCCCTTGTTTTTCAAAGTAATTCAGAAAGGTCGAGCGGATGTCGTTCAGCGATGGCATGGGTCATGTCCCGAAGGCTTTGGAAGGTCGCTCTGACATAGCCTTGGGCGCGGGGACTGTCCACAAACGAAACAGGGTGCCACCGTCGTGACACCCCGTTCCGGATACTGTCCGTACCACGTCTGGCACGTCAGGGACGTTTTGGGCCGAGTCCCCCGTGCCCGACGGTTTACGCCTCGAGGATATCGTCGTCCTCGACCTTTTCACTCTCCGGTATCTCGAAGTCGAGGCCATGTGCGGCGCGTATCTTGTCTTCGATATCGAGGGCGATGCGGCTGTTTTCCTTCAGGAAACTCTTGGCATTTTCACGCCCCTGCCCGATGCGTTCGTCACCGTAGCTGAACCATGCGCCCGATTTTTCGACCACACCGGCTTTGACACCGAGGTCCAGAAGCTCGCCCATTTTGGAGATACCCTCGCCATACATGATGTCGAATTCCACCTGTTTGAACGGCGGCGCCACCTTGTTTTTGACGACTTTGACGCGGGTCGCGTTGCCCACAACCTCATCGCGGTCCTTGAGCGCGCCGATGCGGCGAATGTCGAGGCGGACGGAGGAATAGAATTTCAGCGCGTTGCCGCCCGTGGTTGTCTCGGGCGAGCCGAACATGACGCCGATTTTCATCCGGATCTGGTTGATGAAGATGACCATGCAGTTCGAACGGCTGATCGAGCCGGTCAGTTTGCGCATGGCTTGGCTCATCAGGCGGGCCTGCACGCCCACACTCGAGTCGCCCATGTCACCTTCAAGCTCGGATTTGGGCGTCAGCGCCGCCACCGAATCGACGATGACCATGTTAACGGCACCGGACCGCACCAGCGTGTCCGTGATTTCGAGCGCTTGCTCGCCCGTGTCAGGCTGCGAAATCAGCAACTCGTCCAGGTTCACACCCAGCTTTTTGGCATATTGCGGGTCAAGCGCGTGTTCCGCGTCGACAAATGCACAGACCCCGCCGCTTTTCTGTTGCTCGGCCACGCAGTGCAGCGTGAGCGTGGTTTTGCCCGAGGATTCAGGGCCATATATCTCAACAATCCGCCCCATCGGCAGGCCGCCGATGCCCAAAGCGATGTCCAGACCAAGGCTGCCGGTGGAGCTGGCCTTGATATCCTGAATGGCGCCCTCATCACCCAGCTTCATAATCGAGCCCTTGCCGAACTGCCGTTCGATCTGGGCCAGTGCGCTGTCCAGCGCCTTTTGTTTGTCTGCCGATTTTTTGTCTGTCATGTTCAAAAGGTCTGCCGTCGCCATTGGTTTGGTCCTTTGTGTCATACCCCGGTCGGGGCGGCAATTGGTGCCGTGCTGCTTCGATGTTCTCTTTGTGTTCCTTATGAGATCAAAATGAGAACATTGCAATTAAAATTCTCCATAACCTACCTTTTGCCAAAGGTGGTTAAGGAGTAGTTTACGGCGCAGAGCAAAAGAAGACGGACGGGGTGGGGCTGCGCGTATGTTGGTGTTTTACAAGGCCAATCTGGTCTTTCTGTCGGTGCCCAAGACCGGAACGACCGCCTACGAAGAGGCATTGCGGCTTCATGCGGACATGGCGATCATGTATCCGCCGATGCTGAAACATGCACCTGTATATCGCTACAATCGGTTTGTCCGACCCATGTTTCTCAAGGTGTGCGACGCTGAACTGGAGGTGATGGCGGTGATGCGTGAGCCGATCAGCTGGCTGAGCAGTTGGTGGCGGTACAGGCAGCGGCCATTCATGAAAGACAAGCCAAACGCGACCCACGGCATCAGCTTTGATGATTTTGTGCTTGCCTATCTCAAGGGCAAGAAACCCGGATTTGCTGATGTGGGCAGTCAGGCACGATTTCTTGAGACGCAGCCAAATGGCACCGGGGTGACCCACCTGTTTCGCTACGAAAATCAAGAGCGGTTACAGGCCTTTTTGTCGGATCGGTTGGACCTCACGTTTGCATTGGAGCGTCACAACGTGTCGCCCTCCATTCCGGCCGAACTGTCCAGCGACGTCGAAGCGCGGCTGAGACGGAAATGTGCCGAAGAATTCGAGCTTTACGACAGCATTCCGGTGGCCTGACTGCGCCAGCTATCAGTGCAGCTGACTGTGGACCGTTTCGGCCAGATCGTTCAACGAGAACGGTTTGGGCAAGAAGACCGAATTCGGGATCCGCTCACGCTGATCATTCAACTTGTCTTCGGCATAGCCCGAGACAAACACGACCCGCACGTCGGGCCGGTCTTGTAGCGCCTCGCGCACCCAGCTGGGACCGTCCTTGCCCGGCATCACCACATCCGTGACAAACAGATCAACGTTGAGATCGACATCTTCCAATGTTTTGAGCGCCGCCTCTGCGCTGTCCGCCTCCAGCACCGTATATCCCCGCAGGCGCAATGCGCGGCTGGCAAAGGCGCGAACCGGTGCTTCATCCTCGACCAGCAGGATCACGCCATCTCCCTTTTGCGGGCTGGGCGCTTTGACCTTGGGTTTTTCCGGCACAGGACTGCTGGTGGTGCGTTCGAGCACCGGGAACATGATGGAAAAACAGGTGCCTTGATCCAGCTTGCTATCGACAAAGATAAACCCACCTGTCTGTTTTACGATGCCGTAAGCGGTGGACAGGCCGAGCCCGGTGCCCTCGCCTGTCCGTTTTGTCGTGTAGAACGGCTCAAACACCTTTTGCAGCTTGTCCGCCGGAATGCCGACGCCTTCGTCAATGACGCGCAGGCAGACATATTGCCCGACGGGGACCGATACCCGGTCCCGTTCAAGCGGTTCGTTGAGTGTCACACATTCGGTTTCAATCTTGATCTCTCCGCCAGACGGCATTGCGTCACGTGCGTTGACCACAAGGTTCATCAACACCTGTTCCAACTGGCGTTTGTCCGCGCGGATCGCTTTGAGAACGGGATCGTGGGTAAGGCTCAGACGCACCTTTTCGCCCACCAGACGGTTCAGCAGGTGGGTCAGGTCCGCCATGGTGTCGCGCAAATCCAATTCTTCGGTGCGCAATGTTTGTTTCCGGGAGAACGCCAGAAGCTGACCCACGAGCGCCGCTGCACGGTTGGCATTCTGGTTGATCTGCATGAGGTCGCCATAGTCGGCATCGCCCTGATCGTGACGCAACAACAGCAAATCGCAATGCCCCGAAATGGCTGTCAGCAAATTGTTGAAATCATGTGCCACACCACCGGCCAATTGCCCAATCGCCTGCATTTTCTGGCTTTGTACGAACTGCGCTTCAAGCGTCTTGAGTTCTGTCGCATCCGACAAGACGGCCAAAACCGAGCTTTCGCCGCCCTCTTTCATCTGGTTGAGCGCGACCTGCACAAAAGTCTCCTTGTCGGTGCGGCGCAAGCGCAGGAATTCGCTTTGCTGAACGGCGCGACCAGACACTGTTTCGTCCAGCCAATCCTCCAGCGGACGCCCCAGACCTTCCATCAGATCACCCAGATGAGCATCCCTGACCAAGGTCTCACCCACGAGGTTGGCCGCCATGCGATTGTAGCTTTGCACTTTGCCTTCGGTGGTAAAGCGCACCAGCGGCACCGGCAAATCCTCAAAATCGTGCCAATGGGAGGCAGGCGTGATCTCGGGCGCGGGCAACAGATACATTGCCTGCCGCCCAGCCCCTGCGTCCACGGATGTCACCAGCACATCAAGCGATCCGCCTTCGGTGGTGATGCGGTTGACCATCCCCATAGACACCGGCATCGCGTCGAACAGCCCGTCCAGCGCAGTGGCACGTTTGCCCACCAGCGTGCGCGCCGCGTCGTTCATATAGAGGATCGCATCATTGCGCCCCAGCATGATCATGGGAAGGCCCGGACCATCCGGGCTGCGTGTCGCCTCGGCCACGGGTTCCAGCCGCCACAACAGCCGGTCGTCACCCATATTGTGCACCGCAAGTCGCACCTGCCCGCGCCGCGTCACGATATCCTCACGCGCGGCTCCTTCGGCGTCGGCCACCGATTTGAGGCGAAACAGAATGCCACCGGGGTTGGCAAATGTCGTGCGCAATGTGCCAGCAAGGGTTTCGCCGCGCAGCGTCGCATAGCGCGCGCGCGCGGCGGCATTGGCGCTGAGCACCTCGCCATCGGCGCTGCACACAAAGCTGGGCGCGCTGTCCTTTTCGATGAACCCGGCGACGGCCTGCATTGTCCGGTCCTGTGACGCCCGGTCGCGGCGCAACACAACCAAAAGCGCCGCCCCCAGCAACAGCAGCGTCACCGACGCAGCCAACAAGCCCAATTGAATAAGGGGTTCTGGGGCCAACATCCCCATCACACCCAACAACAAGGATGCAATCAACAGGCTGCGCCCGCGTCCTGCACCAGACCGGGCAAAGCGGGCAAAGCCACCTGATTTGTCAGCCTGCGCTGCCACTGCGCACCTCCTGCACGTCGAATCGTTCCCACGTTTCTGCGCCGCCAGGGGTTAACCGCCACTTAACCACAGCCGGAGCCGTGCAGCTTCGGAACGGTAGTCGCTTACCTATGGTTGTGTCAAATGCTGCTATGCTCGCAAAAGACGAGCGAGGTAAAATCCGTCGCCCCAGTCATCCACCGGCCAATGCCAGTCGGCATCCAGCCGCCACTCTGGATTGCGGGCAACAAATGCGGCAGATTGTGCTGCGTTCTCTTCGACCAGCACGGAACAAGTCGCGTAGTAAAGCGCGCCGCCGGGCGTCACATAAACCTGTGCCGTATCAAGGATTTGCGCCTGAACCGTCGTCAGCTCTGCCAGACGGTCGGGCGTCAGGCGCCACTTGGCTTCGGGCGCGCGCCGCCATGTGCCCGCCCCGGAACATGGTGCATCACACAAAACCGCATCAAAGCGCCCCATTTGCGTCAGCTCAGACGGTTCAGACAGGTGGAGGTCATGTCCACCACGGGTCGCGCGGGCGGGCAAATCACGCATTCGGCTGGGGTCCGCATCATGGGCCGTCACTGTCCAGCCTGCCGCGGCAAGGGCAAGCGCCTTGCCGCCACCACCCGCGCAATAATCCAACACCCGCCCCGACCCGGCAATCTGAGCGACGGCAGCCTGACTGGCTGCGTCCTGCAACTCCACCAATCCGTTTGTATAGGCATCCGAATTGCGCAGCTTGCGCTCGCCTGCCTCTATGGTCAGTGCGCTGTCGGCACGGGGATTTGCGATGGTCTGGACACCTGCATCTGCCAGTGAGTGCACTGCATCCGCCACGGTCCCGCGCGATGCATTCACGCGCAGTGTTACCGGTGCGCGCCGCTGCAATGCCCGCGCGGTGCGGTCGGTATCCGCACCAAGGCTCGCATCAAACCGCTCAAGCAGCCAGTCTGGCAAATCGAGCGTTTCCGCGCGCGATGTCGGTGCTGCGCCGCTTCCCGTCTCTGCCTTGGTCACAGGTGCGGGCGCATGGCCGTTGCCATCAAAGAGCGTGGCAAGGTCCGCTCCTGCGTCCCGCAAACGCCCGATCATGCGCGCACGCCCTGTCTCACCGCCACCATAGGCCGCTGCGCTGCGCCAATGGCGCAAGACGTCAAAAACGTGATCCCGCACCGCTGCGCGGTCTTTGGACCCTGCATAACGACTGGCGCGCGCCCAGCGTGTCAACGCCTGTTCGGCGGGCGTGCCACCTGCAATGTGGTCAAGGATTTCGATGGCCGCCGCCACGCGCGCGCCGGGTGTCACAGGTCACCCATCACATGAATACCGTGACGCAACCTTCTGAAATTACATGGCACGGTAGTTGGGCGCTTCGCGGGTGATCTGCACGTCATGCACATGGCTTTCTTTCAGACCCGCGCCGGTGATCCGCACGAAACGGCAGTTTTTGCGCATCTCATCGACCGTGCCGCAGCCGGTGTAGCCCATGGCCGCCCGCAACCCACCCACAAGCTGGTGAATAACAGTGCCTGCGGGGCCTTTGTAGGGTACCTGCCCTTCGATCCCTTCGGGCACCAGCTTGTCACTGGCGGCATCCTTCTGGAAATACCGGTCGGCAGAGCCGCGCGCCATCGCCCCAAGCGAGCCCATGCCGCGATAGGATTTGAAGCTGCGGCCCTGATACAGGATCACCTCACCGGGGGATTCGTCCGTGCCTGCAATCATGCTGCCCACCATCGCGCAGGACGCGCCCGCCGCGATTGCCTTGGCAAAATCGCCCGAGAATTTGATGCCTCCGTCGGCAATCACCGGGACGTCACCTGCGGCGGCAGCGCAATCCATGATGGCGGTCAATTGTGGCACCCCCACACCCGCCACCATCCGCGTGGTGCAGATGGAACCGGGGCCGATGCCCACCTTGATCGCGTCAGCGCCCGCGTCGATCAGCGCGCGCGTGGCCTCGCCTGTGGCCACATTGCCCGCCACGATCTGCACCTCGTTTGACAGGGCCTTGGCCCGCCGAACCGATTCGGCAACACCTTCGGAATGACCATGGGCGGTGTCGATCACGATCATATCGACGCCCGCATCAACAAGCGCCTCGGACCGCTCGAATCCTGCGTCACCCACGGTCGAGGCCGCAGCGACGCGCAAACGGCCTAGCGCGTCCTTGCAGGCCGTGGGGTTCAACACAGCCTGTTCGGTATCCTTGAGAGTCAAAAGGCCTGTCAATTTGCCATCCGCATCCGTCACCAGCAGCTTTTCGATGCGCCGTGCTTTCATCAGGCTGATCGCTTCGTCCCGGTCTGCAGGCTCGTGCAGGATTGCGAGGTTGTCCGTGCTCATCATCACGCGCACAGGCGTGTCGTCGCGCGCGGCAAAGCGCATGTCCCGGTTGGTGACAATGCCCACAACGCGCCGCGTCGCATCGATCACCGGAAACCCGCTAAAGCCGTAGCGTTCGCTGAGCGCCTTGGCATCGGCGAGGGTCTGATCCGCCGTCAGGGTGATGGGGTTGTAGACAATCCCGCTTTCGAACCGTTTGACGCGGCGCACCTCTTGGCTTTGTGCCGCGATGTCCAGATTGCGGTGGATCACGCCCATGCCGCCCGCCTGTGCCATGGCGATGGCCATGCGCCCTTCGGTCACTGTGTCCATGGCGGAGCTCAGGAGCGGGATGTTCAGGTCAATGCGCTGGGTCACACGGGTGCGCGTGTCGGCAGCAGTGGGCAACACATTCGAGGCCGCCGGGACCAACAAAACATCATCAAAGGTAAGCGCCTCGCGAATCTCCATGGGGGTCTCCTTGGGAGGGTTCGTTTGGCGGTTTCATGTCTCATGCGCCGCACAGAAAGGAAAGGGCCAAAATGCGTGTCTTGTCCAATGGGGCACGCTCGGGCCAGAGTGCGCGCATGGACAAGGTGCTTTATGAAAAAGACGGGCGGATTGCCCGCATCACCCTGAATCGGCCCGATGTGCTGAACGCCATTGATGACGAGGTGCCGCATCTGCTGGCCGAGGCGGTCGCGCGGGCTGATGGCGATGACGGCGTGCATGTGATGGTGCTGTCCGGCGCAGGCCCCGCATTTTGCGCAGGCTATGACCTGACCTATTATGCCGAGGGCAATGGTGCGGGGGCGGTGACACAGGACATGCCATGGGACCCGATCAAGGACTACCAGTTCATGTGGTCCAACACGCAGGCCTTCATGTCGCTGTTTCGCGCGTTAAAGCCGGCGATTGCCAAGGTGCATGGCGCAGCCGTCGCGGGTGGGTCGGACATCGCGCTGTGCTCTGACCTCGTGTTCATGGCGGAAGATGCGCAGATCGGCTACATGCCTGCGCGTGTCTGGGGCTGCCCCACCACGGCGATGTGGGTCTACCGGCTGGGGCCGGAACGGGCAAAGCGGATGCTGTTTACGGGTGACAAGGTTACCGGAGCGGAAGCGGAGGCCATGGGGCTGATCCTGCGTGCCGTACCCGCAGATCAACTGGACGCGGAGGTCGAGGCCATGGCCGACCGCATGGCGCGGGTGCCAATCAACCAGCTTGCGATGCAAAAGATGGTGATCAATCAGGCGATCGAGGCGACGGGTCTGATGAACACCCAGCGTCTCGCCACGATTTTCGATGGCATCACACGGCATTCACCCGAGGGGCTGAATTTCAAAGCGCGCGCCGAAGATGTGGGCTGGAAGCAGGCCGTGCGCGAGCGCGACACAGGCAGCTACGACTGGACGCTGGATCGTCCCATCAACACCACACGACAGGACTGACATGGCACATGGATATGACAGCGGTCGGCTGAACCTGCCCTTTGTCGGCATCTCGACCTTTGGGAAGCGGCCCTATGTGGAGGACTGGAGCGCGCTGGAGGCGGACGTGGCCATCCTTGGCGCGCCTTTTGACGCGGGCACGCAGTGGCGGTCGGGCGCGCGGTTCGGGCCGCGCGCGGTGCGCGAGGCGTCGACCCTGTTCAGCTTTGGCCATGCCGGGGCCTATGACCACGAAGACGACGCCACCTACCTGCCCGAAAGCGTGCGCATCGTGGATATGGGTGACGCCGACATCATTCACACAGACACCGAAGGGTCCCACGCCAATATCGAGGCCGGTGTGCGCGCCGCCCTTGCCGCGGGCGCCCTGCCCGTCACCATCGGGGGCGATCATTCGGTTAACATTCCTTGCATCCGCGCCTTTGACGGACAGGGGCCGATCCATGTGTTGCAGATCGACGCGCATCTGGATTTCGTCGATGAGCGCCACGGTGTGCGGCACGGTCATGGAAATCCGATGCGGCGCGCGGCCGAATGCGGTTACGTCACCGGGCTGACCCAAGTGGGCATCCGCAATGTCAGTTCCACCGCCAAAGAAGGTTATGCAGATGCCCGCGCCATGGGCTCGGACATCCTGTCTGTTCGTCAGGCCCGCGCATTGGGGCCAAGAGCCGTGATCGACCGCATCCCTGAAGGCGCTCGGCTCTACGTCACGATCGACATCGACGCCTTCTGCCCGTCCATCGCGCCCGGCACCGGCACACCCAGCCATGGCGGGTTTCTGTATTACGATGTGCTGGAGATGTTGCAGGCCGCCGCCCGCCGCCACGACATCGTCGGCATTGATTTGGTCGAAGTGGCACCGGACTACGACCCCACGGGCAGCACCGCGATTCTGGCGGCACAGGTTTTGATGAATTTGCTGGGTTTCATCTTTGACGCGCGCGCAACGGCATAGGGCGGAGGGGGCGCTGCCCCCGCCCTACGGGCCCCCCGGAGTATTTTCCAAAGAGAAGAAGCAGGGCAAGTGGCGCATCAGGGCGGACCTGTGTCGCGGTTTGACTTTTCCTTTGCCGCCATGGGCCTATGCTGGCCGCAAGCAGAAATGAGGCGTTCATGAGCACCGATCCCCTTGTGGTTTTCACCCCGTCCGGCAAGCGCGGGCATTTTGCCGTGGGGACCCCGATCCTGACGGCTGCGCGGCAACTGGGCGTGGATCTTGACAGTGTCTGTGGCGGCCGGGGCATTTGTTCAAAATGTCAGATCACGCCGAGCT
This sequence comes from uncultured Tateyamaria sp., assembly GCF_947503385.1. Classification (GTDB taxonomy): domain Bacteria; phylum Pseudomonadota; class Alphaproteobacteria; order Rhodobacterales; family Rhodobacteraceae; genus Tateyamaria. The sequence continues at coordinate 157,284 of NZ_CANNDO010000002.1, forward strand.
TTGGCGAATTTCCCAAACACGGTGTGACTGTGGCGGATGATGCCCTGTCTGCATGGAACAAGGTCGAGGAACGGTACAAATCAAAGCGCGGGCTGATCGATGGTCGCCGCCTTGGCTGTCAGGCGACCGTGCAGGGCGATGTTGTGATTGATGTGCCGCCCGAAAGTCAGGTGCACAAACAGGTTGTGCGCAAGCGCGCCGAAGTGCGCGACATCATCATCAACCCCTCCACCAAGCTGTTTTATGTGGAGGTGCAAGCGCCGGACATGCACGACCCGTCGGGGGATCTGGAGCGGCTGGTGGCGGCGATCGAACAGGACTGGGCCGTGACCAACATCCACGCCGACCTGCACATCCTGCAGGCCCTGCAACCGGTGCTGCGCAAGGGCGACTGGAAGGTGACCGTCGCGGTGCATCTGGGCGACAACGAAAACGCGCCGCGCATCATGCATGTCTGGCCCGGCTATTACGATGGCACGGTCTACGGGCTGGCGGTCGATCTTGGCTCGACCACCATCGCGGCGCACCTGTGTGATCTGGCGACGGGCGAGGTTGTGGCCTCGTCCGGCCTGATGAACCCACAAATCCGCTTTGGCGAAGACCTGATGAGCCGGGTCAGCTACGGCATGATGAACCCCGGCGGCGCGGACGAGATGACCGTGGCTGTGCGCGAGGGGCTGAACGCCCTGATGACCCAGATCGCAACCGAGGCCGCGATTGACAAGACGCTGGTGGTGGATGCGGTGTTTGTCTGTAACCCGGTCATGCACCACCTTCTGTTGGGCATCGACCCGTTCGAACTGGGCCAGGCGCCCTTTGCGCTGGCCACGTCCGACGCGCTGCGGCTGCGGGCTGACGACATCGACCTGAACATTCACCCCTCGGCGCGTGTCTACCTGCTGCCCTGCATTGCGGGCCACGTCGGCGCGGACGCGGCTGCGGTTGCACTCAGCGAGGCGCCGGACAAATCCGACGACCTTGTGCTGGTGGTCGACGTCGGCACAAATGCCGAGATCCTGCTGGGCAACCGCGACAAGGTACTGGCCTGTTCCTCACCCACCGGCCCTGCCTTTGAGGGCGCGCAGATCACCGCCGGACAGCGCGCGGCACCGGGCGCAATCGAACGGGTCGAGATCGACCCGGTGACCAAGGAGCCCCGCTTCCGCATCATCGGCGTGGACCTGTGGTCCGACGAAGAAGGGTTCACCGAGGCCGCCGCAGGCAGTGGCATCACCGGCATCTGCGGGTCGGGCATCATCGAAGCCATTGCCGAGATGCGGCTGGCAGGTTTGCTGGACGCCTCGGGCCTGATTGGGTCGGCGGCGCAAACGGGCAGCGACCGCTGCGTGCCCGACGGGCGCACACAGGCCTATCTTCTGCATGACGGCACTGCGACGGGCGGTCCGCGCATCACCATCACCAACCCGGACATCCGCGCCATCCAGATGGCCAAGGCAGCACTTTATTCCGGCGCGCGCCTCCTGATGGACAAGTTTGGCGTCGACACGGTGGACCGCGTGGTGCTCGCCGGGGCCTTTGGCGCGCATATCTCGCCCAAACATGCTATGGTGCTGGGCATGATCCCGGACGCCCCCCTCGACAAGGTGACCTCCGCAGGCAACGCGGCGGGTACTGGCGCGCGCATCGCCCTCTTGAACCGCGACGCGCGCGGCGAGATCGAAGAGACCGTGCGCCGCATCCACAAAGTCGAAACCGCGATCGAGCCGCGGTTCCAAGAGCATTTCGTCAACGCCTCGGCCCTGCCCAACAGCGCCGATCCGTTCCCCATCCTGCGCAGCATCGTGAACCTGCCCGAGGTGAGCTTTAACACTGGCGGCGGCGAGGACGGTGGCCGACGGCGGAGACGGCGGGCGTGAGGTGGCTGGCGGCCCTCTTTGCGCTGATATCCGCGCCTGTGCTCGCGCAGGCGGTGATCCCAAGAGCCGAAGGTGACGCCGCCCTTGCCGCTGCGCTGGCACAGCCCGGTCTGATCGTCGATGGCGTGGCCGTATGGCCCGTGGATTGGGACCGCGCCACGCCCACTGACCTGCTGGTGCAGGTGGTCTATGCCTCTGCCACGGGGGGGAACGCGACCGATCTTGAATACCGGATCGTGACACCATCACCCGACGGTCCCATCCTTGGCGCGCCCTTTGATCTGCCCGGCGATGGCATCAAAGAGGTGCAGACCCACCCGCAAGGCGCCTTGCTGACGCAATATGTCTATCGCGCCGGTGATCCGCGTTGTTGTCACTCGGGCCTTATCAGCACCATCCTGAGCCGGGGCATCCCGTGACGAATCTCGACCAGCAAGCGTTCTGGACCGACTCTGCCGGTCCGGCATGGGTCGCATTGCAGCGCGAAATGGACACGCTGTTGGCCCCGGTACTGGATGTGGTGATGACGCGTGCCAAACCCGGCGTGGGCGAACGCGTGCTCGACATCGGCTGTGGCACAGGCGATAGCGTGGCGCGGATTGCGCAGGCGGTCGGGCCGTCCGGCCATGTCACGGGTCTCGACATCTCGGAAACGATGCTGCGCCACGCCCATGACCGGCTGGGGTTTCTACCGCAGGCGCGCCTGCTGCTTGCCGATGCACAAACACACCGGTTCGAGCAAGGCTACGACGTGATCCTGTCGCGGTTCGGGGTCATGTTCTTTGACGACACCGCCACCGCATTCCACAACCTCTGGTCCACGCTGCTGCCGGGTGGGCGCATGGTGCTGGCTGCGTGGGGGGCCGCACCGGACAATCCGTGGTTCATGGAACCGGCCGCCGCTGCACGCGACGTGCTGGGCCCGGTGCCCAAGGTCGACCGCACCCTGCCCGGCCCGTTTGCCTTTGAGGATGCGGACGGTGTGCTTGCCACATTGCGCGGCGCTGGCGTCACGGACCCGACCGTTGAAACGCTTGACCTGATGCTCACACCGCACGGGACACTGGCCGATGCCGCGGAACTGTGCTGCCACATCGGCCCGGCGGACAGTGCGCTGCAGTACCACGAGGCCGACGCCGAGGGCAAAGCCGCCGTCAAGGCGGCCATTATCGGCCGATTTGCCAAGTTTGACGGGCCCAATGGGATACACATTCCGGCGGTGATCCATGTCTTTGAGGCGCGCAAACCCTCTTGACGCCCCAAGCCCGCTTGCCTATCCAGACGCCTCAGCGCGCGGGTATGGTGAAAAGGTATCACGGCAGCTTCCCAAGCTTTAGTTACGGGTTCGATTCCCGTTACCCGCTCCACACTTACCCACCTATAACATCCTGTTTTTATGACTATTTTTTAAGGCAGATGGACAGAAATCTTTCGTCGGTAGGTTGCCCACATGGGAAAAATCAGGAACAGAATTGAAGGTTCGGGACATTGAGTCCCGCAGAAAGTACCGCAGGTGTCAGCTTGAATTCAATTCGTGCAGCCATTGAACACGCCCGACTTGCGAGAAAACACCTCGAGGACGCCCGCCGCGAAGTGGGCACAGAGGCCGCGCGAGAAATGGCAATTGAACTGGTGGCCGAACTAGAGCGATTGGCCGCCGGGAAACCCCAGAAATAATTTCGAACACATATTGCACTTATGGGCGCGCGCCCATATGTTCCAGTTATCGAAACGGGACAAACAGGTCCCACAGATTGGAGATATTCGATGAACCTGCACGAACAACTGCGCCCTGAGAATGCCCGGAAAATCACTGTCAAAGGTGGCCTGGCAACATTCTACACGTACACCAACGGACGCGGGCAGCCTTGCGTAATGATCCTGAAAGGCCGCAGCCGCAAGGCAAAGCAATTCTGGTTTCGCTCTGACGCACGCCGCAGCGAATACATCGCACAACAAGTCCAGTCCATCTTAGCACGCAAGAGCGCGGCAGAGGAACGCCGCGCGGCCCGAAACAAGCCCCACAATTTGGAAACCGGCATTATTCTCTACACCAATTGGGGTTACGACCAGACCAATGTCGAGTTCTACGAGGTGATCGACGTCCCGTCCAAATGCTACGTGATCCTGCAAGAAATCGGTGCGCCTTTGGTCCGGGGCGAAGAAAGCTTCATGTCAGGCAACAAGTTCCCTGACCCCGAATTGAAAATGGGCGAACCGATCAGGCGCAAAGTCGATATGTCTGGCACCCGCCCAAGCGTCAGGATCAACAGCGTTGTTACCGCGTGGATCTGGGACGGTCAGGAAAAACTGTCGAGTTGGTACGCCTAAACACCGGGGGCATCAGCCCCCGACTTTCTCAACTTTTCTTTGTCGATTATACTTGCAAATATGGGCGTGCGCCCATATATTAATGTCATCGACAGGGACAACAGGTCCCACGAATGAGAAAAGGAGATTGTCGATGAAAACAGAAATCATCATCCCGAAAAATGACAATGACGGTTCCGACAACGGTGCGTTGATCGAAACCACCATTGCCAGCATGTGCAGCCTCTACGGCGGTGCCACAGTGTACGCCGCACAAGGATACTGGAGCAATGAAGCCGGTCGCCTGTTTCGCGATGATGTTGCCGTTATCGTCAGCGCCGCAACCGACAAGGCCGCAGCGCAAAAAGAACTCCGGGCACTGGCCCGCGACATTCTCAACGCCACGGACCAAGAGGCAGTGTTTCTGTCGGTCGGTGGCGATGCTGAGATTATCGAGTAACCAAGCAGGGGCGGCACCGCCGCCCCTCACCCACCCCCATCGAAGGATGAACAAATGCCTGTTGCAATTGTCATGTCAAACGGATCGGCAATCCCGGCGGTCCTCAGCGAGAACACCGAAAGCGCGTTGCTGGATGCCCTGCGCAACCTGTCTGACGCACCTGCACTGAAAACCGCCCATGAGGCGCGTCAATGGCTACAAAGCCTGCCAGCACCGTCCGGGTGGTTTGGTAGCCCAACAGAGGCGCGGGCACATGTTCAGCGGATGCACGAACCCGTTCCGGCCCCCAGCGGTGACGAAGTGCGTCACGCGCGCGAAAGCCTGTCCATGTCCAGGGCGGACTTTGCGACAGCGCTCGGCTTCGGCGGGAACACCAACACGCGCCACAAATTGATGCACGATATTGAGGTCGAGGCCGTGGATCGCAAGAGCGGCAGGCAGCGAGTTCTGAATGCGCAGGCAACTATGCGGATGCGGGCACTATTGTCCGATGCGAGCATCGATGCGGTTAAGAGCCACGACTGAACGGCCCTTAACCCTCCTTTAGTGAACAGTTTTCTTGCGCGCATCATGCACGACGAACATGCGGCAAAAACGGCTGCGCTTATCTTCAAACTCCGGCTCGCGACCCAGCTTGCGAAAAAACGCACGGCACTGCGCATCGGTTGCCGGACGCATATCGCATGACACTGACGCCTCGCAGTGGCCGTCCGGCCCCAGCGTCACAATGAAGGTTGTGTTCCCCAACTCACCCAGAAAGCTGCGCGTCCCGGGCGGCGCACAAGGGGGCGTGCCAGCGTTAGGATCTACAAGATGCATAACGCCGGATAGGTCAGCTTCAATCATAACGGCTCCCCTGCATTTGCGATGATCTCCACATCATCGACTGAGAATTCATCTTGGTCACGGCGGATTGAGCGAACCTTTGATGGATCGCCGCCAAGGCGAACAATCTCCGCACGATACCCGCGCAAAACCCCGTCCATATTTTGCAATGCCTCGCGCTGGCGCGTGATCACTCCGACAAGCTGCTTGCGAGAAGGATTACCCACTGGACGGCTCCCTTAGATTAACTGTGACTCTGCAAATTCTTGGGAGGCCGCGACGACACGTTGGCCAGTGCTGTATCGCATCCACCATGTGTGGTCGCATCCCATGCAAACTGCGCTGAACTTGTTTACGGAGTACCCCGCGCCTTCGTTGCCGCCCGTCGCTACCACAACCCCGTTCTCAAAATGAGTGTACGCAGGGACCTCGAAGTATTCATGTGCCGTCAAGCTGGTGCTCCCGCACTTCGGGCATTTAAGCGCCATCGCCAAGACCCTCCCTTTCTGATCCGGTGAAAGTGAAATCATCGAGCGCTTCCTCGACTGCCGATTGAACGGTTGCAACAATCTCAGACCGCATCCGCTTGGCCAGCTTTTGGGCCTGCCGGGCTGGATGCTCCAATGTAGGTATGACGCCATCCTGCAAATCTACCTGCCTGCGCAATTCACGCCAAACTGCGTCACATGCCGCGCCGTGCTTGTCTGACGCAGAAAGGACGTCGCACCGCCACTCGGGGCCGCTCTCAGCCGCTATGGCCATGCGCGCCAGGGCCAAGAGACGTATGTGATCGTCTTCTATATCCGCGATGGATTCAGGCACTTATGGCTCCATTTTGTGAATGTCAGCCACCCGCTGCCAGACAGCCCCAATGCCACCGCATTCGGAACACCCCGCGCCCAGATAACAGCCGAAGGTCTTTGAGTATGGATAGTCGCCCGTTTCAGCGCCTTGATTGGTTGAGTGGCAGCCGCTGCACGAATACCAGAACCCATCGTCAGCTTCGATACCCTCCAGCTTGAAATCAGTCTGCACGCTCGGGCCGCCGTGCTGATTGACTAGTTCTTTCAGTGCGGCGCTTAGCATTACGCCCAGCCATTCGCGGCGCTGTTCATCTTCTTCGCCTTCGCGCTGATGCAAAACCAAAGCAAAGCTCTGCACACCGATTGTGAGTGTCGGTTCGTCAAACAGACCATGTGCTACAAAATGATGGCCGTAGCGTTCAATCGCGTCGGAGTGGCGCTCCATGATTGAGGTCATGTCACCCATCGAACGGCTCCTTTAGTGAACAGTTTTCTTGCGCGCATCATGCACGACGAACATGCGGCAAAAACGGCTGCGCTTATCTTCAAACTCCGGGTCGCGACCCAGCTTGCGAAAAAACGCACGGCACTGCGCATCGGTTGCCGGACGCATATCGCATGACACTGACGCCTCGCAGTGGCCGTCCGGCCCCAGCGTCACAATGAAGGTTGTGTTCCCCAACTCACCCAGAAAGCTGCGCGTCCCGGGCGGCGCACAAGGGGGCGTGCCAGCGTTAGGATCTACAAGATGCATAACGCCGGATAGGTCAGCTTCAATCATAACGGCTCCTATTCTTCTGTCTCGATTTTTCCCCGCGACTTACCGCAGAGGTTTTTCAGATAGTCCCGCGATACCGGGTGCCCGACCAGTTGTTCTGCACCCGCCTGCACGTCCTTCAACTTCATGTACTTGCCGTCAGACATGGGATTGCACCACCACCCGCAGATGATCGAACGGTGTTCAGGCTTAGGGTCAGGATACTTTTTCGGCCTGCCCCGGTTCTTCTTTTGCTTAGCTGACGGGCGACCTGTCGGCTGAACTGCCTCAGCGTGAAAAACCGCCTTCTTTTCTGGGGTATCATACATGGCCGGCATATGCCCCGGCAGCTTGATAAGCACACCGGCCACCGCACACAACGTCAACCACTTCTCCCGCTCTTTGGCCCGGCCCAACACTCGCGCGTGAGCCATCAAAAGCGTGTCGCCCTCGCGCAGCGCTTTTGCCTCGAACATCTGCATCAGCTCTGATTTCTCGAACTCGATGATGCGGTCGTTCACGCCCTCCGAAAAGACGGCGCGTTGCTCCGATACGGACCCAACTTTGGGGTCGCGAGAAAGAATCGCACGATATGCCACACGAGCTTGTAAGCATTTTTACCCACTTTTCCAAACTTTTACCCATTTTCTGTATTTTTGGGTAAAAATCAAGGTTGAAGTGGGTAAATATATGCTCTATTTCTGGGTAAAATTCGAACCCAACTAGAGGACCGACTGATGATCAAACTTTCTGATTTGAAAGCTGGCGACACCATCACACTGGATGAAGGCTTTACCTGCCTAGACGCCGGAGACCACACCGTCCTAATGAACGACACGGGACCCTGCGTCCGTTGCTCGGAGGGGCTTCACTACCTTGATGCGCAAGAGGACATGCAGGGCGATCTTGTCGGCGTCATTGCGCACAAGCCCGCCAAGCGAGTCGGCCACATCTGAGAAAGGACCAGTTCTAGGCATCCGTCCGCACGACAATCTCGATGCCTGCCCCGACCGACAAGGAAAGCCCGACTGTGCCAGACATTCGGTACGCGGACATAGGAAGGGGGCGCTGCGGCGAAGAAAACGGGGCCTGTGCCGGGCCTCAAGATACCCCGCAGGGAAAGCCGTAACTGGAACGGCAGGCAGAGACACAAAGAAAGGACCCTCTACAGATCAACTCAAAATGTTCTGTTGTCATGCCGCGCCCGGTAAATTGAGTTCCAGGGATTGAAAAGTCCAAAAGTTCGGCCAGGATTATCTCATTGTTAATAAAAGGTTTTAAGCTTGACACCCCAGTGAATTTGGCCAGGTCGCTACTATCCGCGTTGGCAATTGATCTAACTGCACTTCGCAAAGAAATGACCGTCATTCGCGCTCCAGCCGGTATCCAACTCCGCGAACGGGCGTTATGGTCCACCCCATCACCTTTGCACTATCGCGACAGCGCGCCATCGCCTTTCGGAGCGCCTCGACCCCCTCACAATCAGAGCCGCGCACTTCGTCAAGGCTGGCGTTGAGCGCGTCCCGATCAACGGTATGACCGCAAGATTGCAAAAGCCGCCGCAACAACGCGGCGGGCGTCTTGGTTAAGCCGGTAGCGTCGATGATAACAGCTAAATCAGCCAGAAGGTTTGCCCGCTCAAAACTGAGCTGACTGGCCAGTTCGTCCGGGGTCATGCCGCTGCGCTTCTGTCATCCACAGCGCCAATAGACCGGCACCACGCGTCGATGATCTCAAGATCTGTACCAGTGGGCGCAACGTCCCAATACATGACGGCCGTGTGGTTGCCATTTGAGTAACGATTGGTTTGCCCGCTCCGCCCCCCCCAACACAGAGTACCCGCTGCGCCCGTTCCTGTGCGTGTTGTCGTAGCTGACGGCACGGACACACCGTTCGCGCGCATTCCGTTCGCATCGACATAGTTTGCGTGGATTGTGTAACCGCCCGCCGCACCCGGCAACGCGGTGATGAAATCAGGCTCATATTCCTGCGCTGTGATCAGGCGCTGGCCGTTTTCCCCGATGTAAAAATCTGTCTCACCGGACCTCGACAAAATAGTGAATGTGCGGTTGTCGAGGTCCGCCTGCACCGCAGTACCCCCGTCAGAAACGCGACCCACCGCCAAAAGTGCCCCGGCGGCGGTGCCTGAAACACCGGACGCCACCAACATGATATTGTTTTCGTCGTTGCCCCAGCAGAACCGCCGCCCCTGGAACACAATGCCTTTCACAACTCCTTCCGGCGTGGAGGCGGCCGCGACAACCCGCGCAAATCCAGTGCCTTCCGGGGACATTGGAATGCCACTTCCCATTTGACAAGGTAGCGACGTAAGCCAAGCACCATCGTTGTCGGCCGCCGACATCATGGCCGCGGCGTCAGGTTCGCCGTTTCGGACGCCCGAAGTCAGAAATGAGATATCCGCCGATTGTGTCGTATTGCTCACAGTCATGGCGGGGCCGGTATAATCCGGGTTCAAACGGTACATCGAATAGCACCGGGCTGGCTTGTTTGTCAGATTGCCGATGAAATCAATCCAAGACTTAGGGGCTTGGTCACGCGACTTTGCAACTCCCACGACCTCATGGGCGCGCGTGCCAATCTTGCGCAAACCAATGTTGCCGAAGTGGATATCTTCGGTGCTGTGCTGATCTACCGGGTCGCCGGGACCCTCGACATAAGCGGCATTTGGCAAACCCTGCGACAGGCTTGAGATTGCAGCCGCGATTTTCGGGCTGACAACCGAACCAGAAAACGACCACGGCGGCGGTGCCGAATTGAAAATGAACGGCATGTCCGGTTGCCCCCACGCGGCACGAAAGTCTTCGATGTAGCGGGCGCTCAGGTCGACCAGATCATGGTACTCCAATCCAGTGTCGTTTTCGTTGCCGATCTTGCCGAACGCAATGTCCGGCAGACGCGTCATGCCAGGGAACTCCGCCGCGATCAGGTCCGCAACCTGCGTGACGGTTTGCGGGTTTGTAACGTAGAGATAAATTGCGCCTCCCACCTTGGCGCCTGTGCTGCCGCTCCCATTGACGAATGCCGGGCCTACGCCGTCTGGGTGCAATGGGCCGAAATCACCTGTGCCGTCTGCCTTCAAACCCATGCCGCCAAACCCTTCGGAAATCGCGGCGACGTGCAACGTCCCTCCGTTTTGGGCCGTGTAGGCCGCCTGCAATTCGCGGATCAGGTTCGGCACCGCATTGGTCGTGATGCTGACGGAGCCGCCCATGCGCGGAAACGGTTCCTCAGACAAAATCGGCTCAAGGACAGGTAGGCCTGTGCCGTCTGGATCATTGATGTTGACCCAGTATCCATTGGCAACCGTATCCTCAGGCGTCCGCGTCGCGAGTGGATCGTCATCGGCACCACCCTGGTCGTTTGAGGCGCCTTTTATGTGGGCCAGCATGACGGCGTCGCCGCTCACGGGTGGACCGCCGCCGGAAAAAAGACCCGTGGCATAGGGCGACAATCCCGCGGGCAGGACGGGACTACGCATGGTCAACAACGACCTTGGAAACCGGATGCATCCGACCGATCATATACAGGTTCGGTCCGGCTCCGTGCGCGATTGCAGACGCTTCAACGTCGCGTTCGCCGGTGCCCGCCGTGTACATCACACCGGAATCGTAGTCGTTTTCGGTATTGCCGCGGAACACCTCCACGGCTCCTTCCGTGACGGACCATTTGATGACTGCGAACGCGCCATCATTCATCTGGACGGTCTCGCCAAACGCGACCGACAAAGGCTGCTGATTTCGGGGCATGTCTATCTCCTGCAATGGTATAGTTTGTCTGACCGGCCACGCGGGCCGGGTGTCTGTCGTGGTTTCAGGTGGATCGGCGAAGTCAGTTCTTGGGCGTTTTCCAGTGCCGCACCCAAGGATCGTTTCGCAGGCTTGCGGCGACGTTGCTGGTCGGATCAAAGATGCAGATCCAACCAAGAACACCAGCCGTGCCAACGTTAATGATCAGTGCAGGCGTCGGCAGCGCTCCACTGCTATGCAGAAGAAAGTCCAGCGCTGCACCTGCGATCATCAATCCGAAAACAGCAACTAGGACGGGCCGCCCTCGCAAAACTTGCAACAGCGAAAACACCACAGCGACCACCGCCAAAAGGATGCGGGACGCGTCAGCTACCAGTTCCATCAGCCTTTCCTTTCACTTGCTTGATGACAAGGTTCAGCCCAAGCTGGAGTAGTGCCAGCCCGCCGAACCCAACGACCATGGCGCTGACCTTTGTCCAATCTTCGGCCATACCCCCCATGAAACGGGCAATGGAACCGGCGAAGGCGTCAGCGGCGGCCTCCGCAAAAACGATGGCAACCAACAACGACACAAACGCCTCGAGGATACCTTTGGGTCTGATCGTGACAGCCGACGCGGCCCAGCCAATAAACCCATAAAACGCGTGTGACATTTGCTCAGGTGCCAACCCAAGCGATTCCCAGATGCTCATTATTGCCTCCTATTGTGCGCCTGCCGCGAACCCAGCGCGCAGTTCGTCGTACCAAGCCGCACAGCGGCGAATTCGTTCGTTTTGACTTGTCAACGCGTCGTCAAATTTCAGCACGGCGCTGTCGAGCCGATCGCGGTGTGAGACACCCGCGCCAAGGGTTTTTCGGCAATCGCTTGGATAGTCCGGCAGTACCTGACTTTGGCGAGCCTGTGCCTCGCGTTGCGCCGCCTGCGCCAATCGCGACGTGTCAGTTGGACCGCAAGCGGCGCAGCAGATCATCATCGACCACACCGTCAGGATTGACGTCTGTTTCATGCTCAAATGCCTCCAAATCAGCTTCAAAGCGTCGTGCTTCGCCCTCTGCGACTGCTGCGCGCTCCTGCAGATTTTCGTTCGCCGCAGCCGCAGCCGCGAGGCGTGCCTTCAACTGCGTCACCTCAGCCTCTGCCGCGCGCAATTCAGCTTCTTTCACAACGCCTTCCATCGCCTTGGCGACCGCTGCGGCCTTGTCCAGCCTGTGCGCACCCCAGAGGCCCGCAATTACAAACAACAAAAGCGCCACACGCACCTTTAGACCAAGAGGCGGGCGAATAAGGTTCAACAGCGCCAGCACGTCACACCTCGTTGACCGTGGTGCGTATCCCCACTGTGTCTGCGTGGAACCGGCGATCAGATGTCTGGTGGCCAAGTGGCCAGCGGGCCTGCAAAAAGCGCGTTTTTGCAATGCGCGACACCGTCACCGCATTTGATTGGTTTCCGCCTAAGACATGAAAGTGTGTATTGTCTTCGGCATGGTAAAACCCGACGTGCCCTTTCCACCCCTTCTTACTTCCACGCCAAAACACCAGCACCGCGCCAAACTGTGGGGGGCACGCGCGCCCAAATTTCATCCAGTTGCGCGCACCCAAAGGGTTCTCCGGCAAATCAATGTCGTGTTGCCACTGACGGAACGCGGTCGCGACAAATGCGCCGCACCACGGAATTTCTCGCGGATCAATCCATGCGACTGAACGATCGAACCATGCGCGCAATACTCCAAGATCCCGTGCCTCGTGCAATCCGCGAACGTGAGCGGCCTCAAGCATCCACGGTAGCGTGCTCCGCCCGTCTATGGCGCTCTTTGCACCAAACAAAGCGTCATAAGTCAGCGGGCCAAGATATGGCCGCGCACGCAAGCCGATTGACCTCTTAAAGTCAACGATTGCCGCGTCGGTCAGCGGACCGCGGAGGCCGTCAATCGCACCACCGTAAAACCCAAGACGGGCAAGCTGGTGCTGAACCATGATCCAGTCAATGTCCATTTCAGTCTCCACAAAAAAACCCGCACGAAGCGGGGCTGTTGTCACTCAAGTTTCAGCAAGAGGTCAGACGTTGTGCACAATGTCGAAAACAGCATCCATGCTCTCGTCAGTGACTCCGCGCGCTTCCATTAGGAGCGGCACCAAACGGTCCATACGCCCAATATGTGTTTGTGTGCGAACAGCGATGCGCACTGCCAATCGTTCATCGGGCGGCACTCCAGTTTCGATCGTATCTGCTACGAACTGCGGCATACCGGCACCTGCGGCCCAGTCTTCGGCCTCGATCTCTGAAATCCAGCCTTGAGACGCAGCGCGCAGGGCAAATTCTGTACGCGTCAGACGCGAAGTCCTACGCTTTTGCGACGCTGCTTCCGAAGAATCGACCTCCCATGCCTGCCCATTCCAAAAATGCGCAGGACCGGGTTTCAAAGGAACCTCTTGGTATCCTTTGGGGTAATTTTCGATCTGGGCCGTGGTCGGTTCCGACTTCGTCTGCCAATAACCGAGGTCGGGGTGAAAAAAGCCATGTTGCATTATGTATACTCCACCCAAGAACCTGCTGTTCCACCGTCAAGGCGATACCAATAATCTGGCGGCACGATGGCAAATGCACACTGAATGTAAGCGCCAAACTCACCAGTTTGCGCGACACGCACGTAGTTCGCAGGGTCTGGCCCTACCAAAAAACTGGTTGCTGAGCTGTTGTCGAGCAAATCGGTCAGCGCAATTCCCAAAGGACGATCAAGCGTGTTCTGATAATTTGTACCGCTGAAACGATTGGCCGTTTCGTCAACCAGCGTCGTCGAGCGGCCAAACGAAAGGGCCGAAATCGCTTCTTCGGTGCGCTGCGGCGTCATCAGCTTACTGGCAGAAGACCCGACCTGCGCTTCGACAGCAGATGCGACAGGCAAACGCGCGATGGCGAGCGTCCCTGCATTAAAATTGCTGACGTTGCGATAATATGCCCCGTGTTGGCCATCGAGTAGGTCAGCATCGATATCGGATCCAGCACCGTCTGCACCGGCCACACGCACAATTTTGCCATCCCAAAGAATTTCGCCATTGTCCTTGAGCTGCAACAGCTTTTCCTCACTCTCGGTTACGACGGCGATTCGCATTTCGTCTTCACGGCTTTGAATGAAGCCTTTCCGCTCCAACAAATTGTAGAAGGAAATCAATGGCCGCAGGTTCAAGCTGTCTCCAAACCGGATTTGTTCGTCCGCAGGCCTGCGCGCCAACATCAAGCCAGAAAAAATTGTGTTGATGTCCGACCTCATAAGCTGATTGCTTTGCAGCCCATCTAATTTGTCAGCATTCACCGCTACACATCCCTGGTCTGTAATGGTCGCGAGGGGGCGATCATCAGTTCCGTCAAACATCATCAAAGTCGGGTTAGGTACTGTTTCCTTCACCCACATCATTCCGTCGACTGCATAGCTTGGGCGGGACACGCCCTTATGAAGGCTATTCACAGCATCGCGAAAAGCGCCAAGCAATGCCGCCAATTGAGTACCTGTTGTGGGTTGTGGATCAATTGTTCCGAAATCATACTGCATGTGCTTTTTCCATTTCTGCCGTCATTCCTGCACCCGGCCGTATCCTTTGGCCAACCAATCGAACGTACATGCGACACCACTGCCACCGGCGTCGACAAACTGTTGAAAAAATCCCTGAGCGGTAACGGATGATCGCACCGATCGCGCGCCGGATGGCAGTCCCTGCCCATCTGCACTGATTGCAGGTCTGGCGGCAAAGGCAGGGTCGAATGTAATCTGCACACCGTCAGCGGGACAAACTATGTCCACGCCTTCAGCGACCCGATCCGGCATGTCCACGGTAACGGCAAGCTGCGTGACCCGAATTTCAATGGCGGGATCGTCCGAACCAAGAACAAGTCTGAACCTGAGCGCCCGCGCAACGTAGTCGCTGAGTTGGAACGGTTCCCAATCCGTCCAAGCAACGCCGACATCTCCCGGATCGTCTTGTGTTGTTGATATTTGCAATTGAATTGAATAGGCGTCTGGGCTTGCCCCCGCCAGGCTGTCCACCCCTTCGAGACTAGTCCATGAACCCATCGTGTTTGTGATCAATCCACCAAAACCTCGAACGTCTGCTGTAACGCGCGAAGAAAAAACCTGATTAAGGTCTACCACTTGATCAAAGAAATATGTCCCCGAAGCCACAACCGTGTCGTCGGCGGGATTTTTTGTACTCAATTCACCGCCGTCCACAAACAGCCCCGGAGTTTTGAAGCCCGCAAAACTCGGCGATTCAATTTTGGTCTCGACAACATTGATTGTCGCCAACCCAGCGCTTTGCACTATGACTTCTGTTACATCTGGACTTTCCCGGCCAAACAGCGAAACAGCCTTGAGAAGATATCGACCTGACCGTGCGGGAGTGACGTACTGGTTTCCCAAAATTTGCGGATTTATTAAAGCCGCCTGCCGCCACCCTCCAGAGACGTCAGGTGCCAAATACCGCAATTCGTGATGGGAGACGACAGCGGGTCCGATATCCCATGACAACGAAAGCTGCGACCCGGTTACAGCAGACTTGAAACCTGTCGGTCCTGGTGGCGTCTCTATTTGTACGTCTCGAAAAACAGTCTCACGCGCAGGCGGTGAAAGACCTGACGCATTGCGACTAACAACCTCGAAGGCGTGTGTGCCCAACTCGCGCACCTCGTACCGACCAACGGTCATTTGCGTGACATCAATTCGCTTTCTTACGCCGGTCGGCGTCGTGACGAAGACGACAAAATCGTCAGCGCTGAAGGCCGCCCCCTCGGTCCACTCGAGGTAGGCAAACACAGAAGCCGAGCGCTCGCCGCCCGCGCCTTCCAAAATTTCGATTCCGACCGTTGCGGACACGATGCGCGGGGTTGCAGGCCTCAACAATGTGTTGGGCACCACATTGGTGATAACGGGTGTGTAGGGCGGGATTTCGCCTTGATCAGCTTGCAAAACATCCGGTGCTGCGGGCACACCGCGCAAGGCGGCCTGCAAGTCGCCGCTGTGCCGGATCGAAGTTACCAAAACCTCCAGCGTCTCTTGCTGCATTTCTTCGATCGTGACCAGATCGCCCAAACCCATCTGAACCGCAGAAACTTGCCCCTGCACTGTCCAGATACCGTCAAAAGACGCCGGTGGTGCCGCCTCGAACGTCACGATCTCACCGTCCGCGCGGCGCAGGTTCACACGGAAACTTGCACCCACAGGCGAAATGAATTCGTCCAGTTTAAAGCTGACCAGATTGTTTGCCGGATCCGTGACGATATCAGTAATCCGGCCTGAACCTACCCCGACCTTGGGCACGTCATGCACCAACCGCACCTTGTCGCCCATGTTGCAGCGCAGATGATCTAGATCACTTTGCCATTCGAATGTCTCAGGCCGCAAAATCGCCTGCGCAAGGTGATACCGCAGCAGCCGCCACGCATTTCCGCCTGTTGCATCCTCTTCGGTAACAACCACGCCCCGGATTGTCATGGTCTCGAACTCGGTGGCGTTTGTCGCATCGTAACCGTCCGCGTAGGCGATGATTTCGTCCTGTTGCCAATCCAGCCGCTCCGACAGCACCAGACCGCGGAATCCGTGGATTTCTTTCGGGAAGTTTATGGAACCTTTGAAGCCATAGGAATTACGCGGGCTGAACTGCTGGACAACCGGCCCAGCACCACCGTCGCGGACGATGGAGAATTTCCAGTCTCGTAGCGTCCGGCGCGCGCGGCCGGTTGCACAGACCAAGTCCAGCACGTCGGCCATTGTGGTCTGTTGATCTATAACGGCGTCACATGTCCAATGAGGTTCCTGCTGAAACCAGTCCAGCAGGTCGTCCAACATGATCCGGTTTGCAGCAATCGGTGCACGCAACATTGGCCCCATTAGCGCGCGCGCGTAGATCCACGCCGGATGACGTACCATCTGCGGCGCGCTCCAATTCGCCCCGTCCCAGATCGGGGCCATCTGTCGAACAATCCCGTTCACGCTTTCCAGTTGCCCATTCAGTTGATCGCTGGCCTTGATCCGAACGGCCATCTCGGCAATGTCTGGGTGGCTTGGCAGCGCGCCTGACCGCACGGAACGGATTGCCGTCAGATAGCTGTCGTCACGAATTAGCGGATCGTCGCTGTCTTCTGACAGGCGCGTAACTTCAATGTCATATTCGCCTTCTTCCGGCAACTCGATCGTTCTGCTGAAAACCAACTGCGCTGTGGATGCGCCGGTATGATCCTCAATCCCCGCGTCGACCCACACGCTATCTCCGACTTTGCGGTATCGGATTTGAACGTGAACGGTGTGCAATTGCTTTTGGCTCTCGTCGTCAAAGCGAACAAGGCCCTGATAGGTTACATCGATCGAAACCGAGACGCATCGATCGCGGGTTACGCGCACCACGGACACGTCCTTTTGTAGACGCACCGAATAGCCGTCCTGCGCTATGTCGTCTGGATACAGTGTCATTGATTCATCACCGGAGCGCCATGCGACAACCAATGGCTCCAGATCCGGCATGAACGCGAGAGTTTGCGCCTCGTCCACGTTCACGAACTCCAACTCGACGCCGTCAAATTCCGTGATTGGTGTGGTGCCGATCTTGAGCGTTTCCAGTGCCACCGGGCCGTGGCCCCACGTGAAACGCCCGCGAAAGTAAATGTCCTCCCCTTCGCCCTCGGTATAACCACGCGCCGTCTTGGGCGGAAACATCTGGTGGCGGCCCAGCACAGTCGGGAATATGCCATACCGATTTTCAGCGTTCGACGCTCCAGTGATGGAAAAGTTCGGGTTGTCTTCGCGTGCGGCGTCAGGAACCGTTGGCGGCGGGACCAGCGCATTGATCAATAGTGTCCCTACGATTGTCACTGCGGAATATACAAGCGCATAGCCTAGAGTGCCTGCCGCAAGTCCGAACAGAGTACCTGCGACATATCCGGCCGCTGACGGCAAAATCGCCGAAAGAATCACTCCTGCAAGAGGTCCTTCGACTTTGGGGAATACCTCGACAAAGGCGCCCTGTTTCGGTCGAACATTGCCCCACTTTCGGCGGGGCACGATTGAGGTACGCGTTCCGAAACTGATCACCACGTTGATGTCGTTGAGAAAGCGCGGATCTATGCCCGCGCCGTCGACAATCTCGGCCACCGTTACACCTTCTGCCATTGTCAGGTGCCGACGCCATCGCGGGCCTGTACGCAGCGGGTGTGTGCGCACCACCGTGTCAAAAGAAGGTTCAGGGCGCATAGCGATACACCCCTTCTAGCCGCGCGCCCCAGGCGCTCACACGAAAATCTTCCAAAACGCTTTCGCTGACGTCTGCACTGGCGTGCAACATCCGGTTACTGTCCACGACAAAGCCAACGTGCATCGACAAACCACGCACATTGAACAATGCCGCGTCGCCTTCCTTGACGACACTGACCTTGCGCCAGTTTGGCTTGGCACCTTCCACAAGGCGTTTTCGCACCGCCGCTGACATTGTGCACAGCGGGTCGTCCAACATCCGACCGAAACGCGCACGCTGCAGTGCGAGAAACAACCCAAGACAGTCATAAGAGTCAGGTCCGCGCCCCAACGCTTCGTAGGGCAGACCAATCCAATCGTTTGTCCACATGTCAGAAAAGCGCCGGAGTCGTCGTTGTGTTCATGGTGAGGTAACCAAACTGCATATCAAGGATCGGCTCTACGCCGAGTGTGCCGCTGATCGATTGCGCGTTGTACTCAGCCACACGCATTTCCAGATCACCCGGCCCCATCTGAATGTGATCCGGGTCCGACGCCAGAACCCACATGATGCCAACCTGCACAGCGCCGCGAACCGCGCGCAGTGCTTCGACAAGGCGTCTGTCGGAATTGTCTGCCACCCATTCCAGAACCGGCACACCTTGCGCCTCTTCATCCGGCATACCAACCTCGAAGGCCAAAGGCTCGAAGACCTCGCCCATGTGCACAACCTGTTCCGTGTTCGGCACAAGTCGTATGGCGTCGGCCCAATCCACTTGCGTGAGACGAACAAGCGGCAAAATGACCTCGCCAGAGCTTTCCGCGTTTATCGCCTCGAGCATTTGCGTCGAAAGTGTCGTTCTCATGGCAACAGCTCCATTGTGGTCGTCAGGCTGTAGGCGTCTTTTCCGATCGGCGTGACAGAATACGGCACGCCAGTTTGCACGATGCGGAACCGACCGGCGGTCTCGTAAATCGGATGCGGCATGTTGAAGTCCAGCGCACCCATGGTCAGGTCGAAGCGGTAGAAGGCTTCGAAGGCCGAAATTTGGGTTTCTGTCATCGGCCGAAACTCCACCGAAAACGCCTGCGGGGCAGACGTAAAGCGCGGCCGCTGTTTGGCTGGGCCACTGTCCATTTCCGTCCGAAGTACGGCCCCGGCCGGTCCTTCCATAACCAGCGGATCAAAAAGGGGTCTGGGAAATGTTTCTGGCCAGTCGGGCATGGTTACGTCCCCCGCGCCTGACGTCGAAGCCCGAACACAGAATTCATCGGCCGGTCCAAACGGCCAGACAGCAACCCTTCTGCGACGGCGTCTATGACAAGAACTTTCAGCCCCTGACCATCCGGTGTCGGTTGTGCCTCGACGCGTGCAGACGTGGCGTGATTGTGGATCTCGACGTTCAAAAGCGGCGAACCCGAGATGGCCGGAGGGGGCATCGTCGAAACCAGCCCGCCTTGCGCAAAGCGCGGCACCGTCACCCCCGAGTTGATGGCGTGCAACAGTGGTAGCGTCCGGGGGGTGACAGAACGTGCGCGCACAACGAACTCACCATCTGACAGCCGCGCCGGAATACTGTCGGACGTGGCAGTGCCGGGGCCGCGGATCAGCCCCCCTGTTGCCGCTTCCAAACCAAAAAACTTTTTTACAAAAGCACCCAAGCCCCTGCCACTTTGGCCAGAATTTATCTCCAGACTTGCAAACTGTTCCCGCAAAAGATCAAAAGCGCGGTCATTGGCCAGTTGCAAAAGGCGGTCTTTTATCCCGCCGATCGCATCGCTCAAGTTGTCGGCGCTTTGGACGATCGAGAACATGTCTTCTGCAATGGTCTCAAAGGTTTCCGTGCCGGTCTGTCCGACGTCTTTCAGTGTTTTTTCGTATCTGACCAATTCCGAGTTGATCACCCGCTGCGCGTCAGCCTGGGAAAGTCCAAGTTCCCGAAGGGCGGGCAGAAGTTCACGCAGGCGTTCCCGCTCCGCATTCATCGACTCTTCGATGAAGAGTGCGCGTTGGCCATTCTCGGCAAGCAATGCCCGTGCGGCCGCAAGATCGCGCTCTTCCCTCGCGAGCCGTCCCGCGCCGCCGCTACGACCGCCAGAACGTGACCGTTGGTTCCGGCCATTCACGATGCTGGCCAACGCCCGATCTGTAATGGCCTTTTCTGCGTCTGTTTGCGCGGCGTCTCCGATCGCCTGCGGCGGAAGCGCGCCACTCGCAACACCTTTCCGAATGACACGTGTGGAAACATCGTTGGACAGTTTGAGGGCGTTGGCGAGGTTAAACGCCAGTCTGTTTGCCTCATCAGCAGCTTCGGAAATGCCACCTGACATGTCAGTGTCGCCAAAGGCTTCGGCGTCGCCGGTCAGCCGCTGAATAATCTTGCGAAGCTCTTCCCCGGTTGCGGTCAGAAGAGCCAACTGATCGTCAGCGAGCTGCGACGCATCTGCAGCGGCCAAAAGATCCTTGACTACATCTTCTGCGATAAGCACCAGGTTTGCCAATTCGCCACCACCTGCGGTAGCCAATTCATTCATAGCGTCACGAAACTCTTTTGCCGACGTTTCGCCTTCGGCAAACGCACGAACCACATCAAAAACTTCGGGTCGCAGGCGCTGCAAGTTCTGGAGGAACGGCTTCGATAGTTCCCCTTGCGCACTTTGCTGCGCACGTGCCAGCGCTTGTTGCAGGTCGCGGGCCTCTTTGGTCGCCTGAGCGATGGATATTCCGGCGATCGATGCGCGCATTTTGTCCAGGTTGCCGCCTGCTGTCGCATAGGCAGCTGCGAGACTATCAACACGACCTTTCAAGGCGCTGGTCGCCCGCTCAGCCGCCGCCGTGCGGGCGGACATAATGGCAAGCCCACCTGCGATCGCGGTGATGGCCAACCCAATTGGACCGCCGAAAAAAGCCATCGCGTTGGTCAATGCTCGTGTTCTCAGCGTCGCAAGACGCGTTTTGATAGACAACTGGCCTTGTGCCGCGGTCAACGCGCGCGTGGTCGCCAATGCTGACGTCTGCGCGCCCGTCAGTGCCGTGGCGGCACGTACCTGCCCGCGTTGGGCACGTTCCAATTCGAGCCTCGATGCCTTAGTGACGCGCCCTTGTTGGGCGCGTGTGCGTATGTCTGCCTGTGCGGCCCTGACACGCGCATCCGCCGCGTCCTTTTCGGCGCGATATTGAGCGAGATTTGCGCGCGACTGCGTTGCCTCTTCCTTGGCCACTGCCACCGCTGTTCGCCGCGCCTGTGCGGATGCAACGAATGCCGCCGTCACTGCGCCAACACCACGGTTTCCGGCAACGGTCAACGCGACGGTGCCTGCCACTGCGAGGATCTGGGCAAAAGTCTCGGCACCGGCACCCGCATCGCTCAGAAGTCGGCCAAGCGTCACCAAGACACCATTGATCGCGTCAGTCGCACCCAACGCCTCGTCGACGTTACCGGCGTAGACCGTCAAGCCCGTGGTCAGAACATTAAACGCCTCTTCGCCCGAAACGGACAACGATCCAAACTTTTGGTCTGCCGTACTGGCCAGATTGTCGAGGGCGTCCAGAACGATGTCGGTGGTCAACAACTGGTCTTCGGCAAACTCTTTCAGTTCCTGACGGGTGATCCCGGCCGACTGTGCAAGTGCGTCGAGGAATTCAACCGGGGCGTTCTCACGGATGGACCGGAATTCGTCACCGGACAACACCCCGGATTGAAGCGCCTGACCGAGCTGCAACGACACGGATGCGCGCTCAGTTCCGCTAGATCCGGCAGAAGCCAAGAGCTTCTGCAACGTCTCTACGCGGCGCGACGTCGTGTCGAGATCATCGCCCGTGGATTTGGACAACCGCTGGATGGCTGCAGCGGTGCCGCTGATCGCGCTGCGGGTTCGCAAGGCCACGTCGACCAATTTCCGTTGTGAGGCTTCGGATGTCTCGCCGATCGATGTCAGGCGACGCTCTACGTCGCGCCACCCTTCTGCATAAGACCGCAGTTGCGACAGTGCGGTGCCCGAAACAACCGAACCCAATCCAACAAGGGCGGTACGTTGGTTCAGAATGCTCCGCGTCGAACGCTCCCACCGTTGGTCGATGCGTCCGAGACGCTGGTTAACCAGCCGTTCTTGGCGGGCCAGCGTGCGGTCATACTCGCGTGCACCCCGACGAAAGCCGCGGGTGTCAGCGGTGTATTCCGTCAGAATTCTTTCGGTCGTCATTTTTGCTGTGCCTCAGCCTTTTTCTTGAACATGGCAAAAGCGGCCCAAAACTCCTTTGGAGTGGACCGCCAGAACTCAGTCGGTGCCCAGTTCATCTGGACCACCGCAAACGAATACGTCGTGGTCAACCAGTCGTCGGCTGATCGAACAGCCCCAGCATCGGGGCCACCTCTTCGTCGAACTTTTTTTTTGCCTCTGGCGGCGCATAGCTGCACGCCAGCAGAAACTTGCATAGCGACGTGCGCAAAGGCAGGCTGGTCAAACGCTCTTCGAACAGCGCATCCCCAAGAGCATCCACGCCGGAAAAACCTTCACCTGCAGACTCGCAGGCGTACCAGACAATCAAAACGGCCTCGTACATCTTCAAGCGCTGCGCCAGGACAAGGTCCAGAAGTTCGGGCACCGTCATGGTGGTCCGTTCTTCGATGTCCCGCATCGAACCATAGGAAGGCCTCATTGCATATGAGGCCCCCCCAAGAGTAATCGACAGACCATCCCGCATCAGGCTGTGATCCCCGGAACCGGATCATCGACAAAGCCCAGGCTGACGCTTTGCGAAATGACACCTTCCGTGCCAGCCGTTTCGGCACCAAGCGAAACAGAAGCGCTCCCGGAACGCATCTCGCCGCCTGTGTTCTTGTCACCGTACTCGACCGCAACCAGCTCACCCGTTTCCGACAGAGTACGCAGACGCGTGTGGATGGTCAGCGCGGGGCGTTCCTTCTCAAATGAAAAGGTCAGCGTTGCACCCGCTTCGGTCTGGTATGGGTGCGCGCCGTTTTTGGTGCGGGATACTTGCGTTTCCTTGCCGGTGTTGAATTCGGCCTCACCCTGATATGGGATCTCGACCATCGTTCCCGTACCGTCATCGATTTTGACCAGAAGGTCCTTTTGATTCACTCCCTGACCCATGTCAGTCTCCTATGTGTGTTGAAAACCGGCTGATCCTGTGCTGGTTCAGCGGATCATCGTCTGCGGCGCTGTTGCTGCTGATATGTTCGATCCCCGTCGCGCCTGGTAACGGGAACCAATCCTCGAGTGCGGCGACGACAATGGGCTGCAGGCGGGCGACATTCTCACCCCCGCGCCCGGTCACGTCGCCTGTGCTGTCGTCAAAAACGTGCACACTGAATTCATGCCGACCGCGCCGACCGGCCTTTGTGGCGTGCGGCACAACAAGAAAACCGTCGATGCGCACGTGTAGGCGTTCAGGTTCGCGTGGAACATGGTCAAACACGGGAACGTCAGCCCCGCCTATGCCCTGCCCCATCAAGGCGTCGGTCAGCCTCTGCCACACAGCCTGTTGCAATGGCCATTGTTGCTGGATTGTCATCTCAGACCCCGCGCACCCGGCCCCGACCATTGCGGCCAAGACTTGACGGCCCAGCCGCCAAACTCAGGGCACGTCGCATCCGGCGCTTGTGTTTCGGCGCCTGCTCTGCCACCGCCAAATCATGGAACGGTCGAGCGCTTGTGTACCGCGTCCCGTCATGCACGAAACGGGCGTAGAACGCCGCCCTCCGTGCAGAGCGTGTAATGTACCCGACCAAACCAGTCTGCTTGGCTTTGCGCACAGTTTTGGAATACCGACGGCGCAACAGGCCCGAGCGACGTTTGACCATAGCAGCAATGTTCGCGCGCCCCGCCCCATGGACTGCGTCCACCGTGTCCCCGATCGCGTCAACCGTCACCTTGTCCAAAAGACCCGGTCGCGCCTTTGCGCGGCGGCGCGCCCCTCTGAACCCCCGCGCACGGCTCATGTCGGTTGCCCCTCCTGCAGCACCATACTGATGCTGTTGTCGCGTATATCCGGGAACGCTGCGGATCGAACCGCAAACACGCGCCCATCAAGAGATTTGACCCGCCAGCCTGCGCGCACCTGTAGGGTGTCATCATCGGCGCGAACTTTGCACAGGTAATCTGGCACTTGCGTCATGTGACCGCCCACCTGCGCATCATCGTTGACACTTTGCGGCCGGACGGTGAATTCCGCTTTGCGATCGAAACGGGGTGTCCAGGCAGTTTCATAGCCCCCCGCCCCGTTGCTGACGTTGACACTCTCTTCGAACGTCAACGGCGTGTTCAATCGCCCTGCCTGCATAACAGATCAGCCCGCTTTCGCAGGCTTGTTGCCCGAAGGCTTGGCGACGTCATCGGCCACCTCTTCGACGCATTGAAGCGTTTTGCCGTCTGCAACATCGGCCGCGTCGACGGTATCCCCGACTTCATAGCGCTTGCGATTGCCGCTATCGTTTGGCTTCCCGACGAAGCCCCTGGTTGCTTTGAACATTGTGATGGTCCTTTCGTTCACTCACAGAAGTTTCGGTGTGGTTCCAGCAAGGCCTTGACGCCCATCGGAACCTCTGATGCGGTCGCGGCAATCACCGCCGCCTCGCGGAATCGGTAGTAGTGCGCGACCAAAAGCCGGACGGCCTGCAGGATGTCGGCAGGCCAGCCGCTGGGGAATTCACTGTCGAGATCCCGACGAACATACCGCACCACATGCGCTTCGGCGGCGTCGATATATGACTGCAACAAAACGTCGTCGCCGTTATGGTTCAGGGCGACATTGCATTGCGGCTTGACGTCCGCCGGGATCAATTGGCTCACGTCTTAGCAGCCTTATTGCCGTCGGCCTTCCCCGATACTTCGGACTTTTCATTCTCCACCGCCCGCACCAGCGCTTCGAGATCAGAAGCAACTTTGTCTGCGCGTTCGAGTGCTGCGTCGCGCTCGTTTTTGACTGCCTCGAGATCAGCCATGGCTTGCGTTGCCTCGTCGATCCGAACCTGTTCCGACTCGGCAAGCTTGGCAATCAAAACCGCTAAATCATCTTGCACTTCTGACAATTTCGCTTGGGCATCCCCGGCCTCCTCCAGCGCCTTGGCTTCGCCGGTCTGCGCCGATTTCAGCGCCGTCCGCAAATCGGCTGCTGTCGCCGCAGCATCCGGTGCGTTGGCTTGTGCGTTTGCCAGCTTCTCGGCCTTCTTCCGATCTTTCTGGACCTCGGCCTTGGTCATCGCTTTCAGTAGCGGTGGATCGCGATCCAAAAGCGGGCGAACGTGTTTCATCACTTTCGGGTTCTTTTCGTCAATGTCGTAGATGACACCGAACCGGAAGGTCTGGACGGACGTGTGGGCCGTCGACAAGCATTTTACGAACATGGTCGTCTCCTGTAAAAACGGCGACCAGAAGGCCGCCGTATGTTGCGTCGTGTTCGCGCGGATTACGCGAAAACGAAGTCCCCTTTGACCATGGCAAGGGCGCGCTTGATCGCCAGAGCAACACGCTTGCGGGCCTTCACCGTGATCATGTCTTCGATGAAGTTCTGGTCATGTTCGGTCGACATGATGACTTCGGTCTGGTTGCGATCGTAGAACGTCGCGGCCATCGGAAAATCCCCGGCCAGCCATTCGCCTGAAGACATCGAATTGGACTCGATCACGCCCTTGCCCCACAGTACCGGCGTGCCCTGAACACCGGGGTTCCCGTAGATGTAGCGATTGTCCGTGCCGCCAACTTTCAGCAGCTCGATGGCGGTCCAGTCGGTTGGGTTCAGCAGGAACTCTGTTGCCATGTAGTCTTCCAGAGTGATTTGAAGGATACCAAGGCGCAGACGGTCAACGTGGTTGACGTTCGGCAGACCTGCCGGGGCGGCAAATGCTGGTGCTGCGGGCAAAAGGCCTGTCAGGTTCTCGCCCAAACCATCGCCCGCGACGATCTGGCGTTCCTCTTCGAGGTCGATCAGGTAGCGCAGTTCGCCGTCAATTTCCGACTGCAGTTGATCCGCATCTGCCAGAGCCTCTTCGCTCAGGTTGGTGTGCGTGGCCACCTTCTTGACGCGCTCGACTGACTTTTCCCAGCCGAATTCCGACGGCCCACTTGGTGCACCTTCGGCGACCATGCCTGTTCCGTCCGTGCGCAGTACCTGACGACGGTAGTGCACCTGGTCGGACCCGACACTTGCGGGCGTCAACAGGCCACGCACCATCAGGCGGCGGCGCGGCATCCGTACCGGGTCACGCTCTTCTTCGTGGTAGATCAGCCCGCCACCGGATCCGGCCGCAGTTGTGATCGCGTTGGCCACATCGATCGACATCGTGCCGCCGGTAAAGGATTTGACCCTTTCGTTTTGCACAATGGCTTGGCCAAGGGTCATGGGCTTGGCACCACCGCCCTTGTTGCCTTCGGCCACCTGCTGCGAAACGTCCAGCACCTTTGTGT
Organism: uncultured Tateyamaria sp.; assembly: GCF_947503385.1. Classification (GTDB taxonomy): domain Bacteria; phylum Pseudomonadota; class Alphaproteobacteria; order Rhodobacterales; family Rhodobacteraceae; genus Tateyamaria. The sequence goes on from NZ_CANNDO010000002.1 coordinate 183,725, forward strand.
CCAGACCTTCGAGCATCTCCTTCAGTTCGTTGACGACTTTCATGGTCGCCGTTTGTTCAGACAGCAGCTTGTCAGCCGCAGCCTTGGTTTCGGCGGAAACCTCACCAGCCCTTTTTGCCTCGTTCAGGGCATTCTCGGCCGTCTGTTTCACTTCGCCGTTAAGCGTGTCGAGTTTTTGTTCGACAGTCTTCAGCAGCGTTTCCGGGTCGCCGGTTCCTTCGTTGCGAACTTGGCCAAGAATGGAGTCCGGGCGCGCGGCTGCAAGTGCCGCCAAAGAAATGGCGGGCATTGAAAGCTTTTTCATAGCTTACCTCGTTAGATGGAGTTCAGTTTGTCCAGCGCGGTCTGCGCCAACTCTGCAACGGCAGCGCGCGGCGTACCGGATGGGGCAGCGTCTTGCGTGCCCCCTTTCAGACCGGCGATTAGCGACCGCCGTTCCGATCTCGTGACGCCCTGACGGGCCAACAAAAGATCAACCTGACGCGTGGCCGCGACTGGGTTGTCTTTTGTGTTGTTCTGTGCGCCGCCTGCAATGGCATCGTCGCCAAGGATCGCATCCGCAAGGCCCAAGTCGACGGCTTCGGTCCCGCCGATCCACGTTTCCTTGTCGAGCATGGTCGCGATCTCTTTTTCAGCGATCCCGCTCCGGGCGTGATAGACCTCGGCCGCCGCCGCGTCGAAGGGTTCAAGCCAATCCGCGACCTCGCGGAACGCATGACGATCCCCTGCGGCAAGAACCCATGTGTTGTGGATCATCAGAAAGGCCGCGCGTGAAATCTGGATTTTGTCACCTGCCATCGCAATGATGGACGCGGCCGAAGCGGCGAGACCAAGGATCTTGATCGTCACGGCGCCCGGATGTTCGTTTAACAGGTTGTAAATTGCCAGCCCTTCAAAGAAATCACCGCCGGGGCTGTTGATCGACACGACGACGTCACGATCCCCAATGTTGCGCAACGCACCCGCGATACGCTTGGCCGTCACACCATCGCCAAACCAATCTGCGCCGATCGGGTCCAGGATCGAGATCGTTGCTTCGTCTTTGTCTGACCCAGCGGATTGAATGTCCGAATTCCAACGCTGAATTGCGCTTACGGCAATGTCGGCCTTTGCGCCTGGGCGGGTCGGCACCCGAGCGATGGGCAAATCACGTTTGGTCATTGTTGTCCCTTCCCAATAGTTCAAGCGGCACCATCTGTGCCTGCGCCAACAAGGCATCCGCGTTAGGATCACTGTGGCGTTGAAGGTTCATCCGCTCGCGCCGTTCGTTGGCCGTCATTGTCCCACCCATGCCGAGTTTCAGCATCAGGTCGCCCTTGGCTTTACTGTCCATTTCGATCATCGCGTCACGGTCGAACTTGAAAAACTCCCGGCGACGCGCCGCAGGCGGCAACAAATCCTTTTTCATCCGCTTTTCGAGCCGAACCAGAAACGGGTTGATGCCAAGTGTGCGCCAAGACAATAGAATTGCCTCAACACCACTGCCCCACATAGTCTGACCTTCGTTGGCGTGACCAATGACAATTGGCGGGACACCGAACCAACGGCAAACGTCTTCAATCCCAAAACGGCGCGTGTCGAGGAGCTGCGCGTCCTCCGGGTTCATTTGAAGCTGTTTCCAGTCCAGACCGGCTTCCAGAACCATCGTCTTTCCCGCTTTAGACGATCCGACATACTGTTCAATCAAAGTGTGCAGTTGGTCGCGTTGATCCTTTTTCAAGGTCTGTTCGGACTGCAAAATCCCGGCCGGTAGTGCGGCGTTGGAGAAAATCGACGCCGCGGTCTGATCAGCAGCCAATGCCGCACCGATTGAATTCGCACCGTAGCGGACAACGGACATGCCCAGGCCATCACCAGCACCAAAGCCGCGAAGGTGGAACACCTTATCAGCGGGCAGGTATTCGACCTTTCCGCGATCGACGATCCGATAACGAAACCCACCGCCTCGCAGGGCCTCTGCCGTACACCCCAAAAGAGGCTTTAGGCCAACGAGGCGATTCCCGATCATAAGCCGCTCGGAATAGGCATTTCCCTGCAGCAAGGTTTGGGCAATCACACCTTCCCAATACTCCGGGGCCGTTTGCTCTTGGTTCGGCGAATCCTTGACGATCTCGGCAACATCGTCCGCCAACGCGGTGCGCCCGCCGTTGCTGTCTCGCCGGTAATGTTCGACCGGCAGTGAAGAGATCATTTCCGCTGTCTTGCGCACGCAATCCCAAACGGCCGAATGTTCGAGCGATGATTTTGCATTGACCATCGGGCCTGCCTTGGACCGCGTCGCATTCATTGGCCATGGCGATCCGTTGGCGAATGGCGACCAGCCGGTTCCAAAGGTGTATTCCGCCTTCACGCCCCGCGCGGCCGCCTTCAAAAATCGGATCATGCGACAACCACCACGTTTGCAAGGAAATCATCCAGCCCGCCGCCCGATGGAACCGGGTTTTGCAGCATAAGCTGCGACGCGTTTAACAGACCCGCCACCACGTCGATCTTAGCCGCGCCCGCCAGTTCTTTCGTTATGTACTGGTTCGACCGCTTCAACTCGACTTTGGAGTTCCCGACGGACCACGCAAAAAGAGGTTGCCCGCCGTGTCGCATGATCCCGGATTTTAGCCGCAAAGGTATCGACTTGATCGACGCTTGCAACTGCCAGCCCTGACCTACACCCGTCAGAAACGGCTGACCCAAACCGGCCAGATCCAGTTCATTCTGCAGTTCAGGCAAACCTGCAATGTCAACGCCCACCGCATTCTCTTCTGGCATCTTGCCGGTTTCATGCAGCATCGTCACAATCGCCACGATGTCGTCCACGTGTTGGAACGGTGTTTTGCAAATGATCAGGTCGCCGTCCTTCTCGAAGCCTTCGAGAGCGGGCGCGATGGACTTGCGCAGCTTCAGAACTTCGGGCTGACACCACGCGCGACACCATGCCAGCAAGTTGCCTGTATCGATTTCCTTGCCAAGCGCGACCGCGCCGCACAGATCGTCATCACCGCCGCCATCAACGCCGAACGTGATAACCTCAGATCTCTCGATCAACTCGTCTAGCGTCTTCGGCCCTGTGTCTGCCTTGTCCCAATAGATCTGCGCGCGCCACCCGTCGTCGCCTTGGGCGGTGCCAATCTCGACATTGAAATGCTGACTGGCGACCAAGGACAAAGCTTCGGGGCCGTCGTCTTCTGCGGTTTCCAGCGCGTCACGCAAGAAATCGTAATCGACGCTGCGACCGATATGTGGATTGACGAAGTGCCATGTTTCTTCGTTCTTCCATCCGCCGTCCTTAACCACGTCCGCGGGCAGCTCGTAGATCAGCGCCAGCATGGGCCGTCGCAGTTGCCCGTCACGGACACGCCGCGCGGTTTTCAGTTCGGCTTTGAATACGCCGGTTGGCGGCTTCTTTGACTGTGTCGTGATCTGCAACAGAAAGTGCCGGTTCTGCGGATGGGACAACGCACCGCGGATTTCGACAAAAACACCTTTTGCGGCAGGTTTGGTTGCAAAGGCGTGTGTTTCGTCGACAAGGATTGTCGCGTTCTTCGCGCCAGTGACAATGTCCGTGTCGGCCGCCTTGATGATGATCTGCGACCTGATGTCTGGATTGAGGTTCTTGATCGTTCGCGTTGTCTCGCGTGGTTCTGAAAACAGCGGCCGGATCCGATCCGTCCTTTCGATAATGCCGGACGCAGTGCCGAACGCGAGTTGCGCCAATTTGATCGATGGCGCAATCAAGATGAATTCGGCAGACGGGCTGGTGTTCAGAATGCACGCCGTCACAATGATCGCAGCGGCGATGGCCGTTTTGCCGTTCTTCTTCGGGATCATCACAAAGAATTCGCGCAAGTAACGCTTTTTCAGTTCCGGGTCGTAACTGCCAAAAATCAAACGCACCAACGCGAATACCCATTCGTCGCACGTCTCCCCAAAAGTCGGAAAACCATCCAGGTCTGGATTGCGCAACGACTTGAATATCCGTAGCGCCTTCTCGGCGTATGCATCATGCAGCGGCAACACTGGAAGTGGTGGCTTTCCGCCCAGGATCAGGTCTGCCCAATTCGGAACGGCCGTCGACCAGTCGTCAAACTGATTGAGCGCAAGCATCGACATCAGTGTACCTTCACGGGGTTCAGAAGATCGTCGCCGTCGATCGCAGCCACCGCTGCGTCAACTCGTTGATCCTTCTTGTTTCGCGGCGCGGGTGCCTCGGGCTTCTCTGCGGGCTGTTCGTCGTCGCCTGCAGCATCCCGAGAAAGATCCTTGATCCTCTCAGCCTGCAGGATCGCGTTCATTTCCTTGATCGCCGTCACGTTGCCCTTTTCCGCGGCCTTATCGAGCCGCAACAGCGCCTTTGCCTTCTCGTCCGCAATGGCTCGACGCCGTGCGGCGCGGACGTCCCGCTTCACGCCGGACGAAAAATAATGCTTCCGCAGGGTGGGCATAGAGATGCCCAATTGTTCGGCAATCCGCGATACTTCCATTCCGGCGACAAGCAACAGTCTGACTTTCTTGACATTTTCCGCCGTTGGAATGTGTCCATTGGCCCCAGCCTTCCCGTGATTTTCGGGGATAGGGTCGCCAAGCAGGTCAAAATTGCCAGCCACAGAAAAAAATTCTCCCAATGAGTACGCCGCGGGTCTAGGTAAAAGCCGGATTTTGACTTTCGACCCGCCCCCCCGGAATTTTGGTTGTTTCAGGTCAGGCGAGGCCCGACCGTTCAAGGCTCTGCTTTACCTTGTCGTGGTACGCCTTCGAAACCGAATGAAGGTTGTTGGGATCCCAGAACAGCGTCATGTCACCGCGATGCGGCTTGATGTGATCCACAACCGGGCTGTTTGCCGCTGGATACTTGCCCAGCAGCAGGACGCCCGTACACTGGCACTTTGGCCACAGCAACGGCGCATCCTTGAACAGCACGTGCGGCGGCATGAGGTGCGGACGATCCGAAAGATCAACAGCGTCGCGACGCAAGACACGCAACCGCAGCCTTTGCCAGGCAGCAGTGTTGTAAGGACCGCTGGAACGCCGCGCGCGCGGGGCCTTGCCCTGCTTGGATTGTGCAAGCTTGGGTGCCGCAGTACCCAGCTTCGGCTTTAGCACTCGAAGCTTTGCCATGCGCGTCGTCTCACCTTGTCCGATTGGTTCGCCTAACGAAAAGCGCCCGTCAGGGGTGTGATCCCTGCGGGCGCAATTCGTGAGAATAATGATTCGATACTCGCCGGATGACCTAACTGTCAACAAGATTTTGTAGCACCCGAACTCAAATGCCCTGCATACGCCACAGGGCGGCGCACAATGCGGATTGAAGCGTTTTTGTGTTTTTCGCGCTGCGGGACCAACCGTGCGCGCCTAGCACCGGCCCAAGCGCTTGTCCGTGCAAACACACTGCATCGACCAACACGCGCACCGTGATCAATTTGCGGCCGATGTCGCGCAAGTGATAGGAGCCAACTGAAGTTTGGCCCTCATATATCGGTGCCTTCCGCTTGTTGCTCTTTGCAACACCGTCGCCAATGGCTTCGTGAAACCATCGCAGACGTTCTGCCTTTGCAATATAGGCGTCCATTGCATCGACCTTGCCACAACCGCCCAAAGCACCATCAAAAGCCGAACTGCCCTTCACACCGAAGCCGTGAACCTCTTCCGTGATCTCGCGATAGCTTCGCCCTGCGCTGACCATGGCGCGGGTGAACGGCCCACCCTGATCGCCAGATCGCCGATGCGCCTGTTCAGTCATACGATCAAAGACATCACGTTCTTGTGCGGGCGATCCGCTGACGTATCGAACCGGCGTAATTTCAAAGTCTTCTGTGCCAACTGCAATCCGCTGTAGTTCAGTGTACGGCTTCAACGTCGCGCGCGCAGGTGCGACATGGATCTCGGCACTTACATCTGCGGGCGCAGATCCACGAGACAACAGGCGCGCGCGCTCAATTCTGTCTGCCGTCTGAGTCTCTTTGCAACGATCATTGGGCCATGGTTCATCCTCCCGGACAATACCGGAAGGCGTTACATAGAAGTCGGGCTTGGGCCGCTCGCTCACAATCATCATCCACTTCTTTCTACATTTCGTCGTTTGAAGACAGCAAAGGTCAACATATTGACCGTGAAAAATGGCAGCGGGGCACCTGGGGCAGAACACGATCATTCCGGGGCAGAACAATACGATCCGACACAAAAGGATAACCCGCTGACAAATAGAAACAAAATGCGGCAGGCGGGGCGCGCGGGGCAGATGGGGCGCACTTTCCAACCTTACGCACAAGAACACCCCACCCCAGACCCCGAATAGTTCGCGCACGCACGTACCTTGCCAAAACATGCCCCAAGCGCCCCGCCTGCCCCATCGAAACTGTAAGGCTCTGTATTTTCGACGATTTACCCAAACCATCGCGCGCGCCGAAACGCCCCGGTTTGGGGCCGAAGTCGGCAAATTGCCCCAATTTCGAAGAAATCAGCTTGTAGGGGTGCGGGGTGATTTGGGTGGCTTGCGCGGGATATGCAGCCAAGGGCGCCATCAGATACTTCGATACCCGTCTGGGACGTCTCGATCGTCAGCTTGATTTGGTATGGGAAGACCCTTGCTGTCGCGCCCAGCCCGTTCGAGCTGGTCGCGCATATCAGCCGTCAGTATGACACCACTATAACCGCGCGTGCCGTTCTTCTTGTGTCCGGCATAACTCTTTTGGGTCTTGGGGTGCAGATACTTGTCCGCGCGCTCTTTTAACCGCCGCGATATCGTGCCGGGTCGCCATGCACTCTGATAGTTCTCCAACAGGAAAAGGTAACACGCGTCGACGATGTCGCGCGCAGACAGAAAGTCTGAACCGCCATCGATAAAGCAAGCGTTGGACAGGAAGTCGCCAATGGGATCGCTGTCCTTGCGATACTCTTCTGTCGCCTGCACCACTTGGGCCGGTTCTTGCAATCCGCCCTCAAGGTAGTCCAGCAAGCCCCCGATCATCCAATTGAATATACCGGATCGCTCCTGTTCGAAGAGTCGATCACCAAGCTTTTCATCGCGTTCTGCCTCTGGGATTTGAACGTCGAATGGACACAGCAGCGGGCGACGCCATATTCCGTCGTCGGTCCCGCGGATCTCCAGCTTGTGGTTCCCAGTAAAAGCCAACTTGAAGTAGGGCGTGAACGTGACGAAGTCCGAATGCAGATTGCGCACCAGCATCTCGTCGCCGCCGGTCATTTCCTTGACCTTGGCTTCTTGCAGCTTTTCGCCCTCTTCGGGTTCATTCGTGATCGCAGCGCGGGCACCGATCAATCGCATCAGGTCAGGCGTAGCGTCGGAACCGGACTTGCGGTTTTTGCCGGTCAGGCTTTCGATACGCACCATCGTGGCGTAGTCGCCCATCATCCGGCGCATAAGGTTTGCCAACAGTGATTTGCCGTTGGCGCCCATCCCGTACATGTAAAGGAACTTCTGAATAGGCAGGCCGGTCATACTGACGCCAAACCAGCGCTGGACAAAAGCACGCATTTCCGGCTCAGGCAAAACTCGTGTAAGAAACGCATCGAAGCCAGGGCATTTCGCATCCGGGTCATAGTCCACCGGCATCATCTTTGTGATGTACTGCGGCGCATTCCGGCCCGGCATGGCTACTTCTCGCGCGTGGTCGATCACGGCGAAATCCGCCTGTTTGCTGCCACCGTCTTCGCGCAAATCCTCAACACGGAAACACAGAATGCCTGTTGCCGTGTTGACGGTCAGCGGGTCAGCGTCCAGATCTTCCACGTCGCGATGCAAGCTTGTGATTGCCTCGCCCAGCATATTCTTGATTGCGCTGCTGTTCCCTGCGGAACGGGCAAATGTCTTGTGCCGCTGTCTGGTCGACCCGCGACCCCAAAGTTCACCGCTCAACTTGCTCTTTTCGGCGTTCAGTTCACTGCGTTTTTTACCGCGCTCTTCGTCCGATAAATCCGCATTGGTGTCGTCGAATGATCGCAGTTCCGACCGGATCGCCTCGATGCGCTCCACGCGCCCCTGCTCGGCAGAATTCAATTCCAGATAAGGGATTTCCCTTTCGATCCACTCGTGGATGCTTTGGGCGTGCCTGCGAACAGCGATGCCGTCAGGATCCAAACGCCAGCGCTTGTCGTCCCAAACATGCCAACCGACGCGCGGGACATACATCGCGTCGCCGCCACAATAGTGCGCGAAACGCTGACCGTTGCCGGTGTCATTTAGCGGTAGCTTTGCCCCTTCCACCTCGGGGCCGTCTGATGCCTTATCAACCGGGAGCGCGGGGGGCGTCACGTCGTCAGGTGGCCCGCCAAGCCCCTCGATCGGGGCTATGTCTTCGGCCCGTTCCAACGTCGCACGCACGCCTTCAAGGTTGGGTTCGTCAGTCATCCTGCGCCCCCGCGGTCAAAACGTCGTTCAGATCTACCCCATCGCCAGCGTGCACGATCTGTGCACGCAATCCTGGAACAGTGGCCATGGCGCGACGTAATCCGCATTCAAGCTTCGCGCGCGTAGCTTTCGCGTGAGAGTCCCCGTCCTGCACATAGATTTCGCGCGTGATCCAGGGCGGTGGCCGGAAGGCGTCGGTATCCGTCATGTCAGGCACGCCGGAAAACCGTGTCCCCTCTAATTTCGTCATGCGACCGCTCATATTGCCGAGATCCACACCCGCCCAAAACGCGGTTTGATCCAACCCCAGCACGTCACCCCACCCCACCAGCGCGGTCAGGGTGGTTTCAATCCCCTCACCAATCACCAAAGTTCTGAAACGCTTCGGCGTGTACAACCGTATCGCGCCGCCCTTTTTGGACCCGCGCACCATCTTGGACGGCAGGGCGGCGCCTTCGTGCTGTATCCGCGCCTTACCGTGTGGCGGTGACGTGTCGACCCATGTTTGGTGGACGGCCGATATGTCGCCGTTTGGCTGTCTGATTGCCGCAATCATGCACGGGCCTCGATGCGCCGTGACAAGCGCCCCGTCGATTTTCTTGACGTAGGGATGATCCCAGATAAACCGAAGATCGTTAGGCAAATGCCGCAACAGGTCCGGCGCGAAACCACGTGCCGTCAGATATGAACGGACGACACCCTGCGCACCCGGACGGCTCCGTTGCCAAATGCTCAGCGCGTCCCGGATGGCATTTTGCCTATACCTCGCCTGCGCTTGTTCCTGCTGTCGTTTCGTCTGTTCAGCCTTGGCCTCGCGCCGCGCAATTTCTTCTGGATCAATCACGGCCGGGGCATCACCGCATAGAAAGGTCAATGCCGCTTTGAAATCGTAGCCAAGCACCTGCATCACCAGCGCAATCCCGTCACCCCCACGCACGTCGCACTTCCGGCACTGAAATTTGTGGGAACGCAAATTTACCCCGAACCGATCGCGGCCGCCACAAAGCGGGCAAGGACCAATCAGTTCGCCCGACATTTGACGCAGCCCGACGACGCCAACCCGGTCGACCACGTCGCGCACGGGGATTGCTTTGGCTTCGTCCAACCTGATGTCAGAATTCGCGCTCATGGCTCAATCACCCGAGATTGCGCCTTGTCTCGCCAATCGTCATACCGCGCGGCCGCCGCTTCGCGGAAATATTGCTCCGTTGCGTATCGCAACGCCGTCTTGGCCCGCCCTAAATCACGCCCTTTTTGTGCATTGATCAATTCAGACGCCCGCCAACGGATGGATTCCAGCGACAGCTGTATATTCTTGCAGTCAGGCAGAACGTCGCGCAACAGACGGATAAGCTCTAGTTCGAGTTGACAGCTGACGACCTGCATCGACAGTTGGACAGACAGAGCGACCAATGCCTTTTCAGCGGCAAGTTCGATTTCGTTCACAACAAGCCCCCCTGTCGCGGGATAAGGTGATCCGGCAATGGCGGATAATCGCCAGGGCGCGTGAGTGCCTTTCGGCAAGGACCGATGCGGTCGACGACACCGCGCCCAAGGTGATCACGCTTAAACACAAGCCAACAATAGCTGGTCGCGCTAGACGGTTTCTTGATTTCGTGTTCACCCGTTTTCTCGTTAAACCGACAGACCGGAACGTCAGGATCAAGCAAAACGCCTTTCCACAACACAACGCGCTCAACAAAGGGCATGAACACAGCTTCGGGCGTGTCGCGAAAAAGCGCGTTGAAGCGCTCCAACCCCTCCACAAATGCGGTACGGACAAAAACAGCGACGCCAGCCCGCGCCACCTGCAACCCGCGCTGAATAAATTCCAGAGCCAGACGAAAAGGCGGGTTGGCGATGACCCAATCCACAACGGGATCCGATCCATCCCATGGGATCAGGAAATCACGCACCGCCTGTTGACCGCTCCAACCGTAATCGTGAACGTCTGTCGCATAGACCTCATTCAAGTATTCAGCCGCAGGCGTGGCCATGAAACCGCGATTGCAACACGGCTCCCATGCCGATTGCGACGACAACGGCTCACCCAAGCCAATCAGCTTTTCACACAGCGCACGCGTGGCCCAAGGTGGCGTCGGAAAATCGTCGAGACTATCGCGCGCTTCTTGGCGCTGCTGCATCACCGCGGCGGAGGTGTTAGCGGACATAACGCAGCCTCCGCTTGTCCCAAACCCAACCATCGTTCCCGGTCGGGCGTCGCAGTTCCACCAGTTGCTGAAGCACGTCGAAGCTGGACAAATAGGGGCACTGCATTACGCGTGTCCCCACAGCGGCAGCGGGGCGTGACAGTTCCCGCGCCGGTGGTTAGCGTTCAGACAGCGTCCAGAAGTGCGAGGAAAAGATTGATGAAACGACTTGTGTCTACGGTGCTGGCAACCATCACTTGCCTGTATGCCCACGGTGAACGCGCAACCGCAGGAACACCTAACACCGAACTGACAGCAAATATGATATTGTTTGCGCAGAACCTTGGATGCATCGGATTCAATGACGTTATGCAGTCCAAAGAAAAATTCGCGGAAGTCAGTATGATCGTTGCCGGGATCGTCGTCGGTGCCGCTGCGCAAAAGTATGGCGTCGGTCAACCAACAACCGAACAGATCGCTGCTTCGATGGCCTACGCTGTATTTGCGTGTGCAGAAAACGAAGGCAAATCCTTGTCCGAGGTAATGAGCGGCTTCTGAAACCGTCGCGACGATGGATGCGTGCAACGCTGCGGTCATTCTGCAGCGACCCTGGCGCGCTTTTGTTCTTCCAAAAGCAACTGAGTTTCCAACTCGTCCAACCGTTCCAGTTCTTCGCTTTCTCGATCACTGCGGCGACGAAGCTGACCAAGCTTCTTACTGTCCTTGAATGCGCGCCCACAGATTGTTGTGGCCATCAGACCGAAGCGTTCAGCCAGACTTTCTACTTTCTTTAGGACGGGATTTTCGGGTTCGCTCGACATGGCGTGAGCATATGGGCAATTGCCCGCATCTTGTCAAGCGGGCTATTCTATGTTTGTAATGGGCCATTGCCCACTGTAAATTTCACACATGAACACAAACCCTATTGCCAACCGCCTTGATGAACTCTTGGAACAACGAAACGAGACACGGCGCAGCATGGCTCTTGGCAGCGGCGTGCAATATGACCGACTGAACGTGCTTTGGCGACGCCCCGGCGCTAAGCCAAACGCAGACGACACTGCTAAGCTGGCGCGCTATCTGGAAACGACAGCAGACTGGATCCTTAACGGTGGTGACCAGCCGTCAACACACGCAGCCCTTCGCGCGCAAGCCTCTGAAGAATTAAGTCTTCTATCTGAGGCAGAGCTTCGTGCGCTGCTAATCGGGATACAAGCGCGTCGCGTTGCGTCCCGTGCGGCAAACGATTGATTTCTTCAAGCAAAACGACGGCAGAATCGAGCGTCATTACTGTCCCTTTGGGTTAAACATCTTTCACATTGTTGAGTGGCAGCTTGACGTTAATCCGCACGGTTAATTCTAGTAAAGCTTGCATTGTCCGCTGTCTGTAATTACAGACATACGATATGACAAACAACAATTTTTCGTCGCCAGAGGCAACGATAGCATATTACCTAAAGGAAACCTCGCAAAGCCTACGCACGCTAGAGGCGAACACTGGATTGAACAAATCTCGACTGTCCGACCTAAAAAACCAGAAGGGCAAAGGTCTCTTGGTAACAGAAGCAATTATCCTGGCGGACGCGCTTGGCGTTCCCCGGTCAAGCCTTGTTCCATTGGAAAGGTCACTGACTATCACCTCTTCGCAAAGCGAAGCTGCGGCAAAGCTTGGGCAGGCAATGTCGTCAGCCATTAAACAAAACGTAGACGCATTCGGTGATTTGCTTTCGACAGACGCGGTTGAGGCATGGTATTTCTCTACGGGCGGACGTCTCGTCGACATGCCAGAGATCACGCCCCACCTATTATTGTTTAAGACAACAAATCTGGACAGCAAGATGCCAGAAGTGTTGCAGGTCGGCGAAAGGTGTCTCGCGGCCGACCGCATCGGAACCGATTTGGCACGAGTTGAAAAATACATTGGCTACCTAAGCGAAGCCCGACCAGAAACCATTGAATGCTATAATCGTGCCGCCAGCGAGAACACGGTGCAAACTCACTACCGGACTGTTGCGTTTCGAAACGCGGATGTGCCTTACATATTGGTCTACAAGACTGTCCTCATGCCGGTGACTGACGTGACAGACAGGTTCATTTGGAACTTCTCAAAGTGCGTTTCGGTGCGTCCTGCAACCGCCGCAGAATTGGCGGATTCGTCAATTCCTGAGGGTGCCTGACATAGTAGGACAGCTGGCTTCGCCAATCATCGCGACTTAAAAGCGACAATTGTTCTGTGTCTTCGCGGCCGGGTGGTGGATTTGTCCAGATCTGCGCTCCTGGGATACTTCCTGAGACAAAACCGTATTGGTCTACCTTTCCAGCCAATGCGTGGCGTCGCCAGTGGAACGCATACATGAACTCCGCGTTTTGCCATTGAGCGAAAACCAAGCTATGGGCGTAGTTACAAAAGCACATGGTTTTGGCAGGATCGCCGCGATGGTCGACGTGAAACCAGAAATCACCGGCGTGAATGTTCGGACCTGTAACCTGATGGATACGGCGCGGTGCGTCTGGCCTGATCTTGGTCTCTGTCTTGCTGCCATTGAAATGTCGACGAAACAGTGATTCCAGATACGACGCCAATGTCTTTTGCCCAAGATCATCGAAGCGAAAGCCAAGCGTTCCAACCAATTGACCGTTGAACCTCAATACCACCCAACGACTGTTGGCCTCCGTAAAATCATTCATATGGTGCGACATCATTGGCGTTGGCGCATGACGCCCCGCGTCACGCATTTCACGCTCAAGATCGTCGTCTATGACAGTATCGGTCACGTAGTAACCGCGCTCAGACAGAACACCCAGGCACACCGAAGTCACCGAAAATAGTTCTGAATCGATCACGCCACGGCCTCCAATTACAGCTTGATTATTGCCCATATCACCTCTTTCCCATCACATTTTTTCGGCGGTTTTTGACCTGCCCATCATAATGTGGGCATTTTGTGAGGGCAATTGCCCGTATTTTTAGCTTGCATGTGGGCAATTGCCCAGCATATACGATATCACAAATCATGCGAGGTTCACATGTCCACAACAGACAACGTCGTCAAAATCCACACACGATCCAATGAAGGCGCTCCAGCCGGTAACGGTCAACGTCCCCGCGAGGACCTGACAGCCTGCCAATTACTGGATCTTCGCGACGCCTGTCTTTTGGCCCGTCGAATCTTCTACCGTGTCGAACAGGGGCAAACAGGTCTGAACCTTGTGCAATCATCAACCGGTTTGAACGGCGGCGACTTTGACCAAAACGACGAAGGTTACAGCTTTGTCTATCGCGGGTTTGCAGGCACGCGTTGCAAATCACCTTTCGGCGCAATCATCATTTGGGCACACCAAGTTGTCGCGGGGGATGTGCTGTGAACTTCGACATTCCCCGCATCCGCGCCACCGTCGATCTGGTCGAAAGCATCGCGCCCGAAGACCGGCTGTTGCACATGAAAAATCTCTGCGTCAACAACGGGATCTGGACCGTGCCCGAGGACCCAAAAAAATACGCGCCCGTGCTGTTTGAGATTGGGTTGTTCGGAGTTTCCGCAATCTCGGGCGACGTCGCTCAATTGCCACGCAATTGGTTATTCGCAGCCCGGAACGTGCTGGAACAACACGCACAGGAGGCCGCAGCGTGAAAACCATTGGCCAAATGCTCGAAGCGAACAACCGCGATGTCCGGCGACGCCGGTTCTGGGCGTGGTTCGATCAACAGCTTTTCCGGCTCAGCATCATTGCTGCCGTCTACGGCGCGGTATGGTTCCTTCTAATCACGGCGCGCGCAGCTTTGCTGCAGCAACAATGAATCGCCCGACAGTCGCGTATCCTCCCCAATGCGCGCACGGGCAATCGCAGGCCCGGTGACAGGCAAAGTCGTCACTCACGCGAAAAGGACACCGGGCCTGCATTTTAACCACAAGAGGACCACCCATGCAGCCAATGCGCATTTCGAACGCGACACGCACCCTTGCCGAAGATCAGGACGAATACATGGCTCTAGCCATCCGTGACGAAGTGATCGATGGGGTGAACCACATGACATCGCTTTGGGAACCAACGCCCGCAGAACTGGAACACCTCAAAGGTGGTGGCAGTATCAGGCTCACTATCCTAGGCACGATGCACCCGCCCGTGTCGATGTCCACGCAGCCCGCGCCTTCGGAACAATGACCCAAAACACAATAACCCTTGCCGATCCGCACGCGCGCGACCGCAAAGTGCAGGAAGTCGTGTTGCGCTTGGTCGAAGCCTTTGCCTTTCGAGAAGCGCGCGCAGTCCTCGACGCGCGGCTTAAACAGATTGCAGCGGCCAAGGATACACACATAGAACGGCTGTTTCTGGAGTGGCGGGAACAACCACCAGAAACACGCGGCGACTTCCTGACCTATGCCCACCACCGCCGTGAACCTCTTTTGGCTTCACCGGGCGATTGACGGCTTGCATGACTCACGCGAACGCTCAAACGCCCTTTACGCCCAAGCGCGGCAGAATGACGATGCATGGCGAGGCTGAACGCCTTCCTGCGCTGCGTCCGGGCTTCTGCGACTATTGCGGTAAGCCACTTTCAAAACAGGCAAAGGCGCGTCATGCACGGTTCTGCCAGGCGAAATGCCGCGAACACTGGTGGATCATGGCCCGCAACCGCGGCGCGCAGTTGTATCAGATGCTCAGGATCTGGCGACGCGATCGAGGTCGAAGCGGGACGCGCGGCGCGAGAATGCTGGGCCGTATCACCAGCCTTATCGACGCTTGGGTGCGTTTCGACAAGGAAGACGCAGAATGATCTGCAACACGAAAACCTGCCGGGGCGTGCTGTGAACCGTCTATTGACCCCATCCGAGGCGGCAGACGTGCTGCAGGTCTGTCAAAAGACCTTGCAACAGTGCCGGTCGTTGGGGTTACGGTACGTCCAAATAACGCGTGGCGCGATCCGGTATAAGCCAGAGGATCTACAAGAGTTCATCGAAGCGAGGACGATTCAAGAATGCCGTTCCGAAAAAAGGGCTCGAAAAACTGGCACTATGACTTCCAATTCAAAGGTCGTCGATTTTATGGGTCTTGCGAAACCGACAACTTCCAAGACGCGAAACTAGTTGAGGCCGAGGCGAGGACAGCCGCCAAAATTGCGCAACGCCCACGAACGGACTACACCTTATCCGAAGCGATCGGCACGTACTACACCGACATCTGTCAGCACCAGCCAAGCGCAAGCACCAGCTACTCGCAAGGCAAGATGGTCCTTGCAGATATAGATGGCGGAATATTCATTGGCGACCTCGACAACGGGGACCTAATGGCATTCGTCGCAAAATCGCGTGCGACGCAGTCAAACGGGTACGTCAACCGGAAGGTTGAATTCCTATCGCGAGCCATCAGGCACATGGGAAAATTCTACAAGGCCCGCCTGCCGGATCTCGACTACGCCGCCGTGAGAACGAAAGAACCGCAAGAGGTCGTGCGGGAACTGACCAAGGACGAAGAGCGGCGCCTATTCAAACACCTGCGACCTGACCTGCATTTTATGGTGCGGTTCGCCCTTATGACCGGCGCGCGACAAAAGGCAATTTTTAATTTGCGGTGGTCAGACATTGGTGACACCCACTTGACGCTGGCGGGCGAACACAATGGGAAACCGCCCTACAAGTTTCGCATTTCGCGGCCGTTGCGTGCGTTCCTGACAAGCCTGCCGAAGTCGAACGTGTTGGCGCATCGCGACTTTGTGTTCACATGGATTGATCGTCACGGAAACCGACGGCCATTCAACCAGAATAACCACTGGATGTGGGATCGGGCATTTGTCGCGGCCGAGATCGAAAACTTTAGGTTCCATGATTTCCGGCACACATTCGCCACACGCATGTTAAGGCACACCGGCAACCTGAAACTGGTGTCGCGCTTGCTGGGCCATCGAAGCATTGATACGACCGTCAAATACGCGCATGTGCTGGATGCCGATTTCGAGGATGCGCTTGAGGGCTTTTACAACCTCACTCCCGCAGAAATTCCCGCAGCTTCGGGAAAAAGTGAATAATTTCAACGTAGAACAAAAACTTCCCAAGCTTTAGTTACGGGTTCGATTCCCGTTACCCGCTCCAAAACTCTTCTACGTTTACTGCCGATCTGTGCATAAATGCGCAGGCATGACGCAATCACAGCTGCGTGCATCGCGGGCCCGCGGTCTTGCGACGCAACGGGTGTTCGTCCAACTCAACAGACATGAACACAACCGCTTCAAATCCGCCGTCCTTCTGGACCATTGCCGCCTCCCCCGCCGTTGTGCGGCGTGCCGCGCGCATCGCGCTTGTTGTCGGGGTCGTTATCGCCCTGATCAATCACGGTGACAAAATGATGTCTGCCGCGATGGACGGGATGAGTTGGTTGAAATGTGCGATGACCTTTTTGGTGCCGTATTGCGTATCGACATATTCCTCTGTGCAGGCCATGCGCGACCGGATGCGCGACGAAACAAGGCCTGTCTGATTTCTACAATGGGTTGAAAATACACACGTTTGGCGCAAAACACTGGCATCGCCTGCAATCTCAGGTAGGGTGACGCCAAGTCACGCCAGTGTGTGATGAGTGCGAGTGCCTCGTTTTTCACCAACACATTTTGAACATGTATTTCAGATGACGTCTGTCGCACGCGTAACCGAAATTTTCGACGATGTTCGAAGCACCGAGCGCATCTTGAGCGTCGAGTTCATGATCCGGTTTACGCTTGTCTTTGTCGCCTGCGGCTGTGGGTGGCTGCTGCTGGGTCTTGATCTGCTGCCCCTGTGGGTCATGGCCTACTATGCTTGTGTCATGTTGGAACGCCACGTTGTGTCGCTGCCCGTGGGCCGCGACCCGACGCGGGCCTTTGTGCGGCTGTGGCTTGTCAGCTTTGTCTTGGCATCCGTTTATGCGGCGCTGCCGGTCTATGTATGGTTCATGGACCATCAGGTCTGGCAATTCGCCACTGGCGTGCTGCTGACGGGTGCCGCGCTCAACATCTTTTTGCTGCGGGCGCGCAACTGGGTGCTGGGCCTTGCCTATCTGATCCCTGTCTGCGGCGCGACGTTCATTATCACGGCATCTTTCTTTGAGGCGCCGTGGGGTGGTCCGTTTTTCTGGTCGATGATGGTGCTGTGCACGTGCTTGGCCATCTATTTCGGCGTATGCCTGTGGGAGGCGGACCGCGCCAATGCCGAGTTGAAAAAGACGCGCGCGCAGTTCCTGCAAGCCCAAAAGGTCGAGGCGCTTGGCACGCTGACAAGCGGTGTGGCCCATGACTTCAACAATCTGCTTAGCGTGGTGCAAGGCAATCTGGAATTGCTGCAAACCTATCCCGATGCGCCGGATCGCGGCGAATTCCTCGATGCCGCCCTAGAGGCCACGCGGCGCGGGGCGCAATTGACGCGGCAACTGACCAGCTATGGCCGCAAGGCCGAGATGTGGCCAAAGCGGATGGCACCATCAGAGGCGCTGCACGGAATAAAAAAAATCGCCAAACGGGTGCTGCCTGCGAACATCGCGCTGCGGCTGCACCCAAGCCCAACAGACAGCACGATCCTGATTGATGAAACGATGCTGCAATCTGCGCTGCTGAACCTCGTCATCAATGCACGCGATGCCATGCCCGAAGGGGGGACATTGCGCATTGACGTAGTGGACCCCGCCCTTCCTCCGGATGACCTGTCGCCCGTCGCAAGCTCCGGCTACATCGCGTTTGAAGTCAGCGACACGGGCACCGGGATACCAGACGACATTCTGGCCAAGATCCGCGACCCGTTCTATTCCACCAAACCGAAGGGCGCAGGCAGCGGGCTGGGCTTGCCCATGGTCTGCGGGTTTGCCCAGCAATCGGGTGGCGATGTGACGATCACAAGCCGCGTGGGCAATGGCACGACTGTGTGCCTGATCCTGCCACGGGCCGCGCACTAGCCCATCAGCACGTCGCCATGCGCTTCGCGCAGCGTCCGTTTGAGCACCTTGCCCGTGGCGTTGCGCGGCAGGCTGTCGACAAAGATCACCTTGTCCGGCACCTGCCATTTGGCGATCTGGCCATCAAAGATCGACAGGATGTCCGCCTCGTCCGGGGTTTGCCCTTCGGCGGGCACAACGATCAGCACGGGCCGCTCATCCCATTTCTCGTGCCGCGCCCCGATGACGGCGGCATCTGCCAGCTTGTCGTGGCCAAGTGCGATGTTTTCGAGATCAACCGAGCTGATCCATTCGCCACCTGACTTGATGATGTCCTTGGACCGGTCCTTGATCGACAGATAGCCATCCGGGTCCAGCGTGGCGACGTCACCGGTTGGGAACCAACCGTTTTCCAGCGTGCTTTCGATGCTCTTGCGATAATAGTTGCTGAGAATCCAGTGCCCCCGCACATGCAGATCGCCCTGCGCCTCACCATCCTCGGGCAATGTGTTGCCCTGATCATCAACGATCTTCATCTCGACGCCCCATGGGGGACGTCCCTGATTTTCGCGCAGCGCCTGCTGTTCGGCGACGGGCAGGTCCAGATGCTTGGCCAGCGGCTGGTTCGAAGTGCCCAGTGGCGACATCTCGGTCATGCCCCAAGCGTGGATCAGTTCCACGTCATAGCGGTCGCGGAAGGTGGCAATCATGCTGGGCGGACAGGCTGACCCGCCCACCACCGTCCGCTTGAGACTGGTCAGCTCAGACCCGGCGGTACTAGCCGCGCCCAACAAACCCTGCCAGATCGTCGGAACCCCCAGCGCAATGGACACGCGGTATGTGTCGATCAGTTCCACCAGCGACGGGCCATCAAGACCGGGGCCCGGGAACACCATCCGCGCACCCACCTGCGCACAGGCATAGGGACAGCCCCACGCATTCACATGGAACATCGGCACCACGGGCAACACCACGTCGCGCGCCGAAAAGCCGATGCAATCGGGTGTGTTCGAGGCAAAGGCGTGCAGTACGGTCGACCGGTGGGAATAAAGCACACCCTTCGGGTGCCCCGTCGTGCCGGAGGTGTAGCACAGAGACGAGGCCGTATGTTCATCCAGCGCGGGCCATTCGAAATCCGGGGAACCCTTGTCGATCAACTCGTCATAAAACAGCAGGCCGTCGATGTCCTCCGCCAGCGCGTCGTCGCGGCCTTCCATCAGCACGATATGCTCGACCTCGGGAATCTGCGGGCGGATTGCCTTGACCAGCGGCACAAAGGTCCGGTCGATGAACAACACGCGATCTTCGGCGTGATGGATGATGTAAATCAGTTGCTCAGGAAACAGGCGCGGGTTGATCGTGTGGCAGACAAAGCCACCGCCGGAGACGCCAAAGTAGATCTCAAGATGCCGCCGGTTGTTCCACGCAATCGTGCCACACCGCGCCTGCGGACCAAGGCCCAGCTGCGTCAGCGCATCTGCCAGACGGCGGGCATTGCGCGCGACCTCGCCCCAGCTGGTTTCGGTTACGCCACCTGCGGTCTCCACCGACCAAAGGGCCGTCGCGCCATGGTACTTTGCCGCGTGATCCACCAGCGACGAAATCGTCAGCGGAAAGTTCATCATCTGGCCGTGCATCGGTGCCTCCCTCATACATGACGCATTCCACGCATCGTGCCTTGGGGCCGTGCACAGGTGCAAGCCAAATCAGGGGACGTGACCTGCCTAACCGCGCGCGCGCAACCAATCGACCAGCGCGGCTGTCGATGCGTCCTTGCAATCCGCAGATGCTTCGCCGTCGATGATCGGTTGCAGGGCCGTGGCCAGTTCCTTGCCCAGTTCAACACCCCACTGGTCATACGAGTTGATGCCGAGGATCACGCCTTCGACGAACACACGGTGCTCATAAAGCGCCACGATCTGGCCCAGCGTGAACGGATCAAGCTGTTCGTAGACCAGCGTGGTGGACGGGCGGTTGCCGTCGAACACGCGGTGCGCGGCCTGCCGTTCAAGACCTGCGCCCTCGAATTTATCCGCGATCTTGGCGCGCGCCTCATCCAGCGTGCGGCCCCGCATCAGCGCTTCCGACTGGGCAAGGCAATTGGCCATCAAGAGCGCGTGGTGATGCTGCAGGTCCGGTTCGTGCCCGCGCGCGGCCACAAGGAATTCGCAGGGGATCACGGATGTGCCCTGATGGATCAACTGATAGAACGCGTGCTGGCCATTGGTACCCGGCGCGCCCCAGACAATGGGGCCGGTGTCGCCCGGCACGCGGGTGCCGTCCATGGCAACGGATTTGCCGTTCGATTCCATCTCCAGCTGTTGCAGGTAGGCGGGCAACTGTCCCAGCCGCTGATCGTAGGGCAGCACCGCGCGGCTGGCATAGCCGCAGACCTGCCGGTGCCAGATGCCCACCAGCGCCAGCATCAGCGGCATGTTCTCCAGCCCTTCGGCGGCACAGAAATGCCGGTCCATGTCCTGCGCGCCGCGCAGGAAGGCGCGAAAACCCTCTGCACCAATGGCGATCATCAGGCTCAGGCCAATCGGACCCCAGACGGAGTACCGCCCCCCAACCCAGTCCTCAAAACCAAAGACACGTTCCGCCGGAATACCAAACTCGGCCGTCTTTTCGAGATTGGTCGACAGGGCCGCGAACTGCGCGGATGGGTCGCCGCCATGGTCCAGCATCCATGCCCGCGCGGTGCGGGCATTGGTCATCGTCTCGATTGTGGTGAACGTCTTGGAGGCGACAATGACGAGCGTCGTTGTAGCATCCAGCCCCCGCAGCACATCCGAAATATGCGCACCATCCACGTTGGACACAAAATGCGTGCGCGGCCCGTCGTGAAACGGGCTAAGCGCCTGCGCAGCCATCGCAGGCCCAAGGTCCGATCCGCCAATACCGATATTGACCACGTCCGTAATGGCGCTGCCGCGCAGCTCGGTCGCGTAACGCTCCATCCGGGCGAGCGTGTCCAGAACGCCGGGCATCACGTCCTGCCCGTCCACCATGACAGGGCCGCCATCAAGGTTGCGCAACGCGGTATGCAACACCGCGCGCCCTTCGGTTTCGTTGATCTTTGCACCCGCAAACATTGCGTCACGCCGTGCCGCCACCCCTGCCCCTTGGGCCAGTGCCAACAGCATGTCCCGCGTGTCGGCGTCGAGATTTGTCTTGGCATAATCAAAACGCATGGTCGCCGTTTCGACCGCAAAGCCGTCAGCGCGCGCGCCGTCGAAAAGGTCGAGAATGCGCCGCCCCTGCACGGCAGCGGCCCGCGCCTTCAATTCATCCCACATGGTCTTACTCCGCCCAGTGTACTGTCATGCCATCCAGAACAGCGCGCACCGGCGCCTCCACCGGATCAAGTGTCATTGCGCGGTCGAGGGCGGCACGTTTGTCCGCACCATAGATCACCAGATGTTTGGACATCGCCCCAGCCAGCGCCGGACCCGAAAACGAGATGCGCGGCTCCTGCCCGTCGACGGTGACCGGCACAACCAATGGCGCGTCTGCGGCCAGCATCGCCTCAAGCCCATCGGCCCCCGGAAACAGCGATGCGGTGTGCATGTCCGCGCCCATCCCAAGCAGCAGCAGCGAGATGGGCATTTCGCCGGCGAGGTCATCAGACAGCCCCGGTGCCGCTTCGGCGGGCGTCATGCCAGCGCGGTAAAATGGCACAAACCGTGCCGCACTGGCGCGCTCCACCATCAGACGTTCCTTGATCAGCTTGCCGTTGGAGCGGGCGTGATCCTCTGGCACCCAACGTTCGTCACTGAGCATCAGGTGCACGCGGTCCCACTCCAGATCGGCGGCGCACAACGTGTCAAAGATCGGCCCGGGCGTCGTGCCCCCAGGCACCACAAAAGACGCGAAAGGATGGACCAGCAAACAGTTCTTCAATTCGCTGGCCAGCACGTCCGCCAGCCCCATCACCAAAAGCTCGCGGTCAGGATATGTTTGCAGATTCATGGGGACACCTTTCTCCATACGCGTGTGTCGCGCGCCAGCAGTTGCACAGCATCCACCGGCCCTTCGCTGCCCGCATCATAGGTTTTGGGCACGTCACCGCGCGCCTCCCACCCTTGGATGATCGGGTCGGTCCACGCCCACGCGGCCTCGACCTCGTCGCCGCGCATGAACAGGGTCTGGTTGCCCCGGATCACATCCATGATAAGGCGTTCATACGCATCCGTCTGGTCCACCCCATCCGCACCAAGCGCGTCGGCAAAGGACATGTCCAGCGGCACATCCACCAGCCGCATCCCGCCCGGTCCCGGTTCCTTGATCGTAACGCCCAGAGTGATCCCCTCGTTCGGCTGCAAACGGATCGACAGGACATTGCGGTGATCCGATTGCTCGCCAAAGATCGAATGGTTCAGTTCTTTGAACACGACGGTGATCTCGCTCGACCGCGCTTTGAGCTGTTTGCCCGTGCGCAGATAGAACGGCGTGCCCGCCCATCGCCAGTTCGAGATGCCGACCTTGAGCGCCACATAGCTTTCCGTGCGCGATTGCGGATCGCCCGCCGCCTCACGGTAGCTGGGGTTGTCCGGACCCGCGTCATACTGCCCCCGCACAATATGGTGCGGCGCCACGGGGTCGAGTGCGCGGATCACTTTCAGCTTTTCGTCGCGCACCGCGTCAGGATCAAACTTGGACGGCGGCTCCATGGCGATCAGGCACAAAAGCTGCATCAGGTGGTTCTGCACCATGTCGCGCATCGCACCCGATTTGTCATAGTATTCGCCCCGCCCCCCGACGCCCACAGTCTCGGCCACGGTGATCTGGATATGGTCCACGTATTGGCTGTTCCACAGCGGCTCGAACAGCATATTGCCAAAGCGGACCGCCATCAGGTTCTGCACCGTCTCTTTGCCCAGATAGTGGTCAATCCGGTAAATCTGGCTCTCGTCAAAAAAGGCGGCCAGGTCGCGGTTCAGCGCCTTGGCCGACGCCAGATCGCGGCCAAAGGGTTTTTCCACCACGATGCGGCTGTCCTGATCGGTCAGACCGTGCTGGTTCAGCCGTTCGGCCAAATCGCCAAAAAGGCTGGGTCCAACCGAAAAGTAGAAGGCCCGCACCACACCGGTGCGCATCATCGCTGCCATCTCGCGCCAGCCGTTTTCGCCGCGCGCATCGATGGTCACATAGTCGAGCCGTTCGAGAAATCCGGGCAGGTCGTCCCGCGACGTGTCGCCCACAAACTCTTCCACAGCGTCTGCGACAAAGGCGCGATAGCCTTCGGCATCCATTTCGCCGCGCGCCGCACCGATCACCCGCGCATCCTCAGGCATCTGGCCCGCACAGAACCGCCGATAGAGGCCCGGCAGGATCTTGCGCCGCGCCAGATCGCCCGTGCCACCAAAGATCACGAGGTCAAAAGCCTCCACCGGGATAACGCGCGAGACCATGGGATACTCCTCAAAATGTTTGCGCTATCTGTAACAGATTCAACTCACTATACAACGGCCAAGGCGTCGCACTGCCCGCGCCTCGCCCACTCTATCACAAAGCCGTCAAACGCCCCACCACGGCTTTCCTCTTGCCGGTGTCAAAGCTAGGTCTACTGTCACCCGAACCTGACACCGGAAGACCCATATGAAAGACCTCGCTCTTGCCAACGCAGGCAAGTTCCAAGATCCCGACGTGACAGCCAAAGGCGAGGCGCGCGCCAAGGTGTCCCTGACCCACCCCGAAACGCTGTGGTTCAACACTGGCACGCTCTGCAATATCACTTGTGCAAATTGCTACATCGAAAGCTCGCCCACAAATGATGCGCTGGTCTACATCACCGCTGATGAGGTCGCGGGCTATCTCGATCAGCTTTACCAACGCAAATGGGACGTCCGCGAAATCGCCTTTACCGGCGGCGAGCCGTTCATGAACCCCGAAATCATCGAGATGATCCGCCGCCCATTGGCCTTGGGCTACGAGGTTCTGGTACTGACCAACGCCATGTCCCCGATGATGCGTCCCCGGATGCAAGAGGGCGTCACAGAGCTGGTCAAAGGCTACGGTGACAGGCTGACCTTCCGGGTCAGTCTCGACCATCATTCCGCAGCCATACACGATCTTGAACGGGGCGCGGGCGCTTTTGAGAAGTCGCGCAAGGGAATGCGTTGGCTGGCCGGGATCGGTGCGCGGCTTGCCATTGCCGGACGGATCGAACTGGCCGAAAGCGAGGCCGAGGCGCGCGCCGGATATGCCGCACTCTTTGCAGCCGAAGGGTTTGACATCGACGCCGCAGATCCCGGCATGACGGTCCTGTTTCCCGAAATGGACCCGTCTGTGGAAGTGCCCGAGATCACGACAGCCTGTTGGGGCATCCTGAACAAGCACCCCGATGCGGTGATGTGCGCCTCCTCCCGCATGGTGGTCAAACGCAAGGGCGCGGCAAAGCCTGCGGTGCTGTCCTGCACCCTTTTGCCCTACGATCCCCAGTTCGAGATGGGCGAAACCCTCGCCGAAGCCGAAGCGGACGTGTCACTCAACCACCCCCATTGCGCCAAATTCTGCGTGCTGGGCGGGGCCAGTTGTTCGGCCTGACGACGGCGCGCAGGCGCATCTGGATGCGCCTGTCCATAATGATGTGCGCGCGTCAGCGCGCGCCTTTGGATCACGGCAACGTCAGTTCAGGAAAAACTCGCCCGTCACATGCCGCCACTCGCCCGCACGCACCATCTTGCGGTGGGTAAAGCGCACCGAATGCAGCGGCCCTTCGATCTTGTCCTGCCAAAAGGCGATGAACTCAAACAGCTTTGGATGATCCGGCGCCACATCATAATCCTGCCAGACAAAGCTGTTCAGGACCGAGGTGTAGTCCGGCATTCGGTAGAACATCTCTGCCGTGGTCAGCCCATACCCTTTCAGCATCAATTCGGTCTCGTTTTGTGCCATTTTGCACCCCATTTTTCTGCCCGTATCCGCAGTGCAGCACAAAAGAACTAAATATCCAATAAAAACAATATACTAGCACCGGAGATCTGCGGCTGCTAACAACTTCCCCCTTCCGGCATTGCACCTTATCTGTGGTTTCTGATAGACTGAAACGCAAGATATAGCTACGCGACAGAACGGGCAGATACACGTGAACGACACGCCGCAACCCCCTGAAAATGATGATGATTTGACGCCGGAACGGCCCGCCTATGACGGGCCCAGCGTGTCCATCGAAGACGAGATGCGCACGTCCTATCTGGACTACGCCATGTCGGTCATCGTCTCCCGCGCCATTCCCGATCTGCGTGACGGCCTGAAACCGGTGCACCGTCGCATCCTGTATGCGATGCACGAGACCGGCAACACACACGACAAGAGCTACCGCAAATCCGCCCGCCCCGTGGGCGACGTGATGGGGAAATACCACCCCCATGGCGACAGCGCGATTTACGATGCGCTGGTGCGCATGGCGCAGGATTTTTCCATGTCCTTGCCCCTTCTCGACGGCCAGGGCAACTTTGGCTCCATGGACGGCGATAACCCCGCCGCGATGCGCTATACCGAAGTGCGCATGGACAAGCCTGCCGCCTTTGTGCTGGCCGATATCGACAAGGATACGGTCGATTTTCAGGACAATTACGACGGCAAGGACCGCGAACCAACTGTTCTGCCCGCCCGCTTTCCCAACATGCTGGTCAACGGCGCAGGCGGCATCGCCGTTGGGATGGCCACCAACATCCCGCCTCACAATCTGGGCGAAGTGGTGGATGCATGTCTGGCCCTGATCGAAGATCCGGATCTCAGCTCCGAGCAACTCATCGAATATGTCCCCGGCCCCGACTTTCCAACCGGCGGCATCATGCTGGGCCGCTCCGGCGCGCGCAAAGCCTACCTCGAAGGCCGTGGCAGCGTCATCGTCCGTTCCAAGACCCGGGTCGAAGAAATCCGCCGCGACCGCTACGCCATTGTCATCGATGAAATCCCCTATCAGGTGAACAAGGCCACGATGATTGAACGCATCGCCGAGGCCGCGCGCGACAAGCGGATCGAAGGCATTTCGCACGTCCAGGACGAATCCGACCGCAACGGCGTCCGTGTGGTGGTCGAACTGAAACGCGACGCCACGGCCGAAGTGGTGCTGAACCAACTGTTCCGCTTCACCCCTATGCAGACGTCCTTTGGCTGCAACATGCTGGCCCTGAATGGCGGCCGGCCCGAGCAGTTGACCCTGCGCCGGTTCCTGACCTCTTTCCTCGATTTCCGCGAGGAAGTCGTTATTCGCCGCACCGCGTTTGACCTGCGCAAGGCGCGCGACCGCAGCCATATCCTGTGTGGTCTGGCCGTTGCCGTGTCCAATGTGGACGAAGTTGTGGCCACCATCCGCTCCTCTGCCGATGGGGCTGAGGCCCGCCAAAAACTGATGGAGCGCCGCTGGCCTGCCGCCGATATCGAAGACTATCTGCGCCTCATCGATGACCCGCTGTCGAAAATGCACGACGACGGCACCTATAACCTGACCGAAGTGCAGGCCCGCGCCATCCTCGACCTGCGCCTGCAACGCCTGACCCAGATCGGGGTCAAGGAGGTGACAGACGAACTTGAACAACTCGCCGCAAAGATCAAGGAATACTTGGAAATCCTCGGTTCACGCGAGCGGATCATGGGCATCATCGCCACCGAGCTGAGCGAGGTCAAAGACCTTTTTGCCGTGCCCCGCCGCACCGAGATCGTCGACTGGTCCGGCGACATGGAAGACGAGGACCTGATCGAGCGCGAGGACATGGTCGTGACCGTGACCTCGGGCGGCTACATCAAACGTACGGCCCTCGCTGATTTCCGCAGCCAGCGCCGCGGCGGCAAAGGCGTCGCCGGGATGCAGACCAAGGAAGAGGATGTGATCACCACCCTCTTCGTGGCCAACACCCATACGCAGCTGCTGTTCTTCACCACAGACGGGATGGTCTACAAGCTCAAGACATGGCGCTTGCCGCTGGGCGGGCGCACGTCAAAAGGCAAGGCGATCGTCAACATCCTGCCAATCCCGCAAGGGGTCAGCATCGCGGCCATCATGCCCGTGGACCGCGACGAAGATGATTGGGACGATTTGCAGGTCGTTTTTGCCACCGATCACGGCACGGTGCGCCGCAACAAACTGTCGGATTTCACCAACGTCAAAGCCAATGGCAAGATTGCGATGAAGTTCGAAGGCGACAGTGAAGGCTGGACGCTGATCAACGCACGCATTGCGTCGAATGATGATGACGTGATGCTGGTCACCAATTCCGGCCGCGCAATCCGCTTCCGCGCCGACGATGTGCGTGTGTTCAACAGCCGCGCCTCAACCGGTGTGCGTGGCATCCGCCTGTCGGGCGATGATCGTGTCGTGTCGATGTCCGTGATCCGGCATTTCGAGGCAACCTCGGACGAACGCGCCGCCTATCTCAAGATGCGCCGCGCCATGGCGGGTATCGCAGATGATCCCGACGCCGTGGACGAGGAAGAAGGCAATGCGGACATGCCACTGCCGCAGGACCGCTATGCCGAGATGTCCGCCGCCGAAAACCTGATCCTCACCATCACATCCGGCGGCGCAGGCAAGCTGTCGTCGTCGCAGGATTATCCGTTGCGCGGCCGCGGCGGCATGGGTGTCACCGCTTGGGACAAACGGATGCAGACGGGCAATATCGTCGCTTCGTTCCCGGTGGAAATGGACGACCAGATCATGCTCGCCACGTCCAAGGGCCAATCGATCCGCGTGCCCGTGGATGGCATCAGCTTCCGCTCGCGCAGCGCAGGCGGGGTCAAGGTGTTCAACACCGGCAAAGGCGAAGAAGTCGTAAGCGTCGCTTGGATCGCCGATCAAGGTGAGGACGACGCAACAGACACCACCGAGGACTGAGGCCTGAACCATAGGGGCTCAGGCCTCAGGTGTTTCCCAAATATGGCGTGCGGGCCTTTGCCCGCTCCGCAGGGTTTGGAACGCTCAGGGCGATGTCGTGGTAGTGGCCGTGGTCGAACTGTCTGTGCCGTCACCGCCACCAGCCGCCAGTGCGATGGCCACAACGCCAATTGCCGCGGCACCACCTGCCGTGATCGTACCGCCTTGCAACGCGCCGTTGCCGCCGCCACCGCCACCGCCCGCATTGGCCCGGCGGCACAGCCGCGCGACGGTGCCGTCGACCGTTGTCGTATCCGGGCGACAATTATAGGCAACGCCGTCTGCGCCGATCACCCGCACGGAATACGTGGTGTCGCCTGTTGCCCCGCCGACGCTTGCTTGCGTCGTGGCCACGGGTTGCGCCTGTGCAGCCATTGCCGCAACACTCGCAACGCAGCCCATCAAAGCCGTTTTGTACCGATTCATCTTGCGTCCTCACCATTCAGTTCACTGACCGGCAAGGTAGCATGATGCGCAGCGACAGCACGGGGCAAAGCCCGTTAGACATATCAGACCAGCAGTTTAAAGCCGATAGAGCGTGCGGAATTTCGCCTGAAGGTATGCCAGCAATGGTTCTGGACCCGGCGACATGCCGCTGGCCTGCGCGATGGTGTCGCGCGGACTGCGCAAGCCGCCGTATTTTTGCAGATTTTCCCGCAGCCACCCCGTGGCCGCCGCCGTGTCACCCACAGCCAACTGGTCGTCCAGTCCCGGCACCGCCGACCGCAGCGCCTCGTACAGACAACCCGCATAGACATTACCAAGGCTATAGGTCGGAAAGTAGCCGAACAGTCCGACGGACCAATGCACATCCTGCAAAACGCCGTGTGATGCGCGGTCGACCGCATAGCCAAAGTCAGCCTCAAAACGGTCATTCCACGCCGCCTCGAGATCGCGCACGGTCAGATCGCCCGACATCAGCGCCCGCTCCAGATCAAACCGCAGAAGCACGTGCAGATTGTACTGCACCTCATCCGCTTCGGTGCGGATATAGCCGTTGGATACGGCATTTACCGCCGCGTAAAAGGCATCTTCGCTGTCGATGCCAAAATCGCCGAACGCATCCCGCATCTGTCCATAAAGCCAGCCCGTAAAGGCGCGGCTGCGTCCCAACTGGTTTTCGTAGATGCGGCTTTGGCTTTCGTGCACACCCATCGACACGCCCCGGCCCAGAGGGGTCAGCAGATAGGCCCGGTCGATGTTTTGTTCATAACATGCGTGCCCGACCTCGTGGATGGTCGAGTAAAAACAGTTGAACGGATCGGACGGGTTCGTCCGCGTCGTGATCCGGACGTCCAGACCGGACCCTGAAGAGAACGGGTGCACCGCCTTGTCGATGCGCCCATGCGTCTCATCATAGCCAAAAGCGCGGGCCAGGGTGGCACTCAGCCCAAGCTGGGCGGCCTCGTCAAAGGGTCCCGTGACGCCCTTGGGGGCGGGTTGGTCCAGAATGGCCGCCCGCAACTCGGTCAGACCGGGCCGCAGCGCGCCGAACATCGCCTCAAGGTCGGCGGCGGTGGTGCCGGGTTCGTAATCCTCAAGCATTGCGTCATAGACGTCACCGCCCTGCGCCAGTGCCTGACCTTCCTGCCGCTTGAGGCCGATAACTTCGTCCAGAACCGGGGCGAAGGCGGCATAGTCGTCGGCGGCCCGCGCCTCAGCCCATTTGCCCTGTGCGTTCGAAGTGACCTTTGCGATTGTCGCGGCGAGGTCTGCGGGCACTTTGGACGCGCGCTCAAAATTGCGGCGGATTTCCCGCACCTGCGCCTGCCCTGCGGTGTCCAGCACCGACACATCTATCGCCGCCAGCCAGTCGCCAACTTCGGGCGCGGTGCGGCGCGCGTGCAGTACTTTTTCCAGCGCCGCCATTTCTTCACCCCGTTGCGGCGCAGCGCCGCGGGGCATCACCGTTTCCTGATCCCAGCCAAGACGGCCTGCCACCTGACCCAGCGCCTGCGTATCATGTTCAAACGCAATCAGTTCATCATAGGCCGTCATCACGCAGTCCCCCGGATCGAAGTTGCAATTGGATAGGCCGCCAGAAAACGTGCCCGCAGGATCAACACCCACAGCACCACAGCGACAAACTGATGCGCAATCGCCAATGGCCACGGCGCACCGTACAGCACCGTCATAATGCCCAGCAAGACCTGCAAGGCCAGCATGGCGATCATAGCGTTGAACGCCGTGCGCGTGCGCATATGCGCCGACCGTCGACCACGCAGCCAGACGACCACCGCGAAAGCTGCCAGCAGATAGCCTGCAACGCGGTGGATGAATTGCACAAGACCCGGGCTTTCAAAGAAGTTGCGCCACAGCGGCTCCAGCACAAACGCAGTTTGCGGGAACACCTGCCCCCCCATCAGCGGCCAATCGGTGTAGCTGCGGCCCGCATCAATACCAGCGACCAGCGCACCGATCAGGATCTGCAAAAAGGCGAAATGCATCAACCCGGTCGAGATCGAGAACAGCCGCGCTTCCCTGTTCCGGCGCGCCTGCATCAGCTCACGTTCCTGACGGCCCAGTTGGAATGTAAACCATGCGATGAACCCCAGAATGACAAAGGCAAGGCCCAGATGCGTGGCAAGACGGTAGCTCGCCACGTCCACCATGCCTTCACCGCTGGTCACGCCGCTTGCGACCATCCACCAGCCGATCGCCCCCTGCAAACCACCAAGCACGCCAATGCCCAACAGCTTGGGCGTCCAGCCTGCCGGAATCTGGCGGCGCACAAGGAACCACAAAAAGCCCACGGCCCAGACAAGGCCAATCACGCGGCCCAGTTGCCGGTGCCCCCATTCCCACCAATAGATGACCTTGAAATCGGCCATGGTCATCCACTGGTTCTGGATGCGCCATTCGTCGATGGCCTTGTACTTGTCAAATTCGGATTGCCAGTCCGCCGCGCTGAGCGGCGGGATTGCCCCGGTGATCGGACGCCATTCCGTGATGCTCAGCCCACTATCGGTCAGGCGTGTCAGCCCGCCCACGGCGATCATCACCACCACAAGCACAAACAGGATCATCAGCCAGACGCGAATGGCACCACGTGCGCCGCCGCGGCCCTTGTCGATCACACCTGTTTCGGCCACCTGTTTTTCGGTGGTGCCAACCTCTTCGAAAATGCTGCGCTGTCTTGCCATGCCCGGCCCCATCTGATGTTACCGCGCAACCTATGTCGCGCCGTGCAGGGCGTCCAGCGTCAGCGCCGATTTGCCCAGCGGACCATCTGACGCAGCATCCCGTGCAAGGTCTGTGCATCGGACCGTGTCAGCGGCATCCGACTCCAGAGATTGCGTAGATTTACCTTCATGCTGGCGGCTTTGTGCTCGGGATAAAAGAACCCCGCTTCGTCCAGCCGTTCCTCGAAATGGCGGGCCAGATGGTCGATCTCTTCGACGCGGGCCCAATCGGTGCCCGCCATTTCGGTGGTCCGGTGCACGACGTCGGCGCTGGCCCGCATCCATTCATAGCCCACCAGCAGCACGCATTGCGCAAGGTTCAGCGACGGAAAGGCCGGATTCACCGGCACCGAAATGATCGCGTTGGCCTGCACGATATCCTCGTTCTCAAGCCCTGCCCGCTCGGGCCCGAACATCACGGCCACATGACCACCTTCGGCAATCCGGCGCGCGGCGTCCTGCATTGCAGCTTCCGGGCTCAGGACCTCCTTGGTCATGTCCCGTGGGCGCGCGGTGGTGGCATAGACATAGGTGCAGTCCGCCAGCGCAGCGGACAGATCGTCAAACACCGGCGCTGCATCCAGTACCCGCCCCGCCCCGCTGGCCATCGCAACGGCTGACGGGTTCGGCCAGCCGTCCCGGGGACCCACAATACGCATCCGGTCGAGGCCAAAATTCAGCATCGCCCGCGCGGATGCGCCGATATTCTCGCCCATCTGGGGCCGCGTCAGAACAAAGGTCGGTGTCATGGCAGGCGTCTATCCCGCACACCGCACCCAAGGCAAGGGCACGCGTCCGCCCCGTCTCTGTCCCAAAAAAATCCTCGCCGAAGGCATAAAAGTTTCAAATCCCAACGCTTTCCGCTAGTGCTGCGCCCAAACCAAAAGGACCACGCCAATGCGCCAGCCCGAGCAGCCACAACTCTACCTGCTGACCCCGCCCGTGATCGAACTGTCACAGTTCCCCGACATGCTGGCGCGGGTGCTCGACACGCATCCTGCCGCTTGCATCCGGCTGGCGCTGGCCACTCGGGACGAGGACAGGATTTCGCGCGCCGCTGACGTGTGTCGCGCGGTGGCCCATGCCCGCGATGTAGCCATTGTGGTGGACGATCACACCAGCCTTGCGACGCGGCTGGGGCTGGATGGCGTGCACCTCACGGATGCCGCCCGGTCTGTGCGCGACGCGCGCAAGGTGTTGGGACCGGACGCGATTGTCGGCAGCTTTTGCGGCACCTCGCGGCACGATGGCATGACCGCTGGCGAGGCGGGTGCCGATTACGTTTCCTTTGGTCCGCTCACCGCGCCGGGTGAGGAAGAGGCCGCGGGCACCGAACTCTTTGCATGGTGGACCGAGATGATCGAGGTGCCGGTCGTCGCCGAAGGTGGCATGACGCCCGCCCATGTGGCCGCGCTGGCGCAGATCACGGACTTTCTGGCCGTCGGAGAGGAGATTTGGGGCCACGACGATCCCGCCGCAGCCCTGTCCGATCTGTTGCAGCCCTTGAGTTAAAGCAACGTGCGTTCAATCACCCAATAGAGCGCGATGACAGCGATGATCAGCGACCCGGTCATCGACCACGCGCGAAACATCACCGGATATTCCTCGACCACGCCTTCGACCCCGTCGAGCTTGGCCATATCCGCTGCGCGGCAGCCCAGCCAAAGGGCAAACGCCGCCATGGCAATCACGGCCAGCTGGCCCAGTTCCACACCGACGTTAAATCCGATCAGCGCGGGAATGAACGTGCCTTCGGGCAGTCCAAACTCCCCCAGCACAGAGGCAAAACCCAACCCGTGCAACAGGCCAAAGCCGAACACGATCAGCGGACGCCATGTGTTCATGCCACGGGCAAAGATGTTTTCGACCGCGACATAGACAATCGACGCAGCAATCAGTGGCTCGACGATTGATCCCGGCACGTTCACCAATCCCAGCGCCCCAAGCGCCAGCGTCACCGTGTGCGCCAGCGTAAACGCACTGACCTGCCACAACAGCGGCCCCAGCCGCGTGGACAGGAAAAACAGGCCCAGCACAAACAGGATATGGTCAAGGCCTTTGGGCAGGATGTGGTCAAAGCCCACAGGGACATAATCGGCAAAGGTCTGCCAGCCCGTGGCTGCATCGCCACCAGCAAGCGCAATAAGCCCGCTCGACCCGCCGCCCGAGATCAGGCCGGTAAACGGCTCCTCGACCCCTTGTTGGCGCAGAATGAGATTGCCGGCCCCGTCCGGCCATTCCAACTGAATACCAGTGGCATCGCGTGGGATGTCGCCGGTCAGCACAACTTCGGACAAGCGCGGCAATTCAAGATTGCGCACTTCCGGAACGGTGACCGACACCAGCGACAGGTCAACGGACTGGAGCGTGCGCAGCATCGGCAACGCGTTCCACCGATCCACCAATTCTGGCATCCGCGCCGCGACCGCGTCCCCGGACAGCGCCCGCAGGGCATCATAATCCTCGGCGTTTTCAAGAGTGTCCGTGTCCAGAACACCATCAAGATCAATGCCGGACAACTGCGCCTCAATGTTCAGCCGCATGATCAGTTCGACCTGCCCGTCCGCTACGGTCAGATCGGCAATGCTGGGCACAACTTCGTGAGATGCGGCTTGTCCGACACTCAACGCCAGCCAAAGGCTTGACACCGCCGCCCAATGCCACAGGCTTGCGTACAGATTTTCCAAAGGCTTCGCCATGTTCCTCATCCGTCTCTTCCTCACTGGTTGGTGCGCCATCTTCGCATCCATTGCAACCGCCCACGAATTCTGGATCGAGGCGGAACGCTATCAGGTCCCCGCGGGCCAGAACATCGTGGCACGGTTCAAAAACGGTGAAACCTTCGAAGGTGTTTCACTGAGCTATTTCGACCGCAGCACGCAGCGCTTTGAACTGGTGACCGATGGGGTCGCCGCACCGGTGACACCACGTCTTGGCGACAACCCTGCGCTGGATGTTCCGGCACCCGGCGATGGGCTTGCCGTTGTGCTGCACGAAACGACCCCGTCCTTTGTGACGTATAAACGCTGGGCCAAGTTTCAGAAATTCGCCGATCACAAGGATTTTGCAGGCTGGCGGGCGCAACATGATGCGTTGGGATTTCCGCCGCCGCCCTTCAAGGAACGCTACACCCGTCACGCCAAGGCGCTGATCGCCGTGGGCGACGACGGCGCGGGCGCGGATGCGCGCTATGGCCTGCTGACCGAGTTTGTGGCGCTGACCAACCCCTATGTGCCCGGCTTTAACAATGTGATGCGGGTGCAGGTGCATTACGGTGATGCCACGCGGCCGGATGCGCAGGTCGAAGTGTTCGACCGTGCGCCCGACGACAGTGTGACGGTCACGCTGTACCGCACCGATGCCGACGGCATCGCGGCGGTCCCCGTTACGCCCGGCCACGACTATCTGTTCGATGCGGTTGTGCTGGAACCCATCGCCGGGGATGAGACCGCCGTCTGGGACACACATTGGGCGGCGCTGACCTTCTCGGTGCCCGCGCAGTAGCCCTTGTTCTTCGCAGGCGCGGGGTGCACAACCGCCCCATGACGCGCAGTCCTGATATCCTTTGCATCGGTTCGGTCCTTTGGGACGTGATCGGTCGCGCGCCGCTCGCCATGCGCCAAGGGTCGGACGTGCCGGGCCGCATCACCCGCCTGCCCGGCGGGGTGGCGATGAACATCGCCATGACGCTGGCCCGGTTCGGCCTGACGCCCGCCCTGCTGACCGCCATTGGACGCGACGCCGAAGGCGACGAGTTGATCAATGCCTGTACCGCGCGGGGGCTGATCACCGATACGGTCTACCGTTCGGACGATTTGCCCACTGACCAGTATATGGCCGTCGAAGGGGCCAACGGCCTGATCGCCGCCATCGCGGACGCGCATTCACTGGAAAGCGCGGGGGCAAAGATCCTGCGCCCGCTGCTGGACGGCACCATCGCGACCAGCGACGCGCCCTATAGCGGGCTTGCGGCCCTTGACGGCAACCTGACCATCGACCTGCTGAACGAGATCGCATCAAGCCCGGTTTTGGCGCAGGCAGACCTGCGCGTGGCGCCCGCCTCACCCGGCAAGGCCGAACGGTTGATCCCGTTTCTCAGCCACGGGCGTGGCACGCTTTATGTGAACCTCGAAGAGGCGGGGCTGTTGTGCCAGCGCAGCTTTGCCAGCTCTGCGGAAGCGGCCCGGGGCGTGCTTGACCGGGGCGCGGCCCGTGTCCTGGTGACAGACGGGGGCGACACGGCTACCGTCGGCGGTCCTGACGGGCTGCACAGCGCCACGCCGCCGCAGGTGCTGGTCACGCGGGTGACGGGCGCGGGCGATACATTCATGGCCGCCCATATCGCCGCCGAGATGCGCGGCGCGGCACCGGATGCAGCCCTTGCCCAAGCGCTGGAGACAGCGGCCAATTATGTTTCAGGAAAGACACCGGGATGACCCTTTTTACCCCTTCCCCCGAAGTGGCGCAGGCGCTGGAACAAGGCGCGCCTGTTGTGGCCCTCGAAAGCACCATTATCACCCACGGGATGCCGTGGCCGCAAAACCTCGATGTTGCCCGGCAGGTCGAGGCGGATGTGCGCGCCGCAGGTGCGGTGCCCGCCACAATGGCGGTGATCAATGGCACCTTGCATGTCGGGTTGACGGACACACAGCTTGAAACGCTGGCACAGGCCCAGAACGTGGCCAAGCTCAGCCGTGCGGATATGGCCGTATGCATGGCCGCAGGCGGCACTGGGGCCACGACTGTTGCCGCCACGATGATTGCCGCGCGCATCGCCGGTATCGCGGTCTTTGCCACCGGGGGCATCGGTGGCGTGCACAAAGGGGCCGAACACAGCTTTGACATCTCTGCCGATCTGATGGAACTGGCGCAGAGCCCCGTGACAGTTGTGGCCGCCGGGGCCAAGGCGATCCTCGACATCCCCAAAACGCTCGAAGTGCTCGAAACCCAAGGCGTGGCCGTGATTGCCTTTGGTCAGGACGACATGCCCGCCTTCTGGTCGCGCAGTGCCGGGATCAAGGCACCGCTGCGGATGGACAGCGCCGCCGACATCGCCGCAGCCCACGCCATGCGCGCCCGGCTGGGCCTGCCCGGCGGGCAGCTTGTGGCCAACCCGATCCCGACCAACGCCGAGATCGACCGCGAGACGCTTGCCCCGATTATCGCCCGCGCCGCGGCGGATGCGGAGGCGCATGGCATCACCGGCAAGGGTGTCACGCCCTACCTGTTGCAGCGTATCTTCGAGTTGACCGAAGGCCGGTCACTTGAGGCCAATATCGCACTGGTTCGCAACAATGCCCGGCTTGCGGCGGAAATAGCCACGAATTTGGGCAGTGCCACGCGCCAAACATGACCCAATCCGCGCAAGGCATTGTAGTTGCTGGCCCGCTCGCCTAACTAGGCAACGCAACTGCAGGCCGACCACATGAACACACCCTTTGACCCAGACACGCCCCGCCGCCCGGGTCTTATCGCGCGGCTTCGGGCGTCGTTCTTGACGGGGCTCGTGGTCATCGCTCCGGTGGGGCTGACCATTTGGCTGATCTGGACCGTGATCGGCTGGGTCGATGGCTTTGTCTGGCCACTGGTGCCGACCGCGTGGCAACCCGATTCCATTGTGAACTACTGGCTGGGCAATCCCCGCTTTGTTGTGGGACCCGACGGCACACGCGTGCCCAACGAAGACTGGGTCCGCGTGAATGTGCGCGGTGTGGGCGTCATCGTTTTCCTGCTGTTCACCGTGTTCATCGGCTGGGTCGCCAAAGGGTATATCGGCAGATCACTGATCCGCTGGGCAGAACATGTGGTCGAACGCACACCCGTGGTCCGGTCCATCTATTCCGGGATCAAGCAGATCTCTGAGACGGTGTTTGCACAATCCGAACGGTCCTTTGAACAGGCCTGCCTGATTGAATATCCGCGCAAGGGCATCTGGGCGATCGGGTTCATCTCTACAACCGCCAAGGGCGAGGTCAGCGCCAAGGGTGGCAACACCGGTGAGATGCTCAGCATCTTTGTGCCCACCACTCCGAACCCGACATCCGGCTTTCTGCTGTTTCTGCCCGAAGAGGACGTGATCCCGCTCGATATGTCGGTCGAGGATGCGGCGAAGCTCGTGATTTCCGCGGGCCTCGTCTATCCCAACGGCAAGGACCCGACCGAGCCGCCACGCTGATCCGGCGTCAGTTTTGCGGACGTGACGCGAGGTGCACCGCCACGTAGACCGCGGCTGCCGTCACAATCGCCATGCCCATCAAGCCCGCGATGCCGGGCAATTGGGCAAAAATCACCACGTCAAACAGCAGCGCCCAGATGAGGCTGGTGAAATCAAAGGGCGCAAGGGTGCTGATCGGGCTGCGCAGCACCGCCTCGTTCGCTGCGATATGCGCCAGCCCCCCCAACAGCCCCGCGACCACCAGCCAGAGCAATGCAGGCCCCGTCGTCTCCGCCCAGCCAAAGGGCAACGTCATCAGACCAACCACCGCCGAAGTAATGGCAAAATAGAACGCAATCGTCGCCGGACGTTCTGTGATCGTCATCCGTTTGGTGTGGACCCGGACAAAAGCCATCGTGACGGCATAGGCTAGGCCCGCCACAACACCGATCAGCGCGCCCTGCCCCGGACGCTCCAGCGCGTCCCACAACAGGCCCAACACGCCGCAAAATCCCGCTCCAACCGCCATATACAAACGCCAGCCGATCACCTCGTGCAGCCACAGCGCCGCAAGCGGCAGCACAAGGATCGGCGCCAGAAAGGCCAGCGCCTGCGCATTCGCCACCGGCAGGTAGGCCAGCGACACAAACGACATCGCCATGGAGAACGCGCCAAACAACCCGCGGGTCAGATGCAGGCCCGGGCGCGCGGTCTGCAAGGCTTGCGGGAACTCGGACCGCAAAGCGGTGTAGATCACGATCGGCACCAGCGCGATTACAGACCGCCAGAACATGATCTGGCCAATCGCGACGGTCTTGGCCGCCTCGTGTACTGCAGCGGACATGGCGGTGATCAGGAACGCGGCCAGCAGGCGGAGCCATATCCCATGCCGGACGTCAGTCATGTCGCGGTTTCCGATCCCGTGTGCTTGCCCGATTTCCGGGCCCACCGATTGCGCAACGTGCCAAAAAAAAACGCCAGCACGAAGCTGGCGTTAAGTTATTGAGGCAGGTTTCATACAGGCAAGAAACCTATCGAGCAGTGCCCTCTTTATACGCAAACCCGCCCGAAGAGTCCAAGCTAAAAGTTTGATAATGCGTAAATGTCCTGACGCCGCTAAGGTTAACAAAACAAGGGCTATGAGGGATTGTTGCCAAAATGGAGCAGGATTTTTTCCAAATCAAACGCCGCCCCCTGGCGGGGCTCAGCGCGATTCTGAGCGCGGTGCTTTTGACGGCGGGAATGGCGCAGGCGGACCCGGCACATGGCATAGCTATGTATGGTGCACCGCAACTTCCACAGGATTTTGTGTCCCTGCCCCACGCCAATCCGGACGCGCCAAAGGGCGGGGCGATCACGCTGGCCAACACCGGCAGTTTTGATTCGCTCAACCCCTACATCCAGAAGGGCAACGTGCCTTGGCAGCTGCGCTTTTTGACCCACGAAAGCCTGATGGGTCGCAACCGGGGCGAACCCTTTGCGCTCTATGGTCTGCTGGCCGAATCGATTGAGACGGACGAGGACCGCACATGGGTCGAATTCACCCTGCGCGAAGAGGCCCGATTCTCTGACGGCAGCCCGGTCACGGTTGAGGATGTCATCTGGTCCTACGAAACGCTTGGCACCCAAGGGCATGGCCGCTACCGCAGCCTCTGGACCCAGATCGAAACGCTGGAACAAACCGGTCCACGGTCGGTCAGGTTCACCTTCAACGCCGACAACCGCGAACTGGCCTTGCTGGCCGGGATGCGTCCGATCCTGCAAAAAGCACAATGGGAGGGCAAAGACTTTGCCGCGGCAGGCATCGCCGATGTGCCCATGGGCACCGGCCCTTATGTGATCAGCGATTACGAGGCCGCGCGCGGCGTAACGCTCACCCGCAACCCGGATTATTGGGGCGCGGATTTGAACTTTCGCCGGGGGACGTTCAACTTTGACGAAATCACCATCGATTTCTACGGCGACGGCGATGTGGTTCTCGAAGCGTTTAAGGCCGGTGACGTGTCCGCAATCCGCGAATTCAACGCGGAAAACTGGGCCAGCGGGTATGATTTCCCCCGCGTGGACAGTCGCGCGGTCATAAAATCCGAGATCCCGCACCAGAAACCGTCAGGCATCACCGGCTTTGTGATGAACACGCGCAAGGCCCCGTTTGACGACTGGCGTGTGCGCGAGGCGCTGATCACCGCGTTCAATTTCGAATATATCAACGACACGCTCACAGGCGGCGCGCAGCCGCGCATCACCTCGTATTTCTCAAACTCGCCGCTGGCGATGGAACCGGGGGCCGCCACGGGGCGCGTGGCCGAATTGCTCGCCCCGTTCAACGGCAAGGTGCTGCCCGGCGTCATGGAAGGCTACACGCTGCCCGAAAGCGACGGCTCCTTGCGCAACCGGCGCGGGCTGCGCCGCGCGCTGGTATTGATGGAAGACGCCGGCTGGACACCGCAGGACGGCACGCTGCGCAATGCCGAAGGGGATGCGATGGCGTTCACCATCCTGCTGGATCAGAACAATTCCGAACACCGGGCCATTGCCGATCTGTATATGCAGGGGCTCGAACAGTTGGGCATCGACGTGTCCGTCGAACTGGTGGACGGCGCGCAATTCACCGCGCGCACTGGCACCTACGATTTCGATATGACCTATCACCGCCGCGCCATGTCGCTCAGCCCCGGCAACGAACAGTATTTCTACTGGGGGTCCAAGGCCGCGGATGAGGACGGAACGCCCAACCTGATGGGGGCCAAAGATCCGGCGATTGATGCGATGATCAGCGCAATGCTGACCGCGACAACCCGTGACGACAGTATCGCGGCCACCCGCGCGCTTGACCGTCTGCTGACCGCAGGGCGCTATGTGGTGCCGTTCTGGCAGTTCACGGCAGGGCGCATCGCCCACGTGGCCGAGATGAAATACCCCGAAACATTGCCAATCTATGGCGACGGCCCGGACTGGATGCCGCAGTTCTGGTGGTACGAAGAATAACTCCATGCTTCGCAAACTGGTTGCCGAAGGGTTGGGCACCGCCCTGTTGCTGACAGGTGTCATTGGTTCGGGCATTATGGGCGAGGCTCTGGCCGGTGGCACCGTTGCGATTGCATTGCTGGCCAATGCCATTGCAACCGGTTGCATCCTCTATTGCATCATCACCGTTCTGGGACCGATTTCAGGCGCACATTTCAATCCTGCCGTGACGCTCGCCTTTGCCCTGCGGGGCGAGATCGATCCGCGCAGGGCTGCCGCTTATGTGGCGGTTCAGGCGGTGGGCGCGATCTTGGGCGTTTGGGCAACGCACGCGATGTTCGATCTGCCGATCCTGCAACTGAGTGAAACGATGCAGCGCGCCGGCCCGGCACAATGGTGGTCCGAGGCGGTCGCAACCTTTGGTCTGCTGTTTGTGATCTTTGGCGGGCTCAAGGCGCGGCCCGACGCGGTGCCGGTTCTGGTGGCGCTTTACATCACGGGGGCCTATTGGTTCACCGCGTCGACCAGCTTTGCCAATCCGGCGGTGACACTGGCGCGCGGATTTTCCGACACGTTTGCGGGCATCTATCCCGGACACATCGCGGCGTTTGTGCTTGTTCAATGTGCGGTGGCGGCCGTGTCGGTGCGACCGTTGCGCCGACTGTTCCAGTATTAGGTTGCCCTGTCACCGAATTGTTATAGTTTACGCCGCGTGGGAATGATCTGCCGGGGGTGTCTGGCGGAGTATCGCAAAAAACCGATTTCGGGGGACCTGCCATGAGCTGGAGTGATCTCACGCGCGACTGGGCCAGCAGCTATTCTGCGCTGCGGAACGAATTTCCGCACCTTGAACCCAGCGCCATGCCGTTTCTCAAAGCGGATCAGGACCGGTTCGAAAGCTATCTCGCTGCAACGCACGACATGTCTCTGAAAGAGGCGCGCGCCGCATTTGACGCCTTTCTTGATCGTCGCAAGGGCCGCCAGTCGGCCTGAGGTCAGGCCAGCGACGTCACCCAAAGGATCGTCGCATCCTCATCGCTCATCGAAATGACATTGTGCCCCATCGTGGCGTCGTAATAGGCGCTGTCGCCTCGACGCATTTCCACCGGTTCGTAAAATTCGGTGTACAAAAGCACGACACCCGTCAGCACATACAGGAATTCCTCGCCATCGTGGCGGACCCAGCCGTCAAACTCTTCCATTGTGCGGGCGCGCACGCGGGCGCGGTATGGCAGCATCGTCTTTTTGGTCAGCGCCTCTGCCAGCAACTCGTGCTCGTAAGTGGCGGTGGCCTGCGCGTTGCCCTCGCCCGACTTGGTCATGACCATGCGCCCGTTGATCTGTCCCTTTTCCGGCGGGGTGAACAACTGCGGCACGGAAATCTCAAGACCCACGGCCAGTTTTTTGAGCGCCTCGTAGGTCGGCGACATCTGACCGTTTTCGATCTTGGAAAGGGTCGACCGGGCCAAGCCCGCCTGCCCCGCCGCCTGTTCCAGCGTCCAGTCACGGGCCTTGCGCAATTCACGCACCCGCGCGCCCAGATCCAGCGGTTCGGACGCCTCATTCTGCCCGCCAGCGCGGGCAATCTGGATCAACGACTTGGGATCTTTGCCTTGCATGACGTCCTCTATAGGCGGGCGCCAGCGGGCTTGCAACGGTACGCGCAGACGTCTAGCGAGGCGTCATGCTGAGCCTTTTTGACAGCGGCCCATTCCAACCCTGCCCGGCTCCGTTCAACCTCGCCGGTCACGTGCTTGCACGTGCCGACGCGTTGGGCGGCAAGACGGCTGTCGCCGTTATCGGCGCGGGTGAGCCTGAGACGCTCAGTTATGCCGAACTGTTGGCAGCGGTTCTGGGCACGGCGGGTGGGTTCAAAACGGCAGGGTTCAGGCCCGGTGACCGTGTGCTGATGCGCCTCGGAAATACGCTCGATTTTCCGATTGCCTATCTTGGCGCGCTGGCGGGCGGGCTTGTGCCGGTGCCAACCTCATCGGCGCTCACTGAACCCGAGGTGGCCCGTATCGTGGCCGAATTGCGCCCGCGTGTCATCCTGCACGACCCGGATGTGGCCACCGCAACCGGCGCACCCCATATGGGCGTCCACACGCTGCGCGCCCTGCGCACCCATGCGCCGGGCAAGGTGCATCTGAGCGATCCCAACCGGCTTGGCTATATCGTTTACACCTCCGGCACGTCCGGCCAGCCGCGCGCCGTGGGTCATGCCCACCGGGCGATCTGGGCCCGCCAGATGATGTTTCAGCATTGGTACGGACTGTCCGAGACCGACGTGATCCTGCACGCCGGTGCCTTTAACTGGACCTACACGCTGGGCACCGGACTGATGGACCCGTGGACCGTTGGCGCCACCGCACTGATCCCCGCGCCGGGTACCAAACCCGAAGCCTTGGGTGATCTGCTGCGCCGACATGACGCCACCCTTTTTGCCGCCGCGCCGGGGGTGTACCGCCAGATGCTGGAACGGGGGGCGTTGCCAACCCTGCCCCGCTTGCGCCATGGGCTGAGCGCAGGAGAAAAGATGCCGTCCGCGCTGCACGCCCGCTGGAGCAAGGCCACTGGCACCCCGATCTACGAGGCCTATGGCATGTCCGAATGTTCGACCTTCATATCCTCGTCGCCGGGCACCCCTTGCACCGACACCGCACTGGGACGACCGCAACCGGGGCGCAAGGTGGCCATTCTCGGCTCCGAGGGGCCTGTGCCCGTGGGCACCAGTGGCACCATCGCGGTCCACCGGGACGATCCGGGCCTGATGCTCGAATATCTGAACGCGCCGGACGAGACGGCTGACAAGTATCAGGGCGACTGGTTCCTGACCGGCGATACCGGCCAGATGAACGCGGCCGGCGAGATCACCTATCTGGGACGCAGCGACGACATGATGAATGCAGGCGGGTTCCGCGTCTCGCCGGTGGAGGTCGAGATGGTCGTGGCCAACGCACCGGGCGTGGCCTCCTGCGGAGTGGCCGAGGTTGAGCTGGCACCGGGCAAACGGATCATCGTTGCGTTCTATACCGGGCGCGAAGCCACGGATGAGACGGTTCTGCATGATCATGCCGCCGCGCGGCTGGCGCGCTACAAACAACCGCGCGCCTATGTCCACTTGCCTCTGTTGCCGCTAGGGCCCAATGGCAAACTTGTCCGCCGCCGCCTGCACCAATTCTGGCCGAAATCAAGAAAGACACCCTCATGACAGACGCCATCAAACTTGACATCATGTCCGACCCGATCTGCCCTTGGTGCTATATCGGCAAGGCGCATCTGGACCGGGCGCTGGCGGCGCATCCTGACCATCCCTTTGTCATTGAATGGCATCCATTCCAGTTGAACCCCGACATACCGCCCGAAGGCATGGACCGTCGCGCCTATCTGGAGGCCAAGTTTGGCGGCAAGGACGGCGCG
This sequence comes from uncultured Tateyamaria sp., assembly GCF_947503385.1. Taxonomy (GTDB): domain Bacteria; phylum Pseudomonadota; class Alphaproteobacteria; order Rhodobacterales; family Rhodobacteraceae; genus Tateyamaria. The sequence continues at coordinate 227,733 of NZ_CANNDO010000002.1, forward strand.
GTGCGCGCCTATGCGCCCGTGGTCGAGAACGCGGAAAAGGCGGGGCTCAAGATTGACTTTGAGGGGATGCAGCGCACGCCCAACACGCTGGACGCACATCGGCTGATCCACTGGGCCGGGATCGAGGGCAAGCAGACGGCGGCGGTATCGGCCCTGTTCAAAGCCTATTTCGTCGAGGCGCGCGATATTGGCGATCAAGAGGTGCTGGCCGACATCGCGGACGGCATTGGCATGGATGCGAGCGTTGTGCTGCGCCTGCTGGGGTCGGATGCGGACCGTGATGACATTGCGGCGCGCGATGCGCACAGCCGGTCGATGGGTGTGAATTCAGTGCCCACATTCATTGTCGCCCAACAGCACGCGGTGCCCGGCGCGCAGCCGCCCGAATTGTGGGCCAAAGTCATTGCCGAACTGACCCAGACCGAGGATTGATCACGTTTTGAGCCGCGGGCCGTTGATCGCGTAAAATTCAACCAGCGGTCGTTGCCATTCCTGTAACACGTCGCCAATATGACGTTCAGTCGCGTCAGCGATGCGGACATCAGGAAAGCGCGTGACCAAACCGGCAAAACAGAAGGTGGGCAAAGTCGAATTCATCGCCTTGATGGCAATGATGTTCGCCACAATCGCGTTTTCCATCGACGCAATGTTGCCAGTTTTGCCCGACATCGCGGCGGATATCGCACCGGGTGGCACGGCGCAGGCCGCCTTGATCCTCACGTTTTTTGTCGTTGGAATGGGACTGGGCACGTTTTTTATGGGACCGCTGTCGGACGCATGGGGGCGCAAGCCGGTGCTCTATCTGGGGCTGGGCATCTACGCGCTTGGGTCCGTGCTCAGCTGGGCGGCACCCACGCTCGAAATGATGCTGGCCGCGCGGGTTTTGCAGGGGTTGGGCGCAGCGGGGCCACGGGTCGTGTCTGCGGCAATCATCCGCGATCTTTATTCAGGGCGGCACATGGCCTCTATCCTGTCGCTGACGATGATGGTGTTCTTGCTGGTGCCCGGTATTGCGCCGCTGATGGGTGCGCTGATTGCCGATGCGTTTGGCTGGCGTGCGATTTTTGCCGCTTTTCTCATCTTTGGCGTTGTTCTTTTCCTGTGGTTCGGTCTGCGCATGTCCGAAACCTTACCGCCGCAGAACCGCCGCCCCCTGCGTTGGCCGCTGATCGTGGATGCCGTTCGACAGATGGTGGTCCATCCCACCGTGCGCCTGTCAATCATCGTGCAAACGCTGATGATGAGCATCCTGTTTTCGATCCTCACCATGGTGCAGCCGATCTTTGAAATCGCATTCGACCGGGCAGACACCTTTCCCTACTGGTTCGGCGCAATTGCGGTTGCGTCCGGCGTGTCCAGCCTGCTGAACGCTGCCATTGTCGGCAGGTTCGGGATGCGCCGTCTGGTGACGTGGGCGCTGGCCGTGCAAGTGATCGTGTCGAGCCTTTTTGTCCTGTACCTCGTGGCCGACTTGCCGGGCGTGTTTGCCGTCTATCTGGTCTGGCAGTGGGGTGTGATGTTTCAGGCCGGGCTAACGGTCGCCAACCTCAACGCCATCGCGATGGAGCCGATGGGCCACATCGCCGGTATGGCCGCTTCGGTGATTGGCGCCTTGTCCACCGTTCTGGGTGCGCTGATCGCGTCGCCCGTGGGCCTGCTCTTTGACGGGACACCGTTGCCTCTGGTCGCCCTTGTCCTGATCTTCTGCGTCACGGCCTCTGTGCTGATGCAGTTGATGCGCCGGGCAGAGGCGGCACTGGCCTAGGCTTTGGCCTTCTTCTTCTGGGCAACCACCTTCTCGGCAAGATCGCGTGCAATGGCAAAGGCCCCTTTGATCTTGTCTGCGTCGTTCTTCCAGTCGCGGCGCACGACGATCTTGTTGTCTTTGACCTTGGCCATACCGCGCTGATCCTGAATGAACTCCACCAGCCCCTGTGGCGAGGCGAACTTGTCATTGTGGAACTGGATCGTGGCCCCCTTGGGTCCGCCATCAAGCTTGGCTATGCCTGCCTTTTTGCACATCGCCTTGATGCGCACGACCAGCATCAGCGTGTTGACTTCGCGCGGCAGCTTGCCAAAGCGGTCGATCAGTTCCGCGGCAAAGCCTTCAAGTTCAACTTTGCGCGTCAACCCACTGAGACGACGGTACAATCCCAGACGCACATCAAGGTCGGGCACGTAATCTTCGGGGATCAGAACCGGCACGCCCAGATTGATCTGCGGTGCCCATTGCCCGTCATCCTCGGTCAGCCCTTCCATCTGCCCAGACCGGATCTTGGCAATCGCCTCTTCCAGCATCGACTGGTACAGTTCAAAGCCCACATCGCGCATCTGGCCCGACTGTTCTTCGCCCAACAGGTTGCCCGCGCCACGAATGTCGAGGTCTTGGCTCGCCAGCGTGAACCCCGCGCCCAGCGTGTCGAGCGAACCCAGCACGCGCAGACGCTTTTCCGCCGTATCCGTCAGCTTGGTACGCGGTTTGGTGGTGAGGTAGGCATAGGCCCGCGTCTTGGACCGCCCCACCCGTCCCCGGATCTGATATAGCTGCGCCAGCCCGAACATATCAGCGCGGTGGATCACCATCGTGTTGGCCGTGGGGATATCAAGCCCTGATTCCACGATCGTTGTAGCCAGCAGCACGTCGTATTTGCCGTCGTAAAAGGCGTTCATGCGGTCATCAAGCTCACCCGCCGCCATCTGGCCATGCGCGACGACATAGGACAATTCCGGCAGCTGCTCTTTCAGGAATTCTTCGATCTCCGGCAGGTCACTGATGCGCGGCACCACATAGAACGACTGCCCGCCCCGGTAATGTTCGCGCAACAGCGCTTCGCGGATGGTGACGGCATCGAACTCGGACACGTAGGTGCGGATGGCCAGCCGGTCCACGGGGGGCGTGCCAATGATGCTGAGATCGCGCACGCCTGTGAGGCTCAGTTGCAGGGTCCGCGGAATCGGGGTCGCCGTCAGCGTCAGCACATGCACATCCGAGCGCAATTGTTTGAGCCGCTCTTTGTGCGCCACACCGAATTTCTGTTCTTCATCAATGACCAACAGGCCGAGGTTCTGGAAACGCACCCCTTTGGCCAGCAGCGCATGGGTGCCCACCACGATATCCGCCGTGCCGCGCGACATCGCTTCGCGTGCATCGTTGGCGTCCTTAGTCGAGACAAAGCGGCTCAGTTGCCGCACCTCGATGGGAAAGCCACGGAACCGTTCGGCAAAGCTCTTGTAGTGTTGCCGCGCCAGCAGCGTTGTGGGCGCAATCACCGCCACTTGCACGCCAGACATGGCGGCAACAAAGGCCGCGCGCATCGCCACTTCGGTCTTGCCAAATCCAACGTCCCCGCAAATCAGCCGGTCCATCGGCTGACCACTGGTCAAATCCTCCATCACCGCAGCGATGGCGGCCAGTTGGTCGTCGGTCTCCTGATAGGGAAAACGGGCCGAAAACGCGTCCCACATGCCGGGCGGTGGTTCAAGGATTGGCGCCTTGCGCAGCGCGCGTTCAGCGGCAATGCGGATCAGCCTGTCGGCCATCTCGCGAATGCGCTCTTTCAGCCGCGCCTTTTTGGCCTGCCACGCGCCGCCGCCCAGACGGTCCAGCAGCCCCTCTTCGTGGCCATAGCGGCTGAGCAGTTCGATGTTTTCGACCGGCAGATACAGCTTTGAGCTTTCTGCATATTCCAGCAGCAGGCATTCATGCGCCGCCCCGGCGGCGGTGACGACTTCCATGCCCTGATACCGCCCGATGCCGTGATCCACGTGCACCACCAGATCGCCCGGGCTGAGCGATTGTGTTTCGGTCAGGAAATTCTCTGCACGGCGCTTTTTCTTGGGCGCACGGATCAGCCGGTCGCCCAACACGTCCTGTTCGGAAATCACGGTCAGGCCCGGCCCGGTGAACCCATGTTCCAGCGCCCAAACGACCAGATGCAGACCGCGTTTGCCGATGCGACGCGCGTCGCTGATCGGGATCGCTTCGGCCAGCCCCTCGTCCTCGATCAGTCCTGTCAGGCGTTCGCGGGCCCCTTCGGAATAGCTGGCAATGACCACCGGGCCATGCTCAAGCCGTCCTTTGACATGATCGGCCAACGCCCCGAAAAGGCTGATGGATTCCTGTTGTCGCTCGGGCGCGAAATCGCGCCCGATGCGCCCGCCTGCATCCGTGACACCCGGGCCCGTTGCCTGTGGCAGCGGTGTGAACTGCACGACACGTCGGTTGGCCACGGCGGCCTCCCACGCGGCGTCACCCAGATAGAGACCGCCCGGTGCCGCGGGTTTGTAGACCGAATCCAGCTTGGACCGGTTCTCCATCGCCAGCCGCCGCGTCTCGTATTGATCCGTGACGCTGTCCCAGCGCGCCAGCCGCATCGCGGTGGTTTGATCGTCCAGCGAAATCGACGCGTCCGGCAGGTAATCAAACAACGTCTCAAGTCGGTCGTGAAACAGAGGCAGCCAATGTTCAGCCCCCTGATGCTTGCGCCCTGCGCTGACTGCCTCGTAAAGCGGATCGTCGGTGCCAGCGGCCCCAAATTCCAGCCGGTAGTTCTGGCGGAAGCGGGTGATCGCGGCCTCATCCAGAATGACCTCGGACACCGGGGCAAGCTCGACCATGTCGAGCTTTTCGGTGGTGCGCTGGGTGGCAGCGTCAAACCGGCGCGCGCCGTCCAGCACGTCGCCAAAAAGATCCAGCCGCACCGGCCCCAGATCGCCGGGCGGGTAAATGTCGATGATGCCGCCGCGCACCGCGTAGTCGCCGGGTTCGGTCACGGTCGGGCTTTGCACGAACCCCATGCGCACCAGAAAGGCGCGCAACCCCGCCTCGTCCACCCGGTTGCCAACTGTTGCCGTGAATGCCGCCTCGCGCATCAGATCGCGCGCGGGCACACGCTGTGTCGCGGCATTCAGTGTTGTGAGCAGAACGAACTGCGACGGCATCCCATGCACCAACGCGGCCAGCGTCGCCATCCGCTGGGCGGAGATATCGGCATTGGGCGACACCCGGTCATAGGGCAGGCAATCCCAGCCCGGAAACACCAGAACCGGCATGTCGGGAGCAAAGAACCGCAGTGCCGCCTGCATGGCTGCCAACCGTTTGTCGTCGCGTGCCACATGAACCACGGGACCATGTGCCGCAACCTCGTCGAGGATCAGCTTGGCGTCATACCCTTCGGGCGCGCCGGATACGGTGAGGTGTTGCTTGGTGGTCATGTGGGATCGGTGCTCTGGCAGAGTGCCTCAATTGGCGCAAACCCCGCGCCTGTCAACCGCCGAAGGGGCCAACGGCCATGTTTTGATACATCCCCCACAACGCCGTCACAAAGATGGAGACCATGCCAATGGCCTGCACAATCGTGCGATGCCGCGACAGGTAGCGCCACAATTCCTCGCCTTGCGCCTCGCGTTCCTGAATGAGCCGCGCGGTCGAGAGGTTCAGTGCGCCCACCAGCGTCATCGGAAATCCGAGCAAGAACAATGCCTGCGCAAACTCCACGCGGTAGACGAACCCCAGCAGCGCAAGGCCCGTCAGGATGAAACAGACAAAGCCCAATAACCAAAGGCCCGACACCGTGCTGATATACAGCAGCCGGTTGGTGTTGATCCGCACGAGCGCCTCAAGGTCTTCGGCGGCCTGTCCGCCATTGCGCCGCGCGCGCGACACCAGATCGAACGGAACGCCAAGAATCCAGTGGCTGGCCGTCGACCACACCACAGCCAACGCGATCCAGAACCACAGGTTCGAGAATGAGCGCATGTCGATCAGTTCGAATATTGTGGTGTGCCAGTCCAAACTCTGTCCTCGGGCGGCCCTGTGCTGGGCTCTCGCATTCTGATTGACGCCCCTCTTAGCGCGGGTGCGGGGCGGTGCCTAGACTTGGCAAGCGCAAAAAACCGTGCCACCCATATACTGTCAACCAGACTGGACAGAACCGATGCGCCCGACCCAAGCTCCCTTCCCTGCCACCCGACTGCGCCGCACTCGGTCCTCTGAGGCTGTGCGCGGTCTTGTGCGACAAAACGCGCTGAGCGTCGAAGATTTCATCTGGCCGGTTTTTGTTCGTGCTGGCGAGGGGATCGAAGAGCCTGTGCCGTCAATGCCCGGCGTGTCGCGCCGGTCCGTGGACAAGATCGTCGACGCCGCCCGCGAAGCCGCCGATCTGGGCATTCGCGCCATCTGCATCTTTCCCTATACCGGGATCGAAGAGCGGACAGAGGATTGCGCCGGCGCATGGGACCCCGAAAACCACGCCAACCGCGCGATCCGCGCGATCAAGGCAGCCTTGCCCGATATGGCGATCATGACGGATGTGGCGCTGGATACATATAACATCAACGGCCACGACGGATTCGTCGAAAACGGCGAGATCGTGAACGACCGCACGGTCGAGGCGCTGGTCAAAATGGCGGTGCGCCAAGCCGAAGCGGGCGCTGACATTATCGGGCCATCGGACATGATGGACGGACGGATCGGCGCCATTCGCGACGGGTTGGAGGCTGGCGGGCATCGCAACGTGATGATCCTGAGCTATGGCGCGAAATACGCATCCGCCTTTTATGGCCCCTTCCGCGATGCGGTGGGCGCGTCCGGCGCGCTGACCGGCGACAAAAAGACCTACCAGATGGACCCTGCCAATTCGGACGAAGCGCTGCGGCTGATCGAACGGGACCTGAGCGAAGGCGCGGACATGGTCATGGTGAAACCGGGCCTGCCCTATCTGGACATCTGCCGCCGTGTCAAAGACGCCTTTGGCGCGCCGACATTCGCCTATCAGGTGTCGGGCGAATACGCGATGGTGCAGGCTGCCGCCGCGCAGGGTTGGATCGACCATGACCGGGTGATGATGGAAAGCCTGATGGCTTTCAAACGCGCGGGTTGCGACGGGGTTCTGACCTATTTCGCCCCGGCGGCGGCCCGGCTGCTGGCGCGGTCATGATCCGACACACGGGCAGTTGCCATTGCGGTTTTGTCCAGTTCGCGATCACGGCGGAGATCGACCACCAGCGGATCTGCGATTGCAGCATCTGCCACAAACGCGGCGCGCTGATGTTTCGTGTGCCCGAAGCCGCGTTGACGGTGCAGCGGCCGCTGGCTGACCTGACGCTTTATCAATGGGGGTCGCGCACGGCAAAGGACTACTTTTGCCCGCAGTGCGGCATCCTGCCATTCCGACGTCCCAGCGCACCTACAGCCGCCGAACGGACACGCGGCGTGGCTCCATTTGACGGCTGGGCGATCAACTTGCGCTGCCTCGACGGGTTTGATCCCGTGGCACTGCCCGTGCGCCACATTCCGGGGCGTGCCATTGCGCTAGACTGCTGAGCGCACGATTGCCCATGACCCACTGTAGGGCGTGACAGTCCCACGCGATAAGCGTATAGTTGCGCACAAGCGTGGAGAAACTGCGCAGAACACGAGCAACACAGGCGGTTTTACAATGAAGACATTCGGAATGTCTCGGCGCGGCTTTGCGGCTGGCGCACTTGCGAGCATGGGGTTCACGGCGGCGTGCGGCAACGGTGTCGGCAGCCGGGGCAGCACATTGATCGACGCGCGCGTCGATGCAACGCTTGAGGAAATGTACCGAACCTACCCCAACACGGTCACATTGTCGCAAAAGGCGAACGGTATGCTGGTCATGCCGCTGGTGACCGAAGCGGGCTTTGGCTTTGGCGGCGCATATGGGCGTGGAGCGCTGCGCGTCAACGACGTGACGGTCGATTACTATTCGCTGGTCAAGGGCACCGGCGGATTGCAGATTGGCGCACAGCAATTTGCGCATGTTCTGTTCTTTATGACGGATGCGGCGCTGGTTGAATTCCGCCGTTCGCCTGGTTGGGTTGCGGGGGCTGATCTGGAATACGTGGTATCGGACAAGGGCGAAAGCGTTGCCGCCGACACGACAACCGTCCTGTCGCCGGTTTTGGCCGCGGTGTTCGCCCAAGCCGGGTTGCGCATCGGTGCGACCCTCGAAGGCACGAAGTATACGCGCATCATTCCCTGAACCGACGCCTGATCGCGCGTTGCCTCCCGGATCTTTGGATACGGGTGGCTGCGCTGATCATGCGGCAAAATCGCGGTGGCCATGGCTATTCGGCGGCAACCGTGCGGATGTTAACCGGCGGACGACGATCCTTGCGACTGCGCAGCAGGTTTCCTGCGCGGTCCATAATGTCGTGCACCGCCCCTTCGACATCCGTCATCAGGTCGCTCAACTGCGTCTCGGCGCTGTGCAGGCGCTCGACGACGCCATCAAGCGCATCGGTGTCGCTGGACGATTTTGACCGTTCGATGTTGCACATGGTTCGCGTCATCTCGAGGCCAAAGACCATGCGGCGCATATCCTTGCTGATGCGGTCAAAGTATTCCGCGCGCCGCGCGACATCCTTGACCGCTTGCGCGGCCTTTTCCTCATACAGGGTCGCCAACCGCTCCAGCGCCTGAAGGTCTGCCGCCTTTTTCTCGGGACGGATGCCGGTTTCGGTGCGCAATTGCCGGGCCACCTCGCTGACCAGAATACCGGTGGCCGCCAGAAACTTGGCCTCACGCACCGGTGCCACAGCGCTTTCCGCCGCGGCAAGAAAATCCTTGAGCGATTGAGTAAACGTCTCTGTCATCATCTGGTAATTGGCGGAAATCACGCCGATCGGACCATCGCGGCCTTCCAGCCGCATGGCCTGCAATCGCATATTGTCGGGGATCTGGTTCGTCTGCAACAGCAGCGCGTCAAGGTCACGCCCAGCCGCGGCAATCGTTTCCACCGCGGCCTGAATGGCCGAGAGCGTCACAACCTCGTGCGGTTTCAGCTTTTGTAGATGGCTCACGCGGACCAAAAGTTCATGTTCTATCGCGTCTGCCATGAAGGCGTCGTAATCAGAAAACCCCATTTCTTCGATCCGGGACAGCAGTCGGCGCAGGCTTTCTTCGGGGTCGAGGCCCTCTGCCGCCTCTTGACGCGCGATGTCGTCATAGAGGGCCTTGATCTCGTCCACCTGATCCGACATCGGCTTGAGCCGCACAGACACGTACCCGTCCTCAAACGGCATTGATACGGCGAGGACGGCATAAGCATCGCCGCCCTTGGTCCGGTTCACCACGTAAATGCCCACCGGCTTGCCCGCCGTAATGCGCGACCACAGCAGCCGAAACACGGCACGCGGCATGGCGGGATGCCGCACGATCTTGTGCGACGCGCCGATAATCTCGGTCCAGCTGAACTCAGATACGATCTGAAAGACGCTGTTGGCAGACTGGATAATGCCACGGTCGTCGGTCCGCGAAAAAAACACATGTTCCGGGAGGAATTTTGCCGTCTCACGGGCCGTGGAAAGCAGTTCAGACATGAGGTTCCTTCGACGCATTGCCCGCGCAATCTGTCAGAGTGACCTTACGAAATCCTGAATGCGCCCATCAGCCCATGGCGCGCAGCCGTTTGATGAGGCTCGACGTGTCCCAGCGGCCACCGCCCAGCTTTTGGACGTCTTTGTAAAACTGATCGACAAGCGCCGTGACGGGCAGGCTTGCGCCGTTCTCATCTGCCGTATCAAGGCAAATGCCCAGATCCTTGCGCATCCAGTCCACGGCAAAGCCGTGGTCAAAATGATCGTCCAGCATCGTTTCATACCGATTGGCCATCTGCCAGCTGCCTGCCGCCCCCTGGCTGATCACCTCGACCACGGCGCGGCCATCCAGTCCCGCTTTTTCAGCGAAATGCAGCGCCTCGCTCAGTCCTTGAACAAGCCCGGCAATGGCGATCTGGTTGCACATCTTGGTCATCTGGCCAGCACCGGATGTACCAATGCGGCGACACAGTTTGGCGTAGACGTCCATGATCGGCTCGGCGCGCGCATATGCGCCTTCGTCGCCACCGCACATGATGGACAATTGCGCATTTTCCGCGCCCGCCTGCCCGCCCGAAATCGGCGCATCAACAAAGCTGATCTGCAACGCGTCAGCCGCTGCATAAAGTTCGGTTGTCACCTGTGCTGACACGGTGGTGTGATCCACAAATACCCCACCTGCATCCATGCCCGCAAAGGCCCCATCTTCCCCAAGGCACACGCCCCGCAAATCATCGTCGTTGCCCACGCAGGCCATCACGAAATCAGCACCTTTGGCCGCATCGTGCGGCGTGGTCGCCATAGCACCGCCATGGGTGTTGACCCAATCCTGCGCTTTGGCCGTGGTGCGGTTGTAGACAGTGACGTCGTGCCCGGCCTTCTGAAGGTGCCCAGCCATCGGAGCGCCCATCACGCCCAGCCCCAGAAATGCCAGTTTCGCCATATCCCAACTCCCTCGTGCCTTGCGCTTTGCTGCGACCCTACCTAACAGTCAGAGCCCAAGGGTCAACGGCGCATCAGTCAGAGGGGCAGCAGCAGCGATGGCAGTGGTCTTTCAGTGGTTGGTGCGCATCACGGCGGGGTTCATCGTGCTGACCGTGCTGGGCGTGAGCATGATCTACTACCTCGCGTCCCGGTCCCTGCCCGATTACGACGCCGTTGTCCGCGTACCGGCGGTAACGGCGCCGGTCGAGATCGTCCGCGACAACGCCAACGTGCCCCACATTTTCGGACAGACCGATCAGGATGTGTTCCACGCGTTGGGCTTTGCCCATGCGCAGGACCGCCTGTGGCAGATGATGATGATGCGGCGCACGGCGCAGGGCCGCCTGTCCGAACTGTTCGGGACGTCCACAGTGGACATCGACAGCTTTTTGCGCAGGCTCGACATCTACCGACTTGCCGTGCAGTCGGTTGCCGCACAGGATGCCGAAACGCTGGCGGCCCTTGAGGCTTATGCCGCGGGGGTCAACGCCCGCCTTGATCAGATCAACACCGAAGCGCTGGGACGCGGCGCGCCCGAGATGTTCCTGTTCAGTGCGCCGCTTGCCCCGTGGCGACCTGCCGACAGCATCGCCATTGTCAAGCTGATGGGGCTGCAACTGTCCGGCCACATGGAAGAGGAAGTGTTGCGCGCGCGCCTGTCACTGGCTTTGGACAACCCCGAACGGCTGGCCGATTTGCTGCCGGACGTGCCCGGACCGGGCGTGGCCAGTCTGCCGGAATATGCGGCCCTGATCCCCGGAGCGGAGCGAAATTTTGCGGCGGTGGACGCCACGCGGCACCCCCTGTCGCCCTTTCCAGCACGCGGCTTGGCCGGGGCGTCAAACGCGTGGGCAGCGGCGGCCTCACGGTCAGCCTCGGGCGGGACCCTGTTGGCCAATGATCCGCATCTGGGCCTGACCGCGCCGTCGATCTGGTATCTGGCGCGGCTCGAACTGCAAAGTGGCGGGATCATCGGCGCCACCATCCCCGGAATGCCTGCCGTTCTCACAGGCCGGTCCGACGTTCTGGGCTGGGGCCTGACGTCGGCCTATGTCGACGATCAGGATGTGCTGATCGAAGAGGTAAACCCCGACAACCCGACGCAATACCGCACGCCCGACGGCTGGAAAGACTTTGAAAGCCGCGCCTCCATTATCGAGATCGACGGCGCCGATCCGGTCACACTGACCCTGCGCTGGACGGACAATGGCCCGGTGCTGCCGGGCAGTTTCCGCAACCTCGGGTCGATCACGCCGCCGGGCCATGTCGCATCGCTGAGCTGGACGGTGCTGAGCCCGAATGACACCTCGCTGAGTGCGGCGATGGGCGTGATGAAGGCACAGACCGTGGCCCAGGCAATCACCGCCAGCGAAACCTACATCGCCCCGGCGCAGAACATGACCCTTGTGGACCGGGCGACCATCGCGATGAAGACGATCGGCGCGATCCCCAAGCGGGACGAGGCGCACCAAAGCCAGGGCCGTCTGCCCAGCCTCGGATGGCGGTCCGAGAACCGCTGGCAGGGCCGCATGGCCTACAGTGCCAATCCCGGTTTCGTGTCCCCCGTGGGCGGCATTCTGGGCAACACCAACAACAAGACGGTCGACCGCCCCTTTCCCAACCATGTAAGTTTCGAATGGGGCGACACGCAGCGCGTACAACGCTGGCAGCGCCTGATGCAGGCCCGCGAGGTGCACACGCGCGACAGCTTTATCGAGGCGCAACTGGACATCGTGTCCTTCACCGCGCGATCCCTCTTGCCGCTGATCGGGGCCGAGCTGTGGTTTACCGGTGAGGCCGCCCCCGACGGCACGCCCCAACGCCAACGCCAGCGCGCGCTGGCACTGCTGGCCGAATGGAACGGGGCAATGAATGAACACTGGCCCGAACCGCTGATCTACGCGGCATGGCTGCGCGCGTTGCAGGACCGGCTGGTGCGGGATGAACTGGGGCCCATGGCCAACACGCTGACCCATGTGGAGCCGCTGTTTATCGAACGTGTGTTCCGCGATGTGGATGGCGCGGGTGTGTGGTGTGACGTGGTGCAATCCGCCCCGGTGGAAACCTGCCCCGACATGGCGCGTCTGGCCTTGGACGACGCGCTGCTGCAAATCGGGGAGAAATACGGCACGCAACTCGAAGGGTTGCGCTGGGGCGATGCGCATCAGGCGACACATGACCATCAGGTTCTGGGTGACATTCCGCTGCTGCGGTATTTTGTGAACATCCGTCAATCGACGCCGGGCGGGGACAACACCCTGTTGCGGGGCAAGACGCGCGGAACGGGACCCGACCCGTTCGAAAACGTGCATGGCGCGGGCTATCGCGGTGTCTACGATTTCGCGGACCCCAACAGCTCGGTCTTTATCATCTCGACGGGTCAATCGGGTCATTTCCTGTCGCGCCACTACGACGACATGGCGCAGCTGTGGCGGCGCGGCGAGTATATCCCGATGTCACTGGACGAAGGGCTGGCACGGGCGGGTGCCGTCGGCATCACCCGGCTGGAGCCGCTGCGCCGGTGACGACGATACTGTTCAACAAACCCTACGGCGTGCTGTCGCAATTCACCGACAAGGGCACCGAAGGCTCAACACGGCCCACCCTGTCGGACTATATCGACCTGCCGGGCGTCTACCCTGCCGGGCGGCTTGACCGCGACAGCGAAGGGTTGATGGTGCTGACAAGCGATGGCGCGTTGCAGGCGCGCATCGCGCATCCGAAATTCAAGGCCGCGAAAACCTATTGGGTGCACGTCGAAGGGGATGTCTCGGACGATGCACTGGCTGCACTGCGCACGGGCATCCCCCTCAAGGACGGCCCCACCCGCCCCGCCAAGGCGCGCCGGATGGACGAACCCGCAGGGCTGTGGCCCCGCAACCCACCGATCCGCGTGCGCAAATCCGTCCCCGACAGCTGGCTGGAGCTGACCATCACCGAAGGCCGCAACCGACAGGTACGACGAATGACAGCCCATGTTGGATTTCCGACGTTGAGGCTGATCCGCGTGCAGATTGGCGCGTGGAAATTGGGCGATTTACCCCAAGGGAAATGGCAGCACGTCCAAATCACGCACTGACCACTGAACGACATGTCCGCCATGCTGGAACGCCGGTGCCCTACTGCGTCAGCCACAAATCGTTCCAGTTCCCTCGGAGTACTGGGCAACCAAGAATACGCCTTCAACCAGCATCAACTTGGGCCATGCTGTTGCTTGGCGTCGGCCACATCTCTTGGACATCCGTAAACCAATAGATGCCCGTCAGGTTCCTGGCGTCCGCTTCGTTCAAAAAGGCACCCGACGCGAAAAAGCTGCGCAGGCTACGAAGTTCGTGCCAGCGACCTGCGGTTCCGGTCTGTCCTCGAACATGCGGAACGGACTTTGATGCGTAAACGTGAACGCACTTGGATCGCCAGGTTTGGCGCGCCTGCTGTTCAAGAAGTGTATGCTTTCACTGGTTTCGTCGACCGTGTTCAAAATCTGACGGCATTTTGCGAAATCACAGCCGTTCCGATCAAACGCGCCGCCAGAGTCCATCACCTTTTGCATGTAGGCGATGCGCAAATTGGCGAGCGCATTTTTGAGATACTTTGCGACAGCATCCGCCAGTTCCGCGCCACGTGTCCGGTCTTCGGAAGGCAGCAAATCAGGCGTCTCAGGATCGAATGAAACAACAGCGCCCATCATATGCTCCCTTTGCGCCAAGCTGGCCTGCTGCCGGTTTAGTGGACACCGAGATAAGGTGTTAATGAAACTTGAGAATCTATATGACGAGAAGGATGTTCCGCCGCGAGTTCAAGCAGGATGCGGTAGAATTGGTAACGAAGCGCGGCGTGAGTGCGCCGCAAAATCTTCTGCCCATAAAATTGAGCAAATTAAAGCAGCGAATTGAAGACAGTCTTGCGGACAGCGCCAAGGGACGCGTCGAGGTCTGGAACACACGCTATCACAAGGCTCACGGCCAAGAGGGCGAAGCTTGGATTACGATTGATGGGCAACGCGCCCATAGCATGGGCTCGGTGACACATTTGGTCGCGTGGTATGAAAGACGTCGTGACATGCAAAATGTCCGTGGCTGCCTAGATTACAGAGATCGCGCGCAGATGGACGGCTATCGCGAAGCGAAAAGAGAAGCCAATAAGCAATTGCAGGCAGAAGGTGTGATACCGCATTGGGCATTCAACAACGCAGTTTTCGAGTATCTCCACATGTCTTTGGAGCAGGTTCTGAGGTCAGGCCAAATGATCGTTTGCGCATCGGGTATGTTCAACAAGCGACTTGGCAAGCGTCGTCTGCAGTCGATGAATGTGTCCAGGGAACATGAATTGATACAGGGTTTTTATCATGTTCGTTGCGCCTTCGAAGGGCTCCGAATTCGGCCCGCTCCAAAACCGGAAAGCTGACATAGACATGATTGCAGTAATCGGAACTGTGTGCGCGAAGCGGACAGGCTTCTAGGGCCAGTGCCAGGCTAAAAACCCATCGCGTCACAAGCCCTCGAACCGGGCCTTTTGGATAGCGGTCCAGCGCACACCGAGGGCAAAGCCGTCTTCGTCCTGCCGCTCTTGCTGCACCACGTCCTGTTCAAAGAGCCACGCGCGCTTGCGCCCCTCGGCAAACGGCAATGTCAGCGTCTCTTCTGTCACAGCCCCTTGCAGCGTCGCCGCCACCGTCGCCAGCAGCGTGCCCAGCCCCTCGCCGGTGATCGCGGACAAGGCCAGAACGGCGTCGTCCCGTTCTGCCCGGGCGCGCATCGCGTCTGCTTCGGCCTCGGGCAGCAAGTCCAGCTTGTTCCACACCTCGAACAGGGCGCGGTCGTCTCCGACCCCCAGATCCGCGAGGATCGCCCGCACATCTTCGGCCTGCGCCTCCGTCTCGGGATGCGAGATGTCGCGCACGTGCAGGATCACATCTGCCGCCAGCACTTCCTCCAGCGTGGCCCGAAAGGACGCCACCAGTTCCGTTGGCAGGTCCGAGATAAAGCCCACCGTGTCGGACAGGATCACCTCCGGCCCGTCGGGCAATTCCACCCGGCGCATGGTCGGATCCAGCGTGGCAAAGAGCATATCCTTGGCCATCACCTGCGCACCCGTCAGGCGGTTGAACAGGGTCGATTTGCCCGCGTTGGTGTAGCCCACAAGCGCCACGATCGGATATGGCACCTTGGCCCGTGCGGCACGGTGCAGGGACCGCGTTTTGACCACCTTGTCCAATTGCCGCCGCAGGCGCACCAACTGGGTGTCAATCGCGCGCCTGTCCGCCTCGATCTGCGTCTCGCCGGGACCACCCACAAACCCAAGGCCGCCGCGCTGACGTTCTAGGTGGGTCCACGCGCGTACCAGCCGCGTGCGCTGATATGACAGCGCCGCCATTTCCACCTGCAAAACGCCCTCGCGGGTGGCGGCCCGGTCCGAGAAGATTTCGAGGATCAACCCGGTGCGGTCGAGCAGTTTGACCTTCCACTTGCGTTCCAGATTGCGCTGCTGCACGGGCGTCACGGGGCCGTCGATCAGCACCAGTTCGACCTCTGCGTCATGCAGACGTTCTTTAAGCTCATCAATCTTGCCGTCGCCAAACAGCAACCCAGCGCGCGGGCGCGGCAGTGGCACGATCTCTTCGCCCACCACGTCCAGTTCGGGCAGCGCACGGGCCAATGAAACGGCTTCGGCCAGCGCAAAGCCTGCCTCGCGCCGGTCCGGATCGGATTTGATATCGGGGTGCAGGACCCATGCGCGGGTCAGCTGCGGTGCAGTCTCACTCAAGAGGCGTCTTCGCCCTCGTAGAGCGAAATCGGCTGGCTTGGCATGATGGTCGAGATTGCGTGTTTGTACACAAGCTGGCTTTGCCCATCCCGGCGCAGCAGGACACAAAAGTTGTCAAACCACGTGATAACACCCTGAAGTTTCACACCATTGATCAAGAAAATGGTCACGGGCACCTTGGTTTTGCGCACGTGATTGAGAAATGCATCTTGCAAATTTTGTCTGTCCGAGGCCATGTCGGTACCCTTTTATTCTTGCTTAGGTCTGCGGATCAGACCGTCCCTCCGGCGGGAGTATGTCGTTTGACAAAACAACATTCCACCCCAAAAAACAGTCCGTTACGGACCTATAGCAAGGCACCGCTCAGGCGCGCCACAAATCCGGTGTGAAAAGCGCGATGATGGCCAGCGTTTCCAGCCGACCCAATACCATGGCGGCGGCATAGATCGATTTGGCTGTCGTGTTCAACTCGCTCAGCCGGATTGGCACGTCCCCCGCCACCTCAAGCAGCGGGCCGGTGGTCGACAGCCCCGAGATAGTCATAACCAGTGACGTCTCGAAACTGAGGCCGGTGGCGGACAGCGTCACAGACACAAGCGCCAGCGACAGGGCAAAGAGCATAAAGAAGATCCACGCAATAAACGCCCCGTCCTTTTGCAGCCGCCGCCCCATGCTGCCTGCGCCCGAGACGGAGGATGGGTGCACCAGCCGCTCCATCTCGCGCAGACCGTTTTGGTAAAGCGCATAGACCCGAAGCAGTTTGACCCCCCCAGCTGTGGTGGCCACGCCGCCGCCGATCACGGCAAGGCCCAACAGCAGCAGGCCCGGCGTTTCCAGCCCGGACCAAGCCTGCGCCGCCCCCCAGTTTTGCGAGGCAAAGCCCGTGGTGGTCAGAAAGCTCAACACCGTAAAGGCCCCGCCCCACAGCGCGCGGCCCGCATCGGCCAAATCCTCTTCGGCGTTGACGTCAAACGCGCCCGCATAGTGGCGCAGAAACAGAAACAACGGCACGATCACAACCAGCGCCATGCCGATCCGAAACTCAGGATCGCGCAACAGGTTACTGGATCCGTCATTGACCGTGTCCGACGAAAAGGTCAGGCGCGACAGGGCAAACAGCATAAAGAGCAGCATCACAACCTCGCCCGTCAGGCCGGATGCTGCCCCGTCAAGCCCGCCAACGGGCGAAATGCCCGATGTGGCCATGATCGACATGGCATGGCTGATCGCGACCAGCGGACGATCCCCCGCAACCGTCAGCAATACCCACAAGAGCAGCGTCAGCCCCATATAAATTGGCACCAGAACCGCACTGACCTTGCCAATGCGCACCCGCACCTCCGGAGCCGTCATGCCCACATCCGTGTCCGCCCGCCGCCCCGGCTCTGCCCGCGCTGTCACCTCGAACCCGCCGAGGTTCAGCGGCGCCAGAATGGCCGAGGCCGACACCCACATCAAAAGCCCGCCCATCCAGCCCACCTGCGCACGCCACAAATGCAAGGCGGGGTTCAGCCGTTCCGGGTCTTCGAACAGGGTGGCGCCCGTGGTGGTGATCGCGCTCACCATTTCGATATAGGCGTTGAGGAAGGTGGTTGTGCGCAGCCCCTCATAGAACGGCACAGCAAGGATCGCAGGCAGCACGACAAAGGCGCAGAATAGCGTCACCAGCGGCCCAAGCATCCCGTGGCGCGGGTCACGGCCCACATGGGCAAAGCCGATGAGGCCAAAGATGATGAGCCCCAGCAAACCACTGTAGAGAAAGGCGCGTCCGGTCACCAATTCGCGGATCAGGCCCGCATAGACCGCCGGGACGAACATTGCCGCCGAAAAAATGCCCACCAGCAGCAAAAACAACGGCAGACGCAGAATGGCCGTGCCCAGACTGTCCCGTTGCTGTCCCCGCGGTGCCATCAGAAAAAGTCGATGGACACCTGCATCAGGCGCTCCACTTCCGGCACGTCCTTGGCCAGTGCAAAGATGGCGACGACGTCGCCTTCGTCGATGCGGGTTTTCCCGACGGGACGGATGACGTCGTTGCCCTTGCGCACGGCCCCGACCAGCACACCTTCGGGAAAGTCAATCTCGTTGATGCGTTGCCCTGCCATGGGCGAAGTGGACAGCACTTCTGCCTCGATCACCTCGGCGTCGGCATCACCGATGGAATAGACCGACCGGACGCGACCATGGCGGATATGGCGCAGGATCGACGACACAGTGGTGGCGCGCGGGTTGATGTATGCATCGATGCCAAGCGGGCCCATCATCGGCACCAGCGTGGGGTCGTTGATCAACGCGATAGCATAGGGGCAGCCTTCGGACTTGGCCCGCACCGCCGCCAGCATGTTGGTCTTGTCGTCATCTGTTACAGCCAGCATTGCGTCGGCCCGGCTCACGCCCGCCTCCGCCAGCAGCGCCACGTCCAGCCCGTCACCGTTGAGCACAATGGTCCGCTCCAGCGCTTCGGCGGCCAGTTCGGCGCAGCGGCGGTTCTTTTCGATCACCTTGGCGCGGATGCGGTTGGTGCGCCCTTCGAGCGCGCGCGCCACGGCAAGGCCCACATTGCCGCCGCCCACCAACACAACGCGTTCCTGTTTGCGCATCGTCTTGCCAAACACTTCCATCGTGCGCGGCACGTCATCCACATGCGCAAACACATAGGCCTCGTCACCGGCAAAAAGCTGATCGCCCGCCTCGGGCGCAAACAACGTGCCGTCGCGACGCACCCCCACCACCACCACGCGCAAGGTGGAAAAGAGGTCGGTCAACTGGCGCAGCGGCGTGTTCAGCACCGGGCAATCCTCATCCAGCGCGATGCCCAGCAATTGCGCCTGCCCGTCGATGAAAAGTTCGGTGTCAAAGGCGGCAGGCGCGCTCAGCCGTTGCAGCGCGGCGGCGGCCACCTCGCGTTCGGGGCTGATCACCACGTCAATCGGCATGTGATCGCGCCGGTAGAGATCGGAATAGATGGCCGTCAAATAGGACTGGCTGCGCAGCCGCGCGATCTTGCGATTGATCCCAAAGACCGAGTGCGCCACCTGACAAGTGACCATATTGACCTCGTCCGAATGGGTGGCCGCGATGACCATATCCGCGTCGCGCGCACCGGCACGGTCCAGAATGTCGGGATAGCTGGCATACCCCGCCACCCCCTGCACGTCGAGCGTATCGGTGGCGCGGCGCACCAGATCGGGATCACTGTCGACAACGGTGACGTCGTTGCGTTCTCCTGACAGGTGGCGCGCTATTTGCCAGCCCACCTGCCCTGCTCCGCATATGATGACCTTCATGCCCTGTCCCTTGGGGTGGCGTGGGCCCTGTCGCCCGCAATGTCAGCGTCCATAGGTGGCAGAGCAGACCGCCCGGGTCAATGTTTGCACACGTGTGCAAATTGGAATTGCCAAAGCGCGGCGACTCGGGCACGCTTTGCACATGCGCCTCTGGATCGCCCTTGCCTGTGTTTGTGCCATACCGGCCTGTCTGCCGGTCAACACCTACTACGCCGAAGGGGTCCGCATCGCTGACCTTGAACGTGACAACACAGAATGCGACGTGGCGGCGCTGCGCGATGCGCCGGTGGCCAATGTCGTCCGGCAAGGTCCGCCGCGCTACATCCGGCGGCGGCATTGTGACAGCCACGGCAATTGCCATGTCAGCGGCGGATATTGGGTGCCGGGGGACATCTACACCGTGGATGTGAATGCCGATCTGCGCGCCCGCGTCAAAGGCCAATGTATGGCCGACCGCGGCTACAGGCCGGTGGAACTGCCCGCCTGTCCGCAAGCTGTTGCCAATGCGGCACCGCCCGGACCCAGCACCATCTTGCCCCGCCTGACACCTCAGAGCTGCGCCATTCGCCGCGACGGCGGCGGGTTCCGCATTGTAAATCAAGGATAAAAATGACTGACCTTTCTCGCGCCAAGGCCTGTGTTCAGGCCCATCACGCGGCCCTTGCGCACGCCTCCGCCGATACTGTCGCACAGGCGCTGGACGACCATTTGGCCCCTGACGTGCTGTGGCGCGGGATGCATCCGTTCCACGAGCAAACAGGGCCCGCCGCAGTGGCGGATACCTTCTGGTCCCCGCTCCTGTGCAGCCTGACCCGCGTGCAGCGGCGCGAAGACATCTTTTTTGGCGGCGACAACACTCTGGATGCGGGCGGGACGTGGGTTGCCTCCATGGGGCACCTCATGGGTCTGTTCGATGCGCCGTATCTTGGCATTCCGGCCACGGGCAAAATCGTGATGCTGCGCTATGCCGAGTTTTCGCGCGTGACAGATGGCAGGATCACCGAACAGGCGATGTTCGTTGACCTGCTGCATCTGATGGCACAGGCGGGCTGCTACCCCCTGCCCGACATGACAGCGGCGCAGTTGGTGCAGCCGGGGCCGATGACCCATGACGGGCTGTTGCGTGACCCGCAGGACCCGGGAGAAGGCGCGGCGACACTGGCCCTGATCAACCGTATGATCCATTCAATCGACCACGCCAACACGGCAGACCGTCCCCCCACCCCACAAGAGGAACTGGCGCAGAACTGGCACGACGATATGGTGTGGTGGGGGCCGACCGGCATCGGTGCGACCTACACCATCGACCGCTACATCACGCAGCATCAACAGCCCTTTCGGCAGCAACTGGGCCACCGCACCTTTAACGGTCATATCTGCCGCATGGCCGAAGGGGCCTATGGCGGGTTCTTTGGCTGGCCGAACCTGACCATGGAATGCACAGGCCCCTATCTGGGCCTGCCCCCGTCGGGCCGCAAGGCAGACATGCGGGTGGTCGACATCTACCGCCGTGATGGCGACCGGCTGGCCGAGAACTGGATTTTCATCGATATGCTGCATTTCCTGAACATGCAGGGTCTCGACGTTCTGGCGCAGCTTTCGGTGCGGGGACGCTAGCGGGTTTCGCTTATTCTGCAGCCTGCGGCGTTTCTTCGACCTGCGCCACCCGTGCGCCACCCTTGGACGCGGTCACCACGCCCAACGACTTCAGCTTGCGGTGCAACGCAGAGCGTTCCATGCCGACGAAATTCGCCGTGCGGCTGATATTGCCGCCAAAACGGTTGATCTGGGTCAGCAGGTACTCCCGCTCGAACGCCTCGCGCGCCTCTCGCAGGGGCAGCGTCGCCAGCGCACCGGACAGCACAACGCGGCCCTCTTCGGCCTCGGGCTCCGCCGGTCCGGGCAGTTCGCGCGCCTCAATCGGTCCGGTCCCGTCGCCAAGGATCAGCACCCGTTCCACCATGTTCTTGAGCTGGCGGACATTCCCCGGCCACACCATTGTCTGCAATAGGGCCGAGGCATCGTCGCTCAGCTCGCGCTTGGGCAGGCCCTGCGCCCCATTGAATTCGTCAATGAAATGAGCGGCGAGCACCGGAATATCCTCGCGCCGTTCCTCAAGGCTGGGCACGGCAATCGGCACCACGTTCAGACGGTGATACAGTTCCTCGCGGAAGGTTTGCGCGGCTATCGCCTCGTCCAAGTCCCGATTGGTGGACGAGATCACCCGCAAATCCACGCGCACCTTGTCCGCGCCGCCGACGCGCTGAAACTGTTGATCGACCAGCACGCGCAGGATCTTGGATTGGGTGCCGATGGGCATGTCCGCGACTTCGTCGAAATAGACGACGCCACCATGGGCCTGTTCCAGCAACCCCTGCTCCACCCCGCGATCTGCGGTTTCGCGGCCAAACAGCACCTCTTCCATGCGTTCGGGTTCGACCCCGGCGCAGTTCACGGTGACAAAGGGCGCATCGGCCCGGTTCGAATTCGCGTGGATATAGCGCGCCGCCACCTCTTTGCCGCAGCCCGCAGGCCCCGTCAGCATCACCCGGCCATTGGACTTCGTTACCTTGTCCAGTTGCGACACCAGCGCACGGTAGCTGGCAGATGCCCCGATCATTTGCGCCGGCGCAGCCTCGGGACGCCGCAGGCTCTGGTTTTCGCGGCGCAGGCGCGAGGTTTCCATCGCGCGCCGGATCACGACAAGCAGTTGGTCGATATTGAACGGCTTTTCAATAAAGTCGTAGGCGCCCTGTTTGATCGCCGCCACCGCAATCTCGATATTGCCGTGGCCAGAGATGATGACGACCGGCACATCCGGGTTGTCCCGCTTGACGCTCTTGAGAATGTCGATCCCGTCCATCCGGCTGTCTTTGAGCCAGATGTCGAGGATGATCAGCGCAGGTTCCGCCGCATTGATTGCCCCCATCGCATCGTCCGAATTCCCCGCAAGCCGGGTGGCATAGCCTTCGTCCTTCAGAATATCGGAAATCAGTTCCCGAATATCGCGCTCATCATCTACAATCAGAATATCGCTCATACCGCTTGCTCCTGCTCAACTAACACCGGTGCCAGGGGCAGCGTGATCACCGCCATGGCACCGAAATGGGTTTGGCCCGCGAAGGGGGCCGCGTCTTCGAGGGTCAGTGTGCCCCCATGCTCTTCGATAATTTTCTTGACGATGGGCAGGCCAAGGCCGGTGCCCTCATCACGGGTCGTCACATATGGCTCAAAGAGCCGCGCCCGGTCTTCGGGCAGGCCCACGCCATTATCGGCGATGGTGATACGCGCGCCGCGCGGGCCGGTGTCCATCCGCACCTCAATACGCGGGACATGGCCCACCGGTGCGCCCTTTTGCCTAAGTGTTTCAATGGCTTCTCCGGCGTTCTTCACCAAATTTGTCAACGCCTGACTGATCATGGTCGCATCCACATCGGCCAGCACATCCAGCGCAGGCAGATCGTCCACAATTTCAACATCAGGCTGGCCCGCGCGCTGCAACACAACGGCATCGCGCACCAGCGTGACAAGGTCCTGACTGCTGCGTTCCGGCTCCGGCATTCGGGCGAATTTGGAAAATTCGTCCACGATCCGTCGCAAGTCTCCAGTCTGGCGAATGATCACGCCGGTCATCTGTTCGAGGGTATCGCTGTCTTCGCCCAGTTTGGGGCTGAACTTGCGCTTGATCCGCTCTGCGCTCAGCTGAATCGGAGTCAGCGGGTTCTTGATCTCGTGTGCGATGCGACGGGCCACATCGCCCCAGGCCGCCATACGCTGCGCCGACACAAGGTCCGTCACGTCATCAAAGGCAATCACGTAGCCTTCAAGCCGCCCTTCGGCACTGCGTCGCGTCGCCATGCGCACCAGCAGGTTCTCAAGACGGCCATTGCGCGTCACCTTGACCTCGCTTTGGGCAACCTCCTCCGGGCTGGCCTTGAGCAGCGCGAACTGAGCCGCAAACTCGGGGATAGCGACCGCCAGCGGCACCGCCTCCTGCGCGTCCTCCTGCCAATCCAGCAGGCGTTCGGCGGAACGGTTGGCAAAGGCCACCTTGCCCGCCGGATCGACCCCCACCACGCCCGAAGTGACGGAACTGAGCACAGAATCAAAGAGCCGCCGCCGCCGTTCGATCTGTTCGGTGTTGGCCAGCAGCGTCTGGCGCTGCCCCTTCAGCTGTCGTGTCATCTGGTTGAAGTAGCGGCCCAGCATGGCGATCTCATCATCGCCCTCCTCCTCGCGGACCTGCACGTCAAGGTCGCCGGACCCGACCCGCTGCGCCGCGCCGGTGAGCCGCCCCACCGGCCCGCTGAGCCGTTCGGCAAACCACAGCCCCAAGGCGATGGCCGCAAGGATCAGGATGACGGCAAAGCCCAGATACAGCAGACCAAACTGGAACAGGACACGCCCCCGCTCGCTTTCCAACTGTTGATACAGACGCACGGTTTCCTGCGTTTCATCCAGCAGCGACAGGATTTCGCCGTCCACATCGCGGCTGACATATAGAAATCGGTCCACATAGGATGCGAGCGGCACCAGCGCGCGAAATTCGTTCTGTGGCCAGTCCTCAAGGATTTGAATACCGTCCTCGATGGCTGCGGTGAAATCCTCTGGCGCGGGTTCTTCGTAGTCGAACAGATAGGACCGGTCGCCGCGTGCGCGGATGTCACCGGTGCCGTCGATGATATAGGCCTCGCGCAGACCGCGCTGGACCTGCAACTGTCCTTCGGTCAGCACTTCGCGGTCGCCCACCACCTGCGCACCGCGTACCGTATCGATGTAGCGCGCCAGCGCGCGCGCGTCGGCGGCTAGGTCTTCGCGCTGCTCTTCCTTGTAGGCCTGTGCGGCGGCAAGCGAATTGCCGACCACTTGGCTGACGCGGTCCGAAAACCAGCCCTCAAGACCGATGTTAAGCGTCAGTCCGGCAAACACCGCCACCGTCACCGTGGGGATCAGCGCCAGCAAGCCAAACACTGCGGTCAGACGTAGATGCAGGCGGCTGCCGGCGGATTTGGCGCGGCGCGCAGCCACCAGCCGCGCCACTTGGCTCATCACAACCGCCGCGACAACCAGCACATAGACGAGGTCTGCCAACAGAACGAGGCGCAGCGACAACGCCGAAGCGCCCTGATCAAACGGGCCAAGAACGAGGAACGTGGCCAGCGCCAGCACCGGCCCCATCACCGCGATAAAGAACGTGGCGGCGTTGCGCAGCCGTCGTCTGCGACGCAAACGTCCGAAACTCACCCACAGGGAGGTTCGTGTCGTAGATGCCACGTGGCACGCCCTCGATGATGTGGCGCTTACTGCGCCTTACCGCCATATCCAGTGATCACCCGCGCCCTTGCGGCGCGAATGCCACGGGTTGTGTGGCAGTATTACATCAACTTGCGTCGCCGTGTCACCTCTATATCGAGATCGGTGATTTTCTTGCGCAGAGTATTGCGGTTGATCCCAAGCAAATCCGCGCATTTCGCCTGATTTCCGCCGGTGGCATCCAATGCAATCTCGATCAGTGGCGCTTCGACCTCGCGCAGAATGCGTTGATAGAGGCCCGGGGGCGGCAACATGTTGCCGTGCAGATCGAAATACCGCTTGAGGTGACGTGCCACCGATGCGCCCAGCTTCTCGGTGTCACCGCCAGACCGCATCGGCTCCAGTTCGGGCTGGTTGCCCAGCACCTGTTCGACCTCGGTGGCGGATATTTCGGGCGCGCGGCTGGTCAGGCCAAGGCGCCGCACCGCGTTTTCCAACTGCCGCACGTTGCCGGGCCAGCTGTAGGTGCGGAATATCTCCGCCGCAGGTTCGGACAGCACCCGGTGCGCCTGCCCCGACTTTTCGCCGCGCGCCAGAAAATGCTCGGTCAGGACAGGAATATCATCCACCCGCTCGCGCAGCGCAGGCACGTTCAGCGTGGCACCGGACAGGCGGTAATAAAGGTCCTTGCGCACTTGCCCCGCCTCCATCGCGGCGGTCAGGTCGGATTGGCTGGTGGCGAGAAAACGGGGCACGTATTCGCCCGGCGTGTCCATCATGCGCACGATGCGGGCTTGTAGTTCTTCGGGGATATCGCTGATCTCGTCGATCAGCAGCGTGCCCCCCTTGACCCGGCTCATCACCCGCGCAGGCCCTTCGAGGTCCTGTAGATCAGCGGCGGTTACGGTGACGAATGGCAGCGTGCGCCGGTCCGAAAAATCATGGATCGCCCGCGCGATCAGCGATTTTCCCGTCCCGCTTTCGCCCCAGATCAGCACCGGCAGATCGGTGTTCATCACCCGCGCCACCACGCGGTAGAGCGACTGCATGATCGCCGTGCGACCCACCAGCGGCAACTCATCCGGGCGCTCATCCTCAACCGCAGGCGCACGCGACTGCCCGCGCAACTCCAACGCCTTGGCGGTGCGCTTCATCAGGTCCGGCAGGTCAAACGGCTTGGGCAGGTAGTCATAGGCCTCGGCCTCCGCCGCCTGAATGGCGGTCATGATCGTGTTCTGCGCGCTGATCACGATCACCGGCAGGCCCGGACGGTCCTCGGAAATCTTGGGCAACATCTCCAGCCCGTTGCCGTCGGGCATCATGACGTCCGAGATCACCACATCGCCCTTGCCCTCCCCCACCCAGCGCATGAGCGTGGTCAGCGACGAGGTCGCGTGCACCTTGCACCCGGCCCGCGTCAGGGCTTGCGTCAGAACGGTGCGGATCGTGCGGTCGTCATCGGCGACAAGGATGGTGCCGTCCATGGGTTAGTCCTCCGAATTGGATGCAAGGAGCGTGCTTTTGGGCGCGCGGGGCAGTGACAGGCGGAACACGGTGCGTCCCGGTACAGATGTGACGGAAATCCAGCCGCCATGGTCCGAAATGATTTTGCTGACCAGCGCCAGACCCAGACCGGTGCCGTTTTCCTTGCCCGATACAAACGGATCAAAGATATCAGCAGCGATGCCGTCCGGCAGGCCCGGACCATCGTCGATGATCTCGATCTGCAAGGGCAGCGACTGGCCGCTGCCATCGGCGCGGCGCAGGCGAAAGGAATGTTCGAAATAGCTGTGCAACCGGATTGTACCGCCAGCGTTCCCGGCCGCCTCGGACGCGTTCTTGAGCAGGTTCAGAACCACCTGCAACAACTGGTCCGGGTCGCCAAAGGCCAAGGGCAGCGAGGGGTCGTAATCCTCGATAATGGTCATGCTGGCCCCAAACCCCAGCAGCGCCGACCGGCGCGCCCGGTCCAGAACGTCGTGGATGTTGACCGCCTGCAAATCAGGGGGCGACAGGTTGCCGAACTGTTCGACCTGTTCCAGCAGTTTGACGATGCGCCGCCCCTCTTCGACGATCAGGTCGGTCAGTTCGAGGTCCTCGGGCTTGAGGTTCATACTGAGCAATTGCGCAGCCCCGGTGATCCCAGCGAGCGGGTTCTTGATCTCGTGTGCGAGCATTTCCGCCATGCCAATGGCGGACTTTGCGGCGGATTTGACCGAATGGTTCTGTGTCATGCGCCCCGCCAGTTCGCGCGGGGAAATCATCATCACCATGTGATCGGCGGCCCCCTGAAGCGGGGCAATCTGCAAGGCGCATTGCAGCGGCGGGCGCTGGCCGTTGCCCACATCGACATCGTTCACAAACAGCGGCGTGCCGTTCTTGCGGGCGCGCGCCAGACTGTCCTCCAGAGGTGCATCGACGGCCAATTGGTCCCAGAGCGGCAGGCCGATCATGGATTTGGCCGAGGCGTTAAAGAACCCTTCGGCGGCCGAGTTGATGTCGACAATTTCATCGCCCGGTCCAATCACAATGGTTGGCACTGGCAATGAGGCCCAGAGATCGCCAACCGCTGTCATGCCGCCGCCATCCCGGCATCCGGCATCAGGGCACGCGGCAGCAGGTCCATGGCCTCCTTGGGTGTCTTGGCGGTCAGAACCGCGCGCCGCAGCGCCGGTGGTGTGCCCGCGTGATCCATGTACCAGCCCAAATGCTTGCGCGCGACGCGCAGACCCAGCGGTTCGCCGTAAAAGCGCAGCATATCCTCGTAGTGACGCAGGACCAGCGTCGCCAGAGCGTCCCCCTTGGGCACTTCCGGCGCAGGTGTGCCATAGAGCGTGTGCGCGACCTGTGCCAACAGCCACGGCTGTCCTTGCGCGCCCCTGCCAATCATGACGCCGTCCGCCCCGGACTGTGCCAAGGCGCTGCGCGCTGTTTCGGCATCGACAATATCGCCATTGGCGATGACGGGGATGTGCACAGCCTCTTTGACTGCGCGGATTGCTGTCCAGTTTGCGCGCCCTTTGTAAAACTGGCAGCGTGTCCGGCCATGGATCACGATCTGGCGGATGCCTGCCGCCTCGGCCCGTGCCGCAATTTCGGGCGCGTTCATCAGCGCATCATCCCAGCCCAGCCGCGTCTTCAGCGTCACGGGGATGTCGACCGCGCCCACCACCGCATCAATCAGGCGCAGCGCGTGATCCGGCTCGCGCATCAAGGCCGAGCCGGAATAGCCGTTTACCACCTTTTTGGCGGGGCACCCCATGTTGATGTCGATCACCCGCGCGCCCTGTCCGGCCACCATGCGCGCGGCCTCTGCCATGGGCAGCGGCTCGCGCCCGGCAAGCTGCACGGCTGTGCCTGCGGCTCCCAGACCCAGTTCGGCCTTTTCGCGGCTGCCGGGACGTGCGTTGAGCATGTCGTGGCTTGCCACCATTTCCGACACGACAAGACCCGCGCCGAACTCGGACACGATGGTGCGAAACGGCAGGTCGGTGATTCCGGCCATGGGTGCCAGCATCACGGGTGCGGCCATGTCGAGGGGAAAGCGGTTCATGCGGGCGTGCTTAATCCTTGTGCTGTTATCCGGGCTATAGGAGCCGGACGTTTTGCTCAATGAAAGCAGCCCCCAACAGCGCTGCATCAAATTGCGTTTGCCTAAAATATAGGCAACTCCCACGCCCATGGACAGCGCAGACCCCAGTGCCTATGCAAGTGCCATGACCCGTTCAGGCCCAGATGCACACAGTGCCGCCGCCGTGATCGTGGCCGCCGGGCGCGGCACACGCGCGGGCGGTGACGCCCCAAAGCAGTGGCACCAGCTGGCGGGGCAACCGGTGATTGCCCATACGCTTGACGTGTTCCGCCGCCACGCGGCGATCTCGCAAATCGTTCTGGTCACGCATCCCGACGATGCGGACAGGCTGGCGGCACTGGATACGGGTGGCGTGCAGATCGTGCCGGGCGGCGCGGACCGGGCCGCGTCGGTGCGGGCCGGGATAGATGCGGTCACGGGCTGCGACCGGGTGCTGATCCACGACGTCGCCCGCCCGCTGGTCGCAGGTGCCGTCATTGATGCGGTGCTGGAGGCGCTTATGTCCCATGACGGTGCAGCCCCTGCGCTGCCCGTTACAGACGCGCTGTGGATGGGGGCCGACGGCATTGTCACCGGAACACGGGACCGGAGCGGCCTTTACCGCGCGCAAACGCCACAGGGATTTGCACTGAATGCCATCCGGGCTGCACATGCGGCGCACGCAGGCGGTGCTGCCGATGATGTGGAAGTCGCACGCGCCTATGGCCTGAACGTCGCCATTGTGCCGGGGGACGAAGACAACATAAAGATCACCATGCCCGGCGATTTTGCACGGGCGGAACGGCTGCTGTGGGGGCGGAATGGACATTAGGCTGGGGAATGGGTTCGACGTTCATGCGTTTGGACCGGGCGATCACGTGATGCTGTGCGGGGTTAAAGTGCCGTTCACCCAAGGCCTCGTTGGGCATTCGGACGCTGATGTGGGCCTGCACACGATCACCGATGCGATTTATGGTGCCGTGGCCCAAGGCGACATCGGCACGCATTTCCCCCCGACTGACCCCAAATGGAAGGGCGCGGAAAGCCATATTTTCCTGCGCCACGCTGTCGATCTGGCAGCCGAAATGGGGTTTATCGTGCAAAACATCGACTGCACGCTGATCTGCGAGTTTCCCAAAATCGGGCCACATGCCGCCGGGATGCGTGTGCGGGTCGCGGATATTGCGGGCATTGACGCGGGCCGTGTGTCCATCAAGGCGACCACAAGCGAAAAGCTGGGCTTTACCGGGCGCGGCGAAGGCATCGCCTGCATCGCCACAGCCGCCCTGTTGGGCGCATGATCGCGCGCGCCATTGGCACGGTCTGCGGCGTGGGCAACCTGCGCCCTGCACCGGGCACGTGGGGTTCCGCCGTTGCGTTGCCCGTGGCGTGGGTGATCCATGT
This sequence comes from uncultured Tateyamaria sp., assembly GCF_947503385.1. Classification (GTDB taxonomy): domain Bacteria; phylum Pseudomonadota; class Alphaproteobacteria; order Rhodobacterales; family Rhodobacteraceae; genus Tateyamaria. Next base: position 257,337 of record NZ_CANNDO010000002.1, read on the forward strand.
CGTGGGCGGCTTTCCCCTGTTTCTGGCAGCCGCGGGTCTGGTTTTTGTCATGGGATGGTGGGCCACGGCGCAAATCACACGCGGCAGCGACGACCACGACCCGTCCGAAATTGTTGTGGACGAGGTGGCAGGCCAGTGGATCGCCCTGTTTCCGCTGTCCTATGCGGCAAGCACACGCGGGCTGGATATTCTTGATCTGTGGCCCGGTTGGGTGTCCGCCTTTGTGCTCTTTCGTCTGTTCGACATCTGGAAACCATGGCTGGTGGGCTGGGCCGACCGGCGGGGCGACGCGCTTGGCGTGATGCTCGACGATGTGATTGCCGGGGTTTTTGCCGCTGTGGGCGTGATCGCGATGGCCGCTCTCGCCCACGGGGTGCTGATGCGATGACCCACGCCGCCGACATCCTGCACCGCGCCGCGGCGCAAGGTATCATGATCGCCACGGTCGAAAGCTGCACAGGTGGCATGGTCGCCGCCGCACTGACGGATATCCCCGGATCGTCCGCCGTGGTCGAGCGCGGGTTTGTCACGTATTCCAATCAGGCCAAGGTCGATCTGGTGGGGGTCAGCCCGGCAACACTCGACGCTTACGGCGCCGTGAGCGAAGCGGTCGCCGCGGAAATGGCGAGCGGAGCGCTGGCCCACGCGCCCGTGCAACTGGCCGTCTCGATCACGGGTATCGCCGGTCCAGGTGGTTCAGAACACAAGCCCGAAGGCCGTGTGTGCTTTGGCATCGCAACCCCTGATGGCACGCAAACCGAAACCGTGGAATTCGGCGCATTGGGGCGCGACGCGGTGCGACAAGCGGCCTGCAATCACGCCCTGTCGCTGCTCAGCGCCGCTTTGCGCCGCGACTAAATTTACAGCATCACGCCGCGCAAAGCGCACAAATTTTCATCATTTTGCAATTTGCCCACAAAACAACCCGCCCCGCGGGCTGTTGCCTCTTTTTTCCGCATGTGACCTCCGCCACAGCGCCGTGCAACAGACCAAGAACCCAAAACGGGAGGGGACAATGAACGGAGCCGATACCGCCTGGATCATCGTGGCAACTGCACTGGTGCTGCTGATGACGCTGCCGGGCCTTGCGCTTTTTTATGGGGGCCTTGTGCGCGCCCGCAACGTGCTGAGCGTGTTCATGCACTGCTATGCCATCGCGTGCCTGATGAGCGTGCTGTGGTTCGTGCTGGGCTATTCCATCGCCTTTGGCGGCGGTGACAGCGGATATTGGGGCGGCCTCGACAAATTGCTGCTGAGCGGCGTGACCGCTGACAGCCTCAGCGGCACCCTGCCCGAAGTGTTGTTCTTTGCGTTCCAGATGACATTCGCCATCATTACGCCCGCGCTGATCGTGGGTGCGTATGTGGAACGTGTTGGTTTTGGCTTTGTACTGCTGTTTTCAGGGCTCTGGATGCTCTTGTGCTATGCGCCGGTGGTCCATTGGGTCTGGGGCGGCGGAATGCTGGCTGATGGTGGCATCTTTGGGGAAACCGGCGTCAAAGACTTCGCGGGCGGCATTGTGGTGCATGAAACGGCGGGCCTTGCTGCGCTGGTGTTGGCCGTCTTCCTTGGGCCGCGCAAAAACCAAACCGTGCCGCCACACAATCCCGGCATGGTGATGATGGGTGCGGCGCTGCTTTGGGTCGGCTGGTTTGGCTTCAATGGCGGGTCGCAACTGGCCGCCGATGGCGGCGCGGCCATGGCGCTGACCGTCACGCATATCTCTGCGGCCACCGCGTCGCTCACTTGGGCGCTGTGGGAAAAGATCAAGTTTGGCAAAGCCTCTCTCGTGGGCATGGTCACCGGCACCATCGCGGGCCTCGCCTCCATCACGCCAGCCTCCGGCTTTGTCGGTCCGATCGAGGCGCTGATCATCGGCGCGGTCGCGGGTATCCTGTGCCAAGAGGCGGTCGTGCTGATCCGCAACGTGCTGAAAATAGACGACACGCTGGATGTGTTCGCCGTGCATGGCGTCGGCGGCATCTTTGGCACGGTCATGATCGCAGTGTTTGGCGCAGGCGCATGGGCCGCACAGCTTGGATCGCTGGTCATCGTCGGCGTGTTCACCGTGGTTGTGACCGTCGTCCTGATCTTTGTGGTCAAGGCCATCACGCCGCTGCGCGTCGACGAAGAAACCGAGACAAATGGCCTCGACCTCGCCGTGCATGGCGAACGCGCCTACGACGTCAGCAGCTGAGCGAAACGCGTTAGGTCATCACCCTCGATGGCCTGCCACAGATCATCCGCCCGTGCGCCCACCAGCGCGCGGGCTTTTTGCTGGCACCGGTCTGCCCGTGTGGCGGGATCGGTCGCAGCCAAGTCCGTGGTGATGATCGCGTCGCCAACCGTCACGCGGGCCTGCATCTCCGACAGGGTTGGATCCCCGACCACCGCAACACGCTTGCGCCACGCCACAAGGTCCGGATCTCGCGCGCAGGCATCGGTAAATTGCGCTATGTTCGCTGTTCTGATCCCATGTGCAGCCATTGCAGCCACATGGGCGTAGCTGAACTTTGCCTCAAGCCCGGTGGTTGGATCGGGCTTGTTGCAAACAGACAGCCAGCGCGGATGCGTCTCGATACGCACCATGTCTGCCACCCGCAAACCCTCGACCTGCGCCAACGCCTCCAGCGTCGCGTGCAACCCGTGGCAACAGGCGTGAAATTTGTGCGACACGTCACACATACGCCAGGCAAAGGGCACATCATCTCCCGCTCCGTGATGCGTCTCGCCAAAGCCGAGCGGGCCGTCCAGCCCATCGGCAGCAGACGTCATGCCCGCCGCCGCCCATTGCGCCGCTTCCACCCCGGCCCGCGCCGCCAACCCGGCATTGAGCGGCTTGCCCATTGTCCCGAACTGCGATTTGAGCCCCGACGCCATGGTCGACGCCAGCCCCAGCGCACGGCGCATCCGTTCATCCCCGAGCGCCATCAGCCGACCCGCGGCAATCGTCGCGCCAAAGGTCCCGGCGGTCGCAGTCTGGTGATAGCCCACCTGATAATGCCCCCGGCCCAGCCATAGGCCAACGGCAACCGACGCCTCTGCCCCCACCAAGGCTGCATCAATCATTGCGGACATCGACACGCCGCGCGCCTCTGCGATGGCCAATGCGGCGGAGACGACAACCACCGACGGATGCCCGATATGTGCAAAATGCGTATCGTCGTAGTCCAAGGCGTGCGACAGCGTGCCGTTGACCAGCGCCGCGTCCGCTGCGTCGCTCGTGCGCCCATCAAACCGCGTGCACGGTCCCTGCCCTGTCAGCGTGTTCGCCCATGTGTCAAAACCGCCCTCGGCCCGGCCCGCCATGCCACACACCGCCCAATCAAGCACCGACAGCCGCATGACCGCCCGCTCGGGCGCCCGCGTCTCCGCCTGCGCATAGTCTTGCAACAGCGCGGTGATCCCACCCCGTCTCTGTCCCAAAAAATCCTCCCCGAAGGGTCGGCCCGCCAAAAGGCCGCCCCTCACCCGTAAAGCGCTGCGGCCCGCCGTTCGAACGCGCGCACAATGCGCTGCATCGCTTCGTTGAACACAACGCCAATGATGCCTTGCAGGATCGCGTTCTTGAACTCGAAATCCACAAAAAATGTCACGTTGCAGCCGCCTTCCGCTTCGGAAAAGGCCCAGTTTGACTTCATGTAACGGAATGGACCGTCAAGATACTCTGTCTCGATCCGGTGCGTGCCGGGATACAGCACAACGCGCGACCCGAACCGTTCGCGGAACACTTTGAAGCTGATGACAAGGTCCGCCTCCATCACCTCATGGTCATCCCTAGGCGTGATCTGGCGCACGCGGGCTGCGGCACACCACGGCAAGAACTGAGGATAAGACGCCACATCCGCCACCAGATCATACATCTGTTGCGGTGTGTAAGGCAGGAAGCGGGTTTCGGAATGGGTCGGCATCACGCTATGGGTTTAGGACAGGTGCCGTGCGATGTGTCGCGCAAACGGTGTGAAATCAAGGGGGGTGCCATGGCACAGCGGCCATATGTCATAGACCAGATGATCTCGGCCAAGGCGATTGCCGCCCGGATCGAAGCGCTGGCCCGCGAGATCGAAGCCGAGTTTGAGGGCACGGACAAACTGGTCGTGGTGGGCCTTTTGCGCGGCTCCTTTGTTTTTATCGCTGATCTTGTGCGGGAACTGGACCTGCCGATCGAGGTTGATTTTCTTGAGGCGTCATCCTACGGCGACAGCACCGAATCCAGCAGGGAAGTCCGCATTCTCAAGGACTTGCGTGGCGCAATTGAAGCCCGCGACGTGCTGGTGGTCGAAGACATCGTAGACACAGGCCACACCATGCATCACGTCAGCACACTGCTTGCCTCGCGCAAGCCCCGGCGGCTCAAGACCATCGCCTTGCTGGACAAACCGGCGCGGCGCGAACTGTCGTTCAAGGCCGATTGGACCGGTTTCGAAATTCCTGATGAATTTGTGGTGGGTTACGGAATTGATTACGCGCAGCGCAATCGCAACCTGCCCTTTATCGGCAAAGTGCGGTTTACCTGAACAGACGCCGCGTGACGTTGCCGACGGTTTCGCCCTGCACCAACGCATCATGCAGCGCGTATTTCGTCGGATCACCGCCCTCCACGGCGTCAATCGCCGCAAGTGCGTCCCGCAAATGCGCTATCGCAACGCTATGTTCTGCCGGGTTCAGGTCAAGGACGATCTGTTCCAGCGTTGATCTGATGTGTGTCACATCGGCCATTCGGCGCACCCCCAGTGCCGCTGAAGCACGTGGGTTTATGGTCATCCGCGGGACCGGAAGTGTCAACGCAAACTTACACCACCATGGGTTGTATTTTTTGGCCGGAGCGCACTCTGTCCGGCTCAGCCGCGCGCGGTTTTGCCCTGCCGTGCGGCCCGCATTTTGGCGAAATCATCACCCGCATGATATGACGAACGGGTCAGAGGCGTTGCGCTGACCATCAGGAAGCCTTTGCCATAGGCGGCCTTTTCGTAGGCCGAGAACTCTTCTGGCGTCACGAAACGATCGACGCGGTGGTGTTTGGGCGTGGGCTGCAAATATTGGCCAATGGTCAGAAAATCGATATCGGCGGCGCGCATGTCGTCCATCACTTGCACCACCGCCTGTTTGTCCTCACCCAGCCCGACCATAATGCCCGACTTGGTGAACATCATCGGGTCCAGTTCCTTGACTCTTTGCAGCAGGCGCAGCGAATGGAAATAGCGCGCGCCGGGCCGCACCTCTGGGTACAGGCCTGGCACGGTTTCCAGATTGTGATTGAACACATCGGGCCGCGCTTCGACCACGACCTCCAGCACAGACGGGTCGCAACGGATAAAGTCCGGGGTCAGGATTTCGATGGTGGTGTTGGGGCTGCGGTGCCGGATTGCGCGGATGGTCTGGGCAAAATGATCAGCGCCGCCGTCCTCGATATCGTCGCGGTCCACCGACGTGATGACCACATGGTTCAGCCCCAGCTTTTCCACGGCGTGGGCGACGCGGCCCGGTTCGAACACGTCGAGGTCCTCGGGCGGTTTGCCGGTGGCAATGTTACAAAACGTGCAGGCCCGTGTGCAGACCTCGCCCATGATCATCATGGTGGCGTGGCCCTGGCTCCAGCATTCACCGACATTGGGGCAGCCCGCCTCTTCGCAGACGGTAACAAGGCCATTGTCGCGCATGATCTTGTGCGTGTCCTTGTAGCCTTGGCTCACCGGGGCCTTTACCCTGATCCAATCCGGCTTTTTCGGCTGCGGATTGTCCGGGCGGCGCGCCTTTTCGGGGTGCCGTTGCTCTGGTATTTTCAGATCGCGCATCGCAGTGTCCACAAAATGGTTCAGCGTTAAACCAATTGTAACATAGTCTGTGCGGCGGAAAATACCCTGCGGTGCAAAGCCGCTATGCGCCGATCCGTGGCACACGCCCCGGATACCGCGAAAAAGATGGCGTCGCGGGGAGGAAGCGCGACGCCATCTGTCCGAACCGTGGAAAGGTCAGCCGATCAGGCCGCCCCCGGGTCCGGTCGTCTCTTCGTAGTGCTGCTTGAGCCGCATCAGCGCGATGCGCAGCACGATCTTGCCCGACCGGGCCGACCAGCCCAGCCGCTTTTCTGTGGATTCCAGCCCTTCAAGAAAGCAGCAGCAGCGCAATACCACATCCGACAGACCCGGCCCCAGATCGCTGAGCGCATCACCCACCCGGCGGCGGGCCGCATCCGGGCCGCTGCCCACGCCGCTGTCTGCGGCAAAGCCGCCGCGCGCGCCGCCCGTCAGGAACCGATCCCAATTCTGTGACACGCGTGGCCCCATCTGGGCCAGTTCGAAATCCTCCCGCAGACGCTCACCGGCATTGACCAGATCATCGCTCAGAAAGGGCGAGCCATCGCGGTCCCGCCGCCGCGCCAACGCGGTCAGGGGGGATTCGGACATGTTGTAACGCACGCGACGGCTTTGCCCGGTATCGGGATCGCGCACATCGCGCTCGCCCCAGTTGCGGTGCTGTTCGGCAAAGGGTGCCGCCGCCTCGGCCATGCCGCGCGCCGTGTCTTCTGTACCGTCCATCATCTCGTTCAGCGCGGTGCGGCCCGTTCCGGTGATCTTGTACCGCGTGATCCGACCGGCGGTCTCTGCGCTGATCCATTCCTGTAACGCCATGGCCTCGGCCACTTGCCGGTCGACCACCGCAGTGCGCGTGCTGGCCCCGGCAGCGCCGTCCCGCACCACAACCGCTTTTTCCATATCGATGGCCACAGCCAGCACCGCGCCCTTTTCGCACAGGCGGCGCAAGATGCGCTGCGCCTCCTGTTCGAACAAGGCGCTGTCGGGGGCGATGTCTTGTTTGGCGGCGTGCATGGGGCTCGTGTCCTTTTGCTGCGTGTACGGCGAAACCGACGACCGTTCTTTCATACCGGTGCCCAACTTGCGCAGAACGGCGTCGATCAGGGGATCATCACGGCGGGTTTCAAACCGCCGGATCTGGCGCAGAACGGTAGAGGCATGGCACCCCGTCTGCCGGGCCAGTTCCCGGATCGGGAACCCCGCCTCTGTATGGGCAAGGTAGTTGCGTGCCGCAGGCGGCACCCATCCGGGCAAACCCGCCAATCCGGGTTGTGCACCATTTCTGTGCAGCATCATGTCCATTTCCGTCCTTCAGACCTGCCAGTTGTCCCGGCTTTATCCACAATTTGTCCACACAACCTAAGGATGCATTGGTTACCCATAAGTTAACAATCGTCGGTCCCAGCAGCATTGTTTCCAAAAGATAAACACTTGCTAAACCAGCGGACGCCCCTTCGCGGCGACACGCAACACCCGCTAGAGTTGTGTAACGGTAAGGCTCATCGACCAGCCCGCGACGGGTTGGCCTCACGCCAAGTGGAGCTTAGAAATGCAAGACGTCCTGACCATGCTGCAAAGCCTGCACCGCCCTCGCCTGCTCATGCGGGCGGCCCGAATCGGTGCCGAGGACTACCGCCGCGGCGCGCATCTGCCCCGGCTGCTGGGATATGGGAATCTGCCGCGCCATACGCAGGCGTTGCTGCGCTTGATGGAAATCGAGGCCGAGCTGAACGCCCAGCGCATCGAAGACGAATCTGCGTATAACCTGTTGCGGCACATCGATATTCTGATCGCCATCGTAGGCGAGGCACGGATCATGCAGGCGGCCCAACCGGCCGCCTGATCGGGCACATCACATAAAGCTGTCGGGCTCCGCCGCCTTGCGCTGCGCAACATAGGCGTCCAGCGCTTCGCGGGTGGCGACGTCCATGTCTGGCGCCTGATAGTCGTTCAGCAACCGTTCCACCCGCAGCCGGGCCAGTTCAATCGTGTCGCGCGCGCCCTCGTCTTCCCACGTCTCAAAGGGCTTGTAGTCGAGAAGGTCGGACTTCCAAAACGCCTGCTTGAAATTCGCCTGCGTATGGGCGCAGCCAAGGTAGTGCCCGCCCGGACCCACCTCGCGAATGGCATCCATGGCCTGTGCGTTCTCGTCTATCTGCACGCCTGCTGCGAGGTGGTGCAATGTCCCTAACTGGTCTGCATCCATCACGAATTTCTCGTAACTGCTGACCAGCCCACCTTCGAGCCAGCCGCACGCGTGCAGCATAAAGTTCACACCCGCCAGCAGCCCCATGTTCAGGGAATTCGCCGTCTCGTAAGCCGCCTGCGCGTCCGGCAGTTTCGAGCCGCAGAACGACCCCGCGGACCGGAATGGCAGACCCAGCCGCCGCGCCAGTTGCCCAGCGCCATATGTGATATGCGCAGCTTCCGGGGTGCCAAAGGTCGGTGCGCCCGAATTCATGTCGATGGACGTCACAAACGCCCCCATGATCACCGGCGCCCCTGCCCGGCATAGCTGGGAATAGGCGATACCGGCCAGCACTTCGGCCATCACCTGCGTCAGCGTGCCCGCCACGGACACAGGCGCCATCGCACCCCCCACGATAAAGGGCGAAATGATGCACGCCTGGTTGGCTTGTGCGTAAACCTCCAGTGCGCCCATCATAACGTCATCGAATGTCATGGGCGAGTTGATGTTGATCAGCGAGGTCATCACCGTGTTCTCGGCGACAAAATCCTTTCCGAACAGAATCTCGGACATCTCGACCGAATCACGCGCCCGGCTGGGTTCCGTGACCGAGCCCATGTAGGGTTTGTCCGACAGCGTCATATGCGCGTGCAGCATGTCGAAATGCCGTTTGTTCACCGCCACATCCGTGGGCTCACAAACCGTGCCCCCCGAGTGGTGCAGCCACTTGGACATGTACCCGAGTTTCACGAAATTCTGGAAATCCTCAATCGTCGCATAGCGCCGACCGCCATGGGCGTCGCGCACAAATGGCGGGCCATAGACCGGGGCCAGAACCAGATTGCGCCCGCCGATCTCGACCGACCGGGCCGGGTTGCGGGCGTGCTGGACAAAGCGTGACGGCGCTGTTGCGCACAATTGCCGTGCCAGACCGCGCGGAATGCGCACCCGGTCCCCGTCGACATCCGCGCCCGCATCGCGCCAGCGCTGCAACGCTGGCGGATTGTCGGGAAAATTCACACCGACCTCTTCGAGGATCGTCTCGGCATTGGTCTCGATGATATCGAGCGCTTCTTCGGTCAGCACCTCGAAATTGGGAATGTTGCGCTCGATGAACTTCGCGGTCTCAAAGGACACCGCGCTGCGCTCTGCCCGCCGTGCCGCACCGCCGCCACCGCGTCCGCGCCGTCTTGCCGATCCATCCGCCATGCCATCATCCCCTTTTCGCTCGTCGTGGATCGGTGATTACCGCATCCCCCGAACCCGTGCGCGCGGTTAACGCCACAGCAGGGAAAAAAGCGACATCCCCTGCTTCTTCTCTTTGCAAATACTCACATGTCCGACGCTTGCCACCGGCGCACCCCCCGCATATTGCATTTCCATGACCAGCCAGACCCATGACCGCCTTCTCATCATCGACTTTGGCAGCCAGGTGACGCAGCTTATCGCGCGCCGCCTGCGCGAGTTGAACGTCTATTGCGAAATTCACCCCTACCAGAATGTCACGATGGACTTCGTTGCGGCTTTTGCGCCCCGCGCCGTGATCTTTTCGGGTGGTCCCGATTCGGTGACACGCGACGGCTCCCCCCGCGCGCCGGAGGGCATCTTTGCGCTTGGCGTGCCCATCCTCGGCATTTGCTACGGCCAGCAGGTGATGATGCAACAGCTGGGCGGCGAGGTGCTGGGCGGCAAAATATCGGGCGGTGGCGGCACGGCAGAATTCGGCCGTGCTTTCGTGCAGCCCGCAGGCAGCCTGCCCTTGCTGGACGGATGGTTTGCCGAAGGTCCCGAACAGGTCTGGATGAGCCATGGCGACCACGTCGCACGCCTTGCTCCGGGGTTCGATGTCTATGGCACCTCGCCCAATGCCCCTTATGCCATCACGGCGGACACCAGCCGGAATTTCTATGCCGTGCAGTTCCACCCGGAAGTTCACCACACCCCCAAGGGCGCCATGCTATACGAAAACTTTGTGCGTCTGGCCGGGTTCAAGGGCGACTGGACCATGAATGCGTACCGCGAGGAAGCGGTGCAGAAGATCCGCGATCAGGTCGGCGACGCCAAGGTCATCTGCGCCCTGTCCGGTGGTGTCGACAGTTCTGTGGCCGCTGCACTGATTCACGAGGCTATCGGTGACCAGCTGACCTGCGTCTTTGTCGACCACGGCCTGTTGCGCAAGGACGAGGCCGAAGAGGTCGTGGGCATGTTCCGCGACCACATGAACCTGTCCGTGATCCACGCGGACGAGACCGAGCTTTTCCTCGGCGAACTTGACGGCCAATCCGACCCCGAGACCAAGCGCAAGATCATCGGCAAGCTCTTTATCGACGTGTTCCAGAAATACGCGGACCAGATCGACGGTGCGCAATTCCTTGCCCAAGGCACGCTCTACCCGGATGTCATTGAAAGCGTGAGCTTTTCCGGCGGGCCTTCGGTCACGATCAAGTCGCACCACAATGTCGGTGGCCTGCCGGAAAAGATGGGACTGAAACTGGTCGAACCGCTGCGCGAACTGTTCAAGGACGAGGTGCGCGCACTGGGCCGCGAACTGGGTCTGCCCGCGCATTTTATCGGGCGCCACCCCTTCCCCGGTCCGGGCCTTGCCATCCGCTGCCCCGGCGAGATCACGCGCCCCAAGCTGGAGATTCTGCGCGAGGCGGATGCCGTCTATATCGATCAGATTCGCAAGCACGGCCTTTACGACGATATCTGGCAGGCCTTCTGCGCAATCCTGCCGGTTCGGACCGTGGGTGTTATGGGCGATGGCCGCACCTACGACTATGCCTGCGCCCTGCGCGCCGTCACATCCGTGGACGGCATGACAGCCGATTATTACCCGTTCAGCCACGATTTTCTCAGCGAAACCGCGACCCGCATCATCAACGAAGTGCCCGGCATCAACCGCGTGACCTACGATATCACGTCCAAACCGCCGGGAACCATCGAATGGGAGTAACTGCGCCGTGAGGAAACTCTTTCCCAAAGGGGTCCGGCATCTGGCCGCAGTTTTGCGGGACGCGCCGCGCATTCCGCTGGCAACACTTGCCGCCGCTTTGGCACAATTGCGCGCACCGCTTCCCGTCCTCGGAGAGACCGAAGGCGCCATCGGCAGCTACACCGGCGTGCGGGGCGAACACCATTTCGAGATGCTGGCGCGGGCCGAGTTTTCCGAAGAGCACTTTCGCCAGTTGACCAATGCGCTGCTGAAACCCGGCGACGTCGCCATAGATGTTGGCGCGAATGTGGGCACACATACGGTTCATCTCGCGCAGCTTGTCAGCAACGGGCATGTTTACGCATTCGAGCCGCAATCGCTGACCCACGCCATTCTGCGGGCCAATATCGTGCGCAACAAGTTGCGCAATGTCACGACCTTCCCCTTTGCGGCATCGGACACGACGGGCAACGTGCTGGCCATGCATCTTCCGGTGGCCTCGACGTTCAACAGCGGCATCGCCGCGGTCAGCGACGGTGGCAAACTTGGCGACAAAACGATCACTTACCGGATCGACGATCTGGACATACCCCCGACCCGCTTTATCAAGATCGACGTACAGGGTTCGGAACTGCGCGCGTTGCAAGGGGCTGCCGCACTGATCGCCCGCGACACACCCATCCTGTTTGTCGAGTTGGAAGAACAGCACCTCAAGGCGCTTGGAACCGATACGCAGCAAGTGATGGAACATCTCTTGGGTCTCGACTATGTGCTGTTTCGCGTGTTGACCGATTATCCGTGCGACCACGTCTGTGTGCCCGCGTCAGAGGTTGACGATTTTGAGGCGCACATTTTGCCAAAGCTGGCGTTCGAGACGCAAAAGATTGCCGGGCGACGGGTCGCGCTGCGATTTGAGGGACGCAAACCGCAAAACTACGCCGATGTCAGCGTGATCGCGTGAAACCGGCCGATCCGCGCGCACAACGCTCATGACGCCGACGATCAAGGCCGCCGTGTGGATGATCGGCACGATCACGTCCTTTTCCGTTATGGCCGTGGCCGGGCGCGAGGTGAGCCATGCGCTCGATACGTTCGAGATCATGATGTACCGCAGCCTTGTGGGTGTGATCATCGTCGTTGTGTTTGCCACAGCAACCGGCACGTGGCGGCAGGTGGAAACCGCGCGGCTGGGCACGCATCTGGCGCGCAACGTGGCGCATTTCACCGGGCAAAACCTGTGGTTTCTGGCCGTGACGCTGATCCCTCTCGCGCAGGTCTTTGCGCTGGAATTCACCACACCGATCTGGGTGATCCTGCTCAGCCCATTGGTCTTGGGTGAACGGCTGACCCTTGTGCGCGCCGTTGCCGCCATTTTGGGATTCGTCGGCATACTGATCGTGGCACGCCCGGACATGGCCGGGATCAACACAGGAATCATCACGGCGGCGTCCTGTGCGATCTTCTTTGCGATCACGATCATGCTGACCAAACGGCTAACACGGAACGAACAAATCGTGTCGATCCTGTTCTGGCTGACATCCATGCAGTTGGTCATGGGACTGGCCACCGCGGGATATGATGGTGATATCGCCTTGCCCGATCTGACAACCGGCCCTTGGGTGGTGCTGATCGGCCTTGCCGGTCTTCTGGCGCATTTCTGTCTGACCAAGGCCTTGTCCATCGCGCCCGCGACCGTTGTTGTGCCCATCGACTTTGTCCGCCTGCCAACCATCGCCGTGGTCGGGATGCTGGTCTATGGCGAGGCCATCGACATCTGGGTTCTTGTCGGCGCGGTGATCATTTTCGGCGGAAACTATCTCAACCTGTGGTGGGAAACGCGCACATAGCCGCCGGTTGTGTCCGAGGGGCCACAGTTTTATGACGCTCCGTCACTTGGCCCAAAGTGCCCTTGGGTAAATATTGACGGGAAGGGCTTGAAATTGGCCTATTGCGTCCCAACGCCGCACCCACTCCACACCCGCGGCCTTGGGAGGAATAACAATGAAAAACCGTGCTCTCGCGGTGGCGGCGCTCGCCGTCTCCGCAACATCGGTGCAGGCCGCTGGTCTGGATCGCTCAAACCAAAGCGTTTTGCCGATCTTCAATGACGACAACACGTTCAGCTTCAGCCTTGCGCATGTGAACCCCAGCGTGACCGGTACGGACGCACAAGGGGCGAGCTACGATGTCGGCGAATCCTACGAACAGACGACTTTCAGCTATACCAAAGATCTGAACGACAAGTTCACGCTGGGTTTCATCATCGACCAGCCCTATGGAGCGGACGTCTTCTACAACGGTGACCCGACCACAACAAACCTTGGCGGCACCGGCGCAGATTTGTCGAGCGAAGCGTATACCCTTGTCGGCAAATACCGCTTTAACGACCGCGTCAGCGTGTTCGGCGGCATCAAAGCCCAGACCATCCGCGCAGGCGTCAACCTGAGCGGCGATTCATATTCCAGCGCGATCGCGACCTCTGCCGTGGCGAGTGTTGCCGGTGTGGACGCAACCACGCTGGGCGCTGCCCTCTTGGGTGACCCAACGGCTGTTGCCGCATTGGGCGGCCCTGCGGTTGTCGGTGCTTTGGGTTTGCAAGTCGGCGGACAGATTGCTCAGTTTGAGGCCGATGGCGGCTATTCGTTCGAGATGGGCGGCGAGACAGAGTTTGGCTGGCTTGTTGGTGCAGCCTACGAAATTCCCGATATCGCGCTGCGTCTGGCGTTCACCTATCACGCAGAGATCGAATACACAGGCAGCACAAACGAAGTGCTGCTGGGCAACAATATCGCGGGCACCACCGACTTTGTGACCCCCGAAGCGATCAATATCGACTTTCAGACCGGGATCGCGGCGGACACGCTGCTGATCGCCTCCTACCGCTGGACTGCGTTCGAAGATGTCGATCTGGTTCCCACCGGTCTGGGCAGCGACCTTGTCAATCTCGACAACGGGCAACGCTTTACCCTCGGTGTGGGTCGCCGGTTCAACGAGAACTTCTCGGGGACTGTGGTTCTGTCCTACGAGCCCACAGGCGACGACGATCTTGTGTCGCCCCTCGGCCCGACTGATGGCCTGTATGGTATCTCCGTTGGTGGTCGTTATGAAAAAGACAACCTGACCGTTTCAGGCGGCATCAATTACTCGTGGCTCGGCGACGCCCGCCCCGAAGTGGGTGGCCAACCGGTCGCGACGTTCGATGGCAACTCGTCGGTTGCTGTTGGTCTTAACGTCCAGTGGACATTCTAAGCCAAACATAGACCGTGACACAGAAAACCCCGGTTGGTTCCGCCAGCCGGGGTTTTTCTTTGCACAAGAAACGGGTGGCGGGGGGCCAGTGCGACTGTCATTGAATGCCCATGATGACACAAAAATCACTTTCCGGACGGGCATGGGCTGAACTTTTGCTGCTTGCAGCGATTTGGGGTGGGTCGTTCCTGTCCATCCGCATCGCTCTTGATGAGGTTGGCCCGCTCACCTCCGTTGCGCACCGCACCTTCTGGGCGATGCTGGTGCTTTGGGCAGTTGTGGGAGTCATGCGCCTGCCGGTGCCCCGTGATCCGCGTATTTGGCTCGCCTTTCTCGGTATGGGCCTTTTGAACAACGTGATCCCGTTTGGCCTGATGGCATGGGGGCAATTGTACATCGAAACCGGGCTCACCTCGATTCTGAACGCAGCCACTGCGATCTTTGGCGTGATCGTGGCTGCCCTTTTCTTTGCCGATGAGCGTATGACGCTGCGCAAAGGCATTGGCGTCACGCTGGGCTTTCTCGGGGTGGCAACCGCCATCGGCCTTGAGAATTTTCGCAATTTTGACCTGCGCAGCCTTGCACAGATTGCGATTATCGGCGGCACGATCAGCTATGCGCTGGCTGGCGCCTTTGCCCGCCACTTTTTTGCGGGACTGTCCCCGCAAATGTCTGCCGCCGGGATGTTGACCGGGGCGACGATTATGACCGTTCCGCTGGCATGGGTGGTCGAGGGCCCCATGTCCCTCGGGTTGCAGACCGACACAATTCTCGCAATCGGATACTATGCAATCATCGCCACGGCGGGGGCTTATCTGCTGTATTACCGTGTGCTGGCTATGGCGGGTTCCGGCAACCTGATGCTGGTCACGCTGCTGATCGCCCCGGTCGCGATTGTGTTGGGTGCGCTGGTCCGGAACGAAGCGCTGTCGCCCAACGCCTTTGCCGGTTTTGGCCTGCTGGCCCTTGGCCTGATCATCCTTGACGGTCGCGTCTGGCACCTGCTGCGCCGCCGTGCCGTTGACCGCCCCAGCGGCCACAGCTAGGACACCGGCAACGAAACCGGGGATGACGGGGGCCTTCATGCTCTACAAAGATGCCGATGCGTGGCGCGCCGCCAAAAACCGGCGGGTGATGGTGTTTGGCATGTCGGGCCTTGGCAAGACGCATATGTCCACGACCCTGCGCGCGTCCGGCACCTGGTTCCACTACTCCATCGATTACCGCATCGGCACGCGGTACATGGGCGAGTTCATCACCGACAACGCCAAGGCCGAAGCGATGAAGGTGCCGTTCCTGCGCGACCTGTTGATGAGCGATTCGATCTATATCGGCTCCAACATCACCTTCCACAACCTCAGCCCGGTCTCGACCTATCTGGGCAAGCCCGGCGATGCGGCCAAGGGCGGGCTGCCCATCGCCGAGTATCGCCGCCGGCAAGAGCAGTTTCGCCGCTCCGAAATCTCGGCGCTGGAGGATACCGGCCATTTCGCGGAACGGGCGCAGCGGCTTTATGGCTATCCCAGCTTTATCTGCGACACGGGCGGGTCAATCTGCGAGTGGGTGGACCCGGCCAACGACCGGGACCCGCTGATGACCACGCTCAGCACCGTGTGCCTGCCCATCTGGATCAAGGGAGACGCGGCCCACACCGCCGCCCTGATCGAACGGTTCGACCGCGCGCCCAAACCCATGGCCTACCAGCCGGGGTTCCTGCTGGACTGTTGGACCGCCTATCTGGCCGAAACCGGCCTTGCCGAAGACGCGGTGGACCCTGACGCCTTTGTCCGCTGGACCTATGCGCGCGCTCTTGCCCATCGCCAGCCGCGCTACGAGGCGATGTCGCGCTGGGGTGTGACCGTGACCGCGGACGAGGTCGCCTCGCTCAAAGGTGAAGCGGATTTCACCGATCTCATCGCCGCAGCCCTTGAGCGCAAGGCTGCCGCCAATTAAGTCTGCGCTTCGCACTTACCCGGATCGAACAAATGCCCATCAAACTGCCCTCCACCCTGCCCGCCTATAACGTGCTCACGCGCGAAGGCGTCATGGTGATGGACGACGAGCTGGCCGCGCATCAGGATATACGCCCGCTCAAGATCGGGCTGCTGAACCTGATGCCCAAGAAAATCCAGACCGAGACGCAGTTTGCCCGCCTGATCGGCGCCACCCCCCTACAGATCGAACTGACGCTGATCCGCATGTCCGATCACGAGGCCAAGAATACCGCCTCGGACCATATGGACAGCTTTTACCGGACGTTCCGCGACGTGCGGGACGAGAAATTCGATGGGCTAATCATCACCGGCGCACCGATCGAGCATCTGCCGTTCGAAGAGGTCAGCTATTGGGACGAACTGTGCGAGGTAATGGACTGGACCCAGACGCACGTGCATTCCACCTTTGGCGTATGCTGGGGCGGGATGGCGATGCTGCACCATTTCCACAATGTGCCCAAGCACATGCTGGACCAAAAGCTGTTTGGTGCCTTCCGCCACACGAACCTAGCGCCCGCTTCGCCCTATTTGCGCGGCTTTTCGGATGACTGTGTCGTGCCCGTGTCGCGCTGGACCGAGGTGCGGCAAGCCGAAGTTGAGGCTGCGGGCCTGCCTGTGCTGCTGGGCTCGGACGTGACGGGCCCCTGCCTGATCGAGGATCCGGCGCACCGCGCGCTCTATATTCTCAACCACTTTGAATATGACAGCGACACGCTCAAACAGGAATACGACCGCGATCTGGCCTCCGTACAGGTCGAAGGGGCCGAGATCGAGGTGCCGGTGGGCTATTTCCCCAACAACGACCCGGCCCAGACCCCGGCCAACCGGTGGCGCAGCCACGCGCATCTGCTCTATGGCAACTGGATCGCAGAGATCTATTTGACCACCCCGTACGATATGGACCGGATCGGGCAGGAACAAACCGACCTGCGGGGGTGACATGAAAACGGCGTTGATCCTTTTGGTTGCGGTGATTGTCATCACCATTGGCGCAGTGCAGTACCTTGCCGCCAAACGGGAACGCGAGGCCGCGGCCGCCTACCCGCCCCAAGGCCAGTTGCTGGACGTGGACGGTGTGACGGTTCACGCCGAACAGGTGGGCACCGGCCCGGATGTGGTGCTGCTGCACGGCGCATCGGGCAACACCCGCGACTGGACCTTTGCCTTTGCCGACAGACTCAAGGACCGTTACCGCGTGACGATGCTGGACCGGCCCGGTCTGGGCTGGACCGAACATGTCGCCCCGCATCACGCCCGCGCCTGGAGCAGCGCGCACGCCAATCCGACCGAACAGGCGCAACTGCTCAAGGCGGCGACGGATCGGCTGGGCGTCGACACGCCCATCGTTGTTGGCCATTCCTTTGGCGGGATCGTGGCGCTGGCATGGGCGCTTGAATTTGATGATCTTGCGGGCATCGTATCTGTCGCAGGTGTCGCGAACCCGTGGCCCGGATCGCTTGACTGGACTTACAACCTGAACGGATCTGCTGCGGGCGGCGGACTGGCTGTCCCGCTGTTTTCTGCCTTTGTCCCAGAGCCTTATGTGAAAAACATCGTGGCGAACATCTTTGCGCCGCAAACGGCACCCGAGGGCTATCTGGACCATGTGGGTCCCGCCCTGACCCTGCGCCGCGCGTCAATGCGCGCCAATGCGCGGCAGGTGAACTGGCTGCGCCCCCACGTGGTCGAGATGTCGGCCCGCTATGGCCAGATCAACGTGCCGGTCGAGATCGTGCACGGCGACGCCGACAGCATTGTGCCGCTGGAGGTGCATTCTGCCAAGCTGCCGAAACAGATTGGCGGTGCCAACCTGAGGATCTTGCCCGGTGTTGGTCACATGCCGCAACACAGCCACGCGGACGAAGTTATTGCGGCGATTGACCGTGCTGCACAACGCGCAGGTTTGCGTTAAGCCCCGCGCTGCCCCATATTGCATGTTAAGAGCAGTAACTTGGAGCAGCCCATGAGCCTCCCTTTTGACGGCGCGATCACCGATTTCTTTGAGAACGGTGCGCCGGACGACATCCGGACCAAGCTCCGCACCGCGGACAAGAGCGATATCCTGACCCCGTCCTATCCCCATTCCGAGCGTATGAAGCGCAAGGTCTACGAGGACGAGATGGACGCCCTGCAAATTGAACTGGTCAAGATGCAGGACTGGGTCAAGGAAACCGGCGCCCGCGTCGCCTGCGTGTTCGAAGGTCGCGATGCCGCCGGAAAAGGCGGTACAATCAAACGGTTCCGCGAGAACCTTAATCCACGGGGTGCGCGCGTTGTCGCGCTGTCGAAACCATCGGAAACCGAACGATCAGAATGGTATTTTCAACGCTACATCCGGCAGTTGCCTGCGGGCGGTGAGATCGTGTTCTTTGACCGCAGCTGGTACAATCGCGGCGTTGTGGAAAAGGTCTTCGAGTTCTGCACAGATGCGCAGCGCGAACACTTCTTTGCGCAGGTCAAACCGTTCGAGGATATGCTGGTCGAAGACGGTATCCACGTCTTTAAATTCTGGCTGAACGTCTGCCGCGCCGAACAATTGCGCCGGATCATGGCGCGCGAAAACGACCCGCTGAAACAGTGGAAACTAAGCTGGATCGACGTGGAGGGCCTCAAGAAATGGGACGCCTATACGGATGCGATCCGCGAAACGCTGGAACGGTCGCAATCGGATCACGCCCCGTGGACCATCGTCCGGTCCGACGACAAGAAACGCGCCCGCCTGAACGCGATCCGCACCGTGCTGCACGGGCTCGACTACACTAACAAGGACGCCCAAGCCATTGGAAAGATAGACAAAGGCATTTGTGGCGGCCCGGACATCTGGGATGCCTAAACGCGGTTATCACCATGGCAATCTGCGGCAAGCGTTGATCGAAGCGGCCTTGCAACTGATCGAGGACAAGGGCCCCACAGGCTTTACCCTGTCCGAGGCAGCCAAGCAGGCTGGCGTAACGCCTGCTGCTGTGTACCGCCACTACGAAGGCCGAGAAGACCTGATCGCGGAATGTGCGCGGCAGGGCTATGGCATCTTTGCTGACCTGATGGAGCACGCCTATCAATCGGGCCAGCCATCGGCGTTGGCTGCGTTTGAGGCGACGGGGCGCGCCTATCTCGCCTTTGCCCGGCGGTTTCCGGGGCACTATATTGCCATGTTCGAGAGCGGGATTTCCACCAATCGCACGCCGGAATTGGCAGATGTGGCAACCCGCGCCAATGCGGTGCTTGAAAAGGCGGCAGGCGATTTGTCCAAACACATCCCCGAAGACAAGCGCCCCCCCGCGTCGATGTTTTCCGCCCATATCTGGGCGATGAGTCACGGTGTTGTCGAACTTTTTGCGCGCAACTCTCCCGGTCGCGCCTCGCCCTTTCCGCCCGAAGATCTGCTGGAGACTGGCATCGGCATTTACCTGCGCGGCCTTGGACTGATCCGCCCCGACAATTGAAAGATGTGATTTCTCTTTGTGATTGAACGCCTCCGTGCAACCGTTGCTGTGTTGAACGGAAAGGATAGTCATATGCGATTTCATTTCGCCCTTTTGGTCGGGGCCGTTTTTGGCCTGTCGGCCCCTGCACAGGCGCAAGTCTACGCTGCATGGACCCAAGCTAACGGCACATTTGCCAGTGGTGCCGGGTCATCTGCCTTTGTGGACATGAACCTGTCATTGCGCGTGGTTATCGAAACCAACGATCCAAACACGTCTTGCCCCGCTTATGCCGCGCGGCTGACGCGCAATGGAATGGCGACGTCGGAACCATTGGCCTTTTCCAAACGCACCAACAATCCCGACAGCAACCGGTTTCCCGTCATCGTTTGCGAGGCGGCCGCGCCCACCGGCGTCACCGGGTTTGCCCTTGTCCAAAGCGTCACCGACACAAGCCCGGTGACCTTTACCGACAGCGCCAGCCAGCCCGTGATCCTGTCCGCCGCACAGCGCGTGGGCGCATCCGGGCCGCCCACCTTCGTGGCATTCGGCGACACAGGTTGCCGTGGGATTTACAACGCCAGAGGCGCGCAGGAATGCGCCGAGGACAAACAAAAGAAAACGAAGCTGACCAAGTTCATGTTCAAGGAGGTCGCCGAACAGGCCGCGGCCCTAAACCCCGATTTCGTCGTGCACCTTGGCGATTACCGCTATGAAAAGGAAAGCAACCGAACGATGGACATGTGGGACAGCGACTTTTTCGAGCGTGTCCGCCTTGGGCTGTTGGCGCAGGTGCCGTGGGTCTTTGTGCGCGGCAACCACGAGGAATGTTCGCTGGCCGGGCTTGGCTGGTTCTTCTTCTTTGCCGCGGATCAAAGCAGTTGCGGGACAGGAAAAACGCTTTACCCAAGCTGGTATTTCGATGTGGCCGACAGATCGGCGGGCAATGCAAACCCGCACCGCTTCGTCATCATCGACACCGCACCCACCGTCCACAGTTCGGGCCGGACCCATACCATCGCGGTAGCGGACATGAGCGACGCTGTAAACGCGGCGCAGAGCACATCCAGCGCGTGGTTCCTGATGCACAAGCCGCTTTGGGCGGTGGACGACTATCCGAACCCGCCCGAACAGGCCGATCACCGGACGGGCTATGTGTTGCAGGCGGCGATGAATGCGGTCGGATCAAGCGACTGCACGACCTATAACTACCAGTCCTGCGGATTGAAGGCCGTGCTGGCCGCCCATCTGCACATCCTGCAAAACAGTGTCGCCGTGGGCGGCGCATTGCCCCAGCAAATCGTGGTGGGCAACAGCGGCGTGCGGATGGACCACGCGGTCGCACCGCAAGGGTGTTCGTTCTCCATGGCACCGCTGGGCTTTGGCAGGAACAACGCCACAGCGCTGGTGCTAAACGTACGGGGGCGGACAACCCGCGTGGACAACAGCGCTTTTGGTTTTGCGCATTTCACGCGGGACAGTTCGGTGCAGCAATCGGGATGGGCCGGGCTTGCCTACTATGTGGACAGCGCAACGCCGCAACCGCTTGGATCGCTGAGCGGCACTGCCAGCAACACCCGCCTTCCCTGCCAGCACAACTGAACCAAAAAGGCCGCCCCAACCGGAGCGGCCTTTCCAAAATCGTGTAACAGCGGCTTAACGCTTGGAGAACTGGAAGCTCTTCCGGGCTTTGGCCTTACCGTATTTCTTCCGTTCGACCACACGGCTGTCGCGGGTCAGGAAGCCTGCGGCTTTCAGGGCGCCGCGCAAGCTGGGATCATACAGTTGCAGCGCCTTGGAGATGCCGTGCTTGACCGCACCGGCCTGACCGCTGAGGCCGCCGCCTTTGACGGTGGCGGTCACGTCGAACTGGTCTTCGGTACCGGACACAGTGAACGGCTGGCGCAGGATCATTTGCAGCACGGGGCGCGCAAAATACGTGTTCAGCTCTTTGCCGTTCACGGTGACCTTGCCGGAGCCGGGCTTGATCCAGACGCGGGCGACCGCATCCTTCCGTTTGCCGGTGGCGTAAGAGCGGCCAAACTCGTCACGGACGGGTTCGCGCGGGGTCAGTTCGACCTCTGCCGGGGCGGCATCGCCTGCCACGGCTTGCAGATCTTCGAGTGTGTTGATTTCGTCAGCCATGTCTTATGCGCTCCGCGTGTTCTTCTTGTTCATGGATTTGACATCCAGAACTTCGGGGCTTTGTGCCTCGTGCGGGTGCTCGGCACCGGCATAGACACGCAGGTTGGTCATCTGCTGGCGGCTCAGGCGGTTGCCCGGAAGCATACGCTTGACGGCCAGGGTCACGACCCGCTCGGGGTGCGCGCCTTCGAGGATCTGCGCCTTGGTGCGCGACTTGATCCCGCCGGGGTGGCCAGTGTGCCAGTAATGGTTTTCGTCGCGCTTCTTGCCGGTCAGCTGGATCTTGTCAGCGTTGACGATGATGACATTGTCACCACAGTCCATGTGGGGCGTAAAGGACGGCTTGTGCTTGCCACGCAGGCGCATGGCGACGATCGAGGCAAGACGGCCCAGCACCACGCCTTCGGCGTCGATGATGATCCATTTCTTGTCGATGTCCGCAGGTGTTGCGGTATAGGTTTTCATGTGTGCATCCGGAATAAGAGGGACGTTCGAGATTGCGCGGTTATATGGAGGGCTGCAGGGCACGTCAACGCGTGAAGTGGACTAATTTCCCAATGCAAACAATGTCTTGAAAATAAGGTATCATATTACCCCACCGCGATACGCCTTGATCTTGCATTTCCGCACGACCCCGGCCAAAACCAGTTCACGATGTATGTTTGTGTGCGAGCCCTTCTATGGAACACCTGATTGGCCCGGTCCTTGGCGGGTTGGCCCTGTTGGCGGCGTCAACCGCCTTTGGCATCCCGATGATCCGCAAGATCGTGACGGTGCGCGAGGCCAAGCACGAACTCCGCGCAGGCTCAGCCGGTTTTCTGCGCAGCATCGCGGGTTGGGCGGTTGTGGTGATATGGCTGCTTGCCACGTGGTACGTCGCGACAATCGTTGGCGACTGGTTTGCAACAGGTGATCTGGGCGGTGCGGTGGAACGGTCCATGCGGCGCTTGCAGATCGTCTTTGAAATCGTGATTTCACTGATGGCTCTCAACTGATGCAAAGCGCAGAGGTTCTTCAGAAAGAGCTGCAATGCAGCAAGTGCGGCGGGCAGTGTACCTATCAGCCCGCGCAGCAGTGTCTGGTCTGTGAAAGCTGCGGCACGCCCGTGCCGTTGGAGACGGACGCGGACGAAGCGGCCAGTGCCGAGTTTCCCTACGACCCCAACGCCGTCGAAGCGGACCCCAAGACCGTGGACGCCAGCACCGTTCATCACTGTGAGACCTGCGGCGGCGATGTGGTGTTTGTGGGACGCGCGCTGAGCGAGCGCTGCGCTTATTGTGATGGACCTGTGGTGCTGCGCGAGGGCGACGCGGCGTTTCAGACCATGGCGCTGATCCCCTTTCGCGTTCCACAGGGCGATGCGCAGGACTATACCGAAGCGTGGGTCAAAGACCGCTGGGCCGCGCCCAATGATCTGAGCGCAATTGTTGCCAAGGGGCGGGTTGCGGGAATTTATGTGCCCTTCTGGACCTTCGACAGCACCGAGGCGATTGAATACTGGGCCAGCTACCGCGTGCGGCGCGGCAAGCGCATGGTGACGCGACGCACGACCGGCTCCATGTCGACGCAATTTAATGACCTTTTGGTTCCCGCCTCACCACATGTCACGCCGTTGATCCGCGACGGCATCCTGCATGATTTTGACCCGCGCCGGTTGCGACCTTTTCGGGCAGGTTACATCGCGGGCTTTGCCGCCGAACAGCACCACCAGACGGTCGAGGATGGTTTGTGGTCCAACAAGGATGACAAGGACCTCTTGATCCGAAACCGGATCAAGACCCAGGTGGGCAAATCAGGCGTTCACAACATTTTTTACGACACAAAGACCACCGGCATCCACTATCGCCGGATTCTGCTGCCGGTGTGGATCATGCATTATGAGTATCAGGGCAAAGCCAAAAAGGTCGTGGTGTGCGGCATCGACGGGCGCGCCTATGGGGAACGCCCTTTTTCTACGTGGAAGCTGGGAGGTTTGTCGGCGCTGGTCAGTTCCGTGACCATTGCCATTGGCGTCGCTTGGGGCGCGGGTGGGTGGTTCTAGACGCCGATCACGTCGGGCGGATTGTCGAGGAGTTCGCGCAACCGGCCCAGCCCGGCCTCAAAGCTCTCCAGGCTCAGCCCGGCATTGATCGCAAACCGCACCGCATGGGGCGCACGCGCATCGCGACAGGCGTATTCTTCGGCGGCGCGGATGCGCACCCCCTGCCCTTCGGCCGCCTGCACAAACGCGCCTGCGCGCCAGCCTTCGGGCAGATGCAGCCAAAGAAATGGCACATCCGCCCGCCAGATCAGATCAAAACTGCCCAGAATATTCACTGCACGCTGCACATAGGTTCCGATCCCCACCCGCGCCGCGTCCATGATCGCGGGAAGCTGCGGATGCACCAGCAATGCCGCGCACAAATCCGTCAGCGGCGTCGCCAGACCAAAGAACGAGTATTCAGAGGTGCGCCGCAACGCTGAGGCCTGACCGGGTGGCGCGACGGCAATGCCCAGACGCAGCGCGGGTGTGATGGATTTGGAGATCGACGAGATGTACCAGCTGCGCTCAGGCACAATCATGCGGTAGCATGTGGCCTGCGCCGGGCCGAGGCGATAACAGTCGTCTTCGAGAATTTGCAGATCACAGCGTTCCGCCACTGCGGCAAGTGCTTCGCGGCGGCTCTGACCGGTAAAGGCGAGCGTCGGATTATGGACCTCCGGTGACGTACAAAACACCTGCGCGTCATGGGCGCGTGCAGCAGCCTCAAGCGCTTCGGGAATGACGCCATCGCTGTCCATGGCCACCGGGATCACATCGGCGCGCAACAATTCGGCGGCACGACGAAAGCCGGGATAGGCCAGTTCTTCGACCAGCACCACCGGACGGCGGCCCTTGAGCAGGGTTTGAAAGATCATCAGGATCGCGTTCTGTCCGCCATTGGCCAGCACCACGTCATCGGGTCCAAATGACCCAAGCGGCGCCGTTCCCAGCCATTCCGCGGCGGCTGCGCGCGCAGGCCGCCCGCCGGCGCGGGTTGGATAGTGCATCAAGCCCGATGGCGGGTCCTGCGCGACATCTGCCAGCAACTGCCGGATCAGCGTCGATTGCCCCACATTGGGCAGGTGCGGTGAAAACAGGTTCACATGCCAGCTTTGTGCTGTGGAATTGTGTGGCGTGCTGTCAACTTCGATGGGGATATCGGCCAGCAACGGCGCCTTTTGGTCAGGCTTGGCCACAAATGTGCCCCGCCCCACTTCGGCCAGCAGCGTGCCATCGTCCGTCAGCATCGTATAGGCCCGTGCCACCGTGCCCGGCGTGATACCCAGCCGCCATGCCAGATCACGCACCGGAGGCAGTTTATCGCCCGGACCGAGGGCCCGCGCCGCAATGGCGTCGCGAATGGCCTGCATGACGGCCTTGTATTTCGGTCCCGGTGCCTGCAACAGGTCGGGCTGCCAAATTGTATCCATTACAATGTTTCCGTAGCGTCCAAAGATTTCATATTGTATCTAAATATTCATGGCAATACCGCCATATTGTGTCAATACAATTTAGGAGATTTCCCATGGCACAGCAGATCCAATCCCCCGCAACCCACCTTGCATACCTGACGGCTCAGAACCGCATTCCGGTCGCCTCGGTCGTGGCAGTGCGCGTGGCGGTCCTGCTGTCGAAATGGGCCATGCATCGCCGCTCGCGTCTGGCGCTCAAGGATTTGCCAGACCATCTGTTGCGCGACGTGGGACTGACACGCGCCGAGGCTGATACGGAATCTCGGCGGGTGTTCTGGCGGATGTGACATCCCCGTGGCACCGCCAGATCTCTTCCTTGCGGCCGGGCCTGTCCCGGCCGTTTTTTCATTGGGCTTTCAGAATGTGCGCCGCAGCGCCACCATCACTTGCGTGACCGGCCCGGCCTGGGGGGCGTCATCGGCCAGCCACCCCGTCTTTGTCCGCCCATCAAATCGGCCCAGACGGGTCAGCGACAGACCATTATCCGCCGCCAACCCGGCAAAATAGGACAGCGGCGCGTGATTGATGGCATAGACGTCACGCCAAGCGCCGGTCACTTCGAACCCGGGCGCATCATCTTGAATTCGCAAGGTTATCCACGCCTCACCCTGATCCGCCAACCGCTTACCAAGCGCCGCGAACCCCGCTTTGACCAACGGTTCGGTCAGATGGATGAACACCTGAAACGCCCATATCCTGTCAAAACGCACCTCATCTGGGATTTCATCCGCACCGAATGTGGCGCTCTGGACGATGCGCGGCGTCCGGTTTTCAAGGTTGAACTCTGACACCAGCGCGCGCGCACCGGCAATACAATCTGCGTCAACGTCGATGCCCGTATATTGCCCCGGCGCCAGTGTTGCGATCAGCGGCAGCCCGGCCCTGAGCGGGCCGCATCCCAGATCGAGAAAACTATGGTCGGACCGCAGCCCCAGTTCAGCCAGCAGACGCAATTGCAGGTCACGCCGTGCCGTCCACCCATCCGGCGGGCCCACCAGCGCTTCGAGCGCGGCCATGCGATCCGGCGGCAGGCTGTCGAACCGCACTGTATCCCAGACCATGCCAGTCATCACATGGTCACGTCTGCCGCCGACCCGCGTGGCGGAATGGCATAGGTCAGGCTGGCGCGCGCCACCGGTTTGTCCATGCCTTCGGAATGTATCAATACATCTGTCACAGAAAGCTGTTTGCCCAGCTTCAACACCCGCCCGGTGCCCAGCAAATCCACCCCCGCAGCCGGTTTCCGCATAAAGTCGATGGAACAATTCGTTGTTACGGCCAGCGCACGCGGCCCGATCTGCGCCAGCGTCGCCACATAGGCCGTCACATCTGCAAGCCCGAACATCGCGGGCCCTGACACGGTGCCGCCGGGCCGCAGGTGCTTGTCCGAGACATTCAAGCGCAGAACCACCTGATCCTCGCTCACCTCTTCCACATGAAATTCACCCGCAACCTCGAGAAATACCGTCTCGAGAAATTGGTTCAAATCATCGGCTGTCATGACAAGCGACATGCTTTCCCTTCCCCTAATGCTGCCCTAGGGTTGGCCGCAAATATGCGGGAGGACAAGATGGCACTTCTGGAACGTCAGGTCACCGATGCGGTGGCGCATCTGACAATGAACGCACCCGAACGGCTGAATGCGTTGTCTGATGAAATGCTGGCAACGCTGCACGAAGCGCTTGACGATATCGCGGCGGATACGTCCGTTCGGGCTGTCATTCTGTCCGGCGCAGGCAAGGCGTTTTGCGCGGGCCATGACCTAAAGCAGATGACAGCCGGACGGCAGGTCGAGGATGGCGGGCGCGCATATTTCACGGATCTTTTTGATCGGTGCACCGGGGTCATGACCCGCATCCGCACCCTGCCCCAACCGGTCATCGCCCAGGTCCATGGCATCGCCACTGCCGCCGGTTGCCAATTGGTGGCGACCTGTGATCTGGCCGTTGCCGCGCACGGCACACGGTTTGGGGTGAACGGGGTCAATATCGGATTGTTCTGTTCCACCCCGATGGTGCCGCTCAGCCGCAACATCCCGCGCAAGCACGTGTTCGAGATGCTGACCACCGGGCATTTCATCGAAGCGGACCGGGCCGTCGAACTGGGGCTCATCAACCGCGCCGTTCCACAAGACACGCTCGTGACAGACACCAAGGCGCTGGCCGACACCATCGCGTCAAAGCTGGCCACAGCGGTGAAAATCGGCAAGTCGGCCTATTACGATCAGATGGAAATGCCTGTCGCGGACGCCTATCAGATGACCCGTGATGTCATGGTCGAGAACATGATGCACCGCGATACGGAAGAAGGCATTAACGCATTTATCGAAAAGCGGTCGCCAGACTGGTCACAATAATGGCAGATTTCCGCTGGCGGTTTCGGCGGTTTTTTGCCGAAAAACCAAGGGATTCCGCCTGTTGTTTCGTTACAGTCACCAAACAGTTTCCAACTCTGCGCTAGCGAATTGGGCGGAAATGGGGCACATTTGAGGCACGGTTAACAACCGATGACGATTTGGGTCGCCGCAGGTCCTCAGGTCCCTCCAGGTCAGCCTCTCTCTGACCGACCTACCGCCGCGGCGACCCCAAAAATCCCCAACAGCGTCCCAACTCAAATGCGCAGACCTGCGGCGCGTGCCGACACCTATACGGGCGGCGTGCAGTTTTCGGCGCTCAGATCCTTGACCGGATCATCCGGCGCGCAGGCCTCTCCGGATACCGGGTAGGTGTCAGGGGTCTCGCAAGCGGCAAGCACCCCGAGTGCGGCCAGACACAAGCAAAGCAATGCGCGTTTCATCGTATTCTCCATTCTTGATACAGGGGTGTACTTAACCGCACGCGTCGCGCGCCGATTGATCTTTGTCATCTGCGGCAATGATTGCGCGGCGCGGCGCGGTGGCCTACATGGCGCGCATGGACAAGACATTACATATCGTGGGCGGTGGCATGGCCGGGTCCGAAGCGGCGTGGCAAGCGGCACAGCTGGGCATTGACGTCGTCATTCACGAGATGAGGCCAAAGGTCGGCACCTTTGCCCACCAGACGGGCCTGCTGGGTGAAATGGTATGTTCCAACTCCTTTCGCTCCGATGACAGCGAACAGAACGCCGTGGGCCTGCTGCATTGGGAAATGCGTGCGGCAGATGGTTTGATCATGGCCATGGCAGACCAGCATCGCCTGCCTGCCGGTGGTGCATTGGCGGTGGACCGGGACAACTTTGCCCAATCAGTCACGGACGCATTGACGGCACATCCCAATATTTCCGTCGCTTTTGGTGAGATCACCGACCTGCCGGATGACGGCCATTGGATTATCGCGACCGGGCCACTGACGTCGTCGACACTGGGACAGGCCATTGCCGCAGAAACCGGGGCCGAGGCGCTGGCCTTTTTCGACGCCATCGCCCCCATCGTCTATGCCGACAGCATCGACATGAGCCAGGCGTGGATGCAGTCGCGCTATGACAAGGGCGAAACCGAGGAAGAGCGCACCGCCTATCTCAACTGCCCCATGGACCGTGACCAGTACGAGGCGTTCATCGATGCCCTGCTGGCCGCAGACAAGACCGAATTCCACGAAGGCGAGACCGCAGGCTATTTCGACGGTTGCCTGCCGATCGAGGTCATGGCCGAACGCGGGCGAGAGACGCTGCGCCACGGCCCCATGAAACCTGTTGGCCTGACCAACCCCCATGCGCCGGATGTCAAACCTTGGGCCGTGGTGCAGCTGCGCCGCGACAACAAGCTGGGCACTTTGTTCAACATCGTGGGGTTCCAGACCAAGATGAAATACGGCGCTCAGGCGGACGTGTTCAAGATGATCCCGGGCCTCGAAAATGCGCGCTTTGCACGGCTTGGCGGCATCCACCGGAACACATTCCTCAACAGTCCGACACTGCTCACGCCCGACATGCGCCTGCGCTCGAAACCGCATATCCGCTTCGCGGGCCAGATCACCGGGGTCGAAGGATATGTGGAATCCGCAGCGATGGGCCTGCTCGCTGGCCGTATGGCCGCAGCGCAGATCATGGGCCAGAACCTGCCTGTCCC
This sequence comes from uncultured Tateyamaria sp., assembly GCF_947503385.1. GTDB lineage: Bacteria > Pseudomonadota > Alphaproteobacteria > Rhodobacterales > Rhodobacteraceae > Tateyamaria. Next base: position 286,629 of record NZ_CANNDO010000002.1, read on the forward strand.
ACCAAACACCACAGCGATGGGCGCGCTCATCACCCACATCACCGGCGGTGCAGAGGCCAAGACATTCCAGCCAATGAACGTCAATTTCGGCCTCTTTCCTCCCGTCGAAGGTCTGCGGGGGGGACGCCGGGGGCGCAAGGATCGCTACAAGGCCTACACCGACCGCGCCAAAATCGACTGGCACGGCTGGCTCGCTCCTCAAGCGAAAGCAGCCTGATCTTCTTCTGACCAGAAATACCACGGGGTCTGGGGCAGCGCCCCAGTCCATCCCACGCCACCCACTGGACGGCACAAAGGTCACAGGCCTATCCTGCACGTATGACCAAATTCCTCGACAAGGCCTATCAGGCCCGCGACGCCGCATCGACCCGCGCCCTCTACGACGACTGGGCCGCCAGCTACGAAGCCGAAGTGTCCGCAAACGGATACGCCACCCCGTCGCGCTGTGCTGACGCACTCAAGGCTCACGTGAACGATCTCACCGCCCCGATACTTGACTTTGGATGCGGGACCGGGTTGTCCGGGCTTGCGCTGAAATTGGCCGGGTTTGATGCCATTGACGGCGTGGACCTGTCCGCAGAGATGCTGACCGAGGCGGGGACCAAGGGCGTCTACCGCGACTTGAAACAGATCGAGGCTGGCGCGGACCTGCCGCGCACGGACTATACCGCCATCGCCGCCATCGGTGTGATCGGAGCAGGCGCGGCACCGATCACCGTACTGCACCAGTTGATGCGCGCGCTGCCACGGGACGGCAAGCTGGTCTTTTCCTTCAATGATCACGCGCTGGAAGATCCCGTACACGAAGGCGGCGTCGCGGAATGGACCGACTGTGGCGCAGCGCGCCTGCTGTTCAAGGAACATGGCCCCCACTTGCCCGGCATTGGCCTCGGCTCCAAAGTCTACGTGCTTGAAAAAGCGTGACGTTCACAACCCGCTTTGCCCCGTCGCCGACGGGCCCCCTGCATCTGGGCCACGCCTATTCGGCGATCCTCGCCCATGATATGGCGCGCCAAAACGGTGGTCGCTTTCTATTGCGGATGGAGGACACCGATCTGCAACGCTGCAAACCGGAATGGGAGGCGTTGATCCTTCAGGACATGGCGTGGCTGGGCCTCCGTTGGGACGGGCCGGTGCACCGGCAATCGGACCATATCGCGGATTACAACAGCCGGATCGAAACGTTGATTGCGCGCGGGCTGCTTTATCCATGTTCCTGTAGCCGCGCCGACATACGGGCCGCCCTCTCCGCGCCGCAAGAGGGTGCGATCCCAGCCGTCTATCCCGGAACGTGCCGGGGTCGTGGCATGGACAGCAGGCACCCCGACGATGCACTCCGCCTCGACCTCACCGCCGCCTTTGACGTGTTGCGCGACGCGGATCTGCGCTTTGAGGAAACCGGCCCCACGCACAAAGGGCACCACACAGTCACCATGGATCAGGCGCAGAAGCAGATCGGGGACATCGTCCTCAGCCGCAAGGGCGAAGACATCGTGGCCTATTTCCTCGCCTCCGCCTTCGACGATGCCGATCAGGGCATTACGGATGTGGTCCGCGGCGAGGATCTGTTTGCATTCACCCCGATCCAGGTCCTGCTCCAGCACCTGCTTGACCTACCCACTCCGCGCTACCACCACCACCAACTGATCCGCGACGACCAAGGCAAGCGGCTGGCCAAACGTGACGACGCGCGCGCCATTTCCAAATATCGCGCCGATGGCGTCACGCCTGATCAGATGCGTTCGATCTTGTCGCTGCCACCCGCGTCCTGAACCGGAGGGCGTGTCAGCCGCCGGGCGACATCAACTCCACCTCGGAACCATCTGTCACATCAGTATAAAAACAGCTGCGCCGCCCCGTATGGCAAGCCGGTCCCGTCTGGTTCACCTGCACCAGCAGACAGTCCCGGTCACAATCAACGGCCATCGATACCAGTTCCTGCACATGCCCGGATGTCTCTCCCTTGATCCAAAAGGCGGCACGCGACCGCGACCAGTATGTCACCCGCTTTGTGGCCAATGTGCGGGCCACCGCCTCGGCATTCATCCATGCCATCATCAGCACCTCGCCCGAGGTGGCGTCCTGTGCAATCGCCGGAATAAGACCACCCGCATCAAACCGCAGGCGGGTCGGGTCAAACGGCACCGGGACATTTTGTTCAGACATGCGAAAACCCTTTTGCATCATCGCGGTGGCCGCTTATGTAAGGGGGATCACACCAGAGGACCAGCGCCCATGCCGGCCGATACCGACCTGATCAAGCTCTACTCCAACCGCATTCTGGCGCTTGCGGCGGACATTCCGCATCACAGCCGCCTTGAGGCTCCTTTGGCCACGGTCAAGAAACGCTCGCCCTTATGTGGGTCCGCCGTCACGGTAGATGTCTGCGTCGAAGATGGCCGCATCAGCGCCTTTGGTCAGGACGTCAAGGCCTGTGCCTTGGGTCAGGCGGCAGCGGCTGTGACAGGTGGTGCCGTGATGGGCCGTTCGCTTGAAGAATTGCACGCCGCGCGCGACGCGTTGCGCGCCATGCTCAAATCCGGTGGCCCCGTGCCTGCCGCGCCTTTTGACGGGTTCGAAGTGCTTGAGCCTGCGCGTGATTACAAAAACCGCCACGCCTCCATCCTGCTGTGTATCGAGGCCACGACCGAAGCAATGGCAAAGGCCTTGCAGTCTGACTGCGCCTGACATCGACTGATGGTTAGTCAAATCTGAAGGTTTCGGGCCTAGCACTCTGCGCCAAGCAGACTGCAAGAGGGGCCCGATATGACCGATCAGGCGACAAGACCGCGGATTGAAAAGATGGACGGGCTCGCCACCGCGGCTGCCACCATCGGGCACGAAGTTGTTGATATTGCCGGTGTCCTTGACCTTGTCGAAGAACAGGCACTTGGGCAAAGCGCAGCCCTTGGCACGTTGGAACAGCGCGCGCGCCAGATCGTCGACGCCAACAGTGCTGTGCGGGATTCGGCGGACGCGCTGCGACAAAACACGGCTGCGGTCACGCAGGATGTCACCACGTCCGGTCAACTGGTGCGCGACCTCGGTGCGCAGTCGCGTGAGGTTGCTGGCTGGGTGCACGCCTTGTGTGAGCGCAGCGATGAGGTCGGTTCAACCCTCAAAGCGGTGAAGAACAACAACAGCCAGATCGCGGCCATCGCGATGCAGGTGAACACCCTTGCCATCAATGCCAAGATCGAGGCCGCGCGCGCAGGTGAGAGTGGTAAGGGTTTCGCGGTTGTGGCCGAAGCCATCAATGAGCTGAGCCAGAAAACCCGCAGCGCGGCAGAGCAGATTTCCGCCAATATCGAGGCGCTGACAAGCTGGATCGGAACGCTCGGGGTCGAGGCGCGCGATGTGGCCGACATCGCCTCTGATGTGATGACGCAAAGCGACGCAACCGATCAGGCCCTGAACCGCACGGAAATTGCCATCACCTCCACCGGGCGCCAGGCCGAGCGGATCGCAGAAGAAGCCGCGCGTGTGTCCGCCGCCGTCGAAGATTTCGTGCCTAATTTTTCGCAAATCAGTGCCGGAATCACAGAGACATCGAAGGGGATCGAACAGGCCCATGGCCGCGTCCTGCGCCTGATCGACACATCCGAGGAGATGGTGCAATCGACCGCCGCTCTTGGGGGCATGACAGAGGATGCGCGGTTTATCGAACATGTGCAGCGCGTCGCCGCGCAAATCTCGGACACATTGGAACAGGCGTTGTCGAACGGGCGGCTGAGCGAGGCGCGGCTGTTCGACCGGACCTACGAACCGGTTCCCGGCACAACGCCTCAACAGGTACGCACCGGTTACGTTGACCTGTTCGACCAATTGCTGCCGCCGATTCAGGAACCGGTGCTGGCGTTCGACCCAAAGGTCGTGTTTTGCGCGGCGGTGGATGTGAACGGCTATCTGCCCACGCACAATCGCAAATTCTCGCAACCGCAAACCGACGACGCGGTCTGGAACACCGCCCATTGTCGCAATCGGCGCATTTTCGATGACCGCGTGGGCCTCAAGGCGGGACGGAGTACTGCGCCATTCCTGTTGCAGGTCTACCGTCGGGACATGGGGGGTGGCGACTTCAAGATGATGAAAGACTTGTCTTGCCCGATCCGGGTCAATGGCAAACATTGGGGCGGCCTGCGCCTCGCCTACACGTTCTGATCGGTAAGATGTCGCGACGGGACTGTGTTACCGTTCCCGGACGTCCCTTTTGGGTCAAACCGCAGTGTTAAAAAAAAAAGCCGCACATCCCGGGCGGGATGGCGGCGTAAGGAAAGCGTCTCTTGCGCGGGACAGATCCGGATTTCCCCGCGGCAGACGGGGGACAGAGGCTGGCAGAGCCGCCGTCATGCACCAAATGGGACGGGCGCGTATCGGATCGACGCAAGGTCGCAGGCAGAACTCAGATCAGTTGAGGCAGGTGCAGACCCACCACCAGCATCACCATCAGCGCAGCCGCCCCTGCCGCATCCTGAAGCAATGTGCTCTGGCTGCGATTGGCGATGGCTTTGATCTGGCGAAGTGTGGTCATCTCTGCATCTCCCTCATTCGAGTTGCCGCTTTGTTCTCATATTGCGCTGCCCGCGTAAAGAACTTTTTAAGAACATTTGCGAACTTTTTGGCATCGAGTGGCTAACCCACTGAAATCAAACGGATCGCCTCGTCCTGCCGCATCAACCACAACAGAACACGCGCAGCCTCGCCCCGCGCAGTGTTCAAATGCGGATCCTCCGCCAACAACTTGCGGGCGTCGGTCTGCGCGATGGCCATCAGCCCCGCCTGCCGCTCCAGATCGGCCACTTTGAACCGCGGCACGCCTGATTGCGCTGTTCCGATCAGATCGCCGTGCCCCCGCATTTCGAGGTCGGTTTCGGCGATACGGAACCCGTCTTCGGTCTCTCGCAATACCTCAAGACGCCGCCGCCCCGTGTCGGACAAGGGCGGCTGATAGAGCAGCAGGCAGGTGGACGCCGCCTCGCCCCGGCCAACGCGGCCCCTCAACTGGTGCAACTGCGCAAGCCCAAAGGTTTCGGCCCGCTCGATCACCATGATCGTGGCATTGGGCACGTTCACCCCGACTTCGATCACCGTTGTGGCCACCAGTACGCCCGTTTCGCCAGCCTGAAAGCGGGCCATGGCCGCGTCCTTGTCCGCCGGGGGCATCTGTCCATGGACCAGCCCCACGCGCCCCTCACCCAAAACGGCGCGCAGACGTTTGAACCGCTCTTCGGCGGCGGTCAGATCGACCGCCTCGCTTTCTTCGACCAACGGGCAGACCCAATAGCATTGTCGCCCGTCATCCATCGCAGCCCGCAGCCGCTCCACGACTTCGTCCATGCGCCCGGTGCTGACCAGCGCCGTCTGGATCGGTTTGCGCCCGGGTGGCTTTTCATCCAGCACTGACACATCCATATCGCCGTACTGCGCGAGCGCCAGACTGCGCGGGATCGGTGTGGCGGTCATCACAAGCACATCCGCCGAAGCCCCCTTTTCCCCCAGCGCCAGTCGCTGCCTTACGCCAAACCGGTGCTGCTCATCGACAATCGCAAGCCGCAAATCGGCAAATGCGACATCGGCCTGAAACACCGCGTGCGTGCCTACCAGAACCTGAATGTCGCCGCGCGCCAGCGCGGCCAGCTTGGACCGGCGTTCCGCCCCCTTGTCCCGGCCTGTGAGCAATTCCAGAACCACGCCCGCCTCTTCGGCCAGCGGTTGCAATCCCTCAAGGTGCTGACGGGCGAGGATTTCTGTCGGGGCCATCATGACGCCCTGCCCGCCTGCTTCGACGGCGATCAGCAGCGCCATGAACGCGACAAGCGTCTTGCCCGCACCCACATCGCCTTGCAGCAACCGGTTCATCCTGTGGTCCTGTGCCATATCCGCTGCAATGTCCGCGACGGCGCGTTCCTGCGCCCCCGTCAGCGTATAGGGCAACGCCGCGCGCACCCGCGCCTGCAACGCGCCTGTCCCCTGAGACGCCACGCCCGACACCCGCCGTTCGGACGCGCGGGCCAGTGCCAAGGTGAGCTGGTGCGCCATCAACTCGTCATAGGCCAGACGCGTACGTGCGGGGGCGGTGGCGGCCAGATCCTCTTGGCTTTGCGGATTGTGCGCGGCCGTCACCGCTGCGCCGAAATCAGGCCAGCCTGCTAGCGCCACTTGGGCGGGGTCAATCCATTCCGCCAGATCAGGCACGCGGTCCAGCGTGCTGCGCGTGGCCTTCCACATCGTCTTTTGCGTTATGCCTGAGGTCAGCGGGTAGACCGGCTCGAAGGGCGGAATATCCCCGGCCTCTTCGACGGGCAGGATATGGTCCGGGTGGACCATGTTGGCGATGCCATCAAACATTTCCACCTTGCCGGACACAATGCGCTCAGACCCGGTTGGCAGCACCTTTTGCAGATAGTCACTGCGCCCGTGAAAAAACACGAGCTGAAAGCTCGTGTGCGCATCCTCGACATGGATGCGATAGGCGCCGCCGCGCGACCGCGCGGGCGTGTGCGGACCGACGCGCACCTTGACCGTGATCGTTGTGGGATAGGCCGCCCCCTGCACCGTGTCGCGCAGCGCCCGGTCGACACCGGATTGGGGCAAAGTGAACAGCAGGTCGCGCGGGGCGGCAACGCCAAGCGCCTCAAAATGCTGCGCGGTTTTGGGGCCAACGCCTGTGAGCGTGTCCAGCGCCGCAAAAAGCGGAAACAGGATCTCGGGACGGCTCATGAGGCGCCGATCAGGTCCAGCCAGCCGTCCTCATCCAGCGTCTCGATGCCCAGTTCTGCCGCTTTCTTTGCCTTGGACCCCGCACCCGGTCCAGCGACCAGCAGGTCGGTTTTTGCGCTGACGGAGCCGGACACCTTGGCGCCAAGAGCCTCGGCACGCGCCTTGGCCTCGGCGCGGGTCATCTTTTCCAGTGTGCCGGTAAAGACGACGGTCTTGCCCGCCACGGGGCTGCCATCGGTGTCCGGGCGTGCCGCCTTTTCGATTTGCAACTGCGCGACAAGCCGGTCGATGCTGGCAATCTCCGCCTCTTGGTTGAACGTGGTGGCGAGCGCGCGCGCCATGACGCCGCCAACCCCGTCGATGGATATCAGATCGTCCCACGCCGCATTGCCCTCCTCGGCTGTGCGCATGGCCGTGCTGAAGGCATCCCAGCTGCCGTAATGTATGGCCAGCAAGTTCGCTGCGGCCTCGCCCACATGGCGAATGCCAAGGCCAAAGATCACGCGGGCCAGACCGATCTGGCGCTTTTCGTCGATCGCATCAAACAAGTTGGTCGCCGATTTCTCACCCCAGCCCTCACGGTTCTTGAGCTGCTGCATTCCCTGCCCGTATCGGTCGCGAAGGGCAAAGATATCGGCAGGCTCTGCGATCCAGCCGTCGGCGTAGAACTGTTCGACTTGCTTTGCGCCCAGCCCTTCGATGTCGAAGGCTGCCCGGCCGACGAAGTGTTTTAGCTTTTCCACTGCCTGCGCCGGACAGATCAGACCACCCGTACAACGCCGGATCGCGTCGCCCGGCTCGCGGATCGCCGCGCTGTGACATTCAGGACAAAGGTCAGGCATTTGGTACGGCTGCGCACGTTCGGGGCGTTTCGACAAATCCACATCGGCCACTTTGGGTATCACGTCGCCTGCGCGGTAAACCTGCACCCAGTCGCCCACGCGGATGTCCTTGCCGTCGCGGATCGTCTCGCCCTTGTTGTCCCGGCCTGAGATGTAATCCTCGTTGTGCAGCGTGGCATTCGACACCACCACACCGCCCACAGTTACGGGGGTCAGACGGGCCACGGGGCTTAACGCGCCGGTCCGCCCAACCTGAATGTCAATCGCCTCAAGGCGGGTCCACGCCAACTCTGCCGGGAACTTGTGCGCGATGGCCCAGCGGGGTGTGGTCGAGCGGAAGCCGAGGCGGCTTTGCAACGCAAGGTTGTTCACCTTGTAGACGACACCGTCGATATCATAGCCCAAGATGGCCCTTTGAGATTCGATTTTGCGGTAATGCGCAATCATCTGGTCAGGAGATTCGCACAACGCGGTGAGCGGATTGGTCTGAAAACCGAGTTGCGCGAGCCGGTCGATGGCGCCTTTTTGTGTTTCTGCCAGTGGTGCCGACAATGCCCCCCACGCATATGCAAAAAACCGAAGTGGCCGCGCACGGGTGATTTCGGCGTCCAGCTGGCGCAGTGATCCGGCGGCAGCGTTGCGCGGGTTGGCAAAGGTTTTCTGGTTGGCGTTTTCCTGCCGGGTGTTCAGCGCTTCGAAGTCTTCGTGCGACATGTAGACCTCGCCGCGCACCTCCAGAACATCCGGCGCCCCGTCAAGATCCTGAGGGATGTCCGCGATGGTGCGCGCATTGGCGGTGACATTCTCCCCCACCGCTCCATCGCCGCGCGTTGCGGCCTGCACCAGCTTGCCCGCCTCATAGCGCAGCGACAGGGACAGCCCGTCAATCTTTGGCTCTGCGGTGTAGGCAAGCCCGTCTTCGGCGTTCAGACCAAGGTATTTGCGCACGCGCCCGTCAAAATCCGCAACATCCGAGTCGTCGAATGCATTGCCCAGCGACAGCATCGCGACCGCGTGGGTGACCTTGGAAAAGCCGTCTGCCGGGGCCGCGCCCACTTGTTCGCTGGGGCTGTCGCTGCGTTTGAGGTTCGGAAACCGCTCTTCGATTGCTGCGTTGCGCCGTTTGAGATGGTCGTATTCTGCATCCGAAATCTCGGGGGCGTCTTCGGTATGGTAAGCGCGGTTTGCGGCATCAAGCAGTTTTGACAGACGCTCCAGTTCCTGCGCGGCCTGATCTGCGGTCAAGGCGTCGATATCGATCTCTGCGGTCACGGCGACCCTCTCAGCGTTGGGTTTGATGACAGAGATAAAAGTGCTGGCAGGTGGGGTCCAGCACTTCCGCACTTCCGCACTTCGGCGCGGGTGGAGCGGCTGGGTCCACGAAAAAGGCCAGCGCAACCCCAAGTCGCGCTGGCCCTCACGTGAGTGGCAGGGTGTCGGTTTTCTAGGCCCCGATGGCCAGTCTTTCGTCGTCTTCGGATTGCGCCGGTTCCGGGTCACGCAAAACATATCCGCGGCCCCAAACCGTTTCGATATAGTTTTCGCCGCCGGTTGCCGTGCTCAACTTCTTGCGCAACTTGCAGATGAACACGTCGATGATCTTGAGTTCCGGTTCGTCCATGCCGCCGTAAAGGTGGTTGAGGAACATTTCCTTGGTCAGTGTTGTGCCCTTGCGGAGCGACAACAGTTCGAGCATCTGATACTCTTTGCCGGTCAGGTGCACCGTTTTGTTGTCGACGCTCACCGTCTTTGCATCAAGGTTGACCGCGACCTGTCCGGTGTTGATCACCGACTGCGAATGCCCCTTGGACCGGCGGATGATCGCATGGATGCGCGCCACCAATTCCTCGCGGTGGAACGGCTTGGTCAGATAATCGTCTGCGCCAAAGCCGAAGCCCTTGATTTTATTCTCTGTATCGTCCGCACCCGACAGGATCAGGATGGGTGTTTCGATACGCGCCATACGCAACTGGCGCAGCACTTCGTGCCCATTCATATCGGGCAAATCGAGGTCAAGGAGGATCAGATCGTAATCATACAGCTTGGCAAGGTCGATCCCCTCCTCGCCCAGGTCCGTCGCATAGACATTGAGGTTGGCATGGGTCAGCATCAATTCGATGCTTTTGGAGGTGGTAGGATCATCTTCTACAAGCAGGACGCGCATTCGGCAGGTCTCCGGGTTACGGGGGGTAAACTCGCTTGACATCACCGTGACGAGAAAAGGTTAACCACACGTTACCCCTGTCTCAGTTTTATCAAGACAACTTAAAGTTGTCTATATTTTTGAACGCTTGTCGCCTTCAGCGCGTCTTCGCCATGTTCAGACACGGCACGCACCCACTCGGTGAATTCTTCCGCGCTGATGCCATAGCGCTCTAGCGCCGCCTCTTGCGTCATCAATCCGTACAGTACACCCCGCACCACCGCCGCCTTGCGCGATGCCACCCAGCGACGGGTGTTTACGGGCGGCATATCCGCCTGCGTCAGAACCGTTCCGTCCGGCAAGGTCACCGCTCGGGGACCGTCCACTTTCTTCAAGTACATCGCACTGCTCATATTTGCTTTGGGCCGAGCATTGCCGCCTGCGTTTAAAGTAGGGTTAAACGCACTCTTGAGACTGTGTCGGATTTTCATATATCTGTCGGCAACTTCCTCGGAGACATCTCATGCTCGACCATTCCGGTCCGCTCAACTCGCTGGGCTTTGCCAAAGCGCCCGAAGACACCCGCGTGGTCGTGGCCATGTCCGGTGGTGTCGACAGTTCCGTCGTGGCCGCCGAGCTCAAGGCGCAGGGCTATGATGTGGTGGGCGTGACCCTGCAGCTATATGACCACGGCGCGGCATTGGCCAAGAAAGGCGCGTGCTGTGCAGGCCGTGACATCCACGACGCGCGCCGTGTGGCCGAAGAGATGGGCTTTCCCCATTATGTGCTTGATTACGAAAACATCTTTCAGGATGCCGTGATCGACGAATTCGCGGACAGTTATCTGGCGGGCGCGACCCCTGTGCCCTGCATCCGGTGCAACGAACGGGTGAAATTCAAGGACCTGTTGGAGACGGCGCGCGACCTCGAAGCCGATTGCATGGCCACCGGACACTATATCCAGCGCAAGGTCGGACCGGCTGGTGCCGAACTGCATTGCGCCGCCGATGCAGGTCGCGATCAAAGCTATTTTCTGTTCTCCACAACGCCGGAACAGCTGGACTATCTGCGCTTTCCTCTGGGCCACCTGCCGTCCAAGGATGACACGCGCACGCTGGCTGCAAAATACGGATTGGCCGTGGCCGACAAGCCCGACAGCCAGGACATCTGTTTTGTCCCAAACGGCGATTACGCGGCGATCATCCGCAAATTGCGGCCCGAAGCGGCGGCCCCCGGAGACATCGTCGACATCAAAGGACGCGTGCTGGGACAGCATGATGGTGTGGTGAATTACACCATCGGGCAGCGGCGCGGTCTGGGCATCGGGGGGCTTGCGGACCCGTTGTTCGTGGTCAAGCTGGATCCCGAAGCAAAACAGGTCATCGTCGGTCCGCGCGACATGCTGGCCACCCGCACCGTGCCGGTGCGCGAGGTGAACTGGCTGGGCGATGCCCCCTTTGACAGCCGCGCAACATGGGATGTGGCGGTCAAAGTGCGCTCCACGCGCCCGCCCACAGACGCTGTGATTCGTCCCACGGGGCCGCACACGGCAGTGGTCGAACTGGTCGCCGCCGAAGCCGGGGTGTCACCGGGACAGGCCTGCGTGTTCTACGACCGGGGCAGCAGCCGCATCTTTGGCGGCGGGTGGATTCACCAAGGGTAGCCGCACAGACCGCGGCGCGGCTCAGGCTTCGGCCTTTTCCGCCAGCATCAGCCATTCCTCTTCCGCCGCCGAAAGCCGCAACTGGCGCTCTGCCAGCGCTTCTGTTGCCTTGCGGAATTTGACCGGCTCACAGGTGAACAGATCCGGGTCCGACAGCAACGCCTGCACTTTGGCAATCTCGGCCTCCAACCGTTCCATCTCCGCCGGCAGTGCATCAAGCCGGTGCTTTTCGGTAAAGCTCAGCCCACCACTGCGCGCTTCTGGCTTGGTTTTAGGCTTGGGCGCGGTCATCTTGGGTTTGTCCGGGCCTACCTCAGGCGCATCCGCGCCGCGCTGCACCCGGTAGTCACTCCATCCGCCCGCATAGACCGTTGCGCGCCCGTCCCCCTCCATCGCCACGGTTGTGACCGCCACGCGATCCAGAAAATCACGGTCGTGACTGACCAGCAGCACAGTGCCGTCATATTGGTCGAGCAGGTCTTGCAACAGGTCGAGCGTTTCCACATCAAGATCATTGGTCGGCTCATCCAGCACCAGCAGATTGCTCTGCCTTGCCATGATCCGGGCCAGCAACAACCGCGCTTTCTCCCCGCCCGAAAGCGACCGCACGGGCGCACGGGCCCGCGCCTCGTCAAACAGGAACTCCTTGAGATAGCCCACCACATGACGCGGCGTGCCGCGCACCATGACCTGATCCGCCTTGCCACTCACTCGCATTTCGGGATCGCTGGTCAGGCTGTCCCACAGGCTTACGTCCGGGTCGAGTTGCGACCGCGCCTGATCAAAGACCGCCAGTTCAAGGCCTGTGCCAAGGGTCACGGTGCCTGTATCCGGCGGCTCTTGCCCGATCAGGGTTTTGAGCAAGGTGGTTTTGCCCACACCGTTGGGTCCGACAAAGGCAATCCGGTCCCCGCGCAGCACGCGCAGATCGAAGGGGCGAAAGATGAGTTTTTCACCATAAGACTTTGAAATACCGCGCGCCTCGATCACCTTGCGACCCGATTTTGGTCCGGCGTCCAGCGCCATGGCCGCCGCCCCCTGCCGCTTGATCTGGGCTGCGCGTTCGGCGCGCAAATCCTGCAACGCCCGCACCCGACCCATGTTGCGTTTGCGCCGCGCGCTGATGCCTTCGACCGCCCAGCGGGCCTCCGCCTTGATCTTGCGGTTGAGCTTGTGGCGGGTCTGGTCCTCTTCCTCCCAGACGGTATCCCGCCACGCTTCGAATGCGGAAAACCCCTTCTCCTGACGCCGGACCATTCCCCTGTCAATCCAGAGGGTTGCACGGGATAGCTCACGCAAAAATGCCCGATCGTGGGAAATCAGGACATATGCGGCCCGCGTCGCCTTCAATTCAGCCTCAAGCCACGCAATCGCTTCGATATCCAAATGGTTTGTAGGCTCGTCCAGCAACATCAGCGCCGGTTCTTCTGCCATCAAACGCGCCAGCGCCGCACGGCGACGCTCGCCGCCCGATGCCGTATCCACCGCACGCGCGGGATCGAACTTCAACCCTTCGCCTGCCCGTTCAACCTTGTACAAATCCGACGGTGCCAGCCCGTGAACGGCAAAATCCCCAAGTGTCGCAAATCCCGACATATCAGGGTCTTGCTCCATATACCCCACAGATACACCCGGACCGGCCACGATGTTGCCGCTGTCCGCTTCGACCAGACCGGCCATAACCTTCATCAACGTCGATTTGCCCGACCCGTTGCGCCCCACCAGCGCCACACGGTCACCGGGCTGCACGACCAACGACAGATCGGCAAAAACAGGATCACCGCCAAAGGTCAGCGAGATATCGGAAAGCTGGAGCAAGGGGATACGGGCCATACCGCGCAGCTAGTCGGTCCGCATGTGCCCGTCAACCAGCCCCCCTTCTTCTCTTTGGCAAATACTCCGGGGGGTCTGGGGGGCTGGCCCCCCAGCCGGTCGGATCCGGGCACCCCGATCCGAAATCCTACCCCAACACGGCCCGCAACAGGCGTTTGCGCGCGGGTGGGATCGCGCCGATCTCCAGTCCGGTGAACACATGCAGCGTGTTCATCTGGACATCGACAACCGCGTGATCGCTCACCCAGCCGCCCATCAGCAGGTAGGTCCGCAGCAGCGGGGGCATCCGCAGCATTGCCTTCTTTGCATCCGGTTTCCGCCGCAGACGCGCGGCATAGCGGAACACATTGGGGGCCTTGACCCGCGGCAGCCAGCGTTTGGGCGCCAAATGCCGTGCCTTGAGCATCGCAAAAGCATCAAGATAATCGGCGGTCTCCGTTCCGGCAAAGGACGAGCAACCAAAAAGCAGTTCCACCCCATTGTTATCCACAAAGGACGTCATGGCCCCCCACGCCACCCGCAGGATATCGGGATCCGCAGCATCGGGGTCCACGCAAAACCGGCCCATCTCGACCATCTTGCCGTCATACGCCTCCAACGCGCTCAACCCGTAATACTGCGCCGAATAGCTGCGCGAAATCTCGGCACCGGTCAGGGGCAACATGCGGAAACAACTGACCAAAGCGTCGTCACAGACACGGTGGATCAGGATATGCGTGCAGATGGCGTCAAACGCATCCACGTCCCACGGCTTCGACAGTCCGAAACACCGCGCCCGCAATGCTTGTGCCGCCTGCACATCCGCAGCTGTCTGAGCAATGCGCACGGCGTAGCGACCACGTTTGAGCTTGATCACAGCAGCGCCCTCCTGCCTTGCCTGTTGCGGCGGCCCATAGCATGGGCCCGGTGACAAAGCCGTGACGGTATCAGCTGCCAAACGCTCCTTGCGTTGGCAGGATCCGGCCAAAGCTGCCCAAAAGCTGTCGCAGGAACGGCGTGTCGGTCACACCGCTGTCCGTCACACGGCGTTCCAGCACGACAACGCGCCCTGCTTCCAGCCCGAAACGTTCGATGTTCTGCAACACGCCTTCTTCGTCAAAGCTGATGGCGAGCACCTGACGATCCACCACTTCGGGGCGGCGCGGACCAAAGGTGCGCACGGTGTGGGCCACGTAAAAGAAATCGCCCCCCTCAAGCACACCGCCCGCCGTGGGCGTGCCGACCACGTCCTCGACGCTGGCGCGGGTGTCGATCCCCACCACCAGTTCCTGCAGGTCTTCTTCGGGCGGGATATAGCCATGGTTCCGGAATTGCGCAGAACAGGCGGCCAACGCCAGCGATGCTGTTAGCAGGATCGGAATGGTCCAGGTCCGCATGTGCGCTCCCATCGTCTTTTTGGCGCCCCTCTTGCTCAGGAAGGGCCGTGCTTTTATCTCGCTTACCCAAGACCGCGTCTTCATTCAAGAAACGAAAGCATATTCCATGTCAGGCTCTGCCCCTTCCCGGGACGCCCTTCGGGTGTCCGAACTGCCGCAAAACGCCACAACCGCCTTCGAGGTCGTGCCGGATGCGGCGGCCCTGACGGCTCTGGCGGACACGCTGGGCGTGGATGCTGTGCGCAAGGTGCGGTTCACCGGGACCGTTGCGGGGCAAGGCAAGGCGGACTGGGCGCTGCGCGCCAAGCTGGGTGCCACCGTTGTGCAGCCTTGCGGTGTGACACTCGCGCCGGTGACCACGCGGATCGATGTGGACGTGGCGCGGCTCTATGTGCGCGACTACGCGGAACCGGACGCACCCGAAGTCGAGATGCCCGAAGACGAGACAATCGAACCGCTGGGCGCGTGGATCGACCCACACGCCGTGATGGCCGAAGCCCTCAGCCTCGAAATCCCCGAATTCCCCCGTGCCACAGATGCCGAACTGGGCGAAGTCGTCGCAACCGAGCCGGGCAAAGAGGCGCTGAGGGATTCGGACCTCAAACCCTTTGCCGGACTGGCCGCCCTCAAGGCGCAACTGGACGACAACAGCGACTGATCCCCCTTGCGCTGGCCGCAAAGATGGGTATTTTGCCGCGCTCACGATATTTTGGGTTGGACATGCCCACAGGCTTTGCCTAAACGCACGTCACGCCCGCAGAATGGACGACCGAAAACCGCGCCCACGGATGGGCGACCCGAAACATGCAGCCGCGCGACATGCGTGCGGCCCTGCCCGAACCTCGAAGGCCCACCACAATGGCTGTGCAACAGAATAAAGTGTCGAAGTCGCGTCGCAACAACCGCCGTATGCACGACAGCTTGACCCCCGCGAATCCCAACGAGTGTCCCAATTGTGGTGAACTCAAGCGGCCCCACCACGTGTGCGCGGCGTGCGGTCACTACAATGACGACGAAATTGTCGCCATGACCGAAGAGGTCGATCTGGAAGACGACGCGGCCTAAGCGACCGCAGGAGCAAAGGCAGGCAGCGCACATGACGGCCCAAAAGACCGATCTGGCCGATCAAAGCACTGCAACCGCCTTTCCTATTACGCTGTCTGTTGACGCGATGGGCGGGGATTCAGGCCCCGCCGCAATTGTGTCTGGCTGCGCGATTTCCGCCAAGAAAAACCCCCGCCTTGGGTTCATCCTGCACGGCCCCGCCGATGAGCTGGAAAAGCTCGTTGCGCGACGCAAACCCTTGGCCGGTCGCGTCACCATCCGCGATGCCAAGGGCATCGTGACAATGGACGACAAGCCCAGCCAGGTGGTGCGCTCGGGCAAGGATACGTCCATGTGGTCCGCCATTGATGCCGTCCGCTCGGGCGAGGCAACGGTGGCTGTCAGTTGCGGCAACACCGGCGCGCTTATGGCCCTGTCGATGATCCGCCTGCGCAAATTGCCCGGTGTGAACCGGCCCGCAATTGCCGTGCTTTATCCCAGCCGCAACCCCCAAGGGTTCAACGTCATGCTGGATGTGGGCGCGGACATCCGGGCTGAGGCGTCGGACCTGCTGCGCTATGCGCTGATGGGCGCGTCCTATGCCCGTAACGGGCTGAACCTCAGCCGCCCGCGCGTGGGCCTGCTGAATGTCGGCACCGAAGAGCACAAGGGGCGCACCGAACTAAAGGCCGCCTATGACCTGATCGCGGAAAACGCGGATGCGGCGGATTTCGACTTTGCCGGCTTTGTCGAAGGCGGCGATATCTCGGGCGATGTGGTGGACGTGATCGTGACCGACGGGTTCACCGGCAACGTCGCGATCAAAACGGGCGAAGGCACCGCCGCCCTGATCGGCGACCGCCTGCGCGAGGCGTTCCGCCACACGCCCCTGTCGCGGCTGGCGTCGATCCTTGCGCTCACATCGCTGCGGCGTCTGAAAAAGCGGATCGACCCGCGCCGGGTCAATGGCGGCGTGTTCCTTGGCCTGAACGGCACAGTGGTCAAATCACACGGCAGTGCCGACTCGACAGGCGTCTCCGCAGCGATCAAGCTGGCGGCACAACTGGCCGAACTCGGCTTTAGCGACAAGCTGGCTGCACGCATCGCAAAAGCGACGCAGCTGGCAGAGGAGAGCGAGCGATGACGATCCGGGCCGTGGTGCGCGGCGCGGGGCACTACCTGCCCGCGCGCGTTGTCGAGAATTCGGAATTTGAGGCGACGCTGGACACCACAGACGAGTGGATCAGGTCCCGCTCCGGGATCGAACGCCGTCATTTTGCCACGGAAACGGACACCACATCCTCCATGGCCACCGCGGCCGCGCAGGCGGCGCTGGCTGATTCGGGGCTGGAGGCGTCGGATATCGACGCCATCGTGCTGGCCACATCCACCGCCGATCTGACATTTCCGTCTGCCGCCACGATGGTGCAGGCGCAGCTTGGCATGACGGGCGGCTTTGCCTTTGACGTACAGGCGGTGTGCGCGGGCTTTGTCTATGCGCTCAGCAACGCGAACGCGCTGATCCTGTCGGGTCAGGCCCGGCGGGTGCTTGTTATCGGGGCGGAGACGTTTTCCAAGATCATGGACTGGACCGACCGCAGCACCTGCGTGCTGTTTGGCGACGGCGCAGGTGCGTTGGTGCTGGAGGCCGAAGAGGCTGCGGGCGAGGCGTCAGACCGGGGCATTCTGGCCTGCGATCTGCATTCGGACGGACGGCTTCGCGATTTGCTGTATGTCGATGGCGGGGTGAGCACGGGGACCAGCGGATACCTGCGTATGCAGGGCAATCAGGTGTTCCGACACGCCGTCGAAAAGCTGGCCGCCACTGCGCATACCGCGATGGACCGGGCCGGTGTGACCGCAGATGATGTCGATTGGATCGTGCCGCATCAGGCCAATATCCGCATCATCCAAGGCACCGCCAAAAAGATGAACGTGCCCATGGACCGCGTTGTGGTGACCGTGCAGGATCACGGCAACACTTCTGCCGCGTCTATCCCGCTGGCCTTGTCCGTGGGCCGTGCTCGGGGCCAGATCAAGGACGGCGACCTGCTGGTGACCGAGGCCATCGGCGGCGGTCTGGCCTGGGGGGCTGTGGTCCTGCGCTGGTAGCACCGGCTGGGCCTTGCGCATTTTTCCCACATGGCGCGATTTCGCGCCGTTCAGCGTCATCCTGCAACCACTTGATATTGACTCGGAATTTCCGGTCAACCTATGGTCGGTCAAAAGGGGGACCTGATGACTGACAAGACTTTGACCCGCATGGACCTGAGCGAAGCAGTGTTCCGTGAGGTGGGCCTGTCGCGCAACGAGAGCGCGCAACTGGTGGAGAGTGTCCTGGATCACATGTCAGATGCGCTGGTGCGCGGTGAACAGGTCAAGATTTCGTCCTTTGGCACCTTTTCGGTCCGCGACAAGTCGGCCCGCGTTGGCCGCAACCCCAAGACCGGCGAAGAGGTCCCGATCAATCCCCGCCGCGTGCTGACCTTCCGTCCCTCGCATCTGATGAAGGATCGTGTGGCGGCGGGCAACAAGTCCTGAGCCCATGGTCAACAAATCCGCCGACGCCTTCCGCACCATCTCCGAAGTGGCCGAATGGCTTGGCGTTCAGACCCATGTGCTGCGGTTCTGGGAAAGCAAGTTCAGTCAGGTAAAGCCCGTGAAACGTGCGGGCGGACGGCGGTACTACCGCCCTGCCGACATGTTGCTGTTGGGCGGCATTCGCAAGCTGCTGCATGAGGACGGGATGACCATCAAGGGCGTCCAAAAGATCCTGCGCGAAGAGGGTATGGCCCATGTCGCGGACATGTCGCGTCCGCTGGACGAAGTGACGGCGGCGCAGGTGGACGGCGATCTGGTTGCAGACGGCGATGCGGTTGAGGCTGAAATGGCCCCCGCAATCGAGGAGGCACCGGTCGTTGATCTGGCCCCCGAACCGGTCGAAGAGACTGCGCAACCGACACCCGAACCAGACGAAATTGCCGCTGCGGACGATGTGGCAGAGCCGGAACCGCACGCCGATGACCTCTTTGCCGTGCCCGATACCGCAGGTCCGGACGCGCAGGTCGAGGCCGAGACGGACGACGTGCCCCTGGCAGAAGAGGACGCCGCCCCTGCCCCGGCAGAGGATCAAGCGCCGTCCCTGCCTGCCTTCATGCGCAGCCCGGCCCCCGCCGCGCCCGAGCCGGAGTCGGAGTCCGTGGACGTGCCCGAAACGGAGCCTGTGCCCGACACGCTTGAGGCCAGCGCACCTGCCGGTCTGCCCAGCTTTATGGCGCCGCCCGAACACCCGGCACCCGAAATCCAAGAACCGGAACCCGCGCCCGAACCCCAAGCACCCAAACCAAGCATCATCGACGTGCCAGACGACCCGGACCCCGCGACGCTGACCGCCAGCCCTTCGGCGCTTGGCCTTGCCGCCCGCTTATCAACGCTCAGCCCCGCGCAACGGGACGCCATTGCACCGCTCGTGGCCGAGTTGGTCACGTTGCGCGACCGCATGGCAAGCGCGCGCGGCGACAGCCGCTGAACAGCGACACACAGGATGCCAATTCGCTCTTGCCCCCGGCCAGAAATCGGGTATGACACAGCTCACGTCGGGCTATGGCGCAGCCTGGTAGCGCGTCCGTCTGGGGGACGGAAGGTCGCAGGTTCGAGTCCTGCTAGCCCGACCAACACCACCCCGCCCCGCACCCCAGGGGCTGTCACATGTGCCGCATGTGACCCGTTGATTTCCATGAGGCTCTCATGACCGGGGTTCTGTCAGACACGCAAATCTCCGGCCTGATCGACAGTGGCGCGTTGTCCGCCGATCCCGCGATTATCCCTGCACAGTTGCAACCCGCCAGTCTCGACTTGCGGCTGGGTCCGGTGGCCTACCGCGTGCGTGCCTCGTTTCTTGCCGGTGCGGGGCGCTCTGTGGCCGACCGGTTGACAGAGTTTGAAATGCACCGCGTGGACCTGTCGAACGGGGCCGTACTGGAAAAGGGCTGCGTTTACGTCGTTCCGCTGATGGAACGGTTGTCCCTGCCACAAGGCGTTCAGGCCGTGGCCAACGCCAAAAGCTCGACCGGGCGGCTGGATTTGCTCACACGCACGATCACTGACGGCGGAACAGAGTTCGACCGCATTGCGCTCGGCTATAACGGCCCGCTTTATGCAGAGATATGCCCGCGGTCGTTTTCCGTACTGGTGCGTCCGGGGATGCGGTTGAACCAAATCCGGTTCCGCGATGGACAGGCGGTGCTGAGCGACGCGGCGCTGAGCGCGCTGCACGACGCCAGCCCGCTGGTGGATGGCGAAGCGGTGATTGACGACGGTCTGGGCTTTTCCGTGGACCTTGCCCTGCCCGACACCACGCTGGTGGGATACCGGGCGAAGCCGCACACGGGCGTGATTGATCTGGACAAGATCGGGCATTACGACCCGACAGAATTCTGGGAAGAGGTGCACACGCGGGATGGTCATATCATCCTTGATCCGGGTGCGTTCTACATTCTGGTGAGCCGCGAGGCGGTGCATATCCCGCCGGACTATGCTGCCGAAATGGCGCCCTATCTGGCCATGGTGGGCGAGTTCAGGGTGCACTATGCCGGGTTCTTCGATCCCGGTTTCGGACACGATGCCGCCGGTGGCTCGGGGTCACGCGGTGTGCTTGAGGTCCGCTGCCACGAGGCGCCGTTTGTGCTGGAGCATGGACAGGTTGTGGGCCGGCTGATCTATGAGAAGATGTCAGAACGTCCTGCGCAGCTATATGGCGCAGACATTGCGTCGAACTATCAGGGTCAGGGCCTGAAGCTCAGCAAACATTTCCGCGTCTAGCGTTTAGGCCTGCCCGTCTTGTTCGGCGGCACGCCGGGCTCGGCGTTCCGCGCGGATGCGCTGTTTCGGCGTCATCTGGTCTGGCGGGATGTCTTCGAGCCGTTGTTTTTTCGCAGCGCCGCCGCCCTTGGAGACACGGTTCATGCCCGCATCAATGCCCTTGTTGATCGCTTTGCGCATGATGATACGCATGACCATATTGATGATCTGGTTGACGTTCATGGACCTGCTCCGCCCCGTTTCGTTGCGGTCAATATAGCGCAGAATGCGGCAAATATCAGGTCAGTCCTCAAAAAGCTCGGACTGGCCTTCTTCGCTTTCGTCTTCGGGATCGCTTTCGGGGCCGGGCAAGGTGCCGGGCGGCGGGCGGTTTTCCAACAGGCCAGCGGCGCGCAATTCCTTGAGGCCGGGCAGATCGCGCGCATTCTCAAGGCCAAAGTGGTCCAGAAAATGCTGTGTCACCACAAAGGTCACAGGACGGCCCGGGGTCATCTTGCGGCGACCAAAGCGAATCCATTCCATCTCCAGCAATTGGTCCACAGTGCCACGACTGACGCTGACGCCCCTGATTTCCTCAATCTCGGCCCGTGTGACGGGCTGATGATAGGCAATGATAGCCAGCGTTTCGATCGCGGCGCGGGACAGTTTGCGCGTCTCCACCGTTTCCTTTTGCATCAAAAAACCCAGATCGGCCGCGGTGCGGATCGCCCATGCGTCGCCCACTTTCATCACCTGCACACCGCGCCCCTCGTAGCGTTTGCGCAGGTGTACCAGCGCCTCTGCCGGATCGCAGCCATGCGGCATACGAGATTCCAGTTCCCGGACGGTCACAGGTTCTACACTGGCAAAGAGGATCGCTTCGACCATGCGTTCCTGTTCACCCATCGGGGGTGCCTCAAACAGGCTTTCTTCAATTTCTTCAGGGTGTTCCATCACGCTTTTCATCTTTCTTGCGCACCTGAATCGGCGCGAATGATTCCGTCTGGCGGATCACCAGATGCCCTTCCTTCACCAGCTCCAAGCTCGCCGCAAAGGTCGCAGCGGTGGCCGAGCGCCGTTTGACCGGGTCCAGTTCCCAACCTTCGGGCAGGTAAGACAGGATATCCGTCCACTCGCCCGCATACCCGATTAGCCCCCGCATCCGGTCCAGCGCCTGTTCCATCGTGAATACAGCGTCACGGTCCATCACAAACGGGCGGAAATCGTCGCGGGTGCGGATGCGGGCATAGCCTTGCATCAGGTCAAGCAGGGTCGCGGAGTATGTGACCCGCCGCACGCGCGTCACCTCTTCGGACTGGCCGCGGGCAAAGAAGTCGCGTCCCAACTGATCGCGCGCCATAAGGCGGGCGGCGGCATCCCGCATGGCTTGCAGGCGTTCAAGCTGAAACGCCAGATGAGCGGCGAGTTCCTCGCCCGACGGCCCGTCTTCGGTCGGATCGGGCGGGAGAAGCAGGCGGGACTTCAGAAACGCAAGCCACGCGGCCATGACGAGATAGTCCGCCGCCAGTTCCAGACGCAGCTGCTTGGCCTTTTCGACAAATGCCAGATACTGGTGCGCCAGTTGCAGGATCGAAATCTGGCGCAGATCGACCTTTTGCGTCCGGCCCAGCGTCAACAGCAGGTCCAGCGGTCCTTCATACCCGTCGACGTCGACAATCAACGCCTCGGCGGCGAGGCGGTCGGAAACGGAAAGTGTGTCTTCTTCGAAGCTGTCTTCAGCCATCCAAACGCCCGCCCAAAAGCGCCTCAAGTTCGGCGTTCAGGTCGGCAATGTCAATGTCATCAGGGGTGCAGCGCGCCGCCAGAGCAGCTTCGGCACGTGTTTGAGCGGCATCGCTCATTTGGCCTGCGGCATTTGCCACTTCGATCCGTACTGCGAGCGGGTCATTGCAGTGCAGGATCACGTCGCAACCCGCCGCGAGAGCCCGTTTGGCGATGTCGCCCTTGGTGCCTGACAACGCCTTCATCCCGATGTCGTCGGTCATGATCAGGCCGTCAAAGCCAATGTCACGGCGGACCATATCCATCGTGTCGCGCGACAGGGTCGCGGGGTCTTCGTCGATGGCGGAATAGACCACATGGGCCGTCATCCCCATGGGCAGATCATTCAATGCGCGGAACGGGGCAAAGTCGAATTCGCGCAATGTATCAAGGTCTTCATCCACACGTGGCAGGTCGTAATGGCTGTCCAGATCGGTGCGCCCGTGCCCCGGAATGTGTTTCAGGACCGGCAACACACCACCATCAAGGTGCCCGTCCGCCACAGCGCGCCCGATCTCTGCTATTGCGGACGCGTCCGTGCCGTAGCAGCGGTTTTCGAGGAATCTGTGCGTCTTATCCACCACCAGATCGACCATCGGCGCGCAATTGCTGTCGATGCTGAGCGCCTTCAACTCTGCCGCGATCAGGCGATAGCGCAGGTACATCGCACGCGGGGCATCGTCACCTGCGGCACGGACAAAGTCCAAAGGTGCCGCCCATTCGCGCCATGTGGGGCTGCGCAGGCGCTGGACGCGCCCACCCTCCTGATCAATGGTAATCGGCGCTTCGCGGCCCACCGCATCGCGCATCTCGGAGCACAGGCCATAGACTTGATCGGGTGTGTCTACATTGCGGGCAAAGAGGATAAAGCCAAACGGGTCAGCGTCACGAAAGAACGCTTTTTCATCCTTGGACAGGCGCAGCGCATCCGCGTCGAGGATGGTAGCGCCGAAATTCATCGTGTCACGACCGGGATACAGTCCGCACCTTCGGCAACCAGCGCCGAACAGAACCTGCGCGCATCGCTGAGGTCGGTGAACCCATGGGCGCGCAAACGATAGAACGTGCGGCCACCGCTTTGAGCCTGCTGGATCACCCGGTCCTTGCCGCTCATGTAATCGCCAAACCGGGCCAGCATCTTGTCCCATTGCGTGCGGGCAATGTCTGGGCTGTCAAAGGCACCAAGCTGGACCAGTCGTGTGCCCGCAGGCAATGCGCTGGCTTCGAGATCTTGTGCACTTGCGGGTGTTGCGGCAGGCGTGCTGGCCGGGATGACGACGGCCGGTGCCGTGCGCGGGCGCAACTGTGGCCGGATGGACGATTTGGGGCCGGGTCCCTGCACCACCGGAGCGGTCGGCGTCACCTGTGGCACCTGCGCTGCCGTGATGGAGGCGAGCACCGGTTGGACTTCGTTGTCGAGGGTGTCGATGGGTGTGGCATCTGCGGTCAACTGGCTGACCAGCGCGTCGATCTCTCCGGCTTGCAGCGCCTGCGTGACGTCCACCGCGTCTTGGTCGAGGCTGGCGGCGACATCCAGCGGTGCGGGCTGTTGCACCGGTGCAACCGTTTCGATCATTGGTGCGTCTTCCTCGGCCAGCTCCATCGGTTGCGGCGCAAGGACAAGGCGGTCGGCAGGTGCGGCGGCAGATCCCGCCGCGGCCACTTCGTTCACCGAAAGGCCGGTGTTTTGCGCCAACTGGCCGCCGGGATCGGCGGGACGGACGCGCATATCGCCTTCGGCGGCGCGCACCACCGGGATGCCCGACACATCGCGCATCACAAGGTTGTATCCCCAGACACCAACCCCTGCGATCAGCGCTACGGACGCCACTGAGCCAGCCAGATTTGTCATTTTCTTGAAGGTGTTAGAATGCGGCGCAGCCTGCGCGTGCGGAACGCTCGCACCCACGTAGCCCACGTTATGGGTATAGTGCATATTTGCCATTTTTGCCTCGTCGCCCGCGCGGATACGTGCCCACGCAGGTCATCTTGATTGGTTTGCCTGTGTGCCCCTGTTGCGGGACGTCAGCGCAGCTCGTTGGCTGGCGTTACACCCAAAATACCAAGGCCGGCGGATATAACAAGCATTGTGGCCCGCGCGAGGGCGATTTTTGCCTGTGTGGTCGCGGCGTCGTCCTGGACGAACCGCAATTCCGGCAAATCATTGCCCTTGTTCCACAGGCCGTGGAACGTGCCCGCAAGGTCATAGAGGTAAAACGCAACCCGGTGCGGTTCGTTGGTGCGCGCCGCCGTTTCCACAAGGCGTGGCCATTCCGCCAGCTTGGCGGCAAGGCCCAATTCGGCCTCATGGGCGATGCGGGTCAGATCGGCGGATTGCAGCGTGGCATCATCGGCGGCAATCCCCGCCTCCGCTGCTTTGCGCAGCACGGAGGCGCCGCGCGCATGGGCGTATTGCACGTAAAACACCGGGTTTTCGCGGGACTGTTCCAACACCTTGTCGAAATCAAAGTCGAGCGGTGCGTCGTTCTTGCGGGTCAGCATGTGGAACCGGGTCACATCCGGGCCGACCTGATCGACCACATCGCGCAGGGTGACAAAGGTCCCTGCCCGCTTGGACATTTTGAACGGCTCGCCGTTCTTGAACAGTTTCACCAACTGCGTGAGCTTGATGTCCAGCGGCACTTGGCCCTCGGACAGGGCCGACACCGCCGCCTTCATCCGTTTGACATAGCCCCCGTGATCCGCGCCAAAGACGTCGATCAGAGCATCAAAGCCGCGCTGCACCTTGTCGTAGTGGTAGGCAATGTCAGGCGCGAAATAGGTCCACGCCCCGTCAGATTTCATCACGGGACGATCCACATCATCACCGTGTTCGGTGGATTTGAACAAGGTCTGTTCGCGCGGCTCCCAGTCTTCGGGCTTTTTGCCCTTGGGCGGCTCAAGCACACCTTCGTAGATCAGACCCTTGGACCGCAGATCGTCCAACGCGGCCTCGATCCGTCCGGTGCCGTACAGCGACTTTTCAGAGTAAAACACGTCCATTTCGACGCCGAGCGCCTTTAGGTCGGACCGGATGAGGTCCATCATCGCCTCAGTGGCAAACTCGCGCACATCTGTCAGCCAGAACTGTTCGCCCTTGTCGACATATGCATCGCCCACCTTGTCCTTGAGCGCCTCGCCGACCGGGATCAGATAGTCGCCCGGATAGGTGCCATCCTCAAAGGCGACGTCCTGCCCATGCGCCTCAAGATACCGCAAGTAAACCGAACGGGCGAGCACATCGACCTGCGCGCCGCCGTCATTGATGTAGTATTCGCGCGTCACGTCGTAGCCTGCGTAATCCAGCAGCGACGCCAGCGCGTCTCCAAAAACTGCGCCCCGCGTGTGACCGACATGCAGCGGCCCGGTGGGGTTGGCCGAGACATATTCCACGTTCACCTTTGCGCCCCGCCCCAGATCAGACCGGCCAAAGGTGTCTCCGGCCCGCAGCACTGCGCCGATCACCTGCTGCCAGACCAATGGCGCCAGCCGCAGGTTCAGGAAACCCGGCCCTGCGACCTTGGCACTGGTGATGCGCGGATCGTCGGCGAGCCGCGTGGCCAACGCCTCGGCGATATCGCGGGGCTTCAGCCCTGCCGGTTTGGCCAGCACCATCGCGGCATTGGTTGCCATATCGCCATGCGCTGCATCGCGCGGCGGCTCGACCGTGACATTTGCGGTGCTCAGCCCTTCGGGCAGCGTGCCTTCGGCGGTCAGAGTGGCCAGCGTGTCGATCACGAGCACGCGGATATCGGCAAAGAGGTTCATGCAGCTGTCCTGAATTGGTCGCGTGGCGGTGTATCAGGTGCGGCGGTCAGGTCAATGTTGATGTCGCGAAACCAACCGCCAGCCATCTCCCGCGTCGGGCACCATAGTGTTCAGCCAAGGAGGCGCGCGTGCTCCTGAAAGGCAAAGCGGTCGGTCATACCCGACACATAGTCACAGACAATGCGCGCCAATTGCGTCTCGTTCCCATCCGCCCGAGCGACGTCTGCCTGCCAGCGATCCGGAAGCAGGCTGGGGTCATTGAGGAACACGGGAAAGACATCGTGGATGATCTGCGTCACCTCTTCGCGCTTTTCCATCACCGACGGCGCGCGGTACATGTTGTGAAACAGAAAATGGCGGATGACCTGCAAATCGGCCCACATCGCGTCCGAGAACCGGATGACGGGGCGGCCCAGATGCCGGATGTCTGCAACGTTACGTGCCCCGCACCCGTCGAGGCTGGCGCGCGACGTGTCGATCACGTCGCTGACCATCGCACCAAAGACACGGCGCAAGCCCTCGTGTCGGCGGCGCATGGCGTCCAGCCCGGGATATTGCGCGTCCACAGCAGCAAAGGCATCGCTGACGATGGGCAAGGAGCACATCGCCTCTTCGTCGATCAGGCCTGCGCGCAACCCGTCATGCAGATCGTGGTTGTTGTACGCAATGTCGTCGGACAGTGCCGCCACCTGCGCCTCGGCGCTGGCATGGGTGTCGAGTTCCAGATCGTGGAGCGCCGTGTACTCCGCCAATGCATAAGGCAGGTCGCCCGTTACCGGGCCGTTGTGCTTCGCGATACCTTCCAGAGTTTCCCAAGTGAGGTTCAGCCCATCGAAATCCGCATAATGACATTCCAGCCGGGTCACGATCTTGATCGCCTGCGCATTGTGGTCGAAACCGCCATAGGGGGCCATCAGCACATGCAGCGCATCCTCTCCGGTATGGCCAAATGGCGGGTGGCCCAGATCGTGGGCCAGCGCGACCGCCTCTGTCAGACCGTCGTTCAAACCCAATGCGCCGGCAATGGTGCGCGCCACCTGCCCCACCTCAATCGAATGGGTCAGTCGGGTGCGATAATAGTCGCCTTCATGCTCCACGAACACTTGCGTCTTGTGCTTGAGCCGCCGAAAGGCCGACGCGTGAATGATCCTGTCCCGGTCGCGCTGAAACGCGGACCGAAAGGCACTCTCTTCTTCCTGAACACGCCGTCCCCGGGCATGGGCGGGATCAGAGGCATAGGCGGCCTGCATGGGTGGTGGTCCTTGTCGCCTGTTCCACCCTTGCATATATTGCACATGCAGCACGAAGAAAACCCAAGCGGAGCACGGTCATGAACCTGCCACCCACTGTCACCCCCCGCGCCTTCGAGCGCCTGTCCGAGATCGGCGCGGCCGCAGACGGCAAAGCATTGCGCGTGGCCGTCGAAGGGGGCGGATGTTCGGGCTTTCAATACGAGATTGCCTTGGACGACCCCAAGGAGGATGATCTGATCCTCGAAGACGGGGGCGAGCGGGTCGTTGTGGACGCGATCAGCCTGCCGTTTCTGGCCAACGCCGTCATTGATTTTTCCGAAGAGCTGATTGGCGCTCGGTTCGTCATCAACAACCCGAACGCCACCAGTTCCTGCGGCTGCGGCACATCGTTCTCGATGTAGCGTTCAACGCGTCGGCGTGCCCGCCCGCGCAAAGGTTTCAAAGAACGGCTCGAACCGCGGCGCGCTTTCTGCGGCTGCGATGATCGCGGCGGCCTCGGGCGGTATCGCCTCCAGCACCGCATCGCGCATGTTGTGCCAATGGGGCTGGCGCGCATCCGCCAGCGACATCAGAACCGCCGACATCGGTCGCAGGGCACTGTCTGCCGCCGCGCGCGGCGCAAAGACGGCGCGACCTTGGGGCACAACAGCCCCGCTGTCATCATGTCCCATCACCGCAACTGCCCACAGCGACACAAGATATTCGTGATACCCATCGGACAGGGATGCATCCGCATCATGCTCCACCCGATAGTCTTGCAAATGGTCGCGCACTGCATTTTCCCACAGTTCGCACGGCTTTTGACGTGCTTGACGCAAAGCCACGCAAATCTCGGCCAGCAAATCCATGTTCTGGTCGAGATAGGCCAGAATTCCCGCATATTCGAGGCTGCAAATCGCCGACTGTGACAGCTGCGGATCGCGGCGGCCATATTCCGACAGATAGAACACGATATGGGTCAGTTCATAGGCAGCCTTCTTGTTGGGCAAGGCAAAGGTGGCCGAACGTTCAGTGAATGCGCGCAACCGGTCGTCCAGCCCCGCATCCGCCGCCGCGCGCACTCCGCGACGCGCCAACAGACGGCGCGCCTCGGCACGTTGCAGATCGCTCAGTTCTGCATCAGCAAGCCCCTGGCGAGCCACGGTCTCGCACAGGTGTTGCATCTGCTCTCCGGGCAGCCCGAGGTCTTCGAGATCAAGGCCGATGGACAGCAAAAACCGATAGTATTGCGGGAAAAACGTCAGTCGTTCGGGCAGGCTCTGATAGAAACCGGCCAACGGGACCAATGCGTCCGGCGTCACGCGTTGCCCGGTGCATTCGAGTATGTTCAGCAGTTCCGCGTTCTCCTTAAGCCAGAACACGTCATCGCGGATACGCCGATGTTTGGCAAAGCACCCGATCAGGGCCGGTGTCCGCTCGGCCAGACGCAGGCGTCGCGGCGGGACGTTCAGGGAAATGATGTTGCTCATAGTGTCTCTCCTTGTCTGATCGTCCCGCCCGCTGTCACTCACGAGCCAGAAGAAAAGAGGCCGGTGACATCACCTGCTTGCGTGGCGCTTGCTGTGGGGGCCGAACCGGATGAGAACATCCCCGTCGCGTCGCCTGCTGTGGTGACGGTGCCCTGCGGTGCGGACCCGGATGAAAACATCTCAACCGCGTCGCCGGTGCTGGTCTCGGACGTCAGCGGCGCAGAGCCGGACGAGAACATTTCAACCGCATCACCAGCAGTGGCATCCGTCGTCATGGGGGCCGAACCGGACGAGAACATGTGCACGCCGTCACCGGTTGCAACACCGCCCGTCACGGGTGCAGAACCGGACGAAAACATCTCAACCGCATCGCCGGTCAGACCGTCCGTTGCCGTAGGCGCGGAACCCGAGGAGAACATTTCGATCCCGTCACCCGTATGCAGGGCGTCGCAGGACAAAACACTGATTTCACGGACAGATTTGAGAAGTGCAGTCATTGGTATTCTCCTTCGTAGCGGGCTTACTCACCCTAAAGTTGCAATACCCAATTTGTTGCAGCCTAAAATTGCGTACCGCCAGACAAAAATGCAGCCCGAGGCACAGTCCCGGCGGGTTGTCCACATAAGGAAAACAATAGAAGTCGTTGAGTGATCTGCGCTTTGCCCAGAGGCATCCATGGGCAAAAAAACTTATCCACAGCACTGAAATTACTACCGTTTTAGGCGAGTACTGCGAGAATTACTCTCTTTTAACCCGAATCAATTGGTTAAGAAATAGTTAATTTACCGTGCGCGGCGCAACGGCCACCCTTGCCCATGTGCGCAGGTTGGGTCACATCTGGTCAAAACCGGGAGGCGCACATGAAAGTCGCGACATTCAACATCAACGGAATAAAGGCCCGGATCGAAGCCCTGCCGCGCTGGCTGGACAGCGCTGACCCGGATGTTGTGGTCCTGCAAGAGATCAAGTCAGTGGACGACGCCTTTCCCCACGCGCTGTTCGAGGACCGCGGCTACAATGTTGAAACCCACGGGCAGAAATCGTTCAACGGCGTGGCCCTTCTGTCCAAGCTGCCACTCGAAGATGTGACCCGCGGCCTGCCCGGCGACGAGAGCGACGAACAGGCCCGCTATATCGAGGCAACGGTGATGGGCGACACCACCGCCATCAGGGTGTGCGGGTTGTACCTGCCCAACGGCAACCCCTGTCCGGGACCGAAATACGACTACAAACTGGCGTGGATGGAACGGTTGCGCGCCCGTGCGGCGGCCCTGCTCGCGGCAGAAACCCCGTTCCTGATGACAGGCGACTACAACATCATCCCGCAGGCCGAGGATGCGCGCCGCCCCGAGGCGTGGCGCGAGGACGCGTTGTTCCGTCTCGAAAGCCGCACCGCTTTTCGGCGTCTGACAGCGCTTGGCCTGACCGACGCGTTTCGCGCTCGCACCTTTGGGCCGGAGCATTATTCATTCTGGGATTATCAGGCCGGGGCATGGAACCGCGACGATGGCATTCGCATCGACCATTTCCTGCTGTGTCCCTATACATCGGATTTGCTACAGGATTGTCAGATCGACAAGGCGACGCGCGGCGAGGAAAAACCATCCGACCACGTGCCTGTCTGGGTCGATCTCGCCGCCTGAACGCTCACATATGAGGGCGCCGCGGCGCGGTCGGTAAAGACGCAAATGTAGTCACCGGATAAGGACCGTGCTGCGTTGGGCCCACAAATATATGGGCAACTGTTCGTTGATCAGGACCCGATCGTCGCCTCCCAGCCCGCGCAAGACTTCGAACAGGTAGGTGACGCCGGTATAGGCAACGAAATCCGCGTTCATCCTGTCGCGAAAGGCTGCAACGCCAAGGATTGGCGCGTCGACACGTTTGTCATTGCCAGCTACCGCCGTGCCTGCGCAATTCCAGCCTGCGGTGTTGCCGACGCCCACGCAGTTCGGTTCGACCGAAGTGATGTTCTGATCCGCATCAAAGCCGCAAAGGTTGTCGGAGCCAAACATGTCCACCCCCACCGCAAAGCGATGATCCGTGTCCGGCCGCACAAACTGCGCCGTCCCGGATGGCTGCACAGTCTTGCCATGGATGATCTGCATTTGCCGGTGCGCACTGCCCATCGTGCCAACCGCCGGGCGCGTGTCAGAACGGTATGAGAGGGGTCAAAGGGACGGCGGGTGGGGCGCATTTGCGCGCAGGCGCAAACAGCGTCACCCGTCGTCCAGTGATCACGCCTGCAACTCTGCGTCCCAGTACAGGAAATCCATCCAGCTTTCGTGCAGATGGTTCGGCGGGAACTTGCGGCCCATGTTGCGCAACTCTTCGGCCCCCGGCTGCCGTGGCGGTTTGCGCAGCGACATACCAGTGCGGTGCAACGCTTTGGACCCTTTGCGCAGATTGCACGGACTGCACGCCGCCACCACGTTCTGCCAGCTTGTCACGCCACCGCTCGCCCGTGGCACCACATGATCAAAGGTCAGATCCCCCCGCGCACCGCAATACTGACAGCGGAATTCGTCGCGCAGAAATAAATTAAAGCGCGTGAAGGCCACGCGCTTTTGCGGTTTGACGTAGTCTTTGAGAACGACAACCGATGGTATCCTGATCTCTGTACTTGGGCTGCGCACCACCTCTTCGTACTCGGCCACGATATCGACCCGGTCCAACCAGGCGGCCTTGACCGCCTCCTGCCACGGCCACAGCGACAAGGGATAGTAGCTCAGCGGTCGGTAATCCGCATTCAGCACCAACGCCGGGTGCTGTTTCAGCGCAGAGGGGCTGCGCACAAATTCCGTCCTGAAATCGCCGTCCATGAGTGACTCCGTCCTCGCCCTGTCTGCCCCTGAGGCACCAGAGCGGGGATCCCGCCCCGGCTTTATGTGGTGACTATATCTTGTGGAAACGCGCTGGCAAGCCTTTGCAGACCCACGAGATGTCGCATCCCCGATAGGCCCGTTCCGTGACAGGCATATGACGCTATTCCACGGGTCCAGCCTGTTGCGATGCGGCCATGAAAAACCTGCAAAAGGTAAGGAATTCACCACTCGTCCTCGTGCGCGCCACACCCCATGTCATGGACAGGCCAATACTCAGGCCGCCTACGAAGCATATTATTCACATTTTCACTCACGGAGCGCGGTGCGTCTCATGTCTTTTCTGTCCTTCTTTCACAAGCCGGCCCTGACCGACCTGTTGTCCTGCCTTGGCGCGGAACACCCCGGCTCGGATCAGCCCGAACGGTTTCAATTCGATCTCTCACACGGTGTGCAATCCTGGTACGATACCGAACAC
Organism: uncultured Tateyamaria sp.; assembly: GCF_947503385.1. GTDB lineage: Bacteria > Pseudomonadota > Alphaproteobacteria > Rhodobacterales > Rhodobacteraceae > Tateyamaria. Next base: position 318,622 of record NZ_CANNDO010000002.1, read on the forward strand.
ACGGCGCGGTCGGGGTTTGGGACCCTGACGGCATCGCGGGCTATTACCATGTCCGGTGTTCTGTTCTGGCGCGTCTGTGACCCAAATCGCGGCCTTGTTTATCAGGCGCAAGCCGAAGACCCCAACACAGCCATGGATATGGCCTTGCGTGCATGGGATGCGGCGCGCCAGTTGCGCGACGCCCCCGCCGCGTTGCACCGGTTGATCGCAGAACTGCGCCGGGGTCACGTCGATTTCCGGGTCGAACTGTCGGACGCCCTTGCCACGCCGCTGTCTATCTTTGGCTTTCGCGCGCTGCTGGACGCCTCCGGCTTGTCGGACCTGAGCCGCATATCGGCCCAGTCACTGCTGCGTCTGATCAAATCCGAACCGCTGGTCATGCACGTGATGCACGCCGCGTGGGCGCGCCAGCAAGCGGCACCTGCGCCGGATGAACCTGTCGGCTATGAAGCGATGTGCTGAACCGCCAGTCGGTCGGGCTAGAGACCCAACTTGTCCCGCATAAAGGCAAGCGCCACGCTTAGCCCGTCAGGCGCAATGCCGTGCGCTGTGCCCTTCATGACGTGGGCGTAGACGTCTTTCCACCCCGCTCCCTGCAAGGCTTCGGCGGCTTCGGGCAGCGACTGGGGCGGCACCACGTCGTCCTGATCGCCGTGGATCAGCAGCACGGGCGGGCGGCTGACCACCTCATCGGCGAGCAGATCAGGGCGCAACAGGCGACCGGAAAATGCGACGATCCCCGCAACCTCGTCCTCGCGGCGCGGGGCCACCTGCAGTGACATCATTGTCCCCTGCGAGAAACCAAACAGGACAACCTGTTCCGGCAACACGTCTTCGTCCACCATCAGCGCATCCAGAAACGCGTCGAAATCGGCGGCAGCGGCGAGCAATCCGCGCTCGGCCTCTTCTTCGCTGGACCCATCAATCCACGGGATCGGAAACCACTGGTACCCGTTGGGCATCATCGGGATCGCCTCGGGCGCGTCCGGTGCCACAAAGAGCGTATCGGGCAGATGCTCTCCCAGCGGTTCGGCGAGCCCCAAAAGGTCCGCACCGTTTGCGCCATAGCCGTGGACAAACACCACGATGGATCGCACGTCGCCCGATTTCGGCTCGACCCGCTCTGCCTGCAATACTCGTGTCATGTAACCCCCTCACGCCCCTTTGCGACCCGGTAGTAGGTGAAGAACAGCCGCGCGGCAACCGCGCGCCACGGGCTCCAAGCCTCTGCCATTTGGCGCAATGCCCGCTCCTTTGGGCGGTCGGGCAAATCGTAGATCATGCGCGCGGCTTCCTGTAGGGCCAAATCCCCCGGTGCAAACACGTCCGCGCGTCCAAGGCTGAACATCGCATAGATTTCCGCGGTCCAGATGCCGATACCTTTGACAGCCGTGAGGGTCGCGATCACTTCGGCGTCTGGCACGTCCCGCAAGGCGGCATAGTCGATCCCCGCCTCGGCCAGCGCCGTCGCATACGCGATCTTCTGTCGGCTGAGGCCAACGGCCCGCAACCCGTCCTCTCCTGCGGCCAGAACAGGCGCGGGCGCCGTCAGCCCCGCCGCTTCGATCCGCGCCCAGATCGCGGCGGCAGACGCCGTCGAGACCTGTTGCCCGACGATGGCGCTGAACAGCGCCGCGAACCCGTCCGGGCGACGGCGCAGCGGCAACGGCCCTGCAATATCAAGGGCGCGGGCAAGTGCGGGGTCCGTCCGGGCAAGCCACGCCGCCCCTTCGGCCACATCGGCATCCGTGTCGATCAGACGGCCCGTCACAGCGCACCGGCCCAATCACGCACCGCGTCGAGTGTTGTCATGGGCGGGCCGAATTCCCATGCTTCGGGCTGCATCATGATCACCGGCAGGCCCATGCTCCGGGCAGCTGCGACCTTTGGGAAACTGCCCGTGCCGCCGATATTGCGGGCCAGCACCACGTCGATCCCCAGCCGGTCGAACAGCGTGACCTCCGCGTCCACCTCGAACGGCCCTGCCCCGAAAACAAAGGTGCAATTGGTGGGGGGCACATCGTCATGCTGCTGCAACTGGCGCAGGAAAACAGGGCCGTCATGGTGCGCAAGCACATCGGCGCTGTCGCGCCCCGTGGCGGCAAAGACGCGCGCGCGGGCGGGCAAGGCGGCGACGGCAGCTGCCAGATCGGGCACCGGCGTCCAGTCATCCCCCACACCGGGTGCCCATAAAGCGCGGCCAAAACGGCACGCCGCGCGGCCCGCAGCCAACGCTTTTGCAATGGCGCGCGTCTCACGGTCAAAGACATGTGTGGTATCCAGCAGCCCATCCGCCCAAGCGATCCCATCGCGCAACGTGGCACAACGCGGCAGGTCCGGTTCGGCAGGCGCGCGCGCCCAATGCACCTGCACGGCGTGCCCGGCCCCGGTCAACGCCTCTGCCGCCTGACCTGTTTCCCGCGCGCCGCCCAAGAGCATCACATTTGCCATGTCCGCACCCTAGCCCCACGCACCAGACGCGCAAGGGGATGTGCGCCCATGCGGCGCGCTGTCTCTTGCAGGGGGCCATGCTCCGGTCTACGGATCGGGCATGAGCATGACCGAAGACCCCCGCGCCTATCGCAACGTGGCCGTTCTGGTGGCCGCACAGGCTTTCTTGGGCAGCCAGATCACGATGATCTTTGTGATCGGCGGTCTCGCGGGCACGATTCTCAGCCCCTATGCCTGCCTCGTCACCTTGCCCATCTCGCTCATCGTTTTTGGGTCGATGACAACCGCGCCTTGGCTCAGCCCGTTGATGCAGCGTGCGGGACGAAGGACGGGATTTTTGATTGGGGCGGCGGGCGGCCTTGTGGGGTCCGCCATCTCGGCCTACGCGCTGACCATCGACAATTTCTGGATTTTCCTTGTGGGGTCATACTTTACCGGTATCTACATGTCGTCGCAGGGCTTTTTCCGCTTTGCCGCAACGGACACGGCGTCAGATGCGTTCAAGCCCAAGGCGATTTCCTATGTTATGGCGGGCGGTCTGATCTCGGCGCTGATTGGCCCGCAAATCGTGGGTTACATGACCGCGGACAATCCTGACGCGACGGCCATGCGATATTTTGACATCTATATGGTCGCGATGGGCCTGAACGTGCTGGGGATGCTGCTATTTTTCCTTTTGGACATCCCCAAGCCCCCAGCCCCCAGCGCCGATGACAAACCCATGCGGTCCAAACGCGCGCTGCTGTCCGAGCCGCGCATTCTCGTCGCCGTCATTTGTGGCGCAGTGTCCTATGCGCTGATGAACCTTGTGATGACCTCTACGCCGCTGGCGGTTGTGGCCTGCGGCTACACCGAACCGGATGCGGCCAATGTGGTCACCGCCCACGTGCTGGCGATGTTTGCACCGTCCTTTTTCACCGGGCACCTGATCGCGCGCTTTGGCGTCGAACGGATCACCGGGCTGGGCCTGATCATTCTGGCGCTGGCCGGTGTTGTGGCCCTGTCTGGCGTCGCACTTGGCCAGTTCTTTGGCGCGCTGGTCCTGCTGGGGCTGGGGTGGAACTTTGGGTTTATCGGCGCGACCACGATGCTGACCACAGCCCATGGCGCCGAAGAGCGGGGGCGCGTGCAGGGCATGAACGACCTCATTGTATTCGGATCGGTCACCTTTGCCTCGCTGGCGTCGGGCGGGCTGATGAATTGCGCCGGTGGTGATGCGGTGCAGGGCTGGGCTGCGGTCAACCTCGCCATGGTGCCGTTCCTTGTGCTTGCAGGCGGCTCGCTGATCTGGCTGGCGCTCAAACCCAAACCGGCGACCGCCTAAAGCCAGAGCCTGCCGGTCAGCACCGACGCGCTCAGCCGCGAAGGCGGCACGCCCGGTGGCAGCCGTCCGTCCGCGACCGCCATCGGATCGGAGACGACCCGCGCCAATGTGGCGCGTGTCCCGATTGCGGGCCAAAGGGCTGCCCGCGCCGACGCGGGCACATGCGGACGCACCAGCCGCGCCTGCGCGCGTTTTGCCAGCGCCTTGAGACCATCTGCCGTGCCATCGATCAGTGGGATACGTCCGGCATCCGCCAAGGCTGGAACCGCGCGCAAAAACGCCGCCACCCCCGCCGCAAACGCCAGATCACGAACCTCATTTTCGGCCCGCTCCGTCGCACCAAGCACCCGTGCCGCGGCCCACATCAGGTGGCCCGCGGTCTCATTTATGTAAACGTCGAAATGCGCCTGATCCTCGAACGCATCGCGGTAAATGTCCCAGCGGCGCGCAGCAACCAGTTGGTCCAGCATCGCCGCTGCGTCCGGTGCCAATACATCGGCCAGCGGAGATGTGACCTCATGCGCGCGCACGGGCCGACCTTCGGCAATCTCTTCGAGCGCGTCGCGCCACCATTGCAGGCGCATTTCGGCAATCATCGCCTCTTGGGTGACCCAAGGCGCACGCGACACCTCGGCGTTGAACGCGTACAGCGCAAAGAGCGGCGCACGCGCTGGCAAAGGTGCGGCCATAACCGTCCGAAACCGCAGAGGGTCGCTGCGTTCGACAATGCGCGCGCAGGCGATGGCCGCCTCGGACAGGCTCATACGGGTGCCACGATCAGCAGGGCATAAGCGACCTCGTCTGATGCCGCGCGCCAGCGGTCGATCTCGGTCTGGCTTTCTGCGATGGCCGCCTGCACCGCCGCCGTAGTGTCCTGATCCCGCAAGGTATCGATGCGCACCTGCATGGGGTCATAGTAGGCTTGCCACGGCGCGCCGATGATCATGCGGTGGGCCATCACGTTGTACCCGGCTGCCGTCACCTGATCCTCGATCCCTTGCGGGTCGGTGACTTCGGGATACTCCTCCCAAAACCGCATCACAGCTTCGGAGGGTGGCGTTCGCGGCAGCACCGGGTGCGAAAATGCAATCCGCCCGCCCGTATTCAACGCGCCGTGCCAGCCGCGCAGCCCATCGGTTACGCCCAGAAAATAGAGAGCGCCCGCACACCAGATCAGGTCATAGATCCCGTCAGGTGCCGCCATGTCGCCCACCTGCGCCGTGACGCGCGGACCAAAAGGCGCCGCACGCTGCTGCGCCAACTCGATGAATTGCCCGGTCTTGTCGATGGCGGTGATCTCCGCCTCCGGCAGTCCCTCGGCAAGGGTCACCATATCCGCGCCCGGACCACAGCCCGCATCCAGCACATGCACGTGCCCATGCAGCCCGATGGTCTGCACCGCCCACTGCACGTCTGCGGGCGCACCCGGCCCCTCGCGCGGCAGGCCATGGTGCACTTGCAGAAACGCGTCCCATTCCTCGGGCGTCATGTCACGCCGTCCCGCACCAGTTTCCAGCGGATCGCGTCCAGCAGCGCCTCGAACGAGGCGTCAACGATGTTGGCCGACACCCCCACGGTCGACCAGCGCCGCCCCTGCCCGTCCTCGCTGTCGATGATGACGCGTGTGACGGCCTCAGTCCCGCCTTGGGTGATCCGCACCTTAAAGTCGACGAGGCGTATGTCTTCCACGTGGCTCTGGTAGCGGCCCAAGTCCTTGGCCAGCGCCTTGGCCAGCGCGTTCACGGGGCCGCGGTCGGTGCCGGTTTCGTCCATGCTCTCGCTCACCGACAGCATCTTTTGTCCGTCCACTTTGACCACGACAACCGCCTCGGACAGCGACACCATCTGATTGCGCTTGTTCTTGCGCCGCTCGATCGTCACCCGGTAGCGCTTGACCTCAAAGAACTCCGGCAGCAGGCCCAGTTCGTCCCGCGCCAGCAGTTCGAACGAGGCTTGCGCCGTGTCGTAGGAATACCCGTCGGCTTCGCGCGCCTTGATCCGGTCAAGGATACGGGCGAGGCCCGGGTCCTTGGGTGCCACGTCCAGCCCCATCTCAGCCAGCCGCTTGCGCAGGTTCGACTGCCCCGCCTGGTTTGACATCGGAATGATGCGCGCGTTGCCCACCGTGCCGGGGTCGATATGTTCGTACGTTGTCGGGTCCTTGAGGATCGCGGAGGCGTGCAGCCCCGCCTTGTGGGCAAAGGCCGACGCGCCCACAAAGGCCGCCTGTTTCTGCGGCACGCGGTTGAGGATATCGTCCAGCATCCGTGACGTTCGCGTCAGCCCCGCAAGCGCTTCGGGCGTCACGCCGGTCTCAAACCGGCTGGCATAGGGTTCCTTGAGCAGCAGGATCGGGATCAGTGCGGTCAGGTTGGCATTGCCACAGCGCTCGCCCAAACCGTTGAGCGTGCCTTGAATCTGCCGCGCGCCCGCATCCACCGCCGCGAGGCTCGCCGCCACCGCGTTTTCGGTGTCGTTGTGGGTGTGAATGCCCAGCCGGTCACCCGCGATGCCGCTGTCGATCACTGCACGCGTGATCATGTGCACCGCGTGCGGCAGCGTGCCGCCATTGGTGTCGCAGAGCGCAATCCACCGCGCGCCCGCATCATAGGCTGCATGGATCGCCTCCAGCGCGTAGTCGGGATTGGACGTGTAGCCGTCAAAGAAGTGTTCCGCGTCAAAGATCGCCTCGCGCCCCTGCCCCACGATATGAGCAAAGCTGGCCGCGATGTTCTGCGTGTTCTCGGCCAGCGAAATGCCCAAGGCCTTGTCCACGTGGAAATCATGGGTCTTGCCGACAAGGCAAACCGCAGGCGTGCCCGCGTTCAGAACGGCGGCCAGCACGTCGTCGTTCTCGGCGCTCATTCCTGCGCGCTTGGTCATGCCAAAGGCGGTGAAGGTGGCGCGGGTCTTGGGGGCCGCGTCAAAAAACGCGCTGTCCGTCGGGTTCGCCCCCGGCCAGCCGCCCTCGATATAGTCGACACCAAGCGCATCCAGCGCAGTTGCGATCTGCTGCTTTTCCGCGGTGGAAAACTGGACACCTTGGGTCTGCTGCCCGTCGCGAAGGGTCGTGTCGAACAGAGAGAGGCGTTCTTTAGACATCGATTGCCTCCAACTTCGCCGGATCAAAATCAGGTCCAGCCAACAGGTTGACCCCAGCCTTGGTCATACGGACTTCAATCCCTGCGTCCACCAAAGCCAACTTGATCGAATCTACCTTCGAAAAATCTTTGCTTTGCATTGCCGCTTCGCGCGCATCAGCAAGCGCCTGCTCAAAGACGGCAAGGTCCACTGCCGGGGATGTATCCCATCCTCCGATCTCATCGGTCAGCAACCCGATCATGTTCCCGGTTGCTTTCAATGCGCGCACCTCACCCTGCGCCGCCAGACTGTGCATACGCATAATTACGTCAGAGATATTCAGGTCGTCGGAAAGAGCTGTCGTGGCATATTCTTGCGCCGGGTCAAGCTCCACATCTGCGGTCAAGGCCCGCCACTTCCGCAATGTCGCCTCTGCCTCCGCCCGCTTCTTCTCTGTCCAATCCATTGGCTTGCGGTAGTGCGTCGACAGCATCACAAACCGGATCACCTCGCCCGGCACGCCATCCTCCAGCAAATCCCGCACGGTAAAGAAGTTGCCCAAACTCTTGGACATCTTCTTGCCCTCGACCTGCAACATCTCGTTGTGCATCCACACATTGGCAAAGCCATGCCCGGCGCAGCGTGACTGCGCGATTTCGTTCTCATGATGCGGGAATTGCAGGTCGTTGCCACCCCCGTGAATGTCAAACCTATCGCCCAACAACTCATACGCCATGGCCGAGCACTCGATATGCCAGCCGGGCCGCCCGCGTCCCCAAGGCGACTGCCAACCGGGCAACTCATCATCCGACGGCTTCCACAGCACGAAATCCATCGGGTCTTCCTTATAGGGCGCGACCTCGACCCGGGCGCCTGCAATCATGTCGTCGACCGACCGGCCCGACAGCTTGCCGTAATCCGTGTATGTGCGCACGCGGAACAGGACGTGCCCGTCGTTCTCGTAGGCGTAGCCGCCCTCAATCAATCCGGCAATCATGTCGATCATCTGCGCAATATAGGCTGTCGCCCGCGGTTCGTACGTGGGACGCAAGGCCCCCAGCGCGTCCATGTCCGCGTGATACCAGCCTATCGTCTCATCCGACCGTTCGCGCACCAATTCTTCCAATGTGCCCGGTGCACCCGCCTCCTTGCGCGCCAGCGCGGTGGCGTTGATCTTGTCATCCACATCCGTGAAGTTGCGCACATAGGTCACGTGATCCGCGCCGTAGGTTTGGCGCAGCAGGCGATACAGAACGTCAAACACCAGAACGGGCCGCGCGTTGCCCAGATGCGCGCGGTCGTAAACCGTGGGACCGCAGAGATACATGCGCACGTTCTTGGGGTCGATCGGCGCAAAGGGATCCTTGCGGCGGGTCGCGGTGTTGTAGAGGGTGATGCTCATGGGCAAGTCTCGCGCAGGTGTTGGCGCGGGCCTAGCAATTCTGAGATGTCATGAAAACAAAAGAACCGGCCCGCTGAAGCTTCAGCAGGGAATGCAGCAGATGATGCAAATGGTCCGGGTCATGGGCACAGGCCTAGCCTGTGCGCAATGGTGGGGTCAAGGCTTGTGTCACGGTCCCTGCCGGTACAGCATGGGTATATGACACGCGACGACGTTGACACAATCTGCGCGGCCCTGCCCGGCGCATGGTTTGCCAGCCACCACGACGGCGGACTGGATGCGTGGAAAGTTGGTGACAAGATGTTCGCCACCATCGGCATGGTGGGTGACGGCGTGTCGGTCAAATGTGTCGATACCGAAATCGCCCAGATGCTGATCGATGCAGGTGCAGCGATCAAGGCCAAGTATTTTCACCGCTCATGGGTGCGCGTGCCCTTTGACGGCGCCGACCCCGAGGCAATGCGCGCCCGCATTCACAGCTCATACGCCCTGATCCGCGCCAGTCTGCCGAAAAAACATCGGGCGGCGCTGCCCGCATGGGATGCTGAGGGCTGACCCCCACACATATCCTTCTTCTCTTTCCAAATACTCCGGGGGAGGCGCAGCCGGGGGCAGCGCCCCCTGCCCCGTTGACAATCGACACCACCTCTGGCCCGGTGCGCGACATCGGACAAGGGAGCGGCAAATGGGCCTGTCACAGCGCATCACCACACTGACCGGAGGCGGCTCGGACGGCTGGGACGTCTTTATCAAGGCGCGACGCATGATCGCTCAGGGGATATCCGTCACCGAACTGACCATCGGTGAACATGACATCCGCACGGCGGCCCCAATCCTGCAAGACATGCACCGTTCAGCCATGGCGGGGCACACAGGCTACGCTATGGTGCCCGGCACAGATACGCTGCGCGACGTGGTGGCGCGCCGCACGGCGGAACGCACAGGTGTGCCCACAACCCGCGACAATGTGCTGATCACGCCGGGCGGGCAGGCAGCCCTGTTCGCAGCCCATGCCGCCGTCTGCGATCCGGGCGATACCGCGCTGTACCTCGATCCCTATTACGCGACATATCCCGGCACGCTGCGCGGTGTGTCCGCCATCCCCAAAGCGATCCGGACCCGAGCCGAAGATGCGTTCCAGCCACGGGCCACCAATATCGACGCCGCCGCAAATGGGGCGCGCAGCCTGCTGATCAACTCGCCCAACAATCCCACCGGCACAGTCTATTCCCGCGCCACGCTCCAAGGCATTGCAGAGGTCTGTCAGCGCCACGATTTGTGGCTGATCTCGGATGAGGTCTATGACACGCAAGTTTGGGACGGCGCGCATCTGAGCCCGCGCGCCCTGCCCGGAATGTCCGCCCGCACGCTTGTCGTGGGTTCGATGTCCAAAAGCCACGCCATGACCGGCGCACGCTGCGGGTGGATCGTCGGCCCGGCCGAGGTGATCACCCACCTGATCACCTTTGCCACACACACAACCTATGGCGTGCCCGGCTTTATTCAGGACGCATCCGTCTTTGCCCTGAACCAAGGGACGGATTTCGAAGATGAGATCGCAGAACCGTTCCGACGCAGGCGCGCGCTGGCGCAGGCAGTGCTGGCGGGGCAGAACACCATTGGTCTGATCCCGGCGCAGGGCGCGATGTATTTGATGCTCGACATACGTGCGACAGGGCTAAGTGGCGACGCATTTGCCAATGCTTTGCTGGATCAGCACCAAATTGCAGTCATGCCGGGCGAAAGTTTTGGCGCGTCAGCCGCAGGGCACGTGCGCGTCGCCATGACCATCGACGACCGCGCGTTCGAGGCGGCGCTGCGTACGTTGTGCACATTTGCAGACGGGCTGGCAGGCGCATAGGAGAGGTAGATGAGATACGTCCTGCAAGCTGTTGTTTTTTATTTGTACCTTGGCGTATCCATTGCCCTCGGGCAAACCTTACCGGACTACAGCTCCACGACCGTCAACGACTTTGCCGACCTCTTGCCAGCCCCGGCAGAGGCGGAACTGCGCGCCAAGCTGGCGTCCCTCAAACGCGACACCGGCATCGAAATGACGGTTGTCACCTTGCCGAGCCAATCACCCTATGCCCCGACCATGACGCTGGAACAGTTTGCCACCGCGCTGTTTGACCATTGGGGCGTCGGCGATGCACAGCGCAATGACGGGATCATGGTGCTTGTGCTGCGCGATGATCGCGCCATGCGGATCGAATTGGGCATGGGTTTCGCACAGGACTGGAACGGCCACGCGGCCCGGATCGTCAAACGGGACTTTCTGCCCCGGTTTCGCGATGACCAATATGCGCTTGGGATCATGAACGGTTCAGATGCTGTGATTGACGACATCGCGCGCCCATTCAGTGCAGGTGCAGACCGCCCCCCGAAAGATATCGGTTCTTACATCGTGATCGGGGTGCTGGGCCTTTTCACAGCGACTTTCGTCGGGTTCCGGTCCATTCTTGACTTGGGCACGCGCCTGCGCACGTGCCCGCAATGCGGCACCAAAGGCACGCTGCGCGTGACCCGCCGGACCACCATGCGCGCCACCCGCATGACGCCCGGCCAAAAGGAAAAGGTGACCTATTGCACCAATTGTGACTACAAGACCGTGGCGTGTTGGAAAACGGCACGTCTCAGCAGCAAATCGTCCAGCAGCCGTGGCGGCTCTTTTGGCGGCGGGCGTTCCGGCGGGGGTGGCGCGTCAGGCCGATGGTAGGGATCAGAACCGGATCGACCCGCGCAGGGTAAAGGTTGTCGCATCCGCGCCAACGCCGGTCCCGCCAATATTGTCGAACTCATGTTCCAGCAATTCGGCACCAAACGTGTACTGATCGGTGATCTGATAGGCAAAACCGATGCCATAAAACTCACCGCTTTCTGATCCGATGGATGTGTCCACCTCCGCAACACCGGTGGTGAAATAGGCCAATGTCTGGCCGAAATCATAGCCCGCCTGCAGCTTGAGCCGCGCCACGCTGTCCACCGTCGCTGCGCCGTTCAGGTCGATGTCGCCGGCGTCGTAATCCACTTCGCCACCCAGAACAAAGGTGCCGAAATCATAGCGGTAACCACCGTGGATACCGTAGATATAGTCGTCGCCATCAGCGCCGCCGGACCCATCCACGTCACCATAGCCCAGTTGCAGACCGGCGTAGCCCCCGGTCCAGCTGCCACCAGTGGTGGCAAAGGCCTGCGCGGGCACGGCGCCAGTGGTATCAGCCGTCTGTGCCAAGGCGGTCATCGGCGCCGCGGCCAGTGTCAAAGCGAGTGCAGTCAATCGGTACATCAGAGGACTCCTTTGGGTGCCTGTGTTTGTCTGTCAAAGACACGTAGGCAGTGCCCGCGCAGTTCCAAACGGGTCGGCGTCACACTGCCGTGACGCGGCTGTCACATGGCAAACATCCGCCGCGGCGCAACGTCGCAAACAGAACAGACCGTGTCGGTGTCTGCGTGCACCGTATGCGCGTGCATCGCGGCGTTGGGAGGCGTCAATGCAAGGCAACAGATCAAAGATCGCGCTGATTGCGCGCACAATCGGGGCGGAACGCGGCAGGGCCGCGCGGGGGCGTCCCTGAACCGGTGTCGTGCTGAACCCCTGACCTTTGTCCCTGTTCCCGGATCCACACCATGAATGACCAATCCCCCTCACGTTCCGGCGGGCGCGCAGCGCGCCGTGCCGCCCGCGCAGCCCCCCTCGCCGATCATCTGCGCCCTGTGCGCCCCGGCCTAGAAGGCGGGCGCTACAGTCCCCTCACCGATGCCGAGGTCGAGCGCATCCACCACGCCGCCCTCGACGCATTGGAACAGATCGGCCTTGCCGATGCGCCCGACAGTGGTGTCGCTTACCTGACCGGCGCAGGCGCGGTGCAAGGCGAGGATGGCCGCATCCGTTTTCCCCGTGCACTGGTTGAGGACACGCTGGCCCGTGCCAACCGGTCAATCACCCTACACGGGCGCGACCCGGCCCACGACATGCACCTGACCGGCACACGGGTGCATTACGGCACCGCCGGGGCGGCGGTGCATCTGGTGGATGTGGACGGTCGTCACTACCGCGAAAGCACGGTGCAGGACCTGCACGACGCGGCCCGCATCTGTGACGCGCTGGACAACATCCACTTTTGCCAGCGCCCCATGGTCTGCCGCGATATCCCCGACACGGTGGAGATGGAGTATAACTCGGTCTACGCCTGTGTTTCGGGCACAACCAAACATATCGGGACCAGCTACAGCGAGCCGCATTGCGTGCCGCCTGCCATCGACATGCTGCACATGATCGCAGGAGGGGAGGACGCGTGGCGCGCCCGGCCTTTTGTGTCAAACTCCAATTGCTTCGTCGTCCCACCGATGAAATTCGCCACCGAAAGCTGTCAGGTGATGGAGGCCTGCATAAAGGCCGGTATGCCGGTGCTCCTGCTGTCGGCAGGCATGTCCGGGGCCACGGCCCCATCGACCATCGCCGGGGCCATCGTGCAAGCGGTGGCCGAATGCCTCGCGGGCCTTGTTTATGTGAACGCGGTCAAACCGGGCGCGCCTGCGGTCTTTGGCACGTGGCCCTTTGGCCTTGACCTGCGTACGGGTGCGATGTCCATCGGGTCAGGCGAACAGGCGTTGCTGACCGCGGGTTGCGCGCAAATGCACCGGTTCTACGACCTGCCCGGCGGTGCGGCGGCGGGCGCGTCGGATTCCAAACTGCCCGACATGCAGGCGGGTTGGGAACAGATGAACACCAATGTCATGGCCGGTCTGTCCGGACTGAACATGGTCTACGAAGCCGCCGGTATGCACGCCTCCCTGCTGGGGTTCTGCCACGAGTCGCTGATCCTTGGTGATGATATCATCGGTCAGGCGCTGCGCTGCGTGCGCGGGATTGAGGTGACGGACGAAACGCTGGCGCTGGATCAGATGGCGCAGGTCTGCATGGGCGGCCCCGGCCACTATCTGGGCACCGACCAGACCCTCGCCCGGATGCAAAGCGATTGCGTCTATCCGACCTATGGCGATCGTACATCCCCCAAGGAATGGGCGGAACTGGGCAAACCCGACCTGATCGCCAAAGCGACGGCGCGCAAGAATGATATTCTGGGGCAACGTCCAGCGGCGGCGCTCGACCCAGCGCTTGACGCCGCTATCCGTGATAAATTCGCCATCCACCTGCCCGCGTGGAGCTGACACCCCGTCTCTGTCCCAAAAAAATCCTGGGGGAGCGCCAAGGGCGCGGGGGCAAAGCCCCCCAAACCCGTTTCCCAAAAAGAAGTGAGGCCCGGCCCCTGGGGGGAGACCGGACCTCACGCCCCCACACATCCGGGCGATGTCGCTTGGCAACACACATGACACCGCTCGGAAAGCCTGGGTGACCAGGGTTAGCCGTCAGTCGGCGGCATCAGACCTGCCTCTTGGGCGGCGGCCACTTCGTTTGCGTCCAGTGCGCCATCCGCGTTCAGATCCATCGCGGTGAAGGCGTCAGACGTCACGTCCGGAAAGCTGGCCTGAACCTCGTCGATGGTCAGGACGCCGTCTCCGTTGGTGTCGAGCTCTGCTGCGCTCTGAGCCATTGCCAGAGGGGCGGCCAGGACAGCCAGAACAGTCAGAGATGCAAATTTGGTCATAGGGAACTCCCTTAGAGGTTTCACTGCGAAGGTCCGTGAGTGGGTGCCTTCCCCCTGTATGAGCGCCAGATGCCCTGTCCCGTCCCTGCGTCTGGGCAACAGACCAGCACCGCGCGAGCGCCTGCCGATATCGGGTATGGCGATGGGCAAGGGACTGCCCAAAAAGGGGTCAAAACGCCGATCGGCGAAAACCCCCGGGGTGGTCACAGGCGTCCCGCGCCCCCATCCTTTGATGCATGAGCACACCCACACACCACACAGATGCCAGCCGCCTTGTGCCGCTGATCCCCGCCCTCACCCGCCGCGCACGCAAATTGGCGCGCAGCCGCGCCGAAGCCGAAGATCTGGTGCAGGATACATTACTGAGCCTGTGCCAACGGCTGCACGAACAGGCGCGCATAGACGACCTTCCGGCCTATGCTATGCGCACGCTGGGCAATCGCGCGCAGCGCGGCTGGCGACAGACACCGACGCAGGAACTGGAAGAGGACGACGCGCTGATCCTGCCGGATGCCCATATGCGACTTGATTGTGCCGATACGCTGGCGGCGGTGGCCACCCTGCCCACGCCCCAGCGTCAATTAATGGAATTGGTGGCAGCGGGCGAAACCTCCCCGCGTGCGCTGGCGATGGCAACCGGTTTGCCGCTGGGCACGGTGATGTCGCGCCTCGCCCGCGCCCGCGCCAAACTACGGCTGACCCTCGACGCGGAATGACCAGCCAGGTGTCTGGGCCTGCGTCCCCCTATGCGCCCGTCCCGAATGACCCGCTATACGCGTCGTTCTCGCCGGACAACGCCCGTCCATCCTCTTGGTCTGCGCACAAGAAAAAACGGGGGGCCGAAGCCCCCCGTGTAGTTTCGCCGTACAGGCTCAATATGTTAACCGCCCGGTACTTTTCTGCCTGCGGCCTGTACGTCGTCAGGAGCGAACGCATCCGCCCCGGAAAAGGTGGGGGGACGTAACGTACCGCCCCACCCGTCTCGTCGGGAGCCTGACCGGCCAAACCGGCCCGGCCCCCTCGCGCCCCATCCCCGGGACGCGTAACTCTTGCTCAGCTACACCCGGAGGTGCCGCCGCATGTGTTGCACTTCATGCAGGTGCCGTTGCGCACCAGCGTGTAGTTGCCGCATTCGCCACAGGCCTCGCCTTCGTAGCCCTGCATCTTGGCCTTGGTGCGCGCGTCCAGCGTCGTGGTCGCCGCTGTCACAGTGGTGGATGACACAGACATGCCAGCGTTGACCGCCACTTCGGGCACCAGCGTTTGCAACGCGGCTTCGGCGTCGATTGCTGCCTCGGCCATGCCACCTTGCAGCACAACAAGGTCCTGCGGCAGTCGCTTGCGCAGGTAGCCGGTCGAACTGATCTGTTTCAGCACCTCCAGCGACTTCGACGCCGCGGTCTCGGAAATTTCAGAGACGTTGCTCACGCCTTCCTCTTCGCCGCGACCAATGTCGTCAAACGTGGCCCCTTCGGGTTTCACATGCGCAAGATCCGTGCGGTCGAGGTAGGACACAGCCAATTCGCGGAACACGTAGTCGAGGATCGACGTAGCGTTCTTGATGCTGTCGTTGCCCTGAACCATGCCTGCCGGTTCGAACTTGGTGAAGGTGAAGGCGTCCACGAACTCTTCGAGCGGCACGCCGTATTGCAAACCCACGGACACGGCGATGGCAAAGTTGTTCATCATCGCCCGGAAGCCTGCGCCTTCCTTGTGCATGTCGATGAAGATTTCGCCCAGGTTGCCGTCTTCGTACTCACCTGTCCGCAGATAGACCTTGTGGCCGCCTACGATGGCTTTCTGGGTGTACCCTTTGCGGCGCTGAGGCATCTTTTCGCGGTGCGATTTGACGATCTCCTTGACGATGATCTTTTCGACCACCTTCTCGGCCAGCACGGCGGCCTTTTCGGTCACCGACCCGCTTTCCAGCACTTCGGCGGCCTCGTCGTCATCCTCGACCAGTGCCGCGGCCAGAGGCTGCGACAGTTTCGAGCCGTCACGGTAAAGCGCGTTGGCCTTCACCCCCAGCGACCACGACAATTCATAGGCGCGTTGGCAATCCTCGATCGTCGCATCGTTGGGCATGTTGATCGTCTTGGAGATTGCGCCCGAGATGAAGGATTGTGCCGCGGCCATCATGGTGATGTGGCTGTCAACGCTCAGGAAACGCTTGCCTTTCTTGCCGCACGGGTTGGCGCAGTCAAAGATGTGGTAGTGCTCTTCGCGCAGGTGCGGGGCGCCTTCCAGCGTCATGGTGCCACAGACGTGGTCATTTGCAGCATCAATGTCGGCTTTGGAGAACCCCAGCGATTTCAGCAAATCAAAGGTCGGGTCGTTCAACTTGTCCGCCGGGATGCCCAGCACGCCTGTGCAGAACTCTTCGCCCAGCGTCCACTGGTTGAACACGAACCGGATGTCGAACGCGCTTTCCAGTGCAGCGTCCACCTTGGCCAATTCGTTTGCGCCAAAGCCGTGACCGGCCAGCGTGGTGTGGTTGATCGCCGGAGCGTTCCCGATAGAGCCGTGGCCCACCGCGTAGCTGACGATTTCCTCGATCTGGGCCGAGCCGTAGCCAAGGTTTTCCAGCGCCGCAGGCACCGACCGGTTGATGATCTTGAAATACCCGCCACCGGCCAGCTTCTTGAACTTCACCAGTGCAAAGTCGGGCTCGATCCCGGTGGTGTCGCAGTCCATGACCAGACCGATGGTGCCGGTGGGCGCGATCACGGTGGATTGCGCGTTGCGATACCCGTTGGCCTCACCCAGTTTCAGCGCCTCGTCCCAGACCGCCATGGCCATGTCGATCAGTTGCGGATCGGGGCAGTTCGCGTGGTCCAGAGCAACCGGCTTTACCGCCAGCTTTTCATAGCCTTCAGTGGCGCCATAAGCGGCCGTGCGGTGGTTGCGCATCACCCGCAGCATGTGGTCGGCGTTTTTCTTGTAGCCGGGGAACGGCCCCAACTCGCCCGCCATTTCGGCGGATGTTGCGTAAGACACGCCGGTCATGATCGCCGTCAGCGCACCGCACAGCGCGCGACCTTCGTCGCTGTCATAGCCGTGGCCCATGTTCATCAGCAGACCGCCGATGTTGGCATAGCCCAGACCCAGCGTGCGGAACTCATAGGACCGCTGGGCGATTTCCTTGGACGGGAATTGCGCCATCATAACGGAGATTTCCAGCGTCACGGTCCACAGGCGGGCCGCGTGCATATATTCCTCTACCTGAAACTGGCCGTCCTTAAGAAAGGTCAGCAGGTTCATCGACGCGAGGTTACAGGCCGTATCATCGAGGAACATGTACTCGGAACACGGGTTTGAGCCGCGGATTTCACCGTCTTCGGGGCATGTGTGCCAGTCGTTGACCGTGTCATGGTACTGAATGCCCGGATCGGCACAGGCCCATGCGGCGTGGCCCACCTGCTCCCACAGTTCGCGCGCCTTGACCACTTTGGTGACCGAACCGTCAACGCGGCTGATCAGTTCCCAGTCGGCGTCCTTTTCAACGGCTGTCAGGAAGGCGTTGGTGACGCGGATCGAGTTGTTGGAGTTTTGGCCGGAGACGGAGTTGTACGCCTCGCTGTCCCAATCGGTGTCATACGTGGGAAACTCAATGCTGGTGTGACCCTGACGGGCATAATCGAGCACGCGCTTGATATATGTCTCGGGGATCGCAACTTTCTTGGCCGCTTTGACTGCGTCCTTCAAAGCATTGTTTTTCTTGGGATCGTAGGCGTCTTCGACAGCACCGTCCCACGTACCGATCGCCTCAAAGATGGCGTTCAGCTTTTGCTCGTGCATCTTGGAGCCCGCGACGATGGACGCCACTTTTTGCTCTTCGAGCACCTTCCAGTTGATAAAGTCCTGAATGTCAGGGTGATCGGCATCGACGATCACCATCTTGGCTGCTCGACGGGTTGTCCCGCCCGATTTGATCGCGCCCGCGGCCCGGTCACCAATCTTCAGAAAGCCCATGAGGCCCGAAGACTTGCCGCCGCCCGACAGCTTTTCGCCTTCACCGCGCAGGTGAGAGAAGTTGGTGCCTGTGCCGGAGCCGTATTTGAACAGACGTGCCTCGCGCACCCAGAGGTCCATGATGCCACCTTCGTTCACCAGATCGTCTGACACGGACTGGATAAAGCAGGCGTGGGGCTGCGGATGCTCGTATGCGGATTTGGATTTGGTCAGCTTGCCGGTGAAGGGATCGACATACATGTGACCTTGCGCGGGTCCGTCGATGCCGTAAGCCCAGTGCAGGCCCGTGTTGAACCACTGGGGCGAGTTCGGTGCGGCGCGTTGCGTGGCCAGCATGAACCGCATTTCGTCGTAATAGGCTTGCGCGTCTTCTTCGGTGGAAAAGTATCCGCCCTTCCAGCCCCAATAGCACCATGCACCTGCGAGACGGTCAAACACCTGCTTGGAGGACGTCTCACCGCCCATCTCCGCGCCCTCGGCTGGCACCGACCGCCACAGGAATTCCGGCACGCCGTCTTCTTCGACCTTGTCTACCGATGACGGTACGCCTGCCTTGCGAAAGTATTTCTGCGCGATGACATCACTGGCGACCTGGCTCCAGGTTGTGGGCACTTCGACATCGTCGAGGCGGAACACAATGGTGCCGTCCGGATTGCGGATTTCGGACGCCGTGGTCACAAAATCCAACGCCGCATATGCGTCCTGACCTGCCGTGGTGAATTGTCTTTCAATTTTCATCGCGCTGCCTCGTATCCAGCATGTTCATTCCTGAGCTTCCCCGACGTTGCGGAGTGCCCTGTTCTCGCCGACGCTTGGGGCGACAGATACCGACGTCTGACCGCTGTTTGCTGCGTGTCAGTCCGCGATGGATCATATCCTGAGGCGTACCAAACCTGTCCCTGCGCCTGCCGCCTCACCCTTAGTGTTGGCCACTAAATGTTGTGGTGTGCTGCTTGGCTTGCACAAGGTGACGTATCCAGCCCCCTGCCGTCAACGAGAAATTTAAACTTTTTTTGACGATATTTTCTTGACGGAGTGAGCCGGTTTTGCGTTGCCACTTCACGTCTGATTCACCGTGCGCAACCGTTTTGTGCAAAGACCTATTCCGTCCTTTCACCGGCGCGGAAAATTCCGTTTTACGCGGCAGGCTTAACCCCGCCTGTGGACGCTTTGGGTGAAGTTATCCACAAGCGGCACCCGTTACACGAGAAAGGTTTTGCCGCGCTGCGGAAAATGTGATGGTCTCCAGATACCCAACCCGAAAGGCACGAGATGCGACCAATTCTGCCCCTTTTGCTGGTCGCAGTGACGGCCTGCGCACCACAATATGTAGAGACGGTCGTGACAGATGACCAAGACCTGCCCGTGCGCCGTGCTGTTTTTGCCGAAGAGCCGCAGCCGCTGGACGCGGCATTCCGGTCTTCGTGCGACTCACCCGGGGATGAGCTTCGGCAAATCTCGCGTGCGGTTGTGCAGTGCCGCATCCCACCGCCCCCGGATGTGGCCGCGTTTCTGGTGCTGCAATATGACGGCGCCCTCGTGGCACCCACTTTGGTGGTGCAAAAGGAAACGGCCCGCGACGCGGCAGACGCCTTTGTGGTCGAACTGAGCTATTTTGCCGAAGTGATCCAGAAATCGGGCAACCCGCGCCGCATCTACTTCAAACAGCGGTCGCTGGACGGTCTGATGGACGAATTGCTCGCCGCGACCGGGGGCACTGTTGCCAATCGTTGAAACTGGTCGGAGCGAGAGGATTCGAACCTCCGACCCCCTGTACCCAAAACAGGTGCGCTACCAGGCTGCGCCACGCTCCGACCGTGCGCCTCTCATAGACATGCTTTTCAGGATTGAAAAGGCCTAGCAGGGCCATGCGGCGCGGGCTTGTCGAAAACTGGGGTGGCGCAACTGGTCGCCCACCTCCAGACCCAGCTGTCGCGCCAGCCCGCCATTGATCTCAAGAACGTGGGTAAGGCCCTGCCCGCCCTCGATCGGAGTTTCGTCCAGCGGCTGTGCCCGATGGTGGATGTTCCGCACGACGCCGGTTGCATCCACGAACAGCATGTCGAGTTCAATCAGCGTATTGCGCATCCAGAACGACAGACGCTGCGGTGCGGGGTAGATGAACAGCATCCCCGCCGACATCGGCATCGACGGGCGATGCATCAGACCCATGGCGCGTTCCTGCGGATCGTCGGCCAGTTCGACCGCAAATCGGGCTTCGCCAAATGCGCCGCGAATCCAAACCGTGTCTTCGACACAGGCCGCCGCAGATGCGACGGCGCTCACCATCCAGATGATAAGGGCCAGTGCTGCGCGCACGCGGTCTACTCCTCGTCGTCGCGCGGAAGTGCCGCCTCCCAGGCCAAAACCTCGGATGCCATGCGGCCGCGCTTGCCATCAATCACCCGCATCGCCAGCGCTTCGCCGGGTTGCAGGTCCGACAGACCCGACCGGCGCAGCACTTCGACATGCAGAAACACATCTTCGGCGCGGCCGAACACATTGGCAAAGCCGAACCCCTTGCCCTTATCGAACCATTTGACGCGACCGGGCTCAAGCGGTGATTGCGCGACGGTGTCAGGGTCCAGTTCGGCAATATCGGAAAGCGTAGATACCGTATCCTGCAACGGCGGGACGATCTGTAGGACTTCGACAGCCTGCACGCCGCGTTCGGTCGATTGGACGCGGATATTTACCCGCGCGCCATCCGCAACAGATGATTGACCAAAATTCCGCAAGACGTTCACGTGCAAAAGGATATCGGGGCCACCAGTATCGGCCACGACGAATCCAAAACCTTTAACGGGGTCGAACCATTTGACGGACCCAGCTACGAGGTCCGCTTCTTCATTTTCATTTTGCACGACGTGACTTTCGTTGAGTTGTGTTTTGTCGCACCCAAGACTTGCGCTATTTTGCGGACCCTTTTCAAGCAGTAAAAATCGTTAAAAATCAACATAATGCATTTCACGTGACGTGAAATTCAGGGGTTGAGCCGTGTCACTTGCCACGCATCAGCGGTGTTTTTCCGCTCCCAGCGGAACCGATCATGCAGGCGGAACGCACCGTCGGCCCACAGCTCGATTTCAAGCGGCGCGATCCGGTATCCACCCCAGAATGGTGGGCGGTCAGGGTCGGTGCCG
The DNA here is from genome assembly GCF_947503385.1 of uncultured Tateyamaria sp. Taxonomy (GTDB): domain Bacteria; phylum Pseudomonadota; class Alphaproteobacteria; order Rhodobacterales; family Rhodobacteraceae; genus Tateyamaria. The sequence goes on from NZ_CANNDO010000002.1 coordinate 339,607, forward strand.
TGGCGGGCAGTGACCCGTGCCACCTCTGCCATCAGGGCCGTGCGGCTGGCCAATGGGCGGCTTTGTTGCGACGCCCACGCGCCCAGACGCGATTGCAGCGACCGGGACTTGTAATAGGCATCCGCCTGCGGCCCGTCTTCTTTACTGACCAGCCCGCGCACCCTTACCTGACGACGCAGTGATTTCCAGTGCAACACAAATGCGGCCTTACCCGCGCTGTCCAATTCCCCGGCCTTGGCGCTTTCGTAGTTTGTGTAGAACACAAACGCGTCCGGCTCGATCTCCTTGAGCAGGACCATGCGCGCATTGGGCAGCCCATCCGCGTCCACCGTCGACAGCGCAATGGCGTTTGCGTCATTGGTTTCGGACGCTTCGGCCTCCTTCATCCAGCGCTGGATGATCGCAATCGGGTCATCGCCCTCGAAAATGCCGCTGCGCTCTGCCATCGCTTGTCCTTTGTACTCTACCCTGATCAGCTAGTGTAGCCGTCCGCGCAGTTCAACGCGTTGGCGTCTCTTGATGCAATGCGACGCTTGGCCTAAAGCTGAGCGCCATAATGCTTTTGGGGGCAGTACAATGACGACAGGTTTAATGGCCGGCAAAAGAGGCCTGATCATGGGGCTCGCCAATGACAAGTCGATCGCGTGGGGGATTGCGCGCGCTTTGCATGGTGCCGGGGCGGAGCTGGCCTTTTCCTATCAGGGCGAAGCACTGAAAAAGCGGGTCGACCCGCTGGCGGGACAATTGGGCAGCGATATCGTACTGCCCTGCGACGTAAGCGATGGCGCATCTATCGACGCACTCTTTGCCGATCTGAAAGAGCGTTGGGGCAGTCTTGATTTCATCGTCCATGCCATCGGCTTTTCCGACAAGAACGAATTGCGCGGGCGCTACGTCGACACCAGCCGCGACAATTTCACCATGACCATGGACATCTCGGTCTATTCTTTCACCGCTGTCATGCAGCGTGCGGAAAAGTTGATGAAGGACGGCGGCAGCGCCGTCACGCTCACCTATTACGGGGCCGAACAGGTGATGCCACATTACAATGTGATGGGTGTGGCCAAGGCCGCCCTGGAGGCGTCGGTAAAATACCTCGCAGAGGATCTGGGCAAAGACAACATCCGCGTCAACGCCATCAGTGCGGGACCCATCAAGACGCTGGCCGCCTCCGGCATCGGCGATTTCCGGTACATTATGAAGTGGAACGAATACAACTCGCCCCTGCGCCGCAACGTGACCATCGACGACGTGGGCAAATCGGCCCTGTTCCTGCTCAGCGATCTTGGTTCGGGGACAACGGGCGAAAACCTGCACGTGGACGCGGGCTATCACGTGGTGGGAATGAAGGCGGTCGACGCCCCCGATATCGAAAAGGGCTAAGCGATGAGCCTCACACTGGCAGAGCTGTTGGCGTTCAACACTGTTTTGCTGGCGGCGCTCGTGTCGCCCGGGGCCGCGATGCTCTTTATCACCAAGGCCACGGTAACCGGCGGCCGCGGTGCGGGCATCGCGACGGGGTTCGGTCTTGGCACGGCGGCAGCGCTTTGGACGCTTGCGGCACTGCTGGGGCTCGAAGCGGTCTTTACCCTCTTTCCCTGGACCTATACCGCGCTGAAGATCGGCGGCGCGCTCTACCTGATCTGGATCGCGGTGCAGACATGGCGGCACGCGCGCGCGCCGTTGGGCGATGCCCCCGCGCCTCGGGGCCGGGCAGTGCTGTCGGGGATGCTGCTGAATTTCGGCAATCCCAAGTCGATGCTTTTTGCCGCTGCTGTGATCGTCGTGGTCTTTCCACAAGGGCTCGCGGCGGCAGATATCGCGGTTATTGTCGCCAATCACTGGGCGCTAGAGTTGATCTTTTATACGGGCCTCGCGCTGGCACTCAGCACGCCGGGTTTACGTCGCGGCTATATCAACCTCAAACCCGTTCTTGACCGCATTGCCGCGACGCTTCTGGGCGCGCTTGGCCTGCGCCTGATTCTGGAGAAATAGACCATGGCAGACCGCCTCCCCCACGAAAAAGGGTTCCACGTCAGTTGGGACCAGATGCACCGCGACAGCCGCGCATTGGCGTGGCGGCTCGACGGGCAAGGTCCCGACGATGGCGCGTGGCGCGCCGTTGTGGCGATCACCCGGGGCGGCATGGCGCCCGCCATGATCGTGGCGCGCGAGCTGGACATTCGCACCGTGGATACGATCAGCGTCAAATCCTACCACTCGGGCGGCGGCAAGGCCGACCAGCGGCGCGAGGCCGAAGTGCTCAAATCCCCCGACGCAGAAATGATGGGCGACGGCACCGGGATTCTGATCGTCGACGACCTCGTGGACAGCGGCAAGACGTTGGAACTGGTGCGCAGCCTATACCCAAACGCCCATTTCGCCACCGTCTACGCCAAACCCTCGGGCGAGCCGCAGGTGGACACGTTCATCACGGGCGTCAGTCAGGACACGTGGATCTTTTTCCCATGGGACATGGCCCTGCAATACGTCGAACCCTATCGCGGCACGGACTGACCTTCGAAACCTTGGCGCCACACGTCCCCGTCTCTGTCCCCCAAAAATCCCCGCCGGAGGCTCCCTCCGCCAGCAAAGAGCACGACGAGATGCCTGCAACCCGCACCTCCGCCACCTTCCCGCCTCCCGTGATGGAGGCGCGCCGCTGGATCGAGGGCGTCACCTTTCCCGATGACCGCCCGCTCATCAATGTCAGTCAGGCCGCGCCGGTCGATCCGCCCCCACCTGCATTGCGACAGGCCATGGCCGATGCGGCGCTGACGCGCGACGATCTGCACCTTTATGGCCCTGTCCTCGGTATGCCAGCCCTGCGCGCGGCCCTCAGCCAGCAAATCAACCGGCACTATGGCGCGACGACCACAGCCGACAACGTCGCCATTACTTCGGGCTGCAATCAGGCCTTTGCCGCGGCCATCGCCAGCCTGTGTGACGAGGGCGACGAGGTGATCCTGCCGACACCATGGTATTTCAATCACAAAATGTGGCTGGACATGGCAGGTGTCACAGCCGTCCCCTGCCCCGCTGGCCCGGACATGGTGCCCGACCCGGCCACTGCCGCAGCGTTGATCACGCCGCGCACCCGCGCCATCACCTTGGTCACGCCCAACAACCCTGCGGGCGTCGAATACCCGGCGGGCGTCGTATCAGCCTTTTTTGATCTGGCGCGGGCGCACGGTCTGGCGCTGATCGTTGATGAAACCTACCGCGATTTCGACAGCCGGTCCGGTCCGCCCCACGACCTGTTCCAGCGCGATGATTGGGACGACACTTTCATTCACCTCTATTCATTCTCCAAGGCCTACCGTCTGACCGGCCACCGCGTCGGCGCCTTGGTCACGTCCGCCGCCCGACTGGCCGAAGTGGAAAAGTTTCTCGATACGGTCGCCATCTGCCCCGGCCAAATCGGACAATACGCAGCGCTCTGGGGCCTCGACAATCTGGGTCAGTGGGTCGCGGGGGAGCGGGACGAAATCCTCGCCCGGCGGCGCGCCATCGCGGACGGGTTTCGCGTGCTGGCGGATCAGGGCTGGGCGCTGATGGGGCTGGGTGCATACTTTGCCTATATGCGGCATCCTTTCGCGGCCAGCGCAGCCGAGATTGCGCCGCAACTGGTGCAACAGGCGGGCCTGTTGTGCCTGCCCGGCACCATGTTCTGGCCCGACGGTTCCCCCGAAGGCGCACAGCAATTGCGCATCGCCTTTGCCAATCTGGACGCAGACGGGATCGACGAGATGTACAAAAGACTGTCAGCGGTGCGGTTCTGACACCACCTGCTCTTGCCCAGCCCCCGTCCCGCCGATAGACACCTTTGAAATCAAACGATCACGAGGCGGATCATGGCCAAAGGCTCGAACAAACTGTCGCAAACCGCTGTGTGGATTCTGCTGGGCCTTTTGATCATCGCCCTCGGCGGGTTCGGGGCCACCAACCTCAGCGGCAACATCCGCACCATCGGTCAGGTGGGTGACAAACATATCGACGTCCAGACCTATGCCCGTACCCTGCAACAGGAAATTCAGGCGGTCAGCGCCGAAACCGGCGAGCCGCTGACATTTGCCCGCGCGCAGTCCATCGGCCTTGATCAGGCCGTTCTGGCCCGTCTGGTGCGCGCCCGCGCGCTGGATCACGAGGCCGACGTGATGGGTCTAAGCGTGGGCGACGAAGTGATCCGCGACGAAATCCTGAACATTCCGTCTTTCCGGGGTCTCGACGGGTCGTTTGACCGCGAAGCCTACGCGTTTGCCCTGCAAAACAACGGCACCAGCGAGGCGCAGTTTGAGACGCAGCTGCGCGAGGAAGTCGCGCGCACCTTGCTGCAAGGTGCTGTGATGTCCGGCGTGACCATGCCCGACACCTATGCCAAAACCATCGTGTCCTTCCTTGGTGAGACCCGCGATTTCACATGGGTCCGGCTTGATCTGACCGATCTGGCGGAACCAATCCCGGAGCCGGACGACGCCACGCTGCGCGCCTATTACGAAGAAAATATCGACGATTTCCAATTGCCCGAGGCCAAGCGCATCACCTATGCGGTGCTGCTGCCCGAACATGTTCTCGACACCGTGGACATTCCCGAAGACCAGTTGCGCGCCGAATATGACGCCCGCATCGACCAATACGTGCGCCCCGAGCGGCGGCTGGTCGAGCGGCTGGTTTATCTGGACGAAGCCGAAGCAGAGCGCGCGGCGGCCCAGCTTGAGGTTGACGGCACGACATTCGAAGCGCTGGTCGAAGCGCGCGGCCTGACGCTGGATGACGTGGATATGGGCGATGTGAATCGGTTGGAACTGGATGCGGCGGGCGAAGCTGTGTTCAACGCCAATGTCGGCGATGTGGTTGGCCCCCTCGCCTCTGACCTTGGCCCGGCCCTGTTCCGCGTCAACGCGGTTCTGCCCGCCCAGACCACCACGTTCGAGGACGCGCGCGATTTCATTCAGGAAGAGCTTGCCAGCGATGCGGCCCGCCGCCAGATCGCGGTGCTGGCCGAAGAATACGACAACATGCTTGTCGGCGGTGCCACAATCGAAGAGCTGGGCACAGACACCGAGATGCGCGTGGACACGATCGACTGGTGGTCCAGCAATGGCGAAGGTATCGCGGCCTATAACGGGTTTACCGATGCCGCCCGCGCACTGACCGAAGACGACTTTCCCGAAATCGTGCAACTGGACGATGGCGGCATCGTGGCACTGCGTCTGGACGAGGTGCTGCCGCGGCGGCCTCTTCCCTTTGATGAGGCCAAGCTGAACGTGCAGGGCAACTATGAGGCCGGGCTGACGGAGGCTGCGCTGACACAACAGGCAGAGACGGTCATCCCCGCGCTGGAAGCAGGCGAAAGCTTTGCCGCCCAAGGGCTCGACAGCATCGTCGAGACGGAACTGGACCGCGGCGCCTTTGTCCAAGGCACCCCGCCCGCCTTCATGTCCGAAGTGTTCGATATGGAACCCGGCGAGGTGCGCACATTGTCCGCCTTTGGAGCGCTGATCATCGTCCGGCTGGACGCCATCAACCCAATCGAGAACAACGAAGAAGCACAGGTCGAAGTGGCCCGGCTGAACGAGGAGATCGGGCAGATCGTGGCTGGCGAAATCTTTAATATCTTCGGCGAAGATGTCGTTCTGCGCGCAGGCCCGCAGATCAATCAACAGGCGCTGGACGCCGTGCATGTGAACTTCCCCTAAGCTATGGCCATGATCCCCGAATATGACGCCTTCGCAAAGGCTTACGATGCGGGGCGGAACCAAGTTGTCTATACGCGGCTGGCCGCCGATCTCGACACGCCCGTGTCCCTGATGCTCAAGCTGACGGGCGCACAAAAGGACGCCTTTGTACTGGAATCCGTGACCGGGGGCGAAGTGCGCGGACGCTATTCCATCGTCGGTATGAAGCCCGACCTGATCTGGCGCTGCGATGGCGAGACGGCGCACATCAACCGCTCAGCCCGCTTTGACCCGGACAACTTCACCGCCGTTGCGGGCAATCCGCTCGACACGCTGCGCAGTCTCATCGCGGAAAGCCGGATCGACCTGCCCGACGACTTGCCACAGGCCGCCGCAGGCCTTTTTGGCTATCTGGGATATGACATGGTGCGCCATGTGGAACATCTGCCGGATGTGAACCCCGATCCGCTGGGCCTGCCGGATGCGCTGATGCTACGCCCATCGGTTGTGGCGGTGTTGGACGGGGTCAAAGGCGAGGTCACGGTCGTGTCTCCGGCATGGGTCAGCGACGGCCAATCCGCGCGCGCGGCTTATGCACAGGCTGCCGAACGTGTGATGGATGCCGTGCGGGATCTGGAACGCGCAATGCCGATGGAAACGCGCGATCTGGGTGACGCGTCCGAGCCATCAGAACCGGTGTCGAACTTTACCAAAGAGGCCTACAAGGCTGCCGTGGAAAAGGCCCGCGAGTACATCGTCGCGGGCGATATCTTTCAGGTGGTGCCAGCGCAGCGCTGGACACAGGAATTCCGCGAGCCGCCCTTTGCACTCTACCGCAGTTTGCGGCGCACAAACCCGTCGCCGTTTATGTTCTATTTCAATTTCGGCGGCTTTCAGGTGGTCGGAGCCAGCCCGGAGATCCTCGTGCGCGTCTTTGGCCGCGAGGTGACAATCCGCCCTATCGCGGGTACGCGGCCACGCGGAGCGACGCCGGAGGAGGATCGCGCGCTGGAAGCGGACCTGCTAGCCGACAAAAAGGAGCTGGCCGAGCACCTGATGCTACTGGATCTGGGCCGCAATGATGTGGGCCGCGTGGCCAAGATCGGAACAGTCCGCCCCACAGAGGAATTCATCGTCGAACGCTATTCCCACGTGATGCACATCGTGTCGAACGTGGTGGGTGAATTGCACGAAGACAAAGACGCGCTTGACGCGTTCTTTGCCGGGATGCCCGCAGGCACGGTGTCCGGCGCGCCCAAGGTGCGCGCGATGGAGATCATTGACGAGTTGGAGCCGGAAAAGCGGGGGGTGTATGGCGGCGGCGTGGGCTATTTCAGCGCGGGCGGCGACATGGACATGTGCATCGCGCTGCGCACGGCGGTGGTGCAGGACCAAAAGCTCTATATTCAGGCCGGGGGCGGTGTCGTCTATGACAGTGACCCCGAGGCGGAATACATGGAGACCGTGCACAAATCCGGTGCAATCCGGCGCGCGGCGGCGGATGCGGCCCGGTTTTCGGGTGGCAACCGGTGAGCGCCTCCTTGCGGTTGCGGCACCATGTGACGGATCGGCCCTCCGGGGGGGATTTTTTCAGGACAGAGACGGGGACGCGCCGCGCATTGAGATCAGGCCATGGCGCGTGACCCATTTGTCATAGGCGGGCAGTCTGTTGTGCCCGGGACAAAAGCCTCGGTGGCCTTGCCGGTGTCGGCCATGCCGGATCACACACAGGTCGATCTGCATGTGGAGGTGATCCATGGCAAGCGCCCCGGACCCACGATGTTTGTCAGCGCCGCGGTACACGGGGACGAGGTGATTGGCGTCGAGATCGTGCGGCGTCTTTTGCGGTCGCCGCAATTGAACAGTCTGCGCGGCACGTTGCTGGTTGTGCCCATCGTGAATGCCTACGGGTTTTTGGCCCACTCGCGCTACCTGCCGGACAGGCGGGACCTGAACCGCTGTTTTCCCGGCTCGACCGCTGGCTCTCTTGGGGCGCGGCTGGCGCATATCTTTTTGAACGAGGTTGTGTTGCCCTGCGATTTTGGCATCGACCTGCATTCGGCTGCGGTCCACCGGACCAACCTGCCGCAGATCCGGGTGACGCCGGGCGACGCGATCACCGCCAGAATGGCGCGCGATTTCGGTGCGCCTGTGATCCTGACATCCCCCCTGCGGGACGGATCGTTACGTGGCGAAGCAGCGGCACGCGGCACGCCCGTGCTGCTCTATGAGGCGGGCGAAGGTCTGCGGTTCGACGAATTTGCCGTGCGGGCGGGTGTCGCGGGCATCCTGCGGGTCATGCGCGCGCAGAACATGGTGCCTGCCAAAGGCATTGCACGGGCCCGCACCCCATCGCTGGTCTGCCGCAGTTCCAGTTGGTTGCGCGCGCCCTCTGGCGGGCTCTTGCGGACCTTTCGGGCCGAGGGCGATCTGGTGGCAGAAGGCGATGTGCTGGCCGCCGTGGCGGACCCCGCAGGTGCCGCCGAGACCGAGTTGCGGGCGCCCGGCCCCGGCATCCTGATCGGACGCGCGGTGCTGCCAGTGGTGAACGAAGGCGACGCGGTGTTTCACCTCGCCACGTTAAGCCCGCAGGCGGATGTGGACACGGTCGAAGCGCTGACCGCACAGCTCGAAGCCGATCCGATGTTTGACGAAGACGAAATCATCTGACGACCGCTTGATTTGGTGCACCTACTGCGCCGCCTCTGCCGCCGCCAGCGTTTTCAACACATGAGACACCGGCGCAAGGGCAACACGCTGCGCGCGGTCCTGCAATCCCCAAAGCAGCAGCGCCGAAATCGTGTCGGGCCGCAGCCGGCCCACCATGATCACGCCGCCTTCCTGATCTGCGCGAAACGCCGCTTGATCCAGAAACCGGCGGATCACGGTGGGCGTCTGCCCGGCGCTGTCAAAGTCGCGAAAGATCAGGCCCGCAGGCACGCCCGCCCGCACCGCCAGCTTTTGCGCCGTGTTCAGCCCCTTGGATTGCAGCACCAGACCGTGACCGCTGGCCAAGACGTATTCGGCCACCTGATCGGAGGCTTCGCGGCTTTCCTGAAGGCCGGTGCCCACGCCTTCCATGACGGCAACCGCTTGCGGCACGGCGGCGATGGCCGCCGACAGGTTCACTTCGGTATCGCTGCCCGTTGCACCTGCGGGCAAATCCAGCAGCGCCATGACCTCGAACCCTTGCGACCGGAATTCCGCCGCACGTTCCGCCGCATCCGGCAATTGCGCGTCCACGGCAAAGGTCAGTGGGTAGGGAAAGCTTTTGAGAGCGGCAAGACCCACGGGACCACCTGTCAGGTCAGTGCCGGTGTCCATCAGAACAATCGACATAACCGGTTTGTCTTCGGGGTTTTCGAACGCTGCGGCAAATTGTTCGATCGGGGGTCCGACTACATCCACCGGCACCTCTTCGGCTTCGGCAGGTGTGTCTGTCCGGTCCACCAGTGAAGTCGCGGGCCGCCCGATTGTCGGGCGCCCGGCATCTTCTGTTGTGTCTTGGGTCGCGTCCGCCTCCGGCGTTTCGGGCGCCTCGGTCACGTCGACCTCGGGCTGGGCCGCGGCTGGCGCCTCGGGCGAGGCCGGGCTTTCGGGGGGTTGCGCCGTGTCCGGTGCGTCGGGCCGGGTGACACTGGCCGTGTCGGGCGCGGGCGCTTCGGCGGCGGGCGTTTCGGGCGCGTCGTCCGCTTCGGGGGCAAAGGCGGTTTCGATATCGGGCACATCCGGTGCGGGCGGCTGCGCCGGGTCGGTCGAAATGGACAGCTCTGCCCCGGTGTCAGGGGCCGCAACAAGGGCGCCCTGCGGGCTGGGCAGCACCGGTGCCTCACTGTCCACAGCCACGGCGGCGCTGTCTGCGGCGGCTGCGGGATCGGTCAGATCATCTGCGGCCCCGGCCTCCGGCACGGGCGCGGTGTCGGAGCCTGCCGCCTCTGCGGCGGCCACGTCGTCAGCGTCCGGGCTGGTCACCTGTGGAGCCGTCCCGTCAATCGCCAGATCGGCATCCGTCACAGCCGTAGCATCAGCGGCATCTCCGGGTGTCGGTGCTGCGGTGGCCACAGGGCTGTCCGCACCGGCGCGCGGTGCCTGCGGCGGATCGCTGAGAACCGACGCAACGCCAGCCCCCAGCACACTCACCACACCGCCCACGACAAGGCCGCCCAAAAATCCTCGTGCCATCGCTCGTTACTCCGCCTGCTGTCCCCGTGCGCCCCCGCTTTGCGGTGTGGCGCATCTGCCCTGCCCGGACCCGACCGCTGCCCTTGACGGCACCGGCCAAGCCTGAACATGTTGGCGCGACTATAAGCCCCCGCGCGGCCCTTGAGAACACCGAAGACGACCATGCTGCTTTTGATCGATAACTATGACAGTTTCACCTACAATCTCGTCCATTATCTGGGCGAGCAAGGCGCCGACGTTGTCGTGCGCCGCAACGATGCGCTTGACGTGCAAGAGGCCATGGGGATGCGCCCGGATGCGATCCTTTTGTCCCCCGGACCCTGCGATCCCGATCAGGCGGGCATTTGTCTGGCGCTGACGGCAGCGGCGGCGGAAACCCGCACACCGTTGATGGGAGTGTGCCTTGGCCACCAAACCATCGGCCAGTGCTTTGGCGGCAAGGTGGTGCGCGCCGACGACATCGTGCACGGCAAGCTGGGGACCATGCATCACGACGGCAAGAGCGTGTTCAAGGGCCTGCCTTCGCCCTTTCAGGCAACGCGGTATCATTCGCTCACCGTTGAGCGTGCGAGCCTGCCGGAGTGCCTCGAAATCACGGCAGCGTTGGAAGACGGCACCATCATGGGGCTGGCGCACAAGGAATTGCCCATTCACGGCGTGCAGTTCCACCCCGAAAGCATCCGTTCCGAACATGGGCACGCGATGCTGCAAAATTTCCTCGATCTTGCGCCGGTGTCGGCATGAGCGATGCGCTGAAGCCGCTGATTGATGCGGCGGCCAACGGCCCGCTGACGCGCACGCAGGCCGAAGCCGCGTTTGAAATTTTGTTTGAGGGGGACGCAACGCCCTCGCAAATCGGCGGCCTGCTGATGGCCCTGCGCACCCGCGGCGAGACGGTTGATGAATATGCCGCCGCCGCCGCCGTGATGCGCGCCAAATGCAAGCCGGTCCGCGCGCCCGCTGGTGCCATGGACATCGTGGGCACGGGCGGTGACGGCAAGGGCACGCTGAACATCTCCACCGCGACCGCCTTTGTGGTTGCAGGCGCGGGCGTGACCGTGGCCAAGCACGGCAATCGCAATCTCAGCTCCAAATCCGGCGCGGCGGACGCGCTGACCCAGATGGGCCTGAACGTCATGGTCGGACCGGAAGTGGTGGAACGCTGCCTGAACGAAGCCGGGATCGGCTTTATGATGGCCCCGATGCACCACCCGGCCATCGCCCACGTCATGCCCACCCGGGCCGAACTTGGCACGCGCACAATCTTTAACATCCTCGGGCCGCTCACCAATCCTGCGGGCGTGACACGGCAATTGACCGGGGCATTTGCCCGCGACCTGATCCGCCCCATGGCCGAAACTCTGGGCCAGTTGGGATCGGAGGCGGCATGGCTTGTCCACGGCTCCGATGGTACGGACGAATTGACGATCACCGGTGTCTCGTGGGTTGCGGCGCTCGACAATGGCACCGTCACTGACCGGGAAATCCACCCGGAAGATGCAGGCCTGCCCGTCCACCCGTTCGAAGCCATCCTCGGCGGCACACCCGAAGAGAACGCGACCGCCTTCCGGGCGCTGCTGGATGGACAACACGGGGCTTACCGCGACGCCGTGCTTTTGAACGCTGCGGCGGCGCTGCACGTTGCGGGCGCCGCCTCCGACCTCAGGGACGGGGCAGAACAAGCCGCCGCTGCCATTGACAGCGGTGCCGCCAGCGCCAAGATCAAGGCCGTTGCAGACATCACGCAGAGCGCGGGCTAGGCCCGTCTCTTTCCCGAAAACATCCCGGGGAGTGTGAGGGGGCCCGGACGCGCATCCTTGATGCGCTGACGGGTTTGCGGCATAGCCGCTGACAGCCCCCTCACTCCCGAAATCAGACAAGAGCGCACCATGACCGAAACGATCCTCGACAAGATCAAGGCCTACAAGCTCGAAGAGATTGCCGCCGACAAGGAGGCCATGCCGCTTGACGCGGTCGAGGCGGAGGCACGCAATGCCCCACCCGTGCGCCCCTTTGCCGACGCGCTGCAAAAGGCCAGCCGCGAAGGGTACGGGTTGATTGCCGAGATCAAAAAGGCGAGCCCATCCAAAGGGTTGATCCGCGCGGACTTTGACCCACCAGCCCTCGCCGAAGCCTATACCGCCGGTGGCGCGACCTGCCTGTCCGTTCTCACCGACACACCCAGCTTTCAGGGGGACAAGCAATTCCTCGTAGATGCCCGCGCAGCCTGCGATCTGCCGGTGTTGCGCAAGGACTTTATGTACGACACCTATCAGGTGGCCGAGGCGCGCGCTCTTGGCGCCGATTGCATCCTGATCATCATGGCCTCAGTGAGTGACGCCCAAGCCGCCGAGCTTGAAGCGGCGGCGACCGATTGGGGCATGGACACGCTCATCGAAGTGCACGACGCCGAAGAACTGGAGCGCGCCAGCGCCCTCGCCAGCCCATTGATCGGCATCAACAACCGCGATCTGCGCACGTTCGAGACGTCCCTTGACGTCACGCGCACATTGTCCAAGCGGGTGCCCGTCAACCGCACCATTGTCACGGAAAGCGGGTTGAACACGCCGCAGGAACTGGCCGACATGGCCATGTATGGCGCGCGCTGCTTTTTGATTGGCGAGAGCCTGATGCGTCAGGACGATGTGGCGGGTGCGACCCGCACGCTACTCGCCAACCCACTGACATCTGGCGGGGGGATGTAATGCCGCTCACCCATTTCGACGATACAGGGGCTGCGCATATGGTTGACGTGTCCGACAAGGACATCACCGACCGCGTTGCGGTTGCGCAGGCGCATATCACCATGGCGCAGGACACCTTTGACCTGATCACGCAAGGCCGGGCCAAAAAGGGCGACGTGATCGGCGTCGCGCGTCTTGCTGGCATCATGGGCGCCAAGCGGACCGCAGACCTCATTCCCCTGTGCCACCCCCTGCCCATTTCCAAGGTTGCCATTGACCTTGAACCCGACGCGTCCCTGCCCGGCCTGCGCATTACCGCCACGGTCAAAACCACCGGCCAGACAGGTGTCGAGATGGAAGCGCTCACCGCCGCCTCCACCGCAGCGCTGACGGTCTATGACATGGCCAAGGCCGTCGACCGCGCGATGGAAATCGGCGGCCTGCGCGTTGTGCTCAAGGATGGCGGCAAATCGGGGCGCTATGAGGCGGAATGACCCCGAACGCGCGATCTCTGGAGCTTTTCTTTGTTGATGGACGGCCTGACGGTCTTCTGACGGCGCAAGTCTTCAATTGGACGGGTCACGTTCTGCGCATACCGCGAACACAGATCTCCGAAGGGCTTGCGCGGCATGAGGCAGGGCACACAGGTGTCTACATTCTTCTTGGCGACAGTGGCGGCGCGCCGCTTGCCTATATTGGTGAGGCCGAGAACATGCGCCAGCGCCTTCAGGCACATGTGGCCGGCAAGGATTGGTGGGATGTGGCCATTCTTGTCTCCACCACGGATGATCAGTTGCACAAAGCGCATGTCAAATACCTCGAAGCGCGCCTGGTAGAGATTGCCAAGTCCATCGGCCACGTTCCCCTGGACAACAGCACGTTGCCGGCCCGACCCAGCCTGACCGAGGCCGCCCTTGCAAATATGGAGAGCTTTCTTGGCTTTCTGGGCATAGTCTTGCCTGCAATCCGCGTGGACATGTTTTTGGACAAGACCCGCGCCGAGAAACCTGTTGCGGAAACGAATGTGCAAACACTGCCGACATTTGTATTGCGCACCCCCAAGCATCACATCGAAGCGTTTGCAGTTCTCGAAAACGGAGAGATAGTCGTCCAGAAGGGCAGTTATGCACGCGCAGAATGGGCTGGTAGCGTCGACACCAAGTCCCACTATTTCAACCTTCATGCAGAGCTGTTGCAAAGCGGCGTGCTGGCACCCGAAGGTCCGCGCGCCATATTTACCCAGAACTACGCGTTCAGCAGCCCCAGCGCGGCAGGTGCTGTGATAAATGGGCGATCAACCAATGGCAGAACGGCGTGGGTCGAACAGTCGACGGGTGCAACATTCGCCGAATGGGAAGCAAAACGACTTGAGGCGACATTGCCATGATCTCCGTCGCCGAGGCCCTCGATCACCTCTTTGCCCTTGCGGACCCGTTGCCGGTTGAAACCGTGGACCTGCGTGCAGCCGCCGGGCGGGTGTTGGCGCAGGATGTCTTTGCCACACGGACGCAACCGCCCTTTGATGCCTCGTCCATGGATGGCTACGCGCTCAAATCCGTCGAAGCGGACCTGCACGCGCAGTTCAAGGTTGTCGGCGAAGCTGCCGCAGGTCACGGCTGGGACGGTACGCTGGGCGCGGGCCAAACCGTGCGCATATTTACCGGCGCACCGGTGCCTGCGGGCGCGGACCGTGTTGTGATACAGGAAAACGTGACCCGTACGGGCGACCTGATCACCATCACGGACGACAGTGACACCAAAAGCAACATCCGTCCTGCCGGTATCGACTTTTTCGAAGGCACGGACATGTCCGCCCCACGCCGCCTGTACCCCGGTGATGTCGCCCTGCTCGCCTCGATGAATGTCGCGCGGGTGCCGGTGGCGAAACGGCCCGTCGTTGCCCTGATCTCCACCGGGGACGAATTGGTGATGCCGGGCGAAGACCCCGCGCCGGATCAGATCATGGCCTCCAACACCTTTGGTCTCGCGGCGAAGCTCGACGCCCTTGGCGCGGAGGCTCGCATTCTGCCCATCGCCCGCGACAACGTAGCATCGTTGCGCACCGTGCTGGGCTTGGCCCGTGGCGCTGACCTTGTGGTAACCATTGGCGGCGCCTCCGTTGGGGATCATGACCTGGTGGCGGGTGTCTCTGCCGAAATGGGCATGGATCAGAGCTTTTACAAAGTGGCGATGCGCCCGGGAAAACCGTTGATGGCAGGACGGCTGAACGGCACGCCCATGGTAGGCCTGCCCGGCAATCCAGTCTCAGCCATGGTGTGCGGCACAGTGTTTTTGGCCCCGATGCTGCGCGCGATGATGGGGCTGCCCGCAACCCCTGCCCCGCAGGTCCGGCGGACGCTCTCCGCACCGCTTGGGGCCAACGGCCCGCGGGCCCATTATATGCGCGCCATCGTGCAGGGCGACAGCGTCGCGGACGCAGGCGCGCAGGACAGTTCCCTGCTTAGCGTTCTGGCCTGCGCCAACGCCCTGATCGTGCGCCCCCCACATGACCCGGCCCGCGCCACGGGCGAGGTCGTCGATGTCATCCTCCTTGACAACAGTTGACACAAAACGGGAACGTCCGTAGAACAAAGCTAAAATACGGCCGTCAAATGACGGTTTTGGCCATGGAGGACCGGGCATGTTGACGAAAAAGCAGCTGGATCTGCTGGAGTTCATCCACAAGCGTGTGCAGCGCGACGGTGTACCTCCCAGCTTTGACGAGATGAAAGAGGCGCTGGACCTTCGGTCCAAGTCGGGGATTCACCGGCTGATCACTGCACTGGAGGAGCGCGGCTTTATCCGCCGTCTGGCGCATCGCGCCCGCGCCATTGAGGTGGTCAAGCTGCCCGACAGCATGGCCAAGAAGGGCGGATTTACCCCCCGCGTGATCGACGGCGACCGGCCCGACGTCCCGCCGCCTGCTGCGGCGCAGCCGGTTGAGGCCGCCCATGCGGTCGAACTGCCGGTGATGGGCCGCATCGCGGCAGGTGTGCCGATCTCGGCCATTTCCGAAGTGTCGCATTCCGTGGCCGTGCCGGGCCAGATGCTCTCTGGTCAGGGCGATCACTATGCGCTCGAGGTCAAGGGCGACTCGATGATCGAAGCTGGGATCAACGATGGCGACGTTGTCGTGATCCGCGAGACCTCGCAAGCAGACAATGGTGATATCGTTGTGGCGCTGGTCGAAGATCACGAAGCCACGCTGAAACGCTACATGCGCCGCGGCGACACCATTGCGCTGGAGGCGGCCAATCCGGCCTACGAAACGCGGGTGTTCCCGGTGGGTCAGGTCAAGGTTCAGGGCCGTCTTGTCGGATTGATCCGCACCTACTGACGGGGCGCTACGGCGCAATTCGGGCAGGCCTCAGGGCCTGCCTTTTTCGTTTTGCAGGGCCAGTTTGTCCGTGGCCGTTCGCCATGTCAGCGTGGGCACATCCATATCGCTCCAACTGGACCATAGGCGATCCCCGGCCCGGTCCCGCGCCGTCACGATCCGCGCACCGGATCGCGTCCCGTAGAGCGCCACCGCTCCTGTCGCGCGCAATACATCCGGGTCGAGGACAAGGCACGGCGCGGTGGACGGCAAGACATCACTGGCCACCACTAACGCGCCCGGCGCACAGCCCGAAAACGTCCCGATCGCCCGTTTGCCGTGAATATGCGTCACCGGCATCACGCTGCCATCCCAGCGGGCAAAAGCAGCCTCTTGATCCGCACCATCGCCGTCATTCTCCAACCAGTTGCGGGCAACGAACCCCGCCCCTTTGCCCCGGCTGAGCGCGCGGCCATCCTGCGTGCGCACGCCAACGAGCGTGCCCGTGTCCGACACCAGAATGTCTGGCCGCGTATCGACTTGCCACAGCGCGAGGGCGGCGATGATCGCGGCAAGTCCGGCAAACCGCCCGCGCCCCTGCCACAGGATCACGAACAAGGCCCCCAGCGCCATCACCGGCAGCACCGCAGCCTGCGGCCCTGCCACAAACCGCTGCGCGCCGCCAAGGCCCGCGACCCAGTCCGCAACCCACAGAATCCATTGCAGCCCAAGGCCCATGACCCACAGCCCAAGCGCCTCGGCCCCGAACGGTGCCAGCAGTGCCGCCAGCACGGACCCCGGCACAACGATGGTCCCCATCAGCGGCACCGACGCGAGATTGGCCAACAGCCCGTATTGTGCCATCGCGTTGAAATGCGCGGCACCGATCGGTGCGGTTGCCAATCCTGCCACGGCCGAAGAAATCACGAGACCAAAGAACGCTTGCACCCAGCCCCGCCCGCGCAGCCACGGCTTGTCCCGCAGCCAGCCGAACACAGCAACAAGGGCCGTGGTCGCCGCAAAGGACATCTGGAACCCCGGCCCCAGCAATGCCTCTGGCTGCCATGTGAGGATGATGAGCGCGGCAATGGCCACGCCGCGCAAAGAAATTGCCCGCCGGTCGACGAGAATGGCACAGAGCGCCACAGCGACCATGACAAAGGCGCGTTCCGTGGCCACGTTGCCGCCGGACAGTGCAAGGTATCCCGTGGCGGCAACAAGCGCACCACCCGCCGCCATCTTGCGCGCGGGCAAGCGCAGCGCAATCGGCGGGATCAGCGCAAAAATCAGGCGTAAGAGGCCAAAGACAAAGCCCGACAACAACCCCATATGGAGCCCCGAAATGGCCAGCAGATGCGCCGTGTTTGCGGCCCGCAAATCTTCCAACGCGTCCTGACTGATGCCGCTGCGGTCGCCAGTTGTGACCGCCGCAGCAAAGCCGCCCACATCACCCGGCAGATGCGCGCGCACCGCATGTGAAATGTCCATGCGGAGACCAAAGACAACCTGACGCAAGTCGAACTCTGCCGCGCTGGCCGCCATGAGGGGCACACGGGTATAGCCCACAGCACCCAGTTGCGCGAACCATGCATGACGTTGAAAATCAAAGCCGCCCGGTTCCACCGGCCCGCCCGGCGGACTGAGATGGGCGGTGGTCATCACGCGTAAACCGGGTGTCGGAGCCACGCCCAAGTCCGGGTCACCATGCAGCGAAATGCGCACCCGCAACGGTGTTCTGTCCGGGGCGACCCGGTCCAGTTTGACGTGATCCAGCGTTAGCCGCACCGCGTCCGATCCGCTACGGTCCATGCCCACGATGCGCCCCTCGACGGGGCCATAGTAGCGCCAGTCGATCACTGGCCCGGCAAGGCTATGCGTGCGAAACGCAGCGACGCAGAATCCAAAGGCGATGATCGCCAGCAAAATCGCAAACGGCCCAAGTGTCTCACCCACCCGCCGCATCAGCGCAAAGGCGGCGATGCCGCAACAGGCAACGGCCACGATCAGGATACCGGACGGCTCGAATCGCAATCCGAAAAAGACGGCAATCCCGACGGCCATGCCCACCGGCAACCATCCAAAGAGATGACCGCGCTGCTGCGCGATTCCGTGCTGGAACCGTGTGACCAGCCCCATGCTTGCCCCTTTTGCTCATGCCGCGTATCAGGAGCGCAAAGCTATCCCCTTCATGGTTACCAAGAGGTAAACGCTCATGTCCGAGCCCCGTCCGGTCGTCACCCGCTTTGCCCCCTCGCCCACCGGGTTCCTGCACATTGGTGGTGCGCGCACTGCGTTGTTCAACTGGCTTTATGCGCGGGGCCGCGGCGGCACCTTTCTGCTGCGGATCGAGGACACGGACCGTGCCCGTTCCACACCCGAGGCAACGCAGGCGATCCTAGACGGGATGGCGTGGCTGGGGCTGGACCACGATGGCGACGTGATCAGCCAGTTCGAACGGGCTGACCGGCACGCCGAAGTCGCCAATCAACTGCTGGCCGAAGGCAAAGCCTACAAATGCTTTGCCACACAGGACGAGATTGCAGCCTTTCGCGATGCCGCCCGGGCCGAGGGGCGGTCGACCCTGTACCGTTCGCCCTGGCGCGACGCGGACCCGGCCAGCCACCCCGACGCGCCCTTTGTCGTGCGCATCAAGGCACCGCGCGAAGGTGAGACCGTGATCCGCGATGCGGTGCAGGGCGACGTAACCATTCGCAACGATCAGTTGGACGACATGGTCCTGCTGCGGGCGGATGGCACGCCGGTCTACATGCTGGCGGTGGTCGTGGATGACCACGACATGGGTGTGACGCACGTGATCCGGGGCGACGACCACCTCAACAACGCGGCACGCCAGATGATGATCTATGATGCAATGGGATGGGACGTGCCGGTTTGGGCGCATATCCCGCTGATCCACGGACCGGATGGCAAGAAATTGTCCAAGCGTCACGGCGCATTGGGTGCGCAGGAATATCGGGTGATGGGCTACCCGGTGGCGGGAATGCGCAACTACCTTGCCCGGCTGGGCTGGAGCCATGGCGACGACGAATTCTTTACTGACGCTCAGGCGCGCGCGTGGTTTGACTTGGATGGCATCGGGAAAAGCCCCGCACGCTTCGACGTCAAGAAACTGGAAAATCTGTGTGGCCTGCACATGGCGCAGGCTGACGATGCTGCATTGCAGCAGGAAATCATCGCCTTCTGCGCGGCAGCAGACCTGCCAGCGATCACAATTTCTCAGGCAGAGGGGCTGAATGCCGCACTCCCCTTTGTCAAAGAGCGCGCCAAGACATTCCCCGAACTCCTTGATAAAGCGCACTTTGTTCTCACAGAACGCCCGATAACCCCGGATGACAAAGCCGCAAAAGCGCTTGATCCGGTATCCCGTGGTATACTGGGCCAATTGACGCCGCACCTGCAAACCGTTACTTGGGACCGTGACGCTTTGGAGGTGGTCCTGAACGATTTTGCTGCGGCACAGGACACCAAATTCGGCAAGCTTGCGGGGCCCCTTCGGGCGGCTTTGGCGGGGCGGGCCGTAACGCCTTCTGTCTTTGACATGATGCTGGTTCTGGGGCGCGAAGAAACCCTTGCCAGGCTTGAGGATGCTGCCGCCTGACCGGGTTCACACTTCGTTTATGGTGCGCAGTCTAACGATGGGGCCACGACTTGTGGCCTGCGGCGGGTTTCACTCGCCCTGCGACGAAAGGAACGACCCTGATGGCTGACGCACCGAAATCCGCAACCCTGACAATTGGTGATGACACCTACGACCTGCCGATCCACTCGCCGACGGCAGGCCCTGATGTCGTCGATATCCGCAAGCTCTACGGTCAGGCAGGTGTGTTCACCTACGATCCCGGTTTCACGTCTACAGCAAGCTGCGACAGCACGATCACGTTTATCGATGGTGCCGAAGGCGTGCTGCTGCACCGCGGCTACCCGATCGACCAACTGGCCAGCAAATCGCACTATCTCGAAGTGTGTTACCTGCTGCTTTATGGCGAACTGCCTTCGGCCAAGCAGCTTGAAGAGTTCGAAAGCCTTGTGACAAACCACACGATGCTGCACGAGCAGATGCAATATTTCTACCGTGGTTTCCGCCGTGACGCGCACCCGATGGCGATTATGACTGGCGTTGTGGGTGCGATGTCCGCATTCTACCACGACAGCACCGACATCCATGACGAACATCAGCGCGAGGTCGCCTCGATCCGGCTGATTGCCAAGATGCCGACCATCGCGGCCTGGGCCTACAAGTTTTCCATCGGGCAGCCGTTCATTTATCCGCGCAACGATCTGGACTATGCGTCGAACTTCCTGCGCATGTGCTTTGCCGTGCCTGCAGAGGATTACGAGGTGAACCCGATCCTGAGCCGGGCGATGGACCGCATCTTTACCCTGCACGCGGATCACGAACAAAACGCGTCGACCTCGACTGTGCGGCTGGCGTCGTCGTCAGGGGCCAACCCCTTTGCCTGTATTGCCGCCGGTATCGCCTGCCTCTGGGGGCCTGCGCATGGGGGCGCAAACCAAGCCTGCCTCGAGATGCTCAAGGAAATCGGCTCGCCAGACCGCATCCCCGAGTTCATCGCGCGCGCCAAGGACAAGAACGACCCGTTCCGTCTGATGGGCTTTGGCCACCGCGTCTACAAGAACTTTGACCCGCGCGCGACCGTAATGAAACAGTCCGCTGACGAGGTGCTGGAACTGTTGGGCGTGGAAAACAACCCCGTTCTGGCCGTGGCCAAGGAACTGGAAGCCGCCGCACTGGCCGATCCGTATTTTGCGGAGAAAAAGCTGTTCCCGAATGTCGACTTCTATTCCGGTGTGATCCTCGAAGCGATGGGTTTCCCGACGTCGATGTTCACCCCCATCTTTGCGCTCAGCCGCACGGTGGGTTGGATCAGCCAGTGGAAAGAGATGATCGCCGACCCACAGAACAAGATCGGTCGCCCGCGTCAGTTGTATTTGGGCGAAACCGCGCGCGACTATGTGGATATCGAAAACCGCTAAACTGCGCTAACAGCTCGCAAATAAACAGTATTCTCGGGCATTGTTCGCCAATTGCGGACAATGCCCAAGTTCATTTGACCCCAAAGCGCATCACCTGCTAGGCCTGAGCAGGGATACTGTGGGGAATGGTTAAATGCTGGGATTGATGCTGGTCGGGCTGCTGGGTGTGGCTTTGGTTGTGAACCTCGTGGACGACGATGATGACACCAAAACAGTCACAAGCGAAAATGAGACCGATACCGGAACCGAAGGCAACGACATTATCCAA
Source organism: uncultured Tateyamaria sp. (assembly GCF_947503385.1). GTDB lineage: Bacteria > Pseudomonadota > Alphaproteobacteria > Rhodobacterales > Rhodobacteraceae > Tateyamaria. The sequence continues at coordinate 360,751 of NZ_CANNDO010000002.1, forward strand.
GCGACGTCGGGCAACGACACGATTTTTGCCCGCGCGGGCGACGATATCGTCCTTGGCGGCGACGGAAGTGACAGCGCCTTTGGATCAAGCGGCGAAGACATTCTGGTCGGCGAAGCTGGCAATGACTTTCTCCGCGGCGGCAGAGACGACGATTTGTTGTTTGGCAGTGAAGGCGAAGACACGCTGCTGGGCGACGGTGGTGACGACCTGCTGGACGGCACCGATATTGTTGATGCTGCGGGCCTGATTGACGCGGCCCTTGCCGCCGAACTGAGCGGTCAAACGCTCACCGATGCCCAGATCGCGGCATTCGTCGACATCAACGCCGAAACAGGCGGTGCAGATGACCTGAGTGGCGGCGCTGGCAATGACGAGATCTTTGCCGGGAACAACGATGTTGTGGACACGGGCACCGGATCCGACACGCTGTATCTTGGCGACTGGATCGACGGATTGACCGACGAAGCCGATCCGGCCCAGCCGCCATTGCCGCTGATCGACGGGTTCACTCCGTCCGAAGACGCGATTGTGTACTTCTACGAAGGCGCACTGCCAACCGCGGTTGGATTCAGCGAAGAAGACAACGGCGGCAATCTGATCATCGACGGCGAAGTAGTGGCACGGTTTATCAACACGGACTTTGCCAGTCTCTCGACCGAAACGATCCAGTTTGTCCAAATCTGATCCGGCGGGGCGCGTTTAGCGCCCTTCGAACCCCGGTTTCCGCTTTTCGACAAAGGACAGCACGCCTTCGCGGAAATCGCGGGTCTTGCCGCACGCGCCCTGTTCGGTTGCCTCGGTCGTCAGTTGCGTGTTCAGGTCATTGTCCCAACTGGCGCGGATCACCCGTTTGACCGCAGCAAAGGCTTGCGTGGGTCCTGTGGCAAGGTGTGTGGCCCGGCCCATCCAGTGCGCGGCAAATTCCGCATCCGGCACAGCTTCCCAGATCATCCCCCAATCGTCGGCTTGGCGTGCGCTGATCTTGTCCGCGAACAAGGCCGCGCCCATCGCCTTGGCCATGCCCATGGTCCGGGGCATCACGTATGTGCCTCCTGCATCCGGGATCAGGCCGATCCGTGTAAAGGCCTGAAGGAAATACGCACTTTCGGATGCGATCACCACGTCGCAGGCCAATGCCAGATTGGCCCCTGCCCCGGCGGCAGCGCCGTTTACGGCGGCGATGGTGGGCACGGGGCACTGCATGGTGGCTTCGAGCATCGGCTGGTATTCGTCGCGCAGCGTCCGTTCCAGATCGATATCAGCGGCGTTGGCGCGGTCGCCCAGATCCTGACCGGAACAGAATGCGCGCCCGGCGCCCGTCAACACGACAACCCGCGCCGCCTTGCCGCCCGCGATCACCGCATGGGTGATCTCCGCCCGCATCTGAGTGCTGAGCGCATTCATCACGTCAGGCCGGTTCAGTGTGACGGTGGCGATACCATCCGCAAGGTCGTAGGTGATCGTCTGATAATTCATGGCAGCCTCCACGCGTGCATGGCCCTGCATACCAAACCGTTCGGTTCAGAAAAGCCCAAACGCGGGGTCACTCGTCCATAATCTCGCGCAACCGGCGGGATTCGTCTGCACTCAGCCCCGCTTCGGTGGGTGCCGGTGCCGAACTGCGGCCCCGCAGATAGACCACGCCAATGCCCATGGCCATCAGCAGCATGAGCGGGCCAGCCGCCCATAACAGCCAATTGGCACCAGAGGTGCGCGGCGTCATCAGAACAAACTCCCCATACCGCTCGACAAAGAAATCGACGACCTCGTCGCGCGTCTTGCCCGCGGCCACCTGTTCGCGGATCACCTGCCGCGCTTCCACCGCCCACGTGGCGTTCGAAGAGGCGACGGATTCGGATTGGCACACCACACAGCGCAATGCGTGGTCCAACTCGCGCGCTTTGGCCTCCAGCGTGGGATCCTCCAGCATCTCTGACGGATCAAGTGCAACTGCGACGCTCGCAAACACCACCCAAAGAATTGCCGCAATCCGGATCATTCCGCGGGCACCCCTTGCGGTGACTTGCGCGCGCCCGCCGCCACCCGGAAGCGCCGGTCGCTCAGCGACAGGAACCCCCCCAGTGACATCAGCGCGCAGCCAATCCAGATCCAGTTGGTCAGCGGTTTTATATAAGTGCGCACCGCCCAACCGCCGCTGTCCTGCGGATCGCCGATCACCACATAGACGTCGCGCGCAAGGTTATAGTCGATCCCGGCCTCGGTCGTGGGCATCTGTGCCACTGGATATATGCGTTTCTCGGGGCGCAGTTGCCCAATCTCGCGCCCGTCCTGCGCAAGGGTGATAAAGCCCATGGTGGACAGATAATTCGGCCCCTCTACCTGCCGCACATCGTCGACGGTCAGCGTATAGCCGCTCACCTCGAACGGCTCACCGATTTGCGCCACGCGGATATCTTCGGACTGCCACGAGGTGATGCCTGCGACCCCCAGCATGGTCACACCCAGGCCCGCATGGGCCACTGCCTTGCCCCAATCCGCACGTGGCAGGCGGAACAAACGCGCCAGATTAAAATTTTGCCCGGTGCGTGACGCCAGATCAATCGCAGCGCCCATCACCAGCCACGCCCCCAGAAACGCGCCCATTGGGCCGATAAGGCTACGCCCTGTATTCATCGCCCATGCCAGCCCGCCAAAGGCGATCGCCAGCACAAACGCATAGCGCAAGGGCCGCGCGGCACGGGTGATGCTGGCCCGCTTCCATGGCATCATCGCGCCGATCGGCAAGATCAGACCCAACACCACCATGAACGGCGTGAACGCCATGTTGAAAAACGGTGGCCCTACACTCAGCTTGCGGTCAAAAAACATTTCGGCCACCAGCGGCCACATCGTCCCGATAAACACCACAAAGCAGCTCACCGCGAGCAGCAGGTTGTTGGCCAACAGCGCGCTTTCACGGCTGACAACGCCAAACACGCCCTTGGCCTCCATCGTGCCTGCGCGCAGGGCGAACAGGATCAGCGCGCCCCCCATGAAAAAGCCCATGATCATCAGGATAAACACACCCCGTTCCGGATCATTGGCAAAGGCGTGAACAGATGTCAGCAGGCCCGAACGGACAATGAACGTCCCGATCAGCGAGAAACCAAAGGCAAGAATGGCCAGCAGGATGGTCCAGCTTTTCAGCGCTTCGCGTTTTTCCACCACGATGGCCGAATGCAAGAGTGCCGCCGCCAGCAACCAAGGCATGAACGATGCGTTTTCCACCGGGTCCCAGAACCAAAAGCCGCCCCAGCCAAGCTCGTAATAGGCCCACCATGACCCAAGCGCGATGCCGATGGTCAAAAACACCCACGCCGCCAGTGTCCAGGGCCGCACCCAGCGGCCCCAAGCAGCGTCCACGCGCCCTTCGATCAGCGCCGCAACGGCAAAGGAAAACGCCATGCTCAGGCCCACATAGCCCAAATACAGAAATGGCGGATGAAAGGCCAAACCGGGGTCCTGCAACAGCGGGTTCAGGTCCTGCCCATCAAAGGGCGGCACAGCAAGGCGCACAAACGGATTGGAAGTGAACAGGATAAATGCCAGAAAAGCCACGCCAATGGCCCCCTGCACCGCCAGCACCCGCGCCCGCATCGTGGGCGGCAGGTTGCCCCCGAACCATGCGGCCATTGCGCCAAACAACGCCACGATGAGCACCCACAGCAGCATCGACCCCTCGTGGTTGCCCCACGTGCCGGAAATCTTGTAAATCAACGGCTTGGCCGAATGACTGTTCAGAACAACCAGTTGCAGTGAAAAATCCGAGACGACAAAGGCCCACATCAACGCGCCAAAGGAAAAGGCGATCAGCAGGAATTGCGTGATTGCCGCAGGCTCGGCCATCGCCATCCATCCCGGGTCGCGACGCCATGCCCCAATCAGCGGCAGCGTGCTTTGCAAAATGGCCACCGCAAAGGCGAGAATGAGGGCAAAATGTCCAAGCTCTGTCAGCATGAGGAAACTATATGCCGACATCGTCCCCGCGCCAATGGGTCAGCACATATGTCGCAGGGCAAATCCGTCACGTGGTCGTGACGGGTCACATGTTTCTTCTGACCCAAAATACCACCGCCGGAGGCTCCGACATCTCAGGCCGCGCGCCGCCACTCGTCCAGTGCGGGGTTTGCGTCCGGCACCAGCGCCGCGACGCTCAGTGTCACATCGGTGCCCGTGTCCGCGACCCCCGCGCTGTCGGCGCGCAGCGCGCGCAAGGCAGAGACGTTGGCCATTACCTGCGGCACATGTGCCATCGTCTGCACGATCTGGCGTTGAAACTGCTGCGATTTCACCTGATGCCGCGCGCCAAAGTAGAACGACACGATGACCCCCAGCAGCCACCACAGCGGCTCCGGCACCAGCGCGATGCCCTGCATCCGCTCCGCAAACCACAGCGGTTCAACCATCGCCGACACAAAAAGACCCAGCGTCCCAAGCGCCAGCGCCGGACGCGGCAAGCGGTTCACCCCGTCCATGAAGCGGTCAAAGCCCCCCTGGCGCGCAACCTCGAACTCGCGGGCATAGGCCCGCATGGCCTCGCTCTGGATGTGGTGGCTGCGCTCTGACCCGGCCTCGGCATTCTCGCGGAACACTTCCACGGTGTCCTTGACCATATTGCGATTGCCGCCAAAGAGCAGCGCAAACACCCGTTCGATCATCCCCATGTCGCAATCCTCGCCTGAAACTGTGCCGCGCTCATATGAAAGCGTGGCGCGATGAACTCTTCGGCTCTTTTGATCCAGCCGCCCTTGCCGCCTGCCCGTGTGCGGGCGTATTTGCGGCTCGCCGGACGACGGTCCGCAATGCGGAAATAGTAGTTGCGCCGGGCAATGCCGTAGGCATCCACTATGTGGCCCGGTGCTGCGTCCCACGCAGCATGGGCAGCACCGATGCTTTGCGGACCCAGTGCGCCATCCACGACACAAGGGTGCCCCATCTCGGTCAGCAGGCGTTGCAGGATCTTGATCGCGTTGCCACCTGCGTTGACATACATGTCAAACACCGTCGCGTGCAGCGCTTGCGGCAGTTCACCAATCCGTGGACGCTCAAAATAGTGGTTGATGAAGATGTCGATGGCTTGCGCGCGGGACAATCGCTTGACGTCTGCCGCGTCAACATCTCCGTCCCGATCCAGATCAAGGCCCAGCCGACGCATTGTGTGTATGGTGACACCGAAATTTGTGGCCCCACCCGGATCATCCGGATCGTCCACATACCCGCCTTCGCGGCGCACAATTTCGGTCGCAATTTCTTCAACGCATTGCATCATCGGCCCCTTCGCCTCGGTCGCAGAGGCAAGGGTGATGCAATGTTGGTTAACGGCGCTTAACCCGAGCGCGCGCTAGCTCTTGGGTTCTTTGTAGACGCCCTGTTCCTTGAGCGCGTCCACAACCTCTGCCGGCATGTAGGTCTCGTCGTGTTTCGCAAGGATTTCAGTGGCTTCAAAGACACCGTTCACATAACGACCTGTGCCGACCATACCCTCGTTTTCAGTAAACAGGTCGGGCAAAACGCCAGTGTAGACCACGGGCACCGTGGCGCCGCCATCTGTCACTTCGAATCGGATCGATTCGCCCTGCCCGCGCACAATCGACCCCTCGGCCACCAAACCGCCGATGCGGAACACCTCAGTCGGGCCGGGCGGTTCCGCGATGATCTGGCTGGGCGCGCGAAAGAAATTGATACCGTCTCGCATGGCATACCCGATCAGCGCGGTGGAGGCCGCCAACACGACAGCCGCCAAGGCGATGATCTGAATACGTCTCTGTTTCTTCAGGCTTTTCATGAACGCTCTATGGGAACAGCGGGGCCATCATCAGCCCCTCGGTCTCTTCAATACCTAACATCAGGTTGGCGTTTTGCAACGCTTGGCCCGATGAACCCTTTGTCAGATTGTCAAGCGATGCCACGACAATGGCCCGCCCCGGTAACCTGTCTGCGGCGACCCCGATATGGCAAAAGTTCGAACCGCGCGTGTGGCGCGTGCTGGGCGCTTCGCCAAATGGCAGCACTTCGATGAACACCTCTTCGGCATAAGCCGACGCAAGCGTCTCATGGATCTGCTGCGCATCCCCTTTGACATAGGCGGTGCCGAGGATTCCGCGATTAGCGGGGACGAGGTGCGGCTGAAACTGGATGCGCACGTCCCGTCCCGCGACCTTGGAAAACTCCTGATCGAATTCCCCCTGATGCCGGTGTGTGCTGCCAAGCGCGTAGGCATGATAGCCCTCGCTCAACTCTGCATGGAGCAGGTTTTCCTTGAGCGCCCGGCCCGCACCTGAAACGGCGGCCTTGAGGTCCAGAATGATCTCGTCGAGATCAATCACACCTGCCGCAATCAGGGGCCGCAGCGCAAACTGACCGGTGGCCGCGTTACAACCGGTCCCGGCGACCAGCCGGGCCGCCGCAATCTGTTCGCGGTAGAATTCAGTCAGGCCGTATACTGCCTCTTTCTGCATCTCGACCGCGCTGTGTGGATTGCCGTACCACTTTTGATATTGCGCCGGGTCCTCCAGCCGGAAATCCGCACTCAGGTCCACGATCCGGAGATCACGCGGCAAGCCCGAGATCACCTCTTGGCTGGTCTTGTGTGGCAGCGCACAAAACGCGAGATCAATGCCGGACCAGTCGATCTGGTCAAAGCTCACCATCGGGGGCACATCCAGATGACGCAGGTGTGGGTAGACCTGCGCCAAGGTCTGTCCCGCTTTGGAAAAGGCTCCCAAAGCCTTGATTTCAATTGAGGAATGCCCAGCGATCAATCGGATCAGTTCTGCCCCGGTATAGCCGGAGGCGCCAAGAACGGCGATGGAATATGTCATGTGTCTACGTCTCGGAAATAGGTGTCAGATCAGGCGGCAGAAAACGTGATCTGTCGTCGCAAGAACTGCGTGGCGTGCTGGCTGACTTTGGCCGGGTCGCCCGTGGTCAGGTAGGCGGTTGTACCGCTGCCCATCTTGTCCGGGTGCCGGTCGAGGTAGTCGGCAAGGCTTTCGCCGACGAGCCCGGCTTGCGAAAACACTTTCACATCCGCGCCAAGCGCATCCTGAAAAACGTCCTGCATCAGCGGGTAATGCGTGCAACCCAAAATGGCGGCCTGTGGCTCGGGCATCTTACGTTTGAGCGCGTCCACATGCGACCGCACCAGCGCGTCGGCTAGGATCATGTCGCCATCTTCGATCGCGTCCACCACGCCGCCACAGGCCTGCGCCTCCACATCGACGCCAATGGCGCGAAAGGCCAGTTCGCGCTGGAACGCGCGGCTCGCCACGGTTGCGGGAGTTGCAAAGAGCGCAACATGTTTCGTGGCCACTTCACGCGGGGGCGAATTGTCGCCCCATTGCCGTTCGGTCAGCGCCTCGATCAGTGGGACAAACACGCCAAGCACCCGTTTGTCGGACGGAATCCACCCCTCTTGCATCCGGCGCAGGGCGGCCGCCGACGCGGTGTTGCACGCAAGGATCACCAGATCACAGCCCGCATCGAACAGCCGCTGAACCGCCGCACAGGTCAGGTCATAGATGTTGTCCGCCGTCCGAACGCCATAAGGCGCATTGGCACTGTCCGCGAGGTAGATGAACTCCACTTCGGGCAACCGCTTTTGCGCGGCGTCCAGAACGGTCAACCCGCCCAGACCGGAATCAAAAATGCCAACAGCCATGATGCGCCTTACGTGCGATGCCGTTCTTCGAATTCGTAGCCCAGATCAAACAGTTTCACCGGGTTCGGGTTCAGCTCATACGTGGCTTTGCGCAAGAACTCCATCATCTGTTTGGGGTCCCGCGCCATTGGGTCCAGAACATCCCGCCCAATCGGTTCGCCCACGACAACGCGCACCGGTGTGTCGACGCGTTTTTTGAACTCCTTGATCAGCAGGCCAAGTCGCAATGTGTTCGACAGGTGGCTTGCGATCTGGAACAGACGGCTCGTGTGCCCGTCAAAATACAAGGGCACCACGGTCGCGTCGGATTTCGCAACCATACGCGCCGTAAAGCCTCGCCAACCCGGATCCATTGGCCGGGAAAACGGTTTTGCCGCTGTGCTGACCGTGCCACCGGGAAAGATGCCAATGGCCCCGCCTGCGCCCAGATAACGCAGTGCCTCCTTGCGGGTGGCGATGTTCATCGCCATTGCCTCGCGATTGTCGTCAAAGCTGATCGGCAGCAGGACACGGTTCAGTTCTTCGGCCTTTTTGAAGACCGAGTTGGCCATGATGCGAAAATCGCCGCGCACCGTGGACAGGATATGGCCCATCATCAGGCCATCAAGGATGCCGTAGGGGTGATTTGCAATCAGGATCAATGGCTTGTCCTGAGGAATATTCGAAAGATTTCCGCCGATCACATCAAGGCTGAGGCCATAGCGTTCGACCATGACGGCCCAGAAGTCCCGCCCCGCCGCCACTTCATGTTCGTAGCCTTCGGCGCGCTTGATAAGGCGCAAGCGACCTGTGGTGTTCTCCAGAATGCGGATCACGGCACGCCCGCCCTTGGTCTCTGCCGAATGGGCATAGGAGATTTCGCGGGCAATCTGGCGTTTGCGGTTTGGCATTGGGTCCCCGAAAGCATGACGGCGGTTGCGCACGTATGTAAGCCGCCGGCGCGATCCTGCCTAGCCTTTGTAATGGATATGCGACGCCATCACTCAGCCGCCTGTGCCTGATGCGGTCCACCGGCCCGAATAACCGCCAGCAACTCTTCGCGCCGTTTGGCGGCCTTTGCTTCGTTCTGGGCCTTGACCGGGCCGAACCCGCGGATGTGCAGCGGCAATTCGGCCAAGGCAACAATCGCGTCGCGTGTGTCCGGTGTCAGCGCTGGCAAAACGGTACGCATGTCGGCTTCGTATTGCTTGATCAGCGCACGCTCCATCCTGCGCTCCTCGGTCCGGCCAAAGGGGTCAAGCGGCGTGCCGCGCAGCGATTTCAGCCGCGCCAGCAGGCGGAAGTTACGCATCATGCCGGGCCCGTATTCCTTTTTCAACGGACGCCCGTCCGGGCCCATTTTTGACAGCATGGGCGGAGCGAGGTGGAATTTCATCGTAAAATCCCCCTCAAACGTCTCGCGCGCCTTGGCTTCGGTGTCCAGATGAAGGCGGGCCACCTCGTATTCGTCCTTGTAGGCCAGCAGTTTGTGATACCCCTTGGCCAACGCTTCGCGCAGGCCCGCATCCTCGATCGCGTCCACCATCTTGCGGTAGCGTTTGGCGAGGCGCTTGGACTGGTATTTGCTCAGGTGATCGGCGCGGAAGGCTATCTTGTCCTCAAGCGATTTGGGCATCTGAACCACTTTGGGAGTCGCGATTTGGGCCGCCTCTTGGGGGTGCAGCACGGCCCAGCGTCCAATGTCAAAAGCCCGCAGGTTCTTGTCGACCGCGGCGCCGTTTAACTCAATCGCCGCGCGGATCGCCTCAAGGCTCAGCGGCATCAGCCCGCGCTGCCACGCCGCGCCAAAGACCATCATGTTGGAAAAGATGCTGTCGCCCATGGTCGCGCGCGCGAGGTCCGAGGCGTCGAACATATCGAGCCGCTCGCGCATCCGCGCCTCAAGCGCGAGGGCAAGCCGGTCCGTGGGCAGGCTGAATTCCGTGTCGCGGGTAAAATCACCGGTGATGATCTCGTGGCTGTTGACCACGGCGCCAGTGCGGCCCGTGCTGGTCAGGCCCAGCGTTTTGGACCCCGCGCTGACCACCAGATCACCGCCAATCAGCGCGTCCGCCTCACCGGTGGCCACGCGGATGGCGCTGATGTCTTCGGGCCTTTCAGCAAGGCGGCAATGGATGTGCACCGCGCCGCCCTTTTGGGCGAGGCCCGCCATCTCCATCAGCCCGGCACCCTTGCCGTCGATATGCGCGGCCTGTGCCATCACGGCCCCGATGGTAACCACACCCGTGCCGCCAACTCCGGTGACCACAACGTTCCACGTGCCGTCGATCTGCGGCAGGTCCGGTTCCGGCAGGTCCGGCAAGTCGAGCGTCGCGGTTGCGGCCCTTTTTACTTGCGCCCCTTCGAGGGTCACGAAGCTGGGGCAGAACCCCTTGAGGCAGGAAAAATCCTTGTTGCAGCTTGACTGGTCAATCGCCCGCTTGCGGCCAAGTTCCGTCTCCACCGGCGTGATGGAGATACAGTTCGACTGCACTCCGCAATCCCCGCAGCCCTCGCAGACATCCGTGTTGATGAACACGCGGCGGTCCGGGTCTGGGAACGTGCCGCGTTTGCGGCGGCGGCGTTTTTCGGCTGCACAGGTCTGGATATAGACGATAACCGACACGCCTGTCGTTTTGGCGAATTTTTCCTGCACGGTCTGCAAGTTGGCGCGTTCCTGCACCTCGACATCCTTGGGGAAGCGGTCAAAATCCACGTCTTCCTTGTCGTCATAGACCACGGCCACGTGGTCGCAGCCCATGGCGCGCACCTCGTTGACGATGCGGTAGGGGCTGAGGTCGCCGTCATTTCCCTGCCCGCCCGTCATGGCGACGGCATCATTGTAGAGGATCTTGTAGGTGATGTTCGTGCCCGCCGCCAAAGCGGCACGGATGGCCTGAACACCCGAATGGTTATAGGTCCCGTCGCCGAGGTTCTGGAACACGTGGTCGCGCTTGGAAAACGGCGCCTCGCCGATCCAGTTGGCCCCTTCGGCACCCATATGGGTGTAACCGGTGGTTTCGCGGTCCATCCATTGCACCATGTAGTGACAGCCGATGCCCGCATAGGCGCGGCTGCCCTCGGGCACCTTGGTGGACGAGTTGTGCGGACAGCCCGAGCAGAAATAGGGGATGCGTGCCGCGATCTCTTCGGCGTTGTCGGACCGGCGGGCTGCGTCCAGCGTTGCCAGTCCGCCCGTGATGCCGTCCGTCTCGCGGCCCTCTTCGATCAGGATTTCACCCAGCTTGGTCGCGATGTGCACCGGATCAAGCGCACCACGTGTCGGAAACAGTTCTTCGCCTTGCGCGCCTTTGCGCCAGCCATAGACGCGGCGCCCCCGGCGGTCGTCAAAAATCGCCTCTTTGATCTGCACCTCGATCAGCTTGCGCTTTTCCTCGACGACGACAATCAGGTCGAGCCCTTCGGCCCAATCGTGAAAGCCGCGCATGTCGAGCGGAAAGGTCTGCCCGACCTTATAGGTCGTGATGCCCAGCCGTTCTGCTTCGGCCTCATCAATGTTCAGCAGGCTCAGCGCATGGACAAGGTCCAGCCAGTTCTTGCCCGCCGCGACAAAGCCAATCTTGGCCCCGGGTTTGCCCCAGACACGCTTGTCCATCTTGTTGACGTGGGAAAACGCCTCTGCCGCGAAGCGTTTATAGTCGATCATCCGCGCCTCTTGCGCGGTCGGGTCATCCACCAGCCGAATGTTCAACCCGCCCTCGGGCATGTCAAAATCTGGCTGCACAAAGGACAAGCGGTGCGGATTGCCATCCACGACGGACGTCGCCTCGACCGTGTCTTTCATCGTCTTGAGGCCGACCCAAAGGCCGGAAAAGCGGCTGAGCTGCCAGGCATAGAGGCCATAATCCATGATCTCCTGCACACCGGCGGGCGACACAACCGGCATATAGGCGTCGATCAGCGCCCATTCAGACTGGTGCAAAACGGTCGAGCTTTCGCCAGTGTGATCGTCCCCCATGGCCACCACGACGCCGCCATGTTTCGACGTGCCCGCCATATTCGCGTGCTTGAACGCATCGCCGGACCTGTCCACGCCCGGCCCCTTGCCGTACCAGAGGCCAAAGACGCCATCATGGGTCCCCTCGCCCCGCAATTCTGCCTGTTGCGATCCCCAGAGCGCGGTTGCGGCAAGGTCTTCGTTCAGACCGGGTTGGAAGGTAATGTCATATTCTGCAAGCGGTTTCAGCGCCCGCGTCATCTGCATATCCACCGCGCCCAGCGGTGAGCCGCGGTAGCCGGTCACGTAGCCCGCGGTGTTCAGCCCCGCAGCGGTATCGCGCGCCTTTTGCATCAACATCAGCCGTACCAAGGCCTGCGTGCCGTTCAGGAGCACCGGGCTTTTGTCCAGATCATATCGGTCGTTGAGCGTGATCTTCTGCGTTGTCATCTCTTGGCCTCCCTGCCGCGATCAGTGTTGCACAGATTTGATCTGATATTAGGTCACAATTACTGACCTTACAAAGCAATTTTTCGTCACGTCGCTCAAAGCCCATCGGGCCGGTCAGGAAAACCATACCCACGTACCGCCGAATAGACCGCCCGGACGCCGGGTTACCCTTGTGAACCTTGCTTCACGATCCAGCCGCCCAGCCCGGAGACACAAACAGATGCCAGATACGGACCCCAAAGAAACGACAAACACAGACGCAGGCACGGATGTCTTTGACGAAATGTTTGCGGACGATCCGGATTTCGCGGCGCAGCTAAAGGCGGTGGAAACAGATCGCGACAAGTTCCAGTTGAACCTGCTCAAGAATAAGCGCGACAAAATCGCGGAGAAGCTCGTGCAGACGGTCTATTACTCGAAAAGCATCTTCAGCAAAGAGTTCGAGAACGATTGGCTGATCCCGTCCAATGGCGGCGTCATGACCAAAACCTCATGCTTCAGCAAGCCAAAGGCGCCGGGTCAATGGTACAAGGTCGATTTGGCCAAGTACGGATACCCCGGCTCTGTGCAGGGCTGGAAGATGCATGTGGGCTGCCACCCCCTTGATCTGATCGCGTTTTTCTCAACCCTTGCGCCGGTGTTGAACCAGCACAAAATCATGCACAAATTTCACAGCTTTGCGACCCAGTACGGACATGAAGTTGGGCACAACGTCGCTTATGAACAAGGCGAGGGCAAAACCTGCGTGATCTATCCGGACAACCCGCAACACCTGGTGCGCATTGTCAATCTGGTCGAGGCCGAGATCATCCGGGCCAACGCAAAATACATGGCCGACACATCAGGAAAGGTCGGACCAGCGTTCCGGCCCTATCCCGGCGGCGTGCCCGGCACCATGAACGTGGGGCGCACCGGATTTATCGGTGTACGGTACGGGGGCTTCGTCGGCCCTCTGGCGGATCAAAGCAAGCTGTACAATGTCCGCACTCTTGAGGTCAAAGACGACCCGCGCGGATTAATGCCTTATCCCGACTTCATCACAACCGTCCCGACCGAAATTCAGCACATCAAGGCGCGCTAGGTCTGGTGTACCGCGGCTTTCGCTGCATTTTTGGCCGTCCGAAGGTCGATCCCGGTTGAGACGCGCGCCCATTCGCGTAATGTGCGCGCGATGGATTGGGACAAACTTCGCATATTTCACGCCGTGGCCGACGCAGGCAGCCTGACCCATGCGGGCGACCGGCTGAACCTCAGCCAATCTGCTGTCAGCCGCCAGATCCGCGCGCTGGAGGAATCGCTGAACGCGACCCTGTTTCATCGTCACGCGCGCGGTCTGATCCTCACCGAACAGGGCGAGTTGCTGTTTGACGCGACATCCGCGATGAACAAACGGCTCGATGCGGCGTCGGCCCGCATTCGCGACAGCGAAGAAGAAGTGTTTGGCGACCTGCGCGTCACCACCACCATCGGTTTTGGCACATTGTGGCTGGCCCCGCGTCTGGCCAAGCTCTACGAGCAATACCCCGACCTGCGCGTTGATCTGATGCTGGAAGAGCGCGTGCTGGACTTGCCCATGCGCGAGGCCGACGTGGCCATCCGCATGAAAGAACCCAGTCAGGCCGATCTGATCCGCAAACGGCTTATGACGGTCAAAATGCAGGTCTTTGCCACCCAAGCCTATCTGGACGAAAACGGCGTTCCCGAAGTGCCCGAAGATATGTCCATGCACCGCCTGATCTGTCAGAGCGTGAATGCGACCCAAGTCGGTGCAAGTGCCAGTCTTGCCCAGCATCTGCTGACCTACGACGTGCGGTCGCTGCTGACGGTCAACAATTACTTTGGCGTCCTTCAGGGCGTGTTGCAGGACCTTGGTCTGGGGATTCTCCCCGACTATGTGTCGCTTGACGAAGACAGGTTGATCCGCGTTCTGCCCGAGATTCAGTCGGCAGATGTGCCTGTTTTTTTGGCATATCCAGAAGAACTGCGTCAGTCCCAGCGGATTGCCGCGTTCCGTGATTTCGTCCAAGAAGAGATCACAGCGTACCGCAAGGGCCTGAAAGAAAAGCAGATTGTCTGATTTTTAGGCAAAAGCTATGCATTTCGTGCATATCGGGCATGAAAAACCGTCAGTGCCCGCGACTTGATTGTGAACTGCACTCTGACTAATTCGGGTGATGAAGAGAGCGGCGCGTTTCGCGTCATCTTCATACCTCCCTGTTGGACTTGGCCGAGCTTCGTGCTCGGCCTTTTTTTGTTCTGCCCCTTGATCAACTGCGCCCCGCCCCGCACGGTGTGATGCAATAAAATGCCAGCGTCGGTGCGCCCACGCGGTGACAAGAATACGTGGGGGGCCACTATGCGTGTTGTTTCAAGTCTGTTGTGGGCGCTGTTGGTCTGCGTGCTGGCCACAGCGGCCCCTGCGCAATCGCTTGTTCCGGGATCAGGCAGCGCCGTGCAAGACGCCGTGCCCGCCCTGCCCGACCCGCTGACCGAAGATGCCGCAAACGCGCTGCTGTCGCGGCTCAGCGATGCCGAGGTGCGCGCCCTGCTGCTGGATCAACTCAACGCGCAGGCAGTGGATGATGCCGCCGGTGCCGCCGATGAGATAGACGACTTTATCTACCATGCCACGCTTGGCGCGTTCGAGCAGATCACAATCGCGGTTCAACGGTTGCCCCTGCTTTTCACAGAACAGGCCCGCGCCTTTTCCACCTTTGCCAGCTTCGTGGGGGGAAATGGTCTGCTGGCGATGGCCGGATATTTTGTCATGGTTCTGGCGGGGGCCTTTGGGATTGAGTTTGCCTTTCGCCGGTTGATCCGGAGCTGGCTGGTTCTGCCGCCGGTCAACGACCGGTCGCCCAACATCCGCGCCGCCGTTGTGCCGCTGGCCAAACGTCTGACCAGTGAAATCGTGTCTGTTGCAATCTTCATGGTGGCGGCCAGCCAGATCACCCGCTACGCGGTGCCGGGCTATTATCATCCGTTTTTTATGCTTGTGGGACCTTGGCTGATCGGCCTGCCGCGCATGGCCGCCGCTGTGGGGCGGTTCTTTATGGCGCCCAGCGCCCCGGACTACCGGATCGTGACCGCAACGGATGCAACCGCGCGCGCGATGGTGTTTCACATGTTCTGGCTGGGCATGGTTGTGGGCATCGGTCAGGTGATTGTGCCATTCAACGTGGCCAATGGCGTACCTGTGGGCGAAACCCGCATCGGAGGGTGGATCAATTTCACGGTCCACCTGTATGTCGCCCTGCTGTTCTGGCGCTACTGGGACGAAGCCGTGGACATGATGCGCGGCGGCTATGACGATCTCAGTCCGGCCGAAGACTGGATCGCGCGCGCTTATCCCGCATTTGGCATCATCGTGGCGCTGACAACATGGTGGGTGGTCAATATCGTTGTCAGCTACGGCAATTTTGCTTTGCTGGACAGCGTGCCCCAGTACAAGACCATGGTCCTGCTGACCTTTGCACCCGCCATGGACACGGCCATTCGCGGGCTGGTGCGCCACCTCGCTCCGCCCATGACCGGCGAAGGCCCTGTGGCTGAACGGGCCTATGTCTCGACCCGCAGGTCTTATGTGCGCATTGGCCGGGTTGTTGTGTTTGGTCTTGTGTTGCTGGCCGTGGCGTCCTTTTGGGGGATGTCTGCCACGACATTGGCCAGTGCCGGTGTCGGGGAACGCGTTGCCGCCAACCTGATCGAGTTCCTTATGATCCTGTCGGTGGGCTATCTGGTGTACGAGGTTGTGTCGCTGTTCATCAATCGCAAACTGGCCGCTGAACAGACCGCCGCCGGATACAACCCGGACGAAGAAGAGGTTGGCGGCGAAGGCGGGGGCGCTGGCGGTTCGCGGCTGTCCACGGTGCTGCCGCTGATCCTCGGTGTCAGCCGAGCCGCGATCATCGTTGTTTTCCTCCTGCTTGGTCTGGGCAATGTCGGCATTGATACAACGCCGCTGCTGGCCGGTGCCGGTATCGTCGGTCTGGCCATCGGCTTTGGCGCGCAAAAACTGGTGACCGACGTGGTATCGGGCATCTTCTTTCTGATCGACGATGCGTTCCGCACGGGGGAATATGTCGAAGTGGATGGCACCATGGGCACGGTCGAAAAAATCTCGATACGGTCGATGCAACTGCGCCACCACCGCGGCCCCGTGCACACGCTGCCCTACGGCGAAATCCCCAAGATCACGAACTATTCCCGAGACTGGGTGATTATGAAGCTGCGCTTTACCGTGCCGTTCGGCACCGACCCCAACAAGGTCAAGAAGATCTTCAAGACCATTGGGGCCGAGATGATGGAAGACGAATTGTTCAAAGGCGACTTCCTGCAACCTTTCAAGTCACAAGGTGTTCTGGAATTTGACGATGTGGGCATCGTGATGCGCGGCAAATTCATGGCCAAACCCGGCACCCAGTTCACCATCCGCAAAGAACTGCTGACCCGCGTGAACAAGAAGTTCGAAGAAAACGGCATCGACTTTGCCCGCCGCGAGGTGCGCGTGGCCATTCCGGGTCTTGATGACCATGACAAGCTGGACAGCGACGACCGTGCGGCCATCGCCGGGGCCGCCGCAGAAGCGGCGCAAACCGCAATGGATCAGGCCGATGCTGCGGCAGCGGCAGGCGGTGCGGGTGGCGGAAAACCCGGCGATTGATCGCGCAAAGCCGTGACTGCGCAATCCGGGTGGCCGTGTCGCACGTATCTTGACCATACCAGTTCGGAGGATACACAAATGCGCCGCTTTTTCACGACCGTCAGCCTGCTGGCCGCACTCACGACGCAAGCAAGCGCAGAACTTAGCACCGCTGAACGCGACCTGCTGCGCCAGTCGCGCAACGCGCCGGTGCTCACATCTGACGGCGCGCTGGTAGGGGAAACCGATGGCGGGTCTGTTACCGCCGACAGAATACGGCTGTTTCTGGATGCGGTGCCCGGATCCGTCTTTAGCCGATTGGGCAAACCGATTGTCCTGAACACGAACGCCACTGACATCACGTTGATCAATGATGCGTGGGTGTTGTCGTCGGATCGGTTGCGCGTGCGGACCCGCGCCAATTTCGTCCAGACCGAAGACGCCCCGATCACCATCAACCTGCCACGCCGGTGACGTTGCCCCACGGGTTGCGCAAAAAACATGGCGGTATGACCGACTAAACCGCCGCCCTTGCGCGTTACCTTTGTACTGACACATGCAAAGGACCCCTACGATGACACGCTCCCCCCTCTTCCTGTCCGCCCTGATTGCGCTTGGCCTGTGCGTACAAGCCACAAGCAGCCATGCCGAACTGTCCGCCGCCGAGGCGGTCCAGCTTGAAAAGCTGCGTGGCGTGCCCGTGGTCTCGCTTGACGGCGCGCTGGTGGGCACGATCGATGGTGCTTCGGTCAATGGCGACCGTGCCTCGATCTTTTTGCGCCCTTCGCAGGGCTCCCTGTTTCGGCTGCGCGGCAAAGACGTTGTTATCCGCACCCCCACCAGCGAAATCAGCCTGCAGGCCAACGCCATCGTCCTGAACTCTGACGCTCAGCGGATCAAGATTAAGGCGACCAAGGTCAAAAAGGATGATGACATGATCGACATCATCCTTCCCCGGCGCTAAGCGCCACAGGCGGTGCGCCCAACCCCTCAGGGCGCACCGCAGACCAAATTGTTACGTTTCGCACATCCGCGTGACGCCCCCTTTCAAGCGCTTCTTGCACCCTCCACCTCATGCCCAACGCAACAAGGAGGATTTGACATGTCCCGTTTGAAAACCGCTGCCACCGGCATCGCCACCGCTCTGTTTCTGACCCTGCCCGCAGGCATGGCCGCCGCCGAACTGAGCCAGTCTGACATCGCCACCATCACCGGCCAGAGCGGACTGCGCGTGGTGACATCCGATGGTGATTTCGTGGGTGTCAGCAACGGTGTGCGGGTGGGATCCAGACACACGCGCCTGTTTTTGTTCAATCGCACAGGGTCCGTGTTCCGGTTTCGCGGGCGCGACGTGGTCATCACGACATCCGCTGATCAACTCAGCCTGCGGGACGGCGTACTGGTGTTGGACGCCACGACGCAGCGCTTGCGCAACAAGGCGCAAACGCCCGCATCTGACAGCTCCGGGCCGATCACAATCTTTCTCCCACGTCGCTAAGTCAACACGCCCCCTTCCCCCTCCTCCCCGGCGTCGTTAAGAACGCGCCAACTTGCGAAACGGCCGGGGGATGCGGGACATGACGGAACCAGCGATCACAGAGGAACTGATAGCGGCTCACGGGCTCAAGCCCGACGAATACGCGCGCATCCTCGAGATCATAGGTCGTGAGCCCAGCTTTACCGAACTTGGCATCTTTTCGGCGATGTGGAACGAACACTGTTCCTACAAGTCGTCCAAGCTGCATCTGAAAAAATTACCAACCACCGGACCGCAGGTGATCTGCGGCCCCGGCGAGAATGCAGGCGTGGTGGATATCGGTGACGGGCAAGCCGTCGTCTTCAAGATGGAAAGCCACAATCACCCGTCCTACATCGAGCCCTATCAGGGCGCCGCCACCGGTATGGGCGGCATTCTGCGAGATGTGTTCACCATGGGCGCACGCCCCATCGCCTCGATGAATTCGCTCAGTTTCGGCGCGCCGTCCCATCCCAAGACGCGCCAACTGGTGCATGGCGTGGTCGAAGGCATCGGCGGCTATGGCAACGCTTTTGGCGTGCCGTGTGCGGGTGGCGAGGTCCGGTTCGATCCGGCCTATAACGGCAATTGCCTTGTGAACGCCTTTGCCGCCGGTCTCGCGGATGCGGACAAAATCTTTTACTCCGCCGCCTCAGGCGTCGGTATGCCTGTCGTCTACCTTGGGGCCAAGACGGGCCGGGACGGTGTGGGCGGTGCAACCATGGCATCAGCTGAATTCGACGACACGATCGAGGAAAAGCGGCCCACCGTGCAGGTGGGGGATCCTTTCACGGAAAAGCGCCTGATGGAGGCCACGCTTGAGCTGATGGCGACAGGTGCAGTGATCTCCATTCAGGATATGGGGGCTGCGGGCCTGACCTGTTCGGCGGTCGAAATGGGCGACAAAGGCGGTCTGGGGGTCAAGCTGAACCTCAACGCGGTGCCCGTGCGCGAAGCGAACATGACCGCCTACGAGATGATGCTGTCAGAAAGCCAAGAGCGTATGCTGATGGTGCTGCGTCCCGAGCTTGAGGCCGAGGCCAAGGCGGTATTCGACAAATGGGACCTTGATTTTGCCATCGTGGGCGAAACCATCCCCGAAGACCGCTTTGTCATCGAACATGACGGCGTGGTCAAAGCGGACCTGCCGCTGTCCAAACTCTCGTCCGAAGCCCCCGAATATGACCGTCCTTGGGTCCCAACCCAAGCCGCCGAAGCTCTGGGCGACGTGCCCGGTGTCGATCCCGTCGACGCGCTCAAGGCGCTGCTGGGAAGCCCGAATTACAGCGCCAAGGCATGGGTTTACGAACAATATGACACCATGGTCATGGCCGACAGCGCCCGTATCCCCGGCATGGGCGCTGGCATCATGCGCGTACACGGCACCGACAAGGCGCTGGCCTTCACGTCAGACGTCACACCCCGTTACGTGCAGGCCAATCCGGTCACGGGCGGCAAACAGGCCGTGGCCGAAGCCTACCGCAACCTCACAGCCACCGGAGCCACGCCGCTGGCCACAACCGACAACCTCAACTTCGGCAACCCCGAAAAGCCCGAGATCATGGGCCAGTTCGTCGGCGCGCTCGACGGCATCGGCCAAGCCTGTCGTGCCCTGAATATGCCAATCGTGTCCGGGAACGTATCGCTTTACAACGAGACTGATGGCAAGGGCATCCTGCCGACGCCGACCATCGGCGCCGTGGGCCTGATTGCCACGCCGGACGAGATGATCGGCTGCGATGTGCGTGACGGTCACGTGGCGCTCCTTGTGGGTGAGACCACAGGGCATCTGGGCCAATCGGCCATGCTGGCAGAAGTCTTTGGCCGCACCGAAGGGGACGCCCCTCCGGTCGATCTCGAAGCTGAAAAACGCCATGGCGACTTCATCCGCGACAACCGCGATTACATTAACGCCTGCACCGACCTCAGCGACGGCGGCCTAGCGCTCGCTGCCTTCGAAATGGCCGAAGCGGCGGGCGTCGGCGTCTGGCTCGACAGCGACGACAGCGCGTTTCTTTTTGCCGAGGATCAGGCGCGCTACCTGATTGCGTGCAGCTTTGACAAGGCCGAAGCGCTGATGATCGCCGCAGGCCGTGCGGGCGTGCCAATCCAGTCGGTGGGCAAATTCACGTCCGACACGGTCTGGTTCTCCAACACGGCCAGCGCGCCGCTTGCCGAACTGTCCGCGCTCTACCGCAGCACCTTCGCGGACATTTTTGCCTGAACCTTGGTTTCGGAGCCGCCCTCGCTTGATCTCCAAGAGACGGGGACGGCGGGCCTTGCCAAGCAAAATCGCCGAGGGGCCCCGCCCCGCGGGGAGACGGCTATTTTGCTTGGCAAGGTCAGACGGCTCTGTCACGCCAGAGATCAGGCGAGGGCGGCTCTGACACCTTGGTTTTGGTGAGCCCCGAAGCGCCAGATAGGTCATGGCGTGCGCGCGTATGCGCGCTCAATCTGGCAACATCCCCAGCAGGCGGTCCCGTTCGCCCACATCGTCCCGGCGTGTGATCATCGCGGCCAGATCCTCGAGCGAGGCCACGGAATGGCCTGCGCGGAACGCATCCACATGCGGCAGCATCGCCGCAATGCCCTGCGCGCGCGGTGCAAATTCTTCCCAACGTAACAAAGGGTTGATCCAGATGAGGCGCTTGGCCGACAGGTGCAGCCGCTCGATCTGACGTTCCAGAACCTGCGGGTCGCCCCGGTCCAGCCCATCGGTGATCAACAGCACCACCGCCCCCTGCCCCAGCACCCGCCGCGACCAGTCGCGGTTGAACGCCTCCAGACAGGCGCCGATGCGCGTGCCGCCTTCCCAATCCTGCGCCTCGGCCCCTGCTGCGCGCAGGGCCGCATCCACGTCGCGCTGATGCAGGTGTCGCGTGATATTGGTCAGCCGTGTGCCAAAGGTAAACGCGTGGACCCGCGCCCACCCCGCCCCCTTGGCATTCGACACCGTATGCAGGAAATGCAGCACCACGCGGCTATACTGGCTCATGGAGCCCGATATATCGCACAGCGTGACGAGGTTCGGATAGCGCAGCTTGGGCGTTTTCCATTTCAGATCGCGCAAATCCCCGCCCCGACGCATGGACGCGCGCAAGGTGCGCGCCGGGTCAATACGGCCCCGGTTCGCCGCGCGCGTCCGGCGCGACGCAATTGGGTCCACAGGCATCTCCATACGCGACAGCATGGCTTTGGCCCGCGCCATTTCGGCGGTGCTCATTTGTTCGAAATCCAGCGTCTTGAGCCGTTCCTCGTTCGACATGGTGAGCGAGGCGTCAATCTCGATTTCTGTCCCGTCCGGCTCGTCCTCGGGCAGGTCCACATCCGCGCCTGCGCCGTTCAAGAGCGCCTCTGCCGCGCGTTTTTCTGCGGCTTGAGCGCTGCGGTCCTCCTGTACGCCCCGGATCGCAGGCAGCATGGCGGCCATCATATGCTCCAGATAACGCGGATCGCGCCAATAGAGGCGAAAGATCTGCGCAAAGACCGACCTCTGTTCGGGCTTGGAGACAAAACAAGCGTGCAGCGTCCAGTAAAAGTCGCGCTTTTCCGTGAAACCGGCCGCCGTCACCGCCTCAATCGCGTTCAGCACCCGACCGGGTCCAATGGGCAGACCTGCACGGCGCAGGGCACGGGCAAAATGCGTGATGTTGCCCGCAAGGCGCGGGTTCTCTGGCAGCTCAAGTGGTGCGTATTCAGGCATCCCAGTGCTCCAACCACTGGCAAATCGCGTCCCCGGCCTTGTTTGCGGTCATCTCGGTCACGTCCAGGACCACAGCCCCGTCCGGCACAAAAAGCGCCTGCCGATCCCGCAGGGATTGCAGCACCTGACCGTCTGTCAGTTTGGCCCCACCGCGTCGCGCAGGGTCTGTCAAACGGCGCTGGTTTTCCGCAACTGACAGTGTCAGCACGAAAACACGCAGAACCGCACCCCGATCCCGGGCAAGGTCCAGTGTCGGCTGGAACAAGGGCACAGCTGCGGGTTCATCCGCCAGCGCGTCCGTGAGGATGATCGGCACATCCCGCGGCAACGCAAGTGCATGGCCAAAGATGACGCCTCGCACCTCTTCGCGCATGGCGACGCTTTCGGGCGTGTCGCGGGCGTAAATCGCGCGGGCGGCATCCAGCATCAGATGATTGTGGATCAGCCGGCCACCAAACCGGTCGGCCACCACATGTCCAATTGTCTGTTTGCCTGCGCCGGGCCAGCCGCCAATATGGATCACGGGCGCGACCGGCATGGGGCTATGCAGGCTCCAGTGACGCTTTGGCCTCGTCCAACAGACGCTTGGCTTCTGAGCCTTGCAGCTTTTGGATGTCGTCCTGATATTTCAGGATCGCCCCCAACGTATCCGCGATCACTTCGGGGCTGAGGGTCAGAACATCAAGCGCAAGCAGGCATTTGGCCCAGTCGATGGTTTCCGCGACGCCGGGTTTCTTGAACAGGTCCTCGGTGCGCAGCCGCTGGACAAACGCCACGACCTCGCGGCTCAGTTCTGCCGCCGCTTCGGGCGCGCGGGCCTCGAGGATCTGCATTTCGCGGTCGAAATCGGGGTAGTCGACCCAATGATAAAGGCACCGCCGCTTGAGCGCGTCATGGACCTCGCGGGTTCGGTTCGAGGTCAGGATGACGATGGGTGGTTCCGGCGCGGAGACGGTGCCCAATTCTGGGATCGTCACCTGAAAATCCGACAATGCCTCCAACAGAAACGCCTCGAACGGTTCATCGGTGCGGTCCAGTTCGTCAATCAGAAGGACCGGCGCGCCGTTTTCATCTGGCCGCATCGCTTCGAGCAGTGGGCGTTCGATCAAATAGTCATCCGAAAAAAGCTCCGTTTGCAGCGCGGCACGGTCCGCACCGCCTGACGCTTCGGCTGTGCGAATGGCGACCATCTGCGCGGCAAAATTCCATTCGTAGACGGCCGACGACGCATCCAACCCTTCGTAACATTGCAACCGGATCAGGCGTCGGCCCAGTGACGCCGACAGCGCCTTGGCAATTTCCGTCTTGCCCACGCCCGCCTCCCCTTCAAGGAACAGCGGTCGGCCCAGCGACAGGCTTAGGAAGACGACAGTGCCCAAGGCCCGGTCGCAGACATATCCGTGGTCCGCCAGCATCGCCTGGACCGCGTCAATCGAACTTGGTTGGTGCATCTTTGCCTCCCCTGCGTCCAACGTGCACCCACCACCCCCAAGGTCAACCCCGCGTCGTTGACCTGATTCGCGCAAAATGGCATGGTGCCCAGAGAAAATTAATCATCTCGGGGCACAAATAGCCCGAGAGACCAAAGTGGCAGGCGGTATGACTTTCAGAACGGGAGCGGACGCATCATGCGCATAACGGCGGTGACCTGTGTCAAGAACGAGGGCCCGTTCCTGTTGGAGTGGATTGGGTTTAACCATGTGATCGGCGTCACCGATCACCTGTTCTACTCCAACGATTGCACGGACGCGACCGACCGGATGCTGGACAAGCTGATGGAACACGGCGTGGTGCAACATCTGCCCAACCCCGCCAAAGGCCGGTCCCTGCAAATGGAGGCGTTGACGGATTCGCGTGAACAAAAGATCACACAGCAGGCCGACTGGCAGTGGATCGCGGATGTGGACGAGTTCCTGAACATCCATGTGGACGGGCATACAATCCCTGACCTGATCGAAGCTTGCGGCGACCCCCGCGCCATTTCCATCACGTTTCAGTTCATGGCCAATGGCGGCGTCGTGGATTTCGAAGACCGCCCCGTAATCGAACAATTCACCAAATGCCACAATCCCGACCTGTGGTGCGGCGACACCGCGATTGAGGTCAAGACATTGATGCGCAAGGATTTCCCATTGCGCCGCTTTGGCGCGCACCGGCCTTTTGTGCTGCGCGACCTGCCGCGCGGACAGCGCAAACCGGCATGGACCGACGGCGCAGGCCGTCAGGTGCCGCCCGTGTTCATGAAGGCGGGCAACAAACGCCGCATTCACCGATTTCCGGCCAAGGGTGCGCGGCGCTTTGCGACGCTCAACCATTATGCGCTGCGTTCGCTCGACAGCTACATGGTCAAGAATGACCGTGGCGACGTGAACCGCGACTACCGCTATTTCGACGATGTTTATTGGCGCGAACGCAATGACGCCTCGTGGGAAGACGACAGTATCCTGGGGTATCTGCCAAAATTGCGGGCCGAAATGGACGCGCTGATGGCGCTGCCCGGCATCCGTGATCTGCACGAAGAGGCGGTGCATCATCACGCCACCCGCGCCGCTGAATTGAAAGAGATCGAGACCTTTCAGGACCTGCGCACCATGGTGCAGAACGCCAGCCTTTATGCCCCGCAAGAGGCGGCTTTGCGCGAATTGATCGGGTTGCCGGCATGAGCGCGGGTTTTGTGATCAACCTCGGGCTGCCGAAAACCGGGACAACGACGCTCAGCCGCGCGTTGCGGCGGTCTGGCCTCAAGGTCGCGGACTGGCGGGTGCGACCGGCGCAGACAGACAACGAAGCGCATCACAATCAGCTCGTGGGCGAGCTTGTCTACAAAGGGTATTTCGAAACCGGCGACCCCTTGGCCGAATTCAGCGATTTCGGCGCCATTACCGAGATGAGCGCGATTGTCCCGGGACACAATTTCTGGCCGCAAACAGACTGGGGCGTGCTGCGCGCGATCATGGACCAGCACCCGGATGCACGGTTCCTGCTGTCGGCCCGCGATCCCGAGAAAACAGCCGAAAGCATGTTGCGCTGGAACAGTCTGGGCAAGCGGCGCTTGCCCCGCCAATATGTGCCCGGCCTTCCGTTTGGTTATGGCAAGACCGTGCCGGAAATCCAGCGTTGGATCGAAGGACATTATGCGTTCTGCCGACACGTGTTTGCCGGTACGGACAAGCTGCTGGAATTCAACGTGGCAGATGTGGATGCACCCGAAAAGATCAGTGCGTTTCTGGGCCGCGACCTGCCGTGGTGGGGCCGCGCCAACACCAACGCGGCGGAACAGGACGCCACCGACGCAATGACCCAAGAGGCGTAGTAAAGATATGCGGATCACCGTTCTGATCGGACCAACCGAAGAGGGTTCTGCCCGCTTCCGCACGATCCTCAAAACCAAATCCCAGATGCTGGAGAAGCATGGGGTGATCGTGCCCGACTGGAACCACATCCGCGCCTACATGGCCGTGGCGGACGAGGATCAATCAAGCATTGTGCGCTTTAAGCGCGGGTTCGAACGGCGCGCGGCACAGGATGCGCTGTTCGGTGAGATCACCCAGCAACTGGCGGATGCGGCTGAGAAAAAGCCGAAACACCTTGTGCTTTCCTCGGGTCACTTTGGCGGCCTTCTGTGTCAGGATACCGAGCTCAAGCGCCTGCACGATCTGCTCTCCCCGCACAGTGACGACATCCATATCGTTGCGCATGTAAGCGAACAGGCGCGTCTGTTGGCGGCGCACTATTCGAACCGCGTGCTTGAAGGGCGCCGCTTTGACCTGACGCCGGAACTGGCGTTGGCCGACAGCGATCAGCCATGGTGGGATGGCGCGCTTGCCCGCTACGAAGCGGCGGATCCGCTGTTTGGTCTGTTCAACCATGTGCAGCACCCGCCGCATTGGCTGGACTACAAGGCGCTCTTGGCCTTCTGGGAAGGTGTGTTCGGCAAGAAATCCGTGACCCTGCGGCCCTTGGACGTCGACCACCTGTATTCCGAAGACGGTGGCGAGGAGTTGAACGCGATCCTTGGCACGGACATCGCGATCGGCAAGGTCGATGCCGAACGTCCCGACAGCGTCCCGCCTGCCCCGATGGTGACGCGTACACGGCAATTCAACGACGTGTTGATCCGTTACATGCAAGCCACGGACCTGCACATCCCACGAGATTTCTGGCGGTTGTTGCGGGCTGAGTTTGCAGTGGGCGGCAAACCCATTGATCCGGGCAGCCTGCACGCCGTTTCAAAACGGTTCAAGACTGACAACACTGCCCTGATCCGCAAATTTCCCGACCTCAAAGAGGTGCTGCGGGACGTGCCGGACAAGACAGACAACTGGACCGAAGCCGACCCCAAACGCGGTTTCCGCGCCACGCAGTACCTGACCGCATTCGATTTTCGCCTGCGCCGCAACGGTGTGAACGCCACCGAACTGCGCGCCAGCCGTGACGCGGCCACGCACACCGCCTCCAAATTCGACGAGATCCTGCCGCAGGCCGCGGAGGACGACGCGGCCAAGGATGCCCGCGCGCGCCTCTTGAAGATGGTTGAGGTAAACCATCAAATCGTGCTGTCGACCCAGATCAACCCGCACAACGGCCTGATCAAGCTCAAGGAAGACGAAGAGGCGCAGCCCTACAAACCGATGAAGCCGCGCAAGCTGCCCAAAGTATCGTCAGGCCGCGTGATCGTCGGCTGCATGAAGAACGAAGCGCCCTATATCGTCGAATGGGTCGCCTATCACCGCGCCATCGGTGTGGATAATTTCCTCATCTATACAAACGGTTGCGAGGACGGGACATCCGAAATCCTAGACCGGTTGCAAGAGATGGGCGTGCTGCAGCACCGCAACAATGACGACTGGCGCGGCAACTCGCCTCAGCAATTCGCGCTGAACCAGTCGCAGAAAGAACCGGTGATCCAAAACGCCGAATGGATCATCCACATCGACGTGGACGAATTCATAAACGTACGCACCGGCAACGGCACGTTGGACGATTTCTTTGACAAGGTGCCGGATGCCACCAATGTTGCGATGACCTGGCGGCTTTTTGGGCACAATGGCGTGACCGAACTGAGCGACGATTTTGTGATCGACCAGTTCGATCACTGTGCCCCCGCCTATTGCCCGAAACCGCACACGGTCTGGGGCTTCAAGACGATGTTCAAGAACATCGGTGCCTATCGCAAATTCAGTTGCCACCGCCCAAATCAATTGCAGGAAGAGTTCGAGGACAAAGTGCGCTGGGTCAACGGCTCAGGCCATGACATGACGCGGGACGCTGCGAAAAACGGCTGGAGAAGCTCCAAGAAAACAATTGGTTACGATCTGCTTCAGCTCAACCACTACGCGCTGCGCTCCGCCGAAAGTTTCCTGATCAAACGTCAGCGGGGTCGCGCGCTGCACGTCGATCGGTCCATCGGGATCAATTACTGGATCCGCATGGACTGGTCCGATTTTCGCGACCTCACGATCAAACGAAACGTCCCGCGCCTGCGCGCGGAATATGACAGACTGATGCAGGACGACAGATTGCGCGACCTGCACCAAACCGGCCTCGCCTGGCACCGCGCCAAGGCGGACGAGTTGCACGACATGCCAGAGTTCCAGGAACTCTATGCGCAGGCGCTCAAGGTCAAACTCACCGAAAGCGAGCGTGTGGCCTATGCTCTCGCTCTGGATATGGAGAGCTAGTGATGGACGGCGCGACCACCCCGACAGTTGATTTCATCAAATCCGGCAGTCTCAAGTTTCCCAAGCGACCGGACGTCCTGCCCCCACGCATCCGGCGCGCGCTGCGCATAGGCGCCTACGAGACTAAGGAAGCCAAGGCGGTCCTGCGGGTGGTGCGCGAGGGGGACACAGTCATGGAACTGGGTGGCGGCGTCGGTTTCATCTCGTCTCTGATCGGGACAAACCGCAAGGTTGATCACATCCATGTGTTCGAGGCCAACGGAACGCTTGCTGGCTATATCGCCGAAACCCACGCAGCCAATGGGGTCGACAACGCCACGGTGCACCATGCCATTCTGGGCAAGCGCAAGGGGACAGCCCCATTTTTTGTGCGCGGCTCGCTAATCGCGTCGTCTCTGGACGAGATGGACGGCAAGGGCGTCGTGCGCACCGAAACGGTAGACGTGCGCAACGTCAAATCCGAGATGAAAGCGATCAAACCCGACGTTTTGGTCTGCGACATCGAAGGGGCGGAGGCTGACCTGATCCCGCTGATGGACTTGTCCAATTTGCGCGCAGCAGTGGTCGAACTGCACCCGCAATGGATCGGCCCCGAAGGCGTCTCGGCCGTGTTTCAGGCGTTCATGGCGGCTGGACTGGCCTACTTTCCGAAACTGTCCAATCAGAAGGTTGTCACCTTCCGCAGGAGCTGGCTGGTCAAGTGAGCCACCTTGCCATTCTGACGGTCCGCAACGAGGCGGCATTTCTGCTGGAATGGCTGGCGCATCATCGCGCCGTGGGATTTGACGATTTTCTGGTCTTTTCAAATGACTGCGATGATGGCACGGATGCGATGCTGGAACGGTTGCAGGCGCTAGGCTGGCTCACGCATGTCCCCAACCCCGGTCCCTACGACAAGGGGGGCATCCAGTTCACCGCAATGAAGGCGGCGGCCAAAATGGATCAGTTGCGCAAGGCCGACTGGATTTTGCCGCTGGACGTGGATGAATTTGTCAACGTCCACACCGGCGACGGCACCCTGTCTGCCTTGCACGCCGCTCTGCCCGAGGCGACGGCAATTACGCTCACATGGCGGATTTTTGGCAACAACGGGCAGGTCCGATTTGCCGACCGGCCCGTGACCGAATGCTTTGCCAAGGCCGCGCCTGACATCCTCTACTGGCCGTGGCGCGCGTCGATGTTCAAAACGCTCTATGCCAATGACGGAACGTATCGCAAACCCGGCATCCACCGCCCCCGCGATCCCGTTAAAACCAAGCTGGAAGGCGCGCGCTGGTACGACAGCCATGGCCGCGCGCTGGATGATCAGTTCAAGACGCGGCGCATTTTCTCGAACTTTGGCCGCCCGAATTACGGGCTGGCGCAGATCAATCACTATCCGCTGGGCAGCATGGAAGGCTATGTGCTCAAGGCGGACCGCGGGCGTGCTGTGCATTCGGACGATCTGCTGGGGCTGGATTACTGGGTCGAGCGTAACTTCAGCACCGATGCCGACGACAGCATCCGCCGCTATGACACCGCGCGGGATGAAAGCCTCGCCACACTCAAGGCCGATGACACCCTTGCCCGCCTGCACGACGCCGCCGTTTCATGGCGCAAGGCGCGCTTTGACATCCTGATGGAGCAAGAACCGTTTCGCGCGCTTTTTGGACGCTTGCTGATGACGCCCCCCACCCTGCCGGTGCCCGCAAATGCCGCACAATTCATGGTGAATTACGCCAACAAAGCACGCAGTTCAGAACACCAGGTGGCACAGTAGCCCCTAAAATTTTCCTCAATTCTGCCTATTTTGCCTCGTATCCCCGGGCTGAACCCGCACGTAATGCGGGACGTGAGGACGTAACGATGCAGGACAACGTACAGGTGTTTGACCCTGATCTTGCCGATCTGCCCAAGCGCGGATGGCTCAGCAAACTTGCCGAAATCGCCGAAGCCGAAGGTTTCTTTCAACCCTTGGGCAAGCGCCATTTCGCCACCCATATCCGCCGTGGCGACACACTTATCGTGACGTTCGAGACCGTGCAGGGTATCCGCGCATTGTCAGAGACGGCGGAACCGCTCGGATGGTCGATGGTGCGGGACAACGATTGGTCTAACCTGTGCATCGTGTCCGATGGCGACACGTGGTTTCGTGACCGCAACGTCTTTGGCCTCTTTGACCGTCTGATCGACGACGGCTTTTTCGATGAATTTGACAACATCCTGTTCTACGGCGCGGGTCCCTGTGCCTATGCCGCCGCTGCCTTCTCTGTGGCCGCGCCGGGCGCGCGCGTGGTGGCGATCCAACCACAGGCCACGCTTGATCCACGCGTAACGGAATGGGACGACCGGTTCACCGAAATGCGACGCACCGATTTTACCTCGCGTTATGGCTATGCGCCCGACATGCTTGATGCATGTGCACACGCCTTTGTCCTCTATGACCCATCCGAAACGCTTGATGCGATGCACGCGGCCTTGTTCACGCGCACCGGTGTGACCAAGCTGCGGATGCGGCATATGGGCGACGCGATCCAAAGCGACATGATGCAGATGGGCATCCTGTTGCCGCTGCTGAAACAGGCCGCAGAACATGACCTGACCCAAGCGCGCTTTGCCACGATGTTCCGCGCGCGCCGCACGCACCGCCCGTACCTGCGCCGCGTGATGGCCGCGCTCGATGCCCGCGAACGCCCAGAACTGGTCGAGATGTTGGCCCGCAATGTCACCAACCGGATGAAAGCGCCCCGCTTCCAGCGCCGTCTGGCCGAGATCGAGGCGCAGCAGGACGACGACGGTGCAGGCGACACCGACGCAGCCGCCCTTTAACGCGGCAAGGCGGCGTGCTAGTCCCGCCGCCATGACGTCTCTGACCCTTGCCCGCCCCGACGATTGGCACCTGCATCTGCGCGATGGCGCCATGCTGCGCGCCGTTCTGCCCTGGACCGTACGCGATTTCGCCCGCGCCATCATCATGCCCAACCTCGTCCCTCCCGTTGTGACGGGCGCGCAGGCCGCCGCTTACCGCGATCGTATCCTCGCGGCTGTGCCGGATGGCGCGCAATTCGAGCCGTTGATGACGCTGTACCTCACCGAAGATACCGATCCAGACGACGTTGCCGCAGCCCACGCCAGCGGTCTGGTGAAGGCTGTCAAACTTTATCCCGCCGGTGCCACAACCAATTCCGCCTCCGGCGTGACCAACTTCGACAAGGTCCGCCCCACGCTCGAACGTATGGCCGATATCGGACTGCCCCTCTGCGTGCATGGCGAAGTCACCGACGCCGACATCGACATTTTCGACCGCGAGGCTGTGTTTATCGACCGCGTGCTCGACCCGATCCGGCGCAACACGCCCGGCCTTCGGGTCGTGATGGAACACATCACCACATCCGACGCCGTGGCCTACGCACGCGCCCAAGACGACAGCCTCGGCGCTACGATCACCACACATCACCTTGTGATCAACCGCAACCACATCCTCGCCGGGGGTATCAAACCGCATTACTACTGCCTGCCCGTGGCCAAACGCGAGGTACACCGCCTTGCCCTGCGCGATGCCGCAACCTCCGGCGCGCCGCGGTTCTTCCTCGGCACGGACAGCGCGCCGCACACCGACGCGAACAAGCTTCTGCCCTGCGGCTGTGCGGGGTGCTTTACTGCCCCAAATACCCTACCTATCCTTGCACACGTGTTCGAAGCAGAGGGCGCTCTCGACAGGCTGGAGGCGTTCACCTCCCGCAATGGGCCTGTCTTTTACGGCCTTCCGGTCAACACGGACACCGTGACGCTCACCAAATCCCCGCCCAATCTGCCAACCCATATCGATACCGAAGACGGCCCCGTAACCGTTTTTGACCCGGGCTTTGCGCTTGAATGGCGGGTATCCTGATCTTCTTCTCTTTGTAAATACTCCCGCCGGAGGCGTCCGCCGCGCCCCATCCGAAACAACGCCAGAAAGACAGCACGATGATCCCCACCAGCTACCCCACACAGGATGACATTGCCCGCCTCACCGCGCGGATGCTGCTTGAGATCAAGGCCGTGCATTTCAATGCGGCTGAGCCGTTCACTCTGGCCTCCGGCCTGCCCAGCCCGACCTATATCGACTGCCGCAAACTGATCTCGCACCCGCGCATCCGTGCGACATTGATGGACTTCCTCACCGTCACCGTGATGCGCAATGTGGGCTTTGAGGCGTTCGACAATATCGCAGGTGGCGAGACGGCAGGCATCCCCTTTGCTGCCTTTGTGGCCGAACGTATGGCGCTGCCGATGACATATGTGCGCAAAAAACCCAAAGGATACGGTAAAAACGCCCGCATCGAAGGTGACATGACCGAGGGGCAGCGCGTCTTGCTGGTGGAAGATTTGACCACCGATGGTGGCTCGAAACTCAGCTTTGTGGATGCGATCCGGGACACCGGCGCGACCTGCGCACACACTGCGGTAATCTTCTACTATGGTATCTTTCCCGAGACCGAAAAGACCCTTGGCGATCATGGCGTTGCCTTGCATCACCTTTGCACGTGGTGGGATGTTTTGGCCGAAGCCAAGGCCCAAGAGGCCTTCGACGCGCGCACGCTGGATGGGGTCGAAGCCTTTCTTCAAGACCCCCGCGCATGGCAAGCAGCCCGAACGTAGGCGCACGGGTTCAATACGCACCCGTCCAGCATAGTCCACAGAAAATTCGCGCTGTGGATACATGTGCACAAACATGATTCCTTTGCCCTCACGGCCCCACATATGGTAGGCTGACAAACCAACGCGGACATATGTGGAATTGTGTAAACCGGCTTTTGCACTGATCCACGGGGTTATCCCCAAAGTTACTCCGCCTTTTCAAACACCCTGCGTTTGTGGCACCACCAGCCCAACCCGGGGGGAACGGGCGCACATAAATCGAGCAGGGGTGGGGCATGAACGAGATCGCAGCGATCAATCCAACAGGTGTGGCGGTACAGGATGCCGAAACCATGCCCCACTCCATCGAGGCCGAGCAGCAATTGCTGGGCGCGATTCTGACCAATAACGACATCTATGACCGCGTGGCGTCGGTCATTACGGCGGAACATTTTTATGATCCGGTGCACGCCCGCATCTTTGACATCGCCGCCGCACGCATCGCCAAGAACAACCTTGCCAGCCCTGTGACGCTCAAGGCGTTCATGGAGGATGACGAGGGATTGAAGGAGCTGGGCGGACCGGCCTATCTGGCCCGCCTCGCGGGGGCGGCCATCAGTGCCTTTGCCGTGCGCGACTATGCCCAGATGATCTATGATCTTGCGGTGCGCCGCGACCTGATCCAACTGGGCCGCGACATCAGCGCCAAAGCAGCAAAGGTCGACGTCGCATCCGAGCCCAAGGAACAGATCGTCGAAGCGGAACAAGCGCTCTACAAACTGGCCGAACAAGGCACGTCCGAAGGTGGTTTCCAAAGCTTTCTCAAGGCCGTAACGGACGCAGTCAATGTCGCGAATGCCGCCTACCAGCGCGAAGGCGGGCTGGCCGGTATCTCCACCGGCCTGATCGACCTCGACAAAAAGCTGGGCGGGCTGCACCCGTCCGACCTTCTGATCCTTGCCGGTCGTCCGTCGATGGGGAAAACGTCACTTGCCACCAACCTCGCCTTCAACATTGCCAAGGCCTACAAAAAGGGCCTCAAGCCCGACGGCTCCGAAGGCGCCATCGAAGGCGGCGTGGTTGGGTTCTTTTCCCTCGAAATGAGTGCCGAACAACTCGCCGCCCGGATTCTGTCCGAAGCCGCCGAAGTGCCCAGTGAACAAATCCGCCGCGGTGACATGACCGAAGCCGAATTCCGCCGCTTTGTCGAAGCGGCCAAGGCGCTTGAGGCCTGCCCGCTTTTTATCGACGACACGCCCTCGATCCCCATTGCCCAACTGGCCGCCCGCGCCCGCCGCCTAAAGCGGACACACGGTCTGGACATGTTGATCGTGGACTACATCCAGCTGGTGCGCGGCACCTCCGACAACCGCGTGCAAGAGATTGGCGAGATTTCCATGGGGCTCAAAGCCATCGCCAAGGAACTGAACATCCCCGTCATCGGCCTGTCGCAGCTGTCGCGTCAGGTGGAAAGCCGCGAGGACAAGCGCCCGCAGTTGTCGGACCTGCGGGAATCGGGTTCGATCGAACAGGATGCGGACGTCGTGATGTTTGTGTTCCGCGAAGAATACTACAAGGAACGCGAAAAACCGGGCGATCACGATCTCGAAGCGATGGCCGCATGGCAAGAGGCGATGGAACGCCTGCATGGCCGCGCCGAGGTGATTATCGGCAAGCAGCGCCACGGCCCCATCGGCTCCATCGACCTCAGCTTCGAAGGACGCTTCACGCGCTTTGGAAATCTTGTGCAAGCCTGGCAACAGGGCGGCGGCGATCAGGAATTCTGAGGCAGACCGCCTGCATAACCCACAGTTGACTGGACAGGCGGTGCACCCGCCGTCGAAGATGTGGCTATGCGCCACCTGACCCTGATCCTGCTGCTCTTGTGCGCCCCGCTTGCGGCGCAGACCCGTACCGAGGTCGACGTGGAGTTGTTTCTGGCGGTCGACGTGTCCCGCTCCATGCAACCGTTCGAGTTGGAAATTCAGCGGCGTGGCTATGCCGCCGCTTTGTCCAGCGCCGAGGTTCAGGCCGCCATTGCGCGCGGGCCGCTGGGTCGCATCGCCATAACCTATGTGGAATGGGCAGGCGTCTGGGATCAGCGGACAATCGTGCCATGGACGATGATCGCAACTCCCCAAGAAGCACAAGAAATCGCTGACACGCTGACCGCGCAGTTCGACGAAGGGTTGCGCCGTACCTCCATATCGGCCGCGTTGATCCACGCCGCGGCCTCTATCGAAGCCAATCGATTCAAGGGGTTGCGCCGGGTTATAGATGTGTCCGGCGACGGACCCAACAATATGGGTGCTGGTGTGACAGATGCCCGCGACCGCGTGTTGGCCCAGGGCATCACGATCAACGGACTGCCTTTGATGACACGGGACGACAGTCTTTTCTCACGCTGGGACATCCCCGATCTTGATGCCTACTACACCGCGTGCGTAATCGGTGGCACAGGCGCGTTCATGATCCCCGTCACCAACTGGGCAGAGTTCGAGGACGCCGTGCGCCGCAAGCTGGTGCTGGAAATCAGCGCCCTGCCCGCACGCCTGTACCGCGCACAGGCAACCGCCCCCTACAATTGCCGCATCGGCGAAGACATCTGGGAGCGGAACCGCGCCATTTTTGCCGAACCGTGACCATGCACATGCGTTTTCCCCCTTTTCCAAGGGCTTCGGGACTGCCAAACAGGCGCGCATGACATCTGCGACGCTCACAATCGACCTTGGCGCCATCGTGCGCAACTGGCAGGCTCTCGACGCACAAACCGAATGTGAGACCGCCGCCGTGGTCAAGGCCAGCGGCTACGGCCTCAGCGCTCCACATGTTTCCAACGCATTGGCGGCGGCGGGCGCGCGCCACTTCTTTGTCGCGACAGCGCAAGAGGGGGCTGACCTGCGCGCCCATCTGGGCTTCGGTCCTGAAATCCACGTCTTTTCCGGCCACATGGCAGGCGATACCGAAGCGATCCGCACCGCGCATCTGATCCCGCACCTGAATTCGGTCGACCAGATGCTGCGCCACGTTGAGGCTCTGCCGGGCGCACCCTTTGGCATCCAGCTCGACAGCGGCATGAACCGGCTGGGCATGGAGCCCGGTGAATGGTCTGCCGTGCGTGATATTGCGGTTGCGCAAAAGCCGGTGCTGCTGATGTCACATCTGGCCTGCGCCGACGATCCGGATCATCCGATGAACGCGCAACAGCTCAACACGTTCCGCGACATGACCGACGGGATCGACATCCCCCGGTCGCTGGCCGCCACAGGCGGTGTCCTTCTCGGGCCTGACTATCATTTCGACCTCACGCGCCCCGGCATAGGTCTTTATGGCGGGCTGCCCTTTGTGGATGCCGAACCGGTCGTCACCCTCGACATGCCCGTGATCCAGATCCGCGATGTGGCGCCGGGAGAAACAGTGGGATATGGCAACACGTGGACCGCAAGACGCCCCTCGCGCATCGCAACCGTGTCTGGCGGCTATGCCGACGGGCTGATCCGCGCCATCGGACCGCACACGACGCTTTACGCAGGTGAGACCGCCTGCCCCGTCGTGGGACGCGTGTCCATGGACCTGATCACGGCTGACGTAACCGAAATGCGCCACGATCCAGAGATGTTGCAATTGCTTGGACCACATACATCCGTCGATACGCTGGCAGAAGCCGCGGGAACGATCGGCTACGAAATCCTGACGGCCATGGGCGGGCGATACCAAAGGGACTACGTGGAATGAGCGTGCTGGCGGCTCTGGGCCGACGCGTGCTCGCCCTTCTGGCCGCCATCGGTCGTGTGGCGCTTTTTGGCGGTGCAACAGTGACACATCTGGTGCGCCCACCGTTCTACCCGCGCGAATTTGGCCTCGCGCTGCTGAATATCGGCTGGCTGTCCCTGCCCGTGGTGGGCCTGACCGCGCTCTTCACCGGGGGGGCGCTGGCATTGCAAATCTATGCAGGCGGTGCCCGTTTCAACGCCGAAGCGGTGGTGCCGCAGATCGTGGCCATCGGCATGGTACGCGAACTTGGCCCCGTACTCGTGGGCCTGATGATCGCTGCGCGCGTCACCTCCTCAATCGCCGCCGAAATCGCGACGATGAAAGTGACCGAACAAATCGACGCGCTCGTCACGCTCAGCACGCATCCGATGAAATACCTAACCGTGCCGCGCGTTCTCGCCGCCACGTTGGTGGTCCCGTTGCTTGTAGGCGTGGGTGACATCATCGGGGTCTTTGGCGGCTACGCCGTCGCCACGGGCACACTCGGCTTCAACGCGGCGACCTATATCCAGAACACCGTGGATTTCCTCGAGGCGCGCGATATCGCCTCATCTCTGGCAAAAGGGGCCGTGTTCGGTTGCATTGCAGCCCTCATGGGATGCTATTTCGGTATGCAATCAGGCCGCGGCGCCCAAGGCGTGGGCCGCGCCACCAAAGGCTCCGTCGAAGCTGCCGCCGTCCTTATCCTTGCCGCCAATTTCGTCCTAACGGGGGTCTTTTTCTCGGTATGACCTCCCCTTCTTCTCTTTCCAAATACTCCCGCCGGAGGCACCCGTCCCAACCCATAGGGTGCGCCGCATGATCAAACTCGAAAACGTCCACAAGAGCTTCGGGCAAAACCATGTCCTGCGCGGCGTGAACCTCGAGGTGCCCAAAGGCACCTCGCTTGTGATCATCGGCGGCTCCGGCACCGGCAAATCGGTTGCCATCAAATCCGTTCTCGGCCTCGTCATCCCGGACCAAGGCACGATCACCGTCGACGGCACCGACGTCACCAAGGCGGACCGCGACGCCTTCCTCGCACGTTTTGGAATGCTGTTTCAGGGCTCCGCCCTCTTTGATTCGCTGCCTGTCTGGCAAAACGTAGCCTTTCGCCTGTTGCGGGGATCTCTGGCGAAACCCAAGGATGAAGCCCGCGCGATCGCCATCGACAAACTGCGCC
This sequence comes from uncultured Tateyamaria sp., assembly GCF_947503385.1. Classification (GTDB taxonomy): domain Bacteria; phylum Pseudomonadota; class Alphaproteobacteria; order Rhodobacterales; family Rhodobacteraceae; genus Tateyamaria. The sequence goes on from NZ_CANNDO010000002.1 coordinate 397,878, forward strand.
GCGTGGGCCTCACGGCAGACGTGGCCGACCGCTTGCCTGCAGAACTCTCCGGCGGAATGCAGAAACGCGTGGGCCTTGCCCGCGCCATCGCCGCTGATCCCGAGATCATCTTTTTTGACGAACCAACCACCGGCCTCGACCCGATCATGGCCGGTGTCATCAACGATCTCATCCGCGAAATCGTGACCGAGATGGGGGCCACCACCATGACCATCACCCATGACATGTCATCGGTCCGCACCATCGCCGACACCGTCGCCATGCTGCACGGTGGCAAAATCCGCTGGACCGGCCCGGTCGCTGACATGGACAGCGCTGACGATCCCTACCTGCAACAATTCATCAACGGACGTGCAGACGGCCCCATCGAGGCCGTGCGCTGACCAAGGGGTCGGCGGGTGGGCGCCTTTGCGCAGCAAACAGACCCACCCGACGACGCAGCCAAAGGACACCATATGCATCGCTGGGTGAATCTGTCGCTTCTCGTGCTCTATCCCGTCTCGTGGTTTGCGCCCCTGATGAAGGCGGGGCTGCTTCCGCTCTTCAATCTCAAGGAAATCTCGGTGATCACCGGGCTACAGTCGCTTTGGGGGTCGGATGTGTTCCTTGCCCTCGTGGTCACGGTCTTTGCCCTCTTTGCACCCTACCTCAAAACCATCGGCCTCGCGCTGATCCACTGGCGCCTGCTCAGCCCGCGGGTCGAGCCTGTGCTGGCGCTGCTGGGCAAGCTGGCCATGGCGGATATCTTTCTCATCGCTCTCTACATTACGCTTGCCAAGGGCATCGGAGTGGGCCGGTTGGAGACCGCATGGGGTCTCTATCTGTTCACCGCCTGCATCGTTGCCTCGCTCTGGGTCAGCTTCGTCACGGAACAAAAGCGGCGCTGACCGTCGCATTGTCCACAGAGGGGAAACAATAACCAGCCTTGGCCCGGCCCATCGGCGGATTTTTGACTGTTTTTCCGGCCCTTTAGCGGTAAGCTGCGCAGGTGGTGAATTGTCTTCTGGGGGGAAGACCGTGGTACATGTCATTCAGATCGGGCGGCGTGTCGCGGCCATCATGCAGCGCGCAGCACTGGCGCTTTTCGCTCTTCTCGCAGTCGTTCTGGTCGCGGCAACCGCGCTCGCCGCGTTTGGTGTCGTCCCGTGGGTCGATCTCGCGGTCAGCTGGAATGGTGCGCCCGTGCCATCGGCAGGCATGTTCGCCCAGATCGGCCTCACCATCTTTGCTGTCACCTTGTGCGTCTTCCTGCCTGCGAACGCCCGCATCCTGCAACTGGAAACCTCGCACCGGCAATTCAGTATCAGCATTGATGACATCACCCGCGCCTATCACGCGGCGCATCATGCCGACCGCTCCGGCGCTTTTACCCTTGGCGATGCGTTCGAAAGCACCCGCGACCGGCTGGCCTTTCTGCGTGACCATCCAGACCTCGGAATGCTGGAGCCCGAATTGCTCGAACTGGCGGCCAAGATGTCCCACATCAGCCGTGATGTGGCCGAGGCCTATTCCGACGAAAAGGTCGCCCGCGCCCGGTCTTTCCTGCAAGAACGCCAGTTTGAGATCGAGCGTTTCAACGAGCGTCTCGATCATGCCCGCGCTATCCATGGCGAGTTTTCCACGTGGATCAACCGCCTCGAACTGGAAGAGAACGTGGCCCGGGCCCATCTCGAACGTCTGCTGGACGAGATGGAGCGGCTCCTGCCCGAACTGAACCAGCCTCAGGTCACCCCCAGCAATGTGGTCACCCAACTGCCCATGCGTGCCGAATAGCCCGATCAGGGCTTGTCGCAGCCGCCCCGCGCTGGCACATCAGGCGGCATGGCCAAAACCACCACATCCTACACCTGTACCGCGTGCGGCGCGTCCTTTACCAAATGGTCTGGGCGCTGTGACGGCTGTAGTGAATGGAACACCATCCAAGAGGATGCAGGTCTGTCGGCCTCTCCGGGCAAGGGGCTGGGTGCCAAACGTGGCTCCACCGTCACTCTTACTGATCTCAGCGCCGAAGAGACGCCACCGCCCCGCACCAGATCCACAATGGACGAATTGGACCGCGTACTGGGTGGGGGCCTTGTGCCTGCCTCGGCCATCCTTGTGGGCGGCGATCCGGGCATCGGAAAATCCACGTTGCTGTTGCAGGCGGCGGCGCGGTTCGGACAGGCGGGGCTAAAGACGATCTATGTCAGCGGCGAAGAGGCCAGCGCACAGGTGCGGATGCGCGCGCAGCGCCTCGGCCTTGGCGACGCGCCGGTAAAACTCGCCGCCGACACCAATCTGCGCAATATCCTGACCACATTGGAACAAGAGGCCCCCGGCCTTGCCATCATCGATTCGATCCAGACCATGTGGCTCGACACCGTCGACAGCGCCCCGGGCTCTGTCAGTCAGGTCCGCGCCGCTGCCCATGAACTGACCACCTTTGCCAAACGCAAGGGGATCAGCGTCGTGCTTGTCGGTCACGTCACCAAAGAGGGGCAAATCGCAGGTCCCCGCGTGGTCGAACACATGGTCGACACCGTGCTCTATTTCGAAGGCGAGCGCGGCCACCAGTTCCGTATCCTGCGTGCGGTCAAAAACCGCTTTGGCCCCGCCGACGAGATCGGTGTGTTCGAGATGACCGGCGCGGGTTTGGCCGAGGTGACCAACCCATCGGCCCTGTTCCTGTCCGAACGCGGCCAGCCATCCCCCGGATCAGTCGTCTTTGCCGGGATTGAAGGCACGCGGCCGGTCCTGTGCGAATTGCAGGCGCTTGTGGCCCCCTCACCCCATTCCCAACCCCGCCGTACGGTCGTGGGCTGGGACGGCGGCAGGCTCGCCATGATCCTCGCTGTGCTCGAAGCGCGCTGCGGCATTCCGTTCAACGGCATGGATGTTTACCTGAACGTGGCAGGCGGTATGAAGATCAACGAACCCGCCGCCGATCTGGCCGTGGCCGCCGCGCTGCTGAGCGCGCGCGAAGACGCCGCCCTGCCACCCGACACGGTTGTATTTGGCGAGATCAGCCTCTCTGGCGCGCTCAGACCGACGCCCCAGACCGAAAACAGGTTGAAAGAAGCGCAAAAACTTGGTTTCACCTCGGCCATCGCTCCGAAAGGTGGCAAAGCCGGAGGAGTGTCCGGCATGGCGCTGCAACAAATGGCAGACCTGACCGGGTTTGTGGGCGAGGTGTTTGGCGCAGGCTGACACCAAGGGCAGAACTAAGAGGGCTGAGACCATGGAAGGTTTTACCATCATCGACGGTGTTGTCGCCGTGGTCATCATCCTGTCAGCGCTGCTGGCCTATGGGCGCGGCTTTGTCCGAGAAGCCATGGCCATCGCGGGCTGGATCGCCGCTGCCATTCTGGCATTTCTCTTTGCGCCACGGGTGGAACCGCTGGTCCGAGAGATCCCCGTCATCGGTGATTTCATCGCGGACAGCTGCGAGTTGAGCATCATCGGGGCCTTTGCCCTCGTATTTGCGGTGGCGCTGATTGTCGTGTCACTCTTTACCCCGCTGTTTTCATCGCTCGTTCAACGCTCTGCGTTGGGGGGGATTGATCAGGGCTTGGGCTTTCTCTTTGGCGTGGCGCGCGGCATCCTGCTCGTCGCGATTGCCTTTTTCGTCTACGACACTGTGATCACTGGACAGGAATTCACTATGGTGGATGAAAGCCGTTCAGCGGCAGTGTTTGGTCGGTTCACCACCTCGATCGAGGATCAGAACCCCGAAGAAGCGTTGGGCTGGATCACGCGTCAATACGAGACGCTTGTGGGCAACTGTGGCGAATAAAGACGTAATCACAACCAGAACCCGAACAATTTGTCCAAAATTGCCCTGATTTAATCGCGGTCGGAACACAGTGCGCTGGCACCCGTGACACAAGTTCAATCAGTGTCCGGTACAACATGGCTTTGCGCAGTTTTTTCGCCTTCGACAACGAAGGCCTCGTCGTTCAATCCAGCTCGTCAGCTGCCATTGTCGGCAACCCGATCATCAACAATTCCAGCACGCCAAACGGTACGGTCTTTACCTTTACCCAAGGCAGCGGACGCACCATCACGCTCGATGACACGGGCGGCAGCGTCGACACGTTTGAGGATGACCAATCCGGCAGCCACACAATCACCGAAGGCTTTGGCATGGTCCCCGACGGCGCCGCCGTCGAAGCAGAATCGATCATTCAGCTGCGCGCGCTCGATTCCCTTGGCAACCCGACCGGCCCCACCATCAACATCACAGTCTTTTCCCAAGGCGGCGTGACCGGCAATGTCTGGGGCTTTGCCACCGACACCCCGCTGCAAGACGGCGTGTCCTATGAAAAGATCAGTGGCAACAACAACGGCTCCTCCAGCTACGCCAACTTTGTCACCTGCTTTGGACCCGGAACGCTGATTGAAACTGTGGATGGGGAACGGCCCTTGTCCGCACTGCGTGTCGGCACACAGGTTTGGACGCAAGACGGGTTTCAGGCCATTGCGTGGATCGGACGCACCGTTGTGCCCGGCTTTGGTGCCAAAGCCCCCGTTACAATTGCCGCTGGCGCGCTTGGCAATGATCGGCCGCTGATCGTTTCGCAGGAACATCGCCTGTTTTTTGCCAATGAAGCAGCCGAGTTGCTGTTCGGTGCGCCCGAAATCCTGATTTCCGCGAAACATCTGTGCAGCCGTCCGGGGGTGTCCATCACGCCCACGCCGTTCGTCACCTACACGCATTTCATGTTTGATACGCACCAAGTCGTCCGCGCCAACGGTCTGCTTGCCGAAAGTTTCTTTTTGTCGGAACTGTCAGTGTCTGGCACCGCCCAAGCCGCGCGCACAGAGCTTGAGGCGCTGTTTCCCTGCCTTGCATCGGCGGTGGCCCGGTTCGGCTCTACCGCAGCGCTCTGCCTCAAACGGCACGAAGCGGATGTGTGGTGCCGTTTGGCCGCCTAGAGCCAAAGATACTGCTTCTGCCGGCGGGCATTTGTACGCAGCGGTCCCGACCCAAACCGATGCAAGAGCCCACAGGACACGTACCTGTGCCTGATCCTGTCGTGACATGGGCTGTCCGCCTTGCTAAGGCAGGTGAATAGCGCGAAGCCGGATTCGGAGCTGCCCCTCGTGACAGACCTTCAGATGCCCCCTGCCCATCCTTTCGACGATGACAAGTTGAAGGAGGAGTGCGGGATATTCGGTGTGCTTGGCACGCTCGATGCCGCCAATTTCGTGGCCCTCGGCCTGCACGCGCTTCAGCATCGTGGGCAAGAGGCAGGCGGCATCGTCGCTTATCACCCCGATCAGGGCTTCAATTCGGCCCGTCGCTTTGGCTATGTGCGTGACAGCTTTACCTCGCAAAAGGTGATGGAGACGCTGCCCGGCTCGCTGTCCATCGGCCATGTCCGCTATTCCACCGCAGGCTCCAAGGGTCAGACCGCGATCCGCGACGTGCAACCGTTCTTTGGTGAATTCGCCATGGGCGGTGCGGCCATCGCGCATAATGGCAACATCACCAATGCCGACGCCCTGCGCCGCGAACTGATCGAGCGCGGCTCAATCTTTCAGTCGTCGTCTGACAGCGAATGCATCATTCACCTCATGGCGCGCAGCTTGCAGCGCAACATCCCCGAACGGATGGAAGACGCGCTGCGCCGCGTCGAAGGGGCGTTTTCCGTGGTCGCCATGACCCGCACCAAGCTGATTGGCGTGCGCGACGCGCTGGGTGTGCGCCCGCTGGTGCTGGGCAAACTCGACACTGGCTATGTGCTCAGTTCCGAGACCTGCGCGCTCGATATCATCGGCGCCGAGTTTGTGCGCGAGATCGAACCGGGCGAGATGGTCGTTATCACCGAAAACGGGATCGACAGCCGCTTTCCCTTCCGTCCGCAAAAATCGCGGTTCTGCATCTTTGAACACGTCTATTTCAGCCGCCCCGACAGCATCTTGGGTGGCCGCTCTGTCTACGAAACCCGCGAAGCGATTGGCCGGGAACTGGCCAAAGAGGCCCCCGTCGACGCGGACCTTGTGTGCCCCGTCCCCGACAGCGGCACGCCTGCGGCCATCGGTTTTACACTGGAATCGGGCATCCCCTACGCCATGGGCATCATCCGCAACCAGTATATGGGCCGCACATTCATTGAACCGACGGAGCAGATCCGCAATATGGGCGTCCGGCTGAAACTAAACGTGAATCGCGCCCTGATCCGGGGCAAACGCGTGATCCTCGTGGACGACAGCGTGGTGCGCGGCACCACGTCGCGCAAGATCAAGGAGATGATCCTTGATGCCGGTGCCGCTGAGGTGCATTTCCGCATCGCGTCACCGCCCACAGCCTGGCCCTGTTTCTACGGCGTCGACACGCCCAACCGCGAAAAACTGCTGGCCGCCACCATGTCCGAGGATGAGATGTGCGCGCATCTGGGCGTGGACAGTCTCAAATTCATCTCACTCGACGGCCTCTACCGCGCCGTGGGCGAGGCCAAGGGCCGCGATGCCAACGCACCACAATATTGCGACGCGTGCTTTAGCGGCGAATACCCGGTGGAACCTGCCGACATGATCGAAAAAGGTTTCGAGATGAAGGCCGCAGAATAGCTGTTGCCGGAAATTGGCAGGACCGGCCCGCATACTGCTTCACATGCCGCCGATCGCACCTGACCTTCTGAACACATTTGGCCTCTGGCCTGACCGCGCGCAGGCTTGCGCGCTTGATATTCGGACCTTGTGCTGGCGCGTGGCCAAAGCGGCGCAGACAGGGCCCTTGTCCGAAGGGTTAAAGTGGGGCCAACCCGCGTGGCGCCCGGTCAAGGCGCGCATGGGCAGCACGCTGCGGCTGAGCTGGCGCGCGGATGCGCCGACGCAGCTTGACCTGTTTGTCGATTGCAAGACCGATTTGGCCGCCCGGATCACCCGCGATTTCCCGGACGCCTTCGACAGTGACGCACGGCGCAGGCTGACCCTGCAAACCACTGAACCGATGCCCGACGACGCGTTGTGGCATCTCGCACGGCGGACCTTTACCTACCATCGCGACAAACCGGCATAAGCCTGCCGATGACGCAGCGGCAGCGCTCACAAGCCCGTCAGACCGCCTTTTGGCCAAATGCACCCCATGTTAGCCGCCTGCCTTCCGACATCCGTGCAGGAGACCCGAGGCATGAGCACCGAAACCAACACACAGACCGCATCCTTTGCCACGGAACGCCGTGCGCTGCCCTTGCGCCAATTGGCGTTGATCGGGGTTGCAGGCACCGACGACGCGCGGCGCGCATTGCTGCGCACACCGGCAGGCCAAATCCGTCAGGTGCAGGTGGGCGACGTGCTGCGCCAAGGCACCGTGATGGCGATTGCCGCGGATGCCATCACATTTGCCGGTACAAGCGGGCGCACGACCGTCCTGCAAATGCCTGCGCAGGCTGACCTGCGCCCAGCGGCTTGACGCCCTGCGCACGACGCGTCACACCAAGCCCATGACCGAGAAAACTGCCCTCATCACCGGCGCATCGCGGGGCTTGGGCCACGCGCTGGCCCTCGCCCTTGCGCCGACACATCACATCATCGCAGTGGGCCGCACCACCGGCGCGCTCGAAGAACTGGATGACGCCATCAAGGCCAAGGGGGGTGCGGCGACGCTTGCGCCCATGGACATCAACACCGATGCAGCGATGCAAACGCTGTGCCGGGGCATCTACGACCGCTGGGGCAGCCTCGATCTGTGGGCTCACACCGCGGTTCATGCAGCCCCGCTGGCCCCGACATCCATGATCGACGCCAAGGATATGAACAAGTCGGTCGCAGCGAACGTCACAGCCACGGCCACGTTGATCACCTATATCGCGCCGCTCTTGGGCAGTGACGGTCAAGCGCTCTTTTTCGACGACACACGGGCGGGGGAAAAGTTCTTTGGGGCATATGGCGCCACCAAGGCCGCGCAAATCGCCATGGCGCGCAGTTGGCAGGCCGAAACGGTCAAAACCGGACCACAGGTCCACATCGCTGCACCTGCACCGATGCCCACGGCCACCCGCGCACGTTTTTTCCCCGGTGAGGATCGCGCCGCACTGGCCGATCCCACAGCCGAAGCGGCGCGCATCCTCGGCACACTCAACGCTTGAACCTGACCGGCAGCCGTGGCCCAATGCGGCCATGGCCCGGCTCCTGCCCCGTTTTGACAAACCACGCCCTGCCGCAGACGGCGTGATGCAGCGCATTTACGATGCCGCCGCCACCGGTTGGCAGGACGGGATCGCCAAGCTTGGCTTTCTCGACGCCTATGCGCAACTGATGCAGGCCGCGCCGGGCAAGCCCACCCCCCGCGTTATGGATGTAGGCACCGGCACTGGCGCGTTTGCGGCGGCATGGATCGCCGCCAATGGTCGCCCGCGCGCTCTCACCTTGCTGGATTTGTCGCCTGTGATGCTCGACACGGCGGCGGCACGGGTGCCAACCGACCGCGCAATCGCCGCCTCCATCGGCGCACCCTTGGAGGATGTGCCTTTGCAGGATGTTATTCTCTGCGCCCATGTGATCGAACATCTGGACGATCCGGCCACCGCGCTCGCATGGCTTTATGCGCGCCTCGCCCCCGGCGGTCTGCTGGTGCTGGCCCTGTCAAAGCCGCACTGGTGCACTGCGCTGGTCCGCTGGCGCTGGGGCAATGCCGCGTTTTCCCCGACCCAAGCGCGAGAGATGCTGGACCAGGCAGGTTTTGCCCAGATTGCCACGCATCCGTTCCAGAGCGGCCCGCCGTCGCGCGTGTCCTGCGGCTACACCGCCCTGCGGCACTGAACTGAGTCCGGTGCGCAACGTTCCCCCGTCTCTGTCCCAAAAAAATCCCCGCCGGAGGCTCCCGCAGTTGCCCCCGGCGCCGCTGCTCGCCTACTAAGGCCCAAAGGGGCATATCATGCGCATTCTCATCACCAATGACGACGGCATTTCCGCACCGGGGCTCCGCGTGCTGGAAACCATTGCTCACGCCATGTCCGACGATGTCTGGACCGTGGCCCCCGCGTTCGAGCAATCTGGCGTCGGACATTGCATCAGCTATGCCCGACCGTTCATGATCCAGCAGATCGCTCCCCAGCGCTTTGCGATCGAAGGCAGCCCAGCCGATTGCGTGCTTGCGGGGATGCACGACGTTCTGCCTGCCCCACCCGACCTGATCCTCTCCGGGGTGAACCGGGGCAACAATTCGGCGGAAAACGCGCTCTATTCCGGCACCTTGGGCGGCGCAATCGAAGGCGCTCTTCAGGGCGTGCTGTCCATTGCCCTGTCGCAATATTACGGCCCCGGCAATCGGGACCTTGCCGATCCGTTTGAAGCCAGCGCTGTCCATGGTCGCGACGTGATCGAGCGGATTGTCGCTGCCACTCCGACACAGGAACCGGGCTACCGGCTGTTTTACAACGTCAACGTCCCGCCCGTCGCTGCGGCAGAGGTCAAGGGGACCAAGCTGTGCCCACAGGGGCTGCGCCCGGGGCTCGGCTTTCACACCGAACCCACAACGTCGCCATCCGGGCGGCAGTTCATGTGGATTCGTGGCGGCGACCAGCACCGGCAAACCCGGCCGGGTACAGATGCGGCCTACAATCTCGACGGCTACATCTCGGTCACGCCCATGCGCGCGGATTTTACGGCACATGATATGCTGGACCAGCTTGCCGGGATCGCCACATGACCGACGACGATCTCGCCACGCGCAAGATGCAGTTCCTGTATGCCCTGCGTTCACGCGGGGTGACGGACAATGCCGTCTTGCAAGCGATGGAAGAGATCGACCGCGGCCCCTTTGTGCGCGGGCTGTTTGCCGAACGCGCCTATGAGGACATGCCCCTGCCCATCGCCTGTGGCCAGACCATCAGCCAGCCGTCGGTGGTGGGGCTAATGACGCAGGCCTTGCAGGTCACGCCGCGCGACAAGGTGTTGGAGATCGGGACAGGCTCGGGCTATCAGGCGGCCATTCTCGCCAAGATCGCGCGCCGGGTCTACACAATCGACCGCCACCGGCGTCTGGTGCGCGAGGCGCGCGCCATTTTTGAGGAACTCGACCTGCACACGATCACCGCCATCACGGGCGACGGCAGCCACGGCCTGCCCGATCAGGCCCCGTTTGACCGTATCATCGTCACCGCCGCCGCCGAGGATCCGCCCGGCCCGCTGCTGGCACAGCTCAAGGTCGGCGGGATCATGGTGCTGCCCGTGGGGCAGTCCGATGCGGTGCAAAGCCTGATCCGCGTGCGCAAGCACGAGACGGGCCTCGAATACGACGAATTGCGCGAGGTTCGGTTTGTCCCCCTGCTCGAGGGCTTGGGCAAAGAGTGAAACTGGTGTAAAAGGCACCCGACCGGCAAGACCTCGATCAAACAGGGGCCCGGAAGAGGACGATGCAGATGTTTCCCAGATTTTCGACGCGGCGAGCGCCGCTGATCCTGTCCGCCTGTGGTCTGACGCTGCTGGCCGCCTGTGACGAACCGCTTGATTTCGACCTGCGGGGCCTTGGCGGCGGGTTCACCACCAGTCAGGCAGCGCAAAACGCAACCGAGGACAGGCCACGCGCGGACAGTCGCGGTGTGATCTCCTACCCGAACTATCAGGTGGCCGTGGCCGAACGCGGTGACACGTTGACCGATGTGGCCACGCGCGTGGGACTGCCTGCGGATGAGCTTGGCCGTTTCAACGGGATCGAACCGGATGTGCCCCTGCGGCAGGGTGAGATCATCGCCCTGCCCCGCCGCGTGGCCGAACCCTCGCCCGCCACAGGTGCCGTTGGCACCGGACCGATCCAGCCCTCGCCGGTGGACGTGACCACGCTGGCAGGCAACGCCATCGACAACGCCGCCCCCACGCCGGTGACGCCCGCGCCTGCGACGACGCGGCCCCTGCCCCAGACCGGTCAGGAACCGATCCGCCACCGCGTCGAACGCGGTGAGACCGCCTTTACCATTGCGCGGCTTTACAATGTGCCGGCCAAGTCGCTGGCCGAATGGAACGGGCTTGGTGCCGACTTTGCCGTGCGCGAAGGTCAATTCCTGCTGATCCCAGTGGCCCGCGTGGCCGCGCCACGCCCGGCGGCATCGACCAATACGGACGACGCTACTACGGCGCCGGGACAGGGCTCGCCCACGCCCACGCCCCCCAGCGCCGCACAACCCCTGCCAAGTGACGAAGACACCGCAATCGCGTCGCCTGCGCCTGCCGCACCGCCTGTTGCGGATGTGGGAAGTGCCACGCAATCGACCAATAAGGGTGAATTTGCCTATCCGGTCGTGGGCAGTGTCATCCGCCCCTATGCCAAGGGTCGCAACGAAGGCATCGACATCAAGGCGGCCCCCGGCACACCGGTGAACGCCGCCGCCGCAGGCACCGTCGCCGCCATCACCCAAAGCGCCGAAGGCGTGCCGATCATCGTCCTGCGCCACGAGGCCAACCTTCTGACCGTCTATGCCAATGTGGACAGCGTAAAAGTGTCCAAGGGCGACACAGTGCGCAAAGGCCAACCCATCGCGGCCTTGCGCGACAGCGCAAGTGAGGCGTTTGTGCATTTCGAAGTACGTGACGGTTTCGACAGCGTCGATCCCACCCCCTTCCTCGAATAAGGCAAAGCTGCGGCGGTTTCCCCAATCGCGTGTGAAACCGCCGCATTTGCCGCAAAAACACCTATAATTTAACTAAAACGGCAACGTATGGCCCTACCCGTGCCCTGTTGCGCAGTCAGAAACAATCCAACGAAACGAATTGGATTGGTTCAGGATCATGCCGGTCTTCTACGGTTACACCTTTGCCCTGCGCGGCATCCAGACGACCGTCAACGGGTCGCCCAACAACTATGCCTTCGCGCCCACAGGCACGTGGAGCTATTCCGGCAACACCACATATTTCGTGGTCGAGGAGAATGACGGCGCAACCACATTCAACGGCGACAGCATCACAAATGAAGAAGTCGATCCCGACGAACGGTTTGGCGGCACGTGGGAACAGACGGCTTTTGTGGACGGCGTCGAACGCCAGATCATCTGGGACTACACCTTTGAGGTGACGGACGGCACCACAACATGGCGCATCGGCGTCATCGACGTGGATCTCAACAACGACAATGATCTTGCCGACGGCACCGATGCCGGTGCCGATGATGAGGACGGCTATTTCCTTGTTTTTCCCGACGGGATGCCCCCCCCCAATACCGATCTGACCATTGGTGCCGTTGTCGAGAATGACGCGGGCACACCACATCTGGACTTGGGTGCGCAAATCGTCTGCTTTGCCGCCGGGACCGAGATCGAAACGCCGGATGGCCCGCGCCGTGTCGAGGATTTGGATGCCGGTGATCTGGTGATCACCGCAGCAGAAGGCGCGCAGCCCATTCGCTGGGCCGGAACGTCCACCGTGGTGGCGCAAGGGGACCTCGCCCCGATTGTCATCACGCGCGGTACGCTGGGCAATGATCGTGATCTGGTTGTCTCTCCCCAACACGCGATCTTGCTCAGCGACTGGCGGGCCGAACTGCTCTACGGGCAGGAGGAGGTGCTGGTGCGAGCTAAGGACTTGCTGAACATGGACGGCGTTTACCGTAAATCCGGCGCGTTGATCACCTATTGCCATATCCTGATGGACCGTCATCAGGTTGTGCGGGCGCATGGCATCTGGAGTGAAACGCTCTATCCCGGCACGGTGGCACTGGAGGCGGTGAACCCGGTGGCACAGGCGGAACTGGCCGCGCTGATCCCGGACCCCGGTGCATATGGTCCAACTGTGGCGCCCTGCCTGCGCAGTTTCGAGGCCGCGCTGCTCGCCGCCTAGATCGTGACGCCCCGACGTCCGGCCAAATCGCAGAAGTACTGCCACGCGACCCGGCCTGACCGGGACCCGCGCGTGGCCTGCCATTCAATCGCTTCGGCCCAAAGCGTGTCGTCGTCAATTTCGACCCCGTAAGCGGTGCAATAGCCCCGGATCATTGCCAGATACTGATCCTGATCACAGGCGTGAAAGCCCAGCCATAGGCCAAACCGGTCCGACAGCGACACCTTTTCCTCCACCGCCTCGGAGGGGTTGATTGCCGTGCCACGCTCGTTCTCAATCATATCGCGCGGCATCAGGTGCCGCCGGTTCGACGTGGCATAGAGGATCACATTGTCAGGCCGCCCTTCGATCCCGCCATCCAGCACCGCCTTGAGCGATTTGTAGTGCTGGTCATCGTGGCTAAAGCTCAGATCGTCACAATACAGGACAAAACGCGCCGTCTCTGCCTGCCGCAACAGGTTCAACAGCCGACCCACCGATGGCAGGTCTTCCCGGTGCAGTTCCACAATCTTGAGAGACGGGAAATCAGCTTCAAGTGCGCCATGTACTGCTTTGACAAGGCTGGATTTACCCATGCCCCGCGCGCCCCACAGGAGCGCGTTGTTCGCTGGCAGACCTTGTGCAAACTGCCGCGTATTGGCCAGCAATGTGTCACGCGACCGCTCCACCCCCAGCAGCAGGTCCAGCGGCACCCGCGCCACGTCGGCCACAGCCTCCAGCCGGTCCGGCCCCGTTTGCCAGACAAACGCGCTGGCGCTGCCGAACTCTGGCGCGGCAAGTGGCGCGGGCGACATGCGTTCCAGCGCCTCGGCGATACGCTCCATCGGATCGTTGATCATCCCGCCGTGCAGCATCACTTCAGGTCTTCCTCGGGCACATCGCCAAGGTCATCCTCGTCATCGTCGAAATAGCCCTCTTCGCGCAACCGCGCGTCGCGCTTGTCTTCGACCCGTCGGACCAACTGGATTGAGATTTCGTAGAGGCCATAGACGACGACGAACAAAATGCCTTGGGTGATCACATCGGGCGGAGTCACAAGGGCGGCAAGCACCAGAATGCCCACAACCGCGTATTTGCGCACATTGCCCAGACCTTCGGAACTGACCAGTCCGGCCTTACCCATCAGTGTCAGCAACACCGGAAGCTGGAAGCACAGCCCAAAAGCCATGATAAATTTTAACGTGATATCAAGGCTTTCGTTGACTTTCCCAAAGAAGGTGATGCGGATACCTTCGGCCTCGGGTGCAGGCGCATTCACGGCACCCTCTGCCCCGGTGATACGCCCGAACATCTCGGTCAGCACCGACGGCACATCCACAAAGCCCAGGAAAAACGCCATGGCGAGCGGCGTGACGACAAAATGCGCAAACGAAGCACCGAGGATAAACATCACCGGCGATGCGACCAGAAACGGCAGAAACGCGTTCTTTTCCTGACGGTAGAGGCCCGGCGCCACAAAGCGCCACATCTGGTATCCGATCACCGGGAACGCGAGCGCGAACCCGAACACCATCGAAATGCGGAACAACGTGAACAGGTATTCCTGCGGGCTTGTGTATTGCATCGTAGGGGCAGGATCCCCCAGTTCGATCAGTGTTTCCTTGATCGGGTCCAGCAGGAATTGCAGGATGGGTTCGGCCACGACGAAGGCCAGCACAATCCCGATCAGAAACGCAATCACCGACCGGATCAGCCGTGTGCGCAGCTCAGCCAGATGCTCGATCAGCGGGGCGGTGCTGTCCTCAATCTCTTCGGTCTGGCTCACGTATCAGCCTCTTTGCTTTTGGGCGCGGCATCAGCTTCCAGCGCTTCGGCTTTTTTCAGCGCCTCTGCCGCCTCTTTCTGCATACGCTCTGCGTTTGCGCGGGCTGTCGCGGCCTGAATTTTCTTGGACGTTTCCATGCGTTCCGCCGTCCGCGCGGCCTTTTCCGCCGCCAACTTGCCGGTTTCGCTGTTGGGATCGAGGTCGAGGTCCTTCAGCGATGAGGTCATGTCACGCGCCGCATCCTTGACCCCGTCCATCGCGGAACCCACCGGGTTTGTCGCCGACTTGATGGTCTTTTGCAGGTCCCGCACGCCGGATTCGTCCGCCGCCTGGTTCATCGCCGTCGAAAACTCCCGCGCCATGCCCCGCGCCTTGCCGACCCAGCGGCCCACATTGCGAAACACAACCGGCAGGTCCTTGGGGCCGATGACGAGCAGCGCCACCACACCCACAACCAACATCTCGGTCCAGCCGAGGTCGAACATGGATCAGACCTTGTCTTTTTCGGACTCGGGCGTGACGTCCTTGGCCTCTTCGGCCTGCGCCGCCTCAAGCTCTTCTTTGCCTTCGTTCACGCCCTTTTTGAAGCTGGTGATGCCCTTGCCGACCTCACCCATCAGGCTCGAAATCTTGCCACGGCCAAAAAGCACCAGCACCACAACCGCGATCAGCAGCAGGCCCGGCAATCCGATATTGTTCAGCATGTCTTTGCTCCCATCTCAGGCGGCATGACGCCGCGTGTCGGACGCCGGTGTAACCGACGTGCCCCCGCACGGGAAAGGTGTCGGGCCTTCACATCCGCTTCGGTGCGGCGGAAATCCTGAAAAAATGCGCGTGGCGCTTGTCCAACTGACAGGTTTATGTCAGTTGGACACAGATACACCCAGCGCACCACAGCATAAACAGGAGTATAACATGCGTGCGCCCATAACCCTTGCCACCCTCTTTGCCGTCACTGTGCCCCATGCCGCTTCCGCCGAGGGCACCAGCCCCGCGCCTCTGCCTGTTGCCGAAATTGTCACATTTCGTCTGGTCGAAGGTACGGACCCCGCCGCATTTGTGGCCGCAGCCAAAGCGATGGGGCCTTTCCTGCGCGGCACGGGCGCCTTTGTGCGACGGACCCTGTCTGTGGACAACGACGGGCTTTGGACCGACCACATCCTCTGGTCGTCGCAGGACACCGCCATCGCCGCGTCCAACGCGATGTTCGAACAGCCCGAAGCACGTCCCTTTATGGCGATGATCGCGCAGGACGGCCTCGTGATGCGCTATGCGCCCGTGCAGATGCAACAGGAGTGACATGCGCCGCACCGACCGCCTCTTTGAACTGATCCAGATTCTGCGCGACGGGCGACTGCACAAAGCGCAGGACATGGCGGACGCTGTGGGCGTGTCGGTGCGCACCCTCTACCGGGACATGGACACGTTGCAGGCCTCCGGTGTCCCGGTCGAGGGCGAGCGCGGCGTGGGTTACATGATCACCTCCGCCATCAGCTTGCCACCGCTGACGCTGACCACGGACGAGCTTGAGGCGCTGAACCTCGGCATGGCCATCGTGGCCGAAGCGGCAGACGAGACACTCAAAACCGCGGCCCTCAGCCTTGCCGCAAAGGTCGACGCCGTCCTGCCCGAACGCACGATTGCCGAAGCCGACAAATGGAAATTCGCCGTCTACCCCTTTGCCGATGCTGCCCGCGGGGCCGCGCACATGCCCACGCTGCGCGCCGCGATCCGTGCGCGGCAAAAACTGCGCCTCACCTACCATTCCAAGGGCGACCGCATCAGCACCCGCACCGTCCGGCCGCTGCATATGGAGTATTGGGGCCGCGTCTGGACCCTGACCAGTTGGTGCGAGTTGCGCGACGCATTCCGCGTCTTCCGCGTCGACCTGATCCAAAGCGCAGAAGCGTTGCCCGAGATGTTCGTAGACGAGCCCGGCAAGCGTCTGGCCGATTACGACCCGTCCCTGTGATGGTTGTTGAGGCCTTGAGAATTCGGAATACACAAGTGTTCCCAGTCCAACCTGTCAGTTCAGGTTTTCCGTTGTATGCGGGTGCGGAAAAAGAAACTATGCGCCAGAGTAAATCTTAACACTGCGGACGTTTGCGAAATACAGCAACGTGCGCCTGCCGGTTTGTATTTTGGAGCCGAATTCCGAAGCCTGTGCAGTCGGCTCTGGCACCCAGTCTCGCGACCATTGCACAGCGCTTTGCGATGTTCGGCCAACGGGGTGGATTGCGTATCGCGCTCTTGCACTGGGGCGGCCCCTCGCCCGTACAATTGCGCTGGTGTTGATCAACACGTGCCTCAGGGCGTCCAGAGCAACTGGATACGGAGATCAGGCTGCAAAGATCACAGTGCTGATACGCCTATGACAACAGGATGAAAGCCGATGAGTGCGGCGAACAGGACGACCCCAAGGGCAAGCCGGACCGCAGCGCCAGACCATGACACTGGCCTGCCGAGAGCCGGAGACTGGAACACGGTTACGTACAACCGATCCCACCGCTCCGGTCCCATCGCCCGATGTCTGCGGCGGTTAACCTGTCCCTGGCGGCCCACGGCAAAACCCCAAAAACGCCGAACAAAATGACGTAGGCGAGGTCGCCATAAGGCAGAATGTGCAGGAACGTTCAAAGCGCCAATGCCGTCAGCAGCGGGTGCCGGACCAACCGCACAATGCCGGGACGCGCGGGCTCAAACCTGTCGTTGTCCGCCCGGCCAAACGAAAACGGACCAAGACGCCCGTTGTAAAAGAAAAGGATCAGGCAAACCGCCATCATGCCTGTATGCATGAGGTGTTGGTGCCAGCCATACTGGGGCCAAAGCTCGACATAGGGGACCGCGCCGGCGGCCCATATCAGCAAGCCCAACATTGAAAGCGACAAGATCGAGTAAGATATGCCGAACCCGTTAGGGCCGACTTGCGCCACAATACGCGACTAAATGGCGGGCCGTACCGGTAATCAAATGCGACGCAAGAAACAGGGCAAATACGCCGATGAAACCCGCCCACGTCATGTGCCGTGATCAGGCTTTGGCCGCAAAAGCATCGGACCATAGGTCAGGACGAACCCGCCAAAGGCCAGCAGCCAAAACACACCGGAGAGCGTGCCGAGCCCGAGATGCAGCGGCGACAAAAACCGCGTCAACGCCGCTGCAAACACACACAGAAAGATTGCCACAGTCGCCTTGCCCGCCCGCAATTCGCGGCCCGTATGGCCGAGCGTGGCGCGAGCCATGACCGCCAGTGTCATCGCCCCAATCGCGCCCGCCATCCACAGATGCTGTGCCCCCGCAGTGCCGGGGTGGCCCATGATCTGTTCAAGGCCAAGCGCGAATGCGCCCAGCGGAATGAAACCATAAGCGGCGTGCAGGACACACACCAAAGGTTCGGTCAGCGTATGATGCCCCTGCCACCGCGCCAACCGGATCAGGTGGACACCGCCGAACACCAGCAGACAGATTCCGGTCGTGACCGCAAAGGGCCGGAAAATCCAGACCGCAAGGATCGGCAGGCTCAGCAATAGCGTGAGCTTGTCGAAACGCTGCATCGGGGCAGCGGGACGCGCCGGGTGCTCTGCGCGGACCAGCCAGTTGCGGGTAAAGGACGGGATAATCCGCCCGCCGATGACGGCGATCATCATCACCGCCGTCGCAAGGCCCAGCCGCAGCCCATAACCCTGCGCAGCATACACACCAACAAGCGCCTCGTAGTGAAACAGCGCATTGGCCAGCACAAAGACGGCCAGCAGGGCCAACACGATCAGGTTGCGCCAGTTCCTGCCTGCGATGATCTCGCGCAGGATCAGCCCGCCAAGCACAATGGGAAAGGCAAGGTCGATTGCCGGGGCCACAAGCGGTGGAAGGGCCTCTGAAAACAGGATCACCACCCGCCCTGCACACCACAGCGCAAAAAGCCCCGCCAACCGCCAGCCGACAATGGGCAGGCGTTCGGTCCAGTTGGGCACAGCCGTCAGCAGAAACCCGGCAAGCACCGCGCCAAGGTAGCCAAACAGAAACTCATGCCCATGCCACGTGCCGCCGTCAAAACGGGTGGGCAGGTCGATCCCCCCCGTCAGTACCCCCAGCCACAGGCCCATCGCCACAACACCCCACATCGCTCCAAACAGGAAAAACGGGCGAAAGCCAAAGCTGAACAGCGCCGGACCTTGCCAGCGGCGCATTTGCTCTGCGGACGATTGCGCCATTAGGGCCGCTCCGTCCGGACACGGGATATGGTCAGAACCGTCCCGTCACTGGCGCAGGTCAGGCGCACCCTTTGACCGGCATGGAAAAAGGTCAGCCTGACCTTGCCTGCGTCCTCGCCCTCCCCGGTTTCGAAACGCGAGGTGATCTCGCCTCCACGCATCAGCGCCTGAACCTCTTTCGGAGGCAGACCCAGCAATTCGCCAAGATCACGGGCGTCAATCGTGGGCTGGTCGCCGGTCATGTCGATTTTCACTGCTGCGCTCCTCGGTCTGCCATGTCCATCAGATGACGGATGTGTTTGGCAAAGTACCATGTCGCGGGAATGCCCAGAACCGCTCCGATCAGGATCGAAAGGCCGGTGGACAGGATCGGGCCACCGATCCAACTAAAAATAAGGGCGGCAAAGAATACGTTGACCGCCGCCGCACCCGCCCCAAAGGGATAGAGCACAAGGGCGATCTTGCGCGTAGACCATCCCGTCCGCGTCATCTGCGCGACACCAGCCACTGTACCGCCACCATGCTCAGCACCAGCGTGATGCAGGCCAATGCGTACCAGAATTCGGCTGTTGCCGATTGCGGCTGGGGAATCGGTCGGTCAAAGCCTTCGGCAGACAGCCGCGCACCCGCAAGGACAAAGGCGCCCGTGAGGGGAATGAAAAATCGCATGTCAGGTCTCCTGTGTCAGTGTTCTGTAAATGTCGGGCAGCGCGCGCAGCAGCCGTTCGGGGTTCGGCAAAAGGGCAAAGCCGCCGCGTCCGAAAATGCGCGCGAACCAGTCCTGTCCGTCCTCGTCGATCACCACGCCATGCAGGCTTTGGCCCGCCGCGCGGGCCTCGCGCACGGCCATGTGGCTGTCCTCTATCCCGTGCTGGCCTTCGTAGTGGTCCAGATCATTGGGCTTGCCATCGGTCAGCACGATCAGCAGCCTGCGGGCGCTCGGTTCCTCCGCCAACGCAGCGCTGACATGGCGGATCGCGGCGCCAAGGCGGGTATAGTGGCCGGGCTTCAGCGCGCCGATATTGGCGGTGATCGCAGGTGACATCGGGTCGTCGAACCCCTTGCAGCGGGTCAGGAACACCCGGTCCCGGCGGAGCGATGAGAACCCCCAGATGCCACACCGGTCGCCCGCCGCGTCGATCCCGGCGGCCAATGCCGCCATCGTGTCGCGGGCCACGTCGATGACCGACATGTCGCCAATCGCCGCTTCGGTTGATCGCGACGTGTCGATCAGGAACGCGACCGACACGTCGCGATCCATTTGCCGTGCGGCTTGCCAGATACGGTCGGACCCGCGCCCGGTCGCCACCATATCGGCCCGCGCCGTCAGCACCGCGTCAAGGTCAAGCTCTGCCCCGTCGATCTGGCGAGGTTGCAGCACGCGGCGTGGGAGCAAGGCCTCGAACTGGCGGCGGACTTCACGGACATAGCGGGCGTTAGGCGTGTAGGTCGCAGCACCCGCCACCGCGGGCGCATCAAGCACCCGGCAGTGATCTTGCATATAGCTGCGCGACCGGTGGTTCCATTCGGGATAGCTGTGCTGGCCCGCCAGCGCCTCGTGATCGGCATCGGCAGGCGACAGGTCAAGGTGCAGGCGCAGGCGCGTGGCCACTTTGCGGTCCTGTTTCGACAGGGTGATCCGATCCTGATCGTCAGCGGCCTTTTGCGCGTTCTCGTCGTCGTCGTCATCGACGCTGCGGTTGATGTTCATCGACTCAACCCATGACAGGATCGATTCAAAGCGGTGAATGATAAAGCTGTCCTTGCGGTTGTGCTGGTCCTGATCCTTGCGCTCTCCCAGCTTGCGGTTGCTGCGGGCGGTACGGGGCGCCGGTGCGCCCGGATCCGCCTTGGCGTCTTGGGCCGCCAACCCACCCGACCCGGGCCGTTCAAAGCGCAACCAGATCGGGACCGGCGCGCATGGCATATGGTTGCGCAGGCCCGGGTCGACGCGATCAAGCGCCGGTGCCTGCCCACGCAACTGGTCACGGATCGCCTGTTCCAATGCGGCCTCCTGCGCGGGGCGGCGCATGTCTGTCCGGGCGGCGGCACAAAACGCGGCCATCACGCGATAGCTGTCGCGCAAGCCCGGGCAAGCCGCATAGGCCCTGCCCGCCGCCACCCCATTCGCGCGAATATGCGCACAGTCCCGCGCGGGGCCGTCGCCATCTGGGACGAAGCCATCCATGGGGGTCACAGCGGCAAGTGCCGTCAGCCAGAAATACGCCGCGCGGTTGAGGTCCGCATTAGGGAACGCCTCTATCACCGGCGGCAATGCAAGCCGTTCCCCGTCAAAGCGCGCGACCCATTCCCGGTCGCCCCCGGCCCCAAGTTTGCGGCGCACAACCTGACGGTGCTGCACCCCGCTTGGCGCGGCTTCCGCCAGTTCGACCCCCGCTGCCCCGCCAAGCGCCCGAAACAGCACGGCAAGGCTGGGCCGGACCGCGGCCAGCGCGACGCCCGCCTCAGGGTAGGTGACGCCTGCGCCGATCCCGCTGGCCATGTCGTGCCAAAGGTTGCCCACCGTTTCTTCGGGTTCCATGAGGTCGCGCAGGTGCATGGCCCTCACCCGTAGATCGTGCTGACCAGATCGCGCAGCGCTTGCTGCACGTCCGGCTCATCGCTCAGCGGCTCTATGATTGCCGCGTCAAGCGCTTGGGCGACGCCCACACCACCGGCCATCAAAGTCGCGGCATATATCAGCAGACGGGTCGACACGCCTTCCTCCAGGTCCATGCCGCTCAGGTTGCGAATATGGCCCGCGAGCCGCACCAGCGGCGCGACGCGGCCCGGTTCCAGCCTGCTTTCCGCGGCAACCACCGCGATCTCGGTGTCCGCCTGTGGAAAGTCAAAGCTGATCGACAGGAACCGCTGCCGGGTCGACGGTTTCAACCGCTTCAGCACGTTCTGGTAGCCGGGGTTGTAACTGGCCACCAGCATGAACGCCGCAGGTGCCACCAGTTCCTCGCCCGTGCGGTCGATCATCAGCGTGCGCCGCGTGTCCGTCAGCGGGTGCAACACCACGGTGACGTCCTTGCGCGCCTCCACCACCTCGTCGAGATAGCAAATACCACCGTCGCGCACGGCGCGCGTCAGCGGTCCGTCGACCCAGACGGTCTCGCCGCCTTTCAGCAGATAGCGCCCGATCAGGTCCGCCGCCGACAGATCGTCATGGCAGGCGACAGTATACAGCGGCTTGCCCAGACGCGCCGCCATGTGTTCGACAAAACGTGTCTTGCCGCAGCCGGTCGGCCCCTTCAGAAGAAGGGGCAAACCGTTGTCATGGGCCGCCTCGAACAGGTCGCATTCGCGGCCCGTCGGCTGGTAGAACGGCAAACGCGGTGGGGTTGCGACATTCATGGCCTATTCTCCCGGCACGGGGTTGGCCGGACCGGGTGCGATGACCTCGGCCTTGCGCACCACCAGCAGCGCATAAATGAAAAGAAGCGCACCCAGAACGACGGCCAAACCTGCGCCGAACCGCATCAGGTAGAAGATCGCAAGATCGTCCTGCACCGTCATGTAATAGTCGCCGATGACCCGCTGCATATGCGTCTGGATTGTCCCGGCGAAGGTCAGCACAAAGGTCATAAAGGCCATGCCGCCGGTCATCAGCCAGAACGAGACCATGTTGAGCACCTGATTATAGGGCGCGCGCTGCCGCAGCATCGGCATGGCGTAGGTAAAGATCGCAAGGTTCAGCGCCACATAGGCTCCGAAAAACGCAAGGTGCCCATGGGCTGCGGTGATCTGCGTGCCGTGACTGTAAAAATTCACACCGTGCAGCGTGTGCAGAAACCCCCAGACGCCCGCCCCGAAAAAGGCAACCGTCGCGGACCCAAGCGACCACAGCAGGGCGGCTTTGTTCGGATGGTTCTTGCGGCCCTTCCAGACCATGACAAAGGCAAAGCTCATCATCAGAAAGAACGGGATGACTTCAAGCGTCGAAAAGATCGAACCGACCCACTGCCAATAGCCCGGCAATCCAATCCAGTAAAAATGGTGCCCGGTCCCGAGGATGCCGGAAAACAGCGCGGTCGCCACGATAACATACAGCCACTTTTCCACCACTTCGCGGTCCACACCCGTCAGTTTCAGAAGCAGGAAGGCGAGGATTGCGGCCATCACCAATTCCCATGTCGCCTCCACCCACAGGTGCACAACGAACCACCAATACATCTTGTCGAGGCTGAGGTTGTCGGGATTGATAAAGGCAAAAACCCAAAGCAGCGACAGCAGCCAAAGGCCCATCAGCAGCACACTGGTGATTGCAGTCTTTTTGCCCGCCAGGACGGTCATCGAGATGTTGAGCAGGAAAATAAGCGCCGCAACGAGGATGCCGAACTTTACCCAGAGCGGTTGTTCAAGAAACTCGCGCCCGCCATGGATACCAACAAGATAAGAGCCGACAGCACCCAGCGTGCCCACCAGCAGAATGACCAATTGGATATAGGCCAGTTTGGCCGACCATATCTCGCGCTCGGATTCCTCCGGGATTAGGAAATAGGCCGCGCCGAAAAAGCCCAACAGCAGCCAGACGATCAACGCGTTCGTGTGGATCATGCGGATGACGTTGAACGGCAAAAGCTCGGACAGGAAATTGGGCGAGACATAGATCCAGCCCGCAAGAAGCCCGCCCAGCACCTGAACGCCGAACAGCGCCATGGCAGCGAGAAAGTACCAGTAGGCCACGTTCTGTGATTGATATTTCATTCTGTGTTCCTTTTTTGTGGCGCAATTGCTCCGAAAAGCGGGGTCCACTGTTCGGATTGCGCTCGCCTGCTTATCCGGCGTCGTTGGGCGGCCAGCCCTGCGTGTCGGTCTGGTCCGCCCAGCGCAGGAATTCGGCAAGTCCGCGAATGTCCTCGTCGGTCATCTCGTATTTGGGCATCTGCCTGCGGCCTTCGATGCCGGTGGGCTGGCTTTCGATCCATGCCTTGAGGGTTTCGAAAGCGTCTTCGGGACTGTCGAGCACACCCCAGCGCGTCATCACGTTGCCAACTTCAGGCGCAAAATATGCGCCCTCGCCGTGCAGGCTGTGACAGTTGATGCATGAGTGTCTTTCCCACACATGTTTGCCGTGGATCACGGCCTCGCTCAGGTCCATGCCTGCGGTCGACGTGGTGACCACGTATCTGTGCGAGTGAACGGTCATCGCTACGAAAACCAAGACGAAGAATATCGAGCCCCCGTAGAAGATGTTTCGCGCCCGTGATTTTGTCAGAATGTCCGCCATGAGCCGGTCTCCTTGGTTGCGGGATGACCGATCACTAGCGTGGCGCGATGCGCACAAGTTTGTGCCAGCGCAACGTTTGGCGTCTTTGAGTGGCTAGTCTCGCCCCATCAGGAGAGACCGATGCGAGAGATGAAAATCGACGATCCCGATATGCCGCTGGCAGACCTCATGACGCGCTGGCCCGAGACCATCCCCGTTTTCGCGCGTCACAGGATGCTGTGCGTTGGCTGCCTCGTCAGTCCGTTTCACACCCTTGTCGATGCGTGCCGGGAATACGATCTGGACGAAGACGCCTTTGTGGCCGAGTTGTTGGCGGCAACCGGCCTATAGCCCGGACTTTGGCTGCGAAATGACAACCAGCGCGTGCGGGTCCAGCACGGTCACGCGCTTGCGTTTGCTGCGCACAAGCCCCTGTTTTTCCCACGCGCTGAGCAGGCGGCTTGCCGTGTGCAGCGTCGTCGCGGTGAGTTCGGACAGATCCTGCCGCGTGATGGGAAAGTCAATCTCGATCCCGTCCAAAACCTTGCGGCCTGACTGATTGATGAGCCGCAGCAGGGCGTTCGCCACCCTCTGTTCGACCTGTTGGGTTGCCATCTCCATGACCCGGTTGTGTATCTCGCCCATCCGGTCACCGACGGTTTTGTATGTCTCTGTGGCAAAGCCCTCGTAATCCGCGACGAAACTCTCCCACAGCCGCATTGGCCAACTTAGAGCGATCGACTCGGTCGCGGTCACTGCGGTGGCAGGGTACGTGTCACGCCCCACCGCCTTGGCAATCCCCAAAAGCTGCCCCGCCGGGATATGCAGCGCCGTCACCTGCTCCCCCGATTGGGTCACCCGGACCACGCGCACATAGCCATCGAGCAGCATAAAGAACCTCTCCGCAGGCGCGCCCTCATCAAATATCGCGACCCCCGCGTCGTACCGGCGCGCGGTGGCCTGATCGAGGATCGTGCGGATGTGCCGCCGCTCGAGCCTTGAGAACGGAGGCAAATGCGTCAGCAGGCTTTCGTCAAGCCGCGGCAATATCTTGTGCGGTTGCAACTCGGTCATTCCGGGCACTGTCGCACAGTTACCATAGGCAGGACAGATACTTGTCGGTGGCGCCACACCGCTGCGCGCATCGGCGCAAAGTTTGAGCCAGCGCAAACTCCCGTTTTCTCCGTCCGATAGATTTGGCTTCAACGCACACCGCGAACTGAAAGGAAAACACAGATGTTTCGCACAGTTGTATCCGGCCTGACCCTCGCCGCCCTGATGGGGAGCGCGGCGTTTGCCGAAACCTTCGAGGTTCAAATGCTCAACAAAGGGTCCGACGGTGAACGCATGGTCTTTGAACCTGCGTTCGTGCAGGCCCAGCCCGGCGACACGATCAAATTTCTAGCCACCACCAAGGGCCACAATGCCGAAGTGAACAAAGGTATGCTGCCCGACGGTGCCGAAGCCTTCAAAGGCAAGATCAACGAAGAGATCGAAGTCACGCTCGACACCCAAGGCGTCTACGGCGTCATCTGCAAACCGCACTTTGCCATGGGCATGGTGATGACCATCGCTGTCGGTGATGCACAGGTCCCTGCGGATTTCTTCGAAGGCCGTGTGCCACCCAAAGCCAAAGAGCGTTTCGAGGCTCAACTCGGCAATCTCTGAACATTTCCAGTCGTCAGCGGGCGCGGTGTCGCGCCTGTCGACCAGCCAAACCCCATAGGAGGGCACCATGACCAAACGCATCAACCCCGGACTCGTGAAGACCAGCCGCCGCAATGTGCTGCGCGGCAGTGTGCTTGCGGGCGCAGCCGCCATGACAGGGGCCGCTGCAATGTCAGCGCCGCGCGCACCCAAACTTCACGGGGTAAACGCAACGTCCAAGAACCTGTATCGCGTCGCAGGGACAGAAGACGCCGCAACCAATGCGAAACCTGCCGATCTGTCGGGCTACACACGGGTCAAACAGGAACTGGTGGCGCCCCCCTTTGCACCTGAACACGAACAGGTCGCCACAGGTGGCCCAAAGATCGTCGAAATCACAATGGAGACCGAAGAGCGCCTGATGGTCGTCGACGAAGACAACGGCGCAAGCGTCTGGGCGCTAACCTATAACGGGTCGGTTCCGGGGCCGCTGATCATCGTCCACGAGGGCGACATGGTCGAACTGACCCTGCGCAACCCGACCTCCAGCATGATGGAACACAATATCGATTTCCACGCCTCGACCGGCGCTTTGGGTGGCGGTGGCCTGACCCATGTCTATCCCGGCGAGGAATGCATGTTGCGCTGGAAGGCGACAAAACCCGGCTGTTTCACCTATCACTGCGCACCGGGCGGCGACATGATCCCCTATCACGTCACCCACGGCATGAACGGCGCCATCATGGTGCTGCCGCGCGACGGGCTCAAGGACAAGGACGGCAACCCGCTGCGCTACGACCGCATCGCCTATTTCGGCGAGCAGGATTACTACCTGCCCAAGGATGAAAACGGCGACTACCGCACCTATGAGGCGGCGGGCGATGACTATGCCGACAGTCTTGAGGTGATGCGCGGTCTGATCCCGACCCATTCGGTGTTCAACGGTGCCGTTGGTGCCCTGACCGGGGAAGGCGCAATCAAGGCCAATGTGGGTGAAACCGTCCTGATGATCCACAATCAGGCGAACCGCGACTCGCGTCCCCACCTGATCGGCGGGCACGGCAATTATGTCTGGGAATCGTCCTTTACCGACGCGCCGCTTCAGGACATGGAAACGTGGTTTGTGCGGGGCGGCAGCGCTGTGGCCGCGATGTATACGTTCGAACAACCGGGCGTTTACGCCTACGTCAACCACAACCTGATCGAAGGTGTGATGCTGGGTGCAACCGCGCATGTCGTTGTCGAAGGCCAGTGGGACAACGCACTGATGGAGCAGGTCGTCGCCCCACGTAGTTTCGAAACCTAAGAAAGGGAGAATGACCGATGTCCGCCGCTGCAAACCCGGAAACAAGACGTGGAAAGACGTTCGTTCGTTTTGCCATCCTCAGCCTTGCAGCGGCAGGCATCGCTTGGGTCGCGCTTTTGCAGCGCGGCCCGGACCCCGCCTATGTGCCCGTAATGGCCGAACAGGCTGTGGTCATGCCCGACGGACGTGCGCTCTATGTGCAAAAATTCGAAGTCACCGTGGCCGAATGGAACAGATGCGCAAACGATGGTGCCTGCGCGCTCACCCTGCGCTCAAGGCCCGACCAAGATCCGGTCACAACGCCTGCCACCGGGCTGAGCTATGTTGACGTTCAGCAATATGTCGCATGGATTAACCGCAAAAGCCGTCACATCTTTCGGCTGCCCACTGCGGGCGAATGGGATGTATTGGCCGCCGCGGTTCTTCCCGACAAGCCCGATCCACTCTTTACCGACCCCTCCCTGACATGGGCGTCCAGCTACCTCATCGAAGGCCTCGCCCCACGGGCGCTCAAGCCTCAAGGCAGCTTTTCTGCCTCCCCCCAAGGCGTTGTCGATCTTGATGGCAGCGTGTGGGAATGGACGATGGAATGCTATGACGGGCTGGACAACGGAACCGCCACCGATCGCTGTCCCGCGTTTTTTGTGGGTGGCGAACACCTCGCAGCGATGTCCTATCTGATCCGCGACCCCGCGCGCGGCGGATGCGCCGTCGGAACCCCGCCCGCACATCTCGGGATGCGTCTGATCAGCGACAAAGCTGTCTAAGCGGGACACGCCGGCCTTGAGAGCGTCCGTACAAGACGCGCACATGAGGGTCAGCGTTCATCGAATTTCGCCGTCAAATGACCACTTCGGGTCCGTAACTGCAAAGAACAATACCCTCGATGCTGGAGTAAAAAACCCATTCTGCGCAGGTCCGCTTCGGTCCGCGCACCTGATTTTGAACCATTCCGAGCCTGCCGCTGGTTTGGGTCCGTCACGCGTTAGCGCTTGGGCAGAAACACCTCGATCGCGGCGACGGCCATGACGTGCACCTCGTCGCCCACAGGTACGTCCAGCCCGCCCTGCTTCGGTACAACTTCGACCACCCCGTAAGGCAGCAGACCCGCGATCAGGTCCACGTCAACCGCTTCAGGCCGCGGCACTGCAACGTGGACAACGATCCGCATCGCGCCCCGGTCGACACCCAATGTGCCAAAGATCGGCAGTGACGCACCTTGCAGCGCCTGTTCGACCGCACGGCGTGCAGCCTTGGTGTCGTCGCGCCCGTGCAGGTCCACACCCTGCGCCATTTCGATGATCAGCCGCTGTTCAGTCATCAGATTTCTCCACCGACACCACCAGTGCGGCCTGAGCCATCACGGTCGGCGCACCCGTCCCCTCGGGCCGTGCCACGTCCAGCCCGCCCTTGCGGATCTGAAACGCTGTCGCGCCGTAGGGGAACACATCCGCCAGAACCGACACATCCACCAGTTCGGGCTGCGCACAGCCGATATGCACCGCGATGCGCATGTCCTCTTTGGCCACGCCCATATATTCTGCAAGGTTGATGGAGTTGCGCCAAAGCGCCGCCCGCACCGCCCGCGCCGCAGCCTCGGTGTAGCTGCCCCGGCGCAAGGACGTGCCCAGACCAAATTCCACGATCATTGGCCCCATCAGGCGTCCTCCTCCACGGGAAATACAAAGCATTTGTCGCGCCGGATGCGCAGCCACATCACCGTCTCGGGCTGCGGCAGGAACACGCCCGGCACCGTCGCGCGCATGATCGTCCCATCGTCGTCCAGCCGGAATTCCACGAGGCTTTCATGCCCCATGAATCGCGCCCGGATCACCTGCGCGCGCGCCGCCGTGCCTTCGGCGGCGGTTGGCGCCGGGCCAACCCCTGCCCGGTCAAAGTCGATCTTCACGTGCTGGGGGCGGAACACGATGTCGACATCCGTCCCATCCGGCACGCCGGGGGCAAGGAAGCGACCAAAGGCCGTCATCGCAAGCGCACCTTCAACTTTGGCCCGCAATTTGTTGGCATCACTGAAAAAAGCCACGGATTTCTGATCTGCGGGCCGGGTGTAGACGTTGTAAGGCGCGCCGCGCTGTACGATCTGTCCATCGCGCATTAACGCGATTTCGTCCGCCATGCGCATCGCCTCATCCGGCTCATGCGTGACCAGCAGAACGGCGGTGTCTTCTTCCTTCAGAATGGCAAGTGTTTCGTCCCGGATGCCATCGCGCAACCGGTTGTCGAGGCCCGAAAACGGCTCGTCCATCAGCATGATCCGGGGCCGCGGGGCCAGCGCCCGCGCCAGCGCCACGCGCTGCTGCTCTCCGCCGGACAACTGATGTGGATAGGCATCGATGAACCGTCCCATATGCACCCGGTCCAGCATCTCCGCGACCCGTGCGCGTTTTTCAGCCCGCGTCCCCACCAGCCCGTAGGCCACGTTGTCGGCCACGCTCAAATGCGGGAACAAGGCAAAGTCCTGAAACATGAGGCCAATCTCACGCCGTTCAGGCGGCACGCGGAACACCGTGTCACAGATCAGCGCGCCATCTACGTGGATCTCACCGCTGTCCTGCATCTCGACGCCGGCGATCATCCGCAGCGTGGTGGACTTGCCACAGCCCGACGGGCCCAGCAGGCATGTGACCTGCCCCGCCTCGATGCTCAGCGACACCCCATCGACGACCCGCCGGTCGCCAAATGTGCGCACAAGGTTGCGAATTTCCAGCCGTGGTGCGGTCACCGTGACACATTCCCGATTAAAACAGTCGGTGGCGTATCAGGCCCGCCGCGCCCCCGCAAGCACTGCGGCAAATCCCACCGCCAGAACGACCAAGCAAATCACCAGCAGCTGTTCGTATTTGTGCCCGTCGGGCAGCACGCCCGCAAACAGTGGCCAGCCGCGTCCAAAATAGGCGAAGGCTCCCGCTGCGGCCGCCCCAAACGCCATGAGATACGCCCAAAGCGCCACGCGCCGTCGCATGACCAGCCCCACAATCAGCACCGGCGTCAGGAACAGCGAAGCGGTGCCGCTGACGGCGACCGCATCGAACAGCGTCGCATTGCCCCACACCGTAAGCAACGCGCCCAACGCCATGAACACCACCATGACCACACGCCCGCCGCGCAATGACCGGGGCGCCCAGCGCAACTCTTCAACCACCAGCCGGGCTGCGGAGGCCAACGCTGAATCAAGCGTGGACAGCGCCGAGACCAGCAGCGACAGCATCAGCGCGGCAAAAACCCATGTGGGAAACATCTGTCCCCATGTGCCGATCAATTCGGACTGGTACGCGGCCCCGACGAGGCTGGCCTGAATGCCAAAAAACCCGAACCCCACAATCAACAGCGTCGACAGCCAAAACGCATGGAGAAATGACCGCCGTGTCGTGTCCTCGTCCGCGAGAAAACCGCGATCCATCATCACCGGATCATGCGCGGGGTAGGAAAACACCTGAAGCGCCGCCACCGCCAACAACACCCAGCCGTTATATGCCCCTGCCGTGCCGGGCGCAGTTAAAACCGCACCCCAAGAGAATTCGGCGCAAAGAATCAGATACAAAAACGCCACAGCAAATACGGCCAGAAACACCGCCATTTGCGCCACATCCGTCCGTAGGGCAGCCCCCAACCCGCCCCATGCCGAATAGGCAAGACCGACCACAGCCACGACCAGAATAGCTGTGGTGCCGCCACCCGCAATCACTGCGCTGGCGATCAGGCCGACGACCAACAGATTGGCAAACACTTCCGACAGAAGCCGGAGCGCGATCACGACGTTGTAGGCGCTTGTGCCCACAGGCCCGAACCCCGCCCGCAACCAGTCTTGCACCGACGTGGCCCCGCGCGCGCGCAGCCGTCCCACGATGAACCCGCCGGTCAGGAAACTGCCGTAATACGCGGCATAAGCCAGCGTCCCGGCAATCCCATAGAAATAGCCGAGGATTGCGGCATTCATCAGGCTGCGGGCAAAAATCCACGTGGTGACCTGACTGAGGACCAGCACCCACAAGCCCGGTGCCCGTCCCGCCATGCGACCAGAGAAAAACCCCTCTACGCTCGCCCGGTGCGGGGCGGACAGCACGCTGACCCCGATCAGCAATGTAAACAGGGCGATCAGGAGCAATGGAGACATGAAAGAGGTCTTTCCGCAGGCAAGGTGACCTGCGGCCTAGCAGGCAGGCCAAGCCCGCGCTACCGGGGGTGACGCGGTTGTGAACCTATTGGTTCCTTTCGTGATCAGCGTGCTTGGATGTCAAACGTACCGCTGGCGCGGTCCACTCCGTTCACCTGCACCACCAGCCCGTGTGTGCCGGGATGCAATTCGAATGTGGTCGCGTTGGCCTTTAGCATATGCGCCTTTGTCAGGATCAACGGCTGGCCCTCTGTCACGCGGGCGACTTTCAGTTTGAACACTTTTTCACCGCTGCGCCCGCCGGGGCGGGCAAAACGGATGCGGTAATCGACGATGACCGGTGTCACATCCTGCGCAGACAACGCCACGCGAAACCGCAGCGCGTCGCCCAAATTCACCTCCGGCGTCTCAATGACCAAATCCGCCGCGACGTCGGCGTCACTGCGATACCCCAGCATCTCCATCGCGCCCGGATGCCCGTCCTTGACCAACGTGCGCAGCGCGTGACGCCGCATCCAGTCGCGTTCCTTGGCAGACTGCGTGGCATCCGCATTCCACGACCTCAGGCGCCCCAGTACCGCCTCTGGCTCGGATTTGGCGACGTCATTCAGGTGATTGGCCACCGACCGCGTGACGAACCGCGTCGGGTCCGCCTGCAGGCGGTCCAGCAAAGGCAGGGTTTGGTCGCTGGTCAGGTCCACCTTGCGCGCCCACGGCAGTTTGGGCCGCGTGCCTTCGCTCACCAGACGGCGCACGTGGTAATTGTCATCCTCGGCCCATTTGCGGAGCCGCGCCAGCGTCTGCTCCGGCCAACGGTTGAGGAACGGGCGGATGTAGAACTCCATCGAAAACCGCTGGGTCGCGGCGTGGAGCAGGTCAAGCGCCCGCTCCCGGTGATCCTCCAACCCGTGGCGCGCCGCCAGCACGCCGGGCACTGCATGGATAAAGCGGCCAAAGTCATCGTCGCGCAGGCCGGGGTCCAACCGGGGCGGCAGTGCCGCCTCCAGCTGGTCGGCCATGGTTGGAAAATCCGGTGCCAGATAGGGCTCCAGACAATCGGCGAACCAGTCAAGGCACGCCACCAGCGTACGCTCTTTGACGCCCGAAAGGGCGGCGGTGTGAAACGCGTCGCGGTCAAATCCCGGCACTGCGGCGGCGAAGTCATCCGCCAAATCCCCCAGACTGTCCGCATTGAACAGCTGATCCTTGAGCGAGAATGTCGGCGCGGCTTTGGCCATGGCGGGCTCCTTGTCTGTGTAGCGCCAAAGATGCACGACATTCGTGCCACGTTTTGGCAGCAGGCGCGGCGCGCCCTAGATCGTTGCCAAGGTCGCCCCGCCATCCAGCAGCAGATTCTGCCCCACAATGAAACCGGCATGTTGCGAGCACAGGAATGCGCAGGCTGCGCCAAACTCTTCGCGCGTGCCGTAGCGCCCGGCGGGAATCGTTGCCGCGCGCTGCGCGCGCGCTTCGTCCAGTGTGATGCCTTGGGCGGCCACCACCCCACCATCCAGCGCGTCCGCGCGGTCTGTTGCGTGAATGCCGGGCAGCAAATTGTTGATCGTGACGCCCGATCCGGCCACTTGCCGCGACGTGCCCGCGACATAACCCGTCAGTCCCGTGCGCGCGGAATTGGACAGGCCCAGCACCGCGATCGGCGCTTTCACCGATTGCGAGGTGATGTTGACGACCCGCCCCCAACCGCGATCCATCATGCCCGGCACAAGCGCCTTGATCAGCGCAATGGGGGCCAGCATGTTGGCGTCCAGCGCTTTGATGAAATCGTCACGGTCCCAATCCGTCCACATGCCCGGTGGCGGGCCGCCCGCGTTGTTCACCAAAATGTCCACATCCCCGGCGGCCTCCAGAACCTGCGCCTGTCCCGCATCTGTTGACACGTCTGCGGCCACGGTTGTCACCTCGACACTGTGCGCCGAACGAATGGCCTCTGCCGAGGCCTCCAGCGCATCGGAGCCGCGCGCATTCATCACCAGATGCACGCCCGCTGCCGCGAGCGCCTCAGCGCAGCCCTGGCCCAACCCTTTGGATGATGCACATACAAGCGCGCGCTTGCCAGCAATTCCCAGATCCATGATGTCTCTCCCCATTTGGATGTTTGACCAGAGGTAACGCGCCGCTCAACAATGCGCCAGCAAAACGCCGAACCGTTGACCGAACAGCGCCACAATCCTAGGCTAAGCGTTCTCGAAACCCCGAGCACACGCCCATGACACCGACCAACGCCAGCCCCGCCCAGAGCCTGCCCGTGTACCGCGCCGATGCGCTGCACGTGAGCGATGGTGCGAACCGGGGCGACACGCTGGGCTGTGGCGATGACCTGATGCTAGACGACGTCTATACGCTGGCACCGGATGCCGCGACCGAACGTCTGTCCCTGCACGCCACGGATGCCGCTCATATGACCGTTGCGGCCGACAGCCCGCTGGGCACTCCGGGCGCGGCCATCCACCTTGATTGTGCCATAACGCTGATGCCGCCCGACGGGATCGTCACCGACGCTATCGTGCTGGTCGAGGTCGACAGCGATGGTAATATCGAGGCAGTGTACCTGCTGCCGCTGGCAGCACTGCTGCCCATGACGCCCTATGCGCTGGTTGGCATCGACCCCGCAGGGGCGCGCGAAAAGTTTGCCCACCTTGCCTGCGCGCGGTTCACCCGCGGCACCCACATCACTATGGCATCGGGCGCGCAAACACCGATTGAGGATCTCAAACCCGGCGACCGCGTTCTGACCCGCAACGACGGGGTGCAGGCGCTGCGCTGGATCGGCCAGTCCACCGTGCGCGCAGTGGGCGATTTTGCCCCGATCCGCATCCGGGCGGGCACGCTGAACAATCTGCACGATCTGGTCGTGTCGCCCGATCACCGCCTGTTCATCTATCAACGCAGCGACAAGCTGGGCGCGGGCCGCTCTGAATTGCTGGTCAAGGCGCGGCTGCTTGTGAACGGCGACAGCGTGGTGGTGCAGGACGGAGGCTTTGTCGACTATTTCGAACTGCTGTTCGACACGCACCAGATCATCTATGCCGAGGGCATTGCCGCGGAATCCATGCTGGTCAACACCCGCACCACGCCGGTGGTCCCGGATGAGGTGCGCGCCGTGATCGCGCCACACAGCCAAAACGGGCTGTCCGGGCTCGACGTGACCGAAACGCTGCTCGACCGGCCTGATGCCGCCGAAATCCTGCGCCGTGCATCAATGCGCTAAAGCGCCGGGCGATTGAGCAAAATCAAGGCGTCCTGATCCCCTGCCCGCCACCATGTGTCCAAGCGAAACACAAGGGACGTGCGATGCCAAAGCTGACCAACATTCTCGTGGCCACAGACATGTCACCACGGTCGGACCGCGCGGTGCGCCGGGCGTTCGATCTGGCGCGCACGCACGGCTTGCCGGTGACCGTACTGATGGTGCTGGACGACGCCATGCCTGCCGATCTGACGGACATGTTGCACGCCAAGGCCGAGATGGAACTGGACAGGTTTGTGGCCACCCTCGGTGACGGCGTGGCCCATGACATTGTGATCCGCGTGGGCGACCCGACACATGAAATCCTGCACTACGCCCACAATGATGCGCTGTGCCTGCTGGTGATGGGTATACACCGCCCCCGGCCCTTTCTTGACACGCTGCGCGAAACCACAATGCAGCGGATTGTAAGGCGGACGTCAAATCCCGTGCTGCTGGTCAAGGATGCGGTCGATCACAGCTATGACAAGGTGGTGGCGGCCTGCGATTTCTCGCCTGCAAGTACCGCGTCCCTCAAACTTGCCCTGTCGCTCAACCGACATGCAAAGGCCCGGCTGATCCACGCGCTGCATGTGCCCTATAGCGGAATGTTGGGCCAGACATCTGCGGCGGCGGCAGACCTTGCCAATGCCTTCCACAAGGAGGCGGTCACTCAGGACGTCGCGTGGCGCGCCACAGCCGACTTGCCCGCGGGCGCGGGCAAGACCGAGATCATGCCGGGATCACCCTATCCCATCCTGTGCGGCCTCGCGGATTGCGGCGATGCGGATCTGATCGCCGTTGGCGCGCACGGTCGCGTGGGGTCGGCCCGTGCGATTTTGGGTTCATTGTCGATCGATCTGATGCGTGACCCGCCCTGCGATGTTCTGATCGCGCGACCTTGAGCCACAACATACTTTGCCGGTCTGGCGGCTGCCGGGGATATGGCGGGCCATCTGTGTAGAAACGCGCCACATCAGAAACGATGCAGCGCGGCTGAAGCCCAACCGCGCGCACCATCTGTACCGAAGCGCCGGTCACAGCCGGACACGGTGCACCCCACCGCATCCGGTTGCGCCGCCAAAGCGGATCACGAGGCGTAAAAGAACTCCTCCCGCGCGATCTTGCCACCCGCCACGTGGTACACGGCGACCTCTTTCATGTCCGAGACTTCGCCGGTTTCCTTGTTCTTGGCCTTCACCTCGAAAATCACGGCAAAACGGTCGTCACCATGGGGGTATGGGTCCGACACGTCGGTTTCGAGCATCTCGAACGTGCTGTCCCACCATGCGTGCTTGCCCTTGAGCGCGGCCATGCCGACGGCTTCGCGGCCCATGCCGTGATCCACAGGTTCAACCGATACGACGTCTTCGGCATACAGCGCGCCGAGGTTTTCCGTTTCCTTGCCGGTGCGGCATCCGTCCACCAGTTTTTGCGCGATCTCGTCGAGGGTCATGGGTCTGTCCTTCCAATTAAGTGAATGCCCACTGCCTAGCTCCCAATGCTGACAGATTTTGTCACCAGGCTGTCAGGGCGCACCGAAATGGCGCGTGGCGTGTGTCGGCATGTGTGCCGCTGCTTGTCCCCTTGGGTTCGCCCCGATATACGGCGCTCATGTTGGACAACCGCCCTGAATTGCCGCCCGAAATTGCCCGCCGCCGGACCTTTGCGATCATCTCGCACCCGGACGCGGGCAAGACCACATTGACCGAGAAATTCCTGCTCTTTGGCGGGGCCATTCAGATGGCCGGTCAGGTGCGCGCGAAAGGTGAGGCGCGTCGCACGCGGTCAGACTTTATGGCGATGGAAAAGGACCGCGGGATTTCTGTCTCGGCCTCGGCCATGTCCTTTGATTTCACAAGCAAAACCAACACGTTCCGGTTCAACCTTGTAGACACACCCGGCCACTCGGACTTTTCCGAAGACACCTACCGGACACTCACCGCAGTGGATGCCGCGATTATGGTGATCGACGGGGCCAAGGGTGTGGAAAGCCAGACACAAAAGCTGTTCGAAGTGTGCCGCCTGCGCGACCTGCCAATCCTGACGTTCTGTAACAAGATGGACAGGGAAAGCCGCGACACCTTTGAGATCATTGACGAAATCCAAGAAAACCTCGCCATTGACGTAACGCCTGCGTCTTGGCCGATCGGCGTTGGCCGCGACTTTATCGGCTGCTACGACATCCTGCGCGACCGGCTTGAACTGATGGACCGCGCCGACCGCAACAAGGTCGCGGAAAGCATTGAGATCAACGGCCTCGACGATCCAAAACTGGCGGATCACGTGCCCGAAGCGCAGTTGAACCAACTGCGGGAAGAGCTTGAAATGGCGCGTGAATTGCTGCCCCCGCTGGATGCTGAGGCGATGTTGCAGGGTACGTTGACCCCGATCTGGTTCGGTTCGGCGATCAATTCCTTTGGCGTCAAGGAACTGATGGAAGGCATCGCGCGCTA
Organism: uncultured Tateyamaria sp.; assembly: GCF_947503385.1. Classification (GTDB taxonomy): domain Bacteria; phylum Pseudomonadota; class Alphaproteobacteria; order Rhodobacterales; family Rhodobacteraceae; genus Tateyamaria. Next base: position 434,613 of record NZ_CANNDO010000002.1, read on the forward strand.
CGGGCCGGAGCCGCAGATTCAAAGCGCAGAGCCGCGCCAGATTCTACCAGAGGAATCAAAGGTTTCCGGCTTTGTCTTCAAAGTGCAGGCCAACATGGACCCCAAGCACCGCGACCGCGTGGCCTTTGTCCGCATGGCCTCTGGTCACTTCAAACGCGGCATGAAGCTGACCCATGTGCGGTCGAAAAAACCGATGGCCATTTCAAATCCGGTGATGTTCCTCGCCTCTGACCGTGAATTGGCCGAAGAGGCATGGGCCGGTGATATCATTGGCATCCCCAACCACGGCCAGTTGCGCATCGGCGACACGCTGACCGAGGGCGAGGCGCTGCGTGTCACCGGCATCCCCAGCTTTGCGCCGGAACTGCTGCAAGGTGTGCGCGCGGGTGATCCGCTCAAGGCAAAACATCTGGAAAAAGCACTCATGCAGTTTGCCGAGGAAGGTGCCGCCAAGGTGTTCAAGCCGTCCATCGGGTCAGGCTTTGTCGTCGGTGTTGTGGGTGCGCTGCAATTCGAAGTGCTCGCCAGCCGGATCGAACTGGAATACGGGCTGCCCGTACGGTTCGAACAATCGCAGTTTACCTCGGCGCGGTGGGTGAACGGTGACAAACAAGCCATTGATAAGTTTACAGATTCCAACAAGCAACACATCGCGCACGACCATGACGGCGACATCGTTTACCTCACGCGGTTGCAATGGGACATCGACCGGGTGGCGCGCGATTATCCGGACGTGACCCTGACTGCCACCAAGGAGATGATGGTCTGAACGGAGCCGACACACCCACGCTCACCGTGCCGCAACCCGTCAACCGGGACGCAGCCACCCTGCGCTGGGGCATCGTCACCACTGTAAAGGCGCCGCTGCTCCAGATCGCCCGGTTTTCGGCCTATCATCTTGATCTGGGTGTTCACCGGATGCACATCCATCTGGACACGCCCGACCCAGCCATCGCCGCGCGTCTGGCCCACCCGCGTATCCAGTTTATCCAATGCGATGCGACCTATTGGCAAGACCGCCCGGATCGGACAACGTCCACCCACCAGATGCGACAAATCTACAATGCATCAAGGGTTTACCGGGCAACGTCCCTTGATTGGCTGGCCCATATCGACGTGGATGAGTTCATCCTTGCCCCCGGCCCCTTGCCCGATCTGCTGGCACGTGTCAGCGCCGACGACACGCACGTCAACCTGTCCCCGGTCGAGATGATGGACACGCAGGGCGATCCGCACCATTTCAAACGCTACGCACGGGCCAGCAAGCGCCGCGTGATCTACCCGACCTTTGGCGAGTACATCAAAGGAGGCTTTCTCAGCACCACATCGCCCAAGGTATTCGCCCGGACGGGGTTGCAGAATGTCAGCCTCGGTATTCACGCCTTGCGCCATTTCGGGAACAAAGTCTGGAGCGGCGCATCGCTGCCGGGGTTGGAGTTGGGGCACGCCCATGCCCCCGATTTCGAGACGTTCCGGCGGCACATGACATACCGGCTGGACAAGGGCAGTTATCACAATCGCAAGGGCAAGATGAACCCGATTGGCCTGTTGATCCGCACCTTGCTGGAGGACCCCGATCCCGACGCCTTGCGCGCGCTGCACCGCGAATTGTCGAGCCCCACACCAGACCGGCTGGAGCGGTTGAACGACGCTGGACTTTTGCGCACCGAAACGCTCAACCTTGATGCAAAGGTCGCGCAGCATTTCGGCACGTTGGAGGGGTAGATCATGGCCAGATGGGGCATATCCACGACGATCCTTGCCCCCGTGGATGATATCCTGCGCTTTGCCGCTTATCACCTCGAACTGGGCGCGCACCGGCTGTATCTGTACCTTGATGATGACAATGCAGAGGCGTTCAAGGCGCTGAAAGCTCATCCGAAAATCCGGGTGCAGACCTGCGACACAGCACATTGGAAACGTCTGATCGGCAAGCACCCTGCGCGGCATCAGGTGCGCCAGACGCTCAACGCGACCCACGCCTACAATCGCAGGACCGAGGTGGATTGGCTGATCCATATGGACGTGGACGAATTCCTCGTTCCCGCCCACCCCTTGCCCGACATGCTGGACAGATTGCCCCCGGACACACGCGCCGCCCGCGCCCGTCCGATGGAGATGCTGGGCGGCAGCCATGACGCGTTCAAGGCGTTCATCCCTGCAGGTCCTGACCGGCACCGTATCGTTGCGGCGCTCTATCCCAATTTTGGCCGTTACCTGAAAGCAGGCTTTGTCAGCCACGCAGCAGGCAAGGTCTTTGTTCGCACAGGTCAACCCGACATCTCCGTTCAGATTCACGATGCGCTGCACAATGATGTGCGCCTGCCTGCCACCGAACTTGTGCAGGTTGACCTCGCCCATTGCCACGCCGCATCTTGGGAGGCGTGGCGTGCCGCGTTTGCCTACCGCCTGCAAAAGGGCTCGTACCGGCCCGAGATCAAGGCAGCCCTGCCGCCCGAGGATGGCGGACTGTCAATCCACGACATGCTGTCAACGATCCAGGCGCAGGATGGCGACGCAGGTCTGCGCGCCTTTTATGACGAGGTGATCGGCGACAGTCCGGATTTGCGCGCCCGCCTGCACGCGCAGGGGCTGTTGCGCCTGCATGACCTGTCGCTTGGCGAACACATGCGCACGCATTTCCCTGACATGGCGATTTGACGCGCATAAGCGCCTCTGTTATGCACGCGCAGCATGTCGGGGCGAGGTTGCCCCTTTGGGCCACGCGGGCCGACATCAATGATGCAGCGGGCCAAGTCAGTGTCCGCAACTCACGGACATAAATGACAAAATTCTCTGATCTGGATCTCAATCCAAAGGTTCTGAAAGCGGTCGAAGAGGCCGGTTACGAAACACCCACACCCATTCAGGCAGATGCGATTCCGCACGCTCTTGCCGGGCGCGACGTGCTGGGCATCGCTCAGACCGGCACCGGCAAAACTGCCAGCTTTACGCTGCCGATGATCACCGCGCTGGCCCGGGGGCGCGCACGCGCGCGGATGCCTCGCAGCCTTGTGCTGTGCCCCACGCGTGAACTGGCCGCACAGGTGGCCGAGAACTTCGACACCTATTCCAAATACGTCAAACTGACCAAGGCACTTCTGATCGGCGGCGTCAGCTTCAAGGAACAGGATCTGGCCATCGACAAGGGCGTCGACGTGCTGATCGCCACACCGGGCCGTCTGCTCGACCATTTCGAACGGGGCAAGCTGATCCTGTCGGACGTCAAGGTCATGGTGGTGGATGAGGCCGACCGGATGCTTGACATGGGGTTCATCCCCGACATCGAACGCATCTTTGGCCTCACGCCGTTTACACGCCAGACGCTGTTTTTCTCCGCCACAATGGCGCCCGAGATCGAGCGGATCACCAACACCTTCCTGAGCAATCCCGCCCGGATCGAAGTGGCCCGTCAGGCCACCGCTTCCGAGACGATCGAACAGGGTGTTCTGATGTTCAAAGGCTCGCGTCGTGACCGCGAGGCGTCGGAAAAGCGCAAGGTGCTGCGCGCCCTGATCGACGCCGAGGGCGACAAGCTGACCAACGCGATTATCTTCTGCAACCGCAAGACGGATGTGGATATCGTCGCCAAGTCCTTGAAAAAGTACAAATATGATGCGGCTCCGATCCATGGCGATCTGGACCAGTCACAACGCACGCGTACGCTGGACGGGTTCCGCAACAATGAACTGCGCATTCTGGTGGCCTCTGATGTGGCCGCGCGCGGTCTTGATGTGCCGTCGGTCAGCCACGTGTTCAATTTCGACGTCCCGGGCCACCCGGAGGACTACGTGCATCGCATTGGCCGCACCGGTCGCGCGGGCCGCGAAGGCAAGGCCATCACCATCTGCATCCCCCGTGATGAAAAGCAGTTCGACGCGGTCGAAAAGCTGATCCAGAAGGAAATCCCCCGCCTCGACAACCCGCTGAAGTCCGAAAAACCCGAGGTGGAAGAGCCCAAAGAGCCCACCGAAGACAAGCCCAAACGCACCCGATCGCGCAAACCTCCGAAATCCGAGGACAAGTCCGAAGCGCCGGTCGAAGCAGCAGCGGAGCTGCAAGAGACCAAGCAGGACGAGACACCCAAACCTTCGCGCAGCCGAGGCGGTCGCGGTCGGTCGTCAGGTCGCGATGATCGCGGCGGGAACAAGGTTGTCGGTCTTGGGGAACATACGCCCAGCTTTATCGAACTCAGCTTTGAAGAGCGGATGGCCAGCTAGCCATCCGTTCACCGGACCAAGCCGCGTCCCGCAAACACCTCTTTTGCAAACCCGACAGGTGTTCGCAATTGCGGGACGAACCGGTCGTTCATGGCGGCACCCCTAGGGCTTCGCTAGCATCGGCAGTATGCGACCCCATTGCGATTCCCGAGGCTGCCCTGACGGTTCAAATCCAAGCTTCGTGTACACTGCAATCGCCCGCTCATTGTCCGGGTGAGGGTCAGTCGCAATTATTGGCGCACCCTTGTCAAAAAGGACTCTCATTCTTGCACCGATGAAAGCAGTCCCGTGCCCAACTCCAATCATCTTGGGATCGCCAATGTACTGATCAATCCCTCGTGCGCCCTTTGGAAGCTCTGCAAAGTGATGATCCTCCCACCCGTGGACGGAATAATCCTGCATGAAGGCAAATGGCCGTTCCTCGAACGAGACGACGAAACGAGAAACGCGAGGATCGTTTAGTCCTTCCTGATCATATGGTTCGTCTAGATCCCACCATTCGCGGACATGTGGCTGCATTTGCCACGCCAATAACATTGGCAGATCGCCCATAGTCACGCGGCGGAAATCGTAATGTCTGGCGACTGTCATTCCGACACTATAGCACGTCACTTCACTGTAGGTCTGGCCTCTCAGCCACCAATTGCAGCGACTCCGACGCCTGGCTCAGTGCATCCGGCTGACGACCACCGTCACCTCCGGCTTTTTGCCGATCTCGTCCTGCGCTGTTTTACGCACAACCCGCCGCAACGCATCAGACAAGCTGTCATCGTCGCGCAATGTTTTGGCATCCGCACGGCCCAAAAACTGGCTCAAATCCGCTTCGAGCACATCCACCAGTGCCGCATTCGACCGACCTGTTTCCGGCAGGCCCATCAACTCGCACCATGGATCACCCAGCGGTTCATCCTCTTCATCAAGGATCAGCGTCACCGTCACGTGCCCATTCAGCGCCATGCGAATGCGGTCACGCACCACACCGTCCAGCGCGCCAATCTGTACGGAGCCGTCCAGATAGGTTCGGCCCGTTTCAACGTAACCCGCAACCTTGGGCGCATTGCCGCTGAGGTCGATCATCATCCCATTCACCGCCAGAACGCCGTGGCGCCCCTTGGATTCGGTCAGCTTTACATGTTCGCGCAAGTGCCGGTGTTCGCCGTGCATGGGCACCACGATCTGTGGCTGCACGATGTCCTGCAATTGCTCTAGGTCCGGGCGGTTGGCGTGGCCCGACACGTGGTACAGGCCAGAGGAGTCATCCACCACGTCCACACCCTTTTCCGAGAGCATGTTCATGATGCGGATGACGCCTTTTTCATTGCCGGGAATTGTCTTGGACGAGAACAGGAACAGGTCCCCTTCCTTCAGCTCCAACCCCATGTATTTTCCATTGGCCAGCTGCGCCGAGGCCGCGCGGCGTTCACCCTGCGATCCCGTCACCAGAAGCATCAGGTTCTCGCGCGGGATGTTCTTGGCATCCTCGGGGCTGACGGTTGTGGGGAAATCACGCAGCACGCCCGTTTCCACCGCTGCCTCGATCATCCGCCGCATTGCGCGGCCCAGAAGGACAATTGACCGACCCGCCTTGGCCCCCGCCTCGGCCAGTGTTTTCACGCGGGCAACATTGGAGGCGAACGTCGTTGCCACAACCATGCCCGTGTCATGGCCCCGCACCAGCTTTTCGATCTCGGGCCCAAGGCTCATCTCGGACCGGCCCGGATGGGGCGAAAACACATTGGTCGAATCGCAGATCAGAGCCTTGACTCCATCCTTTGACACCTCGGCCCAAAGGTCCGGATCAAAGGGCTCGCCCACAATCGGCGTCGGGTCCAGCTTGAAATCGCCCGAGTGGATGACGCGGCCATCAGGCGTGTCGATCACAAGTGCTGCACTTTCGGGGATCGAATGCGACATCGGCAAAAAGCCCACCTTGAACGGGCCCGCCTGCACCTGATCGGGCCAAGCTGCCGCGATGCGCACGGCCTCGTCCGGATGGCCATACTCGGCCATTTTGCGCCGCGCGATATTCGCCGTGAAGGGGCGCGCATAAATTGGCGCGCCAAGCCGCTCGTAAGTGTGGGACACAGCGCCCACATGGTCCTCGTGGGCGTGGGTTACAAAAATCGCCTCGATGCGATCACGGCGCTCGGCCAACCACTCAACGTCCGGCAGGATCAGGTCCACACCGGGCGAGCCGTCCATGTCGGGAAAGGCCACACCCATGTCGACCACGATCAACCGCTCTTCATCCTGCGCCCCATACCCGTACACATAGGCATTCATACCAATTTCACCCGCCCCACCAAGGGGAAGGTAGATCAAACGTTCACTGCTCATTGTGTCAGCTGTTTTCCTTGTTGTAGCGATAGATGACCGTCAGGCCATGCATCGTCAAATCATCTTGATAGTCGTCAAACAGGGTCTCGGTCGCTTGGAATAGCGGCGCCAGACCTCCGGTTGCGATCACGCGCATGTCGCGGGCGCGTTCCGCCTTGATCCGGGCACATATCTCACGGACGAGGCCCACGTAACCCCAAAAGACCCCTGACTGCATACAGGCGACCGTGTTTGTCCCCACCACAGCTTGCGGCTTGGTGATATCGACATGCGGCAGAGCGGCGGCGGCATTGTGCAGCGCCTCAAGGCTCAGGTTTACGCCCGGCGCGATCACACCGCCCACGTAGGCCCCGTCGCTCGCCACCACGTCAAACGTGGTCGCGGTGCCGAAATCCACCACAATCAGATCGCCGCCGCAGCGGTCATAGGCCCCTGCCGTATTGACCAGGCGGTCGGGCCCAATCTGCGTGCCTTCGTCCACCCGCGGATCCACAGGCAGCAGGCAGTCAGATTTGCCCACCACGTAAGGGCGGCAATTGAAGTAACGGTCGCACAGGACCCGAAGGTTGAACACGACCCGCGGCACGGTGGACGAGATGATCACATCCGTGATCTCCACATCCAGCTTCTGGAACCCCATAAGCGAAGACAGCCAGACATAGTATTGATCCGCCGTGCGCTGCCATTCCGTGGACGTACGCCAGGTGGCAATAAACGCCGCCCCGTCCCAGATCGAGAACATGGTGTTGGTGTTGCCGCAGTCGATGGTCAGAAGCATGTGCGCCCCTTCAGAAATAGACATCCGCCGCCGGGATGTGCACCCGGCCCTTGGCCGTCTCTAGAACAAGTTGCCCATCGCCGTCCACGTCGACGAATGTGCCGGTCTGGCTGTCATGTGTCGTACGCGCCGTGATGACCTCACCCAATCGCGCGGCATGGGCCAGCCACGCTGTGCGAATGGGCGCAAATCCGTAGGTGGTAAATTGCGCTTCGTGCCGGGCAAAGGCATCCGCAAGCAGGTTCAAAAACGGTTCCGCCGCCACGTCCACACCCAATGACCTGAGCGCGACGGGCGGCACCGCCCCCGGTTCCACCTCATCCGCGGACGGAGCGGCCACAAGGTTCACACCCACGCCAATGGCCAAATGCGCGGGCCCGACCGTCTCCAACAAGATCCCGGCCAGCTTTCCGCCGCGCAGCAACACATCGTTGGGCCATTTTAGCGCAAAGGCATCCTCGCGCCCTGTCGCGGCCACACATGCGTCTCGCAATGCCAGCGACATTACAAAGGACCGCAGCGCCGCCTGTCCCGGAGGTCCGGCCACCGGCATCACGAGGGTTGCGGCAAAATTCCCGACGGGCATCGCCCATGGACGCCCACGCCGCCCGCGTGCCGCCGTTTGTCGATGTGCCAAAATCCACGCAGGGCCTGCCAATTCCGGCGCCACGCGCGCCGCCTCGCTCAACGTGGAATCAACGGATTGCAACACGATCCGGCCATAGCCCAAGGGCCACCCCGTCTCTGTCCCAAAAAAATCCCCCCCGGAGGGCCGATCTGCCACGAAGCGCCTAGTTCACCAGTACGGTCGCAGCCGCAGCCGCAGCACTTTCGACGCCAAACATATTGATGACCGGCAAGATCGACACAAACATCAGCACCGCAGACGCCATCAGCATCCCCCACAGCACCGGACTTTTGCCGCCGTTCAGACCCTCTTCCTGCGTGTCGCCAAAATACATGAAAAACACGATGCGAAGGTAATAATAGGCCCCGATCACTGACGCGACCACACCGGCAATGGCAAGCCATTCCAGACCACCTTCATAGGCCGCACGCAGCACATAGAGCTTGCCAAAAAAGCCCAGGAAGGGTGGCACACCCGCAAGCGAAAACAGCAGCACCAGCATCGCCAGCGCCTTGGCAGGCTCCTGCCGGTGGTACAGACGCAGCGCATTGATATCCGTGACCGGCTGGCCGTCCTTTTCCATCATCAGGATAAAGGCAAAGGTGCCCACGTTCATGGTGACGTAAATCGCCATGTAGATCAGCATCGCCTGCACACCCAGCACCGTGCCCGCAGCCAACCCCATCAGCGCGTAGCCCATATGGGCGATGGACGAAAACGCCATCAGGCGTTTGATGTTGGTCTGCCCGATGGCCGCGAATGCGCCAAGGAACATGCTCAGTACCGCCAAGAGCGCCATGACCTGCTGCCAGTCAGCAATCGCGCCGCCAAAGGCGTCGTGCATGACGCGGGCAAAGAGCGCCATGGCCGCCACCTTGGGCGCGGTGGCAAAAAAGGCCGTGACCGGCGTGGGCGAGCCTTCATAGACGTCTGGCGTCCACATGTGGAACGGCACCGCCGACACCTTGAAGGCAAAGCCTGCCATGAGGAACACGAGGCCAAAGAGCAGGCCCAGCGACGCGCCCTCGCTCGCCACTTCGACAATACCCGAAAACAGCGTGGTTCCGGTGTAGCCGTAGACCAGCGATGCGCCGTAGAGCAGCAGGCCCGATGACAGCGCGCCCAGCACGAAGTATTTGAGGCCCGCCTCGGTGGATTTTACCGAATCCCGGCGCAGCGAGGCCACAACATAAAGCGCCAGAGATTGCAGTTCGAGCCCCATATACAGGGCCATCAGATCGCCTGCGGACACCATCATCATCATGCCCACTGCGGCCAGCGCCACCAGCATGGGGTATTCGAACCGCAAAAGGCCGCGGCTCGACATATAGCCTTCGCTCATCAGCAGCACGGCGGCAGCAGACACGAGGATCGTGACCTTGGCAAAGCGTGAAAACGCATCGTCCACGAACATCCCGTTGAAGGCCACATTCGTGCCCGCACCGGTGAACCCGATCCAGACGGCAATGGCGAGAAACACGGCTGATGTCGCCCAGAGCAGTGGCGACGCCATTCCGTCCTTGGACGTGTAGACCGCCATGATCAGTCCCAGCATGGCAAAACACGCCAGCAGGATTTCCGGCAGGATGATTGTAAGGTCGGCTGCCATCGCGCCCACTCCTTAGTTCGAGGCCACTTGCGTCGCGGCCTCAGCCGCGGCAAGCGCCGTATCGTATTGGTCCACAAGTGCCGCGACCGACGGGCCAATCACGTCGAGGATCAGCGCCGGGTACACGCCCAAAAGCAGCGTCATCACCACCAGCGGGGCAAAGATTGCGCGCTCGCGGCGGGTCATGTCGGTGATGCTCTTGAGGCTCTCTTTGATCAAGTCGCCCATCACCACCCGGCGATAAAGCCACAGCGCATAGGCTGCTGAAAAGATCACACCGGACGTCGCCACCAGCGCCACCCAGGTGTTAACCTGGAACACCGCCATCAGCGTCAGGAATTCGCCCACAAACCCGGAGGTGCCCGGCAAGCCCACATTGGCCATGGTGAACAGCATAAAGATCAGCGCATAGGCCGGCATCCGGTTCACGAGACCGCCATAGGCGTCAATCTCGCGCGTGTGCATCCGGTCATAGATCACACCCACACAAAGGAACAGCGCGCCCGAGATGAAGCCGTGCGACAGCATCTGGAAGATCGCGCCATCAATCCCCTGCTGGTTCGCAGCAAAAATCCCCATGGTGACAAAACCCATGTGGGCGACCGACGAATAGGCGATCAGCTTTTTCATGTCCTCCTGCACCAGCGCCACGAGCGAGGTGTAGACAATGGCAATGGCGCTCATCCACAGGACCAGCGGCGTCATCACTTCGGACCCGACCGGGAACATCGGGATCGAGAACCGGATAAAGCCGTAGCCACCCAGTTTCAGCAAGATCGCCGCCAGCACAACCGATCCCGCCGTGGGCGCCTGCACGTGCGCATCGGGCAGCCATGTATGAACCGGCCACATCGGCATTTTCACGGCAAAGCTGGCAAAGAAGGCGAGGAACAGCAGCGTCTGCAACCCGCCCACGATCTGAACGCCCAGCAGGCTGAAGCTCTCGAAGGCAAAGTTGTGGCTTAGCAGCGCCTCGATATCGGTGGTGCCCGCGTCCGCGTACATGCCCACCATCGCCACCAGCATCAGCACCGAGCCGAGGAAGGTGTAGAGAAAGAACTTGAAGCTCGCATAAATGCGGTTCGCCCCACCCCAGATGCCGATGATCAGGAACATCGGGATCAGACCCGCCTCGAAGAACAGGTAGAACAACACCAGATCGAGTGCGATGAACACGCCCAGCATGAGCGTTTCCAACAGCAAAAAGGCGATCATGTATTCTTTGACCCGTGTGTTTACATCCCACGACGCCGCAATCACCAGCGGCATCATGAAGGTGGTCAGCATCACAAACAGCACACTGATCCCGTCCACACCCATCTTGTAGGTCAGGCCCATGATCCACGTCGTCTCTTCGACAAACTGGAAGCCGGTGTCGTTGCGATCAAACCCGAACAGGATGAACAGGGACACAAGGAACGTGGCGGATGTGGCGAACATGGCCACCCACTTGGCGTTGCGGTTGGCCGCTTCGTCATCACCGCGCAGGAAAATGGCGAGGATCAGCGCCGCCAGCGCAGGCGTGAAGGTAACGATGGAAAGAAGGTTGTCCATCAGAACAATCCCCCGAATAGATTGGTAAAGAAGGCCACAATCAAAAGCAGCGGCAAGAGGACCACGATCACGGCGGCAATCAGCGACACATAGGCCATCGTGCTCACAAACAGCCCTGCGCCTGCAACCACGAGCGCCGACCGCGCGAGGCCACGTTGCCACCATTGCGGCGCGCCCAGAAAAAACGCGGCCACGGCCATCAACAGGGTCAACCCGCCGACCATGGCCCAGAATTCCATTGGAAGTGCCTGAAGCATCAGTTCGCCCCCCCGCTCAAGGTCATCCAAGTGATGAGGATGGCAATCCCGATCACCATGGCGAAGGCATAAGTAAAGATGTAGCCGGACTGCGCCCGTCCCGCGAGGCGGGTAAAGAACGGAACGATGCCCATCGACACGCCATTGATCGTGCCGTCAATGACGTCACCGTCGCCCTTTTTCCACAACTGCTTGCCGATCCACAAAGCAGGTTGGATGAAAACGAAATCGTAGATCTCGTCAAAGTACCACTTGTTCTTGAGAAACAGGTACAGCGGGCGCTGGTTTTCGGCCAGCCGCTTGGGCAGCGCGGGGTTGCGGATGTAGAACCAGAAGGCAAACACGAACCCGATCAGCATCGCAACAAAGGGCGACAGCTTGACCCATGTGGGCACGTAATGTGCTTCGTGGATCACGGTGTTCTCAGGTGCCATGTAGACGCCTGCGTCGCCCGGCGCTCCGGCCATCACGTATTTCAACTCGGACGCTTTGGGGCTGCGTTCGGCCACGGCTGTCTTGATGTCTTCCGCAGGCGCTTCGTATTCGCCGCCAAAGAATTTGATGATCTCATTCGGTTTGCCGAAGAAGCTGGAATACCAGATCGCACCGGCAAAGATCGCACCAAGGCTCAGCACGCCCAGCGGGATCAGCATGACCATCGGGCTTTCGTGCGCGTGCTCATGGGTGTGCTTGTCGCCGCGCGGCTCGCCCCAGAAGGTGAGGAACATCACGCGCCACGAGTAGAACGATGTGAAGAGGGCCGCGATCACCAGCGCCCAGAACGCAAAGCCGGAGCCTGCGGCATAGGCGCTCTCGATCACCGCATCCTTCGACGCGAACCCGGCAAAGCCGATCCAGCCCGACAGCGGGATGCCCACGCCTGTGATGGCAAGCGTCCCGATCAGCATGGTCCAGAACGTGTAAGGCAGCTTTTTCCGCAGGCCGCCATAGTTCATCATGTCCTGTTCGTGGTGCATCCCGTGAATAACGGACCCTGCGCCCAAAAACAGCATCGCCTTGAACCAAGCGTGCGTGAACAGGTGGAACATGGCGACCGGATACGCGCCCACACCCGCCGCCACAAACATATAGCCCAGTTGCGAGCAGGTCGAATAGGCGATCACGCGTTTGATGTCCGTCTGCACCAGACCCACGGTTGCCGCAAAAAACGCGGTCGCAGCGCCCAGCACGGTGACAAAGGCCATCGCCTCGGGCGCGAACTCCATCAGTGGCGACATGCGGCAAACAAGGAACACGCCCGCCGTCACCATGGTCGCGGCATGGATCAGCGCCGACACGGGTGTCGGGCCTTCCATCGCGTCCGGCAACCATGTGTGCAGGAACAGTTGCGCCGATTTCCCCATCGCGCCGATAAACAGCAGGAAGGCCAGAAGGTTCGCCGCGTTCCATTCCGTCCAGAGGAAGGTCAACTGCGTCTCCGCCAGCTCGGGCGCTGCGGCAAACACGTCATCAAAGTTGATGCTGTCGGTGAGGTAGAACAGGCCAAAGATCCCCAGCGCAAAGCCAAAGTCACCCACACGGTTCACGACGAAAGCCTTGATCGCGGCGGCATTGGCCGACGGCTTGCGGTAGTAGAACCCGATCAACAGGTAGGAGGCAACGCCAACCCCTTCCCAGCCAAAGAACATCTGCACAAGGTTGTCGGCGGTCACCAGCATCAGCATGGCAAAGGTAAAGAACGACAGGTAGGCAAAGAAGCGCGGCTTGTAGCTTTCGCCCTCGCGCCATTGCGGATCGTTATCCATATAGCCAAAGGAATAAAGGTGGACGAGCGACGACACGGTCGTGATCACCACCAGCATGATCGCGGTCAGCCGGTCCAGCCGGATCGCCCAGTCGGTGCTGAGGCTGCCGCTTTCGATAAAGCGCAGGATCTGGATTTGCTCGGTCGTGCCGTCAAAGGTCAGGAACACGACCCACGACAGGATTGCGCTCAGGAACAACAGGCCCGTGGCGATCCACATGGCCGCCGTCTCGCCAAAGATGCGCCAGCCAAAGCCACAGAGGATTGCGCCAACAAGCGGGGCAAAGAGGATGATGGTTTCCATGGTGCCCTTACCCTTTCATCACGTTGACGTCTTCGACGGCAATCGTCCCGCGGTTGCGGAAGAAACAGACGAGGATCGCCAGACCAATCGCCGCCTCCGCTGCGGCCACAGTCAGCACAAACAGCGTGAACACCTGTCCCACGAGGTCGCCCAGAAAGCTGGAAAACGCCACGAGGTTGATGTTCACCGCCAGCAGCATCAACTCGATGCTCATCAACAGGATGATGATGTTCTTGCGATTGAGAAACAGCCCGAAGATGCCAATGACGAACAGCGTCGCCGCAACAGTGAGGTAGTGTTCAAGTCCGATCATCGGTCTGTCCTAGTCTGTGCCGCCGGTTAACCCGCCAGCTTGAATTCCGTCTTGTCACCCCGGTCGTCGGGGTAGAGGGCGGCGCAGGCGCAGGGCTCTGCATCCAGTGTTGTGATTTCGATGTCCTTGGCCGTGCCGTCCAAGTCGGCGGCTATGCGGTCAAAGGTGGCAAAGGCGCGCGCTCCATTTTCGTGTTGCGCGAGGATGCGCAGCGCTTTGGCGGTTTTGTCGAACGGCAGCCGTGTGCCCATGTTGTCCTCGGCCGTGCGAAAGGTCAGCGCCGCACCTAGACCGCAATCCACAATGGCAAAGGACGTGGCGGTGCCTTCCTGGCTCCACCAGTCGCGCCACATCACACGCCCCTCGCCCAGATCGCGATGATCCGCCTCGCCCCCATGCGAGATATGCGTGGTCCGGTCGCAGTCGGTCAGGGTCAGGGCATGTCCGGTGCTGGCGCACAGGATCAGGATGCAGGTCACCGCGGTCTTCATGCGTCTCCCTCACCATACCACTGACAGCCACAGGTCACTTCGGTCTCGCGCAATTCCAGCACATCACCGGAATAAAGCGCATGGGCCGCGCGCCGAACGTCATTAAAGGTCACGGGCTGGTCCGCCTGCACATCCGCGCGCAAAAACTCCGTCGCGGCAAGGGCTGCGGACACAACCGCCAGTTCCGGTTGATCGTTGATAGCCAAGAACCGGCCAGTCGCGCAGTCAACAAGGCGCACACCGTTAAAGTCGTGCAACGCTTTGATCGTGGCGTTGCGGTGGCCATAGACGCCGTCGGCCTGTGGCTCAAACGGGTCCATGTAATTTTCCAGCGTCACAATGCTCTTGCTGGTGCGTGCAAACTTCAGCGTATCGCCAACACGCATCTCGCCTTCCTCAACACCATGGCAGGGCGGCAGCGGCGTGAGCGCAGCGCCCATGTGGGACGTCGCGACCAGCAGCAAGGCACTCAGGGATATGACGGCGGCGCGCGGCATTGTCGGTCTTACAGCCCCTGCCCCGGTTTGACGTCCTTCAACTCCATCGCCTTGGCCGGGTCGCGGTACATCTGGGCCAGCACGTCCTGACGCTTGACGTCCTCGCGGTGGCGCAGGGTCAGAACAATCGCGCCAACCATGGCAACCAGCAGGATCAGGCCTGACAGCTGGAACAGCAGGAAATACTGATCATAAAGGATCATGCCCAACGCTTCGGTGTTGTGGCGATCCACTGGCATCACCTGCGCGCGCATACCCTCAGCAGCCGCGTTCGATTCCCATGCGCCAAAGGCCATGACGAACTGCATCAGGATCACCACGCCGATCAGCAGCGCGAGCGGCATGTAGCGCGCCATCTCTGCCTTCAGCTCGGCAAAATCAACGTCCAGCATCATGACAACAAACAGGAACAGCACCGCGACCGCGCCCACGTAGACGATGATCAACAGCATCGCCACGAACTCCGCCCCCAGCAATACAAACAAACCCGCCGAAGACAGGAACGCGAGGATCAGCCATAGGACCGAGTGCACCGGGTTCCGGCTGACCACGGTAAAGAGGCCGCCTGCGATCACACTGACCGCAAAGAGGTAAAAGGCAAATACACTCATGTCTTGTCCTCGTCATCGTCCATGACCTCTTTGGCCAATCCCATGGCACGGGTCATTGCAGGCACACCGGCGAACATCGCCATAAGGCCCAGTGTCTCGGAAATCTGTTGGTCGGTGGCCCCGGCTTCGCGGGCGTGGCGCACGGTCTGGCGGATCGCTGCGTCGGCCTGCGCGCCTTGCATGGTCAACCCCGCAAGGGTCAGCAGCAGGCGCGTGCGCGCATCAAGTCCGTCCTTGTTGATCGCATTGCCAAACCACGTCTCCATCACGTCCTTGGGCATGGTCGGCCACAGCGTTTCGAACATCTTGGGGTCGAACCCTTTGGCCGGGTCGAACGCCGCCATTTGCGGAAACGCTTTGGTCATCTCCTGCATCTGGGCCATCATCGCGGCAAAAGGGTTCTTGTCGTCACTCATCTTCGGCCTCGAACACTTCGATTGCCGCGTTCATCCCGTTGATCATCGCCGGGAACCCGCCATAGAGCGTCATCTGGTAGATGATCTCGCAGATTTCCGCCCGGCTGGCGCCAACGGCACGTGCGCTTGCGATATTGACCTTGAGCTGCGGTCGGGTCTGACCACCTTGCGCGGTCAGCGCCGCAACGGTCGCAAGCAACCGGGTCTTTTCGTCCACCACGCCGCGCGCATAAAACGTACCATAGGGCACTTCGACGACCATGCGCGACAGGCCGGGCACAAGCGCGTCATAGCGCGCCGCCAACGCGGCTTCCATGCCGGGGTTCACCTGCTCCGACAGCGCCTTGCCGCGCTCATATGCGGTTTCAGCGTTCATCTGTAAGGTGCGTCGATCTCAAGGTTGCGGGCAATCTCGGCTTCCCAGCGTTCGCCATTCTCAAGCAGTTTGTCCTTGTCATAGAACAGCTCTTCGCGCGTCTCGGTGGAGAACTCGAAATTCGGCCCCTCGACAATCGCGTCCACCGGGCAGGCCTCCTGACAGAAACCGCAATAGATGCACTTGGTCATGTCGATGTCATAGCGCGTGGTGCGGCGGCTGCCGTCTTCGCGCGGCTCAGCATCAATGGTGATGGCCTGCGCGGGACACACCGCCTCGCAGAGCTTGCAGGCAATGCAGCGTTCTTCGCCGTTTGGATAGCGGCGCAGCGCGTGTTCGCCCCGGAACCGCGGGCTCAGCGGGCCCTTTTCATGCGGGTAGTTCACCGTCGCCTTGGGGGCAAGGAAATACTTGAGCCCCAGTTTCATCCCGACCCAGAAATCCTGTAGCAAGAAGTACTTGGCGGCGCGGCCATAATCGATCTGCGTCATCTCTCATTCTCCTCCGCTTGGGTCATTCTGGTGCATATAGGCCCAGGCCTTGAGGGCCGAGACGACCTCGCCCTGGTCCGCTTTCTCAAATTTGCCATCCGTGTCGGTGGTGCCGACCGCAAATTCCGACGTCACAAAGGCGACGAGGTCGTCAAGGTGATGTTCCGGCGCTTCGTTGATGGCTTTGGCGAGGCTCATGAACTAGCTCCCCACGGCCCAGCGGGCATAAATGCCCCAGAACCAGTCGAACTTGGCCGCAAAGGCGACAAACACGACCCAGAACAGCGAGAACGGCAGGAACACTTTCCACCCCAGCCGCATCAGCTGGTCATAGCGGTAGCGCGGCGTGATCGCCTTGACCATCGCGAACAGGAAGAAGAAGAAGCCCATCTTGGCCACCATCCACAGCGCCCCATCCGGGATGCCCGGGATCGGCGACAGCCAGCCGCCAAAGAACAGCAGCGAGGTCAGCGCACACATCAGGAAGATGGCGATATACTCACCGGCCATAAACAGCAGGAAGGGCGTGGACGAGTATTCGACCTGATAGCCTGCGACCAGCTCCGATTCCGCCTCTGGCAAGTCGAAAGGCGGGCGGTTTGTTTCGGCGAGGGCACTTATAAAGAAAAGGAAAACCATCGGCAGATGTGGCAGCCAGTACCAGCCGAAAAAGCCGTATCCGGTGTCTTGCGCGGCGACAATCGCGCCGAAATTCATCGACCCCGTCGACAGGATCACACCGATGATGATCAAGCCGATGCTTACCTCGTAGGAGATCATCTGCGCCGCCGACCGCAGCGAGCCAAGGAACGGGTATTTGGAGTTCGACGCCCAGCCGCCCATGATCACGCCGTAAACCTCAAGCGACGAGATGGCGAAGACATAGAGGATCGCGACGTTGATGTCGCTCAACACCCAGTTTTCGTTGAACGGGATCACCGCCCAGGCGACCATGGCCAGCACGAAACTGGTCATAGGGGCCAGCATGAACACCGTCTTGTCGGCACCGGCGGGCACCACGACCTCTTTGACCACGTATTTCAGCGCGTCAGCGACGGTTTGCAGCAGGCCATACGCCCCAACCATGTTGGGGCCGCGCCGCATCTGGACCGCCGCCCAGATCTTGCGGTCGCCATAGACGAGGAACAGGAGCGAGATCATGACAAATGCCACAACCGCAAGGACCTGGGCCAGGATGATGACGGCGATGCCGCCGGGGGTCGTAAAGAAATCAGCCATCAGTCCTCACACCGTCGGAATTCCCTTCTCCGCACAGGCAGCGGCCACGACTTCGGCGTCGATGGTCCGGATGCCCTGCGGCAGCGCTGGCGAGATGGTGTAAACAGCATCCGCCGTCCACACGCCAGCCTCTTCGTTGACATTCGTGCGCAAATGCCGCGCAAATCCCCAGCCGCGGATCAGCGTATAGCCTGCCGCGGCGCATTCCGCATAGTTCGCCACATCCCGCGAGGTGATCGCGTTGGTCATGGACACGTTGAACTGCACCAAGTCTTCGGCCAACAGCTGCGTCTCAACACCCCGGTAGTCCGGGATGAACTGATCCGCCGTTGGCACCGTCTCGCAGGCCGCAAGTGGCATCAGGGATATGAGCCACGCGGCCTTCATTCACACCACACCGTCGGTTGACGGAATCCCGTTACAATCCAATCATCGCCCCGCGTTTCGCCGAACAAAGTGTACAAACAAGTCTGCTCGTAAGGTTGGTATGACGTTGAAGTCGTTGTCACATTGGCCCAACCTGCGGGCCCTGACACGGTACCATAGTTTGTATTGGTAATCGGGATAGAGCCCGAAGACGTAATCGACCATTGAAACGCGCGACGTCCATCGGGCAAATCAAACACAGCAGTTGGTCTGCCATAATCAAGCATAGGCTCCGTTATGGACTTACCGACATAACTCTCCAATACCTGAGATGCGCACCCACCAGCAATGAGCAAGCTCGCAAACCCCAACAGTCTGATCACATTAAAGAGTTTCATTCAGCGGCCATCGCCTCGGATTTGCGCGCCTTGGCGTTGGCGCTCAGTTCGGCCATCAACTGGCTGGACCGGGCAATGGGGTTGGTCAGGTAGAAATCACTGATTGTCGAGACCAGCGCGCCGCCGTCGATCTTGCCCTGCGCCAGCGTCTCGCCCGAGTTCTCCGCCACCACGTCAATGTCGCCAAGATGCGGGTGCTCAGCGACGATGGCCTGCCGCAGCGCGCCAAGGCTGTCATAGGGCAACGTGGCATCAATCTCGCCTGACAGCGCGCGTAGAATGGCCCAGTTTTCCTTGGCCTCACCGGGCGCAAAGCTGGCGCGCGCAGCCAATTGCGGACGTCCTTCGGTGTTGACGAACAGCCCGCCCTCTTCGGTATAGGCGGCGCCCGGCAGGATCACGTCCGCGCGGTGTGCGCCGCGGTCGCCGTGGCTGCCCTGATAGATCACGAACGCGCCGTCCGCGATCTCGATCTCGTCCGCGCCGAGGTTATAGACCACGTCCGCCCCGTCGATGGCCGCCATGCCGTCAGGGTTTGTTGCGCCGACATCCATCGCGCCCACGCGTGCCGCAGCGGTGTGCAGGATCATCAGGCCCGACTTGGTGCTCTCGGCCAGCGCCTGCGCGCCTGCAAGGATCGCCGCACCATCCGCGCGGGTCAGCGCGCCCATGCCGACGATGATGACCGATGGTTTTTCCTGAACAGCCGAATGATCGCGTTTCAGCAACTCGTCGATGATGGTCGCATCAGTACCGATATGGTTCGCCTCGTAGGTCAGGTTTGGCATCTCACCGATCACGCCGACATTCGCACCCTGGCTCCATGCCTTGCGGATGCGCGCGTTCAGCACTGGCGCCTCAAGGCGCGGATTGGTGCCGATCAGCATGATCGCTTCTGCGGTATCAATATCCTCGATCTTCGCGGTGCCCACATAGGCCGAGCGATTGCCGGAGGGCAGTTGCGCCCCGTCCGTCCGGCATTCGACAATACCGCCCTGCCCTTGGACCAACTGTTTCAGCGCAAAGGCCGCCTCGACCGGGGCAAGATCGCCCACGAGGCCTGCCAGTTTGCTGGCCCCTTTGATCGCTTCGGCCGCCTTGCCCAAGGCCTCGGGCCATGTGGCGGGGCGCAGCTTGCCGTTTTCGCGCACATAAGGTTTGTCTAGACGCTGGCGGCGCAGCCCGTCCCAGACAAAGCGCGTCTTGTCCGAAATCCACTCCTCGTTGGTGCCGTCATGGTTCAGTGGCAGGAACCGCATCACTTCGCGGCCCTTGGTGTCCACCCGGATCGACGACCCCAGCGCATCCATTACGTCGATGCTCTCGGTCTTGGTCAGTTCCCACGGACGCGCCGTGAACGCATAGGGCTTCGACACCAGCGCACCCACCGGGCACAGGTCAATTATGTTGCCTTGCAGGTTCGAATCCAGCGTCTCGCCCAGATAGGACGTGATCTCACTGTCCTCACCCCGGCCTGTCTGGCCCATCTGGGTGATGCCCGCCACTTCGGTGGTGAAGCGCACGCAGCGGGTGCAAGAGATACAGCGCGTCATATGCGTCTCGACCAGCGGACCGAGGTCCAGATCATCCACCGCGCGCTTGGCCTCGCGGAAGCGGCTGAAATCCACGCCATAAGCCATGGCCTGATCCTGCAAGTCGCACTCGCCGCCCTGATCGCAGATCGGGCAGTCCAGCGGGTGGTTGATCAGCAGGAACTCCATCACGCCCTCGCGGGCTTTTTTGACCATGGGCGAGTTTGTCTTGACCACCGGCGGCTGGCCTTCGGGGCCGGGGCGCAGGTCCTTGACCTGCATCGCGCAGGAGGCGGCGGGCTTGGGCGGGCCACCCACAACCTCGACCAGACACATGCGGCAGTTGCCCGCAATCGACAGACGTTCGTGATAACAGAACCGGGGGATCTCGATCCCCGCCTCTTCGCAGGCCTGGATCAGGGTCATCGCCCCATCCACCTCGATCTCGTTTCCGTCGATGACGATCTTGCGCAGATTGCTCATGTATCAGTTCATCCTTAGCAGCGCGCCGATCTGGCCGCCTTTTTCAATTTCGACCCGTCCAAGGGCGCAATACGTGTCCTGTGCGCCCGCCCGCACACCCGCATCGCGCAGGTACTGGTCCCGCTCCGCCTTGAGCCGCGCCTTTTCCACGTCCGATTTGCGATAGGCGTCGATCTCGGCATCCGAATAGCCCAACTTGCGCGCCGTGCCCTTTAGGCCATTGAGCACGCTGACGGCACGGATCAGGCGGGCGGAAATGTCGGGGCAGTTCTTGCGAATTTCGTCGGCGATGCCGACGGCAAGGATCGTGCCATCAATCTCGGGCACCTCCCGCAAGGGGGGCTTGGCCGAGACGGTGCTTGCTACCAGGGCAAGTGTGAAGGCTAGTATCATTGCGCGCATCTTTTCTCTCCACGTTGCTGTCGCTGGGACGTATGTGGAAAAGCACCCATCTGCTATGCAATAACAACGCCCGGCACAAGCCGGTAGCGCGCAAAATGTCGCCTTTTTCGGTAACGAATTATTCGGGAGTACAGGTGCCGCGCAACACCAGACGGTCGCCCGCAATGGTCAGTGTGCCGTCCTCGGCATCCGGCCCGGCAATCCATGTGATATCGGACGACCCGAAATTCTTGATGCAATACCGCACCGCCTCGTAACGGCCCGCGTCGCGCGCACCCTCCAACGAGGCCGAAACCGGGCTCACCGCCACCTCGAAATCATCGCGCTGCCGGTCGATATTCGACGCGTTCGAACGGAAAAACACACCGTCAAACGCCACCCTGTCTGCGCGCCGCTCCTGACAGGCGCTCACCAGCAGCACGGCGATGAGGGCAAGGGGGGCAATTGAGGTCCGGGTCATGGTCGTCTCCACTGGTGGGCGCGACATGGGTGCGTCAAACGAACCGGTTTTGCAAGGGCTTAGACGCTGAACGCCTCTTCACGCTCTGCCATGGTCATCTTGGTCATGGCGCTGGTGTTCAGCTCGTGCAGCGGGCGGATGTAACAGCTGACCACAGCCCAGCCCCGTTCCATATCGGTAAGCTGCGACACAAACTGATGCGGGTTGGCCTTGATCATGTCGCGCACTTTTTGCGCCATGGCCTGATCGCTGTCCGAGTCGTTCCAGCTGCGGTTGGCGCTGTGACTGATCCGCCCAAGTGCGAGGAAATCACCGGCAGGCGCTTGGCTCTTGGGCAGCAAGTGGTCCACGTCCCGGCCCAGCGATGTGCGCGGCATCACCGCATCAAACGCATCGCGGTAGGTGCCATAGGACCGCTCTACATAGACCGTGGCCCATTTATTGCGCGCCAGAACAAAGACCTTGGACGGATCGCGACGCCCGATGCGAAACACATCAAGACCGGACAGCAACGCATCCGCCTTGCCAATGGCCGGTGCCGGCCATTTGATCCCCTGGGCGCGCATCGCGGCCCCATATTGGCGGGCGGTGGTGGGAGGAGCCATGAGATGTTCTCGTGAGTGGTGGCGTCGCACGGTCATCGCACAGCGCGCAGTCAACGAAAACGGTGGAATTCCCTACCTTGCGACGTGTTTCCAGCCAAAGGCGTGATCGCTGTCGCCATGTTCGGTGAGGTGGTGCAGCCGCCCGACCGCTTCGGCGACCGACGGGATATGTCCCTCCGGCGCCCACCACATCACCAGCCGCGTGCCCTGTTCGGCGTCGTCATACCATTCGGCCTTGCGGTCGTAGAACTGCTTGTGGACGGTCTGGAACACAAAGTGGCGAAAGCTCTCCACATCCTGCCAGACCGACAGGGTCGAGGCCGTGCGCGGATTGCCCCCCAGCACGCCTTGCACATCCAGCTGGGCGGCCTCCATATCCTCGCTTTCCATGTGCCAGACGTATCCGGGCGCACGCCGGGCAATGTCATAGACACGGTCGAGATTGTCCGCGAAATCCGCGACACGCGGATCGTCCCAGTCGTATTTCAGGATACCGATGTTGAATTCAGCGAGGGGCATAGCCAACCACGCTATTGCGCCCACTGAAAAAGGAGATCTCCGGACCATTCAAGAACCTGACCCGCACGCACCATGCTGCTCGTGGTATGCGCATTCATGTCGGAGCGGTTTTTGGGCAGGTATACAGTTATTGCCTGTGCATTCGACATCACCAGCTGGCGATGCGCCGTCGACGTTTTGACCTTGCCATCGGCATAGCTGCAAACAATCGTTGTTTGCGCCATCAATGCACGCGCACCTTTAAGCTTGAAATTGTCTCCGCCCATCCAGCGCCCTTTGCGCACGGACAGACCCTCCGGTGCAGTCACATAGCAGTTTTCTGACTTGCCCGCGTGCAGGGCTATGCCGAGTCGCGGTTCACGTGCATCGGCTTGGCTGGCAAGCGCTGCAATCATCGTTGCAGCGATAAACACCTTGGCGCGCAGCATTACTCCGCCGCGATCCGCTTGTGCGCAATGCGGTCTTCGATCTCACCCCGGAAATTCTTAATCAACCCCTGGATCGGCCACGCCGCCGCATCGCCGAGTGCACAAATCGTGTGCCCTTCGACCTGCTTGGTCACGTCCAGCAGCATGTCGATTTCCTCGACCTCCGCCTCGCCTTTTACCAGACGGTCCATGACCCGCATCATCCAGCCGGTGCCTTCGCGACACGGCGTGCACTGGCCGCAGCTTTCGTGCTTGTAGAATTTCGACAGCCGCCAGATCGCCTTGATGATGTCCGTGCTCTCATCCATCACAATCACGGCGGCAGTGCCAAGCGACGAGCCCTTTTCCTTGAGCGCGTCGAAATCCATGATTGCGTCTTTCATGTTCTCACCGCGCACGCAGGGTACGGACGAGCCACCGGGGATCACCGCCTTGAGGTTGTCCCAGCCGCCGCGAATGCCGCCGCAATGCTTTTCGATCAACTCTTCAAAGCTGATGCTCATCGCCTCTTCGACGACGCAAGGATTGTTCACATGACCCGAGATCGCAAAGAGCTTGGTGCCCGCATTGTTCGGACGGCCAAAGGACGAGAACCACGACGCCCCGCGCCGCAGGATCGTGGGCACAACAGCGATGGATTCGACGTTGTTCACCGTGGTGGGGCAACCATAAAGGCCCGCGCCCGCCGGGAATGGCGGCTTCATGCGCGGCATCCCCTTCTTGCCTTCCAGCGATTCCAGAAGTGCTGTTTCCTCGCCGCAAATATAAGCCCCTGCCCCGTGGTGCAGGTAAATGTCGAAATCCCAGCCCGACCCGGCGGCGTTCTTGCCCACCAGCCCGGCGTCATAGGCCTCGTCAATCGCGGCTTGCAGCGCTTCTTTCTCGCGGATGTATTCGCCGCGGATGTAAATGTAGCAAGCGTGCGCGTTCATCGCAAAGCTGGCAATCAGGCAGCCTTCGATCAGCGTATGCGGATCGTGGCGCATGATCTCGCGGTCCTTGCAGGTGCCCGGCTCCGATTCGTCAGCGTTCACAACCAGATAGGCCGGACGCCCATCGCTCTCCTTTGGCATGAAGGACCATTTCAGCCCGGTGGGAAAGCCCGCGCCGCCGCGCCCGCGCAACCCGCTGTCCTTCATCTCTTGGACAACCCAGTCGCGCCCCTTCTGGATCAGCTTGTCGGTGCCGTCCCAATGCCCACGGCTTTGTGCCCCTTTGAGCGTGCGGTCGTGCATCCCATAAAGGTTGGTAAAGATGCGATCCTTGTCGTCCAGCATGGGTGTCATCCTTTGCCTATCGCGCGCCTTGCCCGCGCGCGTAAATCAGTCCCGGCTCTTTTGCCAAATCCGCACGGCCACCACCAGTGACCAAATGAACGCAGCCAGCGCAAAAAGCAAAATAAGGATCTCGAACCGCGCGGGCAGGCCAAGGCCTGATACGATCACCGGCGCAAAGATCGACAGCAAAGCGGCCCCCGCAATGACGAGGGCCGCGATACGGCCCTGCCGGGCCAGTTTTGGGTCCAGTGGTTTGGTCACGGGTTAGTAAACGTCCCCGTCCTCAACCCGCTTGGAAAACTCGGTCTCGCCACCAGCGGCCAACACCTTGGCCTGCGCGATCCAGTCGTCGCGTGTCACGCGGCCCTTGAATCCGACCAGATTGGCGTTGACCCACGCCACCTCGTCTGCGGACCATCCGGCGATCTGGTCAAAGTGGTAAAAGCCCATGTCGTTGCACATAGCCTCAAGCTTGGGACCGATGCCCTTGATTTCCTTGAGGTTGTCAGCCTTGCCACCACGTGGCCCGTCCAGCGCGGCGGGTTTGGTGCCCTCGCCGGTGCCTTCCTTGACCCCATCCCCGTCGTAATCCGGCGTGGATGCGGCGGCCTCGTCCGTTTTGGCTGCGCCCTTTTTCTTGGGGGCCGCCTTTTTCTTGGCGGCTGGTTTGGGTCTGGCGGCGGCTTTGGCTTTCGGCTTGGCCGCGTCGCCTTCGTATTTCCATTCCCCCTTGCGCGCGGCAAGGTCCGCCTCTCCCGCAAGGGCAGCACTGGGCTGAACACCACCCGAAACGGTCGGCGCCGCAGGGGCGGACACCGGTGCGGCCTGTGTGGCTGCCGCTGCTTCGGCAGAGCGTGCAGCGGCGGCGGTGCGCGCCTCTTCGGCCTTGGCGGTTGCGGCATCCTTGCCACCCACTGTCGCCGTGCCTGCCGCTGGCAGAGGCCGGCAGATGATCCAGTTCAGCAGCAGCCCGGCCACGGCAAACACCACCGCGCCCACGAAAACGCCTTGCATAAAGGACCAGCCGCCTAGGACCCACAATAGAACGGCGGCCAGAAAACCACCCAACGCTGCCACCAGCCAACACCCCAATGCGCAGCTGATCATCCCCTGATTGTTGTCCATGCGAGTCCCTCTTCGGTCGATCTGTTACTTGCTTACTTGTTATAGATACCGTCTTTTTTCGCGCGTTGGGAAAATTCTGTACCTTCCCCGCTGGCAAGGGCCTGCGCCTGCCGCACCCAGTCATCCCGCGTGGCCCGCCCCTTGAACCCTTCGAGGTTCTGATCGACCCAAGCCAGTTCTTCCGCGCTCCAGTTGGCGACCTGATCGAAATGGTAAAACCCAAGGCTGTGCAGCAGCTTTTCCAGCTTTGGTCCAACGCCTTTGATCAGTTTGAGATCGTCCGGCCCGCCATCGCGCGCCGCGTCCAATGTGGCGGGTTTGGTCCCTGCGCCTTGGGTCGGTTCGGCCTTGGCCGGGGTTGGTCTGGCCGTTTCGGTTTTCACTTTGCCCGGCACATTCTGCCGTTCGGTCACACCGGTGCGCGGCGTCTTTGCCTTGCCTTTGGGCTTGCCCGTCGCATTGGCCGACTTGTCGCGCCATGGCGCGATCAGGGGCACTTCGGTGCCGTCGATGCGCTTGACCGTGTCCCCGATATCGGTGGCAAGCTGCACGGATGCGTTGTATTTGGTATGCCCGCTGTCGAATTCCTTGAGCGTCGTCAGACCGGACAGCGGCTCGGCTGCGTAGCGGCCATTTTGCGGCCCCGGTGTCGGCACCTCGCCACGGCCAAGCGCGTCGATGATTTCACCCATGCGCGCGGCGGTCAGATCCTCGTAATAATCCTTGCCAATCTGCGCCATGGGCGCGTTGGCGCAGGAGCCGAGGCATTCGACCTCTTCCCAGCTGAATTTGCCATCGGCGCTCAGGCGATGCGGCTTGGCCGCAATCTTGTCCTGACAGACGGCCACAAGGTCCTCGGCCCCGCAAATCATGCAGGACGTGGTGCCGCACACCTGAATATGCGCCACAGAACCAACGGGTTGCAGCTGGAACATAAAGTAGAACGACGCCACTTCGAGCGCGCGGATATAGGCCATGTTCAACATGTCGGCGACGGCTTCGATCGCGGGGCGGGTCAGCCAGCCTTCCTGTTCCTGCGCACGCCACAGCAGCGGGATAATGGCGCTGGCCTGACGGCCTTCGGGATATTTGGTGATCTGTGCTTCGGCCCAAGCAAGGTTGTCAGGCGTGAAGGCAAAACTGTCAGGCTGTTCAGCGTGAAGACGGCGGAGCATGGTTTTTTCCCCTGGTCAGCATGGAGACTGTCGGAGCCTCCGGCGGGCGATTACGTGGTGAGACGGCGCAGGATCACGTCGTCATGATTTACAGGCGGGCGGGAGGAGCAAGAGCGTCTCCTCGTCCGAGGCGAAGGTGGCAATGCCTTCGGCCATCATCTCGCGCGAAAGGCGGATGGCGGTGGGGCGGTCGATGCCCAGTTCTGGCATCTGCTTGTTGGCTTGGGCGGTGGTCATCATGCAGCCATTTTTCTGCATGGCCTCGATCAACGCGGCCTTGGCATCGTCAGCATGGACAGCGGTCGCCATCAGACCGCACGCCGCGGCAATCAGGGCCGCGCAGCGTCGGGTGGTGTGTGTTTGGCAAAACATCAGGCCGACCCCTTTCGGTGTTTCAGGTAATAGAGGCTGGCCAGACCAGCGAGGATGCCCACAGCGATATGCGGCAACGGAGCGGCATTCCAGTACAGCACCCCATCAAACAAGCCCAGCCCCGCAAACCCGGCAAGCAGGAAGAACAGCACCTTGGCATCGCCATAAAGCAGCGCCGCAATCAGCAAAGCCCCAAAGAAGAAATAGCGCCCGCCCATCACATAAGGCAGCGCTTGCAGCTGGTGGTAGGTCCCCGCCAATGCGGCGTCGGGCGCAAACAGAAACCACACCCCATAGGCCAGCAGGACAGCGCCGCAAAGCAGGCCAAACCCCTGTATCGCCGTTGCAAGCGTCACCGTTTCGCCCCCTCGTGCCCCACAGTCCGCACCTGTGTTCCAGCCGCGCGGTCCGTCGCGCGGACACACCCGGATACATATCCGTAAAGGGCGTTCGCCAGCGGCCGTGTCACCACCGCATCGCGAATATTGCTGGCTGGGCAACCAAGATATGTCATCAAATCACTGCGCGCTGACACCGGACCGCAACCCGGTTCCGCGCCCCGAACGTGGGCCGCAGCGGGGCGCGTCAAATCCGATGTAAGCGCCAGCGTTCTCACCGGTCGATCTCTCCGAACACGACGTCCATCGTGCCGATAATCGCAGCCACATCCGCCAGTTGGTGCCCCTTCGAGATGTGGTCCATCGCCTGAAGGTGCAGGAAACCGGGTGCCCTCAGCTTGGCCCGGTAGGGTTTGTTAGATCCGTCGGCAACAAGGTACACGCCGAACTCGCCCTTGGGGGCCTCAACCGCGGCATACACTTCGCCTTCGGGCACGTGGAACCCTTCGGTGTAGAGCTTGAAGTGGTGGATCAGGCTTTCCATTGAGGTTTTCATGTCCGTGCGCGATGGCGGGGTCAGCTTGCCACGGGCAAGGATATCACCGGGGCAATCGCGCAGCTTGGCGATGGCCTGTTTGATGATCGACACAGATTGGCGCATCTCTTCCATGCGGCACAGGTAGCGGTCATAGCAGTCACCGTTTTTGCCGACCGGGATCTGAAAATCGAATTCGTCATAGCATTCGTAGGGCTGCGACCGGCGCAGGTCCCAGGCAAAGCCTGACCCGCGGACCATCACGCCCGAGAACCCAAATTCCAGAATATCCTCTTCGGTGACGACACCGATATCGGCGTTGCGCTGTTTGAAGATGCGGTTTTCGGTCAGCAACCCGTCAATGTCGTCCATGACATTCGGAAATTCATGTGCCCACTGCTCAATATCATCCAGCAGGTCGGGCGGCAGGTCCTGATGCACCCCACCGGGGCGGAAATAGGCCGCGTGCAGACGCGCACCGCAGGCCCGTTCATAAAAGATCATCAGTTTTTCACGCTCTTCGAACCCCCAGAGCGGCGGCGTCAGCGCGCCCACGTCAAGCGCTTGGGTGGTGACGTTCAGCAGGTGGTTCAGCACCCGCCCGATCTCGCAATACAGCACCCGGATCAGGGATGCGCGGCGCGGCACCTCGACCTTGCACAGCTTTTCAATGGCCAGACACCACGCGTGTTCCTGGTTCATCGGCGCCACATAGTCGAGCCGGTCGAAATACGGCAGGTTTTGCAGGTACGTGCGGCTTTCCATCAGCTTTTCGGTGCCACGGTGCAGCAGGCCGATATGCGGGTCGCACCGTTCCACCACCTCGCCGTCCAGCTCCAACACCAGACGCAGCACGCCATGGGCCGCCGGGTGCTGCGGGCCAAAGTTGATGTTGAAGTTCCGGATCTTCTGTTCGCCCGTCAGGGCGTCGTCGAAATTGGAGCCGTCCATCATGATGCCACCATACTTGTCTGATAGGTCTCTTGCCACCGAGCGGGCAAGCGTCCCATGCGGGTTTGAATGTCGTCGTATTGCGGGCGCAGCCGTTCTGCAAGCTGCGCGCGCTCTTGCGGTGTGATTTGCGTGCTTTGGGTTGCGTTGACCTTGCGGTCCGGGCCTTGCAACGGGCCGCTGATCCCGAGGAAATCAGACAGTTGCGTCAATGTCTCGGGCACAAACAGCTCTTCGAAGAAGAGCACCAGCCGCCGCGCTTCGGGCACTGCGGCATAAAGGCGCGACAGGGTCCCGGCATAATCCGAGCGGGCCATTTCCGGGCTGTCGTCCTGTTCCGACAGCACCTCGGCCATCAGTTCGGCGCGGGCCAGACTGGCGTCGCGGCCCAACAGGTTGCGCCGTGCCAGCGTCATGCCGATATTGGACCAGAGCCGGTCAACAGGATCGCGCAGGATCATCAGGAATTTGGTGTGGCCCCCGTTCAACGCGGCCATGCTGGACAGGCTTTGTGTGTCGAGCAGCGCATAGGCTGGCGTGATGTCGGCCACCACGCGAACATCTGCACCGGCGCGGCGCTGCATCAACGCCTCGTATCCGGCGTCGTCTCGCGTTTGTGCGCCGATCAGCGCAATCCAGCGGTCCAGTTCTTCGACCCATGCGCGGGCACGGGCACGCGCGTCTTCATTGGGCGCATCGCGCACCGCCGCGCGTTTCTTGGCGCGCACCACCAGCATCTGGTCGACCGCCCACATGGACGACCCAAATGCGAGACTGTCGAAATAGTGCGCTTCTTTGGCGGGCGGCATCGCGGCGTGCGGGTGCTTGCGCAGGGCGTGGGCCAACCAAGTGGTCCCCGCCTTGGCCGCCCCAATCCCGTATAGGAACGCGGCCCCCATCCCTCAGCGCTTTTCCAGGTCCTGCAGCCGGATGGCCATGAACCACAACAGGGCAATCTGCCCAATGGGTGCCACAACGCACAGGAAGGCCCAGTACTGGTTGATCCCGAAATGTGGCAGCAGCTTGAACATGGGAATGATCGTCGCCGCGATCACAAGAAGCCAGATCAGCATCTCCACTACCCCACCCTCATCCGACTGCGCAAAACGCCGGGATGGATGATCGCGCAGCGCAGGGCGCGTGTCACAGTTGTCATGTGGCACCCTCTTCTTTCTTTTCATCGCCGGGCAGGATGTATTCCGCCCCTTCCCACGGGCTCATGAAATCAAACTGGCGGTATTCCTGAACAAGGCTGACGGGTTCATAGACCACGCGCTTTTCCGCCTCATCGTACCGCACTTCGGTATAGCCTGTCGTCGGGAAATCCTTGCGCAACGGAAAGCCGCGAAAGCCATAGTCGGTGAGGATGCGCCGTAGGTCCGGGTGACCCGAGAACAGCAGGCCAAACATGTCGAACACCTCGCGTTCGAACCAGTTGGCCGAGGGGTGGATGCCCGTGATCGAGGGCACCATGTCCTCTTCGCGCACGCTGACGCGCAAGCGGATGCGGTGGTTCTGGTACATGCTCAGCAGGTGGTAGACCACGTCGAACCGCTTGGCCCGGCCTGGGTAATCCACCGCCGTGATGTCCACCAGCGTGGAAAACTTGCAAGCGCTGTCGGTCTTGAGGAACTCGACAAAGCCGGTGAGGCTGGCGGGTGCCACATCCACGTTCAGCTCGTCATGGGTCACGTCCCAGGCCAGCACGCAATCGGTACGCTTGGCTTCGAGATAGGTGCCAAGTTCTGTGAGGGCGTCGGTCATAGGTTCCCCTTAGCGGACGATTGTGCCGGTGCGGCGGATTTTGCGTTGCAGCTGTAGAATGCCATAAAGCAGCGCTTCGGCCGTCGGCGGGCAGCCGGGGACATAGACGTCCACGGGCACAATGCGGTCGCAGCCGCGCACCACGGAATAGCTGTAGTGGTAATAGCCGCCGCCATTGGCACAGGAGCCCATAGAGATCACATAGCGTGGCTCGGGCATCTGGTCGTAGACCTTGCGCAGGGCGGGCGCCATCTTGTTGGTCAGCGTACCCGCCACGATCATCAGGTCGGACTGGCGCGGCGACGCGCGCGGCGCGGTGCCGAACCGTTCAAGGTCGTAGCGGGGCATCGACGTGTGCATCATCTCAACTGCGCAGCAGGCCAGACCAAAGGTCATCCAGTGCAAGCTGCCCGTGCGCGCCCAGTTGATGATGTCGTCGGTTGAGGTCAGCAGGAACCCCTTGTCCTGCAACTCGGCATTCAGGGCCTGCGTGCCATGCTCTTTGTCGCCGCCGGCATAGGCCGGGCCAAGCGATCCGGTGTCCGTCACTGCCATTCCAGCGCCCCCTTCTTCCACTCGTAGGCGAACCCGATGGTCAGGACGCCCAGAAAAACCATCATGGACCAGAACCCGGCCATGCTGATGTCCTGGAACGCAACGGCCCACGGAAACAGAAAGGCGATCTCGAGATCAAAGATGATGAAGAGGATCGACACGAGGTAGAACCGGACATCAAATTTCATCCGCGCATCGTCGAACGCGTTAAAGCCGCACTCGTAGGCCGACACCTTTTCAGGGTCCGGGTTGCGCACGGCAAGAACGACAGCGGCGAGGATCAGAACAAGACCGAGGCCAATGGCGACGGCCAAAAACACGAGAATGGGGAGGTACTCCCGCAGCATCTCTTCCACGTTGGGCTCCTTTACCTGCGCATCTGTGTCTGCGCCTGGGGTCAAGTGGCAATGTTGACGTCCTCGGGTTTACGCGCGCTGCACGGCAGCGTCAATAAAGCCAAAGGTCAAATCCGCATGAACCCGGCGGGCAATATCGCCGCACATTGCCCGCCGTTCCCGATAAAGCCGCGCCGCAGCGCGCCGTGGATCAAAACAGCAGGATATCGGACGACCCCGCCCCACGGCGCAGCGCGTGGACATCTTGCAGCGTTGGGTCCGCCATCCACGCCTCTGCCGCTTCTGTATCTGGGAACCTCAGCACGGCGATCATGTCCGGCACAATCGGTTGCCCCTCCAGCACTTTTGGACCGGCGGCGGCGTGCACAACCTCCCCCCCGTGTTGTGCCAGCGCGTCAGCGGCCTTGGTGCGGTATTCGGCGATTTTCTCGGCATCGGTGATACGGAGCATGGCAATGGCATAAGCAGTCATCTCTGGCCTTTCCTGATTGAGACCCGGCCACGCTATGCGCCGCACTATTGTGCGAAAACCGGCAATCTGCGATATACCCCTGTGCAGGAATGATCAGGAGAGGGGATGCCAATGGACTGGGGTGATCTGCGCTTTGTGCTGGAAACAGTCCGGCATGGCGGGCTGAGCGGTGCCGCCCGCGAGTTGGGGGTGAACCACGCCACGGTCGCCCGCCGCATCGCCGCCGCCGAGGCCGCGTTGGGTGCCCCGCTGTTCGACCGCAGGCCCACGGGGTATGTGCCGACCGAGGCCGGACAGGACGCCGCCCGCGCCGCCGCAGTGTTCGAGACCGAACACGCCACGCTCAGCCGCGCGATTGCGGCGCGCGAGGACAGCCTGAGCGGCCCGCTGACCGTGACCGCGCCGCAGTTGATGATCCAAGCTGTGCTTGCGCCGATCTTTGGCGACTTCGTCAAACAATATCCCGGCATTGCCCTGACCGTTCTGGGGGCCAATGCGACGCTGAACCTTGCCCACCGCGAGGCGGACGTGGCGATCCGCATCGCAAATGACCCCGATCCGGATCTGGTCGGGCGGCGCGTCGCATCCCAAAGCTCTGCTGTCTACGCGCATCGCGACTATGTCGCAGAGGTGGTGGCCAAAGGGGCGACCGGCCTCGACTGGTTGCGTTTTGTGCATTGGGAACGGCCCCCCAAACCGGTGATGGAGGCGTATCCGGACACTTCCGTCGTGATGTATCTGGATGACATGGTGGCAATGATCGGCGCAGTGCGTGCCGGTTTGGGCGCCACCCGCATGGCCTGTTTTCTGGGCGACACCGATCCCGACCTTGCCCGCATTCCGGGGCTCGCGCTGATGCCCTATCCTTCGGTCTGGGTGCTGACCCATGCCGACCTGCGGCACGTGCCGCGCATCGCGACCTTTTCCCGCTTTGTCTCGGATGCACTGCGCGCGCGGCGGCCCCATTTTGCGGGCGACGCCCCGGAGGCCTGTTAGCTCCCGGTCACCCAAGACGCGGGCCGCTTTTCGAAAAAGGCGGCGACGCCTTCGCGTGCAGCGTCAGTCTCCCATTGACGTCCCAGTGCGGCCACGGATTGGTCGATCTGCTCTTGCGTGATCCCCTGCCCCAAACTGCGCGCCAACGCCTTGGCAGCGGCAACCGCACCGGGGGCGCAGGACAGATAGGGTGTGATCTCAGCCTCGATTGTCGCCTCAAGCGCATCCGCAGGCACAGCTTGCGCCAACAGTCCCAGCCGCACCGCCTCGGCCGCATCAAACACCCGGCCCGACATGAACACGCGGCGCGCGCGACCCTCGCCCATGCGGGCAATCACGTACGGCCCGATGGTGGCCGGGATCAATCCCAGCCGGGTCTCGGTCAACGCGAATTTCGCGCGGTCGGCACCAAGCGCTACGTCACAGACCGCCGCCATGCCGACACCGCCGCCAAACGCGTTGCCATGCACAACGCCGATCAATGGCTTGGGCAGCGTGTTCAGCGCCCACAGCATGTCGGCCAAACGCCGCGCCTCGCGCGCCCGCGCGGGCCCGTCGGCCCCCATCTGGGCCTGCATCCAGTTCAGATCACCGCCCGCGCAAAAGCTCTTGCCCGCCCCGCGCAACACTACCACCCGCACCGCATCGTCCTGCCCAAGCGCCTGTGCAGCGTCGGTCAATGCGGTCATCGTTGCGGCATCCAGCGCATTGTGCTTGTCCGCACGATCCAGCGTCAGCGTGGCCACGCCACGTGCGTCGGTCTCAACGGTTACAGTGTCCGCCACGGATCAGTCCCCCCGGCGCAAGTCGCGGGCAAAATCCGCCGCTGCATTCACCGCCTCCAGATCAAGGCCGGTCTCATAGCCCAACCGCTCCAGATGTGCCGCAACCTCTTCGGTCGCGACATTCCCGGCGGCACCTCGCGCGTAGGGACATCCCCCCAAACCACCCACGCTGGCATCGAACACCCGCACACCAAGGCTCAGCGAGGCGTCGATATTGCTCAGCGCCTGCCCGCCCGTGTTGTGATAATGCCCCGCAAGGCGGCCAACTGGCACCACGTCCCGCACCGCCATCAACATGCGCACGATCCCGTCCGGGGTGGCCCGGCCCAACGTGTCACCCAGCGATATCTCGTAGCATCCCATGGCAAAAAGCCGATCCGCCACGCGCGCCACCGCACTGGGGTCCACCGGTCCGTCATAGGGGCATTCCACCACGCACGACACATAGCCCCGCACCGGCAAATCAATTGCCCGCGCCGCTTCGATCACCGGGGCAAACCGTTCCAGCGCGCCGTCAACGCTTGCGTTGACATTGGCCTGCGAGAACCCTTCGGAGGCGCTGCCGAACACGGCAACCTCGTCGGCCCCTGCCGCCCGCGCATCGTCAAATCCACGCATATTGGGCGTCAGCGCGCCATAGCGCACGCCGGGTGCGCGGGTGATGCCCTGCAAAACCTCGGCGCTGCCCGCCATCTGTGGCACCCATTTCGGGCTGACAAAGCTGGCGCATTCGATCCGACGGAAGCCCGCAGCGCTCAGCCGGTCGACCAGCGCCACCTTATCCGCCACCGAAATCTCGCCCGGCTCGTTTTGCAGGCCGTCGCGCGGGCCCACTTCGTAAATCTCAACCGGTCCCAGCATCTAAACCTCCCAAGCAGGGTAGAAATCCCGCGTATATAGCCGCGTGTCGGCGTCCGGCAGGCTTGCCTGAAACCCCGCCCGTTCCGTGATCCGCGCGTACCAGCGCGCGGTTTCGGGGTAATCGTCCAGAGCCGCAAAATGCCGCGCCATATAGACCGCCTGCCCCACCGACACATCTGCCGCCGAAAAACCCGAGGTCAGCAGGTAGTCGCGGTTTTCCACCGGCGTGGACAGCCGCGCCTCGATCGCGTCATAGCATTTGCGCACCCGTGCCGCCTCCAGCTTCATCACGATGGGGCTGCGCATCGTGTCATCATAAAGCGCCACGTGCTGCTGGGTCAGTGCCGCCGTGTGCTGGCTTATGGTCTCGGCAAAGTTCACCCAGACCAGCCACGCCATCCGGTCCGGGCTGCCGGGGCTGCGGCCGAGCCCGTCGGGGCTGAACCGCTCGCAAAGGTACTGCGTGATCGCGCCGGTCTCGAACATCCGCTCGCCGTCAATTTCCAGCGCGGGCACGCGGCCCGCCGGGCTGACGGTCAGGAACTCGGGCCGCCGCAGGGATTTGTCGAACGGGTGGATGGCCACGCGAAACTCGATGTCCAATTCGTGCAGCAGCCACAGCGTGCGCATTGAACGCGTCTGCGGACAGTGGTGCAACGTGATCATGCCTCGTCCTCCAACCGGATCAGCGCGGCCCCTGCCGTGACCTGATCGCCCTGCGCCACCAGCACCTCCGCCACGGTCCCGTCGCGCGAGGCGGTCAGCCCATGTTCCATCTTCATCGCCTCAAGCAACACCAGCCGGTCGCCCTTGGACACCTGAGCACCCTGCGCCGCAAAGACATCGCGGACAAGCCCCGGCATCGGGGCCTCGATCAGGTTGGCGTCGCCACCCGCATCGCTTTGCACCTGCAAAAGGTCCACCGCCTCAAAGGCCAGCGCCCGGTCGTCGAACACCGTCACGGCCCTGTCGTGCTGCACTGCGCGCGGCACGGGGCGCGTCCCGCTCCACCACGCGCCATCCCGGCGCACAACCTCATGTGCCGTGCCGTCCACATGCCAGACCTGCCGCGCATTGCTGAAAGCTTCGACCTGCGGGTCCAGACGCGCGTCCCCCTGCCCCAGCGGCACCGTCCGCAACAGCGGCTGCCACAAGGCAAAGCCCCTGCCGCCGCCCGGCTGATCCAGCCCGCTCACGCACATTGCCGCGGCGATGATATGCAGGGGCTCGGTGCCCTGCTCCGCTGTCAGCGCGTCAATGTCCCGCGCAATCAGGCCGGTGTCGACCTCGCCCGCGGCAAAGCCCGCGTGCCCTGCCAACGCGCCCAGAAAGGACAGGTTCGTGACCGTCCCGGCCACCTCGGTCCCCGCCAGCGCACGCGCCAGCTTTTGCAACGCCACGGACCGCGTGCGCCCGTGCACAATCAGCTTGGCGATCATCGGATCGTAGTGCGGGCTGATCGTGTCGCCCGCACGCACGCCGCTGTCGGCGCGCGCATCCGCAGGGAAGCGCAGGTGAGACAGCGTGCCGGTCGCGGGCAGGAACCCTGCGGGCACGTCCTCGGCATAAAGCCGCGCCTCAAAGCTGTGGCCGTCAATCGCCAGATCCTCCTGCGCGCAGGGCAACCCCTCTCCGGCGGCGACCCGCAACTGCCATTCCACTAGGTCAACGCCTGTGATCGCCTCGGTCACCGGATGTTCGACCTGCAAGCGCGTGTTCATCTCCATGAAAAAGAACCCGTCGGGCCGCAGCGCGCCGCTGCCATCGACAATGAATTCGACCGTGCCCGCGCCCTTGTAGCCAATTGCCTCCGCCGCCTTGACGGCAGCGGCACCCATCGCGCTGCGCAATTCGGACGTCATGCCGGGGGCTGGCGCCTCTTCGATGACCTTTTGGTGGCGGCGTTGCAGGGAACAATCCCGCTCGAACAGGTGCAGCGCGCGGGTGCCGTCGCCAAAGACCTGCACCTCGATATGCCGGGGCTGCGCCACGAATTTCTCGACCAGCACATCCGCATTGCCAAAGGCAGTGCGCGCCTCGTTCCGGGCCGAGGCCAGCGCATCGGCAAAGCCGCCCGCCTCGTCCACGACCCGCATCCCCTTGCCGCCGCCGCCCGCAACAGCCTTGATCAGCACCGGATAGCCGATCTTGTCCGCCTCCGCCGCCAGCAGCGCGTCGTCCTGATCCGCCCCGTGATAGCCGGGCACAACCGGCACGCCCGCCTCAATCATCAGCGCCTTGGCCGCATCCTTGAGACCCATGGCCCGGATCGCATCCGCAGACGGACCGATAAAGGTCAGCCCCGCCGCCGCGACCGCCTCCACGAAATCCGGGTTTTCGGACAGAAACCCATAGCCAGGATGGATCGCCTGCGCGCCGGTCGCCTGTGCCGCCGCGATGATCGCATCGCCCCTCAGGTAGCTGTCCGCAGGTGCCGGGCCACCGATATGCACCGCGGCATCCGCCATGGCCACATGGCGCGCTGATGCATCCGCATCCGAATAGACCGCAACACAACGCACACCCATCCCTTGGGCCGTCTCCATGATCCGGCAGGCAATCTCGCCCCGGTTCGCGATCAGGATCGTGTCAAACATGGGCCAGTCCTTTCCAGCACAATGCCGCCGGTTTCCGTTGCGGAGACCGCGACCATCTGCAACAATTGCGGGAATATTTCACGTAACGGCTGATAACCCGTCGGCTTTTTTCCCCATGGGCCCCAGGCCCGCATTTGAACGGAGTATTTTGATGTCTGGACAATACAGTGCCACCGGCACACTGAAATCCGAACATATGTCGGTGTTCGAAGACAACGGCTTTACCCTCAATATCCTTCTGGACCTGTCGCACAACACAACGATCGAGACCGAGAGCAAAGGGCGTAAGGGCCAGGCGGTGATTGCCAAGGCAATCGAACTGGACTGCCAGATGGACAAGGGCGCGACGCCGGACTACGCGCAGTTTGTGACTGATTGTTCTGCCGAAGGGGCAAGCTCGCCCTTGCGCAGCTTCATCGACCTGATCAAGGGCGAGGCGCGCGGCGCCGGGATCACGCCCCAAGCGCATCTGCAAGCGCTGCTGACCCGCAGCAAGATCAAGATCGAGTTTCCGGAGTTTGACGATTCCATCGCCGCCCTCGACAGCCTGTACGAAGGCACGACCGTCGGCAATGCCGTGGCCTGCGCGCGCGCCGGATCGAAGGCGGCCTTTGACGGGCTGTCGAGCTATGTGCGGACGTGTATGGGCATGTATCAACGGACGACGTCCACGTCCTTTACCCGCCAACCCAGCGCCGACCAGACCGAGCGCAAGGCGTACCCTGCCACCTGGGACTGATCGCAGGGACCCACCCAGACTGTTCGCAAACAGCACGCGCATCACATGCGGAACACGCCAAAGCGTGTCTCCTCGATGGGGGCGTTCAGCGCCGCGCGCAAGCTGAGGTGCAGCACATCGCGGGCGCGGCGGGGATCAATGATGCCATCGTCCCAGAGCCGCGCCGAGGCATATAGCGGATGGGATTGCTCCTCGAACATGTCGATTGTGGGTTGCTTGAACGCGGCCTCCTCGTCTTCGGACCACGTGCCTCCGCCCCGCTCGATCGCGTCGCGTTTGACCGTGGCCAGAACGCCCGCCGCCTGTGCGCCGCCCATGACCGAGATGCGGGAGTTGGGCCACGACCACAGGAAGCGCGGGGAATATGCCCGCCCCGCCATGCCGTAGTTGCCTGCGCCAAATGAGCCGCCCACCAGCATGGTGATCTTGGGCACCGCCGTGGTGGCCACGGCTGTCACCATCTTGGCCCCGTGGCGGGCAATCCCTTCGTTTTCATATTTCTGACCGACCATAAACCCGGTGATGTTTTGCAGAAACACCAGCGGGATTTTGCGCTGCGAACACAGCTCGACGAAATGCGCGCCCTTTTGGGCCGCTTCGGAAAACAGCACACCGTTATTGGCGATGATGCCCACGGGCAGCCCCTCGATATGGGCAAAGCCGCACACCAGCGTCTCGCCGAACCGCGCCTTGAACGGGTCGAACCGACTGCCGTCCACAATCCGCGCGATCACCTCGTGGATGTCGTAGGGCGTGCGCAG
The DNA here is from genome assembly GCF_947503385.1 of uncultured Tateyamaria sp. Taxonomy (GTDB): domain Bacteria; phylum Pseudomonadota; class Alphaproteobacteria; order Rhodobacterales; family Rhodobacteraceae; genus Tateyamaria. The sequence goes on from NZ_CANNDO010000002.1 coordinate 473,351, forward strand.
GTCGGCGGGCACGACGCCAAGGATCTCTTCGGGATCGTAGGCGGGCGGTTCGGGCGCTTGCTGGGCCGCGTGTCCCGGTGCAGGGCCAATGCTGGCCACCGCCTGCCGGGCAAGCGCCAGCGCGTGGGCGTCATCCTCGGCAAGGTAATCCGCCACGCCCGACAGCCGCGTGTGCACGTCCCCGCCCCCCAGCGCCTCTGCGCTGACCACCTCGCCCGTCGCCGCCTTGACCAGCGGTGGCCCGGCCAGAAAGATTGTGCCCTGTTCCTTGACGATAATGGTGACGTCGGACATGGCGGGCACATAGGCCCCTCCGGCAGTGCAAGACCCCATCACCACGGCAATCTGCGCGATACCTTTTGCGCTCATCTGCGCCTGATTGAAAAAGATGCGGCCAAAGTGGTCGCGGTCGGGGAACACCTCGTCCTGATTGGGCAGGTTCGCCCCCCCACTGTCCACAAGGTAGACGCAAGGCAGATGGTTCTGCTCTGCAATCTCCTGCGCGCGCAGGTGCTTTTTGACCGTCATGGGATAGTAGGTGCCGCCCTTTACCGTGGCGTCGTTGCAGATCACCATGACCTCGCGGCCATGCACCAACCCAATGCCCGCGATCACACCCGCGCAGGGCGCGGCATCGTCATAAAGCCGATGCGCCGCCGTCGCACCCACCTCAAGGAACGGTGAACCGGGATCAAGCAGGTTCGCCACCCGATCACGCGGCAGCATCTTGCCGCGCGACAGGTGCCGTTCGCGCAACCGTGCGCCGCCGCCTGCCGCTGCAAGTGCCGCCGCCTCTTTTACAACGCGCACTGCGTCGAGATGGGCGGCGCGGTTGTCCTTGAACGCTTGTGACGTCGGCAACGCCTGCGATTGCAGCTTCATGCGGTCTTCCTTTCGTATGGGCGGGCGGCCACAGCGTTCAGCACCGCGTTTTTGGTCGCGTTTCGCGGCTGCGCTTGACACAGATCATGGCGACATGCTGCGGCGCGGCGCAAACTGGTCCTGTTCAATCGAAAAGGATCAGAACCATGACACGTTTCTGCGCGACGCTTCTCCTCACCGCGTTGGCCGCAACATCCGCAACCGCGCAGTCGCAGGGCGACTGGACGCTTGGCGTGGGCCTTGGTGCCGTGCTGCCGAAATCCGACAATGGCACTGTGGCCAGTACCGCCGCAACGGTGGATGATGGCTATGCGCTGACCATCACCGGCGAATACTTCTTCCGCGACAACTGGGGGATCGAATTGCTGGCGGCGACGCCCTTTGCCCACGACATCACGCTGTCTGGCATCGGCTTTGCCGGATCGGTGGATCACTTGCCGCCCACCCTGTCGCTCAATTATCACTTTCCGACGCAGTCGGCATGGACGCCCTATCTGGGCGTGGGTGTGAACTACACCACCTTTACGGATGTGGATTCGCCGCTGGGCGATCTGGATCTGGACGACAGTTGGGGCCTCGCCGTGCAGGCGGGTGTCGATTACGCGATCAGCGACAAGGACGCGTTTCGCGCCAATATCCGCTGGATCGACATTGACAGCGATGTGACCCTGAACGGGGTCGATATCGGCACGGCGGAGATTGATCCGATCGTGGTGAACTTTGCCTATGTGCGGCGGTTCTAAGGGCACATGCCGGGTCATGCTTCGCCCTCCTGAGCGGCGCGGGCCTTGAGCGCCTTGCGGATCACCTTGCCCGTGACGGTCATGGGCAAGGCTTCCAGAAATTCAATCTCGCGCGGGTAGGAATGTGCGGCCAGACGGTTGCGCACATAGTCCTGCAACGCCTTTGCATCCGGTTGCACGCCGGGTTTCGGCACCACGTAGGCTTTGACGATTTCATTGCGCAGCGGGTCGGGTTTGCCAACCACGCCCACAGTCGCCACGTCCGGGTGGGTCAGCAGACAATCCTCGATCTCTGCCGGGCCGATCCGATAACCGGCGGAAGTGATCACATCATCATCGCGTCCAACAAAGCGGATGAACTCTCCGTCATATTGACCGCGGTCACCGGTCAACAACCAATCTCCGCGGAATTTCTCTGCCGTGGCTTGCGGGTTGTTCCAATAGCGCAGCATCATGGACGGCGCGCCGCGCCTGACCGCTATATCGCCCTCTTCATCCGTTATATTGCCCTGACCGTCGATCACCGCCACTTCAAAGCCCGGCACGGGCTTACCCATGCAGCCCGGTTTCGCCGCGAATTGGGCACCACAGGACGACACAACCATGTTGCATTCGGTCTGACCGTAGAACTCGTTGATGGTCACGCCCAATGCCTCGCGACCCCAGGCCAGCATCTCCGCGCCCAGCGGCTCGCCGCCGCTTGCAACCGATCTCAATCCGTCGATTTGCGCGCCTTCGGCCTTGAGCATCCGCAGCGCCGTGGGCGGGAAAAAGACGTTGCGCGCACCCCCACGCGCGACAATGTCCGCGCAAGTGCCCGCATCAAATTTACCAGCCCGTGCCGCCACAACCGGCACACCCAGCGCAAGCCCCGGCATCAGCACGTCAAAAAGACCTCCGATCCACGCCCAGTCGGCAGGTGTCCACAAGCAGTCGCCCGGCTGGCCCAACACGTCATGGCTGAGCGCCACGCCCGGGATGTGCCCGTCCAGCACCCCGTGTCCGTGCAAGGCGCCCTTGGGCTTGCCCGTGGTGCCAGAGGTGTAGATCAGCACCGCCGCGGTGTCCGTGGTGACATCAGCAATCGAAACGGGCGCGCCCGCGCAACCGGCGGTCGCGGTTTCCCAGCACTGCGCCAGATCACCGACCAGAGCCGCACCTTCGGCGTCCGTCAACACCAGATCCAACCCGCTGTCGGATATCCGCGATGAGAGCGCATCGCGCTTGAAGAGCTTGAACAGCGGCACAGAGATTGCGCCCACCGACCAGATCGCCAGATGTGCCGCCGCACACCACGGGGTTTGCGACAAGAGCACGCCAACCCGGTCGCCCGGCTGCACCCGCGCGGCCAGTGCCCGCGCCAGCCCGTCTGCCATCGCGCGCAAGTCACCATAGGTCACGTCGCGCCGCGCATCACCCGTCAGATCAATCAGCGCCACCGCGTCCTGCGGATGATCGAGGCACTGTGCCGCCATGTTCATATGCCGCTCTCCTCGATCACGCGCACCCGGCCCAGCCGGTCCACGGCATAGAGGACGTCCGCGCAGCGCACGTGGAACACCGCGCGCCCCTCGCCCGGCAGGCCAAGGCAATCGGTCACCGCACCGCCGTGCATGTCCACATGGCGTTGGGCCACAGCCTCGATCACGGCACTGCTGTCCAACGTCACCTGCCGCTGGCCCAGCCAAAAGCCGCCAAACCCCGCCAGCACCACCAGCGTCGCTGTCGTGATCAGGACCGAGCGGGGCATCAGCCCATCGCCGCGACCAGTTCGCGGCCCACCAGCATCCGGCGGATCTCGGACGTGCCGGCACCTATCTCCATCAGCTTGGCATCGCGGAAGATGCGCGCCACCGGCGCGTCATTCAGGAAGCCCGCCCCGCCCATCGCCTGCACGGCCTGATGCGCCTGCTTCATCGCCTCCTCCGAAGCATAGAGACAGCACGCCGCCGCGTCCTGCCGCGTGACCGTGTCCCGGTCACAGGCGCGCGCGACCTCATAGACATAGGCGCGCGCCGAATTCATCGCCGTATACATATCGGCAATCTTACCCTGCATCAGCTGGAACGACCCGATGGGCTGGCCGAACTGACGACGTTCGGCCATGTACGGCATGATCTCATCAAGGCAGGCGGCCATGATGCCCAGCCCGATGCCCGCCAGTACCACACGCTCGTAATCAAGGCCCGACATCAGCACGGCCACGCCGCGCCCCTCCTCGCCCAGCACGTTATCAAAAGGCACTTCGACATCGTCAAAGATCAGTTCGGCCGTGTTCGACCCGCGCATCCCCAACTTGTCGAAATGCGGCGAGGTGCTGAATCCGGTCATGGACTTTTCGATCAGAAAGGCAGTGATCCCACGCGATCCGCCATCCGGGTCCGTCTTGGCATAGACCACCAGCGTGTCGGCGTCGGGGCCGTTGGTGATCCAGTATTTCGTGCCATTCAGAATGTAGCGGTCGTTGCGCTTTTCCGCGTGCAGCTTCATCGACACGACATCCGACCCCGCCCCTGCTTCGGACATGGCAAGCGCGCCGACATGCTGGCCACTGACCAGTCCGGGCAAGTATTTTTGTTTCTGCGCGTCGGTGCCGTTCAGCTTGATCTGGTTGACGCACAGGTTCGAATGCGCCCCATAGCTGAGCGAGACCGAAGCGGAGGCCCGCGCCACCTCTTCGACGGCAACGGTGTGGGCCAGATACCCCATGTTGGCACCGCCATAGGCCTCGTCCACGGTGATGCCCAACAAACCAAGCTCTCCCATTTCGGGCCAGAGTGTCGGCGGAAACGCATTATCGGCGTCAATCTGCGCCGCCATAGGTTTGACGCGGTCCTGCGCCCAGCGGTGTACCATCTCGCGCAGGGCGTTCACATCGTCGCCCAGATCGAACTGCATGGAATGGGTGAACATCGCGCGACTCCCCGTTATTGAACGATTGTTCATTTTAGGGTCAGCAAGCGGCGTTGGTCAAATCAAAAGAGATCGGATGTAGTTTGCACATGCGTCTTGGCTGTGCGGTCACAAGGACGCAGCACGCCACTGCGCGCCTGACGGCTCTGGATTGACGCGGCTGGCTGCGGCACGATCCGGTGGGCCGCGGCCAGCCGGTTCCCCGTGACCCCCTAGCCAAGGGCTTTGTAGGTGATCACGTCCACCTCAACTTTGGCATCGGCCATCAATTGCGACCGTACGGTCGAACGCGTTGGGCCACCGTCGGGAAAGACCACGGCATAGACCGTGTTGAAGGTGCAGAAATCGCGCGGGTCCTCCCACCAGCAATTCGCCTTGACCAGGTCGTTACAGGTGCAACCCACCATTTCGAGGACGTTTCGTTCCGTCTCCCCGGTGCGGCGCATCTGTGCTTAGATACCGCCCGGTTCGACCTCGCCCCGGTTGTTCATCGCGATCTGGCCCGAAACATAGACAAATCCGCCCGCCCGCACGGCAGGCGAAAAGGGCAGCGTCTGTCCGTCCACCCCTGTGCGGTCATTTCCGATACGTTTAATGGTCATGTGGTTTCCTGTTTCTGCTGAGAGTTCCGTGTCACCAGACTTGCCCACGTGCGACGACCGGTGTCCGTTCTACGTGCGCGTCGCCCCGGATCAATTCCACATGGTCCAGCATGTTGGCGACGACACAGGCATGGTTGGGCACAATCCGGACCTGTGTGCCGACCGTCAGGCCGATCTCCGACGCCGTCAGCACCCCATGTTCTTCGGACAGCCCGGCCACCGTGATGTCGGGGCGGCCTAGGACATGGCCGTGCCCCGCAAGGCCCAGCAGGTCCGAGGTGAGCACCTTTGATCCGGCGTCTATCACCGCGCGGGTCTGCGTTGGCACCGAAATGACAGTGGCAAGAACGGTCAGCGCGCAATCCGACCAGCGTGCCACGCCACGCGCCACCAAAGACCGGTCCATATAGGCGTAGGTGCCGATCCGGTATTCCGTTGCGACGCTGACGGCCTCGGCCCGCCACATGCCGGGCGATCCGCCGTTGGACACAACTGCGACCGGCTGGCCCGCATCCTCGATGAGAGCTTTTGCACGGCTCAGCCAATCCTGAACCTCTGCGTCGCGCCCATCGGGCGGGTATGTCATCAGCCCGGCAAAGGACAGGCCCGGCGCCTCCGCGATCCGCTTGGCCAGCGATAGGGCGGCCTCCGGTGAGACAACGCCGCACCGGGCAGCACCGGTGTCGCATTCCACAAGCACCCGAAGTGGATCCGTTGCGTCGACAAATGTGGCGGCGAGACCTTGGACCACAGTGCTGTTGTCCGCCACAACCGTGAGCCGCACGCGCTTGGCCAGCGCTTGCAGCCGGGCGAGCTTTTGCGGCCCGAGGACATTGTAGGTCAGCAACACATCATCGATGCCACCTTGAGCAATCATCGCCTCTGCTTCGCTGATCTTTTGGCAGGTGACGCCGATGGCCCCTGCCGTGATCTGACGTTGGGCTAGCATTGGCAGCTTGTGGGTCTTGATATGTGGGCGCACGGCCAGATCGTGGGCATCGCAATGTGCCTGAAACCGGTCGATATTAGCCTCCGCGATATCAAGGTCGACAAGAACCGCTGGGGTGTCGATTTTGGCAAACATCATGCTGCCTCCGTTCCATGGGGTCCCCGACCTTGGGCCAGATTGCGCGCGTGAGCAACTTATAGTCGTTGTTGCGCGGGTTGTTGGGGTATGGGCCGTCTAGGGCCGCGTAGAGAATTTCGGCGGCAACCGAGGCAAAGGCACCATAACAGTGGTTTGTGGATTTCAACACAAGCACTTGGCGCGATGTATGGGTCTATTCCAAGTTTCAAAAACAGATTGGGCGAAGCCGCCTCTGCGCGGTTCGAATTCAGGACCACATCTGTCCCCGCGACGCGGACAGTCGCGCAATCACCCAAAGGAACCACAGACGTGTCAAAGCTTTGCACGGCATCGCGTTTCAGTGTGAAAACGGTGACATCGGCGTCGATGAGATCACCGGCAACGGCGGGCATCTTGCCGCCAAATCGGAGGGGAAAGCACGCACTCTCACCTGCTGTGTGGCACAGGCGCACTGCCATCGCGACCCAGATCGTGCCAAGGGCGGTTGTTGGTCGACCCGGCGTCAGCGCTGCGCGCAACATGATCGTGCAGGCGCCTGCGACACCGCCGCCGGGGTTGCACCACACATCTGCAATGACAATCGGCCCCCTGTCGGCACGGGCTGCGATTTGCAGGGCCTCCTGTGCTGGCAAAAACCCGGGCGTCGCGCGCGCCCGGAAGGAAAACAATTCCAGCCACAAATCGCGTGCAATGCGGGCCGCGTGGTCGGCATCGCTGTCAATGATTGCGATGATCTTGGCCCCGAGGTCAGGCGAACCGCCGGCCAAGAACCCGTGGACAACAGACAGCGACATGGCCTTGCCCTCTGCTTTCATCGCGCACAGGTGATCGACAAAGCTGCACATGGATTCACGGCTGGTGGGCAAACGTCGAACATTCGCACGCCGAAGACGCGCACCAGCGGCGCAATTTCGCCCCGCGCGGTGCGCAGGGTCAAATCCACGCACGCCTCGGCGGTATCGACGAAATCCGTGTGCGGAAACGCGTTGAACACGGTGATGATGTCCGCGCGGTCCACGCGACGGGCGCTGAGATGGCTGTGCGGGTCAAAGGTGACACCTAGGGTGGCGTCTGATCCGGCAGTATCGCGCACGGCTTCGATCAGAGCCCCTTTGCAGTCGGCGAAACGATCTGCAATCATCGCACCGTGCAGACCAAGAACCACGGCATCGACCGGCAGCACGGCAAGGAATTGATCCAGCACCTCGTCCCGCAGCCGCTCCCAAGTGCTGGCATTGACCAGACCACCCGGCTCCGCCTCTGTTGCGGTCCCCTCGATCAGCTCAATCTCAACCGTCGCGTCACGGGCGCGCAGGGCCGGAAACACCGCACTGGACAATGCCGGTGTCTGAGGATGCGCACCGGGTCCGGCAGGCCATCGCGGCGGCCTGTCGGCGTTGCAAAGACGGGCGTTGCGCCCGTCCGGGTAGATCAGTCGAGATAGGTTATGGCGTTTGCCGCATCGACGGCCGCCTTGAACGTATCCGGCAATTCCACGGCCTTGGCGTCGAGGTTTTCGTTCACATGCGCCTCGAATGCGGCTTGTGCGGCACCCGCCATCGGCTGATGTTGCGCCTCCGTCAGGGCGGTGACTTCCATCTTTTCCATCAGCCCGGCCAACCCGCGATCCGACGCCCCGATGATCCGGCCGGGCCCGCGGCTGGCGATCACGCAGTTTTCGGCGGCAGCGTGGATGGTGGCACGCGGATACCATCAAAGTCGACCAGATCGGCAATGAGACGCTTGAAGTTGGTCACGGCAAAGAACCCGCCTGCGTCCGGGCCGCCGAGCATAACCACATCGCCCCGTGCCGCGTCGATATCTGCGGCAAACGCTGTGCCGAAGTCTCCATCGAACAGCTCGTCGGTCGCAGCATTGCCCGAAAAGCCAAATGGCAAGTTCAGCACGTCGATGCGGGGATAGTAGCTGGCCAGCGCGCCCGAGGCGACACTTGCCGCGCAGGCGAGGGTTGCGAGTGTCGTCTTCGTGGTTGGTCTCCCTAGGGTTTCAGGTTTGGTGTCTATCCGGCAAAGCCGAGGTGTCGGGGCAAGAGCAGGGCCGCGTCTGCCCAACAGTCAAAGATGACGCCTGCGTGAACCGGCTTCGGTCCGTCGCTTTCGATCAGCGGCACAAACACGGGGGCCGGAATGATCAGGATCGCGGTAATATCTATCATCATGCCCACCACCAGCAGCAGACCAATGACAATCGCGATCACCGCATACCGGTTGTCGCTGAGGCTTAGCACCGTTTCCGCGATCGCCTGCGGGATGCGCTCAAATGCGCACATTCGCCCGATCACACACCGCGCTTGTCATGCAGACGAGGCCGATCAACAGGCCCGGCGGAACACCGGCTGCAAAACAACCCGACAATCGACACGCTCATCCGCGACCCGTAGACCATCATCTGCCCCGATGGCAAAGCCAATCGGCATTCCAAAACCGATACAAAGTACAAAGGCTGCCCCGCCCGCATTGGAAGTCTCCTTCTGTGGGGATCAATTCCAGATGCCCGTCCAGGTCGCGGATCAGAACTAGACCCATCTGGACCGATGCGATGACAACCGCGACGGGAACGGCGCAAGGCTCATCTCAGAGATCATGGCCTGACGCGGTGCGCCGCTTTGCGCAAACGGAATGCCGTAGAAAAGGACTCAGACGAACAACGCAAGCGCCAGCAGGGCCATGGCCACCATCAGCGCGCGTCACACTCGCCCGGGAAGCACGGCAATTGCCAGTGAAAGTAATAACGGTCGATGCCACCCAGCCCGACATTCAGGACAAGCATGAGGAGCAGGACCGCCACGATGGCCTCGGTCTGCGTATGCAGTCAGTCACGCGCTTTTGCAGCCCGCGCGCGTCGCTCTGTTCAAAGCTTGTCTTGAATTCGGTTTTTCCGAAGCTGGGCGTGAACCACGAAACTCGTTTTTCTATGCTCAAGATTGCCGCGTACGGGCGTCCAAAGACCTGAAACATCAATCGAAAATATCAGCCTGCATGACGCCGATCAAAGTTTGTAACAAGCCCGACTGAACTCAGGTGATATCGAAACAACGGGCCACATCCGCCTGTCCGTCGTTGTTTCCGCCCGGTGCAATATGGACAGGATATGCGCCACGCAGAAACAGCGTGTGGCCAACGCTACGGGTGTCGGCGAACCCACGGTCGTGCGAATGTGCCGGACCCTTGGGTGCGAGGGATGCGGAGATTTCAAACTGCGGATCGCCCGAATTCTGGCGGTCCGCCTCCGCTATCTGGAGGCCGATACATCTGGCCAGGGTCAGGGCGACAGCGCGATAGACCGGGGTCTATCCGCCGTAGCGTTCCGCGACAGTTACATGTTCCAGATACGCGCCGCCACGCTTTGACGTGCGGATGTCCTCCGTGCTGTTTCGTCGGGCGCAGAGTCAGACGCCGTCGTTACGGCCACGCGGATTGCGGCGGATTGCGAGGCGCGCACCATGTGTCAGACGAAATTCAGGAAGGCGCTGGCCGACGTCTCGACATCGCGCTTTAGGTCGATTTGCCCGAGGATACGGACATGTCTCAACCAACCGCGTCATGCCAAGAATGGCTTGCGCTGCTAGACACGCTGGCCAAGCGGGTTGCCCAAAGGAATGCCGACGCGACCATGAAAAACCGGCGTCGCATCCCCGCGTCTCCGACGGCGTATCACGGGCGCACCCGCCGGGGGACTGGCCGGGCTGTCTCATGCATCCGGGATTGACCAGTGCCGCACGGGCGGATCAGGTCACGCCGATGCGGACGCCTGATACACCGCCGAAACCTCCGCGCGGATAATCCGGGCGATAAGCGTGCAATCGTCGATGCTGAACGTCAGGGGCACACGCATATCGACGATGCCGGCAAGGACACGGTCACTGGCCGCCATCGGTTTTGACGGGGCGTAGCGCCAGCTGTCGTAACGGCTGGTAAAGGCGACGGGTTCGGGGGCACCGAACCATTTCAGCTCGACCCCGCGCGCGCCGCAGCGTGCGATCACGTCGCGCACAGCCGACCCCGCCCAGTCCAGCAGCAGAAACTGGATGGAGGAGCCGACGATGCTTTCTGCCTCGGGACGCTCCACCACGGTGAGGCCGGGCGTGCCACGCAACCCATCTTCGAGTGCGTGGTAACGGTCGTTCCAGCGTTGCACCTGTTTGGGCAGGTCTGCCAGTTGCGGACGCAGGATGGCGGCGCGCAGATTGTCCATGCGGCCCGATATGTTGGGCGTGTCGTATTTGATGTCGTCGAACACATGCGCCGGTGGGGCGGCGTTGTGACGTTCGAACAACATGTAGCTGCCGGACAGCATGATTGACCGGGCCGCGATATGCGGATCGTCCGTGACCAACAGCCCGCCCTCGCCCGAATTGATGTGCTTGTATGTCTGGCAGGAATAGCACCCAACCGCCCCATAGCGGCCCGACGGCTTGCCGTTCCACGCGGCCCCCATCGTATGGGCGCAATCTTCGATCACTGTGACGCCTGCTGCATCGCACATCGCCATCAGACGTTCCATATCGCAGATATGACCACGCATATGGCTGAGCAGCAGCACGCGCGCCTCACCCAGTTTTGCCTCAAGATCATCAAGGTCGATGGTCAGCGCCTCGGTCACGCCGACGAACACCGGCACAGCCCCTACGGCCGCAATCGCGCCCGGCACGGGGGCCAGTGTAAACGCATTGCTCAGCACCTTGTCGCCATGTGTCACGCCGACCGCGCGCAGCGCTGTTGCCATCGCATAGCCGCCCGAGGCCACGGCAAGGCAATATTGCGCGCCGACAAGCGCGGCAAATTCCTCTTCGAGCCGTGCGGTTTCCGCCACCTCGCCCGGACCGGTGTTATAGCGGTGCAGGCGTCCATGGCGCATGACCGCCACGGCGGCATCAATCGCCGCCTCTGGGATTGATTCCTGCTGGGTGAAACTTCCGGTAAAACGCTCTGTCATATACCGTGTGTGAGGGCGCGCAGGCGCAAGGTCAAGCGGCGCTGCCCGGATTTGAAAGCGTGAAACCGCGGGTTTACGTCTTCAAGCAGCGGCAAGCCGCGACACGCAGGCGTGCAAGTCGGCGTAATCATGCAGCAGCGCCTCCGGGTCGAGCGCGGCCATGTCCTCGCCCGAGGGGCCAAATGTCACCAGTATAGACGGCACGCCCGCCGCACGCGCGGTGTTGCGGTCAGTGTCGCTGTCGCCCACCAGCAGGCAATCCTGCGGGCCGTGACCCAGACGCGCTGCTGCCTCGACCAGCGGCGCGGGGTCGGGTTTGCGCACCGGCAATGTGTCTGCGCCGACAAGGCTGCCGAAGGCAGTCAGCACGTCCAGCTCGGTCAGCAACTGCCGTGCCAGCCCCTCGGGTTTGTTGGTGCAGATGCCGACACTGTGTCCGGCGATTTTCAGCGCCTCAACCGCATCCATCGCGCCGGGATATAGCGTTGTATGCTCGGAAATGGCGGCGCCATAGGCTTCGAGCAGGACGGGATAGTACCGATCGACCACCGCCGCATCGAAACGGCCCAGCCGTTCAAGCCCGACGGTCAGCATCCGCCGCCCGCCGCGCAGGGCCACGCCTGCGTCCTGCGGGCCCAGCACGTCGCCCGCCCCCATATCGAGAAAACAATGGTTGGCGGCGGCCAGCAAATCGCCGCTGGTGTCCGCCAGCGTTCCGTCCAGATCAAAGATTACCGCTGTCATGCTCCGCCCTTCCTGTTGCAAGCCGCAACAACCTTTTACCCACGCCCGCTTGCGCCTTTGCGACCAGCGGATAAACAGGGGCTCACAAAAAGACAAAGACAATCGGCCACAAAGAGGCAGAGAATGAGCGTTGCATTGATCATCCTGGCTGCGGGCAAGGGGACCCGAATGAATTCGGACCTGCCCAAGGTCCTGCACCCTATCGCGGGCGCGCCCATGCTGCATCACGCGATGCAGACCGGATCGGCACTGGACCCCGCGCGCACCATTGTCGTGGCAGGTCACGGCGCGGATCAAGTGCAGGCAGCCGCGTGGAACTACGACACGCAGGCCGAGGTGGTGATCCAAGCCGAACAGCTGGGAACGGGCCACGCGGTGGATCAGGCGCGCGACGCTCTGGCCGGGTTCGACGGCGACGTGGTTGTGCTTTTTGGCGACACGCCGTTCCTTCAGCCCGAAACGCTGGAGCGGATGCTGGCGGCACGCAAGGATCACGACGTGGTTGTGCTGGGCTTTGACGTAGCCGAGTTGCAGCCGCGCTACGGGCGGCTGGTTATGGAGGGCGACCGGCTGCTGCGCATCGTGGAATACAAGGACGCAACCGAGAATGAGCGGCAGATCCGCTTTACCAACAGCGGGCTGCTGGCGTGCGACGCGGCAACCCTGTTTGACCTGATCGCGGGGCTCAGCAATGACAACGCATCGGGCGAATACTACCTGACGCAAGTGGCCGAACTGGCCAACGCACGGGGTCTGTCCGTGACCGCCGTGAAATGCAACGAGGCCGAGACGCTGGGCGTCGACAGCCGCACCGATCTGGCCGCGGCCGACGCACTGTTTCAGACCCGCGCACGGGCGGCGCTGCTAGCCGATGGCGTGACGCTTGCGGCGCCGGACACGGTTTACCTGTCCTTTGACACGGTTGTGGGCCGCGACGCGCTGATCGAGCCCAACGTGGTCTTTGGCCCCGACGTGACCGTGGAAAGCGGGGCGACGATCCGCGCCTTTTCCCATCTGGAAGGCTGCCACGTGGCGCGCGGGTCCATCGTGGGGCCCTATGCCCGCCTGCGCCCCGGCGCGGAACTGGCCGAGGACGTGCGGGTCGGCAACTTTGTCGAGATCAAGAATGCGACGCTTGCCGAAGGGGCCAAGGTCAACCACCTGAGCTATATCGGCGACGCGTCCATTGGCGCGGCCAGCAATATCGGCGCGGGCACGATCACCTGCAATTATGACGGCGTGATGAAGCACCGGACCGAAGTGGGCGCGCGCGCCTTTATCGGGTCCAACACGATGCTGGTGGCACCCGTATCTGTCGGGGACGAGGCCATGACAGGCTCCGGTTCGGTCATCACCTCAGACGTCGAGGACGGCGCATTGGCCATTGCCCGTGCGCCGCAGGTCGAAAAACCGGGCATGGCCCGCAAATTGTTCGAAATGTTAAAGGCCAAAAAGGCCAGGCAGCAGCGAGGCAGCTGAAAATGTGTGGAATTGTCGGGGTGCTGGGAAACCACGAAGTCGCGCCCATCCTTGTCGAGGCGCTCAAGCGGCTCGAATATCGCGGCTATGACAGCGCCGGTATCGCCACCGTAAACGGTGGCCGTCTGGATCGCCGTCGCGCGGTGGGCAAGCTGGTCAACCTCAGCGACACGCTGGTGCATGAACCGCTGGCGGGCAAGTCGGGCATCGGGCACACCCGCTGGGCGACGCACGGGGCTGCGACGGTGGGCAATGCGCACCCTCACCATGCCGGTCCCGTGGCCGTTGTACACAACGGCATCATCGAGAATTTTCGGGAATTGCGCACGGAACTGGCCGACGCAGGCTATGCCGCACAGTCCGAGACCGACAGCGAAACCGTGGCCTTGCTGGCGCAGCGCTTTATGGCCGAGGGGGCCAGCCCGCAAGAGGCGGCGTTTCAGGCCATTGACCGTCTGGTCGGTGCCTTTGCGTTGGCGTTTCTGTTTGACGGCGAAGAGGACCTGATCATTGCCGCCCGCATGGGGCCGCCGCTGGCCATTGGTCATGGCGATGGCGAGATGTTCGTAGGTTCGGACGCCATTGCGCTCGCCTCGCTCACCGACCGGATCACCTATCTGGAGGACGGCGACCGCGCGGTGGTGACGCGCGCCGGTGTCACGGTCTATGACGCGGCAGGCAACCGCGCCAACCGCGCGGTCAAACAGGTGAGCATCGATGCCACCCGCCTCGACAAGGCCGGGCACAAGCACTTTATGGCCAAAGAGATTGCCGAACAGCCGACCGTGCTGGGCAACACGCTGGCCAATTACCTGACCGATGCGGGCGAGATCATCCTGCCCGATCCGGGGCTTGATTTTACCGCCTATGACCGGCTGACCCTCGTGGCCTGCGGCACGGCATTCTATGCCTGCCTCACGGCGAAATACTGGTTCGAACAGGTGGCCCGCATTCCGGTTGAGGTCGATGTGGCCTCCGAATTCCGCTACCGCGAACCGCCCATTCCCGGCCGTACGCTGGCGCTGTTTGTCAGCCAGTCGGGCGAGACGGCGGACACGCTGGCCGCCCTGCGCTATTGCCGCGACCGGGCTGACACGATTGTATCGGTGGTCAACGTCCCCGAAAGCTCCATCGCCCGCGAGAGCGATCTGGCGCTGCCGATCCACGCCGGTGTCGAGGTCGGAGTTGCCTCGACCAAGGCGTTTACCTGCCAACTGACTGTGCTGCTCTTGCTGGTGCTCAAGGCGGCTGCCGCGCGAAGCCAATTGAGCCCGGACGCGCTGGCCAATCATGTGGCGGATCTGCGCACCCTGCCCGGTCTGATCAATCAGGCCATCGCGCAAAATGGCGACATCCAGCGCACCGCGCGCCGCCTTTCAGAGGCGCAAGATGTGCTGTTTCTGGGCCGTGGGCAGATGTATCCTCTGGCCCTCGAAGGTGCGCTAAAACTCAAGGAAATCAGTTACATACACGCCGAAGCCTATGCATCTGGTGAGCTCAAACATGGCCCCATTGCGCTGATCGACAAGAACGTGCCGGTGGTTGTCATGGCCCCGCGCGATGCGCTGTTCGACAAGTCGGTGTCGAACATGCAAGAGGTGATGGCGCGCAAAGGCAAGGTCGTCCTTGTCTCAGACACGGCAGGGATCGAAGAGGCGGGCGATGGCACATGGTCGAACCTGACGATGCCCACCTGCCCCGACCTTCTGGCCCCCATCCTTTATGCGGTGCCAGCACAGCTTTTGGCGTACCAGACGGCGGTCGCCAAGGGGACGGATGTGGACCAGCCCCGCAACCTCGCAAAATCCGTGACGGTGGAATAGATGGCCAAGCAATTTGACCGGATCAGCGATGATCATCAGGGCTTTATCGAAGCGCAGCACATGTTCTTTGTAGGCAGCGCGGCGGCAACGGGGCGGGTCAATATCTCGCCCAAGGGAATGGACAGCCTGCGCGTGCTGGGCCCGAACCGGATCGTCTGGCGCAACCTGACCGGGTCCGGCAACGAAACCGCCGGGCACCTTGCCCAGATCAACCGTATGACCCTGATGTGGTGCGGGTTCGAAAAGCGGCCCATGATCCTGCGCACCTATGGCACGGCACAGACGCTGCATCCCCGGGATGATGGCTTTGCCGCGCTCAATGCGTTGTTTCCCGCCAATACAGGCGCACGCCAGATTTATGACGTGACAGTCGATCTGGTGCAAAGCTCCTGCGGCTTTGCGGTGCCGTTCTACGATTATGCGGGCGAGCGGGAGGTGCTGGCCGACTGGACCAAAGGCAAGGGCCCCGAAGGCATCGACACCTATTGGCGCGAGCGCAATCAGGCGACGATTGACGGCGCGCCGACGCATTTTCTGGCCGACCCGGAATGACGCCCGACGCCGCGCTGGCCGAGATCGGTGCCCACGCAGACGCGGACCGCGCGGCAGGTGCAAAGGCATATCACAAATCCCCGCGCGCGCATCTGGGCGTGCCCAATCCCGTGCTGAACGAGTTGACCAAGGGCTGGCGCCAAACGCTTGATGTCGAGACCCGCGTGACACTCGCGCGCGGCCTTTGGGACAGCGACATTTTCGAGGGGCGGCTGGCGGCCAGTAAACTGCTCACTCAGGCGCGCATCCGCCCGGACGACGGCGTATGGGCGCTGATTTGCTCATGGGTGCCGCAGTTTGATGGCTGGGCCGTTGCGGATCACGCCTGCATGGCAGGGCAGCGGCGTCTGCTGGCGGAGCCTGCGCGGCTTGATGTGGTTGAGGGGTGGACGGGTTCGGACCACATGTGGACCCGCCGCGCCGCCCTTGTGATGACCCTGCCCTGGACCAAGCAGAACCATCCGAAACCGGCAGAAGAAGCGGCGCGCGACCGCATCCTGAGATGGGCGGCGGACTATGTCGGGGACCGCGACTGGTTCATTCAAAAGGCCATCGGGTGGTGGCTGCGCGATCTCAGCAAACATGACGCACCGCGGGTGCGGGCGTTTTTGGACCAGCATGGCGACGCGATGAAACCCTTTGCCCGGCGCGAAGCCGCCAAGTATCTCGACAAGGTCTGAGCCAGATCAGGCGGCTCGCTAGCCCGCCAACACATCGACCTCCGGCAGACCGGTGAGGGGCGCACCCAGTGCCTGCATCGCTTGCAGTGACAATCGGCTGCCCGCCGTCGCCGGACCATCAATGGGAATCAACGTGACCTGCACGCTTTTGTTCGTCTGCGGATAATACACGGTGCCGGGCTGTTCCGTCTGCACCAGAGGCGTTTTGAGCCACAGCCCCGGTTCCGCGGCGTTGCCCAGCGAGGCAACCGTGCGCCCCAGCGTGCCAATCGACACCTCCGGCGCGGGCGCTGCGGCTGCCGGAACGCTGGTGCCGGGCCGCGCTTGCGGGCGCACTTGGGCGTCCGATGTCACGCCTGCCGCAGCCTCAACCGCCGGTGTCGACGTGTTGCCCTGCACCCGGTCCAGCACCGCACACCCCGACACCCCAAGGCAAAAAACCACGCATAAAACCCGAACCATGACCGTTCTCCTACCAATTGCCGACCATTGCCCCCTTGCGGGACGCGTGCCGCGCACATACCACTTAACACTATGAGTGCGCCATTGATCGACCCCTTCCAGCGGGCAATCCGCTATTTACGTGTCTCCGTCACGGACCGCTGCGATTTCCGCTGCGTCTACTGCATGTCGGAAAACATGACCTTCCTGCCAAAGAAAGAGCTGCTGACGCTCGAAGAACTGGATCGGATGTGTTCGGCCTTTGTGCGCCTTGGCGTGGACAAGCTGCGGATCACCGGGGGTGAGCCGCTGGTGCGTCGCGAGATTATGACGTTTTTCCAATCGATGGGCCGCCATCTGGACAGTGGCGCGCTCAAAGAATTGACGCTGACCACCAATGGCAGTCAGCTGGAACGCTTTGCCGCTGATCTCTATGCGGCGGGTGTGCGGCGCGTGAACGTGTCGCTGGATACGCTTGACGAGGACAAGTTTGCCGCAATCACCCGCTGGGGCCGACTGGCGCAGGTGCTGCGCGGCATCGACGCGGCGCTGGCGGTGGGGCTGCGGGTCAAGATCAACGCGGTCGCCCTCAAAGGTTTCAACGAGGAAGAACTGGAAACCATCACCGCATGGTGCGCGACGCGCGACATGGACCTGACGTGGATCGAGGTGATGCCCATGGGCGACCTCGGCAACGAGGACCGGCTGGGCCAGTACTGGT
This sequence comes from uncultured Tateyamaria sp., assembly GCF_947503385.1. Classification (GTDB taxonomy): domain Bacteria; phylum Pseudomonadota; class Alphaproteobacteria; order Rhodobacterales; family Rhodobacteraceae; genus Tateyamaria. Next base: position 490,974 of record NZ_CANNDO010000002.1, read on the forward strand.
CGCTCAAGGACGTGCGCGCACGCTACGCCCAAAGCTATACGCTGACCGATCTGGCTGAACGCACGGGCGGGCCCGCGCGTTATGTCCGGCTTGAGGAAACGGGGCAAAAGATCGGTTTTATCACCCCGCTCAGCCACAATTTCTGCGAAAGCTGCAACCGCGTGCGCCTGACCTGCACCGGCGAGATTTACATGTGTCTCGGCCAAGAGGACATGGCCGATCTGCGCGCGCCCTTGCGCGCCCACCCCAACGAGGATGCCCCCCTCGAAGATGCCATCCGGGCGGCCATCGCCCTTAAACCCAAGGGCCACGACTTTGACTATTCCCGCCAACGTGCGGATGGACAGATGCCCCGTCACATGAGCCACACCGGCGGCTGACATGCCACGGGCGACAGCGCTTTTTCGCCTCTATCAGGCGGTCACGGCGCTGGCCGTTCCCTTTGTTGCCCGAACCACGATCCGCAAGTTGCAACGCGCAGGCGTGCCCACAGAACGCGCGCATGAACGGCTCGGCCACTGGACGGCTCACCGGCGCCTTGGCCCGCTGATCTGGTTTCACGGCGCGTCGGTGGGCGAGGCGAAATCTGTTCTGCCCCTGATGCACCACATCGCAGAAACGACCCCGCAGGTGCGCCTGCTGCTGACCTCTGGCACCGCCACCTCGGCCCAAGCGGTCGCGCCTCGGCTGCCCAAAGGTGCGGTGCATCAGTTCAGCCCGCTGGACGCTGCCGGTCCTCTGGACCGGTTTCTGGCGCATTGGCGGCCCGATCTCTGCGTGCTGGTCGAATCCGAGCTGTGGCCCAATTTGCTGGACCGCTGCGCGCGCAGGGACCTGCCCGTCGCCCTTTTGAACGCACGGCTCTCTGACAGCAGCGCGCGGGGGTGGTGCAAGTTCCCCGACACCACTGCCTATGTGCTGCGCGGCATCCGCTTTGCGCACTGTCAGGATCAACGCACGCGCGCGCATTTGCGCGCCATGGGTCTGCCCTTTGCCCAATCCGGCGCAAATCTCAAATCGCTTGTCTCCGCCCCGCAGGTGGCCCCCGGCACCCGTGATGCGGCTTTTGAGGCGCTTGGTGGCCGCCCCGTCTGGGTCGCTGCCTCCACACATCCCGGCGAAGAAGCACCAGTGCTGGCCGCGCACAAAACGCTGTTGGAGGAGCATCCCCACCTGTGCCTGATCCTTGTTCCCCGCCACCCCGAGCGCGCCGGTGATGTGGCTGGGCTCATTTCCGAGGCCGGGCTTGGTTATGTCCAGCGCAGCGCAGGCGGTGCACTGTCCGACGGCGCGCAGGTCTACCTTGCCGATACAATGGGCGAAATGGACCTGTGGTACACGCTCAGCCCCATTGTGTTCTTGGGTGGCTCGTTTTCCGATGACGGGGGGCATACGCCATTCGAACCTGCCGCTGCGCATACCGCCATTCTGCACGGCCCTCGCTATGCCAATTTCACCGAAGCCTACGCCGCCTTCCAGCGCGCGAATGCCAGCGTTGAGGTGGCAGATGGCCCTGCCCTTACCACAGCGGTAAGCGAATTGCTGACACATCCCAGCCGCGCGGCGCAACTGGCCGCGGCGGCGCGGCCTCTGGCCCGCGACGGGGCGGATGTCCTGCCGCCCCTTGCGCAAGATCTGTTTGCGCTTGCGGAGATCGAGGAGACCTCGCACCATGCCTGATCTCTCCGCCATGGACGTCATCGCGCCCAACTTCAAACGGCGCCTGTCCGGCGTGACGTCGACCGTGGTGCGGCTGGTGCCGCTGCAGGCACAACACATCGCGATCACCGCCTGTGCGCCGGTCATGCCTGACCACGTGCCCAATGTGCATTGGTCCAAATTGCTCACCATGTCGCGGCACGGCCCCAGTGGACCGCGCGTCTGGCACGCCCGCCGAAATGTTGAAATGATTGCGGGTCTGGCCCTGCGCGCTATTGGCAAAGACCTTCGATTGCTTTTCACCTCCGCAAGCCAGCGCCAACATACGGGCCTGTCCAAGGCGCTGATCAGGCGGATGGATGCCGTTATCGCCACTTCGGCCAAGACCGCCGCCTATCTCGACCGTCCGGCCACCGTGATCCATCACGGCATCGACACAGAGGTGTTTTGCCCGACAGCGGATCGCGTTGCCCTGCGGCGCACACTTGGCCTGCCCGAAGGCCCCCTGCTGGGCTGTTTCGGGCGCATCCGAACGTCCAAAGGCACGGATCTATTCGTCGATGCGATGATCGAGACGCTGCCAAATCACCCAACAGCCAATGCCATTGTCATGGGGCGCGCGGTGCAAAAGGACATGGGCTTTCTTGATGGGTTAAAGGCGCGCGTGGCCAGTGCGGGCCTTGATGACCGTATCCTTTTCCTGCCCGAAGTGCCGGTATGGGAGACGCCGAAATACTATCAGGCGCTTGATCTTTATGTGGCACCGCAACGGTGGGAAGGCTTTGGCCTCACCCCACTGGAAGCGATGGCCTGCGGCGCGCCGGTTGTGGCCACCCGCGTTGGCGCGTTCGAAGAACTGATTGCAGACGGCGACACCGGGACGCTAGTGGACATCGGTTCCGTGCCGCAGATCGTGGCGGCGATAAACGCACTCCTCACTGCGCCTGATACGCTGGCGCAGTGGTCGGACGCGGCGCGTGACCGCGCCGTCACCGGGTTTCAGTTGCAACACGAGGCGGACGCAATCACAGCACTCTATCGTCAGCTTCTGGGTGCCTGAAAGGGACGGTGGGTGGGGCGACCCGCGTATGCGGGAGCGTCACCCGCCGTCCTCACATCATGACGCGATCGGCATCCGCTGCTCCACGATTTCGGCCCACCACGAACAGCCCGCAGGGATCGCTGCATCGTTGAAATCATATTCCGGGTGATGCACCATCGCGGTGTCGCCATTGCCGATCAGAATGTAGGCGCCGGGCCGCTCTTCGAGCATAAAGGCAAAATCCTCGCCCCCCATAACCAAGGGCGCTTCTTCGCACTGCCCTGAGACTGTCCGCGCCACATCTGCGGCAAAGGCCGTCTGGTCGTCGTGGTTCACCATCACCGGATAATTGCGCTGGTAATCCACCCGCACCACACCGCCAAACGTGGCCGCAATGCCGTTGCACACCTCATTCACCCGGGTCTCCGCAAGGTCGCGCATCTCTGCGCTCATGGTGCGCACGGTGCCCATGATTTTGACCTTTTGCGGGATCACGTTGAACGCATTGGACGACGTTTCGAATGACGTGATCGACACCACAACGCGGTCAATCGGATCGGCATTCCGGCTGACGATGCTTTGCAGCGCGGTCACCGCATGGGACGCCATCAACGTGGTGTCGATGGTCTCTTGCGGTTTGGCGGCGTGTCCGCCGCGCCCTTCGAATTCGATGTCCAGCAAATCCGTTGCGGCAAAAAACGCGCCAGGCCGAATCGCAAACTCGCCCACGGGTCGCCCCGGCCAATTGTGCATCCCGTAGACCTCGTTGATGCCCCAACGCTCCATCATGCCGTCTTCGCACATTTCGCGGCCTCCGCCCCCGCCTTCTTCGGCGGGTTGAAAGATCACGACCGCGGTGCCGTCGAAATTCCGCGTCTCGGCCAGATATTGCGCAGCCCCCAGCAACATTGCCGTGTGGCCGTCATGGCCGCAGGCGTGCATCGCCCCCTCTATCTTTGAGGCGTAGGCCACGCCGGTCTGTTCCGGGATTGGCAGCGCGTCCATGTCCGCCCGCAGGCCGATCACGCGGCCAGAGCCATTGGCCCGGCCCTTGATCACCCCCACGACACCGGTGCGCCCGATCCCCTCAACCACCTCGTCACAGCCGAATTCCCGCAATTTCTCCGCCACCAGCGCGCTGGTGCGGTGCGTCTCGAACAGGATTTCGGGATGCTGATGCATGTCCCGCCGCCAGGCGGTGATGTCATCGTGAAGGTCGGCAAATCGGTTTTTGATCGGCATGAAGTGCTCCTGTTGTCAAAGCGCAGGGCCAAGGCGCATGGGGGTTCCGTCGGAAAATCTGTCACATCTGAAACGCCCCAGATCATGGCCCGGATCGCCGCCAGTGACCAGAGCCGAAAGCACCCGCCCCACACCCGGACCGATGCCGAATCCATGCCCGCTCATCCCTGTGCCCACGGTCAGACCGGGCAAGGCGGCAATCCGGTCGATGACCGGCACGACGTCCGGCATGGTGTCGATCATCCCGGCCCACGCAGCCTTGGTGCGTGGCGTGCCAAGATCAGGGAACATGGTCGCAAAATCGGTGCAGAGCGCGCGCACTTTGGCGGCATTTGGTTCCGGGTTCAGAATGCGCTGCTGTTCAAACGGGCTCACCGCATCTTCGGCCCAATGGCGCGGCGTGCCCCATCCGTCCGGAAAACCGTTGGGCGCTTTGGGCAGGAACCGCGTGCCAAAAGGATCAGCCCGCAATTGCGTCAGGTATTTGGGCAAGGCGCGAAAGGCATCCGGTCCCACAAACAGTTCGTGAAACCCACCTGCTGCGACCGAATATCCCCCGTCGGCGCGCGGTCGAAAGGCGATCCGGCTGTCTGTCGCACCACCTGCGTAAGCCATGGGTGCCGCGTCGAGGGCCGCAACGGTCGCGCGCACGGAAAGCTGCGGCAAAGAGACCCCGTGGCGGCGCAGCAGCAGTGCGGACCACGCCCCACCTGCCAGCACAACCTCCGGTGCCGCAATCCGGCCCTGTTCCGTAACGACCCCTGTGATCCGTCCCGCTGCGATGTCGAACGCGCGCACCGCGCAATTTTCAACCAGCGTCGCACCCGCCCGCGCGGCAATTCCAGCCAGCGCCGGCACAGCGACCCATGGTTCGGCACGCATGTCCGTGCGCGTGTGCATCGCCCCTTTGTAGCGGCGCGCCATACCGGGGATCAGCCCCTGAACCTCCGCATCGGAAAGCAGGGCGGTGTCCACACCGCAGGCCCGTGCGTGCGGCTCCCATGCCGCATATCGCGCCATGTCCGCGTCGGTTTCGGCAAGATAGGTCACGCCCCCTTGGGTGAGGCCGATGTCCACGTTGGTTTCGGTCGCCAGCGTCTGCCACAGCGCGTTTGCCTCGACCATAATCGGCAACTCATCGGGATCACGCCCCTGTTGCCGGATCCAGCCCCAGTTGCGGCTGGACTGTTCGCCAGCGATGCGCCCCTTTTCCAGCAGCACAACCCGCAGACCGTCCCGTGCCAGAAACAAAGCGGTGGTCACACCAATGACGCCCCCGCCAATGACAACGACATCCGCCTGCGCAGGCGCAGGACCGGGCCATGTGATGGGTGATTGCGCGGAAATCGGAAATCCGGTCACCGGAGCACCGCAGGCGTTCTGGCCACAGCCGGGCCGGTATCCCGACGGGTCGGCGCGCGCTCAGCCAAGTTGCTGTAACAGGTCACGCATAAAGGCGTGACCCGCCTCGAACTGGGCGATGGTGATGAATTCATTGGGTTGATGCGCCTGCGCGATATCGCCGGGGCCGCACACCACCGCCGAATAGCCCGCCGCCTGAAACTGCCCCGCTTCTGTGCCGTAGCTCACCACATGAGTGCCGTTGTCCCCGGTGATGCGCCGCACCAGCGTTTCTGCTGCGCCGTCTTCCTCGGGAACCAGCGGGGGCACGTCAAACCGCATCTTAATGTCCACGCCTGTGTCGGGATGGATGGCCTGCATCCCCTGCTCGATCTCCGCCACATGGGCCAGATACGCCTCCTTGAGGGCCACAGTGTCGTCGCCGGGCACTGCACGAAAATCCATGGAGAACGTACAATCCTTGGCGGTGATGTTATGTGCGGTGCCCCCCGACACCTGCCCCACGTGCCAAGTGGTAAAGGGTGGATCGAACATCGCGGCCAGCGCAGACGGTTTGGCCGCCGCATTCTCCGCGTTGCGGTGGTTGGCAAAGTCGATGATCCTTGCCCCCTCGAGGATCGCGCTGACCCCCTGCGGCAGAAGTGACGAATGCACCTCGAACCCTTTCACGTGGGTGTCGAACCCCTGCCCGCCTTTGTGCCCTGTCACCGCGCGCATCATCGACGGCTCACCGACGATGACCGGACCACCCTTGGGCACAACACCCTGCATCGCGTCGATCATCGGCGGCGCGCCAAGGCAGCCGATCTCTTCGTCATAGCTGAGCGCCAATTGGCAGGGTTTGCCCGCGTGGTGCGCTTCGACCAGCGTCCAGATTGCCAGCGCATCAAACCCTTTCATATCGCAGGTGCCGCGCCCGAAATACTTGCCGTCGCGCGCCACCACGTCAAACGGGTCCGTATCCCACGCCTGCCCATCGACCGGCACCACATCCGTGTGACCGGACAGGACCACCGCCCCTTCGACCTCAGGGCCCACATGCGCAAACAGCGCCGCCTTGTCGCCATCGGGATGGTAATGGCGGTGGCAGGTGATGCCGTGGCCATTCAGATACTCTTCCACCCAGTTGATAAGCGGCAGGTTGGTGTCACGGCTGACCGTGGGAAAGCGGATGAGTTTGGTCATCAGCTGCACGGGGGACAAACGTGTGGTCAAATGGCCTCTCCGAGGACGAGCGGCGTGCAATCGTCGTCCGCGCGGTGAAATTCCGGCGGGCCGCAATCCTGATTGAACGGGGCGCGCACATGGCGGTCTGGCAATATGTCCACTTTGGGTTTCAGCACCGGATAAAGTTCATGTTCTCCGTCGAAGCCGATGCAGAACGATCCTTTGCGTTCGGGATGGGTCAGGCCAGCATGGTCCGACGCTTCAACCAGATGGATCGCAGCATCGTCCCGCTGCAAAACCGCGGAATTGTCCGCGCGAATTTCAACCTCAAAGCCCAGACTGTCCCGATAGAAACCCGCCTGCGCCTCCGGCGACGCAGACGGCTCAAAAGGCGTGATCCGGGTCAGGCGCATTCCGATCAGTAGCCGCTGTCGGTTGTCAGAACGAAATGACCGGGTTCGACCTCGTTGTATTCGGACGGGGCCGCCACATAATCTACTGGATGAATAGGCGACGGGATCGGCTTGAAGTTAAGGTCTTTTTCCGATTTTCGCTGACGTGGATCAGCGATCGGCACCGCCTTCATCAGCGCTTGGGTATAGGGGTGCTGCGGATTTTCGAACACGCGGGCGCGCGGGCCCATTTCCACGATACGGCCCAGATACATCACACCGACATGGTGGCTGACACGTTCCACCACGGCCATGTCGTGACTGATAAAGAGATAGCTCACGCCCAGTTCGGCCTGCAATTCCATCATCAGGTTCAGGACCTGCGCCTGCACCGACACATCCAGTGCCGACACAGCTTCGTCCGCGATGATCAGCTTGGGCTCCAACGCAAGCGCCCGGGCGATGGCCACCCGCTGGCGTTGCCCGCCCGAAAGCTCGTGCGGGAAGCGGCGCATGAAACTGCGCGGCAATTCCACCCGGTCAAACAGCATCTCCACCCGTTTTTGCACGTCGCCCCCGGTGAGCGTGCCGAAATTGTGGATCGGTTCGGCCACCTGATCCGCCAGTTGCATCTGCGGGTTGAGCGAGGCGAACGGGTCCTGAAAGATCATCTGCATATCGCGGCGCGCATCGCGCAATTCACGGTCGTTCAGCGCCATGATGTCTTTGCCGTCAAGGATGATGTGCCCCGCCTCCGGCTCCACCAGCCGCAGGATGGACCGACCCGCCGACGACTTGCCACAGCCGCTTTCGCCCACAAGGCTGAGGGTCTGGCCCTTGTTGATGGTAAACGACACGTCCTCGACCGCGTGCACATTCGCAACAAGCCGCCGGAAAAAGCCGCCTTTGACCGCAAAGCGCGTGGTCAGCCCGCGCACTTCGAGAAGGGTTTGGTCCGTGCCGGGGATCGGCGCGATTTCGGCCTGATCCCGGCCCAGCAGTTTCATCGGTTCGGGCGCGGCTTTGCCACGCATCTCGCCCAGCTTGGGCACGGCGGCCAGCAGGGCCTGCGTGTATGGATGCTGCGGGTTCTCAAAGATTTCTTCGACCGTGCCTTCTTCGACTTTGTTGCCACGGAACATGACCACAACGCGGTCGGCCATCTGGGCCACCACCGCCATGTCGTGGGTGATGAACATCACGGCCGTCCCCGTCTCGCGTTTCAACCGGTCGATCAGGGCGAGGATTTCGGCTTGAATGGTCACATCCAGCGCCGTTGTCGGTTCGTCCGCGATCAGCAGACGTGGCTCGCAGGCCAATGCCATGGCGATCACCACACGCTGGCGCATCCCGCCGGACAATTCGTGCGGGAACTGGCGCAAGCGGCGCTCCGGCTCGGGGATGCGGACCTGACGCAGCAATTCCAGCGCGCGGGCTTCGGCCTGTGACTTGGACATGCCTTTGTGCAAGCGCAGCCCTTCGGTCAGTTGCCGGCCCACGGTGAACACCGGGTTCAGCGCCGTCATCGGCTCCTGAAAGATCATGCCGATCTCGTTGCCGCGGATCGTGCGCATCAAATCCTGTTCGGTTGCAGCCAGATCGACCGCATCCGCGTCCTTGCGGTCAAAGATCAGGCTGCCGCCCGCAATCGTGCCGCCCCCGAACTCCACCAGTCGCATCAGCGACAGTGATGACACGGATTTGCCCGACCCGGATTCGCCGACAACACAGACCGTTTCCCCCGGATTAACCGAGAACGAAACGTCCTCGACCCCGACCACCGTGCCGTCCTTGGTTTCAAATTCGACGCGCAACGACTTGATGTCAGCAATCGGCGTCGGTCCCTGTTGGTCCAGCATGGCGCTCTCCGGTTGTGCCCGCACGGCGAGATTGGGCGAAGGGACAGGCACTGTCAAACCCGCAGGGTGCAAATCGCGCGGTGAACGCCACGCAAGGCTTGCAATTTCGGCAGGTTCTGTTTCGATATCGGTGTGCGGTAAGGGGGCAATGCGTAAAAACTACGGCGAAACCGTAGGTTACGTTACATAATCGCTTTAATCCCCCTTGTCTCGTGAAATGCGCGGCGGCCAACGCGGCGCGGCTATGATGTGCAGGTGCGCCTGCCGTCCAACAAGGAGTTAAACATGACACTGAAATCCCTTTTGATGGGTGCTGTGGCCTCGGCTGCGCTCGCGCCTGCCGCATTCGCCGAACGTGGCGCGGACGGCGAAGTGAGCATCATCTATTGGCAAGCGCCGTCGATCCTGAACCCATTCCTGTCCGGCGGGACCAAGGACGTGGAATCCGCCTCTCTGGTGCTGGAACCGCTTGCCCGCTATGACGAAACTGGCGCCCTGACGCCGTTCCTTGCCGAAGATATCCCCACCGTGGGCAATGGCGGCGTGAGCGAAGACCTCACGACAATCACATGGAAGATCAAGCCCGGCCTGCTGTGGTCCGACGGCACGCCTGTGACCTCCGCCGACGTGAAATTCACCGCTGAATACTGTATGCACCCCGAAGGCGGCTGTGCGCAGTTGGCGTTCTTTGACGGCGTGGAAAACGTGGAAACACCCGACGATCTGACGGTCAAGGTGACGTTCAACCAGCCCAAGCCCAATCCCTATGGCCCGTTTGTCGGCGGTCAATCGCCGATCATCCAAGCCGCGCAATTCGCAGATTGCCTTGGCGCCAAAGCGCCGGAATGCACCGAAGCGAACTTTAACCCCATTGGCACCGGCCCCTTCGTCGTTGACGAATTCCGCCCCAATGACACGATCCAGTATTCGGCGAACACGAACTACCGCGACCCCAGCAAGCCCGCCTTTGCCAAGGTGAATTTCAAAGGCGGTGGCGACGCGCTGGCCGCTGGTCGCGCCGTGCTTGAAACAGGCGAGTTCGACTATGCCTGGAACCTGCAACTGGCCCCCGACGTCATTGCCAACCTCGAAGAAGGCGGCAAGGGCAAAGCCATCGCAGGCTTTGGCCCGTTGGTTGAACGTCTTGAGATGAACATGACCGATCCGTCGCCCGACCTGCCCGAAGGCGAGCGTGCAACGGTGGCCCATCCGCACCCGTTCCTGAGCGATCCGGCGGTGCGTGCAGCCCTGTCCATGGCTATCGACCGTCCGCTTCTGGTCGAGATCGGCTATGGCAAGGCGGGCAAGCCCACCTGTGACCTCGTTCCGGTGCCGGACAACTATTCGGCGGGCAACACCCACTGCTTTGAGCAGGACATCGAAGGCGCCAAAGCGATGCTGGATGAGGCCGGTTGGGTCGACAGCAATGGCAACGGCACCCGCGACAAGGACGGTGTGGAACTGAGCATCCTGTACCAAACCTCGACCAATGCGGTCCGTCAGGACTTCCAAGCGCTGATCAAGGAATGGTGGAGCGAAATCGGTGTTGAAACCGAGCTGCGCAACCTCGACGCATCGGTGTTCTTTGGCGGCGACCCCGGCTCGCCCGACACGTTCCAGAAGTTCTATGCGGACGTGGAGATGTACGCCAACACCTTTAACGGCACCGACCCCCAGCAATATCTGGCGGCCTACCGTTGCGGCAACGAACCCAAGCCTGACAGCCAGTGGCAGGGGGAGAACATCAACCGCTTCTGCGACCCGGCATATGACGAGCTGATCGACGAACTGGCCCGCACCGGCGACATCGCCAAGCGCGGCGAGATTGCCATCAAGATGAACAACATGCTGACCAAAGACACCAACACCATCGTGCCGCTTGTGCACCGTGGCCGTGTGTCAGCACATGCAAGTTCGCTGGGGGGCGTGATCCTGAACGTCTGGGACAGCGAGCTGTGGAACGTGGCCGACTGGCACCGCGTGAAGTAATCGCGACAAGGGTGGGCGTTTTGCGCCCACCCTATTCCAACGACAAAAAGACCCCGACAAGAGGCTTTGCGTTATGCTGACCTTCACGATCCGCAGATTGTTCCTGTCGATCCCGACGCTGATGTTCATCAGCCTCGTCATCTTCATGCTGCTGCAACTTGCACCCGGCGATCCGATGGCGCAGGTGCCCCTGACTGTCCCGCCAGAGGTCAAGGAGAAGATGCGCGAGGCGCTTGGCCTTGGGCAGCCGCCCCTGATCCAGTATTGGAAGTGGATGGTCCAGTTCTTCTGGATCGAACCGCAGGTGCTGATTGACCATTGGTTCGGCACATCGTTTTCCGCCGATGCACAGCGCGTGATCTCGTGGCAGACCCGCAGCCCGGTGATGGACATCGTGGTCCAGCGCATTCCGCAGACCCTGTGGGTTGTCGGCCTGAGTTATATCGTCGGCATCGCCATCGCGCTGCCCATCGGCATCTATTCGGCCTACAAGCAATATTCCGTCTTCGACCAGTCCGGCACGTTCATCACGATGATCGGCTTTTCGATCCCGCCCTTTTTCACCGGTCCGCTTCTGATCGTGATCTTTTCGGTTCAACTGGGCTGGTTCCCTTCGATCTATGACACCACGCACGTGGTCACGGATTGGGCCAGCTTCAAAGTGCAGTTCAACCAGATGATCATGCCGGTGATGGTGCTGGCGCTGCAAACAACGGCGCAGATCAGCCGCTACATGCGGTCATCCATGCTCGACAATCTTGGGCAGGACTATGTGCGCACCGCCCGCGCCAAGGGTCTGCGCGAGGGCGTCGTGGTCATGGTCCACGTCCTGCGCAATTCGATGATCCCGGTCATCACCGTGATTGCCTTGGGCATCCCGTCGATCTTTGGCGGCGCGATCATCACCGAAAATGTGTTCAAGGTGAACGGGATCGGGCAGTTGCTCATCACTGCGCTCTTCGCGAATGACATCCCGATGGTGATGACGCTGACGTTCATTTTTGCGATCCTGATCGTGCTTTTTAACCTGATTGCCGACGTGCTTTACGGCGTGCTCGACCCGAGGATCCGCTATGACTGATCAACCGATCCCTGCCGGACCCGATATGGAAATCGACGCCCTTGCCGCCTTGCAGGACAAGGAGCCGCCACAGGCCCCGCGCAGCCAGTGGAAGGACGTCTGGGACCAGTTCAAACGGCACAAGGGCGCGTTGTTTGGTGGCGGCTTCCTGATTTTTATCACACTTGCCGTGCTGCTGGGTCCGTTCCTGTGGCAGGTGGATGCGACCAAGATCGACATCCGCAACAAGAACATGCGGCCCATCTACGTCGCACTTTGGGACAGCGCGGCGAATGTGGGATGGAACAAGCCGCTGGGCTCGGATCAGCTGGGGCGCGATATCCTCGCACAGCTGATTTCGGGCGGCCGCGCTTCGATGGCCGTGGGATGGGCCGCGATGGTGCTGGCGCTGGTGATCGGCACATCCGTGGGTGTGCTGGCGGGCTATTTCCGCAAGCTGGACTTCTGGCTGATGCGGTTCACCGATCTGGTGCTGTCGCTGCCGATCCTGCCCATCCTGCTGGTGGCCGTGACCCTGTTCCGGCAACCGCTGAACAACACGTTTGGGCCTGAGGGCGGCATGTTCGTTCTGATCGTGAGCGTCGTGGGCCTGACCTCGTGGATGCAGACCGCGCGCATTGTGCGCGGCGATATCCTCGCGCTGAAGGAACGCGAGTTCATCCTCGCCGCCCGCAGCATCGGCACCACACCGGCCAAGATCATCCGACGGCACCTGCTGCCCAACGTGATCTCACCCATCATGGTGTCGGCCACGCTGGGTCTTGCCACAGCGATCATCACCGAAAGCGCACTGAGTTTCCTCGGCGTCGGCTTTCCGTCGGACTTTCCGACATGGGGTAAATTGCTGGCCGATGCCGTGCAACGGATGGAGCAATACCCCGAACGTGTGGTGCTGCCCGGTATCCTGATCTCGCTGACCGTGCTGGGGGTGAATTACCTTGGCGACGGGCTGCGCGACGCGCTCGACCCCCGCATCCGCGGGCGCTGACAGTTACAGCGCGTGGTGCAGGCGGGGGCTTTCGCCTGCACCAACCTCCCCCCCCACCCCCGAAAGGAATCCCAATGAAACTGCCCCTGACAGGCACATGCCTGTGCGGGGCGGTACAGGTGACTGTATCCGCTCTGCCCCTTATGACCATGGCGTGCCATTGCCGCGATTGCCAAAAGCTGAGCGCCGGTGCGTACACGCTGACCACAATGGTGCCCCGCGACAGCTTTTCCTGCACCGGAGACCTTGTCCGTGGTGGCCTGCATTCGGACGGACGGGCGCATTACAATTGCGCCTCATGCCTGACCATCGTGTATTCGCAGGTTGGCATCGCCCCGCAACGGGTCAATGTGCGTACCTCTGTGCTGGATGACGGCGCCGCGTTGGTGCCGTTCATCGAGGTGATGACCGAAGATAAGATGCCGTGGGTCAACGTGCCTGCGATGCACAGCTTTGCCCGTGCGCCCGCATCGCTGGACGCGCTGCACGCGCTGATGGACGACTATGCCGCTTGGCTGTCCTGACCGTTCTGCCCGCTACTTTTCCACGCTTTTGCGCAAGCGGCGCACAAGGCTCCAGACAAGGAACACCACCGGCAGGGTGACAAAAGCCGTCAGCATATTTTTTGACAGGCCCGTCGGTTCTTCGAGCGGGTAGAGCAGATAGGACGCAAGCGACACGGCATAGTAGCTGATCGCAACCACGGACAAGCCCTCGACCGTGCGCTGCAAGCGCAGTTGCAGGTCCGACCGTTTGTCCATGCTTTCCAGAAGCGCTTGGTTCTGGGCGGAGCGTTCCACGTCCACACGGGTTCGGAGCAAATTGGCCGCGCGCACACCCCGGCTCGACATCGCATCGAGACGTTCCTGCGCTGAGCGGACGGTACGCATTGCGGGCTGATAGCGGCGCACCATGAATTCGAGAAACGTCTGGCGTCCCGCGTGCCGTTCCTCGCGCAGCGCAGAGATGCGTTCGTTCACAATCGCCTCGTAGGCCCAAGTCGCGCCAAAGCGGAACGACGACTGGGCCGACAATGTCTCAAGCTCGGCCGAGATCGCCAAAAGCGCCTGCAACGTCTCTTCGGCCTTGGACCCTTCTTTCGACATTTCTTCCACCAGCGTCGTCAGGCGCGTGTCAAGCGTGCCAAGCTGCGCGCCCATACTGCGCACCCGGGCAAACCCCAGCATCGACATGGTCTTGTATGTCTCGATCTCGCACAGACGCTGAACGATGCGCCCCACGCGCCGTTTGCCCGTCTCCGCCCCCGCGAACACGGCAAACCGCATGTGGCCATTGGTGTCGATGCGAAAATCACCGGCCACCACGGCAGAGCCGTCCAGCACCTCACTGACCGCGAGGCTTTCTGGGACGAACCAATCCGCCAGCCGTTTCTCTATCTCCTTGGAAGGCGGCATGTCCTCGACCCGCAGCAGAATGGACGTGACCCGTTGGCCGGGTGCGGTCTCAAGCCAGTCCTGCGGAAACGGGTCAAAGGCCGCCGCTTCAAACGGGCGGTCCGCCACACCTTCGGTAAAGATCGTGTAGGTCACGAATTCGGTGTGCTGTTCCCATTTCAGCCAGTGCCTGCCGATCTGCCCGTAGTAATGCGTGGCACCCGGTTGCGGATGCGGCACACCGTGGCGGTCCAGAAGATCGTGCAAATGCGCGAGATCCTTGGTGCGGTCCCGGTTCGCCGCCATCTCAGGCTGCTTGAACGCGACATATATCGCCGCCGAGGGTGCCCGCATCGACGGAAACGGGCGGGCGTGCAACTCATTGGCCAGACGGTAGCGCAATGGGTGGTCTTCAATCGGGGCCATGTTTTGGGTCCTGCCTGCTGGTGCTATGCGATATAGCGCGCAATCCCCGCCATGCCAAAATATTTCTATATGTTTTTCAACATGTTAACAGAGTGCAATGGTATACACCGCCCGATCCGCCAAAATCCGGCGGAAATTGCGTCGGCCAGATTCCGCGCAGGCCGTATCCTGCGGGCAATGCCGCGTTGTTTGGTGGTCCGCGCCACGCCTATGCTTGTGCCACTTTTTCAGACGCGGCCCTTGGGGCCGATTATTTTCATAAAGGAGTTATTGATGTCACATAATTGTGGCTATGCCGTCGCGCTCAAAACTACGGCGGCCGGTGGCGGGGTCTTTAGCCTGACCCACGTTGATGGTGGCACCAGTTCCGCACCCCAGCGCGGACTTCAACCACGCGGATCCAGCAGCGGTGTGGGGTCACTGACCATCTACAACCCCAGCAGCAGTACAACGCCGCGCATGTATCCGGTCGAGGTCAAGTTCGACAGCAACGGGATCGCCTTGATCGACTTCATGTACGATCATGCAGTCATCCCGCATACAGTTGCAGGACCCGGCGGTATTCTGGCGACCAACTTCCGATACCGGACCAAGATCGGGTCGTCGATCGTGAATGGGAACGGGCAGTTGCTGCATTTTTCCAACATCGGCCACACCAGTCGCATGGGCCGCCACATGGCCACACCGTCCGTGCCCCTGCCCCGCGTCCAGAATGCAATTGATGCGATGGTTGCCCGTGCGCGCCAGTTGGCGGCGGTGGCCAATTCGATGTCGCGCCCCTGCCTTGCCGGTATCGTCATCGTGTAGGCCGTGTCCGACGGCACCGCGAGAGGCGCCGTCGGCATTGGTCGTTTAGTCGATCATCGGCAGCAGTTTGTCGATGGACGCCTTGGCGTCGCCGTAGAACATGCGCGTGTTCTCTTTAAAGAACAGCGGGTTCTCGATGCCGGAATACCCGGTGCCCTGTCCGCGTTTGGATACGAACACCTGCTTGGACTTCCAGCATTCCAGCACCGGCATTCCGGCGATGGGGCTGTTTGGATCGTCCTGTGCCGCCGGGTTCACGATGTCGTTCGAGCCGATAACAATGGCCACATCCGTATCCGGAAAGTCATCGTTGATCTCGTCCATCTCCAGCACGATGTCATAGGGCACTTTGGCCTCAGCCAGGAGCACGTTCATGTGACCGGGCAGACGTCCTGCCACCGGATGGATGGCAAAGCGCACGGTCTTGCCTGCGGCACGCAGCTTGCGCGTCAGTTCGGCCACGCCCTGCTGGGCCTGCGCCACCGCCATGCCGTAGCCGGGGATGATGACAATGCTGTCGGCCTCGTTCAGGGCGCTGGCAACGCCGTCCGCCTCAATCGCGACCTGTTCGCCTTCGACGGCCATCTGTTCGCCCGTCGCGCCCCCAAAGCCGCCAAGGATTACGGACACAAAGGACCGGTTCATCGCCTTGCACATGATGTAGGACAGGATCGCACCGGAAGAGCCCACAAGCGCACCCACCACGATCAGCAGGTCATTGCCAAGGCTAAAGCCAATGGCCGCCGCAGCCCAACCAGAATAGGAGTTGAGCATGGAGACCACCACGGGCATGTCCGCCCCGCCAATCCCCATGATCAGGTGCCAGCCGATGAACAGCGCCAGCGCGGTCAGCAGAACCAGCGGCAGCAGCCCACCCATGTTAAAGTAGATGATCGCAAGGATAAGCGAGCCACCGGCAGCAGCCGCATTCAGCATGTGCCCACCGGTCAGTTGCGTGGCCGCACTGTCGACCTTGCCCGACAGTTTGCCCCACGCCACGTACGATCCCGTGAATGTCACCGCACCGATCCAGATGCCCAGCACCAGTTCGATTTGCAGAATGGTGAATTCCACCGGTTCCTTTTTGGCCAGCAGGCCCGCGAACCCTTCGACGGTCGCCTTGCGCGTCGCCTCGTCCATGGCCAGCACAGAGGTCATTTCGATATGCGCGTTAAAGCCGATGATGACAGCCGCGAGGCCCACAAGGGCGTGCATCCCGGCAACAAGCTCGGGCATCTGGGTCATCTCGACCTTGGTGGCCAGTTGGTAGCCCACGACGCCGCCACCGGCGATCAGGATCAGCGACAAGAGCCACAGCCCCTGTCCCGGCCCGATCAGCGTGGCGACCACGGCAATGGCCATGCCGACAATGCCGTACCAGACGGCGCGTTTGGCACTTTCCTGACCCGACAGACCGCCAAGCGACAGGATGAAAAGAACAGCCGCAACAACGTAGGCGGCAGTGGTAAATCCGAATTCCATGAGTTCTGCCCTACCTTACGATTTCTGGAACATGGCGAGCATTCGCCGCGTCACGAGGAAGCCGCCGAATATGTTGATCGCTGCCATAAAGACGGCGAATATCGACAGGAAGGTGATGACCCCCGAGTTTGACCCAATCTGGATCAGCGCACCGAGGATCACGATCGACGAGATCGCGTTGGTCACGGCCATAAGTGGTGTGTGCAGGCTGTGCGCCACGTTCCAGATCACTTGGAAGCCGATGAACACGCTGAGCACAAACACAATGAAGTGCTGCATGAAGCTGGCAGGCGTATAGAGACCGGCAAGCAGGATCAGACCGCCGCCAATGGCCAGCAAGGTCACCTGCTGTTTGGTCTGGGCCTTGAACTCCGCAACCTCTTGGGCGCGCTTTTCCGCGGCTGTCAGTTCTTTGGCCGGCTCCTTTTTCGGAGCCGCAGCAATGGCGGCCACCTTGGGCGGCGGCGGCGGGAACGTGACGGCCTTTTCGTGGGTGATGGTCGCGCCACGGATCACGTCGTCTTCCATGTCGTGGTTGATGATGCCGTCTTTTTCCGGCGTCAGGTCCGTCATCAGGTGGCGAATATTGGTCGCATAGAGGCTGGACGCCTGCGTCGCCATCCGGCTGGGGAAGTCGGTGTAGCCGATGATGGTCACGCCATTGTCGGTCACGATCTTTTCGTCGGCCACGGTCAGCTTGCAGTTGCCGCCCTTTTCCGCCGCAAGGTCCACAATGACCGATCCGGGTTTCATCGAGGCCACCATGTCCTCGGTCCACAGTTCCGGCGCTTCGCGGTTGGGGATCAGGGCGGTGGTGATGACGATGTCGACTTCGGGGGCCAGTTCGCGGAACTTGGCCAATTGCGCCTCGCGGAACTCAGGCGAAGACACGGAGGCATATCCGCCCGATGACGAGCCGTCCTGCTGTTCCTCCTCGAAATCGAGATAGACGAACTCAGCGCCCATCGATTCGACCTGTTCGGCCACTTCGGGCCGCACGTCAAAGGCGTAGGTAATCGCACCCAACGATGTCGATGTGCCAATCGCGGCAAGGCCCGCAACGCCCGCGCCCACCACCAGAACCTTGGCCGGGGGCACCTTGCCCGCCGCCGTGATCTGACCGGTGAAGAAACGGCCAAAGTTGTTGCCCGCCTCGATCACCGCGCGGTAGCCCGCGATGTTTGCCATTGATGACAGGGCGTCCATCTTTTGCGCACGGGAAATCCGCGGGATCATCTCCATCGCGATGACCGTGGCGCCCTTTTTGGAGGCGGCCTGCATCTTGGCCTCATCCGCGACGGGGCTAAAGAACGAGATCAGCGTCTGACCATCCCGCAGCCGCTTCATCTCGGCGTCGTCGGGCACGCGCACCTTGGCGACCACATCAGCGGCCTTCCACAAGGCTGCCGCTGTTTTGACCACCTCGACGCCTGCGGCCTTGTAATCGGCGTCCGCAAAGCCGGCATCCAATCCGGCCCCCGTTTCGATCACACAGTCATGGCCCAGCTTTTGCAGTGCGGTCGCACTGTCCGGTGTCATCGCAACGCGGCGTTCACCGGCAAATGTCTCTTTTGGCGTACCGATTTTCATACGGCAGTTCCCCCGTCCTTCTTGGCAGTGGCAGAGTGCGCAACGTGATGCACATGGCGCGCCTGTCCACTACTCGCAACGCGCGGTCAGCGCAAGAACCGCCCCAACGTCAGGGCGAAACAATCGCAAAGGATTAAATCCAGCGGCGCACTTTCCTTTCGTAGCGTGCGAACTCTGCCCGAAACAGGCGGCGCATCCGGTCCTCCTCCGCGATGATAAAGTGCCGCTCAATCCACCAGACAAAGATCGGGATCAGCGGCAATGACAGGATCGCGTCAAATCGCAGGATCAACCCGGAAAGGATCAGCGCGTCAGCAAGGTAGATCGGATTGCGCGTTACACCAAAGACGCCACGCGTAATCAGTTTTGTCGGTTCCTGATGCGGAATGATCGTGGTGCGTGCGCGCCGGAATTCCCAAGCGGCCAAGGCGATCAGGACAACCCCGCCACCGATCAGCAGGCCCGCGATGGCCTGTGTGACCGCATGGTCCAACGACAGCCCAAGCGTCAAATAACGGCTTTGAAGCCACGCCAGCACAATGGCCAGCACCAACCAGACAGGCGGAATGTCGAACATCGGTTTCATGGCGCGAGCCTCGGGCGATGGACGACGCATGACAACTGCAAATCCGCATTGAGCCACGACAAAACTGTCGCGCGGCAGCATGACGCGGTGCAAAAGGAGGCAGGTTTGAGCGGTGTCAGGATACGTTGCGCAGCACAGGCGTGGCGCGCGCTCCGTCCACCCAAGCGCGACAGGCCGCGCCAAACGCTTCGAACAGCGGGCGCGAGACAGGGTCGCATTTGGCGTTCCATTCCGGGTGCCATTGTACGGACAGGGTAAAACCGGGCGCGCCGTCGATATACATGGCCTCCGGCGTGCCGTCGGGCGCATGGCCATCCACCACCACACGCGGTCCCGGTTCCTTGATCCCCTGCCCGTGCAGCGTATTGGTCGGCACAGACGGGCGTCCCATCAGATCGTGAAACACTCCGCCTTCGCGAAAGGTTACGTCATGGCGCAGGGCAAATTTCTCTTCCAGCGTACCGTCCGGGGGCATCCGGTGGTTGTCGCGGCCCGGCAAATCCCGGATTTCCGGGTAGAGAGAGCCGCCCATGGCCACGTTGACCTCCTGAAACCCCCGGCAAATGCCAAGGATCGGCTGGCCCCGCTCCACACAGGCGCGGATCAAAGGCAGTGTCAGCCGGTCGCGATTGCGGTCAAACTGCCCGTGCGCCTCGGTCGGTTCTTCGCCGTACTCTTCCGGATGGACATTCGCCCGCCCCCCGGTAAAAACAAATCCCGCACAATGTTCCAGCAGGTCGGACACACGGATAAAACTCGGATCCGCCGGGATAAGCATCGGCACCCCATCAGCCACTTCCGCCACCGCAGAGATGTTGATCATCCCCGCTGCCTGCACCTCGTATTCGTCGTTGATCACGTGATGGTTGGAAATGATGCCAATAATCGGACGGGCCATGCTGTTCCTCTGTGCGCTGCGTTCCAGACGATATATCGTCCGGCCCGCAGGCTGAACAGCCCAAGGCGCGCGCAATCCTATGTGCGTGGGTGAAGAGACAGGGGGTTTGCCCAAATCGCGGGCAGGCAGACCGGGCGACGACGCGCCGCCCGGCCCCATGGTCTCAGGCTGCGGGCCCGTCCGCGACGGCCTGCAAATGCGCGTCCGGGTTTTCCAGCCGCGTGACGACCTGCGGGCAGCGGTGGCAGGCCTCTGCGCCCGCCTGCGCATACCACCGGCACGTGCGGCGGATGGCGCAGGCCGGCAAGACGTCTGTCACAGGGTCCAACCCCTCAACGATCCGCCCGACAAGGCGACACGCGCCTTGCCGGAAATGCTGGCACCGCCCCGTTTCGCATTTGCCCGCAAAGCGCATGACAAGCGTGGGCGGCACCGGCCCGGTTGCGCTGACGACGTCGTCCGTTGCGGGCACATGACCCGCGGCATAGGCCAAACGCGGGCCACCAGCGTCCTGCTGGATCACGCCCAACACCTGCGCGTCCTGAAAATCAGGCTGCGCTGACGGGCATTTCAGATCGTCCTCATCCGTGGGCCGCGCGGTGTGCGCAGCATCGGTCATGGCCCAAACTGTTCAAACAGAATGTCAGGGCCTATCTTGCCGCCCATGGTGATGATGTTGTCGACCAGTTCGACCTGAAGCTCCACGCCGCGGAAACTGTCGGCCAGCCGGGCGTGGATGCCGCTCGCGGTCTTGACCAAATCCGCCGCCTGAACGCCGTCCAGCGATTTGCAAAAGATGCGACCGCCCATGATGCCGCCATCCAGAAACAGGCCAATCTCGACCTTTTCGGCGTTCCAGTTGCCCGCCCGTTCATGCAGGATTTTCATCGCAGCCTCGGTGGCGACCGAAGCCACCTTCTCCGTGGCAATGCTCTCGGCACGTTGATACTTCATTGAAAAATCTCCTTCGTTAAAAAACTGCCGGACCGGTAATAATCCGGCGGGTATCGAGGCCTGAAAATAGGTGGCCTCGATACCCTCATAGCACGAAATCGATCCAAAATCAGCCCGCAGGCGGCGACATGCGCTGTTCGCCGCCCATGGCAAGGGATCAGCCGTCGGCTGTCAGGCCCACCGCCTCGATCCCCGCAAGCGCCGCCAGCAGGTCGTTGTCGGACGTGTCACCGGTCACTCCGACGGCACCGATCACAGCGCCTTTTTTGTCGCGCACCAGCACGCCACCCGGAACCGGCACGACCTGTCCACCGAAGACGCCGTTCACAGCTGTCATGAAATAAGCCTGCGCCTCGGCCCGCGCCATCTGCGCCGTGCCCGCCATTCCCAGCATGACCGCACCATAGGCCTTGCCATGGGCAATCGCGAACCGGCCCGGCGCAGCACCATCCTCACGCTCAAAGGCCTGCACGTGGCCGCCGCCATCCAGCATCACAACCGACAGCGGTTTCAGTTCCAGCGCACGACCCTTTTCCAGTGTTTTGCGAATGATCGTGCGCGCCCGGCGCAATGAAATCGACATATTGTCTCCATGTGGAACGCCAGCCCGTCCCCGTCTCTGTCCAAAAAAATCCCGGGGAGCGCGAGGGGCTGGCCCCTCGTTCCCGTTGGCGTCACCCGCTCAGGCGGCCGCCTTGTACGCGAGACGGCGCGCATGAAGCACCGGCTCGGTATAGCCGGACGGCTGCACCCGCCCCTTGAGCACCAGATCACAGGCCGCCTGAAAGGCCATGCCGTCAAAGCCCGGCGCCATGGGCACATAGCTCGGATCATCCGCGTTCTGACGGTCGACAACTGCCGCCATTTTCTTGAGCGCGGCCAGCGCCTGCTCTTCGGAGATCACGCCATGATGCAGCCAGTTGGCCAAGCCCTGTGCGCTGATCCGGCAGGTGGCGCGGTCTTCCATCAGGCCCACATCGTTGATGTCAGGCACCTTGGAACAGCCCACGCCGGCATCGACCCAGCGCACGACGTAGCCAAGGATACCTTGCGCGTTGTTTTCCAGTTCGCGCGTGATTTCCTCGTCCGAGAAATTGCGACCAAGAGCCGACGGGATGGTCAGCAGATCCTCCAATGTGCCCCGCGCGCCACCGGCTTTGATCTCGTCCTGACGGGCCAGCACATCGACGCTGTGATAATGCGTGGCGTGCAGCGTCGCCGCCGTTGGTGACGGGACCCATGCACACGTGGCACCAGATTGCGGGTGGCCAATCTTGGTCTCCAGCATTTCGGCCATACGGTCGGGCATGGCCCACATACCCTTGCCAATCTGCGCGCGGCCCTTGAGCCCGCAGGCAAGGCCGATGTCCACGTTGCGGTCCTCATAGGCGCTGATCCACGCCGCGCCCTTCATTTCCCCTTTGGGGATCATCGGACCCGCTTCCATGGAGGTGTGGATTTCATCGCCCGTACGGTCAAGGAAACCGGTATTGATGAAAGCCACGCGAGATTTGGCCGCGCGGATACACTCTTTGAGGTTGGCGGAGGTGCGCCGCTCTTCGTCCATGATGCCCAGTTTGACGGTGTTGGCAGGCAGGCCCAGGACTTTTTCAACGCGGGTGAAAATCTCGTCAGCAAAGGCAACCTCTTCGGGCCCGTGCATTTTGGGTTTCACCACGTAGACCGATCCCTTGACTGAATTGCGCACGCCTTCGGCTTTTTGCAGATCGTGCATTGCAATCAGCGTGGTCACCATTGCGTCCATCAGCCCTTCGCCGATCTCAGCCCCGTCGCGGTCAAGGATCGCGGGGTTCGTCATCAGGTGGCCCACATTGCGGATCAGCATGAGGCTGCGGCCCTTGAGCGTGACCGCCGCGCCGTCGGGCGCAGTGAACACACGGTCGCCATGCATCCGCCGATGTACCGTTTTGCCGCCCTTTTCAAAGCTCTCCTCAAGATCGCCGCGCATCAGCCCCAACCAATTGGAATAGGCCAGCACCTTGTCTTCGGCATCGACTGCGGCGACGCTGTCCTCGCAATCCATGATCGTGGACAGGGCCGATTCAATGATCACGTCCGCGATGCCAGCCGGATCCGTTTCACCGATGGGGTGGGTCTTGTCGAGGCGTATAATAATGTGCAGACCGTTGTTCTTCAGGCAGATTTCGTCCCCGTCGTCAGAGCGTCCGACCAATTGTTCCGGCGCCGCCAGCCGCGTCTCAAGCGCCGCCGTGGTGGCAGTCAAATCGGACCCGCTCACGCCTATCGCCGTCACATCAGCCCAAGACGCACCCGCCAGAGGCACGGCCTCGTCCAGAAACGCTTTGGCACGCGCAATGACCCGTGCGCCGCGTTCCGCGTCATAGCCCTTGCCGGAGGGCAAATCGCCCAAGGCATCGGTCCCATAGAGCGCATCATAAAGGCTGCCCCAGCGTGCGTTTGCCGCGTTCAGCGCAAAGCGTGCGTTCATGATCGGCACAACCAGTTGCGGGCCGGGGGTGGCGGCAATCTCGGGGTCCACGTTTTCGGTCTCAATCTCGAAACCGGGGCCTTCGGGCACCAGATAGCCGATGTCGGTCAGGAATGCGCGGTAGGCTTCGGCGTCAAACCCTCCGGCCCGGTGTTCCACGTGCCAAGCGTCGATTTTGCCCTGAATTTCAGTGCGTTTCTGCAAAAGTGCCCGGTTCTTAGGTGCCAGATCATGCACCATTGCCGAGAACCCAGCCCAAAAATCCGCAGACCCCATGCCTGTTCCGGGCAATGCCTTGTCCTCAATGAATTGGGCCAGCGTGTCCGCAACTCTGAGATCTGCGCGGTCAAGATAGTTGGTCATGGCATGGGCCTCCGGCGTTCTGAAACTGTGTCAGGGCCGGTTTAGAGAATAAGTTTCCTATCGTAAACAAGATTGGTTTGGAAACATGACCAATTTATTTTGACGTCAGGTTAGTCTGGCTTAACCGAAGATTTGGCTGACCTGCGGCAGCGGTCCGAGCAGTATTTGACCTCGTCCCAGACGCGCTCCCATTTTTTGCGCCACGCAAACGGGCGCTGGCAGACCGGGCACATCTTTTCGGGCAGGTCCGATTTTCGGCGCATCCGGCCCATCAGAAATCAAACCCCATCTGGCGTGTGTCCTTTCGCTTGGGCGCGCGGTCGTTGACGAAATGGCCCTGCGGGTCTTTGCGACTGGCATGTTTGTCGATCACTTTGCGCGCCTCGTCCCGGAACGCACCGCCGCGCCGCACGGACCAGACCCGTTCGCGCGCCTCCCGTGCCGCTTGGGCGACGTCGACGATCGGCGCCGGATACGTGCGGCCCAGAATGCGGTCCGCCCCATCCCAGAGCCAAGGCTCTTGCAGATGTACGTCCGGCACGTCGCGCAGTTCCGGGCACCAACGGCGCGTGAATACACCTGTCGGGTCCTGATCCTTGCCCTGCTTGACCGGGTTGTAAATGCGCACGGTGTTCATGCCGGTAGTGCCTGATTGCATCTGCGCTTGTGGCCAATGAATGCCCGGTTCGAAATCCGTGAACTGACGCGCCAGATGCAGACCCGTCACGCGCCAGTCGAGCCAGAGGTGATAAGATGCCACCGCCATCACCATCGACCGCATCCGAAAATTCAGCCAGCCGGTCGCGTTGAGATACCGCATACAGGCATCGACAAAGGGCAACCCGGTTTCGCCCCGCTCCCACGCGGCACGCCGGGTCGCATCGTCGCCGCGCAGCCCCTCATAGGCGGAATGCAGGCAACGCTGTTCCAACGCCGGTTCGTCTTCGAGCTTTTGCATAAAGTGATCGCGCCATGCGAGCCGCGCCTGAAACGATTTGAGCGATCCGCCCCAGCCTTCGCGGGTGCCCTTGACCTCACGCTGACGCGCCGCAGCGGCTTGCGCCGCCTCACGTCCGCTCAAGCACCCAAAGGCAAGGTAGGGTGACAGGCGCGAGCAGGACATCTCGCCCGTGACGGGCGAAGACATATCCTTTCGATAATGCCTTCCCCGCTCGGTCAGAAACGATCCCAGCAGGCTGAGCGCCATGTCGCGCCCGCCCTGCTGACGCTGTGGGCATGGATCATCCGCGACCAGACGCGGCACAGTATCCGACGCCAGCGCCGGGCCGCTCAATCGGTCCGGTACGTCCACCTGTGGCTGGCGCAGGAAGGCGTTGCGCTGTTTGGCCCAGCCGTCGCGCCCGTTCAAACGACGCACAACGCCCGACTGCGCCAACTCTTCCCAAACGACGCCGTTGGCTCCACACCAAGCGGCCACGGCCCGATCCCGCGCATAGGTCCACGCGCTGCCCGTCTCTTCGTGGCTGATTACCCGCTCAAACCCATGCTCGGCCTTCAGCGCGCCCAGCACGTCGACAACCGCGCCCACCCGCACGGTGAGCGGCACACCCAATCTGTCGAGCGCGTGGCCAAGCGATGCGACACTCTCGGTCACAAAATCAAACTGGCGGCCTGACACGTCCGGCTCTGCCCAATACGCGGGCTCAAACACATAAAAAGGCAGCACCGCGCCCGACCCGGCGGCGCGCGCCAATGCCGGGTGGTCCGTCACCCGCAAATCCCGTTTGAACCACACAAGCGTTGTCATGCCGGTTCAGTTAGACTGGCGTGCGCCCCCGCCAAGGCCACGTCTTGCCGCACTCAGCCTGTCTCGCGGTCACGCAGGTGGCATATTGTGCCCGGAACGCCCGGCAGCCATGGTTCGCGCCGCACCGTCCAAAGCTCGTATTCGGGTTCGAACAGCCCAGGATCGTCAAGGCAGCCCAGATGCACCTCGACCTCGCCCGCGCTGCGGGCAAAGACGGACCCACCGCAGCGGGGACAAAAGCAGCGGTCGTCAAAAGCGGCATAGGCACCTTCGATCTCGACAGCGTCCGCCGGGTAGATGGCTGCGGCATAGAATACGGCGCCATGATGCTTGCGGCAGGCAATGCAATGACACATCCCCACCCTGTCGGGCGGCCCCGTCGCCACGATCCGCAGACTGCCACACAGGCACCCGCCCCTGACCTGTTTCATGCAAGCCCCATTGACCCAAACCGGAGCAGATGTCGCATGGATGCCGCGCCCAAACAACTGGCGACGCGCTGCCGGTCGCGCTCCACACGCGCCATTGCAGTCACCCGGCCCCGGACCTACGGTTGCGACAAGCCCCTGATCGAGAGAACACCATGCGCGACGCATCTCCCCAGACCATCTACCTCAAGGATTACACGCCTTTCGGCTTTGCCGTCGAAGACGTCCACCTGACCTTTGACCTTGCGCCATCAGCGACCCGCGTCACCTCGCGCATCAGGTTCGCGCCAAACCCGGAGGCAACGGATCAGACTTTTTTCCTGCATGGCGAAAACCTGTCGCTTTTGTCTGCAAGGATCGACGGCGAGACGGTCAAACCCACCATCACTGATGACGGGCTGACCTGCGAGGTGCCCAACGTCCCCTTCACATGGGAGGCGGAGGTTCAGATTGATCCGGCCGCGAACACCGCGCTTGAAGGGTTGTACCAATCGGGCGGCATGTACTGCACCCAATGCGAGGCCGAAGGCTTTCGCAAAATCACCTATTACCCCGACCGGCCCGACGTGATGAGCACCTTTACGGTGCGCATCAACGGCCCGCACCCGGTGCTGTTGTCCAACGGCAACCCGGTTGCAACAGGCGACGGCTGGGCCGAATGGCATGATCCGTGGCCAAAACCTGCCTACCTCTTTGCGCTGGTAGCGGGCGAATTGATTGCGCATCGCGACACCTTCACCACGATGGAGGGACGCAAGGTCGATCTGGCGCTTTATGTGCGGCCCGGCGACGAAGGTAAATGCGCCTTTGGGATGCAGGCACTCAAGGATTCGATGACATGGGACGAGGATGTCTATGGTCGTGCTTACGACCTCGACGTGTTCAATATCGTGGCCGTCGATGACTTCAACATGGGTGCGATGGAGAACAAGGGACTGAACATATTCAACGCCTCTGCCGTGCTCGCCTCGCCCGAGACGTCAACAGACGGAAACTTCGAGCGGATCGAAGCGATCATCGCGCATGAATATTTCCACAACTGGACCGGCAACCGCATCACTTGCCGCGACTGGTTCCAATTGTGCCTCAAGGAAGGGCTGACGGTGTTCCGCGACAGCCAGTTCACGTCTGACATGCGGTCGGCCCCCGTGAAACGGATCAGCGACGTGATCGACCTGCGCGCGCGTCAGTTCCCTGAGGATCAAGGACCGCTGGCGCACCCTGTGCGGCCCGAAAGTTTTCAGGAAATCAATAACTTCTACACCGCAACCGTCTACGAAAAGGGTGCCGAGGTCATTCGGATGCTCAAAATCCTTGTGGGGGATGAGGCATATACGCAGGCGCTTGACCTCTATTTCGACCGCCACGACGGGCAGGCCTGCACCATCGAGGATTGGTTGCACGTGTTCGAGGACACCACCGGGCGCGATCTGACGCAATTCAAGCGTTGGTACAGTCAGGCGGGCACGCCGCACGTGTCGGTCGAGGACAGCTTTGACAATGGCACCTACACACTGACCTTCCGTCAGCACACACCGCCAAGCACGGCCACGCCCGACCCGCAGCCGCAGGTGATCCCTGTCGCCGTGGGCCTGCTGGCCGCCGACGGGACCGAAGCGATGGGCACGCAGGTGCTGGAATTGACGGAGGCCGAGCAACGCTTTTCCTTCCCCGGACTGGAGGCCAAACCGGTGCCGTCCATCCTGCGCGGTTTCTCTGCCCCTGTGGTGTTGAAACATGATGCGGACCACGCGTTCTTGCTGGCGCATGACACTGATCCCTTCAACCGCTGGGAGGCGGCGCGGTCGCTGGGCAAGGCGTCGCTGCTGAACGCGGTGACCGAGGGCACCCCGCCCGAACAGTCCTGGCTTGACGGTGTTGCGGGTGCATTGACCGACGAGACGCTCGACCCGGCGTACCGGGCCTACACGCTTGCATTGCCGGGGCAGTCGCAATTGGCCGCCGATCTGCACAATGCCGGGCAGACACCCGATCCCGACGCCCTATGGGCCGCGCATGAAGCGCACCGGCAGGCACTGGCCGACCGTCTGGACGATGCCCTGCCCGGCCTCTTCGCCTCACATCAGGTCGATGCGCCCTATGCGCCCACTGCGGGCCAGTCCGGCACACGCGCGCTTGGCAACGCAGTGCTGGCCCTGCTCACCCGACAGGACGGAGGCGACGCAGCGCAGGCGCAATTCGATACCGCCACCAACATGACCCAACAGCTTAGCGCGCTGGCCTACCTGATCCGGGCGGGTCGCGGAGATGCGGCGCTGGCCAAGTTTGAGGCGCAGTGGCAGCATGACCGGCTGGTGATGGACAAATGGTTCGGTCTGCAGGTGATGGAGGCCAAGCCCGACGACGCCGCCGACACTGCGACTGCTCTGACAAAACATCCCGATTTCAACTGGAAAAACCCCAACCGGTTCCGTGCCACGCTGGGCAGCTTTGCCGCGCATCACGCCGGGTTTCACGCCAAGGACGGGTCGGGCTACACCTTGCTGGCCGATTGGCTGATCACACTGGACCCGGTGAACCCGCAAACCACTGCACGCATGTGCGCGGCCTTCCAGACATGGCGGCGCTACGACGCCATCCGCCAGTCAATGATTTCCCGTGAACTGGCGCGGATTGCGGACACGCCGGGCCTGAGCCGTGACACGACCGAAATGATCACCCGCATTCGCGACGCCTAATCCCGCCCCTGCCGCGCAAGGTACGACATCGTATGGACCTCTTTTCCGTTACCGTTCCGCCGCTGCGACGGCTCACCGATGCGGTGCCGCGGTTGCTGAGCCGGTTTCAGCACGACAGCCCATTGCGCGCCCGGCTGGCCGCCGACGGCATGGCCGGAGGGGAGCATTTTTGCGTGGCTCTTGGATATGTCGCCCGCACCGTGTTGCCGCTGACGGGACAAGCGGTGCCCGATCAACCATGCGCGCCGGACCGCGCCGTCATTCTGGCCCTTGCGGTCGAGATGCGCGCGCTGCTGAGCGATCTGACGCCCGAGAATTTTGCGGGCGCTGAGACGCGCCAAATATCCCATGCCGCCGGTGAGGCGCGTCTGACGCAGTCGGGCACGGATTATGCCCTGCTCTATGCTTTGCCCAACGCGCAATTCCATCTGACCCTCGGCTATGCCACCTTGCGCATGACCGGCGTGTTGGTGGGCAAGGGCGATCTGGATGGATTTCACCGCTATGCACCGGGTACAAATTTCGCGGCATCTGCCGACTGAGCAAAAGGACCACGCATATGACACACCGCCCCGTCTGCCTTATCACCGGAGCCTCAGCCGGGATTGGCGCTGCGTGCGCCCGGCTGGCAGCTGCTGACTATGATTTTCTGCTGACCTATCGCTCTGATCCGGACGGTGCGGCAGCGGTCAAAACCGCGGTCGAGGCGCAGGGCGCGCGCGTCATTTTCGTGCAGGCCGACGTCGGCGAAGAAGCCGGGATCAAGGCGATCTATGATGCGCTCGACGCCAGTTTCGGGCGTATTGACGTGCTGATCAACAACGCGGGCATCGTGGATCAATCCGCCAAAGTGACCGAGATTGATCACGCACGGCTCACCCGCATGATGAACGTCAATGTCATTGGCGCGATGCTCGTCGCCAAAGAAGCCGTGATCCGGATGGAGGCGCAAGGCGACGGCGGCGTGATCATCAACATCTCTTCTGCTGCGGCCCGTCTGGGATCGGGCAATCAATATGTCGACTACGCCGCGTCCAAAGCGGCCATTGATACCTTTACCAAAGGCTTGTCTGACGAAGTGGCGCCGTCGGGCATCCGCGTCATGTCAATCCGCCCCGGCCTTATTGATACGGAACTGCACGCCAAAGGTGGTGAGCCGGGCCGCGCGCAAAAGCTGGCGCACATGGTGCCGATGCGTCGCGAAGGCAGCGCAGAGGAGGTCGCAAGGGCGATCCTCTGGCTCGCCTCGGATGCGGCCAGCTATGTCACCGGCAGCACGCTTGATGTGACCGGAGGGCGGTAACCCATGCATATCATCCTTGGCATCATCGGGCTTGCGACCGCCGCGTATTTCCTTGTCCTGCGCGCCCGGCGCGGAGCCGAGGTCGCGAGCGACATGGTGGATGTGGGTCGCGATGTGGCCGCCGCTGCGCGCCGCTTTGGCTTTCGCCGCCGCTACAACCAGCACCCCGTCGACAGTGTGGACGAACCGAACCTCGCCATCGCAGCCCTCGCCACAGCGTTCATAGCGCTTGATGACCTGCCAACCGCCGAAGACCGCAAGCGGCTCGACATTGCGTTGCGCAAGCATCTGGACCTCGACGCCTCTGGTGCCGAAGAAATCGAAGTGCTGGGCCAGTGGCTGGTTTCGGAATGCAAAGGTGCGGAACCTGCGGTGCCCCGGCTCGCCAAACGGCTGAACAAGCTGGACGGCGGCGCGTCCTTTGGCACGTTGATGGAGGTGATCCAGACCGCCGCACGCACGCCGCTCAGCCAACGCCAGACAGCGGCGTTGCACGATATAAAGACTGCATTCCGGCTCCAATGACGCCCTACGCCTATCAGACCAGCGGGCGCAATCGTGCGACATTGATCACCGTGTTTGCGGTCTGGGCCATACTGGGCCTTGCCATCCTGTGGCTGGATGCGGCCCCTTGGCTGATGGGCCTGTTCGCACTGGCCACGATCCCGGCCCTGATCGACCTGATCAGCGGGCGTGCATCCGGCCTGCGACTGGATGTGGACGGTATGCACTGGTTTTCGGGTCGGCGCACGGGTGAGGTTGCGTGGCCGCGCATCTCGCATATTCGGCTGGACACGCGACTTGATTTTTCGATCCGCGCCAGTGCCGTGCTGACCTCGGGCCGCAAGGTGCGCCTGCCGCTGGAGGCAACGCCCCCCTCTGACGATTTCGAAGAGGCACTGACCAGCCGGGGCATCAAGGTCGAACGTCACCATTTTTCGCTGCTGGGATGAGAGGGGCGGCCCTTGTCCTGTTGGCATGGTTGGCGGCCTGTGCGCCCGTGCCGCGCCCTGTCTCAGACCCTTTGATCTACGATCAAGCGGCCTTTGCACGCGCCGACCATCTGGTGATCGGCATCCCCGGCGCGCTCAGCCCGGTGCGGGTGATGGCTCCGCTGAAGCGGCTTGCGACGCAGGATCGCGCCGTCGCCTTCTATCGCCTGCCCGGATTTGATGGTCGGCCCGCAGATGAATTCGTCAATATGGACTTTGCTGCCGCCCATATTGTCGACACGGTGGGACAAGGCGGTTTCAAGCGTGTCGATCTGGTCGGCCACTCGACCGGCAGCGCCATTGCCATCGAGGCCGCCAAGGCCCTGCGCCAGCGCATCCCGCAGGTCGACGTGCGGGTCGCGGCCATCTCAACCGCCCTGCCCGCACCGCAACCTGTGCTGGCCGGGGCGCGCGGCGCATTGGGCACGGTCGGCGCTGCGGCACGGGCCGGCAGTCTGTCACCGCGCAAGGTCTGGCTGGAGTATTACCGCACGCTTGCTTACGGCCCCAACGCGGACACCGACCCGCAGATCGCGCAAGCGGCGGATGCACTTGTCACCGCGAATGAAGGGCGCATCAGCCTGCCGCAGGACGGCTTGGCCCGCAGGCATACGCGCGCATTGCGTCGCTGGACCAATCCCGCCCCTGAAACCCTGCAAGGCGTTGAAATCACGCTTTATCATGGTGCCGTGGACCCGGTTTTTCCACCCCGCGCCGTGGTGCGGTTTGCCGACACATTGCCTCGTGCCGACGTGCAACTGATTGATGCGCACGGCCATCTGTTGATGCTGACCTACCCTGAGGTGTGGTCGCGCATCACCAGCCAGCTCAATCGCTAGTGCGTGATCCGTGGGCGCGCCTGTGGCCGTACATTGGCCAAAGGACGACAATAGGTCTGCCGCCGCAGCCAGCCCGCCATATCCGCACGTTTGGATGCGGACCGCATTGGCCCCCAATCCGCCGCAACCCCGCGCCCGCCGCGACCATAGATAACGCCATCACGCGGGACGGTGACAGCCATGATACGCACAGCACAGCTGAGATTTGCCGCGCCGTTCTTGAGCGCTTCTCCGGTGCCGACATTGCACTTGTAGCCACGCGCCGTTGCCGGAAGGATCTGCAACAGACCGTACCACTTGCCACCCCCGCCCACCGCACGCGGTTTGTAGGTGCTTTCGTATTTGGCCAACGTGGACATGAACCCCACCCAAAAGGCACGACGATCCGTTGGGGTGGCATCCGGATAGCGGGGGCACCAGTCGGCGATATCGCGCGGCACAAGATCAACAAGAGGTCGGCCATGGGATTTGAGCGCCGACAGCGCAGCGCGGTTCCACAACACGTGGTCCGGCTGATGGGTCCAGCGCGTGCGTGGCACATGCCCGTCCCGCGCTGGTGGTCGCAGCCCGCCAAAGGCGTCCGCCCCCAGCACCCGAACGTCCTGCGCCTGCGCGGGCAACAGGCCGATCACCCCACACAATACCGCGATGCAAATCGTCAATCTCATGGCGCACATTATGTCGGCTGGCC
This sequence comes from uncultured Tateyamaria sp., assembly GCF_947503385.1. Classification (GTDB taxonomy): domain Bacteria; phylum Pseudomonadota; class Alphaproteobacteria; order Rhodobacterales; family Rhodobacteraceae; genus Tateyamaria. Next base: position 523,445 of record NZ_CANNDO010000002.1, read on the forward strand.
GCACAGCCTGTCCATGGCCCGCAAGACCTCTATCGGCGGCATTCCGAGCAGTGCGCGCAACAATCATCCCGGCGTGGTTGTACTGTGCGCACCATTGGTTGCAGTTTTCGCAAAATGATCTTGGCATTTGCCTGTTCTGGACCCGCGAGCGCCCTGATTACGTCTCAATCTGGGTGGATATTGTTCCCCGTTACTCAGTACTGGAAAGTTAATTATGGCCCTAGCAGAACGCGTCCTTGCTCCGCTGCAGCGTATGCGATCCCTGATCGCAGACCGCGCAGGTATTTCATCGCAAGCACGCGTTCTGCACAGCGCCTCCGACATACCGCCCTCGGCACCCCCTGTATGTGCACCTCAGGATATGCTCACGATCCCCTGCCCCGATCCCACGGCAGAAGAGCACGCGCGCGACTCGCACCAGAACGCAGGCCTCAAGCTGGCCCGGCAGGAGGATTGGGACACCCTTGCCCAGCAATTGCAGGCGCTGGACGCCAAATGCGCCAAAACCGACGGTGGGATGCCCATCGCCGAGCTTATGGCGTTTGGAGCACGCGCAGATGTGGTGGCAGCGGCCGAACACGCGCTGGTCACTGGCCGCCCGGCCCATGACGCCCCGATCATGGACGGCATCGAGGCGTTGGAGCAGGTTCTGGACGAACATCCCGACGATCCGATGATCGCCGCTATCGTGGCGCACGCGCATATCGACATCGGCTGGGCATGGCGCGGCACAGGTTGGGACATCGAAGTCCCAATGCCCAACCGCGAAGCCTTCGACGCCCATTTTGAACGGGCAGGAAACATCCTTGCCCCGTTTATCCGCGCAGGCAGCAACTCTGCACTGATTGCATCCGCGAAATGCGCGGTGAATGCGGGTGCCGGAGTACCCCTGTCGCGGGTTGTGGCGGACTATGAAAGCTGGATCACGCAGGACCCCCGCAATCCCAAGGCGATGCGCGCCTTTGGTGGCCATTTGCTGCCCCGCTGGCACGGCACATATGAGCGGCTGGACCTGGAGGCGCGCCGCATGGCTGGCCTCACCCATGATGTGTGGGGCGCTGGCGCTTATGCTTGGGTGATGATGGACGCAATCTCCACCGATACCGAGGCCTGTGCACGCCTTGATCTGGACTTTTTTCTGGACGGGTTGCGCGACATCCTGCGGTGCACCCGCGATCAGCACATCGTCAACCTGCTGGCCGCCTATTGCGCCAATACGATGGGTGCTACGCCGACGGGCCATGATGAGGCCGATTACATGCGCACACAGATCGCCGAGGCCGCCGCATGGATCGTTCGGGATCATCTGACAGAACTGCATCCGATGCTGTGGGCCCATGCCACGCGCGGCTTTGACAATGCCATGCGCATCCGGTGCCGGGACCGCTTTGCCTCTGCTGGCTATGCGGATGCCTTGCGTGTTCTGTCGGACCTGTTCCGCCGCGAGATTGCCGCAGGTCAGCGCATCGTGTTCACAAAAAACGGCCCTGTGACCCACGGTGCCTGAGCCGCCGTGCCGCCCCGGCAAGCAATGCGCGCGCGTAAATCCTGTGCGCACTCAATAGGCTGTGAAACACAGGCCCCAGTGTGAGCCGCCCACGCCTGTCCCGCACCGGCGTCACGACCGACCCAAAAGACAACCCGTCCGCCACCGACAGCCACGACATTGTGCGCCCCGATGCATCCACCATCAACAGCTCTGTGTCTGTGCGCGCCGACACGTGCCACACCGCAAACCGATCGATTTCCCCGCGCGCCAGTGCGGCAGCCTCATCGTCTGTCGAACGGGCACCGGCTGCAACCCGCAGCAGCAGACGCTCTGCCTTAAACAGCGGTTGTGTATAGAACGCCTCAATATAACCGCACAGGTCCGACTGTGCGCCGTGCGCGACAAAGCAATCGGTGTAATACCCTTCACGCGCGGCAAATTGCGCGATCAGACTGCGGTCAGGTACATCTGCCTCTTGAATATCCATGTGCGCACCATGCCGCGCGCCGCGCCCCTGCAAAAGGCGCGCAATGGTCGCGGCCCCTTGCGGCACGCCGCCCCCTGAATTACACCGCGAGCGTTGAAAAAGGACGACAGACGATGCTGGATCTGACCTACGACACGCCCAAAGTGAAAACCATTGCCGGTGCCAAGCATGACTGGGAACTGGTCATCGGGATGGAAGTGCACGCACAGGTGTCGTCCAACGCCAAACTCTTTTCCGGTGCGTCGACTCAATTTGGGGCCGAACCCAACTCCAACGTCGCATTTGTGGACGCGGCCATGCCCGGCATGTTGCCTGTGATCAACGAATATTGTGTGGAACAGGCCGTGCGCACAGGCCTTGGCCTCAAGGCCGAAATCAACCTGCGCAGTGCCTTTGACCGCAAGAACTACTTTTACCCCGACCTGCCGCAAGGCTACCAGATTTCGCAACTCTACCACCCCATCGTGGGCGAAGGCGAAGTGCTGGTCGAAATGGGCGACGGCACCGCGCGCCTTGTCCGGGTTGAGCGCATCCACATGGAACAGGACGCGGGCAAGTCGATCCACGACATGGACCCGAACATGTCCTTTGTCGATCTCAACCGCACAGGCGTCTGCCTGATGGAAATCGTGAGCCGCCCTGACATTCGCGGCCCCGAAGAGGCGGCGGCCTACCTGACCAAATTGCGCCAAATCCTGCGCTATCTGGGCACATGCGACGGCAACATGCAGAACGGCAGTATGCGCGCGGATGTGAACGTCTCCATTTGCCGCCCGGGAGATTACGAGAAGTATCAGGACACACAGGACTTTTCCCATCTTGGCACGCGCTGCGAGATCAAGAACATGAACTCCATGCGCTTTATCCAACAGGCAATCGAGGTGGAGGCGCGCCGCCAGATCGCCATCGTCGAAGGGGGTGGCAAGGTCGATCAGGAAACCCGCCTGTTCGACCCGGACAAACAGGAAACCCGCTCCATGCGGTCCAAGGAAGAGGCGCATGATTACCGCTACTTCCCGGACCCCGACCTGTTGCCGCTTGAGATTGAACAAGCCTGGGTTGACGACATCGCGGCGCATTTGCCAGAACTGCCCGACGCCAAAAAATCCCGCTTTATCAATGAATTTGGCCTGACAGACTATGACGCATCGGTGCTGACAGCCGAAGTGGCAAGTGCAGCCTATTTCGAAGATGTCGCCGCGGGTCGTGACGGAAAAACAGCGGCAAACTGGGTCATCAACGAACTCTTTGGAAGGCTGAAGCGCGACGACGACAAGGGCATCACCGCCTCACCCGTCTCGCCCGCCCAACTGGGCGGCATCATCGACCTGATCACCACGGGCGACATTTCCGGCAAGATCGCCAAGGACCTGTTCGAAATCATCTATACCGAGGGCGGCGACCCCGCCGCGGTGGTCGAGGCACGCGGCATGAAACAGGTGACCGACACCGGCGCCATCGAAACGGCGGTGGACGAGGTCATCGCAGCCAACCCCGCACAGGTCGAAAAGGCCAAAGCAAATCCAAAACTCGCAGGCTGGTTTGTGGGTCAGGTGATGAAAGCGACGGGCGGCAAGGCCAATCCCAAGGCGGTGAACGAAATCGTGGCCGCGAAACTCGGCCTCTGAACGTAGGCCGGGCTTCAGCCCGGCGCAGCCTTACGCATCCAGATCCAGCGCAAGTGCGTGGATGCGCGGCACGATATCGCCCAGTGCCTTGTGCACAGCGCGGTGGCGCGCCACGCGGCTCAGACCCGCCAGATCGGCGCTGCGCAGCATCACGTTGAAATGGCTCTCCCCCGCCGCAGGTGCGCCAGCATGTCCGGCATGGGACGCACTGTCATCCACGACCTCAATCTCGCGCACATCAAACCCGGCCCGCAGCCGCGCCTCAATCTCATCTCTTACAGACATTTTTTTCTCCTGCCCTCTTCCCTCTGCCAACCCATAGCCTAAACTGCCGTCCTCGAGTCGAAAAGGAGACATCCCATGCCCAAGCCCGATCCGTTCGGTTTCGATATGTCCGTCTCCTCGGCCAAGAAGAAAAATCCCCGTGGCCGGCGCGGAATGTCCGGCGCGTCCGAGACATCGACCCGCGTGTGCGACCATGACGGCTGCGAAGAAGCAGGCAAATTCCGCGCGCCCAAAGCGCCCGACGTTCTGGATGATTTCTATTGGTTCTGCCAACAGCATGTGCGCGAGTACAACACCAAGTGGAACTTCTTTGACGGCACGACCGAGGCCGAGATCAACGCGCAGCAATCCAAGGACAAAGTGTGGGAACGTCAGACAAAGCCCATGGGCGATCCCGAGGCGCGCGCATGGGCCCGCCTGGGCATCGAGGACCCGCATCAGGTGCTGGGCAAGAACGCCACACAAAACCCCGGACGTGGTGGTAATGCAGCCGCCCGCCGCCTGCCCCCCACCGAAAAGCGGGCCATCGAGATTCTGGAGGCCAAGCCCGACGACACCAAGGCCGATGTGCGCAAGGCCTACAAGAAGCTGATCAAGGTCCTGCACCCCGACATGAACGGCGGCGACCGGTCTCAGGAAGAACAGCTGCAAGAGGTGGTCTGGGCCTGGGACCAGATCAAGGACAGCCGGAACTTCAAGTGATCACAGTGGTTTGAACGGGTGCAGCGGGAGGCCGCGCACCCGCCGCATCGCCATATGAACCCCCGCCAGCGACAGGCCCCACGTCCCCGCAACAAACGGACTGGTGCCGATGCCGTCCGTCACCGCCAAAACGCCAAGCGGGACCGCACCGGACAGCGCGCGCCAACCACCGGACGGCTCAAAAATCGCGACCAGTAAAAGCGTCGCAATGACCGCACCCACCGCGGTCACAACCGGGGCCGCAACGATGGCGGCCAATGCACCCAGCCGCCCACGACGGCCAAAACCGTCAGCCAGCGCCGCACCCGCCACCGCAGCCCCAACAAAAGCCACCGCATGAAACAACGGCCCGTCCGGCAGAAACCGTGCCAGGCTGCCGCCAGCCACGGTCATGGCCACCGCCACTGCCAATCCCGCCGCGCCAGTCGCGGCGCCACATTTCACCCGTATTCTCTCTGCCTGTTCCATTGCGTGCCTCACCCGTTTTCGACACCGCCAAGACTGCATGGCAAATCCCCAGAGCTTGTGCAGAGCTTGCGGCGCAATCGCGCAGAAAGTGGCGATTGCCGCCCCCCCTTCCCCTTGCCCTTTCCCGCGTTATGTTGCACCACGATCAGCGCGCCCATTCGGGGCGCGTTTTCTATGTTAAAAGGGCATCAGGCATGGCGGACGGGGCAATGGACATCAACGCGAAACCCACCGAGGAAATCTCGGTCCGCGAGGTTTTCGGCATCGACACGGACATGGTTGTCAAAGGTTTTGCCGACGCGTCCGACCGCGTGCCCGCGCTGGACAGCACCTACAAGTTTGATCCCGACACGACATTGGCGATCCTTGCCGGGTTCTCGCACAACCGCCGTGTGATGATCCAAGGCTATCACGGGACGGGCAAGTCGACACACATCGAACAGGTCGCCGCCCGGCTGAACTGGCCTGCGGTCCGCGTGAACCTCGACAGCCACATCTCCCGGATCGATCTCATCGGCAAGGATGCGATCAAGTTGAAAGACGGCAAGCAAGTCACTGATTTCCAAGAGGGTATCCTGCCTTGGGCCCTGCGCAACCCCACTGCGATCGTATTCGACGAATACGACGCGGGCCGCGCAGACGTGATGTTCGTAATCCAGCGCGTGCTGGAGGTGGACGGCAAGCTGACGCTGCTTGACCAGAACCAAGTGATCGAGCCGCACCCCTATTTCCGCATCTTTGCGACCGCCAACACGGTGGGCCTGGGCGACACCACCGGCCTCTACCACGGCACGCAACAGATCAACCAAGGCCAGATGGACCGCTGGAGCCTTGTGGCGACGCTGAACTATCTCAGCATTGACGCGGAGACAGCGATCGTGCTGGCCAAGAACCCGCATTACAACACCGAAGCGGGCCGCAAAACGATCAAGCAGATGGTGACCGTCGCCGACCTGACCCGGACGGCTTTCATGAACGGTGATCTGTCGACCGTGATGTCGCCACGGACGGTGATCGCGTGGGCGCAAAACGCTGAAATTTTCCGCAATGTCGGTTACGCGTTCCGCCTGTCGTTCTTGAACAAATGCGACGAGCTGGAGCGCCAGACGGTGGCCGAGTTCTACCAGCGCCTGTTTGATGAGGAACTGCCGGAGAGCGCGGCCAGTGTGAGCTTGGGGTGAAGCTGAGCGCTTACATCGCTGCCGCTTTCATCGCATTTGGCGCACAGAATGCACTTGGTGCGCCAATGGAGCCGTTGACACGGCCAACCGCCAATGAACCAGATAGCCAGTTCGCCTTCTATGCGAGGTGCGCTGGCCTCGAACGCATATCGCGGCGAAGCAACGAACCGAGTTTTGCAGGCGTCTTGGGACTACCGCCCTCCGATGCTTTTTTTGCCGCATCAAAGAATGGTTACTTTTCTCGACGCGCGCATCACCATGCATTCGCAGACGCCGGATATGACTGGGACAAGTTGTGGGACGAGGCGCACGACAATGGCGGACTTCTGCCCCTATGGGTTCTTGCGCTGACGCTTGGCATAGATGAAGTGCAAAAAAGAAATGAAGGTCTCTATCGCCAGAGGCTGATACGCGCCAAGGCTGGAAATACTGAAGACAAGGCGTTTCTATTGGCAGATGCATCAACGTGTGTTGAGGTTGTGAACGAATGACCAAACCAAACGACAACCCCGCTGATCCGTTCAAAAAGGCGCTGGCCGAGGCCACCAAGGTCATGGCCAATGATCCCGAGCTGAACGTGTCCTACTCTGTCGACCCGGCGGGCCTGTCAGGGGACGCGATGCGTCTGCCGCAGGTGTCGCGCCGCATGACCCGCGAAGAGGTGCTGCTGGCGCGTGGCACGGCGGACGCGCTGGCGCTGAACCGCCGCTATCACAATGGCCAGACCCACGCCCGCTATGCCCCGCAAGGTGATATGGCGCGGGACCTCTACGAAGCGATGGAGACCGCACGCTGCGAAGCGATGGGCGCGCGCGACATGCCGGGCACCGCCGGAAACATCGACGCCAAGATCAACCATGACGCCCAGCGGCGCGGCTATGACCAGTGCAAGCAGGCCAGCGACGTGCCGCTTTCGGCGGCTGCGGGTTACCTCGTGCGCCACTTGGCCACGGGCCGCGATCTGCCATCCGGTGCGCAGAACGCCATGGAGCTGTGGCGGGGGTTCATTGAGGATCAGGCGGGCGGCACGCTCGAAAACATGGACGAGATCCTCGACGACCAGGCGGCATTTGCCCGCTTTGCCCGTCAGATCATCACCGATCTCGGCTATGGCGATCAACTGGGCGACGACCCCGACCAGATTGACGAAGATCAGGAAGACAGCGCCGAGGAAGGTGCCGAAGAGGAACAGGAACCCGACAGCACCGGCCAGGACGATCAGGACGAGGAAAACGCCGAAGGCACGCCCGAATCCTCGCAGGATGAACAGCAGGACGCGAGCCAGGCGCAGGTGTCCATGGACGACATGGCCGACCAAGAGTTGGGCGAAGAGGCCGACATGCCCGAGGGCGAGGCCCCGCTGGAGCCGCCTGCTCCACAGCCTGTGTCCGAGGCCGATCCCGATTACCGCGTCTACCTCGACACTCACGACGAAGAAATTGCTGCCGAAGACCTTGCCGAGCCGGTGGAATTGGAGCGGCTGCGCGCCTATCTCGACCAGCAACTTGAACCGCTCAAAGGGGCCGTGAGCCGTCTGGCCAACAAGTTACAGCGCCGCTTGCAGGCGCAGCAGAACCGGTCGTGGGAGTTTGACCGCGAAGAAGGGATGCTGGACGCGGGCCGTTTGGCGCGTGTGGTGGCCAACCCAACCACGCCCCTGTCCTTTAAGGTCGAGAAGGACACTGAATTCCGGGACACCTGCGTGACGCTGCTGCTGGACAATTCAGGCTCCATGCGGGGGCGACCGATTTCGATTGCGGCGATCTGCGCCGATGTGCTGGCCCGTACTCTGGAGCGCTGTAACGTCAAGGTCGAAATCCTTGGCTTTACCACCCGCGCGTGGAAAGGCGGTCTCGCCCGCGAGGCGTGGCTGAACGAGGGACGCCCGACACAGCCCGGCCGCCTGAATGATCTGCGCCACATCATCTACAAATCCGCAGACGCCCCGTGGCGGCGGACGCGGCCCAATCTGGGGTTGATGATGAAGGAAGGGCTGCTCAAGGAAAACATCGACGGCGAGGCGCTGGAATGGGCGCACCGGCGCATGATGGCACGGCCTGAGGCGCGCAAAATCCTGATGGTGATTTCCGATGGCGCGCCTGTGGACGATTCAACTTTGTCCGTTAACCCTGCGAATTACCTTGAAAAACACCTGCGCGACGTGATCGCGATGGTCGAACGCAAGCGCGCGGTGGAATTGCTGGCTATCGGGATCGGCCACGACGTTACCCGCTACTATGATCGCGCGGTGACCATCACGGATGTCGAACAGCTTGCCGGTGCAATGACAGAGCAACTTGCAGCACTCTTTGATAGCGACCCCCGCGCACGTGCGCGCATCATGGGAATGAAGCGCGCCAGCTGAACCCGGCCCTCCGGGGGGGATTTTTTTAGGACAGAGACAGGGGACCTGCATGTTTCAGACGTTTGAGGTCACAGCGCGCCCGGAACAAGGGCCACCCCGGTTGGCCGCACTGCGCGCGGTATTTGAGACTGAGGGCCTTGATGGCTTTGTCGTGCCGCGCGCGGATGCGCATCAGGGCGAGTACGTGTCGGTCCGGGATGAGCGTTTGGCATGGCTGACCGGATTTACCGGGTCTGCGGGTTTCTGTGTGGCCTTGCGCGACAAAGCAGGCGTGTTCATCGACGGGCGGTACCGCACGCAAGTCAAGGCGCAGGTGGCGGATATCTACACACCCGTGCCATGGCCCGAGACGTCCATGGGTGACTGGCTCAAGGATCAGCTTCCGGATGGGGGACGTGTAGGGTTTGACCCGTGGCTGCACACACTCGGACAGATTGAGGCGGCGGAAAAGGCGTTGGCAGGGACCGGCGTCGACCTTGTTGCATGTGACAACCTTGTGGACCGCTGCTGGCCGGATCAACCGGGCCCCGCTGCGGCACCGGCCAAGGTGCACCCGCTGGAATTCGCGGGCGAAAGCCATGACGACAAACGCGCGCGTCTGGGTGCCGCTCTGGCCGAGGCCGGTGCGGATGCAGCTGTCATCACCCTGCCCGATTCCATGTGCTGGCTTCTGAACATCCGCGGCGCTGACATTCCGCGCAACCCGGTGGTGCAGTGTTTTGCCATTCTGCATCGGTCGGGCGCTGTGGACCTGTTCATTGACCCCGCGAAACTGGACGACGTGCGGACACATCTGGGATCATCCGTATCGTGCCACAGCCCGGCTGTCTTCCTTGACGCCGTTCAGGCGCTGGAGGGTGTGATCCGCCTCGACAAGACCAGCGTGCCTGTGATTGTGGCCGATGCTGTTGGCGAGCGGGTGCAATGGGGTGACGATCCCTGTGCGCTGCCCAAAGCGTGCAAGAACGCGGCAGAGATTGCCGGGTCGGCGCAGGCGCATCTGCGCGACGCTGCGGCGGTGGTGGAGTTGCTGGCCTGGCTGGATGCACAGGCACCGGGGTCCGTGCGCGAGACGCAAGTGGTGCAACGGCTGGAACAGGCGCGGCGTCGTGACAACGCCTTGCAGGATATCAGTTTCGAGACGATCTCGGGCACTGGTCCCAATGGCGCCATCATGCATTACCGCGTGACCGAAGAGACGGACAGCACATTGCAGGATGGGCACCTTCTGGTGCTGGACAGTGGCGGACAGTACCTTGACGGGACCACCGATATCACCCGCACCATCGCCATCGGTTTGCCCCCCGAAGACGCGCGTATCGCCTTTACCCGGGTGCTGGCCGGTATGATCGGCATGTCGCGTCTGCGGTGGCCCAAGGGGCTTGCCGGGCGCGACATCGAGGCCATTGGCCGTGCCCCGCTCTGGTACGCGCACCAAGATTTTGACCACGGTTTGGGCCACGGGGTCGGGGCATATCTGTCGGTGCATGAGGGTCCGCAACGGTTGAGCCGCATCAGCACGGTGCCGTTGGAGCCGGGCATGATCCTGTCGAATGAGCCGGGGTATTACCGCGAGGGTGCGTTTGGCATTCGGATTGAAAACCTTGTGGTGGCAGAGATCGCCGAAGCACCTGAGGGCGGCGACGCACATCGCGAGATGCTGTGCTGGCGCACGCTGACCTTTGCGCCCGTGGACCGCCGCCTGATTGTAGCGGCTCTGCTGGATAGGCCCACGCGCGATTGGCTAAACGCCTATCATGCCGAGACGTTGGAAAAGATCGGGCCGCGGGTGTCGGATGAGGCGCGCACATGGCTTGCTGCGGCCTGCGCGCCCATTTGATCCCTTTGCCAAAGTGACGCCACGCCCGCCGGACCATTCGCATGGGTTTGAGGTTCCGCCGCAGGCACACTGATGTTACAGATGCGCTTCATTATCCGCGCAGCACTTGGAAAGGAGCCCATGCCATGGCCGACCACATCACGATCCGGACCGCACCCGGCACCTGGACTGTTCGCGCGGGTGGCGCCGTTTTGGGCGAAAGCACAGCCGCGCTGGAGTTGAGCGAAGGCAGCTATGCGCCTGTGATCTATTTTCCGCGCGACGATATAGCCATGGCGTTCCTCGACCGGACAGACAAATCCACGCATTGCCCGCACAAAGGCGATGCCAGCTACTATTCCGTGGTGACGAAGTCGGCGACGCTTGCCGACGCGGTCTGGTCCTATGAAGCGCCGAAAGAGGACGTGGCACGGATCAAGGACCACCTCGCCTTTTACACCGGCGACGGCATTACGGTCGAAAAAATCTAGATCCGCGCCTCGACTGCGGCGACGAAATCCGCGCCGCGTGTCTCAAAGCTGTCATATTGATCAAAGCTTGCCGCGGCAGGCGCGAGCAGCACCACATCGCCCGGCTCCGCGTCCGCCATGGCGGCTGCAACCGCTGCATCCATCGTGCCGCACACCTGCGCCTCTACCTCAAGCTGCATCGCGAATTGCGCCGCCTCGCGTCCGATAACATAGGCCTTGCGCACCTGCCCGGCTGCGGCATTCACGGCGTCAAGCCCCCCATCCTTTTGCAACCCCCCGCAGATCCAGCGGATGTTCTGAAAGGCCGCCAGCGCCTTGGCCGCGCTGTCCACATTGGTGGCTTTGCTGTCATTGACGTATACCACACCGCCCGCCTCTGCGATGCGCTGGCTGCGGTGCGGCAGTCCGGCAAAGCTGTCAAACGCGTCCGCGATCATCTTGGGGGCCACGCCGACACTGCGTGCCGCGGCATAGGCGGCACAGGCGTTCTGGTGGTTATGTGCCCCCGGCAGTCCGGCGACCGTACGCAAGTCAATTGACGCCACCTGCCGCCCCTTGCGCATCTCGGCCAGAAAACCCTTGCGGGCAAAGACGTTCCAGCCAGGACCGGTCAGCTTGCCTGCCGCAGAGACACGGATAACGCGGTCATCACCCGGTGCTTCGCACAGCTGCCCGGCGAGGTAGCGCCCCTCAGGCTCATCCACGCCGATCACCGCACGGTCGGGCCCACCTTCGGCAAACAGCCGACGTTTGGCCGCGAAATACCCGCCCATGCCAGCGTGGCGGTCCAGATGGTCAGGTGTCAGATTGGTGAACACCGCCACATCGGGTGTCAGGCTGCGGGCAAGGTCTGTCTGGTAGCTTGACAGTTCCAACACCACGATGCCCCCATCCTCTGGTGGGTCAATGTCCAGCACACCACGCCCGATATTGCCCGCCAACTGGCTGGACCGGCCCGCAACGTCCATGACGTGCTGGATCAGTGCACAGGTTGTGGATTTGCCGTTGGACCCCGTGACCGCGATCACCCGCGGTGCGGTGTCAAAGCGCGCCCAATCGTCGCCGCCAAGCGACTGAAAAAACAGGCCGATGTCGTTGTCCACGGGCACGCCCGCGTCCAACGCCGCCGCGATAACCGGATTGGGGTTCGGATAAAGATGCGGGATACCGGGAGATACAATCAAGCGGGCGACGCCGTCGAACGCACCCTGTGGCTTGAGGTCAGCGCAGACGAAGCCTTCGGCTTCGGCGGTGGCGCGCGCGTCCGGGTTGTCATCCCAGCACACCGGCAGTGCTCCACCCGCAACCAGCGCACGCGCCGCGGCAAGGCCGGACCGCCCCAGACCCAGCACAGCCACCCGAGCCCCCTTCAGACCACGGACCGGGATCATGGCAGCGCCGGAGTGGGGGCCAGCCCCCACACCCCCGTGGTATTTCTGGTCAGAAGAAGCTGCATCACCACGCCTTTTCAGTTCGGTCGCGAAAGAATTTGCCTGTCAGGTCGGCAGGCGCATCAAGGGCCAACCAGATCGCTGTGTCTGCGCCCTCTTTGGGTGTTCGCGGCGCAGCCTGTCCACCCATGCGCGTATGGACCCATCCCGGGCACATCGCATTGATGCTGACGCCGCGCGGCATGTCCCGTGGCAAAGCGTAAGACAGGGCATTCAGCGCGGCCTTTGCTACGCCATAACCTCCGGGCCCTTCCATGCCTTCGGAATAGGCACCCCACTCGGAGCTGAGGTTGACGACCCGGCCCGCGCCTGCCCGCGTCATGTGCGGCAGGCACAACAAAATCAGTTCGAACGGCGCGTGAAACATCACCTGCATCGACCGCCGCAGGCCGTCCGGGTGCGTGATCATGCTGTCCTCGATCAGGATGCCCGCATTGTTGACAAGAATGTCGATATCGCCTGACGCATCCACGGCGGGCGCAAAGGTGTCAGGCGCTTCGAGGTCGAGATGCACGGATGCGCATCCCAGCTCGTGCGCGGCCTCTTGCCCTGCCTGCACATCGCGGGCACCAATCACCACGTCAACGCCACGTGCGCACAGGCCCTCGGCAATGGCATACCCGATCCCCCGGTTTCCCCCTGTCACCAGTGCGCGCACGTCGTTTCACCCCATGTCATCATTCGGCGGCACAGTGCCGATGAACCCCGTGCACTGCAAGACCCGGCCCGTCATGTCCAATAGGCAAACAGGTTCAGTTCGGGACGCTCGTTTGCAATGCGCTCGATCTCTTCGTAACGTTTGGAGTGGCCCTGCATCAGCCAGCGATGCGTCTCGATCACGGTCAACCCAACTTGGGTCAACCGGTCTGTTTCCAGCAACCGCTCCATCAGGTCCAACTCCGCCCCTTCAATGTCCATCTTCAGAGCGCCACGCGCCCATGCTTGGCAATGAAGTCATCCACAAATGCAGTCGCATCGACCACTTTGACATCGACCGTATCCTCGGCATTGGCGACGGTATTGTCCGCGATCAGCGTAGATCCGGTCGAACCCTTGCGCGCGTTCTTTTCCAGCAGCGTGCTGCGGTACAGGGTCAATTGGCCCGCCTCTGCTCCGGCGGCGGCCTCGTGCAGCACAACGTTGGAAAAACCTGCGCAGGCCGCGGCGAGTTTGGCAAAATTATCGGGATCGGGTTCGAATGCGTGCACTGTCGCGCCCGTTTCCGCAAGCGGGACCGTTGTTTCTCCGACATTGGCGCCAAGATCGATACACACATCGCCCGGCCCAAGCGCAGCGCGCAATCCCATGACAATGCCCGAACAGTGGGAGCCGCGCATCTCGCGGTGCACTTTGCGCCGCATCTGGACGTCCAGCCCGGACTTCATTAGCCGTTTGAGCCCCGACTTGGTTGTACGCTCGATCATAGGCCCGGCCTGACTATCGCACCTTGAGCGTGGCGAGACCGATCATCGCCAGGATCAGCGAGATGATCCAGAACCGGATCACGATCTGCGGTTCGGCCCACCCCTTTTTCTCATAGTGGTGGTGGATCGGGGCCATGAGAAAGACGCGCTTTCCCGTCCGCTTGAAATAGAGGACCTGGATAATCACCGACAGCGCCTCAACCACAAAGAGGCCGCCGACGATGGCCAGCACCAGCTCGTGTTTGGTGGCAACCGCGATTGCGCCAAGCGCGCCGCCAAGAGCCAGCGAGCCTGTGTCACCCATAAAGACAGCCGCAGGCGGTGCGTTGTACCACAAAAAGCCCAGCCCGCCGCCAAAGAGGGCCGCGGTGAAGATCAGCAGCTCGCCCGTGCCCGGCACGTAATGCACATCCAGATATTCCGTAAAGTCGACCCGCCCCACAGCATAGGCAATAATGCCCAGTGTTCCGCCCGCAATCATCACCGGCATGATTGCCAACCCGTCAAGGCCGTCTGTGAGGTTGACCGCATTCGCGGCCCCGACGATCACGATGATCGAAAACGGAATGAACAGCAGGCCAAGGTTGATCAAAGCGTCCTTCAGCACTGGCACGGCAAGCTGGTTCTGCAAGGCTTCGGGATGATTTATGGCGGCGAAATATGCAGCGACACCCGCAATCAAAAATCCCAAGAGCAGCCGTATCTTGCCGGGCACACCGGCGCTCGTTTGCTTGGACACCTTGGCATAATCATCGGCAAAACCGATCAGCGCAAAGCTGAGCGTAACGCCCAGCACGATCCACACAAACGGGTTGTCGAGCCGCGCCCACAAAACTGTCGAGGTCGCAAGCGCGCCCACGATCAGAAGACCGCCCATCGTGGGTGTGCCCGCCTTGGCAAAATGACCCTCGGGGCCGTCATCGCGAATGGGTTGGCCCTTGCCTTGTTTGCGGCGCAATACAGCGATCAGCGGACGTCCGAACAGAAATCCAAAGAGTAGCGCGGTCAGAAATGCGCCACCGGCGCGAAACGTGATGTAACGAAAGAGATTGAAAAAGTCCCCTCCATCGGAAAGTGCCGTCAACCAATAGAGCATACTCGCCTCGCCTCACGCATTATCTTGTGGGTCGTCGCCCATTTCATTCGGATGGCCCATTTTGCGTATCGCGTCAACGATCAGCGCCAGTTTCATGCTGAGCGAGCCTTTGACCAACACCACGTCGCCACTGTCCAAACGGCGGGGAACCCGTGCCGCCAGTTCTTCGGAAGTGGCCGCCCAGAGGCCGCGTTGCGGTTCCGGCAAGGCGGCGTGCAGGTGCTGCATCAGCGGGCCGATGCAGTGAACGACATCAATCGCCCGCATCGCATCCAGATCAGCCAGCGCTGTATGCATTGCCTCAGCTTCGCCGCCCAACTCTTTCATATCGCCCAGAAAAGCGATCCGGCGCCCCTTGCTTACCCGGCCAATATCATGGGTCACCTGCGCACCGGCCAGCACCTCAAGCGCTGCGGTCATAGAGGTGGGATTGGCGTTGTAACTGTCGTCGATCAGTTCAAGCGTCAGGTGCGTGTCAACGATGTCCAGATGGATGACCTCGCGCGCGCCCCGCCCCTCAAAGGGAGACCAGCGGCCCAGCGATTGGGCGGCGATGGCAAGGTCCGCGCCAAGCGCTTCGACCGCTGCGAGCGCGCCGAGGCCGTTCATCGCAAAATGGCGGCCCGCGGCGCCGACCTTGAACAACAATGGCTCATCATGGGCGGTGGCCTGAACGACCGACGTATCGCCTTGAATATCGACTGACAAAAGTTTGAAATCAAAACCGTTTTCGCCGAAACCCACATCGCGACGCTGCACGTCGTGCGCCTTGGCTTGCAAGATTGCAGCGGTGGAGCAGTCATTGTTGAGGATGGCCGTCCCCCCCGCCTCCAGCCCTTCGAGGATTGAGGCTTTTTCCAGCGCGATGCCTTCGATGTTTTCGAACGCCTCGAGATGGGCGGCGGCAACAGTCGTGATCATGGCCACGTGGGGCCGCGCCATCAGCGCCAGCGGTGCAATCTCGCCGGGATGGTTCATGCCGATCTCGATCACGGCATATTCGGTGTCCACCGGCATCCGCGCCAGCGTCAGTGGCACGCCCCAGTGATTGTTGTAGCTGGCGACAGAGGCATGGGTGCGCCCCTGATCCCCCAGCATGTCACGCATCATCTCCTTGGTGGAGGTTTTGCCGACAGACCCGGTGATTGCGACAACCCGGGCGTTTGTGCGTGCGCGCGCCGCACGGCCCAAATCTTCGAGAGCGGCAAGCACGTCATCCACGATCAGCAGCGGCGCATCGTCCGAAACACCATCGGGCACATGGGTGACCAGTGCCGCAGCGGCCCCTTTTTCCAACGCCTGCGCCACAAAGCTGTGGCCGTCGCGGGCGGCCTTGAGGGCCACAAACAGATCGCTCGGTTGCAGGGTGCGGGTGTCGATGGACACGCCATTGGCCTGCCAATCGCACGTGGTGCGCCCCCCGGTGGCCTTGGCAGCCTCGGATGCAGTCCAAAGCGTCATGTGAGTTTCCCCTCCAAAGCCGCCACGGCGACGCTGGCCTGTTCGGCATCGTCAAAGGGCAGCACATCATCCCCAACGGTCTGGCCCGTCTCGTGCCCTTTGCCCGCAATCAGCAGGGCATCGCCCGGCTGCAAGGCATCCACCGCACGCAGGATCGCCTCGGCCCGATCACCGACTTCGGTGGCATCGGGGCAGCCTTCCATGACGGCGGCCCGGATGGTGGCGGGGTCTTCGCTGCGGGGGTTGTCGTCGGTGACAAAGACGATGTCGGCATGGGCCGCCGCCGCTGCGCCCATCAACGGGCGTTTGCCTGCGTCCCGGTCGCCGCCTGCCCCCACAATTGCTATGAGGCGGCCCAGCACATGCGGGCGCATCGCCTTGAGCGCTGTCGCTACAGCGTCGGGCGTATGGGCGTAATCGACAAAGACGGTGGCTCCATTGGCGCGGGTCGCGGCCAGCTGCATCCGGCCCCGGACCGTGCCCAGATGCGGCAAGGTCTCGAACACACGATCTGGATCAGCCCCGCACGCGATCACAAGTCCGCAGGCCAGCATCACGTTGTCCGCCTGAAATCCCCCGATCAAAGGCAGGCGCATGGCATAGGCCTTGCCGCGATATTCGAACCGAACATCCTGTCCGGACGCATCAAAGCGTTGACCAGAGAGGGTCAATTCGCCCCCATCGCGGCCCACGGTCATCACTTCCTGCCCTCGGGCGCGGGCAATGGCGGCCATGTCGACCCCGCGCGCGTCGTCCATGTTGATGACGGCCACGCCGTCTTCGGGCAAAACGCGGGCAAAGAGCCCCGCCTTTGCGTCGAAATAGGCCTCGAACGTCTCGTGATAATCTAAGTGATCCTGAGTGAAGTTGGTAAACCCCGCCGCGGCCAGCGACACGCCGTCCAACCGGCGCTGGTCAAGGCCGTGCGACGACGCCTCCATCGCGGCATGGGTGATGCCCGCAGCTTGGGCGGCGGCCAATGTGCGATGCAATGTAATAGGCTCAGGCGTGGTGTGCGCCAGCGGCGCAGTCCACGCGCCCTCGACGCCCGTGGTGCCCAGATTGACGGCGGCCAACCCCATCTCGATCCAAATCTGGCGGACAAAAGTGCTGACAGAGGTTTTGCCATTGGTCCCTGTCACAGCGACCATTGTTTCAGGCTGCCCCCCGAACCAAAGCGCTGCGGCGCGCGCCAACGCCTCGCGCGGGGCATCGGCGATGATCAGCGCAGCACCCTGCATGTGCGGGGCGGCAATTTCGGCACCGGCTGCGTCCGTCAGGACGGCAACCGCCCCCATACGCACGGCAAATTCGACAAATTCCGCGCCATGCATCCGACTGCCCGGCATTGCGGCAAACAGGTAGCCGTCCTTGACCTCGCGGCTGTCCACCGCGATGCCGGTGATGTCTGGATTGGCCCCAGCGCGCGCGGTCAATCCCAGCGCGGTCAGTGGTCTTGGCTGCTCACCCATATTTGGCCTTTTGGCTCGGGTGCGAAACGCACCTCAGTTGCTGCTGGTCAGCGTTATATCAGCCAGCGTTTTGGGTTCAACGCTGGGACGCAGACCCAGAAGAGGCGCGATGCGCCCGATCATCTCGGCGGCGACGGGCACGGCGGTCCAGCCTGCGGTGCGACGCGGTTCGTCCCCGGAGGTCTCGACAGGTTCGTCCAGCGTCACCACGAGCACGTATTTCGGATCATGCGCCGGGAACAAAGTGGCAAATGTCGCGATCACCTTGTCGTCGTAATACCCGCCGCGCGGGCGCGGCTTGTCCGCTGTGCCGGTTTTGCCACCCACGGCGTAACCCGGAACTTCGCCCATGCTGGCGGTGCCGGTTGTGACCACCTTGCGCAACATGCCCCGCGCTGCACGCGCGGCGCTTTCGCTCATCACACGCGGACCAAGTCGCGGGCCGGTCTGTTTCAGGATCGTGGGCGCAACGACGCGCCCGCCATTGGCAATCGCGGCATAGCCCGCCGCCAGATGCATTGGCGACGACGACAGGCCATGCCCGTAGCTGACCGTGACGGCGCTCAGATCGGTCCAACGTTTGGGCAGCAGCGGCTTGCCGGTGCGCGCCTCAACGATCTCGAACGGTGTCGCTTCGAAAAATCCGATGGACCGCAGGAACTCCTGTTGCCGCTCCACACCAATCTGAAGCGCAAGACGCCCCGTACCCCGGTTCGAGGATTTGACGATGATGTCCGCGACACTCAATTTGCCATAGTTCTTGTTGCGGAACTCACCGATTTTGAACCCACCCACCTTCATCGGCCCGCTGGTGTCGATGACCGTGGACGGGGACACAAGGCCAAGATCAACCGCCTGCGCCGCCGCAAAAATCTTGAAAGTCGAGCCAAGCTCGTAAACGCCCTGCACTGACCGGTTGAAAAGCGGGCTGTCGCTTTGGTCGCCGCTGGTTGCGGGCCGGGGCCGGTTATTGGGGTCAAAATCCGGCAGGCTCACAACCGAGATCACCTCGCCCGTGTGCACATCCATCAAAACGCTGGTGGCACCTTTGGCGTTCATCAACTTCATCCCGCCATACAGGACCTGTTCGGCGGCGGCCTGCACAGTCAGGTCCAGCGACAGGGCCAGTGGGCGCTGGCCATTCGCCGGATCGCGCAGGTAGTCGTCGAAATACTTTTCGACACCTGCTACACCAATCACTTCGGCGGCGCTCACGCCTTCCTTGCCAAAGCTGGCACCGCCCATCACATGCGCGGCAAGCGTGCCGTTGGGATAAAGCCGCATCTCGCGCGGACCAAACAGCAAGCCGGGATCACCGATTTCATGCACCGCCTGCATTTGCTCCGGGCTGATTTTCTTGCGTATCCACAGAAACTTACGCTTGCCCGTGAAATCCGCGAGCAATGCATCCTCTTTCAGATCGGGAAAGATCGCCGCAAGCCCCTTTGCGGCGGCGGCAGGGTCCACCATCAGGGGCGGCTGTGCGTAAAGCGCATGGGTTTCGAAATTGGTCGCCAGCAGACGGCCCTTGCGGTCGACGATATCTGCGCGCGCGGCGGAAATCGCGGCCCCTTGCGCGCTGGCGCGCGGTTCCATCGGCTCTGACGTGGCCAGCATCCCCATGCGGATCGCAACCGTCAGGAATGCGGCAAAGAAAAACACGCCAAGCACCAGCAGACGCCCTTCGGCCCGAGCGCGGGCGCGATCGCGCATCTCTTCGTGCCGGACACGCAGGTTTTCGCGCTCAATGGCGGCGGTGCTTTCGCCCGCGTCACGGGCAGGCAGGATGCGGGCCAGCGGGCGCAACGGGGTGCGGGTCATTCGCTTGCCTCCACGGTGCCGGACACTTCGACCGAGTCGGTGATCGGCGGCAAGTCAGGCGCGGGATACGCCACTTCGTCCACATAGCCAAATTGCTCCGGGCGCAGCGGCAAAAGGCCAAGCCGGTCAAAATTGATGTCCGCCAGATCGCGCAAACGGTCGGGCCGGTTCAGATAGGCCCATTCTGCCTTGAGCACCGCCAGACGTGAATGGGCGGCGCGAATATCTTGGCGCAGCGTGTCGACCTCGGACAGTGCCTCTTGGGTCGCGTAATTCTCGCGGTAGGCCCAGAAGGCAAGGCCGATCACCGCCAGCGTGGTCAGGACGAACAGAACATTGCGCATCAGATACCCCCCCTGACCTGCGGCATTCCGATGGATTTTGGATCAACAGCGCCTGCTGGTGCCGACGTGCGCGTCGCCACGCGCAGTTTGGCCGACCGCGCGCGCGGATTGGCCTGTATCTCGTCCGGTGAGGGCGCAATGGCCTTGCGGCTGCGCAGGGTAAAGGCAGGCGCGTCGGCTTCGGTCTCGGGCGCGTAACGGTTCGCACGGCCCGCACTGCCCGAACGTGCGGCCAAGAACCGTTTGACCATGCGATCTTCGATCGAATGAAAGGTCACAACGGCCAATTGACCACCCGGCTTCAGTGCGCGTTCAGCAGCCATAAGTCCCTGATAGAGCTCATCATACTCGTTGTTCACCGCAATGCGCAGCGCCTGAAAGCTGCGTGTGGCGGGGTGCGACTGGCCCGGCTTGGGGCGTGGCAGGCATTTTTCGATGATGCCCGCCAGTTCCAGCGTGGTGGTGATGGGCCGCGCTGTTATGATGGCGCGCGCGATCCGACGCGAGGCCCGCTCTTCGCCGTAGTGAAACAGAATATCGGCCAGCACAGTTTCGTCGGCGCTGTTGACGACATCGGCTGCGGACGGGCCGTGCTGACTCATCCGCATGTCCAGCGGGCCGTCCTGCATAAAGGAAAAGCCGCGGGCGGCCTGATCCAGCTGCATGGAACTGACACCAAGGTCCAGCACCACGCCATCAAGGCCTAACCCATATGTATCAAGCTGCGAAAACACGCCCGGCTGCATAACAAGGCGGTCGCCATATGCGGCGGCCCAGTCCCGCGCCATGTCAAACGCCAATGGATCGCGGTCCACCGCGATGACCCTATCGGCCCCCGCGTCCAACAGGGCGCGGGTGTAGCCCCCTGCCCCGAACGTGCCATCCAGCCAAACGCCTTGCACCGGCGCGCAAGCGTCCAGAATCGCGTCGATCAGTACAGGAATATGTGGCCCCCCAGCCGTCATCTACCCCAGATCTCCGTCAAGGTAAGCGGATGGGTCAAGGTCAGGATCGAACCCGTCATCATCAAGGGCCGCCATGCTGTCGTCATAGGCTTCGGGCTTCCAAATCTCGAACGTATCACCCGAAGAGACAAAGCGCGCCATACCCTCCAGCCCGATCTTGTCGCGCAGCTTGGCGGGCAGAACGATGCGACCTGTATTGTCGACCTCCGCCTCGACCGATTGAGCGGAATAGAGCCGCTCCATCGCCTTCCGCTTGGCGGAGCCGCGTGGGAATTTCGAAATTTTGTCGTCCACCTCATCCATGGCTTCCATGGTAAAGCCTTCGAGGTAATTGCGCGTCGCGCCGCCGTAGACGATGATCAGGCGGGGCGGCAGGCCATCGGTCCAATCGGGGTCACAAGCCTCGATCACACGGCGAAAGGAGGCCGGGATAGACACCCGCCCCTTTGCGTCCACCTTGTGGTCGCTTTCGCCTCTGAACCTGCGTGCCACCGTTTTGGCCCGTCCCTGTTTTTCCGTACCCGCCCAGGTCTCTGAAATGGAAACGGCGGGTTGATCTGCTGCCACTGATCAACCCGCCGCCCTCGTCCCGCTCTGCGGGATCTCCAGCTGCGCGCGCCACCTGGGGGGATGTCTGCTCGCTCGCGCGCCGGATCTCTTATTTGATGAAAGCGAGGTGCCTGTATGAAACCTGCTAGAGTTTTGTTTTTGCTTGGGGTCGTTTGTTGCCCCGGGCTCGTTCTCATCTTGTGCATTAGGGATGCCATGGGAAAACGTGGGAAGCAATGGTTTTTTGCTGCACTATTGTGAGGCGTGCTGGCTTGAGATCGGATTGTTCGCGCAGAAATGTGTCCTAGAGGAGCCAAGAAATGGCAGATCGTGACCATCAGATGAGGTCATGCACAACATATAGTTCACCACATGACTTACCAATCCTGCCCATAATTTCCCAAAAAACTTCTGAGCAAATACCGCCTGCCGCGAATGTTTATTCTTTGTTCTCATTCAGTTTGGGCAAATCAATTTCGCCACGCCCAAATTTGATTCGAATTCTGTGTCGAAAGCGCGGGCATTCCCACGCTTTCCCATGCGCGCCACGTTGAACGTGGTGTCAGGCCATGCCGCCCTTGATCAGCCCTTGGGCGATCTGGGCATACGCTTGGGCCATTGCCCCTTCACCCGCCGCGATCGGGGTGCCCCCGTCCCCCGCCAACCGGGTTTCAAGGTCGATGGGCAGCGCGCCAAGCAGCGGCACGCCCATATTGCGCGCCTCGGTCGCGACGCCGCCCTGCCCGAACAGAGCATGTTCCGACCCGCAATCGGGACAGACGAACATCGACATGTTTTCGATAAGGCCCAGCACGGGCGTGTTCAGGGTCGCAAACATGTCGATGGCCTTGCGCGCGTCAATCAATGCAACATCCTGCGGCGTGCTCACCACTATGGCGCCGGTCAGTTCGGATTTCTGACACAGTGTGAGTTGAACGTCGCCGGTGCCGGGCGGCAGATCGACAAGCAGGACGTCCAGTTCGCCCCACTGCACCTGCCCCAGCATCTGTTGCAGCGCACCCATCAGCATGGGCCCGCGCCAGACAATCGCCTTGCCCTCTTCCATCATGAACCCGATGGACATGAGCGTGACACCATGCGCCCGAAGCGGAATGATGGTCTTGCCGTCCGGGGACGCAGGGCGTTTGTTTACGCCCATCATGCGCGGCTGGGACGGACCGTATATATCAGCGTCCAGCAGGCCAACTTTGCGCCCCTGCCGCGCCAGCGCTACCGCAAGGTTGGAGGACACGGTGGATTTGCCCACCCCGCCCTTGCCCGACCCGATGGCAAGAATGCGCTGCACGCCTGCGGGTTTGGTCGGGCCAGCCTGTGGCGTTGGGTGTCGCCCGATCTTGAGGTCAGGCGGCGGTGCTTTGGGGGCCGCCGGGCCATGGGCGGTGAGCGCCACGCGCACGTCCCGCACACCATCCAGCGCGCGCACCGCAGCCTCTGCGGCGAGGCGGACCGGTTCCATCCGGGCCGCGTCCTCGGCGCTTGGCGCTTCGATCACAAATGTCACAACACCATCATTGACGGTCACGGCGCGCACAAAATCGGCGCTCACAAGGTCGCCACCGCTTGGCAGCGCGATCCGCGCCAGTGCAGCCATGATGTCGGAGTTTGTCATTGATGCGCCCGTTTCTTCGCCAGTTCGCTGCATTAACTGGCAGGTTTACGCAGGAGAACAAGGGGGGCGCGGCAATTTGCGGGCCAGCGCATAAACCTTGTGCGCAATGCCTCGGATTTCAACCGCAACCCCATGCAATTGCTGCATAGCAGCATTGAGCCAGTGGCTATTGTGCAATCGCAGCATTTCACTATCTTTGTCTCAACGAAGACGAACATGAGGCGAAAAAAATGGCCTATTACAACGAAGTCGCACAACGCAGTGATCTGGTGGAACGCCTTTTGGGCTCCGCCGCCCGTTACCTGACCGCAGCCGCAGAGCGTCGCGCAGTGCGTCGCACGTACCGCACGACACTGGCAGAGCTGCAGACCCTGTCGAACCGCGAACTGGCGGATCTGGGCCTGCACCGGTCTGAACTCAAGCGCATCGCTTGGGACTCCGCGCACGGCAACACCGTCCGCTAAGAACACCGAGATCAGATGTTCCTCTCCTCCTCCCTGGGACATCTGAGATTTGCGGCGGCGCCGACCTCCTCCCTGGCGTCGCCGCACCTTTAACACCGCGTCGAACCTTAGGCGCACCAAGCTACATCTCAGCCGGTCTTCCTCCTCCCTGACCGCAGGATGTAAAAAGAACGGCGGCCCCTCCTCCCTGGGGTCGCCGTTTCTTTTTTATGCCAACGGAACACGGCGTGTTCCGCGCATCTCGGTGCGTTGGGTCCTAAAAGGGGATGTCGTCCGCACTGCTGATAAAGCGTGAGACGACCTTTTTCAGCCCTGCCTTCTCAAATTCGATATCGAGCTTGTCGCCCTCGATCCCGACAATGGCACCGTAGCCGAATTTTTGGTGAAACACCCGCTGGCCCACCGTAAAGCTCGACACGGCGTTCATGTCGATCACGGTGTTGCGGCTTTCCTTGGGCTGACTGATGGGCCGGTCACCGGCCCGCGCCTGCAACCGTTTCCAACCCGGCGAGTTGTAGACGTTCGC
Source organism: uncultured Tateyamaria sp. (assembly GCF_947503385.1). Lineage (GTDB taxonomy): Bacteria > Pseudomonadota > Alphaproteobacteria > Rhodobacterales > Rhodobacteraceae > Tateyamaria. The sequence continues at coordinate 547,563 of NZ_CANNDO010000002.1, forward strand.
CTCTGCCGCAGCCTGATGCAACGTCGATTGCACGCCACCAGGGGCTGCCGCCGCGCCAAACCCGCCACCGTAGAGGCCAGGCGGCGTCAGCACGTCCACGTGATCCTCGGGCAATTCGTCAATAAAGCGCGATGGCATCGACGATTGCCATTGACCAAACACACGCCGATTGGCCGCAAAAGAGATTGTGCAGACTTCCTCGGCGCGGGTAATGCCCACATAGGCCAGCCGCCGCTCTTCCTCGAGCCCCTTGATCCCGCTTTCATCCATACTGCGTTGAGACGGAAACAGGCCGTCCTCCCAGCCGGGCAAAAACACTTGCGGAAACTCCAGCCCCTTGGCCGCGTGCAGGGTCATGATGGACACTTTGGCCCCACCATCATCCTGTTCGTTGTCCATGATCAGCGACACATGTTCGAGAAAGCCCTGCAGGTTCTCGAACCCTTCGAGCGCCTTGACCAGTTCCTTGAGGTTCTCCAACCGCCCAGGCGCCTCGGGCGTCTTGTCGTTCTGCCAATGCGCGGTGTATCCGCTTTCGTCGAGGATAATTTCGGCCAGTTCCACATGGCTGACAGGTGGCGGGCCGTAATCCACGCGCAGCGGTGCGACACCGTCGTCCAGCACCGCGTCATCCTCGACCACTTCAATGCGCGGGCCGCGCAATTTGCTGTTCCAGCGGGCGATGCCGTCGACAAGCGCGCGCAACTCGGCGCCGCCCTTGCCCTTGATCAACCCCTGATCCACCGCCAGCCGCGCCCCCTCGACAAGGCTCACGCCATTGGCGCGCGCGGTGATCTGAATGGTCTGTTGCGCCTTGTCCCCAAGGCCCCGTTTGGGCGTGTTCACGATCCTTTCAAACGCCAGATCATCTTCCGGGGACACCACAACGCGAAAATAGGCCATAGCATCGCGGATCTCCATCCGCTCGTAGAACCGAGGGCCACCAATCACACGGTAGGGCAGCCCAATGGTCAGAAATCGGTCTTCGAAGGCCCGCATCTGGTGGGATGCGCGCACGAGGATGGCCATGTCATCAAGGCTTATGGGCCGCATCCCGCGGGTGCCTCTTTGCCCGGCCTCAATCTCCTCGCCGATCCAGCGCGCCTCTTCCTCACCGTCCCAATGACCGATCAGGCGGACCTTTTCGCCGTCGTTCTTGTCGGTCCACAGGGTCTTGCCCAGACGGTTTTCGTTGCCGTCGATGACGCCGGAGGCCGCGCCAAGGATATGCGGCGTAGAGCGGTAGTTCTGTTCGAGCCGTACAACATGCGCCCCCGGAAAGTCCTTTTCGAATCGCAGGATGTTGCCCACCTCAGCGCCGCGCCAGCCATAGATCGACTGGTCGTCGTCACCCACGCAGCAGATATTCTTGTGCCCCTGCGCCAACAGCCGCAACCAGAGATATTGCGCGACGTTGGTGTCCTGATATTCGTCCACAAGGATAAAGGCGAACCAGCGCTGGTACTGCGCCAACACGTCCTCGTGGGTCTGAAAGATCGTGACCATGTGCAAGAGCAGATCGCCGAAATCACAGGCATTCAGTTCTTTCAGTCGGGTCTGATACTGCGCATAAAGCTCCACACCTTTGTGATTGAATGCCCCGCCATCGGCGGCAGGCACTTTGTCAGGCGTCAGCGCGCGGTTCTTCCAGCCATCAATGATCGAGGACAGTTGGCGGGCGGGCCACCGCTTGTCGTCGATGCCTGCGGCTGAAATGAGCTGCTTCATCAGCCGAATCTGGTCGTCCGTGTCGAGGATGGTGAAATTGGACTTGAGCCCGACAAGTTCGGCGTGTCGGCGCAACAGCTTGACGCAAATGGCGTGGAACGTGCCCAGCCATGGCATCCCCTCGATGGACTGGCCCAGCATCTGGCCCACGCGATTCTTCATCTCGCGGGCTGCCTTGTTGGTGAACGTCACGGCGAGGATTTCGTTCGGGCGGGCCCTGCCCGTGTTCAGCAGGTGAACGATGCGAGCGGTCAGGGCGCGGGTCTTGCCCGTGCCCGCCCCTGCCAGCATCAGCACCGGACCATCCAGCCGCTCCACCGCTTCGCGTTGCGCGGGGTTCAGGCCATCCAGATAGGGTTGCGGACGCGCCGCCATGGCGCGCGCCGACAACGAAGCGCCCTCAAAGGCGTCCATTTCATCGAAACTGCTCATGGCGCACAGTCTAGCGTGACTGCGCGCCAAACAAAAGGTGTTCACAAAATGTTCCCGCGCTGATCCTGATAAAAGGTGCGCGGGACCGGATCAGGCGGCGGAGCGGGCCAGCAACTCGGCCGCAGAGGGCAGGCTCAGGTCCCGGCCACGGGGTTCCGGCACGGGAAATGGGGCGCGGGCGGATGTCGGCTGGAACTGTTGCGTCATCGCGGTTTGCGCGCCGGACAGTCCGATACGGATCGCCAGTTCCGGTGTCACCTCGGTGCCCAATACCGCACACAGGGTCGGGAACGCCTCGGCCAGCGTGTCCATATCCCAACCGACATTCTGCGACCACAGAACCGTCGTCAGGCTCGTGTTGCGTTCTTCGGCAAGACCCAGCAGATCACCAAGCGCGTCGCCAAAAGCATCGGCGCTGGCCACAAGGACATCCACCGGCAGGCGTGTCAGCGCCTCTTCGCCCACAGCGAGGTTTGCCGTGGCGGTCGCAAAAATGTTGCGTTCCAGCGACGCCATCATGGTGCGGTCGCGCCGGTCCGTCTTTTCGTCAATGATCAGTACTTGCATGGCCAGTTGCCCTTCCTCTTGTGCGATTGTTCGACTCGCAGATTGCGCAACTGCTCTTAAAATTATCTGAAGATTCGCGAGATTGCTGGACAGGCTCCGCACAGCGATAAATGGTGCGCGTCATGGACCTGAATACCCGCTATCCCGCCCTGTCTGATCTGCGTGCCCGCGCGCAGGCACGCATCCCCAAATTCGTGTGGGAATATCTCGACAGCGGCACAGGCGTCGAGGCGACGAAAACACGTAACCGTATGGCGCTGGATCGTGTTGGCCTGACCCCATCCATCCTGCATGGCGAATTTACACCCGATCTGAGTGCATCGCTGTTCGGGCACCAATTTCCCCTGCCCGTCGGCATCGCGCCCGTTGGGATGTCGGGACTGATCTGGCCCGACGCAGAGCGGATGTTGGCGCAGGCCGCCGCCCGGATTGGCGTGCCCTACACCTTGTCCACTGTGGCCACCGTCGCCCCCGAGGATATCGCGGACGCGTTGGGCCCGCACGCATGGTTTCAGATGTATCCGCCCCGCGATCCCGACATTCGATCCGACATGTTGCGGCGCGCGCGCGGGGCCGGGTTTTCGACCCTTGTGCTGACAGTGGATGTGCCCGTCGCATCGCGGCGCGAACGGCAAACCCGGTCGGGGCTGACCAACCCACCCAAGCTGACGCCGCGCCTGATGGCGCAAGTGGCGACCCGCCCCGCTTGGGCCATGGCCATGGCACGTCGCGGGATGCCCCGGATGCGGATGCTGGACGCCTATTCCGATGGCACGGCGGGCAACCTGCCGACCACGGCGCATGTGGGCTATCTTTTGCGAACCTCGCCCGACTGGGACTATGTCGCTTGGTTGCGCGATGCGTGGGAGGGGCCGTTTGTGATCAAGGGCGTGCAGCGCCCCAAGGACGCCAAACGGCTTGAGGGGATGGGGGTTGATGCGATCTGGGTGTCGAACCACGCGGGCCGCCAATTCGATGCAGGGCCTGCCACGATCGAGGTGTTGCCTGCCATTCGCACCGCCACCACGTTGCCGATCCTGTTTGACAGCGGAGTTGAGGGTGGTCTGGACATCTTGCGCGCGTTCGCATCGGGCGCGGATTTCGTGATGATGGGCCGTGCCTGGCATTATGCCATTGCGGCCTTGGGCGCGCGCGGACCGGATCATCTCGCGCATATTCTGAGCGAAGATCTCAGGGCCAATATGGGCCAGTTGGGCGCCCACGACCTGACGGCTTTGGGCACGCCCTTTGCATTGCGCTGAGCGCTACTTGGCCCCCGGTTTACCGGACAGGAAATAGGTCAGCGCGGCAATCACCACACCACAGCCGACACCGTAGCCCAGCAGGTCGCGTTCGCCGTCCCAGCCCACAACCTGACCCAGAAACAGCACCCCAATCACGACAATCACAACCGCGATCAGCTTGTTTTTGAGATCATCCAGCGTTTTGATCGACAGCCATTCCGGCACGGACACGTCCGAACTGATGAACAGCTCATAAAGTCCCAACGCGATGATGTAGAAAACAGTACCCAGCAAGAACAGATCGACAATCTCGATGAATTCAAGGGCCAGCGCCTTGGCGCCTTTGCGCGACACCTCGCCGGTCTCAACCGTGGTCCAGATCAGCTGGATCGATTCCAGCAGGCCATAAACCAACAAGGTCACCGCCGCGAGAAGGGACCCAAGAACGGCCAAGATAATCAAAAAGCGGCTTGAGCCGAGTAATCTGCTGAGCATGATCCCGTTGTGCGCGACCGTGTCGCGTTCAACAAGAGGCCGGGCGCGATTTTCTTTGCCGCATCCTGTCCAGTAGAAAGCGCCGCGCCAGCGCGCGCGCCCGCGCCGGTTCAGGCCGCCAGCAACTGGCAATTTCCATGGCCAAGGCTGCGCGCGCCTCGGTCGTGGTGCCGCGTCCCAGCGCGACCCTGTCAAAGCCTGGATGATCCAGCCGCGCCTCGTCCCAGTCGATTACGGTAACCCCGTGCACGCTGCGGATCAGGTTTGTCCGATTGAGATCTCCATGAACGACCCGTGGCGCTGTCTGCGGCAGCGCGGCCCACGCCCGGCGCACGGCCCGCAACAGGGGGTTTGGCACGGTCGAGAGATCAATGTCGCCACTGCAGGGAACATATCGCAACGCGCGCGTGTGGGCAAAGCCGGGCCGCTGACCAAAAGCGGTCGACAGATATGGCCACACCCGGCGCAGCGCCGACGCATCGCATGGCGCACCATGAACAAAGGGTTCGCAAGTCCAGCCCTGGACGACCAACGCACCGCGCGCGCTGCGCATGGGGCGCGGAGCGTGCAGACCGCGCATCGCCAGCGCCTCCATCACCGGCAGCAACCACGCCACAGCCGCCTCTGTCCGGCGGGTGGATTTCACCACATGATTGCCCACCCTCAACACGGTGTTGCGGTGTCCACCCGGCAGTGGCACAGGCGCGCCCGATAGACCCCACGCATCAAGCGGCGGCGTCACTCCAGTTCGACCAGCAAATCCTTGGCGTCGATCTGACCACCGGCAGAGACATGCACCGCCTTGATCACGGCGTCGCGCTCGGCATGGATGCCGGTCTCCATCTTCATCGCCTCAATGGTTAGCAGCAGATCGCCTTCGCTGACCTCCTGCCCTGCGCTCACGCCAACGGTGGCGACGACGCCCGGCATCGGGGCACCCACGTGGTCGGCATTGCCGTCTTCGGCCTTGGGACGGCTCACGGTGTTTGCCTTGACCAGACGGTTCGGCACGCGGATCGTGCGCGGCTGGCCGTTGAGTTCAAAGAACACCCGCACCTCGCCGTCTTCGTTTGTCTCGCCCACGGCCTGCATCCGGATTTCCAGCGTCTTGCCGGGGTCGATCTCGGCGGTGATCTCTTCGCCCGGCTGCATCCCGTAAAAGAACGTCTTGGTCGGCAGGGTCCGGACGGGTCCGTAGGTGCGATGCCGTCCCATGTAGTCGAGAAAGACCTTGGGATACATCAAATAGCCGCTCAGGTCTTCGTCATCGACCGCGCGGCCATCAAGCTGTTTGGACAGATCGGCCCGTGTGTCTTCGAGGTCCACAGGTGCGACACCCTTGCCCGGTCGATCCGTGTTCGGGCTCTCCCCCTTGAGGACCTTGGCTACAAGCGCATCCGGAAAACCACCGGGAGGCTGGCCCAGATTGCCGCGCATCATGTCCACCACACTATCGGGGAACGCAACCTCTTTGTCGGGATGTTCGACATCCGCGCGGGTCAGGTTCTGGCTGACCATCATCAGCGCCATGTCGCCCACCACTTTGGAGGACGGCGTCACTTTGACGATATCGCCAAACATCTGGTTTACGTCCGCATAGGTACGGGCGACCTCGTGCCAACGATCCTCAAGGCCAAGGCTGCGGGCTTGCGCCTTGAGGTTGGTGAACTGACCACCGGGCATCTCGTGCAGGTACACTTCGGAGGATGGGGCCTGCATTCCGCTTTCGAACGCAGCATAATGATCCCGCACCGCCTCCCAATAGTCTGAGATGTCGCGGATTGCGTCCACGCTCAGCCCGGTATCGCGGTCAGTGTTCTTGAGCGCGCCCACCACGGTACCCAGCGTTGCCTGACTGGTGTTGCCCGACAGCGCGTCCATGGCGCAATCGACCGCGTCCACGCCCGCCTCGGCGGCGGCGAGGATGGTGGCGCAGGCGATACCGGCGGTGTCGTGGGTGTGGAAGTGGATGGGCAGACCCACCTCTTGCTTCAACGCGCGCACCAGCACGCGGGCGGCAGCAGGTTTCAAAAGGCCCGCCATATCCTTCAGGCCCAGCACATGCGCGCCTGCATCTTTCAGCTGGTTGCCCATGTCGACATAGTATTTCAGGTCATACTTGGCCCGGTCCGGGTTCATGATGTCGCCGGTGTAACAGATTGTGCCCTCGCAGACCTTGTTCTGCTCTTGCACGGCATCCATCGCGACGCGCATATTTTCGACCCAGTTGAGGCTGTCAAAGACGCGGAAGACGTCAATGCCGGTGGTGGCGGCCACGCGCACAAATTCCTGCACGACATTGTCCGGGTAATTGGTGTAGCCCACCCCGTTTGCCCCGCGCAGCAGCATCTGGGTCATCAGGTTTGGCATCTTTTCCCGCAAGCCGCGCAGACGCTCCCACGGGCATTCCTGCAAGAACCGGTAGGCCACGTCGAACGTGGCCCCGCCCCAGCATTCAACGCTGAAGAGCTGCGGCAGGTTGGCGGCGTAGGCGGGCGCCACCTTGATCATGTCATAGCTGCGCATCCGCGTGGCCAGCAGCGACTGGTGCCCGTCGCGCATCGTGGTGTCGGTAATCAGCAACTGGCTTTGCGCTTTCATCCAGTCAGCGACGGCTTGCGGGCCTTTTTGTTCCAGCAGGTTGCGCGTGCCCATCTGGTGGGACGGGTCAGCCTCAAGTGCGGGCGGTTTGGGGTCCTTGAGGTCGGCGCGCGGGCGCGGACGGTCCTTCACCTCCGGGTGCCCGTTTACGGTGATGTCGGCAATATAGGTCAGCACCTTGGTGCCCCGGTCCCGGCGGCGCTTGAACTGGAACAGACCCGGCGTGTCGTCGATGAACTTGGTCGTGTATTCATTCGACAGGAACGTGGGGTGTTTCAACAGGTTTTCGACAAAGGCGATATTGGTGCTGACCCCGCGGATACGGAATTCGCGCAAGGCGCGGTCCATCCGGGCAATGGCAATTTCAGGTGTTGGACCCTTTGCCGTGACCTTGGTCAGCAAGCTGTCGTAGTAGCGCGTGATCACACCGCCCGCGTAAGCCGTGCCGCCGTCCAGACGAATGCCAAGCCCCGTGGCCGACCGATAGGCGGTGATCCGTCCGTAATCGGGGATGAAATTGTTTTGCGGATCCTCGGTGGTCACACGGGTTTGCAGCGCGTGCCCGTTCAGTTGCACGTCGTCCTGCGTGTCCTTGCCGGTCGCTTCGGCGATGGTCTTGCCTTCGGCAATCAGGATTTGCGCACGCACGATGTCGATGCCTGTGACCTCTTCGGTCACGGTGTGTTCGACCTGCACGCGGGGGTTCACTTCGATGAAGTAGAACTTGTCGGTTTCCATATCCATCAGGAATTCGACCGTACCGGCGCATTCATAATTCACGTGTTTGCAGATCTTGTAGCCAAGATCGCAGATTTCGGCGCGTTGTGCTTTGGTCAGGTACGGCGCGGGCGCGCGTTCGACGACCTTTTGGTTGCGGCGCTGGACGGAACAATCCCGTTCATAGAGGTGATACATGCCGCCATGCTTGTCGCCGAGGATTTGCACCTCGACATGGCGGGCGCGGGTGATCATCTTTTCCAGGTAGCCTTCGCCGTTGCCAAAGGCTGCTTCGGCCTCGCGACGGCCTTCGAGCACCTTTTCCTCGACCTCGTGTTCGCCGTGGATCGGGCGCATTCCGCGACCACCCCCGCCCCATGACGCCTTGAGCATCAAGGGGTAGCCGATTTCGGCGGCCTCTTTCTTGATCGCGACCATATCGTCGCCCAGCACCTCGGTTGCCGGGATCACCGGCACACCCGCCTCGACCGCCACTTTGCGCGCCGACGCCTTGTCGCCCAGCGCCCGCATGGTGTCGGCCTTGGGACCGATAAAGGTGATGCCCGCCTGATCGCAGGCATCCACAAAATCCGGGTTCTCCGACAGCAGACCATAGCCCGGATGGATTGCATCCGCGCCGCACATCTTGGCCACGCGAATGATCTCTTCGATGCTCAGGTACGCGGCAACAGGCCCCATCCCCTCGCCGATGCGATACGCCTCATCCGCCTTGAACCGGTGCAGGCCCAGCTTGTCTTCTTCGGCAAAGACGGCGACCGTCTTTTTCCCCATTTCGTTCGCCGCCCGCATAATGCGGATGGCAATTTCGCCACGGTTTGCAATCAGGATTTTTTGGAAATCGGGCATGAGAGCTGTCCCTTGAGCACGTCTTTTGCAGTTGCAGCATGGTCTATGACGTTTACGTGACGGGAACAACTCGTAGTTCTGGGTATGAACGGGCGCGCGACCTGCGCACCCGTTCGTGGTTTCAGCCCTTGTTGTAGTAGAACACCTCGCGCACGACCTTGCCGTCCTTCCACGTCTGGAAGGCGACCTGACGCTGTATGATGCGGTCACCGCCATGGGGCGTCATCTCGAACTCCCATTCGATGGCGGCTTCGTTGCCGTCAATGGCGATACGGCCCACGCGCGCCTCGTGGAATGTGACGGAGGCCACGAACGCCTCTTCGAAGGCGCGGTTTTCGGCCTTGCCGACGCGGTCTTCGACGCCGTTCTCGCTCATCACGATGTCATCGGCATACCATGTGTCAAAGGTCTCAACGATTTCGCCACGCAGAATGCCGTCAATTACGGCTTGTACATTTTCACGGATGGACATGGTGCGTCTCCTCACTCATTTGTTGTCTGCTACCGAACATACGTCGCGCAAATTTGCAAAAAACTGGTATTCCTACAGATCAATGGTTCAAAAATGCACATAACCGCTTTCTCCATCCTCGTGCCGGACTACGACACCGGTATCGCCTTTTTCTGCGGTACGCTGGGGTTCTCGTTGATTGCGGACGAAAATCAAGGGCGCAAACGCTGGGTTGAGGTGCGCGCGCCGGGTGCGCAAACCTCCATCATTCTCGCGCGCGCGGACGGGCCAACGCAACAGGCCGCCATCGGGCAACAGGGCGCGGGCCGCGTTTGGTTGTTTCTGGAAACGGATGATTTTGCGCGTGACCATGCGCGACTGACACAAGCCGAGGGGATCACGTTCGAAGAAGCCCCGCGCCATGAACCCTATGGCACGGTCGCGGTCTTTCGCGACCCGTTCGGCAATCGTTGGGACCTGATCCAGCGCGCCTGACCTGCTGAGCGCTTAGATGGGAAAACCGTCAGCGGCATAGCCGATCAGTGGCGACGCCTCTGAGGATGACCAGCCAAGCGGCTGCATCAACCCGACGGGCAGTCCATGCAATGGTATGGCCTTGCGCGCCGCACGTGGGCATGGTTTGCCTCCAGCCCCAGTGCCACGGCCCCACCCATCGCATTGTAGTGCCAGCCACTGCGCGGGTTGCATTACCAGAATTCGGCTGCGTTGGGATCAAAGGGCACGTCGTTCACCGCCACGCCAAAGGAAGCACCGCGCGGCAAGGGACGTGCAGCACCAAGGCGCGGCGATACCGGCATTTCGAACCTGTGACGCGGGCCCACCCTAGGGTTCGGATTGCGCGCGTTCGGAAATTGACCAACCCTGTGTGTGGGCACACCGTTGGAGGTGATGATGCGTGTGCGTCCGACGACTGCCATCTCACCGTGCCCGCCGCGCACCTGTTGACGTGCATTCGCCAGCGGGATGTCTCCCGCCTCCGTCGCGCTGTGTTGGAGCAGCTTGGGCTGTGCATCTGATTGCGCGACACAGGCCACCACAATCGCCACGCTCAGCATCATCAGTTTCCACGTGCTCCAACTTGCCAACATTTCAACGCTCCTTGTGCAATCCAGACATCGCCTGCGCCCGATCCGGGATGACCACGACGCCGCCCTGCCCGGCTGCGCCGAAACCAATGTTCAACATAAAATTGCCCGGCGGCTCTGTGTTGAAGCGCAACCGGGTCGAGATTGCGGTGTCCTGCGCAAATTCAACCGGCAGCGGCTCGGGCAGGTCCAGCGCCGCCGCAGAAGCGGACAGGCCGCTGATGGTCAGGTCCTGCCCATGCAGCCCGTCATGGGCTTGCGCGAACCCCACCCACAGGCTGAGCGCCGCAGCGGTCAACAAGACGACCAAGCGGGTCGCGATCTGTTTCATCCGTGCCATCCCCATTCAACGCGGCGCATGTCGCTTTCCGTCGCGTGAGCGCGCTATTTTTTGACTGCCCCCATTTTTCCTCTTGCAGCCAGCCCGCGAGATAAGTATCTGACCCCCACCCAAGGAAGCGGGCGTAGCTCAGGGGTAGAGCATAACCTTGCCAAGGTTAGGGTCGGGCGTTCGAATCGCCTCGCCCGCTCCAATTTCTCCTCTTCGGAGAAGGACTGACAGGGTCGCCAACGGGCGGCCCTTCGTCGTTTCGGGGACCATGTGTGCCCACTGTGCTGCAAAACCACGCTTTGCGCTTCACGCTGCACTGGCCCTTGGCCCACAGGCCCCTGCCCCCTATAGAAGCGCGGAACGATTGCAGGAGCCTGCCCCATGCGCAGCCACACCATCACGCGCACCACCGCCGAGACGGACATATCGGTCGAACTGAACCTCGACGGGACCGGACGCTATGACAACCAGACCGGTGTCGGTTTTTTTGACCACATGCTGGACCAGTTGGCGCGTCATGCCCTTATCGACATGACGGTGCGGTGCGCGGGTGATCTGCACATTGACGACCATCACACGGTCGAGGATGTGGGCATTGCCATTGGTCAGGCATTGACTGCCGCGATGGGCGACAAGACGGGCATCCGCCGCTATGGATCGTGCCTGCTGCCGATGGATGACGCGCTGGTGCGTGCGGCACTCGATCTGTCGGGCCGACCCTTCCTTGTGTGGAACGTGGACATGCCGACGCACAAGATCGGAACCTTTGACACGGAACTGGTGCGCGAATTCTTTCAGGCGCTCAGCACCCATGGTGGCATCACGTTGCACGTGGACATGCTCCACGGGTTGAATGCGCACCACATAGCCGAGGCCGCCTTCAAGGCGGTGGCACGCGCCCTGCGCGACGCGCTGGAGGTGGACCCGCGACGCGCCGATGCGATCCCGTCGACCAAGGGCGCTCTATGAGCCTCACGGTCCTGATCGACTACGAAAGCGGCAATCTGCATTCGGCCCAGAAGGCGTTTGAACGCATGGCTTTGGACGCGGATGCGGGCGACGTGGTTGTCACTGCGGACGCCGATCTGGTGGCGCGGGCTGACCGGATCGTGTTGCCGGGCGACGGGGCCTTTCCGGCCTGCGCGGCAGCGCTGCGCGGGGCGGGCGGCATCTATGACGCGCTGCGCGAGGCCGTCGAGCAGCGCGGGCGGCCTTTCCTTGGTATCTGCGTCGGGATGCAGTTGATGGCCACGTGGGGGCGAGAATACGAGGACACGGCGGGTCTTGGCTGGATCGATGGTGACGTGGTGCGCATCACGCCCCAAGACCCTGCGCTGAAGGTCCCGCATATGGGCTGGAACGATCTGGTGATTGAAACACCGCATCCGGTGTTTGAGGGCGTGGCATCAGGCGACCACACCTATTTCGTCCACTCCTACCAGTTCCACGTGACCAACCCGGCAGAGCGTTTGGCCCATGTCGATTACGCGGGCGATGTCACCGCCATTGTCGGGCGCGACACCATGCTGGGGATGCAGTTTCACCCGGAAAAGAGCCAGGACGTCGGCCTGCGCATGATCCGCAATTTCCTGACTTGGGCACCCTAAGCGGCATTGCGCCCCGTGCACACCACACCCGGCCCATGGGACTGCGCGGCAACGCCCACGCAAACCGGGGTTGCGACGGCACCCTGCGACGTATGACATAAGGCGCCGCCAAAATTTCGTCTGGCGGTGCTCTCGATCCCAATGCGTGCGCGCAATGGCCTCTTTTGTGGATCAGGCGTCAATAATCGGTGCATCCGGCAGGGCAAGCGTGACAGGTGGGCCCTGCCATAACACCATGACCCTGCACAGCGGCAAAATGGCCCTCTTTGTGCGACATCAGTGCGGCGCGCTTTGCATCCGCGCGCGACTGGACCTCGAAACCGTGCAAACCGACAATATTCAGCCGCGCGCGTTCTTTTCCGCAATGCCAGAGGTGCCCTGCCGCCGCGCCAGTTCAGTCAGAACATCGTCCAGGGGCACGTCCCGTGCAGCAAGCATCACCAGCAGGTGATAAAGAACGTCTGCGGCCTCCGATGTGAGGGCGACCTTGTCATCCCGGACGGCTTCTATGATCGCCTCGACCGCTTCTTCGCCAAACTTCTCGGCGCATTTTTCCGGGCCCTTGGCCAGCAATTTGGCGGTCCATGAACTGTCGGGGTCCGCCCCTTTGCGGGCAAGGATCGTGGCGTATAGGTCGTTGAGGGTCATGTCAGCCTCATCGGGATGCCCGCAGCGGCCATATGCGCCTTGGCCTCGGCGATGGTGAAATCACCAAAGTGAAAAATCGAAGCAGCCAGCACCGCTGATGCGCCGCCTTTGGTCACGCCATCGACGAGGTGATCCAGCGTGCCGACGCCACCCGATGCAATCACCGGAATGGGCACTGCGTCCGAAATGGCGCGCGTCAGTGGCAGGTTGAACCCCGCACGCGTGCCGTCGCGGTCCATGGAGGTCAGCAGGATCTCGCCCGCGCCTTTGGCGGCTGCGGTGCGCGCAAAGTCAACCGCGTCGATGCCCGTTGGCTTGCGCCCGCCATGCGTGAAAATCTCCCAACGGCCCGGCGCAACGGTCTTGGCGTCGATGGCGCAGACGATGCACTGACTGCCAAACTGATCCGCCGCGCGCGTCAACACATCAGGGTCTGCGACAGCGGCGGAGTTGAACGACACCTTGTCGGCTCCTGCCAAAAGCAGCGCGCGCACATCAGCAACCGTGCGCACACCGCCACCCACGGTCAGCGGGATAAAGCACTGCTCGGCTGTACGCTGCACCAGATCGAACATCGTGCCGCGGTTTTCATGGGTCGCATGAATGTCGAGAAAACACAGCTCGTCCGCGCCCGCGGCGTCATAGGCGCGCGCCGCCTCGACCGGATCGCCGGCGTCGATCAGATCAACAAAGTTGACGCCCTTGACCACGCGCCCATCGGCCACGTCGAGACAAGGGATGATACGGGTTTTCAACATGGGGGTGGGTGTAGTGCGCTTTGCACGCCGGGGAAAGGGGCTCTGCCCCTCGGCCTGCGGCCTCACCCCGGGATTTTTCGGGACAGAGACATGGGAGGACCGCCGCCTATCACGCAAAGGTGTGTGGGCCTTGGACCGGGCTCATGCAAAGTCGAACAGGTTACAAGACGGAGGACAGGATATGCGAATTGTATTTGGGTGGATTTTGATGATGGCAATGGCAGGCGCGGCGATGGCGGGTGACAACGGGATCATCCGCAAGCAGGCAGCCGGTGGCGTGGCCGAAACCGTGGACGCGCTGGCAAGCGCCATGGAAGGCGCCGGCATCACCGTCTTTGCGCGGGTGGATCATGGCGCTGGCGCGCAGTCCATCGGCGAAGATATCGGTGCCTCGCAGCTCTTGATCTTTGGCAACCCCAAGGTCGGCACGCCCGCCATGAAAGACGACCCGGTGGCGGGTCTGTTCCTGCCGCTCAAAGTGCTGGTGTTCGAAGATGGCACCGGCAAGACGATGATTGCCTACGAAGACCCCAAGGCAATGCTGGAGAAACTGGGCGGCGTGTCCGAAGACGCGGCCTATCTGAACGTGATGACGGGTGCGCTGGCCAAGTTCACGGACGGCGTGGCGCAGTAGCGGCGACGGGGTTTCACCCCGTCACCCCCTACCCTTTCAGAGCGGCCAGTGCCGCCGACAGATCAATGGCGCCATCATAAAGGGCACGGCCCGAGATCGCGCCCGCGATCACGCCTGTGGCCTTGAGGTTCGTCAGATCGTCCAACGACGATACACCACCGGATGCAATGACGGGGATGTCCACCGCGCGCGCCAGCGCCTCGGTGGCGGCCACGTTTGGCCCCCCCATAGCGCCGTCGCGGTTGATGTCGGTGTAAATGATGGCCGCCACGCCCGCATCCTCGAATGACTTGGCAAGATCGGTTGCGTCCACATCCGTCTCTTCGGCCCAGCCCTTGGTGGCCACGCGGCCCCCACGGGCATCAATGCCCACCGCCACATGTCCCGGGAAAGCCCGCGCCGCGTCGCGCACGAGGTCGGGGTTTTCAACCGCCACCGTGCCCAGGATCACACGGGCAAGGCCCTTGTCCAACCACGCCTCGATTGTGGCCATATCGCGGATACCACCCCCCAGTTGCGCAGGCACATCGCAAGCCGCAAGAATAGCCTCCACCGGAGCAGCGTTCACCGGCGTTCCGGCAAAGGCCCCGTTGAGATCGACCAGATGCAACCATTCGCATCCCGCCTCCACAAAGCTGCGCGCCTGCGCGGCGGGGTCGTCGTTGAACACCGTGGCGCTGTCCATCTCGCCATGGACAAGCCGCACGGCTGCACCGTCTTTGAGGTCGATGGCGGGATAGAGGATCATGGGCACGCGCCTTGTCAGGAATTGTCTCGGGCGGCACATGCCAGTCCGTCACGTCATTTGCAACGCGACCCAAGGTCATTCTTGCCATAACAGCCCGCCTTGCCCCAAGGTTTTGGCCATCATGCGGAGGAGACATACATGAAAACGCTTTTTGCAGCCACGGCGCTGGTACTTGCAGGCGCAGGTGCCGCCCTGGCCGCCGACCCCGTCGAGGGCGTCTGGAAAACCGAAGTCGACGATGGCGCGTACGCGCATATTGCGATGAAGACGTGCGGATCGGATATCTGCGGCACAATTGCAAAGGCATTTGATGCGTCAGGCCCCATCGCATCGGACAATGTCGGCAAGCGGATCGTTTGGGACATGACACCCGAAGGCAATGGCAAATACGGTTCAGGCAAAATCTGGCGTCCGTCCAATGACAAGGTCTATCGCTCAAAAATGACCATGAACGGCAATTCGCTCAAAGTGTCCGGCTGCATCGGCCCGATCTGCCTTGGTCAGACCTGGACCAAGGTCAAGTAATCAAGCCTGAGCGCTTTTCCGCGCAAGACCGGGCCCCTTTTGGTCATGGTCTTGCGCACGCATCTTGTTCTGCGCCGAACGGATGCAATATATCGTCCAGTCGTGCCAAGCTGGAACCGATTGTCGTCGGTTCGCGTTAGGCCCAGACACGACATGGGACGAGACTCATGAAACTTCATCACACACTTGCCGCACTGCTTGCCGGTGCACTGTCACTTGGAACATCTGCCGCTCTGGCGGCGGGTCCCGAAGGGATCTGGCGCACCGAGCCCGACCGAAAGGGTCAGGTGGCGCATGTCAAATCCACCCGGTGTGGATCAGGCTATTGCGGTACAATCGTCGAGGTGTTTGGCCCCTCCGGCGCGCCCGTCGCTGCGCCAACTGTGGGCAAGCGGGTGTTCTGGGATATGACCGGTTCAGGTTCTGTCTACGAAGGGCAGGCTTTTGTGCCCGCACACAACCGTACCTATGCGGGCAAAATGCAGGTGCAGGGCAACCGGATGAAAGTGTCGGGCTGCCTTGGCCCCGTCTGTCAAAGCCAGACGTGGAAGCGCGTCCGCTAGGGCAGCTTGGACGAGATCACGCCGGTTGCGAAACCGCCCATGCGCAATTCGCCAAACAGGCGCTGATATTCGATCTTGGGACAGCGGTTCTGAATGACCGTGACACCCGCCGCTTCGGCCTTGGCCGTGGCGGCGGCATGTTCCACCCCGATCTGCATCCAGATCGTTCTGAGCGCGGGCAACACTGCCAGTGCTTCGTCCACAATTTCCGGCACGGCATCGGACCGGCGAAAGATGTCGACCATGTCGACCTTTGCCGTGATATCCCCCAACCCGGCCACGATTTCGCGGCCCAGCAGGGTTTGTCCTGCGTAGACGGGGTTGACCGGATGGACTTCGAACCCTTTGAGCGACAGATAGCGCGCCACAAAATAGCTGGGCCGCACAGGGTTTGTGGACACACCCACCACCGCCACGGACTTTGTCCGCTTTAGAACATCACGCAAATGGGCATCGGAATATTGGGTCATGCGCCACCGCTACCGCAAAGCGCCGCCAGAAAAAAGCGCCCCGACCATCAAGGCGGGGCGCAAGGTACGGAACGAGGGACAGTGAATGTATCTGCGGGGGTTCCAGACCCGCAGCTCATGAAAGACAGATAAGCATGTCTGCCGCTCAATAAAGACCGTCTCGCAAATCTGTGAACGCAAGGTTAAGGCGCAGGCGATCAGTCGAGGATATCTTCGATGATGTCGAAGGCATCTTCGAAGATGTCGGCAAAGCGGCGCATCCTGTTTTTGCGCTTTTTGGGCTTTGGCCCCGATTTGACGCGGCCGCGCACAGCCGATGGGCGCACCAGTTCGCGGTCGCCCTGTTTCTTTTTGGGCAGCATCTTGAGGTCGTGCAGCGGAGCGCCACAGCTGGAACAGGCCAGTTCGTGCCGATCCCGCCCGGTCAAAACCAGTGCGGCGCGGGTCCCGCAATAACAGCAGGTGGCGATTTTGGTCGGATGCGCGATGTCAGCCTCCTTGGGGTCGTCTTGTGGTGGCATATAGGGCGACCGCCGCCGCATTTGAAACGTTGAGCGAGCCAAATCCGCCCGCTGCGTCGATGCGTACCAGCATATCGCAGGTCGCCTTGGTCTTGTCCCGCAGACCAGGGCCTTCGGCCCCCAGCACCAGCGCCACGGGGGCATCGCGCCGCCCGTCAAGCGCATCTTCCACACTGACCTCCGCCGTGCCGTCCAGCCCAAGGACCAGATACCCCATCCCTTGCAGAGCCACGATGGCATCTGCCAGATTGCGCACCCGCAAATAGGGTTGCCGTTCCAGCGCGCCCGACGCCGTTTTGGCCAGCGCGCCGGTCTCCGGGGCGGAATGGTGCCGAGTGCCGATCACGGCGGATGCCCCAAACACTTCGGCCGAGCGCAGGATCGCGCCCACATTGTGCGGGTCCGTCACCCGGTCGAGCAGGATCAGGCGCGGCACCTGCGCACCGATGGCCACATCGTCGAGGCTGCCCCAATCCAGCGGCCTCACCTCCAGCGCAGCACCCTGATGCACTGATCCCGGATCCAGCGGCGCAGGAAAGCGGCGCGGGTCAGCCATTTCCGGCTCCATCCCCGAGTGCGCCACCGCCTCTTCCAGCTTGCCCAACGCATTCAACGTCACAATCAGCCGCAATTTTTCGCGCTTGGGATTCATCAGCGCATCACGCACAGCGTGCAGACCAAAAAGCCAAACGGTCGTGGCCGCTTCGGCCTTTTTGGCCTGCTCTTTTGCGACCACCCATTTCGGCTTTTTCGTTGCCATGCCGTGCTGCCCCGCCCTGCCCATTTTCGCCCTTGACCCCTTGGGGGCCGCCCGGTAATCACGCGCTCACGCCAAACCGGGGTTTGCCCTTATTGGCGCAGTGGGCGACAGGCCGCAAGGTGTGGCAGGGGACTGTAACTCCCTCGCGGAGACGCACGCCTGGTTCGATTCCAGGGTCGCCCACCACTTCTTCCGCATAAACCTGGTTCTGCACCGCAGTTTCAATCGGCGTCGGCCATCGGTGTGTCCCGTCCGTGCGACCATTGGCATACCCGATTCTGGTCTCTTGCGTATGGACACGCGGCAACCGATGCTGCGCCCCACCCGCAAAGGCACCTGGCACAACATGAAGATTTTCAACCTCAGCCTTCCCAAGACCGGAACCACCTCATTCGGCGCGATGATGCGTGGGCTTGGACATCGGGTCTGTGATGGCAATTGGAAGGATCACAAGACCAACTTTCTGATGCTGGCGGCGCACAAGCAGGATTTCGACCTGATTGATCGTGTTGCGCATGGGTTCGACGTGTTCAGCGACGCACCATTTGGCGGGACGCAGTATTACCGTCAGGCGGCGCAAACCTTTCCCGACGCCCGATTCTTGTTGATCAAGCGCGATCCAGAGGCGTGGTGGACCTCCTTTTCAGGTATGCTGGACGCCGCTGCTGACCAGAACAACGCGCCAAAAGACGTTGAAAGCAAACTGAATATTGCCTTTGACAGTGGCAGGTACGGCTATCCACTTGTCGCCATGGACCTGTGCGCGGGCGACGCCACCAAAGCGGGCTTTTTGCGCGCAAAGGCAGCCTATGAGGCCGGGGTGGAGGCATTCTTTGCCGACAGTGACCGGTTTTGCGCGGGCACGATGGACGCGTTTTCCAGCGGTGCATTCAATGGATTTCTGGGCATGGACGATGCGGTGGATGTCCCGCGCCTCAACAGGGCAAAGCGCCCTGCGCAGAACCAGTGACCTGATCGCGGCCACGAACGCGTCGCGCGCGACAAACGCCGGTAAAATCTCAAGAGGTCAAAGCGTTAGCCAAAGCCTGCATTCTGAAACTGCCGCATTTGGCGGACGGAAACATGCGGAAAGCTGCACCGCTTGGGCCTGAATTTGCTGCGCAATAGTGCACAATCGGCAAGCGTAAAGGAAAATTTACATTTGCAATTGTACACTTTTCCTGACACCCTTGCGGGAACAGTGTGCGTCAAATTTCCATCGGACCCAGACGAGACGGCAATATTCGTCCTTGGTCCACGCCTATTACGGAGGATTCGACGTGGCGGATAATGAAGACAAGGTGTGGCCCACAGGGTTGACGCTTGAAGAAGCAGAAGAGGTGCACAGCTACCTCATCGACGGCACACGTGTGTTTGGCGCCATTGCGCTGCTGGCACATATTCTGGTGGCCGTTTCCACCCCCTGGCTCGGATAAAGGAGGCACGTCATGAACAATGCAAAGATGTGGCTCGTCGTGAAGCCGACCGTGGGTGTTCCACTGTTCCTGAGCGCTGTGGCCGTTGGGTCCTTTGCCGTCCACGTGGCTGTTCTGACAAACACGTCGTGGGTGTCGGACTTCCTCTCCGGACAGGAGCTGGGTGCCGGTGACGCCGAAGAGGCGGCGCTGCGCATGGAGCAGAAAAACCAGACCGCCAAGGCGGGGTATGTGATGCCCGGCACCAATGAGGTGACGATCATCATGTCCGACGGAACGCCGGTCAAGGCGATCCTCGCACCGCCAGAACAGCACGCCAGCGCCGAAACCGGTGCGGCGCTGATCACGCGCTAAATCATGACGGCCCGCAGGCATCCCCTGCGGGCCGTTTGCCTTTGGCAGCGGCTGCACGCCGCTCTCCCCCCTGCGAGCCTGCGACATTCACCATGACGGACTATCGCACCTTTGCCACACGCAAACTGGCGGCGCTGGCGCCGAAATACCTGCCTTTTGCCGATGTCGCCTCGGACGATGTGCCGCTGAGCCGCCTGATGCGGCTGTCGCTGTTTCAGGTGACCGTGGGCATGGCACTTGTGCTGCTGGCAGGCACATTGAACCGCGTGATGATCGTTGAATTGTCTGTCCCCGCCAGCCTCGTGGCCGGGATGCTGGCGCTGCCGCTGCTGTTTGCGCCCCTGCGCGCGCTGATCGGGTTCAAATCCGACACGCATGTGTCCGCGCTGGGATTGCGGCGCGCGCCCTACATCTGGAAGGGCACTCTGTATCAATTCGGCGGCTTTGCCATTATGCCTTTTGCGCTGCTGGTCCTGTCAGGCTACGGCGAGGCGATCGATGCGCCGCGCTGGATTGGCTATTCCTCCGCCGCGCTGTCATTCCTGCTGGTGGGTGCCGGGGTGCATATGGTGCAGACCGTTGGCCTTGCGCTGGCCACCGACCTTGTCGACGACGCCGACCAGCCAAAAGTGGTTGGCCTGATGTACGTGATGCTGCTGGTGGGCATGGTTGTCAGCGCGCTGGTGTTCGGCGCGCTTTTGACCCATTACACGCCCGGGCGGCTGATCCAGGTGATCCAGGGGGCCGCCGTCGTCACCGTGGCCCTGAACCTGACCGCGATGTGGAAACAAGAGGCGCGCAGCCGCGCCCGCGCCGCGCAGATGAAGGTCCAGACCAAGGAACAGTTTGCCGTCGCGTGGCAGGCGCTGATACGCATTCCGGGCACCAAGCGGCTGCTCGCCGTGATCGCTCTGGGCACCTTTGGGTTTGGCATGGCCGATGTCCTGCTGGAGCCCTATGGCGGGCAAGTGCTGGGCCTGACGGTCGCCAGCACGACCAAGCTGACGGCGCTGCTGGCTGCGGGCACGCTTGTGGGGTTTGGCATCGCCTCGCGGTGGCTGGGTCAGGGCGCGGACGCCGCCCGGTTTGCACGGCTGGGCGCGGTCGTTGGCCTGCCGGGCTTTGCCGCCATCATTCTGTCCGCACAGATGATCGGCAGCAGCACCGGCACGGCGCTGTTCCTGTTGGGCACGCTGGCCACGGGCCTTGGGGCGGGCCTGTTTGGCCACGCTACACTCACGGCTGTTATTCGCACCGCCCCCAAGAACCGCATTGGCATGGCACTGGGGGCATGGGGTGCCGTGCAGGCCACCGCCGCAGGCATCGGTATCGCGGCCGCCGGTATCCTGCGCGACGTGATCCTTGCCGCCACCGACAGCGCGACCACCGCCCCTGCCCTGCCCTATGTGGCGGTGTTTGCCGTCGAAATCACCATGCTGGCCCTTGCATGTCTTGTGCTGGGTCCGCTTGTCCGGGGTCGCCTGCGCGCGCGCGCTCCTGCTTCGACAGAGCCAGAGGCTCATACGACATATCCCAACCCGGTGGAGGTACCATGACCACGATTATCACCCGTCTCTTTGACGCGCACGCAGCAGCATCGCACGCCCGCGAGCGCATCATCTTTTGCGGCGTGCCCAGCCGTGCCGTCACCGTCATCGGCCCAGCCGAAGGCAATGACGCCCGCCCCCTGATGGAGGCGGCCCACGTGCACCCGGATGCGATGGACACCTACGCCACCGCCATCACATCCGGAAAATCCCTGCTGGTTGTGCGCACCACCTATCGCCCGCTCACCGCCGCAACCATGGTGCGCGACATGCTGGCCAAGATGGACACCGTGGACACCGGTGACGTGGTGGACGACTATTATATGACCGACACGCCGGAAAAGGCACCCAGCATCCTCGACGAACACCCCTTGTTCCTGACCCTGCGCCTCGACACTTCCGGCTATGACGGCGGGCGGCTTTCGGACGCGCTGGCCATGCGCATGGTGAGCCCGCGCAAGGAACGCAATTCGGCCAAGGGTCGGTCCGGCAAACGGTCCTCTGGGTTCTGGCCGATGCCGCTGGTGTCGCGCAAGGACCGCGGATCCTCCGTCATGCCGGGCGGACGCCATATGTCAGGCGGTTTCTGGCCGATGGGCCTGCTGTCCCGCGGCAACCGGTCAAACTCGTCCATTCGCGGCGGGGACAAGCCGTTTTCGCGGGCACTTGGCTGGCCAACCACCAGCTGATACGGCCCCAACCGATCACAATTTGCCAAACCGGCCCCCGTGGGCCGGTTTGTGACTTTGCGCCGGGCGGAACGCTTGTTACGGTCCGCGCGTAAAGACGTGGAAAGACAAAGAGGTGCCGCATGGACATCGCTCAGGCCATCGTTCTGGCCTTGCAAGTTTGGGGCATCATCGGCGCATTGGTTGCCGTCGCCTTTCTGACGGTTGGCATTGACCGGATCGACGAAGATGCGCAGGGGGCCTATGTCTTTCGCCCGCTGCTGATCCCCGGCATTCTGATGATCTGGCCGCTGGTGCTGTGGCGCTGGTGGCAGATCGAGGCGGAGGCCGCCCCATGGGCAGCCCGCTACCGCCCGGTGCGGTCCGCGCACGGGTTGGCGGCCATCGCGATGAGTGTTGCAATCGTTGCAATCGTCATCGCCGGTCTGTCCGTGCGGCAAACATGGCCCGCAGATGCAGCCCCCGTGCAACTGAGCGAGGGCAGCGGTCAATGAGTGTCAAATACATCCCCGTTCAGTGGAACCCGAACAAATGGGTCTATGACGCCATCATGCTTGCGGGTGTGGCCGCGTTCCTGTGGCTGTTCCTATACCGGACGCCCGAGACGCTGGGATATGACCCGGCCATCAACCCGCAAATCCACAACGCCCGCGCCTTTGGCGCCTGCGCCTTTGTCATGCTGACCGTGATCCTCTGCATCGGGCCGCTGGCGCGGCTGGACCGGCGATTTCTGCCGTTGCTCTACAACCGGCGGCATTTCGGGGTGATGACCGCCTTTGTGGCGCTGACGCACGCGGGCTACATCCTCAACTGGTATTTTGCCTTTTCCAGTTCGGACAAATTCGTGGGCCTGCTCTATGCCAATTCCAGCTTTGGGCAGGTGGCCGGATTTCCGTTCGAGGTGTTTGGCATCTTTGCCCTGCTCTGCCTGTTGATCCTCGCGGCCACAAGCCACGATTTCTGGCTTAAGTTCCTGACGCCCCCCGTCTGGAAACGGCTGCACTACCTGATTTACGCCGCCTATTTCTCGGTCGCGGCCCATGTCAGCCTTGGCATTCTTCAGGACCAGCAGAACCACCTGTTCACTGCGCTGTTCCTCATGGGGGCTGGCGCGGTTGTGGTGCTGCATCTCGCTGCGTGGCGCGCCGAAAGCGGTGCCAAAGCTGCTGCACATGACGGCAACTGGGTCCACGTGGCCGACGCGTCCGCCTTTCGCGAAGGGTTCGCCAAGATCACGCGCCTGCCCAATGGCGACCGGGTCGCAGTTTTCCTGATGGAGGGGCAATTGTCGGCCATCGCCAATGCCTGTGCGCACCAGAACGGCCCACTGGGCGAGGGCAAGATTATCGACTGCCTTGTCACCTGCCCGTGGCACGGGTTCCAATATGACGTGCGCACGGGCCGTTCGCCCGCGCCGTTCACTGAAAAAGTGCCGACCTACAACCTCCGCCTTGTGGGCAACACGGTCGAGGTCAACGCCGACGCCAATCCGCCGGGCACCTATGTCGAACCCGTGGCCTTGCCGCAAACAGGATCGGAGGTTCCGGCATGAGCGACAAACCGTTTTTCGTGGGCTACCTGCCCGCCCCCGGACCGCTGCGCGGGTTCCTGATCGCCGTGGCTGTGCTGTTGATCGGCGCAATGGCGGGCGCAGGCTATCTTATGGGGGCCGCACAGGACGATCCCGGCCCCGGTGCGTTCCGGTTTGACTATGGGCGTCAGACGGTGACGGGCGTGGTGGACATGGTCCCCTACCCGATCCTGCATGTGACCCAAGGCAACGACCGCATTGCCGTTGGCGACAGCTTTATGATGACCGCGGGCGGCAAATCGGGCGTGGATGGACGCGCCATGCCGCTCAACGGCCAGTTGGCGCAGGTGTCGGGCATCGTGCTGGAACGCGGCGACCTCTACATGATGCAGCTGCGCGGCGGGCGGAACGGGTTGCAGGCCACCGATGGCGAGGTGCCCGACATCCCCATAGAGCCGCAGGGGCGCTGGCAACTGACGGGTGAAATCTGCGACGGCAAATGTCTGGCCGGGGCGATGCGTCCGGGCCGCGGTCTAGCGCACAAGGCCTGCGCCAACCTGTGCCTGCTGGGCGACGTGCCTCCCATCTTTGTCTCGACCCAGCCAGTGATGGGCGAAGAATTCCTGCTGGTCACCGGCCCCGATGGCACCCGCCTGCCGCGCGACGCCTATGACTGGGTCGCGCAATTTGTCACCGCCGCCGGAAACATCACCCGGCGCGGCGATATCCTCGTCTGGGAGATCGAGCCCGACACCATCCGCCTTGCCGGGGAGGACGCAGAATGAAACGCATCCTGTGGCTTCTGATTGCGGCGCTGACCACGGCTGTCCTTTACTACGTGTCGCGGTTCTGGACGTTCCGCCTGTGGCCCCGCGACGGGCTTTTCGGGATCGAGGCGCTGCGCCCGCAGGGCGGGCTGGTGGCCCAGTGGTTGCGCGGCACCGATCTTGCCCCGTTTGAACTTCTGATCTGGGCCATTGGGGCATTCCTGCTGCTCACAGCGCTACAAAAGCTCTATGATCTGCTGAACAAACCACCCGAATAAGTGGTATTGACCGGGTTTGCCCCCTTTTGCGAAAGCGTACCTGTGCGTATACTGCCCGCAATCAAGAGCAGAAAACCCCGAGCAAATCATGCCACGCAAAGCCGCCAAAACCACGGCGCCCTTCAATATCGCCATTGTCGGCCAAAGGGGCCGCCTGTCCTTTGAGGCGATCCTGTTTGCCGCCTCACTGCGCGCCAAAAGCCCCGGATTTCAAGGCCACCTGTTGGTCGCCGAACCACAGCCGGGACCCAATTGGGAGGGCGATCCGCGCATCGCCCAAGAGGATGTGCGCCAGACGCTCACCGATCTGGGCGCGGAAATCGTGCCCTTTGAGACCCCGCATTTCGGCGCACATTACCCTTATGGCAACAAGATCGAGATGCTGGCCGCCCTGCCCAAGGGCGAGCCGTTCGTGTTCTTTGACACCGACACGCTGATCCTCGACGAAATCAGTACCCTGCCCTTTGATTTCAACACCCCATCCGCCTCAATGCGGCGCACCGGAACGTGGCCCGAGATCGAGCTTTATGGCCCCGGCTATACCGAGATATGGTCGTCGCTCTATGACAAGTTCGGCCTCGATTTTGCCAGCAGCATCGACCCCAACGAACCGGATGAATACTGGGGCCGATATCTCTATTTCAACGCGGGCTACTTCTTTGGCGCGTGCCCGCAGAAGTTCGGCAAACTGTTCACCGAATACGCGTTGGCCATCCGCGACGACCCGCCCCGCGCGCTGGTGTGCCAGTCTCTGGACCCATGGCTGGATCAGGTGGCGCTGCCACTGGTCATTCATGCGCTGGGGGGCAGCCGCAAAAGCGCCGTGCACGGGATGCTCGACGGTACGCATAGCTGCCATTACCGCATGTTCCCGCTGCTTTATGCCCGCGAAAGCGAGGCGGTGATTGCCACGCTCGAAGAGATCGCAGCCCCCAACAAGATCAAGAAGGTGCTGAAATCCTACGACCCGATCAAGCGGATGGTCTATCAGGGCCGCGGCGACAAGGTGCGCGCGCTGTTTGACCAAAATGACATGCCGCGCAAAGAACAGGCGATCCGCAATCGCATCAAATCCAACGGCTTTTGGATGCGCTGACGGGGCGACGCCACGTCACTTTGGGACGCGGGGCGATTCCGGCGCAAAACGGGTCGATTACAGACTTTGCGCGCGCAAAGTTCGTACTTACATAACACGTACACCACCCAAACATTGTCATCGTATGGAGGCAGAGATGTCACGCTCCATTACCACTGTTTTGTCGTGCCTTGCCGACGCCCTCATCGACGGTCGGCTGGATCACATCACGCGCTACTTCGCCTATCCCCTTCCGCTATATTGCAATGGTGAACTGATCGTGTTCGGCAGCCCCGACACGTTGAAAGAAGCCCTGTCGATGTACCGCGACGCCATTCTCGCCATCGGCACGGTCAAAATGCGTCCGCGCCTGGTGGCACAAGGCTTGCCCGTGCGCGGCTATTCCAGCGTTTGGATCGAATGGGACCATCTGGATGCCGCGGGCACGTGCCTGCGCACCAACCAAGTCCGCTATGCAACCTATCAGGGCGCGATGGATCTGCATCCGCGCATCGAAATCGTCGACTATACCGTGACGGCCTTTCCCGAGCTTTACGAATCCCTGCCCGCCGTTCGCACCGCCTGAGCAAAGCGCGCCCACGCTCTTGCCGCCCCCGTCGCCTTTGCCGTAGGTGTACGCCAACGCGTATTTCTGCACTGCAAAGGACATCTCCATGACCGACGGCCCCACCTACGGCTTTGACACGCTGCAAATCCACGCCGGCGCACGGCCCGACCCCGCCACGGGCGCGCGCCAAACGCCGATCTACCAATCCACCGCCTTTGTGTTCCGCGATGCCGAACACGCCGCCGCCCTCTTTAACCTGCAAGAGGTCGGCTACATCTACTCGCGCCTGACCAACCCCACCGTGGCCGTTCTGCAGGAACGTATCGCCACACTCGAAGGGGGCGTGGGCGCGGTCTGCTGTTCGTCCGGGCACGCGGCCCAGCTCATGGCGCTGTTCCCGCTGATGGCGCCGGGCCTGAACGTGGTGGTGTCCACCCGCCTTTATGGCGGCACGGTCACGCAGTTCAGCCAGACGATCAAACGGTTTGGTTGGGAGGCGACCTTTGTCGACTTTGACGACCTTGATGCCGTCAAGGCGGCCATCGACGACAACACCCGCGCGATCTTCTGCGAGGCGATTGCCAACCCCGGCGGCTATATCACCGACCTCGACGCGATTTCGGCCATTGCGGACGCCGCCGAAATCCCGCTGATCGTCGACAACACGTCGGCCACGCCCTACCTCTGCCGTCCCATCGAACACGGGGCCACGCTGGTGGTGCACTCGACGACCAAATACCTGACCGGCAACGGCACCGTCACCGGCGGCTGCGTCGTGGATTCCGGCAAATTCGACTGGTCCGCCAATGACAAGTTCCCGTCGCTCAGCGCGCCCGAACCGGCCTATCACGGGCTCAAGTTCCACGAGACCTTTGGACCGCTCGCCTTTACCTTCCACGGCATCGCCATCGGCCTGCGTGATCTGGGCATGACCATGAACCCACAGGCGGCCCATTACACGCTGATGGGCACCGAAACCCTGTCATTGCGCATGGACCGGCACGTGGAAAACGCGGTTAAAATCGCCCAGTGGCTCGAAAAGGACGACCGCGTCGATTACGTCACCTATGCGGGCCTCAAATCGTCGCCCTATTTCGACCGGGTCAAGACGATCTGCCCGCGCGGCGCGGGGGGCCTGTTCACCTTTGCGGTCAAAGGCGGTTATGACGCCTGCGTCAAGCTGGTGAACGCGCTTGAAATCTTTTCCCATGTGGCGAACCTGGGCGATGCGCGCTCGCTCATCATTCACTCGGCGTCGACCACGCACCGGCAGTTGACGGCAGAACAACAACGCGCAGCAGGTGCCGCACCAGAAGTCGTGCGCGTGTCCATCGGTATCGAAGACGCCGACGACCTGATTGCCGATCTCGATCAGGCCTTGTCCAAGGCGGTCAGCTAAACGATCGGACGGGCGCGCCGGACTGGCGCGCCCGATCCCACGACCGGTCCTTGCCGACGCTTGGCCTTTTACTTTTCTTAACGCCCGGACTGGACTATCTTGTGCCCAGGCAACACGCCGTACTGTGGTTAAAGAGAAGCTGACAAACCCCGGTCATGAAACCGAATTTTGCGCTTTCGCTGTCCTTCGAAGGGATCCGGCTGTTGCACCGTGCGGCAGGCGGCTGGCGCCGTGTGGGCGAAGTGCCGGTGACCAGCGCCGATCTCAACGGCGATCTGGAAGCGCTGCGCAAAGCTGCGGCCAAGCTGGACAGCGCTCCGCTGCGCACCAAGCTCATCATTCCCGACGACCAGATCAAATATCTGAGCATCGACACCGGCGAGGTCGACGCAGAGGCGCGGCGCGATGCGGCCCGTGCCGCGCTGGACGGGGCCACACCCTATTCCGTGGACACGCTTGTTTTTGACATCTGCGAAGAAGGCGGCACAACCCATGTGGCCGCTGTCGCCCGCGAAACTCTTGCCGAGGCCGAAGCCTTTGCCAGCGAACACCACTTCCACCCGGTCAGCTTTGTCGCCGCGCCCATGGATCAGGGGTTTCTGGGCGAGCCGTGGTTCGGAACGGCGGCACATGCGCGCGCGATCCTGCCCGCTGGCGACCCGGTTGTGGCCGATGGGGTGCGGGTCGTGGTCATCGGCGATGTCGAAGACGCGGCAGATGCTGCAGATGAGGCGGCAGACGACCCAGATGCCGATACGGACCAGCCCGAAGACGATACCCTGCCCGACGTTGCGTTGGCCGATGCCGACGATGCCACCCCCGGTCCCGCCCTGCGGTTCGAACCGGTGGACAGCGATCTGAACGACGACGATCTGGGCGATGAAGACGACGCAGAAGAGGCGACAACCCCGCCCACGCTCGGCTTTGCCAGCCGTCGCAACACGCCTGTTGCGCCCGCGCCGCTGGGCGGTGTGACACGCGACGCCTCGGACCTGACCACACCACCGGCGCGGGTGGCGCACTCCCCCGGCAAGGCACCGCTTGCACCGCCCGCCTCTTTCGCCGAAAGCCTGACCACCACGCCCGAATTTGCCGCGCGGACCGAAGAACCAGCGCCACCCCCACGCAGCGGCGGCGGGTTCCTGTCACGCCGCAGCGCCCCGGCGCAGGTGGCTGTCGCAGGTGCCCCCGGCGCGCAGGCCGAAGCGCAGCGCATGACGATTTTTGGCGCGCGTGACGGCAGCCAGACAGGTGGCAAGCCGCGGTTCTTGGGCCTGATCCTGACGGCGATCCTGATCCTGTTCCTTGCGGGGGTCGCTGCGCTCGCATCGGTCTACCTTGACGACCGTATCGCCGGTCTGTTCCAGCGCGACCGCACCCTCGCCTCGACCCTGCCCGACGATGCCGAGGCCACGCTGGCCGAAGATGTCGGCGCCACCACCCATGTCGAACCCGAGACCGACACCGCCGAAGGCATCGCGGTGGCGTCCTTGAACGAGGACCTCGCCGATGGTCTGTCCGAAGAGGATGCCGCGGTGCTTGATGCGCTGCGCGATCCGCTGCCCGCGCCGCAAGCGCCCGAAGAACTGGACGCCGCAGCACTTGAGGCGCGCTATGCTGTGACCGGTATCTGGCCCAAGGCACCGCAGGTGCCCGACGCCCCGCCGCTCATCCCGCTTGAGGATTTCTACCTGACGGGCATCGACCCGGTCAGCCCGGCGCTGGACGCGGTGGCCCTGCCCCGCGCCGACACGTTGCAGACCGACGCGGCATTGCCGGAGGTGTCCAACCCGGCCGCGCCCGGCACGAATTTTGCCCGCGACGACAACGGGTTCATCATCCCCACACCCGGTGGCACGCTAAGCCCGGATGGCTATACCGTCGTCCTTGGACCGCCGCCGCTGAAGCCACCGCTGACCCCCACCCGCTTTGCCGAGGATCCGACCACAGCCGACCCGAACAGCCTGCTGGCCGGTGTACGGCCACAGGCACGCCCCGGCGATCTGGTCGAACAGAATGAAAGGGCGACGTTGGGGGGGCTGCTGCGCACCGAACTGGCCACATACCGGCCGCGCCTGCGCCCGCTTGCCCCGCAAGAGTTGCTGGAGACACCAACACCTCAGACCGTGCCGGACGAGGCCATCGAAGAGGCCTTGACCGCCGCCGTGCTGCCACCGGTCGATCCGGTGCTGCGCCCCACGGTGCGCCCGCGCAATTTCGACCGGATCGTCACCCGCACACAGCGCCAGCAAAACCGCGGCTCGACCGTCAACACGGACACGCGCGTGGCCAGCGTCGCGCCGCGCACGGTCACACCGTCCATCCCCTCTTCTGCCTCGGTCACGCGCGAGGCAACGGTGCGCGATGCCATCAACCTGCGGCGCGTCAACCTGATCGGCGTCTATGGCACGCCATCGGACCGGCGCGCCCTCGTCCGTCTGGGCAATGGTCGCTATCAAAAGGTGCAGGTGGGTGACCGCTTTGACGGCGGTCGTGTGTCCGCAATCGGGGACAGCGAACTGCGCTACCAGAAAGGTGGGCGCAACCTCGTGCTCAAAATGCCCAGCGGATAGGCGGCGCCCGCCTATTCCGCCGCCAGTTCACCCGCGTTGATCTGCTCCTGCTCGATGCTCTCGAACAGCGCTTTGAAATTCCCCTCGCCAAAGCCGTCATCGCCCTTGCGCTGAATGAACTC
This sequence comes from uncultured Tateyamaria sp., assembly GCF_947503385.1. Lineage (GTDB taxonomy): Bacteria > Pseudomonadota > Alphaproteobacteria > Rhodobacterales > Rhodobacteraceae > Tateyamaria. Next base: position 577,675 of record NZ_CANNDO010000002.1, read on the forward strand.
AAAGAAGATCGGCCCGATCACGGTCTTTGAAAAGATCTGGAGCAGGATCTTGGTCTCGCCCCCGTCCACGACCCCTTCGCCGTCAATCAGGATGCCGTGCCGTTTCATCCGGTCCAGCGGCTCATCGTGGCCGGCAACGCGCGTTTTGGACAGGTCGTAATAGGTGTCGGGCGGGCCGGGCATGAATTTCAGCCCGTTTGCCGCAATCGCATCCGTGCTGTCATAGATGTCGTCGGACCCCACGGCGATGTGCTGAATGCCCTCGCCGTTGTACTTTTTCAGATAGGCCACGATCTGGCCCGTCTCTCCACGGTCTTCGTTGATCGGAATACGGATGCGCCCGCAGGGCGATGTCAGCGCCCGGCTGAACAGCCCGGTAAACTTGCCCTCGATATCGAAAAACCGGATTTCCTTGAAGTTGAACAAGTCCCCGTAGAACCGGAACCACGTGTCCATGTTCCCCTTGTGGACGTTGTGAGTCAGGTGATCGAGGTAAAAGAACCCGACGCCGCGCGGCTTGGACTGTGCCAGCCACTCGTATTCGCCGTTATAGGGCGAGGTGTCGTGATACTGATCCACGAAATAGATGAGGCTGCCGCCGATGCCATAAATCGCAGGCACGTCCAGCACCTTGCCGTCGCCCTCATAGGGCGTCGCCCCCAGCGCCACGGCACGTTCGAACGCGTGCTGCGCATCCGCGACGCGCCAGCCCATCGAGGGCGCACAGGGCCCATGATCTTCGACAAAGCGGGCGGCAAAACTGTCTGGATCGGCGTTCAGCACATAGGTGATATCGCCCTGCTGCCACAGTTCGATCTGCATCTGCTTGTGCCGTGCCACCAGCGCGTAGCCCATGCGCCGGAACACGGTCCGCAATTCTTCGGGATCGGGGCTGGCAAATTCGACAAACTCGAACCCGTCGGTTCCCGCCGGGTTGTCCGCGGTGATCTGCGATTTTGGTGCGTTGTGCGGAAACGGGCCCATCTGGTTTCTCCTTGTGCCTAAGCTTTGCGCATATATGCACCGCCGCACGCGCAATGTCCGCGCAAACACTTGACGCACCCGCCTGTAGCGCGCGACCTTTGCGCACGAAATGGCGAAACCACGCGAAAAGGACGCACATGCTTGATTCCACCGACGCGCGCCTGCTTGCCGCCCTCCAGACCAACGCCCAAGCCACCGCACAAGAGCTTAGCGACCAGTTGCACCTGTCGGCCAGTCAGGTGGGTCGCCGCCGTCAGCGCCTTGAGGCCGAAGGCTACATCCAAGGCTACCGTGCCCGGCTCGATGCCGCGCGGCTGGGCCTCAGCGTGCAGGGTTTTGTGCAGGTGCAACTGGGCGTCCATGGCACGGAACACGCCGCCAGCTTTGCCAAACTGGTGCACACAACGCCCCAAATCACCAGCGCGTGGACGATGACGGGCGATGCGGACTATCTGCTGCGCGTGTACTGTGCGGACTTGCCCGCACTCAACGTCCTGATACATGATGTGTTGTTGACGCATCCTGCGGTTGCGAAAGTGCACAGCCAGATCGTCATGGACCAGCTCAAGCAGGATGGTCCCCTGCCCACCTGACCCTCCGGGAGACACCCATGGAAGGCTTTCTCTACCAAGCCTCGATCTACCTTGCCGCCGCCGTCATCGCGGTGCCGATTGCCGCGCGGTTGGGATTGGGGTCTGTGTTGGGTTACCTCGCGGCGGGTATCATCATCGGCCCCGCATTGGGGCTTGTCGGGTCCGAGACAGAGGACTTGCAGCACTTTGCCGAATTTGGCGTGGTGATGATGCTGTTCCTGATCGGGCTCGAGCTTGAGCCGCGCGCACTTTGGGACATGCGGCACAAGTTGCTGGGGCTGGGCGGGTTGCAGATCGTGCTGTCGGCGCTGGCGCTCATGGGCATCGCAATGGCGTATAACCAACCATGGAGCGTGGCATTGGCCATTGGCCTCACGCTGGCGCTGTCTTCGACCGCGATCGTGCTGCAAACCCTGTCGGAAAAGGGGTTGATGCAGACAAGCGGCGGGCGATCGGTGTTTTCTGTTTTGCTGACGCAGGACATCGCGGTGATCCCGATCCTTGCGCTTTTGCCGCTGCTCGCCGTGTCTCTGCCCGTACAGATCAGCCCCGACGGCTCCATCGCGCGGGACAGCGATGCGCACGGTGATGGTCATGGCGGCGGGCACGGCATGGATATGAGCCTCGTAGACGGGCTGCCCGCATGGGGTGTGACCCTTGTCACCATCGCTGCTGTGGCGGCTGTGGTTCTTGCGGGCATCTTTCTGACGCGACCTGTGTTCCGGTTCATCCATGCCGCGCGCCTGCGCGAGATGTATACCGCGCTGGCGCTGTTGATCGTTGTGTCAATCTCGTTCCTGATGATGCTTGTGGGGCTGTCGCCCGCGCTTGGCGCTTTTATCGCCGGGGTGGTGCTGGCCAGTTCCGAATTCCGGCACGAACTGGAATCGGACCTTGAGCCGTTCAAGGGGCTGCTCTTGGGGCTGTTCTTCATCACCGTGGGGGCGGGCATCAACTTTGTCCGCCTGTTCGAAGACTGGCCCGCGCTGCTGTCCATGGCCATCCTCGTGATCGTGGTCAAAGGTCTGGTGCTGTATGGGCTTGCCGTCACCTTCAAGATCCGGGGCCGTGACCGGTGGCTCTTCACGCTGGGTCTGGCGCAGGCGGGCGAGTTCGGCTTTGTCCTTGTTGCCTTTTCCGTGGGTCAGGACGTGATCCCGCAGCGCATTGGTGAGACGCTGCTGCTGGTTGTCGCGCTGACCATGCTGATCACGCCGCTGCTCTTTATCCTGTACGAGGTGATCAACCGCCGCATGGGCGACATCATCCCCGAACAGGAAGCGGACGAGATCGACGAACAGGGCCCCGTCATCATCGCGGGGATCGGACGTTTTGGGCAGATCGTGAACAGGCTCGTGCAGGCGTCAGGCTTCAACACCGTTGTGCTCGACCACAATATGGAAACCATCGCGCTGATGCGCCGGTTTGGCTTCAAGGGGTTTCTGGGCGATCCCACCCGCCCCGATATTCTGCACGCCGCAGGCCTCGACAGCGCCTCGATCCTCGTGGTTGCACTGGACGACCCGGCGGCGGCCACGCGGCTCGTGGCCTATGCCCGCGCCGCACGGCCCGACCTACATATCATCGCGCGTGCCTATGACCGAACCCACGTCTACCGCCTGTACCAAGCAGGCGCAGACGACATCATCCGCGAGATGTTCGACAGTTCCCTGCGGGCAGGGCGCTACGCGCTCGAACATCTGGGGCTCAGCGATTACGAGGCGGCGGAAGCCGAAAAACTGTTCTATCACCACGACCGCGACGCCGTGCGGCAGCTTGCCGAACTGTGGGACCCGGATATCCCCGCCTACAAAAACGAAGCCTACGTGGCGCGCGCCAAGGCGCTGGAGAAAGAGCTGGAGTTCAACCTCGCCGCCCGCGCCGAAGAGCCAAAGCGCGCCTGATCCTCAACCGTCCGCCACACCCGCTTCGGCAAAGGTTGCCATGCCCGAATGACAGGCGATGGCGCCCTTGAGGACGCCAATGGCCAGCGCCGCGCCCGACCCTTCGCCCAGCCGCAGGCCCAGTGACAGCAGCGGCGCCTTGCCCAACGCGTCCAGCATCCGGCCATGCGCGCCCTCGGCACTCAGGTGGCCCGCGACGCAGTGATCCAGCGCGGCGGCCTCCGTTTTGGCCAGCGTGGCGGCTGCGGCGGTGCAGATGAACCCGTCCAGAATGACCGGGATGCGCAGCGACCGCGCCCGCGCAATGGCACCCGCCATCCCCGCCAACTCGCGCCCGCCAAGGCGGCGCAGCACATCCAGCCCGTCACCCGCATCCGCGTGGCGCGACAGCCCTGCGTCCACAATCGCTGTCTTCTGCGCCAGCGCATCGCCGACAACGCCGGTGCCCGCGCCCGTCCAATCCGCCGCCGCACCGCCAAACAGGCGCGCCGCAATGGCAGAGGCCGACGTCGTGTTGCCGATCCCCATCTCCCCCACCACAAGCAGATCAGACCCGGCATCCACCGCGTCCCACCCTGCCCGCAATGCCGCGACCACATCCGCGTCGGTCATCGCCGGACCTGCGGTGAAATCCGCCGTCGGGCGGTCAAGCTCCAGCGGGACAACGTCCATGCGCGCGCCAAAGGCCCCCGCCAACTGATTGATCGCAGCGCCACCAGCGGCAAAATTCGCGACCATCTGCACCGTCACCTCGGGCGGAAAGGCCGACACACCGCGCGCCGCAACCCCGTGATTGCCCGCGAACACGATCACCTGCGGTGCCTCTATCGCGGGGCGCGGCGTGCCGCGCCACCCGGCATACCACTGGGCCAGATCCTCCAGCCGACCCAGCGCGCCGGGGGGTTTGGTCAGCTGGCCATTGCGCTCTGCCGCGCCGGTCTGTGCTGCCGTGTCGGGGCCGGGCATGGCGGCTAGAAGGGCGCGCAATTCATCAAGCGTTTCAAAGGACATGGATCAGAACCTTCTTGCCTCAGGGTCCCCCGCTCATTACCCAAAGCGGACCGGCCCGCAAGACGGTTAAGGGACATGAGCGACAACAAATCCGACATCTTCTGGGATCTGCCTGCAGCCTTTGTGCTGCTCACCCGTCTGCCCCTGCCCGCCTTGCCCGATGCGGCCTTTGCCGGGGCCGCCCGCGCGGTCTGGGCCTATCCGGTGGTGGGGCTGGTGCTGGGCGGGGTCGCCGCCGCTTTGGGGGCCGGGCTGACCGCATTGGGCCTGCCCCCGCTGCTGGTCGCCGGAGGTGTGCTGGTGGCGCTGGTGATGCTGACCGGGGCCATGCACGAGGACGGGCTGGCCGACACCGCCGATGGGCTTTGGGGCGGCCTGACCCCCGCACGGCGGCTCGACATAATGAAAGACAGCCGCATCGGCACCTACGGCGTGTTGGCGCTGGTGCTGGCCATGGGCCTGCGCTGGCAGGGCTACGCGCTGGTCAGTTGGGCCGAACTGATCTGCGCGCTGGTGCTGTCACGGGCGGCAATGCCGCCCTTGATGCTCGCCCTGCCCCATGCGCGCGCGGACGGGCTGTCCAAAAGGGTTGGCAAGCCGGGGATGCCGCCTGTCGCGGCGGCGGGTGCCATTGCCGTGGTCGTGGCGCTGGTTCTGACGGGCGGCAGCGGCCTTGTTGCGCTGGCGCTTGCCGCGGGGACGGCCACCGGGATGGCGGCACTGGCCCGGCGCAAGATCGGCGGACAAACCGGCGATATCCTCGGGGCCACGCAGATGGTGGTCGAGATTGCGGTTCTGCTGACCTTCGTGGCGCTCTGAGCACGAAAAAGCCGCGCCCGAAGACCGGACGCGGCACCAAAATTTTCAGGCCCTTGCGCTTAGGCTGCGGCGGCGCGGCTCATCAGAACACCGCCGATTTCCTGCGCTGCGGCACCTTCGTCGCCACCGGATACGGCAGCCACTTCGCGTGTCAGACGCTCAAGGGCGGCTTCATAAAGCTGCCGCTCGGAATAGCTCTGCTCGCGCTGGTCGTCGGTGCGGTGCAGGTCGCGCACGACCTCCGCAATCGCGATCAGGTCGCCTGAGTTGATCTTTTGCTCGTATTCCTGCGCCCGGCGCGACCACATGGCCCGCTTGACCTTGGCCTTGCCCTTGAGCGTCTTCATCGCGTGGGCAATGACATCCGGGCTCGACAATGCGCGCATTCCGATCTCGGTTGCCTTGTTGGTGGGCACGCGCAGCGTCATCTTGTCCTTCTCGAACGAGATAACGAACAGCTCAAGCGAGATGCCGGCCACTTCCTGGCTTTCGATCGACACGATCTGGCCCACGCCATGGGCGGGGTAGACCACAAATTCGTTAGGGCGGAAGTCGAGCTTTTTCGTTTTTGTCATTCTTGATCCTCTTGCATGACGTCCGGAACGGGGTGCCTCTTGTGACAGTCAAAACCGCATCGGGCGGGGCAAGCATTGCCTCGTCTCGGTGCGGTTCGGGGTCATTTCGATACGCAAAAGGCGCTGGGGAGGCCTTTTGACAAGCAGTGTCCATATGTCAGTTATGAGACATACCATATCATAAAATCGGCCCCGCCGAAAGTTGACGCAGGGGAAGATTTTGAATTAGCAGGCGTTTTTAGGCCCTTAGAGCGGGTTTTTCGCGTCCCAAGTCGCTGCAACGCACCCCAGAGCGATTCGATTCGCGGCCTAGCCGCCTTCGCCGGGGGCCTCGGAAAACAGGTCCATCTTGCCCTCTTTGCCATCCATTTCGTCGGCGGTGGGCAGCGGGTCCTTCTTGGTGATGATGACCGGCCACATCTCGGAATACTTGCGGTTGAACTCGACCCATTTTTCCATGTCCGGTTCGGTGTCGGGGCGGATCGCGTCGGCAGGGCATTCGGGTTCACACACACCGCAGTCGATGCATTCATCAGGGTGGATCACCAGCATGTTCTCGCCTTCGTAAAAGCAATCCACCGGGCACACTTCGACGCAGTCGGTGTACTTGCAGGCGATGCAGCTGTCGTTGACGATATAGGTCATTCGGGCGGGATCCTCGGATATGTCAGAAGGTAGCTAGACCAGCGCGCGCGGTCATTCAAGATGGCGGGACCGGGAAAGGTCAGCCTGCCGCCGGTCCTTTTTGGTGGGGCGCCCTTTTCCCTCGTAGCCGGGGTTTTGCGGAACGGGCGTTTCGCGCGGCGGCGGTGGCGCGGAATGATCGGTATAGAGGGTCTGCGCCTCGGGCGCGGGGCCGCGCCGTGTGCCAAGCGCCGCAACCTCGATCACGCGGACATGTTCCCCAATGGCAAAGGTCAGCATGTCGCCCGGTGCGATGGTCGAGGACCGCTTGGTCACGCGGGTGCCGTTCACCCGCACGTCACCGGCCGCCACACGGGCTGCGGCCAAGGTGCGCGTCTTGAAGAACCGGGCGAACCACAGCCATTTGTCCAGCCGCAATTTCCCGGCGTCCTCAGACACTTACTTGTCGTCCTTCAATCCCATAAGTGCCGCGGCAAAGGGATTGTCAGGGTCGATCTGCTTTTCTTTCTTGGGCGGACGGGCCGAGAAATTCTGGGGTTTGTTGCCGCCCCCCTTGCCCTGCGGTTTGCCCTTGCCACGGGGTTTGCCGCCCTGTGGCGCGCCCTTGCCGCGCGGCTTGCCCTGCGGGCGGCGGTTGCCACCGGCATTGCGCGCCCAAGTGAAGGTGTAAAAGACCTCCATCTCCACTTCGGAGTCCGCCGCGTCGGGGGCGGTGCCGGGGGCGATCTCCGTCTCTGATTCTGCCGGGATGGCGGCGGCCACCTCCGGTGTCTCTGCGGCTTCGGTGATGATGGACGCCTGTCCGTCATCCGCGATGTCCGCGACACCCTCGGGCACGTCCGCCGGGGCGGACGCTTCCGGCGCTGCGGTGGCCGGGGCCGTGTCGCCCGCATCCATCACCGGCGTGTCCGCTTCGGGCTGGCCCGCCACAACGGCGTCGACCGCCTTGACCTTCTCGCGTTCGCCCTTGTCGGCCTTGTAGCCCAAGCCCTCCATCAGCCCCGCAAACTGCTCCAGCGTCATGCCCGTGATCGACAGCATGTCGGCCTTGGCCTCGAACCCGCCGCGCGAATCCTCGGCACGCAGCATATCGGCCAACCGCTCCAGCATATCGATCCGAATGGCCCGCTCGCCCGCGTTGCGGTAGCCCGCCATGGTGTCAGCCCCACGTGGCGCATCTGTCATCGCAGGGATCGTCACAAGGCCCGGCGGGGGCGATTCCGGGAACGTGTCGAGACCCTGTGCCAGCGACCACAGCACCAGCCGCAGCCGCGTCGGCGCAGGCTTTAGCAACAGGGGCATGAATATCGTGAACTGTCCGAACCGGATGCCGTGCTTGCGCAGCGCGCCGCGCGCATCCTGATCCAACGCCTTGACGTCATCGGCAACCGTACCGCGCGGCAGCACGCCCAGACCCTCGACCATCTGAAAGGCAAAACCCTTGGCCAGCCCGGTCAGCGCTTCGTCCTTTTGCAGGCCCAGCAGCGGCTCGAACAACGCGGCCACCTTGCGGTCAATGAAATGCTGCAACCGGCGCTGCACCTTTTGCGCAACCTCCGGCCCGGCCACGTCATCCACAAACACCTCGACCTGCGGGCGCAAAGGCTCTGTGCCCGCCACCAGCTTGCCCACCGCCGAGGTGCCCCACATCAGCCCCCCCTGTTCGGTGAAATCAATCTCGGTGTCCGGCGCGTTATAGAACCGGTCGGCGCGCAGATGGAAATGCGGCGCCAGCGCCTGCAAGGCCGCCGACTTGATCGTCTTGGCCTCTGCGGCGTCCGCGCCCTTGTCCTGGCTGAACCGGAACCCATCGAGACGGCCGACGAATTCGCCCTCAACCGTCACTTCACCTGCATCATTTACTTCGGCCACCATGGCCTCCTTCTGGCCCAGCCGGCGCAGCAATACGGATGTGCGCCGGTCTACAAATCTCTGCGTCAGTTTCGCGTGTAACGCGTCCGACAGTCGGTCTTCTACATGGCGGGTTGCGTCCCGCCAATGGCTTTCATCGTCCACCCAGCCCTTGCGCTGTGCGACATAGGTCCACGTGCGGATAAACGCCAACCGCTTGGAGATCGCGTCGATATCGCCATCGCTGCGGTCAATGCGGTTGATCTGGCGCCCCACCCAGTCATTCGGAATTGTGCCCCGTTCGTGCAAGTAACGAAAGATAACGTCCAACAGCGCAGAATGTTCCTGATGACTGATGCCCCGGAAATCGGGCACCCGGCATACGTCCCACAACAACCGCACCGAAGGGGCGTCCGTGCAGCGCGCGACGACCTCTGCCCCGTCCGCCAGCGATTTCAGCGCCATGACGTCATCTGCCTCACGGGCGCGCACCAACTCCTCGCGCGGGGGGGCGGCCTCCAGCGATGTGATCAGCGCGTCAATGGTGCCGAACCGCAAATCCGAATTGCGCCATTGCAGCTTTTTGAGCGGGGTAAAGCGGTGGTCCATGATGGCCTGCGCCACCCCGTCCTCCAGCGGGCGCACGTCGCCCGTCACGCCAAAGGTGCCGTCCTTTTGCCCGCGCCCCGCGCGACCGGCGATCTGCGCCAGTTCGTTCGGGGCCAGCGGACGCATCCGCCGCCCGTCAAACTTGGTCAGCGACGAAAACGCCACGTGATCAATATCAAGGTTCAGGCCCATGCCAATGGCGTCCGTCGCGACGAGGTAATCGACCTCGCCCTGCTGATACATCTCGACCTGTGCGTTGCGCGTGCGCGGCGACAGCGCGCCCATCACCACAGCAGCGCCCCCTTTCTGGCGGCGCAGCAATTCGGCAATGGCATAGACGTTATCGACCGAAAACCCGACGATGGCGCTGCGCGGGCGCATCCGGCTGATCTTTTTCTGGCCCGCATATAGCAGATGGCTCATGCGCTCTCGGCGCATATATTGCGCCTCCGGGATCAGCGCCGAGATCGGGCCGCGCATCGTGTCCGCGCCCAGAAACAACGTCTCGTGCAGGCCACGCGACCGCAGCAGGCGGTCGGTGAACACATGGCCGCGTTCGGGGTCCGCGCATAGCTGGATTTCGTCCACGGCGAGGAAATCGCATCCCATGCCCTCGGGCATCGCCTCGACCGTGCAGACCCAGTATTGCGTGCGCGGCGGTACAATCCGCTCCTCGCCGGTGACCAGCGCCACAACGGACGGACCGCGCAACGCGACGATCCGGTCATAGACCTCGCGCGCCAGCAGACGCAGCGGCAGGCCGATCACCCCTGTGCGGTGGCCCAGCATCCGGTCGATGGCATAGGTCGTCTTGCCCGTATTGGTGGGGCCCAGTACGGCCACCACCCTGCCCTGTGACATCGGCGCGTTCCTCTTTGGCGATCAGAGCTCGCGGCCAATCCCGCGCCGCTTGAGCTGGTCCAGCGCAGTGGTGGCGTTTTCGTGATGCGGATGCAAGTCCAGCACATGGCGAAACGCTTCTTCGGCGCGCGCATAATCTCCGAACTCCTGAAACATGACGCCCAGCCCGAACATGGCGTTGTAATTGTCGGGGTTCAGCGTCAGCGCTTTTTCCAGATCGGACAGGGCCGGACCATAGAGGTCTTTCATGTAATAGGCGGTGGCGCGTGCGTGCCAGCCTTCGGCAAAGTCCGGCGCATGGTCCGTGACAGCCGTCAGATGCGCGATGGCCGCATCCAGATCCTCGTCCTCCATCGCCTCGCGCCCCCGGCGCAACAGCAAATCGACAGTGGTCGAACCTGACAATTCCCACAAACGCTCTATCTCGCGCGTCAGACGGGTAGCCTCTGCCGGTTCCGCCGACTGCAAGGCCTGCAACATCTCGTCAAGCGATGATTGCGCAACCGCAGGTAAGGAATTCCCGACTGTGAGTAAAACTGCCGTGACGACAGGGTAGAGTTTGGAAAATCTGATGCCCATAAAGAGAAATGTAACAGGCCGGCTGGCAAATTCCACACGCCATTGGCCCCCAACCCGCAAAAAGGGCATCAAAGATGAGTGACACAGTGACCGAGGCCGTGGCCGTCCTGAACCAAAAGCTGGCAGATGCCAACTTTTCCGGCACCGCCAAGTTCGACATAGAAGGCGAGGGCGCAATCATGATGGACGCCAATGGCGCACGCGCAGGCGACGAACCCGCCGACGTCACGCTAAGCGCGGATGCAGACACGTTCCGGTCGATCCTCGAAGGCGACACCAACCCCACATCCGCCTTTATGACCGGCAAGCTGAAGGTCGACGGCGATATGGGCATGGCGATGAGCCTCGCGTCGGTCCTTGCTTGATCATATGACATTAAAGGCCGCCCCTCTTTTTACCGATTTCGGTGCGGGGCCCGCGGATGGGGCGGCTTACTGGCTTAAAACGTCAGACGGGGTGCGGATTCGCATCGGCGTCTGGCCTGCGTCCAAGGCTGTGGGCACGGTGCTGCTGTTCTGTGGCCGGACCGAATATGTCGAGAAATACGGCATCGCGGCGCATGAACTGGTGCAGCGCGGCTATACGACGGTGGTGGTGGACTGGCGCGGACAGGGGCTGGCCGACCGGCTCTTGGGCAATACCAGCATCGGCCATGTCGAGGATTTCGGCGATTATCAGAAAGATGTGGCGGCTGTCCTGAATGCGACGCGCACGCTGGACCTGCCCGAACCGCTGTATCTGCTGGGCCATTCCATGGGCGGCAGCATTGGCCTGCGCGCCCTGTACGAAGGGTTGCCCGTCGCGGCCGCAGCCTTCACCGGACCGATGTGGGGCATTGCGATGGCCGCGTATCTGCGTCCGGTCGCATGGAGCCTTGGCCGTGCCATGCCCGCCGCCGGGCTGGGCAACGTGCTGGCGCCGGGCACCAGCATGACCCATTACGTGCTCGCCTCCCCGTTCGAGGATAACACGCTGACCCGCGACCGGGAGATGTGGCAGATGATGCAGGACCAACTGCGCGCCCACCCGGAACTGGCCCTAGGCGGCCCCAGTGTGACGTGGCTGCGCAAGGCGCTTGACGACACCAACGCCCTGTCCCTACGGCCCTCGCCCGACCTGCCATGCGTCACCTTCATGGGCGACAATGAACGCATCGTCGATGTGGGCCGCGTCCACGCCCGCATGGCGCAATGGCCCAAGGGCACCCTGCACGTGATGCAAGACGCCGAACACGAGGTCATCATGGAAGACGCGGCCACCCGCACGTGGCTCTTTGACACCATGGTGCAGACCTTCGCAGAGGCTGGCTAAGCCCGCGCCCCATGCTACGTTAGGCGTCATGGGCGCGCTCACCTTCACCCCCTCCGGCATCTACTGCGCCGCGGGCGATTTCTATATCGACCCGTGGCGCCCCGTGGACCGCGCCCTGATCACCCATGGCCACGCCGATCACGCCCGGTCCGGCATGGGGTCCTACCTTGCCACGGACATCGCCGCCCCGGTCATGCGCCACCGCCTCGGCGACATCCCCATCGACGCCGTGCGCTATGGCGAGACCCGCCAGATCGGCGGCGCCACCGTGTCTTTTCACCCCGCAGGCCACGTGCCCGGCTCCGCCCAGATCCGGGTCGAGGTCGCAGGCGAGGTCTGGGTGGCCTCCGGCGACTACAAGGTGGTCGATGACGGCCTCTCCACCCCGTTTGAGCCGGTGCCTTGCCACCATTTCATCACCGAAAGCACCTTTGGCCTGCCCGTGTTCCGCTGGCAGCCACAGGACGTCATCGCGCGCGAGCTGAATGGCTGGTGGGCCGCCTGTGCCGCCGCGGGCAAAACCGCCTTTCTTGGCTGCTATGCCTTGGGCAAGGCCCAGCGCCTGCTCACACTCCTGAACCCCGATCAGGGGCCGATCCTCACCCACACCGCCATCGAGAACACCAACGCCGTGCTGCGCGGCCAAGGCCTCCGCTTGCCCGACACCGTGCCCGCAGGCCCGGACCTCACGCCCAAGGACCATCCGGGCGCCATCGTGCTTTGCCCTCCGTCGGCCATCGGTTCTGCATGGGCGCGCAAGTTCGGGGCACAGGAAACCGGCTTTGCCTCCGGCTGGATGGCCCTGCGCGGCATCCGCCGCCGCCGCGCGGGCGACCGCGGCTTTGTCATCTCGGACCATGCGGACTGGCCCGGCCTGCTGGACGCGATCAAGGCCACACAGGCTGAAAATATATACGTCACACATGGTTACACGGATATCTTCAGCCGTTACCTCAATGAAAACGGCTGGGCCGCCCAAGTGATCCCCACCGAATTCGGCAGCGAAGAGGAAGACGCGGCATGAACCGCTTTGCTACGCTGTTCAACGCCATCGACCAATCCACCAAAACCACGGTCAAGGTCGCCGCCCTCGCCGACTATTTCCGCGATGCACCGCAGGACGACCGCATCTGGACCATCGCCATCTTTTCTGGCCGCCGCCCCAAACGCGCCGTCACCACGACCAAACTGCGCGCATGGGCGGCAGAGCGTGCAGGCATCCCCCTGTGGCTGTTCGAAGAGGCCTACCCGATTGTCGGCGACCTCGCCGAAACCATCGCGCTGGTTCTGCCCGCGCCCGCCCAGAGCAGCGACCACAGCCTGTCATATTGGATCAACGCCCTGCGCGCCCTCACCGACAGCGACGAGGACGCCAAAAAGGCGTTTGTGCTTGACGCCTGGGACCAACTGCCACCGACCCAGCGTTTTCTCTTCAACAAGCTGCTCACAGGCGGCTTTCGTGTCGGCATCAGTCAAAAGCTGATGACCCGCGCGCTGGCCCGTGCCACCGACCGGGACGAGGCGGAGCTGGCCCACCGCCTGATGGGCGACTGGGACCCGGCCAGCATCACATGGGCCGCCCTGATCGAAGAGGACGACCCCGCCGACAACGCCTCGCGCCCCTACCCGTTCTACCTCGCCTACGCGCTCGAAGACGCGCCCGAAGCGCTTGGCGCGCCCAGTGATTGGCAAGCCGAATGGAAATGGGACGGCATCCGGGGCCAGCTTATCCTGCGCGGCGGCGCCCATTTTGTCTGGTCGCGCGGCGAGGAACTGATGACCCACCGGTTCCCCGAATTTGCCCGCGCGGTGGATTTTGTGCCCGACGGCACCGTGCTCGACGGCGAGATCCTCGCATGGGGACAGGACCAGCCGCAAAGCTTCAACGCCCTTCAGCCCCGCATCGGACGCAAAACCGTGCCGAAAAAGCTGCTGCAAGAGGCGCCGGTGATCCTGTACGCCTATGACCTGCTGGAATGGCAGGGGCAGGACCTGCGCGGCCAGCCTCTGTCGAACCGCCGCGCCCGGCTTGAAACGCTCTGTGCCGATCTGCCCCCGGATGCCCCGATCAAGCTGGCCCCCCTCGTCCCCTTCGACAGCTGGGACAAGCTGGCTAAGGTCCGCCAAACCGCCCGCGACGCGATGGCCGAAGGGTTGATGGTCAAACGCCGAGACAGCCTCTATGGCACAGGCCGCAAAAAGGGCGACTGGTGGAAATGGAAACTCGACCCGCTCACCATCGACGCGGTGATGATCTATGCGCAATCGGGCCATGGCCGCCGCGCCAACCTGTTTACCGATTTCACCTTCGCGGTGTGGAAGGGCAATGACCTCGTCCCCTTCACCAAGGCCTATTCCGGCCTCACGGACGATGAGTTTCGCAAGATCACCGCTTGGGTAAAAAAGAACACACTGCAACGCTTTGGCCCGGTGCGCTCCGTCACACCGCATCACGTGTTCGAAATCGCCTTTGAGGGCATTCAGGCCTCACCCCGGCACAAATCCGGCGTTGCCCTGCGCTTTCCCCGGATGAGCCGCTGGCGCCACGACAAACCGGTTCAGGAGGCCAACACCATGGACGACCTCAACGAGATGCTGCGCACCTATGGATAACGCAGCCGCACCTTTTGCACCCACACGCCCCCGAACGCCGCTGCCAACGGGGGCTTGGGATGCCCATGTCCACCTGCTGGGCGGCCCCGAACACCCGCTGTCGCCCACGCGGGCCGAAAACCCGCCGCCGGACATTGGCTTTGACGGCTGGATTGCGCTGTACCGCGACCATCTGGCGGCACTGGGCTGCACACATGGCCTGATTGTCCACTCGATCCTCTACGGCACCGACAACAGCGTGACGCTGGCAGCCCTCAAGGCGATGGGCACCGGGTTCCGGGGGGTGGGCCTGTTGCCGGACGGCGCCGCTGCCGCCGATGTCGCACGGTTTGCCGACGCAGGCATTGTCGCCATCCGCCTGAACTACGTGCATGGCGGCGTGCTCAGCTGGGCCGGTGCCAAGGCGCTGGCGCCCGTGCTCGCCCGGCACGACATGCATATCCAGATGCTGTTGCACGCGGACATACATATCGCCGAACTGGCGGACGATATCCGCGCCCTGCCGGTCCCACTTGTCATCGACCATTGCGGCTGGCCCACGTCGCTCAATCCGAACATTCCGGCAATCGACACGCTCTGCGCCCTGCTGGCCGAGGGTCACATCTATGTAAAACTGTCGGCCTCTTACCGCCTCACCCGCGACATCGCGCAAACCCAGCCGCTCATGCGCAAGCTCATCTCCGCCAACCCCGATCACATTCTCTGGGGGTCCGACTGGCCACATATCATGCTGAACAACGCCCATATGCCGCACGCAGCCCAACTCGCCGATATCGTCACCGAAATTGCCACCGACGCAGAACGGCAAAACATCTTCGTGACCAATCCCCAAAGGCTTTTCACTTCTTCTCTTTGAAAAATACTCCGGGGTCTGGGGCAGCGCCCCAGCCGGTCGCCGCATCCACATGCGGCGAAACCCTTGCCCCCACCGACGCCGCCCCATACCTATGCCCAAATGCGAAACCAAAGGTGCCCTCACATGTTCCAGCTCCCCTTCCCCGTCCGCGATGCCAATACCAGCGCCGGAGGAGAGCCGCTGGGCAACCTGCCCGAATGGAACCTTGATGACCTCTACACCGGGCAGGACGCGCCCGAACTGAAACGCGATCTCGACTGGCTCGAAACCGCCTGCCAGTCCTTCGCCACCGATTACGAGGGCAAGCTCGATACGCTGGACGCAGGCGGCCTGCTCACCTGCATCGAACGGCAGGAGCGCATCAACCAGATCGCAGGCCGCGTCATGTCCTATGCGGGCCTGCGCTATTACCAGCAGACCACCGACGCGGACCGGGCCAAATTCATGTCCGACGCGCAGGAAAAGATCACCAACTACACCACCCCGCTGGTCTTCTTCACCCTCGAACTCAACCGGCTCGAGGATGACCACCTCGACGGCCTGCTGGCCCAAAACGCCGATCTGGCCCGGTACAAGCCGATCTTTGACAAAATCCGCGCCATGAAACCCTACCAATTGTCGGACGAGCTGGAAAAATTCCTGCACGATCTGGGCGTGGTGGGGGACGCGTGGGAACGGCTCTTTGACGAGACCATCGCCGGCCTCACCTTCGACATCGAAGGCGACACTTTGGGCATCGAAGGCACGCTCAATTTCCTCACCGACCCCGACCGCGCCAAACGCGAAACCGCCGCCCGCGAACTGGCGCAGGTCTTTGGCGACAACGTCAAAACCTTTGCCCGCGTCCACAACACCCAAGCCAAGGAAAAGGAAATTCTCGACCGCTGGCGCGGGATGCCCACCGCCCAGACAGGCCGCCACCTGTCGAACCAAGTGGAACCGGAGGTGGTCGAGGCGCTGCGCAATGCCGTGGTCGCCGCCTACCCCAAGCTCAGCCACCGCTATTACGAGCTGAAACGCAAATGGCTCGGCCTCGACGTGATGCAGGTCTGGGACCGCAACGCGCCGCTCCCGCTCGAAGATCCGCGCATCGTGAACTGGGACGAGGCGCAAAAAACCGTCATGGACGCCTACACCGCCTTTGATGCGCGCATGGGCGAACTGGCCCACCCCTTCTTCACCAAGGGCTGGATTGATGCGGGCGTCAAGCCGGGCAAGGCCCCCGGCGCCTTTGCCCACCCCACGGTGACGGACGTGCACCCTTACGTCATGCTCAACTATCTGGGCAAACCGCGCGACGTGATGACGCTGGCGCATGAACTGGGCCATGGCGTGCACCAAGTGCTGGCCGCCGGTCAGGGCGAGATGCTGTCTTCCACCCCCCTGACCCTCGCCGAAACCGCCAGTGTATTTGGCGAAATGCTCACCTTCCGCAAAATGCTCGACGGGGCCGAAACACAAGATCAGCGCAAGGTCCTGCTCGCCGGCAAGGTCGAGGATATGATCAACACCGTCGTCCGCCAGATCGCCTTCTATGACTTTGAATGCAAACTGCACGAGGCCCGGCGCGGCGGTGAACTCACCCCCGAGGACATCAACGCCCTGTGGATGTCCGTGCAGGCGGAATCCCTCGGCCCCGCCTTCGCATTCATGGACGGGTACGAAACGTTCTGGGCCTACATCCCCCACTTTGTCCACTCGCCCTTCTACGTCTACGCCTACGCCTTTGGCGACGGGCTGGTGAACGCGCTCTACTCGGTCTATGCCGAAGGGGCCGACGGGTTCGAGGACAAGTATTTCGACATGCTCAAGGCTGGCGGCTCCAAACACCACAAGGAACTGCTCGCCCCCTTTGGCCTCGACGCCTCCGACCCCAAATTCTGGGACAAGGGCCTCAGCATGATCTCGGGCTTCATCGACGAACTTGAAGCGATGGAAGGCTGACACCCCGATCCGCCGCCAAAGACGCGCCGATTTCAGAAATCGGCGCGTCTTTTTGCAAAAATCGGTGCGCGTTGCAGGTGTCGGACGGTTAGGGTGTCATGGACCCCACCGCGATCAAGAGGGCCGCGATGCAAATGATCTATCTCGACCTTGCGCTGCGCGGCGGCGGCATCACATTGCTTGTGCTGCTTGCAACCCTGCTCTGGTGGGCCCCGATCGGGTGGGAGGGACGGCTGTCCATCACCGCCGTTGCCGCCACCAAATCCGCCTTTCTGATCACCACGGCGGCGCTGCCTCTGGACCTGCACCCGCTGGTGCTGGCCAACCTCACTTTGCTGACCAGCTTTACGCCCGCCGCGATCACGTGGCTGATCATTTCGATCTTTCTCGATCCCCCGTGGCGGCGCTGGCCGTGGATTGTGGCCGCGCTGGCCACCTCCGTGGTTTTTTACGCCAGCCAAGCACGCCCCGACACCTACCTGCTTTGCCTGCCCTTTGCCGTGGTGCTCTATGGTGCGCTGCTGGGGCTTGCGCTGTGGTCGGCGCGTGGCGATCTGGTGGAATGCCGCTGCCGGGCGCGGCCCGGATTTGCCGCCGCCATTGCCGGGCTGGCCCTGTTCCTGACCAGCGCGCAGATGACCGGGCTGATCGACGAGGGCTCCGTGCTGCTGGCTCTGCTCCAGTCGCTGTCGACCTTGGGCGTGACATTGGCCTTTGCCGCATGGCTGTTGCGCCCGGACGCAAACCGCTGGCCCGGCGAGACCGAGGCACCGGCCCTGTCCGCCCTGCCCCTGCCAGAGGACGTTCAGGACCCTGCCCTGATGACCCGCATTCAGTCTGCGATGGCCGCCGGGATCTGGCGCGAAGAGGGTCTGACCATCGGCGCATTGGCCAGCACACTGGCGGTGCCCGAACACCGCCTGCGCCGTGCAATCAACCGAGGGCTTGGGCACCGCAACTTCTCCAGCTTCATCAACCGCGCCCGGATCGAGGCGGCCTGCGCCACGCTTTCCGACCCCGCCCGCATGAATATGACCGTGCTTGAGATTGCCTATGATGTGGGCTTTGCCTCGGTCGGGCCGTTCAACCGGGCGTTCCGCGCCGAGATCGGGCACAGCCCCACCGAATATCGCCGCATCGCCCTGTCGGGCGACATCGCCGATTCCGCGAAAGTATCGCCGATCCCTGCAAACCTGCACTGATTTTCGAAACCGACGCGCATCGGGCGCTGAAACCGCTCAGATGACAGGCATCCCCGCCACGCCAAAGGAGATGCCAAAATGCGTGACCTTGCTCTTGCCCTTCTGATTGCCATTGCCAGCTACACCCCTGTGGCGGCGCAATCCATGCCAACCCTGCCCCCGGTGGTTTTTCCAACTGCGGGCACCTTTTGCGGCGTGATGACCCTGTGCCAGCCCAAGGCCACCGCGCCCAAGCCCGAACGGACCGTCACCATCCGCGACTAGGGACCATGGCACAGCGGCGGCGCGCATCACGCGCGCCGTCAGGCGCCGCGCCAATCGACGTGCAGGGGCCGGTCCATCCACGGCAGCGCAACAGTGGCAAGGCTCCACGGCAATTGCTGCAACAGCATGTCATAGGGGCCGCGGGCGACGCGCAAGGTAGCCGTGCCGGTCGTTGGCGCGTCCAGCAGCCACCCGTCCCTCCGGACAAAGCTTTGGCGCAACCCGTCCGCGCTGACATGTTCCATAGGTGGCCACGCCCGACAGACCTGTCGCAGCACTTCGTCACACAGCGCCGCTGCGTCCCGGCTCACCGGGATGGCGTCCGCTGCGGTGCGCAGCGGCACCCCGCACAAGGTGTTTTCCAACTCCATGACGCCCGATTTTGGGCTGCACCCTCCCAAGGCGATATGGTGCAGCAGGCTTGCACCGCGCAGCGCCGCCGCCGGGTTCTGAAAATCGCCGCTGCCGCGCAACAGGCCTGACCTCTGGAACAGCCGTGTCAGAAAAGGCCAGAACAGAACAAGCCCCGCCACATCGGTCACGCCGTTCTGTTGCAGGTCCTCACCGCGCATCGCTGGCCACTTTCCTGCCGCTCACTTCAACTGACTGTCTTTCGATCCGCGCCGGTTGATCCCGCCCCGCACCTTATACGCCGCGTCGCGTTCGGCCACGCAATCGACGCACAGTTTCACCCCCGGAACGGCCTGCCGTCGGGCCTCGGGGATCGGTTCTTCGCATTCCGCACAATGGGTCAGGCTCTCGCCCTGCGGCTGACGTCGCGCCTTCATCCGCGCCAACTCATCCGCGACCGACGCTTCGATCTGTTCGCTCACCGCCCCGTCTTTCGCCCATCCGCCAGCCATGATGCCTCTTTCGTCTCTGTCCCTAAAAAATCCCCCCCGGAGGGCCGGTTTGCCAAGGTGCAAACCTTAAGGAATTGTAAATTCGTCTCTGTAACCCATTGTTTTTTGGTGCCCGCCCCCCTGTCCCAGCGTGGGACAGCTCAGCGGCCCACCTCCAGAACCCGGTCGATCATTTCCTGCGTGCCGCGCGAAAATTCCAGCGAACAGGGATAGTCTACCCCCTCCCGCACCGACCTGCAAAATGCCTCCACCTGCAACTCATAATGCCGCGCGGCGGGAAAGCGGATCGTCTCCACCGCCAGCCCACCCCGATGCCATTCAATCCGCGCCTCCCCAAAGACCTGCGCATTGAACGGGGCCGTCAGGCGGATCACCCCCTCCTCCCCGTGAAAGCACATCTCCTGATAGGGATGCATCCGGATCGATACATAGGCGGAATAGGTCACGTCTCCAAACCGGGCCTGCACATCCGCAAAGGTGTCGTATCCGTCCTCCAGCATTACCCGCGCCGAGATGTCCGAGGCCTCCGTCCCCAGCACGTAGCGGGCCGAGCCGAACACATAGACCCCGATGTCCCGCAGCCCTCCACCCCCCGTTTCGGCGCGGTTGCGGATATTGCCCACATCCGCCCGGTTGTCGAAGGAAAAGGCTCCCGTCACGTGCCGCACCCGCCCGATGGCCCCGTCCGCCACCATCTGCCGCGCCTGCTGCCATTGCGGGTGATGGACGATCATGTAGGCTTCCGCCGCCAGCTTGCCTGATGCGTCCCGCGCCGCGATCAGTTGGTCGAATTCCTGCGCCTGCATCGTGATCGGCTTTTCGCACAGCACGTGCTTGCCTGCGGCCAGCGCTTTCACTGTCCACTCCACATGCATGTGATTGGGCATTGGGATGTAGACCGCGTCGATACGCGGGTCGTCCAGCAGCGCGTCATAACTGTCATGCACCGCAATCCCCGGACAGAACGCCGCAAAGGGGCCTGCCTTGGCCACGTCCCGCGTCGCAACCGCCGCCAGTTCCGCGCCGCGCGCCGCGTGGATTGCAGGCCCCATATGCTCGCGCGCAAATTTCGCCGCCCCCAAGATCCCCCATCTGACCGTTTCCATGCCCGCACCTTTCCTCATGTCATGCCGTCTCGTCAGGGTGGCGCGGGTGCGGTGCGATTGTCTAGGGTGCATCCAACATCGGAGAGGGCGCGATGCGGATTTTGAAACGTCTGGGGCTGGGTCTGCTGCTCCTTCTGATCGTCGGCACAATTGCCTTTCTTGCCATCGCGCCGGGATATGTCGAACGGTCGCGCAATGCGATCCTGCCCGGTGGCCCTTACCCCGTCTCTGACGCGTCCCAAGCGCTGCACGACACGCTGGTGGTGGGCGACTGGCACGCTGACAGCCTTTTGTGGCAGCGTAGCATCGCCAAACGCGGCGACCGGGGTCACGTGGACGTGCCCCGCCTGATCGAGGGCGGCGTGGCGCTACAGGTCTTTGCCGCCGTGACCAAATCGCCCGCCGGGCAGAACATCACTGCCAATTCCGCCGACGCCTTCGACAACATCACCCCGCTTGCTATTGGCCAGCTCTGGCCGCCGCGCACATGGACCTCGCTTAGCGAACGCGCGATCTACCAGGCCGAGCGGCTGCACCGCGTCGCGGCCCGCAGGCCGGATCATCTGACCGTGATCACGTCCCGCGCAGGCCTTGAGGCGCATGTTGAGGCGCGCGCGGCGGGCAGTGTTGCGGTGGGTGGGCTACTGGGGATCGAAGGGGCGCACGCGCTCGAAGGGGACATGGCCAATCTCGACCGGCTCGAAGCGGCGGGGCACCGCATCATCGGCCTGCACCACTTTTTCGACAACGCATTGGGCGGGTCGCTGCATGGCCTGAGCAATGCTGGCCTCACAGAGTTTGGCCGCTCCGTCGTGCGTGAGGTCGAGGCGCGCGGCATGGTCCTTGACCTTGCACATTCCAGCCCCGCCGTCGCCCGCGACGTGATCGCGATGACCGACATGCCCGTGATTGTCAGCCACACCGGCCTGCATGGGTTATGCCCGAACAAGCGTAATTACGAAGACGACCTGATGCGCGCCGTCGCCGCATCGGGCGGCGTGATTGGCATGGGGTTTTGGCGCACGGCACTGTACCGGGACACCACGCCGCAGACCATCGCCGCCACGATCCGGCAGGCGGTGGACACGGTTGGCGCCGATCACGTGTCGCTGGGGTCAGATTTTGACGGCTCCGTCGCCACCAGCTTTGACGCCACGGGCCTGCCTGCACTCACTCACGCGCTGCGCGATGCAGGGCTAGACGATGCGACTATTGCCAAGGTCATGGGCGCAAATATGGTGCGCGTGTTGCGCGCGCGGCTGGACTAAAGCCCGGTGCGGGCGCAAAACCGATCCACCAGATCAGGCGCGCTCACATCAAGGCATTGATCGCCAAAATACCACCACACGAACTTGTCATAGGCCCGCCGTTTCGGGGGGCGCTGCAATATGTTCCGCAAAGCGTCCGCGCTCTGCGCCACATCCGCCACATGGTGAAAATCAGCCCGCCCGCACAGGATCACCGGCTTGCGGTGCAAATAGGCTTCGACCCCCACAGCGGAGTTTATGGTGATCACCCGGTCCGCTGCTGCAATCAGATCGTGAATGTTTCCGTCGCTCACCTGCAGATGCGGAAAACGCGCCTGCATCTCGCGCAACCCTTCTGATGTTGCAGGATCACTGTCGCGCGGATGCGTTTTGACCATAACGGGGCCGTCCACCGCCGCACAGGTCGCAGACAGCATCTCCCACCGATCAAGGTAGCATGTCTCGCCCACCACCCGGTGCCCTTCGGATTGCAGAAACACTGCGGCGCGCACCGTACCCGGGTCCGTCACAGCCTCGGGCTGGTCATAGCGCGATGTCCGGCGGCCCACGATCCGTTGCCGCACGCGGCGAAAGAACGGTCGCGCCACCTCCGGATCGACATCGTCCGGCACAAACCGCTTGTCCGCAATCGACGAAAACGCCCGAATGCCCTGCGGGTCGAAATTCCAAAACGGATAGATATAGGCGACATCAGCATTCCGCGCGCGCGGATGGGCAAACCGGCCATGGTGGATCACATGGATCGCATGGTCCGCCTCCACTGTCTCGGGCAATGTCTCTCGGTCGAGAATGGCAACTTCAAACGGGATACCGCGCGCTTCGAGCCCTTCGGTCACGCGCAGGTAAAATCGGTGCAGTCCCGCACCGCCCAAGCTCAGCCACGATCGTGGTACGTGAAAAACAACCTCATGCATTCCGCGCACAGTACCTCCGCCCGCCACCGGACAAAAGCGTCCATCTGGCGCGCGACCGTCCCTGTCTCTGTCCAAAAAAATCCCCCCCGGAGGGCCGATTTGCCGTCAAGTCACCCCTGCAAATCAAAAGAGGCCCCGCCCGAAGGCAGAGCCCCTGTCATGTCGCATCGCCGGAGGTCACGCGGGGGCCAGCAACCCCTTGGCCTTGGCGATTTCACGCATCTTCTTTTGCAGCTTTTCGAACGCGCGCACCTCAATCTGGCGAATACGTTCGCGGCTGACGCCATATTCTCCCGACAGGTCTTCGAGCGTCACCGGTTGATCCGACAGACGGCGCTGAGTCAGGATGTCCTTTTCGCGTTCGTTAAGCACATCCAGCGCTTCGGCCAGCATCTCGCGGCGCACTTCCAATTCGTCGCGCGCCTCGTAGTCGGCGGCCTGATCGGCGTCTTCGTCCTCGAGCCAGTCCTGCCATTGCATCGTGCCTTCGCCTTCGGAACCGACGGTCGCGTTCAGCGATGCGTCCCCTCCAGACAGGCGGCGATTCATCGAAATAACCTCGGCCTCGGTCACGCCCAGATCGGTTGCGATCTGTTTGACGTTTTCGGGGCGCAGGTCACCCTCTTCCAACGCGCCGATCTTGGCCTTGGCCTTGCGCAGGTTGAAAAACAGCTTTTTCTGCGCCGACGTTGTGCCCAGCTTCACGAGACTCCAGGACCGCAGGATGTATTCCTGGATCGAGGCGCGAATCCACCACATTGCATAGGTCGCCAGACGGAACCCCTTTTCGGGATCAAACCGTTTCACGGCCTGCATCAGACCCACATTCGCCTCCGAGATCACCTCGGCCTGCGGCAGGCCATAGCCCCGGTAACCCATCGCGATCTTGGCCGCGAGGCGCAGGTGCGACGTGACCATCTTGTGGGCCGCGCCTGTGTCTTCTTTCTCGACCCAGGCCTTGGCCAGCATGTATTCTTCTTCCGGTTCCAACAGCGGGAACTTGCGGATCTCCTGCATATAGCGGTTCAGACCACCTTCGGGGGTGGGCGCTGGCAGATTTGCGTAATTGGCCATGATATCCCTCCTGGACTGCCCAATGTTTACGGGCTTAACATGCATATGGTGTCGGCAACGCCTCCCGACAAGAGGCAATGACCTGTTGCAGCCACATTACCAAACCGTTCGGTTCAGTTGCAGGGGCAATACTGTGTGCTCACGCGCATGTGCTGTGATGTTGCAAGAGGGTGAAATTTTCCTTTGGAACCGGTTGGTTCCGAAGGAAAATTGCCACAAAATGTTACAAAACCGGGCCTCAGCCCTGATCCAACGCCGCCAAAAGCTGTTGAAAATCATCCGGGAGTGCCGCTTCGAAGCGTAGTTTTTCGCCGCTTACCGGATGATCAAATCCAAGCACAGCCGCGTGCAGGGCCTGTCGCCGAAATCCTGCAACCGCGGTTAAGGCCGCGTCCGACAGGCAACCGCGCGCCAGTTTGCGCCGCCCGCCATAGACCGGGTCTCCGACTAGCCCATGTCCCGCATGGGCCATATGGACGCGGATCTGATGTGTGCGCCCCGTCTCCAGCCGGCATTCCACCTGCGCCAGCACCGGCGGCGTACCGTAGGACGCCAGCACACGGGCGCGGGTTACGGCGTGACGCCCACCCTCGAACAGCACGGCCTGTCGCTGACGGTCGGTCTTGTGGCGGGCGAGTTGGGTGGTGATCTTGAGCACATTGCCCGGCTCGAATGAGGTCCCCCGCACGCCACGCAGACGCGGATCACCCGCGTCCGGCACGCCATAGACCAGCGCGCGATAAGCGCGTTCTGCCGTATGTGCCGCGAATTGCGCGGCAAGCCCCTGATGGGCGGCGTCCGTCTTGGCCACAACCAGCAGACCGCTGGTGTCCTTGTCGATGCGGTGCACGATGCCGGGACGTTTCATACCGCCCACGCCGGACAGTGCATCGCCGAAATGGAACATCAGCGCGTTCACCAGCGTGCCCGACGGCGTGCCGGGGGCCGGATGCACCACCATACCCGCCGGTTTGTCGATCACGATCAGGTCGGCATCCTCGTGCACAACGACCAGCGGGATATCCTCGGGCTCCAGATGGCTGTCCTGCGCCTCGGCCACCGTGACCTCGATTACCGCCCCTTCGGCCACACGCGCCTTGGGGTTGGTCACAACCGTCCGGTCCACCTGCACGGCACCGTCCTCGATCAGCCGGGCCAACCGGGTCCGCGACAGCGTTGCCGCCTCTGGCACGTCGCGGGCAATGGCCTTATCAAGACGTGCAGGCGGTGCGGCGCCAATGACAAAGGATATGCGGTTGGACGACATTGAGACCCCTCCGGAACCGGCGAATCTGCGGTTCCTGCGCCGTTTGGTGACGGTTCTGACCGCCATCATGATTTGCGGCGTTGTAACGGTGGTGGGTTTGCTTGTCATCCGCCTGAATGCCGACCCTGCCCGCCTGCCCCTGCCTGACCGGATCACGCTGCCCGATGGCGTTGTGGCAACCGCGTTCACGGTGGGCCCGGACTGGTACGCGATCGTCACCCAAGACGACCAAATCCTGATCTACGATCAAGTGACCGGCACATTGCGCCAGACCATAATGATCGGCGACGAGCCATAGGCTCTGGCGTGCCGGACGAGGGTGATTGAGGATCAGCGTGCGAGCGTGGTCAGCACCGTTGGCGGACCGTTCTGGCGCACGGGCGGGTGCTGAAACAGGGCAACAGAAGGTTATTGTGAGGGGTGGTACCACCGCCCCGGCTCGAACGGGGGACCTCCTGATCCACAATCAGGCGCTCTAACCAACTGAGCTACGGCGGCACTGCGAGGTGAAATACTGCCACCCCGCACTGAATGCAAGAGGGTCAAAAGCGGTAAACCCAGGTCTGTTCCACCAAATCCTGCCCAAACGAATGCACCGGTTTCGACCCCACCATCTCCCAGCCGAACTTGGCATAAAGCGCGCAGGCCGCCGTGTGGCTTTGATGGGTCCAAAGCTGCATATTGCTGTAACCGGTGTCACGGGCAAACCCCATACACTGATGCAGCAGGCGCTGCCCAAGGCCTCGGCCCCGCGCCTCTGGCAGCAGAAGAAACAACCGCAGCTTGGCCGTGGTGTCATTCAGCCGGACGCAAAAGATGGAACCGAGGCGCGCACCGTCTGCTTCGGCGATCCAACCGCGTTCGCGTTCCGCATCGTGGCCTGCCACAAAATCCTCAAGAATGGTCCGTACCAGCGGTCCAAAGCTGTCATCGAAACCGTCATTCTGCGCGTAAAGCGTTGCATGTTGGTCCACCAACCAGTCGGTGTCGTCCGCCGTGAAGGGTCTAAGCGTGATCTCTTCCATACGCCCAACATGGCGGCCGCAACCTTGCCAAGCAAGCGCGCAACGGCTAGCACGCGGGCGCGACCAGACAGGGGACGGCACCATGGGCATCAACAACGAACGCGACATCGAGGCCAATCTTCAGATCGGGCCGACCGACAAGGGCATGGTGCGCATTTACATTGAGGCCAACGGTGCCGAAATCCCAATGGATTTCGATCCTGAGGAGGCTGATGAGATCGCGGACGAGATAAAAGCGGCGGCCAAGGCCGCACGCGCCGTCAGCGGCTAACGCAGGATCAGGGGCTGGCGCAGCCAGTCACGCAGGGCCTGCGTGGTTTCGTCCGGGGCCTCAAGCGTTGGCAAATGGCCCGCTGTTTCGATCACTTTCAACTCCGCACCGTGGATCAGTTCGGCCATAAAGGTATGCCGTTTGACCGGGCACAGCGCGTCATGCGCGCCGCACATGATGAGTGTTGGCACCTTGCATTTGCGCAAGGTGCCCTGCTGATCGCGGCGCCGTTGCAAGGCGCGGGACTGGCGAATGAACACCTCCGGCCCCAACGCGTGGGCCATGTCCATCACCAGATCGAGGATTTCATTCCGAAACGGTCCGGGCGCGAGGTAGTTGGGCTTCATCTCGTCGCGCATCACGTCTTCCATGCGCCCGGCACGCACCTTGACAATCTGCGGCTCGCGATCGGCGGCGACCTGCGGCGTTTCGGCCAGCGGATTGGTGTCCATAAGAGCCAGCCGTGAAATCCGGTCAGGCGCGCGGCGCAACAGTTCCATCGCGACAATGCCGCCCATGCTGAGCCCTGCCAGCGCAAACCGCCCCGGCAATTCGTCCAGCAGACCGCTGGCGATCTCTTCGATCCGCTCTCCGCGGGTAACCGGTGCGACCATAATGGCATGATCCGCCGACAATTCGGCAATTTGCGGTCCAAACAGCCGCGCGTCACACATCATACCTGGTAGAAAAACGACGGGCTCAGCCATGCTGTGCCTCTGGCCCCCGCCTCGTGCTTGCGCCCATTGCCTTGCCTGCTGTTTGATCCCCTCATGCTAGAATGGCCCCTCTGGCATCTGCCTGCAAGGGGCCGCAGTGCAATTGCGGTTTATGGGTATGCGATACCGCGCAGGGGTGGGAAATCGGCGTAGCGGCGACGGCGCTGCGCCAGCGGCTCGTCCGGCGCATCTCCGCGCCGCAACAGCAGTCCTTTGGGAGCGATGTAGCTGCCGATCATACGCTGAGGCTCGGGCCGCCAATCCAGGTTGAAAGCGCAGAGTTTGGGAAAGAACCACATCCCCGAATAAGGCAGATGGTCATGTACCCACCACGCCAGATCGCGCCAGTCGCGCCCCTGTTCATATTGGTCGGTAAACCAAGGAATGGCCAGCGACGTGCCCGCAACCGCAGTCTCTCCGGTGCCCCAATCCCAGATATGACATTCGATCGGGTTGTCGTTGCGCGCGCAGTTCAACCTGTTTTCGTTGCCATACTGGTTCAATTCGGGCGAGCGGTAGCCGGAGCGGATGGCAAGGCGGCCAAAAGTCTCTTCCAGCGGGTCCAGAAGCTCTGAACACAGCATTTGACCGTTTGCGATGGCCAGATCAGGGTCGCGCGGCAGGTTTTGGACGCGGTGAAAATTCCCGATCTCCGAATACAGAAAATCGCGCATGTAGAAGTGTTTTGACAGCCGCACGCGGCCCAGGGTCTCAAGGCTCCACATGCTGCCGGGACGGCGCATTACGCGGCCCCGTTCCATTGAAAGGCCCCGTCCGTGCCCAATGGCGAAAACGGGTTCCATGCGATTTCCCAGATATGTCCCTCTGGATCGGCAAAATATCCGTGATACCCGCCCCAAAACACATCTGCCGCGGGCTTGAGTATGCGCGCGCCCGCAGCTTTGGCACGGGCCAACAGCCCATCCACCTCTGCCTTGGACGGAACATTGTGGCCCAGCGTCATCGCGCCGCGCCCAAGGTCATCCACAGTCAGGCCAATATCATCTGCGAGGGCCGCAATCGGATAGAGACCAAGCGTCTGCCCCAGCAAATCAAAAGCGATCACCCCGTCAGGAGTGTCCACGCGCTGCCACCCCAGCGCCTCGTAGAACGTGGCCTGCGCATCCATGTCCTGCGTGCCCAATGTGATGAGCGAAACGCGTTGTTCCATCATTCAAGCCCTTTGATCCAGTCAACCATTCCCACCACTGCCGCGTCGGTTTGGCCGGGTGACAGGACATTGCCCGCGATCACATGCGATTGGTCGTCGTCCCCGGGGCCCATAACCGGATTCACCACCGTGCTTGGCCCACCCCACGCCGCGGCAATCTCTGCGGTTCGGCCGGGTTGCACAACTTCGTCCGCGGTGGCGAACCAAAACAGGGCAGGCAACGATTGTTCGGTGTGGTCCATGGCGTTCACCGCGTCGATCAGAGCCACCATCGGCATGACCGCCACGCTGTCATATTCGGTGGTCCAGTACGTCGCATGACCTTCGTTGCGCGGCTCGAAACTGCGCCGCGCACCGGCAAGCGGGGGCAGCCAGTGGCGCGCAGCGGGCCAGCTGAGCAGCGGCGCCAGCGGATTGTTCAGCCCATAATTCGGTGACACGAGGATCAGCCCGGCCACACCGTCCATCACCGCGCTGTCTGGTGCCAGCGCGGTTACCAACGTCCCGCCCGTCGACGTGGCCATGACTATTACCCTGTCGCCGGTGGCGCGGGCGGCATCCATACCTTCGGCCAGGTCGTTGACCCACCCCTGCACCGTGCCGTCGGCCAATGCATCGGGGCCGCGCCCGTGCCCCTGCAAACGGGTGAAGATGAGGTTGGCCCCAAGGGCCTCGGCCACGCGGTCCGGCACCGGGCGGATCTCCTCGGACGAGGCCGAGAACCCGTGTACGTACAGCACAGACCATTCGGTCCGCGCGCCGGTCTCATCCGCCCATACGATCCGCTTTTGCGTGCCGGGCACGATGTCATCAAACTGCGCCTCGCTCTGCGCAAAATGGGCATCGATGTCGGCACCAACAGCGTCGTGCGTGGGTGTGAGCGGCGCCGGCTCGTAGGGGCCAAACAGCCACAATCCGAGCCCCAGCACGATCAACACCAGCAGCGCACGACCCAGAAATTTGCCAAATGCCTTCATGTGGCGGCCTCCATCACGTCTTGAATTGCGTCCTCGATCACCCCAAGGCAGGGACCATCGGAAAACCGGTGATCGGCATCCTTGACCAAGGTCAGGCGCATGTCGGGGCTGTCGGCATGTTCCAGCAGGCGCACCGCCGTTTCCGTGCTGACCGCCGTGTCCGATGTGCCTTGCAAGCACCGCACCGGAAAGGGCAGCGGCAACGGCGTGCGCAGGACCAGTTGGTTGCGGCCATCTTCTATCAGGCGTTGCGAGATGATGTAGGGTTCCATGTAGTCAGACGGCATTTCGACCTGCCCGTCCCGCTTTAGCGCGGCTTTCTGGGCGTCGGTGAAATTGGCCCAATACCCATCCTCCGTAAAGTCGGGAGCCGCGGCGATAGTGACCAGACCGGCCACCCGCTCGGAATGTGCGCGGGCATATAGCAACGCCTGCCACCCGCCCATAGAACTGCCCACCACAATCAGCTTTCCTTCGGTCAAAGTCGCCAAGGCGGCCACCGTATCCTCGGCCCAGTCGCCGATGCACCCGTCCTCGAACCTGCCGGAGCTTTGGCCGTGGCCGGAATAATCAAAGCGCAAAAACGCCTGCCCGCGCGCGCGGCACCACGCCTCCAGATGGATCGCCTTTGTACCCTCCATGTCGGATTTGAGCCCGCCAAGGAACACAACACACGGACCGCTGCCCGCGCTTTGGTGATAGGCAAGCCGCCTGCCCTGCGCTGTGTCCAGATAGCTTGGCCCGCTCATGCCGTTCTCCCCCGTTTGGTTGGCGAGATCATTCACCGGGCGCGCAGCGCTGTCCATCCTGACGCGGGGTGATTTTATAAGTGACCATCTTGTCACGTGACTAAATAATCACCTATAAGATCCTATGGATTCGGTTTTCAAAGCCCTCGCAGATCCCACGCGCCGCACGCTGCTTGACCGTTTGCGCGACACGGACGGCCAGACCTTGCAACAATTGCAAGGTCAGCTCGACATGACGCGCTTTGGCGTGATGAAGCACCTTGGCGTGTTGGAAGAGGCGGGCCTTGTGACCACCAAAAAGGTGGGGCGCTTCAAGCATCACTACCTCAACGCCGTGCCCTTGCAGCAGGCGATCGACCGCTGGATCGAGCCTTTGCTCGTCAAACCGGCGGCCCGGGCAGTGCTTGATCTCAAATCTCAACTCGAAGGAGAGACCCGGATGTCAAAACCAGATTTTGTGATGGAAACCTATATCAAGACGACCCAGGACCGGTTGTGGGATGTGTTGATGGATGAAAAGGCGATTGCGCATTACCATTTCATCGCCAGCCACGGCACACGGAACGGCGATGCCGTGACCATGCATTTTGCCGACGGCGCGCCGATGTTGACCAACACATTGCTGTCTTCCGACCCAAAGAGCCGCATGGAATGGACGTTCGAGCCGCATTGGGACGGCGGCGCAAGCCCGACCAGCCGCGTTGTTTACCTGATGCGCCCGGAAAACGAATTTGTGCGGCTGACCATCGAACATTACGATCTTGGCGGCCCCGCCGTGCCGGGTGAAGGGGTGGCCGATGGCTGGGTCCGCTGGGCGTCTGGCCTCAAATCGTGGCTTGAGACGGGCGAAGACGCGCATATCGGTCCGATGGACCAGCAGGAGGGGTGAGTGATGCCTGCTGAACTGACCATCTTGGGCATCCTCGCCCTGTTTGCGGCGTCCTTGTGGATTCCCTACATCGTCGGGGTCAACACTGCCCCCAAAGGGTCCATTTCCCCGGACGCGCCCGATGGATTTGTCCGTCCCCCCGACCCCGGTTTCCAACGGGAATGGGTGCACCGGGCCTACCGCGCACATCTGAACCTGCTTGAGCAGTCGGTGCCCTTTGCCATTCTGGTTCTGTTGGTCGATCGGGTAGATGGGTTCACGGCATTGACGTTGTGGACGTCCATGGCCTTCTTGCTGCTGCGCGTGGCGCACGCCGTCGGCTACATCACCGGCACCGCTGGGTTTCCGGCGCGCCCGCTGATCTTTACGGCTGGTTGGGTGTGTTGCATTTTGATGGGCTTTGCCTTCTTCGCCGCCTGAGCGGGTGCGCGCGGGGTTGACCGCGCGCGCCTCTTCGGCCCATGGTCAAAGCATGACACGGCACACGGAATACACCTTTTATTGGTTTAGCGCGCAATCCTCGCGTGCTTTTGGTGTGTCCGGGTCCCAGCCCATCTAACCACATCAAGGCCGCGCTCCGAGCGGCCTCTCCTTGTTCCCCTCGGTTTGCGCGGGTGTTCAGGAGAATGACAATGACCCCAAAAATCCGACAAATGGCGCCGCGCGACACAGGCGCCGTGCTAGAGATGATCAGCGCGCTTGCCGCCTTCCATGAAGACGTGGCCCAGATTGACGAAGCGACGCTGACAATGATGACATTCGGCCCGCTCCCCTGCCTCAAGGTGCTGGTGGCCGAGGGTGAGGCGGGCCTTGTCGGCTATGCTGCGCTTATGCCGACGGCGCGGTTGCATTTCGGCAAATTCGGGTTGGAGATGCATCACCTGTTCGTCAAACCGCGCGTGCGCGGTTCGGGCGTCGGGCGTGCCTTGGTGGCAGCCTGCAAGGCCGAAGGTCTGCGGCGCGGCTGTCACTACATCAGCGTGGGCGCGCATCCCGACAACACGGCAGCGGGTGCGTTCTATGAAAAACGGGGGTTCGAACGGCACATGATGACGGCGCCGCGCTTTCGTATGGGCCTTGATCAGCCGCTGACGTAGGGCCCTTTGGCGGGACGGTAGAACGTCTTTTGATTGTGAAGCCGCCCTAGCAAATCGTGGATGTCACGGACCTTTTCTGTGGCGGGGCCCGCCTTGGCATCCGCCTGCGCCTTGGCAAGCTTTGACGCGCGCAGAGCTTCTTCGATCAGGTCGAGGTCTTCCACACTCAGTTCAAAGTTCTTGTTGTAGCCTGGCACAGCGCTTCCCCTTCAGGAACGAAAGTTTCCGATAGTGGATATCTACAACCCACATCACGCTTGTCCAGCCCGATTTGTCGATTTTTCACCCTCAGAAGTCGCTTTTTGCGTATGCAATGGTATGCGGCTGATGGCGCACCACTGCATGTGGTGGCATTCTGCCGACAAAGCGCCAAGTGAGGTAGTTGTGGTCAAAAAGGTCGTTTTCGGTGCGTTGGGCGCAGTATTTGGCCTGATCCTGTTGGCCTTTGCGGGTTGGGCGGGGCTTGCAATCTGGTATCGCCTGCCAGCGCCTGACACGGTGCGCATCGCCTTCGGCGCGGTCATTGTCCTGCTGGCTCTGGTGGCCGCGTTGGGCTGGTTCACCGCCAAACGTCGGGCGACGTTGGGCGTCTACGCCGTTGCGATGGCGGGTGTTCTGGGCTGGTGGTTCACCCTGCAACCGGAATCGTCGGCCAACTGGTCGCCCAGCGTCGCCCGACAGGTGACCGGCACGATCGACGGCGACATATTGCATCTCAGGAATGTGCGGGCGTTCCGCTGGCGGGGCGACACCGATGCGGAAGAGATGTGGGAGGACCGCACCTATGACCTGAACCAGTTAGAGGGCGTGGATTTCCTCATGTCGCACTGGGGCAATCCGGCGATCGGGCATTTCATGCTCAGCTTTGGATTTGCCGACGGGCGGTACTTGATGTGGTCGGTCGAGGTGCGGCGCAAGGTGGGTGGGCAATTCTCGGCGGTGGCAGATTTCTTTCGGTCCAACACATTGGTGATCGTTGCGGGCGATGAGCGCGACATCGCGGGCCTGCGGTCGAATATCTGGGAAAACGACGTTTACCTGTACCGCCTGCGCGCGCAGCCCGAGAACATCCGAAACCTGCTGAAAGCCTATGTCGAGGACGCCAACGCGCTGGCGACCGAGCCGCGGTTCTACAACTCGCTCACCTCGAACTGTTTTACTGTCGTGCTCAAGTTGATGCGGGCGGTCAATGTGAACACGCCGCTGGACTGGCGCGTGCTGGCCAACGGATATCTGCTGGACTACGCCTATGCGCTGGGTGCCGTGGACACGTCCGTGCCATTGGAGGAACTGCGCGCGCGGGGCCGCATCAACGAACGCGCGCTGGCCGATGGGCTGAGCCGCGATTTTTCGGCAGCCATCCGGGTGGGTGTGCCCATGCCACCACCCCTGCCCGCAAACTGAATCACGGCGTTGACTTGGCCCCGCGTTGCCGCCAAGTAGCGCACAGACAACACAACCCGCAATCGGGCGTTCCGTGGGCGCCAAACTGACGAGGATGCCGATATGGCCCAGATCTCTCTCACCTTTCCTGACGGCAATGCACGCGACTATGACGCGGGCGTGACCCCTGCGGCTGTTGCGGAAAGCATCTCCAAATCCTTGGGCAAAAAGGCGATCAGCGCGACCGTGGACGGCCAGCACTGGGACCTCGCATGGCCAATCGCGGCGGATGCCTCCATCGCCATCCACACCATGCAGGACGAAGAGCAGGCCAACGAGTTGGTGCGCCACGACCTTGCGCACATCATGGCGCGCGCCGTGCAGGAAATCTGGCCCGACACCAAGGTCACCATCGGCCCGGTGATCGAGAATGGCTGGTATTACGACTTTGACCGGGCAGAGCCGTTCACCCCCGAAGACCTTGGCGTCATCGAAAAGAAGATGAAGGAGATCATCAACAAGCGTGATCCCGTCCGCACCGAGGTGTGGGACCGGGACGTGGCGATCAAGTATTACGAAGACCGGAACGAACCCTACAAGGTCGAGCTGATCAACAGCATCCCCGGCGACGAGCCGCTGCGGATGTACTGGCACGGCGACTGGCAAGACCTGTGCCGTGGTCCGCATCTGCAACATACCGGCCAAGTGCCGGGCGACGCGTTCAAACTGATGTCCATCGCCGGGGCCTACTGGCGCGGCGACAGCAGCCGCGCGATGCTGCAACGCATCTACGGCGTGGCCTTCACCGGCAAAGAGAAACTGCGCGCGCATCTCAACATGCTCGAAGAGGCGGCCAAACGCGACCACCGCAAGCTGGGCCGCGAGATGGACCTGTTCCACATGCAGGAAGAGGCCCCCGGTCAGGTGTTCTGGCATCCCAACGGCTGGACCATCTACACCCAGTTGCAGGACTATATGCGGCGCAAGCAGCAGATGGGCGACTACGTAGAGGTAAACACTCCGCAGGTCGTGAACCGGCATCTGTGGGAAAAGTCCGGCCACTGGGAAAAATATCAGGAGAATATGTTCATCGTCGAAGTGGACGAGGACAATGCCCGCGAAAAGGCGATCAACGCGCTCAAGCCGATGAACTGCCCCTGCCACGTTGAAATCTTCAAGCATGGGCTGAAATCCTATCGCGATCTGCCCATGCGCATGGCGGAATTCGGGTCCTGTGCGCGGTACGAGCCGTCGGGCGCGCTGCACGGCATCATGCGGGTGCGTGGATTTGCGCAGGATGACGGGCACATCTTTGCCGAGGAATTCCAGATCGAAAGCGAATGCGCGATCTTCATCAAGTTCCTCACTGACATCTATCAGGACTTGGGCTTTGACAGCTTCAAGGTCAAATTCTCGGATCGGCCCGACACCCGCGCCGGATCGGATGAGGTGTGGGATAAGGCAGAAGACGCTTTGCTTTATGCAACGCGCGCTGCTGGGATCGAACCCGAGATGAACCCCGGAGAAGGGGCGTTTTACGGCCCCAAGCTGGAGTTTGTGCTGACCGACGCCATTGGGCGGGACTGGCAATGTGGCACCTTTCAGGTGGATTTCGTGCTGCCTGAACGTCTGGACGCCACGTATATTGGCCGCGACGGGGCCAAACACCGCCCCGTGATGCTGCACCGCGCGACGCTGGGATCGTTCGAGCGTTTTATCGGCATCCTGATCGAAGAACACGCAGGCAAGCTGCCGTTCTGGCTGGCCCCGCGGCAGGTGGTTGTCGCCTCCATCACGTCCGAGGCGGATCATTACGTGTCAGATGTGGTCGATGCGCTCAAGGCGGCGGGCGTGCGTGCCGAGGCCGACATGCGCAACGAAAAGATCAACTACAAGGTCCGCGAGCATTCGGTCGGCAAGGTCCCTGTCATCCTCGCCGTTGGTGGCCGTGAAGTCGAAGACCAGACAGTGTCGGTGCGGCGCTTGGGGGAAAAGCAGACGAGCGTGCAATCGTTGGCGGATGTTGTGGACGCGCTGCGCATTGAGGCGACCCCGCCCGATCTGCGCTGATCGCCGCAATTGCAACATTGCGCAGACCACGCTGCAACAATTGAGGCCGATCGGCCTCAATTTGCGCGCTTTGACTGACATTGTATAACTTGGCCGTGAGGCGCTGCCGCAAGGGTGGTGTTTGCCGTAACAGATGCCCTATCTCACCATCACACAGGATTTGTAACTGATATCGCAAAGGGACGATTGAAGATGTCGAAGACCATGAAAACTGTCGCTATCGTTGGTGCCGTTGCAGCTGCCGTTACCGCACATAGCACGACACCTGCCGAAGCCGCGTCCAAGGAGAAATGCTTTGGCATTTCGCTGGCGGGCGAAAACGACTGCGCCGCGGGCCCCGGCACCACCTGTGCAGGCACCTCGACCGTGGACTATCAGGGGAATGCGTGGACGCTTGTGGATGCAGGCACCTGCACCGAGATCGACCTGCCCGCGCTGGCCGACGGTACCCCGCGCGAGGGGTCGCTGACCGAGCTTGACCGCGACCTGCCCGCCTAAGGCACAAAAGATCCCGACGCGCCGGATTCCTTCTTGGGTCCGGCGCATCCAATCCCAACCGGAGAGCCATGCCATGCTGGACGCATCACACCGATCGCCAAGCCTGCCCAAGGCGCCGGGTGTGGGATACAAACCCCAGCATTTCGATGCGTTGCGCAGCGAGCCGGGTCCGGTGACGTGGCTGGAAATACACGCCGAGAATTACATGGGCGACGGTGGGCGACCACATGCACAGTTGCACGCGTTGCGTGCCGACTTTGCCATTTCGGTCCATGGCGTTGGGCTGTCGATTGGTGGCGAAGGCCGGTTGGACCCCGACCACCTCGCACGGTTGCAACGCCTTGTGGACTGGCTTGAACCCGCCAGCTTTTCCGAGCATCTGGCATGGTCCACCCATGGGGCCGAGTTTCTCGACGATCTGCTGCCCCTGCCCTATACCGATGCGACCCTGACGCGGGTGGCCGATCACATCGACGAGGTGCAAGACCTGCTGGGCCGCCAGATGCTGCTGGAAAACCCATCAAGCTACCTCGCCTTTGCGGAAAGCACGTGGTCCGAGACGGAGTTTCTGTCTGAACTGACCCGCCGCACCGGCTGTGGTCTGTTGCTGGATGTGAACAATGTCTTTATCTCGGCCACCAATCTTGGCGACACAGCGACCGGGTATCTGGATGCCTACCCGCTGCACGCAGTTGGCGAAATCCACGTCGGCGGACATGACGAAGACGCGGACGACCATGGTGCGCCGCTGCTGATCGACAGCCACGCGCACCCCGCGGCAGAGCCTGTGTGGACCCTGCTGGACTATGCCCTTCGGCGCACAGGGCCTGCGCCCGTGCTGGTCGAATGGGACAATGATGTGCCGGAATGGCCCGCATTGCGGGCCGAGGCGGACAGGGCCGCCAGCGCACTTGCCACCATCCCTGCGCACTGAACCATGGGCACCAGGCAATCACAGTTTCGGGCCGCCTTGCTGGATCCTGCCGCGCCCGTGCCGGACGGCCTCACTGATGGTGCCGGCGCCCCCA
Source organism: uncultured Tateyamaria sp. (assembly GCF_947503385.1). GTDB lineage: Bacteria > Pseudomonadota > Alphaproteobacteria > Rhodobacterales > Rhodobacteraceae > Tateyamaria. The sequence goes on from NZ_CANNDO010000002.1 coordinate 614,662, forward strand.
CCGTCAAACGCTTTGACGTGTACCGCAACAATGTGACTGTCGCCCTGATCGACGCGCTGCGCACGGCATTCCCGGTTTTGCGCAAGCTGCTGGGGGACGCAAATTTTGACCCGCTTGCCCGGGTATACGCCCGGGCGCATCCGCCACGGTCTCCGCTGATGATGCATTACGGTCAGGACATGCCTGCCTTTTTGGACGGGTTCGCGCCGCTGAAGCATCTGGGCTATTTGCCGGACGTCGCGCGGTTGGAACTGGCCTTGCGCCGGTCCTACCATGCGGCGGACAGCGCCGCACTGGACGCGCAGGTCCTCGCCGCCTGCCCGCCCGAGACGCTAATGGGTTCGTGTCTGCAATTGGCCCCGGCTGTGCAGTTGATCCCGTCGCCATGGCCGCTCTTTGACATCTGGCGCTACAACACCGTCGCGGGCGCGCCCAAGCCTCAAGCCACCGCACAATCAGTGCTGATCACCCGCGCCGGGTTCGACCCCGAACCGCACGCCCTGACCGCCGCGCAATACGCGTGGCTTCACGCCTGCCAAACCGGTGCGAACCTCACAGAGGCGCAGGACAGCGCCAGCGCGACCGACCCCGCCTTTGACCTTGCCCCGCTGCTTGGCCTGCTGTTGCAGCACGGCGCGCTCACCACCCTCACCACGCCAAAGGACTGACCCATGACTGCCATTGCCCGCATTCGCTCCGCCCTGTTCGATCCCATGGACCGGGGCGACTGGCTGCTTCCGACCTTGGCACGCGTTACGTTCCTCGCTGTGTTTTTCTTTTACTTCCTCAATTCTGCCGGAACCAAAATCGACGGTGGTCTGTTCTCGCCCTCTGCCGGTGCCTTCGCCCAGATCTTTCCAAAAGCGGCCGAAGCTGTGCTCTATGATGTGACGCAACTGACCGGCTTTCAGCGGCTGGTGATCTTTGTCGGCACATTGGCGGAATATGTTCTGCCGGTTTTGATCGTCGTCGGACTGTTCACACGGCTGGCAGCGGCCGCCATGATTGGCTTTGTCATTGTGCAAACGGCGGTCGATGTCACCGGGCACGGGGTTGCTCTGGGCACATGGTTCAACAACGCGCCCGAGTTGATCGACCAGCGCACGCTCTGGGTCTTTCTGCTGCTCGTTCTGGTGATCAAGGGCGCAGGCCCGCTGGCGATCGACCGCGCCTTGGCGGCGAAAGCCGCCTAGACGCCTAAGGCAGCCTGCACATCCTTGGTCCAGCCAAGGTGCATCTCTGTGCCCGCCACGATCAGCGGGCGCTTCATCAACGTGGGATGCGCCGCCAGCAGCGCCTCCGGCGTGCCAGCCCGCTCCGTCTCACTCAAGCCGCGCCATGTGGTCGACCGTGTGTTGACAAGTGCATCGCCGAACCGAGCGCGCGCCGCCGCCATTACATCGTCTGGCACACCTTCGGCGCGCACATCCACAAACCGCGCCTCCGGCAGCGCCTTGATGGCCTTGCGGCACGTGTCACATGTCTTCAAACCATAGATTTCCATCGCACCCCTCCAATCGTGCCCAAATAATCATCTGAGCCCCCGATATAACAGCCTCGTACCTTGAAATTCGCCGCAAACGGGCAATCTGTTTGAGTAGCGGACGCCTGCTCTGCCTTTGGCGGGACATGCCGTGCGCATCCAAGTTCCCCGCGCGGGGAAGACTGAAAGGCAAAAGGAGGCACGGGTCATGCCAACTGGCACCGTGAAGTGGTTCAACACCACAAAAGGCTATGGGTTCATTGCGCCGGAAGACGGCGGCAAAGACATTTTTGTACATATTTCCGCAGTGGAACGGTCAGGACTGACCGGGCTTGCGGACAACCAGAAAGTCAGCTTTGAACTGCTGGAAGGCCGCGATGGCCGGCAGATGGCTGGCGATCTGAAACTGCTGTAAGCGTCAAGCGCGGCGTGTGGCGGCGCCGCGCTCACCCTCAGGATCAGTCGTAGCTGCACCCTTTGGTGCCAACAGGACAACTGTCCCGGCGCACAGCACGGATACGTTTGACGTGGCGCTTTTTCGCGACCCCGTGGGCCATGACCTGCTGATAGGTGTGCGCCTGATTTGGCACGCCGCAGCAGATTGTCCCGTCCATCGTCACCGGCTGCATACCCGCAGGGCAGTAGTTGGCGTGGCTTTTGTAGGCGTAGATTTTGGGGCCGGAATGACCGTCCGCAAGGACCGGAGTGGCCATCAACAGGGCCAGAGCTGTTGCACTGATAAAACGCATATTTTCCCTCGTTCGGTGGCTGGACCACGACATCTATGGTTGTGCGCCAAGTGTGCAGAGCCACGGGCGCTCTGTCCAGAAATTTTGTTAACCATGGCCTGCGGGCGCATCGTTAACCTTGTTCTGGCGGTTTTGTGTTTAGGCTGGAAACAGTTTTCGCCTTAATCTGGTGTCCCATGACCGAACTGCTCCGCCTCTTGTCCCTGTTTTACGCCTGCGATGTCGCGGCGGAAACGCGGTTTCCCACGCCGTCCGAATGGCAGCGCTGCATGGGGCACTACCATGCGGTCAAAGCGCACTTTGCCGAGGATCTGAGCGGCCCCGCCGCGCAGATTGAAGGGTATCGGCGCTGGAAGGCGTGGGAAGATGCGAACGCCGAATTGGTGGCCGAGTTGCGCGCGCGGGTTCGTTAACCGCGCGTACAGTCCAGACAGCGCGGTATGGTGAGGTCAGCAGCAAGACGTTTGGCCTCCACCTGCTCTCCGCAATCGGTGCAATAGCCGTAATTCCCATCATCCATGCGTTGGAGAGTGGCGTGAATACGCTCCCGTTCCGCCTGCCGTATCCGGGCCTGCGCCTGCGCCATCGCCTGATTTTGCAGCGCATCCATGCGAGACAGACGCCCGACGGCCTGTTGATCAAGCTCCACAGTCGCTTGCGCGTCCCGGCCCGCCGCGTCTTCGGCATCGAGGGCGGTCAGGCGGTCGAGGAGGGCTTGGCGGGGGTCCATGATTGGGCGAGGGTAGAAGGCGTCTTGGCTCTTGTGCAAGGCGCGCCTGTCACATGATTCATAGCCGCGACAGCGCCGGTTCACGGGCTGAGCCCCGGGGCATGTTTGAGCAGCGCGCGGAACTGTTCCAACAAACCGCTGCAACTTGAAGCAAAGGCTGCCAACGTTTCGGAAGCTACGACTCTGATTTACCGAGGCCCTGGACGCGGCTGTTCAGTATCTGGCCCTCTACGAGTTGGTACGTTCGGAGAAGGCGGCGGTGGAGGCGGCTCTCTATCACTGGAAGGCATTTTACGCTGACCCAATCAGGCTAATCCACGCAGGAATTTGGAACAGCCCCACAAAAAAGGCAAGCGTCAAGTAAACTGAGTTTCTTTTGATTACGGCTTCGTTTGTAGAAAAGTTGCATTTCAGCACTTCGGTCAACTCGTTTTCTATAATGGTAGTTAAATCATCTTCTTTTGACCGATGTTTCTGGGCATACAAAATGTAGTCGGCATTCAAATCAAATTGCACCTCGGATCGCCCAGATACAACAACCGCGGACAGAACAATAGATAGGGTCACAAAAAGAACGACCACTATAGCCTCAGCTTTGAAACTAAACAGATAATTTGCATCTATCAAAACAGTTGAGTTTGCGCTTAAGGCAATCGAAGAGAAAAACGTGGCAACGAGTCCAGTTAATGTTGCGGCAAACGACGCCTGATTTCTTATTGCGCGTAGGTCCTCTTTTTGGCTGCGCACTTGATTATAAGATAGTTCGAACGCACGCTTTGATAATTCACTCACCCAATCACTCCAAAACAGCCAAAAATTCCCGCCACTCCCCTTTACTCATCCCTGAGTTTTCCTGCGTGACTTTTTCACCTTTCAGCATCCGCTGGATGCACGTAATGGCTGTACCCGACAAATTGGCCCCGCCCATCCGGTAATCCTCGAACGCCTTATACGCCGCGGGGACCCAATCCTTGACCACCTCACAGATCGCGTCCGCATAGACGCGTATCTCATACTGCGCGTGGGCGTCCGCGCGCAGGCGCAAAAAGTGGAACAGGTTGTGCAGGTCTACTTTCCAGTACCATTGGGTGTAGATGTTGGCGGGCAGGTTCATGCGGGCAAGCTCGCGCGCGAGGCCCTGTTGGCCGTCTTGGGAAATCATCTCTTCGTAATGGTCGTAGGACCGCATGGCGTCATCGCGCAGGTAGCGCAGGACGCGCTCGGCCTCTTCCCCACTCAGCGCCTCGCCGCGCCCCTGATTGTTGACCACGGACTGAGCCGCCAGTGCGTCGGGTTCGGGGATGTAGAATTCGCGGTCGAGGATCGAATAGCGGGCGGAGTATTCGTTGACGTTGGCGGTGCGGTGGCGGATCCATTGGCGGGCGACAAAGACGGGCAGTTTGACGTGCAGCTTGATCTCGCACATCTCGAACGGGGTCGAGTGCCAGTGCCGCATGAGGTAGCGGATCAGCCCTTCGTCATTCTGCACCGATTTGGTGCCCCGGCCATAGCTGACCCGCGCCGCCTGACAGATAGCGGAATCGTCTCCCATATAGTCGATGACCCGGACAAATCCGTGATCGAGCACATCCATAGCCTTGTAAAGATGCGCCTCTATCCCCGGCACGGTCGCGCGGAGTGTTTGGGTGGGCGCGCTGCGGAGCTCGTCCACTTCGGCTTGCTGGTCGGGGGAAAGCGGCATGGCGCACCTCGTTTATCCACAGAATCTGTCAGACCCTCACTGTATCTCGTGGCTGCGGCTATGAGAACCACTAGATAGGGGGTGTTTTTTGGCAACGGGTGGGCGGTGCCAGCGCAGCGCTACGTTGACTTTTGCGTGTAAGTGACTGACTCTGCGACCAAAGAGGCAGAACATAGAACCGCAAAGGTTTGACAGGTATGAAACGAATAGCAGCAGTTTGCGTGCTCGCCATCGGCGTTGCGTCATGTGGTGATGGCAATCCCTTTACAGATACGGACACAGGTACAGGTGGCGGAACGGGCACGCCCACGCCGGCATCTGGCGTGCCGGAGAACATCCTTGGCGATCTGGAATCGATTTCGTTCAACGCCGCAGACAACACTTTGACGGTGACGGGACTGACGCAGGACGGCGTGCCGCTGGTCAACGATTACCGCGCGATTGCAACGACCTTTGCGCCGGGATTTGTGACCTTCACCGGGCAAAACGACCCGCTGGGGCGTCATGCGACGGCCTTTGTCGCCAGCCGCGATGGGCTGCAGGCGGGTGTCGTGATGACGGGACCGCAGTTCAACAAGTTCTTTGGCGGCACGTTCTTTGAGCGGACGGGTGGCTATACCGCGCCAGTGGCGCCGGAATCGCGGTTTGACGTGACCTATGTGGGCAATTACGCGGCGGGGCTGAATGGTGCCGGGCCGCGGACCGACCTGTTTCCCGTGACCGGCGGTGTTGATCCGGATGTGAACGGACCGGAACAGACTGCATTCATCCGCGGGCTGATGTTCGTGAACGTCGACCTGAACGACATGTCCGTCGAAGGTGAGATTTACGACCGTACGGCTGTCTTGCAAAGCCCGACAAATCCGAACGCCGCAGTCTTTGGCGACCTGCCCGACCTTGTGCTGGTCGATGGCGCGTTGACAGGCGACGGCACGTTCAGTGGCAACATCGAGATCGACGCAACGGATGTCACCAACCCCGGCACTCCGTCTGATCCGGTTGGCGTTGATATCGGCGACTTTGCCGGTGTGATCGGCGGCACGGACGGCGGGTCGATCGTGGGTGGCACACGGATCGAGGAGTTTACCGACGAACTCGACAGCGAGATCGAATTTGGTGTCTTTGTTCTGGATATCTGTACCACCGCCAGCACTGACCCGATCTGTGTGAACGCACTGCAACCCTGAGCCTTGGGGCGGAGCGTGGCATGAAACGCGCGCTGCGCGCAGCCCTACTGGTGCTTGGTGGCGGGTCTGTCGCTCTGGCGCAGGCTGCGGATGTCCCGTCGTCCCCACCACAGGCGGCACGCGCCGCCCCTGCGCAGACCCCTGAACAAGACAGCGGCACACTCACTCTGGACGAGGCGCGCCTGCTGGCGCGCCAAGCGCTTTATGCGGGCCGGTTCGAAGTGGCCCGACAACTTGCCATGGGCTTGCTCAAGGCTGATGCCGAAGACCCTTACGCCTATGGCGTACTCGCCGCTGCGCACAGCCGGCTAAACGATCCCAAACTTGCACGCGCCGCCGCGCGCCTGTCCTACAAATACTCCGACACCCCCGCCCAGAAGTTCGGTGCCGCCCGCACAGCGGCCAGCGTGGCCTTGCAGCATGAACGCCCGACACTCAGTCAGGCGTGGTTGCGCATTGCCGCCACGCATACCGAAACGGACAAGCAGGAGGCAGAGCTAAAGCGTGACTATGCCCGCGCCCGCGCCGCCAACCCGCTGTCATTCAACATCAGCCTTGGTGTTGCCCCGTCCGATAACGTGAACTCCGGTACCGACAACGTGCTGGAGGTGATCAACGGCGTGCCGACCCTTGGACGCTTTGGCAGTGCGACCCGCGCGCTGTCGGGGGTCGTGACCACATTTGACACAAGGCTGCGCTACAGGCTGCGCCGCGACGCCAACAGCGTCACCCACGCGAACGCGCGCCTCTATATTCGGCGCGTAGAGCTGTCCGAGAGCGCCGAGGCCGACGCACCAGGGGTCAATGGCAGCCTCTTTTCCTCTACCTTTGCCGAGGTGGGGGTGAACCACCGCTTTGCGCTGGGGGCCAAAGGCAACAGCGCTTCGGTGGGTTTTGCACTTGGGGCGAGTTGGTCCGGGGGCGAGCGGTCTTATGACTTCGCGAAACTGGAGTTGGGGCGCAGCCTGCGGTTGGGCGATGCCAACGGTCTGAGCTTTTCGGCGGTGGCCGAGACGCGCAAATCGGACATAAGCGCCACGCGCGACAGTGATGTCCTGACCCTGTCGGGCACCTTTCAACACAAACGCGGCAACGGTGACCGGGTGTCACTGGGTCTGACGGTGCAGGATGTGTCTGGCGCATTCGTCAATGCAGATTACCAGACCACCAGCGCGCGGCTGGCCTATACGTTTGGCAAAGCGCTGGGACCGGCGACGGTCACCGCAGGCATGACGGTCGGTCTGACCGATTACGACACCTACACGCTCTACAGCCCGGTTGCGGGCGGGCGCGAGGATGTCTCTTACTACGGTGATGTGTCGCTCTTTTTCAAAGACTATGACTATGCCGGGTTTGCCCCCACGGTGCGGGTGCGCAGCGGGCGGCGCACCTCCAACGTCAACCGGTTCGAGATCAGCGAAACGACCGTGACCCTTGGTTTGCAATCAAAGTTCTGAGAGCCGCGCGCACTCGGCGCTGGCCCTGCGCGGGCACCATGCTAGTCTTTGACACGCGCCTCCGGTTGGGGGGCACGACATGACTTGCAAGGAGCCCTTCATGGCAACGACCTATCTGCACACGATGGTGCGCGTCCTCGATCTGGATGCATCCATCGCGTTCTATAAACTGCTGGGCTTGGAAGAGACCCGCCGCCACGACAGTGAAGGCGGGCGGTTCACGCTCGTGTTCATGACGCCGCCGGGGCAGGAAAACGCCCATGTGGAACTGACCTATAACTGGGACGGCGATGATGGCTTGCCATCGGACAGCCGTCATTTCGGCCACCTCGCCTACCGCGTCGACAATATTTACGACATGTGCCAGCACCTGATGGACAATGGCGTGACGATCAACCGCCCGCCACGCGATGGGCACATGGCCTTTGTCCGGTCGCCCGACAACGTGTCGATCGAACTGCTCCAAGCTGGCGAAGACTTGCCCCCGGCGGAGCCGTGGGCAAGCATGGAAAACACGGGCCATTGGTAAGAGCGCTTGCCCTTCTGGCGGCGCTCGGTTGGGCGGGACCTGCGTCGGCGTGCCGGTTGGCCCTGCTTTTGGCGCTGGACGTGTCATCGTCTGTCGACGCCCGCGAGGATGAATTGCAGCGTGGCGGCCTTGTCGCCGCGCTGACCGCGCCCGAAGTCGTCTCTGCCTTTTTGTCCAATGACGAACCCGTCGCGCTGGCCGTATTCGAATGGTCCGGGCGCTACAATCAGGAGGTTGTGCTGGATTGGCTGACCGTTGATGATCCCGGCGATCTGGTGCGTGCCGCTGAAACCGTGGCCGCCAGCACCCGCTCGCACAATGAATTTCCCACCGCCATGGGCTATGCGCTGGGATTTGCATCCGAGATGTTCGCGCGCGCGCCCGCCTGCCGCGCCCAGACCATCGACATGGCCGGAGACGGGCAGAACAACGAAGGGTTTGGCCCCAGAATCGCCTATCGCGAGTTTCCATTGCGCGACGTGACCGTGAACGGGCTGGTGGTGAATGCGGCTGAATTCACCTCGGAAAGCCAGTTGATCCGATACTATGAGCGGCAGGTCCTCAAAGGTCCCACCGCGTTTCTCGAAGTGGCACAGGGGTTCGAGGATTACGAGCGCGCCATGCGCCGCAAGCTGGAACGCGAGGTCCTGCCTGCGCTGATTGGGCGGCTGGACACCGGGACCCGGGTGCAATGAAATTCGCGCTGGCCACTCTTCTGGCCCTGACGGTCAGTGCAGCAGAGGCAGGTTGCCGTCAGGCGCTGGCGCTGGGTCTGGATGTGTCAGGGTCGGTCGATGCGCGGGAATACAGGCTCCAGATCGACGGGTTGGCCGCAGCACTTGGTGCGCAACCGGTACATGACGCCCTGATGCAAATGCCGGGCACTCCGGTCGAACTGTTGATCTACGAATGGAGCGGGCCCGACAACCCCGCCGTGATCCTACCGTGGACCGCCATCACCAGCCCCACAGTTCTGGCCGCCGTGCAGGCGCAACTGCGCGCCACCGAACGCCGCACGGCGAGCCCCGGCACGGCGCTTGGCCTTGCCATGCGCGAGGGGCTGCGCCACCTGCAAGCCCGGCGCAATTGCTGGAAACGTACGCTGGATATCTCGGGCGACGGCAAGTCGAACCTCGGACCGCGCCCCCAGTTCGAGCGTGAGGCGTTCGCGACGACCGACATCGTGATCAACGCGCTTGTGATCGGTGCCGACAGCCCATCGATCGGTGATCTGAGGCAGGCGGAAGTGTCGGGGCTGAGCCGATATTTTCAGGCCGAAGTCATCTGGGGCGCAGGCAGCTTTGTCGAGACGGCGCTGGGGTTCGAGGACTACGCCGCCGCCATGGCGCGCAAGCTGGAACGCGAATTGGAAGCGGTGATTGTGGGCCGCGCGTCAGAGGAGCGGTAGGACCAGCGCCGTCGCCACCAGCGCAATCATTGCACCAGCCGCAATTTCCACCAGCGCCACAGCGCGCAAGGCCCCTGCCCCTTGCCAGTTGTCCAGCAGGCTTTGTCGCGCACCAACGGCGGCAATGGCCACCAAGACCGTCACGCTGGCGGTTCCCAACCCCATCACAAATGCGCCCGCCACACCCGCCCACGGGATGCCCAAGCCAAAACACAGGATCAGCAGGAACACCGCGCCCGTGCAGGGCCGGATCGCGATGGACCCGACAATGGCCACCGCGTCTTTCCAAGAGGTTATGTTTTCCACCTGTTGCGGCGTGGGCGCATGGGCATGGCCGCAGGTTTCGCAGGTGCCATCGCTGGCGTGGTCATGGTGGTGGTCATGGTGATGGTGATCGTGCGCATGGGCCTGTGCCCCACCGGTGCGCACCATGCGGCGCAGGCCGCGCACCAACAGCCACAGGCCCACCAGCGCAATGGCGATGTAGCTGGCCGGAGCCAGCACCACCTCGGCGGCATCGGTCATCTGCGCGCGGCTCCAGCCCAGCACCCATGCGCCGACGGCAACCAGCACCACAGCTGCCAGCGCTTGGGCCAGCGAGGACAGCAGCGCGAGACCCGACAGCCGCAACGCCGTCACCCGAGCCGCAGCGCCATAGCCGCCGATGACCAGCTTGCCGTGACCCGGCCCCGCCGCATGGAAAAACCCGTAGGCCGCGCAGAGGCCCATCAGCCCAAACCACGCACCCGGCTGGCCCGCCCGCACCGCGCGCAACCCTCCGGCCAGCGCGCGCTGTGCCTGTTCCTGTCCAGCGACGGCCCAGCGTGACACATCACCCATGCCACCAAAGCCGAACAACCAGACCAAGAGGCCTGCCAGCACGGCGCCAACGCCGAATTTCAGGACGTGCATGTAACGGTCACCGTGTCGGCAAAGGCCTCACCAACCTCTGGATAGCTGTCTTCGGCCTGCGCGGCGGGCGTGGCGTACAGCAACTCCTCGACCAGCGAATAAGCCGCGTCGAGGTCCGCAGGAACGACCTGCGCGGCACAGGGGCCTTCCACCTCGACCGCACCCACGAGGCTATAAGCGGTGTAAAAAGTGGGATCATACGCCTTGACCACCAGACCGTCAGCGGGGCCGGAGGCAGCGCGGAAATGGGTGGACGTGATCAGCCCACGCTCAACACGGACCCCCCGGCCCTGCGGTGGGCCAAGCGTCACGGTCGAGCCGTCACGGGTGGCGTGCGTGTCGCCCAGATAGCCTTCGATCCAGTTCATGTCGAACCCGTCGAGCCGCCGCAATTCATCGTCGCGCAACCGGCCATCGCCGTCATTGTCGAGCCCCATGTCCGACATCAGAAGCAGCGAATAGAAATCGTCATATGTCCAGCTGATCTCGACCCCTTCGAGGCGTCCCGCATTATCCACGACGACGCGGATTTTTGTGTCCACGAAAACGTGGGGATGCGCCGCGGCAAAGCCGGGCAACAGGGCGATAACAAGGGCGGACAAGAAACGCATGAACCAGATGTAGCGACGCGGCCTGCCCGGCTCAACCCCGCGCCGCTCACAGGCCCGGCACCGCCACGCTGTCGGGCCTGTCACCGCCTGCATTTCAGGCGCGATGCGCTCGCGTCGGGGATATGCGGACGGGGTGATGGATCACAGGTTGATTTCACGGTCCAGCCTGTCACAGTGCAACCTGTGGGTGGTATGTCGGTTGCCTTTTGCGAAAGCCCCGGAAAGGATCGGGACATGCCAGGACGGAATACTCAAATACCCGGAACGACAACGCTTTTGGCTGCGGCCTGCGTGGCAACAGGCAGTTTGGCCAATCCCATAGATACAATCCGCCCCGACGCGCCTGCGCTCGCGCCTTTTGGACCATACGCCATCGGCGTACGGACCGAAGCGATCACCCTACCGGACAGTATCGACGTTCTGAACATCGCGGGCGACAACGTGCCACGCTATGACCGCCCCCTGACGCTCGAAATCTGGTATCCGGCAGCCATTGGCACCGAACTGGGCAGCACGTACACTGCGACATTGCGCGACGGCGTGACCACAGTGCCTCTGACCGGTCGGGCCGCGCGCGACGCAGAGCCTGCGGCGGACGGGCAATTCCCCCTCGTGCTGATCAGTCACGGGTATCCCGGAAACCGCTACCTGATGAGCCATCTGGGCGAAAACCTCGCCTCCAAGGGCTATGTGGCCGTGGCCATCGACCATACCGACAGCACCTATTCGGATCAGGCGGCGTTTGGCGCAACGTTGTTGCACCGGCCAACGGATCAGGACCGCGTGCTGGACCATATGGCGGGCCTGAACGGTCCTCTGGGTGCGATTGTCGACGCGGACCGGACCGGGATCGTCGGCTTTTCCATGGGCGGCTACGGCGCGCTGATCTATGGTGGCGCGGGCGTGACACAAGCCGCCACCGAACTGAGCTGGGGCACACCAAACCGGCTGCTGGCCGCGCATCTTGCCGGGTCCGACAGGCACGAGGCGCTGATTGACGACCGGATCAAGGCCGTGATCGCCATTGGCCCATGGGGCTACAACGCTGGCATCTGGGACATGGACGGCATGGCGGGCCTGCGGGTGCCCACGCTGTTCATGGCAGGCAGCGCCGACGATGTGGCCGTATACGACGCTATCCGTGGCATGTTCGACGGTGCCATAGACACCGAACGGCACCTGCTGACCTTTGTTTACGCCAACCACAATGCCGCCGCCCCCATCCCCGCCCCGGAGGAAGCGTGGACACCTGCCCAAGGGTTGGATTTCGTGCCCTTCGACCATTACGCGGATCCGGTCTGGGACACGGTGCGGATGAACAACATCGCCCAGCATTTTGCGACGGCGTTCTTTGATCTGCACCTCAAGGCGGATGCGTCGCGGCGCGATTACCTCGACCTTGTGCCCCGGTCAGAGGACGGGATTGTGGCACTGGACGATGCCGGAAACCAGACCGAGGATCACACTTACTGGCTTGGCTTTGCCCCCCGCACGGCAGCGGGATTGCGGTTCGAAACCAAGCGTCCGGGCGAGTGATGCGTGTCACGACCGAAACCCTGAACGGTCAGACATTCACCGTGCGACGCTGGGGCGATCCGGAACTGCCCAAACTTTTGATGTTGCATGGCTTTCCAGAATACGGCGGAGCATGGGCTGAGGTGGCGGAACGGCTTTGTAACGGGTTTCATTGCATCGCACCGGATCAGCGTGGATATGGCGACAGCTATGCCCCGGCAGAAGTGGGCGATTATGCCCTATCGCATCTCGTACGCGATGCGGCAGCCTTGATCGGGGATGGGCCGGTGACGGTTCTGGGCCACGACTGGGGCGCATCCGTGGCCTACGGACTGGCGATGGCCCTGCCCGCGTCGGTGGCGCGGCTGATCGTCGTCAACGGTGTCCACCCGGTGCCCTTTCAGCGCGCGATGTGCGCAGGTAGAGCCCAATCTGAGGCTTCGCAATACATCAACGACCTGCGCGCCCCCGGATCACATGACAGACTGGCTGCGGACGATTTTGCCGGCCTGATGCGTCTGTTTTCGGCCAAAATGGACCTGAGCTGGCTGACCGGTGAAGCGCTTGCCGCGCAAAAGGCCGTCTGGCGGCAATCGGGCCTCGCAGGCATGATCCACTGGTATCGTGCCTCTCCCCTGATCGTCGCTGACCCCGGCGCGCCTCAGCCGATGCCCGCCCTGCCGTTGGACCGGCTGCGGGTGCAATGCCCGCACCTGCTGATCTGGGGGATGGACGACACCGCGCTTTTGCCCGTTTCACACGAAGGGCTCGAAGAATTCGCGTCCGACCTCACGCGGGTTGAAATCAACGATGCAGACCATTGGATCTGTCACCAGCAGCCCGACAAGGTCGCAACCGCAATTCTCGGTTGGCTTGACGCCTGACCCTTGGCAATCGCCCCGGCGCCCGCCATGCTGCGCCTCAAGGGTGACGGGGGCAGACCATGAGCCACAGATACGACATCATGCGTGCGGCCAAGATGATTGAGGCAGCCTATGTCGGCCCCACACACCGGTCACTGCGCCAACATCTGCACGCATCGCTCGACGACAATGATGTGCAGGCCCTGTATCTGCGGCAGGACATTCTGCTGATCCCGGGATCGAACTCCGTCGCGGACTATCTCAAATTCAACCTGCGTGTGCTCAATATTGGGGGCAAACGCTACCGGCTGAGCGACGATGACACCGAACAAGGCGCGTCCGGCACCATGTGGCATCAGGGATTTCTGCACTTTTCCAAGGTAATCTACGACTGGATCGAACGCGAAAACCTGCAACCCAAATACATCATCGGCCATTCGCTTGGGGCCGCGGCAACTCAGGTGCTGGTCCGCACTTACGGCGTGCCCGGCATCGCCTTTGCCGCCCCCCGTCCGCGCCGAAACCGTGGCGCGATCAAGCACAGCGAGCTGTGCCTGTGCCTCAACCGGGACGATGACCCGGTCTGCGACCTGCCCCTGAATTTTCACCACATGGGCAAAATTCACCGCGCGCGCGCCAGACGCTCTGCGTTTGGCCCCAGTCACAAGATGAAACACTACAGGCGGGTGGTGGACGAACAGCAAACCGGCGGCGTCCTGTTCAAGAAGTGGCCACCAGAGTGACCGCAGGCCTTCCCCGGCCCTGTCCGCTCTGGCATAGTGCGCTCCAACAACAAAAAGAGCAGCTGCCATGACCGACCTTCTGAGCGGGGCCAAAGGGGCCTCTGAATACGACGCCTCTTCGATTCAGGTGCTGGAGGACATGGAACACGTCCGCCTGCGCCCCGGCATGTATATCGGCGGCAAGGACGACCGCGCCCTGCACCACATGGTGGCCGAGATCATCGACAATTCCATGGACGAGGCCGTGGCCGGTCACGCCACGTGGATTGAGGTCGAGTTGCATGAAAACGGCCATGTTTCGGTGCGCGACAATGGCCGTGGCATCCCGGTGGGTCCGCACCCCAAGGATCCGGCGAAATCAGCACTTGAGATCATCTTTTGCACCCTGAATGCGGGCGGCAAGTTTTCCGGCGACAGCTACGAAACCTCTGGCGGTCTGCACGGCGTCGGTTCATCTGTGGTGAACGCCCTGTCTGACCATTTGCGCGTCGAAGTGGCCCGCAACCGCGAACTTTACGCGATGGAGTTCGCCCGCGGCGTGCCCCAGACCAAGCTGGAAAAGATCGGCGCCGCTCCGAACCGGCGCGGCACCGCTGTCACCTTTCACCCGGACGCAGACATCTTTGGGTCGCTGAAACTGAAACCCGCGCGCCTGTTCAAGATGGCGCGGTCCAAGGCCTACCTGTTCTCCGGCGTCGAAATCCGCTGGAAAACCTCCGTTGCTGACGGCGACACGCCGATGGAGGCCACGTTTCATTTTCCCGGCGGCCTGTCCGACTACCTGAACGAGACGCTGACAGGCGCGTCCACCTATGCCGACGCACCCTTTGCCGGGTCGGTGTCGTTCGAAAAATTCAACGCACCGGGCAAGGTCGAATGGGCGATCAACTGGACCCCGTCGCGCGACGGGTTCATCCAAAGCTATTGCAACACCGTCCCCACGCCCGAGGGCGGCACGCACGAAGCAGGCTTTTGGGCGGCGATCCTCAAGGGGATCAAGGCCTATGGTGAGCTTGCCAGCAACAAAAAGGCGGGCATGATCACCCGCGAAGACCTGACGACAGGTGCGGGCGCGCTGGTATCCTGTTTTATCCGCGAGCCTGAGTTCGTCGGCCAGACCAAGGATCGGCTCGCCACGGTCGACGCGCAGCGGATGGTGGAAAACTCGGTCCGCGACCACTTTGACAACTGGCTGGCGGCGGATACGAAATCGGCGGGTGCGATCCTCGATTTCCTTGTCCTGCGCGCCGAAGAGCGGATGCGCAGGCGGCAGGAAAAGGAAACCGCCCGCAAGTCCGCCACGAAAAAGCTGCGCCTGCCGGGCAAGCTGGTAGATTGTTCGGCCACGGCCCGCGATGGCACAGAGCTGTTCATCGTCGAGGGGGATTCCGCCGGCGGCTCGGCCAAGATGGCGCGGGACCGCAAGACCCAAGCCCTGCTGCCCCTGCGCGGCAAGATATTGAACGTGCTGGGGGCTGCGTCGTCAAAACTGGGTTCGAACGCCGAAATTTCCGACCTGACCCAAGCGCTGGGTGTGGGGCTGGGGTCCAAGTTCAACGTGGACGACCTGCGCTATGACAAGATCATCATTATGACGGATGCGGATGTGGACGGCGCGCATATCGCGGCGCTGCTGATGACGTTCTTCTACACCCAGATGCGCCCGATGATCGACGCGGGCCACCTCTATCTGGCCTGCCCGCCCCTGTTCCGTCTGACCCAAGGGGCCAAGCGCGTCTATTGCCTGGACGAGCGAGAGCGGGACGAGTGGCTGGAGAAAGGTCTGGGCGGCAAGGGCAAAATCGACGTGAGCCGCTTCAAGGGTCTGGGCGAGATGGACGCGAAGGATTTGAAAGAGACCACGATGATGCCCGAGACCCGCAAACTGATCCGCGTGTCGATTGACGAAGACGAGCCGGGGCAAACGGGCGATCTGGTGGAGCGTTTGATGGGCAAGAAGCCGGAGTTGCGCTTTCAGTACATCCAGGAGAATGCGCGGTTTGTGGAGGAGTTGGATGTTTGAATAACGAGATGGATTTTTTTCGGTGAAGCTCATTCTGACATACACAGGAGAACTCAAATCAAGGCGGAAAGACCCACAGCCGGGTAAACCAGACAGATTAGCGGATCATATCAACAGCATAAGGCGAGCATTCCATTCACAATTGAAGGAGCATTGGGCGCACAATCCTTTTCTGAGCACGCAGACATCTTCTCCGCTGCACTATAACTTAGATAGTGAGCTGTTCTCTGGCAGAGAGTATGGATCAACCGTCCCTCAAGGTCAGGTGCCTTGGATTGACTTAATACCGGAACTGCACAAAGCCGGAAACTTCCGCTTTCTTCCTCTTGTTAGAGATGGATGGGATCTCCAATGCGAATTAGACATTCTTTTTCTTAGAAAGAACCCTCCAGGCTCACTTGTTCAGGCGGGTGACATAGACAACAGAATAAAAACTCTTCTGGACGCTTTGAGGACACCCCACAGCCAAGAAGAAATTGGGTCTCAGCTTCTGCCGGAAATGGATGAAGTACCCTTCTATACGCTGCTCGAAGATGATCAGCTAATAAGTCGCCTCAATGTGGATACTGGCAGGCTACTAGAAACAGAGGGAAGTGAAGACAAAAACAGTTGGTCAAAGCTCGTTGTTCAGGCGAAGTTAAAGCCGACGCGGTCAACTTTGACCAATTTGTCATTTGTTTAGTTAAATGCATAGCAAACGAGGAGCTCAGTGTTGCGTGTTCGGCCAACAGTTCATGCTCTCCGTAGCGGCCAAGTACATCTTCTCCCACAGCAAACATTCAGACGTAACTCTGTCGCCGTGCCAGTGGGGACGCCCTGCGACGGGCGGGCCTGCAGTTTGATTCCGCCCAAGGTGCTTTAGAATCGCGCTGCGCTGACCCTCTCGCGCATCGCTGCGCGATACGCTGCCGGGTTTTGCGTCGGATTGGCGCGCGCATAAACAGACGGAGACCGAAGCCTCCGTTCACAGTCATCACTGCCCGACGCCTCACACATGCCGAGTACAGCTCGAGCCTGTGCCGTTTTGATTAACCGGGACTTAACGAAATGAGGCCGTTTTAAGGCAATTTCAACACGTACCGTCAGTACATGTTGGGCGGCCCCGGCATGTCGGGGATTGATGCTTCGAGGCTGCCTGACCTACCCCATGGGACGTCCAGAACCCTTGGGGTCAGGTGTTCTGCGGCTTAAACCGCCGCGCCGACCACCGCCCAAAGGCTCATCATGGCGGCGAAACCAAAAACCGTGGGAATGATGACTTTTTCCATTTTATCGTTCCTTTCCGGGCAGAGCCGTTCGGCCCTGCGGTGCTTTCCGCGACATCAGTGCCGCGGTGGTATAGATCTGGGCATGATCCGTTGACACAAACAGAGGTGGTTTCATCACCCCTGTGCGAGCGGCTGTAACGTGCCACTCGTAAACCCCTTGCGCCGCTTCGCTATCTGAGGCCCTATCTGCGCTATGTTCTGGCGCGCCTTTTTGATGCTGTTATTGCTGGCCTCCTGCACAGGCAGGCCGCTCACGGATGCCGAAGTGGCTTTTGCCGAAAAGATCCACGGGGATCAGCTGGATACCTCCCGCGTGCGATTGATCGACGGCGCGCCCACCCGCGCGGTGACCTTCCGGCGCAAGCCGCGCCCGCGTGTCACCTGCCGCGAGTTGATCGTGCCCCCCGCCACCACCGACATCGTCACCGCCAAACCCGCCGCCGTCGCCCTGTGGCAGCGGGTGCTGTTCGATAAGGACTGGTATCTCGACGATTATGTGCCCGCCTACCCGGATGAGATCAATCTGGTGGCGGCGATGCTTCTTGCACACGAGTTAACCCACATCTGGCAATGGCAGAACCGGGCACGCACAGGCTATTCGCCCTTTCGCGCCGCAACGGAACATCGGTGGGGCCGTTTCGGCACGGACCCGTACCTGTTTGACCTCGACAATGCGCAGGGGTTTCTGGACTTCGGCTTCGAACAGCAAGGCTCAATCGTGGAGGAGTTCGTCTGCTGCCGTGCGCTGGCCCCGCAGGCCCCGCGAACACAACGCCTTCATGCGCTGATCTCACAGGAGATGCCGCTGGCCCCCCTGCCCCAGTCGCGTCCGTCGGATGTGCGTTTGCCGTGGGACGGGGTGCAGTTGAATGGAATTTGCGGGTGACGCGACAGGAGGACTTCGCATGGCACATTACGCCCTGATCATGTTGCTGGCCGGGATTGGCATCCCGTTGCTGGCGGCGCTGAACGCAGCACTCGGCACACGTCTGGGCAGCCCTGCGGCGGCAGCGCTTGTGTTGTTTCTGGTGGCTTTCGTAACGGCGGCTCTGGTTTTTGCGGCGACCGGTGCGCACGGGTTGGGGCGGCTTGTCGCTGCACCCAAACACCTGTTGCTGGCCGGTGTGCTAATCGCGTTCTACGTGCTGTCGATCACCTATATTGCGCCGCATTTCGGCATTGGGAACGCGGTGTTCTTTGTGCTGTTGGGGCAGTTGGTGTCAGCGGCGGCGATTGACCACTTTGGCCTGTTCGGCGCGCAGGCCACGGTGCTGGGGCCTGCACGTCTGGGCGGCATCGCGCTTATGGCGGCAGGTGTCTGGCTGACGCAGCAGGCCTAGGCCTCGCCCGCAAGCGCCAGCGCCTGTGCCCAAGCGGCAGGATCCAGTGTTGCCGGATCGGCGGCGCTGCGCCCCTGTCCGGGCAGACGTGCGCCTTCGTCCACGGCCACGGCAGTGGCAAGTTCCGCCAGACGCGCATCGAATACATCCGACACGGTTG
Source organism: uncultured Tateyamaria sp. (assembly GCF_947503385.1). Taxonomy (GTDB): domain Bacteria; phylum Pseudomonadota; class Alphaproteobacteria; order Rhodobacterales; family Rhodobacteraceae; genus Tateyamaria. Next base: position 633,342 of record NZ_CANNDO010000002.1, read on the forward strand.
GATCAATCAACAGATAATACTGCCCCAGATCATGATGCGGCCCCTCCGGCGCCTTGAGCGGTTTGACCTTGTGGCTCAGCACGCCACCCGTCAGCGCGGCGGCAAATATTTCCGCCATGAGGCCAAAGCCCCAGCCCTTGTAGCCGCCCGATGACACCAGAGAGCCTGCCAATGCCGCCTCCGGGTCGGTTGTGGGGGTGCCGTCGGCATCGACGGCCCAACCCAGCGGTATCGCCTCACCTGCGGCTTTGGCCATGGTGATTTTGCCCAGAGCCACGGCGCTGGTGGATTGGTCCATGTGCAGCGCCAGCCCCCCCACACCGTCTGGCACGGAGAACGCAATCGGGTTGGTGCCGATCACGCGGGTCTTGCCGCCCGGTGGGGCCACGATGGGCGAGGCGTTGGTAAAGCCCACGGCCATCAACCCCTCCTCCGCGATCATCTCGGTGAAATAGCCAAGCGACGTGCACGTGTGCGCATGTGTGATCGCGAGGCTGGCGACCCCCAGACGGCGCGCGGCATCGACAGCAGGCGCCATACCGTAGGCAAACGCAGGTTGGGCAAAGCCTAATCCCGCATCGACCACAATGGTGCCGGGGCGCGGGGTCGATACCACCGGTGTCACATCGCCTTTGACCCGGCCCGATTGCAGCTGTTTGCAATAGCTTTCGAGGTAGTAGAGCCCGCAGATGCGGTTGCCAAAGGCTTCGGCCCGGGCGACGGCGCGCGCCACCTCTGCGGCGGCAAAGCCGGCAGCGCCATGACGTTCAAGCGCAGCCTGCACAACACGTTGGATCTCGGTGAGGGAAATGGTCGCCATGCGCGCCTCCGGACAAAGACAAAGGGCGCCTGCGGGATGCGGGCGCCCTTGTCGATGTCAAATTCAATTATGCGGCGGCGTCAAGCACTTGCAGTGGGCAAGGCCGCTGTGGTGCCGGGTGCCTCGCCGATGACGGCAGTGGCCGGGATTTCGGCGGTCACGCCTTCGAGCGTAATGACCGCTCCGGTTGACAGGGTGACAATGAGGTTGCCTGCGCTGGCCGTGGTGTCCTGTGTGGTGATGCTGACATCACCCGGCACGGCCGCCTCAACAAGGATCACGTCAGATGCCGGGTCAAAGTCGGTGATCGTCATTGCACCTGTCGCATCGTCCATCACCACAAAGCTGTCCGCACCTGCACCGCCTGTCGCCACGTCCGTATTGCCCAGAGCAATCGTGTCGTCGCCCAAGCCACCATCGAGACTGTCGATATCACTGTCGGATGCATCCGCGGCTGTGGTCGAGGTAGAGAAGATCAGGTCATTGCCTGCCGCACCCACGATGACGTCCGCCCCCTCACCACCGATCAAGGTGTCGTTCTGGTCGTCGCCCGTCAGGGTGTCATTGCCCGCACCACCGTCATAGTTGGCAGCCGTGCCTGAACCCGGCGACAGGAAATCGTTGTTGCCGGAATTGTCCACGCCAGCCGTCGGTTGCGTGACCACAGGCACAGTGTCGCCTCCGGTTGTTGTGTCGTCTCCGGGTGTGGTGTCGTCGCCCGGAGTGGTGTCTTCGCCGCCTGTGTCATCCGCAACAAAAACAATCGCGCTTTCCGGGATTGCGGCATCGACACCCTGCAACAAGGCCGTTGCCCCGCTGGAGAATGTGATCAACAGGCCGTCCGCTGTGGGATCCTGACTGGTCACGCTGACCTCGGACCCGGTGTCCGATGTGACGACCAGCGTGTCTTCGGCGGCGTCGAAGTCCGTGATTGTCACCGCCCCGGTTTCGCCATTGACCAGCGTAAAGGCGTCAGCATCCTGACCACCCGTGCCGATATCGCCATCAGAGAGGAACAACACGTCAAGGCCCGCACCCGCCACCAGCGTGTCCGCAGCAGCGTCGCCCGCGCCGCCATCAAGGGTGTCATCGCCACCGGAACCTGTCAGCGCATCTGCACCCGCGCCGCCATCAACGGAATCGTCACCGGACCCGCCGCCAACAATATCGTCACCGTCACCACCCAGAACCGTGTCGTTGCCCGCGTTGCCTTGCACATCGTCATTGCCAAGGCCTCCGATCACGCTGTCGTTGCCGTCGCCGCCGGCCAGAGCATCGTCCCCGGCGCCGCCATCAAGGGTGTCAAAGCCCTGTTCGCCCGACATCGTGTCGTTGCCGCCGTCACCTTGCAGGAAATCATTGTTCAGCCCCCCCGCAACGACATCTGCACCGTCGCCCGCCACGATTGAGTCGTTGCCATCACCGCCGTTCAGCGTGTCATCGCCGTCAAATCCGCTGATCGTGTCCGCACCCGCTGCACCCGAGATATTGTCCGCCGCGGTAGAGCCCGTCAGCACATTGGCCGCGTCGTCACCAACGAGGGTGACGCTTTCGGTTGGCGTTTCGGGATCCGTTCCGGTGTCGGTGTCGGTGTCGCTTGAATTGCTGGCGGAATCGCTGTCATCAAAAATTGCGATCAGCGGCAAGGCCGTCAGCAGCATCAGGGTCAAAATCGCCGACATCGTATATCCTCCAACAGGGAAAAGCGTAATTACAAGCCGTTAACCACGACTGCGTATCACAACCATAAGCTGGGCTGTACGCAATAGACCAAAACAGTTTGTTTCCAATTTGTTACCATTGGAGTGAAAATCGGGCGTTTCTGTGCTGGGTTTAGGTCGGAATGACCTGCCCCTGTTCCAGCCGTACAATTCGGTCCATCCGCGCGGCAAGGTCGTGGTTGTGCGTGGCGATCAGCGCGGCGCAATTCCGGTCCCGGACAATCTCGACCAGCGTGTCAAAGACTTGTGTGGATGTGCCGGGATCAAGATTGCCCGTAGGTTCATCCGCCAACAGCAGCCGCGGAGCGTTGGCCAACGCCCGGCAAAAGGCGACGCGTTGCTGTTCGCCACCTGACAATGCGCCCGGACGGTGATCGGCCCGTTCGGCCAGCCCCACGCGCCCCAGCAGATCAGATGCACGGCGTTCCGCCTCGACCTTTGCCGTCCCTGCCGCGCGCTGCGGCAAGGTGACGTTTTCAAGCGCGGTGAACTCGGGCAGCAAATGATGAAACTGGTAGATGAACCCGATGTCGTTGCGCCGCGCACGGGTGCGGGTGTCGTCGGACGCCCCCCCCATGTCCTGACCCGCCAACCGCACAGCGCCCGCATCGGGCGTATCCAGCAGACCGGCGATATGCAGCAATGTGGATTTGCCTGCCCCCGACGGCGCGACCAACGCGACGACTTCGCCCGGTTGCAGGTGCAAATCGATCCCCCGCAACACGTCAACGGCGTTGGGCGCGCCTGCATTGTAGGTCTTGCACACGCCTTCTAGCGCCAGCACCGGATCACTCATAGCGCAACGCCTCCACCGGGTTCATGCGCGCGGCCCGGCGCGCCGGAAAGAAGGTGATGAACCAGCTCAGGGCGAGGCTGAGCGTCGCTGCCGCAAGCACATCGCCGGGCATCAGAACCGCCGACGGAAAGATAAAACCGCGCCCTTCCAGATCATCAACCCCGTTGCCCGTGATCGTGTTTACCAGCCAGTAGATGCTGTCAATATTGGCCGCGAACAGCGCGCCAAGAAGGATGCCAAACGCCGTCCCGGCAGTTCCCACCCACGCACCACACAGAAAAAACACACGCAGAACCGACCCTTGGCTGAGGCCCATCGTGCGCAGGATGCCGATGTCACGCCCCTTGTTTTTCACCAGCATGATAAGGCCCGACACGATGTTGAGCGCGGCAATCAGCACGAGAATGGCCAGCACGATAAAAATGGCGTTGTCCTGCAATTCCAGCGCGCGCAACATGCCGCCAAAGCGGTCTTTCCATGTCCAGCTATAGGCCCGTTCGCCCGCCGCCTCGCGCAATCCGCGCACCACAGGGTCAAGCGTTTCGGGGTCCCTCAGTCGCAAGTCGATCTGATCCACCGCCCCATCGCGGTTGAAAAAGCTCTGTGCCTCTGCCAGCGGCAGATATACACGGCTTTGGTCCATGAACGGCTGGCCGGTGGAAAAGATGTAGACGACTTCATAAGCTGATATGCGGGGCGTGATCCCCAATGGTGTGCGCGCGCCGTCGGGCGAAATCAGCTTGACCCGGTCGCCGACCCCCACACCCAGTTGCGCCGCCAGTTGCGATCCCAGCGCCATACCCTCATCAAACCGCTCAAGCGTGCCATCCCGGCTCTCGGCGTCTGCCACCAGCGGGTATTCCAACAGGTCTGACTGGCGAATGCCGTACACATCCGCAGGCGCGTTGCTGCCGCGAAAACTGCCCATGACCTGTGCCCGCACCAGCGGTGCGGCGTCCGCCACGCCCGGTACGGCCTCGATCCTAGGCAAGATTTCTTCGTAATTGCGTATGGTTGCGTCGGGCGGCTGTCCGTCTTCTTGGACGCGGAGATAGCGCAGTTCGATATGGGCATTTCCGCCCAGCATCGCGTCCACGAAATCCGCCCGCAATCCCGCCCGCACCGCCAGCGTCGCCACCAGCGCAAAGACGGCCAGCGTGATGCCTATCAGACTGATCCATGTCATCGCACTGACGCCCCCGGTGGCGCGTTTGGCGCGCAGATAGCGCCACGCGATCAGCCATTCAAACGGGGCAAAGGGTGCGGGCGCTTTGGCCATATCTCTTGGGCTCCTGCTCGGGCATTGGCTCACCCTTGGCGGCGCAGGCGGGCAAGGTCAAGCCCTGCGGCGTGCGCGACCAAAAGGCCAGCAGATCAGGCGCAATACGGCCCACATGGCAGCCAGCCCGGCGAAAAAACCTGCGGCGGCAAACACAACTCCCTCAAAGCTCAGCGGCAAAGCAGGCTGGTAGGCATCAAAGGCCGCGCGCGCCACCTCGCGATCCGAAAACCGTTGCGCGTGGTAGGCGCGCATGAACGGGCCTGCGCCCTGCAATGTCTGAAGATCCGCCGATAACCGTGCGTGGCGCGCAAAGGTGCGCCGCATATCTGTCTGGCGGCGCTCGATAAAATCCGTTCCAACCATCTGGTCCAGTGCGGCCTCGCGGCTCAGCCCTTCGGCCTGCGCAGACGCGTCGAAATCCGCGACCACCTCGGCCAATGCATCGACGGCACCGCCCAGCCGCTGGGTGTATTGCTGCGAAAATTCCGGGAATTGCGAGGCGACCGCCCCGCCCATCAACCCGCCCGCCAGTGCCATGGCGCGCAGGATCACGGCCGATCTCCAAAAACGACCTCTGCCAGCGCCGCGTCGAGCGCAAACATCGTGTCCCAGTCCACGCAGGCGTCATAGAGGGCCAGCACGCTCACCCGACCTTCCCATATGACTGCAAAACTGCCGACGTTCAGGCGACCCGGAAAACACAGCGCCCCGAAATGCCAAAAGTTGTAGCCGTCCCCGAACGGGCGAAAAACCATGCCAAGCCCATAATACGCGCCCCCGCCGATCTCGACATGTGGATAGGCAAACGGATCTTCCCACAGGCGGCTGCCTGGTTCGAAATGCCGGTGCAGAAAGTCGAGATAACCGGCGGCATCACTCTCGATCCCGCCCCACGGTCCGAACGCTGCGGCCCGATCACTGACGCCTACGCCCTCGCTCAGGCCAAGGCGGGGCCAACACGCGGCCTCAAAGGGCTGACCGCTCGCCGCCTCGATCATCAATGCGGCCAACGCGTAGTTTTCATTGTTATACGCATATTTACCGGGCGTTCCTGATGGATCACCTCGGCCTGTCACAATGTCCAGAACAGCCGCACCATTGTGCCCGGCGACACCCGTCGGACGGTCCAGCCACAGCCGCATCGCCGCTTGCGTTCCGTCGCGGACAAGCCCCGAACTGTGGGTGACAAGCTGCGCCAGCGTCACATCCGGTCCCCGCCCCAACCGGTCGGCAACGGTGTCGGACCAGTCGAGCGCGCCCTCCTCGACCAGCATCAAGGCACAGACGGCAGTGATGGACTTGCTGACGCTCGCCAGTTCGCCGCGTGCGCCGGTGCCGGACATCTGCCAAGTGCCATCTACCCGCACGGCGGTTCCGATGGACCCGGTTATCGCATTCTGTGCAAGCCAGCCGTCAAAAGCGCCCTGCAAGCTGTCATGCGCCCCGTCCGCCGCCAGCGGCAGCGCCGTCAGGGCCCAGATCAGCGCGGCGCGCAGCACCGGATCACAGCCAGGTGTGGAAGCTCTGGCGCGCCATTGGCTCCCAATGCTCGAACGTGTGTCCCTTGTGCGGGGCGTAAATGTCGATGAGCCGCGCAATTGCCTCCTTGGGTGGCAATTCTTCGCTCTGGCCTGTGCGCCGCGACGTCAGTTCGACCACGCCGTTCTTAAGCCCCCGCGGCCCCACGGTAATACGCCACGGCAATCCGATCAGGTCCATGGTCGCAAATTTGCCCCCGGCCCGTTCGTCCCGGTCATCATAAAGTGGCTCCAGCCCGGCAGCCTCAAGGCTCTTGTAGAGCGCCTCGCACGCCGCGTCCGCTTCGGCATCACCCTGTTTCAGGTTCACGATCCCCGCATGGAACGGTGTGACACCTTCGGGCCAGATGATCCCGTTATCGTCATGGTTGGCCTCGATGATCGCCCCGATCAGGCGGCTCACACCAATGCCATGGCTGCCCATATGCACTGGCACCTGTTTGCCATCCGGTCCTTGCACCACGGCGCCCAAGGGCTCGGAATACTTGGTGCCAAAGTAAAAGATTTGCCCAACCTCAATGCCCCGCGCCACACGCTGACGGTCCATCGGCACCTGATTGAACAGCTCCAGATCATGTGTTTCATCCGTGCGCGCGTACTTCGAGGTGAATTCTTCAAGCACACCCGCGCATTGCGCCACGTCGTCATAGTCAATCTCGCGATCGCCAAAGCTCAGGTCGGTGACCGCACTGTCATAAAACACCTCGCTCTCGCCCGTTTCAGCGAGCACAAGGAATTCGTGGGTGTAATCTCCCCCAATGGGTCCCCCGTCCGCTCGCATCGGGATGGCCTGCAGACCCATCCGTTCATAGGTCCGCAAGTAGCTCACCAGATGCCGGTTGTAGGCGTGCAGCGCGTCTTCCTTCGTCAGGTCGAACGTGTACCCGTCCTTCATAAAGAATTCGCGCCCCCGCATCACACCAAAGCGGGGCCGGATTTCGTCCCGGAATTTCCACTGGATGTGGTAAAGCGTCAGCGGCAGGTCCTTGTAAGACCCCACATGGCTCCGAAAGATATCCGTGATCAGTTCTTCATTTGTGGGACCGTACAGCATGTCACGGCCATGCCGGTCGCTGATGCGCAGCATCTCCTGCCCGTAATCGTCGTAACGCCCGCTCTCGCGCCACAGGTCCGCAGATTGCAACGTGGGCATCAGCATCGGCACGTGGCCCGCGCGCACCTGTTCCTCGTGCACGATATCCTCAAGCCGCCGCAGCACCTTGAACCCCAATGGGAGCCACGAATAGATCCCCGCGCTCGCTTGCTTGATCATCCCCGCCCGCAACATCAACCGATGGCTGACGATCTGCGCCTCGCTGGGGTTTTCCTTGAGCACAGGCAGAAAATAACGGCTCAGACGCATGACGGATCTCCGGATTAGGTGCCGCTTGCTTAGGACAAACCCCCCAGCCCCGCAACGCTTCTTCTGACCGAAAATACCATGGGGAGTTTGAGGGGTGAAACCCCTCATCAGAAAAAGTGAATCGCGGGCGCGTCAGCGCTCATTTTGGCAACGTCAGGGTTGCAGCGCGGCACAAAACCCCGCATTTCTTGGCAAACCGCAACACCGGAGCGCCCATGGCCCTGCCCGTCCGAGATCAATTGAAATACTGGGGCATCGCCACAGTGGTGGTGATGCTTTTGCTCTATGCGCTGGGTGACGTGCTGTTGCCCTTCTTTCTCGGTGCGGCCATCGCCTATTTCCTCGATCCGGTTGCGGATTGGCTGGAAGACCGCGGCCTCAGCCGGGGCATGGCCACGGGCGTGATCACCATCGGGGCAATCCTGATCTTTGTCTTGGCCGCATTGCTGATCATCCCGACGCTGGTGCAACAGGCCATTCAGCTTTTCAACGTAGCACCAGAACTTGCGGGCAATATCACGACATTCCTGACCGAGCGTTTCCCAAGCCTTGCGGACGAAACCTCGACCATCAACCAAAGCCTCAAAAGCATTGGCGAAACCGTCTCCGAACGCGGTGGGCAACTGCTCAATTCCGCGATCACCTCGGCGGCAAGTCTGCTTAACATTATCGTGCTGTTTGTCATTGTCCCGGTGGTCGCCGTCTACCTGCTGCTCGACTGGGACCGGATGATCGAACGCGTCGACGCGCTTTTGCCGCGTGACCATGCGCCGGTGATCCGGCGTCTGGCAGGCGAGGTGGATGACACCCTCGCCGCCTTTATCCGTGGCATGGGGACCGTGTGTATCATCCTCGGCGCCTATTACGCGATATCGCTGATGCTGATCGGGCTGCAATTCGGGCTGGTCGTTGGTTTTGTCGCCGGTCTGCTGACCTTTATTCCTTACGTGGGGGCCATCGTTGGGGGGGCTCTGGCCATCGGCCTTGCGCTGTTCCAGTTTTGGGGCGACTGGCTCTGGATCCTTGCCGTCGCGGCTATCTTTCAGGTGGGCCAGTTGATCGAGGGCAATGTGCTGACCCCCAAAATGGTGGGCGACAGCATCGGGCTGCATCCGGTCTGGCTGATCCTGTCACTGTCCGTTTTCGGCGCGCTCTTTGGTTTTGTCGGGATGCTGGTGGCCGTGCCCGTGGCGGCAGCCCTTGGCGTAATCGTACGCTTTGTCATTGACCGCTACAAAGACAGCCGCCTTTACAAAGGCCTGTCGCACCAAGATGTGCAAAACGCGCCAGAGGCCGAGGACTGATCCCATGGCCACACAGCTTGGCCTTGATCTTCCGGTGCGCCCCGCACTGGGGCGCGACGATTTTCTTGTCGCACCGTCCAACGCCGTGGCACTGGCGATGATGGATGATTGGCTAAACTGGGCCAAACACAAGCTGGCGCTGACCGGGCCTGCGGGCGCGGGCAAGACGCATCTGGCCCATGTCTGGGCCGATGCCGCTGGCGCGCGGATCGTTGCGGCGCGTGATCTTTGCGACGCGGATGTCGAGGCGCTGGCCAAAGCCCCTCTCGCGGTTGAGGATGTGGAGACTATCGCCGACGATATCGACGCGCAGACGGCTCTTTTTCATCTCCATAACCTCATGGCAGCTGCAGCCCTGCCGCTGCTCGTCACCGGACAGGCTGCACCACGGCACTGGGGGCTCAGCCTGCCCGATCTGCAAAGCCGCATGGACGCGGCAGGCCACGCCCGCCTTGATGCGCCCGACGACACGCTGCTGGCTGCGGTGCTAGCCAAACTCTTTGCCGATCGTCAACTGGTGCCCAAGCCGGACGTGATCCCCTATCTGCTCCGCCATATGGACCGCAGCTTTGCAGCCGCACGCGACATGGTGTCCGCCCTCGACGCCAGCAGCCTCGCGCAAAAGCGCGCCCTGACCCGCGCCTTTGCGGCCCAAGTGCTGGACAAGGCGGACAAAGGCGGCGAATAGTCGTCACTTAACCGTCACATACCCCTGCCACATGGCTGTCCATGACAAACGCCGACTTTCTCAAATCAGACTTCCCTGCGCCGCAGACATTGCCCGATCTCGACACGTCGAGCCCGGCGCGTTTCTTCAATCGCGAACTGAGCTGGCTGGGGTTCAACTGGCGGGTACTGGAAGAGGCCGAAAACCCGCGCGTGCCGCTGCTCGAACGGTTGCGGTTCCTGTCGATTTCGGCGGGCAATCTGGATGAGTTTTACACCGTACGTGTCGCGGGCCTGCGCGAACTGGCGATGGCGGGCAATACCACGCCCGCCGCCGACGGGCTCAGCCCGGCAGAACAGCTGGTCCTCATCAACGAGGATGCGCGCAATCTTCTGGCGCAGCAGCAACGCGTGCTGACCGGCCTCAAGGCCGAGATGGAGGCGCAAGGTATCTCCATCCTCAGCCCCGAAGACCTCAGCGAAAGTGACCGCGCGCATCTGGCCAAGGTGTTTTTGTCCCGCGTCTTTGCGGTCCTGTCTCCGCTGGCCATTGATCCAGCACATCCGTTCCCCTTTATCCCAAACATGGGCTATGCGCTGGCGCTGCAACTGGAACGCAAATCCGACAAGCGCAGCCTTCAGGCGCTGTTGCCCATCCCCGCCCAGATCGATCGTTTCGTTGCCCTGCCGGGCGAAGGTCACCGGTTTTTGCCGCTCGAAGAGTTGCTGGTGCTGCACATCCCTGACCTGTTTCCCGGCTACAAACTCAAGACCCATTTCGGCTTTCGCGTGCTGCGCGACAGCGATCTTGAGGTCGAAGATGAGGCAGAAGACCTCGTGCGCGAATTCGAGGTTGCCCTCAAACGGCGCCGCCGGGGCGAGGTCGTGCGCCTGACCCATTCCGCCGGCGCACCCAAGGCGCTCAAGACAGTGATCATGCGCGAGCTTGCCGTGACGGATTCCGAGGTGATCGAACTGGACGGCATGGTTGGCATCTCGGATCTCAGCGAATTGGTGCTGGATGCCCGCCCGGACCTGCTCTGGCCCAGTTTCACGCCGCGCGTCCCCGAACGCGTGACCGATTTCGAAGGCGACATGCTGGCCGCCTTTCGCCAAAAAGACATGCTGCTTCAGCACCCCTACGAGACGTTCGACATGGTGGTGCGTTTTCTTCAGCAGGCCGCGCGCGACCCGGATGTGGTCGCGATCAAGCAAACGCTTTATCGCACGTCCAAGAATTCCCCGATCGTCGAAGCGCTGTGCGAGGCGGCAGAGGACGGCAAATCCGTCACCGCCCTTGTGGAACTCAAGGCGCGCTTTGACGAGGCCGCCAACATCCGCCAATCCCGGCGGCTGGAACGGGCCGGCGCGCATGTCGTCTACGGTTTTCTTGACCTCAAAACCCATGCCAAGATCAGCACCGTCGTCCGCCGCGAGGGGGACGAACTGGTCACATATACCCACTACGGCACCGGCAACTATCATCCCGGCACGGCGCGCATCTACACCGACCTGTCGTTGTTTACCTGCGACCCCAAGCTGGGGCGCGACGCAACCAAAGTGTTCAACTTTCTGTCGGGCTACGCTCCGCCACAGGATCTCGACAATCTGGCCATTTCGCCCAAAACGCTGAAGCCCCGTCTGCTCGAGATGATCGCCGCCGAGGCAGACCATGCGCAGGCTGGCAAACCGGCCGAAATCTGGGCCAAGATGAATTCGCTGATCGACAGCGAAGTGATTGATGCGCTCTATGCCGCAAGCCAAGCCGGGGTAAAGATCAGCCTCGTGATCCGTGGCATCTGCGGCTTGCGGCCCGGGATCACGGGCCTCAGCGAAAACATCCGTGTCAAATCCATCGTCGGTCGGTTCCTCGAACATTCCCGCATCGTCTGTTTTGGCAACGGCCATGGGCTGCCCTCAAAGAAAGCGCGCGTGTTTATCTCCTCCGCCGACTGGATGGGCCGCAACCTGAACCGGCGGGTGGAAACCCTGGTCGAAATCGAAAACGCCACGGTCAAGGCTCAGATCGTCAGTCAGGTCATGGCCGCCAACCTTGCCGATGTCGCGCAAAGCTGGGTCATGGGGCCCGAGGGTAAATTTGTCCGGCCAGACGTGCCCGAGGGCACATTCGCCTTCAATTGCCACCGGTTCTTCATGGAAAACCCATCGCTGTCCGGTCGCGGTTCCGCCGGCGCGTCGGATGTGCCCAAACTCACCCACACAGAAGACTGAACAGCAGCCACAGGCGCGATCAAGGGTCGGTGGGCGGGCGCATTTGCGCAGCAAACAGTGCCGCCCGCCGGGCTCAGCTGTGCTCTTCCGCCGCTGTCGCCGCCAACGCCCGGTTATAGGCTTTAAGCGCATCGACGTGAAACAGCCCGCCCTGCAACTCGGGCGCTGCATTCTCGCCGGTCAAGGTCACCACCGGAATGAACGGCACCATCGAACGGTCAAAGATCGGCATCGCCACCTCCAACGTGGCCGCTGCATCGACATAGACCCCCTCGCCGATCAACTCCCACGCGCGCGCTTCGTCCATGCCGCGCGGATCATCGACCTCGCGCATCACCGAACTGACGCGGAACATTGCCAGCAGGTAGGCCTGCGGCCCCGCCGCCAGATGCACGCCTTTTCGCTCAATCTGGGTGAGAAAGAATGACCGGTCCACCAAGCGTGACGACAGCGCGGTCGACATCGACACCGCGACCATCACCGCAAGCCCGGTTTGCCAGTCCCCCGTCAATTCAAACACGATCAGCGTCGTCGAGATGGGTGCGCCCAGAACGGCCGCTGCCACCGCGCCCATCCCCGCCAGCGCATATAGCGTCTCGGACCCCGACACGTCGGGAAAAATACCCGTCGCCACCAGACCAAAGGCCAACCCGGTCAGCGCACCAATCATCAAAGAGGGCGAAAACACCCCGCCCCCCATACGCCCTGCCATCGTCACCGCGACAGCCGCCGTCTTGAGCACCACAAAAATGACCACCTCGTTCAGTGCCAGTTGCCCGGTCAGCGCCAGCGACGTGGTTTCATACCCGACCCCAATGATATGCGGATAGAAAATCGCCATCGCCCCCAAGAGCAGACCGGCACAGGCCGGGCGCAACCAGCGCGGCAGGCCTGTACGCCGCTGCACCGCCGTCCCGATATCATCGGTCCAGAAGATCGCGCGCATCAGCACCACAGCCACCAACCCGCACAACAGGCCCAGCAGCAGGAACGCGGGCAGTTCCTGATAAAACACCAGCGTGTTTCCAACCGGCAGCATAAATTCCGTTACATCGCCGTATTCCAGCCGGTTGATGACCGTCCCGGCCACGCTCGCAATCACAATCGGTGCAAAAGCGTGTACCGCAAAGTGGCGCAGCACCACCTCCAGCGCAAACAGGGCACCGGCAATCGGGGCGTTAAAGCTCGCCGATACGGCCGCAGCTACGGCGCACCCCAGCAAATCGCGCCCCGTGATCCCGTCCGCCTTGATCCAGCGGCACACTTTGGTTGAGATCACGGCCGCAATATGGACCACCGGACCTTCCCGGCCCGTCGAGCCGCCAGAGGACAGCGTGATGAAACTCGCCACCGCAGAGGCGACGCCCGCTTTGGTGCTGACCTGCCCGTCGCGCAATGCGGCACCTTCGATCACGTCGGCCACGCCGCGCGCAATTCCGTCCTTGGTGAACATGTGCAGGATGATCCCGGTCAGCAAACCGCCAATCACCGGAATGATCAGGATCAGATACCACGGCAGCGACGACACAAAACTGTGCAGGTACTGCACATCCTCTGTCCCGTATAGCCGCGCCTGTAACGCTTCGATCCCCTTGCGGAAAAACAGCGCGGCAAACCCCGCCGCGATGCCGACAGCAAGTGCGATAAACCAGAACTGAATCTGGCTGGGTCCGCGATGCCGCAGCAGCTTCCATCCGTCCCGGCAGGCGGTAACGGCGGTTTCAAACGGTTGCGGGATCTTAGGGTTGGCCATGAGGTGGGCCTGAAAAAAGGGCGTTGCCCCAACACCCTAGGCTGAGTCGTACCTCACATGAAAGGGATGCGCGCCGCCATGGTGTCGCATACACGTATGCCGGGAGGCCTAATTGCCCAACAGCGCGCGGGCAGCACCCCGTGCCTCATCCGTGATGGTGTCGCCAGACAACATGCGCGCGATTTCATGCACGCGGTCGGGTTCGGCCAGCGGCACAACGTTTGTGGTTGTCATTCCGTCGGATACGGATTTTTCGACACGCCAGTGATGCGCGCCCAATGCCGCAACCTGTGGCGAGTGCGTCACAACCAGCACCTGCCCCGTCTCGGCCAGCGCAGCCAGCCTGCGCCCCACGGCATCCGCTGTTGCACCGCCCACGCCCCTGTCAATCTCGTCAAAGATCATGGTGACACCGTCGCGCCCGCCCTGCAGGCAAACCTTGAGCGCCAGCAGAAACCGGCTGAGTTCCCCACCGGATGCGATCTTGGCCAGAGGACCGGCAGGTGCACCGGGGTTGGTCGCCACGGTAAAGGCAACACCATCCCGGCCCGCCGGGCCAGCATCGTCGGGCGTGATCTGCGTCTCGAACACGGCCCGTTCCATCTTGAGCGGGGCCAGTTCCGCCATCACCGCCTTGTCGAGCCGCGCCGCGGCCTTGCGGCGCTGATCGCTCAGCACGTCGGCGGCGGTATCATACGCCACCTCGGCCCGTGTCAGTGCCGTCCGCAGCGCGGCAAGGTCGGCATCACCGGCATCCAGCGCGTCCAGCTTGCCCCGCAAGCTCTGCGCCAGCGCGGCCAGATCATCCGGGGCCACATCATGTTTGCGAGCCAGTCCGCGCATCGCAAACAACCGCTCTTCGGTGTCTTCCAGATCGGACGGATTAAAGGCCAGCCGGTCCAGCGCCCCCGCAATCCCGTCACTTGCGTCCCCCAGTTCGGCCAAGGCGCGTGACAGGGCCGCCAGCGGCGCATCAAGCGCGCCGTCAGCCTGTTCCGCGACCCCTTCGAGCCAGCGCATCGCGTCTGTCACCGCCCCTTCGGCACCGTCATAGCCCACCGCGCCGTGCGCGCGCGCCACGTCTTCGCGGGTGCGTTCAGCCCCCTGCATCAGACGGCGGGCTGCATCCAATTTGGCCTCTTCCCCAGGTTGCGGGTCTATCGCCTCAAGCTCGGCCACCGCATGGCGCAGGAATTCCTCTTCGTCGCGGATAGCGGCCATGGCCACTTCTGCCCGTTCCAGCGCCTTGCGGGCGTCGCCTGCCGCACGCCATGCGGCGCGCGTGTCCGACATGTCGATCCCGGCAAAGGCATCAAGGATGGTGCGATGCCCCCGCGGGTTCAGCAGTCCGCGATCATCATGCTGCCCGTGCAGTTCAATCAGTGTCTCGGACAAGGCGCGCAACACCTCACCAGGACAGCGGCGGCCATTGACCCATGCGGTTTTGCGCCCCTCAGCGGTGTTCACCCGGCGCAACAGCAACTCATCATCAGTGGGCATTCCCGCCTCTTCGAGCACGGCCCAAGCAGGGTGTTCCGGTGCCAGATCAAACCACGCTGTCACCTCGCCCTGCGCCGCCCCCTGCCGCACCAGATCAGCGCGCCCCCGCCACCCCAGCACAAAGCCAAGCGCATCCAGCAGGATGGATTTGCCCGCGCCCGTCTCGCCGGTCAGCACGTTCAGCCCGGGCTGAAAGGACAGCTCGAGCCGATCAATGATCAGCATGTCGGATATATCAAGACCGCGCAGCATCCCGGCTCTACCCCCGTAAAGCGGGGCGCGCGTCGCCCCGTCCCGTCTGTGTCAGAGCCAACGGCCCCGGATCGTCTGACGGTAGATCTGCGCCAGCCAGCTGTTGCCGATGGCGCGCGGCCGCAGGCCCTGCCCGGTCAGCAGATTATAGCTGTCCTCGTACCAGTCGGTCGACTGGTAGTTGTGACCCAAAATGGCAGCAGCGGTCTGCGCCTCTGCATCAAGGCCCAGCGACAGATACGCCTCGACCAGACGGTGCAGCGCCTCGGGCGTGTGGGTAGTGGTCTGGAAATCCTCAACCACCACGCGGAACCGGTTGATGGCAGCCGCGTAGTGATCGCGGCGCAGGTAATAACGCCCGATTTCCATTTCCTTGCCGGCGAGATGGTCAAAGGCAAGGTCGAATTTCAGGATCGACGTTTTGGCGTATTCACTGTTGGGATAGCGTTCGATGACCTCACGCAGCGATTGCAGAGCCTGAAATGTTAGGCCCTGATCACGCCCAACCTCGTCGATCTGGTCATAATAGCTGAGGGCCAGCAAATACTGCGCATAGGCGGCGTCGTCATCATCGGGATAAAAGTCGATGAACCGCTGCGCAGATGACCGGCTGTTGGGATAGTCCTTGTCCTGATGATAGGAAAAGGCCTGCATGATCAGTGCCCGGCGCGCCCAATCGGAATAGGGATAGAGCCGTTCGATCTCACCAAAGTAGAATGCGGCGTCGGTCGGGTCGCCCTCTTCCAACTCGAACTCGCCCCGTTCAAAGATTTGCTGGGGCGAAAAACTCTCGAGCGGGATTTCCTGTCGATTGAAAAAGCCACCCGTGGTGGGCCGGTCATTGCGGTCGCCGCAGGCCGTCAGGCCCACTGTCGCAGCCAGCATTGCCGCGAGACCGATTTTCGACGCGCCAAAGATCATGCCGTGCCATCCCATTTCTGCTCACCGCCCTCAAAAACGAGGCTGTTGACTGTCTCTAGCACAAAGGTTTGGGAGGGGAAAATGACGATTTTTCGAGCCGCTTACGCCACGGCCGGGATCTCGTCCCAGACAAGGCCGTATCCCGGCAGACGTTGGGCCGTTGCGGCGTCACAGGTGATCATCCGCACGGCGTCCGGTGTGGCGAACAAAGTGCGCAAAAGCTGATTGGTCAGCGTGTGGCCCGCGCGCGTGCCAACATAGTGTCCGATGATCGGCGCACCAGCCAAGGCCAGATCGCCAAGCGCATCCAGCATCTTGTGACGGACGGGTTCGTCCGAATGGCGCAAACCGCCGGGGCTGGTGACCTGATCGCCGTCAAACACAACCGCATTCACACCCGGAGCACCGCCCAAGGCAAGGCCATTGGCCTGCATGTTCGCGACGTCATCCTTGCGGCAGAAGGTGCGGCTGTCGCTCAACTCGCGGGCAAAGCTGCCGTTGGACATGTTCAGCGATTTGTACTGACGGCCAATGGCTCTGTCGGCAAAATCGATTTCAAAATCGATGCGCAGCACTTGGCTGGGCCCGATCGACGCGGTGGCCTCGCCAGATGTGACAGACACATCCTTTAGCACTTCATAGGCCCGCACGGGGGCAGGCAAGTGGCGCAGGCCACGCTGCACGATACCGCGCACGAACGGCACGGCGGACCCGTCGAGGATCGGCACTTCGGGACCGTCAATTTCCACCAATGCATTGTGCACGCCGCAGCCCGCAAGGGCGGCCATCACATGCTCCACGGTGCTGACGGTCACGCCATTCTCGCCCACCAGCGTGGTGCACAGCGGCGACTGGCGCACGACATCCCAACGCGCCGGGATCAGCGGAGCAGTGTCGAGGTCTACGCGCTGAAACCAGATGCCATGCTCCGCCATTGCAGGCCGGATCGTGATCCGGGCGGTCTTGCCCGAATGCAAGCCGCATCCTGTAAAGGAAATCGAAGATTTGACAGTTGTCTGCACGGACCCACCCATGAGGTTTGTTAACGACCTGAGAGGTAAGGGTTGGTGCCGTGGGTCACAACTCAATCTTTGCAACGGTCTGAAACATCGGCGTAACAGAGCGGCTCAGCGTCGCTCAGCACTCTATAACTATCTGTCTTCAAACGAAAAAAGGGCCGCATAAATGCGACCCTTGTTCACAAATGTGAGCGGTATCAGTTGGCTTGACGCCGCAGGAAGGCGGGGATTTCGATCCGCTCCTGATCGGGGTCGACTGCATCTGTCGGTTGTGGCGCTGGCGCAGGTGCGGGCGCGGCCGTACGTGCGGCCTGAACCGGGGGCTGCTGGCGTGCCGCAGGCTGCGGTGCCGCGCCGGGTGTTTCGGCAGAACCGGTCATCCGGTTGATCAACGAGTTGATCCCAAAGCGGGGTTTATCCGCCGCATTTGGCTCTGCCGTGGCACCGGGGTGCTGCGGTGCTGCGCCGCCGCCGGCACGTTGGGTGGCGGCGCGCAACCGTGCCAACGCTTCAGGCGATGGGGTGCCGGGGGCTGGTGCCCGCGGTGCCACAAAATCCTCGGCAGGTGGCGTGTCGGTGTCTTGCGTCGGCTCGAACGCAGCGACCTGAGGCTGGTAAGCCGGGGGTGGCAGGTCGTCCTGTGCGGCAACCGGCGCTTCGTCGGCAAAGATGTCTTCGGCCATATCCTCGGCTGCGGCTTTTTCCACATCCATGCCTTCGAACAGCATCGGCTCTTCGGCGGCTTCGGCCACGATGGCGGGGGCCGGTTCGGGGATCGGATCTGCGGCGGGTGCCTCGGCCGAAACGGTTGTGGTCAGTGGTGCAGCCATCGACCGCCGTGGTACAGGGATGTCTGTCTGTACTTCGGTGGCGTCGATGCCGGTGGCCACAACGCTCACGCGCATCATGCCTTCCATAGCCGTGTCGAGGGTCGAGCCCACGATAATGTTGGCGTCCGGGTCCACCTCTTCGCGAATGCGGTTGGCGGCCTCGTCCAGTTCGAACAGGGTCAGGTCGTGCGCGCCAGTGATGTTGATCAGCACACCCTTGGCCCCGCGCAGGCTGATTTCGTCCAGCAGCGGGTTGGCAATCGCCTTTTCGGCGGCTTGGATGGCGCGGTCTTCGCCGTCGGCCTCGCCCGTGCCCATCATCGCCTTGCCCATCTCGTCCATCACGGCGCGCACGTCCGCAAAGTCGAGGTTGATCAGACCGGGGCGAACCATCAGGTCCGTGACCCCTTTGACGCCCTGATACAGCACGTCATCCGCCATCGAGAACGCCTCGGTAAAGGTCGTCTTTTCATTGGCAAGGCGGAACAGGTTCTGGTTCGGGATGATGATCAGCGTGTCGACCATCTTTTGCAGCGCCTCAACGCCGTCCTCGGCCTGACGCATCCGCTTGGCCCCTTCGAACTGGAAGGGTTTGGTGACAACGCCAACGGTCAGCACGCCCAGTTCACGCGCGGCTTGCGCGATGATGGGTGCAGCGCCGGTCCCTGTGCCACCGCCCATACCGGCAGTGATAAAGCACATGTGCGCGCCCGCCAGATGGTCGACGATCTGTTCAATTGATTCTTCTGCGGCGGCGGCACCGACAGTGGCACGTGCGCCCGCGCCCAAACCTTCGGTCACTTTGATGCCCAGCTGCACCCGGTTGTTCGCAGCCGACTGCTGCAGCGCCTGCGCGTCGGTGTTGGCGACCACAAATTCAACGCCATCCAGCTGTTTTTCAATCATATTATTCACGGCGTTTCCGCCGGCCCCGCCCACACCAAATACGGTGATACGGGGTTTCAACTCGTCATGCCCTGGCATCGAAAGGTTTAAGGTCATCGCAATTTCCGCCTGTCTGATATGCCGCGTGCGCGGCTGTTCTTGTGCCTAAACTGGCGCAATCCTATCGCCCTACAGGGCAAACGTCACCCGGAAATGCGTTAAAAACCACAAAATATGGGGACATATCGCCCGCGTTTGGCGGCATTTCGCTGAGGCGGCAATATGTTGCGGCATGAAGGTAATGCAGCACAAGCGGGCCGCGCCCTTTGCGCCGCGGCGATCACCGCGCATACGTGCGGCAAATATTCTCGTTTTGGTTGTGGTGACCTGCTCGATCTTGCCACGGGCCTCTGATGGACCTTGTGGATAAGTCTAACGAAACAAACGGAAATTGCAAATCGATTCGACCGCAGGCCGCATTCCCATGCGCATGTTTTACCAATTGTCGCGGAACCACTTGACCGCGCGCCGCAGCGAACGCGCCGGATAACGGTCGTGTGGAATGTCGAAATCCCACCACTCGTCCTGCGGATGCGCGGCAAACAGCGCGAGACCCACTGCCGAGGCAAATCCGGGGCCGGTGGCGGCCTGCGGCAAACCATGTACCCGCAACGGTCGGCCCAAGCGGACTTGCTGGCCCAGAATTTTCGACGCCAGACCGTCCAGACCGGGGATCTGACTGGCACCCCCTGTCAATACGATCTGCTGGCTGGGCAGATGATCAAAACCGGCGGCGTCCAGACGGGCCCGCACTTCTTCGAGGATTTCTTCCACACGGGGGCGCATGATGCCGATAAGTTCTGCGCGCGACGCGGTGCGACGGTCATGTTCGTAATCGCCGGTGTCGCCGCCGATTTCGATCATCTCGCGGTCATCCATGCCAGTGGCATGAACCCCGCCATAAAAAGTCTTGATCCGCTCGGCGTTGGCCATGGGCACTTGCAGCCCCATGGAAATGTCACTGGTCACATGGTCGCCGCCCATACGTACCGTGTCGGCGTAGATCATGTGTTTCTTGATAAAGATCGACACGCCCGTGGCTCCGCCGCCAAGGTCGATACAGGCCGAGCCAAGCTCTTGTTCATCCTCGACCAGCGCGGCGATACCGGACGCATAGGCCGACGACGCGATGCCTGCCAATTCAAGGTCACAGCGTTTGATACAGTGCGCCAGATGCTGCACGGCGGCGGCATCCACGGTCAGCATGTGCAGGTCCACGGCAAGGCTGTTGCCCAGTTGTCCGCGCGGGTCCGACAGGCCGGACCTGTTGTCGAGCGCAAAGTTAACGGGCTGGGCGTGCAGCACTTCGCGGCCTGTGCCGATCTCTGGCACGTCGCAGCGCGACAATACGCGGGCCACGTCGTCTTCGGTGACCACCTGCCCTTCGAGGTCCAGTTGCGCATCAAGCCCGTAGCTGCGTGGCTCTGCGCCCGCGAAACAGGCGATGACATGGTCTACCCGGATACCCGCCATCTTTTGTGCGGCTTGAAGGGCCGTGCGAATGGCGCGCTCGGTCTCTTGCATGGCGCAGATTTCGCCAAAGCGCACGCCGCGCGACCGAGTGGTGGCCGCCCCGATCACCCGGAACCCGGACTGCCCCGCCAGCGACCCGATCTCGCCCTCTTCACCCAGCTTGGCGGTGCCGTCAAAGCGCAGCACAAGGCAGGCGATCTTGGAACTGCCGACATCCAGAATGGCGACAACGCCCCGCTGCATGGCAATCTTGCGCATATGGCGCATCGAGCGTTGGGAGGCATAAAGGTCAGTCATCAAACACTACTCATTCGTCAAATTCAGCGCACGGATGCGCCACCATTCTTGGGTTGCCGTCTGGGTCATGCGCACGGTCGGGCGGTCCGCCAGACGCAGATCAATCCGCGCGACATCGCGGCTCAGCACCTCTTGGGCACCTTCCAGCGCGATCACGCGTTCCAGCGCACGCACGGCGTTTTCACTGGGCAGCAAAATCCGCTGATCCCGGTCCAGCACCACATCCCAGCGACGGTTGCCCAGCCGGACCAACCCGCGCAGCCGCTCTCCGAGCGGAGACGCCGCCTGCACCAGCGCAAGCGCTTCGGGCACGTGATCCGGCGCGCCCTCGCCCGCGATCACGGGCAAATCAGGACGCGCGGCGCGGCCCGACACTTGAGCAAATTCAACGCCGTTTACATCCACCAGATACAGCCCATCCGCGGTGCGCCAGATTGCGGCAGGGGTGCGTGGGGTCACGCCAACCTGCAAAATACCGCCCGGACGGATGCGCACGGTCACCTTTTGCACCGGCGGCATCTGTGCCAGCGTCGCGCGGATATCCTCGACATCAAGGTCAAAAGAAGACAGCGGAAAGTCGAGCGGCACAGCCTCGCGGATCGCCGCACTCAGCGGCGCATCCGCCCCATCGACGGCCATCAGATTGACCATGAATTCGGGGCGTTCCTCGATACTGGCCCGGATATCGGCCACCGTGTCGGTCACCAGCGTCTGGTTTTCAGGCACCGACAGCCACAGGGATGCACCGCCAAAGGTCAGCGCAAAGGGCAACCCCACGCGCAAGCCGACCCGGAACACAGGCGTCAACATCAGACGTTGCAGGCGCCAGGCCCAACGCGACGGAGCGGGATCACGCTTTAGCGGTTGCACGAAGCGTCCTCCACCATCCATGCACACAGCTCACCAAATGAAATACCCGCCGCCTGTGCCTGTTCCGGCGTCAGAGATGTGGGCGTCATTCCGGGTTGTGTGTTGGTCTCAAGGAGGATCAGGCCACTTGGCCCTTTGCTCTCGTCCCAGCGAAAATCGGTGCGGCTCACACCACGGCAACCCAATGCGTTGTGAGCGCGCACAGCGTAATCCTGGCAAAGCTCGTAAATCTCGGTCGGCACATCCGCCGGGATCACGTGACGGCTGCCGCCCGCTTTGTACTTGGCGTCGTAATCGTACCAACCATCGGTGATGATGTCGGTGACGCCCAGCGGGCGCGTGCCCATCACAGTTGTGGTCAATTCACGTCCGGGCGCAAATGCCTCGACCATCACGTGGTCTGGCATGTCGTCATCCAGCTGCGGCGGGCCATTGGCGTCTTCGTTCACCAGATAGACACCAACGCTCGACCCTTCGTTGTTGGGTTTCACCACATAGGGGGGCTGCATCACATGCCGCGTCCGTACCTCATCGGAGGGGGCGATGATACTGTCGACCACCGGAAGGCCCGCGGCGCGGTACACTTCTTTGCTGCGCTGTTTGTCCATCGCGAGCGCAGAGGCCAGTACGCCGGAATGCGAATAGGGAATGCCCAACCATTCAAGCATCCCCTGCACGCAGCCATCTTCTCCCCAACGGCCATGCAGGCAGTTCAGGGCAGCGTCGGGTTGAATGGATTGCAATACGCCGCACAGGTCGGGGCCTGCATCGACCTCGATCACTTCGTGTCCCGTGTCCCTCAACGCGGCGGCGCAAGGTTTGCCAGTTGCCAGCGACACCTCGCGTTCTGCCGAGGGGCCACCCATTAACACCGCCACTTTGGGGGACGAGCTGCTCGTCCGACCGCCCATGTGCCTCTTCGTCCCGGAACGCTTTTGCGCGCTCTCATTGATTGCCGTTTTTCCGACGTTTTGCGTGCAGGGATCCTTACCCGGGATCGCCTATGCGCATGATTTCCCATTCTAGCGTGATCCCGCTGGAATCGTAAACCTTTTTCCGCACCTCTTCGCCCAAACCTTCGAGGTCGGCGGCGGTGGCCGTGCCGGTATTGATGAGGAAGTTGGAGTGCATTTCGCTCATCTGCGCGCCGCCTCGCGCCGCGCCGCGCATTCCGGCATCGTCAATGACCTTCCACGCCTTGAGATCATGGACGTCGTCCGCCTGCCCGGTCGACGAAAACCCGGCCGGGTTGCGGAATGTGGACCCCGCGCTGCGGTCGTTGGTGGGTTGGGTCGCATCGCGTTTGGCCAGCTGTTCTTCCATGCGCGTGGCCAACGCCTCTGGATCGCCCATGGGCGCGCGGAACGTCGCCGATGTCAGCACAGCCCCCTCGGGCAACGTGCTTTGGCGGTAGGCGAAGTTGAGGTCGCTGGCGGTCAAGGTGATGCGGCTGCCGTCGCGCAGCACCGCATCGGCGCTTTGCAACACATCCGCCACATAAGAGCCGTAGCACCCCGCGTTCATCCGCACCGCCCCACCGACAGATCCCGGAATGGTGCGTAGAAAAGTCAGGTCGAGCCCCGCTTCTGCCGCTTTGCGCGCCACATGCGCATCAAGCGCGGCGGCACCAGCGGTGACAGTATCGCCCGAGATATCGATGCTGTTGAACCCTCGGCCCAGTTTGACCACAACGGCCCGCAGACCGC
Source organism: uncultured Tateyamaria sp. (assembly GCF_947503385.1). Lineage (GTDB taxonomy): Bacteria > Pseudomonadota > Alphaproteobacteria > Rhodobacterales > Rhodobacteraceae > Tateyamaria. The sequence goes on from NZ_CANNDO010000002.1 coordinate 656,630, forward strand.
CGTCGCGCACAATCAGATTGCTGCCCACGCCCATCGGAAACACCGGGGTCGCGTGGTCCAATGCCGACAGAAAATGCGCGAGATCATCAGGATCGGCGGGCATGAACACCCAATCCGCAGGCCCGCCCACCCGCAACCACGTGAGCGTCGAAAGATCGCGCTGCGGCGTCAAGGTGCCGCGAACCTCAGGCAGATTGTAACTCATGGGTGCGGCATGGCGCGCGCAAGCGCGAAGGTCAAGATGACTTGCTGTGGCGGCGCACGAACAAGGCCAGCACCCCGCCCACCAGCAGACCTGCGCCCAGCGGCGGCGGGACCAGCAAAAGCAAAACCGCAGCGGCCACATGGCCCGGCACCACCTCGATCGGGAACGCATCGACAAACACGGCCACAGTCAGCGCCACGCACAACAGGATCAGGCCCACCCACGCCCGCAGCCAGAACCGCCGCGCCAGCACATAGCCCATGGCGATCCCTGCCGCGAGGCAGGCGGCGGCGAGCGCAGCAATCACCGCTGCACCCTCCCCTTGATCCACCGGGACAGATAGATCACCGGCCACCGCAGCACGCTCATACCCGCCGCCAGCACCAACAGACCAATCCAGGGACCGTGTTGCCACGTCACATATCCAAGGATCGGGATGCCCGCAGCAATCAGAAAATAGGCATTGGTCCAGTGGTGATCCTTACTGGGCAACATCGCGATCACGTTGGCCAGAGCGGCCCAGACGCACGCAAGGATCAATGACAGGCTCATTCACGCAACTCCTTTGGCAAATGCGGGTTCTGCCCCCGCGCCTTGGCCCAGAAATACCGGAGCGGGTTGCGGAACATGGAGATGAATGCCGCCAAAGCAAGAACACCGGCCCACCACGCGACAGATATGCCGATCCACAAAATCAGCAGCGGTGCCACCGCCAGCAAAGCAACGCCCGGCACATATTGGCGCCGCATTGGCAACATAGCGACAATTGTCGCAGCAAAGACCCAGAGGATGCAGGCCCAGAACAGCATCACGCGGCGACCTTCGTCCGCTTGCGTCGCGCGATACGGCCCAGCAGCCCGCCGAGGTAAAAGAAAGCAACCGCCGGGATCGCGACGACACCGGCTATCAGGACTAGGATTGCAACCAGTTGCCCCGCCAGCATCGCGCCAGCCACCACAAGCAAGGCCAGACAAAAGGCCAGAAACCAGAACACAGCCCGAAACAGCCGCTCCAGTCCCGAGAATGTCAAAAGCGCCCCCACCGGCAATGCAATCAGACCAAGGGCCCCAAGCGCCAGCAGCTCCGATGTTGACGGGCCAAATGAATCGCCCTCATTGAACCCGGCAAGCGCAGGCGTTGCGGCCGCAGCCAGACCTGCGCCGACAGCGATGTGCCGCACGATGTTCACGCGGCACCTTTCTGCAACCGGCTTGGCAAACCGTTTGCCCATGTGCTGATCGTGCCCGCGCCAAGGCACACAACCATGTCGCCGGGCCGCGCCTGTTCGCGGACCAGCCGTTCCAGATCGTTTTCATCAACAACCGCGCGGGCGTGACGGTGGCCATGACGGATAAGCCCCGCCACGAGGTCATCGCGGCTGGCCCCCTCGATCGGGTCCTCACCGGCGGCAAATACATTTGCAATGCCCACGACGTCAGCGTCGTTGAAACAGGCGCAAAATTCATCGAAATGGTGGTGCAGGCGCGTATAGCGGTGCGGCTGGTGAACAGCGATCACGCGCCCCTCTGTCGCTTGGCGCGCCGCCTTGAGCACGGCCGCAATCTCCACCGGGTGGTGGCCATAATCGTCGATGATCGTCACGCCCTCAACTTCGCCCACACGGGTAAAGCGGCGGTTGACGCCGCCGAAATTTTTCAGCGCGGTGCGGATTTCATCGCCTTTCATGCCCAAATGCCGCGCCACTGCGATGGCGCTGAGCGCGTTGGACACGTTGTGGTCACCCGGCATGGGCAGGCTGCACCCTTCGATCATCTGGTCTTCGGCCTGCAGTGCGACGTCGAAATGTGCCACGCCGTTCTCGTAGGTCAGGTTCATCGCCCGCACATCGGCCTGTGCGTTGAACCCGTAGGTCGTCACGCGCCGGTCCGTGATCTTGCCCACAAGGCTTTGCACATCCGGGTCGTCGGTACAGCACACGGCAAGGCCGTAGAACGGGATGTTCGACACAAAGTCATAAAACCCCTGATGCAGCGCCTCTTCGGTGCCCCAGTGTTCCATATGCTCGGGGTCGATATTGGTCACGATGGCAATGGTCGCGGGCAACCGGTTGAAGGTGCCATCGCTTTCGTCGGCCTCAACCACCATCCATTCGCCGTCGCCCTTGCGTGCGTTCGAGCCATAGGCGTGGATGATCCCGCCATTGACCACCGTGGGGTCAAAGTTGCCCTCGTCCAGCAGGGCCGCGACCATCGTGGTGGTTGTCGTCTTGCCATGCGTGCCCGCAATCGCAATGTTCGACCGCAGACGCATCAACTCGGCCAACATCTCGGCCCGCCGCACGATGGGCAGGCCACGCGCACGGGCGGCGTCCAGTTCCGGGTTGCCGGGTTTGATCGCGGAGGAGATCACGACAACCTCTGCATCCGCGATATTCTGCGCCTTCTGACCTTCGAAAATATGCGCGCCCAGTTCGGCCAGCCGGTCTGTGATCTTGGAGGTTTTGAGGTCAGAGCCCTGCACCACGTAACCGTGGTTCAACAGCACTTCTGCGATGCCGGACATGCCGATCCCGCCGATGCCGACGAAATGAATGGGGCCCACGTCTCCGGGCAATTTGGTGGCGGCGTTCATGCAGTCCCTTTCTGTGCGAGGGTTTCGACAAGTGTCACGAGGGCTTCGGTCGCATCGGGCCGTGCGACCGACAGCGCAGCGTTGGCCATCTGCAGCGCCCCGTGCGGATTGTCCAGCACGGCCGCGATTTGTTCCGCAACGGCATCCACGTTCAACTGGCTTTCCGGGATCAGAATGGCGGCGCCCGCGTCCACAAGCCCGCGCGCGTTCGCGGTCTGGTGGTCAGCAGTGGCCGCCGCATAGGGGATCAGGATCGACGGTCGCCCAATCACAGAAATGTCCGCGACAGAGGATGCACCAGACCGGCTGATGATCAACTGCGCCTCAGACATGCGACGCGGTACGTCCTGAAAAAAGGGCTGCACGTCTGCCGTGATCCCGTGTTCATCGTAAAACGTCCGAACCCGGGCTTCGTCCTCGCCACGGGCCTGATGGCTCACCCGAATGTTGCGCAGCCGCTCCATCGGCAATTGTGCAAGAGCGGGCGGAATAACATCACTGAGGATGCGCGCGCCCTGACTGCCGCCGATCACAAGCACTTCCATCGGGTAATCGCCAGGCGGGATATAGGCGGCCCCTGCCCGGTCGAGCACGGCCCCGCGAACGGGATTGCCGACAGGCGTGCCCTGAACCCCATCGGGCAGAACGGTCGGCCATGTACCGCAAGCCACCGCATCCACACGCTTGGAGAACATCTGGTTCACCCGGCCCAATACGCCGTTCTGTTCGTGGATCATGCGCGGCAGGCGCAAGAGCGTGGCGGAAGACATGGCCGGAATGGTCGGGTAGCCACCAAAACCGACGACGACGCTGGGCTTGTCGCGCATCATTTTGACCGTGGCCCCGACGATACCACCCGCAACGCGGAATGGCACCGCTGCCTTGGCCAAAAGGCCGCCGCGCGCAAAGGTGGCGGATGAGATTTGTTCGATCTCTGTGGAATGCGGAAACCCACCGGTGTAGCGCGCCCCGCGCGCATCCGTACTCAGCTTGACGCGCCAGCCCTTCTGCAACATCGCCTCGGCCAGCGCTTGGGCCGGGAACATGTGCCCACCCGTGCCCCCCGCCGCAATGAGGAGAAGCGGCTGGGTCATCTCCGCCCCCGGAGCAGGTCCGAAATCTCGCCCTGTGGCCGGGACCGGGTAAAGGCCAAAAGCATCCCCACCGCGATGCCGGAGGCAATCACGGACGACCCGCCATAGCTGACAAAGGGCAGCGTCATGCCCTTGGCTGGCAACAGCCGCACCGCAACACCCATGTTGATCATCGCCTGCACCGCAAACATGCAGGCCAGCCCCGTTCCCGCAAGGCGAATGAACGTATCGCGTTCCCGCATCAGCCGGATTAGCGACCGGACAACGATGCCGGTGTAAAGCGCGATGATGCATAGGACGAGGACCAGCCCGTATTCCTCAGCCGCCACCGCGATGATAAAATCGGTATGCGCGTCAGGCAGCGACCATTTCACCTGCCCCTCTCCCACACCAACGCCAAAAAGGCCGCCTTCCTGAATGGCATTCGTGGCATAGCCCAACTGCGTGCGCGGGTCGACATCGGGGTTCAAAAACCCGTCAATGCGGCGGGCAAAATGTTCAGAATTACTATACGCAACCGATCCGCCAAGGATCACAAGCGCTGCCATGCCCACAAGCAGCAGCATCGGGGCGCCTGCCACGAAATACATCACCCCCCACCCAAAGAGCACAAGGCAGGCCTGACCAAAGTCGGGTTGCAGCGCCAGCATGAGAACAATTGAGATGCACAAGGCAAAGGACCAGACCCGACCGGGCGGGCCATTCAGGTCCTGACTGGCCGCCAGCATCCATGCGGCGGCCACCACAAAACCCGGCTTGAGAAATTCAGAGGGTTGTATCGACGCAAAGCCCAGCGAATACCACCGCACCGCGCCTTTGCCGAAATCAGTGCCGAAAAAGGGCAAAAGCGCCAATGCGACAAACGCCACCAGAAAACCCAGCACCGCCAGACGGCGCACCACCGTGGGCGACATCATTGAGGTGACAACCATCACGATGATCGCCAGCCCGCCAAAGAACGCCTGCCGGGTCACATAGTGAAAGGGACCAAACCCGTTCTTTTCAGCCAATGGCACCGACGCCGCGAGGCCCAGCAAAAGGCCAATGGCAAACAGGATCAACACACAGGTCAGGGACCATTTGTCGACCGTTCTCCACCACTTTGGAAGTATGGGTTCGCCGATCCGCTCCGGGACCGCGCCATAGACCATCTCTGTCATGATCTGCCGCCTTGCTGCCTGTCTACCGCCTCGTGCTTCCGATTGTTTCGGAATGCTTGTCGCGCAGCATAGCGGTTAATTGCGTCTCGGGCCAGTATTACTTGGCCCTTGGCGGGCCGGTGCGCGGTTCAGTGTCAGGCAGGCAGACACATGGGCCGCCACTGCGGCCCCTTTGGTCGCAGTGGCGCCCCTTGACCCGTTCCGGGCAATCCTGCACGGGAGCGTCATGGAGTATGAGACGGTTGTGATCGGCGCCGGGGCCGCAGGCATGATGTGCGCGGCCCATGCGGGCGGTCGGGTGCTGGTCGTGGATCACGCCAAAGCGCCGGGCGAAAAGATCCGAATATCGGGCGGCGGGCGCTGCAACTTTACGAACATGTATTGCGATGCAGGGGCGTTCCTCTCTGAAAATCCGCATTTCGCCAAATCCGCGCTGGCGCGCTACACGCAGTGGGACTTTGTCGCGCTGGTTGATCAGCATGGCATCCCATGGCACGAAAAAACGCTGGGGCAGCTATTTTGCGATACATCAGCCAAGGACATTATCGCGATGTTGCGCAAGCTGATGCAGGCCGCAGGGGTCGATCTGCGTCTGCAAACTGGCGTGCAGCGTTTGGAAAAGACACCGGACGGGTTCAAGGCCACGCTGAGCGATGGAACATCGGTCCGCGCCGCCAATGTCGTCATTGCCACAGGCGGCAAATCGATCCCCAAGATGGGCGCCAGCGGGTATGCCTATGACATCGCCCGGCAATTTGACTTACGGGTGACGGACACCGCCCCGGCCCTCGTGCCCTTTACCTTCTCCGACAAACGCTTCGCCGATATCTCCGGCGTGTCTTGCCCGGCGCGCGTCACCGCGCAAGGCCCCGCCTTTGACGAGGCGCTGCTCTTTACACATCGTGGCCTGTCCGGCCCCGCCGCATTGCAAGCCTCCAGCTATTGGTCTCCCGGCGAAACGATCCGCGTTCACCTTGCCCCTGACACCGACGTCGCCGCCATTCTGAAAACCAAACGCCGCACGGATGGCAAAAAAGCGATCACAACGGAACTCGCACACCACCTGCCTGCACGATTGGTGGATCATCTCAGTGCCCGGATCGACCTGTCTGGCCGCCTTGGCGACCTGTCCGATGCGCGGATCGCCACAATCTGCGACCGGTTGAGCGGCTGGGACCTCAGCCCGACCGACACCGAAGGCTACCGCACTGCCGAGGTCACGCGCGGCGGCATAGCAACCGACACACTGGACGCCAAAACCATGATGGCCCGCGCGGTGCCGGGCCTCTTTTTCGTAGGCGAAGCGGTGGATGTGACCGGCTGGCTGGGAGGGTATAACTTCCAATGGGCGTGGTCTTCGGCCATGGCCACGGCCCGACATCTGAGTGCCTGACGCAGGGGTGGCGGGTGGGCGCCTTTGCGAATGCAAACAGACCACCCCGCCACCCCACGATTGACGCATCACCCCGCATCGTCCATCAAAGACAAAAGGTGAGCGCCACGGGGACAGATATGAACATACCGCTCAAGCCGGAAACCGGCGACGGCAGCCTGTTTGGCCGCCCGCTGTTCGAGGATCCGGCTGCACGGGCCTTGTCCCGCGTCGGGGTGGTCGACGTAGGGTCAAACTCGGTCCGGCTGGTGGTGTTCGATGGGGCGGCGCGATCACCGGCGTATTTCTACAATGAAAAGATCATGTGCGCCTTGGGGGCGGGCCTTTCTGACACCGGCCATCTCAACCCCGAAGGCCGCACACGTGCCTTGGGCGCAATCCACCGGTTTCAGCGCCTTGCAGATGGTATGGGCCTCAGCGAACTGACCGCCGTGGCCACGGCTGCGGTCCGCGACGCCAGCGACGGGCTCGACTTTCGCGCCGAAGTGCTGCGGGAAACCGGCCTCAACATCCGCGTGATTGACGGGCGCGAAGAGGCGCGGCTGTCGGCGCAAGGGGTGTTGCTGGGCTGGCCCGGCTCCTACGGGCTCGTCTGCGACATCGGTGGCTCATCCATGGAATTGGCTGAAATCTCTGGCGGTGAGGTGGGGCGGCGTGTGACCTCGGACCTCGGACCGCTGAAATTGCAGACGCTCAAAGGCGGGCGCAAGGGACGCAAGGCGCACATCAAGGCCGCCCTCAACGATCTGCATACCCAAATGGGCACGCAGCGGGACCGCCTGTTCCTTGTGGGCGGCTCGTGGCGGGCCATCGCCCGGATCGATATGCACCGGCGCGGTTATCAACTGCACGTGCTGCACGAATACCGTATGACCCCGCGCGCCGTGCAACAAACAACCAAATACATTGCCCAGTGCAAAGATTACGAAGCGCTGCGCCTCGACTGTGGCATCTCGGGCGCGCGCATGGCGCTCGTGCCGCTGGCCGCCGAGGTGCTTGCGCGGCTGGTCAAAACCTTCCGTCCGCAGGACATTGCCCTGTCCAGCTACGGCATCCGCGAGGGGATGCTCTATGAGCAGATGCCACAGCAACTGCGCGACCGTGACCCACTGATCGAAGCCTGCCGCTTTGCCGAGGCAAAGGACGCGCGCTTGCCCGGTTTCGGTAAGGTGCTGTTCAATTTCATTGAACCGCTGTTCAAATCGGCCCCCTATGCGCGCAAACGCCTGATCAAGGCGGCTTGCCTCTTGCATGACGTGAGCTGGCGCGCACATCCCGATTATCGGGCCGAAGCCTGTTTCGACAATGCCACGCGCGCCAATCTTGGCGGGCTCAAACATTCCGAACGGATTTTTCTGGGCCTTGCGCTATTGCACCGCTACCGCAACAGGCGGGAGGGCACGCATTTCGAGTATCTCTATGACCTGATCGACGACAAGACCAAGGTCGAGGCCGAAGTGCTGGGCAAGGCGATGCGGTTTGGCGCCATGTTGTGGATGGAGAAAGACGCCGACCGCGGCGAAATCCGCTGGTTCCCCAAAAAGAAGCTGTTGGAATTGCGCCTGACAGCGGATGCCATGCCCCTGTTTGGTGAGGTCGCGGAGGCGCGGCTAAACTCACTGGCGGCCACCCTGGAGGCGCAGGTCGTCGTCAAGGCCAGGCGGCGGTAAAACAGGGGCCCTGCCCCTCGGCCTGCGGCCTCACCCCGTGGTATTTTCGGTCAGAAGAAACCGACGCGGTCAGATGTCGATCTGTGCGTCTGGCGTCTGTTCTGGCTCCGCCTGAGGCTTGCGACGGATGATGATATCGCCGTTTTCAAGGATTTCTGGCGGGTGGTAGACGCTCCAATCCTCGACCTCGTTCAGCAGATCGCGCAAGGCCGGCCCCATGTGCGCCGCAAAGTCCTGCAAGGCCGGTCCGATGTTTTGCGCCATGCCTTGCAGATCATCCAGTGCAGGCTCCATCTCGCGCAGCAGCCCTTCCATCAGCATCTGCGCGCCACGCTCCATAAGACTGAGGCCGCCCGTGTCCTCTTCGGCCATGGCGGGGGTGGCGAGCGACAGGGTTAGGATCAGAAGCGCATGTTTCATAGGATTGATATGGGGTTTCAGACGTCAATGTCCAAGCTGACCGGGAAATGGTCCGACGCCGCGACCAACGCGTCGCGCAGTCCGGGCTGTTGCCAGCAATCGGGGTCATCAAGCGGGTGCCAGATGCGCCAGCGCGGCTGAATGTCCGCAAGGTCCTGCGACACCATGATGTAGTCGAGCAGCGCCTGAAGGTATCGCTTCTCGGGCCGAATCCAGAACCGCGCTGTGGTCGGTGCCACGCCAAGGCGGCGCGGTTGCAAGGCCATGCGCGCGTGCGGGTCGAACAGGGCCGCGTCATCCGATCCCAACAGGATTTCCACCGACGAACGGCCAAAAAGATGTTCGTACTCATCCAGGCCCGGACCGTCGTTCAGATCGCCCAGCACCATAAGACTGTCACCTGCCCGCAAATGTGCATCAATGCGGCGGCGCAACCAGATGGCCTGCGCCAATTGCTTGCGCCGGTTGGCAATGGCGATACGCATCACTTCGTCGTGGGACTTGGCCCCGTAAGGCGCCTTGGATTTCAGGTGAGCGCCAATGAGGCGCAGTGCCGTGCCCTGTTGCGTCTCGACCGACAGTTCCAATGGCGGTTTGGAAAAGACGACGTTGTCAGCCGTGGCGTCGATGTCGAGATCGATCGAAAAACCGTTGTCAAAGCGGGGCGCTTCGGCGCTGTGCTGCGGGTCATGCGTGACGGACAACGCGTCCGGGTCATAAAGCAGCGCGATTTCCTGCTGCGTGTCGTTGGAAAAGCCGATCACGGCCCGCCGCGCCCTGAGCCCCGCCGCCTCTGCAAAGGTTTCGAGCGCGGGCACGGTGCTGCGGCTCTTGCTGTCATCGGGCGCTTCGACCACCAGCACCGCATCGGCATCAAGCGCGCGGAACACCACTGCCAGAGCCGCGGTCTGTTCGCCCCGCGTCACGCCATATCGGGAGGCGCGTTCATTGTCATTCCACAGGCTGCCATCATCGGCAAACAGGCTGTTCATCCATTCGATGTTGTAAGTGGCAAAGCGCATCAGCCGTGCGTGGCCCGGATGTCTTCCCACGCGCGGTTGATATCTATCATCCGCTTTTCCGCGAGCCGCACCGCCTCTTCGGGCACTCCGCGGGCCATCATGGCGTCAGGGTGATTTTCACGTACCAGCTTGCGCCATGCCACCCGTATCTCTTCGAGCGGCAATTCCGGAGTGACGCCCAGCACAGTGAACGGATCGGGCGCGGCATCCGGCACGAACCGCGCCCGCAGCGCCCGGAAATCCCGGTCCGAAATGGCAAATATATGCGCCACCTCCTCAAGAAACGCGTCCTCGTTCGGGTGGTAAAACCCGTCCGCCATAGCGATGTGGAACAAGCCTTCGAGCAAGTCGGTGAGCGTTTCGGGTTCTGTTGCAAACATCGCATGGATGCGGGTGGCATATTCCTCAAAGCCCGCGACGTCCTGCCGGGCGAGGTTGAACACCTTGGCCGCCCCCGGTTCGTCCTTGGCCGCGATGTGAAAAACCTCGCGAAAGGCTGTAACCTCGTCTCGTGTCACGTGGCCATCGGCCTTGGCCATCTTGGCCCCAAGCGCAATCACCGCAATGGCAAAGGCGACGCTGCGCTCCGGCGGTGCGCGCAATTGGTCAAAGACCTGTGCAAGGCTTTGGCCGGAGGTCAGCGCGGCAAGCGCGTCGGAGATGCGGGACCAGATCGACATTGCGCCACTTTACCCGCCCGCGTTGGGCGTGTCAGGCGGATTGAGCATTTTCTGCATCAAGATCAGGTCAAGCCACTGGCCCGCCTTGTGCCCGACCTGTGGCATATGACCCACCTGCGTAAATCCGTGGCGTGCGTGAAACCGGATAGCGCCCGGATTGGCGCTGCTTACACCGGCCACCAAAGCGCGGAAGCCATTATACGCCGCGTGCGAAATAACGTGATCCATCAAAGCGGCACCAAGCCCCTGTCCGGTTTGGTCCGGCGCAAGATAGATCGTGTGTTCGGCGGTCGCCGCATAGCCCGGCCCGGAGCGGAACGGTCCGTATGTCGCAAATCCCGCACGCGCAGGCAGCATGAACACCGGGCGGTTTGCGATCAAATCGCGGACCTCCGACGGCGATTTCGGGGTCGTGGTAAAGGTGACGAGTGTGTCGACGATGATCCCGTTCCAGATGTCGGCAATCCAGCCTGCGTCCTGATCCGTGGCGCGCCTTATGTCAGGGTGCATGTGCCGCGCGGGCCGTCAAACACCGCCTCCATCCCGATCTCACCGGCTTCGATCACGATCCGGTCGTCCTGTATATGTCGCGCCAAAGCGCCGGCCAATGCGGCCCCATCCGGGTGGCGCAGGGTGAACCGACGCAGCCGCAATCCCGACGCGTCAAGGCGACCCGCAGGGTGCACCCCCACCGGCCATTCGATCAGCGCGGGCCAGACATTGTCAAAGGGCGTTGTCCCGTCGGTCGAGACGGCCATGCGCCATGTCAGGTCACCGCGCTGCACGTCGACCGGCGTGCCGCATCCCTGCGGCATCACCAACAATGCGGCGTCCATATCCGGCACTGCCGCCGCCCAATTGCTGAGCCGGGCGCGCCCGGCGTATCTGTCCAGATCATACCACCGCGCACGCGCCGGGGGGGCAATCCGGGGTCTGGCGCGATGGCTTCGAGGTAAAGACCATCCTCCAGCCCGAGCAGAGAGTTGTGCGTGTGAAACACCGCGTGCTGACCACCCGGCTGCATTGTGACCCCCAACTGGTGCTCAATATGCGCCTGTGCCTCTGCCAGCGTCGGGGCGCCAACCACAAGATGATCGAGGATCATATCCACCCTTGCTCCGTTTCGTCGCATCATGCAGGACACCGCATGTCCGGAACCCGTTATCGGTGGGCCGATGATGGAAACGCAAGGTCTTTGGGCCCGTCTTGCCACGATCACCCGACTTTTGAGGGGGAATGGATGCTGGTTCGGGCATATGACTGTCTTTTGTCATATGACGCCTCGGGCGGCGTCCTGCTGATGGTCGCCGCAGACCCCGGTGCGAGGCCGTGCCGATCGCCACGTTCTCTGTACAGATCAGCGAAAACGGGGTGTTCTGCGCGGTGATCCATTGGATCAATGACGCATTTTGGTCGGTCTTGAGTCAAAGCGCACGTGCTGGACGGCTGCCACGCGCTCATGCGTGTCCAAAATCAGTAGACGGGAAACGACAGGAAAAAGCGCCCCGAAGGGCGCTTTTGTTGATGGTTTGGGTCAGTCCGCTTGCAGGATGTTCAGGATCTCTTGCGCGGCGGCAGGGATGTTTGTGCCCGGACCAAAGATCGCCTTGACCCCCGCGTCATAGAGAAACTGATAATCCTGTTGCGGTATCACGCCGCCGCAGATCACGATGGTCTCGTCCGCTCCGGCGTCCTTGAGCGCCTGTACCAGTTGCGGTGCCAATGTCTTGTGACCTGCCGCCTGTGACGAGATACCGACCACATGCACGTCGTTATCAATGGCATCTTGTGCGGCCTCCGCTGGCGTCTGGAACAAAGGCCCCACATCCACGTCAAAGCCGATATCGGCAAAGGCAGTCGCAATCACCTTGGCCCCACGGTCGTGGCCGTCCTGCCCCATTTTCACCACCAACATGCGTGGACGGCGGCCTTCGGCCTCGGCGAAGTTTTCCACTGATTTCTGGATTGCAGCGAACCCCTCGTCGCCCTCGTAGGCCGCGCCATAGACCCCGGCGAGCGTTTTGACCTCGGCGCGGTGACGCCCGAACACTTTTTCCATGGCCATGCTGATCTCTCCCACGCTTGCACGTGCCCGCGCGGCCTCAACCGCTTTTTCCAGAAGGTTGCCGTCGGCGGCGGCGGCATCGCTGAGCGCGTCGAGCGCCGCCTGACAGGCCGCCTCGTCCCGGCTGTCGCGAATGCCTTTGAGCCGCGCGATCTGGGCGTCACGTACGGCGGCATTGTCGATATCGAGAATGTCGATGTCGTCCTCTTGCTCAAGCCGGTACTTGTTGACGCCGACAATGACCTCTTGGCCCCGGTCGATCATGGCCTGACGTGTGGCCGCCGCCTCTTCGATGCGCAGCTTGGGCATACCGGAGGCGACTGCCTTGGTCATGCCGCCCAACTCTTCGACCTCGCCGATCAGCTTCCACGCCTCTTCGGCGAGATCATGGGTCAGCTTTTCGACGTAATAGGACCCGGCAAGCGGATCGACCACATTGGTCACCCCGGTCTCTTCTTGCAGGATCAGCTGTGTGTTGCGCGCGATGCGGGCGGAAAAATCCGTGGGCAGTGCAATCGCTTCGTCCAGCGCGTTGGTGTGCAGCGATTGCGTGCCGCCAAGGGCTGCGGCCATCGCCTCATAGGCGGTGCGCACGACGTTGTTGTAGGGATCTTGCTCTTGCAGGCTCACACCGCTTGTTTGGCAGTGGGTGCGCAGCATCAGGGATTTGGGGTTCTTCGGCTCAAACTCGGACATGATGCGATGCCACAGAAGGCGCGCCGCCCGCAATTTGGCCGCCTCCATAAAGAAGTTCATGCCAATGGCAAAAAAGAACGACAACCGCCCCGCGAATTTGTCCACATCCATGCCCCGCGCCAGCGCCGCGCGCACATATTCGCGCCCGTCCGCCAGCGTGAACGCCAGTTCCTGCACGAGGTTCGCGCCCGCCTCCTGCATGTGATAGCCGGAGATCGAGATCGAGTTGAATTTCGGCATCTGGTTCGACGTGTAGTCGATGATGTCAGCGATGATCCGCATCGAAGGTTCGGGGGGGTAGATATAGGTGTTGCGGACCATGAATTCCTTGAGAATGTCGTTCTGGATGGTCCCCGACAGGGCGGCCTTGTCCACGCCCTGCTCTTCGCCGGCGACGATGAAATTGGCAAGGATCGGGATGACGGCACCGTTCATGGTCATGGAAACCGACACCTTGTCGAGCGGGATGCCGTCAAAGAGGATCTTCATGTCCTCAACGCTGTCGATGGCCACGCCCGCCTTGCCCACGTCACCCACCACACGTTCGTGATCGCTGTCGTATCCACGGTGGGTTGCCAGATCAAAGGCGACCGATACGCCCTGCTGCCCCGCGGCCAGACCCCGGCGATAAAAGGCATTGGATTCTTCGGCTGTCGAAAATCCGGCATATTGCCGGATGGTCCACGGGCGGCCTGCATACATCGTGGCCTTCACACCACGAACGAATGGCGCCTGCCCGGGGATGGTTCCAAGGTGGTCGACACCGTCAAGATCGTCCTCGGTGTAGATCGGCTGAACGTCGATCCCTTCGAGCGTTTTCCACGTCAGATCGTCCAGCGGACGACCGCGCAACTCACCCTCAGCGAGGCTGCGCCATGCGTCTTTCTTTGATGTCATCGTAATGTCCTCTTGTCAGCGGATCGACGGGCCATTCGGCCTCTGTCCGATCCAGATCCTCTGTCAGTGTGGCCAGACCGCTTGCACCGGCGGTCAACCAAAACATGTCGTCTGCATAAGCCTCACGGAGCGCCGACACCTCGGCCCTGAAAAACGGGTTCCAGCGTTCGCCCGGGCCATTGAGCATATCCGGGCGTTCCCCGCGTTCGGCCAGAACGGCGCGCAGCTGTGCCAGATTTGGACGGCGGTTGCGCCAGTCAGACACGGCATCCTGCGGTGCGCGCCGCCCCAGAATGGCCGAAAGCTGTGCGTCAGGCTGTCCGGCAAAGCGTTCAAATGGCAGCACCTGAATGCGCGCGTCCGGCGCCGCACAGGCGATGTCGCTGATGACATCGCGCCACGTGCGCCGGGCCGCACAGATGTGCGACAGGCAATCGCGATCAGGAACGGAATAGCCCCGCACGACACTGTGCGCCGCCAAAGAGGCCCAGTAGTGATCCAGCGCGCGGATACCGACAACAACCGTGTGCACATCCCCGTCAAAGGCGGCGATGAAACGCGCCAGACGTTCGCCCACATCGTCATACAGTTTGCCGTGCCGCAGATTGCGCACCATCGAGCCCATGATGTTCTCTTCGCTCACCACAAGGGTCTGCGCCCCAAGGTCTTGCTGCACCATGTGACGGCGCAGCGCGAGGCGTCCACGCGCGCGGCCCATTGCGCTGCGTCGTGCCATCGGGGTTGGTTGCTGGATACCTGCAAACAGTCCTTTGCGGGTAATCCACGGACCCCAGCACGCAATGCCCTGCGCCTGCAAAGCAGTTCGGTTGCGCGACAGGTAAGTTTGGAAGGTGGTTGTTCCCGTCCGGTGCGCGCCGATGTGCAAGACAGTTTTCATGTGCAGTATTCCCCTGATTTCGCCACGCCGGAGCGCCGGATGGCGTGCTGGTTCAACGCACAGATGTGACAACGGAGGCGTTAGGGGACGATTAATGCTAAAATTGCTGCGAGCGCCCGTCGCAATTGCAGGAAAAGCCGCTACATTGATCCCAACAGGAGGGGTTATGAAACGACTTTTACCTATTGTTCTCGCAGGATTTTTTGGACAAGCCGCAAACGCCGAGGACGTTGACCCCTTTGCTTTTGTGGGCAGCGATGTGTCGGATTTGAAGCAATTTGTCTGGGAAAAACGCCCCATCGTTGTCTTCGCCGACAGTCCGAACGATCCAAACTTCGGCTTGCAGATGGAATATCTCGAAGAGCGGGCGCAGGCGCTTGCCGAACGGGACGTCATCGTGCTGACCGACACAGACCCCGCCGCAGAAGGGCCACTGCGCGAGGCGTTGCGTCCGCGCGGCTTTATGCTTGTGCTGATTGGCAAGGATGGCGGCGTCAAATTGCGCAAACCATTCCCGTGGGACGTGCGCGAATTGAGCCGCACCATCGACAAGATGCCCGTGCGGCAACGCGAAATCCGCGAGCGGCGCGGCACCGACGGAAGCTGACCGGTGCGTTCACGGATGATTAAATGCGCGACGCTATCTCCTGCACCGGACTTGAGCCGCGCGATACCCTCGCTTATATTATGACCACAGGCGCAGACAGGCTGCGCCGTATGACAGGAGGCTGATATGTCTGATACGACCAAACGCCCCACTCCCATCACTGGCCGGAACGGGCCGCGCCCGGGCTACTGATACCCGGGGCTGCGCCCATTTTTTCAAGCGCGCTGACTGCGTATGTGCGTGCGCGTTGCTTCATCTGCAAATAGTCAAGATAAGCCAGTTCGCGGTGCACCCGTTTGCCCGCGTCCGTTCCTTCGACAAATTCGGGCAACCGCGTATCGGCAATCTGCGCGTCGATGGCGCGCAGCTGTGAATAGTATTTCACCACCGGATCAATGACTGTCTTGGGCAGGATGTGGATGTTTTCCAACACAGACCGAAACACCATGTCATTGTCTTCGGATGGCAGGAACGGGACATATCCATCCGCAATCCGCGGCTGCATCGCCTCCCAAGCAGCATCCAGATCCTCGCCTTCGAGCACTTCCAGATAGTGTTTGATCTCGGCCACCAGCGCGCGCTGCACGTCTTCGCGCTGTTCGCGGCGCAGGCGCGCGGCCTCACGACGGTTTTGCGCGCCATTGACGACCCAGCCTACAGCCACAAAGAGCCCCGCAATGACAGCCTGCCAGATGCGTGGGTCTAGGGCTGCGAGCCAGTCGTATATGGCGCGCAGACCGATCACTCGAATTCCATGATCACGTCGTCAACGGCGAGGCTGTCGCCCGCGCCTGCGTTGATCTTGGACACGGTGCCCTTTTTCTCGGCGCGCAGGATGTTTTCCATCTTCATCGCCTCAATGGTGCAAAGCGCCTGCCCCTCCTGCACCTCCTGCCCTTCTTCGACGTCCACCTTCACCACCAGTCCCGGCATCGGGCAAAGCAGCATCTTGGACGTGTCGGGCGGCAGCTTTTCGGGCATCAGCCGCGCCAGTTCGGCCTGACGCGGGGTGCGCACATGCACTTTCAATTCGGCACCGCGGGTGCGGATGTTGAACCCGCCCGATACTTTGCCAACCTTCAGCACCAGCGCGCCACCATCGACAACCATATCCGCGATAGCATCGCCGGGGGTCCAGTCGCCGGACACCCGCAGAGTGCCGCCATCATCGAATGTCACAGTCGATCCATCGTGATCAGCGGCAATCGTCACGTCATAGGACTGGCCCTGCACGGTCACATTCCAGTCGGTTCCGACCTTGCGTTCATGGTTGTCCATCCGGCCCGAAATCCGCGTGCGCCGGATCTCTGCCACCCGGTGCATCGCGGCACAAGCGGCTGCCACACGGCGCAGGTCAGCCTCGGCCAAGGTCACCCCTTCGAACCCGTCTGGGTATTCTTCTTCGATGAACGCCGTGGTCATGTTGCCATTCACAAATTTCGGGTGGTCCATGACGGCGGCAAGGAACGGCAGGTTATGCCCGATCCCTTCGACCTCGAACCGGTCGAGCGCGACGCGCATCGCTTCGATGGCCGTGGCACGATCCGGGCCCCATGTGCACAGCTTGGCGATCATGGGGTCGTAATACATGCTGATCTCGCCGCCCTCGTAGACGCCGGTGTCGTTGCGCACCACAGGTGCCTGTGGCACCACGCCCGGCTGATAATCCGGGCTTTCGGCAGGCGGACGGTAGCGGGTCAGGCGGCCAATCGACGGCAGGAACCCGCGATAGGGGTCTTCGGCATAAAGCCGGTTTTCAATGGCCCAGCCATGCAGTTTCACGTCGTCCTGCGAAAGGCTCAGCGGCTCGCCATTGGCCACGCGGATCATCTGTTCGACCAAATCCACGCCGGTGATCAGTTCAGTCACCGGGTGTTCCACCTGAAGCCGGGTGTTCATTTCGAGGAAATAGAAGTTCTTTGACCCATCCACGATGAATTCCACCGTGCCGGCGCTGGTGTAGCCCACCGCCTTGGCCAGTGCGACGGACTGTTCGCCCATCGCGCGGCGCGTCGCCTCATCAAGGAACGGGCTGGGGGCCTCTTCGACAACCTTTTGGTTGCGGCGCTGGATCGAGCATTCGCGCTCACCCAGGTAAATGCCATTGCCATGCGCGTCACACAGCACCTGAATTTCGATGTGCCGCGGTTGCGTCACGAATTTCTCAATGAAAATCCGGTCATCGCCAAAGGAATTCGCCGCCTCGTTCTTGGACGACTGGAACCCCTCGCGGGCCTCTTCGTCGTTCCATGCGATACGCATCCCCTTGCCGCCGCCCCCGGCAGAGGCCTTGAGCATCACGGGATAACCAATCTCGTTCGAGATTTTCACAGCCTCGTCGGCATCCTCGATCAGGCCCATATAGCCGGGCACCGTGCTCACGCCTGCCTCTTGTGCGATCTTCTTGGAGGTGATCTTGTCCCCCATTTTTTCGATCGCCCCTTTGGGCGGGCCGACAAAGGCGACGCCAGCGGCCTCCAGTGCTTCGGCAAATTTGGCGTTTTCGGACAGAAACCCATAGCCGGGATGAACCGCCTGTGCGCCCGAAGATTTGATCGCCTCCATCACCTTGTCGATCACGATGTAGGACTGGTTGGCAGGGGGCGGGCCGATATGCACCGCCTCGTCGGCCATTTGCACATGCAGCGCCTTGGCATCAGCGTCGGAATAGATGGCAACGGTGCTGATGCCCATTTTGCGGGCCGTTTTGATAACCCGGCAGGCGATTTCACCGCGGTTGGCGATCAGGATTTTGTCGAACATGGTGTCCCTCTTCTTGGCGTGCGCACACGCAAAACGCCGCCCCGACTGCTGTCGAAGCGGCGTTTGGTTGGTTCAGTCGTAATTCGTGTGGCGGGTTTAGCAGTCGCCGATGTCGAGCTCGCAAGCCACGATGTTGCCCGCAGCACCAACGGCTGCGCCGGTGACGATGCTGCCGCTTGTGACGGCTGCGGCCCCGGCGCCGACGGCGCCGCCGATGACCGCGCGTTCGGCCACTGTGTCCCCGCAGGCGGCAAGGCCCATGGCAGCGACGACGGCAAAGGCAACTGGCTTGATAGGCATGATCCACATCCTCTTGTGTTGTTTTCGTTCCACATGGGAGCAACACAGGACCGGATCAATCGGTTCCGCCGGTTTATTTCTGTTTTGGCAAAGCCCCGCCGCTGACAGTCGCGCAGATCGGCGGCAAATCGCTGATTCCGCTCAACAATCCGCGTCGAACGCGCGGCAATAGACAAGTCCGCCAACGGCACCGGCAACAGCGCCTGCGCCCACGTCGCCGTCAAAGAGCGCCGTGGCACCTGCCCCGATGACCGCGCCCGACAGGGCCTGTTCGCCAATTGTGTCGCCGCAAGCCGCAAGGATGAGCGGGGCCGCAAGGACCAGTCCCAAAACCGTTCGTGCCATTTCCAAAGTTCCTTTCTGTAAGGTGTTACAGAATTGGGAACCGGTTGGTCCAAATTAAACAGACAGCCAAACGCATTGCCGTGATCAGGTGTTACAGCCGTGATTTGGGCAAAAAAAGTGGTGGGCAGCTGAACACGAGAGAGTGTGAGCTGCCCACCAGGGGAAGGGGTACGGAAATGGTACGCAGGACCGAGGGTTATCTGGGGTTCCGACCCTGCACGCCGACGTTGGCACGGGCGTTGCGCCGTGGCAAACGCCGATCCGCACGCGACGCGGGAATGAGCCGGGTTCCGCCGCAAGCCGGATACCTCCGGCAGGTTTATGCCGACCCGATGAGCCGTCATGGCGTCCAATCGGGGTCAAACGCATCCGGAAAGGACGCGCGCGCCACCGCTTCGTCGATTTGCAGCAAGGCGTCGTAATCAGCCGGATCAAACGGGTCCGTCGCAGGAACAACCTCGCGCCCAAACAGCCACGACAAACGGCCCGCATCCAAGTTGCCACGTTCAAAGGGTGCATCGCCGAAATGCTCCCAAAGCGCTGCAAGAAAGGCGGTGTCCGCCTTGCGGTCCGCTGAACGACGGTCGCGAAACCGCTCGCGCCGGGTCAACGGCGTGACCCCTTTGGGGTTGGGTCTGCGAATTGTGAATTGAGAATCGGTGCCGGGCAGACGGCCCGGAAAACCACGATGTTTCAGCATCCGCTGCCCTCCGTGGTCTGGAGGGCTGTCAGGGCGGGCGTGGTCGCCCGCCCTGCAGAATTACTTGAACTTGCCGGTGTTGACAGGCTCAACGCTGATTGGCTCGGGATCCACGATAACAACTTCTTCGTTGCTGCCGCTGCTGCCGCACGCGGCCAGCAGAACCGAAAGGCCAAGCAGGCCAAAAACTTTGATGCTCTTCGACATCTGTCTCTCCTGTAGTCTACGTTCGGATGCAGACGCATCCGCTGCGAGGTAAGGGCGCCTTGGGGGCCCCTTCCGGCCCGTATAAGCGATTTGGTTCCAAAAGGATACGGGGCCCGGAACCCTTGCGCAGGTTGTGGCCACAAAGCCGCATATGCAAAAATCCGCCGCATTGTCAGAACGCCTGCCAGACGCAGGCGTCGTCAGCGACACGAAACGTCTCGAAAAACTGCGTGGCGTCGGGGTCTGATGTGCCAAAAGGCACGGCACGGTCCATAAGTGAGATCACGACGATATCGGCAGTCAGATCGAACTCGGTCAGGTAGGGCCGCGCGATGGCATCGCACAACACGCCAAAATCCGCCTCGGCCGCGGCATAGGTCACGCCGTCACCCGATTGTACAATGGATGGTGCCAGAAACCGAAAGCGCAGCCACGCCTCCGCCCCAACCTGATCCACAAGCACCTCGTGCAGCGTGACGTCCTGCCCGGACGGCAGATCCTGCGCAGTGGCTGTGGTGGCAGTAACGGCGAGGGTCAAAACGCAGCCCCGGACCCATTCCCAGCTAGGGGTCCGGGCTCCTCCCTCCGGGGCTGCTGTGCGTTGGGTCTTCTCCCCAGGCACTGTTCGATACGGAGCCGTACGGCCCCAGTTATCCCCAATCCAGCATTTGAACCAGCGATTGTAAAGAGATGAAGTGGACGTTGGGTCAGCCGAAACGCATCCCGCTCCGCCATGGGTTGCGCCGGCGCGGGCGCACTCTGCCGTGGCGCGTGCGCTGTCGGGCATTGGTGTGTGTGGCAGAGCGCTCATTCCATCCGCCCCCGCATCGCGTGGCGCGTCCAGCGCGCCCGGTTTTGCGGATGATCCAGCACCGCCTGAGCGGTCGCGATCTGCGGTGCGGGCACCACGCCCAACGCCCGGCCCCCGGCAGTCACGTCCCAGCCCGTCCCGTTCGGGGCCAGCCTAACCACCGGCGAAAACCCGCGCAAAGATTGCAGCGCGCGCCACAGGTCCTGCCGTATCTGATGGGCAAGCCGCAGCGCATGGCCCGGCCCGAGCGTCGTGCGCACGGCAAAATCAAACCGAGGCGGCAATTGCCGCGCCAGCGTCAAACCGCCCGCCTCACGCAGGATATGCCAGCGCTTGCTCATGGTCGCTTGGCCACACAGTCAATTTCCACCAGCGCGCCCACGGCCAGCGCGGTGACGCCGATGGTTGTCCGTGCAGGTCGTCGGTCGGCGGGAAAGAACGTCTGGTAGGTGTCGTTGAACGCCGCATAGTCCCGTTCGAATTCGGTCAGGTAACAGCGGCATTGCAGCACGTGGCTCAGGTCCAGACCAAGCCCTTGCAGCACAATTTCAAGGTTCCGCATCACCCGCACCGTCTGTGCCTCGATGCCTTCGGGCAGCGGCGCATCGGGCGCGTCCGGGTCCGTCGGCATCTGCCCGGTGAGCATGACCCAGCCATCGCTTTCCACCGCGTGGGAGAACGGCGCGACGGGGCGTGGGCCTTGGGTGAGGAGGTGGAAGTCGGGCACTGTCACAGCCCATACTTTTCGGAAACGAAGGAAAAAAGTGACACGGCCAGTGCGGAAAACGCGCAAACGTTTAGCCAATAGATCCTTCCGATTGCCCTGAATCGTTGGCGCTCAAATTCGTCGATCGTGTCGACAAAGTCGAACTCGAAGCCGAACACAGCTCTTTGAAAATACGGGAAGGTTTTCTTAATCGACAGTTTGCCCAGCGATCCAGCGTCATACGAAAGAGGAAAGACCTTTGGATGCCTGCCAAACGCATGTAGGTGCCTCAATTCCAAAACAGTTTCGTAGTGAACACGTGTCACGAAGGCGATTGTCAGCAAAGCCAACGCTGAAGATCCAAATGAAATAGACAGATACGTGTGTGCCGTGGTCCAATTGCTCGCGTCATCTGTTCGCAAAAACAAAACTGATGCGGCAATGACGGCAGTAGGAAGCGCAGCACCCATGCGGGCGGCTTTCAACGACGCATCAAAATACTTAATTCTCATTTCAACGTCAAACACGGTTGCTCTCATTCACAACGGGATATTGTCGTGCTTCTTCCAAGGCATCTTCGCCTTCTTCGTCCGCAAAGACGCAAAGGCCCGCGCGACCCGCTTGCGCGTCGAGCGGGGCTGAATCACCTCGTCGATGAACCCGCGTTCGGCGGCCACAAACGGGTTCGCGAACCGGTCCTCGTAATCCTTTGTGTGCTGCGCGATCTTGTCCGCATCACCAAGGTCCGCGCGGTGGATGATCTCGGTGGCACCCTTGGCCCCCATCACCGCAATCTCCGCCGTGGGCCAGGCATAGTTGAAATCGGCGCGCAGATGTTTGGACGCCATCACCACATAGGCCCCGCCATAGGCCTTGCGCGTGATGACTGTGACCTTTGGCACTGTCGCCTCACCGTACGCAAAGAGCAGCTTTGCCCCGTGCTTGATCACGCCACCATATTCCTGTGACGTCCCCGGTAAGAACCCCGGCACATCGATCAGCGTCAGGATCGGGATGTCAAAGCAGTCGCAGAACCGCACGAACCGTGCCGCCTTGCGGGCGCTGTCGATATCCAGAACACCGGCCAGCACCATTGGCTGGTTGGCCACCACGCCCACGGTCTGACCTTCCAGCCGGATGAAGCCAGTGATGATGTTTTTGGCGAACTCTTCCTGCAACTCGTAGAAATCACCCTCGTCCGCCATCTTGGTGATCAACTCCTTCATGTCGTACGGCATGTTGGGGTTGTCGGGCACCAGCGTATCAAGGCTTGGCTCCACCCGGTCGGGCGCGTCAAAGAACGGGCGCGTGGGTGGTTTCTGTTGGTTGTTGAGCGGCAGAAAATCGACAAGGCGGCGCACTTCGGCCAGGGCTTCGACGTCATTTTCGAACGCGGCATCGGCGACAGACGATTTCTTGGTATGGGTGCTGGCGCCCCCCAGCTCTTCTGCGGTCACCTGTTCGTTGGTCACGGTTTTGACCACGTCAGGGCCGGTGACGAACATGTAGGAGCTGTCTTTGACCATGAAGATAAAGTCGGTCATGGCCGGGCTATAGACCGCCCCGCCCGCACAGGGGCCCATAATCACGCTGATCTGCGGCACCACGCCCGAGGCGATGACATTGCGCTGGAACACCTCGCCGTAACCTGCCAGCGAATCCACACCCTCCTGAATGCGCGCGCCGCCAGAATCGTTGATGCCAATCACGGGCGCGCCGTTTTCCACGGCCATGTCCATGATCTTGCAGATTTTGGCGGCGTGGGTGGCGGACACCGATCCGCCCAGCACGGTAAAGTCCTGACTGAAGATATAGACCATACGCCCGTTGATCGTGCCCCAGCCGGTGACAACGCCGTCCCCTGCGGGCTTTTGCTGATCCATTCCGAAATCAGTACACCGATGGGTGACGAACATATCGAACTCTTCGAACGAGCCTTCATCAAGGACGAGGTCCACCCGCTCACGGGCGGTCAGCTTGCCACGGGAATGCTGCGCGTCGATGCGTTTTTGCCCTCCACCCAGACGGGCGGCGGCGCGGCGATTTTCAAGTTCGGTGAGAATGTCGGTCATGTGGCCCCTCGAAAGCTTTGCGCGCATTATACAAGGCCGGATAGGAGCGATGAAAGGCCGTTTCGGCATATTTGCAAATCATTAGCATCATTGTCCCTGCAAATTGCAAACCCGCAAATTCAACAAAGGCGCAGTGGCATGTGCAGGGCCGCACTGGACAGTCCATGGGCACGCGCCTAACTCTCTGCCATGTCTTCTGCCCCCAAGGTCAGCTTCCTTGACCGCTCCACTCCGCCGCATATCATCACGCTGATCCTGCTTGCAGGCGTCTCGGCCATGGTCATGAACATGTTTCTGCCCAGCCTGCCGAACATGACCACTTACTTCGACACTGAATATCGCCTGATGCAATTGTCGGTGGCGCTGTACCTTGCCGTATCGGCGGTGATGCAGACAATCATTGGCCCTGTCTCGGACAATCTCGGGCGGCGCAAGGTGCTGCTTTGGGGCGTCGCTTTGTTCATGCTGGCCACGTTGGGCTGCATCTTTGCGCCAAATGCCGAGGTATTCTTGGTGTTTCGCATGTGCCAGGCCGTGATTGCCGTGGCGATGGTGCTGAGCCGAGCAATTGTGCGCGACCTTTTCGATCAGGATCAGTCAGCCTCGATGATTGGATATGTTACGATGGGGATGGCCGTGGTGCCAATGATATCCCCCGGCATCGGCGGCCTGCTCGAAGAGGCGTTTGGCTGGAAGGCCAATTTTTGGCTCTTTTTCATCACCGGCGCGTTGCTGTTCTGGCTGGTTTGGGCGGATGTGGGCGAAACAGCGCAGCCGTCGGATAAGACGGTCATCGGCCAGTTTCGCGAATACCCGGAGCTTTTGCGGTCGCCCCGGTTCTGGGGTTATTCGGCTGCGGCGGCTTTCTGCTCGGGGTCCTTTTTCGCCTATCTGGGCGGCGCGCCCTTTGTCGGCACAACGATCTTTGGCATGGGCGAGGCGGAGCTGGGCTTCTACTTTGGCGCGCCCGCCGTGGGATATTTTATCGGCAACGGGCTGAGCGGTCGCTATGCCACGCGCTTTGGCGTCAATCGCATGGTGCTGTGGGGCAGCATGGCCAATTTCTTTGGCACGTCGGTCTCGCTTGCGATTTTTGCCGTCGGCGCGGGCACGCCTCTCAGCTTTTTTGCGATGATGACCTTTGTCGGGCTGGGCAACGGCCTTGTGATCCCCAACGCCACCGCTGGCGCGCTGTCTGTGCGCCCGCATCTGGCCGGTACGGCGTCCGGCCTTGCCGGTGCGATCATGATCGGTGGCGGTGCCGCGCTGTCGGCACTTGCGGGGTTTTTGCTGACACCGCAAACGGGGGCCTTTCCGCTTCTTTACATCATGGTGCTGACGGGCCTTGCAGCGCTGCTGGCCATTGGTGCGGTGTACCGGCGCGAACGGCGGCTGCGGCTGGCCTGATCGGGCTTGCGCCGCCAAGTTTGCAAACCTAGTGTCACGCCACTGCAAAACTGCAAAGGTATGCGATGGCCGCCCCCAAACTTTATGCTGGTGCCAAGCTGCGGGAAATCCGGACACGGATGTCCCTGACGCAAAAAGATTTCGCGGCAAAGCTGGGCGTGTCCCTGCCTTACCTCAACCAAATGGAGAACAACAACCGACCGGTGAGCACGTCGGTCGTGTTGAGCCTTGCGCAGGAATTTGGCCTAGACGTCACCGAACTGAGCGCCAGTGACGGCGATCGGCTGGTGTCCGACATGCGCGAAGCGCTCGCGGACCCGGTGTTTTCGGCAGACATGCCCGCGTTGGCCGATCTGCGGCTGGCGGCATCCAACGCCCCTGCCCTTGCGCACGCGTTTCTCGATCTGCACCGGGCCTACCGGCAAACGCATGAACGGCTGGCCTCTCTTGATGAGGCATTGGGCCGTGAGGATGCGCGCGCACAACCGTCCCCGTGGGAAGAAGTGCGCGACTTTTTCCATTATTGCGACAATTACATAGATGCCGTCGACCGCGCGGCTGAACACTTTGCCACCGC
Source organism: uncultured Tateyamaria sp. (assembly GCF_947503385.1). Taxonomy (GTDB): domain Bacteria; phylum Pseudomonadota; class Alphaproteobacteria; order Rhodobacterales; family Rhodobacteraceae; genus Tateyamaria. The sequence goes on from NZ_CANNDO010000002.1 coordinate 681,917, forward strand.
CGAAGGACGGCAAAATAATATCCGCGTCGGCGCTGTATCGACATTGGCCAATGCGGGCGTGCAGGTCGTGTTCAGCGACGATGACACCTTGCGCCGCCGGGACGGCGACACGTTGTACATTTCGACGCGGGCCGCGCCCGAAACCCAGACGTTCCAGTTGCTGTTGCAAGTGGCGCTGACCAGGCAGGACCCCCTTCTCGAAGCGACGCTGGACCTTGCCCGGTTCCAAAGCGATGAAGCACGTGCCATCGCCAAAATCGGGCTCGCCAATTACTTTGCCGGGGCTGCACTGATGCCTTACACCGCGTTTCAGGACGCGGCTCAGGTGACGCGGCATGACCTCGAACAGCTTGCCACGCGCTTTGGCGCGAGTATCGAACAGGTCTGTCACCGCCTGTCGACGCTGCAACGGCCCGGCGCCAAGGGCATTCCGTTCTTCTTTGTCCGCGTGGATCAGGCCGGTACGATCACCAAGCGTCACTCTGCCACGCGGTTGCAGTTTGCGCGGTTCGGCGGGGCGTGCCCGCTTTGGAATGTGCACCGTGCCTTTGAACAGCCGGGCCACTTCCTGCGCCAATTGGCGGAAACGCCGGATGGCGTGCGCTACATCAGCCTCGCCCGCGATGTGTCGAAGCCCGGCGGTCGCTTCGGCGCACCGGTGCGCCGCTATGCCATTGCCCTTGGATGCGAGGTGCGCCACGCCCCCGCGCTTGTCTATGCCGACGGTCTTGATGTGGGACGGGCGGAGGCGTTCGAACCCATCGGCATCTCGTGCCGCATCTGTGAACGCGACCGTTGCCACCAACGCTCCGTTCCGCCGCTGGAACGGCAATTGTCGGTCGATCCGGACGTACGCGGCGTGCTGCCCTATACGGTGCGCTAACGCCGTGCCGCGCGCCATCCCGCGGCGTGCGCCTCGTCCGCCGAGCAAAACCACTGCTCTCCGCGCGCTTCGACAATGCCGGTCTGCTCGTAATAGGCTTGGCCCGGCACGTGGAAAATGCGTCCATTGTCCGAAATGTTGCCTTTGATCCGGCACGCCGGATTGGGCGGGATCCGCCCCTTGGCCCGCGTCTTGCGAAACCACGCGGGCGATTGCACGCGCAGCCCGTGCAGGCCGCGGTCAGCAACAAAAGCCGCCTTTTCGTCAAGATCGTAGTCCATGCCGTAGCGTCGGTAGGCAAAAGCCCAACCTGCGCTCACGATGTCGCGCCCCATGTCGACCCCGTCCACAACACAGGCCGCCACCATGCGCCCGTACCGATCCGTGTCCCGTGCCGCGCAATGTGCTTGGCGTCCCTCGAAACGGGCACGCACCTGCGCGGTGACCCAAGCCCCGCAGTCAAAGGTGGTGCCGAACTCCGTCTCGCAGGTCTGGTCTAATTCAGGCGCGTCGATTGCATGAAGCCGCACACGTGTACCCGCCACGTCAAGCGTGTCGGCATCAATCACGATTACCGGGCCGCGCACATCTGCCTGCACAAAAACCGGTAGGCATAAAAGAACAAGTACCGAACAAATCCTTAACATCGTCCTAAATTGTCCATGCGCCAGCCCAAGTTCAAGGGCCCTGCGACACAGAGGTTAACGCTGTGCCGTCTCCCAACTGGGATGCACCCACGGAGCGTCGTTGCTGGGGGGCAACGGATCGCGGCCCAGGATATGATCAGCCATCTTTTCCCCGGTCATGATCGACGGGCCGTTGAGATTGCCATTGGTTATCCGTGGAAAAACGGAACTGTCCACCACCCGCAACCCATCCACGCCAATCACCCGACCCTGTGGGTCGACCACTGCGTCTGGGTCGTCCATGCGCCCCATCTTGCAGGTGCCGCAGGGGTGATACGCGCTTTCGGCATGTTCGCGGATGGCATCGTCAAGTGCATCGTCGCTTTGCGCCGCAGACCCTGGTTGGATTTCATGTTTGACGAAGGGCGCCATGGCCTCTTGCGCGAAGATTTCGCGCGTCAGTCGGATGCAAGTGCGAAATTCGTCCCAATCCTGCGGGTCGCTCATGTAATTGAACGCGATCTTGGGATCGTCGCCCGGATCGGCAGAACGCAGTGACACCCGCCCCCGGCTCACCGACCGCATCGGCCCCGTATGAGCCTGAAAGCCATGCCCTTCGGCAGCCGTCTGGCCGTCATAGCGCACGGCGATGGGCAGAAAGTGGAACTGGATGTCTGGGTAGCTGATACCGGCGCGACTGCGGATGAACCCGCAGCTTTCAAAATTGTTTGATGCCCCCAACCCGGTCTTGGTGAACAGCCACTGCGCCCCGATCATCGCTTTGCTAAAGATATTCCAGTGTTTATAGAGCGTTATGGGCTGTTTTGAAGCGAATTGGATGTACATCTCCAGATGATCCTGCAAATTGCCACCCACGCCGGGACGGTCGACGATCACGTCAATCCCATGTTCTGCCAGATGCGCGGCTGGACCGATACCGGACAGCATGAGGATCTTCGGCGAATTGATTGAAGACGCGGCCAAAATGACCTCGCGCCGCGCACGCACCACCTGACCACTGGCCAAGGCAACACCCACAGCGCGCCCGTCTTCCATCACCACGCGCTCGACCAAACCGCGGACCAGATCGCAGTTCGGGCGTGTCAGGGCCGGTTTCAGATAGGCATTCGCGGCGGACCACCGCCGCCCCTTCCAGACGGTTTGTTCAAAGGGGCCAAAACCCTCCTGCTGCTGGCCATTGTAATCCTGTGTGACCGGATAGCCCGCCTGCCGCCCCGCTTCGACAAAGGCATGAAACAGCGGGTTGGTACGCGGCCCGCGCGTCACGTGCAGCGGCCCGTCGGTGCCACGCCACGCCGGATCACCGCCATGCCCGCAATCATGCCAGTTTTCCATGCGCTTGAAGTATGGCAGCACATCCGCGTAAGCCCAGCCCTGCACGCCGCTGTCGGCCCAGTGGTCAAAGTCATGCGCGTGCCCGCGCACATACACCATCCCGTTGATCGAAGACGACCCGCCCACAACCTTGCCCCGCGGACAGACCAACCGCCGCCCACCCAGATGCGGCTCCGGCTCCGAGACATAGCCCCAATCGTAGCGCTTCATATTCATCGGATAGGACAGGGCCGCTGGCATCTGAATAATCGGTCCAGCATCGGTCCCGCCATGCTCGATGACCAGCACCGACTGCCCGGCTTCGGCCAAACGGTAGGCCACGGCGCAACCTGCCGACCCGGCGCCCACAATCACATAATCCGCTTCCATCTCACTCACCCCAGGTGATTCCGCGAAGGGTCAAGGATGCCCAGCACCGCGCGCGCGGTATGTCCTTGAGGCTTCAGGGAAATCGCTTCGCATTTTTGATGAGGTGACTTGAGGATCATACCGATCCCGCAAGCCCCTCTCAGCACATTTCCAAACCGTCTCCGAACGGAACAACGCACACCGTCCTCACCCGCCCTTTTTCAGAGCGCGGGGTGGGCGGGTGGGCGCGCTCTGAAAAAGGGCGGCGCACCATCTCAGAACGGAGCCTCCAGATCGCCCATGCGCACGAAAACCGATTTCAGTTGGCTGTAGTGTTCAATCGCTGCCTTGGAATTTTCGCGCCCTACACCTGACCGCTTTGATCCGCCAAAGGGCGCTTCCACCGGCGCATCATTGTACGTGTTGATGTAGCAGGTGCCCGCTTCAAACCCTGCCGCCACCCGGTGCGCGCGAGTCAGGTCGCGCGTGAACACGCCTGCTGCAAGCCCAAACTCGGTGTCATTGGCCCGCGCCATGACGTCGTCCTCGTCTTCGAAGTCCAGCACGGCCATCACTGGGCCAAAAATCTCTTCGCGAGCGATGACCATATCGTCCGTGACGTCGGCAAAAACCGTGGGTTCAAGATAAAAACCGTCTCGGTCCAGCCGCTTGCCGCCATAGACCAGCCGCGCCCCTTCGGCCTGCCCCTTGGCGATATAGCCCTGAACGATCTTCATCTGCCGCTCAGAGACCATGGGTCCAAAGGACGTCTCAGGGTCTTGCGGATCGCCCATCACAGCACCCGCCAGACGTTCTGCCAGTCGCGTCAGGAACGCTTCCTTGATCCCCTTGTGCACAAAAACGCGCGTGCCGTTGGAACAGACCTGCCCCGAGGAATAGAAATTCCCAAGGATCGCGCCAGACACGGCGTTTTCCACGTCCGCATCGTCAAAGATGATCAGCGGTGACTTGCCGCCCAACTCCATCGTCACGTGCTTGATCCCTGCCGCGGCGGCGGCATAAACCTTGGCCCCCGTGGGCACGGACCCGGTCAGCGACACTTTGTCGACGCGGGCATCACCCACCAGCGCGGCCCCGACCTCGCCCATGCCTTGGACCACGTTGTAGACGCCCGCAGGCGCGCCCGCTTCATGCAGGATCTCGGCCACCTTGAGCGCGCAGAGCGGCGTGGTTTCGGATGGTTTGAACACCATCGTGTTGCCACACGCCAGCGCAGGCGCGCCCTTCCAGCAGGCGATTTGCGTTGGATAATTCCAGGCACCGATGCCGACACAGACACCCAAAGGCTCGCGGCGGGTATAGACCCAGTCCTCACCCAACTGAATGTGCTCGCCCGTCAGCGTGGCAGCCATGCCGCCGAAATACTCCAGCGCGTCGGCACCGCTGGTGGCGTCCACCACGGACGTTTCCTGATACGGTTTGCCGGTGTCATAGGTCTCCAACACCGACAGTTCGTGATTGCGCGCGCGCATGATGTCCGCCGCACGGCGCAGGATGCGCCCCCGTTCCGTCCCGGTCATCGCTGCCCATTCGGCCTGTGCGGCGTGGGCAGAGGCCAGCGCAGCATCGACGATGGCGGGTGTCGCGGCGTGCACCTGCGCGATCTGTTCACCGGTCGCGGCATAAATCACGTCGATGGGCGTGCCATCGCGGTCATCGACATAGCGGCCATTGATGAAATGGCTGGCGGTTGGTTGGATCTGCATGTCTGTTCCTTAATAATCGTGCCGGTGGCGACGAACGCCGCCACCGGCATTGGGTCACTCGGCGGGGGCCGCACCCATTGTGCCACCACCCAGACGGTCCCGGTGCATCAGCACCCAGACAAGGCAGGCGATGTAGATACCGATAACGGCGGTCCCGACCCACTGGATTTGCAGCCACTGGCTCTGAAACAGCAGGGTCAGCACAAACAGCAACGCCGCATTGCCCAGCACGTATTGCACCTTGCCATAGCGGTCAGCCGTCAGGCTAAGGTTGTCGGTGTAAAGCCGGATCAGCGAGTCAAACGAGTTGATCACGAACAGGATGCCCACAACAGTCATCGACCAGTTCACCAGCCCCGTCATGTCGATGGCGTTCAGGTGATACCAATAGGCCACCGTGAACCACACGCCCAGCGGGATCGACGGAAAGATCAGGAGCGACGCCAGCAGTTGCCACGTGGTCAGACCGCCGACAAAGCGCGATGTGAATTGCCCGATCATGATCGACCATGCGAACCACCAGAACAGGTAAAACTCGTGGTAATCCGTCAGCGGAATGATGAACTTGTGAATATTGGCAAAGTAGCCGCCGATGTTACTGCCCGTACTCAGGAATTCGCCAAAGCTCATGCCCGCATTGATCCACATGCCCGCGATCAGGGCAAAGAACACAAAGGTCGAGGCGACCGACAGAATCTTCACATATTTGATGTCGGTCGACGAATAGGACGCCGCGAGGATCACGAGGAAACAGATCACGTAGAAGGCCGGGATGACCGTCTCGCCGTCCCCCACTTCGGGGATGTAGTAAGGCATGTAGATCAGGAACAGCGCGCCGGTAAACGCACAGGTGGTGATGATCACCAGGTTGTTGATCAGCTTGACCAGACCATTCTGAAAGAACTTCACATGCGGCTCGATTGCGCAAAAGTAGAAGGCCGTCAGGAAGTAGAACGCCCAGATCAGGAACCCCCAGAAGCCGAACTCCAGCGCCAGCGGGTTGGTGAACGCATAGGCCGGTTCGGTTGCTGTGTCGGCATAAAGCGGGAAGTCAAAGGCGATCGGGAACATAATCAAACCGACATCGAGGCCGGATGTGAACAGGATCGCGATGAACACGAACAGGCTGACCGGTTGCGGCCCCGTAAGGCGCACGTTCCAGTATTTGATCGTAACAAAGACCACCAGCGCAAAGGCCAGCAGCACCCCGAAGGATATGATTGTGGTGAGCATGTGAAAGGTCCCTCCATGTTGACCCGTTGGCTTTGGCACCCGATTTTCTGATCCATCACTCCGTTGGCGCCCAGCGGGTGATGTATTGGTTTATTCTCCGCGCGGAAACCTCTGATTTTCCTCAACAACGTTGAGGTCCATATGATTTCGCATATAGCGTTCTGATGCGCGTTGCAGCGGCTGGTAATCCCACGGGTAATATCCCCCCTCGCGCAGCGCCTCGTAGACCACCCAGCGGCGCGCCTGACTGGCGCGCACATCCGCATCATAACGGTCGAGATCCCAGCGCGCTTCGGATTTGGCGCGCAACTGTGCGAGCGTGCCCTGATGCTCGGGCGTGTCAGCAAGGTTGGTCAGTTCATGCGGATCGGCGTCCAGATCGAACAGCTGATCGGGGTCCAGTGCGCACCGGTTGTATTTCCACTTTCCATAACGCAGCGACACCATCGGCGCATATGACGCTTCGGCGGCGTATTCCATTGCAACAGGTTCCGTGCGCGCCACGCCCTGACCCTGCGGCACAAGGCTTTGGCCGGCGGTCCATGGCGCGACCTCGGACATGTCGACGCCCGACAAATCACAGAGCGTTGGGCACACGTCGATGGTGCTAACCGGGTCAGTGACCAGACCCGGTGCCATTGACGGCGCGCAGATCATCAACGGCACACGGGCTGATCCTTCGTAGAAGGACATTTTGAACCACAGCCCTCGCTCGCCCAACATGTCCCCGTGGTCGGAGACAAACAGAATGATTGCCTCTTGCCGCGTCCCTTCCAATGCGCCCAAAAGGTCTCCGATCTTGTCATCCAGATAGGAGATATTGGCGAAGTAGGCGCGCCGCGAACGGCGAATATCCGCGTCCGTGATGTTGAAGTTATCGCGGTCGTTTGCGTCCAGAATACGCTGAGAATGCGGGTCCTGATCCTCGTAAGGGATCGGGCCGACCTCGGGCATCAGGTGCGCGCAATCCTCATAGAGGTCCCAGTATTTGCGGCGCGCCACATATGGGTCGTGCGGGTGGGTAAAGCTGACCGTCAGACACCATGGCCGCGCGTCATGGCCACGCCCCAGATCGTAGATCTTGCGGGTGGCGTGATAGGCAACCTCGTCGTCATATTCCATCTGGTTGGAAATCTCGGCCACGCCTGACCCGGTGACGGAACCCATGTTGTGATACCACCAGTCGATCCGCTCGCCCGGTTTGCGGTAATCCGGGGTCCAGCCGAAATCGGCCGGATAGATATCTGTGGTCAGCCGTTCCTCAAAGCCGTGCAACTGTTCGGGCCCGACGAAATGCATCTTGCCGGACAGGCAGGTCTGATACCCCGCACGGCGCAAATGATGAGCGTAGGTGGGGATGGATGACGGGAATTCAGCCGCATTGTCAAAGACACCTGTGACGCTTGGCAATTGCCCGGACATGTAGGACGCCCGCCCCGGTGCGCAAAGCGGCGAGGCGGTGTAGCTGTTGGCAAATCGGGTTGAGCGCGCGGCCAGCGCCTTGAGGTTCGGCGCGTGCAACCAATCGGCAGGACCGTCGGGAAACAATGTGCCGTTCAATTGGTCGACCATGAAAATCAGTATGTTCGGTTGGCTCATGCCGCGTCTCCGATCAGTTGGTCCAGCGCGCGGTGCGCCACGGCCTTGGCCCCGGGTGCCGATGTTCCGTCACCGAGAGCCGCACGCAGATACAGGCCGTCGATCAGCGCGCCCAGCGTCTCTGCATCTGCACTGGCATCACGGCTGAGCGGGCGCAGCGCGTGGCGCAGATTGGCATAGAGCCGTCGCTGGTAGAGGCGCAGCAGCCGGTTCGTTTCGGGTTGCGTCGCCGCCTGAGCATAGAGCGTCATCCACGCACAGACGGTCGCGGGGTCGAAACAGGACGGCGCAAAGCTCGCCTCGATCAACGCTTCGGCCCGGGCGCGCGGCGTCTCGGCCGCCCGCAAACCCGCCACGACCTCGGCCCCAAAGCCGCGCAGGATATGCAGCATCGCCGCACGAAAGATCTGATCCTTGCCGCCAAAATAGTGATGCGCCAAGGCCGACGACATGCCCGCCCGCCGCGCGATCTGACTGACGGTCACATCCAGCGTGCCCGCCGCCCCGATCTCGGCGATTGTGGCGCGCACCAGCGCGTCGCGGCGAATGGGCTCCATTCCGACTTTGGGCATTGCGGCTCCTTTGGCGCGGAACTTGCCCGTTTATTGATTGACTCGTCAATCAATAAAAACTGCGGTCACGCCAGGACCGCCGCCGTGTCGCGCGACAGGCAGAGGCGCGACGCCCATTCCTACATGTCGTCCAGTTCGGCAAGTCCCGGAAAACCTATATGTGAGAATAGGTTATCCAAATCTTGATCGACTGTTCATTGAAGTAATGGCAATGCGCGGCCCGCAGTTGATCTGCCGAACCTGTCCTACATCTAGTCGATCAAAATCTGGGCCATGCTGTTGCCGGGGTGGATGTAACCATCGAAATACGGTTCCCGATACGTCGACGCGCGCGTCAGACACTGAAATCTGCCGGTGCATTTCGGACGCACCCACCAGTCCTTGGCATAAGCGTGGTATCCTTCATCGGCGTCACAGGTCACGCGCAGGGTTCGCGTCTTTACCGCTTCAATTTCAACAACCTGCCGCGCGCATTTGGTGATGGTTCGCACTACCGGATGGCGGTTCGGTGTCGGCGCATGTGTCGCAATCTGAAGATTGATGTTCTTTAGAGCCACAATCGTGCGGTCCCGCGTGAACCTTCAGCCGGGCTCCCGGGCTGCGCTGGTGCCTGTCAAAGCCGCCGCGCCCTCACAGCTTGGTCGCCGGGCTTGGTGGCGTGATGGTGCGCCGCTTCAGGATCGCCTCGCGCCAAGTGATGTAGGTCACCGCCCCAAGGATCAGCACGCCCCCAAAGATCACCCACCCGTCTACCGGTTCGGCAAAAACGAGCGCGCCCAATAGAACGGCCCAGACCAATTGCAGGAATGTCACGGGCTGGGTGACGGTGACCGGCGCTGCGGCAAAGGCCATGGTCATCGTGTAGTGCCCTGCGGTGGCAAAGCACGCCACCACAAAAAGCAGCCCAAGATCGCCCCATGTGGGCGTCACCCAGTCCGCCAGCGCAAAAGGCGCAAGACCAATGGTGACAAAGATCGACAACATCGCGACGACAACGGCGGGCTTGGCCTCGTCCGCCATGATCTTGGCCAACAGATACGATCCGGCAAAGACAATCGCGCAAAAGATCATCGCGATATGGCCCGGCGCGACCTCGCGAAATCCCGGGCGCAGGATCACCGCCACACCGATCAGCGCCACAACCACCGCCGCAATCCGACGCGCCGCCAGCCGTTCGCCCAGAAACAGCGCCGCTCCGATGCTGACATAGACGGGGGCGAGGTAGTTCATTGCCGTCACCTCGGCGATGGGGATGCGGGTCATGGCATAGAACCACAGCATCACACCCACCGCATGAAATGCCCCGCGCCAGCCAAACAGCCACCATTGCCGCCGGGTGATCGTCGCGGCCCGCAAGCTCGGCAGCATTGGCAACAGAAACACAAGGCCCAATACGTAGCGCAAAAAGGCCGCCTCTGCCGGTGGCACGCGCGGCCCCATGTATTTGACCAACGCCGTCACCGCGACAAAAAACAGCCCGGTCACCAGCATCCAGAAGATGCCCATCACAGGGTTTTGTGCGGCAGGGGTCATGGCCGCATCAAGCGGCAAAGCGGCAGGCGGCGCAACACTAGAGATACAGTAATTTCAGCGCGATGCCCCACATGGTCAGGGCGATGATCCCGTCCAGCACCTGCCATGCCCGCGGATTGGCAAACAGCGGCGCAAGCACCCGCGCGCCGTATCCCAGCGACACAAAGAACACGAAACTGGCCAGCGTCGCGCCCGCACCAAAAGCGAACCTGTCGGGATACTGCGCCGAGATCGACCCGATCAGAACAACGGTGTCCAGATAGACATGCGGATTCAGCCATGTCAGCGCGAGCACGGTCAGGATGGCGGCGCGCAGGCTTTGGGTGTCGTCGCCGCCTGCGTCCAGCGCGGTGCCACCGCGCCACGCCGACCGCGCATTGGTCCAACCATACCACATCAAGAACGCCGCCCCACCATAGCGCATCAACGGCTCGAACCACGGCACCGCCTCTGCCAGCGCGCCAAAACCCGCCACACCGGCAATGATCAGTACGGCGTCACAGGCCGCACAGGTCAGCACCACCGGCAGCACGTGGCTGCGGCGCAGCCCCTGCCGCAGGACAAACGCATTCTGAGCGCCGATGGCGAGGATCAGCGACAAAGACAGAAGGAAACCGGGAACGAATGAGGCCATAACCGTGCTCGCAATGCGTCCCGCCTGAGTATCGGCGGCAATCCGCCCGGACAAGCGGATTTCAGCTATTCGTTTTTTGCACAGCTGCATTGCGCAGATGAACGGCGACATGTGCGCAGCGCATACCTATATGCTGTCCACCCGCACGACACGTACTGCCAGCAAATGTCAGCTGCTCAGGGTATCACGTTGATCTGATCATTGATGATTGGCGTATGACCTTAGGACACACATATGCTGGTCAACGATAACAAGGATGAAATCCGATGCTCGACGACACATACGCAGTAGATCTGACCAAGCAGGATCTTGAGTTGATCGAAGCCGCCCTGCAAACGCAGGAAAAAATTCTGTCGGTCCAGAGCCGCGCCGGAGGCAGTGCCGCGCGCGCCCGTCTGAACGACCTCAAAGGCCTGATGCGCCGCCTGCGGCGTCAGACGCCAGCACCCGCAGGTGCCGAAACACCCAGCTGGAGCCAGACGGCCCGCTCGCTGTTTTTCTGAACGACCCGCACTCACGCGACAATCGCGCCGCCCTCGGGGATGAGGGCGGCGTTTTTCGTCTTGGGTCAGTCATCCGATGGTTCAATCTTTGCATAGTTTGCGCTGATCCGGTCCAGTCGGGCCAGATCGCGATTATGGTTGTCCGCCAGCGCCTTGGCTCTTTGCTTGCCTGTGCTCGCGCCACTTGACCCAAGCAGCAAGTGGTTCAAAATCAGCCAATCGCAGGTGATATGAAAGCCGGGATTGTCGAGGTTCTCTTCGTAGATGACGGTATCGAGCGCGTAGGACCGTTCAAGATACGCCACTGCCGCGTCGGGCTGACCGTTCTTGATGAGGGCAATGCCATAATCCCTGCTGAACAACGACAGGTCCGATGCGTCAGGGTCCTGCACCCGCTCCATAATCTCATAGGCTTTTTTGTAGGCTTCGCGCATGTCCGCATTTCGGTCCTGCCGCCCGCGCAGAGTGCCGAGGCGGTGCCAGTAATTTGCGATCTCCTCGCTGTTCTCACCAAACAGTTCGCGCCTGATCTCACCGGCTTTTTCCAACGCAGCCTCAGCGACAGCTTCCGCGCCTTCGGCATGTGCGTCATCCGCTGCCATACATGTCAAATACACGCTGTGCTGATGCAGGTAGCGGAAAGCAAGGTCAGAGCGCGTCGCGCCGGTGCGATATTTTTCATCCAGACTGACAGCCTCTTCGATAAGGCGCTTGGCCTCATCAAGCGCGCCATCACGCGCCAAAAACACCGCCAGATTGCCCATGGCGACGGGCAAATCGCGATGCGACTCGCCCAACCGAACCTTCATCATGTCGTAAGACGCGCGCTTTAATTCGATCGCATGGGCCAAGCTACGTTCTTTGGACAGCAGGATGCCAGCCTGATTGGCCGCAAAGTCCATATTGGGCCATCCGGGCTTGTCCCAACTGCCGTACCAAAGCGGAGACGCGTTTTTCCAGAGCGCCCGAATGTGCGGCAGGATTTTTCTGAATGCGCTCCACGTCTCACTCCGGTTGGGATCGGACGGCGCCTGTGCAGACAGAAAATCCGCAACAGCACTGGCCGTTTCAAAGTCCCGGCCTTGGTTGATTTGCCTTTGGCGCAACACCGCTTGGGTCAGTCGGTGAATGTCGTAAGGGCCTGAGCCCGTCAAAACCGACCAACGCCGCAGTCCCCGGAATGCCTTGCGCAGCCGCTCCGTGTCCAACAGCAGCTCATTTGCGCGCGACGCTACGCTGTTTTCCGTTTTCGGTCGCAAGGACGTGGAACGTTGGCCTGCGACGAACATCTCCAGCGTGATTTCGTCAGGAGCGAGCCAGGCACACATGTCCGCCAGCAGCTGAGAATCCGGTTCCAGCCTGCCATAGGTCAGCATCACCGCACCGGCCACGCTGTCTGGATAATCACCTGCTTCGGGCCGCAACGTCAGGACCGCATCCACCTCGTCCCGCAGCTGCGTCAGGCTCCACTTCTCTTCCCGAAGCAATGCCCCGCCCAAGACAAGAGCGAGCGGCAGGCCGCCCAACGCCTTTGCGACGTCGCGCGCCACGGTCCGGTCCTCGGGCGATACATCGCGCACCTGCCCTTCCTGAAGCAAAAGCTGCACCGCGCCACCGTCGCTCGTCTCAAAATCCAAAACCTCAACGTCGATGCGGCCAAACGCATCCAGCCCCAAAGACAGCCGTGTTGTGATGATCACGTCAACATTCGGAGCGCTGCAAATCAGCCCTTTGACCTCTTCGAAATCATCGAGATTGTCATAAACCAGCAACCACTTGCCTCCGCTCGCGGCAAGCCTGTCCAGAACCGTCTTTCCATCTGCATCCGTCAGCGGTTTGCTCAGTTTCAAATCGAATGCGGCATTGCCAAGCGCGGCAAGATCATCGAGCAGCGACAGGCGGGATTGCGCGGCCAGCCACTTGCCGCCGTCATAAAGATCACGGAACCGGTCAGCGTATTCGCGCGCCAATGCGGTTTTGCCCCGCCCCCCTTCGGCCTTGAGCGCCACACCTTGCTGTCCGGTGATCTGAACGCCGTGCCTGCTTTCGAGAATTGACCGGATGCGCTCAAGCTCCGGTTCGCGTGCAACAAGCGTCCGTTCCTTGGGCGGCGGCACAATCTTGGGATACGCAGGTTGAGCCGCAGACGCTTCTGTCGCGACGACCTGCACCTTGGCGACCTTCTCCGGTTCAGGTCGAAACCCGCGCAACATCCAGTTCAGCGCGCGCCATCCCCGCGCGCCGTCAACGCCAATCAATGCGAGAACGGCCACCAAAAGAGACCATTCACCCGATCCCCACGCTTCGAACATTCACAGACCCCACTGCACGGCTCATTGCGAACAAAGCACAAGAGAACGGATTTTCACACCCATCACGAGAATATCCGGGGACAAGAAAACTGCCCTCGGACCACGCGACCGCGGGCCAGCAACAGGCACGCTTTCAAAGTCTGAAACCAAAAAAGTGCTGCCCTTCACGACAAAGGGCAGCACAGTGTCGAAACGACGCGTTCCCAGCGTCAGCCCAGCAGCGCGTTGTCGTCGCGCTTGACCACAACGATGGACGACCGCGGCAACGCGCCCTCGCCATCCGGGAACGGCGCGCTGGGGTGCTGGATGCCCACAAACATCGTGCGGCGGTCGGCTGACCACGTGAGGCCCGTCACCTCAGACCCGTTAGGCCCGGTCAGAAAGCGGCGGATTTCGCCCGTCACCGGATCGCCTGCCAGCATCTGGTTGTTGCCCATGCCGGCAAAGTCACCTTCGTTGTCGTCATCGCCATCTGTCTGGATCCAGATCAGCCCGGTCGAATCGATCTGCATCCCATCGGGCGAGTTGAACAGGTTGCCCGCGTTGATGTTGGCCGATCCGGCATAGGGGCCGTCGGTATGCACGGTGGGATTGCCCGCCATAACATACAGGTCCCAGTCAAAGGTGGACGCCGCATGGTCGTCATTGTGCGGACGCCAGCGCACAATCTGGCCGTAGCGGTTGATCTCGCGCGGGTTGGGCGCGTTGGGCACCATCGGCTCGCCGGCGGCATTGGTGCGCACGTTGCCGTCGTCGTCCAGCGCCCCACGGCGCGAGTTGTTGGTCAGGCAGCAATAGGCCTCGACCGCCGTGGGGTTCACCGCGATCCATTCGGGCCGGTCCATGGTCGTGGCGCTGACGGCCGTACCGGCCATGCGGGTGAAAACAGCAATCTCCGCTTCGGTCATTCCGGTGTCTTCGGGTGTCAGAGCCAGCCAGATACCGGTGCCGTCATCGTTGAACTTGGCCACATGCAACTGGCCCTCGCTCAGAAGGGTCGAAGTGTCGCCGCCGGGCACATAGACGCCCGCAGACACCCACTTGTACATGTATTCGCCGCGCTCATCGTCGCCCATATAAACGACCACACGGCCATCCGGGGCCAGCGCATAGGCTGCGTTCTCGTGCTTGAACCGGCCAAGTGCGGTGTGCTTGACCGGCGTACTGTCGGGGTTCCACGGGTCAATCTCAACGATATAGCCCGCGCGGTGCGGCTCATTCGGGTTCTTTGAGATGTCAAAGCGCGGGTCAAACCCGTGGTAATTGTAGCGCCCGCCATCAACCTTGGTGGACACACCGTAGCGCTTGAACCCTGCGGCGTGGACATCGCTCAGCGATAGCTCCTCGGTGGTGCCGAAATAGCCGTTGAAATTCTCTTCGCAGGTCAGGTAGGTGCCCCATGGCGTGCGGCCCGAGCCGCAATTGTTGAACGTACCAAGCGACGCCGTGCCAGTTGGATCCGCGTCGGTTTTCAGCAGGTCGTGCCCTGCCGCCGGGCCGTCAATGACCATGGGCGTGCGGTGGTGAATGCGCCGGTTGTAGGGGCTGTCGACAACGACTTTCCAACCATCCGCATCCTCGGTCACTTCCATGACGCTCACGCCCTGAAAATTTTGCAGCCGTTCCACATCACTGGCCGAGGCGGGTCGGCCCTCCTGTCCTGCGGGCAGGTTGATCTTGGGGTTTACGTATTCGCTGTTCACCACCAGCAGCTCGGTATTGCTTTGGTGGAACAGCTCCATCCCGTCGGTGTTTTCGCCAAACACCCGGTCCGAACCTGCGGTCGGGATGCCATTCGACGCATCGAACGCGGGCGCGTCGGAAAACAGCGGGTCCCCCCAGCGCACCAGCGTATCCCAGCGGTATCCCGCAGGCACATGTACCGTACCGTCGGTCTGGGGGGCCAGTTGATCAAAGGCAAAACGCGACGTTCCAGCCATCGCGGTTCCACTCTTGAGCAGGCCCGTTCCCATCACAGCCGCGCCGGAGCCAAAGGCCAGAACGCCCCCCAAAAACCCGCGCCGCGACACTGCGGCTTCGACCACGCGGTCGAAATCCTGCACGGTCTGGCGGGGGAAATTCTTTTCGTCCCAATCGTCGAAAGACAAATCTTGCGGGTCAATCTGCGTCATGTGTCAGCTTCCTGTCAGGTGGCAAAGGAGAAGGTAGCCGCGGATGCGGCCCTCGCCACTTGCTAAGGCGCTTGTCCAACAGGAATATGACAAGATGCGGCTGGATGCCGGGGTCAGCCGCCTAGCTGTTCCATCACCTCGTCCGACGCCTCGAAATTCGTCGTGACACGCTGCACATCGTCGTCATCCTCAAGCGCATCAATCAGCCGCATCAGCTTTTCCATCGCCTCAAGGTCCATCTCGGTCGTGGTGGTGGGCCGCCACACCAACTTGGTGCTTTGCGATTCCCCAAGCTCCGCCTCCAGCGCATTGGACACGTCGTTCAGATCGGTGTCCGCACACCAGATCACATGCCCGTCCTCAGCGCTTTCCACGTCCTCGGCGCCCGCCTCGATCGCCGCCATCATCACGGTGTCAGCGTCACCCACATCCGCCGGATATGTCACCTCACCCTTGCGCTCGAACATGAACCCGACAGATCCGGTCTCACCCAGATTTCCACCATTCTTGGTAAAGGTCGACCGCACGGTCGAGGCGGTGCGGTTGCGATTGTCGGTCATCGCCTCGACAATCACCGCGACCCCGTTTGGCCCATACCCTTCATAGCGGATTTCCTCGTATTCCTCGCCCTCGCCCGCCATCGACTTCTTGATCGCACGTTCGATATTGTCTTTGGGCATCGACTGCCCCTTGGCCTCTTTGACGGCAAGACGCAGACGCGGGTTCTTGTCGGGATCGGGATCGCCCATCTTGGCGGCAATGGTGATCTCCTTGGACAGCTTAGAAAAGAGCTTGGCCCGGATCTTGTCCTGCCGCCCCTTGCGATGCTGGATGTTTGCCCATTTTGAGTGGCCGGCCATGGCTGCCTCCTGTCCGCTGCGGATCGTCCGCGCTGCTATACGGCAAGGGCAACGGGCGGGGCAAGACCACCTTGTGCGCGCGCGCAGACCCGATGCGCGTCGCAGCGCCGCTCAGACTGTCTATGGTCTTACCCAAAGCACCAAGGAGACACCGATGGGCGTCATGATCAACGGCCAGTATCAGGTCGCAGACCCCGACCCGGGCACGACGTCCCAAGGCGCCTATGAACGCGCCCGCAGCCCGTTGCGCGACTGGATCACGGCGGATGGACCGTTTACGCCTGACCCGGGACGCTACCACCTTTTTGTGGCGTGGAATTGCCCATGGGCGCACCGCGCCCTGCTGACCCGCGCCGTTCTGGGCCTGACCGAGGTGATCTCGGTAAGCGTCGCCCTCCCCCGCCGCACGGATGAAGGATGGGTCTTTGACGCCGGTGGTGACCGCTTGCTGGGCGTGCGCGCTTTGCACGAGGTCTATGCACGACAACGGCCCGCCTATACCGGTCGCATCACCGTCCCGGTGCTCTGGGACACATGGACCGAACAGATTGTCTCCAATGAAAGCGCGGACATCACCCGGATGTTGTCCACCGCATTTGACCCGGATCGCAGGCTTGTCCCGTTGCGGCTGCAAGACGAGATCGACACGTGGAACGCCATGATCCACGCGCGCATCAACAACGGTGTCTACCGCGCCGGGTTCGCCCGGACCCAAGCGGCCTATGATGACGCCGTCCATGACCTCTTTGCCGCGCTGGACGAGGTCGACGCAGATCTCGCCGCGCACACAACCCTGACCGGCAACACGTTGACCGAGGCGGACCTGCGCCTCTTCCCGACGCTCGCCCGTTTTGACGTGGCCTACCACTACGCCTTCAAATGCAACCTGGCCAAGCTCAGTGACTACACGCATCTCTGGGACTACGCCCGCACGCTTTATGCCCTGCCCGGCGTGGCGGATACGGTCAAATTCGACATCTACAAATCTGGCTATTTCTCCGCCTCCGACCTGCGCAATCCGCTGGGCATCGTGCCCGCAGGTCCCCGCATCGACTGGTCCGCCCCGGCAGAGCGCACAATCGCATGGACCTGACCCCGTTTTCTTCTGACCGGAAATACCACGGGGGGCGCGGAACGCGCGGGGCAGCGCCCCCTCCCCGGCATGTCAAAAGCAACTGGCCTCAGACATCGCCCCGACTTAGGGTGCGCGAATGACCCAAGATCAGATCATTCTCTTTTGCCTCTTTGGTGCCGTCTTTGGCCTGCTGCTATGGGGCCGGTTCCGCTATGATATCGTCGCCTTCAGCGCGCTGATGGCGGGCGTGGTTCTGGGCGTTGTGCCGACCAAGGATGCGTTCTCGGGCTTTGGACATCCGGCGACACTGGTGGTGGCGCTGGTGCTTGTGGTCTCTGCCGGGCTTGTCCGGTCGGGGGCGGTGTTTCTGATCACCCGCACATTGATCGACGCCTCGCGCAGCCTTGGTGCGCATATCTCGCTTATGGGGGCTGTCGGCGGCATCTTGTCGGCCTTCATGAACAATGTGGCGGCGCTTGCCTTGCTGATGCCGGTCGACATTCAAACTGCGCGAAAGGCAGGCCGGTCACCGGGACTGAGCCTGATGCCGCTGAGCTTTGCCACCATTCTGGGGGGTATGGTCACGCTGATCGGCACGCCACCCAATATCATCATCGCCGCCATCCGCGAAGAAAGTCTGGGCGCGCCCTTTGGTATGTTCGACTTTGCCCCGGTGGGCGGGGCTGCGGCCATTGCGGGTCTTGCGTTTGTGGCGCTGATCGGCTGGCGGCTGATCCCGGCGCGCGGCGATGCCACGTCCGAGCTTGAGGACGTGTCGGAATACATTGCCGAACTGACCGTGCCCGACGGCAGCAAGCATATCGGCAAGCGCCTCGGAGATTTGAGCGAAGAGGCGGAAAAGGCTGATGTCGCTCTGATTGGCCTGATCCGCGACGGCAAGCGGCGGTATGGTCAGGCGCGCAACGCGACATTGCAGGCGGGCGATGCGCTCGTGCTGGAAGCGACGCCGGACGCGCTGGACGAATTTCGCGCGGCCACCAGCCTTGCCGTGGCCGATGCCAAGCGCGAGGAACAATTGCGCGCGGGCGGCGACGGGGTCGAGATCATCGAGGTGGTCGTCACCGACCAGTCCCGCCTGATCGGCCGCACCGCGCAGGCCGTCGGGCTCAGCTGGCGGCAGTCGACCGTGCTCATGGGCATTTCGCGCGGCGGCAAGCGCATCACAAGGCAGATCCGCAAAACCCCGGTGCGGGCGGGCGATATCCTGCTGTTGCTGGTGCCACGCGATACGGGCACGGATGTCACGACGTGGCTGGGCTGCCTGCCGCTGGCCGAACGCGGTCTGGCCGTGACCGCCGATGACAAGGTCTGGCTCGCCATCGGTTTGTTCCTTGGGGCCGTGATCGCCGCCAGCCTTGGTCTGATATATCTGCCTGTCGCATTGGGGCTTGTTGTCATTGCCTATGTCCTGTCCAAGATTGTCCCCCTGTCCGAACTTTATACCCACATCGAATGGCCTGTGGTGGTCCTCTTGGGCTCAATGATCCCGCTTGGGGCAGCGCTTGAGGCCTCCGGCGGCACCGAATTGATTGCGGGATGGCTGGTGACGATGACGGACGGGATGCCGGCATGGGCGGTGCTGACCGTGCTCATGGTGGTCACGATGAGCCTGTCGGATGTGCTCAACAACACCGCCACGACAATTGTCGCGGCCCCCGTTGGTATCCAGATGGCGCAGACGCTGGGCGTGTCGCCCGATCCGTTCCTCATGGCTGTGGCGGTGGCCGCCAGTTCCGCCTTCCTCACCCCCATCGGGCACAAGAACAACACGCTTATCCTTGGTCCCGGCGGATACGCCTTTGGCGACTACTGGCGCATCGGCTTGCCGCTTGAGGTGATTGTGGTTGCCGTTTCTATCCCGGCGATCCTTGTCTTTTGGCCCCTGTGATCCTTTGCGGCGCCAGGCAATCGCGCGTTTCCTGCGTCGCGGACCAAAGCCCGGGGATGCCGTGCCCAAGCGTCAGCGTTGCGCCGCCGAGCGTGCCGTGACTATCGTTGCGTCAGGGAGGACGTCATGGACATTTTGATCAATGTGGTGCTGCCACTGTCGCTGGCCATCATCATGCTCAGCCTTGGGGTGGGCCTGACTGTCGCCGACTTTGCCCGCGTGCTGAAAGCGCCAAAGGCCTTTGCCATCGGTGCAATCGCTCAGGTGGTCCTGTTGCCGCTGGCGGCCTTGGCCGCGGTGACTGTGTTCAGCCTGCCCGCAGAGCTTGCCGTTGGCGTTATGCTGCTCAGTTTTTGCCCCGGCGGCGTGACCTCCAATATGGTGGCCAAGCTGTCGCGGGGCGACGTCGCCCTGTCGGTGTCACTGACAGCGGTGATCAGCCTTCTGAGCCTGTTGACCGTGCCCGCCCTGACCGCGTGGGCCGTTGTGCATTTTCTGGGTGATGCCGCACCGGACGTATCGGTCGCGTCGTTGACCATTGCCGTGTTTCTGATCACCACGCTGCCTGTCGCAATCGGTGTCGCGTTTCGTCACTTTGCCACCGGTGTCGCCCAGCATGTGGAACCGATCCTGTCGGGCATCGCGACGGTGCTGTTTGTCGTTATCGTGCTGGCAGCGCTGGCGGGCAACTGGGACGTCTTTACCGCCAACCTGCCGACGCTGGGCCCAGCCCTGATCACGCTGAATGTGGCACTCCTACTTATCGGTCTCGGCATTGCCCGCGCGCTTGCGCTCAGCTGGGATCAGGCCAAGACCATCAGCATCGAAACCGGTATCCAGAATGCCACTCTGGGCATCACCTTGGCCGCCCTCATTTCCGGTCAGTCCGAAGGGTTCAGCGCCATGGCCCTGCCCTCGGGCGTCTACGGCATCACAATGTATTTCGTTGCCGCGCCCTTTGTGGCGTGGTTCCGGCGCAGTTAAAGGAGCAGGCTTATGGATCAGGCTGACGCGATTGTCGTGGGGTCCGGCCTTGCCGGATTGACCGCCGCCGCGGAACTGGCGGACCGGGGCAAACAGGTCGTCATCGTCGATCAGGAGCCGCGCAGGTTTCTGGGGGGGCAGGCATTCTGGTCCTTGGGCGGTCTTTTGATGATCGACACGCCTGAACAGCGGCGCATGGGCATCCGCGACAGCCGAGAGCTGTGCCTGAACGACTGGATGGGCAGCGCCCAGTTTGACCGTGATGAAGATCACTGGCCGCGCAAATGGGCCGAAGCCTATGTCGACTTTGCCGCCGGTGAGATGCGGCAATGGCTGCACGGCATGGGGTTGCGGTGGTTCCCGGTTGTGGGGTGGGCGGAACGCGGCGGCGGGTTTGCCAATGGCCACGGCAATTCGGTGCCCCGGTTCCACATCACGTGGGGCACCGGCCCCGGCATCATCGAGCATTTTGTGCGCCGCTGCGAAGAACACGAACGCGCAGGCCGTATCACCTTTTATTTCCGTCATCAGGTCGACCGGATTGATATGGAAAACGGCGCGGCCAAGGGTGTCAGCGGCACCATCCTTGCCGACGACACCGCAGAGCGGGGACAAAAGACAAATCGCGACCCGGTCGGTGATTTCGCCCTGCGCGCACCCTCGGTCATCGTCACCTCTGGCGGCATCGGCGGCAATTTCGAGATGGTGCGCAAAGTCTGGCCCACCGACCGCCTTGGCCCCGCACCCAAAGAGATGGTGGCCGGCGTGCCCGCGCATGTCGATGGCCGCATGATCGGCATCAGCGAGGCCGCGGGCGGCCATGTCATCAATGGCGACCGCATGTGGCACTACACCGAGGGGGTCAAGAACTGGGACCCGATCTGGCCCGCGCATGGCATCCGCATCCTGCCGGGACCGTCGTCAATGTGGTTCGACGCAGAAGGCAACCGCTTTGCCCCGCCTGCCCTGCCCGGGTTTGACAGCATGGGCACGCTGCGCGAGATCCTCAAAACAGGCTACGAATACAGTTGGTTCGTGCTGACCCAGAAGGTCATCAAAAAAGAATTCGCACTGTCCGGGTCCGAACAGAACCCGGATTTCACGTCCAAAAAATGGTCCGAGGTGATCAAACAACGCATCCTTGCAGGCAAGAACGCCACCGGTCCCGTAGAGGCGTTCAAAGAACGCGGCGAAGATTTCGTTGTCGCCAACGACCTTGGCGCGCTGGTGCGGGGCATGAACCAGATCGCGGGCGGCAACCTGATCGACGAAGCCAAGCTGCGCGCCCAGATCGAAGCGCGGGATGCGCAAGTGGACAACCCGTTTTCCAAGGACGCGCAGATGATGGCGATCCATGCCGCCCGCAATTATCGCGGGGACCGGCTGATCCGAACCGCAAAGCCGCACAAATTCCTTGATCCTGCCAACGGGCCACTCATCGCGGTCAAGCTGCACATCCTGACCCGCAAGACGTTGGGCGGGTTGCAGACGAACCTCGACAGCCAGATGATCGGCGCAACCGGCGCGGTTGTGCCGGGCCTGTTTGCCGCCGGAGAAGTCGCCGGTTTCGGTGGCGGTGGCTATCACGGTTATAACGCGCTTGAGGGCACATTCCTTGGGGGATGTATCTTTTCGGGGCGGAACGCGGGACGCAGCGGGGCCATTGCCTGAAGGCACACGGGGGCGCACCCTGTCCAACCGGCTGTCAGGTCGGACCCGGCGCCACGTCTTCCCAATGCGCGCCCATCGCGATGATGCACGAGCTGCCATTGGTGTAGGTCTGCACAATCATCCAGTCGCCGTTTCTGCGGGTCACCCAAACCTCAAGCGTAGTCTCGGGATCACGCAGCCCCATGCCCTGCCGCTCGGCCCCCAGAACCTCAAGCGTATGTGTCATACGGGCACTGTCATCGCAGCTGACATCCGCCATCGACGCATGGGCCAGCGCGGGCGCGGATAACAACATCGACAGGGTGGCGGTGAAACGAAAACACATGGGATGAGCTTAGCGGCTGCTTTTTCGTTATGTAACAGGTTTATGACGCGCTGGGGATAACTTTGCCCCGCGCGGTGCGTTTCCCAAATATTTCGGGCACTTGACCGCTGACGATCCCGCCTGCGTCACATTTCCGTCGTCTGACGTTAAAGAAACTGAATCAAATCCGTCACGTGGCTGTCGCCTTGGCCCACTACGCGCCTCCCAAACACCGGGGGTGACATGCTGAACATTGACGCGCTGACAAAGCGGTTCGGGGACAAGACGGCAGTGGATGCCGCCAACATAAGCGTCGGCACGCCGACAATGATCGGGGTCATCGGACGCTCTGGGGCAGGAAAATCGACCCTGCTGCGCATGGTCAACCGGCTGAGCGACGCGACCACGGGATCAATCACCTATGAGGGCGAAGAGATCACGGCACTGCGCGGTGCGGCCAAACGCAACTGGCAATCCCGCTGCGCGATGATCTTCCAACAGTTCAACCTCGTGCCCCGGATGGATGTCGTGTCCAACGTCCTGCATGGCACATTGAACAGCCGGTCCACGCTCGCCACGATGTTCAACCTCTACCCACAGGCGGACATCCACCGCGCGATCGAAATCCTCGACCGCCTCGGCATCGCGGATCAGGCGCCCAAACGCGCCGAGGCACTTTCAGGTGGTCAGCAGCAGCGCGTCGCCATCGCCCGCGCCCTGATGCAGGACCCCAAGATTATCCTCGCGGACGAACCCATCGCCAGCCTTGATCCGATGAACGCGCAAGTAGTGATGCAGTCGCTGCGCACCATCCACGAGGAAGACGGGCGCATGGTGATCGCCAACCTGCACACGCTCGACACCGCGCGGCGCTACTGTGATCGCGTGATCGGGATGCGCGACGGACGGATCGTTTTTGACGGCACGCCTGCGCAACTGACCACCGGCGTCGCACGCGACATCTACGGCGCGGGCGCGGATTTTTCCGAAGCCGCCACATCCACCGAAATCGAAACACTGGATCGGCAAACCACCTGCGCCGCGGGGGCCTATGCCTGATCCGGTGCCCATGCCTGCACGCCTGCGGGGCCATTTACCGACCTGCCCGATTGTGCCGCACGGCCAAAAAGGCACACCAAAACTGGAGAGACCAATGACCAAAACCATCGCACTGGCCCTAGCCGCCACGACCGCTTTGAGCACGGCGGCCCTTGCCGACGGGATCACCGAATTCCGCATCGGCATCCTTGGTGGTGAAAATGCACAGGACCGGATGAATTCATACCAGTGCCTTGCGGACTACACGACCGAAGCGCTTGGCGTCGAAACCAAGCTTTTTGCACCGGCTGACTACAACGGTGTGATCCAAGGCCTGCTGGGCGGCACCATCGACATGGCGTGGCTGGGGGCCTCTTCCTATGCGGCGACTTATTTGCAAGACCCCGAAGCGGTCGAACCTGTGCTGATCAAGGTCAACGTTGACGGCTCCATCGGCTATCATTCAATTGGTTTTGCGCGCGCTGACAGCGGCATCGCCTCGCTGGATGACATGGAAGGCAAAGTGTTCGGCTTTGGCGACCCGAACTCCACCTCCGGCTACCTGATCCCCTCCATCGAGATCCCCCAACACAAAGACGGCATCACCATGGAATCCGGCGACTATTTCGGTGAGGTCAAATTCACCGGCGGTCACGAGCAGACCATCGTCGCAGTGAACAACGGTGACATCGACGGCGGCGTCACGTGGGCCGACGGTCAGGGCAATTGGGAAGACGGCTACAATTCCGGCGCCTTGCGCAAGGCTGTGGATGCGGGCCTCGTCGATATGAACGACATGGTGCAAATCTGGAAATCGAACGTGATCCCCGAGGGTCCGGTGGTGCTGCGCAAGGCGCTGCCAGCGGATGTGCGCGCCACCATGACCGCGCTGGTTGACGGCCTGCACGAACGCGATGCCGACTGCGCCTACGGTGTGGCCGCGGGCGACACGCTGGGGTTCCAGCCGGTAACGCACGAGACCTACATCTCCATCGTGGAAGCCCGCAAAGCCAAGATCGGCGGCTAAGATATTTCGATGACGTGTCCGGTGGCCCCGCAAGGGGCTGCCGGTATTTCTTTGTCCGGGGGGCGGGATGGCAGATATATCACTGAGCGGTGCGCCGCAGCGCGTGGACGACATTCAGTCCAGCTATATGGCGCAGGTTCAGCGCCGCAGGCTTTACGGTGGGCTGACATTGCTCATCTTCGTGGTGTTGATGGTGTCCGGCTTCAACATTGCCGACGACCGGAATGCGGGCGGCTTTTGGGAGGGGTTGCACCAGATCGGCGATTATCCGGCGGATGTGTTGTCCGAAGCATGGGCAAAACGCGCCGATCTTCCCGGCCTGATCGTCAAGTATTTTCCGGCCCTTGTCGAAACAATCAACATCGCCGCCGTATCGACCCTGATCGGGGCACTTGGCGGGCTGTTCTTGTCGTTGCTGGGCACGCGGGGCCTTGCCAGATGGCCACGTCTGATCCCGCTCTTTCGCCGCCTGTCGGACATCATGCGGGCGGTGCCCGAGATCGTCATCGCGCTGGTGCTGATTTTTATTCTTGGCGGTGGGCCGGTGCCCGCGATGATTGCCATTGCCATCCACACCGCTGGCGCGCTTGGCAAAATGTTTTCCGAAGTGGCCGAAAACGCCGACCTCAAATCGGTCGAGGGTCTGGCTTCCACCGGGGCGACATGGTCCCAGCGCATGTTGCTGGGGGTCTTGCCGCAAGTCGCACCCAATTACGTCAGCTACGCCCTGCTGCGGTTCGAGATCAACATTCGCGCCTCCGCAATCCTTGGCTTTGTCGGTGCGGGCGGGCTTGGCTACGAATTGCGCAATGCCATGGCGTGGGGCCCCGGACGGTTCGACGAGGCGGGCGCCATATTTATCCTGCTCTTTGGCACAATCGTTTTCTTTGACCAGCTGTCCAGCCGCTATCGCAATCGCCTGACCGAGGGGCATGGCCAATGACAACAACAGACCTGAATCTTACCAAACACGAGGCCGAAAAACGCTTTGTGCGCAAGCGCCTGATCGCCTTTGGCATCCCGGCGGTGGTCGCGCTCTATCTCACCTACATCTTCTTTGCCTTTGATCTTGCGGGCCTTGCGCAGCGCGCCAATCTGGACAATGCGGTCACGCTGGCGTCAGACAGCTGGTCTCACAAGGTGCACGTCACGCGGGACAATCGCACCGGCCAAATCACCTACGCGGTGGAGGGCGAGCGCAAGGGCCGCTACCCCAAAGGCACGCGCCCGGCTTGGGTCACCGGCGATGACATCCTTACCATAGACCTCGGCGCGGGCCACAGAGTGCGCTACCTGCCGGACAACCGGACCGCGGTCGAGATCCCCGGTTTTCCCCTGATCGAAGTGCAGGCCAAGGGCCGCAGCCTGACGACAAATTTGCCGGATGACCTGCCGGACTGGATTTCTGCCTCGGACCGCCGGGTGGGCATCACAACGCCGCAAGGCCGCATCACACTCACCGGCGCCCGGACCGAAGTGTTCAACTATTTCCCCGGATGGGAATTGTTCTGGTTCACGCTCGACAGCCCCTATCACGGGCACGGCTTGGCCACGATCCTGTTTGGCGATCGTCTCGATCCCACGCGCGGCAACGTTGCGGGGGCCTTGTCGGACTGGTGGAACAACGCGATGTGGCGGCACAAGGACGTGGCTTGGGCCATCGGTGAAACGATCCTGATGGCGTTCCTCGGCACGATGGGTGCGGCGATCATCGCCCTGCCGCTCGCGTTTCTGGCGGCACGGCGGTTTTCGCCGCTTCTGCTGATACGGGCGGCAACCCGGCGGGTGTTCGACTTTGTGCGGGGGGTGGACGCGCTCATCTGGACAGTCGTGCTGGCCCGCGCCTTCGGGCCTGGCCCGTTGACAGGTGCGCTGGCCATCCTGATCACCGACACCGGCACCTTTGGCAAAATCTTCTCCGAAGCGCTGGAGAACGTCGATCAAAAGCAGATCGAAGGCGTGTCCTCCACCGGGGCCAAGCCGCTGCAACGCTACCGCTTTGGCGTCATCCCGCAGGTGGTGCCGGTATTGCTGGCGCAAATCCTCTATTTCCTCGAATCCAACACACGATCCGCCACGATCATCGGTGCCATCACCGGAGGCGGTATCGGACTGATGCTCACCCAAGCCATTCAGACCCAAAAGGACTGGGAAGAGGTCGCATATTACATCGTTCTGATCGTCGCTATGGTGATGTTCATGGACTGGTTCTCGGGTTGGCTGCGCGGCAAGCTGATCGGGAGAAACGGGTGATGGCACGTCTGTCCGCGGACGCGCCCGTCCTTCACCCCGATTGCGAGATCACCGACAGCCATTTCGGCGCATATGTCGAAATCGGGCGGGGCAGCCGCGTGGCCAATACGACCATGGGCGACTACAGTTATTGCGACCGTTACGCGGACATCGCCAACGCGCAGGTGGGCAAGTTTGCGAATATCGCCGCCTTTGTCCGCATCGGCGCGACGGACCACCCGCTGCACACCGCGTCCTGTCACCATTTCCTGTATCGGTCCGACGATTATTGGGGCGACGCCGGGCGAGACGCAGATTTCTTTGCGCACCGCAGATCACGGGTTGCGCGTATCGGCCATGATACGTGGATCGGCGCAGGCGCGATGATCAAGCCCGAGGTGACGCTGGGCGATGGTGCCGTGGTGGCGGCAGGCGCGGTCGTAACGCGTGATGTGGCCCCTTACACCATCGTCGCAGGCACACCGGCCACGGTGCTGCGCCGCCGCCAGCCAAAGCCTGTCGCCGACCGCCTTATCGCCCTTGCTTGGTGGGACTGGCCCCATACAGCACTGCGCGCCGCGTTGGGTGATTTCCGCGCTCTGGATGCTGATGCGTTTCTTGAGCGGTATGGCGGTTAGGCCCTGTGCGCGCAGACACCACATGCCGCAAACATCCAACGCAAGCGAGCAGATGCGCGGCGTATCGGGCGCACCTGCCGCAACCGGCTGCACGAACCATTTCCCACCCTGCCCCACCGCTGCCACACCTCTGCGCAGGTCCGATAGACATTCGGTCTGATGACCATGCCGCGGCTTGGTTGATCCTTGTTGATAGAAAAACTCAGGATTTGCGACATTAAGCTGAGTAATTTACTCAGGAAGGGTTGCAATAGCCGTCAGATCGTGTAGCTGACGAAAACAGTAAGATATTACTGACCGGGAGACACCCTATGAACACCAAGACCTCCATCCTCGCGCTGACCGTGGCGGCCATCGCAACCACCGCCGCCGCCGAAGGCGAGTTGAACCTCTATTCCTCGCGGCACTACGACACCGACGAACGGCTTTATTCTGACTTCACCGAAGCCACGGGCATCACCATCAATCGCATCGAAGGCAAGGCCGACGAACTGATCGAGCGCATGAAAGCCGAGGGCGTCAATTCGCCCGCCGACATCCTGCTGACGGTTGACACGTCGCGCCTTGAACGCGCCAAGGATGCGGGCGTGCTGCAATCCATCGACAGCGATGTGCTTGAGGCACGCGTGCCGGCTTACCTGCAAGACGAAGACAACCAGTGGTTTGGCTTCAGCCAGCGCGCCCGGATCATCTTTTACGACAAGGCCGACGTGACCAACCCGCCGAAATCCTATGTCGACCTTGCCGACCCGGCCTACGAAGGTCTGGTCTGCCACCGCTCGTCCACCAACGTCTATTCGCAAACGCTGCTGGCCTCCGTCATCGCCAATCATGGCGAAGAGGCCGCCAAAAGCTGGGCCGAAGGCGTCGTGAACAACTTTGCCCGCGACCCGCAGGGCGGCGACACCGATCAGCTGCGCGGCCTTGTGTCGGGCGAGTGCGACATCTCGATCTCCAACACCTACTATTTCGCCCGCGCGGTGCGCAAAGACGTTGACGGCCTGCCCGCCGACGCCCGCGCCAATATCGGCTGGGTCTTTCCGGCGCAGGACGCCGAAGGCGCGCATATGAACCTGTCGGGCGGGGGCGTCGCCGCAAACGCACCCAACAAGGACAACGCGATCAAGTTCATGGAATACCTCGCCAGCGATCAAGCACAGCAGTATTTCTCGGCTGGCAATGACGAATACCCCGCCGTTCCGGGCGTTGGTATCAGCGCGTCGGTGGCCAGCCTCGGCATGTTCAAGCCGGATGATCTGGACGCGACAACCATCGCCAATAACGTGCCCAAGGCCCAGAAAATCTTTAACGAAGTCGGCTGGAAGTAACCCCAACCTCCCTGTCGGATCGGGTCAAGGCGCGGCGCTCTGCCGCGCCTTTTCTTATCTTACTGATATTGTCAGGATTGACGTTTCCGACAAAAACAGTCAGCATAAATCCAAGCGAGTCTCAGCCACCCCGATCTCGGGCAGCCCGGACACCCCGTTCCTACTGGAGGTGAGACATGACCCGAGAACAACAGCCGGTGAACCAGCCCGATCCAAAGCCACCCGCCCCATCCTGTTGCGACCGACCCTGTTGTCAGGAATTGCTGATATGTGCCGCAGACGGGACGTTGTGCGCCGAACAGCCGCTGGAGCCGACCCTGGATCATCTGGAGCGGGCGCAATGAACGCCATGGCACAGGTCCCCGCCCCCACTGCGGCCCCGGATGCGCCGCCGATCGACACCTACGACGCGCGCGACCTGATCAAGGATGGCGCGCAGGCCTCCATCGTTTTAGACGGTCAAGTCTACTATCTGCGCATCACCCGCGCCGGAAAACTGATCCTGACAAAATGACACCGGAGCATCACAGACGCGGCGGCGCGGCGGTTGCCGCCCTGAACCGCATGGACACATGGGAAGCGGACCTTGTCCTTAACCTGCGCCTCTGGTGCGAGGGGCCACCAGGCCAGCTGCGCATTCGAACCGCATTCGAAACAGTGCTGTCGGGCGCTGCGGCGGCGCGGGCTTGGGACGATTTTGACACGTTGCTGCGCCGGATCGTGGCCACCGCCTCGCGCCCGATGGTCCGTCACGATATCGGCTGCAACTGTGTGGGTTCGGACGAATGTGTTTTTGCCCATCTGGTGCGCACCGCCTCTGACGGGCATCTCAACGACGCGGCCCTGATCGCCACGTTGCTGGTGGGCCCGGCCCACGCGGAACACATCGCCATACTGGCCGGAGAAGTGGGCAGCTGTGCCCGCCGCATTCACCACCTGCATCCACACGAACGCATCGAAGCCGCGCACATCCTGACGCGGCTTCACTAACTGCCTGACCTGTCACGCGCAAAACCAACAAGGGACCGCGACACATGAAACTGACATTCACAACGGCACTGGGCACTGTGCTTTTGGCCGCCGCGCCTGCATATGCGGACAAGGCCGCCGTGCTGGACAATTACGCCGACATCG
The DNA here is from genome assembly GCF_947503385.1 of uncultured Tateyamaria sp. Lineage (GTDB taxonomy): Bacteria > Pseudomonadota > Alphaproteobacteria > Rhodobacterales > Rhodobacteraceae > Tateyamaria. The sequence goes on from NZ_CANNDO010000002.1 coordinate 711,575, forward strand.
CGCTGGCCAAATACACCGACAGCCTGATCACGGCGCAGGCGTTGTTGGCGGCGGTCACCGATCTGACCGAAACCCCCTCTGCCGAGGCGCTGCAAGCGGCCAAAGCGGCGTGGCTGGCATCCCGCGTCCCCTACCAGCAGACCGAGGTGTATCGCTTTGGCAATGCCATCGTCGACGACTGGGAAGGCAAGGTGAACGCATGGCCGCTGGACGAGGGCCTGATCGACTATGTCGACGCGACCTATGGCTATGCGACGGATGAAAACGAATATGCGGCGCTCAACGTGGTGGCCAACGCCACTTTTACCCTGTCCGGGGAACGCGTGGATTCCTCTGACATCACGCCCGCGTTGCTTGAAGGGGCGTTGCACGAGGCCGATGGCGTGGAATCAAACGTCGCCACCGGCTATCACGCCATTGAATTTCTGCTCTGGGGTCAGGATCTGAATGGCCACGGCGCAGGCGCGGGCAACCGCCCCTGGACAGACTACGCCACGGGTGACGCTTGCACAGGCGGGCACTGCGACCGCCGCGCAGACTATCTGACGGCAGCAACGACGCTGCTGGTGTCCGATCTGGAATGGATGGCGGCGCAATGGCAGGATGGCGGGGACGCCCGCGCCCAACTGACCGCAGACGAAGATGCAGGCATCTCCTCCATACTGACCGGTATGGGGTCTTTGTCTTATGGCGAACAGGCTGGCGAGCGAATGCGGCTGGGTGTGATGCTGAACGACCCGGAGGAGGAGCACGATTGCTTCTCCGACAACACGCATAACAGCCACTTCTATGACGCGCTGGGGATCCGCAATGTGTATCTGGGCAGCTACACCCGCATTGACGGCACCATCGTCCGCGGGACAAGCCTGTCGTCGCTCGTGGCGCAGGCGGATGCGGGTGTCGATGCCGAACTGACCGCCCGGCTGGACGCGACCATGATGGAGATGTCCGAGTTAAAGACCGCAGCCGAAGCGGGCTTTGCCTATGACATGATGCTGGAACGCGGCAATGACGCGGGCGAGGCGCTGATCATGGGCGCTGTGAACGCGCTGGTGGATCAAACCCGTTCGATCGAACGTGCCGTGTCCACGCTTGGCGTGTCCGGGTTCGCGGTTGAAGGCTCCGACAGCCTCGATAACCCGGACGCCGTGTTCCACTAAGCCATTGCCGGGGTGGTTGCGTCCGCGTTGCCCTCCGGCATGTGTCGCGCACGATACGGGCGGCACAGGCGCGCACCGGCACCTCCAACGTTGGTGCGCGCATCAAACTTTACCAGCCCGGCGAAACCAAACATCCGCGAGGACCGATGGCCAAGACCCCAAGCCCCTGTATCGACGTGTGCAAGTTCAAGCGCGACGGCCATTGCATCGGCTGTTCGATGACCAAGGCGCAAAAATCTCTGTTCAAGCAGCTCAAAAAGGACAAGCATCGCGCGGCCTTTGTCGAGATGCTGGTGGGCCAGCAGTCGCACATGGGGAAATACCGTCACTGGGCCGCGCGCTACATGCGCAAGTGCATGAAGAAAAAGGCAAAACCCGTTGCCGCCGTGCGCGATGCCGCCTGATCCACGACTGCACATGCACGGCCCTGACCGCCGCGTGGGCAGCCCTGCCCGGTCTGGCGCGCGCGATTATTCCTGCATCCCCACGACGCTCAATCGTGAAGGCGGCGACATGCTGATCCTAACCTACGCCTTTGTCCCGAACCGCGCGGGTGACGCACACATGGGCATATCCAAAGGCGCGCCTGTCACGAACGAAGGCCCAGTGCGTCGCGCTCGACGAACCTGCTGCTGCCGAATGCCCCAAGGACCCGTACCAGATCGTCGTTGCGGCCTGCCGTGTCAGCGGCAAGGGCAACGGTGTCCGGGCGGCGCCCCCGTGCTGCGCGGCACAGGGCGTCACGCTGCGGTCACACGACCGGCGCCGGACGGACGCAGCCGCCCATCCGGCCTCCAACCCCTAGCTCAGGTGCGCGCGCAGGAACCAGGCGAATTTTTCGTGGGTTTGACCGCGCGCAATGCACAAATCTTCGGTCAGCGTGTCACCGTGTTCTGCCGCCATCGCGCCGCACCCGGCGAGCGTCGCCGCCAGCGTTTCCTGCGCACCCTGCATCGCCTTTATCATCTCGCGGTCGGTGGCATGGCCGTCATGTTCACCCACTTTGGACCGCTTCAGCATCCCCGCCAGCGTGCCTTCGGCGTGGGCGTCCAGCGCCTTGATCCGTTCGGCCAGATCGTCCTGCGCGACAAAGTGATCTTCGTAGATCTTTTGAAACAGGTCGTGCAGCGGGCCAAAGGCCATGCCTGTCACGTTCCAGTGGAAATTCTGCGCCATCATCGTGGTCACGGTCGTTTCGGCCACCGACTGGTTCAACGCGTCTGCGATTGCGGTGCGTGCGTCCGTGGACAGCGCGACTGCTGTTTGGGTCATCCCGAGCTCCCTCATGTTCAGATACGCTGGCTGGCACGCGGTTGCGGCTGGCTTGCCCCATGCAATTTAGGCAGCCAAGGTCCGAGGGCAAGGGTTTTTAGAATAATTCTAACTGCGGGGCTGACACGCGACGATCCGCGACACCAAAAATCGTACCAGCCGCCGGTGCTCCGGGCATACACGGCGGCCCAACAGGAAGGTCAGGCTGGCGGCGTCACCTGTCGCCACGGCACGGCCCAGTTGCAGCAACCACATCTCGTCAAAGGTCAACTCGTCCGCACCGGGCGCGTGCAGGCGCGCGGGTTTTCCCAGCGCTTCGTTGAGGCCGCGCATCAGCGCCTCCGCATGGGCCGCGCGCGTGGCACCGCGCGTGACCTGCAACAGCGCGCACGCCTCAAAGAGGTCCGCACGGGGTTTGACCCGACAGGCCATGGCCACCCGGCGCAGATCGTCGAGATAGCGCACATCTTGTGCCGACAAGCGGCTGCGGTGCGGCGGGACCGTTTGATGATCGCGTTTCAGAGGCAGCATGTCGCAGGTCACTTTCCCAAGCCGGGGCGCGGTCCATCTCGCGCCCCCTAATTCCTGAGTATATTTATAAACTATGACCCGGATCGCAAGCCTCCTCCCGACCCTCGCACTCAGCTTTTTGTCCATTGTGACGGCGGCCAAGGCCGAGTTGGCGGACCTGCATCTGTCCGTTGTACCGCGAACCGACGCCGAAGCGGACCGTATCGCAAGGGTCATCGCACCCACCACCGACTTTACCAAACCCGAGCCATTCGAGGCGAACGCAGCGGGTGCCGCGACTGTGCGCATCACCGACACGCGCAATGCCTTTAGCCAGCCCTCGGCCAATATCTCCTTTGAACGAGAGCTGGATTTCAGGGTCGGGAACGGGCTGTTCAAGAAGCTGTGGGTGTCGTCGCCCTCTTCGACGCTTGCGTCCGACGGACTTGGCCCACTGTTTAACGCACGGTCCTGCCAGCGCTGCCATCTCAAGGACGGGCGTGGACACCCGCCCGAAGGCCCGGACGACAGTCGCGCGTCCATGCTCATGCGCATCTCCATTCCCGGCGGCATCGCCCCTGCGGAGATTGCGGATTACCTCGCCACACTGCCCGATCCGGTCTATGGCGGGCAAATTCAGGATCTTTCGGTCGCGGGCCACCCTGCCGAAGCCCGGATCGGCATCACCTATACCGAGGAAACTATACTCTTGTCGGGTGGCGAAATGGCCGCCCTGCGGGCACCGGTTTACGACCTCGGCAGCCTCGGCTATGGACCCCCACATCCCGATGCGATGTTCAGCCCCCGCGTGGCACCGCAAATGATCGGGCTGGGCCTGCTGGATGCGATCCCCGCGGCTGACATCCTAGCCCGTGCTGATGCGCAAGACGCAGATGGCGACGGTATTTCGGGGCGTGCGCAGATTGTGATGTCCACCACCTTTGACGTGCCGATGCTGGGCCGTTTTGGCCTCAAGGCGGGCAAGCCGTCGGTGTTGGAACAATCCGCAAGCGCCTTTTCCGGCGATATCGGCATCTCGACCACGCTGCACCCCGCAGGGTATGGCGACTGTTCGGTGGCACAGGATCGCTGTCGCGCCGCACCCGATGGCAATTCGGACGCGCATGACGCCGTCGAGATTGGCGATATTGGCCTTGCCCTTGTGGCGTTTTACTCCTCAAATCTTGGCGTCCCTGCACGCCGGGATGTGGACGATCCCAAGGTGTTGCGCGGCAAACAGGTGTTTTATGAAACCGGTTGCATCGCCTGCCACACACCCAAACACGTGACCCACCGCCTCGCGGATCAACCCGAACAGAGCTTTCAATTGATCTGGCCCTACACCGACATGTTGCTGCATGACATGGGACCGGGACTGGCAGATGACCGGCCCGAGGCGCGCGCCACCGGGCAGGAATGGCGCACACCGCCGCTTTGGGGCATTGGATTGACGGAACAGGTGTCTGGTCACACGTATTTCCTGCATGACGGACGTGCCCGCAGTTTGCTTGAGGCGGTGCTGTGGCACGGCGGCGAGGCTGAACCCCACAAGCAATCCGTCATCGACATGGCCCCACCGGACCGGGCGGCCCTGATCCGTTTTCTGGAAAGCCTGTGACATACGCTTTGCCTCAAGCGTGATAACCCCGACGTGGGATCGGCGGCGCACAGGCAGAATGGCAACCTCCGGGACCAAAGCCGCCGCTCACCGCGCCCACTGAACCACGAAAGGACCGATTATGTTCATCGCCATGAACCGATTTACCGTCACAACTGAAAACGCCGACGCGTTCGAGGCCCTGTGGCTGGACCGCGACAGCCACCTCAAGATGATGGACGAATTTGTCGCGTTTCACATGCTCAAAGGCCCCGAGGCCAACGACGGCACGCGGCTCTATGCCTCGCACACCGTTTGGGCGTCCGAAACGGCCTTTCGCGCATGGACCCGGTCCGACGCGTTCCGCGCCGCGCACAAGGGTGCAGGCCAGACCGCCAAGCTGCACGTTGGCAGTCCGACATTTGAAGGGTTTTCTGTCATTCAGGAAATCAACGCTTGAGATGCGGTTTCAGGACAGTCGGTGCTGGTGTCGTCAGGCCCCTGCGCAGGTGAGGATTGGCACGGCCCGATAACGCGTGAACGCGCCGTTTCTATCGCCGGTTGCCGTGACAATGCGACCGGGATCAGCGCTGTCCTGCGCCATCCCCATCGGTGCTTTTGGGTCAAAACGCGGCGACGGCTGAGACACCTGCGCAGACCGGCTGGCGCGATGGAACACTGCCACGCAACGCATCCGTGTGCTTTGAGGCGAAGAACTCAGGCGCAGCGCCGTGCTTTTGGCGATGCCCGCCCGTCGCTCGCGCAACCTCACTCCTCCAGCGTCAGCGTCACGCGGTCGCCCGCGAACCACGTGCGGCCATATTCGACGGGCTGGCCAGCCTCATCGACATTGACGCCGGACGATCTGAGCAGGGGGTCGCCCTCGGCGATCAGCAGGTGCAGGGCCTGTGTCGCCGTCGCACGTGTCGCGGTCAGGCGGGTTGTGGCGCGAGTGTAGTCGCTTACTCCAACTGCCTTCAGTGCTTCGGTGACGCTGCTGGTATGGGCCAGAGCGTCGGCAATTCCGTCAAGCCGCCCAAGGGGAAACAGGCTTTGGAAAATCGCGATGGGCTGGCCATCAGCCAGTGACAGCCCGTGATAGGCGCAAACCGGGTCGCCTGCGGCAACATTCAGCGCATCAGCCTCCCCTGCGGTGGCGGCCCGGGTTTCGACATCCAGCAGCCTTTTTTCCGGGCGGCGCCCTGCGGCGATGAGGTTTTCGTGAAAGCGGACGCGCCTGCCAATGGGATAATCCGTAGGCGTCGCGGCGACAAAGGCACCAGAGCCGCGCCGGGTGCGGATCAACCCTTCGTGCACCAGCGCCGAGACACCGTGGCGCACGGTGTGGCGGTTCACGCCGAACCGCTCGGCCAGAACGGCTTCGGTTGGCAGCCGGTCACCGGCGCGATAGCGACCTTCGGCTAAATCCATGCGCAACGCATCGGCGATGGCCTTCCAGATCGGGGTTTTACCAGAAGCGTCACGCAAGTTTCACAAAACTCCTCTGTCCCTCACGGGCATATATGGTAGGATATGTATAGTTGTATAGTATATGGAAAAGTTGTCGAGATGAAAGACAGTTTTGACCCTCATGCCCCGCGCAAAGCCTGGCTTGGCCTGATGGCCAAGGCGCGTCCGGGCCGCGTCGCCGCACTTTTGGACGCGGCGATGGCCCGGCCCGCCTTTACGTGGCTGCGCGCCCCCGAGATCGGCAGCACCATGGTCCGGGGACGGATGGGCGGCACCGGCGCGCCATTCAATCTGGGCGAAGTCACGGTGACACGCTGCGCGCTCACGCTGGACACTGGCGAGGTTGGTCATGCCTACCTCCAAGGGCGCCGCAAGGCTGATGCTGAAGTCACGGCCTTGGTAGATGCGTTGATGCAGACCACCGCAGCCGACAGGCTGCGCGATGCCGTGCTTGCCCCGCTTGAGGCGGAATTCACGGCCACCCGGTCCGCGCGCGCCGACAAGGCCGCCGCCACCAAGGTCGACTTTTTCACCATGGTCCGAGGAGAAGACTGATGCAGGCGGACACCCTTTCGGGCGGCTTTGGCGATCCGGCCATTCAATCCGCACATGCCTTTCGCAGCGTGATGGAAGCGATGGCCCGTCCCGGCACGATCCACGACATTGCAGGCGCTGTACCGCCCGGCCCGCTTTCACCTGCGGCCGGGGCCGTGCTGTTGACGCTGTGCGACACCGAAACGCCAGTGCATCTGGCGGGTGCGGCCCATTGCGAGGCGGTGCGCCGCTGGCTGGCCTTCCACACCGGCGCGCCCATCACAGGTCCGGCGCACTGCATGTTTGCCGTTGGCACATGGGCGGACCTGATGCCCCTGTCCAACTACCCGGTGGGCACATCCGATTATCCAGACCGGTCCGCCACGCTGATCGTGGAATGCCCGGTCCTTGCCACCACGGGTGCCACCCTGACAGGCCCCGGCATCAAGGACCACGCAACCCTGTCGGTGCCTGACATTGCCGCGCTACAGTCCAACCGGGCGCTGTTCCCGCTGGGGCTCGATTTCGTGCTCACTCACGGTGACCGCGTCGCGGCCCTGCCCCGTTCAACAACCGTCCGCGCGACAGAGGTGTCCTGATGTATGTTGCTGTCAAAGGGGGCGAGCGGGCGATTGAAAACGCCCACGCGTGGCTCGCCGAGGAACGCAGGGGCGATACCGATGTGGCAGAGCTGAGCGTCGCGCAAATCCGCGAACAGCTGAGCCTTGCGGTGAACCGGGTCATGGCCGAAGGGTCGCTTTATGACCCCGATCTTGCCGCACTGGCCATCAAACAGGCACGCGGCGACCTGATCGAAGCGATTTTCCTGATCCGCGCCTATCGCACCACCCTGCCCCGCTTTGGCGCGTCCGAGCCGGTCGACACCGGCGCGATGCTGTGCGACCGCCGCATCTCGGCCACGTTCAAGGACCTGCCCGGCGGGCAAGTTCTGGGGCCGACATTCGACTACACACACCGTCTGCTGGATTTCAAACTGGCTGCCGACGGCGATGTCGCCGCCGCGCCCGCCCGCACCGCCGAGACCGGCGCTGTCCCCCACGTCACCGCGTTTCTCAACCGCGAGGGCCTGATCGAAGAGGCCCCGCATGATGACACACCGCCCCCCGATCTGACACGTCAACCGCTGGAGATGCCCGCCGACCGCGCGCTGCGTCTGCAAGCGCTCGCCCGCGCGGACGAAGGGTTCACCCTTGGCCTCGCCTATTCCACGCAGCGCGGATATGCGCGCAACCACGCCTTTGTGGGCGAGTTGCGCATTGGCGCCGTCCCGGTCGAGATGGACATCCCCGAACTGGGCTTTGCCGTCGAGATTGGCGAGGTAACGCTGACCGAATGCGAAACCGTAAACCAGTTCAAGGGCTCAAAAACGGAGCCGCCGCAATTTACGCGCGGCTATGGGCTGGTCTTTGGCCAAACCGAACGCAAGGCCATCTCCATGGCGCTGGTGGACCGCGCATTGCGTTGGGAAGAGCTGGGCGAAGACAACGTGGGCGCGCCCGCACAGGATGCTGAGTTCGTCCTCTACCACGCCGACAATATTCAGGCGACGGGCTTTCTGGAACATATCAAACTGCCCCATTACGTCGACTTTCAGTCCGAATTGGAACTGGTGCGCAAATTGCGCCGCGAGGCCGGTGCCGATCAGGTTCAGGAGGCTGCGGAATGACACCTGTGCCTCTGCCCACACCGCTGTCCCGCCTGGACGCCTCTGCACGCACGGTCCCGCGCGCAGCCCGCCACGGCAACTGGCGGCCAAGCGCCCCCAAGCCGGACATCCTCGGAGCCACCAAATGACCGAATACAACTTTGCCTATCTCGACGAGCAAACCAAACGGATGATCCGGCGCGCGATCCTGAAAGGGCTGGCGATCCCCGGCTATCAGGTGCCCTTTGCGTCCCGCGAAATGCCGATGCCCTATGGCTGGGGCACGGGGGGCGTGCAGGTGTCGGCAGCCGTGCTGACGCCCGAAGACCGGTTCAAAGTCATCGACCAAGGTGCGGATGACACAACCAACGCCGTTTCGATCCGCGCCTTTTTTGAACGGACCGCCGGGGTCGCGACAACGACCACCACATCAGAGGCAACCGTCATCCAGACCCGTCACCGCATCCCCGAAGCGGCGCTGACCGAGGGGCAGATCCTTGTTTATCAGGTGCCGATCCCGGAACCCCTGCGCTTTCTCGAACCGCGGGAAAGCGAGACGCGCAAGATGCACGAACTGGAAGAGTACGGGCTGATGCACGTCAAACTCTACGAAGACATCAGCCGCCACGGCCATATCGCGACCTCCTACGCTTACCCCGTCAGGGTCGAGGGGCGCTATGTCATGGACCCATCGCCCATTCCCAAATTCGACAACCCGAAACTGGGCGGGATGGCGGCGATCCAGCTGTTTGGCGCTGGCCGCGAGCAACGCATCTACGCCCTGCCCCCCTATTGCGATGTTGTCAGCCTCGATTTCGAAGATCACCCGTTCGATCCGTCCAAGGCCGATCACCCCTGTGGTCTGTGCGGGGCCCAGGACAGCTATCTCGATGAGGTGATCGTGGATGACGCGGGGGGGCGGATGTTTGTCTGTTCGGACACGGATTACTGCGAGGCGCGCCAGATGGCGGGCCACCGGGGAAAGGACGCGGCATGAGCACACTTGGCATCGACCACCTTGGGCTGACCGTGTCGGATCTGCAGGCAAGCCGCGGTTTTTTTGTGGACTGTCTGGGCTGGGAGGCGTTTGGCGGCAACCCGGACTACCCCGCCGCCTATGTGACCAACGGCCACGCCAAACTGACACTGTGGCAGGTGCGCCAAGCGGGCGCTGGTTTTGACCGCTACACCCAGCTCGGCCTGCATCACACAGCACTGAAAGTCGCGGATCGCGCCACGTTGGACGCCGTGTTTGACCGGGTAAAGGACTGGCCCGGCGTCACGGTCGAATTCGCGCCCGAGTTTTCGGGCAAGGGCCCCAAGGTGCATTTTATGATCCTCGAACCCGGCGGGACCCGATTGGAGTTTTCCTATGATCCACGTTGATCCATTGCCCCTTCTGTCCGTTCAGGGCGTCACCAAACACTATGGCGCGCATATTGGATGTGCTGACGTGTCCTTTGACCTTTATCCCGGTGAGGTGATGGGCATCGTCGGGGAAAGCGGTTCGGGGAAATCGACCCTGCTGAACTGCATGGCAGGGCACCTGCCGCCGGATGCGGGTGGCGTGGTGTTCGACACCCGCGCCGATGGCCCGCGCGATACCGTCACCATGTCCGAACCGGAACGCCGGATGCTGTCGCGCACAGACTGGGCCTTTGTCCATCAGCACGCCCGCGACGGGCTGCGCATGGGCGTGTCGGCGGGCGGAAATGTCGGCGAACGGCTAATGGCGGTGGGCGCACGCCACTATGGTGACATCCGCGACAAGGCGACCGACTGGCTCGACCGGGTGGAAATCGACGCCAGCCGTGTCGATGACCGCCCGACGACGTTTTCCGGCGGGATGAAGCAACGCCTGCAAATCGCGCGCAATCTGGTCACTGGCCCCCGGCTTGTGTTCATGGACGAACCCACTGGCGGGTTGGACGTATCTGTGCAGGCGCGCCTGCTGGACCTGTTGCGCGGGCTGGTGCGTGACATGGGACTGTCGGCCATCATCGTCACCCACGATCTGGCCGTTGTCCGCCTGCTCGCGGACCGTCTGATGGTGATGAAATCGGGCCGCGTGGTCGAATCCGGCCTGACCGATCAGGTGCTGGACGACCCGCAACATGCCTATAGCCAACTTCTCGTCAGTTCCGTTTTGCAGGTGTGAAAGATGATTGAACTCAACAATGTCGCCAAGACTTTTACCCTGCACAATCAGGGCAGTGCAGTGATCGAGGTGCTGCGCGGCGTGTTCCTGTCCGTCGCCCAAGGTGAATGTGTGGCGCTGACCGGTGCCTCCGGGGCCGGCAAATCAACGCTGATGCGGATGATCTACGGCAACTACCTGACCCAAGGCGGCGCAATCCGCATCGGCGGCGTTGATCTGGTGCAGGCAGAACCGCGCGAGATCATCCGGCTGCGGCGTGAGGTGCTGGGCTATGTCAGCCAGTTTCTGCGCGTTGTCCCCCGCGTGCCGACACTGGACGTGGTGGCCGAACCGCTGCGCGCCGTCGGCGTGCCGCCGGACGCGGCGCTGGCGCGCGCCCGGTCCCTTCTGCAACAGCTCAACATTCCCGAACGCCTGTGGACGCTCTCGCCCACCACCTTTTCCGGCGGCGAACAGCAGCGGGTGAACATTGCGCGCGGCTTTGCCCATCCCTATCCGGCGATGCTGCTGGACGAACCTACCGCCAGCCTCGATGCCGCCAACCGCGAGGTCGTGCTGGCGCTGATCGAAGAGGCCAAGGCACAGGGCACCGCGATCATCGGCATCTTCCACGACGAGGCGGCCCGCGCCCGCGTGTGCGACCGCGAGATCGACGTCAGCGGCTTTACCCCGGGGATGGCCGCATGACCCAAGGGCGTCTTATCGCTGTTGTCGGACCGTCCGGCGTGGGCAAGGACAGCGTGATGGCCGGCATCCACGATGCCATGCCGGGCCTGCATCTGGTGCGCCGCGTGATCACCCGCACACCGGGCCTGGGTGGCGAAGACTATGACGGTGTGACCATGGCGCAGTTCGATGACATGGTCGCCAACGGGGCATTTGCCGTGCATTGGGGCGCACATGGGCTGCACTACGGCGTGCCGGTCAGCGTCAAATACCAGCTAAACAGAGGCGCCGATTGCCTTGTGAACTTTTCCCGTTCAGCGCTGGCGCAGGCCGCCGACGCCTTTCCCCGCCTTCTGGTGCTCAACCTCACGGCCGCGCCTGCGACGCTGGCCCGTCGTCTGGCAGCACGCGGGCGCGAAACCGAAGATGACATAGAAAAACGTCTGTTACAGGCGCACAAGCCGCTGCCCCCCGGACTGGACGTCCTTCACGTGGCCAACGATGGGCCCCTGCCGGAAACTGTCGCGCGCGCAACCGCGCTTTTGCAGCCTGCACGGGTGTCGGGATGATGTGGCGCATCCGCATGTCACCCCGCACCGGTACCACACGCAATCCGCAGATTGAGAGCATGACATGAATTCTCCCTTCTCCACGTCCACATTGGCGCAAGGTGACCAAAGCGCGGGCGATCTGTGCCTCGCCAATGCGCAACTGGTGCTGCCCGATCAGGTGCTGACCGGTGCCCTCACGATCGAAAACGGCGTCATCACCGACATCACCGAAGGGGACGCCGTGCCCACAGGTGCGGTGGATTGCCGGGCCGATCTGGTCCTTCCGGGTCTGGTTGAACTGCACACCGACAATCTTGAACGACATATCGAGCCGCGCCCATCCGTGGACTGGCCGCATTTACCCGCCCTCATCGCCCATGACGCTGAACTCGCCTCGACCGGGATCACAACCGTGTTCGATGCCATGCGCGTGGGGTCCATCCACGGGGGCAAGGGGCGCTATATCGACTATGCGCGCACCCTTGCGGATGAACTGTTGGCTGCACGGGCGGCGGGACTGTTCAAAATCAGCCATTTCTTGCATCTGCGGGCCGAAATCTGTTCCGAAACCCTGCTGGAGGAACTCGCCGCCTTTGGCACCGAGGACCGCGTCGGCATTGTCAGCCTGATGGACCACACACCGGGCCAGCGCCAGTTCCGCGATCTCGATGTGCTGAAAACATATGTCGCAAAAAAACGGGGCATGACCGACGCTGAATTTGCGGACCATGTGCAGAACCTGCTGGGCTTGCAGGACCGCTTTGGCGCGCGTCACGAGGCCGGTGCCGTGACCGAAGCGGCGCGCCTTGGCGCCGTGCTGGCCAGCCACGATGACACCACACCCGACCATGTTGCGACGTCCGCCGGAAACGGCGTCGGCTTTGCGGAATTCCCGACAACGCCGGAGGCGGCAGAGGCCTGCCGCACCCACGACATCGCCGTGATGATGGGCGCGCCGAACCTGATCCGGGGGGGCTCGCATTCGGGCAATGTCGCAGCAGAGGATCTGGCCAAGGCCGACCTTCTGGACATCGTGTCTTCTGACTATGTGCCCTCCGCTCTGCTGCTGTCGGCATTTCGGCTTGCCACGCTGTGGAACGACCTGCCCCGCGCCATTGCAACCGTCACCAGCAATCCCGCCAAGGCCGCACGCCTGACCGACCGCGGCGCCCTGCGCGCCGGTCTGCGCGGCGATGTCCTGCGCGTGCATCACAGCGGTGCTGCACATCTGCTCCGAGGTGTCTGGAGCCGCGGCCTCCGCGCAAGTTGACATCCCGCCGTGCGTGGCGCTGCGCCTGTTTTTTGGCACGCTAGCGAAAAACCGGACCGCGCCCGGACACGGCATTTAGCCGCCCGGTCAAAAGCATCGTTCAAACGGGGAATGGCGGAGACGAAGGGATTCGAACCCTCGAGACCCTTCCGGGCCTACTCCCTTAGCAGGGGAGCGCCTTCGACCACTCGGCCACGTCTCCGCCGACGTGAATACGGGGGAGGCGCTGGAAGCACAAGTGGAATAATCCTGCGGAATTGATCCTGTCGGTGGCTGCGGCACGGACCTGCTCGCCTGCCCGGGCGCTGCGTGTGCCTTGACGGTCGCAAGCGCGCCACACGGCGTATCCCCGCCCCCTTTTTGTTTCCAACCGAACATGGGGCCGCCGCTGGCGGTTCCCACGCAAAGCGTTGCGGCCCGGCGCTCAGGTTGCGCAACACGGTCGCCCGTTACGTCAGCACGAGCCAGCCCGCGGCATCCCCGATCTGTGGACAGAACTCTGCACCAGTCCACCGGTCCTTGCAGGCGGTGCAACGCATGTCCACCTGCATGAATGCGCCAGTTTGCACCGCGCACCCACCACGCCAAACAAGAGGATCAAGACCAGCGGATCGATTTACGTATTGAACAGGAAATGCATCACGTCGCCGTCCTTGACGACATAGCCTTTGCCCTCTGCGCGCATTTTGCCCGCGTCCTTGGCGGCCTGTTCACCCCCCAGACCGACAAAATCGTCATAGGCAATTGTCTCGGCGCGGATGAACCCTTTTTCGAAATCACCGTGGATCACGCCTGCCGCTTTCGGGGCTGTGGTCCCGGTACGGATCGTCCATGCGCGCGCCTCCTTGGGACCTACGGTAAAGTATGTCTCAAGATGCAGCAGGTCGTACCCTGCACGGATAAGCCGGTCGAGACCGGCCTCGGACAGGCCCATCTCTTCGAGGAACATATCCGCCTCGTCCGGTTCCAACTGGCTGATTTCCTCTTCGATCTGGGCGGATATGACGACGTGGCTGTTGCCCTGTGCCGCCGCCATCTCGGCCACGGCTGCCGAATGGGCATTGCCGCTGGCCGCCTCTGCCTCACCGACATTGCAAACATAAAGAACCGGTTTTGTCGTGAGCAGCTGCAACATGGTCCACGCCTTGGCGTCCTCGGCATCCACATTGACCACGCGGGCGGGTTTGCCATCTTCGAGGGCCGCCAGCGCCAGTTTCATCAGGCGCTCTTGCTGGACCGCTTCCTTGTCGCCGCCACGGATCTTGCGGACGATGTTTTGCAGGCGCTTTTCGATGCTTTCGATATCGGCCAGCATCAATTCGGTCTCGATGGTTTCCGCATCTGCCACAGGGTCGACACGCCCCTCCACGTGGGTCACATCGCCGTCCTCGAAACAGCGCAGGACATGGGCAATGGCATCCACCTCGCGGATGTTGGCCAGAAACTGATTGCCCAGCCCCTCGCCCTTGGACGCGCCTTTGACAAGGCCCGCAATGTCCACAAAGGTCATGCGGGTGGGAATGACGGATTTCGACGCGGCAATGGCGGCCAGCTTGTCCAGACGGTCATCTGGCACGGCGACTTCACCCACATTGGGCTCAATGGTGCAAAAGGGAAAGTTTGCCGCCTGTGCCGCTGCCGTCTTGGTCAGCGCGTTAAAAAGCGTGGACTTGCCCACATTCGGCAGGCCCACAATGCCCATCTTGAAACCCATGTTGCGCCCCTCTTGTCGCGATCCGCTTGCTTCTAGCAGGACCGGGCACAGGCGCAAGCCGCAGCGCAGCCCTTGCGTTTCGGCCTTGGCTGGGCCAAGGGAGGCCGACCAAAAGGGAGAGGCAGTCATGGCCACGCGGATCGACGCAAAATTCGCATCGCTCAAGGCAGAGGGGCGCAAAGCATTTGTGGCCTACGTCATGGCGGGCGATCCCGATTACGACAGGTCGCTGGAATTGGTCCGTGGCCTGCCCGGCGCAGGTGTGGACGTGATCGAACTGGGTCTGCCCTTTACCGATCCGATGGCCGACGGTCCCACCATCCAACTGGCCGGGCAACGCGCGCTGGCCGCCGGTATGACGCTGGAACGTACGCTGGAACTGGCCCGCGCCTTCCGGCAGCAGGACGACACGACACCCATCGTGCTGATGGGCTATTACAACCCAATCTATTCGCGCGGCGTGGATCGGTTTCTTGCCGATGCCAAGGACGCCGGAATCGACGGCTTGATCGTGGTGGACCTGCCCCCCGAAGAAGACAGCGAATTGTGCCTGCCCGCGCAGGCGGCGGGCATGAACTTTATCCGTTTGGCGACGCCCACAACCGATGACAAACGCCTGCCCCGCGTGCTGCAAAACACGTCCGGCTTTGTCTATTATGTCTCCATCACCGGCATCACCGGCGCCGCCGAGGCGCAGGCTGGCGATGTCGGCCCCGAAGTGGCCCGGATCAAGGCCGCGACAGACCTGCCGGTCATCGTGGGTTTTGGCATCAACACCCCGGAAAAGGCGCGCGGCATCGCCAGCATCGCCGACGGCGCGGTGGTGGGCTCGGCCATCGTCGGCCGGGTGGGCGCCGGGGACCCGGTGGACGACGTCCTGTCCTTTGTCGCGTCTCTGGCGGAAGGCGCGCACAGCGCCTGATCCAGATGAACGGTGTCCAGATTTTCCCGCGCAGCGGGAAATAACTGAATACGTTGAATATTCTCGAAAATGTGCGACACTTGGCGCTAACTCACGTCACTCTTAAAAAATACAATGTTGCCGCCGAACCCGACTGCACATCAAGTCTCCGAGCACTTGCTCGATTTGACAGGCCATGCACTGATGAGTGGCGACCTGTCCGCCTTTGCGGACGCGATCACCTTTCCCTACGAGCTTGAGACCAGCAACAGCAAACGGCTGTACCACGCGCTCGACGAATTTGAGGAAGTTTTTCAAGCGGTTCATGAGCATCTCAAACAGATGCGCGTGACCATCCTTGCCCGTCATTGCGTGGCGGCTGCGTTTCGCAATCCGGATGAAATCGTGGCGACGCATGAAACGCGACTGATCAGCGATGGCCTGCTGATCGAAGATCCGTTCCCAACGCTGTCCATACTTGTGCGTACCGAATCCGGTGCGTGGAAAGTGCGAACGTCATCCTATTATGTGCCAGACGATTCGCTCTATCACTCAGCGCTCGACCGGTAGCCCCCGCGCTGCGCGGGCCTGTGCCACGATGTCGATGGCAGCGGCCACGGCGTCCGTGATGCTCATGTCTGAGGTGTCCAGCACATGCGCGTCGTCCGCCGGGCGCATCGGGGCTGCGGCCCGTTCCGCATCGCGGGCATCGCGGGCACGTACATCCCGCAACACCGTCTCAAGCGTGGTGTCATCACCACGGGCCAGCAATTCGGCGTGGCGGCGCGCGGCGCGCACTGTGTCCGAGGCCGTGACGAACAGCTTGGCCTCCGCCTGCGGGCAAATCACCGTGCAGATGTCGCGCCCGTCCAGCACCGCGCCCCCGGCGCGCCGGGCAAAGGCGCGCTGAAAATCCAGCAACGCGGCGCGCACTTCTGGCATCACCGCCACCTTGCTGGCGGCTTGTGCCACTTGGGCTGTGCGCAGGTCATCCCGTTCCAGCGCGTCCGGGACAAGTGCCCGCGCGGCCTTGATCGGGTCTGCGCCGTCCAGCGTCTGCGCGCCCACCGCGCGGTACAAAAGACCCGTGTCGAGATGCGCCAGCCCGAACCGCTGCGCCAGTGCGCGCGACACGGTGCCCTTTCCGGCGGCGGCAGGCCCGTCAATGGCCACGGTGAACGGTGCGGTCGACATCGCTCAGGCGTTGTCCCGGCGCACCTGCGCGCCCAGCCCGCCCATCAGCGGCTCAAAGATCGGAAAGGACGTGGCGATGGGGCCGCCATCATCGACCGACATGGGTTTGGCCGTGGCCATCCCCATAACAAGGAACGACATAGCGATGCGGTGGTCCAAATGGCTCGCCGCCGTGGCCCCGCCGGGCACATTGCCGTGCCCCAGCCCTGTGACTATCCACCAATCGGGGCCATCCTCAACCGTAACACCGGCGGCGCGCAGGCCCGTGGCCATCGCATCAATGCGGTCGCTTTCCTTGACGCGCAGCTCCTTGACCCCCGGCATATGCGTCTGGCCACTGGCAAAGCAAGCCACGACCGACAGCACCGGGTATTCGTCAATCATGCTCGCCGCCCGTTCCGCTGGCACTTCGATGCCCGTTAGGTCCGGGGAAAAGCGGGCGCGCAGGTCCGCCACAGGCTCGCCGCCCTCTTCGCGCATGTTCTCATATTGCAGGTCCGCGCCCATCTCGCGCAGCGTGGCAAACAGCCCCGCCCGCGTCGGGTTCAGCCCGATATTGGGCACCAGCACATCCGATCCGGGCACGATCAGCGCCGCACAGACAGGAAACGCCGCCGAGGATGGGTCGCGCGGCACAACAATGTGCTGCGGTTTCAACTCGGGCTGACCTTTCAGTGTGATCACCCGGCCTTCGTCGGTCTCTTCGGTGCGGATGTCCGCGCCGAAACCCGCCATCATACGTTCGGTGTGATCGCGCGTCGCCTCCGCTTCGATGACAACCGTCTCGCCGGGCGCGTTCAGCCCCGCAAACAGCACTGCCGACTTAACCTGCGCCGACGGCACCGGAACCGTATAGCGCACCGGCACCGGGTCCGCCGCGCCGACAATGGTCATCGGCAACCGCCCCTGCGCGCGCCCCACGGCCTGCGCGCCAAACAGCGCCAGCGGGTCCGTGACCCGCGCCATCGGGCGCTTGTTCAGGCTCGCATCACCGGTAAAGGTCGCAGTGATGGGCGCGGTCGCCATCGCCCCCATGATCAGCCGCACGCCCGTGCCCGAATTGCCGCAATCAATCACTTGATCCGGCTCGGCAAAGCCGCCGACACCCACACCATGGATCGACCAGTTGCCACCGCCATGGTTGATCACCTCGGCGCCAAAGGCCTGCATGGCCTTGCCTGTGTCCAGCACATCCTGCCCTTCGAGCAGACCGGATACCGTCGTTTCCCCGACACTCAGCGCACCAAGGATCAGCGACCGGTGCGAGATCGACTTGTCGCCGGGCACCTCGGCCACGCCCGACAAGGGCCCGCAGGGCGAAGAAGTCATCGGGATCGGGGCGCCGTGGCTGGACATGTTTGGCCTCGCAAGAATTCAGTCGCGCGCACACCTACCGCCCGCGCAGCCCAGCGTCCAGAGCCGCTATAGCACCTGATCGACCACACGCTTGAGCCGCGCCACCGTGCCGTCCACATCATACAGCTTGTCCAAACCAAACAGGCCCAGCCGGAAGGTTCGGAAATCCGCAGGCTCATCACATTGGAGCGGCACGCCCGCCGCGATCTGCATCCCTTCGGCCGCGAACCGCTTGCCGGTCTGGATGTCGGGATCCGCCGTGTAGCTGACCACAACGCCCGGCGCACCAAACCCGTCGGCGGCGACCGACACGACGCCTTTGCCCGCCAGCATCGCGCGCACCGCATCACCCAGCGCCCATTGGGCATCCTTGAGCCGGTCAAAGCCGTATTCCTGCGTCTCTTTCATCGTGTCGCGGAAATCGCGCAGCGCGTCCGTGGGCATGGTCGCGTGGTACGCGTGTCCGCCGCCCTCATAGGCCGCCATGATCTGGTGCCACTTCTTGAGGTCGATGGCGAAACTGTCCGATGTCGTCTCGTCCATGCGCGCCACAGCGCGCGCCGACAGCATCACAAGGCCCGCACAAGGCGAGGCGCTCCAGCCCTTTTGCGGGGCCGAGATCAGCACATCGACCCCAAGTGCGCGCATATCGATCCACGCACAGCCCGACGCGATGCAATCCAGCACCATCAACGCACCCACCTCATGTGCGGCGGCGGCCATCTGCGCCACATAGGCATCCGGCAGGATCACCCCGGCGCTGGTCTCTACATGCGGGGCAAAGACCACTTGCGGTTTTTGCTCGCGGATCGTGGCCACCACATCCTCGATCGGTGCGGGCGCAAAGGGGGACGGGGACGCGTTGCCCACCTGCCGCGCCTTCAGCACCGTAGTGTTGCCAGTCAGCCCGCCGGTCTCGAAGATCTGCGACCACCGGTAGGAAAACCACCCGTTCCGCACCACCAACACCTCTGCGTCACGGCCAAACTGACGTGCGACAGCCTCCATTCCGAACGTGCCACCGCCGGGCACCACCACAACGGCATCCGCTGCGTAGACGTCTTTCAGCATGGACGAAATGTCGTTCATCACGCCTTGGAACGCTGCGCTCATATGGTTCAGCGACCGGTCCGTGAATACGACCGAAAACTCTTCGAGCCCCTGCGGGTCGACGGTATCAAGCAATGCTGCCATGGTGTCCTCCTCTTTGAGCGTTGGCTTAGCGTGCGGGGCGGGCGGCGGCAAAGTCTATGTGGGTATACAATCCGCCGGATTGTCTGCGGCGTGACGCCGATGGGAACGGTTTTTGCACCATCGGCGCAAGATGTACTTTTTCCGCCCTCTGTGCGACGCTTGCTATGGTTTGATCGGTTTACTCTTTGATGCCGCGACAGAGCGCCTGCCTGTCTCGGCAAGGACGCATTTCACGAGGGGGCCACCATGCGCCTGTTATTGCTATTCCTTTTTATGCTCTCATGGCCACAAGCCGGGCACGCGCAACAGCGTTGCACCGACCATACGCAAGGCAGCACGTTTCTGGCCCCGGTGCAGTTTGACTGTGATCGCGACGCCCGGGCCTACATGCTCGAAGGGTTCGACCTGCAATTTGAAAACGGCGATCACAAACCGCACATGATCGTCGTCGCGATTGCCACCGACAATCTGAACAGGTTTCTCGAACGGTCGCGCGCCGGTGGCCGCACCTATGCCAGACGCTCCAATGGCATGGTCGTCGGCTTCAACGACGAAAACGGCGGTGATCGGTTTTCCGCAACCGTATCGGCAAGCTCGATGAACAATTGGGCGACTGTCGCCTACCCTGTCCACGAGGCGTTCCTGCACGGCTGTTACAGAAACTGCCAGTTGCGCGCGCCGGTCGGCTGGGGCCCGGACGACGTGGCGGTCTTGCGTGGGTTTGCCTTTTTGCGGGGCCGGACCGTGGATGACAACATCCACGAAATTTACGTGTCACTGCCCCAAAACTGCGCCGAAGGCGAGTGTGTGGTGAACACCAGCCTGCGGGACAAAAGCGGCGATGACCAGTTTTCGGCATTGGTCCAGTACAGCATCATTCCCCGTGCCATTGTCGAGGATACCCATCTGCGGCAAAGCACCGAGTTCGACAAAGAGGCGGTGCTGCGCGACCGGCGGGTCTGGTGGTTCGGGGGGCGGGATCGCGCATTTGCGATACGTGGTTTTAGTTTCAGTTTTATCGAAAGGAGCCGTTCGTCAAATTCACGGCGCACCGACCGGTTTTTGGGGCGGTTGCAGATGATCATAAACCCGCTGTTCAACGTTTTGTCCGTCATGATGCGGGACGGCGGTGATGACAACTCGGTCAACCCAACCCGGTACAGTGTCGCATATTACGAGCTTGTGACCGGCGGGCTGCACCCGGTCGCATATCCCGAAGGGTATCCGCGCCGCTGACAGGGCACGGATTGTCGACAGCTACGCGCCAGCCGCCGCATCTGCGATTGGCCTGTTTGCCCGCCAAGGAACGACCGCACACGGCGCTTTCATCTCCTGCCCTCTGTGCGCTCACGGGGCGCATCGGGACGCAAACCACGCGCAGTCCTCTAACCTCTGCGCCCGGGGTCACACGCACAGACATGAACGTCACCTCAAAGCCCGACACCCGCGCCAGCGCACATGAATCCGCACCACCAGACAATCGCTCCGGCACTTTCTCCGACGGCAACAGAACATTCACCCAAACCCCAACACCCGCACCAGCGCACACAATGCCACAACGCCAGACAATCGCTCAGGCACTTTCTCCGACGGCAACAGGACATTCACCCAAAGCCCGGCACCGTGCCAGCGCACACAAAGCCACAACGCCAGACAATCGCTCAGACGCTGTCTCCCACGGCAACAGGACGCTCACCCAAAGCCCGGCACCCGCACCAGCGCACACAAAGCTCCACCCCCAAACAATCGCTCAGGCGCTGTCTCCCACGGCAACAGGACGCTCACCCAAAGCCCGGCACCCGCACCAGCGCACACAAAGCTCCATCCCCAGACAATCGCTCAGGCGCTGTCTCCCACGGCAACAGGACGCTCGCGCAAAGCCCGGCACCCGCATCAGCGCACACAAAGCCACAACGCCAGACAATCGCTCAGGCACTTTCTCCGACGGCAACAGGACGCTCGCCTGTCACAGGAAACATCCGCACCTGATTGCGCCCCCCGCTCTTGGCACGGTACAGCGCGTCATCCGCGCGCTGAATGGCCACCTCGATATGGTCCGTCGCCGCCTTGAGCGACCCACCGATAGAGACCGTGACGCCAAGCGTCGTGCCCGCCTCATCAATCGGGCTGTTGGCCACACGCGCGCGCAAACGCTCCGCCATGGCGGCACCCACATCGTGATCCGCATCCGCGAGAAAGACCACAAACTCCTCCCCACCAAACCGGCACACGATGTCATTGGACCGCACCGTTTCCTGCAACAGCTGCGCCACATGCGAAATGACCCGGTCCCCGGTCAGATGCCCATAGGTGTCATTCACCCGCTTGAAAAAATCGATATCGATCATCAGCGAGATTCCATAGGCTTCGGGTTCCTGCGCCATCCGCGTGAAAAAGAAATCGCGCGTGGCCACATCCGTCAGCCTGTCCCGCTCCACCAGCCGCCGCAATTCCTCGGACAGACGGACATTTTCGCGGATCTTGGCCCCCACGAACACACAAGTGGGAAAGGACACCAACGTCACGATGATGATCGTGCCCGGCACCGTGCGGGACAGAATCGCGTCCGGGAAAATCAGGTAGTTCAGGGCCACCGCACACACCATCGAAATCACGGTCACAACGACCGAGAACATGACGACATCCCTGACACTTTCAATTTTCACATATCACCCGATGCGCTGCTGGCCGACCTTGTAACGCAAGCGTCTGACCCAAAGGTTAACCGCCCCCCTGCAAGGGCCCGGGACGACGCTCTTCACTCAAAAGCACATTCGCCTCCACCTCACCCGCGCCGGGCAGTGTCATAATCCGCCGCCGCAACACGCGCTCGAAATCCGGCAAATCACGCGCCACGACACGCAGCCGGTAATCGTACAGCCCCAGCACATGTTCCACCGTCTGCACCTCCGGAATGGCCCCCACGGCGCGTTCGAAATCCTCAAGGCTCACCCGCCCCTTGGTGGCCAGCTTCACCCCCAGAAACACCGTCACACCAAATCCAAGCCGCTCGCGGTCCAGCACCAGCCGCTGGCCCTTGATCACACCGGCCTCCCGCAACCGCCTGATCCGCCGCCACGCCGCAGGCTGCGACAGCCCACAGGCCCGGCCCACAGCCCCGGCCCCCTGCCCCGCATCCTGCGCAAGCAGCGTCAGGATCGCACGGTCGGTGTCGTCAATCTCGATCACAACGGCAGCGCCTCATCACTCTTGATCCGCGCCACCTGCATCAATGCCTCGATATCCGCGATATGTGGCAGGGTCAGGATGCGACTGCGGTAAAGGTGCTGATAATGCCCCATGTCCCGCGCAATCACCGACAGGCGCACATCGACACGGCCCAGAAACGTCTGGATCTCGATCACCTCGGGCACGTCGCGTGCGGCGGCGATAAAGGCATCAAACGCCCCGCCCTGCGTCTTGTCCAGCGTCACGCGCAGGCTCACCTCCACCGCATAGCCCAATGCGGCCCAGTCGATCACCGCCTGTACGCCCTTCACCAGCCCCGCGTCCCGCAGCTTGGCCTGACGGCGCGCCAACTGCCCCGCGCTGACGCGCGCCCGTTCGGCCAGTTCCGCAGGCCCCAGCGTCGGGTCAGCCTGCCATTGCCGCAAAATTCGTCTGTCCACATCATCCAGCATGATTTCACCGCATATCGCCTGAATGACGAATGATCTACCCTTCTTCTCTTTCCAAATACTCAAAATCCAACGCTGACCACCCCGATAAACGCGCCTATAACGCACCCCAGATACAACCCCGGAGGACCCGATATGCGCGTCTACTACGATCGCGATTGCGACATTAACCTGATCAAGGACATGAACGTGGCCATCCTCGGCTACGGCTCCCAAGGGCACGCCCATGCCCTCAACCTGCGTGACAGCGGCGCCAAGAATGTTGTTGTGGCGCTGCGCGACGGCTCGCCCTCCATCGCCAAGGCCGAAGGCGAAGGCCTCAAAACCATGGGCATCGCCGAAGCCGCCGCATGGGCCGACCTGATCATGTTCACCATGCCCGATGAATTGCAGGCCGAAACCTACAAAAAATACGTCCACGACAACATCCGCGAAGGCGCGGCCATCGCCTTTGCCCACGGTCTGAACGTCCACTTTGGCCTCATCGAGCCCAAAGAAGGCATCGACGTGGTGATGATGGCCCCCAAAGGCCCCGGCCACACCGTGCGCGGCGAATATGTCAAAGGCGGCGGCGTGCCCTGCCTTGTCGCCGTGGACAAAGACGCATCGGGCCGCGCGCTCGAGATTGGCCTCAGCTATTGCTCCGCCATCGGTGGCGGTCGCTCGGGCATCATCGAGACCAACTTCCGCGAGGAATGCGAAACCGACCTCTTCGGCGAACAGGCCGTGCTCTGTGGTGGTCTGGTCGAACTGATCCGCATGGGCTTTGAGACGCTGGTCGAGGCGGGCTACGCCCCCGAAATGGCCTATTTCGAGTGTCTGCACGAGGTGAAGCTGATCGTGGACCTGATCTACGAAGGCGGCATTGCCAACATGAACTATTCGATCTCCAATACGGCTGAGTATGGCGAATATGTCTCCGGCCCCCGCGTCCTGCCCTATGACGAGACCAAGGCCCGGATGAAGGCGATCCTGACCGATATCCAGACCGGCAAATTCGTGCGTGACTTCATGCAGGAAAACGCCGTTGGCCAGCCTTTCTTCAAGGGCACGCGCCGGATCAACGACGAACACCAGATCGAAGCCACGGGCGAAACCCTGCGCGGCATGATGCCGTGGATTTCCGCAGGCAAGATGGTCGACAAGTCCAAGAACTGATCCCCACCAGGGACAGTGAACGGAGCGCCCGGATCGGGCGCTCCGTTTTTTTGTGCAAGGGCTGCGCCCTGTGGCCCGTCGCGGGGACATGCAGGCACCGCCCTGCGCGCCTGCCTCTGGAACGTTTCTCTCGCCCCTTGCGCTGCGCGGCGTTGCGTTGTCCGGTCCCGATGCAGTAGCTTTGGCACATCGCCTCATCACCGCAAAAGGACACCGGCCCATGATTTCCTACGTCACTGTCGGGGCGGACGACATCGCCCGTGCCAAACGGTTTTACGCAGCCTTCCTGCCAGCCCTCGGCTACGGCTTGGAAGAGGGTGCCGAAGGGCTCAGCTACGCCCTGCCGGTCGAAGCGGGTCAGCGCCCTGTTTTGCCGGATTTTTATGTCAAACCCACCTTTGACGGTCGTCCCGCCTCTGCCGGGAACGGGTCGATGGTCGCCTTTGAGGCGCGCACCCAGCAGCAGGTCCGCGACCTGCACGCCGCAGCGCTGGCCGCCGGTGGCACAGACGAAGGCCAGCCCGGATTTCGCGCCGCCTATGGGCCGCATTTCTTTGTCAGCTACCTGCGCGACCCCCAAGGCAACAAGATTGCCCTGTATTCCAGCGACCCCAACGAACCCGGACGCGACGGGTAACACCGCCCACCCCTGCGCCCGCCCGGCAGGTTCGGGAAATTTCACTTGCCAGCCGAACCACGTTTCCGATACGAAACATGCAGCGTTTGACGTTGGGAGAACCAGACAACTGGTGCCGAAGGAGCAACTGCCTCGGAAACTCTCAGGCCACAGGACCAATGTCGAACCCCAAGACTCTGGAGAGTGATGCCCCGTGCATCCGCCGAAGGGATAATGATCTCAGGCACCCAAGACAGAGGAGGCACCGACGCGCAGGCCATGTCCCGCGCGCAATGTGGTGCCGCTTGATTTGACCCAAATCTCGTCGGCTTGGAAAAGGCGAATGAGACATGTCCGACCTCAGGCAGACCCCGCTTCATGCACTCCATCTGTCCATGGGGGCCAAGATGGTGCCCTTTGCCGGATACGACATGCCCGTCCAATACGGCCTTGGCGTGATGAAAGAGCATCTTCACACCCGCGCAAAGGCGGGGCTGTTCGACGTCAGCCACATGGGGCAGGTGATCGTGCTGGGCAACACTTTTGCGGCGGCTGCGCGCGGGCTCGAAGGGCTGATCCCCGTCGATATTCTGGGCCTCGGGCTGAACCGCCAGCGCTATGGGTTCTTTACCAACGATGCAGGCGGGATCGACGACGATCTGATGCTGGCCAATCGCGGCGATCACGTCTTTGTCGTGGTCAACGCGGCCTGCAAAACGGCGGACATCGCGCGCATGAAGGCCGCGCTGGAACCTGCTGTTACAGTGACGGAAATCACGGACCGTGCGCTGCTGGCCCTTCAGGGGCCTGCCTCTGAACAGGTGCTGGCGACGCTTGATGCGCGCGCCGCCCACATGGCCTTTATGGACGTGGCCACGCTGTCGCTGAACGGGGTCGAGGCGTGGGTGTCCCGCTCGGGCTACACCGGCGAGGACGGCTACGAAATTTCGGTCCCCGCCGACGCAGCCGAGGCGCTGGCCCGCACCCTGCTCGACCACCCGGATGTCGAAGCCATCGGGCTGGGCGCACGCGACTCGCTGCGGCTCGAGGCGGGGCTGTGCCTTTATGGGCACGACATCGACACCACCACCTCCCCGGTCGAGGCCGGGCTGACATGGGCCATCCAAAAAACCCGCCGCGGCGGAGGCGACCGGTCCGGAGGCTTCCCCGGTTCCGCAAAAATCCTGCACCAGATCGAAAACGGCGCCAGCCGCAAACGCGTGGGGCTGCTGCCCGAAGGGCGTGCGCCCATGCGCGACTCTGTGCCGCTGTTCGATGCCGAAGACAGCGCCGACCCCATCGGCACCATCACATCCGGCGGCTTTGGCCCCACGGTCGGCGGCCCAGTCGCCATGGGCTATGTCGCCACGCAGCACGCCACAGCCGGCACCACGCTCTATGGCGAATTGCGCGGCAAACGCCTGCCGCTGACCGTCACAAAACTGCCGTTCACACCCGCCAATTTCAAACGATAAACCAGAGAGGGAAACCAATGAAATACACCGAAGAACACGAATGGCTGCGCGCCGACGGGGATGTCTACGTGGTGGGCATCACCGAACACGCCACCACACAGCTGGGCGATCTGGTTTTTGTCGAACTCCCCGATGTGGGCGCAAGCGTCAGCAAGGACGATGAGATCGTCGTGATCGAAAGCGTAAAGGCCGCCTCGGACATCATGGCCCCCGTCGATGGTGAAATCACCGAGGTGAACACCGACCTTGCCGACGACCCCAGCCTCGCCAACAGCGATCCGCTGGGCAAGGGCTGGTTTTTCAAGATCAAGCCATCCGACACCTCCCAACTGGACGGCCTGATGGACGAAGCCGCCTATAACGCACTGATCGGCTGAGGAACGCACCGTGACTTTCAAACCCACCGACTACCTGCCCTATGATTTCGCGAACCGCCGCCATATCGGGCCATCCCCCGCCGAAATGGACGAGATGCTGCAAGTGGTGGGGGCGAAGGACCTCGACACCCTGATCGACGACACGATCCCGCCCCAGATCCGGCAAAAGGAACCGCTCGACTTTGGCAAGGCCAAGTCCGAGCGCGAACTTTTACACCACATGCGCGTGACCGCCTCCAAGAACAAGGTGCTGACTTCGCTGATTGGCCAAGGCTATCACGGCACGGTCACGCCCCCCGCGATCCAGCGCAACATCCTCGAAAACCCGGCGTGGTACACCGCCTACACGCCCTATCAGCCCGAGATTTCGCAAGGCCGACTTGAGGCGCTGCTGAACTACCAGACCATGGTGTCGGACCTAACCGGGCTCGAAATTGCCAATGCCTCGCTGCTGGACGAGGCCACCGCCTGCGCCGAAGCCATGACCATGGCGCAGCGCGTCAGCAAGTCCAAGACCACCGGGTTCTTTGTCGATGAAAACTGCCACCCGCAGAACATCGCTGTGATGAAAACCCGCGCGGCACCGCTTGGGATCGAGGTGATCGTGGGCAACCCCGACGACATCGGCTCTTTTGCTGTGTTCGGCGCGATCTTTCAGTATCCCGGCACGCATGGTCACCTGCGCGATTTCACCGATATCATCACAGGGCTGCACGCCGAAAAGGGTATCGCCATTGTGTCGGCTGACCCGCTGGCGCTGACATTGCTCAAGGAACCGGGCGCCATGGGCGCCGACATAGCCGTGGGCAGCACGCAGCGCTTTGGCGTGCCCATGGGATATGGCGGCCCGCACGCCGCCTACATGGCGACCAAGGCCGCATATGCGCGCAACATGCCGGGCCGCATCGTGGGCGTGTCGGTCGACAGTCTGGGCAACCGCGCCTACCGGCTGTCGCTGCAAACCCGCGAACAGCACATCCGCCGGGAAAAGGCGACGTCGAACGTCTGCACCGCCCAAGCCCTGTTGGCCGTCATGGCCGGGTTCTATGGCGTGTTCCATGGCCCCGAGGGCCTCAAGGCCATCGCCCAGCGCATCCACCGCAAGACCGCGCGGCTGGCCGAGGGGTTGAAACAGGCGGGCTTTGACGTGCGTCCCGCCACTTTCTTTGACACCATCACCGTCGAGGTCGGCCCATTGCAGGCCGCCGTGATGAAGTCGGCTGTGGACGAGGGCGTCAACCTGCGCGCCGTGGGAACGACCAAGGTCGGCATCACTCTGGACGAGGCCACGCGCCCAGAGATCATCGAAAAGGTCTGGCGCGCCTTTGGCATCGACCGGCAGGACAAGGACTATACGCCTCACTACAACATGCCGGACAAGCTGATCCGCACATCCGACTTTATGACCCACCCGATCTTTCACATGAACCGGGCCGAAACCGAAATGATGCGCTACATGCGCCGTCTGGCGGACCGTGATCTGGCGCTGGACCGGGCGATGATCCCGCTGGGGTCCTGCACGATGAAGCTGAACTCTGCCGCTGAAATGATGCCGGTGAGCTGGCGCGAATTTTCCCTGCTGCACCCCTATTGCCCCAAGGATCAGGCGGCAGGCTACACCGAACTGATCGACGATCTGTCGGCCAAGCTGTGCGATATCACCGGCTATGATGCGATTTCGATGCAGCCCAATTCGGGCGCGCAGGGCGAATATGCGGGCCTCTTGACCATCGCCAGCTATCACCGCGCGCAAGGACAGGGGCACCGCAACATCTGCCTCATCCCAATGAGCGCGCATGGCACCAACCCCGCCTCGGCGCAGATGGTCGGCTGGAAGGTCGTGCCGGTGAAATCGGCCGAGAATGGCGACATTGATCTGGACGACTTCCGCGCCAAGGTCGACGCACATCGCGACACCCTCGCAGGCTGCATGATCACCTATCCCTCGACCCATGGCGTGTTCGAGGAAACGGTGATCGAGGTGTGTGAGATCACGCACGAGGCGGGCGGTCAGGTCTATATCGACGGGGCCAACATGAACGCCATGGTGGGCCTGTCGCGCCCCGGCGATCTGGGTGGCGACGTGAGCCACCTGAACCTGCACAAGACGTTTTGCATTCCCCACGGTGGCGGCGGTCCCGGCATGGGTCCCATCGGGGTCAAGGCGCACCTGACCGATCACCTGCCGGGCGATCCCAACGGCGGCGACGGCGCGGTGAGTGCTGCGGCCTTTGGCTCGCCGTCGCTCCTGCCGATCTCATGGGCCTATTGCCTGATGATGGGCGGGGACGGGCTGACCCAAGCGACGCGGGTGGCGATCCTGAACGCCAACTACATCGCCAAGCGGCTCGAAGGGGCCTTTGACGTGCTCTACAAGGGGCCGACAGGCCGCGTGGCGCATGAATGCATCATCGACACCCGCCCCTTTGCCGACAGTGCCCACGTGACCGTGGATGACATTGCCAAGCGTCTGGCCGATTGCGGATTTCACGCGCCCACCATGTCGTGGCCGGTGGCGGGCACCCTGATGATCGAGCCGACAGAATCCGAGACCAAGGCCGAACTGGACCGCTTCTGCGACGCGATGCTGGGCATCCGCGCCGAGATCGAGGCGATCGAAGACGGCAGCATGGACCCGGATAACAACCCGCTCAAGAACGCGCCACACACGATGGAAGACCTCGTGCGGGACTGGGACCGCCCCTACAGCCGCGAGGCCGGGTGCTTTCCCACCGGCTCGTTCCGGGTGGACAAGTATTGGCCGCCCGTGAACCGCGTCGACAACGTGTGGGGCGACCGCAACCTGTCCTGCACCTGCCCGCCGATGGAAGATTACGCCGCCGAATAGGCGCACCGGGGGGCGGCGCGCCCGCCCCCTCGCCCCCCTCGCCCCCTCCGGTGGGCCGTGCTAAGCCTGCGGCCATGAACCTGAGGCAATTTCAGATCTTTGCCGTGCTGGCCGAAGAGCTGCACTTTGGCCGCGCCGCCGAAAAGCTGCACCTCGCCCAACCCGCCCTGTCCAGCCAGATCAAGGCGCTGGAATATGATCTGGGCGTGTCGCTGTTTCACCGCACAACCCGCCGCGTGCGCCTGACCGCCGCCGGTGAGGCGCTGTTGCCCGAGGCGCTCGCCACCATCGCCCAGGCCGAAGCGGCGGTGCGCATCACCCGCGCCGTGGGCACGACCGGGGCCGACACGCTGAAACTGGGCGGCGTGGATTCAGCGACTGCGGGCCTCCTGCCCAGCGTGATCCGCGCCTTCCGCTCCGCGCATCCGGACGTGGCCCTCAAGGTGTTCGAAATGCTGTCCGGTCCCGCCTTCAACATGCTGGAAAGCCGCGCGCTCGACATCGCCTTTGTGCGCAAGCCGTCGCGCGTGGATCACCTGACGTCGCGCCTCGCCTTGTCGGAACCGGTGGTTGCCGCACTCGCCGTGGGCCACCCCAAGGCCCGCCAGACCCACCTGTCCGCCGACGATATCCGCGATGAACAACTGGTCCTGTCCAGCCGCGCCAGCCGCCCGATCCTGTTCGACGAAATCGTCAGCTACCTGCGCGCGCGCAACGTTGAGCCGAACATCCTGCAAGAGGCGACCGAACGGCACATGATCATCGCCATGGTCGCCTCCGGCCTTGGCATCTCGCTTGTGCCGGAATGGGTCAGCAAGTTCCGCCGCGACGACGTGGTCTTCATCCCGCTCAAAGACGGCGGCCCCACGGTCAATGTCCACGCCGTCTGGCGCAGCGACGAACGGCTGCAAACCGTCCACGATTTCATCGACCTGCTGCCCGCAACCCTCACGGCGTAGCGGCCAGCGCGCCCGCTTCTGCCAATGCGTCGTCAAAGAAGCTGCCAAAGGCCTCCGCAACCTCGTCGGGCCGCTCTTCGGCCAGATAATGCCCACCCTCCAGCGCCCAGCCCCGCACATCCCGCGCCCGTTCGCGCCACAGCGCAAGGCAGTCGAAATGCCGCTCAATCGCGCCAAACCGGCCCCACAAGGTCAACAGCGGCACCTCCAGCAGACCGGCATCCGCATCATCATGGTCCGCGTCGATTGTGACCGCCGCGCGGTAATCCTCGCAAGACCCGTGGATGACCGCAGGATCGCGAAACGCGATCAGGTACTCCTCCAATGCCTGCCGGGCAAAGGGGCGCAAGCCCGCCGACCCCGACCCGCATTTCTTGAGCCAATAGGCATCGCTCTCACGTTCAATCAGAAATTCCGGGAACGGATGCGCCTGCGTCAGCCAGTACCAGTGCCAATAGGTCTGGGCAAAACCGCTGTCGGCATCGCGGTACATCTCGCGCGTGGGCGCAATGTCCAGCGCCGCCAGCGCCACCACCCGGTCCGGATGATCCAGCGCCAGCCGGTGCGACACCCGCGCGCCCCGGTCATGCGCCCCGATGCAGAATCGTTCGTGCCCCAGCGCCTGCATCAGCGCCACCATGTCATCCGCCGTCGCACGCTTGGAATAGGCCGCGTGGCTGGTGTCAGAGGCCGGTTTGTGCGACTGCCCATAGCCCCGCAAATCGGCGCACACGACCGAAAACCGCTGCGCCAGAACCGGGGCCACCCGGTGCCACATCGCCGATGTCTGCGGATAGCCATGCAACAACAGCAGCGGCGGGCCAGAGCCCGCATAGCGGCAAAAGACCGACCCGCCCGGCACCGCAACATGCTCTGCCGTGAACCCGTCGAAAAACGTGTCCGCCGGGGCGGCAGCCGCCAGTGCGGCCTTGGCATCAAGAAGCATGTGAACCCCGTCATGGATAAGAATTGCGGCGCACCATAGGCCGGGATTGCCAATCCATTAATAGCAAAAAATATATAAATATTTTGCGCTCAATTTCAGCACCCTGTCGGCTCTAGAACCTCTCCAACCGATGGGAGGACACCAGCATGACACCACTTAACAGACGCCAGTTCGGACAGGGCCTGATCGCAGTATCCGCGCTCAGCGCGCCGGGCATCCTGCGCGCCCAAAGCTTTCCAAGCCGCGCGATCAATTACATCATCCCCTTCAACCCCGGCGGCGAAAGCGACGTGACCGCACGCTTTCAACAGCCCTTTTTCGAGGCGATCACCGGCCAAAGCGTCGTGATCCAGTCCAAACCGGGCGCAGGCGGGGCCACCGCATGGGCGCAACTCAATGGGTTCGAACCCGACGGCCACACGATTATGAACACCATCGTACCGCACACCGTTCTGCAACCGGCGATGAAGGACGTGGGCTATCAGACGGCGGACATCAACAACGTCTTTTTCTTCCACTACACACCCGACGCGGTGGTGGTAAAGGCCGACAGCCCCTACCAGTCATTGCAGGACCTGATCGACGACGCCAAGGCCAATCCGGGGCGCGTCACCTTTGGCGGTTCGGGCACCAACACAGCCAATCATCTGGCGTCCGAAATCTTTGCGGATATGACCGACACCACAACCACCTACATCCCGTTCAAAGGCTCTGCGCCTGCGATGACGGCGGTGCTGGGTGGCCAGATCGCCGCCGCGATGAGCTACACGACCCAAGGGGTCAAGGCGGGCGAACAGGTGCGCACGCTGGCCGTGGCCACCAATGAACGCGTGGCGGCCCTGCCCGACGCGCCGACCTTCAAGGAACTGGGCTTTGACCATGTGGGCGGTGCCTATCGCGGTGTGGCGGTGCCTGCGGGCACGCCGGGCGATATCCAGCAGCGCCTGTCCGACATCCTCCAAGAGATCAACGCGACCCCCGATTTCCAAGCGCAGATGACGGCAGCGGGCTACGAGGTGATCGACGTGCCGCTGGCCGACATCCCGGCCTTTATCAAAGAGCGCAAGGCCGCCTACGGCCCCGCCATAGAGCGTCTGAAATCCGCCTGACACGCCCCGTGACCCTGTGCGCCCGGTCTTTGGGTGCGCGGGGTCCTTTTTTGTTTGTGAGGCCCCGATGCTGGACGCCCTTCTTTCGGCAGCGACGCCGTTCAACCTGATGCTTGCGCTGGTGGGCGTCGTGCTGGGCACCGTCATCGGCGCGTTGCCGGGGCTGTCGGCCACCATGGCCGTCGCGGTGCTGGTGCCGTTTACCTTCACGATGGACCCTGCCTCGGGGCTGATCGCGCTGGGTGCGGTCTATACCGGCGCGATTTATGGTGGGGCCTATGCCGCCATCCTCGTGAACACGCCCGGCACGCCTGCGGCCATTGCCACGGCGCTTGACGGCTTTCCCATGGCGAAACGGGGCGACGGGGATCTTGCGGTCACGATTTCCTGCTTTGCCTCTGCCTTTGGCGGCATGGTGGGGGCGCTGGCCCTGCTGGTGGTTGCACCACCACTGGCGACCATCGCGCTCAAATTCGGGCCGGTGGAGTATTTCTGGCTCGCCATCTTTGGCCTGTCGCTGATCGCGGTGCTGTCCAAGGGCGCGACGCTCAAAGGGTTGATCGGCGGCTGTCTGGGCCTTGGCCTGTCGACCATCGGATCGGCTGTGGTGGGCGGCGACGTCCGCTTTACCTTTGGCAACCCGGTGTTGCTGGGCGGCATCCACATCATCCCCGCGCTCATCGGCCTGTATTGCGTGCCGGTCCTGCTGAACATGGTGGCCACCGACGACCCCCATATCGAGCGGGCGGCCACCGGGCGCGGCACCCGCATTGCCGAAGCGTTGGGCCTCATGTGGCGCTCCAAGGTCAACCTCGTGCGCAGTTCTGTGGTGGGGACGGTTGTGGGTATTCTGCCTGCGGCGGGCGGTGCCGTCGCGGGCCTTGTCGCCTATTCCGAGGCGCGGCGCACCTCGCGCCACAAGGACCAGTTCGGCAAAGGGGCCGCCGATGGCGTGATCGCGTCGGAATCGGCCAATTCCGCGACCGTGGGCGGTGGGTTTGTGCCGACGCTGGTGCTGGGCATCCCCGGCACCCCGCCCGACGCGATCATCCTTGGCGCGCTGATGGTGCAGGGCATCCGCGTCGGTCCGCAGCTTTTTGTCGAACAGGCCAGCACCGTCTACACGTTTATCTTTGGGCTGCTCTTTGCGACGGTGCTGATGATCCCCGTGGGGCTGATGATCGGGCGGACGGCGTTCCGCACCATCTCATCGATCCCCAAGGCCGTGCTGGCCCCGGCCATCGGCGTGCTGATTATGATCGGTGCCTTCGCCGTGGAACAGAACCCCACCCACGTGGTGATGATGGTCGCCCTCGGGGCCATGGCGTGGGTGCTGCTCAAGTTTGGGTTCGAAGCCTCCCCCATCGTGCTGGGTCTCATCCTCGGACCCATCGCGGAACAGGGGTTTGTGCAGGGCTACCTGATCGGCAACGCCTCGGGCAACATCTGGGGCGAGTTCTTTGGCCGCCCCATATCCATCGCCATCATCGGGTTCACCCTGCTTACCCTGCTCTGGCCGCTCTGGTCCGACCGCAAGGCGCGCGCCACGCAAAAGGGGTCGCTCTATGAATAGGTTCCTGCACCGCGACATCGCCGCCGCCGCCGGGTTGCTGGCCTTGGGCGGCTACGCCCTGTGGGAGGCACAGTCGATGTCCGTCTTTGGCGCGATCTTTCCGCAACTGGCGGGCGCAGGCATGGTGCTGGGCGCGATCCTGCTGGCGCTGCGCGCCCTGATCTGGTCCCCCGCCCTGCCCACAAATACCGGCACCGTTCTGCGCCCTCTTCTGATGCTGGCGGCGCTGGCCGCTTGGGCGATCCTGCTGCCTGTCACGGGCTTTGTCGCAACCTCTGTCGTGGGGGCCGGTGTCTGCATGATCATCGCGCAGCAACATGCCGTGCCGTTCCGCACCCTCGCTCTGCAAGGCGCGGGCCTCACAGCCCTTGTCCTGCTGGTGGCACTGCTCTTTGGCCGCCTGCTCAACGTCCCTTTGCCCTGAGGCCGCCATGCCCCGCACGCTTTACGAAAAACTCGTGGACCAACACGTGGTCGCCACCATCGACGACAGCCACGTGCTCCTCTACGTCGATTTCCACGTGATGAACGAATACACCAGCCCACAGGCCTTTGCCGGGCTGCACAGCGCGCACCGCCCCGTGCGGCGGCCCCGCGCACACCTCGCCGTGGTGGACCACGTGAACCCGACGCGGCCCATCACCGACCTGTCTCAGATTGAGGACGCAGGTGGGCGACTGCAAATCGAAACGCTCAGCGCCAATTGCGCGCGCCACGGCATCCAGCTCTTTGACCTCTTTGACCCGCGTCAGGGGATCGAACATGTCGTGGTGCCCGAAAACGGCTTTGCCTGGCCCGGCATGGTGATTGCCTGCGGCGACAGCCACACAACCACCTACGGTGCCTTCGGCGCACTGGCCTTTGGCATCGGCACGTCCGAGATCGAACATGTGCTGGCCACCCAGACCCTCGTCTACAAGGTGCTCAAGCCAATGCAGGTGCGCATCGACGGCGCGCTGCCCACGGGCACATCGGCCAAGGATATCGTCATGGCCTTTGTCGAACGGGTCGGCGCGGCAGGTGCCTCCGGCTTTGCCGTCGAATTCACCGGCACCACCATCGACGCGCTCAGCGTCGAGGCGCGCATGACCCTGTGCAATATGGCGGTCGAGGCCGGTGCCCGCGCCGCCCTGATCGCCCCCGATCAAAAGGTGTTCGACGACCTTGCCGGGCGGCCACAGGCACCCAAGGGCGCAGCACTGGCCGACGCCCTGCGCGACTGGCAGGACCTGCGATCCGATCCCGACGCCGCCTTTGCCCGCGTGGTCGAGATCGACACACGCGCCATCGCCCCGCTGGTGACATGGGGCACCAGCCCCGACCAATCCGCCCCGATCACCGCCCGCATCCCCGCACCGCAAGGCGCAGGCGACCAGCGCGCGCTTGACTATATGGGGCTCGACGCGGGCCAACCGCTCGACAGCATCGCCATCGACCGCGCCTTTATCGGGTCCTGCACCAACGCCCGGATCGAGGATTTGCGCCGTGCCGCCGCCATCCTCGACGGGCGCACCGTGGCCGATGGCGTGACCGCCATCGTGGTGCCGGGATCGAAACAGGTGCGCGCCATGGCCGAGGCCGAAGGGCTCGACGCGATCTTCAAAGCCGCAGGCTTTGACTGGCGCGGCGCGGGCTGTTCCATGTGCCTTGCGATGAATGACGACGTCGCGGCAAGCGGCGAACGCTGCGCGTCCTCCACCAACCGCAACTTCGAGGGGCGGCAGGGGCGCGGCGCGCGCACCCACCTGATGAGCCCCGAAATGGTCGCCGCCGCCGCTGTCACCGGCACCCTCACGGATGTGCGCACCCTGATGAAAGCCACGCCATGACCCCGTTCACCACTGTCACCGGCGTCGCCGCCGCGCTGCCCACGCCCAACATCGACACCGATGTGATCATGCCCAAACAGTTCCTCAAGCGGATCGACCGCGCCGGGCTGGCCATCGGTGCCTTTCACGACCTGCGCTTTGACACAGACGGGCAGACCCGCCCCGATTTCGTGCTGAACCGCGCGCCCTACAATCAGGCCAAATTCCTGATCTGCGGCGATAATTTCGGCTGCGGCTCCAGCCGTGAATACGCCGTGTGGGGGCTGCAACAGCTGGGTATCCGCGCGATCATCGCGCCGTCCATCTCGGGCATCTTCTTTGGCAATTGCGAGAAAAACGGGCTGCTTGCCATCACCCTGCCCCCGGGCGATGTGGACCTGCTCATGGCCCACGCGGATACGCCCCGCACCGCCTTGATGACCATCGACCTTGACGCCCAGACCATCACCGCCGGGCCGCTGCGGATCGGATTTGACATTCCGGCTGCGCGCAAGGCGCTGCTTCTGTCCGGCGCCGACCACATCCAACAAACGCTGGACCGCGCTGCAACAATCACCGAGTTTGAGGCCAAACAGGCCGCAACGCGCCACTGGCTCTGGGCACGCGGCTGACCCGGAAACACCAACCCCAACAGGACAGACACATGACCAAGACCTACCGCATCGCCAGCATCCCCGGCGACGGCATCGGAACCGAAGTGATCCCGCACGGACAGGCCGTCGCGGATGCAGCGGCGGCCAAGCACGGCTTTGCCATCGACTGGACCGTCTTTGACTGGTCCTGCGAACGCTATCTTGAGACCGGGCAGATGATGCCCGATGACGGGATTGAACAGCTCAAGGCCTTTGACGCGATCTATCTCGGGGCGGTGGGCTGGCCCAGCGTGCCCGATCACGTATCGCTCTGGGGGCTTTTGCTGCCGATCCGGCGCGAGATGCACCAATATGCCAATGTGCGCCACGTGCGCCTGCTGGATGGGATCACATCGCCACTGGCGGGGCGGACATCGGCGGATATCGACTTTGTCGTCGTGCGCGAGAACGTGGAGGGTGAATATTCCGAACTGGGCGGGCGCATGTATGCCGGGACCGAGGACGAATTTGCCGTGCAAGAGGCGGTGTTCACCCGCCGCGGCACTGACCGCATCATGCGCTACGCTTTCGAACTGGCACAAGGCCGCGCCCGCAAACATGTGACCTCGGCCACCAAGTCCAACGGTATCAAGCATTCCATGCCCTTCTGGGACGAACGCTTTGCCGACATGTCCAAAGCCTATCCGAACGTGACCACGGACCAGTTCCACATCGACATTCTGACCGCGCATTTCGTGCAGCACCCGGACTGGTTCGACGTTGTGGTGGCCTCGAACCTCTTTGGCGACATCCTGTCCGATCTGGGGCCCGCGATTGCAGGCTCCATCGGCATTGCGCCCTCGGCAAATATCAACCCTGAACGCGACTACCCGTCGATGTTCGAACCGGTGCACGGCTCAGCGCCCGACATCGCGGGCAAAGGGGTGGCCAATCCGATTGCCGCCGTCTGGACCGTGGCGACCATGCTGCGCCATCTGGGCGAGGATGCCGCAGCCGATGATGTTGAGGCGGCGATGCAGGCATCGCTGCTTGACGCGGCGACCCGCACTGCCGATCTGGGCGGGACGGCGGACACGCAGCAATGTGCAGCGGCGGTGCTGGCAGCCCTGTGATCTGCGCCGTCGGACGCTGGGGGGTATCTGCGCCGCGTCAGCCCCGCAGGATGGGCGATCTGCCCATCCTCTCCCGGCCCAAAGTGTATCCAAAAGGTTAATTTGCCTCTGTAACCCCTTGATTTTTGGTGTGCCCCACGGTGTCCCACGCTGGGACACCCGAAAAGTTTTACAGCGGCCAGATAAACGGGATCACCGCCGAGGCGAGCAGGCCCACGCTGAGATTGAGCGGGATGCCCACCCGCATGAAATCCGTGAACCTGTAGCCCCCCGGCCCATAGACCAGCATGTTGGTCTGGTACCCGATGGGCGTCGCAAACGAGGCCGAGGCCGCCACCATGACCGCCACCACCAAAGGCCGAGGATCAACCCCCAGCGCCCCGGCCAGCCCGATCGCAATGGGCGTGACCACAACCGCGACGGCGTTGTTGCTGACCAATTCCGTCAGGACCGAGGTGAGCAGATAAATCGCCCACACGATCAAAAAGGGCGGCAACATCGCGAGCCCCGGCGCGACCGCATCCACGATCAGCGCCACAGCACCCGAGGCCTCCAGCGCCGCCCCGATCCCCAGCATCGCAAAGATCAGCGCGAGCAAGCGCCCGTCCACGAATGAAAACGCCTCGTCCGCGTCGATGCAGCGCGTGACCAGCACCAGCGCCACCGCCAGAACCGACAGCATCAGGATGGGCGCGACGCCCAAGGCGGCCAGCACCACGATCCCCAGCAGCGCCAGCAGCACAATCGGCGCGTGGCTGCGCCGGAACGCGCGGCCCGTGGGCTGCGAGACGTCCACCATCTCCATGTCGGCGGCCAGCCGCTGAATGTCCTCGGGCGCGCCCTCCAGCAGGAGGGTGTCACCCACCTTGACCACAAGATCGTCCAACTGCCGCCCGATGTTCTGGTTCCGCCGATGCACCGCCAGCGGATAGACCCCATAGCGCCGCCGCAGCCGCATCGCACCAAGGCTGCGGCCCACCATTTTGCAGCCCGGCGTGATCAGCACCTCGACCGTGGTTGTCTCCACCGCGCCCACCTGATCAAGGCGTTTGAGTTCCTTGTTCCGCTGCAAGCTCAGCAGTTCGGTCATCTGGGTCCGAAGCACCACCCGGTCGCCCACCTGCAACTCCACCGATGCCAGATCCCGGCGCAAGGATGCGTCGCCCCGGATCACGTCGATCAACCGCACACCGTCCCTTTTGAACAGCTGCACGCTCAGCACCTCGCGCCCGATCAGGTTGGAATCCGGAGGGATCACCGCTTCGGTAAAGAACTTCATCTTGCTCCGGTCGCTCAGCAACCCCGCCAGACTGTCCCGGTCCGGCAGCAGCAGCGGCCCGACAAACCGCAAATAGATCATGCCCCAGATCACAAGGATCACCCCCAGCGGCGTCACCTCGAAAATCGTGAATGGTTCCAGTCCCTGCGTCCGCGCAACACCATCCACCAGCAGGTTGGTCGACGTCCCGATCAACGTCAGCGTGCCTCCCAGAATGGCCGCATAGCTCAGCGGGATCAGCAGGCGCGACGGCGCCAGCCCCATGGTCTTGGCCAGTTGGATGAACACCGGGATCATCACCACCACGACGGGTGTGTTCGACACGATGGCCGAACTGACGATCACAAACGCCATAAGCAGTGCAATGGCCACCACCGGATTGCTGCGCGCCTGCCGGTCGGCAAGGCCGGTGAATGCCTCCAGCGCACCGGTGCGCACCAGCGCCCCCATGATGATGAACATCGCCGCAATGGTCCACGGCGCGGGGTTCGACAACACCGCAAGTCCCGCCTCATACGGCAGCGCGCCTGACAGCAGCATCAGCGCCACGCCCCCAATGGCCACAACTTCTGCCGGCAGGCTTTCGCGCAGAAACAGCACGAACATGATGGCCACAACCGTGAGGGTCAGCACAGCATTGCCCGTCTGCGATAGCTCGATCAGCCCCATGCGATACCCTTGGTCGTGAAAAAGGTCAGCGCCCAGTGTCCCCGATTGGACCGGGCGCATCAAGATGCGCTTTGCGCGGCTGCACCAGATACATGCCCAGCAGCATCAGGGCCAGCGCCAGCCAGACCGCTGGCGGATAGGCCTCCGCCAAGATGGCGCGCGCCCAGAACACGCCAAACAGCGTCACAAGAAAGCTGACCTGCACTGCAAAGACCGGCCCCGCCTGCCCCACCAACCACACATAGCCGGTGTAGACCAGTACATGCGTCATCGACGCCATGATGTGCGCGATCTGCGGATCTCCGTATGGCGGGCGTGGGTCGATCCATTGCCCGGTCGACAGCGCCAACGGCAAGGCGATCAGCATCCCCACCAGTGATGCGCCCCACAGCACCTGCACAGGACCCATCCCCGCAGTGCCCCAACGCGCGACGTAATTGCCTTCGAACGCATAGAACAGGCCTGAAATCAGACCGATCAGCACCCAGACCACCGGGATGGTGCCTGCGAATTCGGACCCCGGCAACACTATCAGCATCACCGCTGTCAGCCCTGCCACAAGCCCGGCAAAGCGTCGCCAGTCAAATCGGTCCAGCGCCAGTATCAACGCGATGGGAAAGGCCCAGATGGGCACCATGCTCAGCAGGATCGACATGACGCCCGATGGCAGATGTACCGCCGCCTGATAGCTGACCGTGTTGGGCAGCACCGACCCCACCAGTGCAATGATCACATAGACCCGCAACTGCGCCGCTCCGCAAGGCAGGCGCAGCCCTTGCGGCAGAGCGATGGCGCTCATCACCACGAACCCAATTGCCAATTGCCAGAACAGCAGACCAAAATGCTTGAACCCTGAACTGACTGCAATCTTGGTCAGCGGCATGGTCAGGCCCCAGCCCGCACCCAGTCCCAGCAAAACAAGGGCAAGCCACAGCCGCCGGTGGCCCGTCATGGACCCGCTGACGGCAGGTGCCCCCCCTGACGCACCATCTCGATCCGCGTGGTGCGGCCATCCGCGCCCACTTCGACATAGACACCGGACAGCGTCACCTCACCCAAGGCGGGCGAAAACCGCTCCTTGGGCATCCCGGTGATGAACCGGCGCAACGGCTCGTCCCGCTGCATCCCGATCACGGAATGATAATCGCCACACATGCCTGCATCCGTCAGATAGGCGCATCCCTTGGGCAGGATCATGGCATCGCTGGTGGGCACATGGGTGTGCGTGCCCACCATCAGGCTGGCCCGCCCGTCGCACCAATGGCCCATGGCCATCTTTTCCGACGTCGCCTCGCAGTGAAAATCCACTAGGATGACTTCCACTGCGCCACCCAACGGGTGGGTCCGAAACACCGTCTCAAGCGCCGAAAACGGATCGTCAAAGGCGCGCTTCATGAACACCTGCCCCAGCGCCTGCACCACCAGCACGCGGCGCCCGCCAACGGAAAAGACCCGCGCGCCCTTGCCCGGTGCCGCCTTCGAGAAATTCAGCGGGCGCAACACGCGCGGCTCATTTTCGATGAATTGCAGCATGTCCTTCTGATCAAAGGCGTGATCGCCCAGCGTCACGCAATCCGCGCCCGCCTCCAGCAGCGCCTTGGCATGGCTCCCCGACAGGCCCATGCCCGAGGTCGCATTCTCGCCATTCACCACAACAAAATCGAGGTTCCAGTCCGCCCGCAACCGCGGCAAATGATCGGTCACAGCCTGCCGTCCGGCCCGGCCCATGACATCGCCCAGAAAAAGAATATTCATACCGACCCCATATGCCGCGCCAACAGGCCACGGCAAGCGCCCTGTCTTCTTCTGACCAAAAATACCACGGGGGGAGGCCGCAGGCCGGGGGGCAGCGCCCCCATCACAACGCGATCACATCGCGCTCCGTCACGATCATGTCGAGTGTCTGGTCCGTCGGCTCCAGCGGCAGCGCATCCACCTGCTGCGCACCGTAGGCAAATCCAATGGCAAGCGTGGCACGCGCCGCGCGCAACATCTCCAGCGTGCGGTCGTAAAATCCACCGCCATAGCCCAATCGCCCGCCCGCTCTGGTAAAGGCCACCAGCGGCACAATCACAATCTCCGGCACCATGAACGCATCGACCAACGGCACCCGGGCCCCGTAGGCCCCGTCACGCATCGGCCCGTCCGGAACCCAGCGCGAGAATGCCAAAGGTTGCCCCGCACCCTGAATGACCGGCACCGCGACGGGGCCATGGGCCGCGGCCT
The DNA here is from genome assembly GCF_947503385.1 of uncultured Tateyamaria sp. Classification (GTDB taxonomy): domain Bacteria; phylum Pseudomonadota; class Alphaproteobacteria; order Rhodobacterales; family Rhodobacteraceae; genus Tateyamaria. The sequence continues at coordinate 753,195 of NZ_CANNDO010000002.1, forward strand.
CCGCCATGGCGGGCAAGGGATCAATTTCCGTGCGGATCGGCATGTATCCGGCCAGCGGGACGCCGCGATAGCCCGCCAAAACCGATGACAAAACCCCTGAGGCATCGCCCCTATCCGCGTCATGCGCGCGCTTGCGGGCGGCAAAAGCCTCCTTGCGCACCGCCGCCTTTTGCGCGGCCAAATCCATCAGGCGCACCCTGTGGGACGGCGGGTGGGGCGCCTTTGCGCGCACGCGCAAACAGCGTCCACCCGGCGTTTCACAGCAACACCACCGCAGCCAGCCCCAAAAAGGCAAAGAACCCGACCACATCCGTCACGGTTGTCACAAAGGCACCCGAGGCAAGTGCAGGATCAATTCCGATACGGTCAAGGATCACCGGGATCGCCGTACCGGCAAGGCCCGCCACAACCATGTTGATCACCATCGCCGCCGCAATCACATATCCCAGCGCGGGCGAGCCGAACCATACGATGCCCACAATGCCCATCACCACCGCAAAAACGACGCCGTTGATCAACCCCACCAGCACCTCGCGCCGAATCACCCGCCACACATTCGCGCCGGTCAGGTCCTTGGTGGCAAGCGCCCGCACGGCCACGGTCAGCGATTGCGTGCCCGCATTGCCGCCCATCGACGCCACAATCGGCATCAGCACGGCCAGTGCCACGATCTGCGCAATGGCCGCGTCAAACTGCGCAATCACCAGCGACGCAAGGATCGACGTCACCAGATTGACCGCAAGCCACGGCAGGCGCTGCCGCGTGGTGCTGGCCACGTTGTCCGACAGAGCCGATTCCTCGCCCACCCCCGCCAAACGCAGAATGTCCTCTTCGTGCTCTTCGTCCAGCACCGCCATCGCGTCATCAATGGTGATCGCACCGATCAACCGCCCCTCGTCGTCCACGACCGGTGCAGAAATCAGGTGGTACTGATTGAATGCATAGGCCACGTCGCTCTCTTCCTGCGTGGCAGGAATAATCTGGAACGTCTCCTCCACCAGATCGCGCAGCGGCACATTCCGACCCGACCGCATCAGTTTGCCCAAGGTGACATTGCCCACCGGGTGCAACCGCGGGTCCACCAGCACAATATGATAGAACTGGCGCGGCAACTCCTCTTCGGAGGCGTCCCGCATCCGGTCAATCGCCTCGCCCACGGTCCAGTGTTCCGGGGCCATGACGACTTCGCGCTGCATCAGGCGCCCGGCGGAGTATTCCGGAAAGGCCAGCGACTGTTCGACCATCGCCCGGTCGCTGTCTTCGAGCGCATCAAGGATCTGTTCCTGCTGGGTGGTGTCCAGATCTTCGATCAGGTCGACAACATCATCACTGTCGAGCTCACGCACCGCCTCTGCCAGCACGTGCGGCTTGAGCACCGCAATCACCTCTTCGCGGATCGCCTCGTCCAGCTCTGACAGGATTTCACCGTCAAACTCACGATCATAGAGACGGATCAGCCGCGACCGGTCAAAGGCGTTGATCTGTTCCAAAAGGTCAGCGATGTCAGCCGCGTGCAGCGGGTCCATGAGCGCTGTCAACTGCGCCCGGTCCTCAATATCCACCGCATAGAGAATGGCCGAAACGTCCTTGCGTCCCAGCACGTAACCGCTGTCATCCTGGACCGGGTCGTTCGCCTCAGATGGCTCTGTCATGGCGCCCTCCCCGGTGGTGCTCTGGCTGTTCCGGACCGACCATAAGCGGCGCGGCAAACCGAGACAATGGGGCCCGCGCGCGCCATTGCCATTGTCTGTTGCAGCACGGCATAATGGGCCTCATGTCTCAACCTCACCGCTTGCGCGGCCATATCCTGACCTATTCCGGCAACCCCTTTGTGCAAGGGTGGGAGAGCACAGTTCACGTCCGCGAAAACAGCGCCGTGCTGATCGCGGATGGCAAGATCACCGCCACAGGCCCCGATGCTGAGGCTGCGGACGCGCCAGAGACGCGCTATGACGATCATCTGATCTGCCCGGGCTTTGTCGATGCCCATGTGCACTATCCCCAGACGGCGATCATCGCGTCTTGGGGCAAGCGTCTGATCGACTGGCTGAACACCTACACATTTCCCGAGGAAATGCGGTTTGGCGACCCGGAATATGCCGCGAGCGTTGCGGCGCGCTATCTTGACCTTGCTCTGGCACACGGCACCACCAGCCTTGCAAGCTATTGCACCGTTCACCCTCTGAGTGTCGACGCGGTGTTCGAGGCGGCCGCCGCGCGCGGCATGGCTGTCGTCGCGGGCAAGACATGCATGGACCGCAACGCGCCGGACGGTTTGCGCGACACCGCACAAAGCGCCTATGACGACAGCAAGGCGTTGCTCGAACGGTGGCATGGTCAAGGGCGCGCGCAATACGCCATCACACCCCGCTTTGCCCCCACATCCACCGCCGACCAACTGCACGCGTTGGGCGCGCTTTGGTCAGAACACCCGGACGTCTTGATGCAAACGCATCTGAGCGAGCAGGTGGACGAGATTGCATGGGTGCGCACCCTGTTTCCGCAGGCACGGGATTATCTCGATATCTACGAGGCGCACGGATTGCTGGGCGCGCGCGGGCTTTATGGTCACGCGATCCACCTTGAGCCGCGCGAACGCGACCGCCTGGCCGAAATGGGGGCCGGGCTGGCGCATTGTCCCACATCCAACACATTCATCGGCTCGGGCCTCTTTGACCTCTCGGGGCTGGCCGGATCGGGCCAACCCACAGGGTTGGCAACCGACACAGGCGGCGGATCGAGTTTTTCGATGTTGCGCACCATGGCCGCAGCCTACGAGGTCGCGCAGTTGCGCGGCACCGCCGTGCATCCGGCGGCGTTGCTCTGGCTTGCGACGCAAGGCTCCGCAGAGGTACTGCACCGCGCCGACGAGATTGGACAGATTGCACCCGGTTGCGCCGCCGACCTGACCGTGCTCAACCTCGCCTCGACACCCGCCATTGCCCAGCGGCACGCCCGTGCCGATGACATCTGGGACGCGATCTTTCCGACCATCATGCTGGGGGACGACCGCGCCATCGCGGATGTCTGGGTCGCCGGGCAGTCCCGGCACAGCGGGACCTGATACTGGGCCCTTGCCGTTGCGCGCGCCGCATCAGCCGCGCTTCAGACCGTTTCGGCCAACGCCTGCGCCAAGCTGTTCTGACGCGCGATCACGGCGGACAGGTCAATTGTCGTCACCTGACCGTCCCGCACGATCTGTCGGCCTTGGACAAAGAGATCCCGCACGCTCATCGGACCGGCAAGCACGAGTGCAGCCGGGTCCCAACTGCCTGCGCTGTGTACGCCGCTCACATCCCAGATGGCGACGTCCGCGCGCGCACCGGGCTGTAGCACGCCACATTCGGGCCGTCCGAGTATGCGCGCCCCGCCGCGCGTCGCCAGCCGCAGCGCCTCGCGCGGGCTTAACGCATCGGCCCCATAGGCGACCCGTTGCAGCAACATCGCCTGCCGCGCCTCGGCCAGCATGTGCCCCGCGTCGTTGCTGGCCGACCCATCAACGCCCAGACCCACAGGCACGCCACCGTCCAGCATCATCCGCACCGGCGCGATGCCCGAGCCAAGGCGGCAGTTCGAACATGGGCAATGGGATATGCCGGTTCCGGTCTTGGCAAACATGCGCAACTCGGAATGTTCCAGCTTGACGCAATGGGCGTGCCAGACATCCTGCCCGACCCAGCCCAATTCCAGCGCGTATTGCCCCGGACGACAGCCGAAATTGGCCAGCGAATAGGCCACGTCTTCCCTGTTTTCCGCCAGATGCGTGTGCAGCCGCACCCCCTTGTCCCGCGCCAGATGCGCTGCGTCCTGCATCAGATCACGGCTGACGGAAAAGGGCGAACAGGGTGCCACGCCGATCTGGCACATCGACGCCTCGGACGGGTCGTGAAAGGCGTCGATCACGCGGATGCAGTCCTCGAGGATTGCCGCTTCGTCCTCGACCAATGTGTCGGGGGGGAGACCGCCTGCGCTTTCGCCGATGCTCATCGACCCGCGCGTGGGCGAAAAGCGCAACCCAACCTCGGCAGCAGCGGCAATCGTGTCGTCCAGCCGCGCCCCGTTCGGATAAAGATAAAGGTGATCAGAGGTCAGCGTGCAGCCCGACAGCGCCAGTTCCGCCAACCCAACTTGGGTCGAGACGTACATATGGTCCGGCCCAAAGCGGGCCCAGATCGGATACAGCGCCTTGAGCCACCCAAACAGAAGCGCGTCCTGCGCTCCGGGCACCGCGCGTGTCAGTGTCTGGTACAGGTGGTGATGTGTGTTCACGAGGCCCGGTGTCACCACGCACCCCGCCGCGTCGACCACCTCAGCCCCCGCGCCGGGCTCAAGCCCGTGGCCAATTTCGGCCACCGCGCCCTCCCGCAGACGCAGGTCCGCGCCCTGCAATTCCGTCCCGGCATCGTCCATGGTGACCAGATGTACCGCACCCCGGATCAGGACTTCGGTCATGGGGCGTCCTGCAAAAGGGCCAGCGCCTGTGCGTGAATTTCCCGGTTTGCCGCCGCCAGCGCGCGTCCGCCCGCATGGGCGGGACCACCTTCCCAATCGGTGACAACACCACCCGCCGCTTCGATCAGCGCGATGGGGGCCTGAATGTCATAGGCGTTCAAACCGGCTTCGATCACCAGATCGGCCTGCCCTGCGGCCACCAGCGCATAGGCGTAACAGTCCATGCCGTAGCGGGTCAGTTGCACTTGGGACGAGACCCGCTCAAAGGCCGCCCTGTCCATGGGCGTTCCAACCTCGGGGAACGTCGTGAACAAAGTGGCCTCAGACAGATCGCGCACCGGCCGGGTCGCCAAGCGGGTTTGCCCCATCGGCCCGTGCACTTCGGCCTGCCCGTCAAACCCGACAAACCGTTCGCCGATATACGGTTGATCGATCAGACCCAGCCCCGGCCCCGCCTCTGGCCCCACAGCGATCAGAACACCCCACGTGGGCGTGCCGGACACAAAACCGCGCGTGCCGTCGATGGGGTCCAGCACCCATGTCAGACCGCTGGTCCCGGACTGTGCGCCATATTCCTCTCCGAGAATGCCGTCCTTGGGGCGCCGTAGCGCCAACACGTCCCGCATGGCCCGTTCTGCGGCGCGATCCGCGACCGTGACGGGGTCGAACCCACCAGCGTCCTTGTTGTCAGAGATCAGCGAAGCTGAGCGAAAATGCGGCAGGATTGCCTGCCGCGCCGCATCCGCCATGTCATGCGCGACAAGCGCAAGCGAAGTGTAGTCTATCGTCATGAAAACGGACTGCCAGAGCCACGTGCGCGTTGCAAGCGCGGATCAGCCTGTGGTCAGGCGACGTCGCTCAGCACGCGCGCCAGTTCGAAAAGGCGACGCCGCTGGTTTTCGGGAATGGCGTAATAGGTGCGCACCAGATCCATCGCCTCTTTGTCCGAGAGCATGTCTTGCGGCACGTCACCGCGTGTTTGAGCTGCCGCGCCATCTTCGCCCTGCAAGCCTTCGAAGAAAAAGGCAACCGGAACACCCATTGCCTCACCAATGTCCCAAAGCCGGGATGCGCTGACACGATTTGCGCCGGTTTCGTATTTCTGGATTTGCTGGAATTTGATGCCAACCATATCCGCCAGCTTTTGCTGGGTCATCCCGATAAGCCAGCGCCGCTGGCGAATGCGTTTTCCTACGTGAACGTCGACCAGATGTGCCATCCGAGCACTCCTATTCTTGTTGCCGCCCAAGCGGATACGTATGGGTTACGCCGTTCGAAAAGGTGAACGATGCGGGACGCGCGTCTCGCGACGCCGCCGGTTTTTCGAAACTAGCGCGAGCGGAGCCGTTTTTCAACGCAAACCACCCGGTATGGGCGAGTATTGCGAAAAAGCTCGCCTTGTCTCATCACCGGTTGCTATGTCAAAAATTTGCCAATTATCAGTTGGTTGCTTGCCAGGTCCTACTCAGGTGCGTCGGCGATGTCATAGCCCGATCAACGGCTTAGCAATCTAAACGTGTAGCGTTAACCATAATTGCACTTTGTAAATTATACCCCCGCAGATGCGACAATTTCGCACAAAATCGCTCCGAATTGCCGCGCCTGAAATGCCGCCGATTTAACACAGGTTCGATCAATTCTGCCCGAATCAGAGCGTAATTCCGCTCATACGGCCCGCAGCGCGACCGCGTCACTGCCACCAAAGGCGTGGCGCAGAAAGCCGATCAGCGCGTCCTGAATTTCGTTTGCAGCGCCGGTTGCACCATAAAGGTTAATACGCTGCACGGGCAATTCGGGCAGCGCGCCACCGTGGTCAATCTTGTCCAGATGCGGCGGCTCTGTTCCTTCGATCATGGCATGAACGGCAAGGTCCGCACTTACGGTCGCCTCGATGGTGCGGTCGCTTTCGGTTTCCACCACAACTTCCCACGGGATGCCCGCAGAATCGAGCCGTTCGACAACCCGCGGGCGGAACGTACATTGCCGTCCGAACGCCATCTTGAGCGGTCGTTGCCGCCATGCCGACCCACCCGGCGCCCCGATCCAAACCAGTGGTTTGACGCAAAGCTCCTCTCCCCCCGCATCCATGCCTGTCTCGGTGGTCAGAATGATATCGCAGGCCCCTTTGCCAAACTCGGATTTCAGTCTGCGTGTGTATGAACTGTCAAGCTGCACCTTGACCCGTGGAAACGCCGCGTGGAACTGCTTCAGTACCCGTGGGATCGCCGGGTAAACGATGTCATGCGGCACACCCAGTGTGATTTCCCCCTCATAAGCCTGATCGGTCAGCCGCGTCATCACCTCGTCATTCAGCGCCACCATCCGCCGCGCATAGACCAACAATTGTTCGCCCGACGCGGTCAGCGCGATGCTGCGCCCGGAACGGTCAAACAGATCAAGGCCCAGCAATTCTTCGAGCCGCTTAAGCTGCATCGACACTGCCGATTGCGTGAGGTGCAGAAAACCCGCCGCCCGCGTGACACCGCCGCTTTCGGCCACAGCGACAAAGGACCGTAGCGTGGTGATGTCCAAGTTTCTCATATCACTCTCCGTGATGCTTCGGGTCACAAACATTCGTTTTCAAAATATGCCACCCTGCGCCATATACATCAAGAGCTTTGATGCAAAGCGCCCCATACATCACGCCGACGCAAGGAGTTGCCCCCAATGGCCCTGATCGACTTCAACACCCGCACCCGCCCTGCTGCTGCCCCGGCACGTTCGACATTCTCGCTGTTCACCGCCCTTGCAGTCTGGCGGTCGCGCCGCGCCTTGGCGCGCCTTGACGCGGCACAGCTTGATGACATCGGCCTAAGCCCGAAACGCGCAGCGCACGAAGCGGCCAAGCCCGTCTGGGACGTGCCCGCCACGTGGCGGCGCTGACCGAGACGCCGAAAACGGCTGCGATGCGCGGCATTTATGACAAAAACAGTCAGAATGTCGCGCTATCGTCGCTGATCACGACCGAAAAGACCTTGAAAGCTGGGCCGCGCGCACTGATATTCAGCGGTGACGCGGGCGGAAATCCGCGACGGGCGGTTTCGGCTGCCTGCTTTGCAATATTCTTGGAGGTCTCACATGGCTGAGTTGAATACGATCCGGTCGGCGGCCGGAACACGCGCCGCCCAGATTGACGAGGGCCTTCGCGCCCACATGAACAAAGTCTACGGCACTATGTCCGTGGGCATGTTGATCACCGCCCTTGCCGCATGGGCCATTTCGGGGCTGTCGATCACGTCGACACCGACAGAATACCCGCTTGGTAACGGTGAATTCCTGACGGGCCTGGGCTACACGCTCTATGTTTCGCCCCTCAAATGGGTGCTGATGTTCGCACCGCTGGCGTTCATCTTCTTTGGCTGGGGCGCTCTGATGCGCCGCGGGTCTGCTGCGGCTGTGCAGTTGGGCTTTTTCGTCTTCGCCGCCGTCATCGGCGTGTCGATGGGGACGATCTTTATGATCTACACGCCCTACTCGATTGCACAGACCTTCATCGTGACCGCGATCGCCTTCGCGGGCCTGAGCCTCTACGGCTACACCACGAAGAAAGACCTGAGCGGCATGGGCACATTCCTGATCATGGGTGTGATCGGCCTGATCGTTGCAATGGTCATCAACATCTTCCTGCAGTCGCCTGCAATGATGTTCGCCATCTCGATCATCGGCATCCTGATTTTTGCCGGTCTGACCGCGTTCTACACGCAGGACATCAAGAACACCTACGTGGCGCACGCCTCGCATGGTGACCAGGAATGGCTGGACAAGGCCGCCTATGACGGCGCGCTGAGCCTCTACATCAGCTTCCTGAACATGTTCCAGTTCCTGCTGATGTTCATGGGCCAGCAAGAATAATCGGGCGCACTTTCCCTAAGCAAAGGCCGGTCCTCGTGACCGGCCTTTTTCGTTTCAGAGAGAGAGCACATGACAGTTGTGAGACGTGGCACGGCGCGGATCGACGCGGGCGGTGCCGGTTCAGCACAGGGCCCCTACCGCGCGGAGTTGATCAGCGACACAGCCGGACTGACCCAGTTCGGCGCCTTTATCGAGGAACTGCCTCCCGGATCGCGGTCGTCGTTCAGCCATTGGCACGCAACCGAGGACGAGATGGTGCTGATCCTCGACGGCACCCTCACCGAAAACGGCGTTGAGACGATCCTGTCGCCCGGGGATGCCGCCTGTTGGCGCGCGGGCGATCCCGTGGCGCACAGCATGTACAACCATGCCGACACAGTCGTCCGCTATGTGGTGATCGGCACCCGCGTGACGCATGACACCGTCACCTATCCTGACCACGACCGCGTTCTGCGCTACGACCGCACGACGAACACCCGACGCTACACCACCCTCGATGGACAGCCTGCCGACAAACCCGGCTAAGGCCGTGTCTTGGCGCGCCCGACACGGGCCCAATAAAACATGTCGTGCGCGCGTATGCGCGCTCAATGTGGTCACAGCCCGGTCACAGAACGCGCGTCATCCGCAGGGACGGAAACGAAATTCCACCTTCAAGCGTCACGTCCATCGGTCCCACGGTCTCAAAGCCGCAGGCCTGATAAAACGGCTCTGCCGTCACGGTGGCCCAGCATTCCATGCGCACCACACCTGCCGCCCGCGCCGTGTCAAAACAATGGGTCATCAATGCCCGTCCCACACCGCGCCGCAGCGCGCGGTCGTCCGTGACGACGTGGCGTATGTGACCAAGCCGCTCGTCCTTGCGATCCCGCGTCCAGCCGCCCGCCCCCAGCACGCGGCCCTCATCTTCGACAACGTAATAGGTGCCGCAAGCCAGCAATCTGGGCTGGGCGCGCGCAATGATCGGCAACGCCGTGACCAAGACCGAAGGCGCATAGTCCGCCTTGAGCAGTTTCGGATAGCTGCGCGCCAGCAGCATATCGACAGCTGCAAGATCATCGCGGGTTGTGGGGCGGATCATCATGCCGGGACCTCTGGGCGCAGACGCACCAGATCGTAGACATAGCTGCGCGCGCCCTTGCACGACACCCAGCGGCCTTCGGGCGGGTGCGCGCCCTGCTCCGCCGCAGGCACGTCCCAGAGCCGCCCGGCCAGCGCGCCTGTGTCCGGGTCCAAAGCGACCCAGCCAAACACCGCGTCCCTGCAAATGGTCATGCGACGCTGATCGGTTCTGCGATAGACATCGGGGGCGGCCTGTACGAACCGGTACACCCGTCCGTCCACCCGTCTGCGCAATTCAAATCTGTCCGTCATAGGCCTCAGACCTCCAAAAACGACAAAGGCCGCGTCCTTGCGGCGCGGCCTTTGGAAAAACGAAAAAGGGGGCGATCTTACTTGATCTTGCCTTCCTTGTATTCCACGTGCTTGCGCGCAACGGGATCGTATTTCCGTACCACCATCTTTTCGGTCATGGTGCGTGCGTTTTTCTTGGTCACATAGAAGTGGCCGGTGCCTGCACTCGAGTTCAGGCGGATCTTGATCGTGGTTGGCTTGGCCATCTGGTCTCTCCTGCACCGCGGGGCGCACTGCTGGCCTGCGGGAAATTCTGTCTGAGCGCGCCTTTTACCGCGTGGCCCCCCCGAGTCAACCCATCAGCGCATGAGTTTCAGGCCGGAGCGACAGTTTCACCGCTCCGGCCCAGGCGTCACGCAAAAAGCACGCGGATCAACGGCCAACCGGTGACCACCGTGGCCGCGACACCGGCCAGCCAGAAACCGCTGCGGATATAGGTGATGCCCAGCGCATAGGTGAGCGCGTGGCCGGCACGCAAGGCCAGAAACACCAGCGCCGCCACAGCTGTCACGCCGGTGTTCAATCCCGCCATCACCAAAACCAGTGCGACAGGGGCAAACATCACGGCGTTTTCCACGTGGTTGGCGGTCGCCCGCGCCAAACGCCGCGATGTGGCAGGCATGTCCTGATCATCGCGATTGCCCAGCGCCCAAGCCGCACCCTTGGCCTTGTCGTTGTAAAGCTGCTGGCCAAAGACCAGCAGCAGCCATACCGCTGTCAGACCGGCCACGGCCCACAGTTCCGGCACCATCCCCTCACCCAACGACATTGCCTCCGATCGCATAGCCGCCGGTCGCGGTCTCCATGATCTGCACGTTGATGTATTGGCGAATGTCGCCTTTCCCCGCGTCCAAAGCGACCGCCGCAAGACCGCCCGTCAGGGATTCGGCGATCTTGGTCTTTTCATCTGTGCTCCACGCGCCCGCAGGCACCGTTACCTTGATTGTCGGCATTGGTTTTTCCTTTCGTCGATGTTATGCATCACACGATGCAAAATCTGGCATAAAGGATAGGCGTTTGTTTTGCAACGCTTGATGTAAAATTGGCGAGACCGCGTAAATTCGACGACGACGCCGTGCTGAATGCGGCCATGATGACCTTCTGGCGACATGGGTATGAGGCGACGACAACCCGGATGCTGGAAGAGGCGACCGGCGTGGGCATTCGCGGTCTTTTCAACGCGTTCGGCAACAAGGAAAAGTTGTTTCACACTGTACTTGCGCGCTATTTCGACACCGTGCACGCACAGCTTGCGCAGGTGTTTGCAATGCCAGGTCGTGACGCCATTGACGCGGTGTTTGCCGGGTTTTCCGCCCCGGACCCCCCGGATGCGATCAGCCACGCAGGCTGTCTGATGGTGAACACGGTGTTTGAGCTGGAGCGCACCGACGAGACGGTGCGCGCGCAGGTGGCGGCCTACCGCGCGCTCTGGAAGACGTCCTTTGCGGATGCGTTGGCCCGGGATGGGATCAGCGATGCGGACACGCGGGCCGAGTTTCTGGTCGGCGCATTGTGGGGGGCCTTGGGTCAGATCAAGCTGGCCGGTGACAAGGCCGCAGCAGTCCCCATGGCCGAGGTTATACGGTCGACCGTACGGACATGGTGATATGCGCGGAGGGGCTGTAAGCCGGATTCTGTCTAGGGTGGTTGCCCACCCCGAGATGACCATTCCTCTTGGGATGCCGTTACCGGCACCCCTCTAGCTGCCAACCCGGACCTGCTGGGGCAGAAGCAGCCCCGCCGGTTGCCCGGCGCGCGGTCCCTATTTGGCATTGCTCCCGGTGGGGCTTGCCATGCCCGGTCTGTTGCCAGCCCGGCGGTGGGCTCTTACCCCACCGTTTCACCCTTGCTGCGGCGGACCGCAGCGGTTTCATTTCTGTGGCGCTTTCCGTCGGGTTGCCCCGCCCGGGTGTTACCCGGCACCGTTGCCTCTGGGAGTCCGGACTTTCCTCCAAGGACGCTGGCGCAAACCAGTGCCCGTTGGCGGCCATCCGCCCCTCCGCGCCCGCTGCCCTTACGTGGGCGGGCGGGGGCACGTCAATGGCGACCGTTCGGGCAAGCGGAACCTGCGGGAGCCTCCGGCGGGGATTTTTTGGGGACAGAGACGGGGACAGTCGCACCCCATCTGCGCCGTCAGCGGCGGCTGAGCGCGTCGAAATCGGCTTGGGTCAGCGGTCCGCGCGCCTCTGGCCGATGCCGCAACCGCACCGCATCCAAGAGCGCTTGGGCATCCGCTTGGGCCGTATAGCCTGCGGTGCGGGCCAGTCGCATGAAATCCGCCGCAGTGCGTCCGTCCACGGACGGCACCAATGTCGGCGCCGCCAACCCCTTGGCTTCGAGCCTTTGCCAGTCGAAATGCGGGCCGGGGTCGAACTTGCGACCCGGGGCCATGTCGGAATGGCCAATGACGTTTTCCGCTGGGATCGCCCATCCCATTAGGATGCGGTGCAGCAGGGCCTCAAGGCTTTGCATCAACGGTTCGGCAAATGGCTCTTGCCCATCATTGTCGAGTTCGATGCCAATGGAGCGCGAGTTAATGTCGTCCAAGCCATGCCACGCACCCGCACCGGCGTGCCATGCCCGCATCCCCTCGCCCACCAATTGGGTCACAGGGCCTGACTTGCAGATAACGTAATGCGCAGACACTTCCGCCGCCGGGTCGCAGAGCCGCTCAATTGCCGCCTCCGCCGATGCCATCGCGGTGTAATGCAGCACCACAAGCTGCGGCGTCAGACCGTCACGGCGCGGGCCACAATTGGGAGACGGACAGTGGTGGATGTCCACCGGGGGCAGGCTCAGTTGCCAGCGGCGCGCCGGAAGGGCGCCGGGTCCCACGTGCAGGCAAATCCGTCCCCGTCCGGGTCAAGCCCCTTGCGGTCCCGCTGCGGACCACCTGCGGCGAGAAAGGCGATCTGCGCCTCGTCCGCTGAATTGTAGACGGCGCAGTTGCGCTGGTGCTTTGCCGCGGATGCGATGCTGATCCGGCGGTGGACCCGCGTGCCCTTGGCGTGAGACGTGCGCAACGCATATTGCACCACGTTGGGTTGCCCGTTTCCAGCGCGCGAGGGCAGCGCTGTGGGCTGGACCACGGTGTATTGCTGCTGGCGCTGTTGCAGACGCGCGGCATCGCCTTCGATCGACCGGCGCGAGGCAACCGCGTCAAAGTCGTTTTCGTCCGAAATGCCGGGGTTGTTCAGGATCACCGGTGCCGCGTTGGACGGGCTGGCGTTCACGACGTTCTCGCCCGAATTGGCGACGGCGGCGGCGGCGTCGTTCTGCTGCGCGATCTGGGCCAGTTCGGCGTCCAGCCCGGCGGGGTCGGTGACCGCGCGGGCCGTCTGGGTCGCGGGCTGTGGCTGGGCGACCTGCCGCGTCTGCACCAGCGCGTTTTGCTGATTGGCGGAAGCCGCTGGCGGCAGCGCCTGTGCCGCCACACCCGGCGCAGGCGGCACACGGGTGCCGGTTTGCAATTGCTGGGCACGCGCCTCGCGGGCGGCAAGTGTGGACGGATCGTCGAACCCCACACCGCGACCGGGGTTCACGACCCCTGCACCACTGTCGGGAATAGCTGGCTGACACGCGGCCAATGCGGCAAGCGCGCCCACAATCAATACACTACGGAATACCATTTCTGCTCACCCTTTGCCGGGATCTGTTTCGGCGTGGTCTACCACCATTTGCCGGGCTTGGCCACAAAACCCGCCCGCGCCTCAAGCGCGTAGGCGGTGTTCAGCAAATCACCTTCTTCCCACGGGCGGCCAATCAGCTGTAGCCCCAGCGGCAGGCCCTGCGCATCCAGACCGGCAGGCACAGAGATGCCCGGCAGCCCCGCCATGTTCACGGTCACGGTGAACACGTCGTTCAGGTACATTTGCACCGGATCATCCCATGCCTCGCCCAGACCAAAGGCCGCCGACGGCGTCGCAGGCGTCAGGATCGCGTCGATCCCCGCCGCAAACACATCCTCAAAGTCCTTTTTGATCAGCGTCCGCACCTTGCGCGCGCGGTTGTAATAGGCGTCGTAAAAGCCCGCCGACAGCACATAGGTGCCGATCATCACGCGGCGCTTGACCTCGTCGCCGAACCCCTCGGCGCGGGTCTTTTCGTACATCTCGGTGATGCCGTCACCCTGATCCAGCTTGGCGCGGTGGCCGTAGCGCACGCCGTCGTAGCGCGCGAGGTTGCTGGACGCCTCCGCAGGGGCGATCACGTAGTAAGCGGGCAGCGCGTATTTGGTGTGCGGCAGCGCGATATCGACAATCTCGGCCCCCGCATCACGCAGCATGTCTGCCCCGCGCGTCCACAGCGTCTCGATCTCGCCGGGCATCCCATCCATGCGGTATTCAGCCGGAATGCCGATCTTCTTGCCCTTGATATCGCCGGTCAGCATCGCCTCGAAATTCGGCACAGGCAGGTCCGCACTGGTCGAATCCTTAGGGTCATGGCTGCACATCGCCTCAAGCATGATGGCCGCATCGCGCACCGATTTGGTCATCGGCCCCGCCTGATCCAGAGACGAGGCAAAGGCCACGATGCCCCAGCGCGAACAGCGCCCATAGGTGGGCTTGATGCCCGTGATGCCGGTAAAGGCCGCAGGCTGGCGGATAGAGCCACCCGTGTCGGTGCCCGTGGCCGCCAGACACAAATCAGCCGCAACCGCAGATGCCGACCCACCCGACGACCCCCCCGGGGTCAGCGCCCGGTCGTCCACCTTCCACGGGTTTACCGCGTTGCCGTAAACGGACGTCTCGTTGGACGAGCCCATGGCAAATTCGTCCATGTTCAGCTTGCCCAGCATCACCGCACCGGCCTCCAGCAGGTTGCCGCTGACCGTGCTTTCATATTCCGGCAGGAATCCTTCGAGGATGCGGGAGCCCGCTTGGCTCGGCACGCCCTTGGTGCAGAACAGGTCCTTGATCCCGATGGGCAGGCCGCACATGGCAGGCGCGTCGCCGGCCTTGATGCGCGCGTCCGCGGCCTTGGCCTGCGCGGTCGCAATCTCGGGCGTGTGGTGGACAAAGGCGTTCAGCGCCCCGGCCCCGTCGATGGCCGTCAGGCAGGCGGCGGTCAGTTCCGCGCTTGTCGTGTCGCCCTTGCGCAGCGCGTCGCGCGCTTCGGCCAGACCCAGCTTGTTCAGATCGCTCATTCCACCACCTTCGGCACAGCAAAGAACCCCTCGCGCGCATCCGGCGCATTGGCCAGAACAGCACCCTGCTGATTCCCATCGGTCACCTCATCCACACGCCGTTTCAGGCGCTGCGGCGTGACAGATGTCATGGGGTCCACCCCGTCGACATCCACCTCGCCCAGTTGTTCGATAAAGCCGAGGATCGTGTTGAACTCGGAGGCCAGCGCAGGCAATTGCTCCGGCTCGACCTTGATCCGCGCCAATTTGGCAACCCGCGCCGCGGTGCTTTCGTCAATGGACATGTCAGGGACCTCGTTTCGCTCTTCCCGCGGCTTTACCGTGCAGCCTGCGCACCTTCAAGGGCGTGACGGCGATAGACCTCGATCATCCAGCCCAACATGATGCCGTTGAGGATATGCCATGCAAAATGCGTGCCCAGTGGCCACGCGGCGCACAGCGTCTCGTCCAGACTGCGTGCAAGCAGCGACACCAGCAGGATCGCAGCCCCAATCGCAAAGCCGCGCGCCACCTGCGGCGCGCGGCGCTGCAAGAGCACCGCATAGATCAGGATCAGCGTGGGCACCGGCATATAGCCCGCCGACACGCCAAAAATCGGCATATTCTGCCACAGCGGCACCGTCAGCGCAGCATAGGGCAGAAACAGCACCACCCCCAACAGCGCGGCCCATAGCGGCATCCCCCACACGTCACGGTTCACTGCAAAAAGGTACAGCAGGATGAACAGTGCAATTGGCACCACATCCGCAATCGCCGCCCAGACCTGCGCGTGGGTGTGAAACAGGTAACTGCCCAACCCGATCACAAACAGCACCGCCGCAAGCGCCCGCGCCAAGGGCACCCGGGCAGACCGCCGCCACATCCAGATCGCAACCAGCACAAAGGCCGCATTGGTCACCGCATTGACCGGTTCGGCCCAATAGGCCGGACCCAACCGCTCGCAATACCCGTCTATCTCGCGCAACAAATCCATGCGCCCCAGCTAACCCCGCGCCCGCCCATGTCAAAGCGCCTTCCCCGTCTCTGTCCCAAAAAAATCCCCGCCGGAGGCTCCCGCAGGCCCGCCTCCCGCGCTACGCTTGGCAAAAGGGGAGGAACGATATGAATATCATCTGGCTCGGCCACGGCAGCTTCCGCATCGAAATCGGCGATCAGGTCCTGCTGATCGACCCCTGGCTCAGCGGCAATCCGATGCTGCCCGAGGATCAGCACGGGCCCGCGACCCAAGGGGCCACGCATATCCTTGTGACCCATGGCCATTCCGACCACACCGACGGCGTCGCGGAGCTGAGCAAGGCCAAGGGGATACCCCTGTCTGCAACCTACGAACTTGGCCGCTACCTGCATGGCAAGGGCGCGGTCGAGGGGCACGCCTTCCACCGCGGTGGCACCATCACGCTCGGCACTGCGAGCGCAACGCTCGTGCCTGCGTCCCACTCGTCATCCGTGCCGACCGAGGCGGGCGATGTCTATACCGGCGTGCCCTGCGGCTACATCATCCGCGGCGAGGGCAAGGTGATCTATTTCTCCGGCGACACCGATATCATGGCCGACATGCAGTGGATGGGGGATTTCTACAAACCCGATATCGGCATCCTGTCGGCGGGCGGGTATTTTACCATGGACATGGAGGGGGCGGCCTTTGCCGCACGGCATTTTTTCCACTTTGGCACGGTGATCCCATGCCACTACCGGACATTCCCCCTGCTGGAACAGAACGCCTCGGCCCTTCGGCGCGGCCTGCCGGGCGTGGATGTCATCGAACCGCAGATCATGCAGCCGATCCCGCTCTGAGCACGGGCGGGTGGGGGGGGTGTGGTGGCGCACCGCCGCTAGCGCCGTGCCGAGAAGAACCGCACCAGCAGGTCCTCCGCCTCCGCCGCGGCCAGTCCGTCATATACTTCCGGCACGTGATGCGCCTGGGGGTGTGCAAACACGCGCGCCCCGTGGGCAACGCCTCCCGATTTGGGATCGGAGGCGCCGTAATACAGCCGTGCAATCCGCGCCGCCGCGATAGCAGCGGCACACATGGCACAGGGCTCCAGCGTCACATAAAGATCATGCCCCACCAGCCGTTCGGACCCCACCGCCGCGCAGGCCGCACGGATCGCCAGCATCTCGGCATGGGCGGTTGGGTCGTTCAGCGCGCGCGTCCGGTTGCCCGCCGCCGCAACAACCGCACCACCTGGCGATACAACAACGGCACCCACCGGCACCTCGCCGCGGTCGGCGGCGGCACGGGCCTGCGCCAACGCCTCATCCATGAAACTGCGAAACACCATCGCGGCCCCCTGCCCCTTTCCCCGCGCCTTCGCAACCGCTAAAGGCCACCCTATGACCACCGACACCCCAAAAGGCGACCGCATCGCCAAGGTTCTGGCCCGCGCGGGCATCGCCTCGCGTCGCGGGGCCGAAGCCATGATCACCGCAGGCCGCGTGTCCGTCAACGGCAAGCAAATTGACAGCCCTGCCCTGAACGTGACCGAAGCGGACGCAATCACCGTGGACGGCAAACCGCTCAGCCCGCCGGAACCGGCACGGCTGTGGCTCTATCACAAACCGCCCGGCCTCGTGACCACCACCAGCGACGAACAGGGCCGCCAGACGATCTTTGACGCGCTGCCCGACGACCTGCCCCGCGTGCTCAGCGTGGGCCGGCTCGACATCAATTCCGAAGGGCTGCTGCTGCTGACCAATGATGGCGGCATCAAACGCAAGCTCGAATTGCCGTCCACCGGCTGGATGCGACGCTACCGCGTGCGCATCAAGGGCCAGCCCAGCGATACCGCCTTCGACACATTGCGCAAGGGCGCAACCGTCGAAGGCCAGCGCTACCAGCCAATGCAAATCACCCTCGACCGGCAACAAGGGGCGAACGCATGGCTCACCATCGGCCTGCGCGAGGGCAAAAACCGCGAAATTCGCCGCGCGATGGAGCATCTGGGCCTCATCGTCAACCGCCTCATCCGCATCAGCTACGGTCCGTTCCAACTGGGCGAGCTGAAACAGGGCGATGTGGAAGAAGTGCGCCGCAAGATCATGCGCGACCAATTGGGTCTCGACGACGGGCCGGACGGCCATGCCAAGGCCAAACCGCGCCCCCAGCCCCGGCGCAATCGCCCGAAAAAGTCGCGCTGAGGCCATATCCGCGCCAGATTGCCGGGTCATCCACATGGCATGGTTATGGTGACACTCATTGGCGTTCTCGTCCTGTTGCTCATTGTGCTGGCAGGTCTCATCTGGCAGGCGCGCAACATCCTGCGCTTTCTGACGGCGGTGGTGAAATTCAACATCGCGGGCGATGGCCCCATGCAGCGCCTGTTTCCCAACCTCGCCTTTGTCGGGCTTTTCATCCTCATTCTGACACTGACGTGGTACTGACTGATGCGCGTGCCTCACGTTCCGCCGCGGTACACCCCGCCTGATTATGCGCAGTTGAAATTGCCGTCTGACCCGCGCAATCAGCAGGCGGTTGGGCTGTTGTTTCTGGCAACCCTGCCGCTGGCCTTTTCGATGCTGCACGACCCGACTTGGCAAAGGCTGCTGACCTGCGGCGGCCTGCTGGGCCTGTTTGGCGGGTCGCTCTATTCCATTTCGCTCGGGCTCAAGGACGCACAGCGCTATGACGGCCAGACCGTGGCCCGCGCCGCCCGTCTCAAGGGGCGCATCATCGGGTCTGCGGGCATGGGCGTGGCGTCGGGCCTGACGGTCCTGACCCGTGGCGGCGACATCGGGCAGGTCATCATGGTGGGCCTCATTGCCGCCGCCCTGTCGGTGGTTGCCTTTGGCCTCGACCCGCTCCGGCACAAGGGGCTCGAGACCGCCGCGCAACGCCAGACCCACAAGCTCGATAAAACCCGCAGCCGCGTCGCAGCGCGGATGGCGCGGATCAAAAGCCATGTCACCCCGCTTGCCTGCGCCGAAATCATGCCCCTTCTGAAGCGTTTCGAGGACGCGGTCGAACAGATGGTGCAGGCCGTCGAACATGACCCCGAGCGGGCGCGGTCCCTGCAAAAGTACCTCGGCGTCTATCTCGACGGCGCCGAAGAGGCCTCCGCCCGGTTCATCGCAATCTATCGGGGCACCGGGGACATTACGGCGCACCGCCGCTATGTCACCCTGTTGCGCGATCTGGGCGATGCCTTTGCGAAGCGTGCATATGACTACGCCGAAGAAGGCCGCGCCCGGCTTGACGTGCAAATCGACGTGCTGAGCGAAAGCCTCGCCCGTGAGGCCACGCGGAGCTAAGCCGCACCTGTGCTGACGGGCGCGGAAATTTCCCCCTTGCGCCTGCGCCCCCCTGTCTCAATCTTGGCCTCCAGAAAAAACGAGGCGCGCAACAGCGCCACCGGGGGGACTACGACATGGCCGAACTTCTGACGCTCGAAAACGTGGGCAATTTGCTCATGCTGTGCTTTTTGCAGGCGGTTCTGGGTTTCGACAACCTTCTCTACATCTCGATCGAAAGCCAGCGCGCGCCGGTGGCGCAACAGGCCGCCGTACGGCGCTGGGGGATTATCCTTGCCGTGGTATTGCGCGTCGTGCTGCTGTTCACGATGATCCAGCTGATTGATGCCATGGCCGAGCCCTTTGTTGTGCTGGACTGGCAGGGCGTGCTGACCGGAGGCGTGAACTTTGCCACGGTTGTGTTCATCTTTGGCGGCATCTTCATCATGTACACGGCTGTCAAGGAAATCGGCCACATGCTGACCATCCATGACCTCAGCACCGATGTTGAGGCGAAATCCGGCAAAACCGCCACACAGGTGGTGCTGCTGATCGTACTGATGAACCTGATCTTTTCCTTCGACAGCGTTTTGTCGGCGCTGGCCATCACGGATGTGTTCTTTATTCTCGCCACCGCGATCCTGTTGTCGGGCCTTGCGATGCTGCTGCTTGCGGATGGTGTGACGCGCTTTTTGGAAAAGAACCGCATGTACGAGGTCCTTGGCCTGTTTATCCTGCTGATTGTCGGTGTGGTGCTTCTGGGCGAAGCCGGTCAGGCGGCGGCCCACGCGATGCATGACGACAGCCTCGCCTTGCGTGTTTTTGGCTACGAGATCATTCCGATGTCCAAAACCACCTTCTACTTCAGCGTCCTGGTTCTGGTCGCCGTGGAGGTGATCCAGTCGGGCTACACACGCAAACTCAACGCCGAACGCAGAACCGGTGCGCGCCACTAGTTCTGCACGTGCAATGTGCCTATAGTCCGGCGTAGCCAAAGAGGTGGGGACCGACATGCAACCAACAGCTTTTCAGAAGATCGCCTTTGTTGTGCTGATCGCGCTGATGTTCGGCGTGACCACCGGTCTGATAGGAGGGCTCTGAGCGATGGCCAAACGCTTTGGCGGCAAATACAGCCCCGACGGTGAGACGCCCGAGGTCGAGGCCCGCCCGGCCTTTGACCGCGCCCGTGTGGACCCGGTCGGCGCGCGCGCCAACCTGATGTTCCTGCCAGCCGTGCCGATGGTGTTTCTGGCGCTGAACGACGGGGCGGTCGGGCTGGTGCTGGCGCTGGTGGCGGCCGGTGTCCTGACGCTGGGTGCATGGCTTTTGCGCGAGGGGATGCGGGCCGAGGCCGCTTATCATGAACGCAAGGTGGCGCGCCGCCCTGCCTTGCCACGCAAGCTCGTCGCTGCGCTCCTCGCTGGTATTGGCATCGGTCTGGCCGCCTACCGGGTTGAACCGGGCCTCATCGCGCCCGCGCTCTTCGGCATTGCAACCGCTGGTCTGCATCTGGCTGCCTTTGGCTTTGATCCGATGACCGACAAGGGCATGGAGGGGATCGACACCTTTCAGCAAGACCGCGTGGCCCGCGTTGTGGACGAGGCCGAAAGCCATCTCAACGCCATGACCGACGCCATGAAACGCGCTGAGGACCGGCAGATGGCGACCCGGCTGGAACAGTTCCAGACCACTGCCCGCGACCTGATCCGCACCGTCGAAGAAGACCCCCGCGACCTCACCGCGGCCCGCAAATATCTGGGCGTCTACCTGCTGGGCGCACGCGATGCGACCATCAAGTTCGCCGACATCTACAGCCGCACCCGCGACGCACAGGCCAAGGCCGACTACGCGCAGTTGCTGGACGATCTGTCGGAAAACTTTGCCGCCCGCACGCAAAAGCTGCTGAACGATGACCGCAGCGACCTCAACATCGAAATCGACGTGCTGCGGGACCGGCTGCAGCGCGAAGGCGTGCGTATCGCACCCCAGGACAACAGCTAAGTAAAAGGGAACATCATGTCAGAAACAGTTCGTCAAAAGGCTGAAAGCGCCGCCGCACAGGTCGAAGAGGTCACCGCCGTCGTTCTGGCCGAACCCAGTGACGCCAACGCCATCGTGCCGCTGGCCGAAGCGGACGCGCCCGTGGGTGCCGAAATCCGGTCGCGCATGGGCGAGATCGACATGGGCGACACCAATTCCATCGTGTCCTTCGGCTCCGCCGCGCAGGCGGAATTGCAGGAAATCAGCCAAGCGATGCTGTCGGACGTGCGCAACAAGGATCTCGGGCCTGCGGGCGACGGCCTGCGCGACATCGTCACCACGATCCGCGGCTTTTCCGTGTCCGAACTGGACGTGCGCCGCGAGCGGACATTCTGGGAAAAGCTCTTTGGCCGGGCCGCCCCCTTTGCCAAGTTCACCGCCAAGTTCGAGACCGTACAATCCCAGATCGACAAGATCACCGACAACCTGCTGAGCCACGAGCACACGCTGCTCAAGGACATCAAATCGCTCGACCTGCTCTACGAAAAGACGCTGCAATTCTACGATGAACTGGCGCTCTATATCGCTGCGGGCGAGGAAAAGATCAAAGAGCTGGACGAAACCACCATCCCCGCGATGGAAGCCGCCGTCGAGGCCGCCCCCGAAGACCAGCAGGTGATGAAAGCGCAGGAACTGCGCGACATGCGCGCCGCGCGCGACGATCTGGAACGCCGGGTGCACGACCTGAAACTGACACGGCAGGTGACGATGCAGTCCCTGCCCTCGATCCGTCTGGTGCAGGAAAACGACAAAAGCCTTGTGACCAAGATCAACTCGACCCTCGTCAACACCGTGCCGCTTTGGGAAACCCAACTGGCGCAGGCCGTCACCATCCAACGTTCGGCCGAGGCCGCCGCCGCCGTGCGCGATGCCAATGACCTGACCAATGAACTGCTCACAGCCAACGCCGAAAACCTGCGCGACAGCAACAAGATGATCCGCCAAGAAATGGAGCGCGGCGTATTCGACATCGAAGCGGTCAAGCAGGCCAATGCGGACCTCATCGGCACCATTCAGGACAGCTTGCAGATTGCCGACGAAGGCAAGGCACGCCGCGCCGCCGCCGAAGAAGAGCTCAAAAAGATGGAGGCCGAACTGCGCGACACGCTGGCCGCCGCCAAGGCGCGCAAGGATGGTGTTGGCGACAACGCCGCTACCTCCGTGCCCCAAGGGGCCAACTGAGGCCCATGATCCGCAGGCCGCGTCTCTGGAAAGCGCTGGGTGGCGTTGCCGCCCTCGTCTTTCTTGCGGCCTGCGATATGCCGCCTGTGACCACCGATCCGGTGCTCACACCGCGGGCGCGCCCGGACCCTGCGGCAGTCGCACCACCGCCGCCCGTGCGCGCCACCTCAGAACGCAGTGCCGCGTTGCGCAGCTATCTGGGCGCCGTGCAATCCAGCCAGTTGACCCAAGGTCTGTTGCGGCAGGATGGTGGCGGGCCGGACACCCCGTTTACCGCAACCATGCTGGCGCGCAATTTCGAACAGATCGCGTTTTTTGACGAATTCACGCCCACCGGGGAACCCGGCGGCGGCGAGGCCGTGCTGCGCCGCTGGGACATGCCGGTGCGCATTGCAGTCGCCTTTGGCGCGTCTGTTCCGCCCAGTCAGCGCACGCGCGACACCGCAAACACGCGCAGCTATGCGCGACGGCTGGCGCGGGCGACGGGGCACCCGATTGCCATCGCGCCAAACCCGAATTTCTACGTGATTTTCGCCTCCGAGGATGACCGGGGCGATGTGCTGGACGAGGTGGCCGCCCGGCTTGGCAATCCGCTGACACAATTGCGCAGCCTGTCGCGTGACACCTATTGCGCCGTGGTCGCCTTTGGTGGTGGCACGGGGCGCGCGACGACCACGGCCGCCGTGGCCGTGGTGCGTGCCGAAAATCCCGATCTTCTGCGGCTCAGTTGCATCCACGAAGAGATTGCCCAAGGGCTTGGCCTGCCCAATGACAGCCCCGCCGCGCGGCCCAGCATCTTTAATGATGATGACGAATTTGCCCTGCTCACCGACCATGACGAGGCGCTGCTGGGCATGTTGTATGACGCCCGTCTGACAACCGGCATGGACCGGGCCGAGGCCCGGCCCATCGTGCGGCAACTGGCCGCCGAACGGACGGGCGAGGCGCTCACAAACTGATCCGCCCGCAGGGGCGTAAACCAAATATCCACCATGACCCGCTTAGAACGACCCGCAAACAAGCAGCGCAGGTTCAGGAGCGTCCATGGTCGCGTCTCTCAACGGCATCATCTTTGACCAGGTCTATGGTGACAATACCGGCGGGGCCGAGTTTGACACCGACGGCGACGGCACCGCCACGCAGGAGGACGAATTTGTCTCGTTCACCAACACAACCGGCGCGCCCATTGACGTGTCCGGCTGGCAGATTTGGTCCGATGCGTCCGGCGCGGGGGCACCGGATGGTCCGCAGGACGGACTCTATCACACCTTTCCGCCGGGCACTGTGATCGCGCCGGGTGAAACCCTCTACATTATCAACGAAATTAGCGGCACGCCCCCCGCATGGGCACAAGAGGCGTCCGAAGGCGGGACCGAATCCGGTGCTGGCGGGACCAACACCAACTTTTTGAGCGAAGGCGACGCCAGCAACTCGGAATCCGTGGCACTGGTTGATCCAAGCACTGGCGATTTTCTGGTGTTCAATATGGAAAGCAGCTCCAGCGACTTTTCCGAATTTGACGGTGGCAGCACCGGCAGCAATCCGGGGCTTGCAGGCTTTCCCGGCTCAAACATGATTGCCGAGATCGGTGGCGCGTCAGTGCGCGAGGATCAGGACGCGGGGTTCTCCTATCAGTACAACGCCACCACCGACAGCTACGAATACAACACCGTCTACGTGGCCTGTTTCGCCGCTGACACATGGATCGACACCCCCGATGGCCGCCGCCAGATCACCCATCTGCGTCCCGGTGATCTGGTTCTGACACAGGACAACGGCCCACAGCCGGTGTCGTTGCTGCTGCACTACTGCCTGCGGCTCGATCAGCCCGCGACCGCGCACCTGCGCCCCATCGCGATCAAACCCGGCAGTCTCGGGTCCTCCCTGCCGGACCGCCCATTGACCCTGTCGCCACAGCACCGCGTCCTGCGCACTCTGCCCGGCGGCCAAGAGGTTCTGTGCCCCGCCAAAGGGCTGCTGGACCACCCCGGCATCCGCGTCAAACGTGGCTTGAAGCGGATTGGATATTTCCACCTGCTCCTGCCCCGGCACGAGGTGATCTTTGCCAACGGATTGCCGGTAGAAAGCCTGTTTCTGGGGGATTACGGCCTGCGCCGCGTGCACCCCGGCCTGCGCATCGCGCTGGAACAGATTTGGCAACCGGACGCGACACACGCGCCCGCGCGCCCCTTTGTCGGCGCCAGCGCGATGAGGCGGATCGCCGCGACTTCCCCTTTTCCCGCCTTGTGATCCATGTATTAATCGCCGCCGCAACAGGCCGCGCGTCGCGCGGACAGAATGGGGGCCAATATGGGCATTTTCGACTTCCTCTCCGGCGAGTTTATCGACGTCATCCACTGGGTCGACGACAGTCGCGACACCATGGTCTGGCGGTTCGAACGTGAGGACCACGAGATCAAGTATGGTGCCAAGCTGACCGTGCGCGAAGGTCAGGCCGCCGTGTTCGTGCACGAAGGGCAACTGGCCGATGTGTTCACCCCCGGTCTCTATATGCTCGAGACCAACAACATGCCGATCATGACGACCCTGCAACACTGGGATCACGGCTTCAAAAGCCCGTTCAAGTCCGAGATCTACTTCGTCAACACCACCCGGTTCAACGGTCTGAAATGGGGCACCAAGAACCCGATCATCTGTCGCGACCCCGAATTTGGCCCCGTGCGCCTGCGCGCCTTTGGCACCTATTCGGTCCGGGTCACCGATCCGGCCAAATTCCTCGTCGAAATCGTCGGCACCGACGGCGAATTCACCATGGACGAGATCAGCTTTCAGATCCGCAACATCATCGTGCAGGAGTTTTCGCGCACCTTGGCCCAATCTGGCATCCCCGTGCTCGACATGGCCGCGAACACCCGCGAACTTGGCCAGCTTGTCGCCAAGGAAATCTCCGACCAGATCGCTGAGTACGGGCTGATGCTGCCGGAACTCTATATCGAAAACATCTCGCTCCCCCCCGCCGTCGAAGAGGTGATGGACAAACGGTCCTCCATGGGCGTGATCGGCAATCTGAACGAATACACCCAGTTTCAGGCCGCCGAGGCTTTGGGCCGCGGTGGTGCTGCCGCCGCCACGATGGAGGCCGGGCTGGGTGCCGGGCTTGGGATGCAAATGGGGCAGGCCATGGCCGCCGGGGCCGCCGCGCCGCAACCCAGACGCGCCGCCCCACCGCCCCCGCCAGTCGAACATGTCTGGCACGTCGCCGAAAACGGCGAGACCAAGGGACCGTTTTCCAAGGCGCAACTGGGCCGCATGGCAGGCGCGGGCGAACTGGGGCGCGACACCTATGTCTGGACCGCCGGTCAGGACGGCTGGATGAAGGCCGAGGACGTCACCGAACTGGCCCAGCTTTTTACCATCCTGCCGCCGCCCCCGCCCCCCGGCATCTGAACCACATACAATCTGCACCACCAACGGCCGCGCCCTGACACAGGCGCGGCCGTTGCACATTCGGCTGCACCCATTGACTCCGTCGTAAATATGTAAAAAGGTAATTACATGTTTACAGATTCGGAAATGGACCGCGTGTTCGCGGCCTTGTCCCATACCAACCGGCGCGACATGCTGGACCTGCTGCGCGACACGCCGGGGATGAGCGTCGGACAGCTTGCCGCGCATTTCGACGTGACGCGCATCGCGGTGATGAACCACCTCAAGGTTCTGGAACAGGCCCAGCTGATCATCAGCGAACAGGACGGGCGCACGCGCCGCCTCTACCTCAACGCGGTTCCCATTCAGGCGATTTACGAACGCTGGACCGACACATTCTCCGCTCACTGGCTGGATCGGATGAGCCTCATCAAATCCGTGGCCGAAGCCGCGGCGCGCAAAATCGACAAGGACCCGGACGCATGACCAACCCAACCACCAACATCAATCGCGTTCTGATCAACGCCCCCGTGGAAACCGTCTGGAACACTTTGGTCAAAACGGACGAGGCGCTGCCGTTCTTCTTTGGCGGTGTCTGCCAAACGCAGGACGGCCTGAAACCCGGCGCGCGCTACCGCATGGTCAGCGCCAACCGCAAGGTTGCGATGGTCGTGGGCGAGGTCCTGCGGTTCGAGCCGCCACATGTCTACGCCCACACCTTTACCATGACGAATATCGACGAACCGCCCGTCACCGTGACCTACACGCTGGTGGAAAAGGACGGCGGCACCGAATTTGAACTGCGGATCGACAATTTGATCCCCGGCAGCAAGCTGGCCAAGGAAATGGTGTCCGCCCAAGGGTTCATCGCCAGCAACCTCAAGGCCCTGTGCGAAACCGGGCGCCCCGCCTTTACCGGGCGCATGGTCGGCCTGCTCGGTCCGGTCTTTGCCCGCCTCGCCAAACCCGCCCAAGCCGTTGAACACTGGCCCCTCTGACCCCTTTTCCAACCGCAAACAAAGGAGACATGATGATGACAACCCAAACCCTGCCCCGCTGGCCCGGCATCGTGGCCCCGGTCGCAGCCCTCTGGTACGCCTTTGGCCTGTCACAGGCCATCATCAGCTACGTCGCCGGTCCGGGCGCCGCCCCGGTGTTGATCTGGCTGGCCTACGGTCTGGCGTGCAGTGCGGGCCTTGTCGGCGCGGCGGCCCTGTTCATTGCGCCCGCGCGCGCCGCCGCCGCCTTTGCCGTGTCGCTGGTGTGTGCGGTGATCTATTTCGGCTGGCTATACGCCTATGGCACGCCCGCCGCCGAAGACTATGGCATTGGCGCGCTTGTCATGGCCGTGACCCTCACCCTGATGCTGGTCGCACGCCGCCTGCGCTGACCCATCCCCGGTCAGGCCGCCCGCCCGTGCTGCGTGGCCTGACGACAGAAGGGGGCGGGCACGTCCCTGTGATCGCACGGCCCTTGACAGCGCCGCCCCTGACCTCACCATCGCGGGGATGAGACTTCCGACACGACGCACGGCCC
This sequence comes from uncultured Tateyamaria sp., assembly GCF_947503385.1. Lineage (GTDB taxonomy): Bacteria > Pseudomonadota > Alphaproteobacteria > Rhodobacterales > Rhodobacteraceae > Tateyamaria. The sequence continues at coordinate 780,430 of NZ_CANNDO010000002.1, forward strand.
TGAAGTGGCTGCATTGGATCATGGTGCCCCTGTTTGTCTGGTTCCTGATCGTCACACCGGATGTCGTGGTCCCCTTTGGTCCCACCGCGTTCCAGATCCACTCGACCCTTGCGCTTGTCTTTGTCTCGCTCAGCCTTGCGTGGTTTGCCGACATGCTGCGGCGCGGCCTTGCCAGCCGCCCCGGCCCCAAGCTGACGGGCCGTCTGCGCACGCTCCACCGGGTCATGCACCTGACCCTGATCTGGGGATTGTTCTTTGTGGCGCTGACCGGGTTCCTGCTTGGGCTGACCTCGCCCATTCTGCTCAAGGCCGGTGGGTTCCTGCCCATTGCCCCGCCGCTGGGTCTGCGCGCGGCGAACGAGATTGTGGGCCTTGTGCATATCGTCGAATTCTACGCGCTTGGCGTGGTGGCGGGCGGGCACGCGGCCTTTCACATCTGGCGCCACTACCGGTTGCGTGACAACGCTTTGCGCATCATGGCACCGAAAAAGCTGCATAAATTCCTGTGACGACAGGCGTTTAGGCCAAAGGATTATGGCAAATTGCGGCTGCGATCCCCATCCCTTGGGAACACCAAACCCAAGGGAACACATCGCTGATGACACGTCGTACCGCACTCAAATGGCTCCACTGGATCGCCTTTGGCCTGATGGCCTATTTCTTCTTTGTCGAGCCCGAGAATGTGCGCCAGCTTGGCGGTGCGGCACTGGCCACCCATGCGGGCATGGGCACGATCCTTGCCATTGTCGTGGCGCTCTGGATGACCATGTATCTGCGCAAGGGGCTGGCCAGCCGGGCTGGTCCCAAGCTGCCCGGATGGGCGCGCGCGACGCATGGGGTGATGCACCGCGCGATGATGTGGGGCAGCTTTGCCGTGGTGCTGTCGGGTGCGCTGGCGGGTTTCGCGGCCCCCTATGCAATCGCGCTGTTTGGGGTGATCCCGCTGTTTCCGGGGCGCGGCGGCAAGGGCGTGCACGACACGCTCACGGAACTGCACGAGCTGACCTTTGATGTCATGCTGATCGGCATCGCGGTGCATGTGGTCTTTCACCTCTGGCGGCATTATGCTGTGCGCGACAACGCATTGCGCATTATGGCACCCAAGGTGCTTCACAAATATCTTTGAGGACAGCGTGCCATGCGCCGCACCGCCACCATCACACTGCACTGGCTCAGCCTCATGGCTCTGGTTCTGCTGGTGGCCGGTGGGCCGGTGCCTGTGCTGGCTTGGGCCTTTGGGCTGACGGGTCTTGGCTTGTGCGCCATTGCGGCGGCGCGGGGGCTGAAGAACGGCCCCGGCCCCAAGCTGACGGGCGCGTTGCGGGTGGCCCACCCATGGCTCAGCCGGGCGATGTACGCCGCGCTTGCGGCCACGGCGGCGGCGACGCTGTGGCACGTGGCGGTTGGTCCCGTGGCGGGCCTCCAGCGGCTGCACTTTTATCTGATGTCCGCCGCCAGCCTGCACGCCATCTTTCATCTGTGGCGGCACACCGCCCTTGGCGACGGCGCGCTGCGGCGCATCACCCCCACCTCCATGCATGGTGTATTATGAGCGATCTGCCCCCCCTGTCTCCCGCAGACCCCACCAGCGAGCACCGCTTTCCCTGCAACAATTGCGGGGCCGATTTCCGCTATGATCCCGCCAGCCGCAGCCTGACCTGCGACCACTGCGGCAACACCGGCCTGATCGAAGGGACGGGCACCGGCGGCCCCGCCGCCCTGACCGAACTGGACTACCGCACCGCCCTGACCGCCGATCTGCCCTATGCGGAGATCGAGGAAACCCGCGTCTCCAAATGCCCCAATTGTGCCGCACAAGTGGAATTCGACGCCGACATCCACGCCACCGAATGCCCGTTCTGCGCCACGCCCGTCGTGACCGACACCGGCGCGCACCGGCACATCAAACCCAAGGGCGTGCTGCCCTTTGCGCTGTCCGAACGCGAGGCGCGCGCGGCGATGACCACATGGCTGGGCCGCCTCTGGTTCGCACCCTCTGGCCTGCAGGACTACGCCCGCAAGGGCCGCGCGATGCAGGGCATCTACGTGCCCTACTGGACCTTCGACGCAGACACCCGCAGCGCCTATACCGGCGAGCGCGGCACCGTCTATTACGAGACGCAGACCGTGGTGCGCGACGGAAAGCGCGAACAGGTCCGCGTGGCCAAGGTCCGCTGGCAACGCACCCGTGGCAAGGTCGCGCGCTTTTTCGACGACGTGCTGGTGCTGGCCTCCAAATCCCTGCCCAAACGCTACACCGACGCGCTTGAGCCGTGGGACCTGTCCGAAATGGAACCCTACGCGCCCGAATTCCTTGCCGGGTTCCGCGCCGAAGGCTACGCGGTCGAACTCGAAGAAGGGTTCGAACACGCCCGCGGCTACATGGACCGGATCATCGCCCGCGATATCAAATTCGACATCGGCGGCGACCGCCAGCGCATCCACTCGGTCGACACGAAACTGGGCAAGATCACCTTCAAACACGTGCTGCTGCCGGTCTGGCTGGCCGCCTACAAGTACCGCGGCGAAACCTACCGCTTTGTGGTCAACGGACGCACTGGCAGGGTGCAGGGCGAACGCCCGTGGTCAGCATGGAAAATCGCCGTCGCCGTCATCATCGGCCTGATCGTGGCCGCTGGCATCGGCTTTGCCGTGGCGGCAAACCAATGACCCTCGACGAGGCGCTGGCGCAGCGCTTTTCCTGCCGTGCTTTCCGCGCCGATCCCGTGCCCGACGCCACGATCAACGCCTTCGTGCGCGCCGCGCAACAGGCCCCAAGCTGGTGCAACGCCCAGCCCTGGCAACTGATCATCACGCGCGGCGACGGCACCGAACGCTTCCGTACGGGCCTCTATGCGGCGGCGCAGTCCACCGCGCCCGCCCCCGATCTGCCATGGCCCGAAGGATACCCCGGCATCTATGGCGACCGCCGCCGCGCCTGCGGCTTTCAGCTTTATGACGCCGTGGGCATCGAAAAGGGGGACCGGGCCGCCTCTGCCGCGCAGATGATGGAAAACTACCGCCTCTTCGGCGCGCCGCACGTGGCCATCGTCACCTCTGCCCGCGCTTTGGGCGCCTATGGTGCCATGGACACAGGCGGCTTTGTCACCGCCTTTTGCCTTGCCGCCACGGCCCATGGCATTGCCACCATCCCACAGGCCGCCATCGCAGCGCAGGCCCCCTTTGTCCGGAACCATTTCGGCATCCCCGACGACCGCATGATCCTGTGTGCGATTTCGTTTGGCCATGCCGACACCGACCATCCCGCCAATCGCTTTCGCACCGACCGGGCCGACCCGGCAGACGTCATCGACTGGAAAGACGCATGAGGGCGGTGCTCCAGCGCGTCAGCCAAGCTGCGGTGACCGTGGGCGGTGACGTGGTGGGCCAATGCGGCCCGGGCCTGCTGATCCTGATCTGTGCAATGCCGGGCGACACCAAGGATACGGTCAGCGCCCTTGCCCAAAAGATCGCCAAGATGCGGCTTTTCAAGGATGCGGAGGGAAAGATGAACCTGTCGTTGCTGCAAACCGGCGGCGGTGCGCTTGTGGTCAGCCAATTCACGCTGGCCGCCGACACGTCGCGCGGCAACCGCCCCGGCTTTTCCGGCGCGGCCAAACCGGTGGAGGCCGAAAACCTCTACCTCGACTTTGCAGAATCGCTTGCGGGGCTGGGCATCGGCACCGACACCGGTCAATTCGGGGCCGATATGTCCGTGTCGCTCGTCAATGACGGCCCCGTGACGATCTGGCTGGACACCGACGCGCCTTAATCACCGTCATGCATCAGCGCCCACATCTCCAGACCGGTGGCGAATGTGGGATAGCCCGTTGCCCGGTCCACGGAATCATTGTCCAGCCGCCACGCCAGAACGCCCGGTGCCCCGTGCGCCTTGGCCCCTGCGGCGCGCGGTTTGGGATCGTCGGACTGGCCGATATACCCTTCGGAATTCAGCCCGAACAGGATCGTGTCATAGGACCCCAGCATGTCGGCATAAGGTGCCACCTGCGTGCCATTGCCGCCGTGATCATAGGCCTGCGGCGTGGTGAAGGTGAAACAGTCCAGCACCTCTTTGCTCAGCCCGCTCAGCTGTGCGGGCGTGATGGTCATGATCATCTGGCGCGATGATCCCAGACCGTCCAGCGCACGGCGCAGATGCTGGGCCAGCTCCAGCATCGCCTCCGGCGTCACATAGGTGCTTTCATAGTCGATATCGATGCCGTCCAGATCATGCGCGCGCACGATATTGGCCACGCTTTGCGCAAAGGCGGCGGGGGTTTCGGCGGCATTGCCCGCATCATTGTTGCCCCATCCCAGCGAAATCAGGATTTTGATATCCGGGTTCTTGGCCCGCGCGGCCTCCACCAAACGGGTCAGCCGGTCGGTGTCCATATCGCCGGGCTTGGCCGGATACCGCCCGTCCCCGTCGCGCCAATTGGTGAACGCGGCCACGTAATCCGCCGAACCGTGATTTTGCACCGCATGAACAAAGGCGGTGATCAGCAGGTTGCATTTGTCAAAGGGCGCTGTCGCGACAATCTCGTCGTAATGCGCCTTGGGCACGCCGTTGAACAGGCCGAAATACTGCGCGACGACGGGTCCCGAAATCGGGTTCGATGCGTTGGTCATTGAAATCTCCATTTGAAAATGCGGCGGTCCGAAACCGGATTGCCTGCGGCCATGGTGCACCCATAGCGTGTGATCTGGCAAGGAATGGATCGTGCCCGCCCTGTGCGGGTGGGGGTGGTTGCGATTGCAACTGCGGGGCGTCAGCCCCGGCGCACGGTCCTGTCGCTGGCCAGCATGTCCGCGACCCAGTCCGGCACTTTCAGCCCATCCGCGACCTTGGCATCGAGCGCCGTTTCCAACGCCGTGATATGCGCAAGTTTGCCGATCACCGCGTCGATACGGTCAAAGGGGACAACAACAACCCCGTCCCGGTCGCCCACAATCATATCGCCCGTCTCGACCTGTTGCCCGCCGATCTGCACCGCGCATCCCACCGTGCCGGGGCCCGACATTTGCGGCGAGGCGGGCGTGATCCCGGCGCACCACACCGGCAGGCCCACGGGCACAATCCCGTCATAGTCGCGGACCGGCCCGTCGGTGACAAAACCTGCCGCACCGGCATTTTTCATCATCCCCACCAACCGGTCGCCCGCCGCGGCACAACCCTGATGTCCGGCAAAGGCCGACACGACGATATCGCCTTGCGTGATGAAATTGAGCGCGGCAAAGGTGGCCAGCACGTCGCCCGGCCCGCAATCGGCGGTCAGCGCGGGGCCTGCGGCAACGCAGGCAAGGTCGCGCCCCGCCCCCAGCGGCTGGATCGTGGACGCAAGCGCGCCACCCCCGCCCAACGCATCCGCGACAAAACCCGTGGGCACGTCTTGAAAGGCCGCAATCTGCGCATCCGTCGGACGCCGCATCTGAGCGGCGATGGTCAGCAGAGGCGGGGCTTCGATCATGGTGTGTCTCCGGGTCGTGGTTTTGTGGGGCGATGCGGCCAGGTGTAGGGTGGGCATTTTGCCCACCATCCGTCAACCAACCCTTACCAGATCGTTAAACCGTCTCTGTAACCCATTGAAAAGGCGTGGCGCGCGCCCTGTCCCAGCATGGGACACCTCACGGCTCCCGAAAAGCCTCGCGGGATTTATAGAGCGGTTTGAGCAAGTATTGCAGCACCGTTTTTGACCCCGTGTGCAGCTCCACCTCGGCCTGCATTCCGGGCCGCATCGCGATGCTTTTCTGCCGCTCCGTGAGGGCCGAAAGATCGACCGCGACGGTCACCTTGTAATGGGGATCGCCCCCCTCTTTCCGCTCGTCTTTGAACGTGTCCGCCGAGACCAGCGTGACCGCCCCCTTGAGCGCCCCATAGATCGTGTAATCATAGGCCGACAGCTTGACCGTGGCCTCCTGCCCCTCGCGGACGCCTGCGATATTCTTGGGCGGAATCTGCGCCTCCACGAACAGCTCTTCATCCAGCGGGATGATCTGAAGGATTTCTTCTCCGGGCCGGACCACACCACCGATCGTGGTGACGGCAAGCCCGTTCACGATGCCGCGCACCGGGCTGGTCAGGACGGTGCGATTGAGCTGGTCCTGCGCCGCCTTGAGGGTCTGGCCCAGCGTGTTCAGTTCCTTGAGCGTGTCGGAATAGGTCTGGGCGCGGTCCAGTTCTGTCTGGGTGATGATCTCGTCCAGCTTGATCCGCGCGTCAGCCCATGCCTTGCGGGCGCGGGTCACCTCGATCAGGGCGACGATCTGCCGGTCCAAGAGCCGCTCGAGCAGCTCCTTTTCCTGCGCCGCCTGATCCAGCACCCGCTCCGCCCCCTCGCGGCGGCTCACGAAATCAGTCTGGCGCGCCATCAGCAGTGCCCGTTCGCTGGCCACAACGCCGGGCATCCGCGCCTCCAGTTCCAGCGGCACGGTGAAATCGAACTGTCCGGCCAGTTCTGCCTCCAGCCGAAGCTGGCGCACGGTCAGTGCCGTGATCTGGTCCGACAGGTCATCAGCCTGACTTTGAAACTGGGTCGACTGGAGCCGCGCCAGCACGTCGCCGCGCTCGACCACGTCACCTTCGGCCACGGCCAGTTCGGCCAGAATGCCGCCCTCTAGGTTCTGGATGATCTGCGGACGCGAGGACGAGATCATCTCGCCCTGCCCGCGCACAATCTCGTCGACCCAAGCCAGCGCAGCCCAGATGACAAAGACCAGTACCGCCGCCGCCACCAACCAGATCAGGCGCGAGGGACCGCGCATCTGATCTTCCAACTGCCCATCCAGCGACACCACGCTCATGCGATTTTCCCCCGCACCTGCACCGGCGCGCCGGAGCCTGCGATATGGGCCAACACCTCGTCACGCGGCCCGTCCACGGTCATCCGCCCGCCATGCAGGATCAGCGTGCGCGTCGTCAGCGACAGGATCGGCATCCGGTGCGTGGCGATCACCGCCGTCCGCCCCTTGAGCCACGTTTCCAGACGGCTGACCAACGTCGCCTCCAGCCGCTGATCAAGCGCAGCCGTGGGTTCGTCCAGCAGGCAGATCTTGGGGTCCTGCAACCACAGACGCGCCCAGCCGATGGACTGGCGCTGCCCGATGCTGAGCCCCTGCCCGCCGTCGAGGATTTCCAGATCGAGGCCTTTGTGATGGTTGCGCACAAACTCGCCCAGACCCGCGAAATCCAGCGCCTCCATCAGGCGATTGTCGTCGCGTTCCAGCATTGTCAGGTTCAGGTTATCGCGCAGCGTGCCGGTGAACAGACGCACGTCCTGACCCAGATAGCCGATCAGGCGGCGCAGGTCGCGCGGTTCGATCTGGCTCATCTCGGTGCCGTCGATCAACACCCGCCCCCGCGTGGGCGCATAGAGGCCCGACATCAGCTTGAGCAGCGACGACTTGCCTGCCCCGTTGGGGCCCAGCACCGCGACGCGCTGACCCGGCAGGATTTGCACGCCCGGAATGTCCAGCGTCGGCGCGCCATCTTCTTCGTACTGGAACTGCACTTCGCGCATCTCGAAATGCCCGTTCAGCGTATCGCGCCGCAAAAAGGTGCGCGCGGGGTCTGCGTCCTGCGCGGCACCTGCAACCTGTTCCAGCCCGTCCAGCGCCGCCTTGACGTTGCCCCAGCGGGCCATGGTGTTGGCCAACTGCGTGAGCGGCGCCAGCGTGCGGGACGTCAGGATGCCCACGGCGATGATCGACCCCACGGTGAACTGCCCGGCAAAGACAAGATACGTCCCGGCGATGACAGCCGCCACATAGGTCAATTGCTGCATCCCCTGCGACCAGAAGGTCAGCACCGACGCCAGCCGCCGCTGTTCCGAAGATTTCAGCGCACTCAGCGTTGTCAGTTCCGCCCAAAGCCGCGCCACGCGATCTTCGGCGCGCAGCGTCTTGACCGTGTCGGCCTCGAATATGGTTTCGTGAAGCAGCCGTGTAGATTTGGCCGATGCACCTTGGGTCTCTTGCGTGAGACGCAGCATCCGTTTTTGCATCAGGAAGCCGGGGATCAACATCAGAACACCGCCTGCGATCAGCACCCAGACCACCGGCCCCGCGATGGACGCCACCAACAGCAGAAACACAAAGATGAACGGGATATCGGCAATCGTGCCGATGGTCGAGGCGGTGAAAAACTCGCGCACCGATCCAAACTCGCGCATGGCCGAGAATGTCATCGACGGTGGCTGACCCCGCGTGTCGGACCGCATCCCCATGATCCGGTCCATCAGCAGGCGCAGCACCCGCAATTCGATCTGCCGCCCGGCCCCGTCCATCAAACGCGCGCGCGCAATTTTGAGCAATGCCTCAAGTGTCAGGGCAAGGCCCGCACCGATGGCCAGAACCCACAAGGTCGCGTGGCTTTGATGCGGGATCACACGGTCGTAGACCTGTAATGAAAACAGCGCAACGGCCACAGCCAACAGGTTCGCAACAAAGGATCCAAGGGCAATTTCACCCAGCGCCCCTTTGAAGGTCAGGAATTCACCCCAGAACCAGTGCGGAGCACGACTGTCCGTTTTGTGGGTGGCGGCAATCTGCGCCAACGGGGCTTCGGCCTTGATCACGCGGCCTGCGAAATGCGGGGCAAATTCGGCCAGTGGTATGTCCGCTCGATTGTCAGGGCATGTCTGGTCATAAAGCGTCACGGCACCGCGCGCCTGTGCCAGAACAAGGACAAGCTGGCCGCTTTTCATATAGGCCAGCGCAGGCCAGAGGGACGGGTCCGGCGCTTGCACATGGCGCGCCGTGGCCACGAGGCCTGTCGCCTTGAGGCAGGCCGCCAATGCGGTTGCTTCTGCGTCGTCGGTGGTCTGAGTGTTCAGCCGTCCGCGCAGATCATCGACCAGATCGGTGCGCGCCGTCTGCACGCCCAACAGGCCGGCATAGATCCCGGCCAGTTCCACCCGACGTTCGAGCCGGTCCATCAGCGCGTTGGTGTTGTCCGCCTTAGGCGGGGCGGGCCGTTTTATCAAACCCGCGGTGAGGGGTTTGCGCGCGGGCGCCGGTGTTTTGAGTTCGGCGGTGAGGCGCGTGCGCTTGCCATTGGAGACTGTCATGGACAGCGGGCGGCGGTCCGTTGGATCAGAGGTCGTCAAATCTGGTCTCCGTCCGCCAACACGCCTTGCACGCGCGCCAGTTCGATCTGCAAGCGCAGAGCTTCGTATTTCAGGGCCAGTTCCGCCTCTTGTCGTGCCGCAAAAGTCTCGTAGACGCCGACGACGTCCATGACTTGACGCTGGCCGCCCTGATATTGCGCCTGAAACAGGTCGAGGTTGGTCTTGGCCCCTGCGGTGAGAGTGCGCGCCTCGCCTGCTTGCCGTGCAGCGGCGGCCACGTCGCCTTCGAGGCGGCGCAGGGCGCGGTTTGCATCTTCGTTGGCCTGAGCCACCTGACGGCCTGCGGCCTCTTGTGCGGCCTCAATGGCGCGCAGCCGGGCGGGTGTGCCAAGGCCAAGGCCCGGACCACCCACCGTGATCCCTGCCCCGCCGTTTTCACCGATGGTCGCCTGCGCGCCCACACCGGGCAATTGGCTGGCGCGGTCGATGCGGGCCTGTGCGATGCTGCGGCTTTTCTCCGCTTCGGCACGGATGACGGAGAGCGGTTGTGCTTCGGTGCCGCGCACGGCGAGGGTTTGCAGCCCGCGCACATCGTCAAGCGGCGCGATGGCCATGGCGTTCAGTTCGGCCAGCGCGGTTGCCTCGGCCTCTTGTGCTGCGGCGGCAGCGGCACGGATTTCGGACAGCTTGGCGCGGATGACGTTGAGGTCGGACATGTCGGACACACCGCCCTTGACCCGTTCCCCCATAACCCATTCGAAATGCGCCATTTCGTCCAGTGTGGTGCGGTGCAGGCCAGCGGCCTCACGCGCTTGCGCTGCATCAAGATAAAGGCCCAATGCCGTGGCCACCCGATCATTGGTGTCCTCGGCCAAGGCCACGGCGGCAACTTCGACGTCCGCCTTGGCAAAGGCACGCTCGCCTTTCTTGCGGCCATTGTCGAACAGCACGGCGTCCACGACAATCTGGCTGATCAGATCCCCAAGCGAATTCAACGAGATGCTGGGGCCGATCGTGGGCAGCCAATTCTTAGAGGCCGCCGCAGCGCGCAGCCGGGCGGCTCGCAATTCCGTTTCGGCGGCACGGGCATTGGCGGCCAGCACTGCGGTGCTCACACGGTCATAGGCACTGCCTGATGGCAGCACCGACTGGCGCGCCAGCAGGTTCTGCAACACGATGCTTTCGGCGTTCAATGTCTGGTCGTGTTTGGTGGGCGTCTGCCGAAGGGCCGCCACCTGTGTGCCGTCGGCCTTTGGCGCGACGCTCGCATCCATGCCCGCGCTCAGCTTGGCCACGACCGGATTGTCGGTCAGCGCCTCGTCACACCCTGCCTGAAGGGTCAGTGCGGCGCACAGTGCCGCTGCCTTGATACTACCTTGCCCCATAGCGTCCCCGTTTCGGGTTGTCTTTTTTGAGGTGGGCGCGGTTGCGGTGTCCGGTCCGCGCCTCTTGTCTTGCTGGAAAGCTCGATATTGTTTTTATTGGTCTTGCCCAGTGAAAATTCGTTTTTGATCAGCCTGTTAGACGACACCTGTGTTCACGTTGATCTCGTCATCAAGGATCACCGTGCCGCTACCGAGGCTGTAGACATCATAGGTCTGACCCTCGAGGGAGGTGGTGCCCGTGCGGGTGGCCCCCGCGATGGTCACGGTGTCGTCGCTGCCGCCATGCACCACAAGCGCGTCGGAATTGTCCGACAAGGCGACAAGCTGTGCCTCGGTGATGGTCAGGTTGGCTTCTTCGGCGAATTGCAGGTCCACCTGTTCGATCTGGTAGTTGCCCAATGCGGGGCTGCCCAGCGATATGGTCGAGCCTGCGCTTTCATCGTCAAAGGCGACATAGGTGCCGGTGCTGTTGCCTGCCGCATCGGTCGACGTCACCACCAGATCGGAGCCATCGGGCACGTTCTGATTGAACCGGAATTCGGTTTCGCCAAAGGCGTTGTTGGCCTGAACCGCCGCCACATCCGTGATCGCGCCGCTGTCGCTGACCTGCGCCACGGCGAGGTCGCCGTCGCTGAGTTCGGTCGAGATGCCGCGGATACCATCGCCGTCGCGGGTAAAGCTGGCGATGACAGGACCATCGGGGGCCTCGGTGTCGATTTGCAGCATATCGGTGATGGTTTCGGTGTTGCCGACGGCATCTGTGGCCATCACGACCACTTCGGCCGCATAGGTTCCGCCCGGAATGGCCGATGGCGGTATCTCAAGCGACCAGTTGCCCGCTGCATCCACCACTGCCGCCAGAACTGTGCCGTTGAAGTCGACCATGACGGTCGATCCTGCCTCCACCTGACCACCGAGGTTGATGCCGTCACGCGCCTCGGGGCCGCTGATGATATCGTCAGCGGTCACTTGGTCCTGAATGTCGAGCTGGTTGACCAGCGTATCGACACGCACCGTGTCGGACACGCTGGCGACGTTGCCCGCAAGATCCGTGGCTGTCACGTTCACAGCGGCGGTGTATTCACCCGTCGGAATCTGTGATGCGGCAAACGGTGCCGTCCAGTTCCCGTTCACGTCGACGATGGCCTGCACCGTCTGGCCGCCAAGGCTGACCATCACGGTCGAGCCGGGTTCGGTCGTGCCAGTCAGTACAACGCCGTCGGCCCGTTCGGCTTCGTTGATGATATTGTCACCTTCGATCACGTCCGCCGCAACCGACAGGTTGTCGACATTGGTGTCGACCTGCACCGTATCCTGCGCTGTTGCGGTGTTTCCCGCGGCGTCGGTGGTTGTTGCGGTGATCTGCGCCTCGTAGGTGCCGGGGGCGACCTCGCTCGCGGCAAAGAAGGCCTGCCAGACGCCCGCCTGATTGGCCACAGCCTGATGGGTCACACCCTGCATCGTCACGCTGACAAGCGCGCCGGGGTCGGCGTTGCCCGACAGCAGCACGCCGTCGCTGGCCTCGGCCCCGTTGATCACGTCGTCGGTCTCGATCGGACCTGCGATGGTCAGCACGCTGGCTTCTGTGTCCACGTTTACGGCCTGCGTCGTGGAGGAGATGTTGCCCGCCGCATCCGTGGCCGTCGCGGTCATCTGTGCTGTATATGTGCCGGTCGGAATCTGGTCGCTGGACAGGTTTGCCGTCCATGTGCCGTCGGCTGCGACAACCGCATTCACCGTCGCCCCGCCAAGCGTCACAATAACGCTCGAGCCCGGTTCGACCATGCCGGAGACAACCATGCCGTTGGTGTGTTCAGCGGCGTTGATCACGCCGTCGCTACCCCCGGATGTGGATGTAATGCCAAGGCTGTTGACCAGCGTGTCGACTTGGACCGTGCCGGTCGCGGTCGAGCTGTTGCCGTTGGCGTCGGTTGCCACGGCCGTCACTGTCGCCTCATATTCGCCCGACGGGATCGCGGAAGCCGCGAAATTGGCCGTCCAGTTGCCGTTTGCATCGACCGTCGCGGATTGCGTCGTGGTGCCAAACGTCACTTCAACCGTCGATCCGGGCTGTGCCGTTCCGGTCAGGACCACACCATCGCTGGCCTCATCCGCGTTGATGATGCCGTCACCCTCAACAGTGGATGTCTCAATCGAGACATTCGCAACCGTATCGACAACCAACGTGTCCGTGATCGTAGTGGAGTTGCCAAAGCTGTCCGTGGCCACGATGGTCACGCCTGCCTCATATTCGCCCTCGGCCAACGTGCCAGCCTGCCACGTTGCCTGCCATGTGCCTGCGTCACTGACCGTCACGGTGCGCGTCACATCACCAATGGTGATTTCCAGCGTTGCACCAGCCTCGCCGGTGCCTTCGAGCGTGACGCCGCCAGCGATTTCTTCGCCGTTGACCACGTGGTTGACGCTTTGTGTGCCAGCGGTGATCGCAACGTCGGGTGCGGTCGTGTCAATCACAAATCCGGGGCCGTCCAGCGTCGTGGTGTCGCCTGTTGTCACATGGGTTACAACCACTGACGTCTCAAGCGTGCCGTCCTCCGGAAAATCGTCACCCACAAACGTCACCGACCACGTGCCGTCATCGGCAATTGTGGTGTCCAGCACGGATGTGCCTGCGGTCACTTCGACCGTGTCGCCGGGTTCGCCCGTGCCGGTCACGGTAAATGTATGGGTTGTGGTGTCGTCGCCGCCGATATCGGTGGAGGTGTCCGCGTCATCGACCGTTGGTGTCGCAGGACCGGTGCCGCCGCCCCCGCCACCGCCGCCATCATCGTCGCCCACGATGACCGCCGTCCCGACCACCGCGGCCCCGGCTGCGCCAAGACCCAGCAGGTTTGCACCGCCCAGTACGGCGGCTCCGAGCATCGACACTTCTTCGTCAGCGGCAGCACCCGCATGGGCCACTTCGGTGCGCCCGAGATAGATCAGATCATCCGACGGGCTCCACTTGCCCCACTGTTCGGTTGGTCCGAACTGCGCAAACAGCTCTCCATCCGTCGTTTCGACAAACCCGACTTCGTTCAGAAAACCGTCTGCCGACACGAAGAGCCGGTTCGTTTCGCCCACATCGTTGAAATAGTTTTCCAGCGTGATGGTGCGCCCATCCACCAGCGTCAGGATCAGGTCATCGCCGACCCGCTGCTGGCTCGCCATATCCGTCTGCCGGAGATTAAAGGAGACTTCCTGACCACTTGTCAGGGCGACAGACGTGTTGCCGTCCGCCGGAACCTCACCACGTTGCAAAGCGCCCGCATTATCGCGGACGACGAAATCAATCGCCTTCATGACACCACCACTCTTGCCTCTGAGCGGCTTACCCAACCGCCCCTTTCAGTATTACGCGCCGCCGGCTTGTTCGCCGTGCTGACCATTCTTATGCGTAGAGTGATACGCGAATCGCGAATCAAGGGCTAGAGTCTTTTTTGCGGAGAGTCACAATTTCCTGAGTTTAGGGGCAGGTCTTGTGGCTATTTCGACTCAGGTTTGGCCAAACAACGCACAGGCAGCAGCATATGAAACCAGATCTTCTGACTTTGTGGCAAGCGGGCGTGGACGCCGTTCGGGGCGATGTCGCAGTGCGCGCGGCTTTGGACAGTATGGCCATTCCTGCGCCCGACAGGATCATTGCCGTCGGCAAGGCCGCGGTCGCGATGGCCCGGCCTGCCTGTGATCACTGGCCCGATTGCCCGACACTGATCGTCACGAAGTACAACCATGTGGATGACGCCCCGGCGCAGGCGACTGTCATGGAAGCCGCCCATCCGGTGCCCGATGCTGCATCACTGGCAGCGGGGGCTGCGGTGCAGGAAGCGGTTGCAGGGTGCGGGCCAGAGGCACATCTGCTGCTGCTTGTGTCCGGCGGGGCCTCATCGCTGTGCGAAGCGTTGCCCGGTGGCGTGACACTGGACATGTTGCAGATGCAAACGCAGGCGCAACTGGCCTCAGGTGCGACCATCGCGGAAATGAATGCGCGCCGCCGCACCCTGTCGCTGATCAAGGGCGGCAAGCTGTTGGCCGGATTTGCCGGGACCCGCGTGACCACGTTGGCCCTGTCGGATGTCGAAGGTGACAGTATTAACGTCATCGGCTCCGGCATTGGCGCTGTTCCGGCCGAGGCCCCATTCGAAACCGTATCCCGGATCGTGGCCAGCAATGCCATTGCGCGCACCGCTATTGCCGCAAACAGCCCTTGGTCTGTCGTCGTCAATGACGAAACCCTCTATGACAACGTATTGGCACTTGCGCCTGCCCTTGGACAGACGCTGCGAGAGGGCGCGCCCGGTCTATATATCTTTGGTGGAGAGCCGGTTGTGACCCTGCCAGACACACCGGGGCGGGGGGGGCGCAACATGGCACTTGGCCTCGCACTGGCCCGCGAAATCGCCGGGGTGTCAAATCTACGAATTCTCGTGGCAGGCACCGACGGCTCCGACGGCCCGACCGATGCCGCAGGCGCGCTGGTTGACGGAGGCACGTGGGACGAAACGGGCCACGCCGCACTGGACGCCGCCAATGCCTACCCGTGGCTTGCCGCACGTGGCGCATTGGTCAAGACCGGCCCCACGGGCACCAATGTCATGGACATCGCCATCGCCCTCAAATCCTGACCCCCCTGCCTTCTTCTCTTTGACAAATACTCCGGGGGGCCCGCAGGGCGGGGGCAGCGCCCCCTCCGACGCTTGACAGGCTGCGCCACCGCTGGTCCGGTGCGCCCATGCAAAACACATTGCGCAAGACCGAAGAACACGCCGATATCGGCATCCCGCTGTCGGACGGTACGCGCCTGTCTGCGCGCCTGTGGAAGCCGGTGGATGCCACGGACGACCCCGTGCCGCTGATCCTCGAATACCTGCCCTACCGCAAGCGCGACGGCACGTGCGCGCGTGATGCGCTGACCCATCCCTATTTTGCCCAACGTGGCTATGCCTGTCTGCGGGTCGATATGCGTGGCAACGGCGACAGCCAAGGGATCATGGAAGACGAATACACCCAGCAAGAGCTTGACGATGCGGTGGAGGTCATTCACTGGGCCGCCGCACAGGATTGGTGCACGGGCGCAGTTGGCATGATGGGGATCAGTTGGGGCGGGTTCAACGGCCTACAGGTCGCGGCAATGGCCCCGAAGCCGCTCAAGGCTGTGATCACACTATGCTCGACCGTGGACCGCTTTGCGGACGACATTCACTTCAAGGGTGGCTGTCTGCTCAATGAAAACCTTGGGTGGGGCGCCACAATGTGGAGCTATTCGTCCCGCGCGCCCGATCCGGCCTTGCGCGACGACTGGCGCGCAATGTGGCTTGAGCGGCTGGAGGCAGAGCCCTTTTTGCCCAGCACATGGCTGCGCCATCAACGCCGTGACGCCTATTGGCAACACGGCTCCGTCTGCGAGGATTACGCCGCGATACAGGCCAAGGTGCTTGCCGTGGGCGGCTGGGGCGATGCCTACAAGAACGCAGTCCCGCAAATCGTCGAAAACATCCCCGGCGCCAAAGGCATTCTTGGGCCGTGGGTGCACAAATACCCCCATTTTGCCGTACCCGAACCGCGCATCGGTTTTTTGCAGGAGGCCCTGCGATGGTGGGACCGCTGGCTCAAAGACGTGGGCAACGGGGCCGAGGATGATCCAGACCTGCGGACCTACCTGATGGACGGCGTGCGCCCCGCCACATGGTACACGGACCGTCCTGGACGTTGGTTGGCCGACGCACAGAGCGACACGCGCCACTGGTATCTCAGCGACACCGGGCTGACCCCTGAACCCGGCACGGTGCTGCGCACCGTAACCTCGCCACAGGACACAGGTGCCGATGCGGGCGAATACTGTGCGATCTGGCTTGGCCCGGAACTGCCGGGTGACCAGCGGCGTGATGACGCGCTCAGCGCCACATTCGACACAGCACCGCTGACCGAGGCGCTGCAGATCACTGGCGCGCCCACGATCCATCTGACGCTCAGCGCGGACAGGCCCGTTGCGCATATCGCGGTGCGCCTGAACCATGTGCACCCGGACGGCGCCAGCACCCGGATCACCTACGGCGTGCTGAACCTCGCGGCCCATCTGGGCCGCCCCCTGATCCCCGGCCAACGCAAAGAGATTGCCCTCGCGCTTGATCACATCGCCTACGCAGTGCCCGCCGGGCACCGGCTGCGCGTGGCTGTTTCGACCAGCTACTGGCCCCTGATCTGGCCTGCGCCAGAGGCCGGCATGGTGACAGTGCACGCAGGATCACTGGCCGTAGCCGCCTTGCGCGACGCAGGCGGCTGGACCTTCCCGCCCCCGGACGCAGCCGCGCCATGGCAGACAGAGGCGTTGCGCCCCGAACGTCACACCCGCCACCGGTCCGAAGATATGGTCACGGGCATCACCTCGCTGATCATCGAAGACGATTTTGGCAAGCTGCGCGATCTGGACCACGGCCTGATCACCGGATCGGTGGCGCGTGAACGCTGGGACATCCATCCCGACGACCCGCTCAGCGCACGCGGAAGCTGCCACTGGACGGACGAACTGGAGCGGGATGGCATCGCCCTGCGCACCGAGGCAACCTGCGCCATGCACAGCGATGCCACGCATTTCCACCTTGTCGCGCGGATCGAGGCCTATGAAAACGGCGTTCAAATCTATGCCCGCGATGTGACCGACACCATTCCTCGCGATCTGCTTTAGGCGTCACCATCCTGTCACCTGATGGCATTAACCCTTGCGGGCCGGGGTCAAATCCTTACCCTTGCCCACGGGAACCAAGGCCGTCCACAAACGAGGCGGCCAAAGATCAACCGGGAGAAATCAATGTCGAAACAACTCGAAACCCTGTCCGCACGCGTTGTGGCCGGGACCATGTCGCGTCGCGAATTCATGAGCCGCGCGGCAGCCCTTGGCGTGTCCGCCGCCGTGGCCAGCACATTCCTCGCGCAACCTGCCAAGGCAGCCCCCGTTGCGGGCGGCACCTTCAAAATGGGTGTGCAGGGTGGCGAATCCACCAACAGCCAAGACCCTGCCACATGGGCCTCCGATGTGCCCTTGGCCGGTGGCTTTCTCTGGGGTGAACCGCTTGTGGAACTGAACGCGGACGGCAGCCTGAAGGGCCTGATCGCGGAAAGCTGGGAAGCCTCCGCCGATGCGACCGTCTGGCGTTTCAAGATCCGCAGCGGAGTCAACTTCTCCAATGGCGCGGCCGTGACAGCCGACGACGTGATGAAAACAATGGAGCGCCACTCGAACGAGGAATCGAAATCTGGTGCGCTTGGCATTGTTCAGGGTATCGAGAGTATGCGCACCGATGGTGACGTGTTCGAGGTCACACTGGGTGTGGGCAATGCAGACCTGCCCTATCTGATGGCCGACTACCATCTGATTATCCAGCCCGGCGGCGGCTTTGACGATCCCGCCGCAGCCATCGGCACCGGCCCCTACACACTGGAAACGGACGAGCCGGGCGTGCGCATGACCTTTGCCCGCAAGGCAGACTACTGGGGCGGCGACCAGACCGAAGTCGCACATTACGACGCCGTCGAAATCATCGTGCTGAACGACGCAACCGCCCGGACTGCGGCGCTGCAATCGGGTCAGGTCGATGCGATCAACCGGGTCGAACCCAAAATTGCCAAGCTCCTCGACCGGGCCCCCACGATCAACGTGCTGTCAACCCAAGGCCGCGGCCACTACGTGTTCATCATGCACACCGACACCGCACCGTTTGACGAAAACGAACTGCGTCTGGCGCTGAAACATGCGCTCAACCGCGAGGAAATGGTCGAAAAGATCCTTCAGGGCTATGGCTCCGTCGGGAACGACATGCCGATCAACGCGGCTTACCCGCTGTTTGACGAGACCATTCCGCAGCGCGAGTTCGATCTGGAAAAGGCCGCCGAGCACTACAAGAAATCCGGCCACGATGGTTCGCCCATCATCCTGCGCACGGCCGACGGCGCATTTCCCGGTGCTGTCGATGCGGCGGCCCTGTTCCAACAGTCCTGCCAGGCGGCAGGCATCCCGCTGGAGATCAAACGCGAGCCGAACGACGGCTACTGGTCCGAAGTGTGGAACGTGCAGCCCTTCTGCTGTTCCTACTGGGGCGGTCGTCCGGTGCAGGACCAGATGTACACCACGGCCTATCTGTCCACGGCAGACTGGAACGACACGCGCTGGAAACGGCCCGAATTCGACGCCATGCTGCTTGAGGCTCGCGCCGAAATCGACGAAGCCAAGCGTAAAGAGATCTACTCCAAAATGGGCCGCATGATGAACGAAGAGGGCGGCGTCATGGTGCCTATGTTCAACGACTTCGTCGATGCCGTCTCTGCTTCGGTTCAGGGCTGGGAGGCGAACCCGAACGGCCCACAGATGTACTGGAAGACGGGCAAGTACACCTGGAAAGCCTAAGGCACATCACACACCGCGCCCCGAACTCCTTGGGGCGCGGTTTTTCATTATGATCTTCGTACATCATAAATCTTCCATCACCGGACGCTGCGTGCCCTTGTGCGCGGCGCGGGCCTGAGCGCTGATATGCATCCGATTTTGAAATTGACACTGCAACGACTGGGCCTTGGGGTTTTGTTGCTGTTCGCCGCCTCGGCGCTGATTTTTGGCCTGACCGAGATCCTGCCCGGTGACGCGGCACAGGCCATCCTCGGACAGGCCGCCACGCCCGAAAGTCTCGCCAACCTGCGTGAGGAGATGGGGCTGAACCGCCCCGCCCTGACCCGTTACGTCGAATGGCTGGGCGGCATCCTAACCGGCGATCTGGGCAATGCGCTCACCAACAAGCTGCCGATTGCCGATCAGATCGCCAAACGGATGAGTGCCACGCTGTTTCTGGCCTTCTGGGCCGCCATCATATCCGTCCCGCTTGCCATTCTGCTGGGGCTGGTCGCTGTGCGCTACCAGAACCGCTGGCCGGACAAGCTGATCTCTGGGATCACCCTTGCATCCATCTCCCTGCCGGAGTTCATGATCGCCTATATTTTGGTGTTCTTCTTTGCGGTGCAGCTTTTTTGGGCACCGTCCTTTGCTTCGATTTCTCCGGGTATGAGCCTGCTGGAACAACTCCATGCCATCTCGTTGCCCGTGGCCGTTCTGACGCTTGTGGTGCTTGCGCATATGATGCGCATGACCCGTGCTGCCATCCTGAATGTGATGCAGTCGGCCTATATCGAAACAGCCGAACTCAAGGGGCTGACCACCTTTACCGTGATCTACCGCCACGCCTTTCCAAACGCCATCGCGCCCATTGTGAACGTGGTGATGATCAATCTCGCATATCTGGTTGTGGGTGTCGTCGTGGTCGAGGTCGTGTTCGCCTATCCCGGCATGGGACAATACCTGGTGGATGCCGTGGTCAAACGCGACGTGCCCGTGGTGCTGGCCTGCGGCGTGATCTTTGCCGCTGTCTACATCATCCTGAACATCGTGGCCGACGTGGTGTCGATCCTCGCCAATCCTCGCCTCCGCCATCCGAAATAGCGACAGAGATATGCTCAAAAACATCCCCCTCTCCGCTGCCATCGGCCTGATCATCACCGGCACATATTTCCTCGCGGCCATTTGCGCGTCCTGGATCGCGCCCTATGGCATGGCCGAAACTGTGGGCGACGTCTGGGAGCCATCCTCCAGCCAGTTCTGGCTCGGCACCGACCAGATCGGGCGTGACCTGCTGACCCGGATGATCTTTGGGGGTCAGACAACCATCTTCATCGCCACTGCCGCCACGATCCTCAGCTTTACCACCGGATCCGTTCTGGGCTTTCTTGCCGCCGTTTCGGGCGGATGGATCGACCAGTTGATGAGCCGACTTGTCGATCTGTTCATGTCGATCCCGTCTCTGATCCTGGCGCTCGTCATCCTGTCCAGCATCGAGGCCACGGTGCTTACTCTGATCGTGATCATGGGCCTCTTGGACTCGACCCGCGTCTACCGTCTGGCGCGCGCCGTTGCTGTGGACATCAGCGTCATGGATTTCGTAGAGGCCGCCCGCCTGCGCGGCGAAAAAATAGGCTGGATCATCTTCCGGGAAATCTTGCCCAACGCCCTGTCGCCGCTTGTGGCCGAGATGGGGCTGCGCTTCATCTTCATGGTGCTCTTCATCTCGACACTGTCCTTCCTTGGCATCGGCGTCCAGCCGCCGCTCGCCGATTGGGGCGGCATCGTGAAGGAGAACAAGGAAGGGATCAATTTCGGCATCGGGGCCGCCCTGTACCCGGCGGTGGCAATTGCCACGCTCGCGATCAGTGTGAACCTCGTCGCGGACTGGATTCTCAACCGCACCACGTCGCTCAAAGGAGGGCGCGGATGATGCACGTAACCTGCTTCTTCTCTTTCCAAATACTCCGGGGGTCCGGGGGCAGCGCCCCCGGGGATATCCAACCATGACCGAACCGCTGCTCAAGGTGCGTGGCCTCAAGATCGGTGCCACCGTCTATCCACCCGGTGAAAAACCGCATGATATCGAAATTGTGCACGGCGTCGATTTCGACGTCGATCCGGGCAAGGTACTGGGCCTCATCGGCGAATCCGGTGCGGGCAAATCCACCATCGGGCTCGCCAGCATGGCCTATGGGCGCGGCGGCGTCACGCTCACAGGCGGCACGGTCGAGGTAAATGGCCGTGACGTCCGCAAGGCAGCGCTGAGGGACATTCGCCGGCTGCGCGGGGCAGAGGTCACTTATGTCTCACAATCTGCCGCAGCATCTTTCAACCCGGCCAAACAGATCATGGAACAGGTGATCGAGGCCGCAGTGGGGCAAGGCAAATTCTCCAAGGCAGACGCACAGAAACGCGCGGTCGAGCTGTTCAAGAAGCTGGGCCTGCCCGATCCCGAGACCATCGGCAACCGTTATCCGCATCAGGTGTCGGGCGGACAGCTTCAGCGCTGCATGACCGCGCTGGCACTGTGCCCTGAACCGGATCTCGTTGTCTTCGATGAACCGACAACCGCGCTCGACGTGACCACGCAGATCGACGTGCTCAAGGCGATCAAGGATGCGATCCGCGACACTGGCGTCGCGGCGCTCTATATCACCCACGATCTCGCCGTTGTGGCGCAGGTCTCGGACCACATCATGGTGCTGCGCCATGGCGAGATGGTGGAATACGGCACCACCGATCAGATCATCAACGCCCCGCTCGAGGAATACACCCAAGCGCTCGTGTCCGTCCGTTCCATCCGGCACGAGGAAAAGCAGCCCACCGAACCGGTGCTTCGGGTTGAAAACATCACCGCCCGCTACAAAGGCACGCATTTCGACGTTCTGCATAATGTCAGCGTCGATGTCAGCCCCGGCCAGACCCTCGCTGTGGTTGGCGAAAGCGGGTCGGGCAAATCCACACTGGCCCGTGTGATCACCGGGCTTTTGCCACCGCGCGACGGCACCATTACCTTTGCCGGACGCACCCTGACCCCGGATCAACCCGCGCGCAGCCGCGAGGATTTGCGCGAGTTGCAGATGATCTACCAGATGGCCGACACGGCCATGAACCCGCGCCAGACCGTGGGCACGATCATTGGCCGCCCACTGGAGTTCTACTTTGGCCTCAAGGGGGCCGAGAAACAAAAACGCATTCAGGAATTGCTGGACGAGATCGAATTGGGCACCGGTTTTCAAGACCGCTATCCGGCAGAACTGTCGGGCGGACAAAAACAGCGCGTGTGCATCGCCCGCGCATTGGCCGCCAAGCCCAAGCTGATCATCTGTGACGAAGTCACCTCGGCCCTCGACCCACTGGTGGCGGACGGCATCCTCAAACTGCTGCTGGAGCTGCAAAAGGTCGAAGATGTCGCTTATCTTTTCATCACGCACGACCTTGCCACGGTCAAAGCCATCGCTGACAGCATCGCCGTGATGTATCAGGGCCGGGTTCAGCGATATGGCACAAAATCCGAGGTACTCAGCCCCCCCTTTGACGATTACACCGACCTGTTGCTGAGTTCCGTGCCCGAGATGAAGCTGGGCTGGCTCGAGGATGTGATCGCCAACCGCAAGATGGAAAGTGCTGGCAACTAACGGCCCGTCGCGCCCGCCGGGCCGTCAGACCTGTGCCGCTTTGTGGGCGGCAAAGACCTCCGCCAGATGCGGACTGTCATGCAGTCCGCGCACGGTGCGTTTCAGATCACCTGCCCCGTCAAACAGCAGCAGCGTTACATGCGGAACATTAAAGCGGCGTGCGAACGCCGCACCTTCCGGCGTCTTGATGTCCGCAACCAGATAGGTCAGCCCGCAATCGTCGAAGTCTCGCAGCGCACGGCGCGTCTGTTTCTGCAACGCCGTGCAGGTGGGACATTGCGGATCGTGCACCTGCACGATGGCTGGCGCGCCCTGCCCCACGCGGCTCAGGTCATGCTCTGCCGCATAGGTGCGAAATGAGGACAGACCCCATATCCCGCCGCCCAAGACAAGGGTCGATGCGACCGCACCGCCACCCAACACGGCCCTGCGTGACACTGCGGCTTTGGGTGTCACACTTGCCTGTGCGACGGAACGGGTACGCTTTCTGGATTTGGGCATGGCGGGTCCTCGGGCCGTGACGTGCCACGCAGCCTAACGCAGCAGGACAGCCGTCCAAGTCACGATCCCGTCAGCCCGGCGCGCAGATCACTCTGCCGCGACGGCCGCTTCGGCCAATTCCCACGGGCGGACAAAATCGCCCAGCACCGTTTGGATGGCACCTTCGCCCGCGCCGTTCGCGGCCACTTGCGCGACCAGCCCGCGTTTCTTGTCATCAACAACGGCCACCACGCGCGCCGGGATTTCTGACTTGGTCAGGGCGGCGTTGTAGATACGTGTGATCGCCTCCTTACGGAGATCAGGCTTGAACACCTTGCCGACTGCCGTCTTCGGCAATTCGTCCATGATTGTCATGTGCTTGGGTTGGGCCGCGCGTTCGTGCACGTGTTCGTCGCAATGCGCCATCAACTCGTCCGGGGTCACCGATGCGCCGTCGACCAGTTCCACATAGGCGCAAGGCACTTCGCCTGCGTGTTTGTCGGGCTGGCCAATGGCCCCAGCAAAAGCGACGGCTTCGTGGCCCAACAGCGCCTCTTCGATCTCGGCGGGGTCGATGTTGTGGCCGCCGCGAATGATAAGGTCCTTGGCGCGTCCCGTGATCCAGAGATATCCGTCCGCGTCGAACCGTCCCAGATCGCCGGTGCGCAGGAATTTTTCGTGGTAATAGAGGTCTTTGTTCTTGTCGGCCTCTGTATAGGTGTTGCCGGGCCAGACGCCCGGATTGCTGACGCAGATTTCGCCCACCTCATCGACGCCCGCCTCGACCGGGCCATCTGCGGTGGCCTTCATGATCTTGACCTCCGTGTACGGGAACCCGATCCCGACGGAGCCGATTTTCTTTTCACCGTCGGTCGGGTTGCAACTGACGAGGCAAGTGGCCTCGGTCATGCCGTAGCCTTCGACCAGCGTGACGCCCGTGGCCTTTTCAAACCGTTTGAACAGTTCCTGCGGCAGCGGAGCAGAGCCGGAGAATGCCGTTTTGACCGAGCTGACATCCGCATCAATGGCGCGCTGCATCTTGGCTGAAATGGCTGTAGGGACGGTGATGATGAACGTGACCTTCCAGCGCTCCACCAGCTTCCAGAAGTTGTCCATGACCCCTTCGCCGCGATAGCCCTGCGGCGTCGGGAACACCACATGCGCGCCAGACGCAATCGCACCCATCAGGATCGGATGGCAGGCAAAGACATGGAACAGCGGCAGCGGGCAGATGATCACGTCTTCTTCGGTGTAAAGCAGAGTGGAAGCGGTCCAACCGTTGTAGACCATGCCCGAATATTTGTGCTGTGCAACCTTTGGCATACCCGTAGTGCCGCCGGTGTGGAAGTAGCAGGCCACGCGGTCGTCCTGCGCATCCTCGAACTTCAGCTCCGTCGGATATTTCTCGCATTCGGAGTTAAAGCTCAGATACTTCACACCCGGCGCCTGTTGCAGCTTGGGACGGATCAGCGGGATGATCAGGGATTTGAGGCCCGACACGTGCCCCAGCAAATCGACCTCAAGCACGGTCTTGACGTTGGGTGCCATTGCGACAGCCTCAGCGGTCTTTTGGGCCACATCCGTTTTGGGAAAGGCGCGCAGGGTCACGACGACCTTGGCATTTGTTTCGCGCAGGATTGCGCCAATCTGTTCGGCCTCCAGCAACGGATTGATCGGGTTCACGATCCCGGCAACGGCACCGCCCAACAGCGTGACAACCGTCTCGGTCGCGTTGGGCAAGACGTAGGCCACAACGTCACTGGGTCCAATCCCCAAGCCGCGAAGCATATTGGCGCATTGCGTGGTGCGGTCCTTGAGTTGGGCCCATGTAAGCGTTTCCGCCTTGGACTTCGGGTCCGAGAAGATCTGGTAGCTGATCGCCTTGTGGTGCGGGAATGACCGCGTCGTTTCCGACAGCATCCCGTAAAGCGTCTTGGGCACGTCACGCTCTTCCCACGGCATCTCGTTCTCAATGGCGTCGCGATCCGCGATCCCGGCAAAGGTCATGGCTGTTCTCCCTGCGGCGCGCCCATCGATTATCGGTTGTGGCGGGGCGCGCATCTTCCCTGCGCCAAAGGATGCGGGTTTATCCCTGCCGGATCAAGCACTGGTCCGATCTCAGAGCGGTTCGATACGCCGCGTCAATTCCTGTGACCTTGGGTCATATGCGCGCTGTTGACGGTCTGACCGTTATTCAGCCGCCATTCCGTCGGTGAATTGAAGCCGCGCCAGCCGGGCATAAAGCCCGTCTTCGGCCACCAACTGGTCATGCGGGCCTTGGGCCACGATCCGACCCTGATCCAGCACAACGATCCTGTCAGCCTTTTTCACTGTGGCCAGACGGTGCGCCACGATCAGCGTCGTGCGGTCCTTGGCCATCGCATCCACAGCCTCCTGCACCGCACGTTCGCTTTCGGCGTCCAGCGCGCTTGTCGCCTCGTCCAACAGCAGCACCGGCGCGTCGCGCAGGATCGCGCGGGCAATGGCGATACGCTGCTTTTGACCGCCTGACAGCATCACGCCCCGTTCGCCCAATGGACTGTCATAGCCTTTTGGGAGTTTGGTGATGAAGTCATGCGCGGCAGCCGCCCGCGCGGCGGCCTCCACCTCGGCGGGGCTTGCGCCGGGGCGGCCAAAGGCGATGTTTTCCGCAGCGGACGCG
The DNA here is from genome assembly GCF_947503385.1 of uncultured Tateyamaria sp. Lineage (GTDB taxonomy): Bacteria > Pseudomonadota > Alphaproteobacteria > Rhodobacterales > Rhodobacteraceae > Tateyamaria. The sequence goes on from NZ_CANNDO010000002.1 coordinate 806,043, forward strand.
GCAAAGATCACCGGATCCTGCGGCACCAGCGCGATGTGCTGACGGAACGCCTCTCGCGCCATATCGGCCACATCGATACCGTCGAGCGTGATGCGACCAGATTGCGGGTCGTAAAAGCGCAAAAGCAGTTGCAGGATCGTCGTCTTGCCCGCACCCGAAGGTCCGACAAAGGCCACCGTTTCACCCGCCGCGATATCGAGGCTCACACCATCCAGCGCGGGCTGGCCGGGGCGTGAGGGATAGGCAAAATGCACGTCTTCGAACCCGATACGGCCCTTAACCGGCGCAGTCAGAACAGCTGGTGCGGGCACGTCTCTGACCGCATCTTCGGCTTGCAACAATTCCACCAGCCGTTCGGTCGCGCCTGCGGCACGCTGCAACTCTCCGATGATTTCGGACAGGGCGGCCACGGCACCCGCAACCATGATCGCATAGATTACGAACTGGATCAGAGTGCCCACGGTCAGCGCACCCGCGCGAACATCGTTCGCACCGATCCAAAGCACACCCACAATGCCCGAAAACACTAAGAATATGACAATGACGGTCATTGCCGCCCGTGTGGTGATGCGCCGTTTTGCAGACCCATAGCTGGCCTCGGTCACGTCCGAGAACATCGCCCGGCTGGCCATCTCATGGGTAAAGGCCTGTACGGTCTGGACTGCGCTCAGCTGTTCCGACGCCCGCCCGGAAGACGCCGCGATCCAGTCCTGATTTTCGCGGCTCAGCACCCGCAGGCGCCGCCCCAAGACCAGAATGGGCACAACCACTGCCGGAACGATCAACAGCACAAGGCCGGTCAGCTTGGCCGAGGTCAGCATCATCAGGACCAGACCACCCACAAAGATCAGCACATTGCGCAGCGCGATCGAAATAGAAGACCCCACCACACTCAGGATCAGGGTGGTGTCGGTGGTGATCCGGCTCAGCACTTCACCGGTCAGAATGTTTTCATAGAATCCCGGCGACAGGCCAATCACACGCGCAAAGACGGATTTACGAATGTCTGCGACCACCCGTTCGCCCAAACGTGTCACCAGCGCGTAACGCAGACCCGTGCCAAGGGCGAGCAGGCCCGCAATCCCAATCGCGGCCAGGAAATACTGGTCCAGAACGGCAATTTCGGCGACTTCGAAATTATCGACGACGCGGCGCACAGCCAGCGGCAGGGTCAGCGAAATGATTGCAGTGCCGATCAGGGCGGCCAACGCCGCCGCCATCAGCACCTTGTAGGGCAGCAAAAACGGCAACAGCGCCCGCAAAGAACCGATTTGCTTCGACTTTTCACGCTCGTCCTGCCCAGCATTGGGCGGCGGCGCGGATGCGTTCTGATCGGCCATGCGCACTCCCGGCGTCTCGTTTTCCGACAGCACATGCCCCTATCAGACCCCCAAGGTCAAGCAGTGCGCAGTTTAGGAAGTGGTGGAGCGGGCGGCGGGAATCGAACCCGCGTCATTAGCTTGGAAGGCTAAGGTCTTACCACTACACAACGCCCGCTTAGCCATAGGTGTGGTATGACACGGTTTCGTCCGGGTCAAGTCGGTGCAAGCGCGGTCTCCTGCGATCCGCCCCCCAACGGGCGGCCACTGCGGTGCAATGTGCCCGTGCGCGCGCCGTCTTCGGTTTCGGCCCATACCTCGATCGTGTCACAGAGGTCGATCAGATGGATATTCTCAAGCTGCACCCCGATGTCGAACACCAGATCCTCAAGCGTGCTTTCACGGTCCTTGCCGCGCATTCCCAGCAATTCCTTGACCGGACCGCTGTCGTTAAAATCCAGCCCCGACATAAAGCTGAGGATAATCCACAAAAACGCAGCACTTTCCTCGCCCGCGCCGTTTTCCTCTGCGATGTCATGGGCGGCGGCGGCCAGTTCCATGATGTCCTGCGGCGGGATTTTGGTGCATTCGTCTGGAAAGGCCAGCGTGATGAACCGGGTCGCCTCGCGGTGAAAGGCCACGCGGCAGGCGCGTTCCATCGCCTCCATCTGCGGCGCTGTGAGCGTGCGGAAAGGAAAGCTGACCTCGTAGGCCAGACCGTCAGACGGCCCCTTGGTCGTGGCCGGCACCTCGACCCAGTCGATGGCGTCGGCATGGTATGTCCCTGCGACCAGCGCCTTGTCCCGGAGCCGGTAGAACTGCCACGTCTCGCCATCGATATCCGGCAGGATCACACCGTCGATCCCTTCAAAGAAGTCCTTGCGTTGATAGCCATGTGACACCCGCATGAATGCGTCCAGCACCTCGGCGTCGAAATAGCGGAACACCACCGTACCCTCCGCGCCCTCCGGTGCCACAAGGCCGAACCGCTTGAGCGAGGTGCGCAGCGCGCCGATTTTAAGTTTCGAGGCGAAGATGACCCCGATCCGCGCCAGAAAATGCTGCTCGACCCATGGCTGAATGATGTCCGGGTGTGCCGTAATATCGACAAGGATGGGCGCGCGTGGGTGGGCGTCGTCCCGCGGGATCAGCGGCTCGCCCTCCAGCGGCTCCCACTGGTCGCACTTGGCGCGGATATATGTTGCCAGATCCTCGGCCCAGACAGCATCAAGCGCGAGATACAGCCGCAATCCAACCTGTTGCACCCGCTCCGCCCATACCGCCAGAGCTGCGCATTGCTCTTGGGTGCGCGCATCGTCAAGGATCAGGTGCTGAAGCGTCGGGGGGAGCATTAGAGGTCAATCATCGCCCGCGCCTTGCGGAAACAGCGTACGCGTCAGGTCCACGTGGAATGCGTTTTGCAGGCGGAAAATCCCTTCGTTGCGTGGCATGTTCGCGCGGTGGAACAGCGCGCGAAACTCGCTGAAGATCACGACGATATCTTTGTTCTGCGGGAATTCGCGCAGAATGTGTTCCAGCAGGTCGAAGGTCATGCCAAAGCTGAGTGCGTCAAAAGACAACCCGCCAGTCGGCGCTGTGCGCATCGAGCCATAGGATTCGCCGATGTCCCAACCGGGCGGAAAGCTGTAGTCGATTTCGATATTGGTTTCCCCCAAGGACGTTTCGGGCGCTGACACGGTCACGCTTGCCATGCGGGAACGCAGAAACGCTTCGACCACTTCGGGCGTGAACACGAGCGACCAGTCTTGCTCCGGGCTGCCCATGATTTGGACTTTTTCCCACCGATGCTCGCGCGGGCCCGCAGCGTTGCCAAAAAGAATGTCAATATCGGTCATGGGTTACAATTGATCCTCACTGCCCCACTCAAGGGGGAACAACATGCGGCTCAAGCGCGTGTGCACATCGTCGGAAAGGCGAAAGATACCCTCGTCGCGCGGCAGGCCGACCTTGTGAAACAGCGCTCTGAATTCGGAAAAAATCACAACCATGTCGGTGTTCTCAGGGTGCAGGCGTGCCAGTTCTTCGAGAAGGTCGTAGGCCATACCATAGCTCAGCACCTCAAAGCTCGCGCCGGGCGATGGCGCAAGCCGAAGCGAGCCAAACGCCTCGCCTTCGGTCCAGTTGGGCGGAAAGGCGTAATCGAACGCAATCGTCGTTTCGCCGTTCTCGGTGACCTGCTCTGACCAGTCTACGCGCGCCATGCGGGCGCGCAAAAACGTTTCGATGGTTTCAGGCTGGAACACGAGGCTCCAGTTTTGCGCCGGGCTGCCCATGATCTGCACTTTGGCGCACCAATGTTCTCGCGGTCCGTCCGTATGGCCAAAGGCGAGTTCGGGGTCGGTCATCCGGGTCCTCACTCAGGGTTTAACAGGTTGTGCATTGTCGAGTCAGGCGTGGCGCGGATTGGCTCTCGCCGCCATTCGACACGACCGGAAATATTGTAGCGCAACATGCGGTTCTTGTATTCGTTGATCCAGTATCCGCGCCGTGAAATCACCACGCGCATACCGATGTTCCAACATTCTTCGGCCGGGGGATCAGGTGCGTTGATGACACGGCCATAGCGCCGCATCTGGTCGTCCTGTCCGGGCGGCGGGGGCGGTCTGGGTGCTGCGCGCAGTTCCGGTCCGGTTGACTGCTGGGTTGTCCCACCGGGCAGAGACGGCGGAGCGCTGAGCCCGTCCAGCGGGCTGAGCGGGTCATCAAGGCGGCTGGGATCACCGCCTTCGGCGCGGATCCAGTCCCTGTACCCCGCCTTGTATTTGCACTCGACCAACCAGCAGCGGTCGGATTCCTGCCCGTCCGCCCAGATGCTGATGCCACCCCCCGAGGCGCGGTACTCCATCTCGTCCTGAGTGACGAAAAACTGGTATTCAATGCCGCGTTTGATGAACACTTGGCTGCGCTCCAGAATGACGAAATCATAGCGGGTGAACGTCACGCGTGGCTCACGCTTGTTGGCGATGGTGTTGCCCGACGTCAGCCATTCATTGTAAAATTGGTCCGCCCGGCAGCAATTCCGCCTGCGCCTGCGCTTGTGCGCGATGTCATAGGCGGTAGGTCCCTCGATCGAATCCTCGCCCGTTGCCGTTTCCACCTCAACTTCGGACTCGCGTTCAAGCTGGCGTTGCAACTGCGTGGCATAGGCCCCCCGTTCGCCCGGCGTCATCTGGCTGTAGGGCAGATCCATATAACCCGGACGGACTGTGTAAGGGTTGGCCGGGCGCACCGGAGGCTGACCCGGACGCACCGGTGGGCGCACGACGGGGGCCGCAGGCGGCGCGGGCGTTCCAACCGGGAACCGCGCCTGAACAATCTGCCCCTGCGCGCTGTTGTTCACGGCAGAACTGAGATCAGGAAGTCGGGGGGGAATTGGCATTGCCTGCGCCTAGCCCTTTGACGCTTTGTCTTCGCAGCTTTCGCAGGTGGGCGCGCGCGTCCGTCCCGGAGGCGAGGCACCGCCGATCAGCACGTTGGGCGAACCGACCGCATGATTGCCACCGCAAGAGATCGCATCCCCGACCCGACCCGCCATCAGGTTGTTGATCTGCACCGTGGGCGACCCCTTGGCCAGATTGCGTGGGTGTGGTGGTTGCGGACAGACCGGGCACGGGTGCGGCAGGTAGGCGTCAGTCACCCGCACGGCCGGGCGGTTGTTGATCAGCACATTGGGCGAGCCCTGAATGGCGGGCGACGGTGGAAAGTGGCACCCGTGGCCCGATCCAATATCCCCCAGACGCGCGGCAGGTTTTCCAGACATGTTTCGACCCCTCCGTGCTCAGGATTCGAACGACCGGCCATAGCGCGTGGCATGGGGTCCGGCGTATTTCTTGGGTTTGATCGGTTTGCGACGGTTGATCTTTTTGCCCTTCTTGGGTGATCCGCCCGAGTTGATCTTGGTCAGTGTGCCGTTGATCGTCACTCCCGTCATGTCGATCTTGACAAAATTGCCCCCGACATAGAGCGAAATCGACGCTCCCGCCTCGATCGACAGGTCCTGTCCCACATCGAGAAAGTGGTTTGTCCCCGTCTTGACGTGCTGCCCATCCTTGGTCTCGACACGCCGGGTTTCGTGGACAAACAGATCATCCGCGCCCTCGACCTCGTGCATTCGGTCGCGCGAGATCTTAGTCATCTCGCTGATTGTCACCTCTTCGACACGGCTGCCTTTGATGGTGGTGTTCTGACTGCCCTTGATGTCGATCTGTTGGCTGCCGGTCAGTTCAAAGTCGTCGTCGCCACCAATGGACTGCGATTGCGACCCGTCCGTGCGACGATGGCGCGACCCTTCGGTCAGCCATGTCTCGTTGTCCTTGATGAAGGCGTTGAGGTATCTTTCGGCCTGCAAATAGACCTCTTCCTCGCCGTTTTCATCTTCGAACCGGAATTCGTTGTATCCGTCGCCGGTATGGGTGTCGGATTTGAATGTGCTGCGCGCCTTGAAGTCGGGCAACGTGTAGGGCGGCATATTGTGGCCGTTGTAGACACAGCCCGTGACCAGAGGCTTGTCCGGGTCCCCTTCGAGGAATTCAACAACGACCTCCATACCGATACGCGGGATGACCATCCCACCCCAGCCTTTGGATGCCCAGTTTTGGCTGACTCGGCAGCGCATGGAATGGGCGGCGTGCAGGTCCCAGTGGAATTGCACCAGAATGCGGCCATACTCATCGCAGTCAATCTCGCCGTCGCCCACCACTGTGGCGGTTTGCGGCCCGTAGATGCGCGGCATATGCGTGCGGCGTTCAGGACGGAACGGTTCGCTGTCGGGGATAAGGACGTAGGCGCCGTCGTAATCCGGCTCGTCACTTTCCTTGTTGATGGTGCCATAGGCCTGCGCGCGCAGCTTGTGACGTGCCGACAGGCAGACAAAGCGTTTGCCGGTTGTACCGGGGATTTTGTCGCCCACCGGTGTCACACACAGTCCCGCCGCCAGCGAGGCCACATTGCCCTCGGCCACAACGCGAGAGGTATGCCCCTGTTCTTCTTCGATGCGACGCCCCACGACAGTTTCGCCCGCATCAAGATCAAGGTAATCCCCCGGCCAGTCAAAACTTTCGATCTGGCCTTGGGCGTATTGCGCATCGCCCAAACGTTCGGTCTCCTGCGCCGCGTGCGGCGTCTTGAAGTTGTATTCCGTCAGACGCACCGCACCGGTCGCCACCCGCGATCCGCCATGCCACTGCCGGAAATGCTCCTCATCCCCCAGATGGGTCCGTTCGACCCCGAAATAGGGTCGTTCGCTGGCCGGCACATCAACGTGATTTGAGGCGAAATCAGTCAGGACCATGACGTGGTTCCCGTCCTGATGCACCCAATGCCAAGAGATGCCGAACCGCTCCATCATCCGCTTGGCAAAATCGGTGTCAGATTCGCCATATTGGACGGTGTATTCCAGCTTGGGGTAGTTGCCCGACAAGTTGATCTCGTAATGCGGCCCACCCAAGTCGGCGTATTCGCCAAACAGCTCTTCGAGGATTTGAACGACGGAAAGGTTGTGGAATATCCGCTGGTTGCGGCGCAGGGCCGCGATATGCGTCCAAGGGCTCAGCACCAAGCTGTAGCGGCAGCCATTCTCCTCGGCGCGCAGCCGCTGCGCTTCGGTCACGATACCGTCATAGTGCCGCGGACCGTGGCCGGTGTCGATTGTCACCGTTGCATGAGTGCCCAGAATGTCGTCGAGATTGATCTCGTAGTCGCGCGACAGGGCGTCAACACGCCACTCGAAATCACCCGACATCTCTTCACCACCATCAAGGCGCAGAAACACCAACGCATCTTTGCCCAGAGCAGTCGACAGGCGGGCGCGCCTGTCTTTTTGTGTCAATGGAGCGTTCACTCACAAAGTCCTTCAAAAAATATCGGCCGACAAACTATGCCTCAAATATGGGAAAAAAGCACCTTTGAGTCACGTGCAAAGTGCAAATCCGCGTTTTGCCGCCCTGCCCGCCTGTCGTGACAGGTTGTCACTTCGGCCCGCGCGTCCCGTCTGGGCTGCACCGATCAGTTGTTCTTTGACCGCCAAACACCGGCGTTTTACCAACCGCTACACTGTACGGGCTTTGTCCCTTTCACAGGGCAATGATGCGGGCTACCAAACGGAGGGGCAGACACTCGAAGGGATTGGACATGCTGGGCGTTGGCATCATTGGTTGCGGCAATATCTCGGGCGCATATCTGCGGCTGTCGCCCCTGTTCAAAGGCCTCGAAATGCGCGCAGTGGCGGACCTGAACGCAGATGCTGCGCGTGCGCGTGCTGCCGAATTCGGCCTGCGGGCCGACAGTATAGACGCATTGCTGGCGGCGGATGACATTGACGTCATCGTCAACCTCACGAACCCGGCCGCGCATTTCGCCGTCACCCGCGACATCTTGAATGCGGGCAAACACGCCTATTCCGAAAAACCACTGGTCCTGACACTGGCCGAAGGCGAAGAGTTGCGGAACTTGGCAGCAGCACGTGGGCTGCGGGTGGGATCAGCCCCTGACACATTCTTGGGCGGCGCGCATCAGGCCGCACGCGCAGCGCTTGATGCAGGGCAGATCGGCAAGGTCGTCAGCGGCACTGCGCACGTCATGTCACACGGTATGGAGGCATGGCACCCCAACCCTGATTTCTTCTTTTTGCCGGGTGGTGGTCCGATGTTGGACCTTGGACCCTATTACATCACCAACCTGATCCAGTTGCTGGGTCCAGTGGCGCACGTCTGTGCGCTTACCTCCATGGGGCAGACCTCTCGCACCATCGGATCAGCGCCGCGCCGGGGCGAAACGATCCCGGTCAAGACACCCACGACACTGCACGCCCTTTTGGGATTTGTGTCCGGTGCCAGCATCACGCTGTCGACCTCTTGGGACGTCTGGGCACACCGGCACGGGCATATGGAGCTTTATGGTCTCGACGGGTCAATGTTCCTGCCGGACCCAAACTGGTTCTCCGGCACCGTCGAAGTGACCGCGCGTGACAGCGCCCCACGCGCATTGGACGTCGGCAACCATCCGTTTTCCGTGCCCAATCACGACTTGGACGGCACGCCAAAGGCGAATTACCGCATGGCAGGTCTGGCCGATATGGCCGCCGCCATAGCCGAGGGGCGCGACCATCGTTGCCGCTTGGATCTGGCCCTGCACGCAGTCGATGTGATGACCTCAATCCTGCGCGCGGGCGAGGAAGGCACCGTGATCCGGCTGAACACGACCTGCGCCCGGCCCGAGCCGCTTGGCGCAACCGACGCCGCCGCCCTGCTCAGATAGCATCGCCGCGCATGTCGGTTTTGAGCCATTGGCGGACAACGATCTTGGCTAGGCTGCGGACCTATGACCTTTGACGACATTGCCGCCTTTGTCCTTGATCCACGCGCTGTACCGGACAGCGCGCGCGGCATGGCCGCCACGCTGTTGATTGACACGCTGGGTATTGCAGCGGGCGCCGCCAGCCTCGATGCCGGTCGCATTGCGCGCGATCATGCCGTGCGATTTCACGCGGCGGCGTCGCCTGCGGATGCCGCAACTCTGCTTTTTGATGGACGGCGCGCGTCGCTGGCGGGCGCGTCCTTTGCGGCGGCCACGCAGATCGACAATCTCGACGCCCATGACGGCCTTAATCTGACAAAAGGGCATATCGGCTGCGCGGTGGTCCCCGCGCTCTGCGCTTTTGCCGAGCAGATGCCAGACCTCACCGCGCACGACGCGCTGACCGCGCTCGTGATGTCCTATGAGGTCGCGGCGCGTGCGGCCATCACCCTGCACGCCACAGTCGATGACTACCACACATCTGGCGCGTGGAACGCGCTCGGCGTCGCAGCCTTGGGGTGCAGTTTGCGCGAACACAGTGCGGCACAGCTGCGCCACGCCCTCGGGATTGCGGAATATCATGGCCCCCGCAGCCAGATGATGCGCGAAATTGCGAACCCGACGATGTTGCATGACGGGTCAGGCATGGGTGCGCTGGTGGGTGTGATGGCCGTCCTGCTGGCCGAAGACGGCTTTGAAGGCGCGCCCGCCATCACCGTCGAAGCGCCCGAGGCCGCGCATCACTGGGCCGATCTTGGCACCGTGTGGACGGTTGAACAGAACTATATCAAACCCTACCCGATCTGCCGCTGGGCCCATGCATCGCTGGATGCCCTGTCGGACCTGATGCGGCGGCACCGTTTTGCCGCCGACGATGTGGAACGGATTAACGTGCGCACCTTTGCCGAAGCCGCCGCGCTTTTTGCCGGAATGCCCGCCACCACGTCGCAGGCACAGTATTCCCTGCCCTTCGCACTGGCGAGCCTGCTGGTGCACCGCAATCTTGGCCCTGATCAGGTGCAGGGCACGGGTCTGTCCGACACACGGGTGGCCGCCCAACTGCCCAAGATCACAGTATCCGAAGACGCGCGCCACACCGCGCGCTTTCCCGCTGGGCGCTGGTCCGACATCACCGTGCACCTGCGAACCGGACAGACGCTCGCGTCCGGCGACACCCACGCCAAAGGCGGGCCGGAGGCACCCATGCGCATGGATGAGGTGGCACAGAAATTTCAAATGATGGCCCACACGCTCGCCCCTGCACGGCGGGATGCGCTGTGGGCGATGCGGGACAGAATGTTGTCAACGGATGCCCGCTTTGCCGATCTTTTGGCGTTGATCCACGATCCTGTGGACAATCCCTCGTCTGGTGGAATCCCAAAACGTCTTGCGCCATGGTAGCGGAAACACCACCCGAGATTCGAGGTTCCATCATGTCAAAGCCCATCCACACTGCGGTCATCGGGCTTGGGTCCATGGGCTACGGCATCGCACAATCGTGCCTGCGGGCGGGCCACGTGACCTATGGCACGGATGTCGTAACGGCCCAGATGGACCGCTTTCGCGACGAAGGCGGTGCGCCCGGTGATCTGGCCGATGTGGCAAAGACGCTGGATGCCGCGATCATTGTCGTCCTGAACGCCGCCCAGACCCAAGAGGTCCTGTTTGGCGCAAAGGCCCTCGTGCCAGAGATGCCGCAGGGCAGCGTTGTCATGGCTTGCGCCACTGTGCCACCCGATTTTGCACGGGAGATGGAGGTGCGCTGCGCCGAATACGGCGTGCATTACCTCGACGCGCCCATCTCAGGCGGATCGTTCAAGGCGGGGGCAGGTCAGTTGTCGGTCATGGCCTCCGGCACGACAGAAGCGTTCGCCGCCGCGCGCCCCGTGCTTGATGCCACAGCAGAGACCGTGTTCGAACTGGGCAACGCGGCAGGTGCGGGCTCGGCCATGAAGGCGGTCAACCAACTGCTCGCGGGCGTACACATCGCGGCCATGGCCGAGGCGATCACCTTTGGCATGACCCAAGGGGTCGCGCCTGCCACGTTCCTTGAGGTGATCAGCAAGTGCGCAGGCTCCAGCTGGATGCTGGAGAACCGCGCGCCGCATATTGTTGCGGGCGATTACACCCCGCACAGTCAGGTCAACATCTGGCCCAAGGATCTGGGCATCGTCCTCGACATCGCCCGCGCCGCACAGTTCAGCGCGCCGATCACCGCTGCGGCACTGCAACAGTATCTTGCTGCGGCGGGCATGGGTTTGGGCCACGAAGATGACGCAGCGGTCGCCAAGGTCTATGCCCGCAATGCGGGTCTCACCCTGCCGGGAGACGCGTGATGCTGTTGGGGTGTATCGGCGACGATTTCACCGGGTCGAGCGATCTGGCCAATACGCTGGCGAAGGGCGGTATGCGGACTGTACAATACACCGGCATTCCCAATGGGCCAGCAGCTGCGGATGTGCAGGCGGGGGTCGTCGCGCTCAAATCCCGGTCCATCGCGCCCGGCGACGCGGTGGCTCAGTCGCTGGCCGCGCTTGATTGGTTGCTGGCGCAGGGCTGCACGCAGATATTCTTCAAATACTGCTCGACCTTTGATTCCACACCGCAGGGTAATATTGGCCCCGTCGCGGATGCGCTGGCCGATGCGCTGGACGCGCACAAGGTCATCGTTTGCCCGGCCTTTCCCGGAACGGGGCGGTCGGTGTATCAGGGGCATCTGTTCGTCAAGGACACGCTGCTCAGCACGTCGGGAATGGAAAATCATCCCCTCACCCCGATGACCGACAGCGACATTCGCCGTTGGCTGACCCCGCAGACGCAGCACAGCGTGGGCCATGTGGCCGCAGCTGATGTCTTTGCCGGGTCCGACCGGATCGAACAGGCACTGGCCGAACAGCACGCTGCCGGGCACCGACATATCGTGGTGGACGCGATCCGCGACGCAGACCTGATGGAAATTGCGCGCGCTGCACGGGATCTGCCGCTGATCACGGGCGGCTCGGGTGTCGCGCTTGGCCTGCCTGCGAATTTCGGCTGCACCGCCGCGTCGGTGCCGTGGACCGGGCAAGCGGGCAAGGCGGTCGCTGTGTCCGGCTCCTGTTCGGTCGCCACCCGCGCGCAGGTCGAACGCCACGCCATGCGCCACCCCGCCCGCGAGATTGACGCCGCCGACGTCATCGAAGGACGGCTGACCGCACAGGACATCGCCAATTGGTTGCTGACCACGGACGGGCTGCCGCTGGCTTACAGCTCTGCCGATCCTGACATCGTTACGGCTGTACAGGCGCAGTATGGGCGAGACGCATCCGCCGACGCGCTCGAAGGGTTTTTTGCCAACATCGCCCGCCACGTCGTCGCTGGTGGCGCCACGCGCGTCATCACCGCCGGAGGCGAGACCAGCGGCGCAGTGATCGAGGCACTGGACCTCGGTGCGCTGGAGATCGGACCAGAGATTGACCCCGGCGTGCCTGCGTTGCGTGCGCGGCCCGATCTGGTGGTTGCGTTGAAATCCGGCAATTTCGGTGCCGAGGACTTCTTTGAAAAAGCCGCCGCGCAACTGGCCGGTTCCCCATGACCGAAACCGAGCTGCGTGAACAGATTTGCCTGCTGGCCCGGTCGCTCTTTGATCGCGGTCTGACCCATGGCAGCACCGGCAACATTTCGGCCCGCACCGAGGATGGCGGACTGCTTGTCTCGCCCACCGGCACCAGCTTTGGCCGCCTCGATCCCGGACGGCTGAGCCGGTTTGACCCGGACGGCACCCATATCGCGGGCGATCCGCCGACCAAGGAAATGCCGCTGCACACCGCCTTTTACGACACGCGCAGCACGGCGGGTGCCGTCGTACACCTGCATTCCTGCCATTCGGTTGCGTGGTCGATGATGCCCGATGCGGATGAAGACGACTTTTTACCCCCCCTCACGCCTTATGCGATCATGAAGCTGGGCCGGGTGAAACTGCTGCCCTTTTTCCTGCCCGGTGATCCGGCAATGGGTGCGGCTGTGCGCGGGCTTGCGGGCAAACGCAGTGCGGTGATGCTGGCCAATCACGGGCCTGTTGTGGCTGGCAAGGATATAGAGGCTGCCTGCAACGCCATCGAAGAACTGGAGGAAACCGCGCGCCTCGCAATGTTGCTGCGCGGGGTTCAGGCAAACGTCCTCACCCCCGAACAGGTCCGGGCGGTGGTGACGCAATTTGATGTGGAGTGGAATGCATGACGCGCTTTTCGGCCAATCTTGGGTTTCTCTGGGCCGACCGCCCCCTGCCGGATGCGGTGCGCGCGGCATATGCCGCAGGTTTTGACGCGGTTGAATGTCATTGGCCCTATGACGTCAACGCAACCGAGGTCAAAGCGGCGCTGGACGACACTGGTCTTCAGATGCTCGGCCTCAACACCCGGCGCGGGGATGTTCCGGGGGGGGACAACGGTCTGTCCGCGATGCCGCACCGCACGGACGAGGCGCGCGCCGCCATTGACGAGGCGCTGGCCTACGCGCGCGTGCTTGGCACACGCAATATACACGTCATGGCTGGATTTTCCGACCACCCCGATGCGCATGCAACATTTGTCGAAAACCTGCGTTATGCCTGCGACGCGGGTGCCGCAGACGGGATTACGATGCTGATTGAGCCGCTCAACGCCTTTGACGCGCCGGGCTACGCGCTGCGCGACACGGATCACGCAGCACAAATCATCGCGGATGTGGGTGCGGACAACCTCAAGCTGATGTTCGATTGTTACCATGTGGGCCGGACCGAAGGCGACGTGCTGGGCCGTTTGCGTCCCCTTTTGCCTCTCATCGGACATATCCAGTTTGCCGCGGTGCCCGACCGCGGTGCGCCGGATCATGGCGATGTGGACTACGACACCGTATTTGCGGAAATTGCCGCGCTTGGGTGGGACGCACCGCTGGGCGCCGAATACAAGCCGGGCGGCGATACGGATGCGACGCTGGGTTGGTTAAGAACGATGCGGGCGGTTGAGGCCTAGCCCGTGGATTTGCCGCCCGCGCCAGTAAAGAACTCGATACCCATGGCCTGATCCTCTCCACCCAGACCGGCCGCTGTCAGCATCCGGTGGATTTCGGTACAAAGTGCTGTCATTGGCATTGCCGTCCCCGTCTGGCGTGACAGGTCGTTCACCATATTCAGATCCTTGACCATATTGTCGATGCGGCCCGTGCGCCGGTAATCGCGTGTGGCATAGCGCGGCATGTATTCCTGCAACAGCGCGCTGTCGGCACGTCCCCCGGCCAGCGCCTGCGGGATCTTGGTCGCGTCTACGCCCGCATCTTCGGCCAGTTTGGTGGCTTCCGCCACGGCGAGAAAGCCCAGACCACAGAGCACCTGATTGATCAGTTTGGTCGTTTGCCCCGCACCCGGACCACCCATATGGGTCATGTTGTGCGCCACGTGTGACAACAGCGATTGTGCCTTGGACACGGCCGCGTCGGCACCCCCCATCATCAGGGTCAACTGCCCGATCAGCGCCTTGGGCGCGCCACCCGACAGTGGGCTGTCGACCCAGTCCAGCCCGCGCGCCTCGGCCATCGCCGCCAATCTGACAGTCTGCTCTGGTGCGATGGACGACATGTCGATGATCACGGTGCCCGCATTGGCCCCGTCTGCGATCCCGTCCGGGCCAAAGGCTGCCCGCTCAACGATATGTGAAGCATTCAGACTGGTGATCACGAAATCAGCGTCGCGCGCCGCGTCCGCCGCCGTGGGCGCGGCCGTGGCGCCCAAGGCGACAAGGGCCGCAACCTTTTCCGCATCAAGATCAAAAACGGCCAGCCGCTGTCCAGTTTCAAGCAGGCGCGCGCCAATGGCACCGCCCATGGCTCCGGCACCGACCAGTGCCACATTATGGGTCATTTCGACGCCTCCAGATGATCACAGCGACGCGGTAATCCCGCCATCGACATACAGGGTGTGCCCGTTCACAAAGCTCGACGCATCCGAGGCAAGGAACACAGCGGCACCCACCAATTCGTCCACGTTGCCCCAGCGCCCTGCGGGCGTCCGTTTTTCAAGCCACGCGCTGAATTCTGGGTCGGCGACAAGCGCCGCGTTCAGCGGCGTGTCGAAATAGCCCGGCGCAATCGCGTTACACTGCAATCCGTGCCGCGCCCAATCCGTCGCCATTCCCTTGGTCAGGTTGCCCACAGCGCCTTTGGTGGTCGTGTAAGGGGCGATGCCGGGCCGGGCGAGCGCCGTTTGCACGCTGGCGATGTTGATGATCTTACCCGCACCCCGCCCGATCATATGGCGCGCGCAGGCTTGACCCACGTGAAAAACGCTGGCCACATTGGTCTGCAACAGCTTTTCGAAGGCGTCCGCCGGAAAATCCTCAAGCGGGGTGCGGTGCTGCATCCCCGCGTTGTTGATCAGGATGTCGATCGGGCCTATGTCGGCTTCGAACGCATCGACGGCTTGGCGAACGCCATCATGGTCAGTCACGTCGAAAGCCAGCGTTTCACGGATGCCAAGTGCGTCCGCCGCCGTCTGCAACTTTGCCGCGTCGCGCCCGTTCAGGACCACCGACGCGCCCGCCTCTGCCAACCCCTTGGCCAAGGCAAAGCCGATGCCTTGCGACGATCCGGTGATCAGCGCGCGGCGCCCTTCGAGTGAAAAGAGTTTGGTCATTTTGCCCCCCCCGGCTGCCGCAATGCGGGCTTGCGACTTCGAAACGTTACCGGTAACATGTGACCGGTAACATAGATTGTCAATCAGGTATTTCCCGGCACTTTCCCGCGCCGATCCGTGCCGCAGGACTTACCCCGGATTGCGCCCAAGTCCAATCGCCGCCACGTTGGATACAAGCCCACTTGCAAAGGAACAGCACATGAAGGCCATCGTCGCCCACGCCGCCAAGGACCTGCGGGTCGAGACCCGCGATTTGCCCGTGGCGGGACCGGGCGACGTGCTGGTTCAAATTGCGCGCGGCGGCATCTGCGGTTCGGATCTGCACTATTACAGCCACGGCGGTTTTGGCACGATCCGCCTGCGCGAGCCTATGATCCTTGGGCACGAAGTGTCGGGGCGCATCGCAGATATCGGCGCGGGCGTCGATGGGCTGGAACGTGGACAATTGGTAGCCGTGTCGCCGTCGCGGCCCTGCTACGGCTGTTCCTATTGCCTTGAAGGGCGGCAAAACCACTGCGTGAACATGCGGTTCTATGGCTCTGCGATGCCGTTCCCACATATTCAGGGCGCGTTTTCGGAATACGTGGTGGCCGACCCGCGCCAATGCGTGCCCGCGGATGGGCTGGGTGCGGGTGAGGCTGCGGTGGCCGAACCGCTCGCCGTGGTTCTGCACGCGGCCCGCCGGGCCGGTGATCTGATGGGCAAGCGCGTGCTTGTCACCGGGTGCGGCCCGATCGGACAGTTGGCCGTTCTGGTCGCGCGCGCCGCCGGTGCGGTCGAGATTGTGGCCACGGATGTGACCCCGTTCACCTTGCAAAAGGCGCAAGAGGTGGGTGCGGACGCGGCCCATAACGTCGCTGCGGATACCGATGCATTGTCGCCCTACACCAGCGGCAAGGGCACGTTTGACGTTCTGTTCGAATGCTCCGGCGTGGCGGCGGCCTTGGCAGGCGCGGTGCCCGCCATGCGCCCCGGTGCGATCGTGATGCAGCTGGGGCTGGGTGGGGATATGAGGCTGCCCATGCAGGCCATGACCGCCAAGGAACTGGACCTGCGCGGGTCGTTCCGGTTTCATGCCGAATTCTTCACCGCCGTTCAAATGATGCAGGCCGGGCGGCTCGACGTCACGCCGCTGATCACCCATGCGTTTCCAGTGGACGATGCTGTCGCGGCCTTTGAAATGGCGTCCGACAGGACTCAAGCGATCAAAGCGCAAATCGCGTTTTCCTAAAGGTCGGCACCGATGGCCGCGAGGGCGGCTTGCGCCACTTCGACATCCTGATCGGCACTGCCGGACCCCACGCCTATTCCACCGACCAAGGTTCCGCTCACACGGATCGGCAGCCCACCGCCAAGGCCGGTGACGGCATCCTGCGTGGCCGCCGCGATGGCGGGCCGGACGGCCTCCGGGATCGTGCTGCTGGGCGCACCGATGGAGGCGGCGGTGCGGGCCTTGGTCCGGGCGCTGCGACGGCTCAGGTATTTTGCACCGCTCATCCTGATCTCGCCCAAGGTTTCGCCGCTGGCGTCCACGATGACAATGCATTGCGGCTGCCCCATCTCTTCGGCCTTGGCCACGGCGGCGTGCAGCATCGCCATGACACCGGAATGGGTCAGCGTAAGCGTCGAAGCGACATAGGTCATAGCGGCGACACCCCATTGACGTTCAGGTAAATGGAGTAAAGCGACGTGGTCCCGCAAATGAACAAACGGTTCAGCTTTGGGCCGCCAAAACAGACATTGGCCACCATCTCGGGAATGTGCACCTTGCCAATCAGCTTGCCCGTCGTGTCGAGGCAGTGCACCCCGTCCGCCGCAGAGGTCCAGATGCGCCCGTCCGTGTCGCAGCGGAACCCGTCGAACAGCCCTTCGGTGCAGGTCGCAAACACCTCGCCGCCCGACAGCGTGCCATCGGGCGCAACGGAATGGCGGCGAATGTGCTTGGGACCGTTTTCGTGATGCGTGGCACCGGTATCCGCGATGTACAGCAGGCTTTCGTCCGGCGAAAAGGCCAAACCGTTGGGTTTCAGGTAGTCGTCGGCGGCTATGGCGATCTCACCTTTGGGCGAGACACGGTAGACGTGGCAGGCGCCGATCTCACTGTCGGCCCGCGCCCCTTCGTAGTCCATCAGGATGCCATAGCTGGGGTCGGTGAACCAGATCGAGCCATCGGATTTGACCACCACATCATTGGGCGAGTTCAGACGCTTGCCGTCATAGCGATCCGCGATGACGGTGATGCTGCCATCATGTTCGGTGCGGGTCACGCGCCGACCAAGGTGTTCACAGGACACCAGCCGCCCTTGCCGGTCAAAAGTGTGCCCGTTGGTGTTGTTCGACGGCGCGCGAAACACCGACACTGACCCATCTGTTTCGTCCCAGCGCAGGATGCGGTTGTTCGGAATGTCGGACCACAGCAAGTAGCGCCCTGCCGCAAACCACACAGGCCCCTCGCTCCACCGCGCCCCTGTCCACAGCCTCTCGACGCGGGCATGACCCACAAAACAGGCCTCGAACGATGGGTCGATCACCTCGAACCCGGTCCCCTCAATCACGCCAAACATCTGTGTCTCCGTTCACTCTCCGGGTTGCGGGCCGGAAGGCCTGCGGATGCCCCAGCCGATGGGTTTGCGCCGGTTGCCGGGATGCTCTGCCCCCGGTCCCCAGATCGCCTGATACGTATCAATCGCATAGCCACGACGTTGCAGGCGGATCGCAGCAATCGCAAGGGTCAACCACCACAGCCCAAGGCTCAGCCACATCCATACGGGTGCGTTTGCGTGCCACATCCCCAGCGCGACCGTGATCATCGCGATCACCAACAGCGCGTACCCGGCCAGCTTATGCACCCATTCGAACGTCACCCGCCACGGTGTCATGTCGTAATGATCGCCGCGTATGTCCGCGTCACCGGGTCCCCCCTTGGTGCCGCGAAAAAGGCCAAAGCCGACCTGCGCCAGCGCCAACACCAACACGGCATACCCCAGCCGCCCGTGCAGGTTCAGATCCCTCGCCCCGCCAAAGACCAGTACGATCCCGAACACAGTCAGACCCACGACCAGCGTCTGGCCCAGCCAGTGGCTCCGCCACCACACCTGATTGTCCAACTCGCGCGGCCAGTCCTGACCGGGCATCACCTTGAAATAGCGCGCAATCAATACCGCCAGGGGGGCCAGCAATCCCCAGGCCAGCACCATTGCGCGCCCGTGCCACGACACCACCCAGCCCACCTCGTGCAGGCGGGATGGGTCTATGGGGGCCAGCAGCCAATCCATCAGCCTTTCACCGCACCTGCGGTCATGCCGGTGATGATTTGCCGCGATGCCAGAAGGGTAAAGATGATCGGCGGGATAGCCAGCAACATCCCGGTGGCCATGATAACGCCCCACTCCACATTGAACTCGGACATGTTGTTCACGATCAGGATCGGCACGGTCTTGGTGTTCCGGTCCGACAGGGCCGAGGCCAGCAGGTATTCGTTCCACGCAATGCGAAAGGTAAAGATGGCCGCCGCTGCGAGACCGGGTTTGATCAGCGGCAGCACCACTTTGAAAAACACCTGAAACGGTCCTGCCCCGTCGACGCGCGCCGCCTCTTCGAGGCTGCGGGGGACCTGCACGATGAAACTCTGCAAAATCCAGATCACAAAGGGCAGGTTCATCGCCACGTAGATCAGGATAATGCCGGAATGTGTACCGGCGAGGCACACATCCCCGCGCCCGCCAAAGCTGTCGCGGATCGCTCCGCCAATCAGCCCGTCCTTGTCGAGACAAAATTCGTTGTTCCACAACCCAAAGACCGGCACCAGCAGCACAGCAGGCGGCACCATGCGCACCATCAGCGTCGTGATCGACACCGTGTCGCGCCCCATGAACCGGAACCGCACCAGCGCATAGGCCGCCATGGACCCGATCACCAGCGTCAGCACTGTCGACACCAGCGCGATGATGATCGAGTTGATGAACGCCCCGCCGAATTTGAGCGAACAGAAATCGAGGTGTTCAGGCTCGTACCACAGCACGTCACACAGCGCAGTTTCATAGTTCTGGATCGTGGGCAGGAACAACAGGCCCGACGTGCCCGAGATGATGTCCACATCCAACTTGAACGAATTGGCGAACATCAGCAGCACGGGGCCCACCGACATGAACACCAAAAGGGCGATCACGGCAAAAAAGGCCGGATTGGCGCGTTGGTTCTGCATCAGCTTGCCTCCTCCGCGGCGGCGCGCACCCGGGCGGCACGGGCCTCTTGGATCCGGGTAAAGGCGAACATGGCGACGGTCAGCAGCAACAGCAGGATCAGCAGGTAGTTCGACATGGCCGCAGCCACCCCCAATTCGCGGAATTCGGTCGCAGTCCGGCTGATGCGCAGGGCAAGAATCTCGGTGCTCAGCCCGGGTCCGCCATTGGTCATCACAAGGATAACCTCCAGCACCTTGAACGCGTCGATCAGACGAAGCAGCCCGGTGACGATCAGCACGGGCATCATAAGCGGCAGCTTGATGTGCCAAATTTGCTGCCACGGCGTGGCCCCGTCGATGCGCGCGGCCTCCAGCGCCGAGCGCGGCAGCGATTGCAGGGCCGCCAGCGACAGGATGAAGATGAACGGCGTCCATTGCCAGATGTCGGCAATAATGATGGAGGTCAGGGCATAATCCCCCAGCCAGTCCACCTTGGGCAGGCCGATGCTTTCGAGAAAGCGGTTAAACGTGCCAATCGTGGGATGGTACATGTAGCGCCACATCAGGCCCACAACGACGGGGGCGATCATCATCGGCAGGATGAACATGGTGCGCAGCACGGACATGCCGCGAATGTCACGATCCAGCAGCAGGGCCAGACCAACCCCAAGCACCATCTCGATCGAAACCACGAAAAAGGCAAAGCGCAGCGTGACGCCAATGCTTTCGCGGAAATTGGGATCGTTCCATAAGGTGATGTAATTCTTGAGCCCGACAAACTCGGCCTCGCCAATGGACTGGCTCGGGTTCCAGTCGCGAAAACTGCCCCAGATCATGTAGCCCAACGGGTAAAGCAACGCGATGGCCATGATGACCATGGCCGGGGCCATGAACATGTAAGGCGACAGTCGGTTCACGCGGGCGATGGACATGGGATGCTCCGAAGGCAAAGGGAGGGGCGCGGCAGACGCGCGCGCCCCTCAAGGGAGGATTACTGCCAGGTGTAGTAGCCGGCCTCTTCCATCACGGCGCGGGTCCGTTCGGCCACGCCATCCAGTGCCTCCTGAATGTCGAGGTCTTCGGTCAGCACTTTGGACATGGTGGTGCCAATGTCGGCGTTGATCTTGCCCCAGACGGGGATGATCGGACGCCAGTCGGGATCGGCATATTTCAGCGCTTCACCAAAGGTCGCAGCGAACGGGTATTTTTCGTTCAGCCCCGCATCCTGATAGGTGGAGAAGCGCGATGGGTTGCCACCCTCCATGGCCACCATCAGATCACCCTGCTTGGAGGTCAGCCACTGCATCAACAGGAACGCCGCTTCCTTGTTCTCGGCGTTTTTGGGGATCGCAATGCCGAAACCACCGGTCTGGCTGCCGCGCCGCACGCCCTTGGGGTGCATGGCATAGCCAACCTTGCCCACAACTTGGCTGCGGTCGGGGTTTTCAAAGCCGGGCATGAACGCGATGGAATCGAGGAACATGGCTGCATCCCCATTGGAGAACGCGTTTGCCGCCTCGGATGGGCCAAAGCTCATTGCGCCTTCGGGGCCGCAATCCACGATGGTTTTCAACGCGTTGGCCGCCTGCACACCGGCGTCGTTATTGATGATCGGGTTCCACGCGTCGTCAAACACACGACCACCCAGCGGGGCAAGATGCAGAAGGAACGCATGGCTCGCTTGGTGGCCCGAGGCCGCGCGGGAGGCCATGCCGCCCATACCCGGCTCAAGCTCGGGGATCTTGCAGGCCGCGTCCAGAAGCTGGTCATAGGTTTCGGGTTCCGCGATCCCGTGCTTTTCAAAGATGTCCTTGCGATAGGCCAGCACGGACGTCTCGGAGCCGAACGGAATACCGAACAGCGACCCGGTCGGGCCCGGCAAATAGCCCTTGGCGCCGCCCGCGACACCGATGTTCTGCACATAGCCGTCAATCAGGTCTTCGGCGTCATAGTTCGGGTCGGCCAGCTTGGGGTTCATGAAGTACTTGGCGAGGTTCTCCAACTGGTCGGCGAACACGTAATCCGCCTTGGAAAACACCACATAAGAGATCAGGTCATATTCGCCTTCGTCCTGCGCCAGTTCCAGCGTCTGGCGTTCGCGCATTTTCAGGTAGGGCAGTTGGTCCACTTCGACCTCGATGCCGGTTTCCTTGGTGAATTCGGGCAGCACCTTCATCGCGGCGTTGTAGTGCGGGTGCGCGGGGAAGTTCACGACCAGTGTCGTGCCCGCATATTCCGCATAAGGGCCACCGTGACCGTCGGCATAGGCCGCCCCGGTCATAAGCAGCGTCGCCGCCACCCCTGTTTTCAATGTCTTAAGCATAGTTTCCTCCCATTGCTTTGTCGTCGTTCAGATCGCCGCCTCGGTCTGGCGGTCAAACAGGTGAATGCGGTCCGGATTGGCCGCGAATGTCAGGGTTTCGCCCATCGCCATAGGCGTTTCAGAGTTCATTTCGACGGTGACAGTGCTGGCGCCGCACTGGCACAGCAGCACCGATTGCGCGCCCACGTATTCCGACACCTGCACATGCAGTTCCAATGCCGCGTCTGCGGGGGCATCCTCGGCATAGCTCAGGTCAGATGGGCGCAGGCCCAGCGTGACGGCACGTGCGCCATGGGCCTTGGCCGCTGCGGCCTTGGCCTCTGGCAGGCGCAGTTTGAACCCGTCGCCTGCCACAAAGGCCGCGCCGCTTTCTTCGACAATATCACCGTCGAGAAAGTTCATCGGCGGCATCCCGAGAAACCCCGCCACGAACTTGTTGGCGGGCCGCTTGAACAGCTCTTCGGGGGTGCCCTGCTGCTGGATGTAGCCGCCGTGCATGACCACAATCCGGTCGGCAAGCGTCATCGCCTCGATCTGGTCGTGGGTGACGTAGATCATGTTTTTCTCGACCTGCTGGGACATCAGCGCCAGTTCGGCGCGCATCTGGCCGCGCAGCTTGGCGTCGAGATTCGACAGCGGCTCGTCAAACAGGAATATGCCGCTGTCCTTGGCCAACGCCCGCGCCATGGCCACACGCTGGCGTTGCCCGCCCGACAAGGCACCGGGTTTGCGTTCCAGAAAATCGGTCAGACCCACAAGGCCCGCCACTTCGCGCACCTTGGCGTCGATCTCGGCCTTGGGCCGCTTCGCCAGTCGCAGCGCAAACGAGATGTTCTGCGCGACGTTCATATGCGGGTAAAGCGCATAGTCCTGAAACACCATCGCTAGGTTGCGGTCCTTGGGTTCCAGATGCTTGACCGGCTGGTCGTCGATGTAGATTTCGCCGTCCGACACATCCTCCAGCCCCGCGATCATCCGCAGCGTTGTAGACTTGCCGCAGCCCGACGGCCCCACAAGCACCGTGAACTCATTATCGGCCATCTCCAGCTCAATTCCATGCAGCACCTCGACGTCGCCATATCGTTTGACGAGCCGATCCAGGCGGATTGCTGGCATGTGACACCTCCCTCGTGTTACCGGTCACATTTGCGCATTGTGACCGGTAACACAAGGAAATTCTCGGCCCGGTTTTGCGCGATATGGTAGCGCTATTCAGGCCCGAAATCAGTTACTTGGTGCTGGAACGCAAGTTAGGGGCAGGATGGATATTGATGCGCACCGGCGCGGCGGAGCCGTCCTTTTGTTCCAGCAACTGGCCGATCAGCCGCCCGGCCTCGCGCCCGATTCGCTTGGAATCAACGACCACAGTCGAAATCGACGGCGAGGCAAAACGCGAAACCTCGAAATCGCCGAAACCGGCGACGCCCATCTGCTCAGGCACCGCGACACCACGCGATTTCAACGCCGATTGCACGCCAAACGCCGCCGCATCCGACACGCAGAAAATGCAATCCACGTCCGGGAAACGTTCGAGCAATGGATCAAGTGCCGCCGCGCCGTCCTTGATGCTCATCGGCGGCTTGCCAACGGGCAGAACGCGGTCGGCAGGAAGGCCTGCCTGCTCCATCGCCTGCCGAAACCCTGCGCGCCGCGCCGCGCCGCGCGTCCAGTCGTCGCCGTCCTCGCACAGGAACACCAGCCGTTTATATCCCGCGTCAAGCAGCGCACGCGTCATCTCTGCCGCGGCCTCCCGGTTGGAAAACCCGATCGTGTGCCCGATCGGCTCTTCGGGTCGCTCCCATAGCTCAATCACCGGCACCGAAGCCTCGGACAACAAGTGTACCGTGCGATCCGAATGCCCGTCATAAGACAGCACAATCGCCTCCGGCCTGCGGCGCAGCATCGCCTCGACCAGTTGTTCCTCGCGCTCAGCGGAATAATCCGTGTGGCCCAGCAGGATTTGCTGGCCAATCACTTCCAGCTCTTCGGTCAGCGCCTGTACCGTCTCGGCAAAGTGCAGGTTGTTGAGCGACGGCACGAGCACAGCCACAAAACCCGACCGCTTGGTCGTCAGGCTGCCCGCCATTTGATCGGGGACATAGTTCATGTCCCGCACGACCTTGAGGATACGCTCGCGGGTTTCCTGCGATATGGGGCTGTCCTTTTTCAGCGCGCGCGACACCGTCATACGCGACACGCCCGCCGCCCGCGCGACGTCGCGCATGGTCACTGTTGCTTTGTTGCGCTCGGGGTCCGGCACGGTGTTTCCCGCTATTGGTACCGGTCACACATAGCGGCCCCTGTCCGGGTCAGGCAAGGGCTATGGCCGCACCGGGCCGCTCAAAGAGCGATCCATGCAGTCTTGAGATTGCGGAATTTGTCCAGCGCGTGCGGGCTCTTGTCATGGCCATTGCCGGACTGTCCGTGCCCGCCCAGCGGCACGGTCACGTCTGCCCCGCCATAGGTGTTTACATGCACCACGCCCGCGCGCAGGCGGCCCACCATCCGGTGCGCCCGGCTGATGTCACGGGTGAATACGCCTGCGGCCAGGCCATAGGCCGTGCCGTTGGCAAGGGCTGTCGCCTCGTCCTCGGTGTCGAATGGTTGCGCGGCCAGCACGGGGCCAAAGATTTCGTCCTGCACCAGCGCGCTGGTCTGCGGCGCGTTGTCAAAGATCGTGGGGCCGACATAGAAGCCGCCCGTGTCGGCGTGCAATTGCTGTCCGCCGGTGCGCAGCTCTGCGCCTGCTTCTTGTGCCGCGCTACAGGCTGCAAGGATTTTGTTCAGCTGCGTTTCAGACGCAATCGCCCCGGCTTGCGTGCGCAGATCAAGCGGGTCGCCCACACGCATGTTCTCTGCCGCCTCAACCAGCAGGTCTACAAATGCCCGGTGCACGGACCGTTCCACCAGCACGCGCGCGCCTGCGATGCACACCTGCCCGCTATCGCGGAAAATGCCCCCCGCCACGGCCCGCGCCGCCGCGTCAAGGTCGGCATCTGCAAAGACCACGCAAGGCGACTTGCCCCCCAGTTCCAGATAGACCCGTTTGAGGTTTGACTGTGCCGACGCCTCCAGCAGCCGTCGCCCGACAGTCCCGGACCCGGTAAAGGCCAAAACGTCGACATCCATATGCCGTGCCAGCGCGTCCCCCGCCGCGGCACCGGTTCCCGTTAAGATGTTCAGCACGCCGTCCGGCAGCCCCGCCGCCTGCGCGATGTCGCCCAGTCGCAGCAGCGACAACGACGCCACTTCTGCCGGTTTCAACACAACCGTGTTGCCCGCCGCCAAGGCCGCGGCCACCTTCCAAGCGGCGATCATCATCGGGAAATTCCATGGCACAATCGCCCCTACGACGCCCACGGGTTCCTGATGCACCAGCCCCAGCGCGCCGGGGGCGGTGGGTGCGATCTGGCCATATTCCTTGCCGCAAAGTTCACCGTAATACCGAAAGGTTCCGGCTGCACTCATCGGTTCGGCCTTGAACGCCATGGCGATTTCCGTGCCGTTGTCGCGCACGCCCAGCACCGCCAGTTCCGCCGCGTGATCGGCGAGGGCGTCACCGATCCGTTGCAGGATACGCCCCCGTGCCATCGGCGCCATCGCGGACCAGCGGCCATCGTCAAACGCGGCCCGCGCGGCTGCCACCGCCCGGTCCACATCCTCGGGCCCGCTGGCTGCAATGCGGGCCAGTGCCGTGCCATCAATCGGGGAAATACTGTCGAGCGTTGCCCCACTGGCCGCCGGGACGTGTTGGCCCCCGATCAGGTTCATGCCCTCGCCGACCGGTGCCGCACGCAGCGCATTGATTTGGGCTTGGTCGATCATCGGGTGCTCCTTTGTCGGTTCACTATATGAACCGAGGGTTCACAGCACTGTCCCCTGCCCCGCCGGCCCTGTCAATTGGCAGGGTGATCGGCAATGCGCCCGATGCAGGCCCAACTGGCCACGATCATCAGCGCCGCCACGCCCAGACACAGCGGCACGCCGCCCCATTGGTAACTCAGACCCGACAGCACTGTGCCGATGAGCCGTCCCACGGCGTTGGCCATATAGTAAAACCCCACGTCCATGGTCACCCGTTTTGCGTCCGTGAAGGCGAGGATGAGGTAGGAATGCAAGGACGAGTTCAGCGCAAAGAGCACGCCAAAGACCAGAAGCCCGGCCACAATGCTGACCGTCAGCCACGGCGCGGGCGCGCCCGCCCACCATGCCGCCAGTGCAAGCACCGCCGGAACAAGGAACAACGTACCGACCCAGAACCGCGCCGCCCCGGCAAGCTCTGCTGCGGTTCGGTCCTTGCTGCGCAGCACGGCCGGGGCTTTGGCCTGCACCGCGCCATAGAGGATCACCCAAACCGCCATGAAGATGCCGATCATGAAAAACGCCGCGCGTTGGCCGTCTGGCGTGCCATCACTCAGAACCGAGTAGAAATAGATCGGGATGCCCACGACAAACCACACGTCCCGCGCGCCAAACAGGAACATCCGCGCCGCACTCAGCCAGTTTACGCGCGGGTTTCTGGACAAGACCTCCCTGAACTTGGCGTCCTTGCGGCCTGCGGGCAATCCGCCCGGCATACGCCACAGGACCAAAGCGAGGATCAACGCAAGCACCGCCGCCATGCCCAGCACAGAGGCCGTGAACCCGAACAGCGCCAGCGCACCCGCGCCCAGCAGAAACCCAAACCCCTTGACCGCATTCTTGGACCCGGTCAGCAGCGCCACCCAGCGAAACAGGCCATCGCCATCAGGCGGGGCCAACAACTTGACTGCGGATTTCGACGACATCTTGGCCAGATCCTTGGCCACGCCCGACAGCCCCTGCACCGACATGACAAAGACGACCGAGGCGGCCATGGACCAGGTCGGATCCAACTGCGTCAGCGCCAGCAGCGCCAGCACCTGAAGGCCGAGCCCGGCATATAGGGTCGAGGTCAGGCCAAACCGCGCGGCGATCCACCCCGCGCTCAGATTTGTCACAACCCCGGCCACTTCGTAGAGCACAAAAAGGTAGGCCAATTGCACCGGGGAAAACCCCAGACTGTTGAAATGCAGCAGCACCAGCATCCGCAGCGCGCCATCGGTCAGCATGAATGCCCAGTAGGCCGCCGTGACAGCGACATAGGCTGCAAATCCGTCAGGCCGGTCAGACAGGGGCGGTGACATCTGTAATCCGGTCCTCTGGCATGGGGTCAGGCAGTTTTGCGCTTGAACAGCACGTCCGGGTGGCTGCCAAGTTTGTGCGTATCATCTTGCCCTAAGGAATAGATTTCCAAAGAAATCGGACGGCGCGCACCAGCAAGGGTCAACCCGATGCTGTGATCGACACAGGTGTGAGCGTCCGGACGGTCTTGGTCATCAATGATCATGTCCCCGGAGGTCAGGCCGAACTGACCCATGTCCCACAAAGCGAGCTGTCCGTTAGAAAAGACGAGGCCGCCAGCGGCGTCGAAGCCTTGCCCGCAGCTTTTGATCTGCGCCAACAAGGCTGACACGTGAGGTGCGGCGGCTTTGATCCCTCCGGCTGTGATGAGTGCCATGCCCGTGACCACAACGTCTTGGGCCACTTTACCGCCGATCTGGTGCAACCGCTCTGGCGGGACGTCCTGCGCCTGCACCTTGGTCGCAGCGATCACGCTGGCCGCTGCCGCGCAAACTGCCCGTCTCAAATGCTGTTCCCCACCATCTGAGCCACATCGACCAGACGATGGGCGTAACCCCATTCGTTATCATACCATGCGTAAATCTTCACCTGCGTGCCATTCACGACCATGGTCGATGGCGCATCCACAATGCTGGATCGCGGATCGTTGGTGTAGTCGGTCGAGACAAGGGGGCGCGTCTCGTAGCCCAGGATACCGTTCAGAGGTCCGTTGGCGGCGGCTTTGAACAGCGCGTTGACCTCTGATACTGTGGTGGCCCGCTCCACCTCGAACACGCAGTCGGTCAGGGACGCGTTCAGCAGGGGCACACGCACCGCATGGCCGTTCAGCTTGCCGGTCAATTCCGGGTAGATCAGCGTGATTGCGGTGGCCGACCCTGTTGTGGTGGGGATCAAAGCGTTCAGGGCCGAACGTGCGCGCCGCAGGTCCTTGGCCGGGCGGTCCACGATGGTCTGGGTGTTGGTCACGTCATGGATCGTAGTGATGGAGCCGTGGCGTATCCCCAACCCTTCGTGGATAACCTTGACCACCGGAGCAAGGCAATTGGTGGTGCAGGACGCTGCCGTTACGATCGCCTGTCCGGTGTAGGCATCGTTGTTCACACCAAAAACGATATTGGCCGCGTCGCCGTCTTTGACCGGGGCGGACACAACCACCTTTTTCACGCCAGCGGCAAAATATGGGGCCAGTGCCGCTTGTGTCTTGAAAGCGCCGGTGCAGTCGATAACCACATCGACACCATCCAGCGGCAAGGCGTCCAGCGACCGCTCTTGGAATACAGGCAGGGGTATTCCGTTCACGGTTATACCGTTGTCATCACTGGAAAATTCCGCGTCCCAGCGCCCGTGGACCGTATCGAATTCAAGCAAATGCGCGTGCATGGCCGGATCACCCACCGCGTCATTGATCCATGCGAGGGTGCATCCGCGTTCCAGCAACGGTTTCAGCGCGAGCTTTCCGATACGGCCAAGACCGTTGAGGGCGTAGGTGGTCATAGTGTCTCCGGTATTGGCGCGGCACGCCCGCGATGTGCTGCGGGGCTGCCTGCTCTTGCCATGGCGACGTAACACATTTGTAACAGTCCAGGAATTGACTGGTCGTTACTTTGGCAAGCGGAGAACGCCAGCAGGATCAAGCGTTTGGCCGTCAATCTCTACCGCTTGTGTGCTGTAGTTGAACCAGAACATGTCGTCCCCCGTCTCGCGGCGGCGCACGCCTTCGGGCATATACGCCACAGCAAGGTCCGGCACCAGCGCGCGGATGAGCGCCATATGCGCCACGTCATCGCCCCACGCGGCCATATATGTCGCGCGGTCGCCACATGCGACGGCCACGGGCGTGCCGTCCGTCGTCTGCATCAGGGTTGTCCCGCCGCCTTCGACCTGTTCGAGGTAGCTGTGAATGCGGCCCACGGGTTCAAGTGCCACGGGCATATCCGGTCGCATGGATTGCACCCGCGATACCGTCAGGTCGCTGCCCGGCCATGCGGGGGGCAGCGGTGTGGGGATGTTGAAATCAGCGTCCCGCGCCCCGGTGCGTGGGCCGACAATCACCTGACCTGGTGCGGCGGACAAGGCGGTCTTCAGATCGTCGGGCATGTGCATCATGCCCGGTGCCAGCACGAGGGCATAGCCATCAAAGCGACGGCAATCTGCGGACAGGATATCCACCGACAGGCCCAGCTTGCGACACGCCTTGTACCAGTCAAAAACCAGACCGAAATAGCTCAGCCCGACCCCGTGCGGTTGCACCGCCCACGCCGCATCCGCATCATAGTCAAAGAGGATCGCAACCGGAGCCTGCACTGGCGTCACATCCGGCGAAGCCTTGAGTTCCGCGGCAACCGTCTCAGCCTCCGCAAAGGCTTCGGCCGCGACCGAGTCGGGCCGCAAGAGACCGGCGTGCATCTGTTCCTGCGCAAAGGGCGCTTGCCGCCAGCGGAAATAGCACACGGCTTCGGCCCCGTGGGCAAACGCCTCCCACGTCCAGAGGCGCACCATGCCCGGCAATGGCGCGGGGTTGTAGGGGGCCCAGTTCACCGGGCCGGGCTGCTGTTCCATGATCCACCAGCGGCCGTCCTTGCCAACCGCACGGTAAAGATCGTGGTGAAAGGCCTGAAAATCCGGATCGCCCTGCCGTGCATAGGCGCGCTGATGTTCTGGCGTTGCACCCACCCGGTCCTCCAGAAAGCCAAGCGGGTAGCTGTCCCACGACGCGATATCGAGGTCCG
Source organism: uncultured Tateyamaria sp. (assembly GCF_947503385.1). GTDB lineage: Bacteria > Pseudomonadota > Alphaproteobacteria > Rhodobacterales > Rhodobacteraceae > Tateyamaria. The sequence continues at coordinate 835,720 of NZ_CANNDO010000002.1, forward strand.
CGCCCATCTGGAAGTGGTCGAAATCGGTGATGCGGCCCATGTAATTGTGCGCGATGGGCGCATCGGATTGCGCGCGAATGATCTCCACCTGTGCGCGGTTGAACTGCACAACCTGATCGGACGAAAAGCGGCGGAAGGCGTGTACATGCGCGGGGTTCGGTTCGGTCACGGTCAGGTTTGGCAGGCCGATCTGGTCGAAATCGTCGTAATCCATGGACCAGAACACATTGCCCCACGCTGCATTGAGCGCGCCGATATCGCCGTCATTGCCCTGCCCCGGAAACCGCGCCCGCAGCCACTGGCGAAATGCGCCGCGGGCGGCATCCGAGTAGCTGAAGATCGTGTCATGACAGCCGTATTCATTGTCCGTCTGCCACGCGGCCACATGCGGGTTCGCGCCATAGCGTTCGGCCATGGCGCGGACGATCCTGCGGCATTCGTCGAGGTAGCCCGCGTGGGAAAAGCAGTAATGCCGCCGTGATCCGTAGCCACGAGGCCGCCCGTCGGCATCGACGGCCAGCATGTCGGGGTGTTTCGCCACGACCCAGGCAGGCGGCGTCGCTGTGGGCGTGCCCAGGACGACGCGCAGGCCTGCGGCCCCCAGCACGTCGATCGCGCGGTCAAGCCAGCCCCAGTCGTATTGCCCCGGCGCGGGCTCCATCCGTTTCCAAGCAAATTCACCGATGCGCACCCATGTGAGGCCAAGATCGGCCATGCGGGCAGCGTCCTGTGCCCAGATCTCTTCGGGCCAGTGTTCGGGGTAATAGCAGACCCCAAGCGTGCGTTTCATAGGATCACCTGATGCTCTTGTTGCCCCTGCACGCCCACTTCAGCGGCAAAGGTATAGCCCGCGTTCGGGACGTTCAGCCCATCCGCGGCGGTTGTGACATAGAGTGTTGTGCCCGCAAATGCCGGACAGGTTGTCTGCGGCGTGGGCACGGATACGGCGCGCAGGAATGTGCCGTCGGGCGCGTAGCAGGCCACCCGGCCTGCGCCCCATTGCGCGTTCCACAGGTTGCCTGCGGCGTCTACGACCGCACCGTCGGGATTCAAACCGTCGCTCCGCAGGTCTACGAAGACTTGAGGTTCACCTGCGGGCCAGCCGTCGGCATCGAGGGTGACACGCTGGATAGCTTGCGAAAACGTGTCGGCAAAATACGCCGTCCGCCCGTCCGGCGCGAAACAGATCGCGTTGGAAATCGTGATCCGGTCGAAAAGCTGGCGCAACTCGCCCCTGTAGTATCGGTAGATGGCTCCTGCATAGGGCTCGGCCTTGATCCCCATCGTGCCAATCCAGAACCCGCCCTGCGGGTCTGCGCGCCCGTCATTGGAGCGGGTGATGGGGTTGTCCGCCTCGAGCGGGACAACCAGTTCCCGCTCCACCGTGCCGATGGTGTAGCGCCAGAGCCCTGTGGCCGACGCCATCAAGAGCGTGTCGCGGTCCACCCAGCCTGCGGCAGAGACAAATTCGTCGAACTGCCAGCCGCCACCCGAATTGTCCGGCCCCTTGGCAAAAAGGCGCATTCCCAGAATATCAAACCAGAACAGTTGCTTGCGCAGGGGGTGCCACAGTGGTCCCTCGCCCAGGGCGCACAGCACATCGCTATAGACCTCCATCAGGCGGCTGCGTCGTATGCGGCCACCATCTCGGCAGCGCGGGCAGCCACCACGTCCACGGACAGGCCGGGTTTATAGAGCGCCGAGCCAATGCCGAAGCCGGTGATCCCTGCGCCCAGCCAATCCGCAAAATCCGCAGCCCCCACACCGCCCACGGCATAAGTTTTGGTGCCCTTGGGCAGCACAGCGCCGATGGCCTTGAGCCCTGATATCCCCAGATGCGAGGCCGGAAACAGCTTGAGCCCGTCGGCACCGGCGTACAGGGCGGCAAAGCATTCGGTCGGGGTCATCACGCCGGGATAGCTGAGCATCCCGGCCTGTTTCGTTGCAACGATCACGGCGGCGTTGGCGTCGGGTGACACGACCATATGCGCGCCCATCTGATGCAGCCGTTCGACGTCGCGCACATCGAGAACGGTGCCCGCCCCGATCATCGCCACGTCGCCGTGGGCATCCAGCATTTTTCCAATACTGTCAAACGGTTCGGGTGAGTTCAGCGGCACTTCGATCCGGGTGATCCCGGCGGCGACCAGCGCGTCGGCCACCGGGACAGCCTCGTCCGGGGTGATGCCGCGCAGGATGGCAATGATCTCTCGGTCGCTCATGCGGCCTCTCCTTGCAATTGCGCGTAAGCCGCGGTGAGACCGGCCAGCGTCATATCCTCGGCATCGGCCATCTGCGTTGGCACGCCTTGTGCGCTCAGCGCTGTGGCATAGGCCGCCGACAATGCCTTGGCCCCGACCAGCGCCACGGCCTGCCCCAGCCAGTAGGGGCGCATCGACGCCAGTTCCGCCCCGATCAGCAGGCCCGACAGGCGGGCGCGGGCCGCATCACCGGGCAGAGCAGTCAGCAACCCTTCGGCCCGAAGCGAAAACAGCGACGCAGCCAGCGTTTCCGGGCGTGACAGCGTCTGGTCGACGCCGGTGGCAAAGGCCTCTGCATCCCACCCCTGCCCCATCGAATGGCGCAGCACGGACTGCTGCGACAACAGCGCGAACATCTCGCCTGTCATGGCGGTGCGAAAGCTCACAATCTCGCCCGCGCTGGTATGCACCCATTTGGTGTGGGTGCCGGGCAGGCAGATGATGCCGTCAAAGCCGGGGTTGCGCGCGATGAAGCCTGCGATCTGGGTTTCCTCGCCGCGCATGACGTCGGCGGGGTTGTCCTGTTTGACACCGGGGAGCACACGCACGTCCAGATCGGTGCCGGGCACGGACACCGCGGTGTGGATCGTGGGTGCGGCGCAGGGCACGGTGGCATAAGGTGCCTCCGCCCAGCCCTGGCGCGAGCCGACCATGCCGCAGGCCAGCACCGGCACGGGCAGCGCGTCACCCACCAGCGCGCGCAGCGCCGGTTCAAAGCCATTGCGGTCCAGCCCGCCCATCCCGTCAGCCGAGCTGCGGCGGTCCAGCACCGTACTGTCGCGTCCCATCAGCCACGCGCGCAGATGCGATGTCCCCCAGTCCACAGCGATCCAGGCCACGTCCCCCATCAGCCCGTCACCACCACGCCGCCGTCAATCACCAGCGCCTGACCCGTCATCATGCGCGAAGTGCCGGACGCCAGAAACAGCGTGGCGCCCACGATATCGCGCGGCTCCAGATGTTCCTTGAGGCACTGGCGCTCCATATGCGCCTCCAGCCCTTCGGGCGTGGCCCACATGTCCAGTTGCTTTTGCGTCAGCACCCAACCGGGTGCCAGCGCGTTGACCCGGATTTTGTCCGGGCCGAACTCGCGCGCGAGGCTGTGGGACATGGCCGTAATCGCCGCATTCGCGGCCGTATAGATCGGATAACCTGCGTTCCCCATCATGTAGCTGACCGAGGAAAAGTTGATGATCGACCCGCCGCCTGCGGCCTGCATTCCCGGGATCACTGCCTGACAGGCAAAGAAATAGGCCTTTTGGTTGATCGCAATCATCCAGTCCCAGAATTCGCTGTCCACATCGAGCGTCGCATGGCGTTTGTCATTGGCTGCATTGTTCACCAGCACGGTCACCGGTCCATGCGCCGCTGCCGCCTGATCGATGCAAGCGCGCAGCCGGTCGGTGTCGGTGACGTCACATTGCATGAACAGGGGACGCGCGCCGTGCTTGGCCTCCATCTCGTCGCAGAATGCGGTCGCATCGGACCGGCCCACGAACGCCACCTTGGCCCCCTGTTCCAAAAACCCTTCGGTCAGCGACGCACCAATGCCGGAGCCGCCCCCGGTGATGAACACCGAAGCACCGGCAAGGTCGTGGAATGTGGCTGTCTCTTTCATCGGTCTTCTTTCGTTTTGGGCTCAGGCGAGGTCGCCTTTGACGACCCACATGCGTTCGGGAAAGCTCCACGGCAGTGTGAGGCCATGATACATCAGATAGGCGCCGCTCACCACGATCGGGCCGGATTTCAGCGGGATATCTCCGCGCGACAAATGGCCCGCATCGGCGCGGTTCACCAGCTCGACCCGGTACTTGGCGTCCGGTGTCAGGCGCGTCAGGCGCAAGGGGCGCGGCGCGATCTGGGCACTGGTCGCCTCCTTGCCCGCAAAGACGACAAATTGCGCGCCGCCCTGTTCGAGGTGCTGTTCGGCGATGACGGATGGATCGGCGCTGTCCAGCCTCAGGATGTCCGCGCCGTGCATCCAGGCGCGGTTGTGTTTCCACCAGCCGGTGACGTCGCTCAGCACCTGCGCCTCGTCTTCGGTCAGCTCGCGTGGGTCCATCTCGAACCCCATATGCCGCTGTGCGGCCACCCATGCCCGAAACCGGATGTCGAGCGTGCGGCCCGAGGTGTGGCAGGTGCGCGGCCCCACATGGGAGCCCGTAACCGCCATCGGCAGAAAGATCGAGGCGTTGTGCTGCATCCGCAGCCGCTCAGTTGCGTCGTTGCTGTCGCTTAGCCAGACCCGCTGGCAGCGTTCCATGATGCCAAAGTCAATGCGCCCGCCCCCGCTTGCGCAGCTTTCAATCTCCACATGCGGAAAACGGGCGCGCAGCCGGTCCAGCAGCGCATAAGAGCCGCGGGTTTGTGCGGCGTCGGGCATGGGCAACACGCGGTTGTGGTCCCACTTGATGTATTCAATGTCGTGACGGCTGAGGATGTCGCTGATCCGTTCAAACAGGAACGACTGCACCGCCGGAAGGGCCATGTTCAGCGCCATCTGCTGACGGCCCATGATCTGATCCTCGCCCCCCAACGCCCAGTCGGGGTGGGCGCGGAAAATGTCGGAGTTTGGGTTGATCATCTCGGGCTCGAACCAGATGCCGAAGGACATGGCTTGGGCCTTCACGTGGTCGATCAGCGGGGTCAGCCCATCGGGATACTTGCGCGGATCGACCTCCCAATCGCTGAGCGCTTGGGTGTCGTCGTCGCGGTTGCCGAACCAGCCATCGTCCAGCACGAACCGTTCGGCCCCGAGGACGGCGGCGCGGGTGGCGATGTCCTTCAACTCATCAAGATTATGGTCGAAATAGACAGCCTCCCAGCAATTGTAGTGCACGGGCCGCGGTGCGTCGGGCCGTGGAAAGGCCACGACGCGGTCGCGCAGATGCCGTTGGAACGCGACGGCGCACCCGTTCAGGCCATCGTCGGAAAAAACCGCATAGAGCTTGCCGGTCGAAAACTTCTTTTGCGCGCTGCTTTCCACCCGCGCGGCATGACCGAACTGGATTTGGCGGCGACCGTCGGGCAGTTCTTCGGCCACCATGCGGTGCCCGCCGGACCAGCCATAGTGGAAGGCATAGGTGTGGCCCGAGGCGTTGGACGCCCCGCGCACCGGCACGACAAGGCCGGGGAAATGTTCGTGCCCCGTCCGGCCTGTGCGGTTCTCGCGGTAGCGGATGCCGGGGGACCACGGCGTGCGGTTCATCTGAAATTCGCCGCACCAACGCCCAGCAAAATCGATCATCTCATCGCTGAGTTGGGGCGCCGGAAACACCGGTGCGCTGAGCCAATGCAGGTGCATGGGCTCTTCGGCCTCCAACTCTGCGCTGGCCTCGATGATGTGCGTTTCCGGATCAAGCGCGAAGCGTGCGCGATAAAGCAGCACGCGGTCCTGATCCACATACGTGAGCACAAGAACGCCGTCGCCCAGATCCGCCTGTTCCAGACAGAACTTGGGCAGGAACGGCGTGCCGTCCCCGTGCCGGATGATCAGGCCGGGTTGTCCGGGAAAGGACCGGGTCGCCTCCGGGCAAATGCTCAACTCTGGATTCGCGTCCAGCATCCCGCCGGTCACGTCCAGCGTGTACGCTTCATAAAGTGTCGTCAGATCTTCTTCATCCGGTAGACGCGGCCCCCAATAGACCACCTCTGCCAACCGGCCCCGCATAGAGCCGAGAACAAGTGTCTGACGCCCGTCATCGAGCCGCCAGCATCGTATCACTTTACGGCCCCCAGTGTGAGCCCCGCGATAAAGTGGCGCTGCATCAGGAAAAAGCAGGCAACAGGCGGGATCGCGGCCAGCAGCGACGCCGCCGACACCAGATGCCAGTTGTTCACAAACTGCCCGTTCAGCGCGCGCACACCCGCCGTAATCGGCTTGGCACTTTCGCCTTGGGTCAACACGTTGGCCCAGAAAAAGTCGTTCCACACAAAGGTAAAGATCAGCACAGCCAACGCCGCAATCGCGGGCCGCACGAGCGGCAGCACCACATACCAGAAGATCTTCCACTCCGCGATGCCCTCGATCCGGGCGGATTCGATCAGGTCAAAGGGCAGTGCCTTGATAAAGTTGCGCATAAACAATGTGCAGAACCCGGTCTGGAAGGCCGCATGGAACAGGAATTGCCCCGCAATCGTGTCATAGAGGCCGGTCTGGACGGACATGTCGCGGACCGGCACCATGAGGATCTGGAACGGGATAAAGTTGCCCGCCACAAACAGGAAAAACAGCGGCAATGCGACCCGGAACTTGTAGATCGCCAGCGCGTAGCCCGCGAGGCAGGCCAGCGCCACCGAGATCATCACCGTGGGCACGGTGATCAGGACGGAGTTCCACATGTACTGCGCCGCAGCCGACTGGGTAAAGACCGCCGTATAGTTCTCGATGATCGCAAATTCTGACGGCCAGCCGAACACGTTGCCCGAGTTGATGTCCTTGGCCGACCGGATCGAGGTCAGCAGGATCGCGAGCAACGGCAGCAGCCACAGGATCAGCGCGACGGGCAAGAAGGCCTGATAGGCCGTCCGTGCGACGGGGCCGGATTTTTCGATGGGTTTCGGAAACATCTCAGCGCCCCCCCTTCTCGTCTTGGTACATGCGCCACAGGAAATAGCTGATGAAAAACAGCATGATGCCGAACAGGACCGTCGCCACGGCAGACCCGTAGCCATAGCGTTCGCCATATTCGGAAATCGCCACCTCGTACATGTAATGCGACAGCACATTGGTGGAGCCGAACGGCCCCCCTTGGGTCATAATCGCGATCATGTCAAAGCTGCGCAAAGCGCCGATGACGGTCACCACCACCGCAATGAAGGTCGCAGGTTTCAGTTGTGGGACAACCACGTACCACAGCATCTTCCAACCCTTGGCCCCGTCAAGGCGCGCCGCCTCAATCTGGTCTGCAGCCACGTTGTTGAGACCGGTGAGGTACAGGATCATGCAATAGGCGATCTGCGGCCAAAGACCCGCGGCGATGATGCCGTAGGTCGCCCACTCAGGGCTCGACAGGATGTCGGGCGCGGGGCGTGAACAATTGAAGGTCACGTTGCCAAGGATATTGGTCGTCTCTTCGCAAAACAGCGCCTTCCACACTGTGCCCACCACCCCGAAATCCGGGTTGTAGAACCAGCCAAAGATCAGGCCAACAACAACCTGCGAGATGACAAAGGGGAAGAAGAACATAGACTTGTAGAACCGCATCCCCGTGACCGTCTGGTTCAGGAAAAGTGCGATGAACAGGCCCAGCGGCACGGCCAGCATATAGAGGATCAGCCAAGCAATGTTGTTGCGCAGCGAGGTCCAGAAATTCGGGTCATCCCACAGCTTGGTGTAGTTTTCGAACCCGACCCAGACAGCGGTGGAATTGCCGTCCGCGTCATAAAGGCCGTTCCATTCGTAAAGGCTCAGCCACAGCGATTCAAAGATCGGGATGACCACGTAGATCGCAAAAAAGAACAGCGCGGGGATCAGGAAAATCCATGGCGCAATTGCCAGTTTGTTACGTGCGAACCAGCCCGGATCTGCGTCGGATCGCGCCTCGTGCAGTGTTGCGTCAGCCATTTGGATACGCCTCCTCGCTGGAATCGGTCAGCGCCACGTTGGGCGGTCATAACCTTTTGAAAAAACGCGCAAACGTGCTTGCAAAAGGCAATGGTCGGAAAAGGTGCAGGACGGGCAAGGCTGCCCATCCTGCGTGAGAGGTCTTAGTTGTAGACTTCTTCCTGAACGGTATCGAGGCGCTCAAGAACCGCGTCCATTTTGGACGTGTCCAGCATGAACTCCTGGAACCCTTCCATGCCCGCCTTGGCCATCGCGGCCGGTGCGTCACGGTCATAGAACTGCGCGAGACCGGTGGCCGCGTTCAGCAGGGCAAAGCCTTCTTGGATGAACTTGTCATCCGAGATGTCAGCCTTGGAGTTGATGGGCAGCTGGCCAATGGTCTTGTTCCACTGTGTCTGCACATCAGGGCGCGCAACGAAGGCCAGGAATTTCTTGGCGTCTTCGACGTTCTTGGCGTTTGCCGGGATAAAGAACGCGTCTGCTGGCGCTTCTTCGGCAGGCGGGATCGATGCGTCGATCACGGGGAACGGCATGAAGTCGATCTGGTCTTCGGTGAGACCCGCGTTCTTGTAGCCATCGACCGAGAAGTTGCCCATCACGTACATCGCCGCGTCACCGTTGGCGAAGGGCGCAATGGCGTCCTGCCAAGACATCGAGGCGTGGTTGTCCACAAAACCGCATTCGTTGATCAGCGTTTCCCAGTTCTGGAAGGTCGCCTTGATGCGTGGATCGGTGTACTTGATCTCGCCGGCGGTCAGCGCGTTGTGCACGTCATAGCCGTTGGTGCGCAGGTTGATGTAGTCGAACACACCGGCTGCGGTCCAAAGGAACTTGGTGCCGATGGTGAACGGTGTCACGCCGTTTTCTTTCATCTTGGCGCAACCGGCCAGCATGTCGTCCCACGTGGCGAACTCTTCCAGTTCCAGCAGGTCAAAGATGTCTTTGCGGTAGTAGATACCCCACTGGTAGTAGGAATAGGGCACGCCCCAGATCTTGCCGTCGCGGGACATGGTCGCCTTGATCGCGGCCAGATCTTCGTCGAATCCGTTCGCTTCCCACACATCGTCCACAGGCTGGAACAGGCCCGCATCGACGAAGGGTGCCATGCGGTTGCCGGGGTACCAGCTGGTCACGTCAGGCGCGTCAGCGGTCAAAAAGTTGCGGATCGCGGTCTTGTGCGCTTCGCGGTCGTTGATGTTGACGATCACGTTGATGTCGGGGTTTTCCGACTTGAACAGCTCAACAGCGTCTTCAAAGCCCTTCTTGGGGCCAGGGTTGAGGTCATCGAAGTTGATGACGAGGTCGCGCGCAAATGCCGTTCCGGCGACAGCCGAAAGCGCAATAGCCGCCACAGCGGTTTTAAAGTTCAGGAACATGGTTTCCTCCCGTTGGTTCCTTATGGTTCCGTGGCCGGAGCGTGTCTCATCCCGCCAACCACGAAAAGTCAGATTTCTTTTGACTTCGGTTCCCGCTTTGTGGATGTTCCACATAGTGAAACCGAATTCCAACTATTGGAACTGTAGGGGCCACGCGGGGCCAAGGTCAACAGATTTATCCTTCCTCAGGGAGGTAATCAGACAGACCCCGGAGGGAGGAGAAACGATGAACAGCGCCGCCCCCCGCACCGGCGAGGGAACGATTGGTAAGGCATTGGATGTGCTCGATCTTGTTGCAGGACAAGAGCGCCCGGTACGCTTTTCCGAACTGCTCGCGCTGTCCCCGCATCCCAAGGCAACTTTGTACCGGCTGGTGCAAAACCTCACCCATCTGGGCATGTTGCGCTATGATGTGGACCGGCAAACCTATGCGCCCGGGCTACGCCTTGTGAGCCTTGCCCACGCGGCATGGCGGCAAAGCTCGCTGGCGCCCATCGCCCGGCCCTATATCGATTCGCTCAGCCAGACCGTGGGCGAAACCGTGCATCTGGCGCAGCTTGACGGGGGGCAGGTCCTTTATGTCGACAAGCGCAACGCAACCGAACCGATTGAGATGTTTTCCCAAGCAGGCAAGGTCGGTCCGGGTTATTGCACCGGCGTGGGCAAGGCGATGCTTGCCTATCTGCCGGCCGACACGCTGGACACGGCACTGGCCCAGCAGGCGTGGTTCGCACATACCGCGCACACGCATACGGATGCCGAATCGCTCAAATCCGAATTGGCCGAAATCCGCGCCGAAGGTGTGGCGTTCGACCGCGAAGAACATGAACCGGGCATCATCTGCGTCGCCGCCCCGATCCTGTCGGGCGCAGGACGCGCGATTGGCGCGCTCAGCGTCACAACATCCATTTCGCGCAAGTCGCTGGACGATTTGTCTGCCCTTGCGCCGCACCTGAAATCCACGGCGCAGGACATCGCCGCGGCCGCTGCCAACTGGCAGTTCCCAAGCCAATAGCATGAGGGGGAGACACCATGACCGGCGTGACACTCAACAAGGCGATCAAGCGCTACGGCGCGACCCAGGTCATCCACGGCGTCGACCTGACCATCGAAGATGGCGAGTTCTGCGTGTTTGTCGGCCCGTCGGGCTGTGGCAAGTCCACGCTCTTGCGGATGATCGCCGGGCTGGAGGAAACGTCCGACGGTCAGATCCATATCGGCGCGCGTGACGTGACCCACATGGACCCGGCGGCGCGCGGCGTGGCGATGGTGTTCCAGACCTACGCGCTTTATCCGCATATGACGGTCGAGGAGAACATGGGCTTTGGCCTCAAGATGAACGGCGTCGACAAGGCCGAGATCAAGCGTAAGGTCGACGGTGCCTCCAAAATCCTCAAGCTCGACGACTATCTGTCGCGCAAACCTGCGGCCCTGTCGGGCGGTCAGCGCCAGCGCGTGGCCATTGGTCGGTCCATTGTACGCGGGCCAGAGGTGTTCCTGTTTGACGAGCCGTTGTCGAACCTCGATGCCGAATTGCGCGTGGACATGCGGGTCGAGATTGCCCGCCTGCACAAAGAACTTGGGACCACGATGATCTACGTGACCCATGATCAGGTCGAGGCGATGACGCTGGCCGACAAGATCGTCGTGCTGCGCGCTGGCTATATTGAGCAGGTCGGAAGCCCTATGGACCTCTACAAAGACCCCGACAACAAGTTCGTCGCCGGGTTCATCGGCTCTCCCGCCATGAACTTCTTGCGCGGCGTGGCAGAGGCAGGTGGCGTAAAGGTGCCCGCGCTTGCGGACCGGGTCATTCCAACAACCGTCGCTTTGCCCGAACCGGGCAGCGACGTCACCGTCGGCATCCGCCCGCAGGACATGGACCTGACCGCCGAACCATCCGCGCTAAGCCTCGACATCCGCGAACGGTTGGGCGGCGTCGCATACGACTACCTCACCGCCCCCACGGGCGAACGGCTGATCGTAGAGACCAAGGGCGATCTGGCGATGGAAGAAGGCACCGAAGTCACCGTGTCCTTTGATGAAACGCGCGCGATGTTCTTTGACGCAGAAAGCGAAGCACGCCTGCGCTGATCCCGCGAGCCAACCGCAACATCGAAAAACCGCGCCCCTGTGGCGCGGTTTTTTCTGGCCTGTGGATCGGGAGACTGGACGATTGGGGATGAAAGCCACGCAGGTGGATAAAAATCAAAAAATCTTCGATACTGTGGGATCTTTTAGCCAAGAAGGTTGTAAAATTATAATGTGTCGCAAACATAGAATATTCGTTGATAATAATTATCCACAACAGCGACACCCAAATGTGGATGAATCAGGCAATTTTCCACTGCGTTCTACGGGTCTCTCGTATCGCTGAGCCAGAAAACTGCCGATCGTGGCACACAAACGCGTTCTCAGCGTCGTGCCTCAGCCTTACACCGTAAGCCCTTCATAAAACGTTAGGATTTCCCCTGTCCGCGCAGGTATTCCATAATCGCCGGGCGCACGTTCATGTCGCCGCGATGCCGTGCATCCGTGATCACCTTGCGCACATCGTCGAGGTTTGACCGCCTGAGCAGCGATTTCACCGGCCCGATGGACGCCGGTCGCATCGAAAGATTGCGCAACCCAATGGCGGCAAAACACAGCGCTTCGACCGGGCGGCCTGCATCCTCACCACAGAAGCTCAATGGCGTACCTGAGACTTCGCACCGCTCGACGATCCGTTCGATAAAACTCAGGAACGACACGTTCAGAGTGTCGTAGCGCCGCCGCACCCGCTCATTCTCGCGGTCTGCGGCAAAGAAAAACTGTTTCAGGTCATTGCCCCCAATGGACAGAAACCCGACCTCTTCAAAGAATTTGTGGGGCGCAAAGGCGAGGCTGGGCGTTTCCAGCATCGCGCCGACCTCAATGCTTTCGGGCAGGACGTGGCCCAGCTTGCGCTCGCGGTCCATTGCCTTGTCGATCTCGGCCCGCGCGCGGGTGTATTCCTCGTATTGCGCTACAAAGGGGAACATCACGGTGAGCGGGCGCCCATTCGCCGCGCGGATCAGCGCCTGCAACTGCATCCGCATCACGCCCGGTTTGTCGAGACCAACGCGGATCGCGCGCCACCCCAGCGCCGGGTTCGGCTCGTCATTGGGTTTCATGTAGGGCAGCACCTTGTCCGACCCGATGTCGAGCGTGCGAAATACGACCTTTTTGCCGCCCGCTGCATCCAGCACACGGGAATAAAGCGCGCTCAACTCTGACCGCCGGGGCATCTGGTTGCGCACCAAAAACTGCAATTCCGTCCGAAACAGGCCCACGCCTTCGGCACCGGAGCCGTCCAGCGACGGCAAATCTGCCATCAGACCAGCGTTCATGTGCAATTTGATCAAACTGCCGCATAACGTTTCGGCCGGCTTGTCCCGGATCGACGCATAGCGCTCTGCGGCGGCGGCCTGCATCGCCATCTTGTCGCGGAATGCCGTGACAACAGTGTCGTCCGGGCGCAGGTGTACAATGCCCTGTTCCCCGTCGACCAATACGTGATCACCGTTCAGCGCCTCCAGCGTGGCGCGCTCTGTGTGCACGATCAGCGGAATGGCCAGTGCACGCGCCACGATTGCCGCATGACTGCCCACAGACCCAGCTTCGAGGATAATCCCCTTGAGACCGCGCCCATAGTCGAGCAACTCCGCCGGCCCGATGTTCCGGGCCACCAAAATGGGATCGGGCGGCAGTTCGGCCCCGGTGTCACTGCCCTGCCCGGTCAGGATGCGCAGCAATCGGTTGGACAGATCGTCCAGATCGCTCAGTCGTTCGCGCAGGTAGCTGTCGGTTGCCTGCCCGATCCGTGTGCGGGCCAGCGATTGTTCTTTTTCCACAGCGGCTTCGGCGCTCAGCCCGCGACTGATGTCCTCTTCCATCCGCCGCATCCAGCCCTTGGAATTGGCAAACATCCGGTACGCCTCGAGCACCTGAAGCTGTTCTTTGTCCGCCGCAAGGCTGAGCATCTTGTCGACGCCCACGCGCAGTTCCTCGACGCCTTCCTTCAACCGCTCCAACTCGCGATGCGGGTCGTCGGCGATGGGGTTGGTGACCACGACGCGCGGTTCGTGCAGCCATATATGGCCTTCGGCCACGCCTTCCTGCGCGACCGTCCCGCGCAGCATCGCGGGCTGGCTGTGGCGCGCGCCCATGGCAGCCCCTTCGCCCACAAAAGCGCCCAGTTCCGTCATTTCAGCCAGAACCATCGCCACAACTTCAAGCGCATAGACTTCGTCAGCGGAAAACTCGCGCGCCTGTTTGGATTGGACCACAAGCACGCCCATGCTTTCGCCCAGTCGCTGGATCGGGACGCCAAGAAAGCTGGAAAACACCTCTTCGCCGGTTTCGGGCATAAACCGGAACCCGCGTGCATTGGGCGCATCCGCCGTGTTCACGACCTGCCGCCGCCGCGCCACGCGGCCCACCAGCCCCTCACCCAAACGCATCCGCGTCTGGTGCACCGCGTCGGGGTTCAGCCCTTCGGTCGCACACAGTTCCAGCGTTTCTTCGTCCCGGAAAAGGTAGATCGAACAAACCTCGGACCCGATGCTGTCGGCGATCAGATGCGTGATCTTGTCCAGACGCGCTTGGCCCGGGTCATCCCCGGCCATCGTATCCCGCAAGCGCCCCAAGAGCTTGCGGCTTTCGGTCTCCACGCTTTCTGCCATGGCAAATCCGTCCTTCGCGCGCCGCTGTCGTCTGCTTAGACCACAGCGCGCACGGATTTTGAACGCCGATTTTTCGCAACCGGCGGTTAAGTTACAGTCGGTTGAACGGCAGGCGCTCAACGTCCATGGTCAGCACGTGGAATTTGAGGCCGGTTTTGGCCAGAACTGGCAGATCAATCACTTCGGTCGGCCTATTCTCGCCCATATCTGGGAACAGCCGCCAAAGTTCGCGACCCAAATTTGTGCCATGACAGCCCAGCGGATCAACCACCCTGCTTCAAACGCGATGCTGGGCGTCAACATCTCTGTTGCATAGTGTGTTTGACGGCGGTTGCTTCAAGGATTTCCTGAAATGATCAGGGACGCCCGAGTATGTCCCAATCAGGCACGGTGACCTTGGCCAAGTTGGGCGCGTCTTCCAGAAACATCGCATATTGCGCCGACCGCTTGGCCCAACGTCTCCTCGACACCTTTGCTTTGCCTGCGTTGTGTGTGGCACTGGAAGGGTTGCCAAGGATTCGCCTCAGCGTGGCACAAGGAAACCGACACGCTCACCGGATAACTGGCACAATACAACACCACCTGCCGCCGCGCTCGCAATGCACTTGCGCGGACCGCCGCAGCTTACCTTTTCAGGATGGCAGGGTTTGTATGCGCGAAAGAACCGCTGTTGGCCGCCCGTTCCCTTGCCGATGCTCTTCCCTGCCGCGCTCGCAACCGCCAAAGCCATGTCGAACTGCCACAGCAAAGCGACACATCCATGGCCCAGACAGGTTCAACCACTCGGGTATAGCGTTTTTCAGCTACCTCTCAGGCCGCTTTGTCGAGCTCAAACGCATCATGCAACGCCTGTACGGCAAGCTCCATGTATTTGCGGTCAATCAGCACGCTGATCTTGATCTCAGAGGTCGTGATCACCTTGATGTTGATGCCCTCATTGCTCAGACATTGGAACATCTTGGCCGCGACGCCAGTGTGGCTGCGCATCCCGATGCCCACGACGCTGACCTTGGCCACGTCGGTGTCGGCGATCAATTCGGCAAAATTGATGATGTTGCCATTGGCCTCCGCCATCGCTGCCTCGGCCCGCGCCACCTGATCGGTCGGGCACGAGAAGGTCATATCCGTTCGCCCCTCTTCCGAGATATTCTGCACGATCATGTCGACATTCACACCCGCATCGCTGAGCGCGCTAAAGATTGTGGCCGCGATCCCGGGACGGTCGGCCACACTGACAAGCGTCATCTTCGCCTCATCCCGACTATAGGCGACACCGGCAACCACATTGCTTTCCACGATATCCTCCTCGGCGCACACCAGCGTGCCCGCATCATCCGATTGTTCCTCAAAACTCGACAGCACCCGCAGGCGCACCGAATAGCGCATGGCCAATTCGACCGAGCGCGTCTGCAACACCTTGGCACCCAGCGACGCCAGTTCCAGCATCTCTTCAAAGGCGATCCGGTCCAGCTTGCGCGCCTTGGGGCTGACCCGCGGATCAGTGGTATAGACCCCGTCCACATCCGTGTAGATGTCGCACCGTTCCGCCTCAAAGGCCGCGGCAAAGGCTACAGCCGTTGTGTCGCTGCCCCCACGCCCAAGCGTGGTGATCCGTCCTTCCGCGCTCACCCCCTGAAAGCCTGCGACCACTGCAACCTTCATGCCTTCGGCAAACTTGGCACTGATATTGTCGGTCGGGATTTCTTCGATCCGCGCTGCCGAATGGGCCGAGGTCGTCCTGAGCGGCACCTGCCAGCCTTGCCAACTGCGCGCAGGCACGTCCATTTCCTGCAAAGTCAGCGCCATCAGGCCAGCGGTCACGTTCTCGCCCGACGACACAACAGCATCATATTCCCGCGCATCGTACAGGGGCGATGTCTCACCAACCCAACCGACCAGTTCATTCGTCTTGCCCGACATGGCCGACACGATGACAATCACATCATGTCCCTTGGCCACTTCGACACCCACGCGCTTGGCGGCGCGGCGGATGCGGTCGAGTGTGGCAACGGACGTGCCGCCGAATTTCATGACAAGAACAGGCATGGATCAAAGCCCCGAAACATCTTTCCGCCCGCCTCTACCGCCACGCCTGCATGAACGCAAGACAACCAAAGTCCGCCCCGTCTCTGTCCCCGAAAAATCCCCGCCGGAGGCATAGCGGTCAGGGGCGTCTGAAAAGACGCCTCTGACATAGAATCGTGTCGCGCTTCAGCGCGTCAATTCGACAAACGCCACGCGACAAAGAGGCCTAAAGCGGGTGCGCGCACCCGTCCCATGTCTCAAAACATCCCGTACTGTCCGGGCCGAGGGCGGCAAACCGCTCCACCAGCCCCGTCACCGCCTGATCCACGGAAATATCGGCTTCGGCCCCGCCCATATCCGTCCGCACCCAACCGGGATGATAAACGCCCACCGCGATGCCCTCTGGCCGCAAGGCGCTGGCCAGATTGAGGCCAAGGTTCAGCGCCGCTGCCTTTGATACGCGGTAGATCAGCGATGTGCCGCTGGCCCGTGTGCTCGACCCCATCTGGGACGAGATGATGGCCACTTTGGGCGCGGCGCTCAGCGCCAGATTGGGCAACAGACTTTGCACTGTCAAAAACACGCCTGTGACGTTGGCGGCAAAGGTCTGGGACCACAAATCGGGCGCATAGCCTGTGTCCAATGCCTCGCCCTTGTCCAGATAAACGCCTGCATTGCACACCAGCAAATCCACCGCGCGTCCTTCCAACGCCTTGGCCATGGCGGTGTGATCAGCGGGCTGCGTGACATCCAGCGTCATTTGCGCCCCTGCTGACCGGCCAGTGCCGGTCACAACATGGCCCGCGTTGCGATAATAGTCGGCAAGGCCCGCGCCAATGCCGCGGGTCGCGCCCGTGATAACGATGTGCATGACGTCAGTTCGCTTTCCGTGTGGGAATGAATGGCAGCGGCGCCACAGGCACCCCGTCTTCGATCAAGGATTTCGCCTCTTCGGGTTTGGCCTCGCCAAAAATGGGGCGATCGGGCACGTCACCCAAATGCTGGGCCCGCGCTTCTTTGGCAAAGTCGCCGCCCACGTAGGTTGCATTGGCTTCGATATTCGCGCGCAGCTTGGCCAGCGCCGCGGATGTATCCTCGGCGGGCGGTTCCGCCGGTGCGTCGGCGTCCCGCACGGTCTTTACCCGCGGTGCCATCAACGCTTTGGCAATGCGGGGCGATCCGCACACCGCGCAGGTCACGTGTCCCGCACCATGCAAGCTGTCATAGGCTTGGGCGCTGGCAAACCAGCTCTCGAACCCATGGCCGTCATCACATTTCAACGCATATTTGATCATCGTGTGCCGAAGATAGGCAGAGACACGCAAATGGCAATCCGACACATCGTCCCGGATCAACGCCAGTGGCGCGGGTCAAAGTCGCGCAGGATACGCGCCAGTTCCGGCTCACCCACCATGGCCGCCGCCTTTTTGCGGCTGACCCATTTGCGCTTGCGCTGCCCGGCTTCGGGAAAATCCGCCTCTAGCGAAATCACGCGCACGGCATAAACCATTGCCACACAGGGCAAATCCGTATCGTCATCTGTGATCTTGGTGTAGGAGAACAGCCCCAATGGCCTCGGATCGGGGCGTCCGACCACGCCCGCTTCTTCCCACGCTTCCTGTGCTGCACTCTCGTAAGGGGTCATGTTGTTGATCGGCCACCCTTTGGGCACGATCCAGCGGCCTGTCCCGCGAGACGTCACCAAAAGCACCTGCACTTTGTCATTTTTGACGCGGTAGCACAGCGCCGCAAACTGGGTGCGGACGTCGCTTTTGTGTCCCTTGCCAAACGACAATGGCAACTGCTTGATCATCGGGGCCGTCAATTTCAAATCCTGCTTTTATCCACAACATAGGCGATTTTGCCCGCAATATCCAGAATCCTTGTGTTATTAATGTTCTAGCTCCACAAGATGATGCGTTTGTGACAGGCTAGCGCAAGCGCGTTACCACGATGTTGCTTGAGACTGCGCGCGCAATGACCATAAGTTTGGCCCATGAAAACTGCCCGCTGGATCAAAGGCTTGACGATGGCCGTATCGCTGCTGCTCGGCCCGCTTCAGGCCACGGCGGACCCGATCACCATTTTTGCCGCCGCCAGCCTTCAGGGTCCTTTGGATGAGGTCGCGGCGGCATGGCCCGGCGCGGCCACCCTCAGCTATGCCGGATCAGGCACCATCGCCCGCCAGATCAGTCTTGGCGCTCCGGCAGATGTGGTGATGCTGGCCAGTCCCGAATGGATGGAGTGGCTGGCGGATCGCGGTCATCTCGTTGGCGCGCCGGTCAATGTCACCTCCAACCAGCTTGTTCTGATCGGGCCGCCCGGGGCGACACAGTTTCCCTCTGTCGACATGGAAAATCTACGCGCGCGGCTGGGCGACGGCAGATTGGCCATGGGGCATCATCAGGCGGTGCCTGCTGGAGTATACGGTGCCGCATGGCTGCGCAGCATCAGCGCATGGGAAGATTTGCGCCCCCGTTTGGCGGAAACCGAGAATGTGCGCGCCGCCCTCGCGCTGGTGTCACGGGGCGAAGCCCCGCTGGGTCTGGTCTATGCCAGTGATGCGCAGGCCGACGGGACCGTTGAAGTGCTGTATTCCGTGCCCCCCGACATGCATCCGCCGATCCTGTATCCGGCAGCCGCCGTCACGTCCCAAGGGGCGGCCTTCATTGATCACCTCATGGCGCAGCGCGACAGATTTGCCACCGCCGGGTTCAAGAGCCTGCCATGATGATGGACGCCGCAGGGTGGGACGCGCTGCGCTTGTCGCTACTGGTGGGTGTCACCGCGACGTTGCTGGGGGTGCCGCTGGCCACGTGGATTGCGTGGCTGCTGGCCCGTGGTCAGTTCCGGGGCAAGGGGCTGCTGAATGCGCTTGTCCACCTCCCCCTCGTGTTACCGCCCGTCGTGACCGGCTATCTCCTGTTGCTCACCTTTGGGCGCACCGGTCCCGTGGGCCAGTTCCTTGAAAATACATTTGGCCTAGTGCTGGCCTTTCGCTGGACGGGGGCCGCGTTGGCCGCCCTTGTCATGGCCTTTCCCCTTATGGTGCGTGCCATCCGCCTCGCCATTGAGGCGGTCGATCCCAAACTCGAAGCCGCTGCGCGCACCCTTGGCGCGCCAAGCTGGGCCGTGTTTCGCACTGTCACCTTGCCCCTGATCCTGCCCGGTATCCTTGCGGGGGCCGTCATGGGATTTGCCAAGGCCATTGGCGAATTTGGCGCAACCATCACCTTTGTGGCAAATATTCCCGGCCAGACCCAAACCCTGCCCTCTGCCATCTACGCGCTGCTGCAAGTGCCCGGTGGCGAAGGCGCTGCGGCGACACTTGTTCTGTGGGCCTGCGTGCTGGCGCTGGGGGCTGTGGCGCTGTCGGAATGGTTGGCGCGGCGGGTTGCGGCGCGGATTGCGGGCCAGCCGTGAGCTTGCGCGTCGCTCTCCGCCACGCCTTTGATGGCTTTGGCCTCGACGTCGCATTTACGGCGGGACCGGGCGTTACCGCCCTTTTTGGTCGTTCCGGTGCGGGCAAGACAACGGTCGTCAACGCTGTTGCGGGCCTGTTGCGGCCCGATCATGCCGACATCGCACTGGGCCAGACACTCTTTGACAGCGGCACAACCCACCTGCCCCCAAACAAGCGACGCATTGGCTATGTGTTTCAGGACGCGCGGCTTTTTCCGCATCTGAGTGTCGCGGAGAATCTCGACTATGCGGCGCGCTTTGGCGCGCGGGCAAAGAACCGCGACCAGATCGTGGCGCTGCTGGGACTGGGCGACCTGCTGGGCCGCCGCCCCGCCACCTTGTCAGGCGGTCAGAAACAGCGGGTCGCTCTGGGCCGGGCCCTGCTCAGCGCGCCGCAGCTTTTGCTCATGGACGAACCGCTGGCGGCGCTCGACGCCCCGCGCAAGGCAGAAATCCTGCCGTATCTCGAACGGCTCAAAGCCGAAAGCGCGGTGCCCATCCTGTATGTCAGCCACGCACTTGACGAGGTGGCGCGCCTCGCTGACCGGATTGTGGTGCTGGACGGCGGGCGCATCCGTGCGGATGGCCCGGTTTTTGACGTGCTGGCCGATCCTGAACTTGTCCCGCTGTTCGGCGTGCGCGAGGCGGGCGCGATTCTGCCCGCCACAGTGACCGAGCGGGCGGCGGACGGGCTTACCCGTCTGACGACCTCTGCCGGGGATGTTCACCTGATGGGCGTTCATGCGGCACAGGGCGACACGATCCGCCTGCGCGTTCTGGCGCAGGACGTCATGCTGTCACGCACCCGCCCCGACGGGCTGAGCGCGTTGAACATCTTGCCCGTACGCATCTCGCATATCTACAAGGGCGATGGACCCGGTGTGGCCCTGCGGCTGATGGCAGGTGACGACCCACTGCTGGCACGCATCACCGCGCGGGCGCTGGCGTATCTGGATCTCAGCGAAGGGGACGAGTGCTTTGCCATACTCAAGGCGTCTTCGGTGGCGCCTACGGCGATTTCCGGGGCACAGACAGCGCCAGTTTAAGCCGTGCGACCGCCACGTCATGCGGAATGTCCGCCTCTACCGCGAGACGGCGCAAGCCGAAATGCACATGCGCGATGTCGGTGTAGTAATTCACATACGCATAGTTCGTGGCCGCACCCGCGGCGGCTCCCAGAACTGGCACGGTCTGTGCCGCCAGCTTCTGTCCCATCGCGGCGGCCAGTCGTGGCGCAACTCGGGTCACGAGGGCCTGCATCGCCGCACCAGACAGCGCCATGCGCGCCCCCATAAATCCAAGGTCGGCCCCATCGTCATGCGCCAGTGGTCCCGCGGCGGAAAACACCTGCACACAGTCGAACCTGACGGAATCGGCAGCCGGGTCAAACCCATGCTGCACCGCCACGCCTTCGATCACGCGCAACAGCATCGCCGTCGTCAGAGGCAATTCCGCCAGCGCCGTCGGCAGACCGCCAAATCCGCCCGCAGCCCCCATGGCCGACGTGACGGCCCGGTTCATCCACGGCGACTGGTCCGGCACAACGCGCCGTGACTGGCTGGCGACGGCCAACGCCTGCACCAATGCTGCATGGGTCGCCTGACCCAATTGGTCCCGCACTTCGCGCGGCAACCTGTCGATCAGGCCATCCATTTGACCGCCGATGATGTTCAAAAGCTGTATGCCAAACCCGCCTGCCGCCTCATGGCGCTGCGCGAGACGTGCGATCTCGGCCTCGGGATCAACGGGCGGCGGTGCGGATATGATCTCGTTCATGATGTTAAGGTGGGCAACATTGCCTCGGGTTTCAATCGTGCCGGGTGACTTTTCCGCAAACGCCGTCCCATGCGCCGGGGATCACCTCATGCCCCAGCACCCGATCCGGGTTGGTCGGTGGCGGCATTTCGACCCCACCCAACCGCGCAAAACCAAAGCGGGAATAATATGGTGCGTCCCCCACCAGCATCACCCGCGCCCAGTCCAGCCCTTCGGCCACGCCAAGCGTCTCGCGGATCAGTGCACCGCCCAAGCCTTCGCCCTGACGCGTCGGGTGGACGGCGATCGGCCCCAGCAACAGCGCGTCCTTCGCACCGACGCGCACAGGCCAGTAGCGAATGGCGCCCGCCAAAATCCCGCCCGCGTCACGGGCCACATAGCTCAGTTCCGGCACCGGGGGCACATCATCCCGCAGCCGGTAAGACGACAGCGCCTCCCGGCCCGGCGCAAAACACAAATCATAGAGGGCCTCGACCTCCCACCAGTCCTCCGGCGTCTCGGGCGTGAGGGTATACATGGCGTGCGCGTCGTCTCGGATGGTCTGGGCTGGAAACCGCCCTACCATGCAGGTAAGCCATGCGCAAACGCGCTCATGGAGACTGACATGTTCTATCGTCCCGCAGATGGCCACGGCCTGCCCCATAATCCGTTCAACGCCATCGTGACACCGCGGCCCATCGGCTGGATTTCGACCCGAGACACCGCCGGTCACGACAATCTCGCGCCCTACTCGTTCTTTAATGGGGTGGCGTACGTGCCGCCACAGGTCATGTTCGCCTCCACCGGAGCCAAGGACGACCGCGACGGCACCAAGGACAGCGTGGCCAACCTGCGCGAAACGGGCGTGTTTTGCGTGAACGTCGTCGAAGAGGCCGCCAAGGACGTTATGAACGAAACGTCCGGCCCATGGGACGCCAGCACCGACGAATTTGCGTTGGCCCAGATCGAAAAGGCCGAATGTGCCGAGATCAACTGCGCCCGCGTGGCCAGCGCGCCTGCGTCCATGGAATGCCGTGTGACGCAGATCGTGCAGATCGAAGGGGCCGCAAACTATGTCGTCTTTGGCGAGGTGGTCGGCATTCACCTGCGGGATGACTGTATCGTCGATGGCATCTTTGACGTGCTGCAATACCGGCCACTGACACGGCTGGGGTATCGTGACTATTCGGTGGTCCGGGACAAATTCAGTCTTAAACGACCGGGCGAATGACATTTCCAGACGCCACCCGCGCCTATCCTGTCACATTGCCGGACGGTTCATCCCATGCAGGCACGGTGTTTCTGTCCCAAGTGATCGACCATCCGGGCTGGGAGGTGGGTGATTACACCTACGCCTCGGACTTTGCACCGCCCGAGGATTGGGCCAGCCGCCTTGCCCCGTATCTATTTGGCGGGCCTGAGCGGTTGCGGATCGGTCGGTACGGCCAGATCGCGCACGGCGTGCGTTTTATCACCTCGGGGGCAGACCACGCGACCGACGGGCTGACCACATTCCCCTTTCCCATCTTCGACCCCGCGCGGATCGGCAGCTACCAGCCGGACACCCGCGACACAGTGATCGGCCACGATGTCTGGCTTGGCCATGGTGCGATGGTGTGCCCCGGAACGCACATCGGGCACGGCGTCATAGTGGGCGCAGGCGCTGTGGTGCGGGGCACGGTCCCGGACTACGCGATCGTTATGGGAAATCCGGCGCAGGTGGTGCGGATGCGGTTCAACCCGGACACGGTCGCCCGACTGCTTGCCCTTTGTTGGTGGGATTGGCCGCCGGAACGCGTGGCAGCGGCAGTGCCTGCGTTGCTTTCAGGGGACATCGACGGCCTGTAGCCGTCTGCGCCCCACCAGATGATTAGAGAACCGGAGGTTCCCCGCCCTCAGTGCCCGCCAAGGATACCCGTCCGCACGCCATAGTTTACCGCCACGCCGTAATCCGGGTCATCGTCACTGTCGACGATCAGGTGCCCCGCACGTGTCAGCAGCTTGTGGCAATCCCGCGTCAGGTGCCGCAGTTGCACCCGCTTGCCTTCATCCGCGTATTTCAGCGCCACAGCTTCGACCGCCTGCAGGGCGGACTGGTCCACCAAGCGGCTGTCAGCAAAGTCGATGATGACTTCTTTGGGGTCCGTTTCCACTTGGAACAACTCAACAAAGCCGGACGCCGAACCAAAGAACAGCGGCCCTTGCACCTGATACACCCGCGCGCCTTCCGGCGTCTCATAGGTCTTGGCGTGAATACGGCGGGCATTGTTCCACGCATAGGCCAGCGCTGACACAATCACGCCAACCACAACTGCGACGGCAAGGTCTTCGAGCACCGTCACCACCGTCACCAACACGATCACAAACGCATCTGTCAGCGGCACTTTGCGCATGATCTTGAGGCTGTTCCACGCAAACGTCCCGATCACCACCATGAACATCACACCCACCAGGGCAGCCAGCGGAATAAGCTCGATAATGGACGATCCGACAAGGATAAAGGCCAGCAGGAACAGTGCCGCTGCGACACCAGCAATCCGGGTCCGCCCGCCTGATTTTACGTTGATCATCGACTGACCGATCATCGCGCAACCGCCCATGCCGCCAAAGAAACCCGTCGCCGTATTGGCCACACCTTGGGCGATACATTCTTGGCTGGCACCCCCGCGCTGTCCGGTCAGATCACCGACGAGGTTAAGTGTCAAAAGGCTTTCGATCAGCCCGATCGCCGCGAGGATGACCGCATATGGCAGGATAATCTCGAACGTTTCCCATGTCAGCGGCACCATCGGGATATGGAAGGCAGGCAACCCCCCCTCGATGCTGGCCAGATCACCAACACGCGGCACCTCAAGGCCAAAGCCAATGACGATTGCCGCGACAATGCCGATGCCCGCCAGCGGTGCCGGGATCGCCTTGGTCACACGTGGCACGAGCCAGATGATCAGCATCGTCAACCCCACAAGTGCCAGCATCAGGTACAGCGGCAGGCCCGACAACCATTCGCCACCGCCCATGCCGTGCCCGTCACTGACCACTGTGCCCGGCACCTTGAATTGGGTCATCTGCGCTAGGAAAATCACGATGGCCAGCCCGTTCACAAAGCCCAGCATGACCGGATGCGGCACCAACCGGATGAACTTGCCCCACTGCATGACGCCCGCAAAAATCTGCAACAGCCCCATGAGAACGACGGTGGCAAAGAGGTATTCAACCCCATGCTGCGCCACCAAGGCCACCATCACCACAGCCAACGCGCCCGTTGCACCTGAAATCATCCCCGGCCGTCCGCCAAAGATGGCCGTAATCAGCCCAACCATAAACGCCGCATAAAGCCCAACCAGCGGATGCACCCCAGCGACAAAGGCAAAGGCAACCGCCTCGGGTACCAGCGCCAACGCCACCGTCAGCCCCGACAACAATTCGGTCTTGATCTGGCCCGGCGTCAACTTCACCTCGCCCGGCGCGATGGAGAAATCTCCGAACCGGGTGTGCTTGTTACGATTGGCGATGTTGGCAAAATCAAAAAGGGCCATCACTTGTTCCGTCTGCATTTCCGCTTGTCACACGCATGGCAGTCTGCCGGGCTCGTACCGAAAAAGACTCACCGCGCGATGCTGCACGCACATATCAGCCACACCGCGGAATGCACGGTATTTATGGGTATACGCCCAAATGACTGGCCTGCGCATTGGCCACCGAATGGTTTTTGCGGAACGTGGAGGTGATTGTGGTGCCGTTCTGCACAGGTCTGCGCGGCTCAAATCACCGCGTTTTGGGTCAATGAACGCCAAACCGATCCTGATCACGGCACCCGAAAAAGGATGCTGCATCGCCGCGGTCGACAAATCGCCAAGCGGCAACCCAATGATCTGCGCGGACACCCCGTCTCGATCATGGCGGAGATTGCAAATGGCGCCGGCTCGACGTCCACATCGGGGTGTGTCGTTCAGTGACGCGCTGCGTCTTGGTCTGGAGAAAACGCGCGACACTGCGAACCGGGCAGCGTGTGCAATAAGGCTCTGTGCCTCTGGTTGTACCGCACATGGCTGATGTCGTCGTTTGGGGACAGGCCCGCCGCGCCGTGGAATACTACCACGGACCGCTTCTGGAATTCTTTCTTCACTCAGAGCCTGATCGGCCGGTGGGCACGGTATCAAAACACGTTCCTGAAGCATCACTCCCGGGAATATCCGCCATGAATGGCGGCAGCCCGGTGCACCAGCGCTGTGCACACCCGGTGTCCGCCTTGTGTATGCCGATTTTGCCTGCTTTAGTTGTCACAACGAACTCCGCGAGGCCCCCATGACTCTGACCAAAATTGCCGTGATTGGCGGCTCTGGCATTTACGATATTGACGGGCTGGAGGGGGCGGAATGGGTGTCTGTCGACACACCTTGGGGCACGCCGTCCGACGCGGTCCTGTCGGGCACTCTGGGTGGAGTTGCCATGCTGTTTCTGCCCCGTCACGGGCGGGGCCACGTGCATTCCCCCACCACTGTGCCATACCGCGCCAATATCGACGCGCTCAAACGGCTGGGGGCCACGGACATCATTTCCGTTTCGGCCTGCGGCTCGTTTCGCGAAGAAATGGCACCCGGCGATTTTGTCGTTGTAGATCAGTTTATTGACCGGACCTTTGCGCGGGAAAAGTCGTTCTTTGGCACTGGCTGCGTTGCGCATGTCAGTGTAGCGCATCCGACATGCCCGCGGCTTGGCGACGCGTGTGAAACCGCCGCGCGAGATGCCGGGATCACAGTGCACAAGGGCGGCACCTATCTGGCCATGGAAGGTCCGCAATTCTCGACTCTGGCAGAGTCAAAAATGTACCGCGACAGCTGGGGCGCGGATGTGATCGGTATGACCAACATGCCCGAAGCCAAACTCGCCCGCGAGGCCGAGCTGTGTTATGCGTCTGTCGCCATGATCACCGATTACGACAGCTGGCATCCCGACCACGGTGAAGTCGACGTAACCCAAATCATTCAGACACTTATGGGAAATGCGGACAAGGCGCGCGCCCTTGTGACGCGCTTGCCTGCCTTGCTGGGGGACAGTCGTGCGCCCTGCCCGCACGGCTGCGACCGCGCGCTGGAATACGCCATCCTCACCGCGCCTGAGGCGCGCGACCCCGACGTTGTCGCGCGGCTTGATGCCGTTGCAGGCCGCATCCTTTGACCATCGGAGATTTCCATGCCCTTTGACCTCTGGCTGGCCTTTGCCAGCGCCTCTGTCCTGCTCTTGGTGATCCCCGGCCCGACCCTCATGCTGGTGCTCAGCTATGCAATGACCCAAGGTCGGCGGGTGGCCGTTGCCTCTGCGTTGGGCGTCGCAACCGGTGATCTGATCGCGATGACCCTGTCTGTTATTGGCCTTGGTGCGCTGTTGCTGACATCCGCGCTGGCCTTCACCGTGCTCAAATGGATCGGCGCGATTTACCTTGTTTATCTGGGTCTTCGCATGTTGCGCAGTGCTGCGCGGCCGACCCAGACCACGGCACTAACCGACCGACCGGCGGGGCAAAGCGCGGGCAAGGTGTTCCGCGATCTGGCCACTGTCACGGCGTTGAATCCCAAATCCAATACCTTCTTCGTGGCCTTTGTGCCCCAGTTCATCCAACCCGACGCAGCCTTTGCGCCGCAGGCCGCAATTCTCATCGCAACCTTCGTTGCGATTGCCGCACTTAACGCCCTGATCTTTGCCCTGTGTGCACATGCGATGCGCAGCCGCATCACCCGGCCCGTGGTGCAGATGTGGCTGACCCGCTGCGGCGGCGCTGTACTTGTGGCCATGGGCGTCATGACTGCCACCCTCCGGAGAGCCACATGAAAACCGTTCAGGACTATATCCGCACAATCGTCGATTTTCCCCACGAAGGGATCATGTTCCGCGATGTGACCACGCTTTTCGCC
Source organism: uncultured Tateyamaria sp. (assembly GCF_947503385.1). Lineage (GTDB taxonomy): Bacteria > Pseudomonadota > Alphaproteobacteria > Rhodobacterales > Rhodobacteraceae > Tateyamaria. The sequence goes on from NZ_CANNDO010000002.1 coordinate 862,780, forward strand.
GATCCGCGCGGGTTCCGCATGGCCATCGACCAGATGCTGCACCCGTATGCTGGAATGCAGATCGACAAGGTTGTGGGGCTGGAAGCGCGCGGCTTTATCCTCGGCGGCGCCATCGCGCACCAATTATCAGTGGGGTTCGTTCCGATCCGGAAAAAGGGCAAACTGCCGGGCGCCACGATCAGCCAAGCCTACACGCTCGAATACGGCGAGGCGGTTGTCGAAGTCCATGATGATGCCATCTCGGCTGGCGAAAAGATCCTGTTGGTCGACGATCTGCTTGCCACGGGCGGCACGGCAGAGGCGGGTATCAAGTTGGTCGAACGGCTGGGGGGCGAGATCATCTCCTGTTCTTTCGTAATCGACCTGCCAGAGCTTGGCGGTCGAAAGAAGCTAGAAGCGCTTGGCATGGACGTGCACGCCCTTTGCGCTTTCGACGGGCTGTAGGTGTAGGGGGCCGGTCAGCGAAATGGCCCGTCACCGACACGTGTCTTTGGGTCTGCAAAACGGCCAACGGCTTTAGCGCCCGGTCCGCAGGATGGTGCCCGGGTTCATGATCCCATGTGGATCAAGGGCCGACTTGATCGCGCGCATCGCTGCCAGTTTCGTCGGATCGCCATAGCGTTCAAGGTCATCGACCTTGAGCCGCCCGACCCCGTGCTCTGCGCTCACCGATCCGCCGAGTTCGTGTACGAGATCGTGCACCAACCGTTTGATCTGGTCCCGTTCCGCCTCATGATCCGAACGCGACTTTCCGGGCACCGGGAACACATTGTAATGCAGGTTCCCGTCGCCCACATGGCCAAAGCAATTGATCCGGAACGCGCCCAACGAGGCAATCTGCGCGTTGGCCTGCTGGATAAATGTCGCAATTGCCCCCAAGGGCACTGAGATATCGTGCGAGCTGACCGACCCGATGCGCCGATTGGCCTCGGGGATGGTTTCGCGGACGGTCCAGAATGCCTGAGCCTGCCGCGCGTTCTGCGCGATAAGCCCGTCGTGCGACAGCCCTTGTTCCGACGCGGCAAGATACAATTGCGCCAGCGCGTCCTGTGGTGCGATGCCATGCGGCAAGCCAACCTCGATCAGGACGGACCAATCGGGTGTCTCGGTCCATGGGTTTTCGACGTCCGGCATGGTCTCTGCCAGAAAATCAAAGCCCTGACGGTGGATCAATTCAAATGCGGTGACCCCGTCACCGATCTGGTTGCGGGCCAGCGACAGAAGCGTCAGCGCCGCCTCCGGCGAGGCAACGTGGAACAACGCTGTGCCCGTCTGCGCCGGGCGGGGAAACAGTTTGAGCGCGGCCGCCGTGATGATGCCCAACGTGCCTTCGGCCCCGATCAGAAGGTGGCGCAGGTCGTAGCCGGTGTTGTCCTTGCGCAGGCGACTCAACCCTTTGAGGATCGACCCATCCGGCATCACCGCCTCAAGTCCAAGGCACAGATCGCGCGCATTGCCATAGCGCAAAACGCCTGTACCGCCCGCGTTTGTGCTGAGGTTGCCGCCGATCCGTGCCGACCCTTCGGCGGCCAGTGACAACGGGAAAAGCCTGTTTTCCACAGCCGCCGCGGCCTGCACATCCGCAAGGATCGCACCGGCGTCCGCAATCAGCACGTTCTCTTGCGGGTAGACCGCGCGGATGGCCGTCATCCGCTCCAGCGATAGGATCAACGGGCGTGGCCCGTCCGGGGCCACCTGCCCGCCCACCAGCCCGGTGCCGCCGCCATAGGGAATTACGGGGATCCTCAGTGCTGCTGCGGCTTGCACAAGCACCGCGACCTCTTGGGTTGCGCGCGGCAAGGCCAGCAATCCGGCCTGCCCGGCATAGCGCCCGCGCGGCTCTTCGAGATAGGCGGCATCCGCCACCGCGAAGCGGTCTTCGGGCAGCAGATCGCGCAAGGTGGCTTCGCGGTCAGGGGTAACGGGGTTCAACATATGGCTTGGCTTGCTTTGCTTTGCGTCATGACCCCTGTCGCACAGTGCGCGGACAGGGACAATCGCGCCTCTAGTCTTCGGACACGCGCAGCCATTGGGGCCGCAGCACCATGATCGTCGGCGTGCTGGGCAACCGGTCAAGCGACACTTCGAGCGTCGGCCCGCCAACCTCGACCACCTGAAACGCATCGCGCATCCCGGTCAGGAACTGGTCCAGCGTGAAATCCCCGAACCAGTGCATCGGAATGACAATCGAAGACCGCAACCGCCGGATGATGCGCATCATCGTGGGCAGATCCACCGTCATGCCCCCGTCCACGGCCGCCATGACGACATCCAGCCGCCCAATTGCCGCGTATTGTTCATCCGTTGGTTCGTGGTGCAGGTGTCCAAGATGGCCGATACAGAGCCCCGCCAGTTCGAAGACAAAGACTGAATTTCCATTTGTCTCCACACCCGACCATTGTGAACGGATGTCGGTGGACACGTTGCGCACCAGCACCTCACCCAGATCGACGCGGTGGTCGATCCCCAACCCGAATTCGCCCCAGCCGGGCAGTACATGCGGGATCGCAGGGTCCGGAAAGGCGGTCCAATGCGTTTCATGCGCGTGATTCATTGTCACCACATCCGGGATCATCGGCACGTTGCCGACAAAGCCCGTGAAATCCGTCACCATGTTCAACCCAGCAGCCGACCGGATCAGGAACGACGCGTGCGCGATGTAATGGATCAGCACGGTCTCCTCCGCCACTTGGGCATCGTAACTTGCACGGTGCAGGTAGGACGCACCCGGAATGGCCTCGGCCAGCGCTATGCAGTGGCTGGGTGTGCGGGTCTGGGCAAGCGCAGGGAGCGCAGTGAGCAGGGCAAGACAAATCAGGATCAGGCGCATGACCAAAGGATAGCGCGCAAGTGCGCATTTCCAAAAGGCTTCACTCGGGAATTCAGCCTGCGTCAGTCTTGCCGCGACGATCCATGCGCAAAGCTGCATAAAGAACATGCGTTCGCCAGCGCCCATCGATCTGAAGGTAGCTTTGGGCGACGCCCTCGTATTTGAACCCGCAGTTTTCCAAAAGACCACGGGACGCCGCGTTCTCGGGCAGGCACGCCGCCTCGATCCGGCTGAGGTCGAGGCGGGAGAACGTGTAATGGACCAGCGCAAGGATCGCCTCGCGCATGTAGCCTTGCCGCGCGTGGGCTGCCCCGGTCCAATAGCCCAACGTTCCAGCCTGCGCAGGCCCGCGCCGGATATTGTCGAGCGTGATCGCGCCCAGCAAGGCGTCGTCCTTGCGCCGGTACAAGAACAGCGGCACTGCTGTCCCTGACGCAATCGAACGCTGTGCCCAATAGACACGGTTGGTGAACGCCTTGCGGGTCAGGTGATCGGTGGCCCAACTCGGCTCCCACGGGACGAGATGTTCGGCGCTGGCCGCACGCAACGAAGACCACGCTCGAAAATCGGAATGCGTCGGCGGGCGCAACGTCATCCGCTCCGTCTCGATCCGCAATTTCCGTTTGGCAAGCAGCATCAGGCGGCGCGTTGCTCCTGCAGGCGTGCGCGGTCCGGTGCACCGGCCACAGGACCATAAAGTGCCAACGCCATCGGCGCTTGCCCGGCCATATGCTCGGCAAAACTGCGAACGTCCGCAGCGGTCACGGCGTCTATGCGCGCGACCGTCTCTTCGAGCGACGGCACGCGGTCCCAAATCTGGATCAGACGTGCCAGACGTTCAGCCCGGTTCGAGGGGCTTTCAAGCCCCATCAGCAACCCTGCTTTCATCTGCACGCGCGCACGCTCCACTTCGGCGACGGTCATATCTTCGGCGGCGCGCTTCATCTCGTCCACGGTGATATGGGCCAGTTCCGCCACCTGTTCCTGCGACGTGCCTGCATAGATCGTGGTCATGCCTGTGTCTGCGTAGGCCCCGGCTTGGGCAAAGATGGAATAGCACAGGCCACGGTTTTCGCGGATTTCCTGAAACAGTCGGCTCGACATGCCGCCGCCCAAAGCGCTGGCATAGATTTGCGCGGTGTAAATTGCGTCGTCGCGGTAACCCGGGCTTTCAAAGGCCAACGCAAAATGCGCCTGTTCCAGCGTCTTTTCGTGGCGCACTTCACCACCCTGAAAGCGTGCCGTATCGGCGACGGCCATGGGGCGCGGTGTGAGATGCCCAAAGAGCGTTTCGGCCAGTCGCACGATCGCATCGTGATCAATGGCACCCGCAGCCGACAGGATCATCTGCTCTGGCCCGTAATGCTGCGCGGTGAACCGTGCAAGATCATCGCGCTGAAAGGCCGACACACGTTCTGACGGGCCAAGGATTGTCCGCCCAAGCGGCTGTTCGGGATAGGCCTGTTCCTGCAACCAGTCAAAGATCACATCGTCCGGCGTATCGAGTGCCTGCCCGATCTCCTGCAGAATCACGCCTCGCTCGACCTCGATCTCGCTCTGGTCAAAGACGGGGTTCAGCAGGATATCCGACAGCACATCCATGGCCAGCGGCACATCCGCCTCGAGCACGCGGGCGTAATAGGCCGTCACCTCGCGGCTGGTATAAGCGTTGATATAGCCGCCCACATCTTCGATCGCCTCGGCGATCTGTAACGCGGTCCGCCGCTCCGTGCCCTTGAACGCCATATGTTCCAGAAAATGGGCGATGCCGTTCTGTTCCGGCGCTTCGTGGCGCGCGCCTGCGCCGACCCAGATGCCGATAGAGGCCGACGCCAGCCCGGGCATGTGTTCGGTTACGATGCGAAAGCCGTTTGGCAGGCGATGGGTCTTGGTATTCAAATGGGTCTCACTGCGAATAATCAGGTGGCGCGATGTGCGATGATATGGGCCTTGAGTGCCGGAAGATCGTTGGGCACCCGGGTCAGCCGTTCGGGCCTGTCATACAGGTCCGCCATGCGCGATGGAAGGGGGGGGCGAATGCCGGTTGCCGCCTCGACCGCGTCGGGGAATTTCGCCGGGTGCGCGGTGGCAAGCGTCACCATCGGCGTACCCGCCTGACGCTGTTCATCGGCCACATGCACACCCACGGCGGAATGCGGACAAAGCAATTCGGCGCTGGCTATCAGGGTGGTCGAAATCTGGGCAGCGGTTTGGTCTTCGGACACCCGTCCCGAGCTGAAATGCTCTTCCAGCGCCTGCATCGCACCTTGGCTCACCTCGAACCCGCCAGCCTTTAGTTCGTCCATCAACTGGGCAACCGCACCGCCGTCCCGGTCATAGGCATCAAACAAGGCGCGTTCAAAGTTGGAACTGACCTGAATGTCCATGGACGGGCTGATCGACGGAATTGTCTCGCCCTTGTGGTATCCCTGCCCGCTCAGGCAACGGTGCAGGATGTCATTCTGATTGGTCGCCACCACCAGCCGGTCGATAGGCAGGCCCATGCGCTTGGCGATGTAGCCTGCAAAGATGTCGCCGAAATTGCCGGTTGGCACGGTAAAGCTGATCTTGCGCTGTGGTGCTCCGAGCGCCACGGCAGCCGAAAAGTAATACACCACCTGCGCCAGAACCCGCGCCCAATTGATCGAGTTTACGCCGGCAAGGCGGACCCCATCGCGGAACTCGAAATCGTTGAACATGTCTTTGAGTCTCGCCTGACAATCGTCAAAGTCCCCTTCAAGCGCGAGCGCGTGGACGTTGCGTTCAGATGGGGTGGTCATCTGGCGTCGCTGCACCTCGCTGACCCGTCCATGCGGATAGAGAATGAACACGTCTACGTTGTCGAGGCCCCGGAACGCCTCCATCGCCGCGGACCCGGTGTCACCGGACGTGGCCCCCACGATGGTCACCTTGTCCCCGCGACGGGCCAGCGCCGTCTGGAACAGCTGCCCGATCAGCTGCATCGCGAAGTCCTTGAAGGCCAGTGTCGGCCCGTGGAACAGTTCCAGCAGGAAATGCCCCTGATCCAGCTGCACCAATGGCGCGCGGGCGGCGTGCCCAAACCCGGCATAGGCGCGGTCGATGCAGCCGCGAAACTCTGCGTCCGTGAACGTATCCCCGACAAACGGGCGCATGACGGCATAGGCGATGTCCTCGTAACTCTGGCCTTCCATCGCGGCGATGGCGGCGTGATCCAGTTGCGGGATCGTTTCGGGGACATACAGTCCGCCATCACGGGCCAAACCGGTCAGCATCGTGTCTTCGAAGGTCAGCGCGGGGGCGGTGCCCCGGGTCGAGATATACCGCATGTCTCGTCTTTCTCAGGCCGCGCCGCGGCGGGTCCGCAGCAGGAAATATCCAGTCATCGCCGCCCAGATCAGAGCCAGCGAAAACCATGTTATGGCGTATTGCAGGTGATCGTTCGGAATGCCAGCGGTGTCTACGGGCCAAGGCGTCACGCCAAGGTCTGTTTCCGGCGCATCGCGCAGAACCACAAGCACTGGCGCGGTGCCAAGGGTCGCCGCCATGGCGGGCACGTCACGGGCGAACCACAGGTTTGCGTCTAGGTCCGGCGCGGGCGTGAACCCGTCCGCCTCTTGCGGGGCGTCAAGATTGCCGGTCAACGTCATTTTGCTTTGCGGTGGGGGCAGGACCGCAGCCCCGTCGCGCTGCCAGCCGGTGTCGACCAGCACGGGGCCGAACTCATCGGTGTTAAACGGACGTATGATGCGATGCACCGGACCGATGTTTCTGCGCGATGCAAGCATCCGGATGTGCGTATCACCGAACGTGCCAGTGACCGTGACAGGCGCATAGCGTTGAAAATCAGGTTCGACCGCAGCGCGCAAGGGCACTGGGTCCGCATCAATTTGCGCCTCGATCCGCGCCAGCAGGTCTTGTTTCCACGTCAGCCGCTGCACCTGCCAGACGCCGAGGCTGATCAAGATGCCAGTGCCTGCAAGGCCAACAATCAGCAGAAACCACAAACGCATCGCGTTTTCGCCCCCTTCAACGGAAAAAGGCGCGCAGCTTTGCCGCGCGCCTTTGTCATGCTTTCTGCGTCAGATCAGTGCGCGCCGGGCATTTGCGCCACGCCCCAGATGTAGACGGCGAAAAACAGGAACAGCCACACCACGTCGACAAAGTGCCAGTACCAGGCGGCGGCCTCAAAACCGATATGTTTCTCGGCGGAAAAGTGCCCCTTCATCGCGCGCAGCAGACACACGAACAGGAAAATCGTGCCGATGATCACATGTGCGCCGTGAAAGCCGGTGGCCATGAAGAACGTGGAAAAGAACGTGTCGCCGCCAAATTCCCAGCCCTTGTATAGCAGGTAATTGTACTCATAGGCCTGCAGGAAGGTGAACGCGACACCCAGAACCACGGCGATGGCCAGACCATTGATCACGTCCTTGCGCTGGCCGCCATGCACCAGCGCGTGGTGCGCCCATGTCACGGCACAGCCCGACAACAGCAGGATCAGCGTATTGATCAGCGGCAGGTGGAACGCATCCACCTGATAGATTTCCGGACGCACATACTCCGTGCCGAAATATTCGCTCATCGGGTAGATGCCGTCCTTGAAGAACGCCCAGAACCACGCGGCAAAGAACATTACTTCGGACATGATGAACAGGATAAAGCCATAGCGCAGACCGATCCGCACAACCGGCGTGTGATCGCCAATCCGGCTTTCGGCCACCACGTCCGCCCACCAGCCGAACATGACGTAGAGAACGCCAACAAAGCCCATCAAGAACAGCCACGGGCCGCTCAGTTCGATGCTGCGGAACAGGACGGTCATCCCCCCCGACATCCAGGCGACAGCGCCGAACAGCATGACAAAGCCCGCCAGCGCGCCCAGCAGGGGCCAGGTTGATGGCTGCAAGATATGGTAGTCGTGATTTTTTGCGTGGGCCATGGTCCGTCCCTCAGTTCAGGTTGGTGTCGGTCTGTTCGTCGAGGGACGCATAACCCTCAGGCAGATCGATTTGGTAAAACGTATAGCTGAGCGTGATCGTGTGCACGTATTGGCCGTCACGATCGTCAACAATTTCGGGGTCGACGTAGAAGGTCACTGGCATCTGCACCCGCTCACCGGGGGCCAGCACCTGCTCTTCAAAGCAGAAGCAGTCGATCTTGGAGAAAAAGCCGCCTGCCGCATAGGGCGCGACATTGTAGCTGGCCGATCCGGCAACTGGTTTGTCGGTCGGGTTGTAAGCCTCGTAGAAAGCGAGGCCGGTCTCGCCAATCCGCAGCTCCATCTCGCGCACCGTTGGGGTGAACTGCCACGGCATGTTACGTTCGAGCGAGGCATCAAACCGAACCTTGATGGTCTGGTCCAAGATGTCATCGCTCGCCATTTCGCTCACACCCGGCGTGCCACCAAAGCCGGTGACACGGCAGAACCAGTCATAGAATGGGACAGATGCCCACGCCAGACCGCCCATGACCACAACGAGGGTCAGGGTTTGCGCAACGGTTTTTTGCGGACCGTCCAGTCGATCAAACAGCTTGCGTATCATTGCCCCTCCTCGATGCGTGGAAGTTCGAAATCACCGCTTGTGACCTTAGCCACCGTCAGCGCGAGGACCAGCACAACAAACCCGCCCAACAGCAGGCCAACACCCACATTGCGGCCTTTGCGCCGCTTGTGCAGTTCGTGTTCGGTGTGCAGGCTCACGTCCAGATCCCCCACGCGGCGGGTAACACAGCCTCGACCAGAATCGCGCCGAAATGCAGAAACAGGTACAGCAGCGACAGCTTGAAGAACGACTTTTCGACCGCATAGCCGTCGGCCAATGCCGCGTCCTCGTCCCGGCGCCAGATATCATAGGCCCCTTTGAGGAACATGGCATTCAGCACCACTGCCACGACAAGGTAGACAGGCCCACCGATTGCGGTGAACGCCGTGCCAACAGCCAAAGCAACAAGCAAAACGGTATAGGCCAGAATGTGCACGCGGGTCGCGCGCCGCCCGTGCGTCACGGTCAGCATTGGCACGCCCGCGTCGTCGTAATCCGACTTCATGAACAAGGCCAGCGCCCAGAAATGCGGCGGCGTCCACATAAAGATCAGGGCAAACATCAACCACGCCTCGACCGACATGGATCCCGTGGCGATCACCCATCCGATCACGGGCGGGAACGCACCTGCCGCCCCGCCGATCACGATGTTCTGCGGCGTCGAGCGTTTCAGCCACATGGAATAGACCACGGCGTAAAAGAAGATGGTGAAAGCCAGAAGCCCCGCCGCCAGCAGGTTTGCACTGAGCGCCAGCATCATCACGGACAGACCCGACAGGGCAATGCCCAATGCCTTGGCCTCATCCGCCGTGACTTTGCCGCCCGGAATCGGCCGCTTGGCCGTGCGCTTCATCACCGCGTCGATATCCGCGTCCCACCACATATTCAGCGCGCCCGAAGCCCCTGCCCCGATGGCGACAAACAGAATCGATGCAAATGCGATGACCGGATTGACGGATACAGGGGCGGCCAGCAGACCGACCAGCGCCGTGAATACCACCAACGACATCACGCGCGGCTTCATCAGGGCAAAATAATCGCCCAGGCTCGCTTCGGCCTCGTGCGGTTGGTCCTGATAGCTGACGTCTGTCATCTGCGTCCCGATACTGAGTTGCGTGTGCGCAAAGCGGGGCACAGCGCCCCGCCTGTTCGTTTAGTTCGAGGCGACGTTATAGGTCGCGGGTGTGCCGGCGAACTCCGCCTTGGCGCCTGCCAGCCATTCGGCATAGGCCTCTTCGCTGACCACTTTTACGGTGATCGGCATGTAGGCGTGCGCGATGCCGCACAATTCAGAGCACTGACCGAAGTAAATGCCTTCTTTCTCTGCGGCGAACCACAATTCGGCCAGACGTCCCGGCACGGCATCCTGTTTCACGCCGAAGGCGGGGATGGTCCAGGCGTGGATCACGTCCGCGCCGGTCACCTGCATGACGATTGTCTTGCCCACAGGCACAACAACCGCGTTGTCCGTGGCCAAAAGGAAATCTTCACGGCTGTAGCCCGCATCCACAAGCTGCTGCTCGGTTTCGGGGGTCAGGGAGTTGTCGCCGCCGGTCGCGGGTGCGCCAATCATGTAGCTCTCGAACGCGAAACCTTCGTCCACGTATTCGTAACCCCAGAACCACTGGTAGCCGGTTGCCTTAATGGTGATGTCCGCTTCGGGGATTTCCTGCTGCTTGAACAGCACCGGCAACGAAAATGCGCCGATGAACACAAGGATCACAATCGGGATCACCGTCCACGCAATTTCGATCGGAGTGTTGTGGGTAAAGCTGGCCGGTTCCGGGTTCCGCTTGCGGTTAAAGCGGATCACAACCCACGCCATCAGGCCCACCACAAAGAGCGAGATGATGGTGATGATCACCAGCAACAGGCCATCGAGCGCTTGCAGGTCGCGGGCCAATTCGGTTGCAGCCGGCTGAAAGCCGATACCGCCGTCAATCGGACGACCGATCACCTCGAGGTTATCCTGAGCCGTGGCCGGGACTGCGGCAAACATGCCGAGAAGACCCGACATCGAGAAAAGCTTTTTCATCTGGTCGTCCTGATCTTGATGGAGCGCACTGTTGGTCGTCGAGGCCGCTTTGAATACGCCCCGTTGTATTGGGCGCATTTACAATCATATCTTTGGCCCAAGATAAAGACGTCAGGCCCGCGTCAAACGGACGCTTCACCCATCGTCATCACCCTCACGACCATACGGAGATCGCATGAGCGACACGCCATTTGCCCCACTTGACACCGAAATCGACCGCCAAACTGCACTGGCTGTTCTGCGCGACGCGACTGCGGGTGCCGATGATGGTGAGATTTTCTTTGAGCGGCGGCGTTCGGAATCGCTGGTTTTTGACGATGGCCGTTTAAAAACGGCCAGCTATGACGCGGCCCAGGGCTTTGGATTGCGCGCGGTACGGGGCGAGGTCGCGGGCTATGCGCATTCGACCGAGATCACCGAATCCGCGTTGCGCCGCGCGGCAGAGACCGCTCGTCTGGCCGTGGGCGACGGCGGCGGCACGCTGGCGGACGCCCCGCAAGCGACAAATACTGCGCTTTACACAGACCGTGATCCCATCGCTGGCGCCAGTTTTCCGGTCAAGGTCGATACGCTCAAGGACATCGACGCCTTTCTGCGCGATCTTGATTCGCGGGTGGTGCAGGTGTCCGCGTCCGTGGCCGCGTCCTTGCAGGAGATCGAGATTCTGCGCCCCGAAGGTCTATCGGTGCGCGATGCGCGCCCCATGACCCGGCTCAACGTGTCGGTCATCGTTGAACATGCCGGCCGTCGCGAGAGCGGCAGTGCGGGCGGCGGTGGGCGCGTGGGCCTCGATGGGCTGATCGACCGCGCCGATTGGGAGGCCAAGGCGCGCGAGGCGCTGCGCATTGCACTTGTGAACCTCGACGCTGTGCCCGCCCCGGCAGGCGTCATGGATGTGGTCCTTGGCCCCGGCTGGCCGGGCATCCTGCTGCACGAGGCAATTGGTCATGGCCTAGAGGGGGATTTCAACCGCAAGGGCAGCTCGGCTTTTGCAGGGCTGATGGGCCAGCGTATTGCTGCGCCGGGCGTGACCGTGCTGGACGATGGCACGATCCCGGACCGGCGCGGGTCAATCAGCGTCGATGATGAGGGCACAGCTTCGGGCAAGAACACTCTGATCGAGGATGGCATCCTCGTTGGCTACATGCAGGACCGTCAGAACGCGCGGCTGATGGGCTTGAACGCCACGGGCAACGGGCGGCGGCAAAGCTATGCGCACGCGCCGATGCCACGTATGACCAACACGTATATGCTGGGCGGCGACACCGCGCCCGGCGATATTGTGGCCGACCTGAAGGACGGGATTTACGCCGTGGGCTTTGGCGGCGGACAGGTCGATATCACCAATGGCAAATTCGTGTTTTCGTGCACCGAAGCCTACCGGGTCGAAAACGGCGTTGTCGGCGCACCGGTCAAGGGGGCCACGCTGATTGGCGACGGTGCCACCGCGCTCAAGCATATCCGCGGCATCGGAAACGACATGGCACTGGACCCCGGCATGGGCAATTGTGGCAAGGCCGGTCAATGGGTGCCAGTTGGTGTTGGTCAGCCCACCTTGATGATCGGCGGGCTGACTGTCGGGGGCTCTGCCACCTGATTCCCGGCATCCGCCCCATGATCTGGCGCAGGCACCGCGACAGCCTCGCTATTTCTGGGGAGGTGCGCGTGAGGTGCCTGCCGCGGGTCCATGCGGTGGCGTTTAGCGTGGATAAGAATTTCCCTGTTAAATCAACCGTAGGATGCGCTTTGCCAAATTGAATCGCCCGTGTTCACTGGTTGTTAACCTTGCCGAATCTACAACAAGGACAGCAACGGACGGAGCAACGGATGACTGAAAAGGATACCCATCCTTCTTCCACTCACCCCCCACTCCCACCCACCTCGGAAGACGACCAGTTTAACCGTCTCCGTCTGTTGCGCTCACGCCGGGTTGGCATTTCGACGTATCAACGTCTGCTGATTGAACACGGCACCGCGCAAAATGCGCTGGCCGCGCTACCTGAGGTAGCGCGCGCCGCCGGCGTTTCGAAATACGAAATCTGTCCCGAAGGCGTTGTGGTTGCGGAAATGCGCGCGGCGCAACGCGCCGGTGCCACGCTGGTCGCGCAAGGGTCCAAAGCCTATCCCGCAGCGCTTGCAGCACTATCCGACGCGCCCCCCTTTCTCTGGGCACTGGGCGATACCACGTTGCTCAGTCGTCCGGCCATCGCAATGGTTGGCGCACGCAATGCGTCCTCGCTGGGCACCCGCATGGCCCGCGCCCTTGCCCGCGAATTGGGCGAAGCGGGGTACGTTATCACTTCAGGTCTGGCCCGCGGCATTGACGCGGCAGCGCACCTGGCCGCGCTCGACACCGGCACCATTGCGGTGCAGGCGGGTGGCGTCGATGTGATTTACCCGGCGGAAAATACCGGCCTTGCCCACGATATCGCGGCGCAGGGATTGCGGTTGAGCGAGCAGCCTATGGGCCTGCAACCCATGGCGCGGCACTTCCCGGCGCGCAATCGCATCATCTCGGGCCTGTCATACGCCACAGTTGTGGTAGAGGCCGCGGCAAAATCCGGCAGCCTCATCACGGCGCGCGACGCACTCGATATCGGGCGCGATGTTCTGGCGGTGCCGGGGCATCCGATGGATGCACGCGCGTCGGGCTGTAATATGCTGATCCGCGACGGGGCGACGCTGGTGCGCAATGCCGCCGATGTGCTGGAAGCGCTGGCGCCCATTGCCCCACAAACCGAACCGGAATTACCTTTGGAACCCCCAGCCACGCCGCCCAAGGACCGCCGCAGCCTCACAGAAACCGCAGCCCTCCACCAGATGATCCTTGACCGGTTGGGCCCCGCGCCGCTGGCCGAGGACCAGTTGATCCGTGACTTGGGCACTGGTGCCGAAAAAGTCGCGCCCGCATTGCTCGATCTTGAGCTCGAAGGGGTGATCGACCGCGCCCCGGGCGGCCTGCTCAGCCGCGCCAGTTAAGCGCATCAGTCGCAGCTTCGGTTGACAATCCGGACTTGCACCCCACATCTTGCGCCGCCATAGAGCTCACAGATTTTGCCGAGGTGCACCCAATAAATGCCAGTTGTCGTTGTCGAATCCCCAGCCAAAGCAAAGACCATCAACAAGTATCTGGGTGACAACTATACCGTTCTGGCCAGCTACGGGCATGTGCGCGACTTGCCGCCCAAGGACGGATCGGTCGATCCCGACAACGAATTCGACATGTTGTGGGAGGTGGCCAGCGACAGCAAGAAACACGTCAAAGCCATCGCTGACGCACTCAAGGATGACAACGCGCTGATCCTCGCCACGGACCCTGACCGTGAGGGCGAGGCGATCAGTTGGCACCTGCAAGAGGCGCTGACCAAGCGCAAGTCGATCAAGAAAGACACCGACGTCAAGCGCGTCACCTTCAACGCGATCACCAAGGCGGCGGTGACGGAGGCTATGCAGAACGCGCGACAAGTCGACATGCCGCTGGTTGAGGCCTATCTGGCGCGCCGCGCGCTGGACTACCTCGTCGGCTTCAACCTGTCGCCGGTGCTGTGGCGCAAGCTGCCGGGCGCAAAGTCCGCAGGCCGCGTGCAATCGGTCTGCCTGCGCATCCTCACCGAGCGCGAGATGGAAATCGAAGCCTTCCGCGCCCGCGAATACTGGTCGGTCAAGGCCATCCTCGCCTCGCCCCGCGGTCAGGAATACGAAGCACGTCTGACCAATCTGGCGGGCAAGAAGCTCGACAAATATGATCTAGAAAACCAGACACAGGCGGAAATGGCCGTGCAGGCCATCACCAGTCGTGATCTGAAGGTCCAGTCGGTCGAGGCGAAACCCGCCTCGCGCAATCCGTCCGCGCCCTTTATGACCTCGACCCTGCAACAAGAGGCCAGCCGCAAATTCGGCATGGGCGCGCGGCAGTGTATGTCCAGCGCACAGCGTCTCTATGAGGCGGGCTATATTACATATATGCGGACCGATGGCATCGACATGGCACCCGAAGCGGTGACCATGGCGCGCGACGCGATCAAGGATCGGTATGGCGCGGAATACGTCCCCGCACAGCCGCGCATGTACAAGAACAAGGCCAAAAACGCGCAAGAAGCGCACGAATGCATCCGCCCCACGGACATGGCGCGCGACGCAGCCTCCCTCAAGATCACCGATGACGATCAGCGCAAACTATATGACCTAATCTGGAAACGGACGCTGGCCTGCCAGATGGAAGGCGCGCGGCTTGAACGCACCACGGTCGAGATCGGCAGCGATGACGGACAGGTCGGCCTGCGCGCCACCGGTCAGGTCATCTTGTTCGACGGCTTCCTGCGGGTCTACGAAGAGGGTCGCGACGACGAGGTCGTGGATGACGACGACAAGCGCCTGCCGCAACTGAGCGAAGGCGAAAAGGCCGACAAACGCTCGGTCACGCCCGACCAGCATTTCACCCAGCCCCCGCCCCGCTACACCGAGGCCACGCTGGTCAAACGGATGGAAGAACTGGGCATTGGCCGCCCCTCGACCTATGCCAGCATCGTCACGACGATTCAGGATCGTGGCTATGTCCGCAAGGACAAGAACCGGCTGATCCCCGAAGACAAGGGGCGGCTGGTGATCGCGTTCCTTGAAAACTATTTCCGCAAATATGTGGGCTACAACTTTACCGCCAGCCTCGAAGAAGAGTTGGATGACGTCAGCGCGGGAGACCGCAATTACAAGGACGTTTTGGGCCGGTTCTGGGCGGATTTCTCTGCCGCAATCGCGGAAACCTCCGAATTGCGCATCACCGAAGTGCTGGAAAAGATCAACGAGGTGTTGGCACCGCACCTGTTCCCGCCGCTTGAGGATGGGGGCGATCCGCGCCTGTGTCCGAACTGCGGTGCGGGGCGTCTGTCGATGCGCACGGCGCGCTCGGGCGGTGCCTTCATCGGCTGCTCGAACTACCCGGAATGCCGCTACACGCGCCCCTTCGGTCCACCAGATCCCGAGGCCGAGGCCAGTGCCATTCCGCCCGAAGGCAAGTTGCTGGGCGAGGACCACGGCGACGAAATTCGTGTGTTCAAGGGCCGGTTCGGCCCATATGTGCAGCGCGGCGCTGTGACCGAAGACAACAAAAAGCCCCCACGCCAGTCGATCCCCAAGGATTGGGCCCCAGAAGAGCTGGAACTGGACCGTGCCGTGATGCTGCTGTCCCTGCCCCGTGAAATCGGACCCCATCCCGAGGACGGGATCATGGTCTGGGCCAATATCGGGCGCTACGGGCCGTATATCAAACACGCCGAAAGCACGTCTGACCGGGGCGGCACCAACGCCAACCTCGAAGGCATCGACGAGGTGTGGACCGTGGGCATGAACCGCGCCGTACAGCTTTTGGCCGAGAAACTCGCCAGCCGCGGGGGACGCGGGGCGGCGGCCAAACCGCTGCATGAGCTGGGCGAACACCCTGATGAGGGTGGTCCGGTGGCCGTGATGAAGGGCAAATACGGGCCATACGTCAAATGGGGCAAGGTCAATGCCACGATCCCCAAGGGCACCGAGC
Source organism: uncultured Tateyamaria sp. (assembly GCF_947503385.1). Classification (GTDB taxonomy): domain Bacteria; phylum Pseudomonadota; class Alphaproteobacteria; order Rhodobacterales; family Rhodobacteraceae; genus Tateyamaria. Next base: position 878,700 of record NZ_CANNDO010000002.1, read on the forward strand.
CCGAGGATGTCACCATGGACATGGCAGTGCAGCTGATTGCGGAAAAGGCACCCAAGAAAAAGGCCACGCGCAAGAAAGCAGCCCCAAAGAAGAAACCGGCGGCCAAGAAAAAGTCAGCCTGACGCGGAGCCTTCCAGCGCTTCGACCTTGGCCACGACCTTGCCCAGCAAGGCCAGCATCTGATCCTGTTCACGCGCGCTGAGCGCCGACAGGAACAGTCCCATATTGCGCAGATCCTGATGAAAGATCGTATCAGCGATCTGCTGACCTTCGTCCGTCAGATACAGTGCATATGCCCGGCGGTCATCTTCGCACTGGCGTCGCTGGATCAGCCCGCGTGACATCAGCCGTGATATGACGCTGCTTGCCGTGGTGGGGGCGATGCCCAGAGATGCCACCACCGTGCCTGCGCGCACACCCGGCGTGTTGCGCACCATGCCGAGGGTGTGGAAATCCAACGGATTGAATTTGATCACGTGCTGATGCTCAGGCGGCGTGCGTTCGCTGATCAGCATCACGCGCATCAGCGTTTTCACTTGGTCCAGCAACTGTTGTTCCTTGGTCATACCAGACATTCGCCCAGCGCACTTGAACGTGCAAGCAGACTTCCTAAATGTACGATAATCGCATCAAATATTGCGAATATCGCATCGAAAGGAGACCGAAATGAAAACTGTCCTGATCACCTCCGCCACCGCCCTCACCATCGCGTTGACCGCGGCTGCGTCCGTGTCTGCGGGCATTCCGAACCCTGCGCCGACTACCATCGACTTCCCGACCGATTTTGACGGCTTCATGGGGGACAAGGCGAAAAAGACCGCCACCAAATCCGTCTTGACCAAATCGGAATAACACCCGTCCGGGGGTGTGCGGGCCGATCCCGCACATCCCACCTCACAGCGCTTTGCACTATATTTCACAGGGATGCGGACAACCGCACAGCGCACCCCGAACAAACGCCATCGCGTTGACTTTACCTCTGTATACAGTCACATACTGGCCCCAAGACACGGCAACCCGCGCCAGCGGGCTTTTTGGGGGTGCGCATGAAAAAAGTATACGGTTCCGCGGCAGAAGCGCTGGATGGATTGCTGTTCGACGGCATGTTCATTGCGGCGGGCGGCTTTGGTCTGTGCGGCATTCCCGAATTGCTGCTGGATGCAATCAAAGATGCCGGCACCAAGGACCTGACCTTTGCGTCGAACAACGCAGGCGTCGATGATTTCGGCATCGGCATCCTGCTTCAGACACGCCAAGTGAAAAAGATGATCTCGTCTTATGTGGGCGAGAACGCGGAATTCATGCGCCAGTATCTTAGCGGTGAGCTTGAACTGGAGTTCAATCCCCAAGGTACGCTGGCCGAACGGATGCGCGCAGGCGGCTGTGGTATCCCCGGCTTTTACACCAAGACCGGCGTTGGCACAGTGATTGCCGAAGGCAAGGACCACCGCGACTTCAACGGCGAGACCTACATCATGGAAGAGGGCCTTTTTGCAGACCTGTCCATCGTCAAGGCGTGGAAGGCCGACGAGACGGGAAATCTGGTCTTTCGCAAGACCGCCCGAAACTTTAACCCGCCTGCCGCGATGTGTGGTAAGGTCTGTGTGGTCGAGGTCGAAGAGATCGTCCCAACGGGTAGCCTTGACCCCGATCTGATCCATCTGCCGGGCATTTATGTCCACCGCCTGATTCAGGGCGAACACGAAAAACGTATCGAACAACGCACCACCCGCGCCGCGTAAGAGGAGCCTGAACGTGCCGGATACAATCGAACAGCTGTTGGAAGACGACAAGTCCTTTGAGGGCTTCAGCCGCGCGCAGATTGCTATGGTGGTGACCAATCCGCATCTCGAAGACAATCCAATTGTCTACGTGAATCAGGCGTTCACGCGCAGCACGGGCTATGCGCGGTCGGCCACGATCGGTCGCAACTGCCGCTTTCTTCAGGGTCCCGATACGAACAAGGCAGACGTGGATCGCCTGCGCGCGGGAATCGAGGCCGAGGAAAGCGCAACGGTCGACATCCTGAACTACCGCGCCAATGGCGAGCCCTTCATGAACCGCCTCATTGTGGCGCCTGTGCACGACAACAAGGGCAACACTCAGTATTTCGTGGGCGTGCAGAAAGAACTGCGCCAGAGCGAGCTGTCTACCAGCGCCGAAGAGATCAACGCCCAACTCATTGAGATTCAGAACCGTGTCGCATCAGACCTGTCGATGATCATCGGCATGATCCGCCAGCAATCCGGCGCGACATCCGTACCCGAAGACTTTGCGGCACTCAGCCGCCGTATCGAAACCATGCAGCTTCTCTATGAAGAGATGAAGCTGAGCGACCGACAATCGAACCGCGACTCGATCCAGATGGGCAGTTACCTGTCGCGTCTGGCCGCCGCCATTGCCCATATCGAGGGGCGTTCGGGTATTCGCCTGTCATTGCAGATCGAACCGCTTGAGGTGCCGATTGAGACGGCGACCCGTGTGGGCCTCGTGATGTCGGAACTGCTGACCAACGCGTTCCAGCACGCCTTTGAACGGATGGACATGGGGCTGGTTGAGGTTCGGATGAGCCAGCTCAGCGCCGGCGGTCTGCGCCTTATCGTGGCGGATGACGGTGTGGGCATCCCGGCCGAAATGGATTGGCCCGATGCCGCCAGCGTGGGCGGACGCATCGTCAATGGCCTGATCGAAGGCCTAGAGGGCACATTGCAGCTGGGCCGCGGCGCCGCGGGCAGCTACATCACAATAGACGTGCCCGCAGGCGCGTCGGTGACAGACGCATAAGGAAAATCAGATGCCTTGGGATCGCAACCAGATGGCTGCGCGCGCCGCGCAGGAGCTTGAAGACGGCTGGTACGTCAATCTTGGGATCGGAATCCCGACATTGGTGTCCAACTATATCCCCGAGGGGGTCGAGGTCACGTTGCAGTCGGAAAACGGTATGTTGGGCATGGGCCCATTCCCGATCGAAGGGACCGAGGATGCCGACCTGATCAACGCGGGCAAGCAGACGATCACTGAACTGCCCCAAACCGCCTACTTTGACAGCGCCACGTCCTTTGGCATGATCCGTGGTGGCAAGATTGCCATGGCGATCCTGGGTGCCATGGAAGTGGCGGAAAATGGCGATCTGGCAAACTGGATGATCCCCGGCAAGCTGGTCAAGGGCATGGGCGGCGCCATGGATCTGGTGGCAGGCGTCGGTCGCGTGGTGGTTGTGATGGACCACACCAACAAGCACGGCGACAGCAAGGTCCTCAAGGCGTGTACCCTACCGCTGACGGGCAAAGGCGTTGTGGACCGCATCATCACGAACCTCGGTGTGCTGGACGTGGTTGATGGCGGGCTGAAGATTGTCGAGACCGCCGATGGCGTGACCGAGGATGAGCTGCGCGCCGCCACCCAAGCCACACTTGTCTGAGTTCGACATCACGCGCGAAGACGGCGAGACCAAGGGCCGCTATGTCTTGCGCAAGGACGGCGTCGAGGCCGAACTGACCTATTCCATTCTGTCTCCGCAGACACGCATCGCCGATCACACAGGCGTTCCGGATGCCCTGCGCGGCACCGGCGCGGGTCAGGCTTTGGTCAAGCGACTGGTCGCGGACGCGCGCGCCGAAGGCTGGAAGATCGTCCCGCTGTGCCCATTTGTGAACGCGCAACGTGCCATGCACCCCGAATGGGCGGACGCGTTCAACGTTTGATCCGGGCATGGCCTGACGCAGCGCAGCGCCCCTGCGCTCAATTCAACGCGGCAAATACACATCCATCACTGGCAAGCTGCGGCGGCGTCACGCACAGGCCACGCGCCACCTGAAACGCGGCGAGCACCTTGGGCACGTAATCCCGCGTCTCAGCATAAGGCGGCACGCCCGCGTGCTTGCGCACGGCCCCCTCGCCCGCATTGTATCCCGCCAGCACGAGGATCGGGTCGCGGTTAAACTCGCCCATCAGCCAGTCGAGATATTTGACACCGCCCACGATATTCTGCGAGGCCGCAAGACTGTCGGTCACACCAAAGCGTGATGCGGTGGCGGGCATAAGCTGCATCAGACCCTGCGCGCCCGCGCTGCTGACCGCATCCGGTTTGCCGGACGATTCCACCATCATCACGGCAAGAACAAGCGCGGGGGACACTTGCGTGCCGATGGTCGCGCGCAGGATGTCCACACCATGCGCCTGCGCCACAGTCTGCATCTGTTGCAGGCGTGGGGCTGCCACGGGCGCTTTGGACCGCGCCAGCGCGCTCAGCGCCGGTGCCAGACGTCCGGCCCCCGCTGCATCAAGGTCTGTTGCCACATCCGACCAGAACCAATCATAGCGAGCCGCATAAGCAGCAGGTGCCTTGTCTTCGGTCGGATCGGTTTGCGGCACTTCGGCTTCGACCTCGGATGGGTCGATCTGCACAGTGATCCGCTTTTGAGTGCCTGCCGAGGGCGGTTTGACCCGCTTGGCGGAGAAATCCTTGAACGCCGGAGGATCCTTGGCCACAGCACTGCCACAGGCCAAACCCACCACAAGTCCTGCGATACACATCAATCTAAACATATAGCCTGCCTGCACGATGCTGCGTGCGGTTCTTTTTGACCGCCGGTTGTTTCCAGTATCGCAAAAAACCGCAATCCCATCCAGCATTGTAAATCTGAAAATCGGCAAGACTGCCATATTTGCCGCCTCGAATCCGGGTGCCGCACAAAAACAGGATTTTTATTCAGTTTTTTATGTTTATGAATCAGCGTCTTAGCCGCGCACGCCCACAATTTCCCTCTACGACGTGAAAAGCCCGCGAAGCCGCCAAAATCGTGCCCCATTCGGACGTCTATATGCAGCCATACCAAGTCGGACAGAGGCCAAAGAGAGAGAGCGGCCTCAACAACGGACGGCAAGGTACTAACGCAAACTTACTGATCCTTTGGAGGGACGTACTATGATCAAATTCATCAAAAACTTCCGTAAAGACGAAGACGGCGCCGTGACAGTTGACTGGGTTGTTCTGACCGCTGCTGTGGTTGGCCTGGCCGTTGCTGCTTACACTTCGATCCAAACCGGTGCCACCGAGCTGACAGCCGACACCGACACATTCCTGCAGGCACAAGACCCCAACTAAGTTGGTCTGACCTGACAGTGTGAAACTGCATGGGGCCGTGACCAAGACCTTGGTCACGGCCCTTTGCATGAAGTTGGCAGTTGGAACCATTCAGTGAGGTTATTGAAATGAAGCATGTCATCACATCATATGCGCGGGACGAATCCGGCGCGGTCACCGTAGACTGGGTCGTGTTGACGGCGGCAATCGTGGCATTGGCCGTGGCGCTTGTGCTCACGCTCACAAACGGTTCTGTCGGCGTCTCCGCTGGCGTCGAAGCGTTCTTGTCCAGCTGGTCCTTCTAAGCTGGCTGAAATCTGAATACCGCGCGCGCCCAACCGGACGCGCGCGCTGTTCTGTTTGGGGCATGGCCGTTTTATTGGGGTCCGCGCCGCTCGCTCTGCCGCAGAGCGACCGCACCTGTTCCCTCAAAATGCCACATTCAGACAATACAAATACTGCAAGAGGCCCCACCTGATTCAATACGGGCCCAAGTTATGAGGTGCTGAGATGCGAATGGTATTCGGACTGGTGTTGGTCGCCGGTGTCGCCCTTGCGGGGGGCGCTGTGTATATGGCCAAAAATTATATTGGTCAGTACCAAACTGCGTTGGCCAAAGAGCGGGCGCAGCGCGAAAAGATCGTACCAACCGTGCCCGTCTTTGTGGCCGAGCGGCAGCTGAAATACGGCGAGGCCCTCACCGCAGAAGATGTCCGCACCGTGGATTGGCCCGAAACGGCCATTCCCGAAGGTGCATTTACCGCCGACAATCCCCTGTTCCCCGAAGGCGTGACAGACCCCCGCGTGGTTCTGCGTGTCATGGAAAAGAACGAAGCCATCCTCGCGGTCAAAGTGACCGAACCGGGTGAAGAGGCGGGCATCACGTCCCGGCTGGAGCGCGGAATGCGCGCCTTTGCCATCAAAGTGGATGTGGCCACCGGTGTATCCGGCTTCTTGCGGCCCGGTGACCGCGTTGACGTCTACTGGACCGGTCGGGTGGATCAAAGCCTGAGCCAAGCGCGTGGAGAGGTGACCAAACTGATCGAGGCGGGCGTCAAACTTATCGCCATTGACCAGAACACCCAAGGCGATCTGGACGGCGCGACGATTGCGCAGACGGTGACCGTTGCCGCGAGCCCCAGCCAAGTCGCCGGTCTGGCACAGGCGCAGTCGACCGGACGTCTGTCGCTGTCGCTTGTTGGCGCTGAGGACGACACAATTGCCGGCGCGATTGAGGTGGACCAGCGTTCGCTGCTTGGCATCACCGAAGAAGCCGAGATCGCAGAGGTCGAAGAAGAGCAGACATGTTCGATCCGCACACGTCGCGGCGCCGAGGTTGTCGAAATCCCGATCCCCTGTACAAACTAAGTCCAAATTCAATGGCTTAACGCGGCGCCCCCTTTGCGGGCGCCGTTTTCGGTTTGTGGCCCTGTTGCCAGTTATCCACATAAAACCCATCGCTGAAGTCATTGATTCTTGCAAAAAAATCCAATTGCGCGCATCTTGCTGAAAACGACGGGCACAAAGACCCGGCATTGAGGCGTGATCAAAAAGGCAGGTCACATGAAAATCGACGGACTATTCAAAGCGGCCCTCACCGGGCTGGTACTGGCTATGGGCCCGATTGCGGCGGACATGGCTTCGGCAGAAACACTGCGGGTCGTGCGCGAGGCGACGTCTCGCACGCTCAACGTCCCCATGAACAGGGCGGTTGTGGTCGAAAGCGATACGGCCTTTGCCGAGTTGAGCATCGCGAACCCCGCGATTGCAGACATCTCATCTCTCAGCGACCGCACGATCTATGTGCTGGGCAAGGCCCCCGGCCTGACCACGCTGACGCTGCTGGACGGCAACGGACGCCTGATCACGAATGTGAATGTGCGTGTCGCCGCAGACATCTCCGAGTTCAAAGAACGGCTGCGGCAGATCCTGCCCGGTGAAAAAATCGAAGTGCGCACTGCCAATGACGGTATCGTTCTGTCTGGTATCGTGTCGTCCACGCAGCGGCTGCAACGCGCGCTGGATCTGGCCGAACGTTACGCCGAGGGGCGCGTGAGCAACCTGATGACCGTGGGTGGCATCCAGCAGGTCATGCTGAAAGTCCGCTTTGCTGAAATGAACCGGTCGGTGTCCAAATCGCTCAGTTCTTCGTTGAGCCTGGGTGGCACGATCTTTTCCGGTGATGTGGGCCTGAGCGGCGGCACAAATACCAACGTAACAGCCGGTGGCGTCGCCAATGGCATCGGCGGCACGCTGCCTGCCACAAACGACAATGCGGGCGCCGTGCTCTTTGGATTCAACGCGGGCAACACCCAAGTGGGTCTGCTGCTCGAAGCGCTTGAAACCAAAGGGGTTGTGCGCACTCTGGCCGAACCGAACCTTGTGGCCCTGTCCGGCCAAGAGGCGAAATTCCTTGCGGGTGGCGAATATCCCGTTCCCGTCAGCCAAGAAGACGGCGTTGTCACCATTGAATTCAAACCCTTTGGCGTTGAGTTGAACTTTATCCCGCGTGTTGTGGGCAAGGACCTCATCAACCTCGAACTCGAAGCAGCCGTGTCGGCCATCGACCCCACCAACGGGATCACGATCGACGCCTTTACCATCGACGCCTTCAGCCGCCGCGAAACATCGTCGACGGTCGAACTGCGCGACGGCGAAAGCTTTGCCATCGCCGGCCTGCTCGAAGACAACTTTGTCGACAGCAACCAGCAACTGCCCTGGCTGGGTGATGTGCCGGTTCTGGGCGCGCTGTTCCGCAGCGCTTCGTATCAGCGCGAACAGACCGAGCTGGTCATTATCATCACCGCGCACCTTGTGACCCCGGTCCAAGGTGATGTTCTTGCCCTGCCCACCGACCGCATCAAACCACCCACCGAACAGGACCTGTTCCTGCACGGTCGCGTGGCCGCGGGCACGCGCACCCCCAAAGCGGGTGCCGCCGGTGAGGTTGCCAAACAGGACTTCAGCGGCTCATATGGCTACGTGTTGGATTAAGGACAGGTCATGAAACCGATCACCACAGCCCTACTGGCAGGCAGCGTCGCACTTTCCGCGTGCGGGCCGTCCAATGATCCGGTCTACACCCAGTTCTACCGTGAGGCTGGCGCCATTTCGGACACCGGCTCCTTTGGCAACGCCACGGCGAACAACACGCTGATCCTGACCGGGGAACGCCAGTACTCCTTTGATCTTGCTCAACGTTTTGCCTCCGAAGTGCTGACAACCGTCAACTTCGCCTTCAATTCGTCGCAACTGGACGCCGGTGCACAGGATGCGCTGCGCCAGCAAGCCACGTGGATCCGCCAATTCCCCGAAGTGCGCTTTCGCGTCTACGGGCATACCGATGCGGTGGGCTCCAGCGGGTATAACAAACGTCTGGGCCTTGCGCGTGCGCGCGCTGTTGTCAGTTTTCTGACGACGCAGGGAATCGACCGCTCGCGGCTCGAAGCGGTGGCGTCCTTTGGCGAGACCCAGCCGCTGATCGTGACCCAAGGGCGCGAACGCCGCAATCGCCGCACCGTGACCGAGGTGACCGGATTCGTCCGCAACCACCCCAATGTGCTCGACGGTCGCTACGCTCAGATCGTGTATCGTGATTATATCCAGTCCGCGCAGGCTCCGACGGCCCTCACGGGCATCGTGGGCGCGGATTTGCGCACCGAACAGTAAGGTTTTTCTAAAATTTGGCCTGACCGAACGGGCGCGGACAATCCTCTGTCCGCGCCCGTTATCGTTGTGAGATACCCAACAATTGGAGTTTTTTGGCCCAAATCTCGCCTGAATTCGCTGCGACAACGCTTGCGAAGGGACACGTGCGACCAATCCGTGCGCGTCTGGGTGGGCAACCGCCGTCACCTTCGGGACAGGTCCCGGATACGACGGCCAAGCCCCTGAATTAAAAGGACGAGATGGCAATGAGCAGCACAATGCCACAACCTGAAACGGCGCCGATCGCCGCCTGCACCATCAGCCGCGATGTGCAGAACTTCGATCTGCTGATCGAGGATATGGAACAGTGCATGGGCGAAAGCTGGGGCGATCTGGGTTTTGCCGAGGCTTTGGCCTACTTTAACCAACCCGATGCCGAAGCGATGGAATTCGTCGCGCTGGCCATCGACGATTCGGATGAGGACAACCTGGTTCTGCTGGGCGAGATTATCTCGCAGGCCAAGGCGCGTGGCATCAAGGTCATTCTAATTGCCGAGGACGTGACGCCCGCCGCGCTGCACCAGTTGTTGCGCCAAGGCGCGGACGAATTTGTCCCCTACCCGCTGCCCGAAGGTGAGTTGCAGCAAGCCATTGAGCGTATCCGCGCCGCGCATCAGCCGCAGCGCGTCGAGGAAGAGCGGACCGCGCAACTGAAATCCGGCACCAACAAACAGGGCGCCGTCTTTGTCACACACGGCATCGCGGGCGGCACCGGATCGACCACACTGGCCGTTAACCTTGCGTGGGAACTGGCAGAGCTGTGCGGCGGCGAGACACCGAACGTGTGCCTGTTGGACTTTGATTTCCAATTCGGCACCGCCTCCACCTATCTCGACCTTGCCCGCCGCGAGGCCGTATTCGAAATGCTGTCCGATACCGAAAGCATGGACGAAGAAACGTTCGGCCAGTCGCTCTTGACCTATGGGGACAAGTTGCAAGTGCTGACCGCGCCGTCAGATATGATCCCGCTCGACATCGTATCGCCCGAAGATATCAACCGGGTGATCGAAATGGCACGCGCGCATTTCGACTATGTGATCATCGACATGCCTTCGACCCTCGTGCAGTGGACAGAAACCGTGCTCAACGCGGCGCATCTCTATTTCACCACGCTCGAAATCGACATGCGGTCGGCGCAGAACACGCTGCGGTTCAAGCGGGCATTGCAATCCGAAGAACTGCCGGTCGAAAAGCTGCGCTATGTGCTCAACCGTGCGCCCAAATTCACCGATCTGGGCGGCAGGGCGCGGGTCAAGCGTTTGGGCGAAAGCCTCGATATCTCGATCGAAGTGCAACTGCCCGATGGCGGCAAACCGATCACCCAGTCTGCCGATCACGGCGCGCCACTGGCAGAATCCGCGGCCAAGAACCCGCTGCGCCGCGAAATCGCCAAGCTGGCTGCATCCATTCACGAGCTCAACGCTTCCCATTCCGAGGCAGCGTAAAGCGCGGTCATTTGAGGTAGATACATGTTTTCCAAGTACAAAAAAGCCGCTCCAACCCCCGCCCCTGCCCCGGCAGAGAAGGTGACGGAACTGCCCAAAGCAGATTCGCCCGCCAAGGTCGCGCGCAAGGCCAACACCCAAGCGCCCGCTCAGGTCACCCCCATGGACAAAGAGCGCAAGCGCAAGGAGCGGATTGGCGAGATCAAGCTGGAACTGCACCGCGCGCTCTTGGACAACCTCAACCTTGCAGCGCTTGAACATGCGTCTGAACAGGACCTGCGTCAGGAAATCATCGCGATCACCGGCGAGGTGCTGGAAGAAAAAAATATCATCCTCAACCGCGAGGACCGACAGACCCTCAATCAGGAACTGTTCGACGAAGTCACGGGCCTTGGCCCGCTTGAGACGTTGCTCAAGGATGACACGGTCAACGATATTCTGGTGAACGGCCCCAAGCAGATTTTTGTCGAACGGGCCGGTAAACTGCAACTGACCGACATCACCTTCAAAGACGAACGCCACCTGCTGCGCATCATCGACAAGATCGTGAGCGCTGTGGGGCGTCGTGTGGACGAATCCAACCCATATGTGGACGCTCGTTTGCAGGACGGATCACGTTTCAACGCGATGGTGCCCCCGATTGCGGTGGACGGCAGCCTCGTGTCCATCCGGAAATTCAAAAAAGACAAGCTGGGCGTGGACGACCTTGTCCAGTTCGGTGCCTTTACCGAAGAAATGGCCGCCTATTTGCAGGCCGCAGTGGCCACACGCCTGAACATTATCGTTTCGGGCGGTACGGGCTCGGGTAAGACCACAACGCTTAACGCGCTGTCATCGTTCATCGACAACGCCGAGCGCATCCTGACCATCGAAGATACGGCGGAACTGCAACTGCAACAGACACATGTGGGCCGGATGGAAAGCCGTCCACCCAACGTCGAGGGCAAAGGCGAAGTCAGCCCGCGCGATTGTCTTAAAAACGCCCTTCGGATGCGCCCCGACCGGATCATCGTGGGCGAGACCCGCGGCGAAGAAGTCATCGACATGCTTCAGGCCATGAACACCGGCCACGACGGGTCCATGACCACGATCCACGCGAACTCTGCGCGCGACGGTATCAGCCGTCTGGAAAACATGATTGCGATGGCGGGCATTGAAATGCCCATCAAGGCCGTGCGCAGTCAGGTGTCGTCGGCTGTGAACCTAATCGTGCAGGCTTCTCGCCTGCAGGACGGCTCGCGCCGCATGACCTCCATCACCGAGATCACCGGCATGGAAGGCGACGTTATCTCCATGCAGGAAATCTTTCGATATCAGCGGGTTGGCCTGACACCGGACAACAAGATCATCGGTCACTTTACCGCCACGGGCGTGCGTTCGCACTTTGCCGAACGCTTCCGTCTGTGGGGGTATGACCTGCCCGCCTCCATCTACGAACCCGTTGCGGCCGAGTAAGGATTACCCACGTTATGAGCGCAGAACCCATCATCTACGGCCTGATCTTTATCGGCGTGCTGGTCCTTGTCGAGGGCCTGTACCTCGTGAGCTTTGGCAAATCCATCAGCCTCAACAACCGGGTGAACCGGCGTCTTGAGATGCTGAATAAGGCCGGTGGCCGCCGCGAGGAAGTGCTGGAACAGCTCCGCAAGGAGATGCAGCAGCACATGGGCGCCAAATCTATCCCGCTGTATTCAATCCTGTCGGACAAAGCGCAAAAGGCGGCAATCGCCTTTACGCCGCAGCAACTCATCATGGTGATGGGGGGCTTGAGCGTTGTGGCCTTTGTCGGGCTCAGCGTCGGCACCGATACAGATGTGCCGATCCGTGCGCTCCTGTCTATCGTGATCGGGATCGGGGCCGTTTACTTCTGGGTCTCGTCCAAGGCCAACAAACGCATGTCCATGATCGAAGAACAGCTGCCCGACAGCGTGGAACTTATGGTGCGAAGCCTGCGCGTGGGCAACCCGTTCAGTTCGGCCATTCAGATCGTCGCCAAAGAAGCAAGCGACCCCATCGCATCGGAATTCGGCGTGATCGCAGACGAAAGCGCGTTTGGCCGCGACACTGGTGAGGCGCTCAAAGCCATGGCCGAACGTCTCGACATGCAGGATTTGCGCTTTCTTGCGGTCGCCGTGACCATCCAGCAGCAATCAGGCGGTAACCTTGCCGAGATCCTTGCCGGTCTGGCCAAGGTGATCCGCGCCCGCTTTCGCCTGTTCCGCCGGGTCAAAGCGATCACCGCCGAGGCCAAGTGGTCGGGCAAGTTCCTGTCCGCCTTCCCCATCGTGGCGCTGGTCGTCATCAACGTGTCCGACCCGAACTACTACGACGATGTGCGTGACCACGCTTACTTTATCCCCGCCTGTTTCGTCGTGGGCATCATGCTTGCCATCAACCTCTACGTGATGCGCGTGCTCACCAACATCAAAGTCTGAGGACAAGACCATGGACGCACTGCTCGCCCCCATTACCGCCGCCCTCGGACCGCTTGGGCCCATCGTCATCGCCGGCGTGATTGGCGTCATGATGATCGCCGTCGTGGCCATCATGATGTTCAACCAGCCCGAAGACCCGCTGGCAAAACTCAAGAAGGACCAAAAACGCACCGCCGGAGGCGGTCCCGGCAAGGAACGTCTGCGCCAAGGTGCGCGCAACGAACAGCTGGAGCGTTTTGCGAACTTCCTCGAACCGCAGGACGTGGCCGAACTGTCCAAGCGCCAGTTGATGCTGCGCCAGGCCGGCTATCAATCCCAGGACGCCGTACGCGCCTTTCATGCCGCGCAGTTCATTCTGGGCGTGTTGGGTCTGGCACTTGGCGTGGTCTATGTGAACTTTATCGTCGGCACCGACGGGATGGATACGCAAAAGATCATTATGTACACCGTTGGTCCCGGTGGCGTTGGCTATTACCTGCCGCAATACTGGATCACGAAGCGCGTGGAAAAGCGCAAGGACGAGATCACATCCGGTTTCCCGGACGCGCTCGACATGCTGCTGGTCTGTGTTGAGGCGGGCCAGTCGCTTGATCAGGCAATCACACGCGTGGCGTCTGAACTGCGCGCCTCCTACCCCGCTCTGGCTGATGAATTCATGGTTGTGAGCCTTGAGATGAAAGCCGGTAAGGACAAGGTCACCGTGCTCAATGACATGGGCGAACGTTGTGGCGTGCAGGATGTTCAGAGCTTTGTGACGGTTCTTGTACAATCGGCCAGTTTCGGTACGTCAATCGCCGAGGCGCTCCGCGTCTACGCCGGTGAGATGCGCGACAAGCGCGTGATGCGCGCAGAAGAGGCCGCAAACAAGCTGCCGACCAAAATGACGCTGGCCACGATGATGCTGACGGTGCCGCCGCTTCTCATCATCCTTGTGGGTCCGTCCGTGCACGGCATCACCCAGTTGGGCAACATGGGTGGTCCCGGTCAGTAAGATCAGCACCTAGGCCGACCCATCTTTTCGTGATACGACAACTGCACCGCGCCCTGTAAAGGGTGCGGTGCAGTCACGTCCCAGAGTCGAAAAGACCGATGTTCGCAGGCCCAATCCGCGCTTTATTGCTGGTCACAGCCCTGTCCGCTTGTTCCACAGGTGGTATCGACGCGTCCCAGACGGGCCCGTTTGCCCCCGGCATCGATCCGCGCGCCGAAGCCGTCAGCGGAGTCGAAGTTGGCCACCGGCTGATTTCTGCGGGGGAATACGAGCTTGCCATTCGTGCCTTCAACCGTGCGGCTCTGAACACCGGGCTTGATGCGGAAATCCTGTCGGGGTTGGGCACCGCCAACCTTGGCCTTGGCCGACTGAACCAAGCCGAACAGATCCTGCGCCGGGCTATAACCGAATTTGATCCTTACCCCGAAACGCTCAACAATCTGGGTGTTGTGCTGATGGAACGCGGCGAAACCGCCGAAGCGGTGCAGATTTTCCGACGCGCCTTTGCCCTGGATGACGGAGAAAGCACACTCATCCGCGATAATTTACGCAAAGCTATCGCAAAATCCGAGGATTCTGTTATTTTGCAACCCAATGAAGACGACAACCAGTTCAAACTGGTGCGCCGAGGCAGCAGCGATTTTCTGATCCGGACTGCTTTGTGATATGAGGCCATGCCCAACCGTGGGTGTGAAATGACAGGTGACCGTGCGCAAATGCACGGCCAGAGCAGGCAAAGGACGCAAAAATGCGCCACCCCGTGATTTTGGCTGTCTCGCTGGCAGGGCTGATGGCCGTGTCCGCATGTGACGAACAAAAGGCCGCAGACGAAACCGTCGAACGCGCCTTCAAAGACGTGAACGCCGTCGATGAAAGCAATCTGAGCGACGTGATGCTGACCGTGGCTGACCCGAACGAGGCGGTCGCATATTTCTCGCGCACAGCCAAGGAAAACCCGGACCGGATCGACCTGCAACGCGGTCTTGCCGTCAGCTATGTGCGCGCAAAACGCTACACCGAAGCCGCAGGCGCCTATGCCAAGGTGATCAAGATGGACGGCGTGAGCAATGATGACCGCGTGGACTATGCCGACGCGCTTTTGCGCTCGGGCGACTGGGCCCGCGCCGAAGAAGAGCTGGACCGCGTTCCGCCCACTTTCGAGACGTTCAAACGCTACCGATTGGAGGCGCTGATTGCCGACAGCAATCAGGAATGGGACAAGTCCGACAGCTTTTACCAGACGGCAGTGGGCCTCACGACCCGGCCCGCTGGTGTGCTCAACAATTGGGGCTATTCCAAGCTGACCCGCGGCGATTTCAAAGAGGCTGAACGCCTCTTTGGTGAGGCGATCCGTCAGGATACGACGCTGTTTACCGCCAAGAACAACCTGATCCTCGCGCGTGGTGCGCAGCGCAACTACCAGTTGCCCGTCATCCCGATGGACCAGACCGAGCGGGCGCAACTTTTACACACGTTGGGACTTGCGGCAGTCAAACAGGGCGACGTCAACACCGGCAAGGGTCTGTTGCGCGACGCGATCGAGACGCACCCACAGCATTTCGAGGCTGCCGTGCGGTCGCTCAACGCGCTTGAAAACAACGTAACGAACGGCTGATCCATGCAGCAATCGGCCTTTGCCGCGGCGTGGCTTTTGCCCTTTGCCGCGCCGATCTGCCTCTATGTGGCGTTCACGGACCTCCGTGAGATGCGCATTACCAATCAGGCTGTTGTGGCACTTGCCCTCGTCTTTGCGGTCTTGGGTGTCTTCGTGTTTCCGTTTCAGACCTATCTTTGGGCGCTGGCGCATCTGGGCATCATGCTGGTTCTGGGCATTGTTCTGAACGCCGGTGGCGTGATGGGCGCTGGCGATGCCAAATTCCTCGCCGCTGCGGCGCCCTACATCGCGATAGGCGATCTGAACCTGACCCTGCCGCTTTTCGCGGCTGTGCTTCTGGCGGCTTACGGGGCGCACCGCGTGGCCAAGTTTACGCCGCTGCGCCGCCTCGCACCCGATTGGGACAGTTGGGAACAAGGGCGCAAGTTTCCCATGGGCTTTGCGCTTGGTCCGACACTGGCGCTCTATCTCGGGCTGGCGGCGGTCTACGGCGCATAGAACTGCACCATAGGGGTCATAATTTGGCCTGATTGCCACGGTACTGCTGCCGAAAATAAAGCAGTTCCGAGGCACCCCGCTATGAATATGCACACCGCAGACGTGATCGCCCCGCCCGCGCCCAAGCGGCTCGAAGATATGCGCGTGCCGGTCGTGATGATGCGGGACATCCTGCTGAAAACCATGTTCCGCAAATCGCTTGAAATGGTGTCTGACCTGAGCGACGCCATGTGCATTCCGGGCATCATCGTTCAGGAACTGATCGACATGTGTCGCGACCAGCGGCTGATGGAGGCAACCGGCACGCTCAATGCCAACAACGGCAACGAAATGGGCTACCAGTTGACCGACGCAGGCAAGGCGCGTGCATTGGATGCGCTGGCGCAGTCAGAATATTTTGGTGCAATGCCGATCCCGCTGGAGGTTTATCGCCAGCAGGTCAAACGCCAATCCATCCGCAACATCATGGTCACGCGGGCGCAGCTGACCGGGGCAATGGGACATCTCGTTCTGCCCGAAGACCTTTTGGACCAGCTTGGCCCCGCCGTCAGCGCAGGCCGCTCGATCCTGATGTACGGCCCGCCCGGCAACGGTAAATCCTCGATCTCCAACGGTATCCGCGACGCCATCGGCGATCAGGTCTTTGTGCCACGCGCCATCGAATATGGCGGGCAGGTCATCACTGTTTATGATCCCATCGTGCATGTTCTGGCCGCAGAGCCCGAACAAGACGTCACATCCCTGCGCCGCCGCACCCCCTATGACCAGCGTTATGTGCGCTGCGAACGGCCCACCGTGATCACGGGCGGTGAACTGACGCTGGACATGCTGGACCTGAAATACAATTCCACCGCGCGCACCTATCAGGCGTCGCTGCAACTGAAATCGACCGGCGGTATCTTTATCGTGGACGACCTTGGCCGCCAGTCCGAACCGCCGCAAAGCCTCGTGAACCGTTGGATCGTGCCGCTTGAGGAAAACAAGGATATCCTTGCACTTCAATCCGGTGAAAAGTTCGAAGTGCCCTTCGACACGTTGGTGATCTTCTCCACCAACTTCCACCCCAACGAGATCTTTGACCAAGCCGCGCTGCGGCGGATCTTCTTCAAGATCAAGGTCGAGGGGCCAAGCCAAGCGAACTTTCTGAAAATCTTTGCGATGGTGGCCAAGAAAAAAGGGATGCCGCTGGACGAAGAGGCGCTGATCTATCTGCTCAAGGTCAAATACCCGACCATCGACAGCATCTATGCCAACTACCAGCCCAACTTCCTCATCGACCAGATGGTGTCGATCTGCAACTTCGAAGGCATTCCGCTGCAAATGCGCCCTGACCTGATCGACCGCGCGTGGGCCAACATGTTCGTCAAGGACGAACATATCGTCAAATGATCGGCGTCGCGGGCTGTGGCCGCATGGGCGGCCCAATGCTGGACGCGTTGCGCGACGGCGGCACGGACGCCGCAGGCTTTGACATTGTGGACAAAGGCACGCCGCACATCACCACCAATGTCATGGCCTTTGCCCCGCGCCTTGATACAGTGTTTTCGGTTGTGCGGGATGCAGACCAAACCGACGCTTTGCTGTTTGGTCAACAGAACCTTGTCACATGCGCCCCGCACCTGACGCGCATCTTTCTCTGCTCCACCCTGTCGCCCCGCTATGTCGCGTCGCTGCGCGACCGCGTCCCCGACCACATCACCCTGATCGACGCGCCCATGTCCGGTGCGCAAATTGCAGCAGAAACCCGGCAACTGAGCTTTATGCTTGGCGGCAGTGACACCGATATCGCCGACGCCATCCCGCTGCTCGCGCTTATGGGCCAGCACTTCCACCACATGGGCGGCTATGGCGCGGGGATGCAGGCCAAGGTGCTCAACAACCTGCTTGCCGCCTCGCACACCGCCATGACCCGGCTTGTGCTGGATTGGGCCGATACCAACGGGCTGAACGAGGACAAACTGCTCAACCTCATCCGAACGTCCTCTGGCCAGAACTGGCTTGCCTCCGGCTTTGACACCATCGAATTTGCCCGTGACGGCTATGCAGACGACAACTCCATCGGCATTTTGGTCAAGGACGTCGCCGCCGCGCTCGATGCGGCCCCGCACGGGACCGACACTGCCCTGCCGCAAGCTATACAAGCGCACATCCGCGCGCTGAAACCGCACCAATAACCCCATGCGCTCAGCGCGCCATCGCGGTCTGCAAAATCTTGGTCACTTCGTCTTTCCACTTGGACCATTTCGCATAATAAACCGGCTGCCGCGGTTCATATTCCGCATCGAACGCATCCGGGCGCGCACTACAGTCCAACAGATGTTGCACCACGGCAGGCGAGGCAATCATCGCCGCCCGGTGCAATGGCGTTTGATCCAGCGTGTGACAGAAATTCACGTCCGCCCCGGCACGGATCAGCCGGTCGATCCACGCGATCACCTCTTAGGTGCTCAGGCTGTGCCACATCTCCCGCTCCATCTCCAAAAGCGTCGTCAACGGACCGTAGCCTTTGTCATCGTTGACGTTCACAGGAACACCCCGCGCCAACACACAGTCGAACACCGCATAGTCGTGTGCGTGAATGGCGTGGGTGATCCAATGCCGGTTCAATGCGGCGTCCCGACCCTGGGGGAACGGGGGATACACATCGGCAACGATCTCCGGCATCGCAAAGTCCCCGGCGCACATCGCATCAAAAACCTCGTCAAGCGGGGCCGTGGTGCAATCAGGGTTCGCGTCGTTCATGGAAACATCTCTGCCATGACAAAGCAACTGCGCCAAGATCAGGTGTGCCGTCTTGACCGTATCGGACCGTGTCCTGTGTCTCGTGGGCGAAACGCCGTCAGTTTAGGGACTGGCCTGCAATGCCTCACCGCCTATGTTGCGCCACATGGCTCCTCTTCCCATCCTGTTCCACAACTGGTTCGCAGCGCGCGGCTGGTCCATCCACCCGCACCAGCAGGACATGCTGGACCGCGCGGATGACCCCGCCACGCTGCTCATCGCACCCACCGGTGGCGGCAAAACCATGGCCGGTTTCCTGCCCAGCCTTGTCGATCTCGCCAAGGGGCAACATGACGGCATCCACACCCTCTATATCTCACCGCTCAAGGCGCTGGCGGCGGACATCAAGCGCAATTTGCGCACACCAGTGGAGGAGATGGGCCTGCCCATCCGCATTGAGGACCGGACCGGCGACACCAGCGCCACGCAGAAAAAACGCCAGCGCGCCGACCCGCCTCATATCCTGCTCACCACACCCGAAAGCCTCGCCCTGCTGACCAGCTACGAGGACGCGCCGCGTATGTTCACAGGCCTCAAACGCGTGGTGGTTGACGAAATCCATGCGCTTGCGGACTCCAAACGCGGTGACCAGATGTTTCTGGCCCTCTCGCGCTTGCACGCCATGTGTCCCGGCCTGCGTCGCGTCGGCCTGTCGGCCACAGTCGAGGATCCGCAAGCCATCGCCCACCTGCTCGCCCGGCACACCGATCCTTGCGCAATTCTACAAGCAGACCCCGGCCCGCCCCCCGACATCCAGATGCTCATCACAGATGAGCCGCCTCCATGGTCCGGCGCTGGCGGCAAATACGCGATCCCGGCGGTGCTGGAGCAGGTCAAAAAGCACAAGACAACGCTCATCTTCCACAACACCCGCGCGCAGGCCGAGCTCTACTTTCACAACATCTGGCTCGCGAACGAAGACGGTTTGCCAATTGGCATCCACCACGGCTCCCTCGACCGCCAGCAACGCGAAAAAGTCGAAGCCGCGATGATCGCAGGTGACCTCAAGGCCATTGTCTGTACCGGCACGCTGGATCTGGGGATCGACTGGGGCGATGTGGACCTGATCATTCAGGTTGGCGCGCCGAAAAACGTCAAACGCCTTGTCCAGCGCATAGGTCGCGCCAATCACCGCTACAATGCTCCCTCCAAAGCCTTGCTTGTCCCCGCCAACCGCTTCGAAGTTGTGGAATGCGTTGCCGCCCTCGAAGCGGTGCAGGCAGGCCAACTTGACGGCGACCCCCGTGGATCGGGCCCCCGCGACGTATTGTGCCAACACATCCTGATCGCTGCCGCCGCAGGCCCCTTCGACGCCGATGCGCTTTATGCCGAAGTCATTACCACCGGCGCCTACACTGCCCTGACGCGCCCCGAATTCGATGCCTGCCTCGATTTCTGCGCCACAGGCGGCTACGCGTTGCGTGCCTACGACCAGTGGAAACGCCTCAAACAGCGCGACGATGGCCTGTGGCAATTGCGCGACCCCCGTGCGGCGCAACGCATCCGCATGAATATTGGCACGATTCAGGACACCGACACGCTCAAGGTCCGCTACAAAGGGCGGGGCGGCAAACCCTTGGGCGAGATCGAAGAAGGCTTTGCCGCCACCCTCACCCCCGGCGATACGTTCCTGATTGGCGGCCAGATCGTCCGGTACGATTCTTTGCGCGAAATGACCGTGCAGGTGACGCGCGATGCCGCCAAGAAACCGAAAATCGCAACGTTTCTTGGCACCAAATTCGCCACATCCACCCAACTCTCCCACCGCATCATCGAAATGTTCCAACAAGGGACATGGCCTGAATTGCCCGACCACACCGCCCAGTGGCTCACACTTCAACGCAACGTCAGCCGCCTGCCCGAACCGGGCCGCCTCCTGATCGAAAGCTTCCCGCATGATGGCCGCGTCCACACGGCAGTGTATGGCTTTGCAGGCCGCAATGCGATGCAGACCCTCGGGCTCCTGCTGACCAAACGGATGGAAGAAACCGGCCTCAACCCGCTGGGCTTTCTCGCGACAGACTATGCCACCCTCATCTGGGGTCTCGATCCCATCACCGATCCCAAACCACTTTTTGAGATCGAAGCGCTGCGCGATGGCCTTGACCGCTGGCTCGCGGGCAACGCTGTAATGAAACGCACCTTCCGCGCCTCCGCCACAATCGCGGGCCTCATCGAACGGAACCTGCCGTCGAACCGCAAAACCGGCAGGCAAGCCACCTTCTCCTCTGACATCCTCTATGACACGCTCGCCAAATACGACCCCGACCACCTGATGCTGCACATCACGCGCGAAGAGGCGATGCGGGGCCTCGTCGACTTTGGCCGGATCGAAGAAATGTGCGCCCGCATCGGCGACCGCATCGACCTGATCGAGCTGTCCCGCGTCACCCCGCTCGCCGCCCCCCTGATGCTCGAGGTGGGTCGTGTCCCGATCAAAGGTCTTGCCGAAGAAAAACTGCTCGCCGAAGAAGCAGCGCGGGTCATGTCGCTGGCAGGCGTGGATGAACCGGAACCCAGACGCCGTGAATGGCGCGTCCCGTGGTAGCCCCCTTCTTCTGACCAGAAATACCATCGGGGGAGCACGAGGGGGCAGACAGCCCCCTCGTCAAAATATAAATCGCGTCGCGCGTCAGCGCGTCAATTGGGTCACGCCACCCGGATCTAGATCGTCAAAACCAACGGACAGTGGTCCGACACTTCCGGATCGGTCACCACGTCAAATCCTGCCACGGCGGCAGCATCACTGATCAGCATGTAATCCGCAAACTGTCCCGCCTTGGCGTAATGGGATGTCCGCGTGCTGGCAAAGCCGCGCGACGTGACCAAATCGGTCAATCCCATCTGGCCCAGAAACCGCAACGTCTCGCTGCCCGGCTCCACGTTGAAATCGCCGCAAACCACGCGCAGATCGGCAGGCTCCGACACGGCGTCGGATATGGCCCAGAGCCGTTGCGCCTGCGCCGCCCGCGCGGGCGTGTCCATCTTGCCCGCAAGGTCGCGCAACCCGTGCAAATGTGTCACACTCACCGCCCGCTGCGCCGCGTGGTCGTAAATCCGCACCCCATGCGCGCTGCGAGAGCGCGGGTGGTCCCCATACCCATCTGCGGCATAGCCCTTGTGAACGAAGCCCTGCACCTGCCCCACCACGGGTAGGGCGCGATGTACAAAGGTCGCCAATCCCCATTGCGACGGCACAGCCCTGTCCCCATCCCACAGCACACCCTGCGCCGCCGGACAAAACGTCGCCACGTGGTCCGGTAAGGCCGCGCAGACATCGCGAAAGAAATTTGCGCGCTGCGGCAGAACATGATCCCCATCGCGGTAAGTCAGCCAATCCTGATCCGATGCCGGACTGTGCACCACTTCCTGCAAGCACAGGACGTCCGGTGCCGTTTGCGCGAGGTAAGGCAACAGCGCGTCATGCAGCGTGCCACCCCATCCGTTCAAACACATGATGTGCATGTCTCGCCCCACAACTGTGTCAGTCGTCCGCTGCATACACGCGATGCACGGACGCCGCACATGCCTGGCACAAGGTGTGGCCCGGCTCCAGCGCCGTCAACCACCGAGACAACGTGATTTGATCAGCAAGCGCTGTCGGATTTCCACTAGCCACGCCGCAGAGCAAATCGTATGAACAAATCATGAACTCATGCGACCTTACATTGGCTGGCGCAACGCTTCGCGCCATGGGCTCTGGCGCTCTTTTCTGGCCCGAGCAATCGCTGCTCTGTGTTTCCGACCTGCATCTGGGCAAGGCCGAGCGCATTGCGCGGCGTGGCGGTGCCCAACTGCCACCTTACGAGACGCGCGACACCCTCACCCGGCTCGCCTCTGACCTCGATGCAACAGGTGCTGCCCATGTGATCTGCCTTGGCGACAGTTTCGACGACCGCGCGGCAGCCGAAGCGCTGCGTGCGGATGAACGGCTCTGGATCACCCGCCTGCAAGCCGGACGAAAATGGATCTGGATCGAAGGCAATCACGATCCCGGCCCGCTCGAATTCGGCGGCAGCCACATGGCCGAAGTCACCATCGGCCCCCTTACCTTTCGCCATATCGCGCAAGCTGCTGCCAAGGGCGAAGTCTCCGGTCACTACCACCCCAAAGCCACGCTACACACCCGCGGGCGTGCTGTCACACGGGCCGCATTCCTCGTGGATCATCAACGGCTTATTATGCCGGCCTTTGGCACTTACACAGGCGGCTTGCGCAGCCACAATCCGGCGCTGGCCCGCCTGATGGCACCGGATGCCCACGCCATTTTGACCGGCAGGATGCCCGTCACCATCCCCCTCGCACGGGCAAGCTGATGGATTTGCGCCCCCGCATCCAAACCAGCTTTGACCGTCAGTCGATGATGCAGACCTTTGGCGCGCAGTTGGACGCGGTGGCACCGGGGCAGGTGACCCTGTCAGCGCCCATCCTGCCCGGCAGTCTTCAGCAGCAGGGTTTTGCCCATGCGGCACTGACCTTTGGCCTTGGCGACAGTGCAGCGGGTTATGCTGCCCTGACCACGATCCCCGAGGATCAGGAAGTCGTGACGGCAGAAATCAAGATCAACCTGACCGCGCCCGCAACAGGCGACCGCCTCGTGGCGCGGGGCCGCGTGGTCAAGCCCGGCCGCCGCCTGATTGTCGTGACGTCCGAGGTTGTATGTGTCGCGAACGGCGACGAGACTCTCGTCGCGATCCTGCAAGGCACAATGGTCCCGGTGCCTGCCTAGGCGGTCAGCCCCTGCGGCTCTGCGAGCCCATGCGCGCGGCAACATGCAGTCAGGGTGTTGGCCAGCAAACAGGCAATGGTCATTGGCCCCACCCCGCCCGGCACGGGCGTGATCGCCTTGGCCACCGTCGCGGCATCGGCGAAATCTACGTCGCCCAACAGCTTGGTTTTTCCGGGTTTTTCGGGGTGATCAATACGCGTGATGCCCACGTCGATCACGGTCGCACCGGGCTTGACCCAATCTGCTTTGACCATCTCGGCCCGCCCGACAGCGGCAACGAGGATGTCGGCCCGCCGGCAGACTTCGGCGAGGTCCTTGGTGCGCGAATGCGCAATCGTCACAGTGCAGTTCTCGCGCAGCAGCAGCTGTCCCATCGGCTTGCCAAACAGGTTCGAGCGGCCAATGACCACCGCTTCCATCCCTGACATGTTGCCCAACTGATCGCGCAGCAGCATCAGGCAGCCCAGCGGCGTGCAAGAGACCAGACCCGTCTCTCCACTGGCCAGTAACCCGGCGTTTACGACGCTCAGCCCGTCCACATCCTTGGCCGGATCAATGCGCGCCACCACGGCCCGTTCATCCAGATGATCAGGCACCGGGAATTGGCACAGGATGCCATGCACAGACGCATCCGCGTTCAGCGCATCAATCAGCGCAAAGAGCTCAGCTTCCGGCACATCCGCAGGCAGACGATGTTCAAACGAGGCCATGCCGACCTCGACCGTCTGCTTGTGCTTGGCGGCGACATAGACCTCGCTTGCCGGGTCTTCGCCCACCAGAATAACGGCGAGGCCGGGTGTGATCCCCTGCTCTTCCTTGAGCCGGGCCACGTGTTCGGAAATCTGGCCCCGAACCGTTCCTGCAAAGGCCTTGCCGTCGATGATCGCTGCGCTCATGGGATTTAAGTCCTTTTATTCACGAAAGAAATTGACCTGATGCGCCCATGATTCACCGTCGCTGATCACCAGCGTGTCGAATTCCATGATTTGCAGCAGGTCGTAGAAGGTGGCGACATATTCCAGACCCTGCGCCCGGAAAAAGTCGTTGTTGCGCATGTTAGATGTCATTTGCGCCATCACCGCTCGGGCGCGGAAAATGGTCGAAAACACGTCATCATCCAGCGCGATGATGTTGAGGTGCTTGGCGTCCGCGCCCTTGGCAAAGAAGACAAAGCGCGGGCTTTCGGCGGCGGCCAGTTGGGCGGCGGTGAGGTTTGTCACAAACTCCACCCGCACGCCCTTGTTCGATGTGGGTCCTTGCCGGATCACGCGGGAAAACTGCTCTTGCGAGGTGACGGGCGGGTAGTAATAGCCTTCGTACCGCTCTTGTGCGTGGGCGGTCAGGGCAGTCATGCACAGGGCGGCAATCAGGGCGAGCAGTCTGGTCATCGAATTGGTCCTTTCAGGCGTGATACGGCCACGCTGGACGCGCGGGGGGGCCGGGGTCAATTCCATTTCACCCCGCGCGCCCAAACGTGAGAGCCGTGTCATCCCGTCAGAACAAGCCTTCGATCTGGCCATCGACATTCAGCATGATGTTTTCCGCCGAAGGCACCCGGGGCAGTCCGGGCATGGTCATGATCTCGCCGCAGACCGCAACGATAAAGCCTGCGCCTGCCGACAACCGTACTTCGCGCACCGGGACCGAATGGCCTGTGGGCGCACCGCGCAGGTTGGGATCGGTGGAGAAGCTGTACTGCGTTTTCGCCATACACACCGGAAGGTGGCCATAGCCCTGTTCCTCCCAGAGTTTCAGCTGGTCGCGGATCTTCTGATCCATCAGCGCTTCATCCGCCCGGTAGATACGCTTGCAGATGGTCTGGATCTTTTCGGAAAGGGCCATGTCATCGGGATAAATCGGTGCAAAATTCGCGGTGTCCGCATCGGCCAGTTCCGCAACCTTTGTGGCGAGATCGGCGGACCCTTCTGAGCCAAGTTCCCAATGCCGCGACAGGATCGCCTCGGCGCCCTGCTCGGCCACGAAATCCTTGACCGCCTGCACTTCGGCGTCGGTGTCCGTGACAAAGTGGTTGATCGCCACGACCACCGGCACGCCGAACGATTTCAGGTTTTCGATATGACGGCCAAGGTTCGGGCAACCCGCTTTGACCGCGTCGACGTTTTCGGCGCCAAGGTCCGCTTTGGCCACGCCGCCGTTCATCTTCATCGCGCGCACGGTGGCAACGCAGACCACCACGGACGGGGACAGGCCCGCCTTGCGGCACTTGATGTTCATGAACTTCTCGGCGCCCAGATCAGCACCAAAGCCCGCTTCGGTCACCACGTAGTCGGCCAGTTTCAGCGCCGTGGTGGTCGCGATCACCGAGTTACAGCCGTGTGCGATATTGGCAAAAGGACCGCCATGCACAAAGGCGGGGTTGTTTTCCAGCGTCTGCACGAGGTTCGGCTGCATCGCATCCTTGAGCAAAACTGTCATGGCACCGTCCGCCTTGATGTCACGGCAGAACACGGGGCTGCGGTCACGGCGGTAAGCCACAATCATGTCGCCCAGACGTTTTTGCAGATCTTGCAGGTCCTTGGCCAGACACAGGATCGCCATAACTTCGGACGCCACAGTGATGTCAAAACCCGCCTCACGCGGAAAGCCATTGGCGACACCGCCCAAGCTGGCGGTGATCTGGCGCAGGGCACGGTCGTTCATGTCCACCACACGCCGCCACACAACGCGACGGGTGTCGATCTCCAACTCATTGCCCCAATAAATGTGGTTGTCGATCATCGCACTGAGCAGCGAATGCGCGGACGTGATCGCGTGGAAATCCCCGGTGAAATGCAGGTTCATCTCTTCCATCGGCACGATCTGGGCATAGCCGCCACCCGCGGCCCCGCCCTTCATGCCAAAGTTCGGACCCAGCGATGCTTCGCGGATACAGACGCAGGCGTTCTTGCCGATGCGGTTCAGACCGTCACCCAGACCCACGGTTGTCGTGGTCTTGCCCTCGCCCGCAGGCGTGGGGTTGATCGCCGTCACGAGGATCAGCTTGCCATCGGTGCGGTCCTGCACCGAGTTGATGAAGCTTTGCGACACCTTGGCCTTGTCGTGGCCATAAGGCAGCAGGTCATCGCTGGAAATACCCAGCTTGGCCCCAATCTCCTGGATCGGTTTCTTGTCCGCTTCGCGTGCGATTTCGATGTCAGTCTTGTAGCCCATGATGCTCCCCGCAGGTCTTAGGTCCAGCTATGCTGTCTTGGCCTGCATACAGGTGCATGCACAGAGGCCATGCGCGCGTTTCCGACATTTTGGATGGATGTTGCGGCCCGGAACGCGGCACCGGTTTCATTTCGGAAACGGGTCAGGCCGTTTCGGAAACCGATTGGCGGGCGCTCAGCGATTGCTGCAACAGTGCATTCGTGGCCATCAGCTTGGCCCGTGTGTTGCCAGAAAACGCAAATTCCAGATGCGGGCTTAGATCCGGATTGCGTTTGACCAGTCGGCGCAGGGCAACGGATGACAGGACAAAGATACGGGTAGGTGCGTTGACCCGCACCGTGGCACTGGCGGGCGCGCTGGTCATACAGCCCATCTCACCAATGAACCCACCTGCCCCGACCTGCGCAATGACCTGACCGCCGATCTCGATGTCAGCGCCGCCGCGGTGGATATAGCACAGCTGCATCACCGGCACGCCCTGCTCCGTCAGCGTGTCGCCCGGCGCACGATTGGTCCAGGTGCCGGCGCCCAGCACCTTGCGCGCATCATACCGCCGGAGCGTTGGAAAATGCGCATCCAGCAGCGTCTGTTCCTCGCCGCTGAAGCGCAGACCGCGGGTCATCAGCCAGACGCGTCCCATACCCAACACGGACAAGGTGATCCAACTGATCTGGATAATCGCGGAAAAGAGGTTCCAACTGGTCAGCAGCGACACCAGCACCAGAGACGCCGCCGCAAGGTTCATCAGGGCGTACGGGTAATCATTGCCCCGAATAACGCCCAGTTGCAGCAACCCATAGGCACCCAAATAAAACGCAACGCCGACAAAACCCGCCAGCTGATACAGGTCGATCACAGTTTGCCCCCCCAGGCCCCTGCGCATCAACCTGCCCGAAGCAGGTGCGTCAAATCAAGGGTGCAGAACCCGCGTGCGCGTCGCCTCTGCGTCGTTCAACCCTTGCGCGCAGTTTCCCAATGCGCCCAGACCGGTTGGTCGGGCACGTGCAGCACCAATGTGTCGCCCAACGCCAATTGGCCACCATGTTCCACCCACGCCGTCGCGCCGCGACGCCCCTTGGCCTTGGGTTTGTAGAGCTTGCCGAACCCTTCCGCCTCCTTTTCGATCTCCTTGGCGGGGTAGATGCAGGGGCGGTTTTCCATGTCGATGGTGAGGCCGACACCGCTTTCCGACATCAGGCGCGACGAGGGTGGCACATGCGTGAAATCAGGTATCCCCTCGATGATCATCGACGCGCCAACCCATGCAGGATCGATCGCATCCAACCCCATATCCGCAGCCGTGGCGGCCAGTTCTTCGGCGCTCAGGATACTGAGCTGGCGCACGTTCCGGATTTCCGTGCCTTCGGGATATTGCGTTTTCACACGGACACACGATGGACGTGTCGGGCCGCCGTGGTCCTCATGGGCAAAGCCGTCCAGCGTGACATCCACAGCAGGCACCGGGACCGCGCGCAGGCTGGCACTGCGGTCAGGGACATGGCCCAGCCACGTGATCGTGGCGGTGAACTGGGTCGGGATCAGGGCGGGCATGTGGTGGCTCCATTCTGGCTTGGGTCGCTGACATAAAAAGGCCTCGCACGGGGCGAGGCCAATTCTTTCTTGTGATGCGGGATGCAACAGGCGGAATGGATCAGCCTGCGGGCTCCGGCTCCATGCCGCCATCGCCTTCGGGGCCCGGTTTTTTCTTGGCCTTGGGGATCGCTGTCAGGCTTGGTTTCTTGTCCTCGACCGCAGCACCACCGTCGTCATCGTCGGGGCTGTGGGGCGGATCGCCTCGCATAACACGCTCTATCTCTTCGCCGGTGAGGGTTTCGTACTCCAGCAGCCCTTGCGCCAGCCGCTCAAACTCTTGGTCGTTTTCGGCGATGATTTTGGACGCCAGTTCATAGCCGTCCTGAATAAAGCGCTGAACTTCCTGTTCCACCAACTCCTTGGTGTTGGCTGAGACGGAGAAGCCTGCGGTGTTGCCCTGATAGCCTTGGGCCGCTTCCGAATAGTCGATGTTGCCGACCTTGTCCGACATGCCCCATTGCAGGACCATCGCGCGTGCCAGAGCCGAGGCTTGCTGAATGTCGCCAGCCGGGCCATTGGACACCGAGTCTTCGCCGTATTTGTAAATCTCAGCCGCCTTGCCCGCCATGGTCATAGCCAGACGCTGGTGGCATTCGTCCTTGAACATGTTGAGCCGGTCCATCTCGGGCAGGCTCATCACCATACCCAGCGCACCGCCACGCGGGATGATCGTCGCTTTGTAGACCGGATCACATTTCGGCAGCAGGTGTCCGACAAGGGCGTGACCGGCCTCGTGATAGGCGGTCATTTCCTTTTGTTCCTGCGTCATGACCATGGAGCGACGTTCAGGGCCCATCATGACCTTGTCCTTGGCGCTCTCGAAATCGATCATCGTCACAAACCGACGCCCAACACGTGCGGCCATCAGGGCTGCCTCGTTCACGAGGTTGGCAAGGTCCGCACCCGAAAAGCCGGGCGTGCCGCGCGCGATGATGCGCAAATCAACGTCGGGACCCAGCGGGGTTTTGCGCGCATGGACGCCCAGAATTTTCTCGCGGCCCTTGATGTCCGGGTTGCCCACGGTCACCTGACGGTCGAACCGGCCCGGACGCAGCAGGGCGGGGTCCAGCACGTCCTTGCGGTTGGTGGCGGCGATGATGATCACACCTTCGTTCGCCTCGAACCCGTCCATTTCGACCAGCAACTGGTTGAGCGTTTGTTCACGCTCGTCATTGCCGCCGCCATAACCGGCACCCCGGTGGCGACCCACGGCGTCGATCTCGTCGATAAAGACGATACAGGGCGCGTTTTTCTTGGCTTGCTCGAACATATCACGGACACGCGACGCGCCCACACCCACGAACATTTCGACAAAGTCAGAACCCGAGATGGTGAAGAAGGGCACACCCGCCTCGCCCGCAATCGCGCGCGCAAGCAGCGTTTTACCCGTGCCCGGAGGGCCAACCAGCAGAGCACCTTTGGGGATCTTGCCGCCAAGGCGCGAGAATTTCTGCGGATTGCGCAGGAATTCCACGATCTCTTCCAGTTCTTCCTTGGCCTCGTCGATGCCTGCGACATCGTCAAAGGTCACGCGGCCATGCTTTTCGGTCAGCATCTTGGCCTTGGATTTGCCAAAGCCCATGGCGCCACCTTTGCCGCCGCCTTGCATCCGATTCATAAAATAGACCCAAACGCCGATCAGCAGCAGGAAGGGCAAGAGCGAGATGATAAACGTCTGAAACCCAGATTGTTGTTGCGGTTCGACTTCGACGGGTACGTCGTTGGCGATCAGCAGTTCGGTGATTTCCGCGTCTTCGGGCTTGATCGTGACGAAATCTTCGGTCCCGCTGCGATAGCGCACCTGCTCGCCATCCAGCGTCACATTGGTGACCGAACCGTCCTCGACGGCGGCCACGAATTCCGAATAGCTCATTTCACGGCTTTGAAGCGTGTTGCCAGAACCGCTGAACAGGTTGAACAGGGCCAGGATCAACAGAAACAGGACGACCCAGAAGGCGATATTGCGTGCGTTACCCAAGAGTTTTCTCCAGATGCAGGCGGTCAGACACGCGGCGCGCGCGCTGTCTGCCACAAGATAGACATGCAGGCGTTATGTTCAATGCGATAAAAGTGCGGCGAAAAAGCCATCCGCCCCACCTTCCAACTCTGCGGTCCAATCGCCGTCGGACGCTACGACAGGTGCACAAATCAGGGTGCCATCATACCACGCCGCAGGTGTGACCGCCAATGCGGCCCGTGGAACGCCCAGATCTCGCCAGTCCTCGAAGGTCGACAGCGCATCGAACCCCAGCGCCCGAACAACAATGTCCGGGTCATCTTCGGGGCCATCAATGGTCCATCGGTCGTCCCAAGCGTCGCCCACTTCGGCCTCGATCTCGGACACGGCGTTTAGTTCACGGAAAATCCAGACGCGCCCGCCTTCCTGCGATATCTGGCAGCCTTCGAGGGTGATTGTCCGCCCTTCTCCGATCGCGTCGAGGACCCGCGCGATACCGTCCCGGCGCGCCGGGTAGTAATGACCCGACAGCCACTTGAGGCTGTGGATCAACAGGCGGCGCTTGATCTCTACGGGTTGCGCGCGGAACAGGTTCAGCTGCATGGACACGGCGCCCGCTTCGATCTGGATCAGGTCGCGGGCCACGAGGAACGCCTGCCAATCCAGCGCCTCGCGGGCTTGTTTCATATGCGCGGTGACGTCCACCAGCGCCTCGATCCCGATGCCGAGCGTTTCCAGCACAGTCATGGCGTCACGCACCCGAATGCGTTCGAAATCACGGTTGCGGTTGCTGGGATCGTCCACCCACGTCAGACCCGCCGCTTGCAGGTACAGGCGCAGCGCATCGCGCCTTGTGTTCAGAAACGGGCGCAGCCATGTGATGCCATGCCGCACTGATCGTGGGGACATGGCGCTGAGCCCATCCACACCGGCAGAGCGCGCCAGCCGCATCAAAAACGTTTCGGCCTGATCGTCGGCGGTGTGCGCCAGTGCGATGTAATCGATCTGTTGCGCATACGCCCAGTCGGCCAAAAGCTCATACCGGCCATCGCGCGCCTCGGCCTGCATGTTGCCAGCCCCATCCCAGCCCGACCAGAATTCCAGATGATGCTGCAAGCCGAGTTTTTGGCAGAGGCTCGTGACCACTGCCACTTCGTGTTTGAATTCCGGGCGCAATCCGTGGTCGATGGTGATGACGTGCAGCTCAATCTGGCGGTCAATCGCATAGCGCGCCATCGCCGACAAAAGAGCAATGGAATCCCCGCCCCCCGAGACCGCGACCGCCATCTTGTCCGGTGGGCGATTGCCCACCACGTCCTCAATCGCTGTTAGCAAAGGGGTGATGAGCACTCACGAACACCCGAAATTCTGCATGGCCGATTGTGCGTCAGTGACTGACGCAGCAGCGGGAAAACGCACGCCGACCTCGGCCAGCGTCACACATGCCTCTTGGGTTTGACCGAGACGGCCCAGAGCCGCGCCCAGACGATATAGAGCCTCCGGCGCGTGCTGGCCCTGCTGGTCGAGGCTGAAGGCCGACAGATAGGCCCGCGCGCCTTGCCGCACGTCCCCCAGCCCTTCGAGCGCCTCGCCTTTGCGCAACTCCGCCTCTACTGAGAGGGGGCTGCCCGGGTAGGTCGCATTAAAGGTCTCAAACTGGTCTGCGGCGGCGCGAAAGTCACCGGATGCGAGCGCCTCCTGCGCCCGCTCGAAATCCGCCCGTTCCTGTTCGGCCAACTGTGTTTCAGGCTGCGGGGCCGGAGCAATGGCTGGGGGTGTGGGGGCGTCGCCGCCGCCAAGGCTGGGCGTGTCGCCCAACGCGCCGATGTCGCATCCGGTCTCAAGCTCGCACAGTCGGAATTCAAGATCACCGATCCTGTTGGTGCCGTCCGTGACCACGCGGTTGATGCGAAACTCAAGCTCTTCTGTCTTGGACGTAAGGCGCTGCAACTCCGCTTCGATAGCGTTCAGACGATCCAGAGCGCCCGCACCGGCAAGGTTGCTGCTGGCCCCGCCAGTTGTCGACAGTTCGCGGCGCAAACGCTGCACTTCGACAAACAGGACCGTCATCTCCTGCCGGATATCGGCAAGCGTTTCGGCGTCCTGCGCCAGCACGCCAGTGCCGGGCAGTGCCAGCGCCGCGGCAATCACCAGAGGGGCAAACCAACGCGACATCAGGATCAGCCTGTCAGGCCGCCTGCCAGCACGGTCACCGCGCGGCGGTTCTTGGCATAGCAGGCCTCGTTGCTGCAAACCTCAATTGGGCGTTCTTTGCCATAGCTGACCACTTGCAAGCGACCCGCCTGAACGCCTTGGCTGACCAGATAGGCCCGGGCGGCATCAGCGCGTCGTGCCCCAAGGGCAAGGTTATATTCGCGGGTGCCCTGTTCGTCGGCATGGCCTTCGATCACGGCGGTGAAATCCGCGTTCTGCAACAACCAGACGGCTTGCCCGTCAAGCGTGGCGCGCCCTTCGGGCGTCAGGGTCGACTGGTCCACGGCAAACAGCACGCGGTCGCCCACGGCCTGCTGGAAATAGGCGACTGAGGTTGGATCGGATGCGCTGCCCGGGACAACGCCGCCGCCACCCAGACCCGCATTGCTGGTGACA
Source organism: uncultured Tateyamaria sp. (assembly GCF_947503385.1). GTDB lineage: Bacteria > Pseudomonadota > Alphaproteobacteria > Rhodobacterales > Rhodobacteraceae > Tateyamaria. The sequence goes on from NZ_CANNDO010000002.1 coordinate 911,319, forward strand.
TCGTCGCCGCCAAAGCGGCCCGGATCGGTACAGGCTGCCACGCTGAGCACGGCGCAGATCATCAATATGGATTTCAGTGTCATGGGGCTCGGCCTCTCTTGCACGTGTGTTTTTGTCTACGTGGGTCTTACTGCTGTTGGGACGGTATCACGATTGTACGTCCATGAAAATGCACCCTCAGATCAACGCTGGAGCGGCCCCCAAGACGGGTCGGACCCGCCTTCGGGGGTGCGCACGGGGCGCAGGTTCCGGCCCGTGATGTCCACGGAATAAAGGGTCGAACGGCCTGCCGCGCCTTGGGTCTCGCGGGCGAACATGATGACACGACCATTTGGTGACCATGTGGGTCCTTCATCAAGGAAAGATGCGGTCAGCAAGCGTTCTTCGGACCCGTCGATCCGCATCACACCGATATGGAACCGCCCCTTGGACTGCTTGGTGAAGGCGATCAGGTCGCCACGCGGGCTCCAGACCGGCGTGCCGTAGCGGCCTTCGCCAAAGGAAATGCGCCGCGCCTCGCCCCCGCCTGCGGGCATGATATACAACTGCTGACTGCCTGACCGGTCGCTTTCAAAAACGATCTGACTGCCATCGGGGCTAAAGCTGGGTGCGGTTTCGATGGACGGCGCGCTGGTCAGCCGCTGCGACTGGCCGGAATTGATGTCCATCGCCCAGATATCCGTGTTCGCGCCTTGGCTCAGCGAATAGACCACCGTCTGCCCGTTGGGGGCAAAGCGCGGTGCAAAGCTCATCGTGCCTTGCTGGCTTTCCAGCACGCGTTGCTGCACCGACCCGACGTCAAGCACGTAGATGCGCGGAAACCCGGTCTCGTAACTGGTGTAAAGTACGCGGTTGCCATCCGCAGAGAACCGCGGCGCCAGCACAATTGCTTCGGAACCGGTGAGGTACTGCACATTGGCACCGTCGTAATCCATGATCGCCAGTCGCTTGCGGCGTTCGTTCTTGGGGCCGGTTTCCGACACGTAGACAACCCGGCTGTCAAAATAGCCCGTCTCGCCGGTGATGCGGGAATAGACCACGTCTGCCACCTTGTGCGCGATGCGCCGCCAGCCATCCGTGGTGCCGGCAAATTGCAGGCCCTCACCCAGCTCAGTGTCCGAAAACACATCGTGCAGGCGGAATTTCACTGTAACCTGATCGCCAATCACCGTCACGGCCCCGGTCACCAGCGCCTGTGCGTTGATCGCCTTCCAGTCGGCATATTGGACCGGGGCGATAAAGCTGGTGATCTGGCTAATATAAGCGTCTGCCGGGATTTCGCGGAACAGGCCCGTGCCCGCAAGATCGGCAGCGATCACGCGGCTCAGTTGCTGGCCCATCGCGGCGGCCTCGGCGTTTTCCGGCACGAGGTTCGGAATTGCGACCGGAAGGGGTTCGATCACCCCTTCGGTGATCTCGATCCGCAGGGGGCCGTTTTGTGCGGCGACGGACGTGACCCCAAAGGCCACCATAACGATCAGAAGCAAACGGAACATCATTTGATACGCATCCTTTCGGGATTGAACGTCATCTCGATTTCTTTCCACTGGCCATATTTCTCGGCCGGAAGGGAATAGCCATCGCGGGTACAGCGGATAATTGCGCGGCGCGCCGCCTCAAAGGCTTGGTTTGCCGCTGACTGGCTGCCGCCCGAGCTGGACAGCAAGCGGATCGAGGCGACAACCGGCTTGCCGCTCTGTTCCATATCGACACCAACCACAACCGTGGTCCCAAGCGCTTCGGTCGACAATGACCCCACGTTCCAGCAAGACGACACCGCCACGCGCAGCGCTTCTTTCTCGCCATTGGACAGCGGCGGACCTTGCGGCACGGTTTCATCCTCACCACCACCTAAGATCCCGGCCAGCGCATCCTCAACCGCATCGGACGTGTCTTCGGGTTGTGCGGCGGGTTGCGGATCGGACGTTGTATCCGGCGTTGTTTGGGTTGTGCGTGTTGGCGCGCTGGGGCGACGGCTGGGCGGGCGCAGGGAGGACTGTGGGGCACCTGACGGCTCTTCGGCTTCGGTCACGATCTGGTCGCTGGCCTCTTCGGGCGCGGTTGCCTCTTGTTCTTCGGCCTGCGTTTCGCCGCCGTCATCGTTTGTCACGGCCTCTTGCTCGACCACGTCCGGAGTTGCGTCCGGATCGGGCGCTTCGACCACGTCCGGCGCAACACGGTCCGAGGCTTCGGGTACTGGTGTGTCGGCCACTTCGGGCGCGTCGATCTGTGGTGTCTCGGGCGTCGGCAGGCTGGGCGCTTCGTCTACCACCTCCGGCTCCGGTTCCGGCGCGGGCGGCTCCGGCAGGGTTTCTGGTTCCGGCTCGGGCGTGGGCTGAGGCTGTTCTGATGTGACCTCGGTATCGGGGGTTGGCGTCTCGATTGGGTCGGGTAAAACTTGGGGCTCTTGGGGCAGCGCCACCTCTGTCGGTGCGGCAGGCTCGGGGCCTGCGCTTAACAGAGCCTCAAACGCATCGGTGGAAATCACCGACACCTCCGTCACCTCAAAGGGCAATGGTTCGGACTGGAACGACCCGCCAAGGATCAGCCAGCCGATCAGCCCCACATGGGCCGCGCCCGATATGACCTGCCCCACATGCACGCGTCACTGCCCCTCACCGTCAAGGGTCGGACCGCCGATATCCGTCACAAGGCCGATATTCGAAAAACCGCCCGCATTGAGCGCACCCATGACTTCCATGACTTGCGCATAGGCCACGGCACCGTCGGCACGCAGGAACACACGGTCACTGTCACGTTCGGCTGCAATCCCGCGCAAACGTACGACAAGCTCCTCCCGCGGCACAGATGTTGTCTGAATCTGAACGTCCCCATCGCCAGTGATGGTGACGGTCAGCGGCTCTTCCTGATCGGTGGGCAGGGCACTTGCCGCCGTGCGCGGCAATTCTACCGGCACGCCCACGGTCAACAGGGGTGCCGCCACCATAAAGATAATGAGCAGCACCATCATCACATCCACAAACGGCGTCACGTTGATCTCAGCCATCGGCTGGGACCGTCTGCGCCTGCGGCGGCGGCCACCGCCTCCGGCACCCGCGTCCTTTTGCATCACGCCTGCGCCCATGGCCTAACCGTCCAACTGGCGGCTGAGGATGGTGGCGAATTCATCGGCAAAGGCCTCATAGCCCGCCACGATGCGGTCACTGTCGGCACTGAGCTTGTTGTAGAAGATCACCGCCGGGATCGCCGCCAGCAGGCCAAGGCCCGTGGCCAAAAGCGCCTCGGCAATGCCGGGGGCCACGACGGCAAGGTTGGTGTTCTGCTGTTCGGCAATTTCGATAAAGGCGTTCATGATGCCCACCACGGTGCCAAAAAGGCCAATGAACGGCGCCGAAGACCCGATGGTGGCCAGCACCGTCAGCCCGTTTTGCAACCGCTCGCCCTCCTTGGCGATGGCCACATCCATGCTGCGGTCGATCCGCGAGGTGGCATTGGCAATCAGCCCACCATCCTCCTTGTGCGAGCGCTGCCACTCGACCATGCCAGCGGCAAACACTTTTTCCGATGCGCCGCTGGGTTCCGGTCCGATCTGCTCGAACAGCCCGTCCAGCGGCTCACCCGACCAGAACGCCCGGTCAAACCGGTCCGCTTCGGACCGCGCCGCCCGGTACAGCAGCCATTTCTGAATGATAACCGCCCAAGCCCAGAACGATGCAATGATCAGCATGATCATTACCAGCTTCACCGTCAGGGTCGCGCGCAAGAACAGCCCCCACATCGAGAAATCAACCTCGTGCGCGAGCGCAAGTGTCTCTGCTTCCATACTGCCTGCTCTTTGTTATGGGCGTGTTTATGGGTGCCCTTGTTGCGCGGGAATATACGTCAGGCGAAAGGGGAAAGCTATCACTTCGGCGTCAGACCGCCCTTAATTCGCGCCCATTGCGCGGATTTCTGCGGGCAAACGCACCGGCTTGCCCGCTGTGGTCATGGTGACGGCAATGACATGCGCACGAAAGAGCGGCGTGTCGCCGCGCCGGACCTCCTGATCGAACGTCCAGCGCACCGGGCTGGCGGCCTGATGTGTGGTGACCACAATCAGCCGGTCGCCCATCCGTGCAGGCGATAGGTAATCTGCCTCAACCCGCGTAACGACAAACACAAGCCCCTGCGCCTTCATCGCATTCTGGTCCAGACCGCACGCTTCGACGATCTCCGACCGCGCCCGCTCGATGTAGCGCAGGTAGTTGGCATAGTAGACAACGCCGGCCATGTCGGTGTCTTCGTAATAGACGGTCAGGGGAAAATGATGCGGGGTCATGGGCGCAACTCTGTCACCGCAGCCCCCACAGGACAACCGCGATCAGCACAACCACCAGCGCAGCGCCCGCGACATGAGAACGCCGGTCGGCACGCTGCAAGTCGTCCTGCATTTCGCTCAACAGATTGCGAAAGACATAAAGTGAGGACCAGCCGATCAGCATCGCAAAGGCCAGCACCACAATAACCAAAGCGCTCGGGTCCGCCCGGTAAAAGTAAAAGGCAACCGGCAACAGAAAGGGCGCGAGCAAAAGCCACATGCGCGTGTCGACCACCCACTGCCACGACGGCGCTGCTGCGGACAGAGCGATGAGATAGGCCAGCCCTCGGCCCAAAAGGTAGACCGCAATGGCCAGCCACAGCGCCAGCACCACAGCGGTCACTGCAGCACCCCCAAACGGGCCGCCAGACGCAGTGCATGGGATGGATCTGCAGCGGCAACCGGCATGACCGGATCGTAGGCCGCCCGGACCAGCGCAGCAATCTCGGGCCGCAAAACGGTTGTCTGCCCGGCAACCGCCAGCGGGGAACGATCCCGGAATGCCATGTCGGACCACAGAAGAACGGATTGCACCACTTGGCTCAATGCAAGCGTCTCGGCGGGCACATTGCGCAGATGCACATCCATGCGAAGAAAGACAAAACAGGCCTGAACAGCGCCTGCATCATCAAAGCGAAAAATCCGGTATTGGTTGGCATCCGCGGTCTGCAACCGCTCCACCAAAGGCACAAGATCGGGCACCAACCGGTCCAGCCCCGGCACCTCCGGCAACTCGGCCCAGTCCTCGAAAAAGAACCACATGAAATTTGCGCCCAGTTCCGGGTCCGTCTCCGCCATGTCCAGTGCGGCAAGCTGGCAGACTGCCTCAATTGCACCTCTCACCGTGCCCAGCGTCGTATCCTCAACACCAAACACAACTGGCGCCAATGGCCGCCCCCACCGGGCAAAGGCATAATCGCCGCTCTCACGGGTAAACAGCGCTTTGATCTCATCCGTCGTCAACATAGCGCGGGACCTAGCGCGGCTCGCCCCAAAGGGAAAGCCTCGAGCGTTGCGCGCCAAAGGGATGGTGGGTGGGGTGTCGTTCGTCAGAACGCACGTCACCCATCATCATTCGAACAAATCACCCGCCCGTCGCGGCGCATCCAATCCCAGATGCCGCCACGCGCCCGCTGCCAACAATCGCCCGCGCGGGGTCCGCTGTATCAACCCTTGTTGCAATAAATACGGCTCGATCACTTCCTCCAGCGCATCGCGGCTCTCGCTCAGAGCCGCACTCAAGGTCTCGACACCGACCGGCCCGCCGCCATAATGCTCTGCCATCAGCCGCAAATATCGCCGGTCGGCCCCATCAAGGCCCAGATGATCCACACCCAACCGGGTCAGCGCCGCGTCCGCCAACTCCTGCGTCACCCGTCCATCCCCCTCGACCACTGCAAAATCGACGACCCGACGCAACAGACGCCCCGCAATCCGCGGGGTGCCCCGCGCCCGGCGTGCGATCTCGCGCGCGGCTCCCTCATCCGCAGGCGCGCCCAGCTTGGTTGCATTGCGGTCCACGATCACGAACAACTCGTCCTCGGTGTAAAACTGCAACCGCGTCGGTATCCCGAAACGGTCGCGCAAGGGCGTGGTCAACAGGCCCATCCGTGTGGTTGCCCCCACCAGCGTAAAGGGTTGCAATTCAATGCGCACGGTTCGCGCCGCAGGCCCCTCGCCAATGACGAGGTCCAGCTCAAAATCCTCCAGCGCGGGGTATAGCACCTCTTCGACGGCCGGGTTCAGCCGGTGTATCTCGTCGATGAACAGCACATCGCGCGCCTCAAGATTGGTGAGGATGGCGGCCAGATCGCCCGCTTTGGCCAGCACCGGACCGGATGTCATTCGAAACCCCACACCCAACTCCCGCGCCATAATTTGCGCCAGCGTCGTCTTGCCCAGACCGGGGGGGCCGTGAAACAGCGTATGGTCCATTGCTTCGCCGCGCTGACGCGCCGACTGAATGAACACGCGCAGGTTCGCCCGCGCCTCTGCCTGCCCGACGAACTCGTCCAGCATTTGCGGGCGCAATGCCCGGTCGACATCCTCTGGCAAGGGCGCAGGCCGCAGCGTCGGGTCAGAGCTGTCGGTCATTGCGCCCTACCCCTTTGGTGCCAGCAATTTGAGGGCGGCGCGGATCAGCGTCGCCTCATCCGCGTCCGGCGCATCGCCTGCCGCTTGCGCCACCGCTGCGGCGGCTTCGGACGGCCCGTAACCCAGATTGCCCAAGGCCGACAACGCATCCGCCTGCGCCGATGATGCCGGCGCAGCCATCACGACCGGCTCGATCACCGCATCCGCGTCTGCCGCGGTCTCGCCCAAGGCCGCGGCCACACTGCCGCTCATCGCCATGACTGCCGGAGCCTTGTCCTTGAGGTCCAGCACGATCCGCTGCGCGATCTTCGGGCCGATGCCCTTCGCGGCCTTCACGGCGTTCCAATCCCCCAATGCAATCGCACGGCTGACTCCATCCGGCCCAAGCGTGCCCAGTATTGCCAAAGACGCCTTGGCCCCGACCCCCTGCACCGACATCAAAAGCCGGTGCCATTCCTTTTCCACCAATGTGGGAAAGCCAAAAAGCTGCATCAGGTCTTCGCGCACAACCAAATCGGTAAAAAGCGCAATCGCCTCACCCGTGCCGGGCAGCCCGGCCATGGTCCGGTCCGAACAAAACACCAGATAACCCACGCCGCGCACATCGAGCAGAATGTGATCCGTGGCCTTGTAATCGATGCGCCCCGACAGCTTGCCAATCATGCCTGCGCCCGCGCCAAAGCGGCCACCAGACCAGAACCCCCCCCGTGATGCGCATGGCAGATGGCAATGGCCAGCGCATCGGCTGCATCCGGTCCGGCCAGATCAACTCCGGGCAGTTGCACGCGCACCATATGCGCCACTTGCCGTTTGTCTGCATGGCCCACACCCACAACGGTCTTTTTGACCGCGTTGGGCGCATATTCCCCGATCAGAAGCCCGGCCTGCGCCAGCGCCAGCATCGCCACTCCGCGCGCCTGCCCCAGCTTGAGCGTGCCCGCCCCGTCCTTGTTCACGAAAGTCTGTTCGATGGCCGCACCCTCGGGCACATACGTACCCAAAACAGTCTCCAACTGCCGAAAGAGAGACAGCAGCCGCGCCGCCAGATCGTCGCCCTCGGAATGACACACGCCATTGGCCACATGCCGCAGGCGCGAGCCCTCGGCCGCGATCACGCCCCAGCCCATGTGCCGCAAGCCCGGATCAATTCCCAAAATGCGCATGTTGCTGCCCTCACCTGCCGACTTTCCGGCATTTTGCCTTGCCTAGCACGAAACGCGAACATCCGAAAAGCCCTAACAATTTGAACAACCCAACGGGCCGACCCACACCAGCTTGTCCCCCAACGCCACAAAAGGTGTCCAAAAAACGACGCGCCCTAGCTGAACGCGACATATATCGGTGCAGATTTTGCAAATCTTTGCAGTGGGTTAACCACAGTATTGACCCATGCAAAAATATCATGGCGGGCATGATCTTTTTGATCTTGCGAGGTGCATTCACCCCGCCTACATGCCCCTCATCTGGTTGAGACACTCAACCGCAAACACTAGACAAAGGATTGCTGCAATGGCTGCTTTTGACACCACCCGCCCCGCTTATGGCGCTGCTCCCGTTGCAGGCCAGATCAAAGGCTTCTTCTCGGCCCTGATCGCGAAATACGTCGCATGGAACGATGCACGTGTGACCCGCAATGCCCTGCACGGCCTGACCGACCGCGAACTCGAAGATATCGGTCTGACCCGCGGCGACATCGACGTTGTTGCCACCAAATAAATTCGGGCACCTGCCCGACACGACAAAAGCCGCGTGCGCATTGGCGTCACGCGGCTTTTTTGTGGCCTGTTCGATCTGAGGGCCTGGCCAGCCTGTGCAGGCTCAGGTCAAGGGTTCGATAAAACCTGCGAGGAATGTCGTAAGTGGTTCGGTTTGCATGACCCAAGCACCGGCCTGCTCCACCATTGTGCCATTGCCCAACTTGGCGACACGTTCGTTGTAGGTCACCTCGCCCAGGGAGGCGAGCATGAAGCCCTTGAAGGCAAAAAAACCAAGAACCAGAACCAGCAGACCACGCAGCGGAAAACCACGGCGCATTGCGCGCTTGGGTTTGACCACAATGAGGCCGTCGCCGCGCATCTCGGTGGTGTATCCGTGTGACATTGCCTTGTGCTGGCGCTGAACCGTGCCCACACGTGTCTGAAAATCGACCTGAGTCATCTTGGCAGCCCTAAAACCCTTACAACAGGCCCCCACCTGATACCCGACTAAGATCACCCTGAATTGTGGCGAAATCTGGGCAAATGCCTAAAACTGAGCTAAAATCAGTGTAAAATCAGGCAAGTTTAAGAAGGGTCAGGGTCGACCAGTCACCAATACGGTCATGGTGCACCAGACTGTTTCCGTGTTGTTGATAATCCTCGATCACCGCCTCGGCCTGGTCGTTCAGAATACCGGACAAAATGGCGTGGCCACCGGGGGTGAGTCGCGCGGTGAGGTCTGCGGCCAGCGCAATCAGCGGCCCTTTTAGGATGTTGGCAAAGATCAAATCGAACGGCCCTGCCAACGCCGCGTGGTCAAAACCTGCCGCCTCGACCACCTGAACGCGCGATTGCATGTCATTGGCCCGCAGATTGGCCTCTGCCACTTCGACCGCTTGTGCGTCGATATCGCTTGCAAGCACCGGATGTGGCCAGATGGCAGCCGCGGCCATGGCCAGCACGGCTGTGCCACATCCGATGTCGACAACCTGCCGCGCCTCGCCCCCGTCAGTGACCAGCCGGTCGAGCGCGTTGAGGCATCCAAGCGTCGTGCCATGATGCCCGGTGCCAAAGGCCATTGCCGCTTCGATCAGCAGAGGATGCTTGCCAGCGGGGATCTTGTCCGCATCGTGACTGCCGTAGACAAAGAAGCGGCCCGCCTCCACCGGGGCCAGTTCCCGCCGGACATGCGCCACCCAATCGGTTTCAGGCAGTTCGGACACCGTAAACGGTTTGGCGTTCAGCGCCGTGGTCAGCAACAGCAGCGCGGTCTGGTCCGGGCTTTCGGTAAAGTATCCGCCGACCTCCCACAGGCCCGAGCCGTCTTCGACCTCGAACACGCCGACGCCGGTGGGCTCGGGTGTCAACGCTTCCATAGCGTCGCCCAATTGTTCGGCCTGTGCCTTGCCGTGCACGGTGGTAAGGGCGGTCCAGGTGGGCATCAGCGTCTCCGGTATCTGTCGGTGTTGGGCCATGGGCGGGGTGGCGCAGGTGTGACCTGTACGTCAGGCCCCAGACGCGCCACATAACGCCAGCCCCAAAGCGCTGCAAGCCCGCCCACAAGTGCCCCGGCAAGGGCCTGACCGTAGATGACGCCTGCCGCCCCGAACCCGGTGGCCAGCCACGCGGCCGCTGGCCAGCTGAGCAGACCGTCCTTGACCCAGCCCACCAGAGTCGAGCGCAATGGCTGGCCAAGGTTATTGAACGCAGCGTTCGCCACAAAGAGCGCGCCGACAAATACAAACCCGCCGACGCCAACACGTGTAAAGCCGCGCAGCACATCCTCGCCCTGTCCGCTCAGTCCGAAGGCGTCGATGATCAGCGGCGTGGCGGCCAACAACACCGCCCACATCACCACCGTGTAGATCAAGCAAAAGATCAGTGCATCGCGATAGGTGCTACGCAAGCGCGGATAAAGGCCTGCACCATAGTTTTGGCCAAAGATACCACCAATCGCGCCCGACAGCGCAAAGATGCCACCAAAGGCCAGGACGGTCAGGCGGCTGACCACGGCCCACGCGGCAACAGCGTCGTCTCCGAACGGGGCCATGACGATGGTGAGCAGATAGTTGCCTGCGGGCGTCGCCATCTGTGTGGCAATGGCCGGGGCCGCAACGGCAACATAAAGCGGAAGTGTGGACCGGACGCCGGCCCAGTCGGGTCGCGCAATCAGGTCAAGTTGCACAACAGCAAAGAACAGCCCCAACCCCATGAGCGCAAAGCGAAACAGCACAAGGCCAAGCGCAGCACCATCCAGTCCCATCCCCCACCAGATGATAAAGATCGGGTCGAGAACCATCAGCACCATGCCGGATGTCAGCGTGACGTACATCGCCTTGGCGCCATAGCCTTCGGCGCGGAGTGTGCCCGACGCGACAAGAGCGACCGCCATCGGCATCAGCGACCAGACCGTCAGGCCCAGATAGCGCGCCGCAAGGCGGGCCGTTTCCCCATCGGCCCCGGCAAAGCTCACCAGATCATGTCGAAACGCAAAGATCAGCGCCGCCACGCCCCCTTGGACTGCCGTGGCTATGGCCATCGCGGCCCCCGCCTGCGTGCGAGCGACCGTCCTGTCCCCTTCGCCAATGCGGCGCGACACAAGGGCCGTGGCTGCGATCATCAACCCCACGCCAATGGAGACGGAGAAGAACTGGATTGCATAAGCAAAGCCTATGGCCGCGACCAGTTGTGGCTGACCCAATTGCGACAGCCAAAACAGGTTTGCCGCATCCACAAGAAAGACAAAGGTAATGCCAAAGGCCCCAGTCGCGGTCATGCGCACCACGTGCCCCATTGTTGATCCGGTCAGAAAGCGGCCTTGGCTCATTCGGCGGGGGTCGGACGCGGACCGGGCAGGCGCGTTTCATGCCCCGGTTCGGGGTGGCGCGGGATCAACATGGCCAGTGCCAACGACGTCGCCGCCATGCCAGCAGCAAGAAAAAACACAGCCGCGGGCGAGAACAACCACAGCAGCCCCAGCGGAACGGGCAGACCGACCGCCGCGATGTGATTGATAGTGAATGCAACGGCTGCGGTCGGGGCGATATCCTGCGGATCGGCGATTTTCTGGAAATACGTCTTCAGCGCCAGTGCCAGCCCGAAAAAGATATGGTCCAGCACATAAAGCACCGCAGCAACGATCAGGCCCCAGCCAAAGTAGTACACCCCGCCATATGACAGGAAGACGATGACGAGGCCCACATATTCGAACGCAAGCGCCCGTTGCTCGCCATAACGCGCCACGATCCGGCCCAGCAACGGTGCCACGATAATGTTCACCACGAGGTTGATGAGGTAGAGCGCGGTCAACTCATGCACCTCGAACCCAAACTTTTCGACCATCATGAACCCTGCAAATACCATGAAGATCTGCCGACGCGCGCCCGACATGAATTGCAGCGCATAATAAAGCCAGTAGCGGCGGCGCAGCACAAATGTCTTGAGTTGAGGTGTGGGCGCTTCGAATTGCGGATAGGCCAACATGGCAAATAGCGCGATGGCCACCGTGATCCCGCCGCCCACCATATAGACGATGTTGTAGGTCAGCCCCAGCGGCTCCCACAGGATCATGATGACAAAATAGACAAGGAAGGTCGCAACCGACCCTGCCGCCAGCAACCAGCCCAGCATCTGCGGGGCACGCTCCTTGGACAGCCATTGCAACTGCAGCGATTGGTTGACCGTCTCGTAATAGTGAAAGCCCACTGAGCTGATGAAGGTCAGCACAAGGATGCCGGTCATCTGCGGGAATTGTGCGGTCAGCGCGGTGGCCGCCCCCAGCATGATGAGCGACAGCAGCCCCAGCACCTGCTCGCGCATGAACATGATCACAACGATCACCCCAACGGCGAGAAAGCCGGGGATCTCACGGATGGCGTGCAGCAGGCCAATGTCCGCGCCATCGAAATTCGCGGCCTCCACCACAAAGTTGTTCAGCAGTGCCAGCCACACGGAAAAGCCGATGGGCATGGCAAAGGCCATGAGGAACAAAAGCGTCACGGGACGGCGCCAGAATGGCAACGTCTGGGCCTGATCCAGTGGGACGTAGCGCGGCATGTGGTTCGCTTACGCCTTTTGCCAAAGGTTGGCGAGGCGACATTTGCGCAAGGCAGTCTGCGCCAAAGCACAAAGGCGCAGCATCCGGATTGCCGATCCGGCGAATTCGGGCAAGATGTCGTGCATGAAACACTGCGATATCACCACCCAATTCGGCGCACTGACGTTGACCGAGGACGACGGCGCGCTGGTCCGGCTCAGCTGGGGCACATCCGGGCAGCGCGATGCGTCACCGGTTCTCGACGCGGCGGCAGAACAGCTGGCGGCCTACGATGCTGACAGCGCCGCGTTGTTCGACCTGCCCCTCCGGATCAGCGGCGGCGATCTGCAACAGGCGGTGTGCAACGCAATGCAGAACATCCCGCTGGGCGAGACCATGACCTATGGCGACATTGCGCAGGCGTTGAACGTCTCGGCGCAGGCGGTCGGACAAGCCTGCGGGCGCAACCCGATCCCGATCATCATCCCCTGCCACCGTGTGATGGGAGCCAAGGGTCTGACCGGGTTTTCCGGCGCAGGCGGGGTCGAGACAAAGCTGGCACTGCTCAAACACGAGGGCGCGGGCGGCTTCCTGATCTGACATGTCGCGGGTCGCATCGGTGCGGCAGCGCAGCGGTAGCCTGCCGTTATCCGCGTTGCGGCAATAGCTGCTGTGCGATGCCCGCCAGAACGAGATAGATCGACGTGACGATCAAGCCCCAATGCGCCCAGCTTTCAGGGTGGAAGTCCACCCATGCCGCCCACGCGGCAAAGCCCGTCCATGCCAGCGCCATCGGCAAGGTCAAGGGCCGCCAGCGCGCCGTGCGCACCGGATGCACAAACTTGAGCGGCACGAACATCGCCACTGCCAGCACCGTCACAAGCGTCAGACTGACCCAAAAGTTCGGCTCAAGCGCAAAGATCACCAACACCACCATATTCCAGCAGCCCGGAAACCCGGAAAAGGAATTGTCCTTTGTTTTCATCCGCGTGTCGGCAAAATACATGGCCGACGCAAAGGTGATGACGATGATCGCGACCCACCCCGTCCAGCCATCCATCAGCCCGGACGAAAACAGCGCAAAGGCCGGAATGAATACGTAAGTCAGATAGTCGATGATCAGGTCGAGCAATACGCCATCGAACTCGGGCGCGTTTGTCTTTACGTCATATTTGCGTGCCAGCGGGCCGTCGACTCCGTCCACCGCAAACGCCACGACAAGCCACATGAACATGATGTCCCACTGGGCGTTCACAGCCGCCAACATGGCCAACATGGCAAACACCGCACCCGTGGCGGTCAGCAAATGAACGCACAGCGCGTACAATCGGTTCGTCATCATCACTGCGTCATGGTGCATCATGGCCCGGGATGCAAATGCAAATCCGCGCCCCCGTGGGAACGCGAATGGACCTGTGACATAACGGTGATCAGTTGGTGGAAGCGCCCAAGCGGACCTCTTCGAGCGGGTAGCCCAAATAGTCCTGCGCCTCCCAGCCTGCGTGGCAATCGTGGCAGAAGGATTGCTTGACCTTCATCACCTTGCCGTTGGGTTGCAGACCCGCATATAGCCATCCGGCTGTGTCCGGTGCGTCATCCGTGCCGACCTTTGTCATAATGAAGAGCGGGCCGGGGCGCGCGGCCTTTTTCTTGATCGAGACGGTGATGGATTCTTTGGCGAGGATCGAGCCGACAGGCATTTCGACCCCCTCGTCGGCGAATTTCAGGTATTGGTCTGCCGCGATGTCATTCGCAAAGGTGTTCAGCAGGCGGTTGCCGTGGGGACCTGCGACGCCCGGACGTGTCGCCGTCGGAGCCCAGCTGCGGTAGGTGCTGCCGATCTCATCGCCCTCTTTGGCGTAACCCGTCGCCATCTTGTCCTTGAGGCAATCGTACAAGACGTTGATGGCCGCCTCATCAAGGTCAAAGGCGTCTTCGACGGTCACGGCGTTGCAATCGGCTGCGCTGGCGGTGCCTGCGGCGGTGCATAGCACGGCTGCAATGGCGAGCTTGCGGATCATGTTGGGGTCCCCTTTAGGCTTTTGCTTGGTATGCGGCGGTATGCCGTGGCGCAGTGTGCCATATGTGCGCGCGCATCCCTGATCACCTTTGCCGCACGTTTGCGTGATGTTGCGGCGGGATCAGGCCTTGGGGTGGGCGCGTTTATAAACGTCCATCAGGCGCACGGTATCGACGGCCGTATAGGCTTGCGTGGTGGACAGTGACGCATGGCCCAGCAGTTCTTGTATCGCGCGCAGATCGCCGCCCGCATTCAGCAGGTGGGTGGCAAAGCTGTGGCGCATTGCGTGCGGCGTGGCCGAGGCGGGCAGGCCCAGTTGCATCCGCGCTGATGCCATCACCTTTTGAATGGCCCTTGGGCTTAGCGGGCCGCCCCGGACGCCACGAAACAGTGGCGTGTCGGGGTGCAGCATATGCGGGCACACAGCGATGTAGTCATCAACCGCGGAGCGTGCGGCGTCGATCACTGGCACAATCCGCTCCTTGCCGCCCTTGCCGACAATCCGCATCACCTGTGGCAACGGTGCGTCCCCCGCTTGCAGGCTCAGCGCTTCGGAAATCCGCAGACCACACCCCCACAGCAGCGTCAGCACAGCTACGTCACGCACACCGACCCATGGCTTGTCCGTTTGCAGCGGTACAAGGTCGATCATGTCGCGCGCGGCATCTTCGGCCAGCGGGCGCGGCAGTTTCTTGGTGAATTTGGGCGCGCGGGTGCTGAGCACGGCGGTCGGCTCGAACCCCTCGCGCGCGGCGAGCCATTTGTAGAAACTTTTGACCGCCGACAATTTGCGCGCCAGCGACCGCGGCCCCACGCCACCCGACCGCGTTTGCGCCATCCACGCCCGCATGTCCTGCGTGCTGATCCGCGCCAGCGCACCCAGCCCCTGACTTTGCCCGGAATGCACTGTCATGAATGACAGAAACTCGGTCACGTCGCGGCCATAGGCAAGAACGGTGTTCTCGGCAGCCCCCTTGAGGCTGCGCTGATGGGACAAAAACGCCTCGAGCGCATCGCGCGCGGCAGGCGAGATCAGGCTCATCCCAACCAGCGGCGCATGGCCCGCTCGAACACACCGCCAAAAAAGGCAAGCAGGTCCGTGCCCTGCTGCGGGCCGAACATGTGCGGGTCTTCGGCGCCCATGACCAAAAGGCCGGGCAAACGCCCCTCACCGAAATCAAGTTTCAGGCACGCCTCGGACCGGACCCAATGGCCGTCCTCGCCGTATATTTCAGGCGCGGGGTCTTGCACTTGGCGCAGGGTTACCTGCCGCACCGTGCCGCCGCGACCAAGTGTCAGATAGGTGTCGATAAAGCCCGGTTCAGCCACATTGAGCACATCGCCCAGACGTTTGACGGCTGGGTCATTGTCGTTCTGTACGGACTCGAGCACCAGCTTGACCGCGTCCACGCGCAGAATTTCAGCCACTTCGCCACCCAGATCCCGCAAGAAAGGTTCGAAATCGGCCGGATCCAGCATACGCAGGATCGCCCGATGTATCTGATTGGTGCCAGCGAGGTTTTCATAGGCCGCCGCAATGACGGACCGGTGAGTGTCCTCAAGCCGATCCAAACGCGCCTCGAGCCGTTCCATGGCGAGGCCGCGCAAATCCACGATATTGCCACCCATCGCGCGCTCGTTCGCGGCGATCAAAGCGTGCATCAAATCCTTGTCGTCCAAAATGACGTCAGGTCGCGAAATAATCGCCTCGCGCAGGGCGTCATCGATTTTGGGCTGACTGCTCATTGCCATACTCTTTATCGTTTCGGGGTCTATAACATGCAGGCGCAGCGGAATCTGCCCCGAAGTTCCATAAAATTGCCGGGCCGAATGCATCTGTTGCCATTCCGCGTCAGCGCAAAGACGGGGAAGGCGCAAAGACTTCTCCCCGTGATTGAAAAATCGCGATGTTCCATATGCCGCTCATGACAGGAACACCCAACGCATCCGCTCACGGAACGGGACCGACGCATTTTCCGCTCGGGCCTGACGCGCTGCGGGTGCTCCTGCGGCGGGCCGGAACGTCTTGATCCCCAATGGGACGGACCGGCCCGTATCTATCTCAGACGATCTTGATGTCGGCCTTCGCAGCGTCCTTCAGAAACTGCTCCAGCCCTTTGTCGGTCAACGGGTGGCCTGCGAGTTTCTTGATCACATCAGGCGGCGCGGTCATCACGTCGGCACCGATTTTGGCGCAGTCCTGAACATGGTTTACCGACCGGATTGACGCCGCAAGAATCTGCGTCTCGAACCCGTAATTGTCGTAGATGGTGCGGATATCCTCGATCAGGTCCAGACCGTCGATGGACATGTCGTCCAAGCGTCCGATGAAGGGTGAGATGAATGTGGCCCCGGCCTTGGCGGCCAGGAGTGCCTGATTGCCCGAGAAACACAGCGTTACGTTGACCATGTTGCCCTCCCCCGAAAGCACCTTGCACGCTTTGAGCCCGTCCCAGGTGAGCGGCAATTTCACGGCGATATTGTCGGCGATTGTCGCCAGCTTGCGGCCCTCTGCGATCATGTCATCTGCATCTGTCGCGACGACTTCGGCGCTGACCGGACCGTCGACCAGATCACAGATTTCCTTGGTCACTTCGAGGATGTCGCGCCCGGACTTCAGGATCAGTGACGGGTTGGTGGTGACCCCATCCACCATACCAGTGTCGTTCAACTCGGCGATGGCGTCGATCTCGGCAGTGTCGACAAAGAATTTCATGTTTGCCCCCTCTTGATGGCTTGGCGTACGGTTGTGATGGCTTTACCTCATGGCGGGTGAAGTCGGAACCCCTCATATGTTGGCGCTAACATGACGCCGTCCTTTTATGATGAAGGTGCGCTGGTCGCGGTGCTGACCACGCAACCGCTGGACCGGGCGCTGGACTACAAAGCGCCCGAAGGCGGGTGCCATCTGGGGGCCTTTGTCGAAGTGCCGCTGGGTCCGCGCAAGGTGATCGGTGTGGTCTGGGGTCCGGGCAAGGGTGACTATGACTATGCCAAAATCCGTTCGGTCATTCGCGTGCTGGACGCGGCACCCATGCGTGACGAAATGCGCGCGTTTCTGGAAAAGGCAGCCGCCTACACGCTGACGCCAATGCCTGCGATGTTGCGGCTGGCCACACGCGCGCCGGGTTTGGGCGATCCGCCATCCATGCGCAAAGTGTACCGGCGCGGTCCGTCAGAGCCGGACCGGGTGACGGACGCACGCAAACGCGTGCTAGAATTTCTCAGCGAATACGGTGATTTATCGTTCACTCTGAAAGAGCTGGCTGAACTGTCTGGCGTGACATCCTCGGTCATTAAGGGGCTGGTTAAACAAGGTGCTGTCGCCGAAGAGGACAGCCCCCGCGATTTGCCGTTTCCACCGCTGGACCCGGAACGTCCGGGCAAAGCGCTGACCGATGATCAGGCGCTGGCCGCTGGCCAGATTGCAAATGCTGTTGCCTCAAACACTTATGGCACGACCTTGCTGCGCGGTGTGACGGGATCAGGCAAAACGGAAGTCTACCTTGAAGCAGTGGCTGCCTGTTTGCGGTCGGGGCGGCAGGCACTGGTGCTCTTGCCGGAAATCGCGCTGACGGCGGAGTTTCTGACACGGGTCGAAGCGCGGTTCGGCGCGCGCCCCGCCGAATGGCACTCGGGCGCGACCATGACCGAACGGCGGCGCATCTGGCGGATGGTAGGAATGGGACAGGCGCAGTTGGTGATCGGCGCACGTTCAGCGCTGTTCCTGCCCTACCAGAACCTCGGCCTGATCGTCGTAGATGAAGAACATGACACCTCCTACAAGCAAGAGGATGGTGTCCTCTATAATGCGCGGGACATGGCCGTGCTGCGTGCGTCACTGCTGGGGGCGCAGGTGGTGCTGGCCTCTGCCACACCATCATTGGAAAGCTGGGCCAACGCAGAAAGCGGCAAATATGCCCGCGTCGATCTGGAGGCGCGGTTTGGGCCCGCCGTGATGCCACAGATGCGCACCATCGACATGCGGACCGAGGCGCTGCCATCGGGACGGTGGGTGTCCGACACCCTCAAACGCGCGGTAGAGGCGCGGCTGGAGGCGGGCGAACAGGCCATGCTGTTTCTCAACCGCCGGGGCTATGCGCCGATCACATTGTGCCGGGCCTGCGGGCATCAGGTGGGCTGTGATCAATGTGACGCGCGCATGGTCGAGCATCGATTCCTCAAGCGGTTGATGTGCCATCAATGTGGCGAGACAAAACCGCTGCCAACCATATGTCCGTCCTGCGAGGCAGAGGACCGTATGGCGCCGGTCGGCCCCGGCGTCGAGCGATTGGGCGAAGAGGCGGTGGAACTGTTCCCGGATGCGCGTGTGGCGGTGCTCAGTTCCGACATGTATGGCTCGGCCCGTGCGTTGAAGGCCGAGATCGAGAGCATCGCGGAGGGTGCCGCGGATGTCATCATCGGCACGCAATTGGTGGCAAAGGGTCACAACTTTCCGTCGCTGACACTGGTTGGTGTGATCGATGCGGACCTCGGCTTGCAGGGGTCCGATCTGCGTGCCGCCGAGCGGACCTTTCAACTTATGCGGCAGGTGGCGGGCCGCGCAGGCCGGGCGGAAAAGCCGGGCACAGCCCTTTTGCAGACATACCAGCCAGAACATCCTGTCATCCGTGCCATCCTTGCGGGGGACGAGGAGGGGTTCTGGCGCGCAGAAGCTGCCGAACGCGAGGCGGCAGGTGTGCCGCCCTACGGCCGCATGGCAGGCATCATCCTGAGCGGGCCGGACGTGGCGCAAGTGTTTGACGCGGCAAACGCGCTGGCGCGAAACACTGCACCGCTACAACGTGTCGGCGCGCAGGTCTTCGGCCCTGCACCAGCCCCCATCGCCCGCATTCGTGGACGCCACCGCGTGCGGTTGCTGGTCAAGGCAGGCAAGGGTGTCGCTTTGCAAGGGGCAATTTCGCGATGGGTCGGGCAGCTGCGCCTGAAAGGCGATTTGCGGCTTGCGGTCGATATCGACCCACAGAGTTTCTACTGATCCAAAGGACCGCTGCGCGGATGCCATTATTAGGGGGCGCGCCCCCGTCGCTGCCGCGACTCCCCCGGGATTTTTTTGGGGACAGAGACAAGGCACACTTGGTTTTGGGATGGGCCGTCTGTGCAGCCCATCCCACAGGGCACAGCAAAGCGCGCGCCTAGCTGAGCGCCGCTTCGCAGCGACCGCAGACGCCATCGTGGCTGTGCGTACCCACATCAGGAAGCACTTTCCAGCAGCGTGCGCACTTGGCACCTTCGGCCCGTTCGAACACTACGCCAACGCCCGGAACTTCTGGCAGGCGAAACGCTTCGTCAGGAGACGGGTCTGTTGTGACACTGATCTGCGAGGTGATGCAGATGTCGGCAAAGGGGAGCGCCCGCAGGTTTGCCGCGAGATCTGCGTCTTCGACATGCACCACCGGTGCCGCCTCAAG
Organism: uncultured Tateyamaria sp.; assembly: GCF_947503385.1. Lineage (GTDB taxonomy): Bacteria > Pseudomonadota > Alphaproteobacteria > Rhodobacterales > Rhodobacteraceae > Tateyamaria. The sequence goes on from NZ_CANNDO010000002.1 coordinate 930,916, forward strand.
CGATGCGCCGATCACCTTATCGGTGCGCTGAATTTCCAGCGCCGCGGTGACCGCTCTGCGCGCGCTGCGGATCGCGTTCCACTTATGTGCAAGCGCGTCGTCGCGCCATGTCGCAGGCGTGTCCGGCATATCGACGAGGTGGACCGATGCGTCTTCGCCCGGATGCCGCTCCAGCCACACCTCTTCCATGGTGAAGACGAGGATCGGTGCCAGCCACGTGGTCAGGCGATGGTAAAGCAGATCCAGAACCGTGCGGGCCGCACGCCGTTCAGACGTGTCACCGTCGCAATAGAGCGCATCCTTGCGGATGTCGAAATAGAAGGCCGACAGGTCGACAGTCGCAAAGGTGAACACAGCCGAGAACACGCGTTGGAAGTCGAACGCGCCGTACCCGTCGCGCACTGTCTGGTCCAATTCGGCCAACCGGTGCAGCACCCAGCATTCCAATTCCGGCATTTCGGTCGGGTCGACGCGATCCGCGTCGGTAAAATCGGCCAGAGAGCCCAACATGAATCGCATGGTGTTGCGCAGACGGCGATAACTGTCGGCCACACCTTTTAGGATTTCCGGCCCGATCCGCTGATCTGCAGTATAGTCCGTTTGCGCCACCCAGAGCCGCAGGATGTCGGCCCCGTATTGTTTGATCACCTCGTCCGGCACGATAGTGTTGCCGATGGATTTGGACATCTTGAAGCCCTTTTCATCAAGCGTCATCCCGTGTGTGACCACATTGCGGTAAGGTGCGCGGCCCGTTGTACCCACGGATTGCAGAAGCGACGAATGGAACCAACCGCGGTGCTGGTCAGTGCCTTCCATGTAGACGTCGGCCACGCCATCCTCGGACCCGTCTGCGCGGTCGCGCAGGACAAAGGCGTGCGTGGAACCGGAATCGAACCAGACATCGAGGATATCGGTCACCTGCTCGTAGTCGTCGGGGTTCACGATCCCTTCGAGGAAGCGCTGCTTGGCCCCTTCGTCATACCACGCGTCGGCGCCTTCCGCCTCAAAGGCGCTGGTGATGCGCCGGTTGACCTGAGGATTGCGTAGCAGGAAATCGTCATCCGTGGGCAGTGCGCCCTTTTTCGTAAAGCATGTGAGCGGCACGCCCCACGCCCGTTGCCGCGACAACACCCAGTCCGGTCGCGATTCCATCATCGAATACAGACGGTTGCGCCCCGATCTGGGCGTCCAGTTCACATTGTCGATCTCGGTCAGGGCACGTTCACGGATCGTGGCGCCATAGGTGTCCTGCCCGTCGCCGACGGGCTTGTCGATGGCGGCAAACCACTGTGGCGTGTTGCGGTAGATCACCGGAGCTTTGGAGCGCCAGGAATGCGGATAGGAGTGCTTGATCTTGCCACGGGCCAAGAGCCCGCCGACCTCTGCCAGCTTTTCGATGACCGCGGCGTTGGCGTTACCTTCCTTGCCGTTGGGTTTCAGGATCGCCTTGCCGCCAAAGAACGGCAGGTCGTCGCGAAACCGCCCGTCGGGGTTCACGTTGTAGGTGATCACCTGTTCCAGCATCCCCAACTCACGGTAAAGTTCGTATTCCTCCATCCCGTGGGAGGGCGCGCAATGGACAAAGCCGGTGCCTTCGGTGTCGGTGACAAAATCGGCGGCGCGAAAGTCGCGGATGTCGTCCCATTCACCGCCTGCACCCTCGGCCCCTTTCAGGGGGTGGCTCAGCGTGATGTTTCCGAGTTCGGTAGCAGAAACGTCCCGCAAGCGACGATACATAGTGTTGTCCAGCCGCGAACGTTGCATAACATCGGCAGCGAGGTTGTCGGCAAGGATGTAACGATCACCGATGCGCGCCCAGCAGTCCTCGGGCCGACCAGTGATTTCGTAGAGGCCGTATGAGATGCCGTCGCCGAACACCACTGCCTTGTTCGAGGGCATGGTCCAAGGCGTGGTGGTCCAGATCACCACATATGCGCCAACAAGGTTCTCGCCAGCGACGACGCCATCGCTCTGGGTTGGGTCAACCGGGTCGACACCAGTAATGTCTTTGTTCTTCGTATCTGAAACCCTGAACTTCACCCAGATCGTGAAGCTGTCCTTGTCGTGGTACTCAACCTCGGCCTCGGCCAGCGCGGTCTGTTCCACCGGCGACCACATCACGGGCTTCGACCCCTGATAGAGCGTGCCGTTCATCAGGAATGTCATGAATTCTTCGGCAATCACCCGCTCGGCATGGAAATCCATCGTCAAGTAGGGTTCATCCCAGTTACCGGTGATGCCCAGCCGCTTGAATTCCTCGCGCTGTACATCCACCCAGCCAACGGCGAAGTCGCGGCATTCGGCGCGGAATTCGTTGATCGGCACCTGATCCTTGTCGCGCCCCTTTTTGCGGTACGCTTCCTCGATCTTCCACTCGATGGGCAGGCCGTGGCAGTCCCAGCCGGGGATGTATCGGGCATCGCGGCCCATCATCTGGTGCGATCGGACGATCATGTCCTTGATCGTCTTGTTCAGCGCGTGCCCGATATGCAGGTGCCCATTGGCGTAAGGCGGCCCGTCATGCAGGGTAAAAGGCGCCCTGCCCTCCTTCTCCCGCAGCCGGTCATAGACGCCAATCCGTGCCCACCGCTCCAGCCAGCCGGGCTCGCGCTTGGGCAGGCCTGCGCGCATGGGGAAATCGGTCTTGGGCAGGTTCAACGTATCTTTGTAGTCGGGTGTGTCGGCGCACATGGGTGGCGTCCTTTGTCGGTAGTCTGTCAGTAAAACGGTGCGGTGCGGTGCGAGCAGGCTCAAGCACCTTTGCCCGGCGGCTCGATGGTCTGTCAGAGCGCCGGGGATATAATTCGCAGAATGATGATCACATGCATCATGCGCGGCGTTATAGGCACGCAGGATTTGCGCGGCAAGGCCCCCGTCTCTGTTCCTGAAAAATCCCGGAGCGCGAGGCAGAGCCTCGCTTCAACGCGGCTGCCGGAGGCAGACGCAAAACATCGTCCGCGCGCAAGCGCTCAATCAGGTGACGTCCGCGTTTGCGCCCAACGGTTGAGCCATGCAAGCCCCGCCAAGGACAGGCCCAGAACCACAAGGCTCAGCACCCGCGTTAACCCTTCGAGGCCGGAGATATCGATCAGGAACACCTTTGCCACCGCAGCGCCGATCACCACCAGACCGGCACGCCGCAGCAGGGCTGAATTGCGCGCAAGAGACTGATAAAAGATCAACGCCCCTGCAATCAGAAGTGCCAGCGTATAGCTCCACAATTCCGGCTGCAGAAATCCGTGGCGCAGTTCCATCGTCTCGGCCCCCTGCCAGACATGTCGCAGTGCCGTAAAGGCCCAGAACACCGCAAGCGCACCGCCGACAACAGCCAGCGTTGCCCGCAGGACAAAACGCTGCAGCGTCCACGCGCCAAGCAGCAGAACAAGCCCCGGCAGCAGATAGGCCACGATCAGCGTGTTGATCAGTGGCGGCCCCGCGACCTCCTCCCCCCAAGCGTCCAGAAGCGGGTTGAACAGAGTCAGAGCAAGTGCCAAAGCGCCAAAGCCGACCAGCCCGAACAATCCGGCAAGGGCCGCCCGCACAATGGCCAGCCGCCCGCCCAATCGATCAAGCCGCACAAGCTGCGTGAGCGCCAGCACCAACCAGATCACCGCATAAAGGCCCATGGCCCAATGCGTATCGCTGCCAGAGCCGTCCAGCATAGCGTCGAGCGCACGCAACAGCAGCAACGACACCAGCACACCGCCCGCAGACCATGCTGCCGTATCCAGCATCACCTGCGCCGTGACCCGCGGCAGGCCGCGCAACAGAACCAGCGATGTGACAAAGGCGGCAAGCGCACCACCGTACGCCAACAGCATTTCCCAAATTGCGGCGTCCTCCACGGCCCAGACAAGGCCCGGATTGACGATCAAGCGCGCGCCCACGGCAACCACACCGACCGATATGAACACCTGCATCAGTGGCAGGCCAAACCGCCGGTCCAGCGCCGCCGCAGCGACAACCGTTGCGGCCAGCGCCACGGTCAGCGCGGCTGACGACAGAATCAGCACGAGCGCGAACGTGATCGAGGCCAGCGCGGACAATACAAACACAGACACGCGCACCCGGTCCTCGCCGTCAACACGGGCAAATCGCGCGGCAAATCCCACCATGACCCCCGCCATGACAATCGCGTGCAGCGCCCACGCATACGCGCCAATGGTGTCCGCCGGTTGCCATGTGACCTCAAGCACGATGGCCATGGCAGGCGCCACAAGGGCCGCAGCAATGGCCCACGCCACGCCAAAACCGGGGCGCAGGGCGCGGCCAGCCGCCAGCGCGCTGAACCCAAGCCCAAGCCCCCACAACACCGTCACGGTCAGCGGGAATTCAGCCTCGGTTGTCTCTGCATAGGCGTCGGCAAAGGCGCGCCACACCGCGCCGCGGTCAAGCCCTTCATTGGCCACAAGGGCCAGCACCACCGCAACCGGCGCAATCGCCAAATCCTGCAGCGCCGGGCCACGCACCGACCAAACTGTCAGCGCCGCCGCAAGCAGCGCCAGTCCCGCCCATGCAGGCCAAAGCGCGCCCGCGACTTCCAGCGCCACAAACCCGGTGATCAGGCTGGATACCAGCACGGATCCCGCCGCCAGCCATGTGGGAAACACCGGCATCTTCTGGCCCTGTGACAGGGCCGATTGCACTGCGGTTGGTTCCGGATGATCCGGCCAGATGCTGCGCGCGGGGATCAAAGTGGCCAGCACGGCAATGCCAAGCGCAAACAATTGGAAGGCAAAGCCCAAAACCGCCTCAGACCCACCGAGATAGGTCAACATCCCCATGCCATAGGCCAAAACCACGCTCAGCACGGACACCCACGCCCACCGCCGCACCGTGTCGATCCCAAGACCGACCGCCGTTACAATCGCAAAATACAGATAGAGCCACGGCGTCGCGGGCACATCGCTGCCCACAAACAACGGTGCCCCAAACGCGCCGATCACACCAACCGCCGCCAGTAGCGGCCCGTTGAACCATCCCAGTACAACACCCAAGAGCCCAACCGCGGCAAGCCCGGCAAATGCCGCCTCAACGCCAATCAACCCGTACAGCAGCCGTGCCGCCGTCACCCCGCCAAAGAGCGACACGAGCCCCGCACCCGAAAAGACCGAAGGCAAATACGCAGTGGTCGCATCCGTTGCATCGCCAAATCGCCTACGGATTACCTCGCCCGCGCCGATCAGGGCTGCACCAAAGGCGAGGGCCGCCAGCACCCGCGCAGTTGGCGGCAGGTAACCGTTTTCGACGCCGTACTGGACCAGGAACAACCCGGCGAGCGCCAGTGACAGTGCCGAAACGGCATAGAACCAGTTCACGGCCAGCCACTGGAACAGGCGCGTCGCAAAGGTTGGGCCAACCGGCTCGGGTGGCGTCTTTTGCGTGGCGGTCCTGTCGGCTTGCCTCCGCGCGGCGATGACCTTGGCTGCGGCAGGTTCTGTGTCCTGCGGCTTTGCGGCGGGGGGGACGACCTCGGCCTTTGGTCGCACTGCGTCTAGGTCTGTGCGGTTCCGCGCGGGGGCGCGTTCAGTGGGCGTCTTTCGCGCATCCGCCATGAGACCGGCCATCTCACGCTCCAGCCGGGCCACACGCCCCTTGAGGCTGCTGTGGCTGATGAGCAGATAGATGACGGCAACGGGGATCGCGAGCACGGCGAGCCCCAACAACACCAACAGCCCTTCCATCGACCACCTCACATGTTCTGGTACTGCGCGAACCTAAGCCAATGCGGGCGGCGCGAAAAGCATGGTTTTCCAGACTGTTGTGCGCCAAAGCCCACCCGCAAGGCGGATTTCCGCACAGCATCCACCGCAAGTTCGGCACGCCAGAGCCTTTGGGCCCACTCCCAGCGCCCCAGTCCTGTCCGTGGTCAACACCACAGCGCTAGTCGTTGATGTGGCTCCAGACGGCGGACATCACCACAGACCCTTCGCCAACCGCACTGGCCACGCGCTTGACCGACCCCGCGCGCACGTCCCCCACGGCAAAAATGCCGTGGCGCGATGTCTCGTATGCGGTGCGCCCACCGGCGTCGCGCCCCGTGGGCACGAACCCCTTGTCATCCAGCGTCACAAGGCCCGACAACCATCCTGTGTTGGGCGCAGCACCGACCATGACAAACAGGGCGCGCGCAGGCAGATGCCAATCTTGACCCGACGCTTTGTCGCGGATCGTCACCCCGGTCAGGCGGTCGTCGCCCTGCAATTCGGTGGCTTCGGTGCTGGTGTGGATCGTGATGCGCGGATGGCTCTTTAACCGTTGCAACAGATAGTCGGACATGGAGCTTGCCAGCGACCCGCTGCGCACCAGCACGTGCACGTGCCGGGCCGTGCGCGCAAGGAACATCGCCGCTTGTCCGGCTGAATTGCCGCCCCCGATAATGGCCACTTCGGTATCCTTGCAGTAGCGCGCCTCGACATCCGTCGCAGCGTAGTACACGCCCGCCCCTTCGAACTCGCTGAGCCGGTCCAGCGGCATCTGCCGATACTGCACGCCGGTTGCGACGATCAAAGCCTTGGCCGAGACCCAATCATCTGTATCAAGCCGGATGTGGAACAGGTGCTTTTCACATTGCATCAGTTCCTGCGCGCGCACTGGTACCGCAAAGCGGGTGCCGAATTTCATTGCCTGTACTTCACCACGTCCCACCAGATCACCGCCGGAGATACCCGTGGGAAACCCCATATAGTTCTCGATCCGGCTGGACGTGCCTGCCTGACCGCCCACGGCCAGATCCTCAAGGACCACCCCACAAAGCCCTTCGGCGCCGGCATAGACACCCGCCGCCACGCCCGCAGGACCACCACCCACGATGGCCACGTCGAACACGTCCTCCTTGCGCAGCGCCATGTCGAGGCCAAGCGCGCGGGCCACGCCGCGCGGCGTGGGCGGGTGGATCACCTGATGTTTGGCAAAGATCACTGCCGGGCGCGCCCGGTCGATGCTGCACTGTTTGGCCAGCGCGTCGCCCTCATCGCTCTCGATTTCGATCTCGGCAAAGGGAATGCGGTTGCGCGCGGCGAAACTGGCAATGCGGCGCACGTCCCGGTCCACTTCACCGCCGATAAGCGTCAAACTGGCCTCGTCCACCTCGACCATGCGGCGTCTGCGGGCGGCGAAGACGCTGATGATGATATCGGACATTTCGGGAATGTCGGACATCAGTTGCAGCATGGCGTCGCGTTTGACGCATAGCAGTTCGGTGTCCTGCACCGCACGCCCCGTCATGAACGCGTGGCCGCCGGTGAGAAAGGCCAACTCCCCAAAAAACTGGCCCGGCCCCAACGTCGCATTGCCATAGCGTTGCCCGGTGCCACTGCTCACCGCCTCTGTCTCTCCCGACAGGAGATAATGGAATTCGGAAATGGGAGCGCCGGCTTTTTGGAACACCTCGCCTGCCTTGAGTGGCACCACGTGACCCACGCGGCGCATGGCCGCCACATGTTCAGAGGCGAGCGGGGTGCGCACCATCGTTTGCAGGTCAGCGGCAAAGGTTTCCATGGTTGATTATCCTGACATGTCGCGGGTTTGTGTTTGAAATAGACCACCAAGCGCCTGTTTCACCAGCGTGCGCGCCTTGGGCCGTTTTCCGTCGGCAAAAGCCAGCGGGCGGCACACTTCGATTGCGGCGACACCGACGCGCGCAGTGAGCGCCCCGTTCACGAGCCCCTCGCCGAAGCGGCGCGACAGCTTGCCGAGGATAGAACCACCAAGGATCGGCTCCAGCATATCATCGCCCACAGCAACGGCACCGGTGGCCACCAGATGGGTCATCACCGCGCGGGTCAGCCGCCAGCTGCCCAATGTGCCGCCACGCCCGCCATAGACCTCTGCGATCCGGCGGATCATGCGCAGATTGGCGGTGAGCGCTGCGACGACATCCGCCAGTGCCAATGGCACCAACGCTGTCACGGTGGCAACCTGCCGCGCCGCCGCCTCGACCTCGCGTTCGGCAGCGGCATCCAGCGGTCCCAGCATTTCGGTATCCGCAAGGGCCAACAGGCCGTTTGCATCCAACTGGTCGCCGCGCAACTCTGCCACGCGGTCACGGCCCCACTGCGTCTCGGGCCGATCGTGGTAGAGCGCGTCGAGGCGGTCCACAACGCGGCGCGCGCCGTGCAGGTCTTGTGCCGCAACCGCTTCGGCTGCGGCACGGCGCAAACCGTCGATCCGGGTGAGCCGCCTGAGCGCGGCAAGCTCGCGCAGAGCAATGATAAGCAGCACCGCAATCAGCAGACCAAAGAGCCCGGCAAAGGCCCAACCCAGAACAGGTTGCCGTGCGATCCACGCCGTCACAAAATCCCAAGCGGCGGTGCTGAGCACCGCAACCAGCAAGGCCGCCACGACACCCCAAAGCCATCGCGCCAGCCGCGAGGGCCGCCTGCTGGCGACCTGAGCCGCAGCCTGCATCGCAGCCCCGCGCGGAGCGACAGGATCAGGCACCGGTGGCGCATCTGCAACCGACGGTGTGTGTGTGTCATCCAGTTCAATCAGTACCGGGCCCTTGGCCATCACGTGCCCTCCTTTGTCCAGAGCATCCGCATGTCGGGCAGCTTTTCGTCATTTCGGGCCCCATCGGTACGCGCGACCTCTTTGAACCCGTGGCGCTTGTAGAACTGTTGTGCGCGCGTATTGGCCTGAAAGGTCCAGAGGCTGAGGCGGGTCGCTTGCGATTGCACCTGTTGCAACAGCGCGGATCCGATGCCCCGTCCGCACATGTTCGACGCCACATAGAGCGCTTGAATTTCCGCGTCGGCACAGGCGATGAAACCGGTGACGTCACCGTCCGTTTCCGCCACATGGACCCAGCCCCGTTCGATCATCATTCCCGCAAATCCAATATCTTCGGCGGCCGTGTGAATGCGGGGCATCCAGTCGGTTCCGATGGCAAAGGCCGACAGGATCGCACCTGTGGCCCCGGCATCCGTAGGCTGGGCCGGGCGTAAGACGATCCCGGTCACAACCTGTCTCCGATCAGGAACTGCGCCGCTTGGTCGAGCCGGATATGCGGTGGCCCGTCACCGGGTTTGAGCGTCATGTCCCCCGGCGCAAAGCGCATCACCTCGTAATCCGCACCGAGCCAGTCGCGCGCGCCGGATTGGCCCGGTGTCAGGATGTCGGCGGGGTCTTCGGGCAGGGTTCCGGGATAGAACGCCGCCTGTTTGCCTGTCTCCAACAGCGTGCCGCGCACCACGTCCAGCTGTGCGCCGTCATGGGTGATCGTGTCTTCGGTCGTGGCACGCAGGGCGGCGATGGCCATGGCCGCCGTATCCGCGCCAGCAAAACGCGCGCGATCACGGGCGTCACGGGTCAGCGCCTCCATGATGGCGGTGAGGCGCGCGTGTTGGGTGTGGTGGATGTGATCGGCCTTAGTTGCCGCAAAAAGGATCTTTTCTACCCGGCGACCACGAAAAAGCTGGGTCAGGAACGCATTGCGCCCCGGTCTGAAGGCACCAAGGATGTCGGCCATACCTTGCCGCATATCCTCGACAGCGGCAGGACCGGAATGGATTGCGCCCAGCGCATCGACCAGAACCACCTGACGGTCGATGCGGGCAAAGTGATCGCGAAAGAACGGGCGCACGACTTGTGCCTTGTACGCCTCGAACCGGCGGGCCATTTCCCGGCGCAACGACCGGCGCGGAGCCTCACCCGGCGGCAGCGGGGCAAAGGTCAGCACCGGTGATCCGGCCAGATCCCCCGGCAGCAGAAAACGCCCGGGCGTGCAATCGTAGAACCCGGCGGCGCGGGCGGCGGTCAGGTAGGCGGTGAAACTGGCCGCCAACCCCTTGGCCACAACCTCGTCCAGACGCGCGGCACCGTCAGCGCTGGACGCGACAGCGGCGTAATCCGCCCCTTCGGCGCGCGCCGCAACACGGGCCAGCGCGATCTTTGACCAGTCCTCGTAACTCTGATCCAGCAGGCCCAGATCGAGCAGCCATTCGCCGGGATAGTCGATGATATCCAGATGCAGCGTGCGCGGCCCCTGCAACCCGGCCAATAGGCCCGCCGGTTGCACCTTAAGCGACAGGCGCAATTCGCTCACCGACCGAGTGCTGTCAGGCCACTGAGTTGGGGTGCCCAGCAGGCTGGCCTTGTGCGCTTCGTAATCGAAGCGCGGGATGGTGTCGTTGGGTTGGGGTTGCAGGAACGCCGCGTGAACGCGGCCTTCTGCGGCGGCCAGCAGGTGTGGCATCCGGCCCCTGTCCAGCAGGTTGGCCACCAGCGATGTGATGAACACCGTTTTGCCCGACCGGGCCAGACCGGTCACGCCCAGCCGGATGGTGGGCGTGCCCAGCATATCCGCTCCGGTGTCGTATATGCCCTGCGCCGTGTTCAGCAGCCCATCGGCAAGTGTCGTGAGAACCACCGCGCAATCTTCCTTTTGTCTTCCCGCGCAACATAAGGGCGGCGGGCCTGCCTCGCCAGTGCCATTGCAGCGCGCAACGACGCGCGCTAGGGACGCGGCCATGCCACGTTACGCGCTCAAGGTCGAATATCACGGCGCACCCTTTGCCGGGTGGCAGCGTCAGGCTGACCAGCCGTCCGTACAGGGTGCCATTGAGACGGCCCTGTCCCGGCTGGAGCCGCGTGACCACACCATCGCCGCTGCCGGCCGCACGGATGCCGGTGTGCATGGGCTGGGTCAGGTGGCGCATTGCGACATGGACAAGGACTGGGATCCGTTTCGCCTGTCAGAGGCGCTGAACCATCATCTAAAGCCTGATCCGGTTGCCATCGTGGCCTGTGCCCATGTGCCCGAAGACTGGCACGCCCGGTTTTCCGCGATCGAACGGCGCTATGTGTTTCGTCTGCTCATGCGGCGCGCGCCAGCAACCCACCTCAAGGGGCTGGTGTGGCGCGTCAACCAACCGCTGGACATCGCCGCCATGGACGAGGCCGCGCAACGACTGGTGGGACGACATGACTTTACCACCTTCCGGTCATCAATCTGTCAGGCCGACAGCCCGCTCAAGACGTTGGACCATTTGCGCGTAACCCGCGTGGATGGACCGCACGGGCCCGAGGCGCGGTTCGACGTGCGCGCGCGGTCGTTTCTGCACAATCAGGTGCGCAGCTTTGTCGGCACGTTGGAGCGCGTGGGGGCAGCGGCATGGACAGCGCACGACGTCGCGGACGCGCTTGCGGCGTGTGACCGCGCGCGGTGCGGCCCGGTGTGCCCGCCGGACGGTCTCTACCTTGCCGGGGTGGGCTATCCGGACGATCCGTTTGCCTAGTCAGTGTCCATGAGGTTCGCGCCCGCACCCATGGTGCGCGACGCCTCGCTGTCGGCCACGTAGGTGCGCGCGGCCAGCGCGCCTAGATCGGCATCCAGATCCGCACTGACCAACAGCCGTTCCGTGCGTGCGCGCGTGCTCGGCGCACTGAGATCGAGCGCCGCCAGCACCGTCTCTCCGCTTACATCCACAGCGGTGCGGCACGGTAGCCCCACCAACCAGCTGACCAGCAGCGCGCGTTGCGCCGCGTCCGGTTCGACGGTCTTGATCGGGCGGGGCGAGACCGAGGCCGCTTCGATCACCTCTTCCACCCGTTGGGCCAGTGCCACGATCCGCTCGGGCGCATCCAGCGCTGATTGCAGCGGCGCCTCGGCCCCGCCATCGGCCAAATGCCTTGCCAGCATAGCGCCAAAGGCCAGCGATTGTGCCGATGGCACGCCAGCGCCTGCCGCCGCCCGTGTGGCCAGCGCCTGCACTTCGGTCCAGGATCGGCTCATGCGCTCATCACCGGCAACCACCAATCATCCCTCTCTTCGTTCAATTCATCACCAAGGGGCGCACCCTGCGCGAGGGTAATGCGCGTCCACAGATCTGATTTAGGGTCGAATTTGGTTGCGCCAAAGAAGCTGAGCTTGCATCGCAGCATATCTATGGGGCGGCACGTCGTCGCAATCAGATTGTCGCGGATTTCGGAATACGGGTGGTGCGCGCATATCGCGACCCGGTCCACCGCGTGTTTATGGTCCGGAAACTCGCGCAGGAACGCGCTGACCGGTTGGTCGATTTTAGGCAGGTCGCCAAACAAGTTTTTGACCCTGCGGGCGATATCAAGCGGGGTTTCCAATTCTGCACCCTCTTCGGCAAAACGGTCGCCCAGACGTGGTTCCAGCTTGTCCGCACTCACATACCAGAAACGGCGACAGGCCTCTGAATCGTCAAAGTCAATCTCAAGCGCCCAAGCCCAATCCTGTATGACCGCAGCGCGCAAGGCCTCGGTTCCGGAAAATGGGCGGGGCGGGTGGCCAAACGGGTCGATCATGCAATCAGCCAGGCCATCTACGATGTCACCGTTCAATTCCAGCAACAGCGCCAGAACCAGCTCTTGCAAAGCGACACTGCCTGCCTGCGCCAGTGCCCAGACCTCCGCATAAGGGTCACGCGCGGACAGATCGGCAAAGTGCAGCCGAAAGCCCCCCCACTCGGCCTCCAGCGCGCGCAGCGCCGCTTCGTCGGGCGTTGATGGAACGTGCCAGTCCGACAGGTGTCCCGCCACACGATCGCCAAGCCGCGCGGCGCGTTTTCGGGTTTCGGGAAAGATATTCGCCACCGCCAACACCCGCGCCAGTGCAGTTTCGCGCGCCACCATCCAGTTGTTCAGCAAAACAGGGTGCGTCACAAGGAATGGCGCCATGCCGAGTCCAGTGGCGTTGCCCACCCCGATATGCCGGGCGAGGCCGCGATCCAGCGTCCCCTGCCCCACATGCTGGACCAGATCGATGCTGAATTGCCGGATCAGGTAGACTGCCAGCATTTCGGCGGCAAAAGCCCCAGACAATTCGGGCCGGTCCTCGATCAAGTGGCGGTCTGCGATGCCGAACTTGCCATTCCCGTAGACGGCTGTGGTCCGCATGACATAACCAATCTCGCCGATACGGCTGGCCGAGGGTTGTCCGCCTGCGCGCAGCGCCGTGACGATCTCGGACCACAGGCGCATCGATTTGTTGGCGCGGCTCAACACGAGGTCGCGCGGTTCAAAACGGCCCGCCTCTTGGCGCGGAGCCTGTGCCGCCACGCGGGCGATATCGGCGTCGGTGGGCACACCGTCAAATAGCACGAAAGCCGCGTCCCATGCCGTTGCGATGACCCGGTCGCTGCGTGACGCATCATCCAGCGGTTTCGACACGGAGATCAGCGCATAGTCTCTGCCGCCCAAAACCACCCGATGAACCGAAGTGCCGAACCCGTCGGCGCACATATCCCAGTGCGTCCGTCGAACCACAGCCCGTTCAGCGCACAGCCTGCGGGTCAGCACGCGCAAAAAGCTCAGGCGCGTGGGCATCATCGCACCCATCCGCGCAAGCCGCATCACCTCATGCGGCGGGCGCAGCGGTGGCATTGGGTTTGTGGTGTCTTTCATGCCGCAAGTAGGCCGCAGGATGCGGGCCGTGCGCAAGCGTTTTCCGGGACGGAAAACAGCCGAAAAACGACGTGGCTTGCGCGGTTTTTCAGGTTGGGCGTTGGGTGTACTTCTTCAACTCCGCCCGCGCGACCTGTCGGCGATGCACCGCATCCGGGCCGTCGGCCAGACGCAAGGTCCGCTGATGCGTCCACGCATTGGCCAGCGGCGTGTCCTGACTGATCCCCTGCCCGCCATGCATCTGCACCGCCTCGTCGATAACCTTGAGCGACACACGCGGGGCAATCACCTTGATCTGGCTGATCCACGGGGCTGCGGCGCGGGCATCCCCCTGATCCATCATCCATGCCGCCTTGAGGCACAGCAAGCGCGCCATCTCGATCTCCATCCGGCATTCAGCGATGATGTCGTAATTTGCGCCCAGTTGCGCCAGTGGTTTGCCAAAGGCCTCCTTGGCCAGTGACCGGCGGCACATCAGTTCAAGCGCCGCTTCGGCCTGCCCAATGGCCCGCATACAGTGGTGGATGCGCCCCGGCCCAAGGCGGCCTTGCGCGATCTCGAAGCCGCGCCCCTCACCCAGCAGCAAGTTTGCGGCTGGCACCCGCACGTCCTTGAATCGGATATGCATATGACCGTGAGGCGCGTCGTCATGGCCGTAGACGAGCATCGGGCGCAGCACGTCGATGCCTTCGGTGCCTGCGGGCACGACGATCATGGAATGGCGCTGGTGTTTCGGCGCGTCAGCGCCGCCCGTGCGCACCATGACGATATACACCTTGCAGCGCGGATCACCTGCACCCGAGGCCCAGTATTTTTCGCCATTGAGCACATAGTCATCGCCATCCCGCACACAGGACATAGCGATGTTGGTGGCGTCCGACGACGCCACATCCGGTTCCGTCATCAGATAGGCAGAGCGGATTTCCCCTTCGAGCAGGCGCGACAGCCACTCATCCTTCATCGCTTGCGTGCCGTAGCGTTCGAACACCTCCATGTTGCCGGTGTCCGGGGCGGAGCAATTGAACACTTCGGCCCCAAGCGGCGTCTTGCCCATCTCTTCGGCAAAATGGGCGTATTCGACCGTACTGAGCCCGAACCCCTTGTCACTGTCTGTCAGCCAGAAATTCCACAGACCTGCGGCCTTGGCCTTGGCCTTGAGCCCTTCGAGGATTTCGGACTGCCTGTCGGTATAGGTCCACCGGTCGCCCTTGGCGATTTCGGCGGCGTATTCTTCTTCCAGCGGCATGACCTCGTCGCGGATCATTGCGGCCACGCGGTCCAGCAGGTCGCGCGTTTCCGGGCGCAAGCCAAAGGTCATGTCCATATGCAGTCCTCCCTAGGTGATCGGCACCGTGCCGCGAAATCCCGGCAGTGTCCACCGACGCCTGCGGATGCCGCAAATGCGTGTCAAAACCGGTCGCTACGCTGCCCGCAAACCGAGGATGGCGCGCACCTGTGACGGCGTGGCGACGGGCCGGTCGTGGCGCGCGCATATGTCCGCCAAGCGCGCAACCAGCGCCGCGTTCGATGGGGCCAGCGTGTCCTTGTCGAGCCTCACATTGTCTTCGAGGCCTGTGCGCGCGTGCCCGCCTGCTGCTACCGCCCATTCGTTCAGCACGATCTGGTTGCGCCCGATCCCGGCGGCACACCACGGCGCGTCAGGAAACAGGCGTTCGACCGTTTTTACATAGAAATCAAAGACGTGACGGTCGGCAGGCATTGCGTTTTTCACACCCATCACAAACTGCACATAAGGCGTGTCAATGATTTCGCCCGCCATGTGCATTTCGGCGGCGCGCAGGATGTGGCTGAGGTCAAAGGCCTCGATTTCGGGTTTGACGTCATATGTCCGCATCTCGGAGGCCAGCCACGACACGAGGTCTGGTGGGTTTTCGTAGACACGCGTGGGAAAATTGTTCGAGCCCACCGCCAAGGACGCCATGTCGGGCCGCAAGGGCAGCATACCGCCACGCTCCTGCCCCGCGCCTGAGCGTCCGCCGGTCGACAGTTGGATGACCATTCCGGGGCAATGTTTCTCGACCCCTTCCATCAGGGCTGCAAACTTGTCCGGGTCCGAACTGGGGCTTTCGTCGTTGTTGCGCACATGCGCGTGGCAGATGCTGGCCCCTGCTTCAAAGGCCGCATGGGTGCTTTCCACCTGCTCTGACACAGTGATCGGCACCGCTGGATTGTCAGCCTTGCGCGGAACCGACCCGGTGATGGCGACGCAGATGATGCAAGGCTTGGTCATAGGGGTATCCGTATTCTGATTGCGCGCATCGTTTCGCAAAGCGCGGGCGGCGTCCAGCCCGGTGCGAGCTATCTACCGGGATAAAGCCGCGCGCGCCGTTATTGGGACGAGAAAAAGCGTGACTGCGGGCAATGCAACCATGGTTTATGCCGGTGCCGGAAATGACTCTGGCTTGCGGATTGTAACGTGGGCAAGGATCTCGGCTTTGTTGGGATGCGGCGCGAGATGACGGCGGTCCACAGATTGGACCTTGTGCAGATGATAGTGCGCCCGACCAGTGAGGTGGAAGTCGCCGCGATCAAGAAACGCACCCCTGTACCGTGACCAAACCTCAACTGCTGTTCTCATACGGTGCCGGTCAAGACCTGTCCCGTTGCCGACACCCATTTTCGCCTGCACTTGGGAGGGATGTTTCATCCGGCTGCGCGCCACAGTGTCGCCCATGATCCGCGACAGGAACGACAACAAGACGTCAGTGCATGTCCGTCGGCAGAAAGCGGCGGATGGAACTGGACTTGCGACTGGTCTCAGTCGCCGCTTCGCGCAACTCAAATGATAGTAGGAACGGTGCCACCGCCATGTGTTCGGCGGTAAAGCGCTGTGCTGCGTCGAAAATCTCGTCTGCCGCGCGGGATTGCGTGGCGCCATCCCGGCCTGCACCGATCCGCACAGCGATGTCGATGAACCCGTGACGCGGGTCACCATCAGCGATCACCACATGCGTCGCGGCAAAGGCGCGGACGCGGATGCCCGCGGGCGGAAAAATGCCTGTGGCCACCGCCGAATCCCGCAGCACACCGCAGAGTGCCGCGATATCAATGTGTTCTTCAAGATTAGCGGAGTATTCAAGCGTGATATGAGGCATGGTGCCACCGTCGCGCGCAGCCCTAGCGCGCGCAAGCCAAAAGCGCATCTACATCCAGATGCGCCTCAAGGTGGTCGGCCAGCGCGTCCAACGTGCTCTCGACGTCGGCGGCATAATGCGTTGCACCCGCAACGTCGAACCGCGCCAGCCACGCGTGGCGAAAGGCGTCATCGCGGAACATGCCATGCAGGTAACTGGCCTCAATCCGACCATCGGCGCTGACCGCACCCTCGTCCGCGCCCGCCACGCGGGCAAAGGGGCGCGCGCGGTCCGGTCCCGTTGTGACCCCCTTGTGCATTTCGTAGCCGCGCATCCGCGCGCCGGTTGCCACGTGCACGGCCTCCGTTTCGGTCAGGCGTTTGTCGCCCGTCATGACGGTCGAGAGGTCGAGCAGCCCCAGCCCGGCCTCAGTGCCGGGGACGCCTTCGATGCCTTCTGGGTCTTCTACCACATGCCCCAGCATCTGGTACCCGCCGCAAATACCCAGCACATGCCCACCCCGCCGCAGATGCGCGCGCAGATCGACGTCCCATCCCTGAGCCTTGAGAAAGGCCAGATCGCCGCGCGTGGATTTACTGCCAGGAAGCACAACGACATCCGCATCGCCGGGGATCGCCCGCCCGGCCTCCAGCATGGTCACACGCACGCCCGGTTCCTGCGCCAGAGGGTCCATGTCGTCAAAATTGGATATTCGCGACAGTTTTAGGCATACAATATGCAGCCCTGTCGCACGTCCGGGTGTGCGGATGTCCAGCGCATCTTCGGCGGGCAGTTTCCACGCGTCGGCAAACCACGGCACCACGCCAAAGCCGCGCCAGTCGGTGTGATCGGTGATCAGGTCATAGCCGTCATCAAACAACCGCGGGTCGCCGCGAAATCGGTTGATGATGAAACCGCAGACAAGTGCGGCATCCTTTGGATCAATCACCTCTTGCGTGCCGACGATCTGGGCGATCACCCCGCCCCGGTCGATATCCCCCACCAGTGCAACAGGGGTGTTCGACGCCCGTGCAAAGCCCATATTGGCAATGTCACCCGCGCGCAGATTGACCTCCGCAGGGCTGCCCGCGCCTTCGACAATCACCAGATCGTACTGCGATTTCAATCGATTAAAGCTGCGCAGTACCGGTTCCATCAGCGATAGCTTGAGCGCTGCATAATCACGCGCCTTTACGGTTGCCACGCGTTTGCCTTGCACGACCACCTGACTGCCCACTTCGGTTTCAGGCTTGAGCAGCACCGGGTTCATATCCGTATGGGGCGCCAATCCGCAGGCCAGCGCCTGCAAAGCCTGCGCGCGCCCGATCTCGCCCCCGTCCGCAGTCACAGCGGCGTTGTTGGACATATTCTGCGGCTTGAACGGGGCCACTGACAGACCCCTGTGTCTCGCTGAGCGGCACAGTCCAGCCACCAGCATGGACTTGCCCACATTTGAGCCTGTGCCTTGGAGCATGAGGGCGCGGGTCATGAAATCGTCTCTTTTACTGCGCAACGATGCCCGGATTGCCGGGTATGCCAGTCGTCATCGCATCAATCGGAAAGAACGGAAAGCCCATGTTGGATTTCACGAACACCCCCGAGCGCCGCAAGAAAGCCGCCAAGGCCAGACTGCGCAAAACGATGATCCTGCTTGGATTGGCGGTCATCGTACCGGTCGCGGCCAGCGCATTGGATTTGAACGGTTTGCGCGCACTTGCCTTGGGTTAAAGCGTCGTCTGCGTTCGGTTTCGGATCAAGGTGACAGTCACCACCCCACAGAGCACACGTTCGACCGCAAACGTCCAGTGCAGCACAAATGACATGATCCAGTGCGCCTGAGACGCGGGCACGACAATCAGCGGACCGGCAAATGACCAGTCCCCAAAGCCTCAGCTTATGGCGCCCGCAATGGTGTCGAGCATCATGTGCAACCCGGCGCCCAATCCACACCCGGTCAGCACCCGTGAAGACAATGCAAAACCGGCAAACAGCACGCCTGTCCACAGGGTCAGATTGTGGGTCGCACGGTGATGATGGTGCACCTTCCCACCATCCACGAAAAAGAACCAAAGCATGTCGATATCGGGCAGCACAGCCCCTGCGAAGATGCCCCACCAGATCACCGGGTCCCGGTCAAAGCCACGGTCCAGCGTGTGGGCAAGCAGGTAACCGGTCAGCAGATGGCCGATGATTACCTCAGAACTCCACGCCTTTCTGTGCCTTGACGCCAAGGTCCTTGAAGGGATGTTTGACAAGGCTCATCTCGGTGACCAAATCCGCTGCCTCGATCAGTTCAGGTTTGGCATTGCGGCCCGTCAGCACCACGTGGGTCATCGCGGGCTTTTCCGTCATCAGGAAATCGACGACCTCGTCAATATCGAGGTAATCGTAACGCAGCGCGATGTTGATCTCGTCCAGTAGGACGAACTGGATTTCGGGATCAAGTATCTGCTCTTTGGCAATGCGCCAGCCGTTCTGGGCCGCCGCGATGTCCCGCTCCCGATCCTGCGTTTCCCAGGTAAAGCCCTCACCTGACACGAAAAACCGGCATTCTTGCGCAAATCGGTCGCGCAAAAAGGTTTTCTCGCCCGTGTCCCAGTTGCCTTTGATGAACTGCACCACGGCGCAGGGCATCCCGTGCGCGATGCACCGCATGATCATGCCGAACCCGCTTGAGGATTTGCCCTTGCCCGGTCCGGTGTGGACCATGATCAGACCTTTTTCCTCGGTCTTGGTTTCCATCATCTTGTCGCGGGCAGCCTTGATCTTTTTCATCTTGGCGTTGTGGCGTTCGGTGATCTCGTCCATCTGGTCCTCCGGCGTTGCGGCCCTTGTCGTGCCATGGAACGCGCGGGCGCGCCAGATGCTTCAGCTCAATGTCTCCAGAAATCCGGTCAGCCCGTCCCGCGTCGCATCTGTAAAGTGATAGGCCCGCCAGCCGCGGGCCTGCGCTGCGGCAACATTCCGGGCCGTGTCGTCAATCAGCGCATGGGCGGATGGCGGCGCCGCACTCCATGCCTCAATCTGCTCGAAATACGCGCTGTCGGGTTTGGCGCAGCCCATGAGGCCAGAGGCAAAGATGCGTTCGACCCGCGGGCCAAATCCCATCTCCGCCCCAATAAAGGCGGCGCGCCGCGCCTCGTTGTTGGTGCCGATCACGTGGCGCAGACCGGGCCGCGCAAGGTGCGCCACAACCATTGCATCCGGGCGTGCGTCCCGCGCAAACCAATAGGCAAGAAAGGCATCCGGATCAAAACTGTGACCGGCCCGGAGACGCCAGTCGTCCACGACATCGCGCAGGTCCAGCTGGCCGCGCATGATCCGGCCAATCCGATCTGGATGAAAAACGTCGGCCGCCATTTCATCCCGGTCCACGCCCCAATCCTGCATCAGCCGGTCCGCCCAGACAAACCGCCCGTCCACGATGTTCGCGTTCAACACACCGTCGAAATCCCAGACAAGGATCGGCTGCGGTGACATCTGTGATGCTCCTTTGGTCGTCGCGCCCTTGGGTCATAGCGCTTTGTGTGCGACCGGGCCACGCCGAACGCGCTTGACTCTGTATGCGGCGGGCCGCACTACGGTCCAGCTGGTGCCCGGGGCTTTGTGCCTTGGGTGAAAAGGGAATGCAGAGGGCCACGGCCCAAACGCAGCCGCCCCCGCGACCGTGACCGGAGAGGATGCTCCGTTGCCACTGGCGATATGCCGGGAAGGCAGGGCAGCCGATGAGGGAAACCTCAGTATCCGCAAGCCGGGAGACCTGCCAGCAGACGTGATGTAACCGGACGGGGTGTGCCGGGTGTCGGGATCACACGGCCCTTTGCCGCCCGTCATCTGCCATGCCGTCCCCCGACAGGAAATGACCATGGCAGCACTGCCCCCCGTCGAACTTTTGGTCTGCATAAAGTGCCGGCGCGAGATGGACATCCCCGACGGCGGCATTCGCCCCGGCGAAGCGCTCCATTCCGAATTGGCGAACCGGACCATGCCCGAGGGCGTGACGCTGAAAGCCGTGGAATGTCTGTCGAACTGTTCGTCGGGCTGTTCGGTCGCCGTGCGCGGCGGTGCGCAGCGCTGGACCTATGTCTATGGCAACCTGATGGAAGATCGCGACGCTGATATGGTTGTCGAAGGCATCGGCAAATACGCCGCAACCGCCGACGGTCTCGTCCCGTGGCGCGAACGCCCCGAACATTTTCGCAAGAACTGCATCGCCCGCATCCCCCCGCAGGAGTTTTGAGCCCATGTCCACGCTGAACAAAGTGCCCGTCACCGTCATCACCGGCTTTCTCGGCTCGGGTAAAACGACCCTTGTCCGCCACTTAATGCAGAACCCGCAAGGCAAACGCCTTGCCATTGTGGTCAACGAGTTTGGCGATGTGGGTGTGGACGGAGATATTCTGAAATCCTGCGCCATTCCTGATTGCCCTGCCGAAAACATCATGGAATTGGCCAATGGCTGCATTTGCTGCACCGTGGCCGATGATTTCATCCCGACGATCGAGGCGCTGATGGCGCTCGACCCGCAGCCTGAACATATCCTGATCGAAACTTCGGGTCTGGCCCTGCCCAAACCGCTGCTTAAGGCGTTTGACTGGCCCGATATCCGCAGCCGCATCACAGTGGACGGCGTCATTGCGCTGGCCGATGCCGAAGCCGTCGCGGCAGGCCGTTTTGCCCCGGATGTGGCGGCGGTGGACGCGCAACGCGCGGCGGACGACTCGCTGGACCACGAAACACCCCTGTCCGAGGTATTCGAAGACCAGATCAGCTGTGCCGACATCATCCTGCTGACCAAGCCCGACCTTGCTGGCCCCGATGGCATCGCCCGCGCACGCGAGATCATCGATGCCGAAGCGCCCCGCCCCCTACCGATTGTCGAAGTGGCCGAAGGGGCCGTGGACCCACGCGTGATCCTCGGGCTGGAAGCGGCTGCCGAAGACGACATGGACGCGCGGCCCAGCCACCACGACGGGCACGACGACCATGAACATGACGACTTTGAAAGCGTCATCATCAACATCCCCGAAGTGGATGACCCCGCCCAACTCGTCGCCCGTATCGAAGCCATGGCGAAATCGCAAAACATCCTGCGCGTCAAAGGCTACGCCGCCGTCACCGGCAAACCCATGCGCCTGCTCGTGCAGGCCGTGGGCGCGCGTGTGCGCCACCAGTATGACCGCCTTTGGGCCGCAAACGAGACACGGCAGGGCCGTTTGGTCGTGATTGCCGAACATGACGACGTGAACGAGGCAGCGATCCGCGACGCGTTAACCGAGGCTGTGCAAGCCGCCGAGTAAGCAGGACCGACCCGATGCACGTCGTCTTCCGCGAAAGCCACGGGCTCGAAGAGACCGAGACACCAACCGATCTGGGGCAATCGCCTGCGGATCTGGTGGTGCTGTCATTCTCGGACAGTGACCTTGGTGCATTTGCGGCGGCATGGCATCGCGGCGGTGGACCGACGGGCAAACTGCCGACACTGCGCCTCGCCAATCTGGCGGCACTGAAACATCCCCTGTCGGTCGACACCTACATCGAACAGACCTTGGACGGGGCCAAGGGCATCCTGATCCGCCTGATCGGCGGCGTGCCTTATTGGTCCTACGGCTTGCAACAGGTCGAGACGCTGTGCCGCGCGCGGGGGATCGCATTGGCGGTTCTGCCTGCCGATGGACGCCCCGACACGCGGCTTGACGCGGTGTCGACACTGCCCGTGTCGACCCTGCACCGGCTGGCCCATTTATGTGACACGGGCGGCGCGGTGGCCGCTCAGGCGGCGCTGGCGCAAATGGCACTTGCCTCCGGTCTTTATGCAGGACCTGTTGCCGGGGCCAAGGTGCTGCCCACGGTTGGTGCGTGGACACCCGAAAATGGCGTCGCTTGCCCTGTGGTTCAAATCAACGACGACCGCCCGCTGGTCATCGTCAGCTTTTACCGCGCCTATCTGGCCGCGGCTGACCTTGCCCCAATCGACGCGCTGTTCGCCGCGCTGCGCGCGCGCGGATTTCGGGCGCTGGGTCTTTTTGCACCCTCGTTAAAGGCGCCCGAGGCAGCGGCATGGATGACACGGCAAATTGGACATCTCAGACCCGCGGCCATTGTCAATGCAACCGCGTTTTCCGGGAAAGGGGCCGAAGGCACCTCGCCATTGGATGCCGGGGACGTACCGGTGTTTCAGGTGGCGCTGGCCACGTCGACCCGTACCGCATGGGCCGACGCCGAACGCGGCTTGTCGCCTGCCGATCTGGCCATGCATGTGGTGCTGCCAGAGGTCGACGGTCGCATCTTAGCCGGTGTCGCCTCGTTCAAGGAACCGCAGGACGAAGACGCGGCTTTGCAGTTTTCGCGGTATGCGCACGCGCCGGACGCGTCGCGGGTGCGTGCGGTTGCGGACCGGGTCAAAGCGTGGGTCGATCTTGGCGCAACACCCACGCGGCACAGACAATTGGCCCTCGTGCTCAGCACATATCCCGGCAAGGACTGGAACATGGCCCACGCCGTGGGCCTCGACCCGCTCGCATCGGGCGATGCGATCCTGCGCGATCTATGCGATGCCGGATACCATACTGCGCCAACGGAGCCGCTGGACCTTGCCTTGGGCACCGAGCGTATACATTGGCCGCGCGCGGACTACCTTGCGGCGCGCGCCGCCTTGCCCCAGGCTTTGCAGGATGACCTGAGTGAAGCGTGGGGGCCTGTGCCGGATGGCTTTGATTTTGCAGCGACACGCCGGGGCAATGTACTGATCGCGCTTCAGCCCGAACGCGGGCTGCCCGAGGCGCGCGATGATGACTATCACGATCTGTCGCGCACGCCCTGCCACGATTATGTGGCGTTCTACCTGTGGCTGCGCACGCAGGCCCAAGCGCTGGTCCATATCGGCGCGCACGGCACCCTCGAATGGTTGCCGGGCAAGTCGGTGGCCTTGTCAGAGACCTGCTGGCCCGAGGCACTGACCGGCGCTTTGCCCGTCATCTATCCCTTCATTGTCAACGACCCCGGCGAAGCGGCGCAAGCCAAGCGGCGTATTGGTGCTGTCACGCTTGGCCACCTGCCCCCACCGATGAAGGACAGCGCAACGCCGGACAGGTTCGTCCGCCTTGAAACCCTGCTTGACGAGTTTTCCAACGCCGACGGTCTTGACCCCAAACGCCGCGACCGCTTGCAGGACGATATCCGCGCCGAGGCGCAGGCCATCGGCGTCGAAGAGGACCTCGGCCTCGCCCGTGCCGCCTGCTCAGCCGAAGCGATCACGCGCATCGACCGATTTGTCTGCGACATCAAGGAAAGCCAGTTTGGCGACGGCCTGCATGTATGGGGGCGCGGCGCGCCGCAGACTGAACAGGCGGGCATGGGTCCGTCGATTGATGCTGAACGCACGGCGCTGCTTGACACGTTGGACGGACGGCGCATCGCAGGGGGGCCGTCCGGCTCGCCCTACCGCGGACGGACGGATGTACTGCCAACGGGGCGCAATCTGTACACAACTGACCCACGCAGCGTGCCGACACGCGCGGCCCATGCCCAAGGTGTGACACTCGCCGAGGAACTGGTGCGTCGCCACTTGCAGGACCACGGCGACTGGCCGCGCGGGCTGATTGTTGATCTGTGGGGCTCGGCCACGATGCGCACCGCCGGTGAAGAGTTCGCCATGGCACTGCATCTGCTGGGGGTGAAGCCGGTATGGGATGACGGATCAGAACGGGTGTCGGGCATCGAAGTGCTGCCGATCACCGATCTGGACCGGCCCCGGCTCGATGTGACCCTGCGCGTCTCCGGCCTGTTCCGCGACGTGTTTCCAACGCTTTCGGCCTTGTTTGGCCAAGCCGTGCGCGCGCTGGCGGCACGGGACGAAGCCCCGGATTGGAACCCTTACGCCGGACGCACCTCGGTCGCGCGGGTCTACGGCCCGGCGCCGGGACAATTCGGATTGGGCATGGGCGCCGATCTGGAACATTACACCGACGAAAGCCGCAAAGCGGCGGGCGAGGCGTGGCTGGCCGCCAGCGCATATGCGCTGGATTCCGGTGACGCGGTAAAGGACGCAGATGGCATACGTGCCCGTGTGGCGCAGGCCGACAGCTTTGTGCATTTGCAGGACTTGCCCGAGACCGATGTGCTGCTGGCGTCTGATTATGCGGCGCATGAGGCCGGGTTTGCTGCGGCACAGGCGGTGACGGGCGGCAACGCAACGCTGTATCACCTCGACAGCACGCAACCGGCACGCCCACGCGCCCGGTCACTGAGCGAAGAGATTGCGCGCGTGGTCCAGGCCCGCGCCACCCAAGGCGACTGGTTGGCTGGCATGATGCGCCACGGATTTCGCGGCGCGGCAGAGATTGCCGCCACGCTCGATCACATGGCCGCATTTGCGCATCTTGCCGATGTGGTCGGCCCGCATCTCTTTGATGCCTATCACGATGCGACCTTGGGCGACCCGCAGGTTACGGCGTTCCTGCAAGATGCCAATCCCGGCGCATATAGGGCCATGCAGGATCGTTTTGCCGCGTTGGACGCCGCAGGGCTTTGGACGACGCGCCGCAACTCGATCCGCGCGGCTCTTGAGGCTGCACAATGACCGTCAAGGGATGGTGCCCCGGGGCGTATCGCCCGATGATGTCCGGTGATGGGCTGATCGTGCGCATACGCCCCCGTCTGGCGCGTTTGGATGCAGATCAGGCTTTGGGTCTGTGTGCGCTGTCGCATCGGTTTGGAAACGGGATCATCGATCTGACCAGTCGCGCCAATTTGCAACTGCGCGGCGTACAGGCAGCAGACCATCCATCGCTGTTGGCAGAGCTTTTGGCGTTGGGTTTGCTTGACGACACGCCCGAGGTTGAGGCACGGCGCAATATCACCGTCACACCCCTCTGGCGCGACGGGGATATGACCACGCGGCTACACGCGGCAATCTGCGCGCGGCTGGGTGATTTGCCGGCGCTTCCAGCCAAAGTCGGGGTGGGCATCGACACTGGACCCGCACCTATACTGTCCGGAGTACCCGCAGATTTCCGCTTTGAACGGACGGCTGAGGGTGCGCTGCTTCTCCGGTTGAACGGGATCAGCCGTGGCCGCGCCGTGACGGAGGACGATGCGGCAGACGCCCTGATCGAGATGGCGGCGTGGTTCCTGTCTACGGGTGGGTCCGCGTCAAAACGTGTCGACCGTCATGTGGCCTCAACGCCGCCACCGGCGGATTGGTCCGCCGTTTTGCCCGCAGCAGCGGCGCAGCGCTTGCAGCCCGGCGTCGGTGCGTCCGGCACGATCCTCGGAGCGCCTTTCGGCAGCCTTGATGCCAATGCCCTTGCCCGGTTGATCCGCGACAGCGGCGCTGCGGCGCTGCGCGTCACTCCATGGCGACTGTTCCTGCTCGAAGAGGCGCACGTGACGGACCCGAGCCCGTTCGTGGCCACGGCGGGCGATCCGCTGTTGAGCGCACATGCCTGCCCCGGTGCGCCTGCCTGTACAGCGGCAAGTGTCGACACCCGCAAACTGGCCCGTGCGCTGGCCCCGTTTTATCCGCGCGGCCTACATGTATCCGGCTGCGCCAAAGGCTGCGCGTACCCCCGCTCCGCACCGACGACATTCACCGGGCGCGACGGCGCGTTTGACCTTGTGGAACAGGGCGCTCCATGGGATGAGCCGCGCCAGCGCGGGCTCTCCGCAGACGACATAATGATGCAGGTCATGTGATGCCCTACGAATACGAAACCGATGGCGCGGCCATCTACCTGCAAAGCTTTGCCACCATACGGGCCGAAGCGGACCTGATGGCTTTTGCACCGGACGAGGAACAGGTGGCGGTGCGGATGATCCATGCCGCAGGCATGGTCGGGCTGGAACGTCATATCCGCTTTTCCCCCGGTTTCGTGGCCGCTGCACGCGGCGCATTGGAAGCGGGTGCGCCCATCCTATGCGACGCGCGCATGGTCAGTGAGGGGATCACCCGGCCACGGCTGCCCGCCGACAACGCGGTGATCTGCACGCTGCACGACGAACCTGTCCGCGCGCTGGCCGCCGAAATGGGCAACACACGTTCTGCCGCAGCGCTTGAGCTGTGGCGGCCGCATCTTGGTGGTGCCGTGGTGGCCATCGGCAACGCCCCCACGGCACTGTTCCATCTGCTCAATATGCTCGAAGACCCCGCCTGCCCGCGCCCTGCCGCGATCATTGGCTGCCCCGTCGGCTTTGTCGGCGCGGTCGAGAGCAAGGACGCGCTGTGGGCCGATCAACCGGTGCCGTCCTGTATCGTGCAGGGGCGGCTGGGCGGCAGTGCGATCACGGTTGCTGCCGTCAACGCCATCGCGAGCCGCACGGAATGAGCGTCGGCACGGTGTACGGTGTTGGCCTTGGTCCGGGCGACCCGGACCTGATGAGCGTTAGGGCCGACCGTTTGCTGCGCAGGGCCAAACATGTGGCCTTTTTTCGCAAGGCCGGACGGCCCGGTCAGGCGCGGCGGATTGTGGAAGGGATGCTGCCCGAGGATCGCGTGGAATTCCCCATGGAATACCCTGTCACAACCGAAATCCCCCTCACCGATCCGCGCTACAATGAGATCCTGAGCCGCTTTTATGCTGAGTGTACGGCCCATTTGCGCGGTCTGGCCCAAGCGGGCGAGGATGTTGTCGTGCTGTGCGAGGGTGATCCGTTCTTTTACGGCTCGTTCATGCACCTTTACACACGTCTCAAGGACGATACGCCGGTCGAGGTCGTGCCCGCCATCACAGGTATGTCCGGCGCGTGGACGGCCACCGGCGCGCCTGTCACGTGGGGCGACGACATCCTGACGGTGCTGATGGGCACGCTCGACGAAGACACACTGGCCGCACGCATGGGCGCGGCAGATGCCATTGTGGTGATGAAGATCGGGCGCAATATCGAAAAGGTCCGCCGCGCCCTGCGCCGCGCGGGCAAATACGATGCGGCCCACCTGATCGAATTTGCCACGATGCCGAACCAAAGCGTGCAGTTGCTGTCTGATGCTGAGGACAAGGTGACACCCTATTTTTCGATCATCGTCGTACACGGTCAGGGGCGGCGCCCATGAGCGGTTGGGTGGTCATTGCCGGTCTCGGGCCGGGCGCTGATGCGTTGGTCACGCCCGAAGTCACCGCTGCCCTGGCCGAAGCGACGGATATCGTGGGCTACATTCCATATGTTGCGCGGGTGGCCCCACGCAGCGGGCTGACACTGCACGCCTCCGACAATCGGGTCGAACTGGACCGGGCGCGGCACGCGCTGGAGATGGCGCAGGCGGGGCGCAGGGTCGTCGTGGTTTCGTCCGGCGATCCGGGCGTCTTCGCAATGGCGGCAGCCGTCTACGAGGCGGTCGAGGCCGGCGACCCTGTGTGGCGCAGGCTCGACATTCGCGTCTTGCCGGGCATCACAGCGATGCTCGCCGCCGCCGCAAGGGTTGGTGCGCCGTTGGGGCATGACTTCTGCGCGATCAACCTCAGCGACAACCTCAAACCATGGACCCTGATCGAGAAACGATTGCGGCTGGCGGTCGAGGCGGATTTCGCCATGGCATTCTACAACCCGCGCTCAAAGGCGCGGCCCGAAGGATTTGGACGCGCGCTGGCCCTGCTGCAAGAGACATGCGGCGATGGGCGGCCCGTGATCTTTGCCCGCGCGGTGTCCACACCGGACGAAAGCATCAACATCGTTCCCCTGCCCGACGCCACGCCGGACATGGCGGATATGCGCACGGTGGTGATACTGGGCGCATCCAACACGACCGTGATCAACGGCGGGCTGCGCCCGATGGTCTACACGCCCCGGTCAGTCCCTGTGAACGGGTCAGTCACCGGATGAGCGATCCAGTCCAAAACGTCCTGCACGTTATGAGCCACTTGCCGATCAGGCAGTGCGGGGCGGTCGATCATGATGACCGGCAGGCCAAGTTCACGGGCGGCAACGATCTTGGCGTAGGCCCCCGTGCCACCCGCGTTTTTGGACACAACAAGGTCGATCCCGTGCTCCAGTATCAGCGCCCGGTCATCCGCTTGGGTGAAGGGACCGCGCGACACCAGAACATGGTGATCCGGAAAGGGTGGTGGCACGCTTGGCGGATCGACCAGCCGCAGCAGGTAAAAATGCTGGGGATTGGGGGCAAATGCTGCCAGATGCATACGTCCTACGGCAAGCATGACGCGGGCCGCGGGACGATCAAGTGCGGTGACGGCACCGGCGATATCAGGCACGGGATGCCACTGGTCCCCCGGCGACGGCTCCCATGGTGCGCGTGTCAATGCCAAGAGCGGAACGCGCGCCGCAGCACAGGCGGCGACGGCATTGCGGCTCATCTGCGCGGCAAAGGGATGCGTGGCGTCGATCACGTGGGTGATGCCCGCACTGCGGATGTACTCCACCAGCCCCGCCACACCGCCAAAGCCGCCGATGCGCTGCGGCAATGGCTGGCGTCGCGGACGCTCCACCCGACCGGCAAAGCTGACGACACCGGACAGATTGCGGTCCGCAGCGGCGTTGGCCAGCTGTGTGGCTTCGGTCGTGCCGGCAAGGATCAGAAGATTGGGCGTCATGTCTGAGGCGTGGCTGACAATTGTGGGTATGGGCGAGGACGGGGTTGCAGGCCTCGGCGCACGAAGTCAAGCGGCACTGGACGCCGCAGATGTCATCATGGCCCCACCCCGCCATCTGGCGCATGTGCCGGACGGCCCAGCAGAGCGCGTGGAATGGCCTGTGCCCTTTGCCGATGGGATTGCCCTTTTGGCCAGTCTGCGGGGCCAGCGTGTCGTTGTGCTGGCATCTGGCGATCCCTTCTGGTTCGGCGCAGGGTCGGTTATCGCCCGCAGCTTTGGCCGCGAGGAGTGGCGCGCCCTGCCCGGCCCGTCCTGCTTTGCGCTTGCTGCGGCCGAACTGGGCTGGGCGCTCGAAAACACAATTTGCCTTGGTCTTCACGCGGCCCCGCTGGAACGGTTGCGACCGGTCTTGTCACCCGGTGTCCATGTGATCACGACACTACGCGACGGCGACGCGGTTACGCGGCTATGCAGCTACCTGAGCAAACACGGGTTTGGCGAAAGTGCAGTGACCATACTTGAGCGTCTGGGGGCGGGTGATACCAAAGTGACCACCGGCACAGCGCAGGACCTGAAGGGACAATTTGCCCATCCTCTGGTGGCGGCGATTGATGTTGCAGGCGACGGGCCCGCTCTGACCGTTGTCAGCGGTCAGCGGGATGACCTCTTTGCCAGCGATGGGCAGATCACGAAACGCCCAGTGCGCGCCATCACTCTGTCAACGCTTGCGCCGCACCCGGGTGAGCATCTGTGGGATGTGGGGGGTGGCTCAGGCTCCATCGCGCTGGAATGGTTGCTGGCGCATCCGTCCAACCGTGCCACGGCGTTTGAAATGCGTTCCGACCGAGCGGCGCGCATCCTGTCCAATGCGGAAACATTGGGCGTTGGCCACCGTCTGCACGTCATCGAAGGTGCTGCACCCGATGCGCTGGCCGAGGCCAAGGTGCCTGATGCTGTCTTTGTCGGCGGCGGTCTGTCGCAGGTCCTGCTGGATGCGGTGACCTCGTTGCCTGCAAGGATCGTTGCAAACGCTGTCACGCTGGAGGGCGAGGCGTTGCTGGCCCACGCGCAGGCTTCCCATGGCGGGACACTGATGCGGATCGAACTCAGCCAAAGCGCGCCGCTGGGGGCCAAGCGCGGCTGGTCCCGGTCCTACCCCGTTGTACAATGGAGCCTCGTACGATGATCGTTGCCGGTTTCGGATTTTCCACCCGCGCCACAGCGCAAAGCCTCGAAGAGGCGTTGCGCGCGACGGGCTATGTTGGTCCGCTCGACATGGTGGCGTGCCCGGATGACAAGGCCCTGTCGGACGTGATGTCGGATATTGCGCGCCCCCGTGGGCTGATGATCAATGCCGTGCGCCCGGGCAAGCTGGAACAGGCCCAAACACGGACACAATCCGTTATCAGTCGACTGATGCGGCGCACCGGCTCTGTGGCCGAGGCCGCCGCGCTTGCCGCCGCTGGACCGGACGCGCGCCTGTTGCACCCACGCGCCATATCCGATGACCGCCTTGCAACCTGCGCCATTGCCCAAGGAGCCGCCACATGACCGTCCATTTCATCGGCGCAGGCCCCGGTGCGCCCGACCTGCTGACCCTGCGCGGTCGCGACCTGATCGCGGCCTGCCCCGTCTGCCTCTATGCAGGTTCTCTGGTGCCGGAGGCGGTGCTTGAACATTGCCCCAAAGGCGCGCGGATCGTGAACACAGCATCCATGGACCTTGATGACATCATGGCCGAGATTGAGGCGGCGCAGGTCAAGGGCCACGATGTCGCAAGGCTGCATTCAGGCGACCTGTCGGTCTGGTCCGCGATGGGCGAACAGTTGCGCCGGATCAAAGCGGCAGGCATCCCTTTTACTGTGACGCCGGGCGTGCCCTCATTTGCTGCGGCAGCCGCATCGCTTGGGGCGGAACTGACATTGCCGGGCGTTGCGCAATCGGTGGTGCTGACCCGCACGCCGGGGCGCGCTTCGACCATGCCATCGGGCGAGACGCTGGAAAATTTTGCGGCGACAGGGGCGACGCTGGCCATTCATCTGTCCATCGGCAATCTGGGGCAGGTGATCAATGATCTGACCCCGGCCTATGGCGCCGACTGCCCGGTGGCGATTGTGTATCGCGCCAGTTGGCCGGACGAACAGATCATTCACGCCACGCTTGGCACCTTGCGGGAGGCGATGCATGACGGGATCAGCCGCACGGCGCTAATCCTTGTTGGTCATGTCCTGGGCGCGTCAGACTTTGATGAAAGCTGCCTCTATGCCGCCGACTACGACCGCCGCTACCGCCCACAAAGCGCGGAAAGCCCATGGGCCAGTTGGGAGCATGGCGATGACTAGGGGGCTGATGATTTCTGCCCCGGCATCGGGCACAGGCAAGACGACAGTGATGCTGGGCCTGTTGCGCGCGCTGCGCGAAGACGGGCTGGTGGTTCAGCCTTACAAGAGCGGGCCGGACTATATTGATCCGGCCTTTCACCTTGCGGCGGCAGGGCGGGCGTCCTTCAACTTTGACACTTGGGCGATGGACACCAATCTGCTGGGCGGGATTGCGGCACAGCAGTCTGGCGCGGACATTTGCGTGGCCGAGGGGTCCATGGGTCTGTTCGATGGCGTGGCCACGCGCGGACAATCGGGCTTTGGATCAAGCGCCGAAACGGCGCTTGCCATGGGCTGGCCTGTGGTGCTGGTGATCGACGTGGGCGGTCAGGCGCAATCGGCGGCGGCCACAGCACTGGGTTTCAAGAGTTACAACCCCGACCTGCCCTTTGCGGGCGTCATCCTGAACCGCGTGGCAAGCCCCCGGCACGAACGGCTCACCCGTCTGGGGATGGACCGTGCGGGTGTCACCTTACTGGGCTGCCTGCCCCGTCGCGGGGACCTGAAACTGCCGGAACGGCATCTGGGCCTGATCCAAGCGGTAGAGCATCCGGACCTTGAGGCTGCAATTGCGGGCTATGCCACCTTCCTGCGCGAGAATGTGGATCTTGAGGCTATCAAGGCCGTCGCTGCCGCAGGACCGGCGCGCGCCCCGCATCCGCTGCCGCAACCGCCAGCGCAACGGATTGCGCTGGCGCGGGATGCAGCCTTTTCCTTTACCTACCCGCACTTGCTGGAAGGCTGGCGCGCGACAGGCGCAGAGATTCTGCCGTTTTCGCCCCTGGCGGACGAGGCCCCCGCCCCGGACGCCGATCTGGTGTGGCTGCCGGGCGGCTATCCCGAACTGCACGCGGGTCAACTGGCTGCGGCAGGCGCATTTCTGTCGGGCCTGCGCCGTCACGCCGAAACCCGGCCCGTACACGGTGAATGCGGCGGCTATATGGCCCTCGGGGATGCGTTGATCGACAAGGACGGGACGCGCCACCAGATGGCGGGACTGCTGGGTCTTGTGACCAGCTATGAAAAGCGCAAGTTCCACTTGGGCTACCGCCGCGCGGTGCTGCAGGCGCCATTGCCCGGATTTGAGGTCGGCGCGGCGCTGCGGGGACACGAATTCCACTATTCCACGATCCTAGACCAGCCTGATGCACCGTTGGCGCAGGTCTTTGACGCCGATGGAGGACCCGTGCCCGAAACCGGGTCGCGGCGGGGACATGTGACCGGCACATTCTTTCACCTCATCACGGGTGAGGCCGCATGACCGGGTTTGTGAGCTTTGTCGGATCAGGGCCGGGCGATCCTGAGCTGTTGACCCTAAAGGCTGTGAACCGCCTTGGCCTAGCCGATGCGGTCCTTTTCGATGACCTGAGCGCGGGGCCGATCCTGACCCATGCGCGTGCCGGTGCAGACCTTGTGGGCGTTGGCAAGCGTGCAGGCCGCCCATCGCCCAAGCAACACCATGTGAGCCGCCTGTTGGTCGATTACGCGCAGACCGGCCAGCGCGTCGTGCGCCTGAAATCCGGCGACGGCGGCACCTTTGGCCGGCTCGAAGAAGAAACCGACGCGCTGACAGAGGCGGGCATTCCGTTCGAGATCATCCCCGGCGTGCCATCGGCGTGTGCGGCGGCGGCAGCGGCGGGCATTCCCCTGACGCGCAGGCTGACGGCGCGGCGGGTACAATTCATCACCGGCCACGATGTGCGCGGTGCCCTGCCCGAAGATCTGAACCTCGCCGCACTCGCAGACAGCCAAGCGACCACGGTGGTGTTTATGGGTCAGCGGACGTTTCCCGATCTGGCTGCGATGCTGTTGGATGCAGGCTTGCCCGCAGACACGCCAGCGCTGCTGGCCGAAGGTGTGTCAACGCCGGCACAGGCGCTGCACCGTTCGACCGTCACAGAGCTTGCGGACCGATTGCGTGCAGGCGTCAGTGATGCACCAGCGCTGATCCTCTATGGCGCGCTGGCCGAGGGCTAGTTGTCGAGCAGGCGCAATTCACCTGCAAGCCACGGCAGCTTGATCAACGCCGGTTCGATCATGTGGCTTTGCATCAACCGGCGCATGGTCTGCGCCACGTCTGTCGGCACCGATCCGGCCCAGTCGGCACTGGCATAAAGCGAGATCGTGCGTGAAAATGGTTTGAACGGCAGCGCGAACGCTTCAACCTGATCGTGGAATCGGCCTGCCCGCATGTAGCCCAGCGGTGTAGTCACCGCCCACCCGATACGGCGTGCAACCATGGCCATGAGCGCAAGGTGGCTGCCAATCTCGAACCGCTCCGCAAAGTCGAGCTTTTGGCGCGCCAGATGCGCCTCGATCTGGCGCGAAATCAGTTGCTCGCGCTCATAGCGCAGGAACGGCAGGTCTTGCAGTGCGTCCAGCGGCGCGCCTGCGGTCACGGCACCCTTTGGGGCCACAAGGATGAACGGATCACGCGCCAGAGGATATTCCAGCACGCCATCCCGCATCGTGCCGTCGCTGGCCGAAATCGCGATGTGCAGACGTTTGTCCGCAATGGATTGCAGGATTTCGTGGCTGGGTGCGGTGGCCAGCGTGAATTTACAGCGCGTCAGACTGTCGGCGAGGATCGTCACAAGGCGCGGCGTCAGGTCATTTTCGAAATCGTCGATCACCCCGATCGACAACGCCGACAAATGCGCAAGATCCATGACCGTCAGCTCGGATTGCGCCAGCCGCAATTGCGACAGCGCCGCCTCCGCCCGCGCGAGAAAGCTGTGCCCGGCGGGGGTCAGGCGCATGGGCCGTTTGCCGTGATCGATCAGGTCCGTCGCCAAAGCCGTTTCCAGATTGCGCAATTGTTGGCTGACCGCGGGCTGACTGAGACCGGTAACAGAAGCCGCCTGCGCCACCGATCCGGTGGCTGCAAGTGCCTCGAACACTTCCAATCCGCGCAGTGTGACGCCTTTGCTCAACATGTTCGGCCCTTTCCATAGTTTTACGTTTCTTGAAACTAGTGACCGCTCTAGGTCAAGTTTATTCAGGTCTCAGGCATTGCTTTATCGAAAGTTTCGAAACATGGGGGTTGCCGCGCCCTTCGATGCGATGCACCCTGAGGAGATGAAGATCGCGACCGCCGCCTACCCGCTTGATGCCCTGCCCGACTGGACCGCCTACGAAGACAAACTGTCCGCGTGGGTGGATGAGGCGGCAAGTCACGGCGCAGACCTTTTGGTGTTTCCCGAATACGCGGCGATGGAATTGGCAACGCTTGCAGGCCCGGACGTGGCGGGTGATCTGGAACAATCGCTGCACGCCGTTTCCGACCGGCTGGCGGATGCGGATGCGTTTCATGCAGAGCTGGCCCGCCAGTTCCAGGTCCACATCCTTGCAGGATCCGGCCCCGCGACCACGGATCTGCCCGACGGCGTGACCCGTCCGGTCAATCGGGCACGCTTTTTTGCACCGTCGGGCGCGATGGGTGTGCAGGACAAACAGGTCATGACCCGGTTTGAGGCCGAAGTGTGGGATGTCGTGCCCGGCGGGCCATTGCAAATGTTCGACACAGGCTTGGGCAAGATCGGCATACTGATTTGTTATGACAGCGAATTTCCCTTACTGGGTCGAGCGTTGGCCGATGCTGATTTAATCCTAGTGCCATCCGTGACCGAAGCGCTCAGCGGCCATACCCGGGTCAAGATCGGCGCCCGCGCCCGCGCGTTGGAAAATCAATGCGTAACCGTAATGGCCAGCCTTGTCGGCACAGCGGACTGGAACGACGCGGTGGACGTGTCCAACGGGGCGGGCGGCGTCTTTGGCCCACCGGACAAGGGGTTTCCCGACGATGGCGTGCTGGCTGCGGGCGTGCTGAACGCCCCCGGTTGGACCTATGCAGATGT
Source organism: uncultured Tateyamaria sp. (assembly GCF_947503385.1). Taxonomy (GTDB): domain Bacteria; phylum Pseudomonadota; class Alphaproteobacteria; order Rhodobacterales; family Rhodobacteraceae; genus Tateyamaria. The sequence goes on from NZ_CANNDO010000002.1 coordinate 966,168, forward strand.
GGACCGCGCCGCCATTGACGCGGTGCGAACCGACGGCACCGTGCTGGGCCGACGCGACTGGAGTGCCAGCGGCGACCGTGCCGATCACGTCACGGTCACACCGCTCGCCTGATTAGCCCTTGAAATATTGACCTTATGGGCGCATGTAAGCCTGCGTCCGCACATTGGCGGGCCGTGTAACGAAGGAGAGACCATGGCCAAGGAAGATACGCTCGAATTTCCCGGTGTCGTGAAGGAACTCCTGCCCAATGCGACGTTTCGGGTCGAGCTTGAGAATGGCCATGAGATCATTGCACATACGGCAGGAAAAATGCGCAAGAACCGGATTCGTGTTCTCGCAGGCGACAAGGTGCAGGTCGAGATGACCCCCTATGATCTGACCAAGGGTCGGATCAACTATCGCTTTAAATAGCGGTTTACATTGGCGTTTATCCTCGGATCGGGAAGCCCGAGACGGCTTGAGCTGCTCGGGCAGATTGGCGTTGTGCCGGATGCGGTGCGGCCGCCCGATATCGACGAAACCCCGCAAAAGGCCGAATTGCCCCGTCCCTACTGCGCGCGCATGGCCCGAGAAAAGGCGCAGGCCGTGACCGCGGATGTGGGCGACGTTGTGCTGTGCGCCGATACCACCGTGGCGCTTGGCCGTCGTATTCTGGGCAAGCCGGAGGATGCAGACGAAGCTGCGGCATTCCTTCGCCTGATGTCGGGGCGCAGGCACCGTGTGATCACTGCCGTGGCCGTCCGCAAGGGCACACACCTGTGGCAACGCGACGTGGTCAGCACGGTCCGGATGAAAGCACTGTCTGAGCATGAGATTGCAGGCTACCTCGCCACCGGTGATTGGCGCGGCAAGGCCGGAGGCTACGGCATTCAGGGGCCTGCGGGCGCGTTGATACCGTGGATCAGCGGGTCGTTCACCGCCATCGTCGGACTGCCTCTGACAGAAACAGCGGGCCTGCTACAGGCCGCCGGTATCGAGGTGTGGGCATGAAGGGGCACCAGATCATCCTGGGTGATGTCCAAGGACGTGAAGCGGCTGCTCTAATCACGGATGGGGTCCTGCAGGATCTGATCGTGGACGCAGACGCCCCGCGCCCCGGTACGATCTACCGCGCCAAGGCAACCCGTCCGGTCAAAGGTCAGGGTGGCATGTTCTTCGACACGCCCGAAGGCAGCGCGTTCCTGCGCGGCGCCAAAGGGTTGGCGCCGGGTGACATGCGCCTGGTGCAAGTGTCGGGCTATGCCGAACCGGGCAAGGCCATTCCCGTCACCGACCGCATCCTGATCAAAAGCCGCTATGCGATCGCCACACCGGATGCGCCGGGCATCAACATCTCGCGCAGCATCCGTGACGAGGAGGTGCGCGTCGCCCTACGCGCCACCGCAGACGCTTACGATGCAGAATTGGGCACATGCGGCTTGATTGTCCGGTCTGCAGCCGCTGACGCAAATCTCGACGCTGTCGCCGAAGATATTGAGCATGTGGTGGCCATCGCGCTGGCCGTTGTGGACGACGCGGGAACGGATGCGGAAAAGCTGATCGAAGGGCCCGGCCCTCAGGAACTTGCGTGGCGCGACTGGCCAACCGGAGCGCCGGAACAGGGCGACTTGGCCCCCCATCTGACCGCTGCTTTGCGTGCCGATGTCTCACTGCCGGGGGGTGGCAGCCTCTGGGTCGAAAACACACGCGCCTTTGTCGCGGTCGATGTGAATACCGGCAGCGATACTTCTCCGGCGGCGGGCCTCAAGGCCAACATCGCTGCGGCCCGGGATCTGCCACGCGTGTTACGGCTCAAAGGGCTGGGCGGTCAGATCGTCGTGGATTTTGCCCCGATGCCGAAAAAAGAACGGCGCGCGCTGGAAAACGCATTGCGCGTTGCGTTCAAACCCGACGCGGTTGAAACGAGCCTTCTTGGCTGGACCACGCTCGGGCATTTCGAATTGACGCGCAAACGCGCACGCGCGCCACTCTCCGAGGTGGTCTAGTGGCCTGTCCAATTTGCCAGAGCGAAACCGCGCCCAAATACCGCCCGTTCTGTTCACGCCGTTGCGCGGATATTGATCTGGCCCGGTGGATGAACGGCGGCTACGCGGTGCCGTCAGAAGACGAAGAAGAGGCATCGCAGCCTCCGCCTGACCCGCCGATGCCACACTAGAGAGGCCCGCCTCAACTTTTGTCGATTTCCCTATGGACAGCGCAGCACAGTCGTCCTATCACCCGCCCACCCGAAGCTGAGGCTTCATCCGTGCCCGGGTAGCTCAGGGGTAGAGCAGTGGATTGAAAATCCTCGTGTCGGTGGTTCGATTCCGCCCCCGGGCACCACTTTTGCCAAATAAGATCAAGTGGATATATGCCTTGCTCTGGTTTTGGGCCAACAAAGGCTTGGCCTCGGGTATCATATGGGTAGCATTTTAAAGCGGCTTCTCATGCTACCAAATTAGCATCGGACCATAACGGTCATTGGCGTGATCCAACAAATGCTGCGCTCGCAGCCCGCGTTGCGGACATTGGCTTGGTGCTCAGACCCTGGAGTTACGTAAACTGACGGTCTGCAGGCATTCGTCTGGCGCAAAGCTAGTAACGTTTTCCGGAATCATGCAGAATCATTCTGAAGAGTGCCTGCTGGGTCAGATTGAAGCCGCTGATGAATGCGCTTTGGCGATCTTCCAAATTGCGTTTGTGCCTTGCGTCGGTTGCGCCATGAACGATTGCTGAGCGGACGTCATAGAACTGTTTGATTGCAGCTCGCATATCGTCCTTATGGGTTTCATCGACACCCAGCAGTTCGGCCATCCCATCCTGGAGTTTTCGACTGATCCCACCGTCTTTCGGCCTAAACATCAATTCTAACGATTGCGAAACATCCAGAATTCGGTCGTTGGCACCAAAACGACCCAAACGCGCCAGAGCTTCTGAGAGTCGATGAATGACGGGCGCAAGGCGTTCAAATTCCTCATCGCTACGTTTGCTATAGGCTTGTTTGGCCAAATCGATCGAGCTGTTCTGGAGTTGTGGGGGGGCTCGAAAAGGATCGCGCCGACGTCCAACTTGACGGATCGGTTGGGAGCCACCTTGATTGTGAGCTAACCCCAAAAGGCCATGTGCGGAACGATGCACACATCCGTGCATCAAAATGAAAGGTAAGATCGGCGTTTGGTTCGCAATGGACAGGATCTCCAAAAACGTGAGAGCGTCATCCTCAAATCTTGGTGGCCAGCTAGGGCTCTCCTCCGGATAGTCAGTCTTCCTCCGAAACGCCGGTCGCCAATCGAACGGTCGCACCACAGCGCCAATCTGCCGCCAATCACGTCGGTCCATCTCCTCCGGCACAAAGTCCCGGATCCATTCGCGCTCCAGATAGTCTGAGAGAACGGCTGCAGGTTTGACGATTAAACCCTCCTGAATCTCAAATTCGTTGCGAATTTCGGGACCATGGAAGAGCAGTAGATCGTAGCCTAAATCGAGCCCGTTTGGGACATCAACTTCTAAGGTCGTCGAACTCAGATCCAGGATCGCTCCAAGTTCGTTCGCAGCTTTCCTATATCCGCCATTTCCATGGTCATGTGCGCGTTCCATTAGACCAACCACGATCTGTGTCAGCCACGTGAGCGATGTCCCGTTCAAAATTTTGACGTGAAACTCGTCATTTCCGATACGCGTCCCAAGCGCTCTAGCGAGTGATGGGTGTGACCTCAGGATACCTCTTACCGGGTCTAGGGCCTCGCGAAGCGGCTTGTAGTAATTCTTCTCAGCGGATCGTGAGGCCAAGCGCGCGAGATCATAGAGATGGGCCAAATCATCCTTTGGAAAGGGTGTCTCATCTACTCCGTTGAATGACTTGCGCGTCGGGTAAGAGCTCGCTTGCCAATATGCTTCAAGAAAGGGTTCTTGAACTTTGGCGAGTTGGCTCAGTGCTGGCACCAAACGGTCGCACCATGTATCCAAAGAGTATGTCATCAGGTTCGTTTAGCTGAAAATGGAGGAGATGTGACCAGGCCCCTTCCTGCCATTTCATGCGCCAGGGCGTACTGCAGCGCTGCTATCTGGAAGCCGACCTTAATCAAGTGGGGTTGGCGAAAACACGAGGGCTATCTAGTCTGCAGTGCAAAATTGATACGCGATTGCGCTTCCGCCTATTGTTGCGATCCATTCCACTAGCACGAGGTGACAATAATTGGGTTCGAGACTACCGGAACGCCAAAAATGGTTGGAGAACGCACTACAGGGTCTCGCCTTTTGGATTGGACACCGTCATTCGTTTTTTCGCACCTATCCGCTCCCCGAAGGAGCCTTGGTGGCCGAGGCTTGCAACCTTATACAGTCTAACCTTCCGGCGGACCTGATACTCTTGCCGGAATGTATGTACGGCAATCTTGTCCCAAGCGATACAAAAATCGATGGAGTGACCGGGCAATCAAGAGCTGATCTCGTCATTTGCGACCAGTATGCTGCCCCTGTCGGACGGCAGGGAAACGTTGCCGACCATGTAAAGTTTGTATTTGAAGTGAAACGGGGTTCGGCGACTGAGAAGGACATCAATACGGACCTCGCCAGGCTCCATGGCTTCCTCTCAGCAACGCATACCCAAGCTCGCGCGTTTCTTTTTGTAGTTTGCGAGGGCCGTTCACACCCACGCTTCATCAAGAATGGTAAGTCGATTCTGGGCGTGCATGAACTCCCGGGGAAACAGGGCCATTTTCGAGTCCGACGAACCGTCAAAGCTGCGGCGAGTTTCTCAGGAAAGGAGACTGCACACTACGTTTGCCTGATTGAGGTCTTCCTCCATCAGACTGACAAGGCGCTAGCGATCTGAAAATTACATCGGGACCCTTCTCAACACTGCCGCTGCCGCGGAACTGGTCAAACAGTTATTGCCAGCCCAAAAGCAGACTCGGTTTCGGCACATTTCCGGCATTATGGAGCAAGCTCACCAAATATGGTTAGATAGTCATTCCACCTTTATCTCAAGGTCCATCGCGGCAAGGCACTGAAGCAAGAACGCAGAGCTAAAGCCGCCACGGCTTATTTTGTTTGCCACACCGCCAGAACTCATATCGACACCTATTGCAGACAGGCGGACCGTTAGCTGGTCGACGGTCACGCCTTTGAACCGCATGGCCTCTCTGACCATTTCGCGCGCCTTGTCCTCATACTCAACATTCACGGGGCTTGCCTTGCGGGCAACGGGCTTTGGCGGCGCAGGCCGCTGCACCTTATCAATAGTGTTCATGGATCACCTTTTTTGGAATAACCATATTCGGTGAATATATGTGTTGACGGGGATTCTGTCTACGGCCATAAGAAACTCACCGAATAAGGTGAGCATCATGTCCCAGCACTTCCTCCTCTCTCCAGCCGCCAAGACGCTTTCACTCGTGAAGGTCATGCGCATGTCTGAGGAAGAAGCCCGCACGGCGTTTCGCCAAATCCGCTGGACAGAAACCGAAGGTGAGCCGATCTGCCCTGAGTGCGGTTGCGTTGACCACTACGACCTTAAGACCCGTCAGGTGTATAAGTGCAAGGGTTGCGGCAAACAGTACAGCATCACGTCTGGCACGATCTTTCATGGTCGCAAGTTGCAAGTGCGGGATATTCTGGCGGCAATCGCGATCTTCATAAATGGCGCAAAAGGCTACAGCGCATTGCAGTTGTCACGCGATCTGGGCGTTGACTACAAAACCGCCTTCGTTTTGCTGCACAAGGTCCGCGAAAGTATAGAGACCGCGCGTAACGCTGGCGCATTGTCAGGCAATGTTGAGGTCGATGGCGCTTACTTCGGTGGCTATGTGAAGCCTGCCAACGAAAAGAAAGACCGCAAGGACCGCCGCAAGAAAATCCACCAGTCAGGCAAGCGCCAGAGTGTGATTGTCATGCGCGAGCGTGGCGGTCGTACACTTACCTATGTTACACGCACGGAAGCCGAAGGTGTGGCCATTGTCACTGCTAACGTCGAGCATGGCGCAACGGCACACGCCGATGAAGCCTCTCATTGGGATAAGCTGGCCGCATACTTCCCAATAAAGCGCGTGAACCACCAAGAGGCATACTCAAAGGATGGTGCTTGCACCAACCAAGCGGAGAGCTTCTTTAGCCGCCTGCGTCGTGCAGAGGTTGGCACACACCACCACATCGCTGGCAAGCACCTGCACGCCTATGCTGCTGAAATGGCTTGGCGTGAGGACACCCGCCGTGACGACAACGGGACGCAGTTCACGATGGCTGTTGCTGCAACGGTAGCCGCGCCAGTGTCACGCAAGTGGTGTGGATATTGGCAGCGTAGGACTTAATGGAAACATAGCCCTCAATTCTAGCTTGCGGGGCAATCTATTGAGGGCTATTAAGGGTCTATGGAAAACGATTCCCATAGCCCCGCCCTGAATCGTCTTGAAGAAATTGAGGCTTCGATTGCCGCGATTCAAGCTAAGATTGCGCTCCTAGAAGCCGAACGGGCGGAAATTCTTGGGGCGCTTGAAGTCCTTGGCCGCTATATTCAGCCTCAAGAGAAACAGGTGCGCAAACGCACTCGGCCCACCACAAAATCTAGCGAAGGCACTCCTAGGCCGGACGGAATCCCAACGATTTGGGAAATGACCCAAGAAATCTTGGCAACATCGCCGAATGATTGCCTGACAATAGATGAGATTGTTTCAGCCATGGCAGAAACATGGTGGCCTGGGCTTCACAAAACCCAAGTAGCCCCAACGATTTACAATTTTGCATCTGACAAGGATGGCAGGCTTGAAAAGCCCGAAAGGGGGAAGTTCAAGCTAGCTGAAAAGGTAGAGCCCACAGACGAAAAACTTGGCGGTCCACCGTCTGCAGGCTCTTTGTTTTCAACCCCAGCGCAAGGCCGTGAAGCCGGTCCGGGAGGTGGTCCATGATAATATAGCATTCGCCTATATCATGGCGGCTCTCGCGTGAGCGGGGGCCGTTTTGTCATTCGAGTTTACGGCTCGAACAACCAGACTGTTTTGCAGCCCAACCGCGTAAACAATCGCATTTTTTGACGATTCCGTCAACTGCATAACTGTCGCAGCATCAATGGAGACACATGATGCACGACTGCAAGGTGACGCCTGCCATGGCGTCTGTAATCAAACTAGCACGTTCTCAACGCATCCCGTACTCGTGGATCACGGGATACTACACTGGCCTCAATTTTGGCCGGATCGCGGATGTAATGAAGGGGCGCTTGTTCCCAGAAGTACCGCCTGCGCAGGCATTGCCGCCTGACTTCCCAAAAGCAGTGTAACAAAGCGTTGTAAGGGCGGCTCACAGGCCGCCCTTTTTCAATGTCCACAGCTTGCTGACGCCATCCATTCCAGCCTCAATGACCAACCCGTCCTTCTTGATGGTGTTTATGGCAATCCCGATACGCTTCCGCAGCAAACGCAGCGTATCCGCATCCCCCTCTATCGTCTGATCTATGACCCAAGCATTCGCGATCTGGCGTGCTGACAGCGGCTCTGACGCTTCGCGCAGCTGCGTCAGGATAAAGCGTTTCAAATGCCCCTTGGGCGCTGTGTGGCGCGGTATTAAGCCATCATGGTAGGTAGCTGGCGGCTTGGCGTTAGGATCAAACAAGGCAACGCAGGCGTCAATGTGCTTGATGCTGGTGCGCACCTTCTCCGCTTCCGCAGTAATCCTGCCAAGCAGCTTACCAGATCTTTTCTTTTGGCTTTCAGTCCTGAAACAGTGTTCGGGCGTTCGTATTCTACAGAGTTTTCCATGCCCCCTTATGGCTAACCATTTAAGATTATGCAATAACCATATTTAGTGAGCTTGCTCCATAATGCCGCTTTTACGCGCAGCGCAAAGGGCAAAGGCGCGTGTCCGCACCGTTGGTGTTGCCAGAGCTCCTGAAGCTAAGCCACTATTCGAAACCTGTCCGTCGTCAGGGTTTTTGGCACCAATGGCGGTCTAAACTGAGAGAGAGTTTGGCTCATCTGGTTGGCTTGATGATGCGGCGTGCTGTCGATGATGCAAGCGCCGGGCTTCGAGTGTCTTTCGTATGATCTTTTCTCGTTGTTTTTGAATGGCTTTGTCACGCCCGAAGTAGACGTCGGCAGGTGTGACGTTGTTGAGGCTCTCGTGGTAGCGTTGGTGATTGTAGTGGTCGACGAAGGTTTCGATCTGCGCCTCGAGGTCGCCTGGCAGGAAGTGGTTTTCCAGCAGGATGCGGGTCTTCAATGTCTGATGCCATCGTTCGATCTTGCCTTGGGTTTGCGGATGATACGGCGCACCGCGCGAGTGCTTCATGCCCTTCTCCTGCAACCACTCAGCCAAATCGCCAGAGACGTAACTTGACCCGTTGTCCATTGCCCGGCAGTTGATACGCAGTATCAATGAGAGGGGCTGAGCAGGCGCGGTTTATGGACAACATGAACCCGATCACAGCCAGATGCCTGCAGCGCCAGGTCCAATGTGTCAGTCACATCCGCTGCTCGCATGGTGGCGCACAGCTTCCAGAAGATGATGTAGCGGCTGTCGTCGTCTCGGGTTGTGCTGAGATAGAACCAACCCCAACCGATGACCTTGAGATAGGTGAAGTCGGTTTGCCAGAGTTGGTTGATGGCCGTTGTTTTGTGCTGGAACACATCGGCGGCTTTCAGAACGATGAAGGCCGGGCTGGTGATCAGATCATGCGCTTTGAGCGTGCGATAAACCGTGGATTCCGAGACAAAGTAGCG